>CAWGCG010000005.1:0-674064 GCA_963821025.1 uncultured Solirubrobacterales bacterium | reverse complement strand
TCGAACTGGCGCTCGGCAGCTGAGCGGCCGGCCCTGCCGCCTCGGGTGGGGCGGAAAACGCCGGCTCCAGCGGTGAAATCCGTCCCACCCCGGATGGAACACGGCGGGGGACGGGGCCGTGCTCGCCGCTAGCGGACCGGGTCGCCTGCTCAGGCGTCCTCGGGCCGCACCCGGAACACCCACTTGGAGACCGTCTTCCCGTCGACGTACCAGCGGGCGACGTGGCGGCCGGTGGCGCCGGGGAGGTAGGAGAGCGCGTCTGGCCGGTTGCGCCGCCCGGTCACCGAGCGGGCGCACTCACGGCCGCCGTGCGGGGCGCTGACGCAGACCCGGTAGTCGGTGAACGACTCGCGGCGATCCTTGAACCTGGTCGCCGGCGCATCTCCGGCGACGAACCGATGGCTGCAGCCGTGCGACTCCTGGACGCAGCCGTAGAAGCGCGACTTCGCCTCCGCGTCGGCCGCCGGCCAGCCGATCAGGGCCGCGGCGAGGGTGGCGAGCAGCAGCCACACCCCACCTCGGACCGCCGTCATCCCGGCAGGGGCTCCGCGGCGCCGCGCTCCTCGCCGTGCGCGGACGCGCCCCGCACCGGAGCCGGGCGTGAGACGACCCGCGCGCGGCCGCCGGGCGGGCACTCGGGCAGCTGGATCGCGTCAGGCCCATGATTGCCGCGGCGTGGCCCGCGAGGGCGCTTGGGCTCGCGGCGAAAGCGCCGAAAGCGGTGGTCGTCGGAGCCCGGCGGCGCCTCCTCGGGCGCGGTCTCGGCGTGAATCGCCCACCAGACCAGATAGAGCAGGGCGGCGACCGGGATCTTCAAGATCACCATCAAGAAGAAGATCGGGAAGAAGCCATCCACCGTGCGCACCCAGTCCCTAGGCCGGAGTGTACCCGTCGCGCGCCCAGCTGAACAGGGCCTCGGTGTGGGCCTCGGTGATGCCGATGTCCGATTCGGTCGCGACCAGCAGGGTCGGCGCCGGCCGCTGGGCCGCCCAGCGGCGACAACTCTGATCGAGCGAGTCGTCGATCCAGGCGAGGGGGCGGTCGCCGGCGTACTCCTCGAGCGCCTCGAGCTTCCAATGCGAGCTGCCGAAGCGCGCCCGGCCGTCGAAGCGCAGGCACGGGAGCTCGGTCGGCAGGCCGAGGATCAGGGGCAGATGGTCGTTGGCGCGGTCCTCCCATCCGGTTGCCCAGATCAGCTCGTAGACCTCGGCGAGCCGGCGAAGCTGCGGGCCGGCGGAGTCCGAGATGCAGTGGGCGACGCCGTCGATCAGGTGGAAGCGCCCGCCGACCTCGGAGATCGGCCCCTCGAACCCGAACAGGCTGATCACGCCGTCGACATCGACGGCCAGGATCGGCTGGCGGACGCTCATCCGTCCCAGCCTAGAGGCTCAGGATCGGGCCCGGCCCTGCTATCTTCCGCCGCCGTGCCGAGCACCAATCAGCTGATTCGCAAGGGGCGCAAGCCCCCGCAGAAGAAGGTCGCCACCCCCGGTCTCAAGTCGGGCCAGGGGCGCAAGCGACGGAACGCCGCCCCACAGCGGCGGGGCGTCTGCACGCGCGTCTACACGGCGACGCCGAAGAAGCCCAACTCGGCACTGCGCAAGGTCGCCCGCGTGCGCCTCACCAACGGCATGGAGGTGACCTGCTACATCCCCGGCGAGGGGCACAACCTGCAGGAGCACTCGGTCGTCCTCGTCCGCGGCGGCCGGGTCAAGGACCTCCCGGGCGTCCGCTACAAGGTGATCCGCGGAACCCTTGACGCCTCCGGCGTCGCCGATCGCAAGCAGGCCCGATCCCAGTACGGGGTCAAGCGGTAATGCCGCGCAGAGCCCGCGCCGCGGTCCGACCCGTCGAAGCCGACTCCGTCTACAAGAGCCGGCTGGTGCAGCAGATCGTCAACAAGGTCATGGCGGACGGTAAGAAGGCGACCGCCGAGCAGATCACCTACGACGCGCTCGCGGTCGTTGGCGAGCGCAGTGGCCGTTCCCCGGTCGAGGTGCTCGAGGACTCGGTCAAGGAGCTGACCCCGGTGCTCGAGGTCCGCTCGCGCCGCGTCGGCGGCGCCACCTATCAGGTCCCGGTCGAAGTGCCGGCGCCACGCGCCCGCACGCTCGCCGTCCGCTGGCTGGTCGGCTTTGCGCGCAATCGCCGCGAGAAGTCGATGTCCGAGCGGCTCGCGAACGAGATCATGGACTCGATCTCCCAGCAGGGCGGCGCCTGGAAGCGCAAGGACGACATTTACCGGATGGCCCAGGCCAACAAGGCCTTCGCCCACTACCGCTGGTAGAGCGCTAGCCTCGCTGGCGCGCCTAGCCCCGCTGGCGCGCGCTGCCGCCGTCCACGGCGCCTCGGTCGCGCGAGCCCGGCCCGAGTCCGGCGAGCTGGTCGGACGTCAGGGTCGCCAGCGCTGTCCCGGTGACCGTCAGCGCCAGAGCTCCGGCGAGCTCGAGCCAGAAACCGCCCTGGGGCACCGCTTCGGCGTCGAAGAACGACTGGCCGGCATCGTCGAGGATCCCGATCGCGTTCGCATCGGGGAGGTCGACGAGCAAGAAGACCAATAGGGCGACGCCACCGGCGATCGCGACCGCGGTCGCCGCCGGCCTCGAGGCCGCGAACACGGCGAGCCCGAGCGCGCCGACCGCGAACACCGCGATCAACGCCAGCGCGAAGCCGTGCCGGTCGCCGCCCGTTTGCGAATCGAGCGCCTCGCCGCCCGCCGGGATGAACTCGAAACTGGTCATCAGCTGTGAAGCGAAGAGGCAGATCGCCGACGCGAGGCAGGCGAGTGGCAACAGCTTGGTCAGCCGAGCCGGCGTGCTCACGTGCTCACGTGCTCGCTTCGCCGAAGCCGCGCTTGCCGTCGATCCCGGCCGCCGGCCCGGGGCGCCGGCGCCGATCGCGCTTCGCCGCCGAGCTCGTCGCCCGGCGCCCGGCGCGCAGGTAGCTCGGCAACAGCAGCCCGCAGGCGATCAGGGACACCCCGGCCGCCACCTGTAGCCAAAAGCCCTCGAGCAGCCGCGCGGCGGCGCCGTCGTAGACGACCGCGGCCTGGCCCTCGTCGAGGCCCTTGGGGGCGTCGACAAGGAGGCTGATCGCGATTGCGCCGATTCCGACCAAGACCAGACCCCGCCCGGCCCAGGGGCGACCGGTCAGCGCCAGCGCCAGGGCCGCCAGCCCAGCCGCCGCCAGCGGCACCATCACCCAAGCGTGCGCGGTCCCGGCCCGCTGCACGTCGATGTCGGGGGCACTTGCGATCAGATCGACCTCATCGCTGTAGGCATTGGTTCCGACGCTGATCGAGCGATAGTCGAGCCATTGCGAGACCCCGAGCGCGATCAGGGCCACGACCGCCACCGCGGCGACGCCGCGGGCGGGGGTCAGGTGCTGCTTTGCGAGCCGGTAGACGGTCGCGACCGCGGCGGCGGCGAGGACCAATCCTGGACGCAGCGCGCGACGCCAGCCGACCAGCACCGCGGCCCCGAGCGCCTCGGCGACCGCGAGCCAGGCCGCTGCGGGGATGGCGAGCAGCCTGCGCCCGCGCTCCCCCAGCCCCCCGACCGCAGCCTGGATCGCTCCGGAGGCCCTCGGCGCGCCGGCCTTGCTTCGGTTCCGCTGGGCAGGCTTGTCCTCGGCCGCGTCGCGTTCGCGCCGGGCGCGGGCCTTCGCCCGCTCGGCCCCGTCGCGAGCGCGCCGCGCGCCCTCCTCTTCCTTCGCGCCGGTCTGCTTGCGCGATGATCGACGCTTCTCGACGACGCGTCGGCGCAGGCCCGATATGCGCTCGTTCAGGCGCATTTGCCCACCCGGGAGCCCCTCAGGGCTCTGCTATCATCACCCGTCGCTTGCAGACTGGTCCGAGCGCGGTCCAAGAGCGGCGAATCCTTCCATGGAGACCAGCACGACATAGGGCGTTCCGGGCTATTCGGCGAGTCCTGCGCTCGGGCCCGAAAGGGCCCTTTTTGTTGCGCTGAGGACCAGCTTTCGGCCGCTTCGACTCCTCTCCAAAAAGCGCGTCGGGACGGTCCAAGCTACACAACAACACTGGACTACAACCAAGAAGAAAATGGCACGCAGCTTCCCCCTAGAGAAGACCCGCAACATCGGGATCATGGCGCACATCGACGCCGGCAAGACGACGACGACCGAGCGCATCCTCTTCTACACCGGGCGTACCCACAAGCTCGGAGAGGTGCACGAGGGCGCCGCGGTGATGGATTGGATGGAGCAGGAGCAGGAGCGAGGGATCACGATCACCTCAGCTGCGACCGCATGCGAGTGGAAGGACCACCGCATCAACATCATCGACACGCCCGGACACGTCGACTTCACGGTCGAGGTCGAGCGCTCTCTGCGCGTGCTCGACGGTGCGATCGCCGTCTTCGACTCGGTCGCCGGGGTCGAGCCACAGTCGGAGACCGTCTGGCGTCAGGCCGACAAGTACGGCGTGCCGCGAATCGCGTTCATCAACAAGATGGACCGGATCGGCGCCGACTTCGAGCGCTCGGTCGAGACGATGAAGGGGCGACTCGGCGCGAATCCGCTGCCGATCCAACTACCGATCGGGGCAGAGGACGGCTTCGTCGGCGTGGTCGACCTGATCGAGAACAAGTCGCTCGTCTGGCGCGATGAGCTCGGGACAGAGTTTGAGTACGAGGAGATCCCCGAGAGCCTCGTCGACGCAGCCCACGAGGCGCGCACGCATCTGATCGAGGCCTGCGCCGACTACGACGACGAATTGCTCGAGATGTACCTCGCCGAGGAGGAGATTCCCCACGAGCGGATCGCCAAGTCGCTTCATCGCGCCACCCTCGACCTCAAGGTCACCCCGGTGCTGGCGGGATCGGCGTTCAAGAACAAGGGGGTGCAGCCGCTGCTCGACGCGATCGTCGAGCTGCTGCCCTCCCCGCTCGAGGTGCCGCCGATGACCGGGATGGTCACCAATGCCAAGGGCGAGCTCGGCGAGGAGGTCGCGCGCCGCCCCGACGACTCCGAGCCCTTCGCCGCGCTCGCCTTCAAGGTGATGGCGGACCCGTTCGTCGGCAAGCTCACCTACTTCCGCGTCTACTCGGGCAAGCTCGGTGCCGGCAGCCGGGTGCTCAACGCCACCAACGGCAAGACCGAGCGAATCGGTCGTCTGTTGATGATGCACGCCAATCACCGCGAGGAGATCGAGGAGTGTTACGCGGGCGACATCGTCGCCGGAGTCGGCCTCAAGCAGACCTCGACCGGCGACACGCTCTCGGCCCCCGACGCCCCGGTGATCCTCGAGAACATCGAGTTCCCCGAGCCGGTGATCGCGGTCGCGATCGAGCCGAAGACCAAGGCGGACCAGGAGAAGCTGTCGGCCTCGCTGGCGCGGCTCGCCGAGGAGGACCCGACCTTCCAGATCGAGTCCGACGAGGAAACCGGCCAGACCCTCATCCATGGAATGGGCGAGCTGCACCTCGAGGTGATCGTCGATCGTCTGCTGCGAGAGTTCAGCGTCGACGCCAACGTCGGTCGCCCCCAGGTCGCCTATCGCGAGACCGTCCGCGAGCGGGTCGAAAAGGTCCAGGGCCGATTCGTCCGCCAGACCGGCGGCCGCGGCCAGTTCGGCCACGTGGTGATCAACTTCGAGCCGGCGCCCGAGGAAGGCTTCGACTTCGTCAACCGAATCAAGGGAGGGGCGATCCCGACCGAGTACATCCCCGCGGTCGAGCAGGGGATCGAGGAGGCGCTCGGGTCGGGCGTCAAGGCCGGCTACCCGATGGTCGACGTCCGGGTCGAGCTCACCGACGGCTCCTACCACGACGTCGACTCCTCCGAGATGGCGTTCAAGATCGCCGGCTCGATGGCCGTCCAGGAGGCAGCTCGTCGGGCCAAGCCGGTGTTGCTCGAGCCGGTGATGTCGGTCGAGGTGGTCACCCCCGAGGAGTTCCTCGGCGACGTGATCGGCGACCTCTCGCGGCGGCGCGGCAAGGTCCAGGGCCAAGAGCAGCGTGGCAACGCGCTCGCGGTCCACGCCTTCGTGCCGCTCGGCGAGATGTTCGGCTACGCCACCGACGTGCGCTCCTCGACCCAGGGACGGGCGACCTACACGATGCAGTTTGAGCGTTACGAGGAAGTGCCTCAGAACATCGCCGAGCAGATCATCGAAACGACGACGGCGGAGCCAGTGGGAGCCGGCGCGTGACGGCTCTCCGCGCGGGAAGCCCGCGTTTGTAATTCTTCCGGGGTTGCGCCCGGGCGAGCGCAGACGAAGGTCGGGCCGGCTGCGTGCGGACCCACAACGATCCAAACACCAACTTAGAAGACCAAAGACGGAATAAAGAAGGAGCAAGAGGAACGAGATGGCGGACAAGTTCGATCGCAGCAAGCCGCACGTAAACGTCGGCACGATCGGTCACATCGACCACGGCAAGACGACGCTGACCGCGGCGATCACCAAGGTGCTCGCCGAGCAGGGTGGCGCCGAGGAACGGTCGTTCGAGTCGATCGACAACGCTCCCGAGGAGAAGGAGCGGGGAATCACGATCGCCACCTCGCACGTCGAGTACGAGACCGACAAGCGCCACTACGCCCACGTCGACTGCCCCGGGCACGCCGACTACGTCAAGAACATGATCACCGGCGCCGCCCAGATGGATGGGGCGATCCTGGTGGTCTCGGCAGCCGACGGCCCGATGCCGCAGACGCGCGAGCACATCCTGCTCGCCCGCCAGGTGAACGTGCCCTACGTCGTCGTGTTCCTGAACAAGACCGACATGGTCGACGACGAGGAGATCATCGAGCTGGTCGAGGAAGAGGTCAAGGACCTGCTCAACGAGTACGACTTCCCCGGCGACGACACCCCGATCATCAAGGGTTCGGCGCTGAAGGCGCTCGAGGGCGACGAGGACGGCAAGAAGGCGATCCTCGAGCTCGCCGAGGCGCTCGACAACTACATCCCCGAGCCCGAGCGCGACCTCGACAAGCCCTTCCTGATGCCGGTCGAGGACATCATGACGATCACCGGTCGCGGCACCGTCGCCACCGGCCGGATCGAGCAGGGGGTCGTCAACACCGGCGACGAGGTCGAGATCGTCGGGATCAAGGACACCGCCAAGACCACGGTCACGGGGGTGCAGATGTTCCATAAGGACCTCGATCAGGGCCAGGCCGGAGACAATGCCGGCTGCCTGCTGAGAGGCACCAAGCGCGAGGAGATCGAGCGCGGCCAGGTTCTCGCCAAGCCCGGCTCGATCACCCCGCACACCAAGTTCAAGTCCGAGGTGTACTGCCTGAAGAAGGAGGAGGGCGGTCGTCACACGCCGTTCTTCTCGGGCTACCGCCCGCAGTTCTACTTCCGGACGACCGACGTGACCGGGGTCTCCAACCTGCCCGAGGGCACGGAGATGGTGATGCCCGGGGACAACGTCGAGATGACGATCGAGCTGATCAACCCGATCGCCATGGATCAGGGGCTGCGGTTTGCGATCCGCGAGGGCGGACGCACCGTCGGCTCGGGGGTCGTCACCGAGGTGATGGAGTAGCGACCCGCGGACGAAGGCCGGTCACCTGACCGGCCTTCTTTGCGGCCTCCGGGCCGCTGGAAATTGAACGATACGACCGGGGCGGCGCCCCACGCACGGGGCGGCGCCCCTTCGCGCCGGGAAAGACATAGAAGCAGTGGCAACGCTCGCGACAAGCAAAATCCGAATCAGACTCAAGGCATACGACCACGACGCGATCGATCGCGCCGCGCGCGAGATCGTCGAGACGGCCACTCGCACCGGGGCCTCGGTCTCGGGCCCGGTGCCGCTGCCGACCGAGCGCAACATCTACTGCGTGATCCGCTCGCCGTTCAAGGACAAGGACTCGCGTGAGCACTTCGAGATCCGGACCCACAAGCGCCTGATCGACATCCACGAGCCGACCCCGAAGACGATCGACAGTCTGCAGCGCTTGGACGCGCTCCCGGCCGGAGTGGACATTGAGATCAAGATCTGATGACCGCCACTCGCCACTCGCCACTCGCCACTCGATAGTCATGGCTGCAATCGTCGGAAAGAAAATCGGCATGACCCAGGTCTTCACCGAGGACGGGACGCGCGTGCCGGTGACCGTGATCGAGGCGGAGCCGAACACCGTGACCGCGGTGCGGATCCCCGACCGCGACGGCTATGCGGCCGTCCAGCTCGCCGCGATCGCGACCTCCGAGCAGAAGCTGACCAAGGCCCAGCTCGGTCACCTGAACAAGGCGGGGGCACCGGCCTCGGCCAGGGTGGTCGAGTTCCGCGACGAGGCCCCCGAGGCACAGATCGGCGAGACGCTCACCGTGGAGCAGTTCGAGCCGGGCCAGAGGGTCAAGGTCGCGGGGATCGGGATCGGCAAGGGCTTCCAGGGGACGATCAAGCGCCACAACTTCAGCCGCGGACCGGTTTCGCACGGCTCCCACAACGTCCGCGCCCCGGGCTCGATCGGCGCCAGCGCCGACCCGGCACGGGTGTTCAAGGGCAGGGGTATGCCCGGACGGATGGGTGGCAAGCGGGTGACCCAGCGCGGCCTCGAGGTCTTTCAGGTCGACGGCGAGCGCAACCTGCTGTTGATCCGCGGCGCGGTCCCCGGCCCCAAGGGCGGCACCGTGGAGGTCTGTGACGATGGCTGAGCTGAAGGCGAAAACGCTCGGAAAGCAGGCGAAGACGACGCTGCCCGAGACGGTCTTCGGCGAGGAGTTCCACGAGAGCCTCGTGCACGAGGCCGCGCGCGCTGACCTGGCGTCGCGCCGGCGCGGCACCGCCTCGACCCTCGGACGCGGCGAGGTCTCGATGACCGGGGCCAAGGCCTGGAAGCAGAAGGGCACCGGCCGCGCGCGAGCCGGCGCGCTCAGCGTCCCTCACCGCCGCGGCGGCGGTGCCGCGTTCGGCCCGAAGCCGCGCAGCCACACCTTCAAGGTCAATCGCAAGGCGCGCCGGCGGGCGCTGCGCTCGGCGCTCTCCGTGCACGTGTCGCGCGACAGCATCGCGATCATCGATGCCACCTCGTTCGACAAGCCGGCGACCAAGCAGGCGGCCGAGGCGCTTTCCAAGTGGGACGCCAAGGGGCCGACCCTGATCGTTCTCGACGCCGAGGAGACCGCGGCGGCAAAGAGCTTTCGCAACCTCCCCAAGACCTCAGTGATGCCCGCCGGCGCGATCGGCGTCGCCGACGTCCTGGGCCACGCCTCGATCGTCGTCTCGGAGTCGTCGCTCGGGGTGCTCGAGGCACGCTGCGCCGAGGTCGCGCGCAGCTCCGAGGAGGACTCATGAACTCGCGCCAGGTGATCTTGGAGCCGGTTGTCTCGGAGAAGAGCTATGCGCTGATGGCCGACGGCAAGTACACCTTCCGGGTCGACGACCGGGCGCACAAGACCCAGATCCGCCACGCGGTCGAGGAGATCTTCGACGTCGGCGTGGTCGAGGTGCGGACGATCAAGGTGCGCTCGAAACCCAAGCGCCGCGGCCTGCACAGCGGCCGCACGCGCTCGTGGAAGAAGGCGATCGTCCAGCTCGCGCCCGGTGACCGGATCGAGCTGTTCGAGGGCGCGGCGGTGGCTGAGTAATGGCGATGAGAAAGACCAAACCGACGAGCCCCGGGCGCCGTTTCGCGACCTATCAGCAGCGCGACGAGGTGACCTCGTCGAAGCCGCACAAGGCCTTGACCAAGGGCAAGAAGACGACCGCTGGGCGCAACTCCCGCGGCCGGACAACCGCGCGCCATCGCGGCGGCGGTGCCAAGCGCCGCTATCGCCAGATCGACTTCAAGCGACGCAAGGACGGGGTTCCGGCGAAGGTGGCGACGGTCGAGTACGACCCCAACCGCACCTGCTACATCGCGCTGCTGCACTACGTCGACGGGACGAAGAGCTACATCCTCGCGCCTCAGGGGATCACCCCCGGCGACCAGGTCGAGTCGGGCGAGCGGGCCGACATCCGCCCGGGCAACTCGCTGCCGCTGCGCGCGATCCCGACCGGCACCGTGGTCCACAACGTCGAGCTGATCCCCGGCCAGGGGGGCAAGCTCGGGCGCTCGGCCGGCTCGGCGATCCAGGTCGTCGCCAAGGAGGGTGACCTGGTCACCCTGCGCCTGCCGTCGTCGGAGATGCGCCTGGTCCGCGCTGACGCGCGCGCGACCGTGGGCACGCTCTCCAACTCCGAGCACCAGAACGTCAAGATCGGTAAGGCGGGGCGCAACCGCCACAAGGGCAAGCGCCCGCAGACGCGCGGGATCGCGATGAACCCGGTCGACCACCCGCATGGTGGCGGCGAGGCGCACAAGACGCCGGGCGGACACCCGGTGACGCCGTGGGGCAAGCCGACACTCGGCTACCGCACGCGAAAGAAGGGCAAGCGCTCCGACGCGATGATCATCCGCGGCCGCCGGCGCGGAAAGAAGAAGAGGTAGGGCTTTCATGGGCAGATCGACGAAGAAGGGCCCGTACGTCGATGAGCGCCTGATGGCGCGGATCGAGCGGATGAACGAGGCGAACCAAAAGCAGATGATCAAGACCTGGTCGCGAACCTCGACCGTGTTCCCGGAGATGGTCGGGCATACGATCGCCGTTCACGACGGGCGCAAGCACGTGCCGGTGTTCGTCTCCGAGTCGATGGTCGGGCACAAGCTCGGCGAGTTCGCGCCGACCCGGACCTTCCGCGCCCACGGGGGCAAGGAGCGCTAGTGGCCGACTCTTCCGACAACGGTCCGGAGGCGCCGATGGTGCGCGCGAAGGCCCGATACGTGCGGGTTGCACCGCGCAAGGCCCGCCTGGTCGCCGACCAGGTCCGGGGGATGCCGGTGGACGAGGCGCGAACGCTGCTGGCGTTCTCGAGCCGCGGCGCCGCCCGCGATCTCGCCCGGCTGATCGATTCGGCCGCCGCCAACGCCGAGGCCAACCACGATCTCGTCGCCGAGGACATGCGGATCGCTGAGATCGCCGTCGACGAGGGCCCGACGCTGAAGCGATGGCGCGCCCGCGCCCGCGGCCGCGCGACCCGAATCGACAAGAAGACCAGCCACCTCTCGGTGGCACTGACCCCGACCGACGTCTAAGGAGCTCCGAGCAGATGGGACAGAAGATCCACCCCGAGGGCTTCCGCGTCGGCTACATCCACGACTGGAAGTCGAACTGGTTCGACGAGCGCAACTTCGCCGACCTGCTGTTGGAGGACATCGCGATCCGCGAGCACATCGAGCAAAAGCTCTCGCACGCCGGCCTTTCGGACATCAACATCGTCAAGCAGCGCGGTGAGATCACGGTCGACATCCACACCGCGCGCCCCGGCATCGTGATCGGCAAGTCGGGCGCCGAGGTTGATGCCCTGCGCCGCGACCTTCACCGGATCACCAAGAAGCCGGTCAAGGTCAACATCCGCGAGATCAAGCGGCCCGAGCTCGACGCCAAGCTGGTCGCCCAGTCGATCGCCGAACAGCTGCAGAACCGGGTTGCCTTCCGCCGGGCGATGAAGCGGGCGCTGACCTCGGCGATGCGCTCGGGGGCCAAGGGGGTCAAGGTCCAGGTATCGGGCCGTCTCGGCGGCGCCGAGATGGCGCGCACCGAGGGCTATTCCGACGGCCGCGTGCCGCTGCACACAATGCGCGCCGACATCGACTACGGCTTCGTCGAGGCGAGGACGACGACCGGGCGGATCGGCGTCAAGTGCTGGATCAACAAGGGCGAGGTGATGCCCGAGGGTTACCGCGCGGGTGCCGACGAGGAAGAGCTCGCCCCACGGTCATTCAGGCGCCGCAGCGAGCGCGGCGGCCAGCGCGGGCAGTCGCGGGGAGCGCAGGCGCCGGCGCAGCGACCGCCGACGCCGGCGGCACCGACCACGCCTGCGGCACCGACCACGCCCGCAGCCACGCCGGCCGCACCGACCGCGCCGGCGGCCCCGGCCACGCCGGCTGCCCCGGCCACCGAGCAACCGGCAACCAGCAACGACGCCCCCGCGGCGCCGCAGGCCGCCAAGCCGCCGGAGGCCGGATCCTGATGTTGCAGCCGAAGCGGGTCAAGTACCGCAAGCAGATGCGCGGCAAGCGCCGCGGCAACACCAAGGGTGGCGCCACCGTGGCCTTCGGCGAGTACGGGCTCAAGGCGATCGAGCGCGGCTGGATCACCAGCCGCCAGATAGAGGCCGCCCGGGTCGCGATGACGCGCAAGATCAAGCGCGGCGGGAAGGTCTGGATCAACGTCTTTCCCGACAAGCCCTACACGAAGAAGCCCGCCGAGACCCGGCAGGGCTCGGGCAAGGGCAATCCGGAGGGCTGGGTCGCCGTGGTCAAGCCGGGGAAGGTGATGTTCGAGCTAGCCGGGGTGCCCGAAGAGCTGGCCAAGGAGGCACTTCGCCTCGCCGGTCACAAGCTGCCGATCAAGACCAAGTTCGTCAGCCGCGAGGCGGCTGGGCAGTGAAGGCGGCCGACGTGCACGCGCTCGGCGACCAGGATCTGGTCCAGCAGCTCAAGGAGGCGCGCGAGGAAACCTTCAACCTGCGCTTTCGCCATGCGACCGGAGAGCTCGAGGACACCGCCGGCCTGCGCGAGTCGCGTCACGATCTCGCCCGGCTGATGACCGTCGCCCGCGAGCGCGGGATCGACCTGCAAAAGGAGCTCAAGTGAGCGAAGAAGAGAAGAACGAGCAGGCGGAGGCGCCCGAGGCTGCGGAGTCGCAGGCGGAAGAGGCGGCCGACGAGCAGGCGGAGGCGCCGGAGGCCGAGGAGCCGCCCGCTGAGGAGACGCCCGACGAGCAGGCGGAGGCGCCGGAGGCCGAGGAGCCCCCCGCTGAGGAGACGCCCGTTGAGGAGGCGGCCGACGAGCAGGTAGCGGCGCCGGCTGAGGTCGCAGCCCCCGCGGAGGCGGCGGAGCCGGCCGAGGCGCTGACACCGAAGCAGCGGCGCAAGCTCGAGCGGACCCGCCAAAGCGGCGAGCCAAGGGCCCAGCGCACGCCCGAAGAGCGCGCCGCCGAGCGTGCCGAGCTGCGCAGAGCAAAGGCCGCCGAGCGCCGCCGCGAGCGTGCTCGAACGCGCTCGGCCCATCAGCCGGGCGAGGGCACCGCTGCCGCCGAGCGCCGACCGGGCTCGAAGAAGGTCCGCCAGGGCACCGTCGTTTCGAGCAAGGCCGACAAGACGATCACCGTGCAGATCGAGGTCGTACGTCGCCACCCCGTCTACGAGAAGGTCGTGCGCCGCTCCGCGACGATCCACGCCCACGACGAGACCAATGAGGCCAACTCCGGCGACGTCGTCCGCGTGGTCGAATCCAGGCCGCTTTCGCGGACCAAGCGCTGGCGCCTGGTCGAGGTCCTGGAGAGGGCCAGGTGAGCGTCCGATGATCCAGCAGGAGTCGCGGCTCAGGGTCGCCGACAACTCGGGCGCCCGGGAGCTGCTCTGCATCCGCGTCAAGGGGGGCTCGCACCGCCGCTACGCCGGCGTCGGCGACGTGATCACCGCGACCGTCAAGCAGGCCACCCCGCACGGCGGCGTCCGCAAGGGCGAGGTCGTCGAGGCGGTGGTCGTGCGCACCCGCAAGCAGCTCGGGCGCGCTGACGGCACCTACATCGCCTTCGACGAGAACGCGGCCGTGCTCATCGATGACGCCGGCGCGCCGCGCGGAACCCGGATCTTCGGTCCGGTGGCTCGCGAGCTGCGCGACCGCAACTTCATGCGGATCGTCTCGCTCGCTCCGGAGGTTCTCTGATGGCAAAGCGGATGCACGTGCGCAAGGACGACAGCGTGGTCGTGGTCGCGGGCAAGGAGAAGGGCAAGACCGGCCGCGTCCTGCGCACCGAGCCCGACCGTCGCCGCGTCTACGTCGAGGGCCTCAACATGATCAAGCGCCATACCCGGCCGCGCTCGGTCAAGGACACGCAGAAGGCGCAGTCCTCTGGCATCATCGAGAAGGAGGGGCCGATCGACGTCTCCAACGTCATGCTCCTCAACCCCTCCGACAACAAGCCGACCCGGGTCGGCGTGCGCGTCGGCGACGACGGTGCTCGCCAGCGCTATGCGAAGCGAACCGGCAAGGTGATCGAGTGACGATGGAAGCAGCCACTACAACACCCCCGAATCAGGCGGCCCCGCCGCCGCGTCTGCGCGAGGCTTATGAGAACGAGGTCGCCGGGGCGCTGACCAAGAAGTTCGGCTACTCGAGCGCGATGCAGGTCCCGCGCGTGCAGAAGATCACGCTCAATATGGGGGTCGGCGAGGCCAAGCAGGCGACCGCGATCCTGGAGGCGGCGACCGAGCAGCTCGCGACGATCGCCGGCCAGCACCCGAACGTGCGCCGGGCGCGCAAGTCGATCGCCAACTTCAAGCTGCGCGAGGGAATGCCGGTCGGCGTCTCGGTGACCCTGCGCGGCGCCCGCATGTGGGAGTTCCTCGATCGCCTGATCACGATCTCGATCCCCCGGGTTCGCGATTTCCGCGGTCTCGACCCGCGATCCTTCGATGGCCGCGGGAACTATTCGATGGGCGTGCGCGAGCAGCTGATCTTTCCCGAGATCGACTACGACTCGATCGACGAGGTACGAGGGCTGGACATCGCGATCACCACCACTGCGGCGACCGACGAGGAGGGGTTCGAGTTGCTGTTGGCGCTCGGGATGCCGTTCTCGGCCGAGCACCGCCCGGGGGTCGCCGAGCCGGAGATCGACCCGGAGGAGGAGCGCCGGCTCGAGGAGGCGCGTGCTCGCGCCGAGGCCGAGCAGGCGGCGCTCGAGCAGCTGAAGGAGGAGAACCCCGAGGCCTACGCCAAGCCCGAGCGTCACGACGAGGAGGAGGGCGAGGACGGCGAGGGCGAGGGTCCCACCGACGAGTCTTCAAGCGAAGAAAGTTCTGAGGAGTAAATGGCAAAGACGTCCCAGCGCGTGCGCCAAGAGCGCAAACCCAAGTACAAGACCCGCGGCTACAACCGCTGCCGTCGTTGCGGCCGGTCGCGCGCCTACTACCGTAAGTTCGGCCTCTGCCGGATCTGCCTGCGCGAGCAAGCCCACCAGGGCTATGTCCCCGGCATGCAGAAGTCCAGCTGGTAAGCGCCGCGAAACTCGAAATCAGCACCTAAGAACCATGCTCACCGACCCAATCTCAGATTTCCTCACCCGCGTTCGCAACGCGCTCGCCGCCGACCACCCCGAGGTCGAGGTGCCGGCATCGCGCCTGAAGAAGGAGATGGCGAGGATCCTCACTGAGCAGGGCTACATCACCGGCTTCGACGTCGAGCCGACAGCGGTCGGCGAGGTGATCCGGATCGAGCTCAAGTACACCGACGATCGTCGCCCGGTGATCGCCGGCATGCGCCGTGTCTCGCGACCCGGCCGTCGCCGCTACGTCGGCGGCTCCGAGGTGCCCCGGGTCCAGGGCGGCATGGGCACCGCGATCCTCTCGACCTCGACCGGAGTGATGACCGGTCACGAGGCGAAGGCAAAGGGCGTCGGCGGGGAGGTCGTCGCCTACGTGTGGTAACTCGCCGCTCGCCCCTCGAGCGGCCAGTGGCGAGCGCAAGCAACGAATTCTTATGAGCAGAATCGGCAAACAACCCATCCCCGTCCCCGAGGGCGTCACGGTCTCGCTCGGCCCTGGCCGGGTGAGCGTCAACGGTCCGCGGGGCGAGCTCAACCAGACGGTCGACGCGCGCATGGAGATCGCCGAAGCCGACGGTGCGCTCACGGTCACCCGCCCGACCGACCGGGGTCAGGACCGTGCCCTGCACGGCCTCACGCGCAGCCTCGTGGCCAACATGGTCGAGGGGGTCACCGACGGGTTCGAGAAACGGCTCGAGATCCAGGGTGTCGGTTACCGCGCCAAGCTCGCCGGCAAGGCGCTCGAGCTCAGCGTCGGCTACTCGCACCCGGTTTCGATCCAGGCGCCCGACGGGATCGAGTTCGAGGTCCCGCAGCCGACCCAGGTGATCGTTCGCGGAATCGACAAGCAGCTGGTCGGAGAGATCGCCGCCCGGATCCGGCGCACCCGCCCGCCGGAGCCCTACAAGGGCAAGGGGATCCGCTACCAGGGCGAGCAGATTCGCCGCAAGGTCGGCAAGAGGGCATAGCGATGGCGGTCACCACCAAGCCACGGCAGCGACTGCGCCGCCGCCGCCGCGTGCGGGCGAAGATCCGAGGCAACGCCGAGCGTCCCCGGCTGTCGGTGTTTCGCTCCAACAAAGGCGTCTTCGCGCAGCTGGTCGACGACGACGCCGGCCGCACCGTTGTCGCCGTCAACTGGACCGAGGACGAGTTGCGCAAGCTGCCAACCGCCGAGCAGCCGAAGCGGGTCGGCGAGCTGATCGCCGAGCGGGCCAAGGCGGCGGGGATCGAGACCTGCGTCTTCGATCGAGGCGGCTACCGATATCACGGGCGCGTGCGCGCGCTCGCCGAGGGTGCCCGCGAGGGCGGCCTGAAATTCTGACTCTCTAAGGTGATTCGGCGATGAGGAACCACGACATCGAAAGCGTGAGCCCGCAAGGGCTCGACCTCCAGGAGCGGGTGATCGAGATCAACCGCGTCGCCAAGGTGGTCAAGGGCGGCCGGCGCTTCTCGTTCACGGCCCTGGTTGCCGTCGGCGATGAGAACGACGTCGTCGGCATCGGCTACGGCAAGGCTCGCGAGGTCCCGCTGGCGATCCAAAAGGCGGTCGAAAACGCCCGCAAGAGCCTCATCCGGGTGCCGAAGTTCGGCCAGACGATCCCCCACCGGATCATCGGCCGCTACGGCTCCGGGCACGTCGTCCTGCGCCCGGCCAGCCCCGGTACCGGGGTGATCGCCGGCGGCGGTGTTCGCGCGGTGCTCGAGCTCGCCGGGATTCGCGACGTGCTCTCGAAGTCGATCGGCACCCAGAACCCGATCAACCTGGTGAAGGCGACGATGGAGGGGCTGATGGGCCTGCGCCGCCCCGAGACCGTGGCCAAGCTGCGCGGCCTCTCGGTGAAGCAGGTGCTCGGGTTGGATTTGGCCGAGGCTGCGGCGAAGGAGGAAACGACAGCAGATCCCACCGAGCAGGCAGCCGCGGAGCCCGTGGCCGTTGTCGCCGACCCCGAGTCCGAGGAACCCGGCGATGGCTGATCTGACTCTGAAGCAGGTGCGCTCCGCCAACGGAGCGAGCCCGAGTCAGCGGGCGACCCTGGAGTCGCTCAAGCTCGGCAAGATCGGGCGCGAGTCGACGATGACCGACACTCCACAGCTACAGGGAATGCTTCGCGTCGTCGAGCACCTGGTCGAGGTGAGGAGCTGATGGCCCGACTCGATCCAGACGAGATCGGGCTGCACTCGATCCGTCCCAAGCCGGGCTCGCGCCACCCGCGAAAGCGCCTCGGCCGCGGTAAGGGCTCGGGAACCGGAAAGACCGCCGGGCGAGGCCACAAGGGCGCCGGGGCGCGCTCGGGCAGCAAGTCCAAGCGCGGTTACGAGGGCGGGCAGAACCCGATCCATATGCGGATGCGCAAGCTGCGCGGGCCGCAGATGAAGAAGTCGATGCCGTTCGAGCGCTTTCGGACCCACACCCAGCCGGTCAACGTGGCCGCGCTCGAGCAGCGGTTCGACGCCGACACCGAGGTCACGCCACAGACGCTTCGCAGCGCCGGGCTGGCGAAGCGCAACCATCCGGTGAAGATCCTCGGCCGGGGAGAGATCTCGAAGAAGCTCACCGTCCGTGCCCACGCGTTCAGCGCTTCGGCGAAGGAGAAGATCGAGAAGGCCGGCGGCACGGCCGAAGTGATCGAGGACTAGTGCTCCAGACGATCGCCAACGCGTTCGCGGTCCCGGAGATCCGCCGGAAGATCGCCTTCACCCTGGCGATGCTGCTGCTCTACCGGCTCGGCGCCTACATCCCCGCGCCGGGGGTCGACATCGACACGGTCGAGTCGATCCAGGACAACTTCACCGGCAACAACGTCCTCGGCTTCCTCAACCTGTTCTCGGGCGGCTCGCTGCAGCGACTGTCGCTGTTCGCGCTCGGGATCATGCCCTACATCACCGCCTCGATCATCCTCCAGCTGCTGACCGTGGTGGTGCCGGCGCTCGAGCGCCTGCAGAAGGAGGGCGAGGTCGGCCAGCAGAAGATCACCCAGTACACCCGCTACCTGACCGTCGTCCTCGCCTTCGGCCAGTCGCTCGGATACGTGTTTTTGTTCCAGAGCTTCCAGGACGCCGAGGGCACAAGCGTGGTCGGCGACCTCACCTTCCAGAAGGTGTTCTTGATCGTGATCTCGCTGACCGCCGGGACGACCCTGCTGATGTGGCTGGGCGAGCTGATCACCCAGCGCGGTGTCGGCAACGGGATCAGCCTGATGATCTTCGCCTCGATCGCCTCGGGAATCATCCCCGGGATCAGCACCTGGTGGACCAACCCCGATCAGGTCTTCGTCGTGATGATGCCGTTCGTCGCGCTCGCCGTGATCGTCGGCATCGTCTTCGTCCAGGAGGGCCAGCGGCGGATCCCGGTGCAGTACGCAAAACGGGTCGTCGGCCGCCGAATGACCACCGGCGGCTCCACCTATCTGCCGTTGCGGGTGAACATGGCCGGGGTGATCCCGGTGATCTTCGCCGCCTCGATCATGGCCTTCCCGCCGACGATCGGGCAGCTGCTGAACACGCCTGCGGCGCTCGACTTCGCCGCCTTCTTCAGCCCATCGAGCTGGGCCTACGTCGTCGGCGAGGTCTTCTTCATCATCATCTTCACCTACTTCTACACGGCGGTCACCTTCAACCCGGTCGATCAGGCCGACAACCTGAAGAAGTACGGCGGCTTCATCCCCGGGGTGAGACCCGGCCGCCCGACCGCCGAGTACCTCGACCGGATCCTTTCGCGCCTGACCTTCCCGGGCGCGCTCTACCTCGGCGCTGTGGCCGCGCTGCCGACGATCCTGATCAACCAGACCTCGGCCAACTTCTACTTCGGCGGAACATCGATCCTGATCGTGGTCGGGGTGGCGCTCGACACCGTCAAGCAGCTCGAGTCGCAGCTGATGATGCGCAACTACGAGGGGTTCCTGAAGTAACGCTCCCCGCCGGCTGGCCTCTCGGCCCCCGCCGTTTCGCCTCTCGGCGCGTTCGGCGGGCCACAGGTGCGCCTCTCCCCGCCACCCTCCTCGGGTGGGACGGAAAACGCCGCGAGGACCGGAGAAATCCGCCCCACCGGGCGTGGATCGGGCGATTGCGGAGCTCGCCACGCTTCAGTACGGGGTCGTGGCCGGTCGCCAGCTCGCGGGGATCGGTCTCCGCTCGACCGCGGTGGCGGATCGCGCCGCCGCGGGACGCCTGCACCGTGTCCATCGCGGCGTTTATGCGGTTGGGCATCCGCTGCTCTCGCGGAGAGGCGAGTGGATCGCCGCGGTGCTCGCTCTCGGACCCGGCGCCTTGCTCAGCCACGCTTCGGCGGCGGCGCTCTGGGACCTGACCGGCCCGCGCGGCGGCAGGGTCGACGTCACGGCCCCCGATCGCAACGGGCGCGCGCGCCGCCCCGGGATCGCCGTTCACCGCTCGCGTATACCCGACCCGGAATCGACGGTCCATGAGCGGATTCCGGTGACCTCGGTCGCCCGCACGCTGCTCGACCTCGCGGGAACCGTCGAACGAGGCGCTCTCCACCGTGCGTATGTGAGGGCGGAGCGCCTGCAGTTGCTCGACCTTCGCGCGCTCGGGCGGGTGCTCGAGAGATCGAATGGACGCCGCGGACGCCGAGCGCTCGCCGCCCTCTGCGGCTACGACCGGTCGGCGGCGGCCAGCGCGCTGTCGGAGCTCGAGCTCCTGCTGCTCGATCTCATCCGCGACCACGGCCTACCGACTCCGCAGGCCAATGTCCTCGTCGGCGGCTACCTGGTGGACGCCTACTGGCCGCAGGAGAAGCTGGTAGTCGAGGTCGACGGTTACGAATTTCACAGCGACCGGGAGGCGTTCGAGCGCGACCACAGGAAGCTCGGTCGGCTGACCCTTGCCGGATACCAGGTGCTCGCGGTCACCTATCGCCAGGTCGTCGACGAGCCCGAATGGGTCGTCGGCGCGATTCGCAGGCTCCTCGGGCCAGGGGTGGGACGGAAAACGCCGCGAGGACCGGCGAAACCCGGCCCACCCCGGACCATCTAGGCTCTCGCACCGATGTCGGAGCTGAACCTAATCCTCTTGGGCCCGCCCGGGTCGGGTAAGGGTACCCAGGGCGAACGCCTGCACCATGACCTCGACCTGCCCTACTACGCCACCGGCGACATCCTGCGCGCAGCGGTCCGCGAGGGCACCGAGATCGGCACCGAGGCGAAGTCCTTCATGGACCGCGGCGATCTGGTTCCCGACCAGGTGATGGTCGGCGTAATCGCCGAGCGGATCGGTCAGAAGGAGGCCGAGGATGGGTTCATCCTCGACGGCTTCCCGCGCACCGAGCCCCAGGCCGAGGCGCTGGGCGCGAAGATGGATGAGCTCGGCCGGCGGCTGACCGCGGCGCTGTTGATCGATGTTTCCGACGAGGAGGTCGTCCGCCGACTCGGCGGCCGGCGCACCTGCCCCAACGGCCACATCTTCCATGTCGAGTTCGATCCGCCCGAAAAGGAGGGGGTCTGCGATGTCTGCGGCGCGCCGCTGGAGATCCGCGAGGACGACAAGCCCGAGGTGATCCGTCACCGCCTGAAGCAGTTCCACGCGAAGACGGCGCCGCTGATCGACTACTACGACGCCCGCGGATTGCTCGAGCGAATCGATGGCAGTGCCGACCCCGATGACGTCAGCGAGGGCATCCGGCGCTTGCTTGCAACACTTCGGGGACAGGAGGAGGCATAGATGTATCGCGGCGGGATCATCCTCAAGACGCCCGAACAGATCGAGCGGATGGCCGCTGCCGGGGTGGTCCAGGCGCGGTGCCTGCAGATGCTGCGGGCGAAGGTCCGGCCCGGAGTCACCACCGGCGATCTCGACCGCGCTGCCGAACGCTTCATCGTCTCCCAGGGGGCGCAGCCGTCATTTCTCGGCTATCGTGGTTTCCCGGGCTCGATCTGCGCGTCGCCCAACTCGATGGTCGTCCACGGGATCCCGGGGCCGTATGAGCTCAAACGCGGTGACCTGATCTCGCTCGACGTCGGCGTGACCAAGGACGGCTGGGTCGCCGACGCCGCTGTCACCATTGCGGTCGGCGAGGTCAGCGCCGAGGCGCGCACCCTGCTCGAGGCCACCGAGGCCGCGTTGGACGCTGCGGTTGCCCAAGCCCAACCCGGCAACCACCTCGGCGACATCTCGCACGCGGTCCAGCGCCGGGTCGAGCGCGACGGCCTATCGATCATCCGCTCGCTGGTCGGCCACGGAATCGGGCGCGACATGCACGAGGATCCGCAGATCCCCAACTACGGCGAGCCCGGCCGCGGCCCCGAGCTGGAGCCGGGGATGGTGCTTGCGATCGAGCCGATGGTCAACGCCGGCGGCCCCGATGTACGGGTCGGCGAGGACAACTGGTCCGTCTACTCGGCCGACGGGTCGCTCGCCGCCCACTTCGAGTTCACCGTCGCGATCATGGCCGAGGGCCCGCGGGTGCTCACCCCGTGGCACAACGACGGCACAGGCCCTGAACGACCACCTCCGTCGACTCGGCGCTGAAGCCGCGAGCCGCGGCGCCGGCGACGATCGGCGCCAGGTCGGCGTCGGCGTCGAGGTCCTCGACCCCGCCGCAGGCCCGGCAGACCAGGTGGTGATGCGGCGCCGGCCGGGCGTCGTAAAGCGCCGGGCCGCGTCCCGCCGCGATCCGGCGCACCAGCCCCGCCTGCTCGAGCGCCTCGAGCGCCGAGTAGACAGTCGGCAATGAGATCGCGGGAAGCCGTACGCGAACGGCGTCGAGGACCTCCTCGGCGGTCAGGTGACGACCGGCAGACCTCAGCGTGTCCTCAATCAGCAGCCGCTGCGAGGTCGCGCGGAAGCCGTGCGCCCGCAGCGCGGCGGCGGACCGTTCGCTGGCCTCGATCGTGGTTGAGGGGGTCGATGTAGTCATTAGGCGATCCTAATCTTAACTGACTTGCTATAACTGCGCAATGCAGACTGTCCTCAGCGCCTGGCAGAACGCAAGCGATCGCGAGCGGGCCTTGCAGTACGTACAGCCGGCTCTGATCGGCCTGATCGACGGCACCGTGTCCACGCTCGCCCCGATCTTCGCTGCCGCCTATGTCTCCGGCTCGCGCGCCGCATTGCTGATCGGGGTGGCCGCGGCGCTCGGTGCGGCGATCAGCATGGGCCTCTCGGAGGCGCTCTCGGACGACGGGACGCTGACCGGACGAGGGAGCTCGTTCGCGCGCGGCCTGATCACCGGGGCGGCGACCTTCGTCGGCGGCTCGCTTCATGCGCTGCCCTTCCTGATCGCCGACGTCGCCACCGCGCTCTCGGTCGCTTACGTGGTCGTCGGGATCGAGCTCGTGCTGATCGCCTGGATTCGCAAGCGCTTTCTCGGTGTGGCCCTGTCGCTGTCGCTGACCCAGGTGACCCTGGGCGGGGTTGTGGTGGCCGCTGTGGGCGTCGCGCTCGGGCACGCCTGAGGGCGGCGCGCTGCTACTATCTGCGGTCGCCCTTCGGGGTGCGTTCGTTGCGCCTGCTCGCCCGATTCATGGGGCCTGCGGGCCTTCTCAGTAGTTGATCAAGATACGACCCGGAAAGGGCCGATGAAGGTACGAGCGTCCGTTAAGCCGATGTGTGAGCGTTGTCGGATCATCCGACGGCGCGGCGTCGTGCTGGTGATCTGCTCGAACCCACGGCACAAGCAAAGGCAGGGCTGATGGCGAGAGTCGCAGGAGTAAACCTTCCGCTCAACAAGCGAATCGAGATCGGTCTCACCTATGTGCACGGGGTCGGGCGGTCGACCGCCAACGACGTGCTGAAGAAGGTCGGCGTCGATCCCGACACCTACGTCAAGGATCTGACCGAGGAGGAGACCGTGAAGCTCCGCGACGCGGTCGAGGAGCTCGAGGTCGAGGGTGACCTGCGCCGCGAGCGCTCCCAGAACGTCAAGCGCCTCTCGGAGATCGGCTCCTACCGCGGCGTTCGCCACCGCCGGGGCCTGCCCACCCGGGGCCAGCGCACGAAGACCAACGCCCGCGGCCGTAAGGGGCCGCGGCGGATGAGCATCGCCGGCAAGAAGAAGCCGCCGGCGAAGAAGTAGGGAAGACCGGATGCCGCAGCCGAAAAAGGGCCGGGGTCGCACTCGGCGTCGGGTGAAGAAGAACGTCCCCTACGGGATCGCCCACATCAAGACCTCGTTCAACAACACAATCGTCACGATCACCGACCCCGAGGGCAACGTGGTCTGCTGGGAGTCGGCCGGATCGGCCGGCTTCAAGGGCTCGCGCAAGTCGACGCCGTTCGCTGCGCAGGTGACCGCCGACGCCGCGGCCCGCAAGGGCATGGAGCACGGGGTCGAGCGGGTCGAGGTGCACGCAAAGGGCGCAGGCTCGGGCCGCGACACGGCGATCCGCTCGCTGCAGGCTGCCGGGATCCAGGTGACCACGGTTAAGGACGTCAGCCCGCAGGCGCACAACGGCTGTCGGCCGAAGAAGCGACGGAGGCCGTAGCTGATGGCCCGCGACACCGGACCCCAGTGCAAGCAGTGCCGCCGCGAGGGCCAGAAACTGTTCTTGAAGGGCGAGCGCTGCCTGACCGAGAAGTGCGGAGTCGAGCGCCGCTCATATCCGCCCGGCGAGCACGGCCGCGGCCGAGTGCGCGCCTCGGAGTACCGCAACCAGCTCCGGGAGAAGCAGAAGGCGCGCCGCTTCTACGGTGTGCTCGAGCGCCAGTTCCGAGGCTATTACGACAAGGCCTCGCGCCAGGAGGGGGTCACCGGCGAGAACCTCCTGCGGCTGCTCGAGCGTCGCTTCGACAACGTCCTCGTCCGCCTCGGCTTCGCCGCCTCCCGGCGCCAGGCGCGACAGCTGATCACCCACGGCCACTGGCTGATCAACGGCCGCCGGGTCGACATCCCCAGCTACCAGGTCCGTCCCGATGACGTGATCACGATCAAGCCCAGCTCGGGCGCCGCCGACGTGGTTCGCCAGGCGACCGAGCTGACCGCCGCGGTGCCGCCGTGGCTGCAGGCTGATCACGATGCCCTTACGGCGAAGGTGCTCCGCCTTCCCGAGCGTGGTGAGATCACCGCGCCGGTCGCAGAGCAGCTAATCGTCGAGCTCTACTCCAAGTAGGGCGCCCAGTTCCCGACAAGTGAAGAGGTTCCAATGACCACCCTGCCCGAATTCCAGATTCCCAAGATCGCTTCCGAAAGCGTCGACGACAACTACGGCACGTTCATCGTCGAGCCGCTCGACAAGGGCTTCGGCTACACCTTCGGGAACTCGCTGCGCCGCGTCCTGCTCTCCTCGCTCGGCGGCGCCGCGATCAAGAGCGTGCGGATCGAGGGCGTCGCACACGAGTTCTCGACGGTGACCGGGGTCAAGGAGGACGTCACCGACATCATCCTCAACCTCAAGGACATCGTCGTGCGCATGCACACCGATGCCGACGAGGTCGAGGCGCCGCTGGTGGCGACCGGCCCGGGCGAGGTCAAGGCCAAGGACATCGACCTGCCCGCGGGCGTCGAGATCCTAAACCCCGAGGCCCCGATCGCGACGCTCGAGAAGCGGACCAAGCTCGAGATGTACCTGTCGATCGGCCGCGGGCGCGGTTACTCGCCGGCTGATGAGAACAAGACCGAGGATCAGCCGATCGGCGTGATCCCGATCGACTCGATCTTCTCGCCGATCCGCCGCGCCGCCTACAACGTCGACTCGGCGCGAGTCGGTCAGCGCACCGACTTCGACAAGCTGACGATGGAGGTCGAGACCGACGGCTCGATCGAGCCGGGCTCAGCCCTGCGCGAGGCGGCGGAGATCCTGATCAAGACGATGGCGATCTTCACCGACGCCGATCGGGTCGAGGAGCTGACCGCCCGCAACGGGTTCGACGGCGGCGACCCGGCGCTGGTGCCGGTCCCGGCAACCGAGGGCGACGACCGCCTGATCGAGGAGCTGGAGATCGGCGTGCGCGCCTACAACTGCCTCAAGCGAGCCGGTATCCAGACGGTCGGCGACCTGGTCCAGCGCTCGGAGTCCGAGCTCAACGCGATTCCGAACTTCGGCAGGCGGAGTACGGAAGAGGTGAAGGAGTCACTCCACGCGCTGGGACTCTCGCTGCGAGACGAGTAGATTTCGCCACTCGCCACTCGCCACTCGCCACTCGCCACTCGCCACCGGGCTACGGCTCCAGCCCGCGAGTGCCGAGAGGCGAGCGCCGAACGACATGCGCCACCAAAAGCAAAGAAACAAGCTCAGTCGTGATACCGCCCACCGGCGGGCGCTGCTGCGCAACCTCTGCCGCGAGGTGATCGATCATGAGCGGATCGAGACCTCGCAGGCGAAGGCCAAGGCGGTGAAGCCGAAGCTCGAGAAGCTGATCACACTGGCCAAGCGCGGCGACCTGCACGCTCGCCGCCAGGTGCTCTCCGAGCTCGGCCAGGACAAGTTCCTGGTCCACAAGCTGTTCGAGGAGATCGCTCCGCGCTATGCCGAGCGTCCCGGGGGCTACACCCGGATCGTCAAGCTGGGCCCGCGGCGCTCGGACTCCACCGAGATGGTCTTCCTCGAGCTAGTCTGACCGACCCGGGCGTGCCCGATCGGCACCGCGCGACTCGACATCTCCTACCTCGGAACCGGGTTCGCCGGCTGGTCCGCCCAGCCGGGCCAGCGAACCGTCCAGGCCGAGCTCGAGTCGTCGCTCGAGCGGATCATCGGCGAGCGGATCGAGCTGATGGTGGCCGGGCGTACCGATGCCGGGGTCCACGCCAGCGGCCAGGTGGCGAGCTTCGAGCACGCCGCAGCGCTGCCCGACCGGCTCGCCGAACGGCTCAACGCAGTCCTGCCTCGCGACCTCGCCGTCCGCACGGCGATCGCCGCGCCCGACGGTTTCGACGCTCGTCGCGATGCTCGCTCGCGGACCTACCGTTACCGGGTGCTCGCCTCCGCGGTCCGGGATCCGTTCGAGGAGGGCCGGGCGCTTTGGTGGAGCTACCCGCTCGACCGCCGGCTGCTCGACGAGTGCGCCGGCGCGGTGGTCGGCCGCCACGACCTCACCGCCTTCACCCCCACCCAGACCGAGCATCGGCTGTTCGAGCGCAACGTCGACGCCTGCGAATGGACGGCCGAAGCGCCCTCGCTGCTGGCGATGCGAATCACCGCACCGAGCTTCATGCGAAGCCAGGTCCGGGTCTTGGCCGGGACGATGCTCGAGGTCGGCGCGGGGCGCCGTTCGCTCGAGGACTTCCGTGCCCTGCTCGAGGGCGCCGAGCGTGAACGTGCGGGCGAGACCGCTCCCGCCCACGGGCTCTGCCTGGTCGCGGTGACCTACTGAGCCGGGCGCTGACCCAGCCGCTGTTGGCGCCCGTGACCACGGCCCTGCGGCCGCTCTGGTCGGCAATTCCGGTCGGCTGTCCACTTCCCGGTCATCGCCGAATCAGTCGCGCGGCAGCACGTCGGTCGGTCCGTCGACCCAGGCCCGCACCCGGTCGCCCTCGTGCCAGGCGGGAAAGCCGAGGCGGCGCGAGCGCACGGTCCTGCCCGACCCCAGCCGCAGCTCGACCAGCTGATCATGGCCGAAGAAGCGCCGCCCGACGACCTCGGCGGCAGCGGCGCCGTCGGGGCCGCTGAGCCCGATCGCGATCGACTCGGGTCTGATCAGCACGTCGACCGGCCCCTCGGTGGACTGATCGGCGCTGAACGACCCGAGCTCGCACTCGACCCGACCGGCGGCCGCCTCACCGGGCACCACCTCGACCTCGCCGAGGAAGCGCGCGACCCAGCGCGACGCAGGGCGCGAATAGATCTCCTCGGGGGTGCCGACCTGCTCGATCCGGCCCTCACGCATGACCGCGACCGACTCGGCGATGCTCAGCGCCTCGGCCTGGTCGTGGGTGACGAACAGCGTGGTGACGCCCGCGCGCGACAGGATCTCACGGATCTCCTGGCGCAGGCGCTCGCGCAGTTCGGGGTCGAGGTTGGAGAAGGGCTCGTCGAGAAGGATCAGCTCGGGTGTCGGGGCGAGTGCCCTGGCGAGCGCGACCCGCTGTTGCTGGCCGCCGGAGAGCTCGTGGACGGGGCGGCGAGCCTCGCCGCCGAGACCGACCAGGTCGAGCACCTCGGCGACTCGCTCGGCCTCGGGGCGGCGCCCGAGTCCGTAGCCGACGTTGCCGGCGACGTCGAGGTGGGGAAAGAGGGCGTAATCCTGGAACACCATCCCGATCCTGCGGCGCTCCGGCGCGACGAAGGCACCGGTGCCGTTGAGACGGCGCTCTCCGATCGCGATCTCGCCGCGGTCGGGTTGCTCCAGCCCGGCGATCAGCCGCAGCGTGGTCGTCTTACCGCAGCCCGAGGGGCCGAGCAGGGCGCAGATCGAGCCCGCCTCGACCTCGAGCTCGGCGCCGGCCACGGCGCGCACAGAGCCGTAGGACTTCTCCAGTCCTGAGAGGCGCAGCGGCGCCGCGACCGCGGTCGAGGTCACGAGGTCACCGTGCCGCGCTCGGACAGCAGGTAGAGCGGGGGGGCGGCGATCGCGAGCAGCACCAGCGCGGGGATCGCGCTCGCTTCGTAGAAGCCGAAGCTCGTCTGGTTCCAGATCTCGGTTGCCAACGTCTCGAATCCGATCGGTGCGAGGATCAAGGTAGCGGGAAGTTCCTTGATCGCGTGCAGGAAGATCAGCGCTGCCCCGGCGAGGATCCCCCCGCGCACGAGGGGCGCTGTGATCGTGCGAAAGACCTCGCTCTGGCGCCGCCCGAGCCCCCGCGCCGCCTCCTCGACGCGCGGCGACACCTGGGCCAGCGAGGCGCTGATCGGGCCGATCCCGAGCGGCAGATAGTGGACGGTGAGCGCGAAGACGAGCAGCGCCAGCGTTTGGTAGACCGGCGGCGCCGCCCGGGTGGCGAAGTAGACGAGGGCGAGCGCGACGACGATTCCGGGAAGCGCGTAGCCGGCGTGGCCGAAGCGCTCGATCCCGCGCGTCACCGCGCCCGGGTAACGACCCGCGAGCACTGCGACCACCAGCGCCGCAAGCCCGCCGGCCGCCGCCGCGCCGATCGCGGTCAGCAGCGAGTTGCCGGCGAGCGCCCCGACCAGGTTCCAGGAGACGGTTCCGGTCGAGACCCCCTTGCTCGACCAGTAGACGAGCACCCCGACCGGGAGCACCAGCGCGATCGTGACCACAGCCGAGCAGAGCCCCAGCGCCGGCCAGCGCCAGCGCCCGAGCGCGTACGGGCGTGGCGGACGGGCGGCGCCGGGCCCGAGCCGGTGCAGCGAGTGGGCGCCGCGGATCCTCGAGCTGATCCACAGCAGCGCCAGCATCAGCACCACCAGCACCGCGCCGAGACCGGCGGTGGCCGAGCGATCGAAGCTCGACTTGTAGGAGATGTAGATCTCGCTCGTGAACGAGTCGAAGCGCATGATCGAGACTGCGCCGAAGTCGCTCATAACGAACAGCGCCACCAGCAGGCCGCCGACCGCGAGCGCCGGCCAGAGCTGCGGCATGACGACCGAGCGGAAGGCCTCGAACGGGGTGCGGCCCATCGCCCGGGCCGCCTCCTCGAGCTGGGGGTCGAGCCGCCTCAGGGTCGAGCGCGCCGGCAGCAGCACGAGTGGGTAGGTGAACAGGGTGAGCACCAGCCAGGCGCCGAAGAAGCCGTAGATCGACGGCAGGCGCTCGACCCCGAGCGCGTCCTGGAGCATCCCGTTCGGCCCGAGCGCGGCGACGAACAGGTAGGCGCCCACATAGGTCGGGATCACCAGCGGCAGGGCGCACAGGGTCGCCCACAGACGGCGCGCCGGCAGGTCGGTGCGCACCGTGAGCCAGGCGATCGGCAGCGCGATCGCGATCGAGGCGGCGGTGACCGCGGCGGCCAGCCCGAGCGTGCGGGCGAGGATCGCGCCCGTGCGCGAGTCGAACGCCGTCTCCAGGGCGGGGCCGAGGTCGCCGCCGACGACGATCACCAGATAGGCGGCGGGGAGGACGACCGCGACGCCGATCGCGACTCCGGCGGCGAGCAGGCCGAGCGGCGGTCGCCGCGTTCCAAGCATCGCCGGACGACCGATCCGCCGGCTCGGGGCGGCGACGGTGTCGGTCGCGCCGGTCACGCCCGCGCCGCCCCGGCGGGGCTCAAAGCGCTCCCGTGTCCTGCATCAGCTCGATCGTCTGCTGCAGCTCGCCGATGTCGTCGAGCTCGACCTCGGGCGCGGGGATCTCGGCGAGCGGCACGGTCAGCGTCGGGTCCGGCTCGGCCCCCTTCGCCAGTGGATACTCCTTCGAGGTCGAGGTGAAGAACTCCTGGCCGTCGTTCGAGAGCAGCGTGCGGATGAAGTCGAAGGCCTCCTGCTTGCGATCGGAGGAGTCGAGCACACCGACGCTGGTCAGTAACAGCAGCGAGCCCAGGCCCTCGGGCGGGAAATAGACCTTGACCGGGTAGTCCGGCCCCTCGGCCGCCACCGCCTGGGCGACGTAGTAGTGGTTGATCAGGCCGACGTCGATCTCGCCCGCGGCCACGGCGTCGCGGATCGTCACGTTGTCTGGATAGCTGACGGCGTCATTGGCGACCATGCCTTCGAGCCAGGCTCGGGCGACGTCCTCGCCGGAGGTGAGCCGCAGCGCGGTCACATACTGCTGCAGCGTGTCGGTGGCTGGGCCCCATCCGACCCGGCCCCGCCACTCGGGCTCGACCAGGTCGAGCGGCGAGTCGGGCAGCTCGGAGCGCTTTACCCCCGGGCCGTAGGCGATCGCCCTGGCGCGGCCGGTGACGCCGACCCAGCGCCCGTCGGGGTCGCGATAGGTGCGCGGGACCCGGTCGAGGATGTCCTTTGGCAGCTCGGCCAGCAGGCCGGCATCCTCGACCGCGCCGATCGCGCCCGGCTCCTGGGCGAAGAAGACGTCTGCCGGGGAGTTCGAGCCCTCCTCGACAAGGGTCGCCGCCAGGTCCCCGGTCTCGGCGAAGCGGGCCTGCACGTCGGTATCCGACTCGGCCTCGTACATGTCGACCGCGCCCCCGATCGCGGCCGGGATGCGGCCCGAGTAGAGGGTGATCCCCTCGGTCGCGGGCTCGTTCGAGCCGCCGCTGTCGTCGGTGGAAAAGCCGCAGGCGCCGACGAGGAAGCTCGCCAGGGCGAGGAGTGCTGCAATTCCCAGTCTCGTGGTCGGCATTAGGGAAGCCTAATCCTAGGGACCGCCTCTCGTCGAGGTCTCGCCATCGCGGCGATCGTCGCGCTACTCGCGGCGCTCTCGCTGTTGCTCGATGACGCACTCGTCTACGACTCTTGGGGGTGGTTGGTCTGGGGCCGGGAGATCGCCGGCCTCGACCTCGATACCTCCGCGGGCCCTTCCTGGAAGCCGCTGCCGGTGACCCTGACCACGGCCTTCGCCGCTGCGGGCGACGGCGCGCCGGACCTGTGGATGTTCGTCGCCCGGGCCGGGTGGCTCGCCGCGGTTGGGCTCGCCGCCGATCTCGCCGCCCGGCTGGTGATCGCGCCGAGGCCGGCGCTGCGAGTGCTGGGGCCGTTTGTGGCCGCTCGGATCAAGCGAGCCCGGATCCTGGCGGGAGCGCTGGCGGCGATCGGAGTCGTGCTGCTGTTCGACCCATTCACCCCGTGGCTGCGCCAGTTCACGGGCGGGCTCTCCGAGCCGCTGCTGGTGGCACTCGTGCTCGGCGCCGTCCAGCGCCGAATCGCGGGGCGCTCGGGTCAGGCGCTGGCGCTCGGGTTCGCCGCAGCGCTGCTGCGCCCCGAAGCGTGGCCATTTCTGGCCGCCTTCGGCTTCTGGCTGTGGCGCGAGCAGCCGGGTCTGCGGCGCTGGGTGGTCGGGGTGGCGATCGCTTTACCGGCGCTCTGGCTGGTCCCCGACCTGCTCGGATCGGGAAATCCGTTCACCGGCGCCGAACGCGCCCGGGAGGCGACCGGGTGGGCGCCGCTCGAAGCGCTCGAGGCGGTCGGGCGCTCGCTCAACCTGGTGCTCGCGGGGCTCTGGGTCACGGCGGCCTACGCGCTGTTCACGGCTCGGCGAAACGGCGAGCGCACTTTGGTCGTGCTCGGTTATGGCGCGCTCGCCTGGATCGGCCTGGTCGCGATCCTGGCCGCCGTGGGCTACGCCGGGATTCCCAGGTTCGCTGCGCCCGCGGCAGCACTCGGCTGCGTGCTCGGCGCCGTCGGCGCGGTTCGCCTGATCGCCACACTCGCCGCCACCGGCCGAGCCGACCCCCGCCGTCGGCTGCTGCTCGCGGCGACCACGGGCTTGGCGCTGGTGCTGGCGCTGCAAGCTGGGATCCGCGTGTCCGAGCTTCCCGGCGATCTGCGGGTCGCCGACGAACGCAGCGCCGAGATCGACCGCCTGTTCGAGCTCGTCGACTCCGTCGGGCGCGAGCGGGTCATCGCCTGCGGCCCGGTTGCGACCACCGATTTCCTCAGCCAGACGGCGCTCGCCTGGAAGCTGGAGCTGGCGCTCTCGGACGTTGGCCTGCGGCTGGAGAGCATGCCGGCCTCGGGGAGCGCGTTCGTCGATGCCGACGCACCGACGGCCGTCCGCGCGCCGCTCGCGGCGACCGGATCGCCGGTCGCCCGCGGCGAAGGCTGGGAGCTCTATCGATTCGACTGTGCTGATAATTCGTAGTTAGGTATGCCTAACTCGCTAGCGGTGATCGTCCCGGCGACCGACCGCCCGTCGACGCTCGATCGCTGTCTCGCCGCCCTGCGCGACTCCAGCGATCCGCCCGACGAGGTGATCGTCGTCTCCGAGCCGCCGGGCTCAGGGCCCGCCGAGGCTCGCAACGCCGGCGCGCGCTTGGCCGCGGCCGACCTGGTCGCCTTCGTCGATGCCGATGTGGTCGTCCACGGCGACGCGCTCGCGCGTGCCCGCGACGCGTTTGCCTCCGACCCGGCCCTGGTCGCCGTCTTCGGCAGCTACGACGACGCCCCCGCCGACCCGAGCGCCGTTTCGCGGTTTCGCAACCTGCTCCACCATCATGTGCACACGAGCTCGCCCGGGCCCGCGACGACCTTCTGGGCCGGCCTCGGGGTGATCCGCCGCGATGCCTTCGTCGGCGCGGGGGGCTTCGACGCCGATCGCTTCGCCACGCCGGCGGTCGAGGACATCGAGCTCGGGATGCGGCTCGCGGCCACCGGCGCCCAGATCGTGCTCGACCCCGAGATTCGCGGAACGCACCTGAAGCGATGGTCGCTGGCGACGATGGTGAGGACCGACCTGCTCGACCGCGGCATCCCCTGGGTTCGCCTGCAACTCGAGGCGGGCAGTGTCTCGGGCGCCCTCAACCTGGGCTGGCGGCACCGGCTGAGCGCGCTCGCGGGCCTCGGGGCCGCGGCGGCGGCGGTCGCCCGCCGGCCGCTGACGGCGCTCGCAGCCGCGGGCGCGATCGTCGCCCTCAACGCCGACTTCTACCGGCTCCTTTACCGGCGCGGCGGGGTCGCGCTGGCGCTGGTCGGACTGCCGCTTCACATCGTCCACCACGTCGTCTCGGTGCTTGCGGCCGTCGCCGGAGCGGCGCTGCACCTCCGCGACCGGGGTCGATGAGCCCTGCTCTGCGGATCGGACTCGTCGGCTGCGGGCGGATCGCGTCGGTCGGCTATGTGCCCGCGATCGCCGCCACCGGTGCGGTCGAGCTCATCGCGCTCGCCGACCCGTGCGAGCAGCGCGGCCGTGACCTCGCTGCCCGGGTCGCCAACGGCACAGTGCCGTCGTGGCACCCCGACGCCCGCTCGCTGTTGGAGTCCGCGCCGGTCGAGGCCCTGGTGGTGGCCAGCCCGGTCGATCAGCACTCCGACGCCGCCCGCCACGCTGCCGCCGCCGGTCTGCCATGCCTGGTCGAGAAGCCTCCCGGGCCCGACCTGGCGGCAGCGCGCGAGCTCGCCGAGCTCGACCCGGCCCCCTGGGTCGGCTTCAACCGCCGTTTCCACCAGGGCGCCAAACTCGCCGCCGCGGTCCCGGCGTCAGGCCCGCTCGAGCTCGAGCTCGAGTTACGTTACCGGCGCACTTCCTGGGACGCCCACAGCGTCCGCGACGACGTCCTGCTCGATCTCGGGACGCACCTCGTCGACCTCGCCCTCAGCCTAAGCGGCGGCGCGCCGGCCGAGGTTCGCTCGGCACGAGCAGAGCCCGAGCGCGCCGAAATCGAGTTGGAGACCGCGCGCGGGCCGGCCCTGATCCGCTGTGCCAGCGATCGCCCGCATCTCGAGCGCGTCGTCGCCAGCTGGCCCGGTCGGCGTGCGGCCAGCGTCACGGGCGGGCTCGTTCGCGGGACCGTCGGCCGGCTCACCGGCAGGCCCCACCCGCTCGTCGGCTCGCTCTCGCGCCAACTCGACGCGTTTGCCGCCGCCGCCCGCGGCGGTGACCCCGGGCCGCTGGCGAGCGCCGGCGAGGGCGCTGCGACGATGGCGGTGATCGACGCCGCGCGGGCGCTGGCAGCTTGATCTGCGTCCTGCAGTTCGACTCCGCCAGCGTCGCGGTGCTCGAGCGGTTGCGAGCCGAGGGCCGCCTGCCCAACCTCGCGGGGCTGAGCAGCCGCGGTCGCCGGCTGGAGCTCGAGACGCCGGCGGTCGACTTCGCCGCGGGCGCCTTCCACACTCTCTACAGCGGGGTCGAGCTCGCCGACCACGGGATCTTCTACCCCTTTCAATGGTCGGCGGACGAGCAGCGGGCGCGCCATGCGACCGCGTTCGCGGCCCCTCCGGCGATCTGGGAGCGCCTCGCCGAGGCGGGGCTGCGCAGCTTGGTGATCGATCCATACGAAAGCCGCCCGCCCGAACGCGCCGAGGGGGTCCTGGTCTGCGGCTGGGGCTTCGCCGATCGGGTTGTGCTGCCGCGCTGGTCGCGACCGGAGGCGGTCGCGCGCGACTACGGGCGCCGGCTCGGGCGCGGGCCCGGCGCAACCGAGATCTTCGGGCGCCCCGGCGCACGGGACCTGCTGCGCCTGCGCGAGAAGCTGCTCGCCGCACCGGGGCGGATCGCGGCGCTCGCCGAGCGGTTGCTCGCGCGCGAGCGCTTCGACCTCGTCTGGCTCACCTTCAGCGCCGCCCATCTCGCCGGACACCAATTCTGGGACCTCTCCCAGCTCGACGCCGGTGCCCTCGACCCGGCCGAGGCCGGACGTATCTCGGGCGCGCTCGACCAGGTTTATGTCGCGGTCGACGAGGCGCTCGGAAGGGTGCTCGCGGCGCTGCCGCCCGGCAGCGACGTGATCTGCACTTCGCCGGTCGGCATGGCCGTCAACACCAGCCGCGCCGACCTGCTTCCGGAGATGCTGGCCGCCGTCCTCGCCGGCGGCCCGGTCGAGCGCAACGGCGCCGGTGCGATCTGGCGCTTGCGGGCGACGCTGCCGGCGCGTCTTCGCGGCGCGGTCGCCGCGGCGATCCCCGACCGGGCGGCGCTCGAGCTCGCGGCTCGGCTGGAGCTTCGCGGGCTCGAGTGGGAGCGAACCCGTGCCTTCGCTCATCCGGCCGACAATCAGGGCTACGTGCGCCTCAACCTGAGTGGGCGGGAGCGCGACGGCGTCGTCGGCGCGGCCGAGGCCGAGGGCCTGCTCGACCAGATCGCCACCGGTCTGGCGAGCTTTCGCGACTCCGACGGCGCCCCGGCGGTCGACACCGTGGTCCCGGCCGCCGAGGTTCATCGCGGCCGCTTCGCCGACCGTCTTCCCGATCTGGTGGTGCGCTGGTCGGGGCGCCCGGCGACGACGCTGACCGAGCTGCGATCGAGGCGCTTCGGCACCGTGCGCCGCCGTGGCGGCGGCTCCGGCCGCTCGGGAAACCACACCGCGGGCGACGCCTGGGCAGTGGTCGTCGCGGGCGGGTCGGTGGCGGCCGAGCCGCCGCGGCCGCCTCGGTTGACCGACATCGCTGCGACGATCGCCGCGGTCACCGGTGCGGACGCCGAGGGCCTCGCCGGCGAGTCGCTGCTCAGGTGCTCGCCGGACCCCGCTCGCTGACGGCGCCGGCCAGCGTCGCCGCCTGTGCCGCGAGCACCAGCGCGCCGACCGCGCGTCCGCGGGCGAACCCGCGGCGGGCGAGCGCGGCGTAGAAGCGCGGCGGCGCCAGCCGGCGGTCGGCGTCGGCACGGCGAAACCGGGCCGCGCCCTGCCCGTAGCGAAACTGCTGGCGCGCGAAGGCTCGCAGGTCGAGGTGCTGGCGGTGGACGACGACGGCGTCGGGGACGTAGACGGGAGCCACCCCGGCGGCGACGGCGCGCTCGGACCAGTCGCGGTCCTCAGCGGCGGCGGTCGGGTAGTCGGGGTTGAAGGGCAGTCGTGCCAGAGCCTTCCGGGTCACCGCGAGGTTGCACGTGGGGGCGAAGCCGAGCGTCCCCGAGGCGGGGTCGAGAGAGTCCAGCAGCAGGTGCTCGGTGATCGTCTGCGAGGCACAGATCGCGGCCGAGGCCCCGCTCGGAGCGACGGTGCGGCCAGCGGCGACGGCGGCCACGCTGGCGCCTTCGGCCAGCGCGCCCGCCCAGCCGGGCAGCGGCTCGCAATCGTCGTCGGTGAAGCAGACGACGGCGCCGCGAGCCGCCTTGGCGCCGACGTTGCGGGCGACCGCCGGGCCCCGTCCCGGGGCGCGGATCACCCTGGCGGTGGGCAGGATCGCGACCGCCGCAGTCACCGCAGCGCGGTCGCGCGAGCCGTCATCGACGACGACGACGTCGAGGTCACCAAGGTCCTGGAGGGCCAGCGCCGCCAGGCAACGGCCGAGCGCCTCGGGGCGGTCGCGGGTCGGCACGACCACGGATACAGGCGGCGCGGTGGGGATTTCCCGGACGTCCTCGATCGCCTGATTGTGGCGCCCGGGCGTCCGTAGAATCGCTGCGACCTGCCAGATGATCGTCTTGCTGACAAATGACGACGGGATCGGCGCCGAGGGCATCCATGCCCTGCGCCGCGCGCTACGAGAGCTCGACGACGTCGACGTGCGCGTCGTCGCCCCGCACACCAACCGCAGCGGGACGGCGCGAAGCATCACCACCCGCTCGCCGATCTGGGTCGAGGAGGTCGAGTTCGACGACGGCACGGTTGGCTACGCGACCGAGGGGACGCCGGTTGATTGCGTCCGCTTCGCCGACCTCGGGCTGCTCGGCGATCGTCCCGACCTGATCGTCTCGGGGATCAACCACGGCTCCAACCTCGGCGACGACGTCACCTACTCGGGCACAGTCGCGGCGGCGTTCGAGGGCATCGTCCTCGGCCTGCCCGCGCTCGCGGTCTCACAACAGTCCGAGGCCCGCGAGATGGGGTTTCGCTTCGCCCGCGAGTTCGACTTCACCGTCTCGGCGCAGATCGCGCGCGAGGTCGTCCGCCGGCTCGCCCACGAGCCGATGCCTGCGGGGACCCTGGTCAACGTCAACTGTCCCGCCGGGGGAGTGCGCGGAATCGAGCTGACCAGGCTCGGCAAGCGCCTCTACGACGACGAGTTGAAGCTGATCGAGGAGGATGCGAACGGGCGAAAGCGCTACGAGATCTATGGATTCGAGCCCTCATTCGAGGACGAGGAGGGAACCGATCTCGCGGCGGTTGCCCGCGGCCGGGTGTCGATCACCCCGATCCACTTCGACCTCACCGACCACGGTGAGCTCGAGCGGCTCGCCGACTGGGATCTGGAAGCGCTGGCGACCTCGGTGGACGTTCCCGCGCCCGGATGAGCCCGTCCAGCGACGCGGGCAAGCGGGCGGCGGAGCTGCGCACCGAGATCGCGGGACACGACCGGCGCTACTACGAGCTCGACGACCCGACGATCGGCGACGACGCCTACGACGCGCTGCTCGAGGAGCTGCGCGGGATCGAGGCCGCCCACCCCGAGCTGCTCACCGCCGACTCTCCCACCCAGCGGGTAGCCGGCGGCACCCGGCCCTCGGATCGATTCGAGCAGGTCCGCCATCTCGAGCCGATGCTCTCGCTCGGCAACGCGCGCGGCGCCGACGAGTTTCGCGCCTGGGAGCAGCGGCTGCTCAACCGGATGAAGCGGCTCGACATCGAGCCGGGCGAGGTCGGCTTCGTCGCCGAGCCGAAGATCGACGGGATCGCGATCTCGCTCCTCTATGAAGGGGGCGAGTTCGTTCGCGGCGCCACCCGGGGCGACGGGGTGATCGGCGAGGACGTGACCGCGAACCTGCGCACGATCGGCGCGATCCCGCATCGGATCGAGGACGCCCCGCCACGGATCGAGGTCCGCGGGGAGATCTACTTTCCCCGCAGCGGTTTCGTCGAGCTCAACGAGCAGCGCGCCTCCGAGGGCCTCTCGACTTTCGCCAATCCCCGCAACGCGACCGCGGGGACGATTCGCCAGCTCGACCCCGAGGTGACCGCCTCGCGGCCACTGTCGATGTGGAGCTACGGGATCGGCGGCCACGAGGGGATCGAGTTCGGCACCCATTCCGAGGAGCTCGAGTGGATGCGCGAGCGGGGCTTCCCGGTCAACGAGGCGATCAGCGAGCACGATCGGGTCGACGACGTCGTCGCCCGCTGCCTGTGGTGGGAGGAGCGGCGCGAGTCGCTGGACTTCGAGATCGACGGCGTCGTGGTCAAGGTCGACCAGCGCTGGCTCTGGCGCGAGCTCGGGGTCACCGGGCGCGAGCCGCGCTGGGCGGTCGCCTGGAAGTTCCCCCCGATCACCGCGACGACGTCGCTCAACAGGATCGTCTGGAACGTCGGGCGCACCGGGCGCCTGCTGCCGTTCGCGATGCTCGAGCCGGTGCACGTCGGTGGGGTGACGGTCTCGACCGCGACCCTCCACAACGAGGAGGATCTGGCGAAAAAGGACGTGCGCGAGGGCGACGAGGTCATCGTCACCCGCGCCGGTGATGTGATCCCACAGGTGATCGCGCCGCTGATCCAGCGCCGCAAGGGCAAGCGGCTGCGGCGGCCGAAGCCGCCGAAGAGATGCCCGATCTGCGACACGCCGACGGTCAAGCCCGAGGACTCCGTTTGGACGATCTGCCCGAACCGGCGCGGCTGTCCGGGCCAGACCTTCCAGCTGGTCAAGCACTTCCGCGGGGCGATGGACATCGAGGGGCTCGGCGAGAAGAACGCGATGCGATTTCTCGACCAGGGCCTGATCACCGACCCGGCGTCGATCTACGACCTGACCGCGGAGCGAATCGCCGAGCTCGAGGGCTTCGGCGAGACCTCGGCGCAGGCCCTGATCGCCGAGATCGAGCGCTCCAAGCAGAGCCCCTTCGGCCGGGTCCTCTATGCGCTCGGCCTACCCGGGATCGGTTACGTCAACGCCGGCGCGCTCGCCGAGCATTTCGGCTCGGTCGATGCCCTGCTCGACGCCGACCCCGAGCAGATCACCGAGGTCGAGGGAATCGGGCCGGTGCTGGCCGAGTCGCTGCGCGAGGAGCTCGCCGACGAGGCGGTCGCCGAGCTGATCGCCCGCCTGCGCGAGCGCGGCCTTCGCTTCGAGCTCTCGACCGCCGAGCGCCGCGCCGAGGGCGGCCCGCTGACCGGCAAGACCTTCGTCCTCACAGGCACGCTGGCGACGATCAGCCGCGAGCAGGCGACGGAGCGAATTCGCGCCGCGGGCGGCAAGGTCACCGGCTCGGTCTCGAAGAAGACCGACTACCTGGTCGCCGGGGACAGCCCCGGCACCAAGCTCGCGAAGGCGGAGGAGGTCGGCACCGAGATCCTCGACCAGCAGGGACTCGAGGCGCTGCTGAAGACGGGCTGAGCGCGGTCGGCGCGAGCCTCACGCTGTCCCCGAGCGTCCCTTCGACCTGCGCCAATCGGTCCGGTTCGCCTCGGGCTTCGCCCCGATCCCGATCGCGGGCGACGACACGCGCCTGGCGATGGCGTTCGCCGATGAGGGCGGCGAGCCGGTGGCCTTCGTCGCGCGCCAGCCGGGCGGGCCGAGGCCGAGGTCGGGGTCCAATGGACGGGCGCGATCGACGCCGGCCGGGCTCGCGAGCAGACCCTGGTCATCGCCGCCGCCGCGCTGGTGCTCGCGGCGCTTGCGCTGGCCCCGGGTGCCCGGCGGCCGCGTGATCACCCTCACTCGCCGATGCGGGCCGAGCGCTGTCGGCGGTTGGGGAATCGCAACCGCCCGACCCGCTGCGCGCGTAGGAACCTTGAGATGACCTCGATCGCGGCGGGCCTGACTCGAAACGGCGCTTCCGCGATGATTCGGCGTACTTTGACCGACGAGCCGAGCGAAGAGCGGCGTGCCGAGGCGCGGCTGGCGGAGCGGTTGGCGGCGCGGGATCCGGAGGCGCTTCGCGAGGCCTACGACCGCTTCGGGCGAATCATCTTTGGCTTTTTGGTCAACACCCTGCGCGACCGCTCGGCCGCCGAGGACGTCCAGCAACAGGTGTTCCTCGAGGTCTGGCAGCGGGCGCCGACCTACGACGCCGCACGGGCCCGTTTGCTGACCTGGATCATGACCATCGCCCGCAGCCGGGCGATCGACCAGCTGCGTCGCCGTGCACCGGTGCCGGTCGGCACCCTCGACCTCGACGCCGCTCGAGGGGACACCGTCGACGTCGTCGACGCGCTGGTCGAGCGCTGGCGCGTCGCCGGGCTGCTCGAGCGCCTTCATCCCGAGCAGGCGCAGGTCCTGCGCATGCGCTTCTACGACGAGCTCAGCCAGACCGAGATCGCAGAACGGATCCGAATGCCGCTGGGCACCGTAAAGATGCGCATGGTGACCGGATTGCAGGCCCTTCGTGCCCAGCTCGAGGCGGAGTCATGAGCGACCCTCGCAACGAACGAACGATCGCCTACCTGCTCGGCGAGCTCGAACAGCCGGAAGCCGACGCGTTCGAGCGCGAGCTGCGCGACGACGCGGCGCTGCGCGACGAGCTCGCGCGCATGCAGGCGGTGACGACCAAGCTCGAGCAGCTTCCGTCCGAGGGCTGGGAGGCCGAGCCGCCGGCCCTGGCCCTGCCGGTCGCGGCGTTGCCGAGATCGCCGGCCGCGACCGCGACGACCGGCTGGCGCCGGCGCAGCTGGTGGTCGCCGGCGCGCACGGCGCTCGCCGGTGCCTGTGCCGCGGTGCTCGTCGCCGCCGGGATCGGGATCGGGGTCCTGATCGCCGACGACGGCGCTCAGCCCGGGGCGACCAGGTCGGTCGATCTCAAGCCGCTCGAGCCCGGCGGCCCCCAGGCAAGCGCGGTGCTCACCCTCGGGGAGCGCGACCCGAAGACCGCCGAGCTCACCGTCAGCGGACTGCCTGACAGCGGTTCGGGCTATTACGAGCTCTGGCTGCTGGGCGACCGCGAGACGGTTTCACTGGGCTCGTTCAAGGTCGGCGCCAACGGCGAGGCGAAGGCGACCGTGTCGCTGCCGGTCGATCCGCAGAGCTACCGTTCCTTCGACATCTCGATCGAGCCCCCCGACGGCGATCCCAAGCACTCGGGCAACTCTGTGCTGAGGGCGCCGGCGAGGACCTAGGGGTCGTAGCGGGCGATCGCCGCCGCCATCCGGTCCTGAGCGCTGCGGGCGGCATCCAGGTTGGCGCTGTTCATCAGCAGGGAGAAGGCGATCGTGTGGTTGTCGGCCTCGCAGTAGCCCGACAGCGCTGAGACGTCGGACAGGGTGCCAGTCTTCGTCTGGCAGTTGCCCTCGGCGGCGGTGCCCTCCATGCGGTCGGCGACCGTCCCCTCGCGCCCGGCGACCGGCAGCGAGCCGCGGTAGGCGGCGGCCGACGACCCGTCGGCGCTCATCGCCGTCAGCAGCTTCACCACCTGCTCGGGCGAAACCCTGTTCTTGCGCGAGAGCCCGGAGCCGTCGACCGCCTGGACCGAGCTCCCGACCGACTTCGCGAACGCCTCGACCCTGTTGTTGCCGCGATGCCTGGTCCCCCGCTTGCCGGAGCTGGCGCCGAGGCGCTTGAGCAACATCTCGGCGAAGAAGTTGTTCGAGGGGACGTTGGTCTCCTCGATCAGCGCCGCGGCGGTCGGCGATGAGACTGCGGCCAGCGGATCTCCGCGCAGGGTTCGATCTGAGACCTCGGTGCGTCCGATCCTGCCGCCGACCCGCACGCCGCGCTTTCGCAGCGCGGCCTTGAGCGCCTTGGCGGCGACCAGCTCCGGCGCCCGGGCATAACCGCCGCCGTCGTAGCCGTTGTTGAACGAGAGTCCCGATAACGGGCTCAGATCGGGCCCGGCGCGGCGGACGCGATCGAAGATCGTGTCGTCGGCCAGCACCCGTCCCTCGACCCGCTTGATCCCCGCCCCGGCGATCTCGCCGGCGAGCTCGGAGACCTTGGTCACCGGTTGGTCGTTGGCGCGCGCAAAGCGCCCGGTGCCGAAGGCCGGATCGCCGTCGCCGACGAGCGCCAGGTCGCCCTCGAGGGTCGAGTCGTCGCGCCCGCCGAGCTTGCCGAGCGCGAAGGCACGGGTCTCGAGCCGGGCCTTCGGGCCGAGCTCGGACAAGAACGCCGCGGTCGTGAACAACTTCTGGTTCGAGGCTGGGATACGCGCCTTCGAGCCGCCGTCCGAAAACAGGGTGCCGTCGCCGCCGGCCTCGGTGTCGAAGACGAACGCGCCGCCTGCCGAGCCGTCGTCGGCGAAGGCCGCGGCGAGCTCATCGCGCAGCTCGCCGCGCGAGAGGTCGCGGGTCGAGGCGGCGGGGCTGCCCGGGCGGGCGGCAGGCGAGTGGCCGGGGACGTCAGGCGGCATCGCCGCGGCCGGCGCCGCCGCCACCAGGGCGAGCGCGGCGACGACGATCGAGCTCAAATGCGATCGAGTCATCGGACCGGAGGTTAGTCTCAGCCGGGTGACGGAACGCAGGCTGATCTCGTCGGGGTCGCGCTTCGAGCGCGAGGTCGGCTACTCGAGGGCGGTCGTCGACGACGACTGGGTGTTCGTCGCCGGGACGACCGGGTTCGACTACGCGACGATGGAGATCCCCGACGACGTCGCCGAGCAGGCCGAGCAGGCGATGCGCAACATCGCCACCGCGCTCGAGCAGGCCGGGGCGTCGGTCGCCGATGCGGTCCGCGTCCGCTACATCCTCCCCGACTCGGCCGACTTTCCCGCCTGCTGGCCGGTCCTGCGCCGCTGGTTCGACGGCCCCAGACCGGCGGCGACGATGATCGAGGCCGGTCTCTCGGACCCCCGGATGAAGATCGAGATCGAGCTCACCGCACGACGAGCCGGCGCGGCACGGCCGTATCAATTGGAATAATCCCGCGGGCCATGGGCAAGGTGGTCGACTTCGACGCCGGGAGCGAGTCGCAGCAGACTCGTCGCCGGCGCGCGCGGCGCAAGCCCTCGAAGACGGCGCTGGTGCTCGGCGGCGGCGGCTTCACCGGCGGCGTGTATGAGATCGGGGCGCTGCGCGCGATCGATCTGCTGGCGACCAACCGGACCGTGAACCAGTTCGATATCTACGTCGGCACCAGCGCCGGGGCCTTCGTCTCCAGCCTGGTGGCCAACGGGGTCACCCCGGAGGAGATGATGCGGGTCGTCAACCGTGATCTGCCCTCGCCGCTTCGAGACATCGACCTCGGCACCCTGTTGAAGCCGAACCTGCGCGGCTTCCTGCAGCGCGGGGTCACGTTCCCGTTCAAGCTCGCGGCGCTGACGCGTGAGCTCGCCGGCAACTTCGGCGAGATCTCGGCCGTCGATCTCGCCACCGGGCTTGCCTCGGCGCTGCCGAAGGGCTTATACACCGGGCGCGGGATCGAGGCCTACGTGCGCGACGTGCTCGCTGACCCCGACCGCTCCAACGACTTCCGCATGCTCGAGCGCGAGCTCTACCTGGTCGCGACCGATCTCGACACCACCGAGCGGATCATCCTCGGAGAGGGCGAGTGGGCCGAGGTGCCGATCTCGGAAGCGGTTGCCGCGTCGGGCGCGCTCCCGGGGATCTACGAGCCGGTCGAGATCGGCGACCGCGAATTCATCGACGGCGGCATCCTCTCGACCACCAACGTCGACGTCGCGATCGAGCGCGGCGCCAAGTTCGTCGTCGTAATCAACCCGCTGGTCCCCTACGTCAACGACTTCGCTAAGGACATCCCGACGATCACCGGTTCGCGGGCTCGCCGCGTCTCCGACATGGGGATCGTCGCGATCGGCAACCAGACCTTCCGGCTTCTCTCCCATGACCGTCTGCACCGCGCGGTCGAGATCTGGGAGGAGCGCTACCCGGGGGTTGACATCATCCTGATCGAGCCCGAGCTCGACGACGAGCTCATGTTCGGTACCTCGGTCCTCGACTACAGCGCCCGGCTGCAGATCGCCAAGCACGGGTTCGAGTCGGTGACGCTGAAGCTCGCCCGCGACTACGAGCGCTACAAGACCGTCGCCGAGCGCCATGGGATCGAGATCTCGGCCCGGCGGGTTCGCCACGTGCTCGCCCAGGTCGAGCGTGAGCGCGAGAAGCTCTCGGCCTGGCGCCGGGTGCTCGAGCTCACCAACTCGGCGCTGCTGCGCGGCTCGAGGGGCGAGTCGGCCGAGTCGGGGGAGCCGCTCGACGAGCCTGCCGAGCTCGGCTGATTCGCCCGGGCGCTAGCGGCAGATCCGAACGCGCTTTTGCAGGCTGGCCTTGCGGCCGTCGATGAAGTCGACGATCGCGCGGATCTCGGGGCGCGACTTGCCCCGCAGCAGCCGCGGCCTGATCTTGCGCTTGAAGGTGTCGTCGCCGCCGCGCCCGTCGCGCTTGGCCCCGACCCGGTAGAGCACCTTGACGATCTGGGAGGCCTCGGGGCCCCGGACCCGGGCGAGGAAGTTCGACGGCCGGCGACAGGAGCGTCCGTTGCGGCGGACCGAGCGAAGCAGCTTCAGCTTCAGCGCCGGCTTTGCCCGACAGCTCGGCCCCGCGCAGGCCTGCAGCGCCGCCAGCCGCGCCGCCAGCGCCGCCTCGACCTCGAGGTAGGCCGGGTTGGCGTGTTGGTTGGCGAGCTGGTACGGGTCGGTCGCGAGGTCGTAGAGCTCGGTCTCGCCGCCGGGGTTCTCGACGTAGGTGTAACGGGCGTTGCGGATCGCGTTGTAGTTGACCCCGTTGGCGGTCCCGTCTTCGTCGTCGTCGGAGGCCCCCTGCTCGACCAGCAGCTCGCGGCCGCGCATCCGCGCGGGATGCTTGCTCGCGCCGAGCAGGGAGCGGCCGTCGGTGGCGAACGGAGCCTCGGCCCCGGTCGCGTCGAGGATCGTCGGAGCGAGGTCGGCGTTGGTCGAGATCTCCGACGAGGCCACGCCCTTGGGGATCTCCGGGCCTCGCATCAAAAGCGGCACTCGGATCGCCTCCTCATAGACGCGGTTCTTGCCGGTCTGGATCCGATGCTCGCCATGGAAGAAGCCGTTGTCGGAGGTGTAGATGACGAGCGTGTTGTCGAGCTCGCCGGAGGCGCGCAGCTGGTCGATCACCCGCTCGACACCCTCGTCGATCGCGAGCAGCGACTCGGCGCGACAGCGATAGTTGCGAGTCGCGTTTCGGATCTGCTGCGCGGTCAGCGGTGGGCGCTCCGCCAGCCCCGAGGGCTTGTCGGAAATATCGGCCTCGTTGAAGTTCGGTGGCTGGGGCAGCGGCTCGGAGCCGAAGGCGCCGATGTGGCGGGCGGCCGGCTTCGCGGTCGAGTTGCAGCGGCTCTGATTCGGCTGGTCGGGGTTGGGGCCGCCGCCGTGCGGCGCCAGGTAGGCGAGATAAAGGAAGAACGGGCGCTGCTCGGGAGCCTCCCGGGCGATCACGTCGACCGCCTTGTTCGTGTAGAGGTCGGTCGAGTAGTTCTGCGGCGCGGCGGGGTCGTCGGGGTCCTCGTCGAGCGAGCCGTAGGTGTTGAGCTGGCCCTCCTCGAGCAGCTGCTCGCCGTAGTAGGTGTAGGTGCGCTTGGTGCCGTGCCACTCCGACCATCCGGGCGGGACCCCGACCGGGCTGTTCTCATACCCGTTCAGGTACTTGCCGATCTGGGCCGTGTAGTAGCCGGAGCGCTGCAGCCACACCGGCAGCGTCTCGGAGCTGTTCAGCCGGCTGAAGCCGCCGAGTGGTGGCCCGTTGCCGAAGACGCCGTGGTTGTGAACGTACTGGCCGGTGAGGAAGGTCGCGCGCGAGGGACAGCAGAGCGGCCAGTTGGTGACGTTGGTGGGAAACGTCGCCCCCTCGGCTCCGATCAGCTCCTGCACCCGAGGCATGTATCGGATCGAGTCCTGGGTCTGGTCGTCGCTCATGATCACGACGACGTTGGGGCGCTCGTTCGACTGCTGAGCGGCCGCCGGGCTCGAGCCACCGAGGGCCAGTCCGACCACCGCCGCCGTTGCCAGCGCCGCTCCCCCGAGCTTGCGCGCGACTCCCATTGCGGCTCGAAACCCTTGCCGAACGCCAAAGTAGCGGCGCCCGCTACTCGGCGTAGAGGGCATCGACCTCGTCGGCGTACTTGTCGGCAACCACGGTTCGCTTGACCTTCATCGAGGGGGTCAGCTCGCCGCCCTCCTGGGAGAGGTCGTGCGGCAGGACGACGATCTTCTTCACCTGCTCGACCCTGGCGAACTTCTCGTTGATCTTGTCCACGTGCGCCATGATCGAGGCCTTCACCTCGGGGCTCGTGGCGACCGCCTCGACGCCGATGTCGTTCTCGGACGCGTACTTGGCGGCCTCCTCGGGATCGAGGGTGACCACGGCGACCAGGTAGGGCCGGCGATCGCCGATCACCACGCAGTGCGAGACCAGCGGATGCTGCTTGATTTCGCCCTCGAGGTTCGCCGGGGTGATGTTCTTGCCGCCGGCGGTGATGATGATGTCCTTCTTGCGGCCGGTGATCTTCAGATAGCCGTCTGAGTCGAACTCGCCCAGATCTCCGGTGCGCAGCCAGCCGTCGACGAGCGTCTCCGCGGTCGCCTCCTCGTTCTTGTAGTAGCCCTGGAACACGTTCGGTCCCCTGACCAGGATCTCGCCGTCGTCGGCGATCTTCACCTCACATCCGGGAAACGGCTTGCCGATCGTCCCGAACTTGAAGTCCTCGGGCGTCGCGATCGTCGCCGCGGTCGAGGTCTCGGTCATCCCCCAGCCCTCGAGGATCAGGACCCCTGCGGCATCGAAGAACTCGAGGATCTCGGGGTTGATCGGGGCAGCCCCGGTGACCGCGAGCTTCAGCTGGCCGCCGAACAGAGCGCGGATCTTGGAGAGCACCTGTTTGTCGGCGATCCGGTACTCGGCCGCCAGCAGCGGGCCCGGCCGCTTGCCGGCTCGTTCGATACGGCGCACCTTCTCGCCGATCCCGATCGCCCAGTCGAAGACCGCCTTCTTGACTCCGCCCGCCTTCTCCACGTTGGAGGTGGCGGCGGTGTAGATCTTCTCGAAGATCCGCGGCACCGAGGGGAAGTAGGTCGGCTTCATCTCGGCAAGGTTGGGCATGATCTTCAGCGGATCGCGCTCCCAGTAGGCCAGGGTTGCGCCGAGGTCGAAGGTGCCGAGCTGGATCAAGAGCGCGAACGAATGCGCCAGCGGCAGGAACAGGTAGGCGATCTCGTCCTCGCCGAGCACGTTGACCTCGTGCACCATCGCCAGCATCGAGCGGTAGTTCTCGTGTGAGATCACGCAGCCCTTGGGCGGTCCGGTGGTGCCTGAGGTGTAGATGAAGGTGCAGATGTCGTCGGGCTCGACCGAGCTCCAGCGCGCCTCCCAGTCGGCCTCGGAGCCGCCCGACCCGCGCTCGGAGAGGTCCTCGAAGGAGATCGTGTCGCGCGAGGTCCCGATCATCCGGATCACGTGCTCGAGCTGCGGGCAGCGGTCGCGGATCAGCCGCACCTTCTCCAGCTGCTCGTCGTCCTCGACGATCACCGCGATCGCGTCGGAGTTCTCGAGCACGTACTGGCACTCGTCCGGGGAGTTGGTCTGGTAGATCGGGACCACCGTGGCCCCGGCGGACAGCGCCGCGAAGTCGAAGTAGGTCCACTCCGGCCGGGTGTTCGAGAGGATCGCGACCTTGTCGCCCCGCTGGATTCCGAGGTCGATCAGTCCCAGCGAGAGCCTGCGAACGATCTCGCCGACCTCGGCGTAGGTCCTCGAGACGAGCTTGCCATGGTCGTCCTTGTAGAGCACCGCGCGGTTCGCCCCGTGCTTGCGAACCGCTGCGGGGAAGAGGCCCGCGAGCGTCCTCGAACCGGTCGCCGCGCTGGTGGCCGACCTCTCGACCGTCGCCGATTCCATTCATCCCTCCCGCGGTAGACGCCTTCAGAGGGCGGCTCGGCCGCCCCCGGGGAAAGCTACCTCAGGAGGGGCCCGCTCAGGCCGCCGCTTGGGGGCGGTTGGGAGCCTGGCCGAGCTGGCGCAGATTGGAGACGAAGAGCGTCTTGTCGATACGCCCGTTAAAGATCGGTACGCCCATCTCCATGCACTTGGAGATCACCTCCCGACGCTTCATGTGAACCTCGTCTGCGAGCTCGCTCGGCGTCAAGTGGTTGGCCACGTATTCGCTCCTCTCTGTCCCCGTTTCAGGATGCACGGAGTGTTATCGCTTTGCGCGGATGTGTCAACGAAAACCAACGCAAATTGCGACGTCGCGGCCCCGGCACGCTCAGATTGGGTTGGGGACGTCGATGAACTCGTGCTCGACCTCGAAGCGCTCGGCGACCAGCTCGCCGAGGCGCCGGATGCCGAGCGTCTCGGTCGCGTAGTGGCCGGCCGCGATGAAGTGGACGGCGCCCTCGCGGGCATCGGCCATCGCGTGCTCGGCCGGCTCCCCGGTGAGCAGTGCGTCGAGGCCGAGCTCGATCGCCTCGCCGAGCTGCGAGGCGCCGGCGCCCGAGACGACCCCGATCGACGAGACCTCGGCGGGGCCCGCGTCGAAGACGAGCGGCTCGCGGTCGGTCAGCAGGCCGACGGCGGCGAACAGCTCGCCCGCGGGCAGCGGCTGGTCGCGGCGACCGATCACCCCGACCGCCCGGCCGCGAACCTCGGCGAAGGGCTCGGGCTGGGCCTCGAAACCGAGCCGCCCGCAGAGCAGCGCGTTGTTGCCGACCTGCGGGTGGGCGTCGAGCGGCAGGTGATAGCCGGCGACCGAGAGCTCGGCTTCCAGCGCCACCCGCAGGCGGGCCGCCATCCGCTCGCTCAGCGCGCGCGGGTGAAAGTCCCAGAACAGACCGTGGTGGGTGAGCACGAGCTGGGCTCCGGCGTCGCGGGCGCGTTCGAGCAGCTCGAGCTGCGCCGAGACCCCGGTCGCCACCTTGTCGACGCGCTCGCCGCCCGGCACCTGGAGCCCGTTCGGCCCGTAGTCGTCGAAGCCCTGCGCGTCGAGCAACAGGTCGCAGAAGGCGATGATCTGGTCGCGATCGGCACCGGCCACGGACCGACTCTACGATGTCCTCGGATGCAGGACCCGACCCCGACAGGTGCGCGCAGCGAGTTCATCGATTCGCTGATGGACACCGAGCTCTACTCGATCGGCGCCTATTTCTGCGACGAGCACCCCGAGCTCGTCGACGAGGTGGTCGCCCGCAGCGTCGAGATCGAGCGCAGCGGCCTCGAGGCCTTCGCAGGTGACGGCGATGGAGCGCTCGAGCAGACCTTCGAAACGCTGCTCACCGGGCTCGCCGTCCGCTATTACAAGGCGGTCGCGGGCTAGGCGCAGCCCGCCTCGTGAGTCCCTGGATCCCCAGAGCCCTGCTTGCGGTCGGGTTCTTTGGGATCCTCGGCGCGATCGTTTCGATCTCGGTCGGCGAGGGTGGGCCGAAGTCCGCGGTGATCGGCGGGGTCAACGACGTCCAGCGCCTGCTTGGCGGCATCGAGCAGGACGGCGCCTATCTCGGACCCGACGACGCCGAGACCACGATCACGGTCTTCAACGACCTCCAATGCACCGACTGCGCCGACTACGAGGTCGACGTGATCGACCCGCTGGTCGACGAGTACGCGCGCACCGACCGGGCGCGACTCGAGTTTCGCCACTTCTCGCTGGCGCCAAACGACACCACCCTCGCCGCGATCGCCTCCGAGGCGGCCGGCCTGCAGGCGCGCCAGTGGCAATACCTCGACACATTCGTGCGCAACCAGGATGTCGCCTCAGAGCTCGGGCTCGACGCGGACTTCCTGCGCCAGATCGCGGAGGCCGTGCCCGAGCTCGACGTCGACCAGTGGCAGCGCGATTACGACTCCGGCGAGGCCGAGGAACTGGTCCGCGAGGACGCGATGCTGGCCGCGGAGCTGAAGCTGCCGGCCGAGCCCGCGGTGGTGGTCGCCGGTCCCGGCGGCCAGCGCGAGCTCGAGAGCTTCCCGAGCCGGGTACAGATCGAGGAAGCGGTCGAAGCGGTTTCCTGATCGCTAGCGTGGGCCCGGCTCGTCGGGGCCGAGGACCAGATGACGGTAGCGGTGGCCCAGGTAAAGCAGCGCCAGCAACACCGCGGCGCCGATCAGCAGGATCGGGTCGGTCGGCGAGAGCTCCTCGAGCTCGCTGCCCAGATAGACGAAGGTAGCGGTGATCGGGATGTAGCCGACCACGGTCGTCCAGAGGAAGCGCCCGACCGGCGCCCTGGCCGCTCCGGCGACCATCGAAAAGAGGCTGAAAGGGACTATCGGCACGAGCCGGATGCCGAGCAGCAAGGCCGCTCCGCCGCGCTCGGCCACGCGCTCGAGACGATCGAAGCGATCGCGGCCGACAACGCCGTAGAGCAACGGCCGAGCGGCGTGCAGACCGATCCAATAGGAGACGATCGCGTTCAGAAGCCAGGCGACCATGACCATCGCCATGCCCCACCAGAAGCCGTAGACGAAGCCGACCGCGGCGTTGAGGATCTCGGCTGGATACCAGAGCACCGCGTGGACGAGCGCCAGGGCAAAGACGATCAGCACCCCGCCGAAATCGAGGTCGCGCAACTCGGTGCGCAGCGACTCGGTGTCGCCGCGAAGCGCGTCGCCGACCCCGGTTCGCAATGGCTCGATCGCGAGCACGAGGATCGCCAGCAAGGCGATCCCGGCGAGCGTCAGCAAGACCCCGACGAGCGGCGGACGATCTTCGAAGCCATCGTCGCCCTCGGGCTGATCCGGCATCGGCGCAGTATGGCGCGCGCCCACCCACCGGCCGCCTGGCTGGGATGGCTTTTCGCAATACTGCGAAGCCTCGGGGCGTGGCGCAGCCTGGTAGCGCGCACCGTTCGGGTCGGTGAGGTCCCCGGTTCAAATCCGGGCGCCCCGATGGGCCGAATCCCGCTGAGCAAGCGGGATTCGGCGTCTTAGGACCGAGCCGACGTAGCAATGACCATGTCTGCTGTGCGCTCCGTCATGTGCTCCTGCTCCGCTGGGCTCGCTGACGCGCCCACCTGGTTCGGACCGCCCGATCGCGAAGGCCGCTTCAACCGGCACGGGCACACGCTCACCCTGCCGGGTGCGCGTTCGAGGCTGCGGCGGCGCCTCGTTCGGGATCCTTCGGCGCTCTCTCGAGCGCGACCCGCACGTCGCTCGGTTAGAGTGAGGCCGGTGGGGCCTCGGCTGATCAGCGGCGTCGATTTCGCCTGCATCGCGGTGGCAGATCACGATGCGGCGTGTCGCTTCTATGAGGACGTCCTCGGGCTCGAGCGCTCGAAGTCATGGGGCAGCATGCCGGCGACCGAGTTCGAGACCGGCAGCCTGACGATCGCGGTCATCGACTGGACGGCGTTCGGGCGCGAGAACAATCCGAACCCGAACGCGATCGTGCTCCACGTCGACGACGTCAACGCGGCCAAGCCCGAGCTCGAGTCGCGCGGGGTCGAGTTCCAGACCGAGATCATCGACAGCGGCAGCTGCCTGCAGGCGTACTTCGCCGATCCCGACGGCAACGCGCTCGGGATCCACAGCTTCTACGGCGAGCGCGCTGCCGCGTAGTCCGGCGGCGTAGCCAAACGGCTGTGCTGTCCCTTGAGTCCCGCCGGCCCCGCGTAGGGTCGGCGGGTGCCCGAAGAGCTCGTCAGCCAGTCGATCGAGCTGGCAAGCGGTCCGGTTCAGCTGCTGCAGCCTCGGGAGGCCGCCGAGCTGCCGGATGCCGGAGCGGTCGAATGGGCGCCGATCGCGCCCTACTGGTCGGTTCTCTGGCGCAGTGGCGTGGCGCTCGCGCGCGAGCTCGACGGGATCGAGCTGCGAGGCCTGCGCATCGTCGAGCTCGGTTGTGGTCTGGCCCTGCCGAGCATCGCCGCGGCGCGTGCCGGCGCCACCGTGCTCGCCACGGACTCGTGCCCCGAGGCGCTGACGCTCGTCGCCCGCAATGCGGGCGCGAACGGCGTGCGGGTGGACACGCTGACTGTCGACTGGAGCGAGCCGCGCGAGCTGGTCAGCCAGGCGCCGTTCGACCTCGTCCTCGCCGCCGACGTCCTCTACGAGCGCCCCAACGTCGGCCCGCTGTTGTCGCTCTTGCCGCGGCTCGCGCCGCAGGCCTGGCTCGCCGATCCCGGGCGGCCGGCAGCCGAGGCCTTCCTCGATCAGGCGGGCAGCCGATGGCCAATCGAGACGCGTCGACGCGGGGTCGTGCAACTGCACCGGCTCCAGCCCCGGGCGCTCGGTTGATGCGACGGTCTCCGCGGGTGCGCCCGCGGCGGGCCGGCGGTCTCGCTCAGCTCAGCAGCAGCGAGACGATGATCGCGATCGGCGTGCCGATCAACGAGATCCGGGCGAAGAGGTCGCGCCCGAAGCCTCGATAGGGACCCGCCTGGAACAGCGTCAAGCCGACCACGTGGGCGAGGTTGATCAAGCCCATGATCCCGGCGATCAGGACCTGCACGGCCTGGGAGCCGAGGCCAGAGTTGAGGTCCTCGCCGCTGCCGCCTGACGCTGCGAGGATCACCAGGATGATCGTGCCGACGACGGCGACGACGATTCCGAGAATGTCCCGGGGGCTGAACGGCGGGAAGTTCGCCGAGCGGCCCTCGACCTCCTCCGGGTCGGCCTGCGGCTGGCCCGCGGGCTTGCGCTCGACGTCGGCGACTTCCGACTCGTCGCCGCCTCGCTCGATGAACAGCTCGGTGATCGGTTGGTCGAAGTCGCGCTCGGCTTCCTCGATCCCCTGGCGCTCGAGGTAGGCGCCGCCCTCGCGGTGGGCGACGATCACGATCTCATCGGCATCGAAGGTCTGCAGCGCGTCCTGGATCGCGAGTCGCACGTCGGTGTCCCCGACCGCGCCCTCTGCCTCGATCCCCGCCCGCTCGAGCTCGGCGAGCGAGCGCTCGAGGCGCTCGCGGGCGACGACGGTCGCCTCGTCGACGTCGCCCATCACGTGCTCGATCGGCGAGTCGATCAGCGCCGGGGCGATCACCCGAACCACGGGCCGCTCGCCGAGGTGGTCCACGAGGGATTCCCGCAGCTGCCCTCCGGCGATCGCTTGGGCGACGACCACGAGCACCCGCGAGCCGCCGGTCGTCGCGCGGTCGGTCTCGTCGGCGTCGCTCACGCTGGTTCACATGCCCGCGCGCGGCGGGTGCGAAACTGCGCTCAGTGGTGCTTGCTGCGCCCGGTCAGCAGGCCGAGCACGTGTGGGATCGCCTCGGCGATCCCGGCGCCGGCCTGCTCGATCGCCGGCGGGTTGCCGGGGAAGTTGACGATCAGGGTGCGCCCGCGGACGCCGGCGATCCCGCGGGAGGTCATCCACATCCGGGTGTGCTCGCGCGAGGCGGCGCGCATCGCCTCGGCCAGGCCCGGTGCCTCGCGCTCGATCACCGCCCGAGTCGCCTCGGGGGTGACGTCGTCGGGAGAAAAGCCGGTGCCGCCGGTGGTCAGGACCAGCTCGCAGCCACCCTCGTCGCACCACCAGCGCAGGCGTCCCTCGATCAGCTCGCGCTCGTCCGGGATCACCTCGGTCGCGACCACGGTCGCTCCGACCCGTTCGGCGAAGGCGGCCAGCGCCGGCCCACCAACGTCCGTGCCGGCGCCCTGCGAGCGCGAGGTCGAGATCGTGAGCACGGCCGCGCCGAGCTCACCCGGCTCGCGGGCTCCGTGGCTCACCGGTCGCGCCTCCAATCGCCGCTGCGCCCGCCGCTCTTCGCGATCAGCTCGATCGCCTCGATCGAGACCCCGCGCTCGAGTCCCTTGACCATGTCGTAGACGGTGAGCGCCGCGACCGCGCAGGCGGTCATCGCCTCCATCTCGACCCCGGTGCGACCGGTGGTCCCGGCCTTCGCCGACAGCGAGACGATCCCCGCTTGCGCGTCGACGCCCGCGTCGACGTCGACGAAGTCGAGCGCCAGCGGGTGGGCGAGCGGGATCAGCTCCCAGGTCCGCTTGGCGGCGCCGATCCCGGCGATCCGCGCGGTGGCAAGCACGTCGCCCTTGGGCGCGTCGCCGCGAGCGAGGGCCGCGGCCGTCGCCGGGGACATCCGCACTCGCCCGGCGGCGGTGGCTCGCCGCTCGCTCTCGGGCTTGGCGCCGACGTCGACCATGCGAGCGCTGCCGGAATCGTCGAGATGGGTGAGGCCCGGCGAGCCACCCGTCGCCGGAGGCGGGCTGCCCTCGACCCAGCGACGCTCGCCGCCCGCCACGACCTCGCGCTTCCAGATCGGCGCCTCAGCCTTGATCCGGTCGATCGCCTCGCGGGCGCCCGCGAACGCCTCGCCGCGGTGCGCGGCCGAGACCGCGACGATCACGCTCGGCTCACCGAGCGGAACCGCCCCGATCCGGTGCTCGGCCGCGACGGCCTCGAGGCCGTGCTTGGCCGTGCACTCGGCGAGGATCTCGCTGATCCGCTCGGTCGCCATCTCGCCGTAGGCCTCGTACTCGAGCCGATCGACGTCGCGGGTGGTGCCGGCGAAGACCACCGTGGCGCCCGCGCCCGGGCGCCCGACCGCGGCCGCGAGCTGGGCCAGCGACAGCGGCTCGGCGGTGACCCGAGGCCGCGCAGCGGCGGTGGCGCCGCCGCTGACCGGTGGGATCAGCGCGATCTCGTCCCCGGCGTGGATCGTCGCCTCGGCCTTCACGTACTCACGGTTGAGCGCGGCGCGTATCGGCATCGCGGCGAGCAGCTCGCCGAGACCGGGCTCGCGAGCGGTAGCCTCGAGCGCATCGGCCACGGTCGCTCCCTCGGCAAGCTCGATTGCGATCCGATCGCGTCCCGCGCGCTCGCGCAGCACCGCGAACAGTCGAACCTCGACCTCCATCAGCCCATCGTAGGCGCGATCGCGGCCGGTCACGGGTCGAGCAGCTCGATCTCGACCCGCTCGCCGGCGCTCACCGATGCGCTCGGGGTGGGCACGATCGCGAGCGCATCAGCGCCCAGCATCGACGTGAGCACATGCGAGCCTTGGTCCATGGTCGGCGTCGCGTGCCATCCATCCTCGGCGAGCTCGAGCCGGCAACGAATCAGGTGCGCTCGCCCGGGCTGCTTCTCGTAGGCGGCATCGAGGACCGCCGTCGAACGCCGGCGCGTGTCGGCGATGCCGAGCATCGCCCGGATCGCCGGCCGTGCGAAGAGCAGGAAGGTGACGATCGCCGAAACGGGGTTGCCGGGCAACCCGAACACCATTTTCCGCCCGGATCCTCCGCCTCGCGTCCGGTCCGTACCGGCCGGATCAGGGTCGAGGGTGCCGAAGTAAGTCGGCTTGCCCGGGCGCAGCGCCACGCCCCAGAAGACCTGCTCGACTCCGATCGCGGCGAGCGCCGGGCGCACGTGGTCGTGGGGGCCGACCGAGACCCCGCCGGAGACGATCGCGATCTCGCCCTCGAGCGCCCGGCGGAGAGCGCGCGCGGTGGACTCGCGGTCGTCGGCGACGATCTCGGCGGCGATCAACTCGCCGCCGGCGCGCTCGACCAGGGCGGCGAGCGAGTGCGCGTTGGAGTTGCGGATTGCTCCGGGGCGCAGCGGCTCTCCAGCCTCTTGCAGCTCATCGCCGGTGGTCAGCACGGTGACCCGGGGACGGCGAGCGCAGGCCGCCTCCCCGCGTCCGATCGAGGTCAGCACCCCCAGCGCGGCGGGGCCGAGGACGGTGCCCGCCGCCAGCACCGCCTCGCCGGCGACGATGTCGTCCCCGGCGCGGCGAACGTCGCGCCCGGGCTCAGCCGCGACCCGGACCTCGACCGCGTCGGTGGCGCCGTCCGTGTCCTCGACACGGACCACCGCGTCGGCGCCCTCGGGAAGCATCGCGCCGGTCGAGATCGCGATCGCCTCGCCCGGCCCCACCGGCATCGACGCGGGGTGACCGGCGCGCGACTCGTCGATCACCGCGAGCGAAGCCGGCGCGGCCTCGGTGTCGGCTGCGCGGACCGCGTAGCCATCCATGGCCGAGTTGTCGAACCCCGGGACCGGGTCGACGGCGGTGACCTCCTCGGCCAATACCCGTCCGAGGGCATCGGCCACCGCGACCGGCTCGGCGCCGAGCGGGGCGGCGCGCTCGAGCACCAGCCGGCGGGCATCGTCGATCTCGGTCAGCTCCGGACTCACGGTCGCCGAGCCTACCCGGGCCATTCGATGGGAGACTGCACAGATGAGGCGACGAACTGTGAGCGTCGGCGCGGTTCTCGCGGGGGGCCTGAGCCGGCGGATGGGGAGTCCGAAGGCGATGGTCGAGGTCGCCGGTCGCCCGCTGGTCGCCCGGGTCGTGGCGGCGGTCGGCTCGGCCGGGCTCGAGCCGGTGGTCGTGGCGAAGCCCGACTCGCCGCTGCCCGCACTCGACTGTCGCGTGCTCAGCGAGCCGGTGGAGCCGCGGCACCCGCTCACCGGGCTGATCGCCGCGCTCGGGGCGAGCGCCGGACGCGGCGCCGTCGCGATCGCCTGCGACATGCCGCTGGTGCCGGCGAGGTTCCTCGCCTGGCTTGCTCAGCTCGAGGAGCCGGTGGCGGTCTGCGAGGTGAACGGACGCCTGGAGCCGTTGCTGGGGCGCTACTCACCGACGTTGGCCGGACCGCTGGCCGAGTCCCTGGCGCGAGGGGAATCGCTTCGCGAGGCGGTCGGCGCACTCGATCCACATCTGATCGGCGAGCGGCAGATGGCCCGTTTCGGCGATCCCGAGCGGATCGTCTTCAACGTCAACTCCCCGGAGGACGTCGCCGAGGCCGAGGCTCAGCTCAACCGCAGCGGGAAGTTCACGCGCGCGCGGGCGACCCTGCGGCGGCCGGCCACGCAGGGCTGAACCCGGCTCCCTACCCCTCCGGCGCCTCCTCGACCCCGCCGCCCTCGCCGGCGCCGACGCTGTAGGAGTGAGCGCCGGCCCCGGCCAGCGCCCCGCCCTCGACGATCAGATACTCCTCGCGGATCGGGCGCTGGGCAAAGTAGGACTCCAAGATCTCCCGGGTGCCGGCGGCATAGCGCGCCTGGGCCGAGAGGCTGGTGCCCGAGACGTGCGGGGTCATCCCGTGGTGGGGCATCGTCCGCCAGGGGTGGTCCTTGGGTGCCGGCTGGGGATACCAGACATCGCCCGCATAGCCGGCCAGCTGGCCCGACTCGAGCGCCCTGACGACGGCGTCGCGATCACAGATCTTGCCGCGCGCGGTGTTGACCAGATAGGCGCCGCGCTTCATCCGCGCGAACATCTCATCATCGAACAAGTGCTCGGTCTCGGGATGAAGCGGGGCGTTGATCGTGACCACGTCGAGCTCGGGCACCATCGCCGCGGCCGACTCGTGAAAGCTGGCGCCGAGCTCAGCCTCGAGCTCATCCGCGAGCCGGTGGCGGTCGGTGTAGTGAAGGCCGACCTCAAACGGCTTTAGCCGGCGCATGACCGCGGTCCCGATCCGCCCCGCGGCGACGGTGCCGACCTGCATCCCCTCGAGGTCATAGGAGCGCTCGGCGCAATCGGCGATGTTCCAGCCGCCGGCGATCACCTGCTGATAGGAGGGGATGTAGTTGCGAACCAGGGCCAAGATCATCATCACCACGTGCTCAGAGACCGAGATCGAGTTCGAGTAGGTGACCTCGGCGACCGTGATCCCGGCCTCGACCGCGGCGTCCAAGTCGACGTGATCTGAGCCGATCCCGGCGGTGATCGCGAGCTTTAGCTGCGGCGCCTTGGCGATCCGCTCGGCGGTCAGATAAGCGGGCCAAAAGGGCTGGGAGATGACCACCTCGGCCTCCGGCAAGCGGCGCTCGAACTCCGACTCGGGGCCGTCCTTGTCGGCGGTCACGATCAGCTCGTGGCCGGCCTGTTGGCAAAGCTCGCGCAGCCCGAGCTCGCCCGAGACACAGCCCAAAAGCTCGCCCGGCTGAAAGGCGATCGCCTCCGGGGTCGGGGTCGCCTGGCCGTCGGGATAGCGCTCGATCTCGGGCACCCGCTCGCGCGGGTAAGCGGGCGGGTAGCCGTCGACCGGGTCGTCGTAAAGGACACAGAGGATCGTCGCCATTTCAGCCTCCTTGGGGGTTGGCGGGTTCGTCGACGGCAGTGTTTCGGCCGGGGACCCAGTCGGTTCCGGCGAGCGGCAACCTGGACATCGCCGCCGCCTCGACCGTGAGCGCGACCAGGTCCTCGGGCTCGAGGTTGTGCACGTGCGACTTGCCGCAGGCGCGGGCCAGCGTCTGGGTCTCGAGCACCAGCGCTCGCAGGTAGTTCGCCAGCCGTCGCCCGCCGAGCTCGGGATCGAAGCGGCTCGCGAGCTCGTCGTCCTGGGTCGAGATCCCGACCGGGTCGCGGCCCTCCTGCCAGTCGTCGTAGTAGCCGGCAGCGCTGCCGATCTCCTCGTACTCTCGCTCGTACTCGGGCGAGTTGTCGCCGAGCGCGATCACCGCCGCGACCCCGATCGAGACCGCGTCGGCGCCCAGCGCGAGTGCCTTGGCGACGTCGGCGCCGGAGCGGATCCCTCCGGAGACGATCAGCTGCACCTCGCGGTGCATGCCGAGGTCCTGAAGCGAGCGCACGGCCTCCGGAATCGCGGCCAGGATCGGGATCCCGACGTGCTCGATGAACACCTCCTGGGTCGCCGCGGTGCCCCCCTCCATGCCGTCGAGGACGATCACGTCCGCGCCCGCCTTGACGGCGAGAGCGACGTCGAAGTAGGTCCGGGTGGCGCCGATCTTGACGTAGATCGGCTTGCGCCAGTCGGTGATCTCGCGCAGCTCCCCGAGCTTGATCTCGAGGTCGTCGGGCCCGGTCCAGTCGGGATGGCGGCAGGGGCTGCGCTGGTCGACGCCGGTCGGCAGGTCGCGCATCTCGGCGACGCGGTCGGAGATCTTCTGGCCGAGCAGCATCCCGCCGCCTCCCGGCTTCGCCCCCTGCCCGACGACGACCTCGATCGCATCCGCCCGGCGCAGGTCATCGGGGTTCATCCCGTAGCGCGAGGGCAGCAGCTGGTAGACGAGCTTGTCGGAGTGCCGGCGCTCCTCCGGCAGCATCCCGCCGTCGCCGGTCGTGGTGGAGGTCCCGACCGCGCTCGCGCCCCGGCCGAGCGCCTCCTTCGCCGGGGCCGAGAGCGCGCCGAAGCTCATCCCGGCGATCGTGATCGGGATCTCGAGCCGTACCGGCTCACTCGCGAACCTGGTGCCCAGGGTGACGTCGGTGGCGCAGCGCTCGCGATAACCCTCGAGCGGATAGCGCGAGACGCTGGCGCCGAGGAGGAGCAGGTCGTCGAAGTGGGGCACGCGGCGCTTGGCGCCGAAGCCACGGATGTCGTAGATCCCCTCGCGGGCCATCCGGTGGATCTCGTGGATCGCGTTGCGGTCGAAGATCGCCGACTCCCGCAGCCCGGGCCGCCAGCGGCCGGAGCCGCGGGGCGCGACTCCCTCGCGTTTGCCGAGCGCGTCGAACTCGGTCATCGTCGAGCTCGCATCAGTACTCGCCCGCGTTGTCGATTTCGAACGTGTACAGGCGACGCGCCGAGCCGTAGCGGCGAAACTCGCCGACGTCCGCGTCGACCCCCGCCAGGCGCAGCAGCGCGCCGAGCTCGGACCGGTGCTCGTCGCCAACCTCCTTTTCGATGCAGTCGGCGCCGAGGCTCGCGACCTCGCCGCGGACATAGAGGCGCGCCTCGTAGATCGAGTCACCCAGCCCGCCGCCGGCGTCACCGCAGACGACCAGCGCGCCCCGCTGAGCGAGGAAGGCGCCGGCGTGGCCGATCGAGCCACAGACGACGATGTCCACTCCCTTCATCGAGATCCCGCAGCGGGCCGAGGCGCCGCCCCTGATCACCAGCGTCCCACCGCGCCCCGTCGCCCCGGCGTACTGGCTCGCGTCCCCGTCGACGATCACCTGCCCCGACATCATGTTCTCGGCCACGCCGGGGCCGGCGTTGCCCCGCACCCGCACGGTGGCGAGCTTGTTCATCCCGGCGCAGTAGTAGCCCACGTGGCCATCGATCTCGACCTCGACCTCGGCGTCGAGGCCGACCGCGAGCGAGTGGGCGCCGTTCGGGTGGCTCACGCGCCAGCGCAAGGGCATCTCGGGGCCGACCGCGTGCAGGCGCCGGTTGAGATCGCGCACGCTCGAGCTCTCGAGATCGACTGACTCCACCGCGAGTCCGGTAGCGCTCACGCGACCTTCGCTCGCTCCCAGAAGTAGACGCGCCCGGGCTCGGGCTCCCAGAGCTCGGCGTCCTCGGCCCCCGGCAGGGTCGCGATCGCGCGGTACTCGGAGGCCATCGCCACCCAGTCGTCGGTTTCGGCGAGGACCGCCGGCTTGCAGGCGATCGGATCGCGCAGGACCGCGAACCCGTCGGCGGTGCCGACGGCGAAGGTGTAGAAGCCGTCGAGGTCCGTGAGGCAGCGGCGCAGCGCCCGCTCGAGGGTGTCGCCCTCGGACAGGCGCCAGGTCAGATAGCCGGCAGCGACCTCGGTGTCGTTATCGGTCTGAAATCGAATCCCGTGGCGGCGAAGCTCGGCGCGGAGCCGGTTGTGGTTGGAGAGCGAGCCATTGTGGACCAGACAGAGATCGAGTCCGGTCGAGAACGGGTGCGAGTGCGCCGTGGTGACGCGGCTCTCGGTCGCCATCCTCGTGTGCCCGAGCGCGTGCGTTGCCTCCAACTCGTCGATCCGGAATCGGGCGACGAACTCGCGCGGGTCGACCGCCTCCTTGTAGATTTCGATCCGCTCACCGACGCTCATCACCCGCAGCTCGGGGTGCTGCTCGGCGAGCCAACGCTCGACCTCGCCGGCGCCGCCGCCGACCACGAACAGCGCATGTGAGGCGCGAACCTCCGGCCCGCCAGCCTCGCCGAAGGCGGCGGCGAGCTCGCGGGCGATCTCCTCCCACCGCGGCAGCTGCGGCGAGAACAGCGACACCTTGACCGAGCCCGCGGGCGCCGGGTCCCGATAGAGGGCCACCCCGGCGCTGTCGGGACCGCGGTCCGAGAGCTCGGAGAGCATCGCGCTCAGGTGAGCGCCGAGTCGCTCCTCGATCGAGCTTGACTTGCTGAACAGACCTGCGATTCCGCACATCGAAGGGTCACCTCAATAGAGCTGCAGGTAGCGGTCGAGCTCCCACTGTGTGATCTGCTCGTGCGCGCTCTGCCACTCGCGCCGCTTGCAGCGGATGAAGTAGTCGACGTAGTCCTCGTCGCCGACCGACCCGAGGGCCTTGCGCAGCACCTCGCAGCCTTCGAGCTCACGGGTCGCGTCGAGCAGGTTGGCGGGCAGGGTCTCGATCCCCATCTTCTCGCGCTCGGCCTCGTCGGTCTCATACATGTTCGCCGCGGTCGGATCACCGGGATCGAGCTCGCGTTCGATCCCGTCGAGGCCGGCGGCGAGGATCGCCGTCGCCGCCAGGTAGGGGTTGCACGATCCGTCGACGGTGCGGTCCTCGATCCGCCCCGCCTCCGGGATCCGCAGCATCATCGTCCGGTTGTTGTAGCCGTAGGTGATGTAGGCGGGCGCCCAGGTGGCGCCGCTGGTCGGGGCGCCGATCACCAGCCGCTTGTAGGAGGAGACGGTCGGCGCGGTCAGCGCGATGTAGGCCTTGGCGTGCGCCTTCAGCCCGGCGATGAACTGGTAGGCGAGGTCGCTGAGGCCGAGGCCCCGGGGATCGTCGCCGGGATCGCGCATGAACAGGTTCGTCTCGCCGTCCCAAAGGCTCATGTGGAAGTGGGCGCCGCTGCCGGTCAGGTGGGCGAACGGCTTCGGCATGAAGGTCGCGATCAGTCCGCGCTCCTGGGCGAGCGCCTCGACCATGTAGCGGTAGAAGACCGCCCGGTCGCAGGTGGTGAGGGCGTTGGCGTAGGCGAAGTTCTGCTCGAACTGGCCGTTGGCGTCCTCGTGGTCGGTCGCGTACATCTCCCAGCCGAGCGAGTTGACGTGGCGGGTGATCTCGGCGACGAAGTCGAACGAGCGCGTCAGCGCGCGGATGTCGTAGCAGGGCTGCTCGAGCGTGTCGAGCGGATCGGCGACTTCGATGCCACCGTCCTCGGTACGCCGGATGAGGAAGTACTCGAGCTCGCAGCCGATTTTGAGCTCGAACCCCGCGTCGCTGGCGCGCTCGAGCTGGCGGCGGAGGATCGTCCGCGGGCAGTACGGCCAGGCCTCGCCCTCGACCGTGGCGTCGCAGGCGAACCAACCGATCTCCGGCTTCCAGGGAAGCTGGGTGAAGCTGGCGACGTCGGGCATCGCGATCAGGTCGGGGTTCGCGGGGGTCTGGCCGATGTCGCCCGCGGCGAACCCGGCGAAGCCCGCACCGTCGGTGAGCAGGTTCTCGAGCTGCTGGGCCGGGACCAGCTTCGCGCTCGGCTTCGCGTGCATGTCGACGAACTGTGCGAACAGGAACTCGATCCCGTCCTCGTCGATCGCGCGACGGACGTCCTCTGCGGTTCGGGCTGGCGTCATGCCTGGATATATCTCACATATCGCGGGCCTCCACAATGGCGCCGTCGCCAGCTTTGGTGGCGCCGGTATGTGGGGAGGCCACACATCTCCCGCGGCTCTTTGCGTCTGTGTACCAATTTGTCTACTCTGTCCGCGAGGCCGCTGTCCCGGCTCAAGCCAATGTCGTTTCTGCTCACCTGTCCCAACTGCGGCGAGCGCGAGGTCACCGACTTCGCCTACGGCGGCGAGGTCGTGCCCCGGCCGACGAGCAAGCCGAGCGAGCGCGAGCTCAACTCCTATAACTACTTCCGCCGCAACCGCGCCGGGCTCCAGCGCGAGTGGTGGTATCACCGCTCGGGCTGTCGCGAATGGTTCTTGGCCGAGCGCGACACGACCACCAACCGGGTCGAGTGGGTCGGCCTGCCGCCCCGATGAGCCGGCTCGACCCCAGCGACGGCGAGCGGATCGATCGAGGGCGCCCGCTGTCGTTCAGCTTCGACGGCGAGCCGGTCGAGGCGTTCGCCGGCGACACGATCGGCTCGGCGCTGCATGCGGCCGGCACTCGGGTGCTCTCGAGCAGCTTCAAGTACCACCGGCCGCGGGGCCTGCTCTGCTGCGCCGGTCAGTGCCCCAACTGCATGGTCGAGGTCGACGGCTGGCCCGGTGTCCGCGCATGCACCGAGCCGGTGCGCGAGGGGATCGAGGTCAAGCACATGAATGCGAGCCCGTCGCTTCGCTTCGACCTGATGCGGGCCACCGACCTGTTCGGCAGCCGGCTGACTCCGCCGGGCTTCTATTACAAGACCTTCATCCGCCCGCGGCGGCTGTGGCCGCTCTATGAGCGGGTGCTGCGCCACGCCGCCGGCCTCGGCAAGCTGGCCCGGCGCCAGCCCGAACGCCAATGGCGAACCGAGTATCGGCGCCGCCACGCCGACGTGCTCGTCGTCGGCGGAGGTGTCGCCGGGATCTCGGCCGCCCTGCGCGCGGCCGAGCTCGGCGCCGATGTGGTCCTGGCCGACGACGGCCCCGAGCTCGGCGGCTCGCGGCTCGCGAGCGACGATGCCCTCGACGTGCGCGCGTTAGGCGAGCGGGTGCGCGAGGCCGGGATCGAGGTGCTGGCGCCGGCATCGGCGCTCGGTTTCTTCGACGGCATCGTCCCGATCTGGCAGGGCGACACCCTGCATCAGGTTCGCGCCGGCGGCTACATCGCCGCCACCGGCTCGATCGAGCAGCCGCTGATGTTCGAGGGCAACGACCTGCCCGGGGTGATGCTCTGCTCGGGCGCCGAGCGGCTGGCAGCGCTTTATCGCGTGCGGCCGGGCAAGCGAGCGGTGGTCGCGACGATCGGCGACCGCGGGCTCGAGTCGGCGCTGGCGCTGGCCGAGGCCGGCGTCGAGGTCGCCGCGGTCGTCGATGCCCGACCCAGCGGCGCCGCCGAGGCGCTGGTCGCGCGGCTCGAGCGCGCCGGGATCATGCTCCTGCCGGGCTCGGCCCTGGTCCGCGCCGACGGTCGCCGCCGAGTGCGCGCCGCCGTGGTCGCGACCCTCGATCACGCCGGCGACCCGATCGGCGACACCGAGCGGGGCATCGATTGCGACCTGATCGCCGTCTCCGGCGGCAGCGTGCCGGCGACCTCGTTGCTCCTGCAGGCCGGGGCGAAGTCGCGCTGGAGCGATTCTGCGGGCGCTTTCGTCCCCGAGCAGGCGCCTCCCGGGATCTACGCCGCCGGAGCGGTCGCCGGCGACGGCGGGCACGAGGTGGCCGAGCTCTCCGGCGCCGTCGCCGGCGCCGAGGCGGCGCTCGCGCTTGGCTTCGGCAGCGAGCCCGATCGCGAGCGCCTCGGCGAGCAGGCGACCGAGCTCAGCCGTGCGCGCCAGCCGCAGCCGACCGCGACGCCGCCGGCAGCCGCGCACTCGGCCCGCGGTCATGGCAAGTGCTTCGCCTGCCTGTGCGAGGACGTGACCACCGACGACATCAGCTTCGCGCTCGACGAGGGCTTCGACTCGCTCGAGCTCTTGAAGCGCTACACGACCGTGACCATGGGCCCCTGCCAGGGCCGGATGTGCCAGCTGGCGACGATCCGCAAGACCGCCGAGCACACCGGCGCCGGGATTGCCGATGTCGGCCTGACCACCGCCCGGCCGCCGTGGCAGACGGTCCCCATGGGGGCGCTCGCCGGGCGCCCGTTCGAGCCCGCGAAGCGCTCGGCGGTCCACGGGCGCCATCGGGAGCTGGGCGCGAACGTGCTCTGGGCTGGCGACTGGCGCCGCGCCTATGACTACGGCGACGCCGAGGCCGAGACGATGGCGGTCCACGAGCACGCCGGGCTGATCGACGTCTCGACGCTCGGCAAGCTCCTGGTTCGCGGGCCCGAGGCCGGCGAGTTCCTCAACCGGCTCTACCCGAACCGCTTCGACAACCTGAAGCCGGGGCGGATCCGCTACGGGGTCCTCGGCGACGACGCCGGCCGGATCACCGACGACGGCACCGTCTGCCGCCTCGACGACGACTCCTTCTACGTCACCACCACCTCCAGTGGCGCCGACGCGGTCGAGAGCTGGTTCGCGTGGTGGCTGGCCGACTGGCAGATGGACGTGCGGCTGACCGACGTCTCGCAGGGCCTCTCGGCGTTCAACCTCGCCGGCCCGCGATCGCGCGAGATCCTCACCACGCTCACCGAGCTCGACTGCTCCAACGAGTCGTTCGCCTACCTCGACGGCAAGCGCGCCCACGTCGCCGGCGTCCCCTGCCTGCTGCTGCGGATCGGGTTCGTCGGCGAGCTCGGCTACGAGCTGCACTGCCCGGGGGCGCTCGCCGAGCACCTCTGGGACGCGGTGCTCGCCGCCGGCGCCGAGCATGGGATCAGGCCCTTCGGGCTCGAGCCCCAGCGCGTGCTGCGACTGCAGAAGCTCCATATCCTCGTCGGCCAGGACACCGACGCGGAGTCGAACCCGCTCGAGGCGGCGATGCCGTGGATCGTCAAGTTCGACAAGCAGGAGGACTTCATCGGTCGCTGGGCCCTGGAGGCGGTCAGCGAGCGCGGCGATGAGAACACGCTCGTCGGCTTCGAGATCGCCAACGGCGCAGTCCCGACCGAGGGGGCCGCGGTGGTCGTCGACGGCGATCCGGTCGGGCGGGTGACCTCGTCGCGATTCTCGCCGCTGCTCCAGCGGACGATCGGAATGGCATGGGTGCCCGCGGCGCTCGCCGACGACGGCGCCTCGATCACCCTTGCCGACAACGGCCGGCGGCTCGGCGCCGAGGTGCGCACCGCACCCTTCTACGACCCCGACCAGGAGCGGCTGCGCGGATGACCTCGGCGGCGCTCGACTTCCTCTCACCGGACGCGGCGACCGCGTTTCGCGGCGAAGCTCCGCCGCTGCGCAGCGCGATCGAGTGGACCCACCGCGAGGCCGGCGCCGAGCTCGTCGAGCGAGCCGGATGGCAAGCGGTGGAGAGCTATGGCGCGGCTGAGCGTGAGGCCGCCGCCTGCCGCAGGTCGGTGGGGATCGCGGACGTCTCCGACCTGGGCAAGCTCGAGCTCCAGGGCGCTGCGCAGGTGGTCGGCGCGCTCGTCGCCGAGCTCGCCGGGTCGGCGCCCGAGCCGGGACGGGCGCTGCTCGCCGACGAGGTCTGGTGGTGTCCGGTGAGCGCGGGGCGGGTGTTGGCGATCACGACGCCTGAGGCCACGGGCCGCGTTCGCGAGCAGCTGGCTGCGCGTGCGGAATCCGCCGAGGGCTTCGTCGCGATCAACGAGCTGACCACCTCCTACGGCTCGAACGTCGTCGTCGGCCCGCTCGCCCGCGAGACCTTCGCCCGGACCACGGCCCTCGACCTGCGGTCGCAGCGGTTCGCGGAGCGCGCCTTCGCCCCGGTCTCGGTCGCGCGGACCCCGGGCATGGTCCTGCGCGAGAGCGGCGATCGCTTCCTGCATCTGTTCGGAGCCGGTTACGCGCACTACATCTGGACCGTGTTCGTCGACGCCGCCGAAGCCCTCGGCGGGCGGCGGGTGGGTGCCGCGGCCCTGCGAGCGGCGGCGGGCGAGGAGGCAGGCCGTGCGTGACCTGTTTCGCAAACGGCGGATGTGGCGACGAACACCCGAGCTGCGCGACTCGTATGACGTGGTGATCGTCGGCGGCGGCTCGCACGGGCTCGCGATCGCCTACTACCTCGCCCGCGACCACGGAATCACCGACGTCTGCGTGCTCGAGCAGAGCTACATCGGCTCCGGCGCGGCGGGGCGCAACACGACCATCCTGCGCTCCAACTACAAGACACCCGAAGGGGCGCGCTTCTACGACGCCTCGGTGAAGCTCTACGAGCGCCTCGGGGCCGAGCTCAACTTCAACCTGCTGTTCTCGCAGCAGGGCCATCTCACCCTCGCGCACACCGATCGCGCGATGTTCGTGATGAACGAGCGCGCCGAGGTCAACCGGCTCGCGGGGATCGACTCGCGCGTGATCGACCCCGAGGAGATCGCCGGCCTCGCCCCGGCGATGTCGGTGGCGCCGGACGCGATCTACCCGGTGATGGGCGCCCTCTATCACCCGCCGGGCGGGATCATTCGCCACGACGCCGTCGTCTGGGGCCTGGCGCGCGCCGCCGACGCCGGCGGGGCCGAGATCCACCCCTACAGCGAGGTCACCGGGATCGAGCGCTCGAACGGACGGGCCACCGGGGTCACGCTCAGCGACGGGCGTACGATCGCCGCCGGGCAGGTGATCAGCGCCACCGCCGGGTGGAGCTCGACGATCGCCGAGATGGCCGGGATCGAGCTGCCGATCACCACCCACATCCTGCAGGCGTTCGTGACCGAGGCGCTGAAGCCGCTGCTCGACGTGGTCATCGTCTCCTCGCAGATGCACATCTACATCTCGCAGACCGACCGCGGCGAGTTCCTGATCGGGGCCGAGATCGAGCCCTGGACGACCTACCGCCAACAGGGCACGCTCAACTTCCTCCAGGAGTGCTCGCGACACTCACTCGAGCTCTTCCCCCAGCTCGAGCGGGCGCGGATCCTGCGCAGCTGGGCGGGCCTTTGCGACATCAGCCCCGACTTCAGCCCGATCCTCGGCGTGACCGAGGTCGAGGGCTTTCTGGTCAGCGCCGGCTGGGGCACCTATGGGTTCAAGGCGGCGCCGATCGTCGGCAAGACGATCGCCGAGCTCACCGCTACCGGACGGACCCCGGCGCTGATCGAGCCGTTCGCGCTCGAGCGCTTCTATCGCGACCGCCTCGTCTCCGAGCTCGGGGCGGCGGCGGTCTCCCACTGACCGACGAGGAAAGGAAGCAGAACAGATGAAGAGCAGCCTGGAGATCGCCCAGGATGCGGAGCTGCAGCCGATCGAGGCGGTGGGCGAACGACTCGGGCTCGAGCCCGACGAGATCGAGCCCTATGGCCGCTACAAGAGCAAGGTCGCCCTGGAGGCGATCGATCGGCTCGCCGAGCGGCCCGACGGCAAGCTGATCTGCGTCACCGGGATCACTCCGACGAAGGCCGGCGAGGGCAAGACCACGACCTCGGTCGCGCTGACCGAGGGCATGGGCTACATCGGCGAGAGCCCGGTGCTCTGCCTGCGCGAGCCCTCGCTCGGGCCGGTGTTCGGGATGAAGGGCGGCGCCGCCGGGGGCGGCTTCGCCCAGGTGGTGCCGATGGAGGACCTCAACCTCCACTTCACCGGCGACATCCACGCGATCGGCGCCGCCAACAACCTGCTCGCCGCGATGCTCGACGCCTCGGTGCTGCACGGCAACCCGCACCACATCGACGCCCTGCAGGTGACCTGGAAGCGGGCGGTGGACATGAACGATCGGGCGCTGCGACGGGTCGCGCTCGGGCTCGGGGGCGCCGCCAACGGCTACCCACGCGAGAGCGGCTTCGACATCACCGCCGCCTCCGAGGTGATGGCGATCCTCGCCGTCGCCCGCGACCTCCAGGACCTGCGCGCGCGCATGGGCCGGATCACCGCCGCCTACACGCGTGCCGGCGACCCGGTGACCGCCGAGGACCTCGGCGCCGCCGGAGCGATGACCGTTCTGCTCAAGGACGCGATCAAGCCGAACCTGATCCAGACGCTCGAGGGGCAGCCGTGCCTGATGCACACCGGCCCGTTCGCCAACATCGCCCACGGGAACTCGTCGCTGGTCGCCGACCTGCTCGGACTCAAGCTCGGCGACTACGTGGTCACCGAGTCGGGCTTCGGCTCGGACATGGGGATGGAGAAGTTCATCGACATCGTCTGTCGCGCCGGCGGGCTCGTGCCCAGCGCGATCGTCCTCGTCGCCACGGTGCGCGCCCTCAAGCATCACGGCGCCGCCGACTCGGACGCCGGCGAGGGCCCGGCGGCGATCGAGGCCGGGCTGGAGAACCTCGCCCGCCACCTCGCGATCGTGGCGGAGTTCGGGCTCCCCGCGGTGGTCGCCGTCAACCGCCGGCCCGAGGACACCGATGAGGAGATCGAGCTGGTCACACGACTCGCCGGCGAGGCCGGGGCGTTCGCGGCCGCGGTCAGCGACGGCTTCGCCCAGGGCGGCAAGGGGGTCGCCGACCTCGCCGAGGCGGTGGTCGCCGCCGCCGACCAGCCGAACGAGTTCGGTTTTCTCTACGAGGACGGGGTCCCGGTCAAGGAGAAGATCGAGCTGATCGCAAAGCGCGTCTACGGAGCGTCGGAAGTCGTCTACTACCTCGACGCGGAGCACAAGATCGAGCAGTTCACGGCGCAGGGGCTGGCGGAGTTACCCGTCTGCATGGCGAAGACACCGCTCTCGCTCTCTGCCGACCCCGACCTGCTCGGCGCCCCGAGCGGGTTTCAGCTCCCGGTGCGAGACGTGCGCGCCTACACCGGCGCCGGCTGGCTGGTGCCATTGTGCGGCGATATCCAGCAGATGCCCGGGCTGGGCAAGAACGCCGCCGCCTTCGCGGTCGACATCGACGCCGAGGGGCGGACCGTCGGGCTCTTCTGAGCCGTCGTAGCGGGCACAATGAGCGCATGACCGGGCTCGCCGACCAGCCGGTGCGCGAGGCCTTGGAGGCGCTCGCATCGCCCGCCAGGCCGGCTGCCGCCGGGGTCGCCTCGGCGCTCGCCGGCGCCGCGGCGGGCTCCTTGGCCGAGCTCACCGCCTCGCTCGCCGCCGAGCGGCTCGCCGGCGAGGCCGCGCCCGGTGGCGAGGTCGCCCGGCTGCGCGAGCTCGCCGATCGAGCTGCCGAGCTGCGCCAGGGCCTGCTGGCGAGCGCCGACGAGGACGTGCTCGCCTACTCGCGCGTGCCCGAGGCGGGGGATGACGCCGCCCGGGCGGCGGCGCTCTCGCGAGCGAGTGACCCGCCGCTTGGCGTCGCCGAGGCGGCGGCGCAGGTCGCCGAGGCGGCGGCCGAGGTGGCGCGCGCCGGACGCTGGGCCTTCAGCGCCGATGCCGTGGTCGCCGCCGAGCTGGCGACCGCAGCCGCCGTCGGCGCCGCCCGGCTGGTCGCCGTCAACCTCGCCGGACGCTCCGACGACCCGCGCCCTGCCCGCGCCCGCGAGGCCGCCGAGCGCGCCCGGCGAGCGAGCGATGCGGCCGCTGAGTCGCGCTCGAGCTGAGGCCGGTTGGTCGCCGTAGCGCTAGGCTTCGGGGCCGCGGTCTGCTGGGGGCTCGCCGACTTCCTCGGTGGGATGCGCGCCCGCCGACTGACGCTCGCCACGGTGCTGCTGGCGAGCCAGGTCGCCGGCTTCGCAGCGGTCGCGCTCGTCGTCGCCGTCGGCTCACTCGCCGCCCCGCAGGCGGCGGAGCTGGCGCCCGCGGCAATCGCCGGACTCTGCCAGCTCGTCGGGATCGCCTGCCTCTACCGGGCGCTCGCGATCGGCACGATGAGCGTGATCTCGCCGATCTCGGCGAGCGGCGCCGCGGTCATCCCGGTGGTCGCGGGGCTCGCCGCCGGCGAGCAGCCGGCGGCGCTGCAGATCGCCGGGATGGCGGCGGCCTTCGCCGGCGTCGCGCTCGCCACCCGCACCGCGGGTGCGGCCGGCGACCGCTCGCGCGAAGCGCTCGCGCTCGGGGCGATCGCGGCGCTTGGCTTCGGCGGCTTCTACGTCGCCATGGATGCCGCTGTCGCCGATGTCGAGCCGTTCTGGGCCCTGCTCGCCGCCCGGACCACCGCCGTGGCGGCGTTGCTGGCGCTGCTTGCGGTGCAGCGCCCGCGGCTCGCCGCCGCCCCCGCCGAGCTGCCACCGCTGGTGCTCATCGGCCTGCTCGACGTGGGCGCCAACGCCTGCTTCGCGCTCGGCACCGACACCGGCCTGCTGAGCGTGGTCGCGGTGCTCGCCTCGCTATATCCGGTGAGCACCGTGGTCCTCGCACGGGCGCTGCTCGGCGAGCGTCTCGCACCCGTGCAGTCGCTCGGGGTCGTGGTGGCGCTCGCCGGCGTCGCCCTGATCGCGGCAGGCTGAGCCGCTCGTCCGCCGGGCTGCCGGTGCGAGCGCCGCCAACGCTCCCGGACGAACTCCGCCATTCGCCGGGCGAGCGCCGCCAACCTGCCGGGGCGAGTTCTCGTCGCATAGCGATCATTTCTCGCCCCGCCGTGTTGGCGGAGCACACCGAGGCCGGCGCGGCGTCTAGGTCCAGGGGTACGGGCCCTTGGAGGCCACGTGGGTGGTGCCGGCGGCGAAGCGTGAGAGCCGGAACGGGTCGAGGCGGGGCTCGCCGTCGATCATGTCGTCGGCCGCGAGGCGGCCGAGCGCGAGCATCTTGAAGCCGTGTCCGGAGTCGACGATCGCGTAGGCGTTCGGCGCCACCCAGTCACAGACCGGGTAGTTGTCGGGGGTGTGAGAGACGATCCCGCCGGCGAGGGTCGCCCGCCACTCGCCGGAGCGGCCGCGGAAGCGCCTGATCGCCGCCGCCAGGCCCGCGGCGAAGAACTGCGCGAAGCCCGGCTCCGCCGCGTGCTCGGGATTGTCGGGCCCATAGGGGTCGAGCGCCGGGTCCGAGAGCCGGATCGGCAGACCACCGCCGGTGACGCTGTTGCCGGCGGCGCCGATTCTGAAGTAGATGCCCCAAGGCCCGTCGGCGAGCACCTGCCCGTCGCCGTCGGAGCGCAGCGGCCCCGCTTGATCGAGGTGGACGACCGGCGGTTCCTGTCCCGCGCGGGCGCCGACGCCGGGCCCGGGGAGCTCGAACTCGCCCTCCTGCGCCTTCCAGTAGGCGACCAGTGGCCGCCGCTCGGTGCCGCCGTCGCCGGCGACGTCGACCTCGGGACGCCGGCCGAGCATGCGCCAGAGCTGCGCCGCCCAGGGGCCCGGAGCGAACAGCGCCCGCTCGCAGCGCACCCTCCCGCTCGCGGTCGCGACCGCGTCGATGCCGCCATCCGAGAGCTCGAGCCCGGTGACCTCGACTCCCTCGAGGATCGTGGCGCCTGCCTCACGGGCGCGGTCGGCGAGGTGGCGCACGGTGCGCATCGGGTCCGCCCAGCCGCCGCGGCGCTCGTGCAGCACGGCCGCGACCTCGGCCTCCCAGTCGGGCCAGGTCCAGGTCAGGTACTCGCGACAGGGTTCGCCACCGACCACCAGCTCGGATTCATAGGCGCAGCGCTCGTGATGGGCGCGGATCGCGACCAGGTCGTCGACCTGGGCCTCGGGAACGGCGGCGAGGTAGCCGACCTGGCGAAAGCCGTACGCCTCGGGCTCGGCCTCGAAGAGCTCGATCGAGAGCCGGACCAGGTCGGTGATCGCGGGGGCGCGGTAGAAGTTGCGCACGATCCCCCCGGCCGCGCCGGAGGCGCCGGCGCCGACCCGGCCCTTGTCGAGCACGAGCACTTCGGCCCCTCGCTCGGCCAGCCGCCAGGCTGCGGACAGGCCCTGCACGCCGGCGCCGATGACGACGTGCTCGGCGTCCCTCAGCTCCACGGGTACGGGCTGTGGGAGACCGGGTGCAGGTCGCCGCTGGCGAAGCGCTCGAAGCGAAACGGATGCAGCAGCGAGGAATGCTCGCCGCCGAGCACCCGGGCGATCTCGCGCCCGACCGCGATCATCTTGTAACCGTGATTGGAGTCGGCGGCGACGTAGACGTTCGGGCGCATGTAGTCGAAGACCGGGAAGTTGTCGGCGGTGAAGGCGCCGGCGCCGCCCGAGCGTTCCTGCACGTAGGCCGAGCGGCAGCCGCGAAAGCGCTCCATGCAGTGCGAGAGCGCCGCGCACCAGAGGTCGGGAAACCCCGGCTCGACGGTGCCGGTCGGGTAGGGGTCGAGCTCGAAGCTGGGACCGACGGTGAGCGGCGCGGCGCCGCCCTGGACCGAGCTGCGGTCGGGCTTCACGTAGATGCCCCAGGGCTCGTCGGTGATCAGGGCGCCGTCGTCGTCGCGCAGCGGGCTGTGTGAGTCCACGTGCAGCACCGGCGACTCGGCCCCCTCGTCGGTGGAGAGCGTGTTCGCGGGCAGCGCGACCTCCCCCTCCTGCAGGTACCAGTAGGTCCACATCGGCAGGTCGCGGTCGACCGATCCGTCGGGCCGGCGCACGTCGAGGCGGTCGGGCAGCCCGAGCATCTCCCACAAGCTCGTGATCCACGGACCGACCGCGATCACGACCTGCTCGACCTCGATCGCACCCGCGCTGGTCTCGACCGCCCTCACCGAGCCCGAGCCGTCCGTGGTGAAGCCGGTCACCTCGACGCCCTCGGCGATCTCGGCCCCCGCCGTGCGCGCCTTCGCGGCCAGGCCGTGCATCGACTCACGGTTGAAGGCGAAGCCTCCGGCGCTCTCGTGCAGACAGACGGTCAGCCCCTCTGCCCTCCAATCGGCGAACAGCCCGAGCATGTGGGCCGCGACCTCGGCCTCGCCGGTGACCAGTTGCGAGGGGTAGTCGATCCGCCGCTGGCGCTCGTGGACCTCGGCCAAGTCCTCCTCCTGCTCGGCGGGGCCGAGCGCGATGTATCCCGAGCCGTGGTAGTGGAGCAGTTCGGGATCGGACTCCCAGATCTCGACGCAGGCCGCCATCAGCTCCTGCATCGCCGGCTGGAAATAGTTGTTGCGGATCACTCCGCAGGCGATACCCGAGGCGCCCGCCCCGACGCCGCTCTTGTCGACCACCAGCGCCGGCTCCCCCGCCTTGGCCAGATGCCAGGCGGTCGAGAGCCCGTGGACGCCGGCGCCGATGATCAGGTGACGGGCAGAGCCCGGCAGCGCGGCGCTCATCTCAGTGCTCCGGCGGCTCCCAACCCTCGAGGATCGGCGGCTTCCAGTCGTCGCCGACCAGCGCCGACCCCTGAACCCAGGGTCCGAGCTCGGGCTGTGCGAACTTGGCGTGGGTCCGCTTCAGCCGGATCCCGTAGGAGTTGCCGGCGGTCAGGTGAGCGATCAGCACCTTGCGGGCGATCTCTGACTCGCGGCCCTCGGGGATCGGGAAGTAGATGCGCAGAAACGAGTTCGAGTAGCGGTCGAAGACCGCCGGTTCGCCCTCCTCCTCGAGCAGCTCGACATCCTCGAGCCAGTTGAGGTCCTTACCGGGGGTCGCCGCATTGAGGTCGATGTCCTCGACCAGCGAGATCTCCTCCTGGTAGGGGAAGCGCTCCCCCGAGAGGTACTCGGCGTCGATCGAGGTCACTTTCTCGGGCTCGCGCATGCGGTCTTGGGCGCTCACTCGGGAGCTCCCGGCGCGGTCGAGGCGGGTGTCGGCAGGTAGTCGACCGGGTTCTCGAGGTACTGGTCGAGCAGGGTCCGGATCTCGCCCAGCGCCCGCTCCTCGGTGGCCCCGGGGATGTAGCTGGTGCCGGCCAGCGGCACCCGGGCCATCGCCGAGGCTTCGACCGTGAGCGCCGCGAGGTCCTCGGGCTCGAGGTTGTGGACGTTGGTCTTGCCGCAGGCGCGAGCGAGCATCTGCACCTCGAGCGTGAGCGTGTGGAGGAAGTTGAACACCCGCTGCGCGGCGTCCTCGACGTTGAGTCGCTTGCGCAGCTCTGCGTCCTGGGTGGTGATGCCGACCGGGCAGCGACCGGTGTGGCAGTGGTAACACTCGCCGGCCGGGACCCCGACCGTGCCCTCATAATCGGTGACGCCGGGAATCTCCTTGTTGCAGTTGAGCGCCATCAGCGCGGCATGCCCGATCGCGATCGCGTCGGCACCGAGCGCCAGGCACTTGGCGATGTCGCCTCCGTTGCGGATACCACCGGCGACGACCAGGTCGACCTCGTCGGCGAGGCCGACGTCCTCGAGCGCGCGGCGAGCCTCGGGGATCGCCGCCATCAGCGGGATTCCCGTCTCCTCGGCAGCGATGTGCGGGCCGGCCCCGGTGCCGCCCTCGGCCCCGTCCAGGTAGATGATGTCGGGTCCGCACTTGGCCGCCATGCGGACGTCGTCGTAGACGCGCGCCGCGCCCAGCTTGAGCTGGATCGGGACCTCGTAATTGGTCGCCTCGCGGGTCTCCTGAACCTTGAGCGAGAGGTCGTCGGGGCCGAGCCAATCGGGGTGGCGAGCGGGCGAGCGCTGGTCGATGCCCGCCGGCAGCGAGCGCATCTCGGCCACCTGCTCGGTCACTTTCTGGCCCATCAGATGGCCGCCGAGGCCGACCTTGCAGCCCTGGCCGATGAAGAACTCGATCCCGTCGGCGAGCATCAGATGGTGCGGGTTGAAGCCGTAGCGGCTCTGGATCACCTGGTAGTACCACTTGGTCGAGAGGTCGCGCTCGGGCGGGATCATCCCGCCCTCGCCCGAGCAGGTCGCCGTGCCGGCCATCGAGGCGCCCTTGGCGAGCGCCATCTTCGCCTCCAGCGAGAGCGCGCCGAAGCTCATTCCGGTGATGTAGACGGGGATCTCGAGCTCGAGCGGATTCTTGGCGAAGCGACTCCCGAGCACGGTCTTGGTTTCGCACTTCTCCCGGTAGCCCTCGATCACGAACCTCGTCAGCGTGCCCGGCAGGAAGATCAGCTCGTCCCAATGGGGGATCTTCTTGAACATCGAGAAGCCCCGCATCCGGTAGCGGCCGAGCTCGGCCTTCACGTGGATGTCGTTGATGACCTTTGGCGTGAAGATCGGGCTGCTGCCGAGCACCTCGCGCCGGTCGGGGGCTTCGTCTGCCATCGCGATCCTCTCTAGAGCACCAGCTTGCGTTCGCTGGGCTCGAGGTTGTCGTAGTTGTAGAGCTTCTTGCCGCAGACGAACTTGCGCAGCCGTGGCGGCTCGCCGAGCTCGTGATTGGCGAACTTGCGCTCGATCAGCTCGGCGTCGGAGTCCTCCCATTCGGCCTCGACGCAGTCGATTCCGAGCGCCGCGATCTCACCGCCGACGTAGATCGTGCCGTCGTACATCGAGTCGCCGAGCCCGGGGCCGACGTCGCCGCAGATGATCTGGCGGCCGCGCTGCATCATGAAGCCGGTCATCGAGGCGGCGTTGCCGAGCGCGATGATCGTGCCGCCCTTCTGATCGATCCCGGTGCGCGCGCCGACGTCGCCCTTGACGACGAGGTCGCCACCGCGCAGCGCGGCGCCGGCGAGCGAACCGGCGTTGTTGTCGACCACGACGACCCCGGACATCATGTTCTCGGCGACCGACCAGCCGACGCGGCCGGTGATCTCGATCTCCGGGCCGTCGATCAGCCCGCAGCCGAAGTAGCCGAGGCTGCCCTCGAAGCGGATCCGACAGCGGGCCAGGATCGCGACGCCCAGCGAGTGGCGGGCGCTCGGGTTCAGCACCCTGACCTCCTCGACCCCCTGGTCGTAGATCAGCCAGCGCAGCTCGGCGTTGATCTTGCGGGTGGTCAGGTCGCGCGCGTCGAGCTCGGCGCGCTGACCGTCGATCTTCGAGGTCTTCGGGATCGACTCGTCGAGCTCGACCAGCCCGCGCTCGTCCATGCGCACCGTCGGCTCCTGGCTCACCTGCTCCATACGCGCACCTCGCCCTCATAGGGGTCGTGAGTCTCGATCTCGCGGTCGAGCACCTGGCGAATCGCGATCTCCTCGGAGGCTAGCGCCACCAGATCGTCGTCCTCATAGAGCACCAATGGCTTGGCGCCGAGCTCGTCCTTGGCGACCCCGAGCGCGTCCTCGGTCACGCACAGGTAGGTGAACACCCCGTCCAGGTCGGTGAGGCTCTCGCGCATCGCCTCCTCCAGCGAACGACCCTCGCTCATCCGCTCGGCCAGGTACACGGCGATGATCTCCGAGTCGCACTCGGACTGGAACCGGTGGCCGGAGCGCTGGAGCCTGCGGCGCCAGTCGTGGAAGTTGGTCAGCTGGCCGTTGTGAACGACGGCGACGTCGGGAAACGGGTAGGCCCAATACGGGTGGGCGTTGGCGATGTCGACGTCGGACTCGGTCGCCATCCGCGCGTGGCCGATCGCGTGGGTACCGAGGTAATCGGCGAGGCCGTACTCGGCAGCAACGGTCTCGGCGTCGCCGAGGTCCTTGACGATCTCCAGCGAACGCCCCAGCGACAGCACCTCGGTGTGCCGGACCCGCTCGACCGTGTCGGCGAGCGGCTTCAGGTCGCCGTCGAAGCCGAAGATCACGGTCATCGTGCGGTCGGTGCCCTTGACCTCTTCGATCTCGGCGCCGGCGGCGCGCATGCGGGCCTCGACCTGATCGCGCTGGCGCTGGACCCGTTGGGCGAGCTCGGCGTCATCGTCGGCCGCCTCGCTCAGCTTCACGTGGACGACGTAGCTATCGGCGCCGCCGCGGTAGAGCCCGAACCCGGTCGAGTCTGGACCCCGGTGCTTCATCGCCTGCAGCATCCGGGTCATGTCGGTGCCGACCCTCCGCTCGCCGCCGCCGTTTCGGTAGATGATCCCGGCGATTCCGCACATCTCAGCGTCGCGCGCCCCCCTAGGGGAGCACCTCCAGGTACTCCTCGCGCTCCCAGTCGGTGACCGCCGCCAGATAGCGCTCCCACTCATCGCGCTTGTAGTGCATGAACACGTCGTAGAGCCGGCCCGGGAGCGCGGCGCGAACGACCTCGTCGGCCGCGAGCGCGTCGAGGGCCGCGCCGAGGTGGTCGGGGACGCGCTCGAACTCGGCTCCCTCGGCGAGCAGGTCGTAGGTGTTGGCCTGCTGGGGCGGGCCCGGGTCGAGCTCGCGCTTGATCCCGTCGAGCCCCGCGGTGAGCAGCGCCGCCTGGGTCAGATACGGGTTGCAGGCGGAGTCGACGCCGCGAAACTCGAATCGGCCGCCGCTCGCCACCCGCACCGTGCAGGTGCGGTTCTGCCAGCCGTAGTTCCTGTACACCGGCGCCCAGAAGCCGAAGTCCCACATCCGCTTGTAGGAGTTCACGGTCGGCGAGCCGATGCAGACGAGCGCCCCGAAGTGATCGAGGATCCCGCCCATGAACCGCAGCCCGATCTCCGACAGCTGCGCCGGCCCGTCGGAATCGTGAAAGACGTTGTCACCGGCTTCATCGACGAGCGTGAAGTGGTGGTGGTGGCCGTTGGCCGAGACGCCGGTGAACGGCTTCGGCATGAACGAAGCGATCAGGCCATGCTCGCGCCCGACGGCCGCACAGATCTGCCGGTAGGTGGTGATGTTGTCGGCCGTCCTCAGGGCGCGGTCGAAGCGGAAGTTGAGCTCCAGCTGACCGGGGGCGTCCTCGTGGTCGCCGTAGCTCATGTCGAGGCCCATCGCCTTGCCATGGGAGACGACGTCGAGGATCACCGGGCGAAGCTGCTCGAACTGGTTGATGTGGTAGCAGTAGGGCTTGGTCACGCCCTCGGGAGCCGCGCCGTCCTCGGAGCGTTTCAGCCACATCATCTCGGGCTCGATCCCGCACAGGAACGAGTAACCGAGCTCGGCCTCGACGTCGTGGGCGATCCGCTTCAGGTTCTGGCGCGGATCGGCGTCGAGCAGCTCGCCGCTCTCGGTGTCGTAGCAATCGCAGTAGACCCTGGCCACACGCGGATCCCAGGGCAGGCGCTCGAAGGTGTCGAGGTCGGCGATCGCCGCCAGCTCCGACTCCTCCGGCCCGAAGCCGATGTAGTTGTCCTCGCGGTCGGTGAACAGGTCGGCGGTGGCGCCGTAGACGAGCTGGTAGCCGCGCTCGGCGACCTGCGGGAAGTAGCTCGCGACGACGCCCTTGCCGTTGATGTGGCCGCTGACCGAAACCTGCTGGAAGAACACGTACTCGATCCCGTCGCGCTCGATCTCAGCGGCGATCTGGGCGATGCGCTCGGCGCGCCCGGGGGCCTCGCGCGCCTCGGCCAGGGTCGGCGGGGGTGGCTCGATCGGCGGCGACTCGAGCACTCTGCGCACCTCGTCGGACACACCCGGCTTCTTCGCTACCGCCACAGTTCGACTCCTTTCGGTCGCACGTCCCGCCGACTCATCTTAAGGCCGCTTGGACAAAAAGGTACATTTGCGCTCGGGCCGCTCACCGGCCCGCCTCGGCGGTCTCAAGCCAGTTCGCGATCAGGCGCCTCGCCGGGGGGTGGAGCTCGCCCGCTCGCCGTTCGACGTCGCCGAGGAACGCGGCTCCGCGCTGCCCGCCCAGCGTCGCGGCCAGCGATTCGCGATATGCGGGGACACGGCCCCACTCGCGCGCCATCTCACCGGTCACCTCGAGATGAAACTGAACGCCGTAGGCGCGCTCGCCGGCGCGAAATGCCTGGTTCGCGACCTCGGCCGAATGCGCCAGGCGCACGGCTCCCGCCGGCAGGTCGAAGGTGTCACCGTGCCACTGCAGCGAAACCAGCCGCTCGCCGAGGCCCGCGAACAGCGGGTCGGTCCGGCCCTCGGCGGTGAGCTCGACCTCCAGCAGGCCGACCTCCGGCCGCTCCGCCGGATAGACCCTGGCCCCGAGCGAGGCGGCGAGCACCTGGGCGCCGAGGCAGACGCCCAGAAGCGGCCGCCCGGCCACGACCGCTTCGCGGACCAGCCGGCGCTCGGTGGCGAGCCACGGGTGATCGGCATCGTCGCCCGCGCCCATCGGTCCGCCCATCACCAGCACCGCGTCGAACTCACGCCAGGCGGGAAGCTCTTGGCCTCGATCGAGCTCGATCGCCACCGATTCGACCCCGCGCTCGCGGATCACGTCCGAGAACACGCCGGGGTGCTCGCAGGCGATGTGCTGGAGGACCAGGACCCGCATCCTCAGGGCGCCTGATCGGACTCGCGCTTCGCGTCCTTTTGCTCCTTCAGCTCGACGACCTCGCCGCTGGTCGCATCGATCCGCATCACCGCCAGATCGTCGTAGTGCTCGCCGTTCGGGCTCAGGGTCGAGAGCGAGATGACCCAGTAGGGCGACCGCTCGATCCCCTGGCGCAGCAGTCGGATCTGCGGATCGGTGGGCGTGAAGTCGACCTGCTCGGTCGCGATCGCCAGCGCCTCCTCCTGGCTGACCTTGATCTCAGCCTGCTGACAGGCGCGCGAGACGACGAACGCCAACACCAGCACGGCGACGACCACGGCGACCCGCGGCCAGCTCGGAGCTCGGCGCGACCGGGTCGCATCCGCCGGCTCGGCTGCTGCGCCACCCTCAACGCTCACGCGCAGAGTATGCGCGTTTCGTTCAGACAGTCGGGCGGAACCCGTCGCCGATGTCGGTCCCGAGCACGATGATCAGGACGATCACCACGCAGATGATCGAGAACACCAGCATTCCGATTTCGAACGACCTGACGTGCGTCTGCTTCGGCGGGAACTCGATCTGGCGCTTCATACGGACTCCCCTCCCCGCCCACGAACTCGGGCGGCGGCGCTGCTGGCGGAGTACGCGAGCAGGCGTCTGTTCTCGTACGCGACCCAGGCGATCAGGGCGAGGACCATGAACGCGATCCCGAGGACGGTGAGCACGTTGTATGCGGTCTCAGCCCCCTGGCCGTCGGGACCGTAGGTCGAGCCCGGGCCGAAGGTCATGAAACCGGCACAGTCCTGGAAGTTGTTGCCGGCGACGAAATCGGCAATGTCGTCGACGCGCGCTTGCTCCGTCCCGCTGCCGCTGACGACGCAGTCGGGCGCGCTGTCGATAATCGCAGGCATCAGCTCACCCTATCTCTCTGCGCGGGTCTCCCATTCATCGCAGTCACCAGGTCCTTCGCGGCCTCACGCTGAACCACGTCGGCTGGAACCCTCGTTCCATCGGGCTCGATCATCAGGTCCTCGGCGGGCGCGAACTCGGGCACGTGGATGTCCGGCTCGTACTCGGCGGGATCGAGGCCGGCAACCTCGACCTCAGGCGGCACCCGCAGCAGGTTGAACTTCTTCAGCACGAGTGAAGCGAACCACCCCGTGAGGAAGCCAAGTGGCACGAACGTGGCCAGGCCCATCAGCTGTCCGCCGATCGAGCTCTCGACGTTGTTGACGCCGGTCGGGTACCCCGCGGCGAAGACTCCGACCCAGAGGATCCCGAGGAAGCCCGCGAAGCCGTGCACGGCGACCGCGCCGACGACGTCGTCGACGCGCATCTTCTGCTCGATCCAATTCCCGACCCAGACGACCATCGCCGCGCTTCCAGCCGCGATCAGGTAGCCAAGGGTCGGCGCGTAGACGTCGGCGCCGGCGGAAACGCTGATCACCCCGGCGAGACCGCCTGAGAGGGTCCAGAAGGGGTCTCCGCGGCTTGCGAAGTAGCCGCCTGTGAATCCGCCGGCGAAGCCGAAGGTGATGATCATCGCGATCGAGCCCAGGGTCGTCGGGCTGAGGTAGATGTTCGCCCACCCCGGGAAGGTGGTCGAGACGATCACCAAACAGGCCGCGTAGAAGCCATAGAACCCGGTGAAGATCAACATCAATCCCATCAGGGTCATATGGATGTTGTGGGGTCTGAAGGTGCGCGCCAAGCCCTCCTTCGTGTATTTGCCGATCCGCGGGCCGAGGTTGAACAAGACGCCGAGCGTGAACGCGCCCGAGACGCCGTGGACGACCGCGGAGGCGATCGAGTCGTGGAAGCCGAAGCGGAGCGTGAGCCAGCCGCCGAAGCTCCAACCCCAGGCGGCATCGAGGATCCAGACGGCCGAGCCGAGCAGGACGGCGAGCACCAGATAGGCCGACAGCCGTACCCGCTCCAGCAGCGCGCCGGACATGATCGACGCGGTCGTCCAGCTGAACAGCAGGAAGGCGAGGAAGAAGACAAGGTTGATGTTGTTGGTCAGGTTGGGGCCGAAGGTGTCCGACCAGGGGATCCCGCCCTGACAGGCCGAGGCGGTGAAGTCGGCGCTGTTCGGGCCGATCGGCAGCCCGGGCATGTTGCAGTTGTAGATCCACCAGCCGAAGTAATAGAAGCTCGGGGTGACGACGGCGATCGTGAGGATGTTCTTCATCGCCGTGGCGAGCGCGTTCTTGCGCCGCGCGACGCCGGTCTCATAGGTCATGAAGCCGACGTGGATCAGCCACATCAGCACGACCGTGAAGAAGTAGAACTGCTCCCCGAGGATCACGCTGTCGAGCCCGAGGCTCTCGGCGGGGGCCGCGTCCTTGAGGCGCTCGACCTGGGCAATCAGTACTTCGAGCATGGCTAGGCGATCTCCCCGCCGCTGCGGAGCTCGCCGACCACGATGACCCAGACCTCACTAGCCAACAATGCGCGCCCAACCTATTCCGATTGAGCGCGCCTGTGCAATGGGTCGCGGGCACATACTTGCGGCGCCTTCGATGTACGATCGGCCCATAGACGGCGCCGGGCCCCCAAAATAGCCTGAGCGCTGCGGATCCCGAGCAAAGGAGGTGGCGCTTGGCGGTGCGGGCCGTGCCCGAGGCGGGCGACGCGCTGGAGCGGGCGCGGCGCGAGAACCAGACGCTCGGCGCGGTGATCCAGACGGTTTCCTCGTCGCTGGACCTCGACCGGGTTCTGGCCGGGATCGTCGAGATCGCCACCGACGCAACCGGCTGTCACGCCTGCTTCATCTACTTCCTCGAGGGCGAGCGGCTGGTCCTGCGAGCGGCCTCGCCACGCTATTCGGGGCTGGTCGGGAAGCTCGAGCTCGGCGTCGACGAGGGGCTCGCCGGCTGGGTGGCGAGGACCAAGACCCCGGAGTTCATCCGCGAGAACGCGATGGCAGACCCGCGGATGAAGTACGTTCCCGAGCTCGAGGAGGAGCGCTTCCAGTCGATGGTCGCGGTGCCGATCATGGCCAAGTCCGGGGACGTGATCGGCGTCTGTGTGCTGCACACGGAGGGCCCGCGCGAGTTCGACGACGGCGTCCTCAACTTCCTCGTCCACACGGGCTCGCTGGTCGCCGGGGCGATCGAGAACGCGAAGCTGTACGAGGAGGCTCAGACCCGGGTCGAGGCACTGACCACGCTCACTCACCTGAGCCAGGCCCTGGCCGCGGTCACCCTTCGCGAGGAGCTCTACGACGTCGTCACCCGGGGCGCTCGCCGGCTGCTGCGTGCCGACGCCTGCCAGATCTACCGGCTCGAGATCGACGCAGACGAGCTCGCCCTGGTCGGCTCTGATCCCCGCGCCGCGCCCGCGCCGAGCCCGCGCTCCGGCGGCACCGGCCTGGTCCTCGACCTGATGCGCCGCGCCAACGGCCGTGGCGGCGGCGGGCGCCGCCGGATGGCGCAGGCCCTGTGGCCCGACCTCGATCAGAACGCCCTGCTGGTCGCCCCGCTGGTGGCTCGCGAGGAGCAGCTGGGAGTTATCTGCTGTCTTGCCGAGGGGCGCGAGTTCGGCGACGAGGACGCCGACCTGCTCGCCGCGGTCGCCGACCAGACCGCGGTCGGGCTGAAGAAGGTCGAGTTGATCGAGCGGCTGACGGCGGAGAACATCGTCAAGGACATGTTCGACGCCCTTGCCGCCGGCGCGGTTGAGGCGGCGGCGGCGAAGGCGAGCGAGGCGCGCTGCGACCTCGGTGCACCCCACGTGTTTCTCCACGCACAGCCGGCGCCCCGAGCGGACGCGCCATCCTGGCCCGAGCTGTCCACCCAGCTCGAGGCGCGGCTGCGGCGGCTCTGCCCGCGGGCGCTGTTCGATTCCCGCCACGATCGTGTGCGGGCGCTGGCGCCGCTCACCAACGGCGTCGACGACGCGGTCGAGCGCCTGCGAGCCGCCTGCCAGCCGCTGGGTCGCGAGCAGGGCCTGATCATCGGCCTCAGCGACGTCGACCGCGGCGCCGCCAGCGCCCGCCGGAGGATGCGTGAGGCGGCCGACGCGGCGGCGATCGGCCGCTCGCTGGTCGCCGAGGGGGGGGCGGTCTGCTACCAGCAGCTGGGCGCCTACCGCTATCTGGTCCACCTCGATCTCGAGCAGGCTCCTCGGGACCGCTACCGGCGCTCGGTCGAGCAGCTCGGCGAGTACGACCACGACCGCGGCGCCCAGCTGATCGAGACGCTGGAGCAGTTCCTCAGCGATCGCGGCAGCGTCACCGCCAGCGCCCGGGCGCTGTACGTGCACCCGAACACCGTGCGCCAACGCCTCGACAGGATCGAGCGAGTCGCCGGCCTCGACCTCCCGAACGAGGATCTGCTCTCACTCGAGCTGGCGCTGAAGCTCGCCCGGCTGCACCGGATGCGAAACGCGCAGGAGTAGCCGGATGGCGCTAGGCAGGGCGGCGGCTGCGCCTCACCGCCAGCCAGATCCAGAAGATCGCGAAGCCGACGACGTTCAAGAGCACGACCAGGAGTACCCACCACGCCTTCCACAGGAACGGCAGGTCGTCCTCCTTCCAGAGCTCGTATCCGGTCAGATAGGCCATCACGATCAAGGTCAGGACCAGGATCGGCGGCGCTTGACCGGTGAGCACGAACAGGATCATCGCGGCGGCGATCCTACAGCGGCGATGCCCGGATGACGATCAGGGCCAAGCTCTACGCCGCGATCGTGCTCACGATCCTCGGTCCGCTGGCGACGACGGCCGTGGCCCTCTACGGGATGGCGCAGCTCGGCGACCGGTTCGACGAGGTCCGCGCGCGTTCCGAGAACGAGGCGCTGGCGCGCGAGCTCAAGTTCCTCGTCACCGACGTCAACGGCTGGCAGACGGCCTATGGCTATGGCGACGGCGAGCTGCGCGGGCGGTTCGCGCGCTCGGCCGCCGAGCTGCGAACCGAGCTCGTCCGGGCGGAGGAGACGTTCAGCGAGGCGCGCGAGCGCGCCCTGCTCACCCGCTTGGAGCGCGAGTTCGAAGGGTTCATGCGGCTGGACCGTGTCGCCTGGCACGAGCTGCGCGCCGGGCGCCCCGAGGAGACGAAGCGGCTCTTGCTCGGCCCCGAGCTCGACCGCTTCGAGGCGATGGCGAGTACCGCCGAGCAGCTCGCGGGCTATCAGGCCGAGCGCACGATCGCCACCGACGAGGAGTTCAACCAGGCTCGCGACGATGCCCGTCGGCGATTGGTCGCGGTCGCCCTCGGGGCCGGTGTGGTGATCATTCTGCTGTTGGTCACCGCGAACGACATCGCGCGGATGGCGCTCGAGCAGGAACGCGCGCTTGGTGGACGGCGATCGGGCCGGCCCTCGGATGACGAGCCGACATGACCCGGGACCTGCTGCTGACGCTGAGCCTGCTGCTCGGGGCGGCGCTCGCGGCCCGCTTTCTGGCGAGCCTGATCCGCGTCCCCGAGATTCTCGTCCTGGTCTGCTTCGGGGCGCTCCTCGGCCCCTCGGCGCTGGACGTCATCGACGTGCCGCTCGACTCGACCGGAGCACAACTGCTTTTCACGCTCGGGGTCTCGCTGATCCTCTTCTACGGAGGGCTCAACCTCTCGGTCGGGGTGCTGAGCCGGGTCTGGGTCGGGCTCGGGTTGCTGGCCGTCCCGGGGGTCGTGCTGACCGCCCTGATCACCGGCGCCGTCGCGCACGCGGTCTTCGACCTCTCCTGGACCGCGGCGCTGCTGATGGGCGCGGTGCTCGCCCCAACCGACCCGGCGATCCTGATCCCGTTGTTCGTGCGGTCGAGGCTGCGGCCGAAGGTCGCTCAAACGGTGGTCGCCGAGTCGGCGTTCAACGACCCCACCGGGGCGGTGCTGGCGCTGGCGCTTGCCGGGGTCCTGCTCAGCGGCGACGCCTCGATTGCCACGCCGGCGCGCGAATTCGTGATCGACCTCGGGATCAGCACCGTGATCGGGATCGTCGCCGGCGTGCTGCTCGCCGCGACGATCTCCAGCCAGCGCACCGGGATCTGGCGGGAGTCCTCCGCGGCCGCGGTGCTGGCGGTGATCACGATCGGCTACTTCTCGCTCGACTCGGCCGGGGGCAGCGGCTATCTCGGCGCCTTCCTCGCGGGGCTGATCGTCGGCAACATGGAGCGGCTGGGGCTGGCGATGCACTCCCGCCACGAGCGCGAGATGCGCGAGTTCGCCTTCAACCTGGCCGATCTGGTCACGCTGTTCGTCTTTCTCGTCCTCGGGGCGAACATCCCCTTCGGCACGCTCGAGCACTACCTGATGCCGGCGCTCGCAGTGCTCGCGACGCTGTTGTTGATCGCACGCCCGCTGACCGTGCTCGCCTGCGCGCTCCCCGACCGGCGCGCGGCCTGGACTCGACCCGAGCTCGCGTTCTTGTGCTGGACGCGCGAGACGGGCGTGGTCCCGGCGGCGCTGGTCGGCGTCCTCGCCGGCCTCGGCGTTCCCGACACCGACGTCTATGCCAGCGTGGTGGCGCTGGCGATCGTCGCCACGCTGGTGTTGCAGGCGCTGCCGGCCGCCTGGCTCGCCCGCCGGCTGGGGCTGATGGACGGCCACTCGCCCGCTGCCGCCGCTGGCGCCGATCCGGCCCTCGGCTGAGCGCCGAGGACGAATACGCTCGAATCGTGAGTCCAGCCTCCCTCGTCGAAGCGACCGAGGACGCGCTGCGTGAGCGCCTGGCGCCGGGCCGCGCCCGGCCCGGCGACCGCCTGCCCCCCGAGAAGGAGCTCGCCGAGGCGCTCGGGATCTCGCGCGGCACCCTGCGACTGGCGCTCGAACGGCTCGAGTCCAACGGCGAGATCGTCCGCCGCCAGGGCAGCGGCACCTTCGTCGGCCGGGTCGCGCTCGCCGCAGCCTTCGATGCCGGGCTCGAGGTGCTGGAGTCCTATGCCTCGCTGGCCCGCCGCCAGGGAAAGCGCCTCGAGGTCCGCAACCTGGCCCTCGAGCAGGCGCGCACCCCCGGCTACGTCGCCGAGGCGCTCGGTATCCGGCGCGGCGCCCGGGCGCCCCTGGTCCAGCGCACGCTGCTCGTCGACGGCGCCGTCGCCGCCTACATGCGCGACATCGTGCGGCCCGACATCGAGCTTCCCGAGCCCGAGGCGTTGCGGGCGGTGCTCGCCTCGGGGCGGATGGTGCTCGACGTGCTGGTCGACCAGGGCGTCCCGATCGCCTTCGCACGCACTCAGGTGCGACCGCGACTGGTCGAGCCCGGCGGGCGCCTGGGGGAGGCGATGGCGGCGGGGCGGGTGACCGCCGCGCTCGAGCTGACCGAGCTCATGCATCTCGCCGGCGGCGAGGCGGTTCAGTATTCGATCAGCGTCTTCGCCCCCGGCTCGATCGACCTGCACGTGATCCGCGGGCTGGAGAGCTCGAGTGGCTGAACCCCACCGCCGCTACCCCTCCGGCGCCTCCTCGACCCCGCCGCCCTCGCCGGCGCCGACGCTGTAGGAGTGAGCGCCGGCCCCGGCCAGCGCCCCGCCCTCGACGATCAGATACTCCTCGCGGATCGGGCGCTGGGCAAAGTAGGACTCCAAGATCTCCCGGGTGCCGGCGGCATAGCGCGCCTGGGCCGAGAGGCTGGTGCCCGAGACGTGCGGGGTCATCCCGTGGTGGGGCATCGTCCGCCAGGGATGGTCCTTGGGCGCCGGCTGGGGATACCAGACATCGCCCGCATAGCCGGCCAGCTGGCCCGACTCGAGCGCCCTGACGACGGCGTCGCGATCACAGATCTTGCCGCGCGCGGTGTTGACCAGATAGGCGCCGCGCTTCATCCGCGCGAACATCTCATCATCGAACAAGTGCTCGGTCTCGGGATGAAGCGGGGCGTTGATCGTGACCACGTCGAGCTCGGGCACCATCGCCGCGGCCGACTCGTGAAAGCTGGCGCCGAGCTCGGCCTCGAGCTCATCCGCGAGCCGGTGGCGGTCGGTGTAGTGAAGGCCGACCTCAAACGGCTTTAGCCGGCGCATGACCGCGGTCCCGATCCGCCCCGCGGCGACGGTGCCGACCTGCATCCCCTCGAGGTCATAGGAGCGCTCGGCGCAATCGGCGATGTTCCAGCCGCCGGCGATCACCTGCTGATAGGAGGGGATGTAGTTGCGAACCAGGGCCAAGATCATCATCACCACGTGCTCAGAGACCGAGATCGAGTTCGAGTAGGTGACCTCGGCGACCGTGATCCCGGCCTCGACCGCGGCGTCCAAGTCGACGTGATCTGAGCCGATCCCGGCGGTGATCGCGAGCTTTAGCTGCGGCGCCTTGGCGATCCGCTCGGCGGTCAGATAAGCGGGCCAAAAGGGCTGGGAGATGACCACCTCGGCCTCCGGCAAGCGGCGCTCGAACTCCGACTCGGGGCCGTCCTTGTCGGCGGTCACGATCAGCTCGTGGCCGGCCTGTTGGCAAAGCTCGCGCAGCCCGAGCTCGCCCGAGACACAGCCCAAAAGCTCGCCCGGCTGAAAGGCGATCGCCTCCGGGGTCGGGGTCGCCTGGCCGTCGGGATAGCGCTCGATCTCGGGCACCCGCTCGCGCGGGTAAGCGGGCGGGTAGCCGTCGACCGGGTCGTCGTAAAGGACACAGAGGATCGTCGCCATTTCAGCCTCCTTGGGGGTTGGCGCCATCGTATGGGTTGCGTGACCAAGCTCAAGCAGCGGCGCTCGACGACGCGCTAGCCTGCCGCGGATGTCACAGGACAACGTCGATCGACTGCTCGCAGCCTATGACGCCTTCGCCGCGGGCGAGCTCGAGCGCATCCCCGAGTTCTTCGACGAGCAGAGCGTCTATCGGGCGAGCGGCGTATTCCCCGGGATGCAATCGCACTATTGCGGTCACGAGGGCATCAGCGCCCTCTGGCACGCGGCCACCGATCCCTGGGAGCAGCTAGAGATCGAGGCGCAGCGGACGATGGTGTGTGGCGACTGCGTCGTCGCCGAGGTTCGCTTCTCGGGTCGCGGCGCAGGCAGCGGGGTGGAGGTGGCCGTCGGTGGCGCCCACCTGGTCAGGTTTCGCGATGGGCTGATCGTCGAGTTCTCCGCCTTCGGCTCCGCAGAGCAGGCGATCGAGGTCGCAGGACTCGAGTGCGTCGCGGCCGCCTAGCCGCCGGCCGGGTGACCTTCTCGGAGCCGGCCATTGGCTGGCGCCGGCGGCGCCGGCACGATTTTCACACAAGGGCGACCCGGTCGCCCGTGCGCACCGTGGCGGGCTCGACCACGCTGCAGTAGACGCCCATGGTCCCGCCGAGCTCGGCGTTGGCTCGTTTGAGCACGTCGAGGTCGATCTCGATCGTGTCCGGGTCGATCGTCGTGATCACGCAGCGCTCGCATGGCTCGTCGACCGAGAGCACCGCCTCGCCGACGCGGACCCGGTGTCCGAGCCACCCCTGCTCGACCGGGCCGTCGCCGCCGCCGATCAGGATGTTGGGCCGAAAGCGGCGGCGGTCATAGCCGAGCTGGTCAACCGAGCCGACGCTGAGCAGCAGGATCTGGGCAGCGTCGTATTCGTGACCGCCCGACGATCGCGACAGCCGCGCGGCGGGCCCGGCGACCTCACGAATCGCCCCAGCCGCCTCGACCGATCCCCATGGATGGCCGTCGACGACGGGCTCGCCGCGGTCGTCGAGGGTCGCCGGCAGGCCGATCATCCGCTGCTTGCGCCTCCCGGTGACGATTCCGCGCTCGTCGACGACCCGCAGAGCGCGGTCGCCGGGGACGCCGTCGGCGGCGAGCTCGAGCGATTCGCGTTGCTCGCCGCGCAGTCCCTTGACCGGGTAGCGCCAGAGCTCGTCGACCCGCATCAGGCCTCGTCGACGGGTCCGCCGACCCGCTGCGCGGCCGACTGCAGCTCCTCCAAGGAGGCGCCGACGCGGCCGCCGACCCAGCAGGCGACCGGGGCGGCGATCCGCTCGGACGCGTGCGCTGCGACCGCGGCGAGGTCGAGGATGGCCTCGATCTCGTCGTTGGTGGGCGCGTCGATGCCGAGCTCGGCCGAGAAGGCGTCGATCCACTCGCGTGCGTTCACTGGCGCTCCTTGGTCAGACGGTGTCGTCCCCGACACCGTAGTCAGCGCGCGGCGACGATCCGGGTCGCGGTCGCCTTCCAGCTCGCGACCACCCGCCGCCCCGGCCCCAGCCCGAGCTCATCGCTTGCGGCCGGGGTGACCTCGGCGACCAGGGGCTGGGCGGCGTCGATCCCGACCCGGACCCGGTTGCCGAGCCGCAGCACCGAGCTGACCGTGCCGGGCAGGTGGTTTCGGGCCGAGCTCGGGCCGACGGCGTCGGCGACCTCGAGCGTGATCTCCCATGGATGGACGCTGATCGCGACCCTGCCGCTGGTGCACGAGTCGCTGCTGAGCGCCTCGCCGCCGCCGTCGAGGACGACCAGGGTCAGGCCACCGGGCTCGGGCCGGGCTTCGCCGGCAAGCACGACGGCGCCGGTGAGGTCGGCGACGAAGGCCGAGACCGGGCCGGCCGCGAGCTCCTCGGCCGTGCCGCGCTGCACGATGCGCCCGGCCTCGATCACCGCGAGGCGATCGGCGATCGCGGCGGCCTCGTCGAAGTCATGCGTGACCAGGACGGTCGGGACCGCCGCCTCGGCCATCAGCGCCAGCAGCTGCCGGCTCGCCTGGGCGCGAGTGGTCGCATCGAGCGCCGAGAGCGGCTCGTCGAGCAGCAGCGCCTTGGGACGCGATGCGAGCGCCCGCGCGAGCGCCACCCGCTGGCGCTCGCCCCCGGACAGGGTCGCCGGCCGGGCATCGGCTCGTGAGGCTACCCCGAAGCGGTCCAGGATCGCGAGCGCACGCTCGCGGCGCGCCGAGCGAGGGACGCGCTGTTGCGAGTAGGCGACGTTGCGCCAGGCGTTCATGTGCCCGAAGAGCGCGTAGTCCTGGAACAGGTAACCGCAGCCACGGCGCTCGGGCGCCAGATCGATACGCGCCTCGGTGTCGTGCCAGACGGTCCCGCCGCACTCGATCCTGCCGCGCCGCGGCCGGATCAGCCCGGCGAGCATCCGCAGCAGCGAGGACTTGCCGGCGCCGGACGGCCCGACCAGGGCGAGGCAGCGGTCGGGCTCGACCTCGAGCTCGGCCTCGAGCCTGAAGTCGCCGAGAGCCCCCTCGAGCTCAGCCCGAAGCATCGAGGAAGACGGGCGTCGCGCGCCCGGCGGCCGAGGTCCGCCCGATCACCAGCTTGACGCTCAGCAGCAGCGCCGTCGAGACCGCGACCAGCACCGCCGAGAGCGCCAGCGCCGCCGAGTAATCGCTACCGACGAGCTCGACGATCGCCAGCGGCGCGGTCTGCGTGATTCCCTGAAACGAGCCGGCGAAGACCAGGGTCGCGCCGAACTCTCCCAGCGCCCGCCCCCAGGCGAGCGCTGTGCCCGCGGCCAGACCCGGGACCGCCGCCGGCACGGCGATCCTGGCGAAGGTCCTGGCCTCGCTCGCCCCGAGCGTCCTCGAGGCCTGGATCCAGGTCGGATCGACCGCCTCGAACGCCGCCTGGGCCTGGCGAAGATAGAAGGGGCTGGCGACGAAGGTGAGCGCGACGACGACGCCCGCGGTCTCGAACACGAGCCGGATGCCGGCGTCGGCGATCGCCCCACCGATCACCCCGCCCGGGCCAAATGCCGCCAGCAAGCCGATCCCGGCGACCGCCGGCGGCAGGACCAGCGGCAGCTCGAGCAGGGTGATCACCACCGAGCGGCCGCGAAAGGTCCGGGTCGCGAGCAGGTAGGCGGCCGGGGTGCCGAAGCAGAGGATCAGCGCCAGCGCGATGCCCGAGGTGAGCAGGCTGAGCTGCAGCGCATCGGTCGCCTGCGGCTCGCCGAGGCTGTCGATCAGCTCGCCGGGCCCGACCTGGAGGAAGATCGCCGCGATCGGAACGGTGAGGAAGGCGAGCGTCAGCCCGAGCGCCGCGACCAGCAGGACCGGAAACCAGCGGGCTCTCACTCGAGCGGCAAGAACCCCGCGTCCTCGAGGATCTGCTGGCCCTCGGGGGCGAGCAGACCGTCGATGAACCGCTGCGCGAGCTCGGGCTCCTCCGCCCCCTCGACCACGGCGATCCCATAGGCGACCACGGGCTCGAGCTTCGTCGGGAGCTCGACCTGACCGAGCTCGTCGGAGGCGGCGGCGACGTCGGACGCATAGACGAAGCCGGCGTCGGCGGCGCCCTGAGCGACCTTGGCGACCACGCCCTTGACGTCGGACTCCTCCGACCGCACGTTGGCGACGATCGCGTCGGCCTCTGCCGCCGGGAGCTTGGCGATCGTCTCGCGCGTGTAGTCGCCGACCGGGACGCCCTTGGCCCCGATCACCAGGTCCAGATCGGGCGCCGCGAGGTCGTCGATCGAGCTGATTTCCGACCCGTCGGCCGGAATCGCGATCACCAATTGGTTGCGGGTGAACTCGACCGGCTTTTCGACCAGCCCCTCGTCGAAGAGCTCGTCAGGATAGGTGGTGTTGGCCGACGCGAACACGTCCGGCTTGGCGCCTTGGCGGATCTGCGCCGCGAGCTCATCCGAGCCCGCGAACGAGAACCGGTCCTCGCCGTCGGTGGAGTCGGCGTAGACGTCGAACGCGTCGGTGAGCGACGCGGCCGCAGAGACGGTGAGCTCGGTCTGAGAGCCGGCCGAATCGCCCGAGCTCTCCGAGTCGTCGTCGCCGCAGCCGACAGCGACAACGGCGATGGACGCCACCAGCGCCGCCGCCAGCCGCATCGAATCCACACCGGCTCTCATCCGCCCGCTCCTCCTCTGATCACCATCACCGACGTCGCCTTGACCATCGCGGTCGCCTCCACACCCGGTTCGAGGCCGAGCTCCTCGATCGCATCGCGGGTGATCGCAGCGGTGACCTGGAACGGGCCCGCCTCGATCTCGACCAGCCCCAGCACGCCCTCGACCTCGACCGAGCGGACGATCCCCGGCAGCCGGTTGCGCGCCGAGAGCTCATCGCCGGCGTGGTGGCGCTCCGGCGCGCCGCCGAGCCGGCGGACCTCGTCAACCGAGACCAGCCGCCGGTTGCGCTCGTCGCGGCTCGTCGTCAGCCGTCCGGAGCGGTCCCAGCGCCGCAGCGTGTCGGCGCTGACGCCGAGCATCCGGGCCGCCTCGCCGAGGGTGAGCTGCTCAGGCATTTGCTGCCTAAGCATTGCATAGGCAGCACCCGAATTGCGTGACCGGCTCGAACTACGGTCCGGTGAAGCCTCCCGCGAAGCACGGCGCGCCGAGGCAGGTGTCGGAGATCGAGCTCTGCGCGTTCGGGCGCAGGAACTCCGAGACCATCTGCTGCTCGGCGGCGGCCTGGCGCGGGAGCCCGTGCGGGTCCTCGCCGGTGGTGTTCGGGGTGTTGGTGAGCGGCGGCGGATCGGTCCCGAGCACGTCACCTGGGCTGGTCGGATCGGGTCGCACCGGCCCGCTGTCCCAGTAGACGATCGCCGAGCCCGCGAACGGGTAGGCACCGATCCGCGGGATGTCCCAGGCGACGTCGACGCCGGGCCAGCGGCCCTCGTAGACGACCGGCGCGTGGATCTCGGCGCCGATCGTGCGCGCCTCGACGTCGGCCTGCCAGGTGGTCACCTGATGGTCGCCGAAGGCGACGTTGAGCAGCACCTCGTGCGGGGGCGTGTTCGCCAGCGGGTCGTCGGTCATCCGGTGCGCATAGCCGTTGGTCTCGCTGCGGTCCCACAGCATCTGGATCAGCGAGAGCGCGAGCTCCTGGGTGAGCGGGTCCGGATAGGCGGGATCGAGGATCGCCTTATAGATGTCGAAGTCGATCGAGCGGTTGAGCAGGACCGAGTAGTTCATCGCCGGGACCCCCAGCGAGGCCCTGGTGAAGTCGGGCGCGACCGCGGTCAGACCGCCGCCGAGGGTGGAGCCCTGGCTGTTGCCGTTGTAGTAGAGCCTCGAGGTGTCGATCACCGGCGCGCCGCCCTGCTGGAAGGCGGGATCGCTGACCAGCCCGTCGGGGCTGATCATCAACCGGCCCAGCAGCAGCCCGTCCAAAAAGCCCTGCTGGCTGCGGTCGACCAGCTGCGGGAAGCGGCCAAGGTTCTGGAGGATCCCGATCGTATTCGGGATGTCGCCCTCGGAGAAGCCGATCGTGTCGGTGGCGCAGAAGACGAAGCCGTGCGCCTGGGCGAGCGAGCGCTGGGGCGAGCTCCCGACCTCGGAGGCCGAGCCGAGCAGGCCGTGGCCGTAGAGCGAGGCGCGTCCCGGCGTCGCGCCGGGGTCGTCGACCGCGGCGTGGGGAACGATGCAGTCGAAGTTCGCCTCATAGGTCCCCTGCTGGATCGGGTTTCCGGACGAGTCGAGGGTGAAGGTCGCCGGCGGCTCGCAGTTGTTGGTCAGATAACAGGGCACGGTGAAGGTCCCGGTCACCCGCCGGGCGATCTCGGGCTCGGGGTCGGTGACGACGCTGTCGACGGTGAACGCCGGCGCGGTCCCTTGCACGGTCCGGTCGGCGAGGTTCGTGTCGCCGAGCTGGGCGAAGGCGTCGTCGCGGATGTCGAGCATGCGACCGGCGATGTTCTCGTCGCTGGCGACGGTGAAGTCCCAGGCGAGGTAGAGCGACCGGCGCTTGACCTTGTCCTTGCGAAGCGCCCGGAAGACCTGGTCGAAGCGCTTGCGCTGGTCGTTGATCGGGGCCTCGCCCGAGGGCAGGTCGTCGCGGTAGTAGCGAAACCCCTCGGGGGCCTCGAGCCGATTGCCGGCGCCGTCGCGCACCTTGCGCAAAGCAACCGCGTAGCGATGGCCGGAGTCGAAGTTCTTCGCCGGATGGATCAGCAGCGCGGTGCGCTCGGGGGTTGATGAGTTCGAGTCGATCTCGACCCAGATCGGCCAGCGTTTGTTGGTGGTCATGTCGACCACCACCACCGGCGAGTTCTTCTTCGTGTAGCGGCCGAGGTCGGCGAGCCCGACCGGGTTGGTCTGTGCGAGCGCCTCGGGCGTGTTGAGGCCCGGCACCTTGAGCGTGATCGCCTGGCCGGGGCTGAAGCCGTCGTTGAGGTTGTAGGCGGCGGCGCTGATCGGCTGGCCGCTCGCGTTCCGGGGCATCGCGCCGTCGTCGAAGGCGACCCGCCGCCCAGTGTCCGTCGACTTGTCCTTGACCGTGTGGAAGTTGTCGGGGAACGGCAACAGGCAGAGTCGGTCCGCCTGGCTGACGCCGTCATCGACCCCGATCAGATCGCACTGATCGGCTCGACTGAGATCGATCGGCTTCGGCGCGCAGCGCTTGGTATTGCGTCGCAGCTTGAACCTGGCCTTGGCGCCCTTGGCGCTGACGGTGATCTTGCGCGCCTCACACGACTTGATCCGGTTGCGTCCCTTGGCGGTCAGGCGCAGCTTTGCGGTCCTTCCCTTCGCGTCCGCCTTCAGCCTCAGCTTCTTCGGCTTCGCCAGCTTGATCGGGTCGCGGCTGTCGAAGGTCGTCGACTTGGTTCTCAGCTTCAGCTTGCCGGTGCGCTTCGCGCTCACCTTGACCGTGATCGCCCGCTTGCGCAGGATCTTCTTCTGGCCGGTGGAGCGGACCTTGAGCTTCTTCGCCTTCGCCGCCTTCGCCGCCGGCTGGGCCGGGCCGGCGCCGGCGGCAGCGACAGCGGTGGTGGATACGGCCAGGCATGCGACCAGCGCCAGCGTCCCTGCGAACAACCTCGAACTCAACTCGCTCTCCCGTCCTCGCTTTGCAGCCCGGCCTCGCCCCAACCGCACCGGTCGCCGGCAGCCTACAGCCAGACCGCGCGCTATCGTGGGCCGGGTGGCGGAGCTGAGCGACGCCGGTGTCGTGCGGGGACGGGGCGGCGAGGTTGCACGCGACGCTCGCGAGCAGATTCTCGACACCGCCTATCAGCTGTTCTGCCGGCGTGGGATCCAGGCGGTCGGGATCGACGAGATCATCGCCCAGTCCGGGGTTGCGCGACAGACGCTCTACCGGCGCTTCGGCTCCAAGCAGGAGCTGGTCCTGGCGGTGCTCGAGCGACGCGCCGAGCTGTGGACTCGCGCCTGGCTGCAGGCTGAGGTAATGGGCCGCGCCTCGGACCCCAGGGAGCGATTGCTGGTGGTCTTCGACGTCTTCGACGAGTGGTTTCAGCGCCCGGATTTCGAGGGGTGCTCGTTCGTCAACGTGATGCTCGAGCACCCCGACCCCGAGGATCCCCTGCACCAGGCGGCGGTCGCCTACCTGGCCGACATCCGCGAGTTCGTCGCCCTGCTCGCCCGCGAAGCCGGGATCGCGCAACCCGAGGCGCTCGCACGCGAGTGGCACATCCTGATGAAGGGGTCGATCGTCTCCGCCGGCGAGGGTGACCGCGGGGCCGCCCGGCGCGCTCGCAAGCTCGCCGAGTTGCGGCTGCAGGCCGAGCAACGTCCGACACCGGTCTGAGCCAGCCGGCTCAGCCGCCGATTGCGCTCATCGTCCGCGGCGGGGGCACGAACCCGGGCTCGTTGACGCGGTGCTTGAGCTCCTTGCGCCAGACCGCCTCCCGGATGACTCGCTCGACCTCGCCGTCGTCGGCGCCGGCGCGCAGGGGCTCGCGCAGGTCGGTCTCGCTGATCGAGAACAGGCAGGTGCGCAGCTTGCCGTCGGCGGTCAGGCGGATCCGGTTGCAGTCGGCGCAGAAGGGCTCGGAGACGGGATTGATGAAGCCGATCTCACCGGCGCCATCGCGAAAGCGGAACACCCGCGCGGTTGCGTGTGGCTCGCGCGGGAGCTCAACCAGCGGATGGATCGCGTCGATCAGTGCGCGCAGCTCGTCGCCGGTGAGCACCGAGCCCGGCTCCCAGTTGCGGTCGCCGTCGAGCGGCATGAACTCGATGAAGCGCACCTGGTAGTCGCTCGAGCGGGCGAGCTCGGCGAAGCGCTCCACCTCGTGCTCGGTGAAGTCGCGCATCGCCACCGCGTTGACCTTGATCGGGCGCACCCGCTCGAAGGCGGCGATCGCCTCGAGTCCGCGCAGGACCTGCGGCAGCGCGTCTCGGCGGGTGATCTCGTGGAAGCGGTCCCGGGCCAGGGAATCGATCGAGACGTTGACGCGATCGATGCCGGCGTCGACCAGGGCCGCCGCGTCGCGCTCGAGCAGATAGCCGTTGGTGGTCAGCGAGAGATCGGCGATCCCCTCGATCGAGCGCAGCATCGCGACCAGGCGCGGGAACTGGCGCCGCGCCAGCGGCTCGCCTCCGGTCAGGCGGACATCGGTGACCCCGAGTCCGGCGAGCACCCGGACCAGGCGCTCGATCTCCTCGAAGCTGAGGATCTCGGAGCGATCGAGCCAGGGCATGCCCTCGGCCGGCATGCAGTACCGACAGCGAAAGTTGCAGCGATCGGTGACGGAGACCCGCAGGTCGGTGATCGGCCGGTCGTGGGCGTCGCGAAGCGCCTCGAGCTGATGCGGCTTCGAAGTCACGCTCGGATTGTGGCGGATCGGCCCAGGTATCGGGTGGCACTCGTCTGAACCGGTTGTGACTCGCCCCAACGGGTACCGGTGACTATGAACAACGATCAGGAGGAGCCAGATGGCCACGGAGATGCAGGTTGACGAGCACGCGCGCGAATTCGTCGGACGAGACCGACCGATGTTGATCGGCGCGGACTGGGTCGACTCCGCCAGCGGAAAGACTTTCGAGGTGTTCAACCCGGCCACCGGCGAAACGCTCTCGAACGTTGCCGAGGGTGACTCCGAGGACATCGACCGGGCAGTGAAGACCGCGCGAGCGGCATTCGATGAGGGGCCGTGGACGCGGATGAGCCCATCAGAGCGCGGTCGAGCGATCCACCGGATCGGCGACCTGATTCTCGAGCACGGCGATGAGCTCGCGGCGCTGGAGACGCTCGACAACGGCAAGCCGTTCGGGATTGCGCAGGCCGCCGATATCCCGCTCGCCGCCGACAACTTCCACTACTACGCCGGGTGGACGACGAAGCTCGGCGGCGAGACGATCGCGCCGTCGGTTCCCTACATGCCCGACGCCGAGTGGCACGCCTACTCCCTGCGCGAGCCGGTTGGGGTCGTCGGCCAGATCATCCCCTGGAACTTCCCGCTGTTGATGGCGGCGTGGAAGCTCGGCCCGGCCCTGGCCTCCGGCTGCACGATCATCCTCAAGCCCGCCGAGCAGACGCCGCTCTCGGCGCTACGGCTCGGTGAGCTGATCCTCGAGGCGGGAGTGCCCGAGGGCGTGGTCAATATCGTCACCGGTTATGGCGAGACGGCCGGCGCGGCGCTTGCCGCCCACGACGACGTCGACAAGATCGCCTTCACCGGCTCTACCGAGGTCGGCAAGCTGATCGTCCAGGCGGCCTCCGGCAACCTGAAGAAGGTGACGCTGGAGCTGGGCGGCAAGTCGCCGAACGTGGTCTACGGCGATGCCGACATGGAGACCGCGATCCCGGGTGCCGCGAACGCGATCTTCTTCAACCACGGGCAGTGCTGTGCGGCCGGCTCGCGGTTGTTCGTCGAGCGCGATTCCTACGACCAGGTGCTCGAGGGCGTCGCCGACCACGCCAAGCAGCTCAAGGTGGGCTCGGGCCTCGACCCGAGCACCGAGATGGGCCCGATGGTCTCGCTCGAACAGCAAGAGCGGGTCTCCGGATACCTGGATTCCGGGAACGAGGAAGGGGCGCGCGCGGTGGCCGGTGGCAAGGCGATGGACCGCCCCGGGTACTTCGTCGAGCCCACCGTGCTCGCGGAGACCACTCCCGGCATGAAGGTCGAGTGCGAGGAGATCTTCGGTCCGGTCGTCACGGTGACGCCGTTTGACGATGTCGCCGAGGTCCCGAAGGCCGGCAACGATACGAACTTCGGTCTCGCTGCCGGAATCTGGACTGACAACCTCTCGAAGGCGCACAGGGCCGCGAAGGAGCTCCGTGCCGGAACGGTGTGGATCAACTGCTACAACGTCTTCGATGCGGCGCTGCCATTCGGCGGCTACAAGGAGTCCGGATGGGGTCGCGAGATGGGTGCCGAGGCGCTCGAGAACTACACCGAGACCAAGGCGGTCTGCATCCAGATCTGACGGTCCGAGCGAGTCGCAAGCCTGCACCGGGGCCCGCCGCCGAGGCGGGCCCCTTGCATGTCGAGCCCGAAGCGGTCAGGCTGGCGGTGTGATCGGAGGTCTGGTCCTCGCTGCCGGCGCCGGCAGCCGGTTCGGAGGCCCGAAGCAGCTCGCCGAGCTCGATGGGCGGCCGCTGATCGATCATGCGCTCGCCGCGATGTTCGCGGTGCCGGCGATCGAGCGGATCGTTGTCGTGCTCGGGGCCGAGGCCGAACGGGTCCGCGCCGGCGCCGATCTCGACGGGCTCGAGGTCGTCCTCGCGCCCGGCTGGGACGAGGGTGTTGCGGCCTCGCTGCGGGCCGGGATCGCGGCGCTCGCCGAGGCGGACGCGGTGTTGATCACGCTCGCCGACCAGCCCCTGATCACCCCCCAGGTGATCGCCGCGATCCTCGATCAGCTGGATCGAGCCGAACCCTCGGCGCGGGCTACCTATGACGGCGCCCCCGGTCACCCGGTGTTGATCAAGCGCGAGCTCTACGCCGAGGTGGCGCAGCTGCGCGGCGACACCGGCGCTCGCGGGCTGCTCGAACGCCGCGGCGTGTTCACGCTCGAGGTCGGGCATCTGTGCCGTGCCGACGACGTCGACACGCCCGAGGACTTGGAGGCGATCCGGCGCGGTGAGCCCCCGTCCCCCCGCCGAGCGGCAGATTCCGTGGCGTAGCGCCACGGTCGATGCCGCTCGGCCTCGGGGTCGCTCAGTCGAGGGTCGGCTGCGCGTCCCGCTCGACCGCCTCGGTGTAGCGCCCGTAGCGGGCCTCGCCGTTGCACAGCGCCCGGTGGGCGAAGGCGGCCTGGGCCGCCCCGGCGTTTGCCTCCTCGCCCCCCCAGGCCTCGAGCGGTGCGGCCTGCAGGGCGCGGCCGTAGGAGAAGCTCAGCTGCCAGGGCACGCCGCCGATCGCGTTCATCGCGCTCAGCCGGGCGCTGGCGCGCTCGTCGCTCTGGCCGCCGGACAGGAAGGTGATCCCCGGGACCGCCGCGGGGACGACGCGGCGAAACAGCGCCAGGGTGCGCTCGGCGACCTCGTCGATCCCGGCCTGCTCGGCTGCGTCATAGCCGGAGAGCACCATGTTCGGCTTCAACACCATCGCCTCGAGCTCGACCCCCTGGTCGACGAGCTCGGCGAACACCGCCCGCAGGGTCTCCCCGGTGACCTGCTCGGAGCGCTCGATCGAGTGATCGCCGTCCATCAGCACCTCGGGCTCGACGATCGGGGCGATCTCGGCCTCCTGGCAGAGCGCCGCGTAGCGGCCCAGGGCGTGGGCGTTGACCGAGATCGCGTTGGCGCTCGGGTGGCCGTCGCCGATCGCGATCACCGCCCTCCACTTGGCGAACCGGGCGCCGAGCTCGCGATACTCGGCGAGGCGGTCGCGAAGGCCGTCGAGGCCCTCGGTGACCGTCTCTCCCTCGGACCCGGCGAGCGGCTTCGCCCCGGTGTCGACCTTGATCCCGGGGATCATCCCGCGGAGCTCGATCAGCTGGGCGAACGGGGTGCCGTCCGCGCTTTGCTGGCGGATCGTCTCGTCATAGAGGATCACCCCGCTGATCTGGTCGGCCGCCCCGGGCGTGTTGACCAGCAGCTCGCGGAACCGGAGCCGGTTGTCGGCGGTCGACTCGACCCCGACGCTGTCGAGCCGCTTCGTCATCGTCGGGTTGCTCTCGTCGGCGGCGAGGATTCCCTTGCCGGGAGCGACCATCTCGGCGGCGGTCCCCGCGGCCTCGGAACGGCGGGCGGTCATCGGGCCCCGCCCTCGCTGGCCGGTGCGACCAGCGTGCGGACGGCGCCCGCCGCGGCCTCGGCGGTGATCCCGAGGCCGGTGAAGACCTCGGCGCCGGGGGCGCTCGCTCCGAAGCGTTCGAGCGAGACAAAGGCGTCCGCGTAGCGCGACCATCCCTGTGCGACGCCCGCCTCGACCGAGAGGGTCGGCGTCCCGGGTGGTAGGACCGAGCTGCGATAGGCGGCGTCCTGGGCCTCGAACAGCTCCCAGGACGGCATCGAGACCACCCTCGCCTCGACCTCCTCGCCGGCGAGCAGCGTGCGGGCGTCGAGCGCGACCGACACCTCCGAGCCGCTGGCGACGATGACAGCGTCGGGATCGCCCTCGCGCCCCTCGGCGAGCACGTAGCCGCCGCGCGCGACCCCGTCGGCGGCCCCGGGCCGGTGAGGATCAAGCACCGGTAGGTCCTGTCGCGTGAGCAGCAGGCAGACCGGGCCCTCGGCCTCGAGCGCCACCGCCCAGGCGCGGGCGGTCTCGTTCGCATCGGCCGGGCGGATCACGGTCAGCCCGGGGATCGCCCGCAGCGCCGCGTAGTGCTCGATCGGCTGATGGGTCGGTCCGTCCTCGCCGACGCCGATCGAGTCGTGGCTGAACACCCAGACGGTGGGCAGCTCCATCAGCGCCGAGAGCCGGATCGCGGGGCGCATGTAGTCCGAGAACACGAGGAAGGTCGAGCCGTAGGGCTTCAGGATCCCTCCGTGGAGCGACATCCCGTTGACCGCCGCCCCCATCGCGTGCTCGCGGACGCCGAACTTCATGTTGCGTCCGGCCGCCTGCCTGGTGTAGGCCGATTCGGCCGGGAACTCGGTCTTCGTCGACCCGGCCAGGTCGGCGGCGCCCCCGACCATGGTCGGGGTGAACGGGGCGAACGCCTCCATCGCCTTGCCGCCGGCGGTACGGGTGGCCATCGCCTGGGCCTCGGACGGCTCGAAGACGGGCAGCGCCTCTGCAAGGCCCGGCAGCGCCCTCGGGGGATCGCTCCAAGCGCCGTCCCACTCGGTCGCGAGGTCGGGACGCTCGGCCCGCCAGGCTTCGTAGCGCTGCTCCCACTCGGCCTGCAGGGCGCCTCCCCGCTCGACCTGGGAGAACAGCTCATAGACCTCGGCCGGGACCATGAACTCGGCGTCCGGGTCCCAGCCGAGCAGCTCCTTGGTCGCGCGCACTTCATCTGCCCCCAGGGGCGCTCCGTGGGCCTTGGAGGTGTTCTGGCGGTTCGGCGCCGGCCAGCCGATGATCGACTTGACCGCGATCAGGGTCGGCCGGGCGCTCTCGGCCAACCCGGCGGCGATCGCGGCGGAGAGCTGCTCGAGGTCGTTGGCGTCCTCGACGGTGAGCGTGTGCCAGCCGTAGGCGCCGAAACGGGTAGGGACGTCCTCCGAGAAGGACTCTTCGGTGGGGCCGTCGAGCTGGATCGAGTTGTCGTCGTAGAGGAACACCAGTCGGCCGAGGCCGAGGTGCCCGGCGAGCGACGCGGCCTCGTGCGAGAGGCCCTCCTGCAGGTCGCCATCCGAGCAGATCCCGAAGACGCGGTGATCGATCACCTCCTCTCCGAAGTGCTCGCGCAGGAAGCGCTCGGCGAGCGCCATGCCGACGGCGTTTCCGAGGCCCTGGCCGAGCGGGCCGGTGGTCGCCTCGACCCCGGGCGTCTCGTTGACGCGGTCGCGCTCGGGGTGGCCGGGCGTCTTCGAATCCCACTGGCGAAAGCGCTTCAGCTGATCCAGCGGCAGGTCGTAGCCGGAGAGGTGGAGGGCGCTGTACAGGAGCATCGACCCGTGCCCCGCCGAGAGCACGAACCGGTCGCGGTCGGGCCAGCGCGGGTCGCGGGGGTTGTGGCTCATGAACCGCGTGTAGAGCAAGAAGGCGGTGGGCGCCATCGCCATCGGCATGCCCGGGTGACCCGAGTTGGCGGCCTCGACCGCGTCCATCGCCAGGGTGCGGATCGTGTCGACCGCGAGCCGTTCGCCCCCGTTCGCGGCGGTCGCGGTCACCTCGGGGCCCGGCCGGCCGGTGACGGTCGGCTCGCTCACGCTTGCACCGCAGGCTCCGGGGCTTGACGTTCCGCCGTGCCGCGGGTGCCGTCGCCGCCGAGCGCGATTGCGGCTCGCGCCGTGACCATGTGGTAGAGGATCAGCAGTTGAACCAGGGCCAGCGACTCGGAGCGGTGCAGGTTGGTCCCGATCGTGAACTCGCCGAGACGCTGGGAGCGCAGGTGGGTCGCGAAGTGAAGGCGATCCCAGATCGCCTCCTCGATCCCGGCGGCGCGCTCGGCGTCGATGTCGCCCGGGATCTGGACGTGACGCTCGCCGCTGCGCTCCTCGACCGTGATCCCGCGGCCGTTGCCGCGGATGAACGGCGACAGATCGGGGTGCGGGAGAGCGTCGCGCAGGATCAGCTCGGCGTCGAGCTGCTCCTGCTCGACGTGCTCGCCCGGCGCGAACGACACGACCATGTCGGCATGGTGGCCCTGCGGCCGGATGAAGGCCGCCGAGTCGTGCTCGCGGCGATCGAGCTCGGCCAGCACCTCGTCGGTCGTGTAGCCGCGGCGCGAGCAGTCGCGCTGGACCTTCCACTGGCGCCTCAGGTCTTCGGGGGGAGCGAGGTAGACGCGCACGTCATAGCACTCTCGCATTTCCGCGGTGTGGTAGCCGAGCAGGCCCTCGACCACCGCAAAATCGTGAGGCTCGACGTAGACCGGCGGCCCGAAGGTGCCGTCGGCGTGGCGGTAGACCGGCTTCATGATCGGCTCGCCGCGCCGCAGGTGCTCGAGATGCTGGGCGGCGATATCGATGTAGTTGCAGTCCGGGTGCAGCGGGGTGATGCCCATGTCGGCTCGCTGCCTGCGGTCATAGCGGTGGTAATCGTCGCTGCACACGTGGGTGACCTGGTCCTCGCCGAGCACCCGCACCAGGCCGCGGGTGATCGTCGTCTTGCCTGCCGCCGAATCGCCAACGACGCCGAGCATGATCGGTCGCACGGAACGTGCCATCACGACTCGACCGGAACCGGTTCCTCCGAACGGGCGCCCGAGCCGCCGAGGGCGACGACGGCCTTCGCCGTGACCACGTGGTAGAGGATCAGAAGTTGCGCGACGCCCAGCGACTCGGAGCGGTGGACATCGTTGCCGATCGTGAACTCGCCGAGCCGCTCGGAGCGCAGGTGGGAGGCGAAATGAAGCTTTTCCCAGATCGCCTCCTCGATCTCGGCGGCCTGCTCGCGCTCGATCTGACCGGAGATGCCCAGGTGCCGTCCGGAATCGCCTTCCTCGATCGTGATCGCGCCCTCCTTGCCGCCGATCAGGGAGAGGTCTGGCTGGGGAAGCGAGTCGCGCATGACGAGCTCCGCGTCGAGCGCGTGCGGGTCGCCGCTCTCGCCCTCGCTGAAGCAGACGACCATGTCGGCGTGGCGCTCCTGGGGGCGCATGAACTGAGCGGAGTCGGACTCGCGCCGATCGAGCTCCATCAGCACCTCGTCGGTCGTGTAGCCGCGGCGTGAGCAGTCGCGTTGGACCTTCCACTTGCGGCGCAGCTCCTCCGGCGGGGCGAGGAAGACCCGCACGTCGTAGCAGCCGCGCATCTCCTCGGTGTGGTAGCCGAGCAGCCCCTCGACGATCGTGAACGGCTTCGGGGTCACGTAGACGGGCGGCCCGAAGGTGCCGTCGGCGTGCTGGTACACCGGTTTGAGGATCGGGTCTCCGTTTCTCAGCAGCCCAAGGTGCTGGGAGAGGATGTCGACGTAGTTGCAGTCCGGGTGGAGCGGCGTGATCTTGTGCTCGGCCCGCTGCTTGCGGTCATAGCGGTGGTAGTCGTCGGTTGAGACGGCGGTCACCTGCTGCTCGCCGAGGATCCCGACCAGCCCCCGGGTGATCGTCGTCTTCCCGGCGCCGGAGTCGCCGACGACGCCGAGGATCACCGGTCGAGACATGCGGTCCTCCTGCGTTTGGTCGACCGGATTCATCTGGCCTCCCCGAAGACCGAGCTCCGCAGGATGTCCTCGGCCTCGATCGTTACCAGGTCCTCTCTGGTGAGCTTGCGGGTCGAGTCGAACAGCCGCACGGCCTGGCGCATCCGCGCCCGCTCGATCGCGTTGCGGATGCTGCGTCCGTGGGCGAAGCGCGGGCGCTCGAGCCGAGCCCCGATGTAGTCGCGCAAGGCAACGGCGGCATCTTCGGAAAGCTCATACCCCTGCCGGTCGACCATCAGGCCGGCGATCTGCATCAACTCGGCCTCGCTGTAGTCGGGGAAGCTGATGTGGTGGGCGACTCGCGAGCCCATCCCCGGGTTGGCCTGGAAGAACCCCTCCATCGGCTCCGCATAGCCGGCCATGACGACGACGAGGTTGCGCCGCTCGGACTCCATCACCTGCAGGAGGACCTCGATCGCCTCCTGGCCGTAGTCACGCTCGTTCTCCGGGCGGTGCAGGTAGTAGGCCTCGTCGATGAACAGGATCCCGCCGATCGCCCGCTTGACCACGTCCTTGGTCTTCGGCGCGGTGTGGCCGACGTACTGGCCGACCAGATCGTCGCGGGTGACCGAGATCAGGTGGCCCTGCTCGATGTAGCCGAGCCGGTGAAGGATGTCCGCCATCCGCAGGGCCACGGTCGTCTTGCCCGTGCCCGGGCTCCCGGTGAAGCTCATATGAAGCGTCGGCGGCTGGGAACTGAGCCCCATCTCCTCGCGCAGCCTGTCGATCACCAGCAGCGCCGCGATCTCGCGGATCCGCTGCTTCACCGGTTCCAGCGCGACCAGATCGCGGCCGAGCCGCTCGAGCACCTCGTGCACCCGCGAGTCGCGGACGACAGCCTGGACGTCGGCCTCGCCGCCGACGACAGCCGCCGAGAAGTCGGCCGACTCGACCGCGGACCCCGCCGTCGCGTCGGTGGCCGGGCGCACGACCTTGCCGCCGAACTGATCCGAGAACGACGGAGAGCCACGCCCGTTGCCGCCCGATCGCTCCCGCGGGTCGAGCGGTCTACCGGTGGTGTCGAGGCCGCGAGGGGTCACGACGAATCGTCGCCCCCGTTCACGGAAGCGCCATCCCGCCCACCGGTGGCCGAATCGCGGCCGGGCGTCCCGTCCTGGACCGCCGCCGGGTCGCGAGTCGTGGCCAGGTTGCCCTGGTTTCCGTAGCGGCGCCCGACCGGGTCGCGCTGCGCGTACGGATGGAGCGTGTAGCGCATCTGACGATCCGCCTTGTCCTGGCGCTCGAGCCGGAACCCGGGCTCCTCCGGCGGCCGGTTGACGATGAAGCTCAGCGCCGAGGTCTGGCGGCCGAGCGAGCTGTCGTAACAGACCACCTTGATGTAGTGGTTCGGGTAGGCCTCGCGGCAGGCGTTGACGTCGCGCAGGGCCACGTCGGCCTCGCCGGGCTCGAGGTCAAACTCCGGCTGCTTCCACATCTCCCAGAAGCTGTTGCGGGGGTGCGGATCGTCGGTGTACTCGACCATGATCGCCCAATCGTTGGCGAGCGCGTAGCTGATCTGGGCCTCGATCTCCTCGTCGGTCAAGTCGTCCAAGAACGAGAACGTGCCCTGGGTGATCCTCACTGGGTATCTCCTTTGCCGACCCGGCGACCTAGTTGGTGGCCGTCGGAGTGGCGATCGTGTCTGCGGTGTCCGTCGACTCGAAGTCGAAGGTGATGTCCTTCCAGACCTCGAGCGCGGCATCGAGCTCGGGGCAGCCCCGGGCCGCCTGGGCGAGGATGTCCGGGCCCTCCTGGTAGTAGTCGCGGCCCTCGTTGCGCGCCTTGATCATCGCCTCGACCGCGACCCTGTTCGCGGTCGCGCCGGCGGCGATGCCCATCGGGTGACCGATCGTCCCGCCACCGAACTGCAAGACCACGTCCTCGCCGAGGTAGTGCAGCAGCTGGTGCATCTGTCCCGCGTGGATCCCACCCGAGGCAACCGGCATCACGGGCGCAAGCGACGCCCAGTCCTGATCGAAGTAGAGGCCGGTTTCGGGGTTGGCGTGGTTGAAGCGCTGCCGGCAGACGTCGTAGTAGCCCTTGATCATGCCGGGGTCGCCCTCGAGCTTGCCGACGACGGTCCCGGCGTGGATGTGGTCGACGCCGATCATCCGGCACCACTTCGCGATCACGCGGAAGCTGACACCGTGGGTCTTCTGGCGCGTGTAGGTGCCGTGGCCGGCGCGATGCAGGTGCAGGATCATGCCGTTGGCACGCGCCCATTTCGACATCGACTGCATCGCGGTGTAGCCGATCGTCAGGTCCATCATGATGATCACGCTGCCGAGCTCCTTCGCGAACTCGGCCCGCTCATACATGTCCTCCATCGTCGCTGCGGTCACGTTCATGTAGTGGCCCTTGACCTCGCCGGTCACCGCGGAGGCGTGGTTGACGGCCTCGATCGCGTGCAGATAACGATCGCGCCAGCGCATGAACGGCTGCGAGTTGATGTTCTCGTCGTCCTTGGTGAAGTCGAGGCCGCCACGCAGCGCCTCATAGACGACCCTGCCGTAGTTCTTCGCCGAGAGCCCGAGCTTGGGCTTGGTCGTCGCGCCGAGCAGCGGGCGACCGAACTTGTCCAGGTACTCGCGCTCCATCACGATCCCGTGCGGCGGGCCCTGGAAGGTCTTCAAATAGTGCGGCGGGATCCGCATGTCCTCGAGCCGCAGCGCCTTCAGCGCCTTGAAGCCGAAGACGTTGCCGATGATCGACGAGGTCAGGTTGGCGATCGAGCCCTCTTCGAACAGGTCGAGGTCGTAGGCGATGTAGGCGATGTACTGCCCGGGGGTGCCGGGGACCTCGTCGACGCGGTAGGCCTTCGCCTGGTAGTGCTCGTGCGGTGTCAGGCGATCGGTCCAAACCACCGTCCAGGTCGCGGTTGAGGACTCTCCGGCGACCGCCGCCGACGCCTCGATCGCATCGACGCCCTCTTGCGGGGTGATCCGGAAGGCGCAGAGAATGTCGGTGTCCTTGGGCTCGTAGTCGGGGTCCCAGTAGCCCATCTCCGCGTACGGGGTGACGCCCGCAGCCCAGCGGTCCTTGCTCGCGGTCTGATCCTGCTCGGTGGCCGACGTCATCTCGCTCCTTTGCTCCGAAACCATTTGACCGGGTCAACGACCCTAGACGGAGTACACAGAAAGCACAAGCTAAATATCTCTTGGTTTACTTAGTGCTTTTTCTATTTATCGTCTATGATCGGCGACCGGATGTCGGTCACCCTGACTCAGCTGCGCAGCTTCCTCGCCGTGATCCGGAGCGGATCGGTGACCGAGGCGGCGGACGAGCTGGTCGTCACCCAGCCGTCGGTCTCAGCGGCGGTCACGGCGCTCTCGCGCGAGCTCGGCGTCGACCTGCTCGAGCGCCAGGGCCGCGGGGTGCGCCCGACCGCGGCGGGGGACGCGTTTGCTCCCTTCGCCGCGCATGCGATCGGGTTGCTCGAGGACGGGCGCCGGGCCGCCGAGGAGGCGGCCGCGAGCGCCGAGCGCAGCCTGCGCATCGGGGCGGTGACCACCGCCGCCGAGTCGTTCGTGCCGGCCCTGATGCGCTCGTTCGCGGCTTCGCGGCCCGAGCTCGAGCTGACCCTGAGCGTCGGCAACCGCGGCCGCGTGCTCGAGATGCTCGCCGACCACGAGGCCGACGTCGTCTTTGCCGGCCGCCCGCCGGCCGACGCCGAGCGGATGGAGGCCCACCCGTTTCGTCTCAACGAGCTGGTCCTGATCACAAGCGCGGACGATCCACTCGCCGGTGGGCCCGCGATCTCGACCGTGGAGCTCTCGGACCGCACCTGGCTGCTGCGCGAGCCGGGCTCGGGCACGCGGGCCGTCAACGAGGAGTTCCTGACCTCGCAGGGGCTGCGGGTCGAGGGACTAACCGTCGGCTCCAACGGAGCGATCCGGCAGGCGGCCCGGGCGGGGCTCGGCGTCTCGTTCGTCTCTCGTGACACCGTCGCCGACGAGCTCGAGGCCGGGCTGCTCGGGGTGATCGAGGTCGACGGGCCACCCGGCCCGCGGCATTGGCACGTCCTGCGCTCCTCGGTCGGACCGGCCCGGGCGGTGGTCGACGGCTTCGTCCAGTTCGTCCGCGACGCCGGCGATACCCCTCTCTAGTCGCCGGCCGCGGGCGGGCCCTCGACGACGAGTGTCACCGCCGCGCGGCGATCGATCCATCGAAATATCGATTCGAGCGATAAGCGGGAACCGCTTGTAGGTCGGGGCAGCGGCTGATAATCCTCTCGTGATGATTGCCACAAAAGCTGGAGCCGGGGTGCAGGGCTCGATCTCGGCCACCGCCAGGGTGCTCGTCGTCGCCAACCGCACCGCAGCGACGCCGGCGCTGCTCGAGGCCGTGCGCCACCGTGCCCGGCGAGGTCCGGTCGAGTTCGAGCTCGTCGTTCCCGCGACCGCCGCGGGGCTTCACCGCGTAGTCGATCCCGAGGATCACGGCCGCGAGGAGGCGGTTGCGAACCTGCGCGCGGCCCTGCCGCTGTTGCGCGCCGCGGCCGGTTGCAGGGTCGAGGGCCACGTCGGCGATCCGAACCCGCTCGCGGCGATCCAGGACGCGGTCCACGGTGGCGAGTTCGACGAGATCATCGTCTCCACCCTGCGACGGCGCTTCTCCGCTTGGACCAGGATCGATCTGCCGGCCAAGGCCGCGGCCCTCGGGTTGGCGGTCACCCACGTCGAACCGGATGCGGTCGAGGCCTGCGTGCTCTCCGCGCCCGCGGTCGCCGTGCAGGACACCTGATGGGGCGACTCGGGGCTTTGCTCGGTCCTCGGCTAGATTCCATCCGGAATCGATCGAGGAGGAAGAATGGCCTACGAAGTCCCCGACCTGCCCTACGGCTACGACGCGCTCGAGCCCCATATCGACGAAGCGACGATGCGCGTTCACCACGACAAGCATCACCAGGCCTACGTCGACAAGGCAAACGCCGCGCTCGAGGGAACCGAGTGGGCCGACAAAGACGTCGACGAGGTGCTTCAGAACCTGGGCTCGCTGCCGGACGACAAGCAGGGCCCGGTTCGCAACAACGCCGGCGGCCACGCCAACCACAGCTTCTTCTGGCAGATCATGAGCCCCGACGGCGGCGGCGCCCCGTCGGGCGACCTCGCCGCCGCAATCGACGACAAGTTCGGCTCCTTCGACGCCTTCAAGGAGGAGTTCAAGAACGCCGGCATCGGACAGTTCGGATCCGGCTGGGCCTGGCTGGTCCACGACGGCTCCGGGCTCGCCGTCACCAGCACTCCCAACCAGGACACGCCAATCTCCGCCGGCCAGACGCCGCTCCTCGGGGTCGACGTCTGGGAGCACGCCTACTACCTGAAATACCAGAACAAGCGCCCCGATTACCTCGATGCGTTCTGGAACGTCGTCAACTGGGCCGAGGTCGAGCGCCGCTTCTCCGAAGCCGGCTGAGGCCGGACCGCAAAGCCGGCCACGGATTGGCTCCGTGCCGCTGCCGGGCGACGGCGGCAGGAGTCGAGATTTGGTCAGCGTCCAACTGAGCAGGAAGCACAAGCGGTGCCGCACGCGCTGAGCTCAGGGCTACCGAAGGATTTCGTTCGGCCCTGCCTGCTGCTGCTCCTGCGCGAGGGCGAGGCCCACGGCTACGAGCTCGCCGAGAGCGTTTCCGTGTTTGGATTCGATCACTCCGACCCGGGAGCGCTCTACCGGGCGCTGCGGCGCCTCGAGAGGGACGGCCTGGTGACCTCGTCCTGGCAGCCGTCGGAGTCTGGCCCGCGGCGGCGGGTCTACGCGCTCACCGGGGCCGGGACCGCCGAGCTCGATCGCCGCGCCGCCGACCTCGCCGAGGGCGAGCGCCGGATCGACGCCTTCCTCGATCGCTATCTGCGTGCGCGGCGCGTCGCGGTCGCCAATCCGCGCCATCGCGCGGTCACTGGGCGGATCGCCGCGCATCGTGCCGCGGTCCGAGACCGCGACTTGCGCCGATACTCGCGACCGTGAGGGAACGTCGGTCCGCCTCGGGAGTTTGCAGACTCAAAGCGAAATTCACTTTATGGACGTCCGCCCGCCGCGAACGTTGATCGGTTTGTCCGCGGGAGCACCGGGTAGGCGCGCGCCCGAAGGTGGAGATATGGACTCGGAACGTGACGAGGAGACCCAGAGCAAGCACGGCATCGACGCCGCCGACAAGGAAGGCGCCGAGGGAGCCAAGCAAAAAGACAACCCGGATATTGAGGAGACCGCTGGAACCGGGGGCGAGGGCGACGACCAGGGCGGTCTAGGCGACCGAACGGGCGCCACCGGCCGACGAACGCCAACCGAGCCTCACGGCAATCGGGACGCCGCCGAACGACGCAGGTAGTCGTCGCGCCAGGCGAGCGACCGAGGTCGCAACGGTCAGGGCGGGGCGGCTGCGCGAGCTATTCGGCGACCGAGTGGTTCCGGGCGTTTGGGGCGCCGGCATCTGCCGCCTGCCCCCAACAGCTGAGATCAATGACCCTCGGTATCAGACGTTCGAGGGATCCTCGCCTGCGTCCTGCTTCGGAGGTCCACCTGATGTGGCCCCACCCGTGTTGGTGGCCTCGGCCGCATCGTCCTGATCGTCGTCGAGCAGTTCCCCCTCGACTTCTTCTTCACGCGGCCGCTCGTTCGCCTCTTCGATCCCGGATCCGTGTGCGTGCAAGTGCGTCGACGGGACGTCCTCCTCGTCCAAGCCTGTCTCGTCCTTCTCGTCGGGCATTTCGCTCCTCCTCTTCGCTCCATCGCTCTTACTACCCGCCCGACGCGACCTTAACGCCGAGCTGAGAATGGCTCCGAGCGGCTGCCTGCCAGGCGCAGCAGCGCCGCCGGATTGGGGAGATAAACTGGCTTGTGGCCGCGTTGCCGGCGGCTGAGAGGAGACGCGGTTCGTGGCCAAGAGCGACATGGTCAGCAAGGGTCCCTGGTGCCACAAGCGCTGAGCTCCGGGCTGCCGAAGGATTTCGTCCGGCCCTGCCTGCTGCTGCTCCTGCGAGAGGGCGAGGCTCATGGCTACGAGCTCGCCGAGAACCTCGGGGCCTTCGGTTTCGACCACTCCGACCCGGGGGCGCTGTACCGGGCGCTGCGGCGGCTCGAGAAGGACGGCCTGGTGACCTCGTCCTGGCAGCCGTCGGAGGCCGGCCCGCGGCGGCGGGTATACGCGCTCACCGATGTGGGCACGGCGGAGCTCGACCGCCGCGCCGCCGACCTCGCCGAGGGCGAGCGGCGGATCGACGCCTTTCTCGATCGCTATCTACGCGCCCGGCGGGTCTCGGCCGCCAATCCGCGCCATCGCGCCGTTGCCGGGCGGATCGCCGCCCACCGGGTCGCCGCCCAGGGGCGCGACGCGCAAGGGCCTCGGTAGCGAGAACGGTCGGTCTCGAAGAGGGAGACGGCTTGGTCGGCGCGCGCGGTCGCCTTTGGGTGAAGAATACACTTACCGAGTCTGGCCCACGCATATAGCGTCGCCGAGATCGGAGACCCCGACGGGTGGAGGTTTTGCGGAGCGATGTGCCTGGCTATTCCCGGCCAGATCGTTGAGTTGGTCGACGAGTCGAATCGTCTGGCGCTCGTCGACGTCGCCGGGGTCAAGCGCAACGTCAATATCGGCCTCCTCGACGCCGACGGGGATGGGGCTGCGCCCGGCGACTGGGTCCTGATCCACGTCGGCTTCGCGATCTCCAAGGTCGACGAGGCCGAAGCCGAATCGACCCTGAAGCTGCTCGAGGGGATGGGCTCGGACTACGAGGCCGAGCTCGAGGAGCTGAAGGCGAGCGTGATCGAGTAGTGCGCCACGACTCCATCAATCCCTCCGCGGACCCCGCCGCCCGCGGACGCGAAGCGGAGCAGACGGCGGGCCCTGTCTGTGGATGCACGACGTGCGGCGACGTCGCCGAGCCGATGCGGGTGCTGAAGATTGATGCCGCGAGAGAGCTGGCGCTCTGTGAGGACGAGGCCGGCGAGCAACGGACGGTCGAGATCGCACTGGTCGAGGGGGTCGCCGACGGCGACGAGCTGCTCGTTCACGCCGGCACCGCGATCGCCGCAGTGGAGCAGTCGCAACCCGCCGCCCCCGGACGCGGGAGCAGAAGCCACAGTCCGCGGCGTAGCCGCGGACAAGATATTCCTGCGGGAGCAGAGGAGGCGGCGGCGTTTTTATGAGATTCGTCGACGAGTTCCGCGACGCCGAGCTCGGCCGGGCGCTTGCCGGCGAGATCCTCGCGGCGACCGAGCCGGGCCGCCACTACAAGCTGATGGAGGTCTGCGGCGGCCACACCCACTCGATCTACAAGTACGCGATCGACGACCTGCTCCCGGAGAGCGTCGAGCTCGTTCACGGGCCCGGCTGCCCGGTCTGCGTGATCCCCATGGGACGTGTCGACGACGGCATCGCCCTGGCTCGCGAGGACGGGGTGATCCTGACCTGCTTCGGCGACATGATGCGAGTCCCCGGCTCCGACGGCACCTTCCTCGAGGCTAACGCCGCCGGCGCCGACATCCGGATGGTCTACTCGCCGCTCGATGCCCTGCGGATCGCCAAGCAGAACCCCGACCGCATCGTGGTCTTCTTCGCGATCGGCTTCGAGACGACCGCGCCGTCGACGGCGCTGACCCTGAAGCGCGCCAAGGCCGAGGGGGTCGAGAACTTCCTCTGCATGTGCAACCACGTCACCATCGTCCCGCCGCTACGAGCACTGCTCGAGTCGCCCGACCTGCGTCTCGACGGGTTCATCGGCCCGGGCCACGTCTCGACCATCGTCGGCGCCCGCCCGTTCGAGTTCATCCCCGCCGACTACGGCAGGCCGCTGGTCACCGCCGGGTTCGAGCCGCTCGACATCCTGCAGTCGATCCAGATGATCCTGACCCAGCTGCGCGACGGGCGCTGTGAGGTCGAGAACCAGTACAAGCGGGTGGTCCCCTACGAGGGCAACCAGGCTGCGCTCGCGGTGATGGCCGAGGTCTTCGAGTTGCGCCCGCACTTCGAGTGGCGCGGCCTCGGGTTCATCTCACAAAGCGCGCTGAAGCTCTCCGACGCCTACGCCGATCTCGACGCTGAGCTGCGTTACGAGGTGCCGGGGGTGCGCGTCGCCGACCCCAAGGCGTGTCAGTGCGGCGAGGTGCTCAAGGGTGTGATCAAGCCCTGGGAGTGCAAGGTGTTCGGCACCGCCTGCACGCCCGAGCACGCGATCGGCACCTGCATGGTCTCGCCGGAGGGCGCCTGCGCCGCCTACTACAACTACGGCCGCTACGCCCACAGCAAGGGGCGCCCCGAGGAGGCGGTCGCGTGAGCCCCGCCGAGACCGCGGTCAGCAACCGGGAGGAGCGGATCCTCGAGATCATCGAAAAGACCCGCTCGAAGCGCCCCCGGTTCAAGGACGAGCGGATCACGATGGCCCACGGGGCCGGCGGCAAGTCGACCCAGACATTGATCGAGGGTCTGCTCGCGCCGGCATTCGCCTCGGAGGCGCTCGACGAGCTCGCAGACGCCGGCACCGTCCGGGTCGACGGGCTCGGCCTGGCGCTGACCACGGACACGTTCGTCGTCCGCCCGCTGCGCTTCCCCGGCGGCTCGATCGGCGAGCTGGCTGTCAACGGGACCGTCAACGACCTCGCCGTCGCCGGCGCCGAGCCGCTCGCGGTCAGCCTCGCGCTGGTGCTCGAGGAAGGTCTCGACGCTGACGTGCTTCGCGCCGAGGTCGAGGCGATCGCCACCGCGGCCGGCGCCGCCGGGGTCGAGGTGGTGACCGGCGACACCAAGGTGGTCGAGCGCGGTCACGGAGACGGCATCTACATCACCACCAGCGGGATCGGGCGCCTCGACCCGCGCGCGAGGCTGTCACCGGCGGCGCTCGAGCCGGGCGACCGGGTGGTCGTCTCGGGGACGATCGGCGAGCATGGCACGGCGATCATGCTGGCCCGCGGCGAGCTCGGACTCGAGGCCGAGATCGAATCCGACACGCGGCCGCTTTGGCCCGCTGCCGATGCGCTGATGGAGGTCGCGGGGGAGCGGCTGCGCTGCATGCGCGACGCGACCCGCGGCGGCGTCGCCACCGTGCTCAACGAGCTCGCCCGCGCCTCCGGGGTCTCGGTCGAGGTCCGTGAGGCTGAGGTCCCGGTGCGCCCCGACGTCGCCGGCGCCTGCGAGCTGCTCGGGATCGACCCGATGTACGTCGCCAACGAGGGCGTGGTGGTCGCGATTGTCGCCCCCGAGGCCGCCGCCGACGCGGTCGCGGCGCTGCGCGAGCTGCCCGGTTGCGAGGGGGCGGCCGAGCTTGGTGAGGTCCGGGCGGAGCCGCCCGGGATGGTCTTGGTGAAGACGGCTTTCGGTGGCCGGCGGGTGATGGACCTGCTCGCCGGTGATCCGTTGCCGAGGATCTGTTGATTGGTGAAACGAGGAGAGGTTGGAGATGTCCCTGACGACTGAGTTCGTTCCCGACCAGGCGAAGACCGAGGCGGTCGAGGCCCACGTGATCTGGATGACGACGGGGCTGTCCTGCGACGGCGACTCGGTCGCGATGACCTCGGCGGTGAACCCGAGCCTCGAGGACATCATCACCCAGTCGATCCCGGGGATGCCGAAGGTGATCGTCCACAACCCGGTGCTCGCCTACGAGAACGGCTCGGAGTTCATCGAGTGGTGGTGGCGAGCCGAGCGCGGCGAGCTCGACCCGTTCGTACTCTGCGTCGAGGGCTCGATCCCGAACGAGAGGCTCGCCGGCGAGGGCTACTGGGCGGCGATCGGCGACGATCCCGAGACCGGCCAGCCGATCACCACCAGCGACTGGCTCGACCGGCTGGCGCCGAAGGCGGCGGCCGTGGTGGCGATCGGCACCTGCGCCACCTACGGCGGGATCCCGGCGATGAAGAACAACCCCACCGGCGCCATGGGGGTGGCCGACCACCTCGGCTGGGACTGGAAGTCGGTCGCCGGCCTGCCGGTGGTCAACATCCCCGGCTGCCCGGCCCAGCCCGACAACATGACCGAGGTGCTGCTCTACCTCGCGTTGCACCTGGCCGGGCGCGCGCCGGTGCCCGACCTCGACGAGCAGCTGCGACCCCGCTGGCTCTTCGGCCGCACGGTCCGCGAGGGCTGCAACCGGGCCGGCTTCGCCGAGGAGGGCCAGTTCGCGACCGAGTACGGCGACGACCCGCGCTGCCTGGTCAAGCTCGGCTGCAAGGGGCCGGTGGTCAAGTGCAACGTCCCGGTCCGCGGCTGGGTCGACGGTTACGGAGGCTGCCCCAACGTGGGCGGCATCTGCATGGCCTGCACGATGCCCGGGTTCCCCGACAAGTTCATGCCGTTCATGGACGAGGACAAAGCTGGCTCGATGGCGGCGAACCTGGAGAAGTTCACGTTCGGTCCGCTGTTCAGGACCTTCCGTCACCGCAACATCAAGAACAAGTACGACGTCGAGCCGGAATGGCGCAAGCCTGCGGCGACGCTCACAACCGGCTACAGGCCGCGCAACTACTCGTAAGAAAGAGGAGATTCAGAGATGGCAACAGTGGAGACACCGCGCGGCGACTCGAAGGTCATGGTCAAGGAGATGTCGTGGGATCCGATCACTCGGATCGTCGGCAGCCTCGGGATCCATACCGAGATCGACTTCTCGAACAACGAGGTGCTCAAGTGCTACAGCACCTCGATGATCTTCCGCGGCTTCGACATCTTCATGAAGGGGATCGATCCGCGCGACGCCCACTTCATCACCAGCCGGATCTGCGGCATCTGCGGTGACAACCACTGCACCTGCTCGTGCCTGAACCAGAACATGGCCTACGGGGTGAAGCCGCCGCCGCTCGGCGACCTCGCCTTCAACCTCGCCGAGGCAGCGGACTACATGTTCGACCACGCGATCTTCAACGACTGCATGGCGAACGTGGATTTCTGCGAGCAGATGGTCTCCGAGACCAACCCCTCGCTGCTGGCGAAGGCCGAGCAGGAGCTGGCGCCGAACTCCGACATCCACGGCTACCGGACGATCGCCGACATCATGCGCTCGCTGAACCCGTTCACAGGCGAGTTCTACCTCGAGACCCTGCAGGTCTCGCGCTACACGCGCGAGATGTACTGCCTGTTCGGCGGACGCCACACGCACCCGTCGACGATCATGCCCGGCGGCTGCAGCGCGCACATCACCCATCAGACGTTGACCGACTACTACGTGAGGCTGATGCGCTACATCGACTACACCAAGCGCAGTGTGCCGATGCACGACGACCTCTACGACTTCTTCCTCAGAGAGTTGCCGGGGTACGACATGGTCGGCTATCGCGAGACCAACCTGGTCAACTGGGGCGCCTTCGACGACCCCGACTACGTCGACTACGACTACAAGACGATGAACGAGTGGGGCAACAAGCGCTACGTCACGCCCGGCGTCGTCTTCGGCGGCGAGCTGATCTCAACCGACCTGGTCGAGATCAACCTGATGATCCGGATCCTGCTCGGCTCCGCGTATTTCGATGACTGGGTCGAGACCGAGACGCCGCTGGTCACTCAGGACCCGCTCGGCAACCCGGTCGACCCGCGCCATCCGTGGAACAAGGTGACGATCCCGAAGCCGCAGAAGCGCGACTTCGCCGACAAGTACAGCTGGGTCGTCTCGCCGCGGATGTACGACGCCCGCACCGACACCCACGTCTGCTGCGACACCGGCGGCGGCCCGTTCGCGCGCCAGTGGTGCACGGCGAAGGCGGGCCTGGTCGACTTCGGCTACGGAAAGGCGACCGGCCACTCGATCCAGATGGTGCTGCCGCGGACGGCGTCGGCGCCCGAGATGGAGCTCGAGTGGGAGATCCCCGAGAAGTCGAACGCGATCGAGCGCGACCGCGCCCGGACCTACCACCAGGCCTACTCGGCGTTGATCGGGCTGCACTGCCTGGAGCGGGCGTTCACCGAAGTGCGTGCCGGCCGAACGAAGAGCTGGAACGACTTCAAGGTGCCCGAGGAGGCGGTTAGCGTCGGCTTCCACGAGGCGGCGCGCGGCGTGCTCTCGCACCACATGGTGATCAAGGGCGGCCGGATCGCCAACTACCAGCCCTATCCGCCCACGCCGTGGAACGCGAGCACGCGCGATGTCTACGGAACTCCGGGCCCATACGAGGACGCGGTGCAGAACACCCCGATCTTCGAGGAGAACGGCCCGGAGAACTTCAAGGGCGTCGACATCATGCGGGCTGTGCGCAGCTTCGACCCGTGCCTGCCGTGCGGGGTGCACATGTACACCGGCGGTGGGCGGGTGCACAAGGTCCAGCACACCCCGACCGGGATGTGCTGAGGCAGCGGCGACGGCCAGCCCGATGACAGCAGACGGAAGCAACGGCGGGTCCGGCGCCGGCGCCGGCCCGCCGGCGTTCAATCCCGAGGAGCTGATCGAGCGCGTCCAGGACCTGACAGCGGAGGTCGAGCGAATCTCCGATCCCGGGGCTCGCCGCGTTTCCGAGGAGCTGGTCGCGGCGGTGATCGAGCTCTACGGCGAGGGTCTCGAGCGGATCCTCGCGGCGGTTGCCGAGAGCACGGCCTCGACCGAGCTCGGCGACCGCCTGGCGGCCGACGGGGTCGTCGCCAGCCTGATGCTGATCCATGGCCTCTACCCGGTCGGGCTCGACGAGCGGGTGACCGAGGCGCTCGACGGCGTGCGCCCCTACATGGAGTCGCACGGCGGCAACGTCGAGCTGCTCGGGATCGAGGACGGAGTGGCGCGGATCCGGCTCGAGGGTAGCTGCGACGGCTGCCCGGCCTCCTCCTCGACCCTCGAGCTGGCGATCAAGTCGGCACTCGACGAGGCCGCGCCCGACCTCGAGGGCCTCGTGGTCGAGGGCGCGGTGGCCGCCCCGGCACCGGCGACCCCGGGTCCGGGGGCGATGGATCTGCCTGTGGTCCAGGTCGCTGCGACCGGCGAGGGCCCGCCGTCGTGGTTCGACCTCGACGGAGTCGCCGGGGTGGGCGAGGGGGAGCTCGTCGGCGCCGAGGTCGGCGACGTTTCTCTCGTGGTGGCGAGGGTCGAGGGCAACCTGCTCGCCTTCCGCGACGCCTGTGCGGGCTGCGGCAGCGCGCTCGGCGCGGGTGAGCTCAGCGAGGGGGTGCTCACCTGCCCGCACTGCGAGCGCAGCTTCTTCTTGCCTCGCGCCGGCCGCTCGCTCGACGACGACCAGCTGCTCTTGGCGCCCGTGCCCCTGCTCGCCGGCGCGGGCGGGGCCAGGGTGGCGCTGCCTGCGTGAGCGCCGAGCTCGACGCCAAGCTGGCGGCGCGCCGGCAGGCCGAGATGGTTGCGAACCTGCGCCGGCTGTCGCGGCCGGGAGCCGGCGAGACGTCGGCGCAGCTCAACGGCGCCTCGACCGCCGCCGGGCCGGTCGAGCTCTGCGACCTCTGCGGAAAGGAGCTCGACTCCGACCATCGCCACCTGCTGCACCTGGTCGACCGCCGCATCCTCTGCACTTGCGAGAGCTGTCTGGCGATCCGGGGCGGCGATGCCGAGCTGCGCCCGACCGGGACGCGTACGGTCTGGCTCGAGGACTTCGATCTCCCCGACGACACCTGGGCCTCGTTTCAGATCCCGATCGGGCTCGCCTTCTTCATCGACTCGAGCGCCTCGGGCAGCGTGGTCGCTCTCTACCCGAGCCCTGCCGGCGCCACCGAGTCGGAGCTCGAGACCGAGACCTGGCGCGAGCTGCGGACCAAAAACCCGGTGCTGATGGGTCTCGAGCCCGACGCCGAGGCGCTGATCGTCAACCGGATGGCAGAGCCGGCACAGCACGCGATTGCGCCGATCGACGAGTGCTACCGGCTGGTCGGTCTGATCAAGGTGAACTGGGACGGGATCTCCGGCGGCAGCGGAGTCGAGCGCGCGATCGGGTCGTTTTTCTCGGAGCTTCAGGAGAAGGCGGAGTGAGCGCCGGCGAGCTCGATCTGGACGCCGAGGACCTCGACCAGGCTCCCTTTGCCGAGGCGCCGGATCCCGACTTCGACGTGTTGTCGGCGCACCCGGTCGAGCGCGCCGCCGCCCCTACGGTCGGGTTCAAGGTCCGGGTCACCGACGCGTCCGAGCGCCGCGTGTTCACGATCGCGCTGACCGCGGTGATCACGGTCGAGCCCTCGAAGCGCCCGTACGACCCGGCCAGCCGCGAGCGCCTGGTCGAGCTCTTCGGCGAGCCCGAGCGCTGGGCCTCGACGACGACCAACTTTCGTTGGGCCCAGGCGGAGACGCTCGTCCCGGCGTTCGAGGGCTCGAACGAGTTCGAAATGGTGGTTCCGTGCACCTACGATCTCGAGCTGGCGGCGGCCAAGTACTTCCACGGCCTCTCCGAGGGCGAGGCGCCGCTTCGCTTCCACTTCAACGGCACCGTCTTCTATGAGGCCGGCGGCGGGCGGATGCAGATCGTCCAGATCCCCTGGGACCGTTCGCCGCGGTTTCGGATGCCGATCGAGGTCTGGCGGGCGACGATCGACGCGGCCTACCCGTATCGCACCTGGGTGCCGCTTCACACCGAGACCCTGGCGCGGCTCGAACGCCGCAAGGCCGAGCGCGGCCTGCCAAATTTCGACGCGGTGCTCGAGCAGCTGCTGGAGGCGAACGAGAAGCGCGAGCATGAGTGAAGAGCTCGACCAGCTGGTCTCCTCGTTGCTCTATGAGGGCTACGCGCTCTATCCCTACACGCCGGGCGCGACCAAGAACGCGACCCCGACCCCGTTCGGAATCGCCTACCCACCCGCCTACGCCGACCGCTCGGCGACCACCTTCGATCGGGTCAAGGTCGAGTGCGTGCTCGCCGCCGGTGAAGGGGCCCGGGTGTCGGCGACCGCGCGCTTTCTGCACGGCGCCGGGGAGCGCCACACGGCGGTCGAGCGCCGGATCGAGGTCGAGCCGACCCCGCTGGCCGAGCTCGCCGCCGACGTCGGCGCCACCGCCGAGTTCGAGTTCGAGGCCGAGACGCCGCTTCGCGGCCGGCTGCGGCTGAGGGCCGAGCCGCTCGACGCCGTCGATGCCGAGGGCCGCCGCCTCACCCTGATCCGGACCTGCGTCCACAACACCACGGCGCTCGACCCGGCGGAGGCGATGCGGCTCGAGCGCGCCGGCGCGCTGCTGGCGAGCCTGCTCTCGACCAACGTCGTACTCGAGGCAAGCGAGGGGCAGTTCATCTCACCGCTCGAGCGCGATGGGGTCGCCGGAGCCGCGGCCGCCGTCTGTGAGAACGTCAACACCTGGCCGGTGCTTGCCACCCCGGCCGACGATGCGGTGCTCGCGGCGCCGATCCTGTTGCCCGAGCATCCCCGGATCGCGCCCGAGAGCCTCGGCAACCTCTTCGACAACACCGAGATCGAGGAGGCGCTGCTGCTGCACGTGCAGGCGCTGAGCGAGTCCGAGCGCGAGCAGATCGCAGCCCAGGACCCGGCGGTCAGGGCGATGATCGAGCGCGCCGACACGGCGACGCCCGAGCAGATCATCAACCTGCACGGGCGGCTCGAGCCCAGCGCTGGCGATCCTTCCCATCAAACGACCCCGCCGCTGCCGCCCGACCCCGGCCCGCCGGCCGAGCCCGGGCACCCGAACCCGGGCGAGCAGACGCTCGAGATCGGCGGGGTCACCTTCCGCAAGGGCGCCAAGGTCGTACTGCGCCCGGGGACCGAGCGCGACGTCTACGACCGCATGCTCGACGGGCGCACGGCGACGATCGAGCGCCTCTACCTCGACTACGAGGACGGCGCCCATGTCGCGGTGACGATCGACGACGACCCCGCGCAGGAGCTGTTTCGCGAGACCGGCCGCTACCTGTTCTTCAAGGCGGGCGAGCTCGAGCCGGCGGAGGACGCGGCGAAGTCGTGAGCCCGCCCGAGCGCCAACCCCAGATCCTGGTCGCGGGCATCGGCAACGCGTGGATGCGCGACGACGGCTTCGGCGGCCACGTGGTGAAGGCGCTGGAAGGACATCAGCTTCCCGACGGGGTCACCGTGCTCGACTTCGGCACCGGCGGCCTCGACCTCGCCTATGAGGTGATGCGCGGCTACGACGCGCTGTTGTTGGTCGACGTCAGCCGCCAGGGCGGCGAACCCGGGACGCTGTACGTGATCGAGCCCGACCCATCGGAGTTTGCGCCGATCGCCGACGGCGAGGTCGTCAGCCCCCACGGGATGGACCCGAAGACCGTCCTGCGCTTCGTCAAGACCACCGGCGGCTGGCCGGGCAAGGTGGTGATCGTCGCCTGCGAGCCGACCGGGGGCGAGGAGGAGATGAGCCTCGAGCTCTCGCCGCAGGTGGCCGCGGCGGTCGATCGCGCCGCCGCGCTGGTGGTCGAGACGATCGCCGAGTTGCGCACCGACGAGGCCTACGCGGAGAGCTAGCGGATGCATGAGCTCTCGATCTCGAGCGCGATCGTCGACACGGCCCTGCGCCACGCCGGCGGCCGCCCGATCAGCGTCGTCACCATGCAGATCGGAAGCCTGCGCCAGGTGGTGCCCGACTCGCTCGCGTTCTACTTCGAGATCGTCGCCCGCGACACCGATTGCGAGGGAGCCCGGCTCGAGCTCGAGATCGTCGGTGCGTGGATGTGCTGCCAGACCTGCGGTCACGAGTGGGACCCGGCGCCCGAGCCGGCCTCCGGGCACGAGCAGCTCGCCCCTTCGCTGCCCGCGTTTCGCTGCCCCGCCTGCCTGCGAGCCGGGGCCGAGGTGATTCGCGGCGATGAGCTCGAGGTGGAGTCGATCGAGGTCGTCGACGAGTCGCCTAAAGTGCCTCAGAGCGGCTAGGAAGGAGGCTCGATGCACCGGACCAAGATCAAGGTCGCCGAGGACGCGCTCGACGCCAACCAGACGATCGCCAACGCCAACCGCGGCGACTTCGATCGCGAGCGGGTCGCCGTCGTCAACCTGATGAGCGCGCCCGGGGCGGGCAAGACGACGCTGCTCGAATGCGGACTCGCCGGGCTCGAGGGGGTTCGCGCCGGAGTGCTCGAGGGCGATGTCCAAGGCAGCATGGACGCCGACCGGATCGCCGCCCTCCATCTGCCGGTCGTCCAGCTGAACACCGACGGCGGTTTCGGCGGCGAGTGCCATCTCGACGCCAACATGGTCCGATCGGCGATCGGCGAGCTGCCGCTGGCTGAGCTCGACCTGCTGATCGTCGAGAACGTCGGCAACCTCGTCTGCCCGGCCGAGTTCCGGATCGGCGAGGACGCGCGGATCATGGTCTGCTCGGTGACCGAGGGCGAGGACAAGCCGCTCAAGTACCCGCTGATGTTCCGGGCGTCGGAGCTGGTCGTGATCAACAAGATCGACCTGTTGCCGCACCTCGACTTCGATCTCGAGCGACTGCTCGACAACATCGACACTGTCCACCCCGGGGTGGCGACGATGCTGGTCAGCGCCCGCACCGGCGAGGGGGTCAAGCGCTGGCGCGAATGGCTCGCCTCGGTGCCCGGGCGGGTCGCGGCCCCCGCTTGAGGCTCGAGCGCCGCCGATGCCGCAGCTGAGCGCCACCGGTCTCGGCGGTCGCGTCACCGAGCTGCTCGAGATCCGGACCACCGCCAACTCGGCCTTCTTCGAGGCGGAGGCCGCTCGGCTCGCCGAGTGTTGTCACCTGATGGCCGAGCGCTTCGCCCGTGGTGGCCGCCTGCTGGCCGTGGGCTCGAGCCCGGCTGCGCGCTCGGACGTGCGCCACGTTGCGGTCGAGTTCGTGCACCCGGTGATCGTCGGCAAGCGGGCGCTGCCGGCGATCGGGCTCGGGCCCGAGGGCGGCACCCTGAGCCACCAGGTCGAACTGGTCGCCGAACCCGACGACATCGTCATCGGCTTCGAGGCCGGCGACCCCGCGGGCGAGGCTCGGACAGCGCTCGCCGTCGCCGAGAATCGCGGCTGCCAGACGATCGCCTTCGCCTCCGGTGCGGGGCAGTGGGTGTTCGAGCCGGCGACCGACGACCCGTTCGTGCGCCAGGAGCTGGTCGAGACCCTCTACCACGTGCTCTGGGAGCTCGTCCACGTGTTCTTCGATCACCGCGGGCTGCTCTCCGGCCGCGAGGCGCGCCCGGTCCACGACAGCGGCGCCTCCAGCTTTCTCTATCCGTTCCTCGCCGAGAGCGAGACCGATCTCGAGACCGTCCTCGACGACGTCCGCCGCTCGGTGCTGATCAAGTCCGCCGACGTCGGTGGCCTGCGCGAGCAGACGCTCGATGACAGCCGCGAGGCGCTGATCGCCGCGGCGGTCGAGCTGCGCGCGGGGCTCGACGCCGGGGGCAAGCTGCTCGCCTGCGGCAACGGCGGCTCGGCCACTGACGCCGCCGACCTGGTCGCCGACCTGCGCCGGCCCCCCGGCGACTGGCCCGCACGGGCGGCGCTCGATCTGACCGAGGACTCCTCGATCCTCTCGGCGATCGCCAACGACGTCGGCGTCGACGAGATCTTCCAACGGCAGGTCATCGCCTACGGCCGCGAGGGCGACGCGCTGCTCGTTCTCTCGACCAGTGGCAACTCGCGCAACCTGATCTCGGCGCTGACCGAGGCCCGCCGCCAGGGCCTGCAGACGATCGCGATGGTCGGGTATGACGGCGGGCGGATCGCCGCCGAGCAGCTCGCCGACCAAGTGGTGATCAGCCGCTCGCAGCACATCCCGCGGATCCAGGAGGCCCAGGCGAGCGCCTACCACGTCCTTCGCGAGCTGATCGAACTGGTGGGGCCGTCGGGAGGGCGGTGATCACCGCGGCCGGCGATCTGGGGTCCAGGCGCCGCGTCCGCGCCCGGGTGCTGGGGACCGTCCAAGGAGTCGGCTTTCGCCCCCACGTCTTCCGTCTCGCCGAGCAGCTCGAGCTCGGCGGGTGGGTGCTCAACGACGAGCGCGGGGTCGTGCTCGAGGTCGAGGGGGCGCCCGATCGCGTCGATCGGTTCCTGCTCCGGCTCACCGAGGAGGCGCCTCCGCTGGCGGTGATCGAGTCGATCCGCAGCAACACCGTCCCCGCCAGCGGCGAGCTCGGCTTCCGCATCGTGGAGTCCGAGCGTCGGGGCGAAGCCGAGGCGCCCGTAGCTGCGGACACCGCGACCTGTGCCGAGTGCCTGGCCGAGCTCCGCGACCCGGGCGACCGCCGCCACCGCTATCCGTTCATCAACTGCACCAACTGCGGGCCGCGGTTCACGATCGTTCGGGGGGTCCCCTACGACCGGCCCCTGACGACGATGGCGGGGTTCGAGATGTGTGAGCGCTGCCGGGCCGAGTACGAGGATCCGCGCGACCGACGCTTTCACGCCCAACCCAACGCCTGTCCCGAGTGCGGCCCCCGGGCGACGCTCACCGACGCGCGCGGCGAGGAGCTGGTCGTGTCCGGCGACGATCCGATCGCCGCCGCGGCGCGCAGGCTGGGGTCGGGCGAGATGATCGCGATCAAGGGCATCGGCGGCTACCACCTGGCCTGCGCGGCGGCGGACGAGCGCGCGGTCGCGACCCTGCGCGAGCGAAAGCACCGCGACGCCAAGCCGTTCGCGCTCATGGCCGCCGACCTCCCCAGGGCCCGCGAGCTGGTCGAGCTGACCCCGGCCGAGGAGCAGCTGATCGCGGGTCCCGAACGCCCGATCGTGGTCGCGAGGCGCAGGTCGACGGCCGCGGTGGCGAGCGGCGTGGCTCCAGGCCTGCGCGACCTCGGCGTGATGTTGCCCTACTCGCCGCTGCATCATCTACTCGCCGAGGACGCCGGCGAGGCCCTGGTGATGACCTCCGGCAACCTCTCCGACGAGCCGATCGCCTTCGACGACGAAGACGCCCGGGGCCGCCTGGCCCCGATCGCCGACGCCTTCCTCGTCCACGACCGCCCGATCCACATCCGCACCGACGACTCGGTCGTCCGCGCCCTCGACCCCGAGACCAACCCGACGCCGCTGCTGTTGCGCCGCTCGCGCGGCTACGTCCCCGGCGGCGTCGGGCTGCCGATCGAGGCCGCGGCGCCGGTGCTTGGCTGCGGCGCCGAGTTGAAGAGCACCTTCTGCCTGGCGAAGGGGTCGCGTGCCTGGGTCGGCCACCACATCGGCGACCTGAAGAACTTCGAGACGCTGGAGTCGTTTCGCAGCGGCATCAGCCACTTCGAGCGCCTGTTCGCGGTCGCGCCGACGGTCGTCGCTCACGACCTGCACCCCGACTACCTGGCGACTCGTTACGCGCTCGAGCGGGCGGGGGTCGCGACGGTCGGCGTTCAGCATCATCACGCCCACCTCGCCGCCTGTCTTGCCGAGCACGGCGAGCTCGGCGCCGCGGTTGGCGCGATCTTCGACGGTTCCGGGTACGGCGGCGACGGCACCGTCTGGGGCGGCGAGATCCTCCGCGGCGATCTCGCCGGCTACGAGCGAGCGGGGCTGCTGTTCCCGGTGCGCCTGCCGGGGGGCGACGCGGCCGCGCGCGAGCCCTGGCGGATGGCCTGCGCATGGCTGGCGAGCGCGCTGGAGACGGAGCGTCCGCCGATTCCGGAGGTGCTCGCCGCTGAGGTGAGCGAGGAGGACTGGGCGGCGATCTGCTCGATGGCCGGCGGGGAAGTCAACTCGCCACTGACGACGAGCGTCGGCCGGCTGTTCGACGCGGTCGCCGCGGTCTGCGGGCTCCGCGCCCGCAGCGCCCACGAGGGCCAGGCGGCGACCGAGCTCGAGGGGCGGGCCAGCCCGGTCGAGGGCGGCGCCTATGAGATCGACCTGATCGAGGGCGGCGAGGGCGCGCTGATCATCGACCCGCGGGCGACGATTCGGGCGCTCACCGCGGACCTGGCGCGCGGGGTCGCGATCGAGCTTGCGGCTGCGCGCTTTCACAACGCACTCGCGCGAGCGACCGCGGGCGCCTGCGAGCGCGAGGCCGAGCGCGCCGCGCTCTCGCGGGTCGTGCTCTCAGGTGGGGTGTTTCAGAACCGGCTGCTGATCGAGCGCACCGCCGAGTTGCTGCGGGCGAGGCGCCTAGACGTGCTGATCCCGCGGGCGCTGCCCCCCAACGACGGCGCGATCTCATACGGCCAGGTCGCGGTCGCCGTCGCCCGCGCGGCGTCCGGATGAGCCTCAGAGGCGCTTGCGCAGATAGATCGCGCAGTTCCAGGTGACCACCTCACGCACCACGGGGATCGCGGTGATGAACCGCAGACCCGGCCAGTAACGCGATTGGACCTCATCGACGACGATCCCCGGCCGCCGGCGCAGGTCACGCAGGGTGGGGCCGATGTGCAGCGGAAAGAGTCCCTCCCCGGGACGGTTCTTGCGCGGGGGCCCGTGCAGCTGCTCGTAGACGCGCAGGCCCAGCCGCGGCCCGAGGTAGTGGTATGGCGAGATGTCGTGCCCGCCCCACGGCGAGTACCAGTTGGTCCACGAGACATATGCCCACCCACCCGGTCGCAGGACCCGCTCGATCTCGTCGAAGACCGCCAGCGGCCGCGGCGTGTGCTCGATCATGTTCGAGGTGAAGACGCCATCGACCGAGCGGTCCCCGAGCGGCAGGTCCATCGCATCGCCGAGGATCGCTCCCTCGGGTGGCTCGCCGTGCAGCCCGAGCTCCTCCCAGGAGTTGTCGAGCGGGATCACCGTGGCCTCGCGCCGCCGCAGCTCGCGCGTGTAAAAGCCCGGCCCGCAGCCCATGTCGAGGATCGTCTGGCCGCGCAAGTCGCCGTAGCGGTGATCGAGGTCGGCGGCGACCCGGCGCCCGAGCAGCGTGTAGAACGGCTCCGGATCCTCGCGCTCGGCGCGCCATAGGGTCCACAGCTGTCGCACCTGCGCCAGGCTCCCGTCCGTGGTTGTCGCCCTCATCTGCCCTCCATGCGCCGGACCGTCTGATCGAGCAGTTCCTCGGCGTCGGCCTGGGTCAGGTCACGGGCACGCAGGGTGACGGTCGACTCGCCGCCGAGAACCCGCGCCGCTCCGAAGACCACCGCCGAGCGACCCCGGGCGACGGGAAAGACCGCCAGCTGAGAGACGCCCGGGAGCTCGTAAGCGCCGTGGTTGGAGATCAGCACCGAGTCGGCGAAGCGATCGGCGACCGGGGCGAGCAGCTTCAGCAGGCGGGGCGCGCGCGTCAGCTCGGCCGGCATCGGGCCCGACTTGATCGCTTCCGAGATCGCCGCCCTGACCTTGTTGCCCGAGCACTCGGGCCAGCTCAGGTCGACGCGCCGATAGGTGGCCAGGTTGCCGACGCCGGGGGCGTTGCTGCCGACCGGGATAGAGAGCCCGACGCGCCGCCACGGACGGCCCATGATCCGGCTGCGCTCCGCGATCGCATCGATCGCGGCGGAGGCGATCTGGGCGACCACCACCCGCTCGGGCGAGCGCAGGGTCCGAACCGCAAGCGAGTCCCGCGGCGGCGGCTCGGGCGACGGGGGGACCGGGTCCGCGGGACGCAGCAGGCGTCGCAGGGCGGTCAAACGACCGCCGGAAGCCTCGGCTGCGATCGGAGGTGGGCCCGTCAGGTCGTCACTGGGGTCGGGGATCGGGCCGCCGACCAGGGCCTCGAGCAGGGCGACGATGGCGCGCCCGTCGGCCGCCGCGTGGTGGGCGGCGAGCGCCAGGCGCCGCCCGTCCCTGCCGACCAGCAGCCGAATCGGCGGCCCCCAGGCGAGATCGAACGGGTCGAGCAGGTGCCGCGCGTCGAGCAGGTCGCCGTCAACCTCGATCGCCCGCGGGGCCGGGCCGCTGACCCAGGCCTCGCCGCGCAAGCGCGCGCCGACCAGCGGGACCTGCCGGTTGATCTCCTCGAGGCGCTGATCGCAACGTGCCGTCAAGCCCTGCACCGGCTCGCCGAGGGTAGCCGTGATCAGCTGCACCCAGGCCGTGCGACGATCGGGATGGCGCAGGATCGCGAGGCTCTGCGGGGACGCGGCGAGCGGCTGGTAAAGAACGTCCGCGGTCAAGGTTCGGTGCTCCGCCGTGTGGATATCAGGGACGCCGCGAGACAGGCTAGCCCGAGCGCGGCGAGCACCTGAGCCGGGACGCCGAACGCCCCCGCACCCTGAAGGGGCTGCGGGTCGAGATCGATGGCAACGATCACGCCGGCCGCCAGGGTTGCGGCTCCGGCCGCCCACATGAGCGCGCCCGGCCAGCGCCGCGCGACCACCGCGGCCACCGGGACGGCGAACGCAGCCGGCACCGAGATCAGCGCGATCGCGGCGGTACCGAGGACTCCGAGCACGATCGCGCTCGCGGGCGGGCGGCTCGCCGCGGGGCCGCGCCCGTCCTCGCGGCGCCTCGAGGGGATCAGGATCAGCGCGACCAGCGCCAGCGCCAATCCGCCTCCGGCCCAGAGCGCCACGGTGTAGGCGCGCTGGGGGCCGAACTCCAGCTCGACCGAGCCGCCCCGACCGGGCGGCACGACGAAGCCCTGCTGCCAGCCGTCGAGGCGGATCGCCTCCAGCTGACGATCGCCCAGGGTTGCCTCCCAGCCGGTGTTGAAATTCTCGCGGATCGCCAGATATGCGCGCGGCCCGGCACCCACGTCCACCGTCCGTCGCTCGTCACCCCAGCTGCGAATCCGGGTGCGGCGCGGTTTCCCGTCGGCCGCCGATTCCCAGGCCGCGGGGCGCAGGCTGACCGAGCTCAGCGAGAAGGCGCCGCCGGCGGGGCTCGAGAGCCGGTGGTTGCCGGCGGCGAGCGAGATCGCCGGGTCGGCGGAGCAGATCCGCAGCGGCAGCGATTGCAGCTGCACGAGCTCTGCGGCAAGCGCCCGGATCGCGGTCGGGCGGCGACGACCGTCGACGGTGATCGGTGGCCCCTCACCGCAGGGCTTGCGGATGACCGTGTTCGGAGCCAGCGTCTGCAGGCGAAGGTCCCGCAGGGCCGGAAAGTCGAGCTCGGCGAGCCCGACGGGGAGTCTGGTCCGTGGCTCGATTGGCAGCCCGGTCGTCGTGTAGCGCGGGTCCACGCGCGGGAAGCTGACCGTGACCCGGTCGGTGCGCAGCGCCCGAAAGCGCATCACCCCATTCGGCGGCACCTTCAGGCGGCGCTCTCCAGCCGGGCTGGTGAGGACGATCCGCTGCGGCGACGCGGTGAAGCCCTTGGCGGGCTCGATCCGCAGCCGCGACAGCCCTCGCTCGGAGTCCCAGCGCAGCCGGATCGCGGGCTCGAGATCGGTCTCCGCCGGAGCGGGCGAGATCGCTGCGAACCGAGGTGACGAATCGACGCCGTAGCCGCGCAGACCGCTGGCTCCCGGGACCCGGGCCGGCGGCGGGCTCGGCGGAGCCGCGACCCAATCGGTCCGCTTGCTGTTGTCGATCAGGTTGGCGGCCCGGTACTCGGGCAGGCTGAGCCAGGTCGAGGTCGTGCTCACGCGCATCCCGCCCACCGGTGTGAGCAAGCGGTCGAGCGCCGGGCCTCGTACGGGCAGGACGGTCGCCTGGACCTGCAGCCGCGCCGGCCTAGGGATGGTGAAGATCCGCCGCAGGGCGGGCTCTTGATCACGCCGCAGGACGTCCCTCGGGCTCGCGCTGAGGCGAAAGAAAGCGAACGCCGGCGCGGGCCCGGATCCGCGAGCCGCGGCGTTCAGTTGCGACTCCTCCTGGGGCACCCTCACCCAGCGCCGCGCGCGCGGGATCGGCGATGGCCGAGCGCCCGGTGGGGCGACCAGGAGCTGAATCTCCCGCAGACCGGCCGTGGCGCCGCCGGGACTCTCGTTGGCGACCGCGTCGAAGCTCACGCGCACCCAGTCGGTGGGCCCGGGCGGGACGGCGATTGTCTGCAGAGATTCGTTCGGCTCCACCGTCGACGTGGTCGAGCCCGCGGCGGTGGTCACCCGCAGGCGCCGGATCTGCGGGCGCCATGGCCCGTCCTCGAGCAGGCGCACCCGGACCGCCGAGGGCTCGGCGGTCCGCTCGAGGTCGGCCTCGACCCACTGTCCGACCGAGCCGGTGTCGCCGCCCGAGACCCAGGCGGTGGTGCGGTCCCCGTCGAAGGCGTTCGCCGGTTGCACGAACGGCAGATGCAGCAACCATGAGCCGTAGGAGGAAGCGGAGACGCCGGAGATCTCCCCGCCGAACTGCCCGACCGCCTCGTGCCCGGTGGTGATCGCGCCGGGGAGCAGCTGGCGCGGGGGACCGAGGGCGCCCGCCGCCCACTCCCCCGGTGCAAGGGTGTAGGAGTCCTTGTCGTGCACGAGACCGAGGTCGGTGTCGGTGCGCCGCAGCGAGTCGGTCACCACCCAGCGTCGCTCGCTCCGCGCGCCCAGGTCGGCGGCCGTGATCGCCGGATCACGACCGCCGACCATCCGCTGATCGGTCAGGTCCGGCAGCGACTGCGGGCCGCCGCTGATCGCCAGCCCGCGGTCGGCGCGCAGCGTCGTCGCCAGCGACGCGGTCGGGCCGACGGCGAAGATCTCGATCTGGCGCAGTCGCGACTCGAACCGCCCGATCCCGAGCTCGGAGATCAGCGACCCCGTCGCACCCGGGCGCGACGCCGGGGGGCCGATCGGCGGCCCGAAGGACGCGACTCGCCGAAGCCCGGAGTCGACCAGGGCATTGTGCACCTCGACCGGGCGAGGCGCGCCGGCGCGTCTCCAATCGAGGTCGTTTCGCTCGACCACGTATTGGATCCCGGCACGCGCCAGCGCCGGCTCCAGGCCGGGAGACGAGACCCCATTCTGGAGTCGCCGCTCGATCGCGTCGAGCATCGCCGTGCTGTTGGAGCCGCCGAGCGGGATCAGGCTGCGGGTGGCCCATGGGCTGCGGCCGAGCGGCTGCAGCGGTTCGTCGAGCGGCCGGCCCCAGGTGTACTCGCCGAACGGTGCCGCCGGCACCACCAACGCCGTCCGGCGCTCGGAGTGGCGCTCGAGGAAGCGCGCCGCCCGCTCCCAGGACTGCGGCACGCGCTCGAACGAGCCGCGCTGGGGCAGCCCACCCTCGAGCAGGGGCAGCGCCGCGACCAGGACCGCGGCGGCCGCAACGCCAGTCGCCAGGGGAGCAAGCAGGCGGCGCCGCGGCACCGCGGCGAGCGCCGCCGCGAGCCCCAGCGCCAGCGGCAGGCGCACGAGCGGCTCGAACTTCTGCACGTTTCGAAACGCTGCCAGGGGTCCGTCCAGCGCCGACCGGATCGGCCCGTCAAGCAGCCCCCCTGCCGGCCCCAGGTACCCGGCGCCGATCAGCGCCGCGCCGACCAGCAGGGAGGCGATCAAGAAGCCGCGCTCGGGAACGCGGGCGCGAGCGAGGCCCGCGACTCCGGCGGCGGCGAGCGCGGCGGTGGCGAGCACGATCAACGCTGAGCTGACCAGCTCCCAGCCCGCCGGGAGCCAGGCGCCGCCGAGGTTGAGATAGGCGAGCCAGTTACCGGTCCCGCGCACGGCCTCGAAGGCCGAGGTCGCGAGCTCGGTGGTCTGCGACGTCTCGGTGTAACGGACGAAGTCGAATCCCCACTCGTCCTGCAACAGCAGCGGCAGCAGCCACCAGGAGATCGCGAGCGCCACGGCGACGATCCACCAGCCGGTGAGCACCCGGCGGCGCAGCGATGGCTCCCGGGTGAGCAGCCACAGGGCGGGCAGCCCCAGCACCGCCAGGGTGGAGGCCGCGTTCACCCCTCCCATCGCTGCGACCGCGAGGCCTGAGAGCCCCGCCGCCCGTCGCTCCGAGCCTCCGCGCGAGCCGTGAACCAGCGCCAGCAGCGCCCAGGGGACCAGCGCGGCTGGAAGCAGCGCCGCCGAGGTCGAGGCGAGCTGGGTGAGGATGAAGGGCGAGAGGGCGTAGGCGCCTCCGGCCACGATCCAATCGACCGGCCGACCGATCTGCAGCTGGCGCGCCAGCGCCGCAACCCCCCAGAGCGCGACGATCAACAGCACCCCGATCCAGATCCGCTGCACGATCCACATCGGGACGCCGAGCTCGTGCGGGAGCCAGAAGAACGGGCCCATCGGAAACAGGTATCCGGCGGCCTGGTTCTGGATCTGGCCGAAGCTCGTCGACGGGTCCCAGAGCTGCAGCGCCCGCTCGAGGAAACCGCCGGGGTCGACCACGAGGTCGAGCTTGGTGTCGGCAAGCAAGCGTCCCGGCGCCTGCAGGAAGCAGAGTGTCATCAGGGCCGCGGAGGCGAGCGCCAGCCAGGCGTGAGGCAGGCGCTCGGCGACCGGCTGGATGCCGGCCGGCTCGGCAGGGTCGGCGCCGTTGACCGATTTGGCGCGCCGAGCGCGATCGCCGTTCTCGGATACGGCACGGTCCGCCGTCTCGCCTCGGGCGAGGCCGGGATCCGCTGTCGGCCCGAGTGAGCGTCCGAAGGCCATCAGGCCCGCGCCGTCGCGTCGCTGCGAACGAGGCCCTCGCGCGTGGCAGGGGCGGGATCCGAGAGCATCTGGGCGGCGGCCAGCGCCAGCGCCACGGCCTGTGCAGCGAGCACGCCCAGGGCCAGCGCCCCCGCGCCCGGCTCGATCGCCGCGGCGACCGCCGCCAGCGCGATCGAAGCGAGCAGCGGCGCCGCCCACGAGCGCCGCAGGCCGCGGGCCACCGCGACGTTGACCGCCACCGCGGTTGCCCCCGCCATCGCCTTGGCGACGCCGAGCGGCACCAACAGCGCCAGCTCGGGATCGGGGCGGGCGAGGATCTCCCCGACAAGCGATCGCAAGGGCAGCAGCAGGGCCGTCCCGAGCACGCCCAGCAAGAGCGTCAACCCGACCGGCCGCACCGCCTCGAGGACGCTGCCCGCACGCGCTCTCGCCCCGGGGACCGCGACCCAGCTCGCCGCGAACAGCGCCAGGAAGATGCCCTGTGCAGCCAGCGCCGCGACGTCGAACCGATCGGCGGCAGGGCCCAGGACCCGCGGGGCGAGCAGCAGGTCCAGGTTTGCGAGCAGCCCGACCGAGGCAAGCGCCAGACCGCTGGCGAGGACGGTCCCACCGAGCGCGGGCGCGCCGAGCTGGTCACGGTTTCGGATTGCCGCCAGCGCCGCCAGCGTTGCGAGACTGAGCCCTACTGCAATCCCTGTCGCTCCCCAGAGCAGGCCGAGCCCGGCGCCGGCGAGCAGCCGAACGCTCGCGTCGATCATGAAGTTGGCCCCCGCGGCGCCGAACCGGCGCCTGCCGATCAGCTCTCCACGACGAACGCTGAGCGCGACCGCCGGCGGCAGCTGCAGCGCCAGCGCGAGCATGGCAATTGCCGGGATCGAGACGGCCCAGGCGATCAGCGGGGCCGCCAGCGCGAGCCCGAGGCTGAGCGGCCCGAACAGCCTCCAGGGCGGCCGGGGGGCCGGCAGGCCGGAGGCGACGTCGGCGGCGGCTCGCAGCTGCAGCGCACCGGGAGCGATCGCGATCACCAGCGAGAGGCCGAGGACGGCCGAGACCGCGGCCAGCCCGCCCTCGAGGCCGTTGTGGGAGAGCACCGCGAGGACCGCAACGGTCGAGACGTTGACCGCGATCGTGCTGGCCCAGAACCAGACCACCCCCGCTGCCGGAGCAGACCGCGCCCGCAATCCGGGGAGGCTCGCCGTGAGGCTCATCGGGCCCTCGATGAGGCACCGGCACCGGCACCGTCGGCGATCGCCTCCTCGAGCGCCGCCATGAGGGCATCCGCGGTCGCGCTCCAGGGGGTCGCCTCCGCCTGCCGCCGCGCCGCCGCGCCGAGTCGCCGGCGCGCTTGCTCGTCTGCGGCGAGCGCGGTCCACCGCGCGACGAACTCGTCCTCGGAGCTGGCGAGGACGCCGGTCTCGCCGTCGCGGACCGCGTCGCGTACCCCAGGGACGTCGAAGGCCAGTGCCGGGGTGCCCGCCGCCGCCGCCTCGGTGACCGCGATCCCCCATCCCTCGTGGAGCGCCGAGTGCACCAGCACCCAGGCGCGGCCCAGCAGCTCCTGCTTCTCAGCCTCGCTCACCCTGCCGCGGACCTCGACGCCGGGTCCCGCAAGGCGCTCGAGCCGCGCCCGCTCGGGCCCGTCCCCGATCACCACCAGCCGGCCCCCGACCTGCTCGCGAACCGGCTCCCAGAGACGGATCAGCAAATCGATCCGCTTGTGGGGCACGAGCCGTCCGAGAGCCAGGAACATCGGCGCCAGCGAGCGGGCCTCCGGCGCCGGTGCCGCGGTGACGCCCATCGGCAGGACTCGAATCCGCTCGGCGGGGATGCCGAGCTCGCCGAGCGCTTGCGCGGTCGAGGAAGAGACGCAGACGAAAATGCAACGGCGATAGACCCACGGCATCGCCTTCTCCTCCAGAGCCCGGCCAAGCGCGGCCAGCGGGCTCCCGAACCGAAGCCGCCACTGCTCGCTGTGGACGTGATGGACGAGGCAGACCACCGGTCCGCGGCGCCACAGCGGCGAGAAGAACGGGATCCCGTTCTCGACGTCGACGAGCACGTCGCAATCGCGAAACCGCCGGGCATAGGCGACCGGTGCCCGTAGATACTGGGTGAACTCACCGCCGAGGGCGACCAGCTCGTAGGCTCGCGGAGCGGTCGGGGAGCCGCACATCAGGCCGACCCGGTGGCCGCGCTCGAGGCAGGCTCGGGCGAGCTGATCAATCAACACCTCTGACCCGCCGGATTGCGGATGGGCGAGGTCGCGCCATGTTGCGAAGACGATCCGACGCGCCGGCCGAACCGGCGAACGGCCCGCCGACGGGGTCGGCGATGCGGTCAGCGTGCTCATGCTATTCGGCCCGCGCAGCCTTTTCGGCGGGCCGAGCGATGCGCTCGACGCCGTTGAGGTGTGCGCGGGGAGCCTCGGTGAACGGGGTCTCTGGGCGCTCCGTCGCGGTCAGCGGCACCTTGCGCAGGTACCGTCGCCGCACCCGGACGAGGTCACGGAGCATCGCCAGCGGATCGCGCAGGACATGGACGTGGCTGCCGTCGACGGCGTGCCAGCGGACGGGCATCTCGACGATCCGGTAGCCGAGCTTGTCGGCGAGCAGCAGGATCTCGACGTCGAAGCCGAAGCCGTCCACCCGAGAGATCGAGAACAGGACCTTGGCCGCCTCGCTGCGAAAGGCCTTGAAGCCGCATTGCGGGTCGGCGGTCGGCACGCTGGTCAGCCGTCGCGCCTGCGAGCCGAAGCTGCGGTGCAGCACGTCACGAACCTTCGAACGCCCCGTGACCACCGCCCCGGGCGCCTTGCGCGAGCCGACGACGACGTCCGCGTGGTGCAGAGCCTCGAGGCTGTCGGTGAGCGCCTCGAGGTCGGTGGCGAGGTCGGCGTCCATGAACACGATCGCGTCGCCGTGGGCTGCGGTCACCCCGAGGCGCACCGCCGCGCCCTTGCCGGCGTGCCAGGGCAGGCGAACGACCCGGCCGCGGGCGAGCTCATCGACCTCCTGGCGGGCCGCCCGCACCGTGCTGTCGGTGCTCCCGTCGTCGACCACGATCAGCTCGAAGTCGTCACCCCAGCGCTCGCTCGCGGCCCGCTCTCGCAACTGCCGGAGCGAGCGACGCAGGCGCTTCTCCTCGTCGTAGACCGGCAGGATGATGGTCAATGCGGGCCGATGCCGCGGGGGCCCGTACCCATTCGTCGGCGCAAAGTCCTGCGGTTCGGGTTGGCGCCGTTCGCGCGCGTCGGACTCACGCCGCAGCAGCTCCTGCGCGAGCGCGTCCAGGGGATCGGCCAAGCGAGCGTGGTCCGCAGCCAAGCCGGCGCCTCAGCTCGACCGCAGACCGACGCCGGCCGCCGCGCGGTGTCCGTGCAAAACCTCCAAGAGCGTGCGCGACCTTACCCAAACTTGCGCGTCAGGTGTGTCCAGAGTGGAGCATCGCGGCCCACCCGATTGGGGGTAATCCAAGGTTTGCGCTCATGAATTGCGAACAATTCCCTCGCCCGCGCTTCGCGATCTGGGCTGGCCGCCGATCTAGACTGGAGGCGAATGACCGAATCCCCACACGCGCCCACGGTCAGCTTCGAGGACCTCGACGGAGCGATCGAGAGGCTGCGAGACGCGGGCCTGCGGATCTCCTCACCTCGCCGCCAGCTGCTGCAGGCGCTGTTCGAGGCCAGCGGCCCGGTCTCGGCCGAGCGTCTCGCCAGGTCCATGGCCGGCTCGGCGGAGTGGGTGGACGTCGCCTCGGTCTATCGAAACCTCGAGCTGCTCGAACGGCTCGGCATCGTCCGCCACGTGCACCTCGGCCACGGGCCCGGCCTCTACGCCCTCGCCGGCGAGGGCGAGCGCGAGTACCTGGTCTGCGACCGCTGCGGCGACGCCCGTACGGTCGAGGCCGCCGAGCTCGACGCGGTCCGCGACGAGATCCGCCGGGCATTCGACTTCGAGGTCAGGTTCAGCCACTTCGCGCTCACCGGCCTCTGTGCCCGTTGCGCCGCGGTCCTGGCCGAGAGCGGCGGACTAGAATCGAGGCCGAGCCAACCAGGAGGCGAGATGAGCGAAGAGCATGAGCACGGACACGACGATGCCCACGCCCACGAGCATTCCCACGGGGACGTGACCCACAGCCACCCCCACGACGACCACGAGCACGACCACGTCGAGCACGAGCACGAGCACAGCCACGGCGACCAGGTCCACTCGCACCCGCACACCCACCAAGAGGGCCTCGAGCACGAGCACGAGCACGGGCACGACGACTGAGCTCGGGGCTAGTCGGCCCCCAGCGCAAGCAGAACGTCGTCGGTTGCACCCGGTCGGGGCCGGCGCTCCACAGACGCCGGGTCGAAGCCGGCCGGGAGCTCGAGGTCGTGCTCAGCCAGCAGATCCGGATCGCTGAGGAGCGCATCGGTCGCCCCGTCGGCGACCACCCTTCCGGCCGCCAGGATCACCGTGCGCTCGCAGAACTCGGCCGCCAGCGGCAGGTCGTGGGTGGTGATCAGCATCGTTCGCTCGATCCGCTCGAGCACGTCGAGCAGCGCTCGCCGTGCGCGCGGGTCGAGGTTGGCCGAGGGCTCGTCGAGGACGAGCAGATGCGGCCGCATCGCCAACACCGTGGCGATCGCCACGCGCCGCCGCTCGCCGGCGCTGAGCTGATAGGGGGCGCGCTCGGCGGTGTGCTCCATCCGCACCGCGCGCAGTGACTCGGCGATTCGCCGCTCGACCTCGTCGCGGCTCAACTTCAGATTGAGCGGGCCGAAGCCGACGTCCTCGCCGACCGTCGGCATGAACAGCTGGTCGTCGGGGTCCTGGAAGACCATCCCCACGCGGGCTCGGAGCTCGCCGAGCTCGCACTCGCCGACCTCGAGCCCGGCGACCTCGAGCCCGCCGGTGCCGCGAAGCAGCCCGTTCAGGTGGAGCACGAAGGTGGTCTTGCCCGCCCCGTTGGGACCAAGCAGGGCGACGCGCTCGCCGTGGTCGATGTGCAGGTCGACGCCCTGCAGCGCCGCCTGACCGTTGGGATAGTCGTAACCCAGGCCCGTCACGTGGACCGCGCAGCTCACAGGCGCACCTGGGCGAGAAGGCGGACGGCGAGCAACAGCCCCGGGATGGCAGCGATCACGGCGGCGTCGGTCGCGGTCAGGCTGAGCGGGACCAGGCGCGGCATCCCCTGCGTGTAACCGCGGGCGAGCATCGCCAGGTGAACACGCTCCCCGCGCTCGTATGAGCGCAGGAACAGCGAGCTTGCGAGCCGGCCGATCGCACCCGCCTGGAGCGCGTTTCGGGGCCGGTAGGCACGGGCGCTGAGCGCCGCCCGCATCCGCCCGACCTCCTCGACGATCACGTACATGTAGCGATACATCAGCGAGGAGATCAGAACCAGGACGGAGGGCATCCGCATCGCCTGCAGCCCACCGAGCACGTCGGGAAACGAGGTGGTCGCGGTCAGCAGCACCGCCGAGCAGACCCCGATGATGCTCTTCACCGCGACTGCGGCGAACACCGCGAGCCCGGCCTCGTGCACGGTCAGCGGGCCGAGCTCATAGGAGGTGCCGCCGCTGCGCACGAGCGGGACGAAGATCCCGACCATCAAGACCAGCGGCAGGACCCAGCGACCGCGCCGCCAGATATCGCGCGGGCTGACCCGGGCGACCGCCGCCAGAGTGACGAGCGCCGCCGCGCAGACGACGTAGACGGGCCAGAGGTCGAGCGGGGCCGAGACCGCGACCACGGTGATCGTGACAAAGGTGACGATCTTCGCCCGCGGGTCGAGCCGGTGAATCGCGCTCTTCGGATTGCCGGCGACCCCGGTGAGCTCGAGCGAGTGGTTGCAGAGCGCGCCCATCTGGTCGCTCGGGCCCGCTAGGCCCGAGCCGTCGTCTCGCCTCCGGGCTGCGAGCCTGCGCGGCGGCGCAGCAGATAGGCGAGGCCGTAGCCGATCGCGAAGACGACCAGCGTGCCGACGAACCCGGCGACCCCGGTCGCGACGCGCGCGTTGTCGATCCCCGGGAAGGCGTAGTTGGGGATCGGCGAATCCTCCTGGATCGAGTGCAGCTCGCGGTCGTCGATGAACGCCCTCTCGGTCGCCACCTTCTCGAGCCCGTCGGGGCTCGACGAGGCGAACGGCGAACCCGCGGTCGCCAGGCCGACCGCGATCGCGAGACCGAAGACGACGAGCAGCTTGGTCGAGACGCGCATCCTGATCAGCTCCCCTGAGCGGTTCGAGTTGCGACCGCAGGCTCGGCGGGTCGTGCAGGAGTCCGCGGTGGGCCGAAGTTGCCGAGCGCGATCAGGTCCGGCCTCGTCGCCATCACCGCGCTCACCGCGGCAACCGTGATCACCGCCTCGCCGATCCCGATCAGCGCGTGCACGCCCAGCATCGCCGGCAGCACCGTCCCCAGCGGAACCGTGTCGGAAATCGCCAGCTCGAAGCTACAGGCGGTCGCCCCGAGCATCACCGCGGACCATGAGACCACCGCGACGAGGCCCGGGTAGCCACCGCGTCCCGGGTTGACGTTGCGCACGGCCCAGCCGATCACGAGCCCGGCGAGCAACGCCCCGAGCACGCCCATGTTGACGATGTTGGCGCCGAGCGCGGTCACCCCGCCGTCGGCGAAGCCGAAGCATTGGACGGTGAGCACCACGCCCATCACCAGGCAGGCGAGCCAGGGCCCGAGCAGGACCGCGGCGAGCGTCGCCCCGAGCAGGTGGCCGCTGGTGCCGCCGGCGACCGGGAAGTTGAGCATCTGCACGGCGAAGATGAACGCCGCGATCACCCCCAACATCGGCACCTTGTCCTCGGTCAACTCGCCCTCGGCGCGGCGAACCGAGTAGGTGATGGCGATGATCGCCACCACCCAGAGGATCGCTGCCACACCTCCGCTGAGGAATCCGTCGGGGACGTGCATCGCAACCGGCAGGGTGATCACGGGCTCTCCTTCCGTCGCTAACTGCGACCGGGTCGCAGTTGCATTCGCCTTTCTATCGCACCTACGCAGCCGGTGCAAGCCCGGATCAGTCCGGCGGCGGCCCCAGCAATGACCCGGGCGGAGGGATCACCCAGAGGCGCTCGGCGAAGCCAACGATCACGCTCGGCTCGAGCTCGGCGACGGTGGCTGCCGACTGCTTTTCGAGCTCCGTGGCGAGCTGTTTCCAGGCGGTCGAGACAGGACCCACCCTGGCCCGCATCGCGATCGGGAGGTCGCCGAGGGCCGCCGCCAGCGAGCGCGCCTCGTCGGGACCGAACTCGGCGAAGGGCCGATCCCGGTCGCCGACGTGGACGATGCCCGCGAGCGCGCGCTCGAGACGCTCGGCAGGCGGGTCCCCGGAACCTGACTCGGCCACGAACGCAGCTTACGAGCGCCCGGCGGCGAGCGCCAGTGGCCAGTGGCAGTAGCCAGTGGCGAATAGGATGGCCCCGTGCCCTATTTCTCGAACGCGCAGGAGCTCTACGACACGCTCGGAAAGCTGTTCGTCGAGCTCGCGTCCGATCAGGAGCTGGCGCCCAAGTTCCGCAAGGCGAACACGATCGTTCGCTACGAGCACACGAATCCCGAGTCGGCGATCACCGTCCGCCTGCAGGAAGACGAGCCCGGCGACGTCGACTTTGGCGAGTCCGAGATGGAGCCTGAGGTGACGATGACGATGGAGGCGGACACGGCGCACCGGTTCTGGCTCGGAGAGGTCAACGTCACCGTTGCCCTGGCCCGGGGGGAGATCAAGGCTGCGGGCCCGGTCGCCAAGATCCTGAAGCTGGTGCCGTTGACGAAGCCGGTCTTCCCCCGCTACAGGGCACTGCTCGAGGCCCAGGGGCGCTCGGACCTGGCAGAGATCTCGGATTGACCAGCCCGTGAACGCGCAGGAGTGGGCACAGACCGTCCACGGAGTCGCCGAACGTCGCGGCGCCGCCTACGAGCCGGTCGGCGGCCTGAACCCGCGCGGCGGACCCGCCGCGCTCTGCCCCGGCGGCACCAACCGGATCACCGGCCGGCTCGCCGAGAACTCGGAGTTCTGGGGCGCCTCGTGCGACGCCGACGAGCGCCAGGAGGGTGGCCTGTTCTCGAGGACGGTGCTGCCGCGGGCGGTGCTCGCCAAGGCTCACATGCCCGACCTCGCCGAGGTGGTGCCGATCTTCAACGTCGAGTCGATCGAGGCGAACGAGCGGGTTGAGCAGCTGACCTCGCGCCGGCGGGTCGAGTTCGAGTCGATCGACTTCAACCGCCGCTACCTGGCGACGGTTCCGGCCGATCACGACCCGGTCGCCCTGCGGGAGCTGTTCAGCCCCGGCTTCCTCGACTGGGCTGCCCAGATCCATAACGAGATCGACTTCGGGATCACCGATCGCCAGCTCTATTTCATGTGGCACCTGGGCGATCGGACAGCGGCCGAGTACGCGACCGCGCTCGATCAGGCCGGCAAGCTGTTTCGCCGCCTTCGAGCCGAGATGGAGGAGCACGGCCTGCACACCTACCAGGCGGGTCCGTGGCATGCGGGGATCGAGCCGTTCCCCGACGAGGTGGCTTAGCGACGCGCTCGGGTTCGCTCGCGCGCGGTGCGGTAAAAGCGCCAGTGGCGGGTGACGAACGACCTGTATTTGCCGATTCCCTTCGGCAGCTCGAAGCCGCCGACGAGTCGGTGCGGGACCAGGGACCAGCCCGCGTCGTCATCGCCCTCGAGGTCGCCGCGGACCTGGAAGTTCTCCTGCCAGGCGAAGTCCGCAGCGTGCGCGTGGGCTGTGAGACAGGCGCGACCGGGCGACAGCGGTAGCCCGGCCGGCGCGAGCGCGATCCTGATCCGCGCTGCGGCGCGGTCGACCGCGATCGGCAGCCGGACGGCGATCGGAAAGCCGTCGGGAGCGACCCAGGAGAGCACCGCCGTCGGGTGGCGGGTGCCGAGCTCGTCGATCCGCCCGTCCCAGCGCCTCGGTCCCCCCGCTGCCGGGGCGCGGGCCTCGAGCGGTTCCTCGACGTGGCCGGACCGCACCTCCTCGACGTGCGAGTCGAGAATCTCCGGGGCGGTTTTGGGATCGCCGTCGGGCCAGACCAGGATGCGCTCGGGGCGCACCTTGACGTAAATCCGCGAGTAGTACCACCCGAGCGGACCGCGCATGAACTCGGGCGGGTGCATCTTCCTGGTCGCCGGCAGCTTCTCTTGTGATTCGCGCAGGTATCGGGTCGCGTTCGCCTCGAGGTCGAAATCGTCCACCGCCGCGGTGCCCTGCACGAGCACGCGGATTCCGCTGGAGACCCCCGATCCGGTCGGGTCGGAGAACAGCAGCGCGACGCGCGGGTTGCGGCGGGCGTCGTCGGCCTTCTTCGGGTAGCCGAGCCCGGTGGTGACATCGATCGAGACGGCGCCGTCGTCGTAGTAGGGAGTCACCGGCCAGGTGATCGGCTGCTGGCGCGAGTCGATCGTGGTCAGCTCGGTGGTGACGAAGCGCTCGAAGCAGCGCCTTACCTCTGCTGGGAGGCTGGCGGTCACGGGGGCAGCGTATCCACGTCGGCCACCGCCTCGCCATAGCCGTCCTCGCCCGGCAGCAGCACACGGTGGTCGGCGCGCGTCCCGGTCACCCGCGGCAGGATCGGCTCCAGGTCGCGGCCGGGGGCGGCCGCCAGCACCTCGTCGGCGCTGGCGTAGGGCAGCAGCGTCTCCAGGGTCTTGATCGTCGGGAAGACGAGGCTCATCTCGCCCGCTTCCGCGGCCTCCAGCGCCGCCCGCGGCGCGAACCAGCCGGCGTCGTCGACCTCGATCCCGTCGGCCTGCGGCGGTGAGTGAGCCGGCGCCGGGCCGACGAAGAAGTGGGTGTCGAAGCGAACCGGGACGACCTCGGGGGTGATCCAGCGCGACCAGCCGACCAGCACGGGCTCGGCACCGAGGTCGATCGCGGCCTCCTCGGCGAGCTCGCGCGCCGCGCACTCGGCGGCGCTCTCGCCGGCCTCGATGATTCCGCCGGGAAAGACCCAGACCTCGGGCATGAACGAGGCGGCGGCGCTGCGCCGGACCATCAGCACCTCGACCCCCCGGGCGGCGTGGCGGCCGCCACGCCGCAGCAGGATCACCGTGGCTGCGGGCCGCGGCGTGGCCGGTGTCTCGCCCATTGCCGGGACGATAACCTGCGCCGCGTGAGCACCGAGACCGAGACCAAGCAACTCTGGGTCTGCACCTCGTGCGGGTTCGTCTATGACCCCGACGACGGCGACCCCGACGGCGGGATCCCCCCGGGGACCTCCTTCGATGACGTCCCCGACACCTGGTTCTGCCCGGTCTGCGGCGCCCGCAAGGCGGACTTCGAGCCCTACGCCGAGTAGCGGTGGCGCTCAGGCGTCGAGCCCGCGCTCTCGCAAGCTGCGCCGCGCCCGGCTCACGACCAGCCAGGTGAGCGCGGCGACCAGCCCCACAGCGAGATTCTCGCGGCGATCAGGCGGCGGCGCTGAGCTCGCCGGCCAGCTGCGAGCGGCGAGTGGCGGGTGGCGAGCAGACGGTCTCGATCGACGCGGCGGTGATCCGCGCCAAGCGGACCAGGTCGGCCTTCGAGATCGCCAGCGGCGGCATCACCACCACCGTGTCGCCGAGCGGGCGGACGAGCGCTCCGCGCTCGCGAGCGGCTAGCGCGACCCGGTGGCCGAGGCGCAGCGCCTGGTCGTGCGAGCCGAGGTCGATCCCCGCCATGAACCCGCGGTGGCGCACCTCGGCGACCTCGTCCATCCGAGCGATCTCGGCGAGCAGCCTCGCCAGCAGGCGGATCTTCGGCTGCAGGCGCGCCAGGGTCCGCTCGCGCCGGAAGACCTCGAGGTTGGCGAGCGCCGCTGCGCAGCCGAGTGGGTTGCCGGTGTAGGTGTGTCCGTGAAAGAAGGTGCGCCCGTCCTCGGGCGCACCCAGGAATCCGTCGTAGACGCGCGTGCTGGCGAGCGTGGCGGCAAGCGGCAGATAGCCGCCGGTGAGCCCCTTGCCGAGACAGAGGAAGTCCGGCGCCACCCGCTCGGCCTCGCAGGCGAACATCGTCCCCGTGCGACCGAATCCGGTCGCGACCTCGTCGGCGATCAGAAACACGTCGTGGGCCTCGGTCAGCTCTCGCACCCGGCGCAGGAACCCGGGCGGCGCGACGCGGATCCCGCAGGCGCCCTGGACGAGCGGCTCGACGATCACCGCGGCGATCTGCCCGCGGCGCTCGATCAGAAGCCGCTCCAGCGCCTCACCGTCGCCGGGCTCGACCCGCTGGGATTCGAACAAAAGCGGGCCGAAGGCTCCGTGGAAGAGATCGATGCCGCCGACCGAGACCGAGCCGATCGTGTCGCCGTGGTAGGCCTCGGTCAGGTTGATGAAGGCGGTGCGGTCAGCTTCGCCCGCCTGGCGCCAGTACTGAAACGCCATCTTCACCGCGATCTCGACCGCGGTCGAGCCCGACTCGGAATAGAAGACGCGCTCGAGCCCCGCGGGCGCCAGCTCGACCAGTCGCGCGGCGAGCTCGGCCGCGCCGGCGTGGGTGAGGCCGAGCATGGTCGAGTGGGCGACGCGATCGAGCTGCGCCGCCACCGCCTTGTCGATCAGCGGGTGGCGGTGTCCGTGGACGTTGCACCACAGCGACGAGACCCCGTCGATGTAGCGCCGGCCCTCGCTGTCGATCAGGTCGGTGCCCTCGCCGCGCTCGATCACCAGAGGCTCTTCTTCGCACCAGCCCAGTTGTTGGGTGAACGGGTGCCACAGGTAGCGGTGATCGAGCTCGGCTGTAGCTGATGTCATCGGCTTCGAGGCGAAGATAGATGCGCCTCCGGACGCCTGTCGGCGGTCGGGGCAATCGAACGTGTGATCCCCCTCACTCAGACCCGGGCCGAGCGCGGCTAACGTCGGTTGGGTAACTGAGAAGACGGTGTCAAGGAGCGTGAATCATGCATCCGGTACTCGGAATTCACCTCGCCAATTCGATCAACCGGGAGCGGCGTCGCGCCGCCGAGGAGCGTCGAATGAGAGCGCAGGCCAAGCACAGGGCTCGCTGAGATCGAGCCGCACGAGCGCCTCGACGGGAACTCCCGCGAGGCGCTCGATCGTTGCGCGGTTCGAGGCCGCGATCCGCAGCTCCCGGTCGTCAGCCGCAGGCCACGGCGTCAGCACGACGCCCACCGGCTCGAGCCCGGCGGCCCGCACCGCCTCGACGGTGAGCAGCGTGTGGTTGATCGTTCCCAGGCCCGGGGGCGCAGCGATCACCATCGGCAGGGCCAGCTCGACCGCGAGGTTGCGGACCAGGTAGTCGGCCGTCAGCGGGACCAGGAAGCCGCCCACCCCCTCGGCGACCAGCAGGTCGGCCCCCGCCGCGGCGGCCGCCGCCGCTTGGCGCAGTCTCTGCGGCTCGATCTCCTCGCCGGCGAGCTCAGCGGCGAGGTGGGGTGAGACGGCCGGCCGGTAGCGGTACGGGGCGATCTCGTGGTCGGCTTGGCGCGAGCCCGCGGCGCGGCGAAGCAATGCGTGGTCGGGTTCGCCGCCGGCCTCGAGCCCGCTGACGGCCGGCTTGAACACGGCCACCCGCGCGCCTCTCGAAACCGCGGCGCGGGCGATCACCGCCGCGACCACGGTCTTGCCGACCTCGGTCCCCGTACCGGTGACGAAGAGGCCGTTCACGCGGCCCGGGGGAGCCCCCGGACCGTCTGCGGCGCGTCGGCGAGACCGAGCTCGGACGCGGCCCGGCCGATCACCCTGGCGGCGGCGCGCAGCTCATCGGCGCGATGGCTCGACATCACCGTCAGACGCAGCCGCGAGCTGCCCGCGGGAACGGTCGGCGGCCTGATCGCCTGCGCGAACACGCCGCCCTCGAGGCTGCGCTCGCACAGCGCCATGGACCGTCTCGGGTCGCCGACGAGCACGGGGACGATCTGAGTCCGTGAGCCGCCGGTCTCGAGCCCGTAGTCGTGCAGGGCCTCGCGCAGGGTCGCGGCGTTGCGGCGCAGCTGCTCGACCAGTCCGGGTCGCGCGGCCAGCAGCGAGAGCGCCTCGATCGCCGCCCCGACCGAAGGCGGAGGAAGGGCGGTGGAGTAGATGAACGGACGCGCGGTGTTGACCAGCAGGTCGACGATCTCGGCCGAGGCGCAGACGTAGGCGCCGTACCCGCCGAGCGCCTTGCCGAGGGTGCCGACCACGACGTCGACCTCGTCCTCGAGCCCCGCCGCGGCGACCGCCCCGCGGCCCCCGGGCCCGAGCGCTCCGGTGCCGTGGGCCTCGTCGACGACGAGCATGCACCGGTGGCGCCGGGCGAGCTCGGCGAGGGCCCCGAGCGGTGCGACATCGCCGTCCATCGAGAAGACACCGTCGGTGACGATCAGACGGGCCCGGTCGCCGGCTGCGCGGAGGCCCGACTCGAGGTGCTCGAGGTCGCGGTGGCGGTAGACGAAGGTCTCGGCGCGCGAGAGCCGGCAGCCGTCGATGATGCTCGCGTGGTTGAGCTCGTCGGAGAAGACGACGTCGTCGCGCCCGGCCAGCGCAGCCACCGTCCCGGTGTTCGCGAGGTAGCCCGATCCGAACAGCAGCGCCGCCTCGGTGCGCTTGAACTCGGCCAGGCGCCCCTCGAGCTCGCGGTGCAAGGACATCGAGCCCGAGATCAAGCGGGAGGCGCCGGCGCCGGCCCCGAAGCGCTCGGCCGCGTCGGCGGCGGCCTGGCGCACCCGCGGGTGATCGGCGAGCCCGAGGTAGTTGTTCGAGCAGAGCAGCAGTACCTGAGCACCATCGAGCAGCACCCGCGGCCCCTGCGGGCCTTCGATCAGGCGCAGCCTGCGGTGCAGCCCGGCGCGGCGGATCTCGGCGAGGCGCTCGGCGACGTCGCTCACGCGCTCGCGGCCAGCTCGCCTCAGTCGCCCCAGCCGGCGACGGCGCCCTCCGACGGACGCTCGGGATAGGCGGGCGGCCTTCCCTTCCGTTTCACCACCCGCAGCTGGGTCGAGGGATCCCAGAGGTTGGCGTCAGCCTGGCTGTCGATCAGTTCGTCCACCGGGGTACGCGGCGTGGCGCCGTCGAGCCACCCCGAACGATTGTCCGGGCGTGGGTTGGAGCCGTTGTCCGGTTGGCGGGCGACGTTGAGGCCGAGCTCCTCGAAGCTGGCGCGATCGGTTCCCGGGTCGACCCCGAGCGTGGTCAGGAAGTTGCCCATCATCACCCCGTTGAGGCCGGCCCTGACCGCCAGCGGCTGCAGCTCGCCGAGGTTCTCGACCCGGCCGCCGCAGAGCCTGAACAGCGCCTCGGGGATGATCAGCCTGAAGATCGCGACCCACTTGACCACCTCCCACGGGTCCATCAGCTCGCGGTCGCCGAACTTGGTCCCGGTGCGCGGGTTGAGCAGGTTGATCGGGACCGAGGTCGGGTTGATCGCCGAGAGCTCGAACGCCATCTCGACCCGCTGGTGGGGTGTCTCGCCCAGGTTGAGGATGCCGCCGACGCAGGTCTCGAGCCCGGCCTCCCTGGTCGCCTCGATCGTCCGCATCCGTCCCTCGTAGCGGACGGTGGTGCTGACCTCGTCGTAGTAGGAGCGGGCGGTCTCGACGTTGTGGTGAACTCGCTGGATCCCGGCATCGGCGAGCGATCGGGCGCGCGCGGTCGAGATGTGGCCGATCGAGGCGCAGCGCTTCAGGTTTGTGTGCTCGGCGACCAGGCGGGCCCCGTCGAGCACCTTTTCGAAGTCGCGCTTGGAGAGGCCCTGGCCCTGGGTGACCATGCAGAAGCGATGCGCGCCGGCCGCCTCGGCCGCCTTCGCGTGCTCGAGGATCTGCTCAGGCTCCATCATCGCGTGCATCGGCGTGTCGGCCTCGGCGTAGCGTGACTGGGCGCAAAAGCCACAGTCCTCGGCGCAGCCCCCGGACTTCGCGTTCACCAGCGAGCAGAGGTCGGTCGAATCGCCGAAGCGCTCCTTGCGCACCGCCCATGCGCGCTCGACCAGCTCGCCGATCTGCTCGTGGCTTTCGAGTTCACCGAGAGCGAGCGCCTCGTCGAAGCTGATCAGCGGCGGCACATCTTCAAACCTAGGGCGGCCCCCGGACGCCACCCGCTAACCGGGAGCGTTGTGGAGCGTCTCCCAGAGGTAGATCGAGGCGAGCGTGCGATGCGGGCGCCAGGGCTCGGCGATCGCCGTCAGCTGGTCGTGGCCGGGGAGCTCGTCGAGCTCGTACTCGATCTGCGTTGCGCGGCGGATGCCGAGGTCGCCGGTCGGGATCACGTCCGGGCGCTCGAGCTGGAACATGCAGAAGATCTGCGCGCTCCAGACGCCGAACCCGCGCACGGAGGTGATCTCGGCGATCACCTGATCGTCCGAGAGCTCGCCGAGCCGGTCGAGCTCGAGCTCGCCCGAGACCACGTGGGCGGCGAGGTCGCGAACGTACTCGACCTTGCGCCAGGAAAGACCCGCATCGCGCAACGCGTCGGGCTCGACCTCGAGCAGCTGCTCCGGTGTCGGGGTGACGCTGCCGAAGAGCCCGAGGACGCGCTCATAGATCGCCGCGGCCGCCTTCACCGAGACCTGCTGGCCGACCACGCTTCGCAGGAGCATCCCGTAGGCGTCCACCGGCGGGCGCCCCCGTCGGCGGGTCTCGAACGAGAGCGCGCCGAAGCGCTCGATCAGCCGCGCCATCACCGGGTCGGCGGCGGCGAGCTCGTCATGAGGGCTCACCGGGGCCACGCTACGTGAACGGCCTGTTTCGCGAACGCGTGAGGTCGGTCGCTATTCTCCGCCGTGTCAGGGACTGGGCCGCCGCGACTTGCTCGCCGCGCGCGTGTTTCGACGCCCAGGGACCGAACCGCTCCCTGACGGTCCGACGCAATGACCGCCCCGAGACTGCCCGGACAAGCGCTGGTCGATTCGATTCGACGACGTCCCCGCCGCCTCGCGGCAAGCTTCGCGGTGCTCACGATCGCGGTCGCGACCGCGATCGCGCTGGGGCCTGCCGAGAGCACCGGGCCGCCCTCCGCCGAGGCCGCCCAGACGCGGCCAAACATCATCGTGCTGCTCACCGACGATCAGGAGTCGGCGTCGATGAGGGTGATGAAGACGGTGGCCAAGGAGATGAAGCGCAAGGGGGTGACGATGAAGCGCTACTACGACAACTTCCCGCTCTGCTGTCCCTCGCGGACGACCCTGCTCACCGGCCAGTACGCCCACAATCACGGCGTGCTCTCCAACCAGGAGCCCGACGGCGGGTACGGGGTCTTCAACGAGCTGCACGGCAACTCGAACCTCGCGATCTGGCTCCAGGACTCCGGCTACACCACCGGCTACATCGGCAAGTTCCTGAACGAGTACGCGGAGCCCGACGAGTACGGGACGCTGCCGACCGACGTCCCGAAGGGCTGGGATGACTGGCGAGTGCTCGCCCCCTCCAATGCGCAGTACTTCGACTACACCCTGAACCAGAACGGCAAGCTGCGGGACTTCGGCTCCTCGAAGGACGACTACAGCACCGACGTCTTCACCAACAAGGCGAAGCGCTTCATCCGGCGCAACTCCCCCGGCGACGACCCGTTCTTCCTCGAGCTCGGCTACGCGGCCCCACACGGCGGCGGCGGTGGCTCGCCCGGCCGCTCGTGCAACCGCGGGGCGGTCCCGGCCCCCCGCCACCTCGGCACCTTGAAGAAGAAGAAGAAGGGCGCGCTGCCGCCCTCATTCAACGAGGCCGACGTCAGCGACAAGCCGTCGCCGGTCGCCGAGCTCGGGCTGCTGACCGAAGGGCAGATCAGCGACACGCTGCGCAAGCGACGCTGCGCTTGGGAGTCGCTGCTCGCCGTCGACGAGAGCGTCGGCACGCTTCTCGACGAGGTCAAGCGCGACGGCGAGCGCCGCAACACCTACGTCTTCTTCCTCTCCGACAACGGCTACATGCGCGGCGAGCACCGGATCCGCAACAACAAGCGCTTCCTCTACGAGCCGTCGGCGAGGATCCCGTTCATCGCCCGCGGGCCCGGGATCGCGCGCGGCGAGAGCTCCGACGACGTCGTCGTCAGCGCCGACGTCGTGCCGACGATCCTCGAGCTCACCGGCGTCCAGCCCCGGCTGGTCCAGGACGGGACCTCGTTGATGCCGACCCTGGCCAGCCCCGCCACCGAACACGGTCGCGAGATCCTGCTCGAGGCCTACGCGGGCGACCAGATCACCGGGGTCCGCAACTCGCGCTACGTCTATACCGAGTGGGACACGGGCCGCGCGCAGCCGGAGAAGGAGCTCTACGACACCTACGCCGATCCGCATCAGCTCACCAACCTGGCGGGCAACTCGGGCTACGCCGGGCTCGTCGCCAACCTCGGTGACCGCCTCGACCAGCTGATCGACTGCGCCGGCGCCGATTGCCACGCGCAGCCCAGCGGTCAGGTCAGCTTCGCGACCGCGGGAACCGGCAATGGCGGTTGCACGCTCGGCCCCGTCGGCGCCCGCTTCACCAGCCCCCAGTCGGCCGAGATCTCCACGGTCGAGTTCCGCATCGACGGTCGGTCCGTCGTTGTCGACAACAGCTCGCCCTACGACGCGGCTCTGCCCGATTCGCTGCTGCTCGATGCGCTGCCGAAGGCGGCCCAGGTGCTCGCCTTGGCCAACTTCGACGACGGTCGCAGGCTGGCCGTACCGGCGACGATCAAGTTGTGCAGATAGCCCCCAGGGTGGCGCTTGCGACCGTGGCGCTCGCGGCCACCGTCGCCGCCGGCGCCTGCGGCGGCGAGGACCCGAATCCCCCGGTCGAGCCGGAGCCGAGCTTCGGCTCGCAGCCGAACATCGTCTTCGTGCTCACCGACGATCAGGACTACGCCTCCTACAACCGCGAGACGATGCCGAAAACCGCGCGCCTGCTCGGCGACCGCGGCACCACCTTCAGCAACTACTTCGACGCCACCCCGCTCTGCTGTCCGGCGCGGGCCTCGCTGCTCACCGGCCAGTACGGCCACAACAACGGGGTGCTTGCGAACAAGCCCGGCTACGGGACCCTGTCCGAGCCCGAGAACGTGCTGCCGGTGTGGCTGCAACGCGCCGGCTATCAGACCGCCAACGTCGGCAAGTTCCTCAACGGCTATGAGAATGCCGTCGATGACAAGGACGACGTCGCGCCGGGCTGGGACCGCTGGTCGGTGGAGATCGGCAACGGGCGCGGGTACTACGACTTCAAGCTCGCCGTCGACGGCAAGCAGCGCAAGGAGCGCTACCAGGGCAAGTACCTGACCGACGTTCTCAACGACCGCGCCAACGAGTACCTGCGGCAGATGGCCGGCGACCAGCCCTTTTACCTGCAGCTGTGGCAGTCGGCTCCCCACGTCGAGAACATCAACGCCGACAGCGGCGGTCGCTGCGGAGGCCAGGCCGTGCCGCCCGAGCGGGACCTCGGGCGCTTCCCGGACACCCAGCTGCCGCGGCTGGCGGGAGTGCTCGAGGACGACGTCACCGACAAGCCCGAGATCGTCAGCGGCCAGCCTCCGATCGGGCCCGCGCGCCGGGCGGTGCTTCGCGACCGCTACGAGTGCAAGCTCGAGACGCTGCCGGCGGTCGACCGCGGGATCGCCTCGATCGTGAGCACGCTGCGGCAGACCGGCGAGCTCGACAACACGATCATCGTCTTCAGCTCCGACAACGGGACCTTCCAGGGCCAGCACCGGCTCCCGGGCGGCAAGGGGCTCGCCTACGACGAGGCCGCGCACCTGCCGCTGGTGATCCGTGCCCCGCGCACCTACACCGGCGGCGCCGTGCCCCCGAGGGAGGTCGACGAGCTGACCGCGAACATCGACTACGCGCCGACGGTGGTCGAGTGGTCGGGCACCGAGACCTGCCCGGAAACCGGTGATTGCCGGGTCATGGACGGGCGCTCGCTGCTGCCGCTGCTCGCCGGGACCAAACCCGAGTGGCCGCGCGACCGCGCCGTCGCCACCGAGCTTCGGCTCAACAACGAGGCCGTGCAGCCGGGCCGCGGGATCTCGTGCGAGTTCGAGGGCGTCCGCCAGGCGCGCTGGCTGTTCATCCGCCATACCTCGCTGCCCGACCTCGACAGCGGCACCTGCGAGGAGACCGACGTCGGTGAGCTCTATGACCGGGTGCGCGATCCCTATGAGCTGCGCAACCTCGACGGGCTACCGGGAGCGGCCGCGGTCAAGGAGCGCTTGCTGCGCTTGACCGAGGAGCTCGCCGACTGCGCCGGGATCGCGGGCCGCGACCCCGAGCCCGAGTCCGGCCACTACTGCAGCTAGATCACCCAGTCGTCGATCTCGTCGCGCTGGAAGCGGTAGGCGCCGGGGTCCTTGCGGCTGAGCACGGCGTCGACGTAGAACGGGATCGAATCGCGCTCGATCAGGTGGAGGATCTCGGCCTCGCTGGTTTCGAGCCGGCTCGCGACCTCGCCCAGGGTCATCCACTCGGCGCCCTGCGGGTCGACCACCACGCGCACGTTCTGCTTCCGCCGCGGCCCAGCGGCGCGGACCGCCTCGCGGACCACGAGGATGAACATCAAGCAGCTGATCGGGATCAGGATCAGCTCGACCATGAGCCGAGGGTAGCGCCCGCCTCCAGCCGACTCAGCGGCCCTTCCACTTCGGCTTGCGCTTGTCGACGAATGCGGCGACGCCCTCGCGGAAGTCCGCGGAGGCAAAGCACGAGCGCCGCAACTCGATCAGCTCGCGCTCCTGCTCGGGCGTCAGCCGCTCGAACCCAGCCAGGGCCTCGATCGCGCGCTTGTTGCCGCTCACCGAGAGCGGCGCGTTGGCGGCGATCGCACCGGCGAGCTCGAGCGAGGCCGGCTCGAGCTCGGCGTCGGCGACGACCTCGGTGACGAGCCCGAGCTCGGCGGCGCGCTCGGCGGTCAGGTTGCGCCCGGTGAGGAAGAGCTCCTTCGTCCCGGCGACGCCGATCACGTCGATGAACCGCCCGAGCCCGGTGTGGCCGTAGATCAAACCGAGCCGGGCCGGCGGCATCCCGAGCTTCGCCGCGGCCGAGCAGACGCGCAGGTCGCAGCGCACCGCGAGCTCCAGCCCACCGCCGAAGCAGTGGCCATTGAGAGCTGCGACCACCGGATAGGGGTGGTCGCTGACCGCCTCCATCGCCGCGTGAAACGGATGAGCGACCAGCGACTCGGCCTCGTCCTCGAAGCTCTGCGCATCGATCGCGCCGATGTCGTAGCCGGCGGAGAACGCCGCCCCGCTGCCGGTGATCAGTACGCAGCGCGTCTCGATCGGGTCGGCCAGCTGCGGCAACGTGGCGGCGAGCGCATCGAGGACCTCGTGGTCGAGGGCATTGCGCTTCTCGGGATTGTGGAGTGTCAGCCGGGCGACGGCCGCGGCGGGGCGGTCGAGCAGCAGCTTGCCCGAAGCGAGCTCGGTGACGTCCGTCATTCGCCACCGGCCACCGGCCACTCGAGCGGCGAGTGGCGAGTGGCGAGTGGCGAGTGGCTACTCGAGGACAACCAACACGTCCCCTTCCTGAACGCTCTGCCCCTCTTCACACCGGATCGCGGTCACGGTCCCGTCATCCTCGGTCTCGACCGGCATCTCCATCTTCATCGACTCGAGAATCACGACGGTGTCGCCGTCGGAGACCCGGTCGCCGACGGCGACCTCGATCTTCCACACCGTCCCGGTGATGTGCGCTTCGACCTCGACGCTCATGATCGCACCATGGCGCGGGAGAATATCCGGCCCGCCCGGACCCGACCCGTCCCATGACCGACCCTCTCCTCATCGTCGCCGCGCGTAACGAGGCCGACCGCCTCGGGGCTACCCTCGACGCCCTCGCGGCCACCTTCCCCGGAGCACGGCTCTGGGTCGCCGACGACGCCTCCGAGGACGCGACCTCGGAGGTCGCGCTCGCCCACGGCGCTCGAGTGGTCAGCCGCGGGCGCCCCCACGGCAAGGGCGCCAACATGACCGCCGCTGCGCAGGCTGCGCTCGGCGGCGAGCCGAGCGAGCGCCTGGCCCTCGTCTGCGACGGCGACCTGGGCGCCTCGGCCGCGCAGTTGCGAACCCTGGTGCAGACGATCGAGGCCGGCGATGCCGACCTCGCGGTGGCCGCCTTTCGCGATCGCGTCGGCGGCGGCTTCGGGATCGCGCTGAGGTTCGCCGCCTGGGCGATCAGGAGCCGTTGCGGCTACCGGGCGGCCGCCCCGATCTCGGGTCAGCGAGCGATGCGGATCGAGGTCCTGAGCGCGGTGCTCCCGTTCGCCGACGGCTACGGGATGGAGATCGGGATCACCGTCGACGCGGTCCGCGCCGGCTTCGCCGTCGCCGAGATCGAACTCGACCTCGAGCACCGTGCGACCGGACGGACGCTCGCCGGCTTTCGCCATCGCGGCCGTCAGTTGCTCGACTTCGCGCGGGTGTGGTGGTCGCGGCGCGGGGATCGCCGCGGATAGCCTGGACGCAGTCGATGATCCTCGCGATCGATCAGGGCACCACGGGCACGACCTGCCTGGTCTTCGACCACGAAGGTCGAGTCCGAGGCCGCGCCTACAGCGAGTTCGCCCAGCACTTCCCGCGCCCCGGCTGGGTCGAGCACGACGCCAACGAGATCTGGGAGGTGACCAAGCGGGTCGCCTCGCACGCGCTGTCCGACGCTCGGACAGACCCGGCGAGTCTGGCCGCGATCGGGATCACCAACCAGCGCGAGACGGTCGTCGGCTGGGACCCAGGCAGCGGCGAGCCGGTCCACCGGGCGATCGTCTGGCAGGACCGGCGAACGGCGGCGCGGTGCGACCAGCTACGCGACGCCGGTCACGAGCCTCTGGTGCGCGAGCGCACCGGCCTGGTGCTCGACCCGTACTTCTCGGCGACCAAGATCGAGTGGCTGCTCACCAACGTCGAGTCAGCGGCGGAGGCCGTGTTCGGGACGATCGATTCGTGGCTCGTGTTCAAGCTCACCGGCCGCCACGTCACCGACTTCACCAACGCCTCGCGAACGATGCTCTTCGACATCGGTGAGCTTCGCTGGGACGACGAGATCTGCGAGCTGCTCGGGGTCGACCCGAAGCGCCTGCCGGAGCCTCTGCCCTCGGCCCACGTCTACGGGACCACCTCGGAGTTCGGCGGTGAGATCCCGGTCGCGGGAATCGCGGGCGACCAGCAGGCGGCCCTCTTCGGGCAGGCCTGCCGGCGGCCCGGGATGGCGAAGAACACCTACGGCACCGGCAGCTTTGTCTTGCTCAACACCGGCACCCGGATGCCCGAGCCGAGCGAGGGGCTGCTGACCACGGTCGCATGGGGGCTGCCGCGGGCGACCGACTACGCGCTCGAGGCCGCGGTCTTCGTCACCGGGGCGGCGGTCCAGTGGCTTCGCGACGGCATCGGGATCGTCGCCGAGGCGGCCGAGACCGAGCGCATGGCCGCCTCGCTTCGGTCCAACGACGACGTCTACTTCGTTCCCGCGTTGACCGGGCTCGGCTCACCACACTGGGACGCCTACGCGCGCGGCACGATCGTCGGTCTGACCAGGGGAACGACGCGGGCGCACCTGGCGCGGGCGGCGCTCGAGGGGATCGCCTACCAGACCGCCGACGCGGTGCGCGCCCAGGAGCGAGCCGCGGGTGCGCCGCTGACCGAGCTGCGCGCCGATGGCGGCGCGGTCGCCAATCGTTGGCTGATGCAGTTCCAGGCCGACGTCCTCGGGGTCGAAGTCGTGGTTCCGGAGATCGCCGAGACGACGGCGCTCGGGGCCGCCTATCTGGCCGGGATCGGGGTCGGGTTCTGGGACGCCGACGAGGTCGTCGAGATGTGGCGAGAGGCCGCTCGGTATACGCCGCGAATGGGCGTCGACGAGCGCCGGCACCTGACCGGCCGCTGGGCCGACGCGGTTGCGCGGGCCACGGGCTGGGCCGAAACCGACGCCTCCGCCGAGCCCGACCCCGGCGCGTAACCGGGCAGCCGCGAAAGGGTAGGAGCCAGTGCCGCGATCCGCGGCCCGTGCATGGACGAACTGAAGCCCCAGCGCTACAAGGAGACGCGGCCGGCCGAGCTCTTTGAGCCCTTCCACGAGTGGTCGCGCACCCACGGTGCGGGCTGGATCTACGAGGCGGTGCGGGTGATCATGACCCCGGTCGCCGTCTTTCCATTCCGCGCCCGCGGGATCTCGACCTCGAACGTTCCCGGCGACGGCCCGGTGATTCTGGCGCCGAATCACTTCTCGAACATGGATCACTTCTTCGCCGCCGTCTACATCCGCCGGAAGATCCGGTTCATGGCGAAGTCGCAGATGTTTCGCCGCAACCGGATCCTCGACTACATCTATCGCGTCGCCGGGGTCTTCCCGGTGATGCGCGGCCATCACGACGAGGAGACGTTCGTCACCGCCAACTCGATCCTCGATCGTGGCGGCTGTGTGCTGATCTACGCCGAGGGCGGGCGGTCGCGAATCGGCGGCCTCGGCGAGGCCAAGCCCGGGGTAGGCCGGCTGGCGCTCGAATCCGGGGCGCCGGTGGTCCCGGTGGCGATCCACGGCTCGAAGGGCGTGCGTTCTTGGAAGCGCCTCTCGTTTCCCAAGGTGACGGTGCAATACGGCGCGCCGATCATCTTCGACCCGGTCGTCGAGCCGAGTCGCGAGCAGTCGCTGGAGGTCGCCGAGACCATCTTCGAGCAGGTCAAGGCGATGTACGGCGAGCTCGAGGAACGCGGCCGCGGCAGCGTGGCGAAGTCGCTGCGCGCCGGTGCCGCCGACGCGGTCGCCGGCGCCCCGACCCGGACCCAGCCCTAGCCGCCCGCCGCGCTACTCGTAGCGTTTTTCGAGCGTCTCCCACTGCGCCGGGTCGTGGCCGGGGATGACCACCGCCTGCGGGTAGCTGCGGGCGAAGTGCTGGAGCTCGTGCATCGAGCGCTGCCAGTTGTGGCGGTCGAGCGGGCGCGGCGGCTCGGGGGCCCCGTCGAGCTGGGCGATCGTGTAGATCGCGTCACCTGCGATCACCAGGTCGCGGTCGCGCAGCCGGCAGATCACCGACTGATGGCCGGCGCTGTGGCCGGGGGTCAAGGCGAGCCGGACGCTGCCGTCGCCGAAGAGGTCGAAGGTGCGCCCGAAGGTGGCGTAGGAGCTGACCGCGTCGGAGTCGAAGCTCAGGGTGCGGTAGTCGAAGGCGAAGTCGTAGTGCGCCGGGCGATACCCGCGCAGGAACGGACGGCTGCCGGTGCTCGCGGCGGTCCACTCGGCGTCGGTGACCACGAACGTCGCTCCCGGGAACTCCGACATCGCCGAGGCGTGATCGAAGTGCAGGTGGGTCATCACCACCAGCCCGACCGACTTCGGGTCGATCTTGCGGGCACGCAACTGGGCAGCCAGGTCCTCACCGGGCTCGAGCGTCGGCCTGCCGAAGCTGGAGATCATCCGCCCGAGGTTCTCGGCCGGGCGCGAGGCGATCGATGGGTGCAGGCCGGTGTCGACGCAGAATGGCCCCGCCGACGGGTGGTGCACGAGGTAGGCCGGGACCGGCAGGTTCAACCACCGCGAGCGCGGAGCGCCGAGCCCGAGCATGCGGGCATTGGTCAGGCGCTTGGCACCCTCGACGAACTCCCGCGGCGCCTGCAGGTGACCGCAGAGCAGCGGCTCGACCGCGACCGTGGCGCCCTCGCGCCCGCCCGGCAGCGGCGCGGTCAGCGGGCGGGTCTCGGCGCGCACTCTCATCGCTCGCCAACCGTAGCCGGATAGATTCCCGCCGCGATGGCGCAGACCGGATCACGCATATTTGTGCCCGACCTGCTCGCCGAACAGGTGTGCGTCGTCTCCGGCGCGGGCACCGGGCTCGGCCGGGCCTCGGCGCTCGAGCTGGCGCGGCTCGGCGCGATCGTGATCGGCTGCGGCCGACGTCCCGAGCCGCTCGCCGAGATGGTCGCCGAGGTCGAGGCGGGGGGTGGACGCGCCGAGGTCGAGGCGATGGACATCCGCGACGACGAGGCGGTCGAGCGGCTCTTCGACGGCGTCCTCGAGCGTCACGGGCGCCTCGACCTGCTGGTCAATAACGCGGGAGGTCAGTTCCTGGCTCCCGCCGAGGCGATCTCGCCGAAGGGGTTTCGCACGGTGATCGAACTCAACGTAACCGGGACCTGGCTGATGACCCACGCCGCGGCGACCAAGGCGTTCATCCCCCAGGCGCGGGGCAAGGTGCTCAGCGTCACGCTCTCGCCGCACAACGGGATGCCTGGAATGGTCCATTCGGGCGCCGCCAGAGCGGCGGTCGAGAACATGATGCGAACGCTCTCCGTCGAATGGTCTCGTTTCGGGATCACGCTGGTCTCGCTCGCCGCGGGGCAGTTCGACACCGACACCCTGCGGACCAAGTACCCGCGGGAGGTCGTCGAGGCTGTCCCGGGAACGGTTCCGGCCGGCCGGCTCGGCCGTGAGCAGGAGTGGGGGTGGTTGGTCGCATACCTCGCTTCGCCCGCGGGGGACTTCTTCTCCGGGACGACGATCACGCTCGACGGCGCCCGCGACAATTGGTTCGGCGCCTGGCCTCCGGGTGCCTACGGAGACTCGGGCGAGCCCCCGGCGGAGAGGCGCTAGGCTCGCCTCAGTGGCCGGGCGACCGCCGAGCGAACACGAGCGCCCCCAGCGGCTCAGGATCGAGGCCGGACAAGAGGGCGACACCTACATCGTCCGCTGCTCGGGCGAGCTCGACGAGTCGGGCTGTGAGCAGCTCGAAGACGCCCTGGCCCAGGCGGAGGCAAGCGACGCGGCCCACATCCTGCTCGATCTCGACCCGCTCGAGTTCATCGACTCCGCAGGCTTGCGCGTGCTCGTCAGCGCCAGCCGCCGGACGGCCGACGACGGCGGTCGCTTCAGGATGACGCGGGGCACGGGTGAGGTCGCGAAGCTGTTCGAGCTGGTTGCGCTCGACCGCACCGCGCGCTTCGTCTGAGCTCGGGCGCCGCGTACGGGCTCGAGCTAGGTGTACATCCCGCCGAACTGGCCGCCGGTCACGTTCAGGCACTGCCCGTGGACGTAATCGGCCAGCGCTGAGCAAAGGAAGAGCACCGGGCCCGCGGCCTCCTCGGGCTGGGCCGGGCGCCCGAACGGGATCACCATCGCCGCCATCGAGCGCATCTGCTCGGGGATCCCGAGCTCGACCCGCTCGCCGCTCGCCGTCTCGATCTCCTCGCCCTTCTCCTTCGCCTGAGTCAACCGGGTCTCGATGAAGCCGAAGGCGACCGCGTTGCAGTTGATCTTGAAGGCGCCCCACTCCTTCGCCAGCGTCTTGGTCATCCCGACGACGCCCGCCTTGGCTGCCGAGTAGTTGACCTGCCCCGCGTTTCCCATCGTCCCCGAGATCGAGGAGACGTTGACGAGCTTGCGGAAGACCTCCTTGCCCTCGGCCTGCTCGGCCTTGGCGGCCTCGCGCCAGTGTGGGGCGATCGCGCGGGTGACCCGGAAGGGGACGATCGTGTGGATGTCGAGCATCGCCTGGAACTGCTCGTCGGTCATCCGGTGGATGACCCCGTCCCAGGTGTAGCCGGCGTTGTTGACGACGATGTCGACCGCGCCGAACGCCTCGATTGCGGCCGACACCAGTTTCTCGGGCACGTCCGCCCGGGTCAGGTCGCCGGCGAACACGGCCGTATCGCCCTCGATCTCGCTCGCCGCCTGCTCGGCCACCTCACCATCGATGTCGTTGATCAGCACCCTGGCGCCCTCGCGGATGAACAGCTCCGCGGTCGCACGCCCGATCCCGCGCGCCGAGCCGGTGACGATCGCGGCCTTGCCATCAAGCAGTCCCAAGACAAAAGCTCCTTCGGGTCGGTCAAATTCGAGGCTGGCACTCTATGTCGCCGCCTGGACTTGCGTTCGGGCGAGCGGCCCTGTCGCCTGAGTCGCGCCGTCGCCAGCCGGCGGCCGATGAGTTTGGGCCGACTGGCCTGTCTAGTCTCAGAGCCATGAGTTCGTCCTCGGAGAACCCAAACGCGATCGAGCTCCGGGGCGTCGTCAAGACGTTCGGCTCGATCACCGCCGTCGATCGGCTCGACCTCGACGTCCCGGCCGGGATCTGCCTCGGCTTGCTCGGACCGAATGGGGCCGGCAAGTCGACGACGATGCGCCTGCTGACCGGTCAGGCGATCGCCGACGCTGGCGAGCTTCGGGTACTCGACTACGAGCTGCCGCGCGAGGCGAAGGCCGCCCGTGCCGAGATGGGAGTGGTGCCGCAGCTCGACAACCTCGACGTCGACGTCACGGTCGAGGACAATCTCGCAGTCTTCGCGCGCCTCTATCGGGTGGACGACGTTTCCGCGGCGGTCGATCGGGCGCTCGGGCTGGCCCGCCTGAGCGGGCGCCGCAAGGCAGCCGTAGACGAGCTCTCCGGCGGCATGCGCCGGCGGCTGCTGCTCGCCCGTGGGCTGGTCCACGAGCCGCGCCTCGTCCTGCTCGATGAGCCGACGGTCGGTCTCGATCCGCAGATTCGCACCGAGATGTGGTCGCTGATCGATGGCCTGCGCTCGCGCGGGGCGACGATCCTGATGTCGACGCACTACATCGAGGAGGCCGAGCGACTCGCCGACGAGGTCGCGGTGATGGCCCACGGCAAGGTCGTCGCCCGCGGCAGGCCCGCGGAGCTGATCGTCGAGCACGCGGGGCGAGAGACCGCGGAGGTCTACGGCCCGCCCAACCGGCTCGAGCAGGTGCGCGCCGCGGCGGAGGCCGAAGGGCTCTCGGTCCGGCCCGCCGGCCCGGCGATCGCGATCGTCGGTGCCGAGCGCTCGGACAACGGCACGGTCCCCGACGACGCGATCCGTCGTGCAGCCTCCCTGGAGGACGTCTTCGTCCTGCTCACCGGCGAGGAGGCGGAGTGAGCCCAGACCGGACGCGCACACGGCGGCTCGAGCCGGCGGCGATCGCCGGCGTGATGAGCCGCGAGGTGGCGAATTTCCGCACCTTCTGGATCGCGACGACGTTCTCGAGCGTGCTCGAGCCGACGATCTACCTGCTCGCCTTCGGCCTCGGGCTGGGGGCGACGATCGTCAGCGACGTCGACGGGCTCGACTACGTCGAGTTCGTCGGCACCGGAATGGTCGCCACCGCGGTGATCTTCTCGAGCGCGCTGCCGGCGATGTTCGGGACCTTCGTCAAGCACCGCTTCCAGCGCACCTACGACGCGATCCTCGCCGCCCCGGTCGACGTCGAGGAGCTGGTCACCGCCGAGATGCTCTGGATCGCCCTCCGCGCCGGCGTCTACGGCTGCTTCCCGCTGATCGTCTCGTTCGCGTTCGGCCTCGACCCGACGCCCGGGATGCTGCTGGTGCCCGTGTTCGGGCTGATCACCGCGCTCGGCTTCGCCGCCTTCGGCATCGCCGTCGCCGGCACCGTGGCGAAGATCGATCAGTTCAACTACGTGACGACGGTGGTGATCACGCCGCTGTTCTTGGTCGCCGGGACATTCTTTCCGATCGACCAGCTCCCGGAGGGCTTTCAGGTCGCCGCGCAGTTCAACCCGCTCTACCAGCTGGTCCAGCTCGTCCGCGGCGCCGCGTTCGGCTTCGAGGCGGTCGACCTGCTGCGGGTCGGGGTGCTCTTGCTGTTCGCCTTCGCGATGTGGCGGCTTGCGGTTCGCCAGCTGACCCGCCGGCTCGTCGATTGACGTTCGCGCGAGGCGCTGCGGCGCCGGTCGCCGCTGATAGCGTCACCCGTCCGTTGGGAGAAGCCGACTGATGAGCGAGGCCCACCAAGTTGTCGACGCCGACAACGATCAGGTCCGTGTGAGCACCTGGACGTTCGCGGACGCCGGGGCGGCAACCGGTCACCACCGTCACGAATTCGACTACGTCGTCGTGCCGATCACCGGCGGGAGGTTCACGGTGACCGATCTCGAGGGCACGGTTCGCGAGCTGAGCCAAGTCGCGGGCTCGCCCTATCTGGGAACGGCGGGCACCGCCCACGACGTGGTCAGCGCAGCCGATCAAGAGGCCGTCTTCGTCGAGATCGAGCTCAAGCGCTAGCCGCTTGAGACTCGACGGTTTACCTGCACTCGGCGGTATTGCGCGAGTGGTTTCTGGTCGGACGAGTTGCGCGCGGTGAGCGTCGGCTGGGGCTGCCGATGGGCGGAACCCAGATCTTCCATCGGGTGGCGCTCGATCGTCTGGGCCAAGCGATCAACGCGGCGATCGGTCGAGCCCCGGCCGGCACCTGGACGTGCAACGTCGGCGATCCAAGTCTCTTTACCTACGGTGCGCTCGCGCGTCTGGTCGCAGATCGGCTCGACTGGGAATGGGAGGTGACTCCGGGAGGTGACTCCGGGGGCCTACGATGATCCAGCGCACGATCACCCATGGAACGTTTGTCACCCGGTCTACGCATCGGTCCGGCGGACTCGAAAGCGAGCTGGCGGTACGCGAACCGGATCCGAGAGCCGCCACGGTCGCTCAGATCGAGTGGGCGTGGGAGCACCGCGATGCACTCAAGCGTGACTTCGCTTAGTCAGGTTGATCGCGCATCCACCGGGATCTGAGAGGATCGAGCAATGACCACACCCGAAAATGTCATCAGGCGCTACGTGGATGCAACTTCGGCAGCGGACGGCGATACCGCAGCGGCCTTGACGGCCGACGACGTCCTGATCGAACTCCCCGACGGCACAACGCTCAGGGGCAAGGAAGGCGCGCGCCAGTTTGCCGCCAAGCACGCCGAGGCTGACGGCCGGAAGCGGGCGGTTGCGCTGACCTCGCTTGAGGCTCGCACACCCAACCGCTTCGTCGTCACGCTACTGATGAGCAACCGCGAGATCGCAACCGACGAGCTTCTGTACTCGATGGACGTTGGATCCGTGATCGAGGTGCGCGACGGGCTCATCGCCCGCAACCAGGTCTTTCCTTCGCCCGAGGAGGCCGCTGCTGCGGCTTAGCCGGCTGACCCGGATTCACCACTCAGCCCAGCGTCCGGGCGATCACCAGGAGTGAGCCGTTTGCAAAAGTAGGATCGGCGTATAGGGTGGAATCGCTTTGCGGGGGAACTGGGTCGTAATCGCGATCGGCGCGCTGGTCGGGCTCACGCTCGGCATCCTCGTCAGCGTGACCACCGATCTCCCGCTTGCGCCCGAGGTTGGACTTCTCCTCGGTGCCCTCGTGGGCTGGTTCTCCCAACGGCAACCCGCCTAGCCAAGCATGGCCTCGAGAGACGAGACAACCCTGCCATTCACCGCGGGCCGCCGCCGCATGGCGGCCGTACTCATCGTGCTCGCGGTCGTGCTGGCTAACGCCGCGTTCATCGGCCTCGGCTCGGTCTTCAATTACCCAGACATTCTCCAGGAGGACGCTGACGAGATCCTGGCGGAGTTTCGGGCCGACGAGGGCACGATCGTCGCGCTCTTCATCACCCTCGCCCTGTCCGCGGCGCTTCTCGCCCCGATCGCGATCCTGCTCGGCCGCCTCGCCGCGAACGAGCGCGGGCGGCTCTCGACTGGTGTCGGGATCGCGGCGGCAATCGTCCAGGTGATCGGACTAATGCGGTGGCCGCTGATCGTCCCCTCCCTTGCGGACAGCAACGACACCGACGCCTTCGACACCGTCCACACATTGCTCGGCACCGTCGTCGGCGAGACCTTTGGCTATCTGTTGACGGCCCTCTGGACGGTGCTGATCATCGATGCTCTCGGCAGGCGTCTTGCGGGTCGTTGGTTCTCGATCCTCGGCTACGCAGCGGCCGCTCTGATCGCCGTCGGGGTTCTCGTGCCGCTCGACGTTCCGGGTACCGATTTCGCCAACTTCCTCGGATACATCCTCTGGTCGGTTTGGATGCTCGTCTTCGCGACTCTCATTTTGCGGCGGCCGCAGCGCGTCGATCCCGTAGCGCAGCAGCTTGCGCCGAAAGGTGAACCCCAGTTCGCATCCCGGCAGTAGTCGGTTAGCGACTGGCGCATTTACTGGCGCACAAGCTGCAATCAGAAGATCGTCGGGCCGCTGCCAGCGACTCTGCGCTCGACGGCCTATCAAGTGAAAACCGCTTGATCAAGCCGCCTAGCGGGCCGGGCCGAGCGTGCGCGCGATCACCAGGCGCTGAATCTCGTTCGTGCCCTCATAGATCTGGGTGATCTTCGCGTCGCGCATCATCCGCTCGACCGGGTACTCGTTGACGTAGCCGTAGCCGCCGAGCACCTGGACGGCCTCGGTGGTCACCCACATCGCCGTGTCGGAGGCGACCAGCTTCGCCATCGCCGAGTACTTGCCCATGTCGGCGTCGCCGGCGTCGATCTTCGAGCAGGCGCGATAGAGCAGCTCGCGCGCCGCCGCGGTCTTCGACTCCATGTCGGCGAGCTTGAACTGGATCCCCTGGAAGGCGGCGATCGGCTTGCCGAACTGCCTGCGCTCCTGGGCGTAGGCGGCGGCGTAGTCGGTCGCGCCCTGGGCGATCCCGACCGCCTGTGCGGCGACGCCGAGGCGCGAGCGGTCGAGCGTCGCCATCGCCACCTTGAAGCCCTGGTCGACCTCCCCGATCAGGTTCTCGGCGGGAACCCGGATCGAGTCGAAGATCGGCTGCCCGGTGGGCGAGCCGCGGATCCCCATCTTCTTCTCCAGCTTGCCGACTGAGAAGCCGGGCCGATCGGCCTCGACCACGAACGCCGAGATCCCGCGCGAGTGACCCTCGTCCGGGTTGGTGACCGCGAAGCAGATGTAGAAGTCGGCCACCCCGAGGTTGGTGATCCAGTTCTTGGTTCCCTCGATCACCCACCCGTCGCCCTCGCGGACCGCCTTGGTCCGCATCCCGCCCGGGTCCGAGCCCGCGTCGGGCTCCGAGAGCGCGAACGCCGGCGACCACTCCCCGGTGGCGCAGCGGGGCAGGAAGCGCTGCTTGAGCTCGTCGCTGCCGAACAGCCTGATCGGCAGCGTGCCGAGCTCCTGGATCATCAGGATCAGGGCGCTCGACGCGCAGGCCTTGGCGACCTCCTCGACCGCGACGTTGAGCATCAGGGTGCCGGTGCCGGTGCCCCCGTACTCGGCCTCGAACGGAAGGCCCATCAGGTCATGGGTGGCGAACAGCTCGCGGATGTCGCGCGGGTATTCGGCGCGTTCGTCGATCTCTGCCGCTCGCGGCGCGACCCTCTCGACCACCATCCTGCGGATCGTCTCGCGAAAGTCCTCGAACTCCTGCGGGATCGAGTAGGCGGCGGGCAGCTCGGTCGCGGTCATCGCTCCGCAGGCTAGCGGCCGGGCGTCAGAGCCCCAGGCGGCGTCCGAGGATCTCCTTCATCACCTCGTCGGTACCGCCGCCGATCGGCCCGAGGCGGGCGTCGCGGAGGGCCCGCTCGACCCCGTACTCGCGCATGTAGCCGTAGCCGCCGAGGATCCCGACGACCTCGTCGGCGACCTCGACACAGGCCCGTTGCGTGTAGAGCTTGGCCTTGGTCACGTCGGCGATCGCAGGGAGGCGGGACGCCGAAGGCGTGCCGACCCCGGTCGCCGTTGAGGCCGCTGGTTCCTCGCCGGCGATGAAGCTGCGCAGGGCGTGGTAGGTGAGCGCCCGGCCGACCTCGGCCTTGAGGCCGATCTCGGCGATCTTGTGCCGGATCGCCTGAAAGCGGCCGATCGGCCGGCCGAAGGCCTCGCGCTGGCCTGCGTACTCGACCGCCACCTCGAGCAGACGGCGCATCGCGCCGACCGCGCCCAGTGCCATCGACAGCCGCTCCCAGGCGAAGTTCTCCATGATCAGCGAGAAGCCCCGGTTCTCCTCGCCGAGCAGATTCTCGTGCGGCACCTGGACGTCGGTGAACCGCAGCTCGGCGGTGTCGGAGGAGTGCCAGCCCATCTTCTCGAGCTTGCGCGCGACCTCGTAACCGGGCATCTCGCGCTCGAGGATCAAGAACGAGAGGCCGGCGTGACCGCCGCGGTCGGTCGTCTTCACCGCGCAGACGAGGAAGTCGGCGCGGACGCCGTTGGTGATGAAGGTCTTCGAGCCGTTGACCACATAGCCGCCCGCGATCCGCTCGGCCGTGGTCCGGATCGCGGCGACGTCGGAGCCCGCGCCGGGCTCGGTGATCCCGAGCGCCGCGATCTTCTCGCCGGCGATCGCCGGGCGCAGGAAGCGTTCGTGCTGATCGGAGCTGCCGAATCTGAACACCGGTGGCGTCGCGATCGCGGTGTGGGCGCCGAGCCCGGCGCCGACTCCGCCCGAGGCCCCGGAGGCGGCGAGCTGCTCGGCCCAGACCGCGTCGTGGACGTGGTCGCCGCCCTGGCCGCCGAGCTCGACCGGGTACTTGAGCCCGAGGAACCCGAGCTCGGCGGCGCGCCCATAGAGCGCCCGAGGGAACTCGCGCGCCGCCTCCCACTCATCGACGTTGGGGACGACCTCGGCCTCGACCCATCGGGCGATCGTCTCGCGCAGCTGAGCATGCTCGTCGGTGAACGGTGGCAGCAGCGCCCGCTCGCCGGAGTCCTTGACCACGCCGTTCACGCGCCCAATCTACGGCCCGCCGCGGCCTGGCTGTCGATTTGGCGCGCTCTCGTTCGTCGTTAGGGTGAACGCGGCGAAAAGCGTCGCGCGACAAGCCAGGAGGCAAGAGATGAAGTACATGTTGCTGATCGTCCCGGAGCGCGAGGGCGGGATCGAGGACATCAGCCCCGAGGAGCTGAAGGCCGGGCTCGAGAGCTGGGCGGCGATGGACCGCGAGCTGATCGAGGCGGGTGCCTTCATCGCCGGCGACGGGCTGCTCCCGAGTGAGACGGCGAGCACGGTGCGGATCGATGAGAACGGCGAGAAGCTGGTCACCGATGGCCCCTTCGCCGAGACCAAGGAGCAGCTCGGCGGCTACTACCTGATCGAGGTCGAGAACCTCGACGAGGCACTGGCCTGGGCGCAGAAGGTGCCGCTGCGGGGAGCCGGCTCGATCGAGGTCCGGCCGCTGATGGACTTCTCCGAGTACGGCTATCAGAGCTCGACCCCGTCGGCGAAGGTCGCCGCCTGAGCGGGCGGGGCGGATACGACACGATGAGATTCATTCCAGGAGGTTTGCGATGAGGTACTTGCTTGCGTTCTTCGGCGAGGAGGGCGGCTGGGACGATGTCACCCCCGAGGAGATGCAGGAGGGGATCAAGCTCTGGGGGGAGTTCGAGAGCGCACTCGCCGACGCCGGCGCCCACATCGCCGGCGAGGGGCTGCAGCCGAGCACGACCGCGACCACGGTGCGCCGCTCGGGCGAGGAGCGGATCGTCACCGACGGGCCCTTCGCCGAGACCAAGGAGCAGCTCGGCGGCTTCTACCTGATCGAGTGCGAGAACCTCGACCAGGCGCTCCACTGGGCCGAGAGGGTTCCGGTCGGAGACGGCCAGTCGGTCGAGGTGCGACCGGTGATGGACTACTCGCAGTTCGGCGACGAGAGCCAGGCCGAGAGCAGCTCATAGGGACGCCCGAGGAGTCGATCGACCGCGCGTTCCGGCAGGAGTCCGGGCGCGCGGTCGCGACCCTGATACGGGCCCTCGGCGACTTCGACGCCGCCGAGGAGGCTGTGCAGGAGGCGTTCGTGATCGCGCTCGTGCGCTGGCCCGCGGACGGGATCCCGGCCAACCCGGGCGGCTGGATCACGCGCGTCGCCCGCAACCGCGCGATCGACCGGCTGCGCCGCGAGCGCAACTTCGACGTCAAGCGCGCCCAGCTCGAGCGGCTCGAGCAGCTGCGTATCGGCGACGCCCAGAGCGAGAGCGATCCGGCAGCACGCGCCGGCGAAGGCGAGGGCGCGGTCGCCGACGACCGGCTGCGGCTGGTCTTCACCTGCTGTCATCCGGCGCTGGCGCCGGAGGCGCGGGTGGCCCTGACGCTGCGGACCCTCGGCGGTCTCAGCACCGCGGAGATCGCCCGCGCCTTTCTCGTCAGCGAGCCGACCATGGCGCAGCGGCTGGTGCGGGCGAAGCGCAAGATCGCCGACGCGCGCATCCCCTACGACGTGCCGTCGGCGGGGCAGCTGCCCGAGCGCCTCGGGTCGGTGCTCGCGACCGTCTATTTGATCTTCAACGAGGGTTATCTCGCGGCGCGCTCGGAGTCGCTGGTGCGCGCCGATCTGTGCGGCGAGGCTATCCGCCTCGGGCGCGTCCTGCGCCAGACGCTGCCGCGCGAGCCGGAGGTGGCGGCGCTGCTGGCGCTGATGCTGCTGCACGACTCGCGCCGCACCGCGCGCACCGACGAGGCCGGCGAGCTCGTCCTGCTCGACGACCAGGACCGCTCGCTCTGGGATCACGAGGCGATCGCCGAAGGCCTGGCGCTGGTCGCCGAGGCACGCGCCTCGGGGCCGAGCCGCTACTACCTCCAGGCGGCGATCGCGGCCGAGCACTCGCGCGCGGAGGGGCCCGCCGACACCGACTGGACACGGATCGCGCGCCTCTACGGCTGGCTGGCGCGGATCGACCGCTCGCCGGTGGTCGAGCTCAACCGGGCGGTGGCCGTGGCGATGGACGCCGGGCCCGAGCGCGGCCTCGAGCTGATCGACTCGATCGAGGGCCTCGACGACTACGCGCACCTGCACGTCGCCCGCGCCGACCTCCTGCGTCGCCTCGGTCGCGGCGAGGCCCGCACCGCCTACGAGCAGGCGATCGCGCTCACCGGTAACGCCGTCGAACGCTCCTTCCTCGAGCGCCGTCTGGCCGAGCTGGGCTGAGGCCGGGTCGCGCCGTCGTCACACTTGGCGGATGAGCGTGGCGCAGACGGTGAGCCTCGACAGCCGCGAGCTCAAACGGGTCGGGCTCGGCACCAACCGGCTCACTGACAGCGCCGGGAACCGGGAGTTCATCGCCGCGGCGGTCCAAGCCGGGGTGCAGATGATCGACACTGCGCACCTCTACTCCGGCGGCGAGAGCGAGAGCACGATCGGCGCCGCGCTGGCGCCGTTCGGTGATCGGGTCGTGGTCGCGACCAAGGGCGGCTACCACGGCGCCGAGCCCGAGCGCCTGCGCTCGGAGCTCGAGCAGAGCTTCGAGCGGCTGCGGACGGACGTGATCGACCTCTACTACCTGCACCGCGTCGATCCGCAGGTCGGGCTCGTGCGAACGCTCGAGGTGATCGCCGAGTACCACGACGCGGGCCGGATCCGCAGCGTCGGGCTCTCGGAGGTCTCGATCGACGAGATCCTCCTCGGCCGCAGCGCGGTCCCGGTGGCCGCGATCCAGAACCAGTACAGCCTCGGCGAGCGCAACCACGATGAGGTGGTCGACTTCTGCGCCGACGAGGGCATCATCTTCGTGCCCTTCTTTCCGCTACGGGGAGGCGGCGGCGCGCTTGACGAGATCGCCGGGCGACTGGGCGCCAGCCGCCAGCAGGTCAAGCTCGCGTGGCTGCTGCGCCGCTCACGGGCGATGCTGCCGATTCCCGGGACGCTCTCGCTCGAACACCTGAAGAGCAATCTCGCCGCGCTCGACCTCGAGCTATCCGAAGACGACTTCGCGAGATTGCCCGGCGATTAGGCCGTCGCGTCAGATCCCGTAGGAGCGGCCGATCACGTCGAGCATGATCTCGTCGGTGCCGGCGCCGATCCGATTCAGGCGCTGGTCGCGGTAGGCGCGCTCGATCTCGTACTCCTTCATGTAGCCGTAGCCGCCGTGGATCTGGACGCACTCGTCGGCGACCTCGTCGCAGACCCGGGTCGCGAACAGCTTCGCCATCGTGATTTCGCGCACCGGGTACTCGCCGTTGGCAAAGCGCCAAGCGGTCGCGTGGACCATCTGCTTGGCCGCCTCGATCTTGGTCGCCATGTCGGCGAACTTGTGGCGGATCGCCTGGAACCTGCCGATCGGGCGCCCGAACGCCTCGCGCTCCTTAGCGTAGGTGAGCGTCTTCTCGAACATCCGCTCGGACGACGCGTAGCAGCCGGCGGCCGCCACCAATCGCTCTCCCTGGAGCTCCCAGGAGATGTGGTAGAAGCCCTTGCCGATCTCGCCGAGGACGGCGTCCGCAGGCACACGCATGTCCTCGAAGGCGAGCTCGCCGGTATCCGAGGCGTGCATTCCCATCTTCTCCAGGGTGCGCGAGATCTCGAAGCCGGGGACCGTCTCGCCGTCCTCATCGCGCAGATCGACCAAGAACAGGGTGATGCCGTCGTGGCGCAGCTCGGGGTCGGTCTTGGTCACAAGCACGCAGAAGTCCGCCCGTGCGCCGTTGGTGATGAACGTCTTCGTCCCGTTGATCACGTACTCGTCGCCGTCGCGGATCGCGGTCGTCCGGATCCCGGCGACGTCGGAGCCGGCACCGGGCTCGGTGATCCCGAGACAGCCGATCCGCTCGCCCTTGATCCCCGGGACGAGGTAGCGCTGCTTTTGCGCCTCGGTCCCGAGCATGTGCACGGGGGGCAGGACCATGTCGGTCTGCACGGCGAAGCCCATCCCGGTGCCGCCCGAACCGGCGTAGCTCATGCACTCGGCCCGGACCAGAGAGTAGAAGTAGTCGCCCCCCTGACCGCCGTAGGCCTCCGGGAAGCAGAGGCCGAGGTAGCCGAGCTCGCCGGCGCGGCGCATGATCTCGTTCGGCCAAAGCGTCTCCTCCCACTGGTTGCGGTGGGGGTACATCTCCTTTTTCACCCAGGCGCTCATCGATTCGCGCAGGTCCAAGTGCTCGTCGGTGAACAGGAAGTGCTTACGCGAGCCGTCATGCTCGGGCTTGATCACGGGCGGAGTCGCTGTGGCCACGGTGCTCCTCGGGTCGCTCGACGAAAGTGGAGAGCGTAGAGTAATACTTCCTACTCTTGGCTGCCTACGAGAAGATCCGTTACGAGGTCGCCGACAGCGGGGTGGCGACGATCACCCTCGATGATCCCGAGACCCGCAACGCGCTCTCGGACGAGCTTCTCGGCGAACTGCTGGCGGCGCTGCGCGCGGCCAAGGCCGACGACGCGGTCCGGGTCGTGGTGCTGGCCTCCTCGCACGAGCGCGTGTTCTCGGCCGGGGGCAACCTGGGCGGGTTCGCCGCCGATGCGCCGACCGCGCACAAGTTCGTCGGGACCGCACTCTTTCCGCAGGTGTTCATCGAGCTCGGCGAGCTCGGCAAGCCCTCGATCGTCGCCGCCTCCGGACACGTGCTCGCGGGAGCGCTGGGAATCGCGCTCGCCTGCGACCTGATCGTCGCCTCCGAGGACGCCGGCTTCGGCACCCCCGAGATCGACGTTGGGCTGTTCCCGTTCATGATCATGGCGCTGATCTACCGAAACGTCGGGCGCAAGAAGACGACCGAGATGCTGTTGCTCGGCGAGCGGCTGACGGCCGAGCAGGCGTGCCAGGAAGGGATCGTGAACAAGGTCGTGCCGGCCCCGGAGCTCGACCGCGCGGTCGAGGAGTGGGCGCTCAAGCTCGCCTCCAAGTCGCCGCTGGTGATCAAGCTGGGCAAGGACGCGATCTGGCGCCAGCTCGACATGCCGCTGGTCGACGCGCTCGACTACCTGCGCGCCCAGCTCACGATCGAGCTCTCGACCGAGGACGCGATCGAGGGAGTCACCGCCTTCTTCGAGAAGCGCGAGCCGGAGTGGAAGGGGAGATGAGGGTCGAGTGACGAGGCGATGAGCGAACCTCCGAACCAACCGAATGGCCTTCGCGCCCTCGCCGACGAGCTCCATTCGCGCCGCGAAACGGCAAAGCTCGGCGGCGGCGAGGAGAAGATCGCCAAGCAGCATGCCGCAGGCAAGCTGACCGCCCGCGAGCGGATCGAGCTGCTGGTCGACGAGGGCAGCTTCGTCGAGCTCGGCATCCACGCCGGCCCGCACTTCTCGCAACGCTCGATGGACGGCAGGGAGGCCCCCGCCGACGGCGTGGTCACCGGCTGGGGCGACGTCGATGGTCGCCCGTGCGCAATCGCCGCATACGACTTCACCGTGATGGCGGGATCGATGGGGATGACCGGCGAGCTCAAGGTGACGCGGCTGCGGGAGCTCGCCCTGCAGAAGCGAATCCCGTTGATCTGGCTGCTCGACTCGGCGGGAGCGCGGATCCAGGAGGCGTCCGGATCGCTGTTCGCGGGCTCGGGCCACCTGTTTCGCGAGGAGGTGACGATGTCGGGCGTGGTGCCCTTGGTGGCGGCGATGCTCGGTCCCTGCGCCGCCGGCACCGCCTACATTCCCGGGCTCTCGGACTTCGTCCCGATGGTGGTCGGCCAGGGAGCGATGGCGCTCGCCGGACCGCACCTGACCAAGGCGGTCACCGGTGAGGAGATCTCGATGGAGGACCTCGGCGGCGCCAAGGTCCATTGCCGCAAGTCCGGAGTCGGGGACCTCGAGGTAAAGGACGACGCCGAGTGCATCGAGGCGGTCAAGACCTATCTCTCCTTCTTTCCCTCCAACTGCGAGCAAAAGCCGCCGCTGCGCGAGACCGGCGACCCGGACGACCGGATGTCGGAGCGGCTGCTCGAGATCGTGCCCGAGTCGTCGCGCCAGCCCTATGACATGTACGAGGTGATCCGCGAGATCGTCGACGACGGCGAGTACTTCGACATCAAGCCGAGGTTCGCGAGGACGATCATCACCTGCCTGGCGCGTTTCGGCTGCCAGCCGGTGGGGATCGTCGCCAGCCAGCCGAAGCACCTGGGAGGCATCCTCGAGAACGACTCGGCCGACAAGGCGGCGCGGTTCGTCAACCTCTGCGACGCCTTCGAGATCCCGCTGGTCTTCCTCCAAGACGTGCCCGGCTTCATGGTCGGCTCGAAGACCGAGCACGCGGGGATCATCCGCCACGGGGCGAAGATGCTCTACGCGATCTCACGGGCCACGGTGCCGAAGATCACCGTGGTGATCCGCAAGGCCTACGGCGCCGGGTACTACGTGATGAACGGCAAGGCGTATGAGCCCGATCTGATCGTCGCCTGGCCGAGCGCCGAGATCTCGGTGATGGGCGCCGAGGGCGCGGTCAACATCATCGGCCGCTCGGCGATCGAGGCCTCCGACGACCCGGACAAGACTCGCGAGGAGATGCTCGACACGGTCCGCAAGATCATCGACCCCTACATCGCCGCGCGCAACGCGATGATCGATGACGTGATCGACCCGCGCGAGACCAGGCCGATGATCATCCGCGGCTTGCGGATGGCGAAAACGAAACGGGTGGAGCGGCCGTGGCGGAAGCATGGGGTGATGCCGGTATGAAGAACGGCGTTGTTAGTTGTTTAGTTGTTAGTTGCCCGGCTGCGAGCACGATGCGCTCGATGGAGGCCATTGACAAGTCGGCCTACCTCCCAGGCCCGAGCCCGATACCCCTCTTCATTCAGAAGCGATCGGGCAACCGCTCGCTCGACCCAGTGTTGGAGTTCGTAGGCAGACCCGCGAGCAAACAACAGGAAGCGCTGCTGATCGGCCAGAGACGCCCGGCCGAAACCCTCTGCGATGTTCGCACCGATCGAGTCCGCGGACCGGATCAGCTGGACGCCGATGGTCCAGCGATCAAGGCTTGGCCAGGACTGGACGGCATGGCGCAGATCATCGGCGAGCACGGTTGCGCGTTGATAGGCGATCAGATCGCGAAAGCTCGACATGTTCGGTCGAGTCCCTCGACGCGTCGTACTCGCCCCCTAACAACTAACAACCATCAACTAACGACTGCGAGCGAAGCGAGCTGATGAGCCCCTCCGAGGACACGGTGATCCTCAGCTGCAGCATCAGCGGAGCGATCGCCAATCGCGAGCAGTGCCCGGCGATTCCGTACACGCCGCAGGAGTACGCGGCCGAGGCGCGGCGAGCTGTCGACGAGGGGGCTTCGCAGATCCACATCCACGCGCGGACGCCGGAGGGCGTGCCGAGCTATGAGATCGAGGACTTCCGCGCGATCACCGAGGCGATCCTCGCCGAGGTCGGCGACGTGATCGTCAACTACTCGACCGGCGCGATCGGGGTTGGACTGGAGAAGCGGATCGCCTACCTGCGCGAGCTGCGTCCCGACGTCGCGGCGCTGAACATGAGTTCGATGAACTACGCCAAGTACTCGCGGCGGCGCAAGGACTTCGTCTTCGAGGCCGTGTTCGAGAACTCGTTCGAGACGATCATCGAGTTCCTGACGGCGATGCGCGAGCTTCGGATCAAGCCCGAGCACGAGTGCTTCGACGCCGGGCACGTCGCCAATCTCGACCCGTTGATCGACATGGAGCTGATCTCCGAGCCGCACCAGATCTCGCTGGTGATGGGGGTCACCGGCGGGATTCGCGCGACCACCAGGAACGTAGGGGTGATGGCGGACCAGATCCCCGGCGGCCCGCATGGCGGTGCCAACTGGCAGCTGATCGGCGTCTCACGCGAGCAGTGGCGACTGCTGGCGGCCGCTCTGACGCTCGGCGGCAACGTTCGCGCCGGCCTCGAGGACAACCTCTACCTGCCGAACGGGGTGATGGCGAGATCGAACGGCGAGCTGATCGCCAAGGCGCGCCAGATGGCCGAGGACGTCGGGCGGCGCCCGGCATCGGTCGCCGAGGCCCGCGAGGTGTTGGGTGTGCCCAAGCGTGAGCGAGCTGCCGCTTAGCGATCTCCGCGTCCTCGACCTCAGCCGCCTGCTGCCGGGCGGATTCGCGAGCCTGCTGCTCGCCGACCTGGGCGCCGACGTGATCAAGGTGGAGGACACCGCGATGGGGGACTACGTTCGCTGGGCACCGCCTTATTACGGTGACGACGCCCAGCAGCCGCTAGGCACCCGCTCCGCTCTCTACCTCTCCTTGAACCGGGGCAAGCGTTCGGTCAGGATCGACCTCAAGAGCGAGAGCGGGCGCGAGGCGTTCCTGCGTCTGGTCGAGGGCGCGGACGTCGTGCTCGAGAGCTTTCGCCCGGGCGTCCTCGATCGGCTCGGGGTCGGCTATGCGCGGCTGCGCGAGCGAAACCCGCGGATCGTCTATTGCGCGATTACCGGCTACGGCCTCGAGGGCCCGAACAGCGGGCGCGCCGGGCACGACACCAACTACCTCGCACTCAACGGTCTGCTCGGGCTGACCGGCGCCGCCGGCGGTCCCCCGGTCTCCTCCGCCGGCCAGGTCGCCGACCTCGGCGGCGGAGGGCTGATGGCGGTCTTCGGGATCCTCGCCGCGGTCCACGAACGCGGGCGCTCGGGGGCGGGGCAGCTGGTCGACGTATCGATGACCGATGGGGCCCTCTCCTGGCTGGCGATGGTCGCCGCCGCCTTCCTGCGCGACGGCCGCGTGCCGCAACGCGGCGCCGAGATGCTCAACGGCGGGGTCGCCTGCTACCTGCCGTATCAGTGCGCCGACGGCTGGGTCAGCTGTGGGGCGCTCGAGCCCAAGTTCTGGCAGGCCTTCTGCGCCGGGGTGGACCGGCCCGACCTGGTCGAGCACCAGTTCGCGAGGCCGGGCTCAGACGGCCACGCAGCCGTTGCGGCGGTGTTCGGGAGCCGGAGCAGGGACGAGTGGGCCACCTTCAACGACGAGCACGACTGCTGCATCGAGCCGGTGCTCGATCTCGACGAAGCGCTCGATTCCGACCTCGTCCGCGCCCGCGAGATGGTGGTCGAGGTCTCCCAGCCCGAGCTCGGGCCGGTTCGCCTGCTCGGCCACCCGGTGAAGCTCTCGCGCACGCCCGCCGATCCAACGCGCGCGGCGCCGGCCCTCGGCGAGCACACGGTGGATGTGCTCAGAGAAGCCGGGCTCTCGGAGGACGAGGTAGATGGCCTGCTCGAGTCAGGTGCCGCCGGCGGCCTCAACGCCCGCAGCGGTCAGGAGCCGTTCCTGTCATGAGCACGGCGAGCGGCGAGCGGCCGGCGGCCAGCGACGACCTGATCAAGATCTCGGAGCTGGCCGAGCGAGCCGAGGTGCCCGTCGCCACCGTTCGCCACTACCTGCGCGAGGGGCTGTTGCCCGAGCCGCTGAAGACCTCGCGCAACATGGCCTACTACCCGGCCGACTTTGTCGAGCGGATCCGGCTGATCAAGCGGCTGCAGGAGGACCGGTTCATGCCGCTGAAGGTGATCAAGCAGCTGCTCGACTCCGCCGACGGCGACCTCGAGCGCCTGCGTTCGCTCGCCGACGCGGGCGACGTCTTGGTCGCGCGCGCCCTGGCTCCCGAGCGACAGCGCACTCCTCGCGCGCAGCTGTTGGAGCGCTTCGAGATCCCCGAGCGGGCCCTCGACCGCCTCGCGGAGGTCGGCGTTCTGGCGCCGACCGCAAACGGCTACTCGGCGAGCGAGGTCCGGATCGTCGAGGCGGTGTCGCAATTTCGCAGCGCCGGCTGGAACGAGACCACCGGCTTCGGCGCGCGCGATGTCGCCCGCCTGATGCGGGGGCTCGAGCCGGTGATCGCCGACGAGCTCGAGCTGCTTGTCGAGCGCTTCGCCGCGCTCGACAGCGAGCGCGCCGCCGATCTGGTCGCCGGCGGCGCCGCGCCGTTTCCGGCGCTGATCGGCGCCCTGCACGCGAAGCTGCTCGCCGACGAGCTCGACCGCGACCGAAGCTAGCCGGCTCGCAGCGCCGCCAGCCCGGCCTCGCGCGAGATCACCGGCTCGTAGCCGAGCTCGGTGCGCGCCTTGGTGATCTCGATCGTGCATTCCTGCGAGGAGAGCCAGACCGCGAACCGGGTCAGCGGCGGCTCGCCGCCGAGGGGGAGCAGCCGCCACGCGGTCTCGGCTGCGGCCGCGACCGCGCCCGCGAGCCCCGCCGGCACCGACCGGGTCGGCGGCTCGACCCCTCGGGTCTCGAGCAGCTGCGAGATGAACTGGCGAAAGACGACCGGCTCGCCGTCGGTGACGAAGTAGGCCTCGCCGGGCGATCCGCGCTCGGCACCGAGCAGCAGCCCCTCGACCACGTTGTCGACGTGGGTGCTCGCGGTGAGCTGGTCCCCACCGCCGACCCAGGCGAACCTGCCCGCCTCGACCGCCGCCGCGATCCCGGGCAACAAGGTCGTGTCGCCGGGACCCCAGACGAGCCGCGGCCGGACGACGACCGTCTCGATTCGATCGCCATCGGCATCGCGGACGAGCTGCTCGGCCATCGCCTTGGTCGCCGCGTAGAGGGCCTTGGAGTCCGGTCGCAAGGGCGCCGTCTCGTCGACCTCGTGCAGGGGCTCTCCGGCGATCAGCGCTGCCTCGGTGCCGCAGTGGACGAAGCGCCGCACCCGCGCAGCCCGGCACGCCTCGAGCGCGTTCTCGGTCCCGACCACGTTGCCGGCGACGAAGTCCTCGCGACGGCCCCACTGACCCAGGTGGGCGGCGAGGTGGAAGGCCAGCTCGCAGCCCTCGGCCCCGGCGGCCATCGCCGTCGGGTCGGCGAGCTCGCCGCGGACCGGCGTCGCTCCCAGCGCCTCGACGGTTGCCGCCGAGCGGTCGGAGCGAGCCAGGGCGCGGACCGAGCAGCCCTCGGCCACCAGGCGCTCGATCAGCCGTCCGCCGATGAACCCGGATCCGCCGGTGACGAAGGCGCTGGCTGGGACCGCGGCCACCGGGTCAGGTTAGATCAGCCTCGTTTGCGGCACGGCGGGCAGGGTAGGCCATGGTCGATGGAAGCAGAGCATCCCGACCAGGCCGCCGAGCACGAGGACGAGCGCGCCACCCAACCGCCGGGCGAGGCCGGCGGGGATGCCGGGTCGCAGGGCAATCCCGACGTCGACGAGGAGGCCCTCAGCCACCGCCAGCAGGAGGAGGCCGCCTCCGAGGACTCGGATTGAGGTAGCGGACCTGTCGGCGTCGCCCGGCCGAGTACAATCGACGGCGCCCAAGGGATCTCCCCGGAACTCGGGGTTGGTCACTAGCAACGTGACCACCCCAAACCTGGAGGTCCGACCTTGGAAGCCGCAACGACCCTTGGGCTCGACCAGGAGGAGGCGTTGCTGCGACGCTACGCGGCAACCCGCTCGCCCACCGTGCGCGAGGAGCTCGTCCGCCGGTTCTTGCCTTTGTCCCGCGCGCTCGCGTTTCGCTACCGCCGCCGGTCCGAGTCGCTGGACGATCTGATCCAGGTCGCCAACCTTGGCCTGGTCAAGGCGATCGACGGCTTCGACCCAGAGCGGGGAGGGCCGTTCACCGCCTATGCGGTGCCGACGATCCTGGGCGAGCTGCGGCGCCACTTCCGCGACCACGTCTGGAACGTGCGTCTGCCGCGCGGCCTCCAGGAACTGACGATGAAGGTCGACGGCGCGACCGCTGCATTGACCGAGGAGCTCGGTCGCTTTCCGAGCGCGGCCCAGGTCGCCGAGCAGCTCGAGATCCCGGTCGAGGACGTGCTCGAGGCTCTCGCCGCCGGCCACGCGCGTCGGACCCTCTCGCTCGACGCCCCCCGGTCGGCCGACGAGCAGTCGATGCCGGCGGTGGAGCTGATCGGGGTCGGCGAGCCGGGATTCGACCGGGTCGAGGCCGAGCTCGCGTCGCTCGACGCCGGCCTCGATCAGCGCGAGTGGCAGGTGCTGCGGCTGCGCTTCGTCGACGAGCTCACGCAACGCGAGATCGGCCAGCGTCTCGGGGTCTCGCAGATGCAGATCTCGCGGATCAGCCGCGCTGCGCTGTGGAAGCTGCTCTCCGCCGTTCGCGGCGAGCAGGGCGAGTACGGCACGCCGCCGTCGGCCACGCGCTCGTGACGGCGGTCACCTGACAGCGATCGGGCGCTTGGGCGCACCTGCGCCGGGTAGCTGACGAGAGACCGAGAAAGACGATTCGAGGAGGCAGCAAATGGCTGATCGCATCGCCGGTAAGAAGGTGGCTTTCCTGGTCGCGAACGAGGGGGTCGAGCAGGTCGAGCTGACCAGCCCGTGGGAGGCCGTCGAGCAGGCCGGAGGCGAGCCGGTCCTGGTCGCTCCCGACGCGGGACAGGTGCAGGCGTTCGAGCATCTCGACAAGGGCGACACGTTCGATGCGCAGCCCGTGGCCGATGCCGATCCGAACGACTACGACGCGCTGGTGCTCCCGGGCGGCGTCGCCAACCCCGACATCCTGCGGACGGTGCCCGAGGCGGTCGAGTTCACCCGATCGTTCTTCGAGGCCGGCAAGCCGGTGGCGGCGATCTGCCACGGGCCCTGGACCCTGGTCGAGGCCGGCGTGGTCGAGGGCCGGACGCTGACCTCGTGGCCGAGCCTGCAGACCGACATCCGCAACGCCGGGGGCGAGTGGGTCGACGAGGAGGTCCACGTCGATGCCGGGCTGGTCACCAGCCGCAAGCCGGACGATCTCGAGGCGTTCAACGCGAAGCTGGTCGAGGAGATCGCCGAGGGCGTCCACGACCGCCAGCGCGAGGCGACGATCGGTTCGTAGCCCGCCGCGCAGTTGTGGCGGCGGTGACGGCGCGGCTCAGCTGGCCGCGCCGACGCCGAGGCCGGTGACCGCCTGGTCGCGGGTGTCGAAGAGACCCACGGCCTGGTCGATCCCGGTGAGCTCGAGCAGGCGACGGACGTCGGCATCGGGGCAGCAGACCCCGAAGCGGCGTCGCTCGTCGCCGAGCTTGCGCTTCGCCTCGACCAGCAGGCTGAGCCCGGTCGAGTCGATGAAGTTGCAATCGCTGAGGTCGACGAGCACGGCCTCCTCGGGGCCTCCGAGCGCATCGCCCAACGCGATCCGTAGCTCCGGCGCGGTTCCCTGATCCAGCTCCCCCTGGACGTTCACCGTTCTCATGAGCCCGCCCGGCTCGCAGGTCACCTTGAACGGTGTGTGCACCCGAGATCCCCCTCTTTTCCGAGTTTGTTCGTCAACAACCGATCGCGCTATGTCCCAGTGCGCCTGCCACGACCTCCTCCAACTCGCCTGATCTTAGCGCCGCTGGCGCTGCACCGGAAACCGATCGCCGTTTTGGCGCAGCCCGACGAGGCGCTAGATTCAGGCAGGTTCGCGCCGCCTCGGGCGACCCGGAACCGATGAACGAGCCCATCGATAGTCCGAACCGACCGCCCCGCGAGCGTGCGGATATCTTCGCCTTCCGCGGCTTGGGGATCCTCGCCGGGGTGCTGACCCTGGCCGTCTGCGTCGCTGCCGACGTCGTCCTCGACCACGAGGCGGCGGCGATCGTCGGCACCTACGTCGCCGCGCCATTCATCACGGCGCTGCTGGCGGGTCCCGCTTCGACCGCGGTGGTCGGCATCTTGGCGGTCGCCTGCGGGGCTCTGAGCCAGCGCTGGAACATGAACACCGAGGGGCCCGACCAGTTGGTCCGGATCGCGGTGATCCTCCTCGGCAGCGGTTTCGCCGTTGCCGGCTCCTGGGTGAGGACGCGGTCGCACTCGCGTTCGCGGCGTCTGGCTCTGCTCGACTCGGTGGGCGCGGTCGCCGACGGCTCCCTGCCGCTGTCCGAGACCCTGCGCGAGGTGATCGAGGTCGTCGTCCCCGAGTTCGCCGACATCTGCATGGTCGACGCCGTGCACGAGGGCCGCGCCACCCGGCTCGCCGTACGCGCCCGCGGCCGCGAGGACGCCGAGGCGATCGAGGAGGGCCTGCGCCGCCGCAAGCCGTCGTTGCCCGCGTGGCTGGTCGACGTCCAACGGCCCTGGCGGCAGATACCGAGGTGGCTCCCGCGAATGACCGACGAGGACCTGCGGCGGATGGCTGACGGCCCCGAGGATCTAGGGTTCCTGCGGTCGATCGGCGTCCGGTCCTCGATCTCCACCCCGATCCGCGCCCGCGACACCAACCTCGGGGTGCTGACGGTGATCTCGGCCTGGTCGAAACGCCGCTACAGCGCCGAGGACGTCAAGTTCAACCAGATCCTCGCCGGCCGGATCGGCTTGGCGCTCGACAACGCCGGCCTGTTCTCGGACCTCGAGAGCGTCGAGCGCCGGATGGACACCGTGATGTCGATCCTCGACGAGGCGGTCGTCATCCACGGTCCCGACGGAGAGCTTCTGTTCGCCAACCCGGCCGCCGCCCACTCGTTGGGATTCGAGACATCCGAGGAGGCGATGCCGACACAGGCCGCGAGGATCCGCGAGCGGTTCCTGATCCGCGACGAGGCCGGCCGCGAGCTCGGCTCCGAGTCGTTGTCGGGACGGGACGCGCTCGGCGGCTTTTCGCCGACGCCGCTGACCTTGCGGGCGACCGAGCGCTCGAGTGGCCGCGAACGATGGTTTCGGGTCAAGGCTCAGACGATCGAGGGGCCCAGGGGTGACGTCCTCTACTCGGTCACCGCGATCGAGGACGTGACCGAGGTCAAGCGGGCCGAGTTCATGAGCTCGCTGCTCGCCCGTACCGGCGAGCTGCTCTCGGACTCGGTCGATTACCGGCGCACGCTCGAGCGCGTTCCCGAGTTGCTGGTCCCCGACTTCGCCGACTGGTGCTCGGTCGAGCTGCCCGGCGCCAACGGCACCGTCGAGCGGGTCGCGATGGCGCACCGCGACCCCGAGCGCGGTGAGCGCCTGGCCACCGTGCGCGAGCCCTTTCCGGTTGGCGACGAAGGTGCGTCGCCGATGGTGCGGGCGCTGGAGACCGGAGAGGCGCAGTTGGTCACGGTCGATCCCGAGCTGCTGCAACGCCTGGCGACCAGCGCCGCGCACCTGGCGGCGCTCGAGGCGATGGACATGGGGTCGGTGATCGTCGCGCCGATGGTCGCCGGTGGTACGGCCGTCGGGGCACTGACCTTCGTCAACCACCGCGAGGCACGACGCTTCGATCCTGAGGACGTCGAGGTCGCGGCCGAGATCGCGCGGCGCGCGGGGTTGGCGATCGAGAACGCGCGCATCTCCGAGGAGCGGGTGAAGATCGCCGATCAGCTCCAGCGCGAGCTGCTGCCGCCCAGCGTGCCCGCGATGCCCGGCTGGGAGGTGGCGACGATGTATGAGGCCGCGGGAGAGATCAACGAGGTCGGCGGAGACTTCTACGAGGTCTTTCGGGTCGAGGATGGCTGGGCGGTGGTCCTCGGTGACGTCTCCGGCAAGGGCGCGGCCGCGGCCGCGCTGACGGCGGAGGCGCGTCACACGATTCGGACCGCCGGCGCGGTGTCGAGCGACCCTCGCAGCGGCCTCTACCTGCTCGACGAGAATCTGCGCGGGCGCGACGACGCGGCGCTCTGCTCGGTGGCGATGCTGCTGTTGCCGGAGTCCGGGCTCGGGCGCTCGGCGGTGGTCATCCACCTAGCCGGCCACCCGCATCCGATCCTGCTCCGCGGCGGTCGGGCCGAGACCGTCGGTGAGCCCGGGCCGCTGCTCGGGGTGAGCGCCGAGCCGAATTGGCCGGCGACCGAGGTCGAGCTCGACCCCGGTGACCAGTTGGTGCTCTACACCGATGGGGTGATCGAGGCGCGCCGCGATGGTGGCGAGCGATTCGGCACCGAGCGACTGCGCGCCGATCTCGCAGGCTGCGAGAGCCCGGAGCTCGCCGTCGCCCGGGTCCGCTCGTCACTATCGCGCTTCGGTGCGCGCGCCCGCGAGGACGACGCTGCGCTGGTGGTCATCCGGCGGGGCCGGCCGCCTTCGACCCGGCTGCGGCCTCAGGCTCGCCGTCGGCCGGCTCCGGCATCTCCACGATCCTGAGCGCGGACCGGCGAGACCCCGATTGGCGCCGGCCGGTGCTGTTCGTCGTCGGGGGCAGCGCCCTCGCGGTGCTTGCGCTCGTGCTGGCGGCGGCGACGGACGGCCCCTACCTGTCGCTGAGCTCGCTCAACCCGTGGGTCGTCGTCTTCGCGATCGGCCTGTTCACGGCGCTGTTCGCGGTGCCGTTCGCGATCCACGGGTGGCTCGGCGGGATGCTCGAGGCCGACGACCGCTGGGAGCGGGCGCTGCTGTGGTGGGGCGCGGTCGCGCTCGGTGTGCTGGCGCTCGGCCTCCTCTGTGGGCTGCCGTCCGGCTTCGGCTCGGACTCGCTCGCGGGCTCGCTCGGGCTGATCGCGGCGGTCGAGGCGGCGCTCGTGCTCGTCACCCTGGCGATCTGGCTGCTCTCCGGCTGACGCGCTAGATTGACTGATCAGTCAACGCTGCCGGAGGGGAGTCTCGGTGCGCGCCGCAGCCCTACAGCTCAACTCGACCAACGACAAGGCACGGAATCTGGAGACGGCCCAGCGGCTCGTTCGCGCGGCCGCCGGCGACGGCGCGGAGCTGATCGTGCTGCCGGAGAAGTGGAACCTGCTCGGCGGCGCGGCCGATCTGGAGGAGGGTGCCGAGGAGCTCGAGGGCGGCCCGACGATCGCCGCCGTCCGCAGCTGGGCCGCCGAGCTCGGCGTCGATCTGCTCGCGGGCAGCATCGCCGAGCGGGTACCGGGCCAAGACCGGTGCTTCAACACCTCGGTCCTGATCGATCGCGAGGGCGAGATCGTCGCCGCCTACCGCAAGATCCACATGTTCGATGTCGAGGTCGGCGGGGTCACCTACCGTGAGTCCGAGCACGAGCAGCCGGGCGACGAGATCGTCGTCGCCACGGCGGGCGAGGTCGAGCTCGGCCTCAGCGTCTGTTACGACCTGCGCTTTCCCGAGCTCTACCGGATCCTCGCGGTCCGCGGCGCGCAGCTGATCGCAGTTCCCTCGGCGTTCACCTCGACCACGGGTCGCGACCATTGGGAGGTCCTGCTGCGGTCCCGGGCGATCGAGAACCAGGCGTTTGTGGTTGCGCCGAACCAGTTCGGCGCCGCGTCGCCGAACTACGACTCCTACGGGCGCTCCCTGATCGTCGACCCCTGGGGCGTGGTCCTCGCCCGCGCCGCCGATGGCGAGCGGGCGATCGTCGCCGACCTCGATCTCGACGCCCAGGAGCGCATCCGGCGCTCCTTGCCCTCGCTCGCCAATCGGCGCCCGGAGGCGTACCGCTGGCCGGAGGGGGTCCCCGCCTGATGAGCAGCGCCAAGGCCCCGCCGGTCGACCGCCGGCGCCAGATCCTCGACGCGGCTGTGCGCGTCTTTGCCCGCCAGGGCTTTCACGCCTGCAGGGTGTCGGACATAGCCAAGGAGGCGGGCGTCGCCTACGGGCTCGTCTACCACTACTTCGACTCCAAGGACCAGGTGCTCAACGAGCTCTTCGAGGAACGCTGGTCGCTGCTGCTGACCGCGATCGAGGAGGTCGACGCGAGGCCGATCCCGGCGCGGGAGAAGCTCGACTCGATCGCCGGCTTCATCATCGACTCCTATCGCCACGACCCTGAGCTGATGAAGGTGATCATCGTCGAGGTGACCAGGGCGGCGAACTCGTTCGGGCGCACCCATCTGCCGGAGATCAGCCAGGCCTATGACCTGATCGCGAAGATCGTCCGCGACGCCCAGCACGAGGGAGCGTTTCGCGACGACGTCGACCCCACGTTCGCCTCGATGTGGTTCTACGGGGCGATCGAGCAGCTGCTCTCGGGCTGGGTCTTCGAGCTGATCCCGGGCAGCGACCAGGACTTCGATCGCGCCCGGGTGATGGTCGTCGACACGATCTGCGGCGGGCTCGAGCGCGGCGCTGCCAACGGCGGCGCCGCCACGGGGTGATTTACTCCCGATCTGCGGGGTAGCTCCCAACCCAGGACCCGACCGATGGACAACGAGATCGTCAAGCGCCTCATGTGGACCGGCCTGGTGGCAGGCACCGGGGCGCTGGCGAGCGTTGTTGCAATGCGTCTGTCGGCGATGATCTGGCAACGGATCTTCGGCGAGGATCCGCCCGAATGAGCTACCAGCCCCCGGCAAGCCCGCCGCCCAGGCGTCCCGACGAGGACCGCTCGGTCGGCGAGATGGTCTTCGACGTCTCGGAGCGAGTCTCGACCCTGGTCCGCGAGGAGATCGAGCTCGCCAAGGCCGAGGTCACCGAGAAGGTTCAATCGCTGCTCCGCGGGGGAGTCGTCGGCCTGGTCGCCGGCACCTTCGCCTTCCTCGGGCTGATCTTGCTGATGCACTCGATCGCCTGGTTGCTCAACGACCTGTTCTTCGGCGATCACTTCTGGATCGGGTTCTTGATCGAGGCGGTTGTCTTCTTCATCACCGCCGCGATCGCCGGCTACATCGCCTATCAGGCGGTCCTCAAGGGAGCCCCGCCGACCCCCGATCTGGCGATCGAGGAAGGCAGGCGGATCAAGCAGACGCTCGAATCGTCGACCACTCCGGCCGCGCGCGAGCCGGCGATTCCCGCCACCACGCCCCCTGCCGGGCCCGTCGCGACGCCCCCTGGCGGCCCCGTCCCGGAGGACCCCGACAGCCGATGAGCAACGAGCCACAGATCTACAGCGGTGCCGGCGAGCCGGTCGCCAAGCCCGCGGCGGGAGCCCCCGGACGCACCTCGGGTCAGATCCGCGCCGACATCGAGCGACAGCGCGAGGAGCTCTCGTACTCGGTCGATGCGCTGCGCGGGCGGGTGACCGAGCTCACCGACTGGCGCCGACAGCTTCGCGAACACCGTCGCGAGTTGATCATCGGCGCCGCGGTGGCCGGTTTCGCCGTCGGCGGCCTGATCGCCCTGCGCCGGCGCTAGCCGAGCAGTTCGGTCCGAGCTCCGCCGAAGCCGAGCAGCCCGGGGCCCGCGTGGGCGCCGATCACCGGTCCGATCTCCGACACGAACAGAGGCTCTGAGCCGAACACCTGGCGGCACTCGTCGACCAGGCGCCTGGCGGTGTCGGGCTCGTGGATGTGCTGGACAACCCAGGCGCCGGCTCCGTCTCGCTTGCGCTCGTGGGCGAACTCGACCATGCGCTCGAACGCCCGGCGGCGCGTCCGGACCCGCTCCACCGGGGCGATCTCCTCCTCGAGGGTGAGGATCGGCTTGATCTGCAGCGCCGAGCCGAGCAGCGCCTGGGCGGCGCCGATCCGCCCCCCTTTTCGGAGGTACTCGAGCGTGTCCATGGCGAACCACATCTTCAGCGACTCGCGCGCCTGCTCGGCCGCCTCGACGACTGCGGCGGCGCCGGCGCCGCCCGCCGCGGCACCGGCCGCGGTCAGGACGATGATCCCCTGACCGCCACAGGCCGAACGGCTGTCATAGACCTCGATCCGCTCGCCGCCGGCGCCGGAGTCGACGAGTTGTCGGCGCGCCTGGCGCGCCGATTCGACCGTCCCCGAGATCCCCGACGAGATGTGGATCGAGACGATCTCGTGGCCGTCGGCGAGCAGCGGCTCATAGACGGCGAGGAAGTCGCCGACCGAGGGCTGCGAGGTCGTCGCGCCCTGCTCGCTGCGGCTCAGTCGCTGATAGAAGTCGGCATAAGCAGGACCCGAGATCTCGCTCTCGCGGCGCTGCTCGCCGTCGAGGGTCACGTAGAGGCTGACCCGCTTTATGTCGTGCTCGGCGATCAGCTCGTCCGGCAGATAGGCGGTCGTGTCGGTGACTACGGCGGTGGCCACGGCTTGAGGTTCTTATCAGACGTATCTCTACGATCCGCGCCGATGGGCAAGACCCTTGTCACCGGGGGCAGCGGGTTCCTCGGCTCGCATCTGGTTCGGGCGCTCGCCGCCCGCGGCGATGAGCTGCGCCTGCTCGCCCGCCGGGACTCGAACCTCGAGCAGCTCGAGGTCGAGTTCGAGCGCGCCACCGGAGAGATCACCGACCGTCGCGCGGTCAACCGGGCGATGAAGGGGATCGAGAAGGTCTTCCACGTCGCCGGGCGCACCTCGCTGCGGGGCCGTGATGCCGCCGCCGTCTTCGACGTCAACCTGCGCGGCGCGCGGACGGTGTTCGAAGCCGCGCTCGAAGCGGGCGTCGAGCGGCTCGTCCACACCTCGACCGTGGGGGCGATCGGCGTCGCCGAGCCCCATGGAACCGCCGACGAGACGACCCCGTTCGAGATCGGCCACCTCGGCCTCGCCTACGTCAACTCCAAGCACGAGGCCGAGCTCGAGGCCTTGCGGATCGCTGCGCGCGGCCTGCCGGTGGTGATCGTCAACCCGACCTTCGCCCTCGGGCCCGAGGCGCCGAGCTCGACCTCGATGGGATTGGTGCGCCGCTTCCTCCAGGGGCGGATCCCGGTCTACGTCGACGGCGGGCTCAATATCGTCGATGTCCGCGACGTCGCCGCCGGCCAGCTGCTAGCCGACGAGCGCGGCGAGGTCGGTCAGCGCTACATCCTCGGCGGCCGCAACTTCACCTTGGCGCGGCTGTTCGCAGACCTCGCCCGGATCTCCGGTGTCGATCCGCCGGCGCTGAAGTTGCCGGCGGCGGTGGCGATCGGTGGCGCCGATCTCGCCGCGCGTGCCCGCCTGCCGCTGCCGTTGGTCGAGGAGGAGGTGCGCTCCGCGTCGCTTTGGTGGACCTACCGCTCGACCAAGGCCAAGCGCGAGCTCGGCTTTCGCGCCCGGCCTCATGAGGAGACGCTCGAGGACGCCGTCGCCTGGCAAAGCGCCCATATCGACGGCCCGCCGGCGGGTCGCGGCCCCGAGCAGCTGGCGCTGCGCGCGCTTGGAGGGCTGTCGCGCGCCGGCGCCCGGCTGCTCGGCCGATGACACGGGTTCTCTTCCGCTGCCCGACGCCCACCAACGTGCTCTGCCCTTGCGGCGCGGTCGAGCGCAGGTTGCGCCGGCTCGGCCTCGAGCACGAGACCGAGCGGATGCCGTATCGCCGCGGCGAGCGGCCGGAGATCGAAGAGCTCACTCGCCAGCAACGGATTCCGGTGCTCGTCGACGGCGACGAGATCGTCCACGACTCGAGGCGGATCCTTCAGTACCTCGACTGGCGATACGGAGAAAGGCGTGAATAGCCGTCGGCGTTGCTTTACTATCTATAGCGATGGACACGCCAGAGGCAGCAGTCAAGATCACCGACACCGCCGCGGAGAAGATCCGCGACCTGGTCGCCGCCAACGAGACCGAGCAGGCGCTCCGCGTCGCGGTCAAGGGTGGCGGCTGCTCGGGATTCCAGTACGCGCTCGCCCTCGATCAGGCCAAGGAGGACGACCACGTCTTCGAGCAAAACGGCGTCGCGGTGCTCGTCGATAAGGTCAGCATGCAGTTCGTCTTCGGTTCGGAGGTCGACTTCGTCGATGGCCTCCAGGGCGCGGGGTTCACGGTGAACAACCCGAACGTCGTCGCCGCTTGCGGCTGCGGCTCGTCCTTCCAGGTGCGCGAGGACGCGGCCGAGCAGGCCGCAGCCGTTTAGACCCGGTCCTCCCTTGCCGACCATCACGGCCTCCGGGCTGACCAAGCACTTCGGCGACCGCACGCTCTTTCGCGACGTCTCCTTCAAGCTCGAGCGCGGCGACCGGATGACCCTCGCCGGGCGCAACGGAACCGGAAAGACGACCCTGCTGCGTACGATCTCGGGCGAGGTCGGGGTGGAGACCGGCCAGATCTCGATCGCCAAGGGCGTGCGGATCGCCCTGCATGATCAGCGCCCGCCGCACTCGCAGGCGCCTCTGCGTGGTTACGTCACCGCGGGTCTCGACTGGATCGCCGAGATCGAGGGCGAGCTTCACCGTCTCGAGCGGCGGATGTCGGCGGGCGACGCCGACGAGGCGACCCTGGCGGCATACGCCGACGCCCAGGGCCGGCTCGAGCACGCCGGCGGTTATCGCTGGCGCGACGGCATCGAGGTCGCTCTGCGCGGCCTCGGCTTCACCGAGGGTGAGTTCGACCGGCCGTTGGCGAGCTTCTCCGGGGGCGAGCTGACCCGTGCCTCACTGGCCCGCGCGATTGCCTCGCGGCCGGATCTGCTGTTGCTGGACGAGCCGACCAACCATCTCGACATCGAATCGCTCGAATGGCTCGAGCGCCATCTCGCCGAGGTCGATGCGGCGGTGATCCTGGTCGCCCACGACCGCTGGTTCCTCGAATCGGTGGGCACCTCGGTCCTCGAGCTCGAGGGCGGTCGCGCCCGCTTCTTCTCCGGCCCCTGGCATGCCTGGCGCGCCGAGCAGGCTGCGCGCGAGCTTGCCGCGGGCCGCGACACGGCCCGCCGCGAGGCCGAGATCGCCCGCATGCAGCGCTTCGTCGAGCGCTTTCGCTACAAGGCGACGAAGGCGCGCCAGGCGCAGTCGAAGCTGAAGAGCATCGAGCGCCTGAAGCAGGGACTGCGCGACCCCGACCCAACTGACGGGCGCACGCTCGCGTTCTCGTTCGGCGCTGTCGAACGAAGCGGCCGGGTCGTGATCGAGGTCTTTGACGGTGTACTCGAGGTCGCCGGCCGCAGGCTGATCGAGGACGCGCAGATGTGGCTCGAGCGCGGCGAGCACGTCTGCCTGGTCGGCGCCAACGGCTCGGGCAAGTCGACCCTGGTGCGAGCGCTGGTCGGCGAGCGCGAGCTGGACCGCGGCAAGCTGCGCCGCGGGCACAACGTCAAGCTCGGCTACCTCGCCCAGCACACCGATCTCGGGGGCGACGACCGCTCCACCGTGCTCTCCCATGCGCAGGCGGCCACCGGGCTATCCGAGGCGAAGGTCCGCGGCCTGCTGGGGCGCTTCCTGTTCTCCGGGGAAGAGGTCCACAAGTCGCTCGGTGACCTCTCCGGGGGCGAGTCGAGGCGGCTGGCCCTGGCTCTGCTGACGAGCTCGGACTCCAACCTGTTGATTCTCGACGAGCCCACCAACCACCTCGACCTCGAGAGTCGCGAGGCGCTCGAGGACGCGCTGATCGACTTCGACGGCACCGTGCTGCTGATCTCCCACGACCGGGCGTTGCTGGAGGCAATCGGCTCGCGGACGCTGACGATCGAGGATCGGCGCCTGCGCAGTCACCCGGGCGGGTGGGCCGAGTACCGCGCGAGCTTCGAGCGTGAGCCCGAGAGGCGGCGCAGGCCGGTCGAGCGCTCGCGCCAGGCCGGCCCGAGCAAGAACCGGATCGCCGACGCCGACCGGCTCGAGCGCCAGGTCGAGGCGGCGGAGGTCGCCTTTCGCGAGCTCGAGGACGAGCTCGCCGACCCCTCGCACTGGTCCGACCCGAAGCGGGCAGCGAGGGCGACCGAGCGCCATCAGCGCGCCCGGCGCGAGCTCGAAGAGCTCTACGGGCGTTGGGAGAAGGCGAGCGAGCGAGTCAGCGGTTAGCCGAGCGGCATCGGCGGGCTGGTCTGCGACCCGCCGGGGAGAATGCGCTCGGGCTCGGGGGCCGACGCGTCGGCGGGCTGCTCGGCGCCGAGCGCCGTGGCGAGCTCGCCGGATTCGAACATCTCCTCGACGATGTCGCAGCCGCCGAGCAGCTCTCCGTTGACGTAGAGCTGCGGGAAGGTCTGCCAGTTCGAGAGCTCGGTGGTCACCTCACGCAACGGCTGCAACGCCGGCAGCACGTCGATTGCGCCGTAGTCGACGCCGAGCTGCTCGAGCATGCCGACGACCCGCATCGAGAAACCGCAGCGCGGGGCCTCGGGGGTTCCCTTCATGAACAGGAGCACCGGGTTGTCGGCGATCGCGGTTTCGACCTGCTGCTTCAAGGCGGGATCTGGTGGCATGCGCTCAGGGTAGCGAAGCGCCGTCGGCGGTTAGCTCGAGCCGAGCACGGTGGTCTCGATCGAGAGCGCGTGGATCGAGCCGTCATCGAAGCGGTCGCGCACCGCAGCTCGAACGGCTCGGTGCTGGTCGATTCGCGACATCCCGTCGAACTGCGGCGCGGCGACGATCGCCCGCAGATGATCGCCACCACCCTCGTCGAGCACCTCGACCTCGGCGCCCGGCAACGCGCCGGTGATCAGCGTGGCTAGCTCATCGAGATCGGCCATGAGCCCACTACAGCACACGGGCGAGCGCTACGACGACGGCGCCGAGCTCGCCGCGCGGCTTGCCTCGACCATCTCGTGGACGTGGCAGAACTTGATCCGGGGACGGCCGTGGGGCTCGCCGGCAGCGGTCTCGGCCCGGTCGATCGCCTGCCAGCCGAGATAGGTGATGTGGTCGCCGCCTCGCCGATCCAAGAGCTCCGCAATTGGCTCAACAACTCCCGCCCCGTCCTCGGCTTCGCCTCCGGGCGTGCGGGTCTGCGCCGTCGGCTCGGGTATACGCCCCGCGTCGAGGTCCTCGAAGATCGAGTCGACCGTTTCCAGCGCATCCTTCTTGTTGGTTCCGATCACCCCCGAGGGGCCGCGCTTGATCCACCCGACCGCGTAGTGGCCATCGACCTGCTCGTCTGTTTCGGGGTCGGCCACCCGTCCGCCGCGGTTCGGGATCAGGCCTCGCCCGGAGTCGAACGGGATCCCGTCGAGCCCGATCCCCTTGTAACCGATCGAGCGCAGCACGAGACCGCACTCGATCTGCTCGCGCTCACCGGTGTCGCGGGCCCGAATCGCGCCCGACTCGTCGCGGTAGAGCTCGTTTACGGCAACCACCAGCCGCTCGACCTTGCCCTCGCCCTGGATCTCGACCGGCGAGCGGCAGAAGCGCATGATCACGCGCTTCGGCTTGCCCTCGAGCGGGCGCTTGGAGAACTCGGTGAAGATCTCGACATTGCGGCGGTGGGTCGGCTCGCAGTCCTCGGAGTCGACGTAGGCGCGGCTGGCCGGATCCAATGCCACATCGGCGGGGTCGATGACGATGTCGGCGTCGGTGAGCTCGCCGAGCTCGCGCACCTCGGGGTTGGTGAACGCGGCCTGCGCGGGGCCGCGGCGCCCGAGCACCACGACCTCGTCGATCGCGGACTCGGCGAGCGCCTCGATCGCGTGGTCGGCGATGTCGGTGAGCTCGAGCTCGGCCCGCGGCAGCGCCAGCATCCGGGCGACGTCGGTGGCGACGTTGCCGTTCCCGATCACGACCGCCCGCTCGGCGGTCAGGTCGAACTCGTGGCCGGCGAAATCGGGGTGGGCGTTGTACCAGTTGACGAACTCCGTCGCCGCGTGCGAGCCGGGCAGTTCCTCTCCCGGGATCCCGAGCCGGCGGTCGGTCGCCGTGCCGTAGGCGTAGACGATCGCGTTGTAGCGGGCCTCGAGCTCGGCGACGGTGACGTCGGTGCCGATCTCGACGTTGCCGAAGAAGCGAAAGCCCTCGCGCGCCGCGGTCTTCTCATAGACGCGGATCACCGACTTGATCTTCGGGTGGTCGGGGGCGACCCCGGCGCGCACCAGCCCGAACGGGGTCGGCAAGCGGTCGAACATGTCCACCTCGACATGAATGCCCGCCGGCTCCTCGGCTTCGCGTCCGGGGCCGTCGGGGTTCGGCGCGGGGCTTTGCTTGAGCAGGTGCTCGGCGGTGTAGAAGCCGGCCGGGCCCGAGCCGACGATCGCGACCCGGAGCGGGTTCTCGGGTTTGCCCAGCTCTGCCACGGGGCGCAAGAGGGTAGAAGACGACCTAGCCCGCGGTCAGAGCCGCGCTGGCGGCGGTCCCGTCGAGCGCGTCCAGGGCACGCGCCGGCGACATCGCCACGCAGGTGAAGATCGGGACGTCGCGCAGCGTGTAGGCGCTCGACTCCGAGCCCCGGAGCTCCTGTACGAGGTCGAGGAAGCGGCCGGGCTCGTCGCACTCGAACGAGACCACGAACTCCTGATCGTCGAGACCGAACGAGTAGGCGGTGTTGATCGTGATCTCCGGGTAGCTGCGGCCGATCTCGATGTGCTCGGACATGACCCGGCGGCGCTCGTCGAGCGAAAGCCGGTACCACTCGCGCTTCTTGTCGAGTGGGTAGACGATGCAATAGCGCCGGTCGGAGGTGCAGATCTCGGGCCTGGCGTCTGACTCGGAGTAGGCCGAGCGCTTGGTCATCGCCAGATAGGAGTGGGGGATGGTCGCCCACCGGGCGAGGCCGCTCTGGGCGAGCACCACGTGGAAGGTGTGGATGTCCTCGAGCTGCGGGCTCTGGGAGAGCAGCATCAGATCGGTATCGCCGCGGGTGCCCACGGTCGAATAGGCGCGCAGGCTGCGGTCGGTGGCGAAGTCCTCGCAGGCGGCGAGGAACTCCCGTTTATCCTCCGCCCGAGCCTCGGCCTCGCGGCGCTGCCAGGCGGGGTCGAGCTTGAAGAACGTGAACTTCGCAAACGTGCGATCGGCCATTGTGGCGATGCTAGCGCTCGCCGTACCGGCTCTCGCGCCGGCGCCCGCCGGTGCCCAGGACGGTCCGACGGCGGTGATCGCCGTGCTCCCGGGCGGGACGACGGTCGAGCAGATCGCCGCCGAGCCCGAGCTCGCACCCGGGATCGTCAGCGCCGGGCTCGGGGAGGTCCCCGTCGCCCAGACCTTCCTCGACATCGGCCAGGGAAACCGGGTGGACGAGGACCTCTACGACGGCGACCTTCCACGCCTCTCCCTCCGCGGCGGGCGGGTGCCGCCGCCGCTTTGGGAGAAGGTGATCGCCCGGGCCGAGAGCGCGCCCGCCGACATCCTCCCCGGGCTGCTCGCCTCGACCCTCGCCGAGGCCGGGGTATCGGTCAGCGCCGAGGCCGACAGCGGGCTCACGACCCTGGTCGCCGTGGACCGCGACGGCGTGGCGCGGATCGCCAACGCCGACGCCTGCGTACGCGACTGCGGGCCTGGTCTGAGCGTCGTTCGCGCCCGCCTCGGCGACCTCCGCCCCCTGCTCGACGGTCTCGGCCCCGAGGATCTGCTGATCGCGATCGCCGTCGGACAGCGCGCCGACCGGCAGCTGTTGCCCGTCGGGGCGGCCGGGGCGGGTTTCGACGGCAACCTGACCTCGACCTCGACTCGCACCGAGGGCGTCATCAACGCGACCGACATCGCCCCGACCGTGCTCGAACGGCTCGGAGTCGAGGTTCCGGACGAGATCAACGGCAGCGCGGTCACCTCCGGCGGCGAGCGTGACCCGGAGGCGGTCGCCGAGCTCCAGTCGCGGCTCGTCACCCGCCCGAGCCGCGACCCGGTGGTGCTCTTGCCGCTGGGGATCTGGCTGGCGCTGGCCGCGATCGCGGCGCTGGTCTGGCGTCGGCGCGGCGCCGCCGTGGCGCTGTCGTTGCTCGCGCTCGCGAGCGCCTGGGCGCCGCTTACGCTGCTGTTGGCGGTCGCGCTCGATGCGAGCACGCTCGGATCGGCGCTGCTGCTCGGGATCGGTTCGGTCGCGCTCGCCTGGGGAGCTCTGCGGCTGCTCGGCGCCCACGGCGGGCTCGCGCTCGCCTGCGCTGCCACGGTCGGCGCTTACGCCGTCGACGTGGTCGCCGGGTCGCCGCTGACGGCGCTCTCGGTGCTCGGGCCGAACCCCGAGGCGGGCGTCCGCTTCTTCGGCATCGGCAACGAGCTCGAGGCGATCCTGACGACGCTGACGGTGCTCGGGACCGGGGTCTGGCTCGAAACCCGTGTCGGGCTCGACCGGCGCCGGGCCGCAGGCTGGTTCGTCGGCATCGCGATCCTCGCCGCGGCCGCCTTCGCCCCGGGGCGGTTCGGCGCCGACGTCGGCGCGGCGATCGTGCTCGCGGTCGGCTCGACGACGGCCGCTGTGCTCGTGCTCGGCCTCGAGCGTCGCCGCGCGATCGCGATCGTCGTCTGCGGCGGGGTGGTGGCGCTCGCGGCCCTGTTCGCGGTCGACCTGGTGTTCGGCGGCGCACACCTGAGCCGCTCGGTGCTCGGCGCGGGCGAGGCGGGCGACGTGATCGACGTGCTCGACCGCCGGCTCACGCTGATGATCGACACCTTCGTCGATCCCGTCTATCCGGAGCTGATGGTCGCAGCGCTGGCCCTGTTGGCGGCCGGGTTCTTGCGCAGGCGCCGAGTGCTGGGATGGTTCGGCGAGCGCCGGGCGGCGCGCGGCGGCTTTCTCGGAGCGCTCGCCGGCGTTCTGGTGGGGACGGCGGCCAACGACTCCGGTTCGTTGCTGTTGGTGATCGGCACGATCTACCTGGCGATCGCCGCTGGATTTTTCTGGGCGACGTCCGCGAGACAGGATCGTCGCTTCGACCGGGGATGACTCGGGTACCATCCCCGCGGTGCGAATCGCCATTGTCTCGCCCTATTCCTGGACCTATCCGGGGGGCGTGAACAGGCACGTCGAAGCGCTGGCCGACGAACTCCGCGTCCGTCACGAGCTTCGCGTGTTTGCTCCCTGGGATCCTCCCGACCGACTCAGCCGGGCGCTTCACCGTGCCGCGCCGGAGCAACTCGACGCTCCGGAGTACCTGGTGCCGCTCAATCGCACCTTCTCGGTCGGCGCCAACGGCTCCGTCTCCAACCTCTGCTGGCTCCCCCACGGGGTCGACCGACTGCGCCGCGAGCTGCGCGCCTTCGACCCCGAGATCGTCCACGTCCACGAGCCGCCGGCCCCGCTGCTCTCCTGGGGCGCCTGCACCTTCCCCGACGCGCCCGTGGTCGGCACCTTTCATGCCTACTCGACCAACCGGATCACGAACGGGGTCGGGATCCTCGCCGGCGGGCGGCGGCGGTTCAACCAACTGCACGCGCGGATCGCGGTTTCCGAGGCGGCCGCATGGACCGGACGGCGGTTCTTCGGCGGCACCTACGAGGTGATCCCGAACGGGGTCGACACCGAGGCCCCTCCGCTCGGCTCGAGCTCGCCCTCGGATCAGCTGCGGGTCCTGTTCGTCGGCCGCGCCGAGGAGCGCAAGGGCCTGCCGATCCTGCTCGCCGCCTTCCAGGCCTTGGCCGAGCACGAGCCCGCGAGGCTGACCGTGGTCGGCGCCTCCGAGAACGAGGTCCGGCCGTATCTCACCGACCCGGAGGCCGAGTCGCTGATCGATGCGCGCGGGCGCGTTTCGGATGCCGAGCTCTGGCGCGCGCTCCATGAGGCCGACGTCCTCTGCGCTCCGTCGCTGGCGGGCGAGAGCTTCGGCATGATCCTTACCGAGGCGTTCGCCGCCGGAACCCCGGTGATCGCGTCCAACATCGCCGGGTACGCCGACGTCGTCCGCGACGGCGCCGACGGCATCCTCGTCCCGCCCGCCGACGCGCAACGGCTTGCCGAGGAGCTGCAGGCGGTCAACCACGACCGTGCGCGGCTCGAGCGGATGGGCGCGGCGGCGCGCGAGTCGGCCCAGCGCTACTCCTGGCCGCGGGTGGCCGAGCAGGTCGAGTCGGTCTATGAGCGGGTGCTCGCGGGACCGGTGGCCGAGCCTTCCGGGCCGCTCGAGGCGCTCGCCCGGCGGCGCGGGCTGGTGCCGATCGACGGCTCGCCGGCGGTACCCGCGCAACGCCTGCCGACGCTCGACCCGGCCCCCGTTCAGAGCTCCGGCCGCGCGGTGGCCGCCCGCCGCATCGCGCTCGGCGTCGCCGGGGTGCTCGGGCTCGTGCTCACCTTCATCGCGGCGAAGCGAATCGGCGTCGACCGGGTGGTCACCAACATCGTCCGCTCGGACCTGACCTGGGTGCTGGTGGCGACCGCGTTGATGTCCGCGGCGATGTTCATGCGCGCCGGCGCCTGGCTGGCGATCGCTCGCGCGGCGCTGCCGACCAGTCCGCTGCGCCGCCGAGATGTCACCTCGGCGACGATGATTGGCGTATTGATGTCGGCGACCCTGCCGGCTCGTCTGGGCGAGCCGGCGAGAGCGATGGTGCTGGCGCGGCGGACCGGGCGCCTGCGCGAGACCCTGCCGGTGCTGCTCGGCACCCTGGTCTCCCAGACGGTGCTCAACATCGTCGCCCTGGTCGGCCTGGGGGCGATCATCGTCGCCACCACCGACCTCTTTCACTCGAATACCGAACGCCTGTTTCTGTTCAGCCTGGCGCCGCTGCTGCTGTTGGTCGCGGTGGTCCTCGCGCCCAGCCTGGTCCGGCGCAACGGCTCGGGACGGCTGGCGCGTGCACTGAGGGCGATTCGTGACGCGCTGGTGCGCGTTCGCAAGGGTCTGGTGGTCTTCCGCGACCCGCGACGGGGGCCGATGGCGGCGCTCTCGCAACTCGCCGCCTGGGCACTGCAGCTGCTCGCCTGCTTTGCCCTGTTCACCGCGCTCGGACTCAATCACGAGCCCGAGGTCGGGCTCGGCGCCGCCGCTGCGGTCCTCTTCGCCGTCAACGTAACCGCCGCGATCCCGGCGACCCCGTCGAACATCGGCGTCTTCCAACTGGCGACGATCAGCGTGCTGACCACCGGCTTCGGCGTCAGCGCGGCGGACGCGCTCGCCTACGGCGTGATCCTGCAGGCGGTCGAGATCGCGACCGCGGTCGCGCTCGGGCTGCCGGCGCTGGTCCGCGAAGGGGTCACCTGGTCGGACATGCGGATGCGCGCCCTCTCGGCGGCGCCGGTGCGCCTGCGCCCGGCCGAAGCGGCCGAGAACGGCTGAGAACCCGGCCCGGCCGCTATCCTGGTCTGACCATCAAGAGCGGCTGAGGGACCCGGACCGCGGAAGCCGCCGCAACCCGCCGAGCTCCCCGGAGCAAGGCAAGGTGCGACAGCCGGGACCGATGGAGGTGACCCAGTGCCCAGCCCAAACAGCTCAGACAGAGACTTTCTCGGCGCAGTCGCCGAGCGCGTGGTGGTCTTCGACGGCGGCATGGGGGCCACCCTCGAGCAGTTCGAGCTGAGCTCGGTCGACTACGGCGGGCTCGAGGGCAAGTGTCACGAGGCGCTGGTGCTCAACCGCCCCGACGTGATCGAGGGAGTGCACGCGTCGATGCTCGAGGCCGGGGCCGAGGTGGTCGAGACCGACACCTTTCAGGGCTCGCGGATCAAGCTCGACGAGTGGGGTCTTGGCGAGCACACGCTCGAGATCAACACCAAGGCGGCGGAGATCGCCCGCAAGGCGGCGGGTGGGTCCCGCTTCGTTGCCGGTTCGATCGGGCCGACCGGCTATCTGCCGGCATCCGACGACCCGACCTTGGGCGCGATCACGTTCGCCGAGCTGGTCGAGGTATTCGCCGAGCAGGCGCGAGGCCTGGTTCAGGGCGGTGCCGACCTGATCATCATCGAGACGGCGCAGGACATCCTCGAGGTCAAGGCGGCGGTCTTCGGCGCCCGCGAGGCGTTCAAGTCGAGTGCGACCGAGCTGCCGATCCAGACCTCTGTCTCGCTGCTGCCCCAGGGCGGCAAGATGCTGCTCGGCACCGACATCCAAGCCGTGTTGGCGACCCTGGCCGCGCTCGACGTCGATGTGATCGGGCTCAACTGCTCGACCGGGCCCGAGGACATGCGCGACGCGATCCGCTTCCTCGGCGAGACGTCGTCGCTTCCAGTCCATTGCATCCCCAACGCGGGCCTGCCGCTTCAGGGGCCCGACGGCGAGACGATCTTCCCCGAGACCCCGGAGCAGATCTCCAAGGTGCTGGGCGAGTTCGTCGAGCGCTACGACGTCTCGATCGTCGGCGGCTGCTGCGGAACCACCCCCGACCACATCCGAGCGTTGGCCGAGCGAGTCGGCGGGCGCGTTCCCGCCGCTCGCCCGGAGCCCGAGCCGCCGCAGGTCTCGAGCATGATGACCGCGACCCCGCTGGTCCAGGAACCGCGCCCGACGCTGGTTGGCGAGCGGGTCAACTCGCAGGGATCGCGCAGGGCCAAGGAATTGCTGCTCTCCGACGACTACGACGGGCTCGTCCAGATCGCCGAGGACCAGGTCTCAGGCGGCGCTCACGTGCTCGACCTCTGCGTCGCCCTGACCGAGCGCAGCGACGAGGACGAGCAGATGGCCGAGGTCGCCAAGCGGATCTCGCTGACCCAGCCGGCGCCGCTGCAGATCGACTCGACCGAGCCCGATGTGATCCGCGCCGCGCTCGAGCGGACGCCGGGCCGGGCGATCGTCAACTCCGTCAACCTCGAGGCCGGGCGCGACAAGCTCGACAAGGTCGCGCCGCTGGCGCGCGCGCACGGCGCCGCGCTGATCGCGCTGACGATCGACGAGGTCGGGATGGCGAAGACGGCCGCGCGCAAGCTCGAGATCGCGCAGCGGATCAAGCAGCTCGCTTGCGATGAGCACGGCCTCGATCCCGAGCTGTTGATCTTCGATGCGCTCACCTTCACCCTGACGACCGGTGACGACGAGTGGAAGCCGTCGGCGGTCGAGACGATCGAGGGGATCCGCCTGATCAAGGCCGAGCTGCCCGAGGTGAAGACCTCGCTCGGGGTCTCCAACGTCTCCTTCGGGGTCTCGCCGCCGGCGCGAGCGGTCCTCAACTCGGTCTTTCTCCATCACTGCGTCGACGCCGGGCTCGACCTGGCGATGGTCAACCCCAACCACATCAGCCCCTACGGCGAGATTCCCGAGTCCGAGCGCGCGCTCGCCGACGACCTCGTCTACAACCGCCGCGAGGACGCGCTCGAACGCTTCATCGCCCACTTCGAGTCGAAGGGCGAGGAAGAGGAGTCCGAGGCCGAGAACCCGACCGAGGGCATGGAGCCCGAGCAGGCCCTGCACTGGCACATCCTGCGCCGCAAGAAGGACGGGGTCGAGGACTGGATCGACGCGTCGGTCGAGAAGATCGGCGCGGTTCCGACCCTCAATGGCGTGCTGTTGCCGGCGATGAAGGAGGTCGGCGACAAGTTCGGGGCGGGGGAGCTGATCCTGCCGTTCGTGCTGCAGTCGGCCGAGGTGATGAAGCGGGCGGTGGCGCGGCTCGAGAACTACCTCGACCGGATCGACGGACACACCAAGGGCAAGGTGGTGATCGCGACCGTGTTCGGCGACGTTCACGACATTGGCAAGTCGCTGGTCAACACGATCCTGACCAATAACGGCTACAGCGTCGTCGACCTGGGCAAGCAGGTGCCGATCGACCAGATCATCGACGCCGCGGTCGAGCACGAGGCCGACGCGATCGGGCTTTCGGCGCTGCTGGTCTCGACCTCGAAGCAGATGCCGGCCTGCATCGCCGAGCTGCACCAGCGCGGGCTCGAGTTCCCGGTCCTGATCGGCGGCGCGGCGATCAACCGCGACTTCGGCCGACGGGTGCTCTACCCGCATGGCAAGGAGTCGGACGAGATCTATCAGCCGGGGGTCTTCTACTGCAAGGACGCCTTCGCCGGTCTCGACACGATCGACACGCTGGTCGACGACGAGGCCCGGGCGGCGTTGGTCGCCAAGATCCGCGACGAGGCCGACGAGCTTCGCAACCGGCCCGAGGTCGAGGACACCGGGCCGTCGCCGACCGACGACTCGGCCCGCTCGGCGGCAGCCACCGACAACCCGATCCCCGAGCCGCCGTTCTGGGGAGCGCGGGAGGTCCCGATCGACGTGGCTCAAGTCTTTCCCTACCTCGACCGTCACGTGCTGTTCAAGCTGCATTGGGGCGGGCGCGGCAAGAAGGGGGAGGAGTGGCGGCAGATCGTCGAGGGCCACGACGGCGAGGAAGGTTTTGCGCCGAAGCTCGAGCGGATGTGGCGCGAGGCCGACTATCTGCACCCACGCGCAAAGCTCGGCTACTTCCCCTGCAACTCCGACGGCAACGAACTGGTCATCTTCGATCCCGACGACCCCGAGCGCGAGATCGAGCGGTTGGTCTTCCCGCGCCAGCCACGCCACGACCGGATCTGCCTCGCCGACTTCTACGCACCATTGCCCGACGCCTCCTCCGCTTCGCGTCCGGGGGCGTCGGGGTCGGTGCCCGGCCGCGACGTCGTCGCGTTGCAGGCCGTGACCGTGGGCCCCGAGGTGACCGAGCTCACCACGCGGCTCGAGGCCGACGGGGAGTTCGCCGAGCAGCTGTTCGTGCACGGCCTCGGGGTGCAGGCCGCGGAGGGCACCGCCGAGTGGCTGCACGCCGATGTCCGCCGGGAGCTCGGGATCGCGCTCGACCAGGGCCGCCGCTATTCCTGGGGCTATCCGGCGTGCCCGGACCAGTCCGAGCACCTCAAGGTCGAGCGACTGCTCGGCTTCGGCGAGATCGGGATCGAGCTCTCCGGCGGCTATGCGCTCGAGCCCGAGCAATCGACCGCGGCGATCATCGCCCATCACCCGCAGGCCGTCTACTTCGGGATGAAGTCCGGGTTCATCCCGGCAGAGAAGACGGGCGACGAGCTGATTGCCGGCACCGATCGGGGAGGCGAGCTGCCCTCGGATTCAGACGTCGAGGGCGACGGCACGATCGACTCCGAGGCCGACGAGCCCTCGATGAACCCGGCGACGGCCTAGACGGTCGAACGCGCCTGCTAGCCGGGCATGGCAGCTCAGCCTCGCGAGGCGGTCGCGGTGTGTTCGAGGATCGCCTCTGCGACCGGCTCCCAGTCGGCGCGCAGGAGGCCGTGTCCGGCGTCCCCGAGCCGCATCAGACTCGCTTCGGGGATCTCGGCGGCGAGCGCTTGGCCGTGCTCGATCGGGAACATCGGATCGGCTGTGCCGTGGATGACGAGCGTCGGAGCGCTGACCGCCGAAAGGGCCGGGTAGTCGCGGTCTTCCTCGACAAGGACGTCGTGGTTCTGGATCGCGGCATAGTCGCGGGCCCGCTCAAGATCGCGGCTGACGAGCTCCCGCCTCGCGCCCTCGTCGAACGGCCGTCGGTCGCCCGCGAGCATCCGCTCGTAGCCGACCACGTAGTCGATCACCGACTGCCGGTTTGCCCAGTCGACGGAGGCGTTCTCGGCGAACGAGTCGAACTCTCGGGTCGGTCCCGGCAGCGCGCGCGTGCCCGGGGTGGCGGGCGATGTGCTGATCAGTGTCAGCGACAGGACGCGGTCGGGGTGCACGAGCGCCAGCAGCTGCGCGAGCCCGCCGCCGGCCGACACTCCGGCGACATGCGCGGCCTGGATTCGGTACGCGTCGAGGACGCCCGCGGCATCGGCGAGCAGGTCCGCGCCGGTGTAGCCCGGCCGTCCGTGCGGGTAAGTCGATGAGTGCCCGGTGTCGCGCTGGTCGTAGCGGAGCACGAAGCGCCCCCCGTTTGCGAGCAGACGGCAGAACCCAGCCTCCGACCACAGCATCGACGCGCCGCGGCCCATGATCAGCAGGAGCGGCGGGTCTGCGGGGTCCCCGAAGGACTCTGTGCAGAGCTCGACCCCGTTCGCGTCGATCATCCGCTCGGCCATTGAGCAATCGACGCTCGGGGCTGACCCGGTTTAGCCTTCGCTCGCCCGGTGGGGCGCGTCCTGCGGGGTCGCGAACTCGCCGCCGTCGATGAGCTCGATCCGATAACCGTCGGGGTCGGCGACGAAGCAGATCCTGCCCACGTCCTCGCGACCGCCCGGGGCGTAGGGAGGCGTCTCTGGCTCGATTCCGCGCTCGGCGAGCTCGGCGAGCAGCGCGTCGAGGTCGTCGACGGTGACCGCCAGGTGGTTGTAGCCGTCGCCGAGCTCGTAGGGCTCGTCGCGGCCGACGTTGACCGTCAACTCGAGCTCGTCGCCCTCGCCGGGCAGGCCGAGGTAGTGTTGTAGGCGGAGTCGAAGACGAGACGGCCGCGGCGCCCGAACCCGAGCAACTCGTAGAACTCGACCGAGGCCCGCTCGTCGCGGACCCGCAGGCAGCTGTGGACGATTCGACGCGCGATCGGGCCAGGCTACCGGGAGCTAACCTCGCCGTGGATGGTCGCGATCACCAGGCGAGCCCCGCCGCGGTCGCGAAACTCGCACAGGTAGATCCCCTGCCAGGTCCCGAGCGCCAGGGCGCCGTCGGCGATCGGCAGGCTCAGCGACCCACCGACGATCACCGACTTGACGTGGGCGGGCATGTCGTCGGGGCCTTCGAGCGTGTGGCGCCAATAACCGGCGTCCTCGGCCACCGCGCGGTCGAGCCAGCTCTCGAGGTCGGCGCGGACGTCCGGGCTCGCGTTCTCGTTCAGCGCCAAGCCCGCCGAGGTGTGCAGCAGGTGCAGGTGAAGCAGGCCGACCCGGACGCTGGCGAGCTCGGGTAGGGCGCCCCCGATCTCGGCTCCGACCAGATGGATCCCGCGGGGCCTCGCGGCGAGCTCGATCTCCCTCTGCAGCCACACAGCGCCGCCTATTCGTCGAGGGGCGGCGGCGTCTGCGGACCGTGTTCGCGTCCGCCGAGGCGCTCGGCCGGGAAGATCGAGAAGCTCCCTATCGCGGTCGCCAGCAGGCGGCCGGTCTCGTCGACGACCTCGGAGCGCAGCACCGCGACCCGGTCATTGCGGCGGTCGAGCGCGCTCGTGCAGACCACGTCGCCCTCGCGGGCCGTGCGCAGGTAGTTGATCGAGATCCCGATCGTCGCGATCCGCTCGCCGGACTCGCGCCGCTGCCACAGGGTCGAGCCCATCGAGTAGTCGACCATCGCGTAGGCGACCGGGCCGGAGAGCAACCCGGCGGGGTTGATGAGCTCGGGCCGCACGGTCAGCCGGACCCGCTCCGGCGCCTCCCAGCGCAGGCCGAGCCAGCGCGTGAGGCCGTCGATGGGGCCGAACTCATCGTTCACCCCGCCAGCGTAGTCGCGCGGATCGTCAGCGCTGGACGAAACGCAGCACCTCACCGTTGAGGGAGGCGGCGTAGAGGTGGTTGCGGTCGTCGACGCCGAAGCTCGAGAGGCCGTCGATCCGCAGCCCGGCCGAGCGGTCCTTGCGGGCACCGCCGAGCTTCGGCTTCAGGCTGCGGACCTGCGGGTCGCAGAAGTCGCCGTAGACGTAGCGGCCGCGCAGGGACTTCAGCGATCGGTCGCGGACCACATAGCCGCCGGTGATCGAGCAACCGCCGCCGGAATGGGAATAGGTGTGGATCGGGCGCAAAGCGTTGCCGGGCGCCGGCGGCTCGATCAGCGAGTTGCCCTCGAACGCGTCCCAGCCGAAGTTGGCCCCGCGGGCGGTTCGCAGGCGCTCGTAGTCGATCTCCTCGACCCGGTCCTGGCCGACGTCGCCGATCGCGATTCGGCGGCCGTCGAAGCTGAACCGCCACGGGTTGCGCAGCCCCCTGGCGAAGATCTCCTCCCGCCCTCCACCGTCGGCGTAGGGATTGGAGCCCGGGATCCCGTAGGGCTTGCCGCGACCCTTGCGCAACGGGTTGATCCGCAACAGCTTGCCCAGGAGGCTGTCGGTGTCCTGGGCGTTGCCGTCGGGGTCGTTGGCGCTGCCCCCGTCGCCGGTGCCGATGTAGAGGAGGCCGTCGGGGCCGAACTGAAGTTGCCCTCCGTTGTGGTTGGAGAATTCGCGGTGAGGGATCTCGAGCAGGTTGCGCGCCGAGCCCTTGTTCGCCTTCAGCGTGCCCCGCTTGCGCTTGTACTCGACCACCCGGATGTCGCCCTGGTCGTCGGTGAAGTAGACGTAGAAGCGTCGGTCGCCCTTGAAGTCGGGAAAGGCGATCGAGAGCAAGCCGCGCTCTGCGCAACACGAGACCTTGCCGCTGATGTTGAGGAACGAGCCCTTGAGCTTGCGCTCACCACGCAGGACCTTCACGCGGCCCTCCTGCTCGACCACGAAGACGAGCTTGCCGGCGCCGTCAGGGCCGTGCACGTAGACGGGTTGGTCGAAGCTCGCCACCCGCCTCAGATCGACCGCCGCCCCGGCACCCTGCGCCGGCGCCAGCGCGAGCCCTGCGACCAGGCCGAGTATCGCCAGCGCCCGTTTCAGAGGCCGAGCCGGTTGCGCAGCCCGCGGGCGTTGAGGAATCTGTACAGGCGCCGCACCATTCCGCGCTTGCGCGTGCTGTAGGGGAACCAGACGGGCTCCGACTTCGCCTGAGGCAATCTAGGGATCGTCAGCGCCTCGGTGCGGCAGAAGCGCCGGATTCCCTGTGCGCCATGGCGCACCCCGATGCCCGAGTTCTTCCAGCCGCCCATCGGCAGGCCGAGCACGTTGTAGTTGATCAGCACGTCGTTGACGTTGCAGCTGCCGGCCTCGATCCGGCGGGCGATCCGCTCGCCCTCGGTCGCATCGCCGGCGAACACCGACGAGCTGAGGCCGTAGCTGGTGTCGTTGGCGAGCTCGATCGCGTGCTCGACGTCGCGTACTTTCATCACCGGGATCACCGGCCCGAAGGTCTCCTCACGCATCACCTTCATCGAGTGATCGACGTCGGCGATCAGGGTTGGCTCATACCAATCGCCGGGACCGTCCTTGCGCTTGCCGCCGGTCAGCACTCGGGCGCCCGCGGCGCGCGCGTCCTCGACCTGCGCGGAGACGATCTCGGTCTGCGCGGCCGAGGTCATCGCGCCGATCTCGGCGGTGTAGGTGTCGCCGTCGGCACCCTGCCGCAGGGTTTCGATCCTCGACTTGAGCTTGCTGATGAACTCGTCATAGACGGGCTCCTCGACGTAGACGCGCTCGATCGAGATGCAGATCTGGCCGGAGTTGAGGAGACCGCCGAAGGCGGTCGCGTTCGCGGCGCGCTCGAGGTCGGCGTCGCGGGTGACGATCAGCGGGTCCTTGCCGCCGAGCTCGAGGCTGACCGGGGTCAGGGTGTCGGCGGCGCGCTTCATCACGATCTTGCCGGTGCGCTCGGAGCCAGTGAATTGCACACAGTCGGAGGCATCGATCAGCGCTCCCGCCGTCTCCGCCATCCCGTTGACGACGTGCAGGACATCCGGGGCGCCGAGATCCTCGCGCCAGCCGCGGGCGATCTCGCGGACGGTAAGCGGGGTGAGCTCGGAGGGCTTGATCAGGGCGGCGTTACCGGCGACCAGTGCCGGCAGCGCATCGCCGATCGAGAGGATCACCGGGAAGTTCCAGGGGCTGATCAAGCCGACCACGCCGTAGGGGTGGTAGACGATCTTGGCCCGCTTGCCGCGCAGCAGCGGGTTGTGCGGGGAGATCTTCTCATCGGCGCAGAATCCGGGACCCTGGTCGACCCAGAAGTTGATCGCCTCGAGACAGTAGAAGGCCTCGAGCGCTGCGTCGGCGCGGACCTTCCCGGTCTCCTCCTGCATGATCGAGTCGAGCCGCTCCTGGTTTTCGAGGATCCAGTCGCGAAGCGCATCCATCCAGCGCCGGCGTCCATCGAAGCCGAGCGCCTCCCAGGCAGGCTGAGCGGCGCGGGCGCGTGCCGCGGCCTCGGCGACCTGTTCGGGTGTGTCGACCGGGAGGCTGCGGATCACCGAGCCGTCGACCGGGCGATGAACGTCGAAGCTGTCCGCATCCGGCTTTCCGTTGGCGCCGGCCCCAGGCGCGGCGGTCGTCCCTTCGGGTTGGGTGGCGGACTCCATCTCGACCTCTTCCTCTGGCTCGGCGCTTGCGGTTGGAGCGCGGACTCTACCCGCCGGGCTGGTGGGGCGAGAAACGATCGCCGGGCGAGCGAAACTCGCCCCGGCGGGGCTAGCGCGCGACGATCCGGTAGACGGGACCCTCGAGTGAGGCGACATAGAGGCGGCGCCGGTTGCCCTCGCCGAACGAGCTCGGCCTGACGAGGTCGAGCCCGGTGGCCGCGTCGGTCGAGGCCGGGTTGGCGGCGCGCGGATCGAGCGAGCGAATCTGGCCGGCGCAGAAATCGGCGTAGAGGTAGCGGCCGGCCAGGGCCCGGTTCGACCGGTCTCGGGAGACGTAGCCGCCGGTGACGGCGCAGTTGCCGCCGCTCGAGGGGTACTCGAGGATCGGCGGTCGGTAGCCGGCCGGGGCGGTGCCACCGCCCTCGAACGGGTGGGTGCCCTCGAACAGGTCCCAGCCGAAGTTGGCGCCTCGGGCGGACTCGCGCGTGGCGCGGTCGACCTCCTCCCAGTCATCCTGGCCCACGTCGCCGATCAGCAGGTCCCCGCTCTGGCTGTCGAAGGAAAAGCGGTACGGGTTGCGCAGCCCGGTCGCGTAGATCTCGTCGCGCCCGGCACCGCCGACGAACGGATTGGAGGGCGGCGAGCGATACCCCGCCTTGGCCGTGGGGTCGATCCGCAGCAGCTTGCCGAGCAGCGACTCGGGGCTCTGGGCGTTGCCGTCGGGGTCGCCGCCGGAGCCGCCGTCGCCGGTTGCGAGATAGAGGAAGCCGTCGGGGCCGAACTGGAGCTGGCCGCCGTTGTGGTTGGAGTTGACCGGGTGGCCGATCTCGATCACGGTGCGGCGCGAGCGGGGATCGGCGCGCACGCTGCTGTGGCGCTTTCTCTTCAGCGAATCGACCTCGATGTCGCCATCGCGATTGACGTAGTAGAGGTAGAAGCGCCGGTTCCTCTCGTAGCGCGGATCGAAGGCGATCGAGAGCAGGCCCTGCTCGCCGTCATAGAGCACCCGGTCGCTGAGGTCGATGAACGGACGGTCGAGCTTTCGATCCTTGCGAATGACCCGGACCGCGCCCGGCTGCTCGACCACGAACAGCAGCTTGTGCGCCCCCGGCGCGTTCTCGATATAGACGGGGGCCTCGAAGTCGCCGATCGGCTCGAGCGCGGCCCCGCCGCCCTGCGCCGAGGCCGGTGCGCCGGCGCCGCCGAGCAGCGCCACAGCCAGCGCCAAAGCGCTCGCCGACGCCGCAACCGAAGCCCTGCCTGCTCGCCCCGCCATCCCGCGGTCAGCGTAGCGTCTCGCGACTGCGCGCTGGCCGCTACCGCCGCGCCCGGAGCCTGTAGACGGGCCCCGCGCGCGAGGCGACGTAGATCTGGCCCGCCAGGCCCTCGCCGAAGGAGGTCGGATTGCGCAGGTAAAGGCCCTCGTCACGATCGTCGGCGGACGGCGATGCCGGGTATCCGCCGGCGAGCGCCGGCGGGGTAAGGCTGCGGATGCGCCCGCCGCAGTAATCGCTGTAGAGATAGCGCCCGTAGAGCTGTGGGAGGGTTGGATCGCGGACCACGTAGCCGCCGGTGATCGCGCAGCGGCCCCCGGTGTGCTCGTAGGAGCTGACCGGCGCCAGCGGCTTACCGGGCCCCGGCCGCTCGGGATCGAAGATCTCCAGACCGGCGTACTCGGGCCAGCCGAAGTTGGTGGCGGGCGCTGCGGCGGCGCTCAGATAGTCGATCTCCTCGCGGGCGCCCTCGTTGTCGCCGACGTCGGTCACGATCAGGTTCCCGGTCAGCCGGTCGAAGGAAAAACGCCATGGGTTTCGCAGGCCCCAGGCGAGGATCGCCTCGGACCCCGGAACGGCGACCAGCGGGTTGTCGATCGGAGCATCAAAGCCACCGCCGCGAGCGCGCGGGTCGACGCGAAGCAGCTTGCCGAGCTGGCTTTGGAGGTTGCGCGCCTGGTCGTGGTAGTCCTCGCAACAGCCGCCGTCGCCGGTCGAGATCCAGAGGAAGCCATCAGGGCCGAACTGGAGCTGTCCGCCGTTATGGGAATCGGTCCACGGGTGGACGATCCGAAGCACCGCCCTCCGCGAGCCGCCCACGGCACGAACGCCCCCGCCGCCGGCGCGGCGGAACTGGTCGACGCGGTTGTTCCCATCGCGGCCGGTGTAGAAGACGTAGAAGCGCCGGTTGAGCGCATAGTCGGGATCGAAGGCGATCGACAACAGCCCCGCCTCCACCGATTTGGCCTCCTTGAACCCGTAGCTGACCCGGTCGGTGATGTCGAGGAACGGTCGCGGGAGCTTGGTCCCCTTGCGCACCGCCATCACCCGCCCGGGTTGGGTGGTCACATACAGCGTCCGCGGCTCCCCGGGCGCCTGGGTGACGTAGGTCGGGTGGTCGAACTCCGCGATCCGGTGAAGCTCGATCCCGGTCGTCGCAGCCGAGGCGCCGCCATCGGCCGCGGTCGCGAACAGGGCGGCAGCGGCGAGCGCAACCGCGACCGCGGCCCGCCCCCACCGCCTGTGGCTCAACCGCCGCCCTCGGGGTCGAGCCTGTAGACGGGGCCGTCGAGCGAGACGGCATAGACGTTTCCATCGAGGTCCTCGCCGAACGAGCTCAGCTGCGGGACCTCGAGCCCGAGCTCACGGTCGTCGTCGGCCTCGCGCCCGGGGTCGGCGGTGAAGCTGCGCAGCTGCCCGGCGCAGAAGTCGCCGTAGAGGTAGCGCCCGTAAAGCGAGCGCAGCTCGGGATCGCGGACCACGTAGCCACCGGTGACCGAGCAGCCGGCGTCGCGGCCGTACTCGTGAACCGGCGGGATCGCCCCGGGCGCACGCTGGTCCGAGTTGAACGGTTCCGTCCCCTCGAAGGCCGACCAGCCGAAGTTGAGCTGTTCGCGCGCCAGCTCGTCCGGCGTCGCGGCGTCGATCTCCTCGAGCGAGTCCTGGCCGACATCACCGATCCAGAGATTGTCGTTCATGCGATCGAAGGAGTAGCGCCAGGGATTGCGCAGGCCGTAGGCGGCGATCTCGGGATCGCCGGGGTTCGGCCCCCGATCGAGGCGCAGCAGCTTGCCCAGGGGGCTCTGGAGGTCCTGGCCGTTTCGCTCCGGGTCGCCCGCTCCACCCCCGTCGCCGGTGCCGGCGTAGAGCTCACCGTCGGGCCCGAACAGCAGCAGGCCTCCATTGTGGTTGGACGCGAAGTCGTCGATCGCGAGCAGCTCGCGGGCGCTATCGGGATCGGCCGCCGCGGGATCGTCTGACCGCCGGTACTCGACGATCCGCTGATCGCCCTCGGGGTCGGTGTAATAGATGTAGAAGAGGCCCGAGTTCGCGTAGTCGGGGTCGAATGCGATCGAGAGCAGCCCCTGCTCGCCGCCGCAGACGATCTCATCCTCGACATCGAGGAACAGCTCGGCCCCGCCACCGTCGACCGGCACCCGCTGTACCCGGCCGCACTGCTCGACCACGTAGAGATGGTCGGCGTCGCCCTCGGCCTGGGTCACATAGACCGGCTGGTCGAAGTTGCCGACCCCGGTCAGCTCGACTCCACCGTCGCCGTTGCCGGTGGCCGGCTCGGGCTGCTCGTCGGTGGGGTTCGAGGGCGGTTGCTCGGAGGTCGACGGGGCCTGCGCCTCCGTGGTCGTCGCCGGCCCGTCGTCCGACTCGCCGCAGCCCGCGGCGATCGCCGCGGTGGCGATCAACCCTAAGCCCGATCCTGTCCATCGACGCCAATCCCGCACTTCAGGGATTGTTACCGATCGCTCAGTTGTTCTGGATCACAACACCGCCGGAGTCGTCGATCCGGACCTCCGGCGGCTTGTCGGTGATCGTGACCACGAACTTGCCCTCGACCGGGTCCCCGTCGTCGGTGACCGCTGTTGCCTTGCCGGTCAGACCCGCCGCCAGTTCGTAGTGGATGGCGTAGGTCCCGGGCTGCACCGGGGTCAGTCGCCAGACGACGTCGAGGCCGTCGCCAGGGGCGACCGGGCCGAAGGAGAAGGTATTCGTCTGGGCCGCCGAGGCGCCGGCCGTGGGTGCCTCATCCAGCGCCTTGAACCCCTCGCCCGCGACCGCCAGCTTGGGGAAGCCGTTCTCGAGAATCCACACCGGGCGATTGGGGTTGGCGAGCCCGGGTTGGTCGGAGCGGATCGAGAACGGTCCGCCGGCGGCCTGGTCGCCGGTGAACATGGTGATCGCCAGGTTCGGGAGCGCCTCGTCGCCCGTGTTCTCGATCTCGAGTTGCAGGTCACTGGTCTGCGCGAGACGCTGATCGGTCGGAAACCTTGCCGCGGCGACCTCGATCGGGAACTTGCCCGAGGGCTCGTTCGCGTCTTGGCGCTGCGGCTCGTCACCGCAGGCGGCCGGCCCGGCAGCGAGCACCGCGGCAGCTCCCAGGGCAACGAACCGCGCTCGCGGTCCTCGGGGTCGCGGCGGGTGGGCGCTTGTGGCGGTCTCCTCCCCCAAGGCGCGCGGAACATACCACCGCGGGGGCGGGCGCTTTGGCAGGCGCGGAGTCATGGTTGGCGGCGGGGGAGGCCATCGAATAGGCTTCGGTCCCGGCGCCGGCGGAGCGGCGTTCGGAGGAGAAGATGGTCAGATCAGTCGCTGACAGGGCATTCCTGCCCGCAAAATCGCTGTTCGAGCAGGTCGGGAACATGATGATCCTGACCGGCAAGACGATCACCGCGACCGTTCGCCCGCCCTATCCCTACGGCGGCGAGTTCGTCAGCCAGTTCCTGTTCGCGCTGCAGCTCTGCTGGTTCCCGATGCTGATCTCCACCGTCGCCTTCGGCTTCGGGGCGCCCGGGCTTCAGGCAGCGAACTTCCTCAGCCTCTTCGGCGCGCTCGATCGCCTCGGCGGCTTCTTCATCCTCGCCTCGGTGCGAGAGTTCGCCCCCTTCGTGACCGCTGTCGTGGTCGCCGGTGTCGCCGGCACGGCGATCACCGCGGACCTCGGCGCCCGCAAGATCCGCGAGGAGCTCGACGCCCTCCAGGTGCTTGGAGTCGACCCGATCAAGAACCTGGTCGTCCCGCGGTTCTTGGCGCTGATGCTGATCACCGGCCTGCTCAACATCTACGCGCTGCTGTTCGGGATCGCCGGCGGGCTGTTCGCCGAGCTCGCCTACGGCCAGCCGCTCGGCGGCTTCTTCGCGACCCTGTTCAACAACGCTTCGGTCACCGACCTCTGGGGCTCGATCCTGAAGACGACGCTGTTCGGGGCGATCATCGCGATCGTCTGCTCCTACAAAGGGATGAATGCGTCCGGAGGCGCCGAGGGGGTGGGCCGCGCCGTCAACGAGGCCGTGGTAATCGCCTTCCTCGGCGTGTTCGCGTTCAACTACGTGTTCACGCAGACGCTGCTCGCCACGCATCCGGAAATCTCGGTGATCAAGTGACCGTCTCGGCGCTCGCCACTTGGCACTCGCCGCTCGCCCGCGCCTCACTCGAGCGCCGAGTGGCGAGCGCCGAGTGCCGCGCCCGAAGGGCGCCCTGATGGGCTGGCTCGCCGTACCGCGCGACTGGCTCTCCTCGCTCGGGGACATCGCTCGCTTCTGCGTGCGGGTGATGGGGATCGTCTACTCGGGGCGGGTGCTGCGCTTCTTCGGCGAGGCCCTGCGCCAGGCCGGGATCCTGATCTTGGGCTCGACGATCGTGATCTGGGGGCTGGTCTTCATCCTCGGGCTGCAATGCGGGATCGAGGGCGCGTACTTCAACCGTTCGGTCGGCGCCCCGGCATACGCGGGGGTGTTCGCGGCGTGGTGTGACCTGCGCGAGGTGATCCCGTACGCGTTCGGCTACATGATGGCGGCCAAGGTCGGCACCGGGATCGTCGCCGAGCTCGGCGCGATGCGGATCTCGGACGAGATCGACGCGCTCGAGGTGATGGGGGTCAACCCGATGGTCTTCCTTTGCGGCACCCGGCTGCTCGGCGCCTGGATGACGCTTCCGTTCATGTACCTGGCGGCGATCGGGATCGGCTACTTCGCCAGCTACCTCGCGGTGGTCGAGCAGATCGGCGAGGTCTCGGCCGGCGGTTACTTCCTCATCTTCTGGATGTTCCAGAACCCGCCTGATCTCATATTCAGCCTGATCAAAGCCATGTTCATGGCGACCGTGATCGTTCTCGTCGGTTGCTATTACGGATACACCGCCTCGGGCGGTCCGGTCGGCGTGGGCACGGCGACGGCCAAGTCGATGGTCCTCAACATTGTCTTGGTTCACATCATCGGGATGATGGGGACGCTGGTTTTCTGGGGAGCGAATCCGAGGGCGCCGATAGGCGGCTGACAAGCGACGGAGGACGGGACTTGGCCGAGGAACGCACGCACGACGAAGAGCCGGGCATCGACGAACGGATCGCCGAGGAGCAGCCGCTCGACGAGCAGCTCTCGCAGGAGCGCGAGTACGAGAGCTTCGCCGACGAGCTCGACCGCGACGAGGCAGGCCGTGGCTACGAGGAGCCCGCCCCCGAGCTCGGCAACCTGCACCGCGACTACTCGATTCCAGGCGTCGACTCGAAGGAGTCCAACCCTTACCGCTGGCACACAGGGGAGAAGCGCGACCACGGCGGCAAGGACGCGATCGAGGTGATCGACGTGGTCAAGCAGTTCGGCCGCACCCGGATCCTCAACGGGCTCAACCTCGGCCTTCCCAACGATCAGATCTCGATGGTCCTCGGGCCCTCGGGGACCGGCAAGAGCGTCCTGATCAAGCACATCGTCGGCCTGCTCTATCCCGACTCCGGCGACCTGCTCGTGCACGGCGAGTCGGTTCCCAACATGAGCGACGACGAGCTCTTCGAGATGCGCAAGAAGTTCGGGCTGCTGTTCCAGGACGGGGCGCTGTTCGGCTCGATGAATGTCTTCGACAACACTGCCTTTCCCCTGCGCCAGCACACCGACAAGGGCGAGGACGAGATCGGCGAGATCGTCAACCGGCGCCTGCGCGAGGTCGGACTCGCCGAGGCGATGGACAAGATGCCGAACGAGCTCTCCGGCGGGATGCGCAAGCGCGCCGGCTTCGCCCGCGCCCTCGTCCTCGACCCCGACATCGTCATGTTCGATGAGCCCGACTCAGGGCTTGACCCGGTGCGCACGGCGCTCTTGTGCGAGCTGATTCGCGAGGTCCACGAGGAAAACGGCGGCTGCTACCTGGTGATCAGCCACGACCTCGGGACCGCGAGACGGATCGCCGACTTCATCGCCGTGCTGTGGAAGGGACGGATCGTCGAGTCCGGCCCCTCGGAGGAGCTGTTCAACTCCGAGAACGAGTTCGTCTCCCAGTTCCTCAACGCGCAGACCAAGGGGCCGCTGGCGATGGACTGAATCACCCCGGCGGCTGCTCGGCTTCGCGTCCGCCGCCGCCGGCCGAGTGTCCCAGCCCTTGGATCTCCGTCGGCCGCCCCCGCCTAATCTCTCCCCGATGAGAGACGTGTTCGCGCGAATCGCGGGCCGCTGCGTCGCGCGTCCGGTCGCGTTGATCGTCGCGGCCGCGCTGATCGCGGTGATCGCGGCGGTGTTCGCGCTGCGTCTGCAACCGGACGCCGGCACCGACCAGCTCGTCGACAACGACTCCGCCGCCTTCGTCGGGACCGAGTCGTTCAAGCGCGAGTTCGGCGATGACGCGGTCGCCGTCCTGGTCGAGGGCGACCTCGAGCAGCTGCTGCTGACCCCGACGATCGGCAAGCTCCTCTCGCTCGAGGGCTGCCTGTCCGGCAACGCTCCCGGCGGCGAGGTGATCGCCGGCCAGCCCGCGCCCGAGCCGTGCGCAGCGCTGGCGCAGTCGAAGCCCGCCCGGGTGGTCCTCGGGCCTGCGACCTTCCTCAACCAGTTCGCGACTCAGGCCTCGAACCTGCTCGGCGAGCAGTCGCGGGCTGCGCAGCGCGAGGCCCGTGCCGCTGCGGCGCGGGCGCTGCTGACGGCGCGGCGCCAGGGTCTCACCCGGATCGAGCAGCAGGCCGCCGCCCGAGCCGCGGCCGAGGGGGTTCTGGCGCGGTTCGAGCGCCAGCTGTCCGCGCTCGCCGTGCGCTACGGGCAGACCGGACTGCCCCGGATCGACGACCCCAACTTCGTCCGATCGGTGGTTTTCGATCCCCAAGACGCGGGTCAGCCCAAATCGCGCTTCTCATATCTGTTCCCGAGCGCGGACTCGGCGCTGATCGCGGTGCGGCTGCGTCCCGATCTCAGCCAATCCGAGCGCCGGGAGGCGATAGCGCTGATTCGTGACGCGGTCGCCGACCCGGCCTTTCGGATCCGCGACGCGACCTACGTCGTCAGCGGGGTCCCGGCGTTGGTCGAGGGACTTGCGGAGAAAATCTCGAGCGAGATCTTCGTCCTCCTCGCGGCGGCGCTGGGGGTGATGGCACTGACCCTGGGGCTGGTGTTCGGGCCGCCGTTTCGTCTGCTCCCGTTGGCGATCGCCGTCGCCGCGGCGGCGACGGTGTTCGGCCTCTTCGCAGCCCTCGGCGGCTCGCTGACGATGGCCTCGCTGGCGGTGCTCCCGATCCTGATCGGGCTCGCGGTGGACTACGCGATCCAGTTCCAGGCGCGGTTCGCCGAGGCGAGCTCGGGCGGTGTCTCACCGGCCCGGGCGGCGATCGAGGCCGCCGCACGCGGTGGGCCGGTGATCGCGACGGCGGCGCTGGCGACGGCCGCCGGCTTCCTCGTGCTGGTGCTCTCGCCGATCCCGATGGTCCGCGGCTTCGGGCTGCTGCTGGTGGCCGGGGTCGCGTTCGCGTTCGCGCTGGCGCTCACGGTTGGGCTCGCGGTTCTGTCGCTCAGCGGCCGGCAGGGGGCAGGTCGGGGGTCGCCGGGGGCCGGTCGCAGGGCCCAGGTCGCAGGGCGCAGGGCGCTTGGTCGGATCGGTGAGGTTCGCGCGCGTCTTGTGGCGCGGGTGCGCGGGGTGGGCAGGTGGGCGCTCGGCGCGGCGGTGGCGGCGCCCGGCAGGGTGCTCGCGGTGGGGCTGGCGGTGGCGATCGTCGGCTGGGCGGTCGGCACCCGGGCCGAGGTCGTCTCGGACATCCGCGAGCTCGTTCCCTCCGACCTTCCCGAGCTCGAGGCCGTCGATGAGCTCGAGCGCGCGACCGGCGTGGTCGGCGAGGTCGACGTCACCGTGAGCGCCCCCGATCTCACCGCCCCCGAGGTGGTCGCCTGGATGCGCGACTACAAGCGGCGGGTGTTGGCTCAGGCTGGGTTCAGCGGCGCCAGCGAGTCGTGCCTCGAGCAGACGGCCAGCCTCTGTCCGTCGATCGCGCTTCCCGACCTGTTCGACTCCGACGGCTCGGGGCTGACCCGAGCCCGAGTGCGGCGGGTGCTCTCGCTGCTGCCGCCCTACTTCTCGCAGGCCGTGATCAGCAGCGGAGCCGAGACCGGCGAGCCCGGCGGGACCGCGGTGATCGCCTTCGGGATCAAGGTGATCCCGTTCGATCAGCAAAAGCAGCTGGTCGATGAGATCCGAGCGCAGCTCGACCCGGCGGGGACCGAGGACGATCCGCCCGCCGGCGTCAGCGCGGAGGTCGTCGGCCTGCCGGTGCTGGTCGGCGACGCGAGCTCGGCGCTGGAGAGCAATCGCTATCTGCTCACGGTCGCGGGGCTGCTCGCGGTTGCCCTGACCCTGCTCGCCGTCTACCGGTCCCTGCGCCGGGCGCTGGTGCCGCTGATCCCGATCGTCTTCGCCACCGGTTGGGCCGCGCTCGGGCTGGCGCTCGTCGGGGTGCCGCTGAACCCGATGTCGGCGACGCTCGGGGCGCTGGTGATCGCGATCGCGACCGAGTTCAGCGTCCTGCTCGCGGCCCGCTTCGAGGAGGAGCGCCGGGCTGACCTTTCGGTCGGTGAGGCGCTGCGGCGTGCCTATTCGCGCACCGGCGCCGCGGTGGTGGCTTCCGGAGTGACCGCGATCGCGGGCTTCGCCGCGCTGATCGCCACGGACATCCGCATGCTGCGCGACTTCGGCATCGTCACCGTGCTCGACCTTTCGGTGGCGCTTGTCGGCGTCCTCGTGATCCTGCCCGCAGCCCTGGTCTGGGCCGAGTCTGGCTTCGCCCCGTTCGGCCGGCGGACACCGGTGTCGAGCTCGGCCTCGCGGCCCGTCTCGCCGGGTCCGCTGCGGTGACCGACGCCGATCCCGACCCGGCCCCCCGCCGACCGGCGAGCCGCTACTCGTTGTTCGTCGGGATCGCCTTCATCGTCCTGATCGTGATTGCGACCGCGAACACGTTGCGCACTCGCGACGACGGCATTCTCGGCACCAGCGACACCGACCGCGGCGAGCCCTTGCCCGAGTTCGCCGTGCCCACGCTGCTCGGCTCCACCGAGGGCGACGCGAACGTCTTTCAAGACGACTGCGAAACCGCCGCCAACCCTTGCCCGACGTCCGATCGCAGAACGCCTGCCTGCGAGGTCGAGCTCGAGCAGGTGATCCGCGTTTGCGATCTGTTCGACCGGCCGCTGGTGCTCTCGTTCTGGTTCACCGGCGGCGCCGAGTGCCTGCCCACCCAGGATGTGCTCGACCGGGTCGCGCGCCGGTTCTCCGGTCGGGTCAACTTTCTCTCGATCAATGTCCGCGATGACCGCGAGGAGGCCCGCCGGGTCGTCGCCGAGCGTGGCTGGCGGATCCCGGTCGGCTACGACGCCGACGGGGCGGTCTCCAACCTCTACCGGGTCGGCGTCTGCCCGACGGTCGCCTTCGCCTATCCGGGCGGCCTGTTCAGCCGGGCGAAGCTGGGCAGCGATGAGCTCTCGGAGGACCAGCTCACGTTTCAGATCGATCGGCTGCTGCGCGAGTCGCGAGCGCGCGCGGAGGCCGACCGGTGAGCGACGGGGCCGCGCTCGAAAGCGGCTGGATCGCGCCCGAGCTGAGGCTCGAGTTCCCCGGGCTGGCCCTGCCCCAGATGACCGTCGAGCCCGGCTCGGGGCGCTCGACGGCCGCGGTCAAGCAGCGGCTGCGCACGCTGTCTGACCGCTTCTCGGGTGCCCAGGCGATCAACCTGCGCCACCAACCGATCCCCTGGGCCTACCGGGTCTTCTTTCGCCATATCGGCCTCGACCCGGACGAGCAGCCGACCCCGGTCGAGCAGTTGGCGCTGGAGCGAATGCAGCACGGCGGTTTTCGCAGCCGCAGCCTGCTCGACGACGCGCTCACGATCGCGATCGTCGAGTCCGGCGTCGCGGTGCGTGCGTTCGATGCCGACCGGGTCGAGGGCGTACTCGGAATCCGCCCGACAGCGTCAACCGAGCGGCTCGAAGGCCGGCCGGGGGAGCTTCCCGACGGCACCTTGGTGGTCGCCGACCAGGTGCGCCCGGTGGCGCTGCTGTTCGGCGCCCTCGCGAGCGGCCGCGGCGTCCGGCCGCGGACCTCGCGCACGACGCTGGTGGCGATCCGGGTCGGCGGCGTACCCGAGATCGCGGTCGAGGAGGCCCTGTGGCTGGCGGCGGACATCCTTCGCGGGTAGAATCGCCGGCTCCGGCAAGGATAGGAATGCCAGCAGCCCTCGAGCAGACCCGGCCCCTCACCCCGACTTCGGCGGAGCCGCTTGCGGGCGGCGCCGTCACCGAGGCGGCCGAGCGTCTCGCTCGCGACGATCTGCGCCGCCAGATCGCCACGCTCGAGCGCCGGCTCGGCGAGCTGTTCGCCTCCGCCTCTCCCCGCCGCGAGATCGAGTGGGGCATCGGGGCCGTCGGCGGGCCGCGACTTCTGAGCACCGGAGAGCTCGAGCGGACCCGCGATTCGCTCGCCTTGAGGCTGCACGACGCCCAGGTCGAGCTCGCCCGACGCGCCGAGGCCGAGGAGGCAAACCGCACCCTGCTCGAGCACGTGATCGCCGAGCCCGAGCGCCACCGTTGGGTGCGCGTCTCAAACGAGGACATCGGCGAGCGTGGATGCCGCCACTGGCACTCGCGCCCGCGATGGGGCATCCTCGGGATGCTCTTCGGCTGGTGGCGTATCCGGCTCTCTTCCGGTTGTCCGTTAGCCGCGGGGCTGCGGCCCCCGGCCACCGAGGCCTGAGGTGAGTTCGAGAAAGCGTCGCAAGCGTCGGCCGCGTCCGGCGCCCGCGCCTGCGCCCGCGACCCCCGCGAAGGCGGTTCGGGCGAAGCCGGTTCGCAGGCAGATCGAGGATCAGCGGCCGCCCGCCCCCTGGGGCTCCTTTCCCCTGGTCGAGCTGGTCGTCGCCTTCGCCCTCGTCCTGATCGTCGTCGGGTTCTTCCTCGTCGACGGCTCGCGCGGAACCGAGCTGCTCGGGACCGGGCTGGTGATCGGCTCGCTTGCCGGGCTCGAGCTCTCGATTCGCGAGCACCTCGGCGGCTATCGCTCGCACTCGCTGCTGCTCGCCGGCGCCGGCGGCCTCGTCACCGTGCTCGGGCTCTATTACCTCGCGGGCCTCCCCCCGCCGGTCTGTCTGCTTGGCGGCATCGCGATCTTCGCGCTCGGCTTCTGGGGTCTCGCCCGAGTCTTTCAGCGGCGCTCGGGCCGGCTGGTGAAGTTGCGCTGATGGCCCCCCGTCTTCGCCGACTCATGGATGGCCCGGCCAGCGCCGCCCTGGTGATGGCGATGCTCGCCGGCTGCCTGTTCCTGTGGATCGGGGTCCCGCTCGGTTGGCTTTGGATCGGCTCTCAGGTGCAGGCCTCGGCGTCGATCGGGACCGCGCTGATGGTGACGATGCTGGGGATCATGACCACGATCGTCGCCGTCGTGATCGTGCTCGGCCGGCTCAACCGCCGGCACGCCGACCTGCAAGAGCGCCGCAACCGCCCGCTCGGTGGCTCCTCGGCGCTCGAGGTGATCCTGGTTTCGAGCGCTGCGCTCGCGATCGTCGGCTTCGGGGTCTGGTTCTTCGGCTTCGCCGGCGCCAGCCCGCTACCGGTCAACATCGGCTTCTAGGATCGCTGCGGCCGGCCGCCGATCCAAAGCCACGATCGGCGGCGGGGCGAGCGCGCCGGTCGCGCCCGCCCCTCAACCGTCTCACGGCCCCCTTGGCCGGTTCCTAGGTCGCGCCGCACCCGAGTCGCTTCGACTCGAGCTGGCCCGCGATCAGGGCACGCTGACGCTGTGTGAGCCTGCCCAGCTCACGGTTCTCGTTCATCGAAATCGAAAAGAGGAACTTGCGAGCCCGTGTGCGGCCCCATCGCCGCTGGCTGCGTAGCAGTTCCCCGATGCTCATCGATTCGACCTCCCAGGGACAGTCCCGGACGATCTCCGCCGCACCGACCTTCCCAGCTGCGACCGCGCGCTTGATCGACGCTCGTGCCAGACGTACCCGGTTGGCGTGTTCGAGCGCCTGCATGTGCTGCGGCATCGCGGCAGGGGCCAGGGTCGAGGCAGCTTCCATTCTCACTCCTCCTCTGAGCGGTTCGAGGTTGGGGGATTTCAGGGGCGCGATCGCTCCGGCGGCTCGGCTCAGAGCCGCACAGGGCGGGCCGGGACAATCACTCTTTGTTGTCCCCGCCGCTCCCTGCCCCGGGTGCGATCGGCGCTTGGGCAACCTAGTCAATCGCTGGTCGCCGGGTCAACCTGACAACCGCGCGGCGCCCCCTCCGACGTTCGCTAAGAGCATCCTTTTTCTGCCTGAACGCGACTTGTGAAAATTTGGACAACCTGAAACCCCCCCGTTGGGGGGAACGGAAACGACCGAATTCGGCCTCCTAGCCCCGGGGCAGGTCCGGGAATCCGACAACCGTCCGCTCGATGATCTCGAGCGCGCGGTCGAGGTGCTGTCGCTCGTGGGTCGCCATCAACGAGGTTCGCAACAGGGCGCCCCCGGGTGGGACCGCGGGATGGACCGCGACGTTGGTATAGACGCCGGCGTCGAACAGGGCCTTCCACAGCAGCGCCGCCTGGTAGTCCTCGCCGACGACGACCGGGACCACCGGCGTGGTCGCCTCGCCGCCGTCGGGCAGCGTCCCCGGCTCGACCACCCGCAGGCCGAGGTCGCGAAAGCCCTGCCGCAGATAACGGGCGTTGTCGAGCAGCCTGCCCATCAGCTCGGGTCCCTCCGAGCGGATGATCCGCAGTGCCCCGAGCGCCGCGCCGATTGCCGCCGGGACCGCGGAGGCCGTGAAGATGAACGGCCGCGAGGCGATCCGCAGGTACTCGACCACGTCGGCCGGGCCGGTGATGAAGCCGCCGCACGAGGCGAGGCTCTTCGAAAACGTTCCCATGCGCAGGTCGACTTCCTGCTCGAGCCCGAACAACTCGCAGGTGCCGGCGCCGCGGGCGCCGAGGACGCCCACCGCGTGTGCCTCGTCGACCATCAGCCGCGCGCCGTGGACTCGACACAGCTCGACGATCGCGGGCAGGTCGCAGAGGTCGCCCTCCATCGAGAAGACCCCGTCGACGATCACCAGGACACCTCCGCCGTCGCCGGCCGCGCGCTCCAGCATGCGCTCGAGCTTCGCCATCTGGTTGTGGCGAAACGGGCGCAGTCGGGCACCCGAGAGCTTGCATCCATCGAGGATCGAAGCGTGATCAGCCGAATCGCAGATCACCGTGTCGGCGGGGCCGAGGATGGTGCCGATGCAGCCTACGTTTGCCTGGTGGCCGGTGGTGAAGACGATCGCCTCCTCGGCCTCCATCCACTCCGCCAGCTCGCGCTCGAGCTCCAGATGCAGAGGCGTCGTCCCGTTCAGCAGCCGTGACCCGGTGAGTCCCGTGCCGTAGGTCTCGAGCGCGTCGCGGGCCGCCTGCTTGACCCGAGGGTCGCCGGTCAGCCCGAGGTAGTTGTTGGAGCCGAGCATTATCGTCTCGCGCCCCTCCATCTCGACCACCGGGCCGGCCTCGGAGGTCATCACCCGGAAGTAAGGCAGCAGGTCGCCCTGCCTGGCGATCTCGAGCAGCTCGAGTCGGTCGTGGGTGCGCGCCTTCTCGAACACGTCGACCGGCGCTCGGGTCGTCTCGCTCATCGATCGGAAGTGTAGGTTGGCCGGCGGTGGCAGACCTGTCGATACGCCCGGTGGGCACGAAGGCCGACCTGAAGGCCTTCATCGAGCTTCCTTACGGGCTCCGCCGCGACGACCCGCAGTGGGTTCCGCCACTGCGGTTCGAGCGCCGCCAGTTCCTCGACCGCGACAAGAACCCGTGGTTCGACCACGCCGAGGCGGCACTGATCCTGGCCGAGCGAAACGGCGAGCCGGTCGGGCGGATCAGCGCTCAGGTCGACCACCGCTGGGACGAGTTCCAGGGCGGAAACGACGGCATGTTCGGCTTCTTCGACGCCGCCGACGACCCCGAGGTGGTCGAGGCGCTCATCGACGCGGCGGCCGATTGGCTGCGCGAGCGCGGGCGAACGCGGATGGTGGGGCCGCTGGACTTCACCCTCAACGACGAGTGCGGGATCCTGATCGAGGGCTACGACGAGCCCTCGATGATCCTCGAGCCCTGGCACCCGCCGTATTACCGCGAGCAACTCGAACGGCTCGGGCTGCGCAAGGCGATGGACCTGCTGATGTGGGAGCTGTGGTTCGGGCGTCTGAAGCAGGGCGAGGAGTTCGATTCGATGATCCACGCGGCCGCGAAGAGCTCACGCGAGCATGGGGTCGTCGTTCGCAACATGCGCCGCCGCGACCTCGAGGCCGAGGTCCGCCGGTTCATGGAGGTCTACAACCACGCCTGGGGGCACAACTGGGGCTTCGTCCCGGTGACCGACGCGGAGGCCCGCTTCCAGGCCAAGAACCTGCGGCCGGTGCTCGACGAGAATTGGGCGATGATCGCCGAGATGGACGGCGAGGTGGTCGGCGCAGCGCTCACCCTGCCCGATGTCGAGCAGGCGCTCGCGAAGATGAACGGTCGCCTCCTGCCGTTCGGCTGGTGGCACTTCCTGCGGCGAAGGCGCTACATCGACCGCCTGCGGGTATTCGCCCTCGGGGTGCTCGACGAATACCAGCACCTCGGCGTCGCGGCGGCGCTCTATGAGCGCCATCTGGAGATGGCCCGGGAGCGGGGCCCGTCAGGGGGTCACATGGGCTGGATCCTCGAGACCAACGAGGCGATGAACCGCGCCATGGAGGGCATGGGCGGGAAGGTGGTGCAGCGCTACCGCATCTATGAGCTGCCGCTTGACAAGGGCTTAGAGTAGGAAGTGGATGCGAGAGCAGCTGCTGGAAACCGAGGCGATCGAGTTGCCGGAGACCGACGAGGACGTCGGTGAGGAGCAGCGGACGCGCCCCCTTCCGGCGGCGATCGAGCCGCGCAACGAGGTATCGGCCTGGCGTGCGGAGGTCCGCAGCGCGGCGCTGGCGGCCGCGGGCGGCCTGGTCGCCGGTGCGGCCACCGTCGCTGTCGTGCGCGCTTCACGCGGCTCTTCGTCGAGCCGTCGTCCGGCTCGCCGCTCGCGGGGCAAGGAGCGGCCTGTCAACGTGGTCGCCAGCCGCTCGTTCCTCGTCGACGTCCACCTGCTCGGCGACAAGTAGGCAGTGCCTCCGCGGGGCGCGCTCGAGGTCGAAGCGCGGCCGCCGTGGCCGTACAAGCTGCCCTCGCGGCTCGGCCACGACGGCGTCGCCCGTCGCCGCGGCGGGGTCGTCTCGCGCTTGCTCGAGCTCGACGGCGAGCGCGCCGTCGTCCACGCTTGGCAGCCGGCCCGTGACCGGGTCGTGTTGCGGGCGGCGCCGGCGGACCCGTCGGGGTGCACGCGCGAGCGTCTGGCCACGGCGATCGAGCGGATGCGCTTCGCGCTCGCCATCGACGAGGATTTGAGCGATTTCGCGCGGACCTTTCGCGGCGACCCCCTGATCGGCGCGGCGATCCACCACCGCCCCTGGCATCGGCCCAGGCGCCGGCCCTGGCCCTGGGAGGCGCTCGCCTGGGCGGTCACCGAGCAGCTGATCGAGTCCTCGAGGGCCGGGCAGATCCAGCGCTGGATCGTGCGTCGCTGGGCCCGCCGGCTCGACCCCTGCGACGGCGGCATCTGGTGCGGTCCGGGACCGCTTCGCGACGTCCCCTCCGCCGAGGTGATCGCCGGCGTCGCTCCCGCGGAGCTCGCCGCCTACGACCTTGCCCCGGGGCGAGCGATCGCGCTGATCAGATCTGCCCGCGAGGTCGCGGCGGGTCGGGTCGACTGCGGCGACCCGAGCGACGACCGGCGGCTGTTGCGGATCCCCGAGATCGGCCCGTGGACGCTCCAGGTGCTCGGGTTCTCCGGCCGCGGCGACCCCGACTCGCTGCCGGCCGGCGACCTCGCCTACGTCAAGCTGGTCGGGGTCCTCACCGGGCTCGGCCGCCGAGCGACGGTTGCCGAGGTCGAGGAATACTTTGCGCCCTATGCGCCCTATCGCGGCCTCGCCGGGTCATTCGCCCTGATCCGCTGGCACGGCGCTGTCGCCCAGGCCCCGCCGATGTCGGCGGCGGCCTAGATGAGTGATTAGAGGCCTTCGGCACGCTCACCGGTCGGTCGGCTCGGGCAGCAGCTCGTTGGTGCGCAGCTGGTCGGCGCTCGGGCGGGTCGAGATCAGCCCGCGGTCGGCGAAGAAGCCGGCGAACCGCTCCCACTCGCGCCCCTCCATGTAGCCGAACGGCTGAGATTGGCGCTCGGGCAGCAGCAGCGGCAGGGTGCGATCGATCTCGGCTCGGGTCAGCTCCGGGTCGAGGCCGTCGCCGGCGGCGAGTACCGCGGCCGCCGCCGCCTCGGGGTTTCGCACCGCCGCGCGGGTGCCGCGCTCGAGCGCGGCGATGAACAGTCGCACGAGCTCGGGGTCTTCGGCGAGCCGGTCCGAGTTGGCGACCAGGACGAGCTCGTCGTAGGTCGGGATCCCGAGCCGGTCGACGGGCACGACGGTCGGATCGCGGCCGCGTTCGGCGAGGTCTACGCCCTCGACGTTGAGAAAGCCGCCGAGCATCGCCTCGGCACGGCCGGAGAGTAGCGCCGGCAACAGGTTGAGGCCGACCTCGACCTGGCTCACCTCATCGATGCCGATGCCCCGCTGGGAGAGGATCGCGTCGAGGAAGTCGGTCTGGTAGGGGATCCCGGCGGTGGCGACCGTCTTGCCGCGCAGGCCCTCGACCCCGTCGATGCCCGATTCGGGCAACCAGATCATCGAGGTCAGCGGGGTCGGGACCAGCGCGGCGACCGCGATCACCGGCAGCCCCTGCTCGCGGGCCAGCAGCACCTCGGGCTCATAGGAGATCGCGAGGTCGGCGCGCTCGGCGGCGACCTGGCGAATCGGCGCCGACGGGTCCGAGGGTACCTGCGGGTCGACCTCGAGCCCGGCCTCGGCGAAGTAGCCGCGGTCGAGTGCGGTGAACAGACCGGCGTGGTCGGGGTTGACGTAGAAATCGAGCGCGACGGTGAATGACTGTGCGGAGCCGTCGCCGCTCTCGGACCTCTCCCCGCACCCGGCGAGCGCCAAAAGCGCCGCGCAGCAAGAGCAGAACGCCAGGCGCGCCCTCATCTCGCGACCGGCATCCGCGGTTTCCACCAGGCGAGGCGGCGTTCGGCAAGCGCGAGCGCGCCGAAGAGGACGATCGCGAGGGTGGCGAGCACGAACACCGCGGCGAACACACGCGCGGTCTGCACCTGACCTTGAGCGACCAAGATCAGGTGGCCGAGGCCGTCGTCGGCCCCCGCCCATTCGCCGAAGACCGCGCCGATGACCGAGATCACCGCGGCGATCTTGGCGCCGCTGAACAGGAACGGGAGCGCCGACGGCAGCTCGACCCGGCGCAGGATCTGTCCGCGGTCGGCGTCGAGGCTGCGCATCATCCGCGGCAGGTCGGGATCTACCGAGCGCAGCCCGTCGAGCGTGTTGACGGTGATCGGGAAGAAGCAGACGAGCGCGATGATCGCCAGCTTCGGCCCGATCCCGAAACCGAGCCAGACCACCAGGATCGGCGCGATCGCGATCACCGGGATCGTCTGCGAGGCCATCAACAGGGGATAGAAGGCGCGACGCAGCAGATCGGAGAGGTGCAGCGCGAGCGCGAATACCACTCCGACCACGGCGGCGATCGTGAACCCGAGCAGGACCTCCTGCAGGGTGACCCAGGCGTTGTCGGCGAGCAGCCCCCGATCGTTCCAAAGCGACTCGGCGACGTCGCTGGGCGCCGGCACCAGGAACGGTTGAATCTCGAGCGCGTCGGCGAGCAGGTCCCAGCGGGCCGCGAGCTCCCAGAGGCCGATCAGAGCCGCGACGACGACCAGCGGCGGCAGCGCCCGTCTCATCGGCGGCCCTCGCGCAGCGCCGCCAGAGCATGCTCGCGACGGGCGACGAACTCGGCGCCGGAGACGGCGCCGCTGCGTGGAAGCGAGCGCGGCGCAGGGGAGTCGAGCTCGAGCGACGCGCGTGCCGGACGCTCGGAGAGCACGACCACGCGATCGCAGAGATAAAGCGCCTCCTCGACGTCGTGGGTGACCAGGACGACCGTGCTCGCCGCCCTTGCCAGCGCCTCAGCCAGCCACTCCTGCATCTCGACCCGGGTGATCGCGTCGAGCGACGCGAATGGCTCGTCGAGCAGCATGATCGGCTTGCCGGCGAGCAGGGTCCGCAGGAAGGCGACCCGCTGGCGCATCCCGCCCGAGAGCTCGGCCGGGCGCGCGCGCTCGAAGCCCTCGAGTCCGAAGCGCTCGAACAGCGGCCTCGCCCCGTCCCGAGCCGCGGCCTTCGAGGCGCCGCGGTTGCGGAGCGCGAGGGCCGCGTTGTCGATCGCCGCCAGCCAGGGCAAGAGCAGGTCGCGCTGGGGCATGTAGGCGCAGCGGGTGAGGCGCTTTTGCGCCTCGGTCTCGCCGCCGGTGCGGATCGTGCCGCGCGAAGGCTGCGCGAGCCCGGCGATCAGCTCGAGCAGGGTCGACTTGCCACACCCCGACGGGCCGACCAGGCCGACCACCTCGGCGCCCGCGATTGCGAGATCGAGCCCGGCGATCACCTCGAGCTCGCCGAACGAGTGGCCGAGGCCCGCGATCTCGATCGGCGCAGCCGCCCGGCCCGGCGCTTCAGATGTCTGAGGCTCCTCTGCGGGAGCCTCGGCCGTCCTCTGCATGCTCCCTCCGCGCGCATTACCGCACAGGTTCGAAGGGTCAGCGCCGGGAGGTCGTTGCCTGAGGCGCTATCTCAGCCCGCTTGCCCGCGAGCCCCCCTGGATTTACGGAAAGCAGTTTACCCTCCGGCATGGTGGAGAAGAGCGGCGGCCAAGCTGCGAGAGGCGACGCCGCGGGCGAGCTGCGGGCGCAGGTCTACCGCGATCCGCGCCCACCCGAGTCGATGCGAAGTGCACACGAGTGGGCCCGAACCCACCCGCCGGGTTGGACCTACCGAGCCGTGCGGATCGTGATGGGACCGCCGGCACTGATCCTCTATCGCTGTCGCGCTCAGGGTGTCGCCAACGTGCCCGCCGCCGGCCCGGTGATCCTGGCGCCGAACCACTTCTCGAACATCGACCACTTCTTCGCCGGGGTCCACCTCCGCCGCGAGATCCGGTTCATGACCAAGTCGCAGCTGTTCGCGGCCAACCCGGCGGTCGATTACCTGTTTCGGGTCTCGGGCCACTTTCCCGTTCGCCGCGGCCACGACGACGACGAGGCGTTCGTGACCGCGGACTCGATTCTCGAGCGCGGCGGCTGCGTCGGCATCTACGCCGAGGGCGGGCGCTCGCGAACGAGCGGGCTCGGCGAGCCGCGACGCGGCGTCGGGCGCTTGGCGCTCGAGTCGGGAGCGCCCGTGATCCCGGTCGCGATCCACGGCTCGCGCGAGGTGCGCGCCTGGCGGCAAGGCAGGTTCCCGAAGGTCACCGTCCGCTACGGCGAGCCGCTTCGCTTCGACCCCGTCGCGACGCCCGGGCGCGAGCACCAGCAGCAGGCGGCCATTCAGATCTTCGACCGGGTACGAGCGCTCTACGCGCAACTCGACGCAGAGCGCTAATCGACCACGGGCGTCCCGCCGGCGACCACGTTGACGAAGTTCTCCAGGTGCTTGGTGGTCCAGCACTCGAACGCGGTCGTGCAATGGCGCTCGTAGGCGGACATCACCGAGTCGCCGTAGTTCCAGTAGAGGCGCGGCTCGGGGTTGAGCCAGAAGGTCCGTCCGGCACGCTCGGAGATCCGTGCGAACACCTCAGCGTGGGGCTCGCGGCCGTTGGTCCGGGCGTCGCCGAGCACGATCACGGTCGAGCGCGGGCCGAGGTCCTCGGAGATCTCGTCGAAGAACTCGAGCCAGACCCGGCCGTAGTCGGTGTAGCCGGAGACGTCGGCGACGCCGCCCTCGCGGCTGATCTTCTGCGAGGCCGCGCGGAAGTCGCGCTCGCGCTCGAATACGTCGGTGACCTCGCTGATCCGCTCGATGAAGACGAAGCTCCGCAGCTTTCGAAACGAGTCGTGGAGCGCGTGCAAGACCGAGAGGAAGAAGACGCTGGCCGAGGTGACCGAGGTCGAGACGTCGCAGAGCACGTAGATCTCCGGCCGACGCGGGCGCTTCGGCCGATAGCGAAGCCGCAGCGGCACCCCGCCGGTCTCCAGCGAGGCGCGCATCGTCCGGCGCATGTCCACCGTTGCTGCGCGCTTTCGCCCCCGCTGCTCGTGGCCAAGGGTCGCCAGGCGGCGCTTGAGCTGGGCGACGGCCCTGTGAACGGCCGCCAGGTCCTGGGTCGGGCTGGTCGGCAATGCCCGGTCGAGCTCGGCCAGCGGCCGCGCGGGTGGCAGCTTCGCCGTCCGTTCGATCAGCGCTCGCTCGAGCTCTCGCCGCAGGTGGCGCTCGAACTCCTGGATCTGCTCGCGTTCGAGCGATTGGTCGTCGTCGCCGGTGTCACGCCCGCCCGCCTGCAGGCCGAGCGTGCGCCGGATCCGCTGCACGTCCACCCCGACCACCCCCGAGCCCTCGCCACGGCGGCCGAAGGCGGCGATCGCCAGCCGCGCGGCGTCCCGCATCTCACCGTCGTTTCCCTCCGCGATCGCCTCGCGGATCGCCGCACGCAACTGGTCGAGGTCGAGTTGGTCGCCGCCGTCATAACGTCGCTCCTCGCGCACCCCGCGTTCCAGGGCCTCCGCCTCGGCGGCGCGAAAGAAGAAGCGCTCGAAAAGGAGCTCGAACACGCGGCGGTCCTCCTGCGACTTCGCGATCGTCGCCGCCAGCGCCTCGCGGAAGTCGGCCGGGTCCGACCAAGGGACCGCCTCGAGCGCGGCGAAGGCGTCGAGGATCTCCGCGGTGCCGACCGCGACGCCATCGTTGCGGAGCTCCTCGCAGAAGGAGACGATGCGTGGCGCGAGGCCGGGGGGTTGGTGCGGGGCGGCGGCGTTCATCCGGCAGGCAGTAGGCAGTAGGCAGTAGGCAGAGCGGACTGGGTAGAACTCTGCGAACTGCCTACTGCGAACTGCCCACTCATCCGGCCGTCCCGGCCTCGAGCCCTGGCACGGCGCCCAGCTGCATCCCAATCCTCTCCGCCACCAGATCGATATCCGAGCGATGCTTGACGATGATGCTCATCGTTCGCTCGAACACCGCGTGGTCGATGTCGTCGGCGCCCAGGAGCAACAGCGCGCGGGCCCAGTCGATCGACTCGGCGATCGAGGGTGGCTTCTTCAGATCGAGCTGGCGGACCATGTGGATGACCTCGACCAGGCGTCGGGCGAGGCGCTCGTCGAGCTCCGGAGCGTGCAGGCGCACGATCTCCATCTCGCGCTCGACCTCCGGGTAGTCGAGCCACAGATACAGGCAGCGCCGCTTCAGCGCCTCGGTCAGCTCGCGCGAGTTGTTGGAGGTCAAGACGACGATCGGGTGCGTGCGGGCCTCGATCACGCCGAGCTCGGGGATCGAGATCTGAAAGTCCGAGAGGACCTCGAGCAGCATCGCCTCGAACTCCTGATCGGTCTTGTCGATCTCGTCGATCAGCAGGACGACCGGCTCGGTCGAGGCGATCGCCTCCAGCAACGGCCGGGTCAGGAGGTAGTCCTCGGCGAAGATGTCGTCCCAGCGCTCGTCCTCCGATGCCTGGATCCGCAGCAGCTGCTTGCGGTAGTTCCACTCGTAGAGCGCCTTTGACTCATCGAGGCCCTCGTAGCACTGCAAGCGGATCAGCGAGCGTCCGCTGGCGCGCGAGATCGCCTTCGCAAGCTCGGTCTTGCCGACCCCCGCCGGCCCCTCGACCAACACCGGCTTGCCCAGCTGCTGGGCGAGATACGCCACCAGGGCCGCGGACTCGTCGGCGAGGTAGCCGACCTCGAGCAGGCCCGCCTTGACCTCGCCCACCGACCCCGGAGCTGCGCTGGCTTCCATCGCCGCGATGATAATGACGCGATGGCCTCGCTCAGCAACGCCACGCTCCTTCCCGAGACGATCGGTCCCTATATCGGTCTGATGGCGGCCGGGTTCGGAGTCGCGATCCTCGGCCATCTCGCCGGCTCGCGCTGGCTCGTCGCCGTCGGCGTGATCATGATCTTCCTGGCGACGCTGCTCTTCCCCCTGGCGCTGCAGATCCTCAACGACGAGCCGCCCCCGCCCGGCCCCAAAGTGCCGCTGGCAGCGATAATCGGTCGATGAGCTATCTGGCCGAGGTCGATCTCAGCGCCGAGCTATCGAAAAAGCAGGCGGCCAAGCAACTCGACCGCCTCTGGGGCCGGCTGGCCCAGCTGCGGCTCACCCTCGGCGGCCAGATCGGCAAGCAGCAGATCGGCCCGCCATCCCGCCCCAGCCGGGGATCTTCGACCAAGAGCGCCAGAGGAAGTGATGGCGCTTCTCGTCGGGCGTCGGCGCGGCGAACTGGGCCACATCTTCGATCGGACCTGGTACGGGCGCGTGCTGGTCGAGCGGGTCGAGGGCCTCGCCAGCCGGGCCGAATGGCTGCGCGCCTACGAGGAGATCAACGCATTCGAGCGCATGCTCACCGAGGAGGGAACCGTGTTGATCAAGTTCTGGCTCCAGATCTCTCCCGAGGAGCAGCTGAAGCGGTTCGAGTCGCGCCAAGCGGATCCGTTGAAGACCTGGAAGCTGACCGATGAGGACTGGCGCAACCGCGAGAAGCGAGGGGCCTATGAGGAGGCGGTCGAGGACATGCTCGCCCGTACCGATGAGCCCAACGCGCCGTGGTCGGTGGTCGTGGCCGAGGACAAGCGCTTCGCCCGCGCGAGCGTGATCGAGACCGTGATCGCCCGGATCGAGGAAGGCATGCGCCGCTGGCAGGTCGAGGTGCCGGCGCCGCTGGAGTGAGCCCCTCGGGTCAGCGGCGTTTCATCGTCATTTCACCGAGCCTCCGTAGAACCCCTGGCGTTGTCGTAACACCGCGAAGGAGAACGAGATGACCAGGAAGACCAAGATGATCGCAACCGGGGCTGCGGTGCTCGCACTGGCCGGTGCCGGTGCCGGGATCGCCGCCGCGACCGGCGGCGGCGAGGACGCGGCCGAGGGTCCCGACGTCGCGATCGGTGCCAAGACGATCGACGAGGCGAGCGCCGCCGCGCTCCAGGCCACCGGTGGCGGCACGGTCACCGGGACCGAGACGGGCGACGAGGAGAGCTACTACGAGGTCGAGGTGACCCGCGACGACGGTAGCCAGGTCGACGTCCAGCTCGACCGCGATCTCAACGTGGTCGGCCAGTCGGCCGACAGCGAGCAGGACGGCTGAACCAGCCGCTCCACGCGTCGCTTAGAAACGGGCCGGCCGAACGCCGGCCCGTTTTCGTTTGCACCCGCTACTTGGGCAGCGTCGGGGCGACTTCAGTAGGCAGTAGGCAGTAGGCAGTAGGCAGAACAACACGGCCGTAACTGCCTACTGCGTGCTGCCTACTCCTATGCCGGCATCTCCGCTTCCGTGTGGGCCTGGAGGACCTCCTCGCCCTCCTCGCCCGTTCGGATTCGGATCGCCTCCTCGACGGGAATCACGAAGATCTTCCCGTCGCCGACATCGCCGGTGCGAGCGTGCCTGAGGATCGTCTCGACCACGAGGTTCTTGTCCTTGTCCTCGACCACGACCTCGATCTTCAGCTTCGGCCGCACGTTGACGGTCAGGCTCGAGCCGCGATACGTCTCGACGATCCCCTTCTGGCGCCCCGAGCCCTTGACCTCACCGATCGACAGGGAGGGAAACCCCCTGTCGAGCAGTTCGGCCCTGATCGGCTCGAATGCCTCGTGGCGAATGTATGCCTCGACCTTCTTCACTGCGCTCACCTCCTCAGGCGTTGTCGGTGGTGACGGTGGACACTGGACCGGCAACCGGTGAGGGCGCCGCCGGGCGCGTTCCGGTGGCCGCCGCGCCCCCGGGATACTCCTCCGGAGAGATGAACTGCTCGGGGTACCCGTACATTCCGTGCTCGGAGATGTCGAGGCCCGCGTCCTCCTCCTCGGCGGTCACCCGGAGCCCGATCGTAGCCTTGATCAGCGCGAAGACCGCATAGGAGGCGACGAATACGAACGCGAACGAGGCCGCGATCCCGAGCGCCTGGGCGCCGAGCTGGTCGAACGATCCCGTGTACCAGAGCCCACCCTCGCCGACCGCGTTGAACTCCGCGAACCGCGGAGCGGTGAACAGCCCGCAGGAGAGCGTGCCCCAGATCCCGGCGAGGCCGTGTGCCGAGAGCGCGCCGACCGGATCGTCGAGCAGCTTCTCGATCGCAAGCACCCCGACGACCACGATCACGCCCGCCACCGCACCGATGATCGGCGCCGCCCAGAACTCGATGTACCCGGATGGTGCCGTGATCGCGACCAAGCCCGCGATCGCGCCGTTGCCGGCCATGCCGATGTCGATCGTCTTGCGCAGCGCGTACATCAGCGAGACGGCCGCGATCACGCCTGCGGCCGCGGCCAGGTTGGTGACCAGGACGATCTCGGCGAAGCGGTTGCCGATTCCCGCAGCGGGATCGCCGAACACGCCGAGCGTCGATCCCGGGTTGAACCCGAACCAACCGAGCCAGAGGATCAACACCCCGAGCCCTACCAGCGGCATCGAGTGTCCGGGGATCGCGCGCGGATTGCCGTCGCCGGCGTACTTTCCCCGCCGCGGGCCGAGCAGCAGCAGGGCGGCGAAGGCGCCGGTCGCACCCATCAGGTGGACCACCGTCGAACCGGCGAAGTCCTGCATCCCGACGTTGACCTGGAGCCAGCCGCCACCGAAGATCCAGTGGCTGATCACCGGGTACAGAACGGCGCTGAAGACGATCGCGTAGAGGACGTACGCGCCGAACTTGATCCGCTCGATCGTGGTCCCCCAGACGATCGCCAGCGAAACCGCGCAGAAGGCGAACTGGAAGAACAAGAACGCCGCCGGCGAGATCGCGTAGGCGTCCAGGAACGGGATCTGGGTTGCCGCCTGTGCGGGGGTCGAACCGATATCGAGGAAGAAGCCCGAGTCGCCCCAGAGCTCACCCGAGCCGCCGAAGGCGAGCGCGAAGCCGACTGCCCAATAACAGAGCGAGGCGATCGAGAAGTTGACGAAGATCTTCGCGACCCCGGCGCCGACGTTCTTCATCCTCGAGAAGCCGACCTCCAAGAGCAGGAAGCCCGCCTGCATGAACATCACCAGGCAAGCGGCGACGATTACCCAGGTCGTGTTCAGGGCGCTGTCCGTATCGGCAGCCGCGCCCTTGATGTTCTCGATCGCGTCGGCCTGACCGATGGCCGGCAGAGCCAGCAGCGCCGCGATCCCGAGCGGGACCGCCGCTGCCAAATACCTTCGTCTCATCTGTCACTTACCTCCGCCCACACCGGCACCGGCGCCGGAACGCGGGGATCGCCGAGCTCGCGCCCGGCGGTAGCGGGTTCCACCAATCGACCCCGACCGTAGATCCGCGCCGGGCACAGGTCGTTATCCCGCTGTCGAAACTTGGCGCCCGCCGCCTTGTACCGCTGGTCCGGACCGCCGGGTCGCAAAAACGACCGCCGGCTCGGTTGACGACCACAGCCGAACCGCGGTCAGCCTGCGGCCAAAGGTAAGCGCGCGAACGCTTGAACTACCTCCTTGATGCTGGGTGGTGGCCACCCCCGCATCAAGGAGGGCCCGGACGAAAACAACGGCTCGGGGACTATGCCTCGAGCTTGCCGATCTTGAAGATCTTGGTGCCGCAGTCCGGGCACGTGCCCTGGATCGCCGGCCGGCCATTCTTCATCGTGACCTGCTGCGGATCCTTGATCTCGACCTTCTTCCGCTCCTTGACGCAGTAACCCTCAGGCATCAAGCCTCTCCTTTCAGGGTGACGGTGGTTCGACCGTAGACCAGTTGTCGGACGCCCGCACGCCTAGGTGGTGCGAATTGATACAAGGTACCGTGCCTGCCCGTTACGGATTCCCGAGCCCGCCGCCGCCCCCGCCGGAAGGCTGAGAGGTCTCCAGATCCGAGATCTGGGTGCGCAGATCGTCGATATCGTCCTGGACGACCTCGAGCTCGCTCTGCGCGGTGCGCTGGTCTGCGGCGATCGTGTTGACCCGTCCCTCGAGCGCCTCGATCCGGTCGCTGAGCGAGGCGACGTCCTCCTCGGCGGCCTGCGCAGCCTGCTCCTGGACCGACTCGATCTGATCGCGCAGGGCGCGAACCTCGTCCTTGGTCGCGCTCTCGTCCTTCGCGCTCAGCGCGAGCACGACGCCGACGATCGCCGCGGCCAGCGCCAGCACCACCGCGACCGCGCCGGCGAGGCTGCGCACGCCGAGCCTGCGGTCGAGCTGCGCGCTCCACGCCCGCAATCCCTCGATCTGCTGCTCGGGGCTCTCGGGAGCTTCGGTTGCGGCCGGCGTCGGTTGAGCCGTCGGCTGCGGTTGCCCGCCCGGCGGCGGCTGCGGTTTTTCGCCCGAGGCATCCACGGCCGGCGACCTAGGCGGGGGGCAGCGGAGCCCTGACCTCGCCGCCGTCGGGCTCCAGCCGTCGCCCCTGCTCGGCCCAGGCGGCGATCCCGCCGGCGAGGCTGTGAGCGTCATACCCGGCCTCGCCGAACGCCTGCGCGGCCATCTCCGAGCGATTGCCGCTGCGGCAGTAAAAGAGCACCGGCCGATCGCGAGGGATCGTCTCCACGGCGGCGCTGAGCTCGTTCATCTCGATGTTGCGCGCTCCCGGAAGCCGTCCGCCCTCCCACTCGTACGGGCGCCGCACGTCGACCAGCTCGGCTCCGGCGGCGATCAGCTCGGCGGCGCGCTCGGGGTCGAGCGCCGACCCGGTGGCTGCCTCGTCGCCCATGCCGACATCATTACCATCACCAGCCCGACCGAACCCGATCCAAGGAGCCGCGCCCAGATGCCCGAAGCCGTGATCGTCGATGCCGCCCGGACGCCGATCGGCCGTGCGTTCAAGGGATCGCTCGCCCAGCTGCGCCCCGAGGAGACCGCGACCTTCGTCGTCGACAAGCTGCTCGAGCGAAACCCGGAGGTCTCACCGGAGCTGATCGAGGACGTCTACTGCGGGTGCGGCATGCCCCAGGGCCTGCAGGCGTTCAACATCGCGCGGATCATCACCCTGCTCTCCGAGCAGCTCCCGCAGACAGTGACCGGGACGACGATCTCGCGCTATTGCGCCTCCTCACTCGACGCGATCCGCCACGCCGCCAACGCGGTCAAGGCCGGTGAGGGCGACGCCTACGTCGCCGCCGGGGTCGAGTTCGTCAGCCGCTTCAACGAGCGCACCGAGCCCGCCGGAGTCGCCGATCGCAACCAGAACCTGATCGGCGATAACGGGCAGCCCAACGCCTACATCGACATGGGCCTGACCGCGGTCAACGTCGCCAAGCGCTACGAGGTCTCCCGCGCCGACATGGACAAGTATGCGCAGCGCTCTCAAGAGCTCGCCGTCGCATCGCAGGAGGACGGGTTCTTCGACCGCGAGATCGTCCCGGTGGCCGATCACGATGGCAACGAGATCGCCAAGGACGACGGCCCCCGTCCGACCTCGACCCTGGAGAAGCTTGCCGAGTTGCCCGAGGCCTTCGGTGAGGGCGGGGTCACCGCGGGCAACTCGTGTCCTCTCAACGACGGCGCCGCTGCGGTCCTGGTGATGTCCGACGCGAAGGCCGAGGAGCTGGGCCTGACGCCGAAGGTGCGGCTGGTCAGCGCCGCGACCTGGGGGCTCGAGCCCGAGTACATGGGCGTCGCCCCGATCGGCGCGATCAAGAAGGTGCTCGAGCGCACCGGGATGACGATCGACGACATCGACGTGGTCGAGCTCAACGAGGCCTTCGCCGCGCAGGTGATCCCGATCATGGACGAGTCCGAGATCCCCCTCGAGAAGCTCAACACCCACGGCGGTGCGATCGCCCTCGGGCACCCGTTCGGGATGACGGGCGCCCGGATCATGACCACGCTGCTCAACGTGATGGAAACCGACGATCACGCGGTCGGGCTCGAGACGATGTGCGTCGCCGGCGGCCAGGGAGAGGCGATGATCGTCGAGCGGGTCGGCTAGCGCAGGGCCCACCTCGTGGACCTGCTGCCGAGCCTGCTGAGCGCGGGCTGGGCCTCCGGCGTGAACGCGTATCTGACCGTGCTCACGCTGGGGCTGCTCGGGCGGGCCGGCCTCGGCGAGGTCCCGGATCAGCTCACCGAGACGCCGGTGCTGATCGTCGCCGGAGCGATGTTCGTAATCGAGTTCTTCACTGACAAGGTTGCATACCTGGACACCGCCTGGGACACGATCCATACGGCGATTCGACCGGCCGTCGGTGCCCTGATCGGGCTCGAGTTCGCCGGCGACGAGGGGCTCGACGGCCTCGACGAGGCGTTCGCCGGCACCGGCACCGGAGCGCTCGCGCTGGTCAGCCACGGGGTCAAGGCGAGCATCCGCCTCGGCATCAACGCCTCGCCGGAGCCGGTCTCGAACGTGCTCGCCAGCCTGACCGAGGACGGGCTCGTCTTCGGTGTAGTCGCGTTTTCGCTCGAACAGCCCGAGATCGCCGCGGTGATCGCGGTCGTCCTGCTGCTGGGCGGCCTTGCGATCGCGGTCGCGCTCTGGGGGTCGATCGGGCGCGCCGTCGCCGCCCTGCGCGAGCGTCGTCGCCACTCACCGCCCTAGGCGGGCCGGCCGGTCGGCTACTCCGGCACCGCGTCGGCGAGCCCGGCAAGCGCCTTGTCGGCCTGGTGCTGACACTTGGCGAGGGCCTCGTCTCGCCGCGCCTGCGCGCCCAGCCCGTTCGCCTCGATCGTGCACTGTGCGAACAGCGCCCGCGCCTGTGAGCAGGTGGTCTGGGCGGCGCTCGGCGTCACAGAGGTGTCGGCGAGCTGCTCCAGGCAGGCGTTGTAGATCTCATCCGGCTTCGCCAGCTCGGACGTCGTCGCGGTCGAGGTCGATGCGCTCTCCTCGCCGCCGCAGCCGGCGGCGATCAGAACAGCGACCCCGGCGAACGCCGCCGAGCGCAGCAGGCGAGCCATCGCTCAGTCCTCGAACAGCGCGTAGCCGTACTCGCCGCGCCTATAGGCGAGCTTGGCGATCGCGGTCATCCGCTCGTCGTCGTTGTCGTCGATCTGGTCGAAGCACTGCTGGACGCGACCCGCCGCCCGCGTGCAGAAGGTGTCGGCGATGTAGCGCTCCTGCCCGGAGGGCTCGACGCCGTGGTCCTCGAAGATGCTGGTCACCCGGGAGAGGACCGCGATCTGGGCGTAGATGTCGGAAATCGCCGCCGAGAGCCGCTTTTGTTGGAACTGGCGGTCGACGATCTCCTGCTTGTGCGTCCGCAACAACGACTCCGAGATCGAGCGCAGCTGCTTGACCTGTTCGGAGACCGCCTCGGAGTGTCGCTCGAGCTCCGGATGAGCCTGGCTGATCCGCTCGGGCCGCACCTGGCTGCGGATCCGCCCGCCGACGTAGTCGACCAGCACCCCGAGCGAGCCGATCGGGTCGCCGAGGCCGATCTCGCCCAGGCCGGAGAGCTTCTCGCCCACCGGTTTCATCCCCGAGAGCGCGACGAAGGCGCGCATCACATCGTTTGCTCCCTCGAAGATCGGGAAGATGCGGATGTCGCGCAGGATCTTCTCGTAGGGGTCGGTCCGCATGTAGCCCTCGCCCCCGCGCAGCTGCATCGCCCGGTTGGCGGCGTACCAGAGGAACTCGGTGCCGGCGACCTTGCAGATCGCCGACTCGAGCGAGTAGTCCTCGACCCCCCGGTCCACCAGGCCGCAGGTCAGATAGCACGAGGACTCGAGCCCGAACAGGTTGGCGACCATCCATCCGATCTTGTCCTGGACCAGCTCGAAATCGGCGAGCGCGCGGTCGAACTGGCGGCGCTCCTTGACCTGGTCGATCGCCAGGTCGAGGACGCGCTTGGTCGCCCCGACCGAGCCGGTGCCGAGCCCGATCCGCCCGTTGTTGAGCACCTGCATCGCCACCCGGAAGCCGTCGCCGGGCTCGCCGAGCACGTTCTCGGCCGGCACCTTGACGTCGTTGAAGTACAGGCGGCGCAGGTCGTTGCCGCGCAGGCCCATCGTGTCGTAGCGCTCGCCGACCTCGAACCCCTTCATGCCCTTCTCCAGGACCAACGCGATGTGGCGGTCCCTGCCGTCGACCTCGCAGCGGGCGAAGGCCGTGAACACGTCGCCCTTGGAGCCGTTGCCGATGTAGCGCTTGGCGCCGTTGAGCACCCAGGAGCCGTCGGGCTGGAGCACGGCCCGCGACTTGATCTCATAGGCGTCCGAGCCGGCCTCGGGCTCGGTGAGCGCGAACCCGGCGAGCTTGCGCCCGGCGGCGAGCTCGGGCAACCAGCGCTCCTTCTGAGCCTCGGTGCCGAACATGTGAATGCCCTTGAAGCCGATCGACTGGTGCACCCCGAGCACGATCGAGAGCGTCGCGTCGATCTGGGCGAAGGTCTCGAATACGCGCGCGTAGCCGGTTTGCGAGAGCCCCTGGCCGCCGTAGCGCTCGTCGACGTAGAGGCCGCAGAGGCCGGCGTCGCCGAGCTCTCGGATCACCCGATCGCCGAGCCAGCGCTTCTCCTCGATCTGGCGGTGGTCCATGCGTGCACCGATCTCGCGGGCGGAGCGGTTCAACGAGCGAATTCGCTCCTGCTCGTCGGGGTCCGGGGAGGGCCAGGGAAAGACCATCTCCTCGTGGATCTCGCCGAGGAACAGCGACTTCGTGAACGAGGAGACCTGGCTTTCGGGCCGGTCCTCCAGTTGCGCCACGGTCGCTGCCTCCACCGGGCCCAGGCTACCCAGTGCGCCGGTTCGGCAGTCGCGATACTCAGTGCCATGTCCGAAGGGCACGTCTACCGGGGGCCAGGGCTGAGCGCGACGGAACCGGGCCGACCGGCCGGATGCGGGCCAGCCGTCTCGCCGTCGCCGCGCAGCGCTTGCGTTCAAACTGGGCCAACGCACTGACATCGCTTCCAATCGAATTCGAACCGGCTTCCAAGGAGCAGCGAGCTTGAGCACGATCACGACCGACACCACCGGGCTCACCGACGAGCAGCGAGACTTCCGCGCCGCGATCCGCGACTTTTGCGAGCGCGAGCTCGGCACCAAGGAGCAGCGCGAGCGACTCACCCAGGGCTACACCGAGCTCCACAACCGACAGCTCTACGAGCAGCTCGCCGAGCTCGGCTGGCTCGGGGTCTCGATCGACGAGTCCTACGGGGGCTCGGGCGGCGGGCTCGTCGACGCCTGCATCTTCCTCGAGGAGACGATGCGGGGCCTGGTCCCGATCTCGGGCTACGGGGTCAGCCTGATCGTCGCCGGCGCCTACGAGCGCTTCGGCAGCGACGAGCAGAAGGCCGAGATCCTCGGCGGGATCACCCGCGGGCGGGTGGAGGCGATCGCGATGTCGGAGCCCGAGGCCGGCTCGGACGTCGGCAATCTCTCCTGTCGCGCCGAGCGCCACAATGGCGACTTCGTCCTCAACGGCCAGAAGACCTGGATCTCGGCCGCCCACATCGCCGACCACATCCTGGTGATCGCGCGCACCGACCCGTCGGGGTCCAAGCATGAGGGCCTGAGCATGCTCTCGGTCCCGACCGACGCCGAGGGGATCGAGATCCGCGGAATCGAGACGATGGGGGGCAGGGAGGTGAACGACGTCTTCCTCACCGACTGTCACGTCTCCGCCGAGCGCGTGGTCGGCCGGGTCGACGGCGGCTGGATGCAGCTGATGGCGGGACTCAACGTCGAGCGCCTGATCCTGGCGGCGAGCGCGCTCGGGCTCGCCCAGCGGGCCTTCGACGACGTGCTCGCCTACATCAAGGAGCGCAAGCAGTTCGGGCGCCCGATCGGCTCGTTCCAGGTGCTCAAGCACAGGATCGCCGATCTCGCGACCGAGCTCGAGTGCGCCCGGCTGCTCGTCTACGACGTCGCCCGCAAGGTCGACGCCGATCCCGACCAGCTGCTCCCGCGCGAGGCCTCGATGGCGAAGCTGAAGGCGACCGAGGTGGCGAAGCAGACGGCGCTCGAGGGGATGCAGATGATGGGCGGCTACGGCTATGCGACCGAGTACGACATGGAGCGCCACGTGCGCGGAAGTCTGGTGATGTCGATCTACGGCGGCACCAACGAGATCCAGCGCGAGATCATCTCGAAGACCTACGGGCTCTGAGCGGCCGGAGCCGATGCGAGTCTTCGTCGCTGGCGCAACCGGAGCGATCGGAAGGCCGCTGCTCGAGCAGCTGCGCGCTGCCGGCCACCAGGTCACCGGGCTCACCCGCCGCGAATCGAAGCGAGGCCTGATCGAGTCGCTCGGCGCCCGCGCCGCAGTCGCCGATGCGCTCGACCGCGAGGCAGTCGGCCGCGTCGTCATCGAGGCCGAGCCCGAGGCGATCGTCCACCAGATGACCGCGATCGAGGGCGTCAACCCGCGCCGCCTCGACCGCGACTTCGCGCTCACCAACCGGCTGCGAACCGAGGGCACCGACAATCTGCTGGCCGCGGCGAAGGCGGCCGCGGTCGGCAGGTTCGTCGCCCAGAGCTTCGTCGGGTGGCCCTACGCCCGCGTCGGCGGATTGGTCAAGACCGAGGACGACCCGCTCGACACGGATACGCCGAAGCCGTTTCGCGAGACCCTGGCGGCGATCAAGCGGCTGGAGCGCGCGGTCGGGGAGGCGAGCTTCACCGAGGGCCTCGTTCTGCGCTACGGGTTCTTTCATGGTCCCGGGACCTCGCTGGCGCTGAGCCCGGCCGGCGATCAGGTGAAGCTGGTCCGCGCCCGCAAGCTGCCGCTGGTCGGCGACGGGGCCGGCGTCTGGTCGTTCGTCGAGGTTTCCGATGCGGCGGCCGCCGCAGTCGCGGCCCTCGAGCGGGGCGCTCCGGGCATCTACAACATCGTCGATGACGAGCCGGTGGCGATCGCGCGCTGGCTCCCGGCGCTGGCGGCGGCGGTTGGCGCGAAGCCGCCGCTCCGGGTTCCGCGCTGGCTCGGACGGATCGTCGGCGGTGAGGGCGTGGTGGTGATGATGACCGACGTCCGGGGGGCGTCGAACGCAAAGGCCAAGCGCGAGCTCGGCTGGAGCCCGGCGCATCCGAGCTTCGTCGGCGAGCTCGCCGCCAGGAGCCAGGCGCAGGCTCGTCGCTCCTCAGACGGCTAGCCCCGCGATCGGCGTGGCGAGGGGGCTCATTTCCTCTTCGCGAACGTCGGAGCAATCACTTTGTCTTGCAAAGGTCTTTGTGATACGGTGGCTTTGCGTTACAAAGCAACGGCCCGGTTAGGAGAGATCCGATGGACCCAGAGGATGCGAAGCGAACCCTGGAGGCGATCGAGCGGGCGCGGGTGGGGGCTCGCCGGACTTTGCGCTCGAGCTGGTTCGTGAACGTCGTCCTGGGCGGCCTCTTGGTCGGGGCCGGCGCCCTCGGCGCGATCGAGCCCTCCGACGCGATCGCAACCGTGTACTGGGTCGGTGGCCTCCTTGGGGCCGCCGGCGCGATCTTCGTCTATTTCACCCGCCGCGAGCGCGCCTGCGGCATCGAGAGCCGCGCTTGGGACTCAACGCTGACGCTGCTGGCGGCGCTGATCGCGGCGCTGGTGATCGTCAACCGGGTTGTCGACGCCAACGACATCGCGGTGGCGGTTTGCGTCGTCTCTGCGATCGCGATGGCCGGCTTTGCCTGGCTCGCGCGAGACCCGGTCCAAGGCCTTGCCGCCGGCGCCGTCGGCGTCCTCGCTGTCGTCTTCACAGCGGTTGACCTGGGGAGCGAGCCCGGCGTCTGGATCAACCTCGGGATCGGTGCTGTGCTGCTCGCGGCCGGCATCGTCGGCCGCGCCCGCGAGCGGGCTCGGGCCGCTCCGGGCGCGCGCGCCAGGGCCGTGCGCGCATGAAGCGCGCGGCGCTGACGCCTCCGACGCTGCACCTCGACGACACCGTGCATCAGCGTGTTCGGCTGGGGATCCTGGCGGTCCTCAGCGAGGCGAGCCGGGCGGAGTTCGGTCACCTCCGCGAAGCGCTCGAGCTCACCGACGGCAACCTCTCGCGTCATATCTCGGTGCTCGAGCAGGCTGGTCTGGTCGAGGTCGAGAAGGGGTTCGAGGGGCGCCGGCCCCGGACCTGGGTCTCGGCCACGAGAGCGGGCCGAAAGGCGCTCGGGGAGGAGATCCGGGCGCTGCAGCGGCTGATCTCTCACGTCAACGGCGATCGCGGCTGAAACCCGCGATCGGCTCAGTTCGCGCTCTCGAGCATCGGCCGAAGCCGGTCGGCGATCAGCCTCGCCAGCGGCAGCGACGAGGTCGCGGCCGGAGAGGGAGCATTGCGCACGAACATCGTCCGCTCGGCGGTCGAGACGAGGAAGTCATCGACCAGCTCCCCGTCTCGCGAAAGCGCCTGCGCACGCACCCCGGCCGGGCCGGCGACAACGTCGGCGGGCCCGAGCTCGGGAACCAGGCGGCTCCCGGCAGCCGCGAACGCGCGCTTCGACGATGCCGTCCGCGCCTCGGTGAGCGCGGCCCGCCAGTGGCGGCGCAGGAGACGCCAGGTGCCCGGCCAGGCGAGCGTCTGCAGCAGGTCGGCGCTTCGGATTCGTGAGATCCGGTAGGCGTCACGGGCTCCGACCATCATCGCCGAGGGACCGAGGAGCACGTCGCCGTCGGGGCCGCGGGTCAGGTGGGCGCCGAGGAATGGCAGCTCGGGATCGGGGACGGGGTAGACGCTGGCTCGGACCAGATGGGCGCGCTCGGGCCGCAGCCGCAGGTAGGCGCCGCGGAAGGGGACGATCCGCGGGTCCGCCGAGGCCCCGGCGGCGACCGCGAGCCGATCCGACCAGGCTCCGGCGCAGACCAGGACGGCGCTGGCCCGGGTCGTGCCTCGGGCGTGCTCGACCGTGCCTGAGCGGATCGCGCTCACCGGACAGCCGGTGTGGACCGAGCCGCCGGCCGCGCACAGGTCGGCAGCGAATCCGGCCGCGACGTCGGTGAAGTCGACCACCCCGGTGCTCGGCGAGTGAAGCGCGGCCACGCCCACGGCGTGCGGCTCGATCTCGGAGATCTCGTCAGCGCCGAGCCGCCGCAGCCCCGGGACGCCGTTGGCCAGCCCGCGCTGCTCGAGCGCGTCGAGGCGTGAGATCTCGTCCGGATCGACGGCAACGATCAGCTTTCCGGTGCGGGTCGCCGGGATCCCGCTGCGTTCGCAGTACTCGTAGAGCTCGGCGGCGCCGGCCACGCAGAGGCGCGCCTTCAACGACCCGGGCGCGTAGTAGATACCGGAATGGATCACTCCGCTCGAGTGGCCGGTCTGGTGCGAACCGATCCCCGCCTCGCGCTCGAGCACCGCGATCCTGAGATCGTCGTGGCGCAGCGCCAGCTCGCGGGCTGCGGCCAGGCCGACGATTCCGCCGCCGACGACGACGAGATCGCATTCTCGGGGAGGCCCGTCGCCCTGCACGCTGCGAGACTAGTCCAGTGGCGCTCGCACTGAAACCGCCGATCACGCCCCAGTTGGCGCTCTCGCGCAAGGCGCTTCCCGACGAGGACGGCTGGGCCTATGAGCCCAAGTACGACGGCTTTCGCGCACTCGCCTTCGTTGACGGCGAGAAGCTCTTCCTGCAGTCGCGCACCGGTAAGCCGCTGGCGCGCTACTTCCCCGAGCTCGACTTCCCAGCGGGCTCCTACGTGGTCGACGGCGAGCTGGTGATCCTCGATGCCGACGGCCGCGAAGTCTTCGACGCGCTCCAGAACCGGCTCCATCCCGCGGAGTCGCGGGTGAAGATGCTCGCCGAGCAGACGCCGGCGCTGTTTCGCGCCTTCGATCTGCTCGCCGTGGGCAAGCGCTCGGCGTTGGACGATCCCTTCAGCGAGCGCCGCGCGGAGCTCGAGGCGCTCGTGGCGGGGTTCGACGATCCTGGATCGATCGAGCTCACACCGCTGGTCGACCGAGCGAACCAGGCCGAGTCTTGGCTCGCCGAGGGCGAGGGAGTGATCGCCAAGCGGATCGACTCCGCCTACCTGCCGGGCGAGCGCAAGGCGATGGTCAAGGTCAAGCGCCTGCGCACGATCGACGCTGTGGTCGCAGGCTGGCGGCCCGGCAAGGAGGAGGGGACGGTCGGCTCGCTGATGCTCGGCCTCTACGGCGATGGCGGCGAGCTTCGCGTCGTCGGTCACACCTCGGGCCTGAAGGCGGGCGAGAAGCGCGAGCTCGTCCAGACCCTGGCGCCGTATGAGACCGGCGAGCGCGGCTCGGCCGACCCCAGCCGCTGGTCGGCCGACCGCGACCTCGAGTGGGTCAGCCTGCGCCCCGAGCTGGTGGTCGAGGTCTCCTTCGACCACGTATCGGCGGGACGGATCCGCCACGGGGCGAAGATCGTGCGCTGGCGCACCGACAAGCCCCCCGCGGACTGCCGGCTGGAGCAGCTGGACAGCTGACCGGCTCCGATTGCTTTTCGTCGTCTCCGGACTGCTCGGCCTGAGCTCGATCTCAGTCGAGCGCGCGGTGCATGACGTGGAGGCCGACGTAGCGGCCATCGCTGCGTCGAAACGCCGCCGGCACCGTCCCCACGATCTCGAACCCGAGTGAGCGCCACAGAGACACCGCGGCGGTGTTGGTCTCGACCACGGCGTTGAACTGCATCGCCCGGAAGCCCGACCGTCGCGCCCAGCCGATCGCGAACTCGCCGAGCGCGCGGCCGAGCCCGCGTCCGGCGTGCTCGGGATCGACCATGAAGCTGGCGGTCGCGACGTGGGCCCCCGGCCCGGCGCGGTTGGCGTACATGTTGGCGGTCGCGGCGACCGCGTCACCGTCGAGCGCGACGACGGTCAGCGCCGGCGGTTGGAGCATCCAGAGCCCGCGGGCGTCCGCCTCGGTGATCTGCGGGTCATAGGCGTAGGTTTCCCCGGCGGCGACGATGCGGCGAAAGAACGGCCAGATCGAGTCCCAATCGGCCGCCGTCGCCTTGCGGATCATCTAGTCGTCCTTACGGGCCCGGCTCGGCTGCACCCGTTTCGGCTCGTCGCGCTGCTTGCGGAAGTGGGGCGGCCACGGCGCGTCGCCGAGCCCCTCGGCCTCGTCGCGGTCGGCCAGCTCGTGCAGCGAGTCGAGTGAGTGATGGACGTCGTCGATACCCGCCGAGGGATCGCCGCGTCGGGCCAGCCGGTCGGGAACGGTGTCGAGCCGCAGCTCGGCCGGGTCGACGTCGGCGACCTCGTCCCACTCGATCGGGGTAGAGACGCGTGCATCGGCGGTCGGGCGCACCGACCACGCCGAGGCGACTGTTCGGTCACGGGCGTTCTGGTTGTAGTCGACGAAGACGCCGTGGCGCTCCTCCTTCCACCACTTCGAGGTCGCACCCTCCGTCCGGCGCTCGACCTCGCGCGCCAGCGCCAGAGCCGCGCGGCGAACCTCGGTGAAGCTCCACTTCGGCTCGATCCGGACGTTGACGTGGATCCCGCGCGAGCCCGAGGTCTTGGGAAAGCCGGCGAGGCCGTGGTCGGCGAGCACCTCGCGGACCACCAGGGCGACGGTTCGAACCTCGTCGAAGCCGACCCCGGGCGTCGGGTCCAGGTCGACCCGCAGCTCGTCGGGACAGTCGAGGTCGGCGCGCCGCGCCGGCCACGGGTTGAAGTCGATCACCCCGAGGTTCACCGCCCAGACGAGGTGGGCACCGTCGTTGGCGACCAGTTCGGTCGCGCTGCGTCCGCTGGGGAAGGTCACGGTCGCGGTCTCGAGCCAGTCCGGAGCGTTGCGTGGGACGCGTTTTTGGAAGAAGAACTCGCCGGTCACGCCTTCGACGAAGCGCTTCATCGTCGTCGGACGCTCGCGCAGGTGCAGGCACGCCGCTTCGGCAACGGCGAGGTAGTAGTTGGCGAGGTCGAGCTTGGTGTGGCCGGGCTCGGGGAAATAGACCTTGCTCGGGCTCGACAGCCTCACCTCGCTCCCCGCCGCCTCGATCGTGATCGCCTCCTTTGCCATCGGCGGATCTTCCCAGGTGCGCGGATCGCTGCGTCTAGGCTGCGCCTCGATGATCGCCGCCCGCGCCAGCGCCCGCCGCACGCCGGCGAGCCCGATGCGGAGCTTCGACCCACGCGCCGTGGGGACGCTCGAGTGTCGTGCCTGGGAGACCTACTACCGCCGCGAGTGGGCCGCGTTCCTGCTCGCCTCAGTGCGCATGGTGCGCGCCGCGTTTCGGATGAGCTGGCCGCGGACCCTGCGCGGCGCCTGGCTCGTGTTGCGCGCAAACCAGGTTTGGGCGCCGGTCCCCGACAACGATCCCGATGCCGCCAGACGGCTGATGGTCGGCTTCTACCGGCTGCTGGCCGCGGCCGAGCCGGGCACGGCGTTGGAGCCGGAGCGCGCCGCCGAGCTCGAGGTCGAGTGGTGGCGCGTGCACCGGGCCCATCAAGGCGGCGAGCAGGGCATGGAGGCGCTGGTCGCGGCGCTCGCCGACCTCTATGCCCACTGCTACGCGGCTGAGCACGCCGCGGTCGAGCCCGCGGCGCGGCTGCGGGCTGAGGCGATGGACGTCTCCGACGCCTGGGTGGAGGCCGGCCGCGATCCCGAGGACGCGCGGCTCGATAACGAGCGGGCGCTGCTGGTCCGCTCCTACGCCGCGCTGCTCGCCGCCGTCCACCGCCCGGCCGGCGACGGGGCGCTCCCCGGCGCCTGAGCGCACCGCGGTAGCGTCCTCGCCGTGGAGCGGTTCGAGACGATCACGTACGAGCGCGACGGGCGCGTGGCACGGATCACCCTCGACCGGCCCGAGCGCGGCAACGCGATCACCGCGGAGATGCCGCGCGAGCTCGCCGCCTGCGTCGAGCGCGCGAACCTCGACCCCGAGGTCCACGCGATCGCACTCGCCGGCAACGGCTCGGGGTTCTGCGGCGGCTATGACCTGATCGCCGCCGAGGCTATGGGCGAACTCGATTCGGGCTCGAGCGAGGAGCGGCGAGCGGCGAACACCGAGCCTCGTGGCTCTCCCCTCGACCCGGCGACGATCGCCGCCAACCACGATCCCAGTCGCACCTGGGACCCGGTCGTCGACTACCAGATGATGTCGCGAAACGTGCGCGGGTTCATGAGCCTGTTCTGGTCGGACAAGCCGGTGATCTGCAAGGTGCACGGCTACTGCGTCGCCGGCGGCACCGACATGGCGCTCTGCTCTGACCTGATCGTCGCTGAGGACCGGGCCAAGATCGGTTACCCGCCCGCGCGGGTCTGGGGAGTGCCAACGACGGCGCTTTGGGCGCACCGGATCGGGCCGACCCGGGCAAAGCGCCTGCTGCTCACCGGCGACTCGATCAGCGGCACCGAGGCCGTCGATTGGGGCCTCGCTACCGAGGCCGCGCCGGCGGCACAGCTCGAGGCCCGGTTCGAGGCGCTGCTCGAGCGGGTGGTGCGGCTGCCCGTGAATCAACTCGTCATGCACAAGCTGCTCGTCAACCAGGCGATCGCCGGCCAGGGGCTGGCGGCGACCCAGGCGCTCGGCACCTTCTTCGACGGGATCGCGCGGCACACGCCCGAGGGCTATGAGTTCGCGCGCCGCGCCGCCGAGGCCGGGTTCAAGCAGGCGGTGCGCGACCGCGATCAGCCGTTCGGCGATCACGGGATGCGATCAGGCTGACCGCGAAGGCAATTCCAGCCGCGTCGACGAGCACGTCGAGCGGATCGGAGTCACGGCCGGCGACGAAACTCTGGTGATACTCGTCGGTGATCGCATACAACAGCGAGATCGCCGCGGCGACGAGGTAGGCGTTGCGCCCGAGTTTGGGTCCGAGCGCCCAGACCCAGAGGGCCGCCAGCGCCGCGAACTGGCTGAAGTGGGCGATGACCCGGGTCCAGTTGGGCAGATCTGGGCCGACGCTGGGCTGAGCCGAGAGATAGAAGATCACCGCCATCAACGCCAACGGCGCCGCGAAGCGCAGGCTCGAGGGACTCGTCGCGCTCAGCGAGGCGGCCCCGGGCCGGCGCCCCACCTAGGGGTCAGCGGGCGGCCCGCACGCGCCTGCTCGGGCGTGCCCATCGACTGCGCGTCGGAGTAGCGCGGGTAGGTGGCTCGGTATCCGCGCGCTCGCGCCAGCGGCGCGAGCGCCCCGAACACGGCCCGCGCCAGGGCCGGCGGCGGTCGGCGAAACACGATCACGTCGGCGAATTCGTCCCCGATCGCGACCAGCTGCAGCGGCCGCGGCATCCCCTTCGCGTTGGTGAGGCCGTCGACGCCGAGGCCGAACAGCGTCCTGATCATCTCGAGGAAGCGGTCGCCCGGCGTGATCTCGACCCGGACGACCGCCGTCTCGGTCCCCTCCTGCCACCAGTCGTGCCAGCGCCCCGGCGCGATCTCCACCGTCTCTCCGGCCCTGAATGACCTCTGATCGCCGTCGAGCCGGACCCCGAGGCCGCCCTCGATCAGCTCGAAGCGCTCGCGAATCGCAGGATGGCGGTGCTCGGCGACGACGGCGGCCCCGGGGAGCGCGTGGACCTCGGCCACCAGCCGTCGGTCGGGATTGTCCTGGGGGGCTTCGAGCACGATCGCCCGCTCGGCGGTGACCGGGTTCTCGAGCACGAAGCCGGCCTCGACCGCACTCATGGCACCCGGTGGACCTCGAACAGGTTGGTGCCGAGCTCTTGATGAGGGAGCCCGGCCGTGATCCCGATCAAATCACCCGACTCGGCGACGCCGGACCTCTTCGCCAGCTCCGCGCATTCGGTCAGCAGCGCGCTCAGCCCGGTCCATTCCTCGGCCAGAGCGCACTGGACCCCGAACAGCAGGTTGAGGCGTCGAACGGTGTCGATCCGCGGCGAGACGGCCAGTACCGCCACCTGCGGGCGATGCGCCGAGACCAGCCGCGCGGTGCGGCCGCTGCGGGTCGGGACGACGAGCGCCGCGAGGCCGAGCGTGTAGGTCGCGCCGACGGCCGCCCGGGCAACCGAGCTGGCGACGTCGGAGGAGTCCGTCTGGGCGCGGTTGAAGACCCAGTTGCCATAGGGCAATGCAGGTTCGGTTTCGCGCGCGATTCGGTCCATCACCCGAACGGCCTCGACCGCGTACTGGCCGACTGCGGTCTCCTCCGAGAGCATCACCGCGTCGGTGCCCTGGAAGATCGCGCTGGCGACGTCGGAGACCTCGGCCCGCGTGGGCCGCGGCGCCGCCACCATCGAGGCGAGCATCTGGGTGGCGGTGATCGAGGGACGCGAGTAGCGCCCGGCCAGCGCCAGCAGCCGGCGCTGGACCATCGGCACCTGCTCGATCGGCAGCTCGATCCCGAGGTCTCCGCGCGCCACCATGATGCCCGCGGTCACCGACTTGAGGATCTCCTCGGCGCGCTCGGCCGCCTGGGGCTTTTCGATCTTGGCGATCACCGGGATGTCGGAGCCGCTGGTGCGGACGCGGCGCTCAACCGGGATCACGTCCTCGGCTCGGCGCACGAACGAGATCGCCAGCAGGTCGATCCCCTGCTCGACCGCGAAGTCGACCCACTCGAGGTCCTCGCGCCCGGCCGCCGGCAGCGCGACCTCGGCTCCGGGAAGGTTGAGTCCCTGGTGGGAGGCGATCCGGCCTCCGACCTCGACCGTGCAGCGGACCTCGCCGCCGCCGTCGTTGCACTCGATCACCCGCAACCTGATCCGCCCGTCGGCCATGTAGACCTCGCCGCCCGGTGCGACCGTGGTCGGCAGCCCGGCGTAGGAGACCGACAGCCGCTCGGGAGAGCCGAGCACCGGCTCGGTCGTCAGCATGATCTCGCTCCCCGGACGCAGCCCGACGATCCCGTCCTCGACCTCGCCGATTCGCAGCTTGGGCCCGGGCAGATCGCCGAGGATCGCGACCTCCTTCTCGGTCCGCTGCGCGGCCTCGCGCGCCATCACGACGTTCTCGGCATGGTCCGCGCGGGTTCCGTGCGAGAAGTTGAAGCGAAAGACGTCGACCCCGGCCTCGATCAGCTCGACCATCGTCTCGACCGTCCGGGTCGCGGGGCCGATCGTGGCGACGATCTTGGTCCGGCGGTGCGCACTCATCGCGTCCTCCCGGTGGGCTGATCGAAATCATGACCGGTCGGCGGGCCCTCGGCCGCGGGGTTCGGATCCTCGACGACCCGGGTCGGCGACTCGCTCGAGACGGCCTCGCCGACGCGATCGTCGTCGCGGGCTCGTGGGGTATGCGTCGGCGCCGGCCCCTCGTCGGCGGTCAGCTCGCCGTCGGGCAACTCGAGTCGCTGGACGTAGGGCAACTGCCATGCCGCCCCGGCGATCCCAAGCCCGATCGCGACGCAGGCGATCGCCACGGCCCACTGGCCGCCGGACAGCACCGCGAGGTCGAAGAAGTCACGCACCGGTGCCGCCGCGAGGATCAGCGCGAAGACCGCGCCGAGCCCGGCGACGAGTGCCAGCATGTAGCTCTGCACGGTGATGTGCTCGCGCCCCGGCCCGCGCTCGAGCAGGACGATGAAGCAGAGGCCGAGCACGATCAGGGTCGTGGTTGCCGCGGTGCGGCCCTCCTCGAGGGTGCCTCCGAACACGGTGTCGACGAAAAAGATCGAGAGCAACGAGGCAATTCCCATCGCGATCCCGGCGGGGAACGCGAACGCGGCCAGCGCCTTCAGCAGCCGGCCGCGGTAGAGCGGCCCCTCGCTCGGCGCGAGCGCCAGCACGAACGAGGGGATCCCGATCGTGAGGAAGGCGGCGACGGTGAGCTGGCGCGGCAAGAACGGGAAGGTGAAGTCGAAGATCGCCGCGAGCAAGATCAGGAACGCCGCATATACGGACTTGGTCAGATAGAGGCGGCCGAGCCGGTGGATGTTGCGGGCGATCCGACGTCCCTCCCCGACGGCGCGCGGGAGCATCGAGAACTGGTCGCGCAGAAGCACGATGTCGGCGATCCCCTTGGTGATCTGGCTGCCCGAGCCCATCGCGACGGCGAGACGGGCCTGCTTCAGTGCCGGGACGTCGTTGACGCCGTCACCGATCATCGCCGTGAACCTGCCGCGCTCGGCGAGCGCGCCGACCAGCGCCTTCTTCTGCTCGGGGCTGATACGGCAGAAGACCGTGTTTGCGAGCGCCGCCCGGGCGATCCCTCCCTTGTCGGTGGGTAGCTCGGACCCCTCGATCACGCCAGCGTCAGCGCCGACGCCGACCGAATGAGCGACCGCGGTGACGGTCTCGCGCGCGTCGCCGGAGATCAACTTCAGGTCGACCTCCTGAGCGCGCATGTAGGCGACCGTCTCGCCGGCGTCCGGGCGCAGGGTCTCCTCGAGCACGACCAGCGCTCGTGGCTCGAGCCGCGGCGGCGGTTGCTCGGCCGGGTCGTCGGGAAGCCCGGCGCGGGCCTCGCCGAAGGCGATCACCCGGCGCCCGGCCCCGGTGTGCTCGGCGAGCGCGCGCTGCAGCGCGCCGGGGAGCTCGAGCGCACCGGCGCGCTCGAGCACGTCGGGCGCCCCGATCACGTAGCTGGAGCCGTTCAGCGTCAGCCCGCTCCACTTCCATTGAGAGGAGAACGGGACCTCGGCGCTGGGGCTCTCGGGGCGGGCGGGATAGCTCTCCGCGATCGTCTCCAGGGTCCGGTTGCGCTCGCCGGCCGAGGCCGCGAAGGTGCCCAGAGCGCGCTCCGCGGCCGCCGGACCGGCGGGGTCGGCGACCTCGACCGTGACCAGCCGCAGGGTGCCGTCGGTGAGCGTGCCGGTCTTGTCGACGCAAATCGTGTCGACGGCGGCCAACGCCTCGGTCGCGGCCATCTGCTGGACCAGCGTGTTCTGGCGTGCCAGGCGCACCGCAGCGACCGCCAGCGTCACGCTCATCAACAGCACCAGACCCTCCGGGATCAGCGTGACCAGGCCCGCGGTCGCTTCCTGCGCGGCGTCGCGAAAGGCCTTGTCGTGGATCGTGAACCCGGCGAGCACGATCAACCCGATCGGAACCAGCGCGATCGAGGTCGCCTTGAGCACCGTGTTGACCTCGACCTGCAGCGGCGAAGGCGGATGACGGAACTCGCGCGCCTCGCCGGCGATCTGCTCCGCGTAGCTGTTCTCGCGAACCGCGTCGACCTCGTAGTGGCCCGAGCCCGAGATCCCGAACGAGCCCGAGAGCAGACGGTCGCCGGGGCGTTTGCGGACTCCGTCGGATTCGCCGGTCAGCAGCGACTCGTCGACGGTCAGGCCACGCGAGTCGATCGTGCTTCCGTCGGCGACGAGCTGGTCGCCGGGCTCGACCCGGATCAGATCGCCGGGGACGACCTCATCGGCGCGCAGCTCGATCTCGCGTCCGTCGCGGATCGCCCGCGCCCGCGGAGCGACCAGTAGCGCGAGCTGGTCGAGAGTCTTCTTCGCCTTCAGTTCCTGGCGGATCCCGATCGCCGAGTTGACGATCGCGATCAGGCCGAAGAGCGCGTCCGCCCAGAGCCCGAGCGAGAGGATGAGAATGAAGAAGACGCCGATGATCGCGTTGAACAGCGTCAGCACGTTGCCGGCGACGATGCTGGCGACCGAGCGGCTGTTCGGCGGCTCGGGCTCGCCAAGCCGACCGAGGCGGCGCGCCGCCTCGGCGCTGGAGAGCCCCTGGGTCACCGCAGCTGCTTCCACGCATCCATATAAACAGAGCCGCTTCGGTATACGATCGACGTCGGGGGTTGCGTGAGAGCCCGGATCAGGTCAGCACTTGCGTTCACGGTCGCGGCGGCGGCGATCCTGGCGCTGCCGAGCGCCGCGGCCGCCTCCTTCGACATCGCTATCGCCCACACCGAGTCGGCCGATCCGGTGGCGCGGGGCGCGCCGGTCACCTACACGACGACGCTGACCAATGAGGGCAGCGAGGCATTCGAGGGCGTCGGCCTCGACCTCTTCGGTCTCGCGGCCGGGAGCGAGGCCGCGGTCCCGAACCCGTACCGTTCGGCGACCCCCTCGCAGGGAGCGTGCGCGATCGAGCCCGCCGGCGACTACCAGCAGGCGCTCTGCGATCTCGGCACGCTCGACCCGGGCGAGAGCGCGCGGGTTACCTCCGTGGTCGAGCTCAACGTCTCCACCGACAACGTCGCGGGGCTGCTGCGATGCGACTTCGGGCCGCTGACGTGCACCGCCTTCTCCGACGAAGACCCCTCCGACGACCAGGTCAGCGAGCGGACCACGGCGATCATCCCGCCGGTGGTCGAGGGCTCGGCGAAGCTCAAGCTCAAGGGCCTGCCCGCGGGGTGCATCGCGCAGGACACACGGATCAAGGCGAGGGCGAAGGTCTCCAAGGTGAAGCAGATCAAGGCGAAGCTCACCGGCAAGAACCTGCGCGAGCGGCTCGGACGCGCGGCCGCGAACAAGCTCGCGTTCACGCTCGACGCAGACGAGCTCGAGCAGGCTCGGATCTACGAGCTCAACGTCAACGTCACCCGCAAGGGGGCACCGGGGATCAAGCGCTCGGTCGAGCTGCAGCGCTGCTGAGCGCCTGGCGGGGCGGGCTCGGGCCTACTCGTAAACGACCAGGTCGGGCTTCGGCTTCAGCTTCAGGACCTGCTCGGGCGACATCAGGTCGAGGTCCTCGTTGTAGAAGAGCTTGAACCCCGAACCCACCGGGCTCGCGGTCGAGGGGTGCAGCTCGCGGTACTTGGCGATCTTGTTCGCCGGGTCGCCGAACCCGTCGACGTTTATGACCGTCGCGAGCTCGGACCGGTCGCGCAACCGCTCGCGGTCGGAGACCATGCCCTCGGTGAACTGGTGGATCACCAACAGCTTCTCGGGAAGGTGGAGGCGCCGGACGGTCGCCGAGAGCTCGGCGGAGATCCGGTTGATCGTCTCGGCGTCGACCGAGCCGATCACCTGGCCCGGGACCTCGGTCGGGCCGACGTGCCACTCGGGGTCGAGCGCGAGGCCGACGTCGGGCTCGCGCAGGTATGGCTCGAGGCGCTCGATCTCGTCGGCGAACTCCGCCCGCCCCGGCTGGATGTCCAACAACAGGATGGCGCGCCGGCGTCTGGCCTCGGCGAGATAGCGGCGAATCACCGCATCGGACTCGCGCAGGACATAGTCGCCGTCCTCACCCGGGTCCGCGGCCGCGACCGTGGCGATCAACTCGAGCACGGGCAGCACGGGCCGGTTGCCGTTATAGGCCGCCGCTTGATCGAGCAGGCGGTCGCTCGCCCGCGCGGGCGGGCCGATCCCGAGCGCGCCGAGCTCGGGGCTCCCGGGGGCGCCGTAAAAGGCGACCAGGCGGTGCTCGGGCAGCAGGCTGTATCCGCCCCGGGGAAGCTCGGGGCGCTCGATCTCGGCGTCGGGCGAGGCTCCATCATCCGGCGCCCCGGAGCCGGAGCCGGTCAGCGTTCCCAGGGCGAAGGCGACCGCGGCAGCGCCCGCGAGCGCGGCGCGGCGGCGTCTGGCGATCGTCTCTCGGGACGGCTTCAATGGATCGGGCATTGCTCGGTGCTTAACCGTGTCAGAGGTGGAAGCGGTGGTGGCGGTGGGCGTGCGCGCCTTCGGTGCCCGCCGGGTGATCAGGATCGCGGACCAACAGCCAGGTGAGCAGCGCACCGACCGCGACCACGACGATCGCGGGCCAAAGCGCGTCGGCGACCGCCGATCCGAACTGCGCCGAGGCGGTCGGATCGGCTCCGGCGGGCAGCGCCCCCTGGAAGACGGCCGCGGTGATCGCCAGCAACAGGGCCCCGGCGAGCACCCGGTCCATCGCCAGCACCCCGGCGGCGATTCCGACCTTCTCCGCCGGCATCGCGGCCATCGCGGCGGTCGACATCGGCGCGTAGACCAGCGCCAGCGAGATGCCGAAGCCGAGGAATCCCGGCAGCAGGCCGCCGTAGGACCCCGAGTCCTGCCCGAGCGCCAGAGCGACCAGGCCGGCCAGCGCGACGAGCATCCCGAAGGTCATCGTCCGGCGCGCTCCGAAGCGGCCGATCAGAAACCCCGAGAAGGGCGAAAAAAACGCCATCGGCGCGGTGATCGGCAGGATCAGCGCACCCGCAGCGATCGCGGAGTAGCCGAGCGCGGACTGCAGGTACTGGGGCTCGAAGTACATCACCGCCCAGTAGGAGCCGACGAGGGCGAAGGCAGCGGCGCTGGCGCCCAGATACGGACCGTTTCGAAACAGGGTGAAGTCGACCAGCGGCGAGGCGACGCGGCCCTCGAGCTTCCAGAACGCGACCAGGATCGCTGCGCCGCCTGCAAGCAGTCCAAGCGTGCGGCCCGAGCCCGGCCCCCACTCGTCAGCTTGCACGAGCGCGAAGACCACCGCGAACAGCCCGAGCGAGAGCAGGCTGACACCGGCGACGTCGACACGCGGCGGCGCCGCCGGGTCGCGCGACTCGCCGCCGCGAAGCAGCAGGATCGCGATCCCGACAGCGGCCACCGGCACATTGATGAAAAAGATCCAGCGCCAGCTCGCCGCGTCGATCAGGAGGCCGCCGATCAGCGGACCAAGCGCCAGGGCGACCGCCGAGACAGCGGTCCAGATCCCGAGCGCGCGCGGTTGGAGCTCGGCGGGAAAGGCGTGCGCGATCAGCGCCAGAGACAGGGACAGCAGGGCCGCCCCGCCAATGCCCTGGGCGACCCGGCCCGCGACCAGCAGCTCGATCGAGGTCGCCGAGCCGGCCAGTAACGATCCCGCCGCAAAGATCGCCATCCCGGCGATGAAGACGCGCCGGCGGCCACGGATGTCGCCGAGCCGCCCGGCGGTGACGACACTCGCGGCCAGGGTGAGCAGGTAGGCGTTCTGGATCCACTGCAGCCCGTCGACCGAGGCGCCGAGGTCGTCTCGGATGCGAGGCAACGCCAGCGTCACCACGGTCGAATCGAGCATCAGCACGAACAGACCGGTGCACGAGCCCGCCAGCACCCACCAGGCTGCTCTGAGGCTGCGGGACTTGCCCTCCACCGGCGAGACCCTATGCCAGCGCTCGATAGGATCGGCGCCTGTGGAGCAGGGCGACGCCGCGAGACTGGAAGCCGGCGAAGCGCTCTCGGTCGAGTTCCGGGAGACGACGAAGCGCTACCCCGGCGCCGATCGCGCCGCGGTCGAAGCGCTCAGCCTCGAGGTCGGGGCCGGAGAGATCTGCGTGCTTGTCGGGCCCTCGGGTTGTGGCAAGACCACCGCGATGCGGATGGCCAACCGGATGGTCGAGATCACCGAGGGCGATGTGCTGATCGGCGGCAGCTCGGTCCGCGAGCGCTCGCCCGCTCAGCTCCGCCGAGAGGTCGGTTACGTGATTCAGCAGATCGGGCTGTTCCCGCATCGAACGATCGCCCAGAACATTGCCACCGTGCCCAACCTGATCGGCTGGGAGCGCGAGCGCACCGACAGCCGGGTAACCGAGCTGGTCGGCCTGATCGGGCTCGATCCCGAGCTCGGCGAGCGCTACCCGGCGCAGCTATCGGGCGGCCAGCAGCAGCGGGTCGGGGTCGCCCGCGCGCTGGCGGCCAACCCCGGGGTGATGCTGATGGACGAGCCCTTTGGGGCCGTCGACCCGATCAACCGCGAGCGCCTCCAGAATGAGTTCCTGCGACTGCAGGCCGATCTGCGCAAGACGATCCTCTTCGTCACTCACGACATCGACGAGGCGATCAAGATGGGCGACCGAATCGCGATCCTGCACGAGGGCGGCAAGCTGGCTCAATACGCGACCCCGGCGGAGCTCCTGATGGCGCCCGCCGACGGCTTCGTCGAGGACTTCGTCGGCGCCGACCGAGCGCTCAAGCGGCTGGCGCTGTTGCGGGTCGGCGAAATCAGCCTCTGGGAGGCGCCGCTGGCCCACATCGGCCAGGCCACGGCCGAGGTTCGCGCCAAGCTCGAGGGCGCCGAGGTTCCGCACGCGCTCGTGATCGACGCCGAGCGCCGGCCGATCGGCTGGCTTTCGCCGGCCGACCTCGCCCGCGAGACGGTCCCCGCCCGCCCCGACGCATCGCCTGACCCGATCCTCGACCGCGACGACGTGATGCGCGACGCCCTCTCGGATCTGCTCCAGGCCGAGACGCGCTACGCCCCGGTCGTCGATGCCCGTGGCGCGATCGCCGGGGTGCTCTCGGTTGAGATCATCTCCGAGTTCCTGACCTCCGACGAGGCGCTCACCGACGAGCATTCCGCCGCCGAGCGCCCGCTCGGCTAGGACGCCGTTGATCGCTGCGGCGACAGCGCTGCTGCCAGTCGCCCAGGGCGACGGCTTCGTCCGCGACCCGTCGCAGGCGACCGACGCGACCTGCGTTGCCGACAACAACACCGTCTGCATCGGCTGGGCGATCGACAACTTCGACCGCTACGTTGGCCCGCTGCTCGAGCACATCCTTCTGGTCAGTCTCTCGGTCGTCTTCGGCTTCATCATCGCCTTTGCGATGGCGGTGCTCTCGCATCGCAGGCGCTTTTTGATCCCGACCTTCACCGGGGCCACCGGGGTCCTGTACACGCTGCCCAGCATCGCGCTGTTCTCGCTGCTGTTGCCGATCACAGGCCGGGGCACGGTCACCGCGATCATCGCGCTCACGCTTTACACGCTGCAGATCATCTATCGCAACATCGTCACCGGGCTGGCCAACGTGCCCGACGCGGTCCGCGACGCGGGCGCCGGCATGGGGATGACCCCGCGCCAGCTGCTCTGGCGGGTCGAGCTGCCGCTGGCCCTGCCCGAGATCATCGCCGGGCTGCGAATCGCGACCGTCTCGACCGTGGCGATCGCGACCTTGGCGGTGTTCGCGGGCGCCGGCGGGCTCGGCGCCGAGATCTACAGCGACCTCACCTTCAAGACCGGCATCGTCGTCGCGGGGTTGCTCGCGATCTTGATCGCAATCGGCTTCGACGGGTTGCTGGTCGGCGCCCAGCGGCTTCTTGCCCCGTGGCGAAAGGTGCGTCCGCTGTGAGCGTCGTCCTGGCGCCGGCGTCCTTCCTCGACAGTTTCGGGGGCGCGATCCAGTTCATCTTCGAACCGCGCGAAGCGGTCGGTGGCGGCGTCCAGGTCGGCGGGCTCGACCAGGTCTGGGAGCTGATGTCCACCCAGATCTGGATCAGTCTGTTTGCTTTGGCCGTGGCCGTGGCCATCGCCCTTCCCGTGGGCCTGTACTTCGGTCACCGCGGCACGGGCGAGCTGCTCGCGGTCGCCGTCGGCAACGCCGGGCGGGCGATTCCCGAGCTCGCGTTGATCGCGTTCATGGCGGCGTTCATCGGCGTCGGGGTGATCAACGTGACGGTCGCCCTGATGGTGCTCGGGATCCCACCGATCCTGACCAACGCGTTCGTCGGCATGCGACAGGTAGACCCGGGAGCAGTCGAGGCCGCGCGTGGCGTCGGCATGACCGAGCTCGAGGTGATCCGCAAGGTCGAGTTGCCGTTGGCGGTCCCGACGATCATGAGCGGGGTACGCACCTCGGCGGTGAACATCGTCGCCACCGCGACGATCGCTCCGCTCGCGGGCGTGCTCACCCTCGGCGACTTCATCATCAACCGCAACGTCTATGGCGATGAGGGCGTGCTCGCCGGCGCGATCCTGGTCGCCCTGCTGGCGCTCGCCTTCGAGCTGGCCCTTGCAGGCATCCAGCGTTTGCTCACTCCGCGCGGCCTGGAGGTCCAGCGTGAGACCGCCCGCGCAAGCGCGTAGGATCCGCAGACCGCGAACTCGCGGAAGGTCACCTAAGAGGGAGGATCACCCCAAGATGAGCACCAAGGCCCGATACAAGGGGCTATTCGCCTTGCTCGCTGCGCTCGTTCTCGCGTTCGCCTTCGCGGCCTGCGGCAGCGACGACGAGAGTGACAGCAGCGACAGCGGCAGCGAGACCAGCGGCGATCTGATCGAGGAGAATCCCGACAACAACGGGGTCTCGCTGACGATCGGTTCGAAGAACTTCACCGAGCAGTACATCCTCGGCGAGATCTACGCACAGGCGCTCGAGGCCGCCGGGTATGACGTCTCGACCGACCTCAACTTGGGCGATGAGTTCATCGCGCTGAAGGCGCTCGAGAACGGCGAGATCAGCGGCTATCCGGAATACACCTCGACCGCGCTGACGTCGTTCTTCAAGTTCGCGCCCGAGGACGTCCCGGGCGACGCGCAGGCTGCGTTCGAGCAGACGAAGCAGGACTTCGCCGACAAGGGGCTGGTCGCCTATCCGCCAACCTCGTTCTCGAGTGCGAATGCGGTCGGGCTGCTGACCGAGACCGCCGACGAGCTCGGGGTGAGCAAGATCTCCGACCTCGAGGGCAAGTCACAGGACCTGACGCTCTACGGCTCGCCCGAGTGTCGCCAGCGGATCGACTGCCTGGTCGGGCTCGAGCAGAACTACGGGCTCGAGTTCGCCAAGTTCACGCCCGTCGACATCGGCCTTCGCTACGAGGTGCTCGACAAGGGCGACGCCGACCTCTCGATCGTGTTCACGACCGACGCGCAGCTGTTCGTCTCCGACGACTACACGACGCTCGAGGACGACCAGCAATTGCTCCCGGCCGGAAACGTGATCTTCATCGCCAGCCAGGAGGCGGCCGACGAGGCCGGTCCCGACTTCGGCGAGACGATCGAGAAGGTGCAGTCGAACCTCTCGCTGGAGGTCCTACAGGAGCTCAACGCCCGAGTCGACATCGACAAGGAGAAGCCCGAGGACGCCGCCCAGGCGTATCTGCAGGAGTACGGGTATATCGAGTAGCGCGTTCGAGTTCGCCGCGGCGGCTTGGCGGGTAGCACCCCGATGTGGCCGCCGCGGCGATCCTCGACATCGACGGCACCCTCGTCGACTCCAACTATCACCACGCGATCGCCTGGTACCGGGCCTTTCGCGAGCACGACGTGACCCCGGCGCTGTGGCGGGTTCACCGCCATATCGGGATGGGCGGTGAGCAGCTGGTCGCCGCGGTCGCCGGCGAGGAGGTCGAATCGCGGTGCGGCGACGGCGTCCGCGATGCCGAGGCGCGCCTCTTCGCGGAGCTGATCGACGAGGTCCGGCCGCTGGCGGGCGCCCGCGAGCTGATCGTCGAGCTCAAGGCGCGTGCTCACACGGTGGTCCTGGCGAGCTCGGCGAAGGCCGAGGAGGTCGAGCACTACGTCGAGCTGCTCGATGCGCGGGAGCTCGCCGACGCGTGGACGACGGCTGACGACGTCGATCAGGCAAAGCCGGCGCCGGATCTGGTCACGGTGGCGATGCGCGAGGCCGCCGAGCTCTCGGCGGTGATGGTCGGCGACACGACGTGGGACGTGGAGGCCGCCAGCCGCGCGGAGCTGAAGACGATCGGCCTGCTCAGCGGCGGCTTCGGCGAGGCGGAGTTGCTCGGCGCCGGCGCGGTCGCGGTGTTCGAGTCGCCGCAGGCGCTGCGCGAGGGGCTCGACTCGACCCCGCTGCGCTGAGCCGCGGCGCCAGCCCGCCGGGGCGAGTTTCAGCCGCTATCCGAGAGAAAGTCGCCCCGGCGGTCTACGGTTGGTGCGTGGCCAACCCGGCCGACCCAGCCGACCAGTTGAGCCCGGACGACGCTGCGATCCTGGCGCTCGAGAGCGCGGCGATCGCAGGCCACACGATGAAGGTCGTGGTGCTCGAGGCCGCCGACCGCGAGCTCGAGCTCGAGCGCCTGCGCGCCGCGGTCGGCGCCCGGGTCGCGAGCGAGCCGCGCGCCCGCCAGCGGCTCGAGCTCGACGGCGGCGAGTGGTCATGGGTCGCCGACGAGGGCTTCGACGTCGGCGCCCAGATCACCCGACGCGAGTCCACTCGAGGGATCGATGAGCCGGGCCTGTGGGCGGCGGCGGGGGAGGTCATGTCCGAGCGCCTCGATCACTCGCGGCCGCTGTGGGCGCTCGACTTGGTCGGCCCACTCGGCGACGGGCGCGAGGCGATCGTCGCGCGCATCCACCACGCGCTCGCCGACGGGATCACCTCGCTGCGCTTCCTCGAGGCGCTGCTCTGGGACGCCGAGGCGCCGAGCGAGGCGGCGTCGGGGCGCCCACCTCCGGGCCCCAGGTCCCGCTCGGGCTTCGGCGAGACGGCGCGGCTGCCCGGTGCTCTGGCCCGCGAGCTCGGCGCCCGCGCCTCGCGCTCGCGACTCGATCGCGAGATCGGCAGCCGTCGCTGCCTGGTCGCGGTGGCCATGCCGCTGGCCGAGCTGCGCGCGATCGGGCACTCGCGCCCGGCGCCGGCAACCGTGAACGACACGCTCCTGGCGACGCTCGCCGGCGGCCTGCACGAGTGGCTCGGCGGCGATCGCCGCCGAGCCCGGCACCTGCGCGCGCAGGTCCCGGTGAGCCTCCACCGCCACGACCCCGACGCCTCGGACCTCGGCAACCGCGACTCCTTCCTCAACGTCGATCTGCCGCTGGCGCAGCCGGATCCCCTGCGCCGTCTCGACCTGATTGCGCTCGAGACCTCGCGGCGAAAGCGCCTCGACGACGCCGAGGAGCTCTACGACTTCTTTCACGCGCTCGCCCGGGTGCCGAGGCTCGCGCGGGTGGCGGAGCGGCTGGCCGCCGGGCCGCGCGAGTTCAGTCTCTCGGTATCGAACGTGCCGGGGCCGCCCGGAGCGATCTCGGTGCTCGGGCGACGGGTTCAGCGGCTGTGCACGGTGGCTGAGCCGGCGATGCATCACGCGCTGCGCGTCTCGGCGATCTCCTGCAACGGGACGGTGGCCGTCTCGCTCTGCACCGATCCCGAGGCGCTGCCCGGCGTCGAGCAGCTCGCCGCCGCGGTCGACTCGAGCTTCGAGGAGCTGCGCGCGGCGGCGATCCTCTAGGTTGCGCCGGTGGCGCTGAAGCTGGGCATCAACCTCGGCTACTGGGGGATCGGCCCGCGAGGCGCCGAAGCTGTGGAGCTCGTGCGCGCCGCCGAGTCGGCGGGGTTCGACTCGGTCTGGGTCGCCGAGTCCTATGGCTCCGACGTCGTCTCGGTGCTCTCCTGGCTGGTCCCGCAGACCGAGCGGATCAAGCTCGGCGCGGCGATCATGCAGGTGCCGGCGCGACCACCGGCGGCGGCGGCGATGGCCGGCGCGACCATCGACGCACTCTCGGGCGGGCGCTTCATCTTCGGCTTCGGCCCCTCCGGGCCGCAGGTCTCGGAGGGTTGGTACGGGGTCGAGTACGCGAAGCCCTGGGGGCGCACCCGGGAGTACATCGAGGTGGTCCGCGAGATCATCGCCCGCGAGGGTCCGCTCGAGCACGCGGGCGAGCACTACCGGCTGCCGATCGAGGGGGGCACGGGCGAGGGCAAGGCGCTGAAGCTCAACTTTCACCCGGTCCGCGACGAGATCCCGATCTTCGTTGGCGCGATCGGGCGCAAGTCGGTCGAGATGGCGGCGGAGATCTGCGACGGCTGGATCCCGATCTTCTTCAGCGCCGATGCGTTCGAGCAGACCTGGGGCGAGCACCTCGAGGCGGGTTTCGCCAAGGGAGGGCGAAGCCGTGCCGACCTCGAGGTCTCGCCGTCGCTGCAGGTGGCGATCGACGGCGATCTCGAGACCGCGCGCGCGGTCGTTCGCACCGGGCTGCTGCTCTATCTGGGCGGGATGGGCTCACGCGAGACGAACTTCTACGTCGACCTCACCCATCGGTTCGGCTTCGGAGAGGTCGCTGATGAGGTCCAGCGGCTCTACCTCGACGGCGACCGCGAGGCCGCCTACAAGGCGATCCCCGACGAGCTGGTCGACGCCACCTCGCTCGTCGGCTCGGAGGCCGAGGTCGCCGCGCGGCTCGACAGGCTCGCCGCCTCCGGGATCGACCGGCTGATCTGCTCGCCGGTTCACACCGACGCCGCCGAGCGCATCCGCACGATCGAGCGCTTGGCCGAGCTCGTGGGCGTCGGCGCACCTGCCTGATCGGCGACAGCTCGCGCGCTTCATCTGTTCGCTCGAGTTCGTCAGTCTTCGCCAACGCCTATCGCGAGGCCTGGCTCGTCAGCACCTCGAGCACGGTGGCGAGGGCGTTGGCGCCGGCGGCTGACCGCGTGGGTTAGGCTTCCGCCGCTTTTGCCGGATGAACGTCGGGGTTCCCAAAGAGACCGCTGAGGGCGAGCGCCGGGTGGCGCTGATACCGGACGCGGTCTCGTCGCTCTCCGAGAAGGGAATCGACGTGGTCGTCGAGGCCGGAGCCGGTGAGGGCTCCGGTCATCCCGATGCCTCCTACACCGACGCCGGGGCTGAGCTCGGCGATCCATGGGGCGCCGACGTCGTCGCCCACGTTGCCGTCCCGAGCACCGACGAGATCGGCCGGCTGAATGAGGGCCAGGTGCTGATCGGCCACCTCGCGCCGCTGACCTCGGCGGAGACCAACAAGGCGCTGGCGAGCTCGGGGGTGACCAGCTTCGCGATGGAGGCGATCCCGCGGATCACCCGCGCCCAGGCGATGGACGCGCTCTCCTCGCAGGCCAACGTCTCGGGCTATGCCGCCACCCTGCTGGCCTCGCGCGAGGCCGGTCGCTTCTTTCCGATGATGACAACCGCCGCCGGCACGGTCGCGCCCGCGAAGGTGCTCGTGCTCGGCGCCGGGGTCGCGGGCCTGCAGGCGATCGCGACCGCGAAACGGCTCGGCGCCGTGGTCTCGGGCTTCGACATTCGCCGCGCCGCCTGGGAGCAGATCGCCTCACTCGGCGGTCGCCCGCTCGAGCTCGACTTCATCCCCGACGCCGAGGACGAGGGGGGCTATGCCCGCCCGCTGACCGAGGAGGAGAACGAGCAGGTTCGCGAGGCGCTCGCCGAGAACGCCGCGAAGCAGGACGTGATCATCACCACCGCCCAGATCCCCGGCCGCCGGGCGCCGATCCTCCTCACCGCTCAGGCCGTGGCCAACATGAGCCCGGGCTCGGTGATCATCGATCTGGCCGGGGACTCGGGCGGCAACTGCGAGCTCACCGAGGCGGGCCGGACGATCGTCTCCGACAACGGGGTCAGGGTGATCTCGCCGCTCAACCTGCCCTCCGACATGGCCACGCACGCCTCGCAGCTCTACTCGAAGAACATCGAGAACCTGCTTGGACTGCTGACCACCGAGGAGGGAGAGCTGGAGCTCAGCTTCGACGACGAGGTGGTCGCCGGCGCCTGCATCACCCACAACGGCGAGATCCGCAACGAACGAGCCGCCGGCTTCGACTCGAGCGGCGAGCGCCGAGAGGCGAGTGGCGAGTAGATGGACCTGGCGACGGAGTTGGTGATCTTCGTGCTCGCGGCCTTCGTCGGCTTCGCCGTGATCTCCAAGGTGCCGACGACGCTGCACACGCCGCTGATGAGCCAGACGAACGCGATCCACGGAATCGTGATGCTCGGCGGCTTGATCGTCGCCGGGGTCGCCGACGGCTTTCTCGAGCAGCTGATCGCGTTCATTGCGATCGCCTTCGGCGCGATCAACATCGTCGGCGGGTTCTTGGTCACCAACCGGATGCTCGGCATGTTCGTCCGCAAGCCAAAGCCGGCCGCCTCCTCCGCTTCGCGTCCGGGGGCGGCCGGGTCTGATGAAGGACAGTCGTCGTGACGCTCGCGGTGCTCGAGCCCGGGGGCAGCGCCTCGGTTCTGCTCTACACGCTGTCGTTCTCGCTCTTCATTTACGGCTTGATGCAGGGCACCCACCCGAGGACGGCCAAGAACGGCAACCTGATCGCCGCCGGCGGGATGGCGGTCGCGGTGATCACCACCCTGTTGCTCGACGGGCTTGGCAACTGGGGGTTGATCATCGGCGGGCTGGTGGTCGGATCGGCGGTCGGGTTGATCGCGTCGCTGCGCGTGCAGATGACCCAGATGCCGCAGATGGTCGCCCTATACAACGGCGTCGGCGGCGGTGCGGTCGCGCTGATCGCCTGGTCGGAGTTTCGCCACGCCGACGTCGCCGGGTCCTTTCCCCTCGACGAGTTGATCCCGGTCCTCTTCGCGGCCATAATCGGCTCGGTCTCCTTCTGGGGCTCCAACATCGCCTTCGCAAAGCTCCAGGACCTGATCCCGACCCGGCCACTCGCGGTCCCCGGCCAGCAGGTGGTGAACGCGCTCCTGCTGATCGCGATCCTCGCCGCCTGCGTGGTGATCGTGGCCAACGACGACGCGCTCGGCGACTACGAGGGACTCTTCATCGGGATCCTGATCGCCTCGGCGATCCTCGGCAATCTCGTCGTCCTGCCGATCGGCGGCGCCGACATGCCCGTGGTGATCTCGCTGCTGAACGCGTTCACCGGGCTCTCGGCGGCGGCGGCCGGCTTCGCCCTCGACAACGTCGCGCTGATCGTCGCCGGCACCCTGGTCGGGTCCTCGGGAACCCTGCTCACCCTGGAGATGGCGACGGCGATGAACCGCTCGGTCGCCAACATCCTCTTCGCCGGCTTCGGCGGCGTTCCGGCCGCCGGTGCCGGAGCGGGCGGCGAGGAGCGCCCGCACACCTCGATCGGCGCCCAGGACGCGGCGATCAAGCTCGCCTATGCCGATTCGGTCGTGATCGTGCCGGGGTACGGCCTCGCCGTCGCTCAGGCCCAGCACGCGGTCAAGGAGATGGCCGACGAGCTCGAAAAGCGAGGGGTCGAGGTCAACTATGCGATCCATCCGGTCGCCGGGCGGATGCCGGGGCACATGAACGTGCTGCTCGCCGAGGCCGACGTCCCCTACGAGAAGCTGCGCGAGATGGACGACATCAACCCCGAGCTGCCGCGCACCGACGTCGCCGTGGTCATCGGGGCCAACGACGTCACCAACCCGGCGGCCAAGAACGACCCCGACTCGCCGATTGCCGGGATGCCGATCATCGAGGCCTCCGAGGCCCAGCAGGTGATCGTGATCAAGCGCTCGCTGTCACCCGGCTTCGCCGGGATCGACAACGACCTCTTCTACGAGGAGAACTCCTCGATGCTCTTCGACGACGCGAAGAAGGCGGCGGGCGAGATCGCCGCCGAGATCGAGAACCTCTAGACCGTTCGGTCCTCGAGCCCGCCCTCGGCGACGATCGTGGCGAGCTCGGTGCGGGAGTGGATGCCGAGCTTGCGGTAGACGCGGCCGAGGTGGAAGTCGATCGTCTTCGGGCTCAGGAAGAGCTCGGCGGCGACCTCGCGGTTCTTGGCGCCGCGGGCGACCGCCAGCGCGACCCGGGTCTCCTGGGCGGTGAGCTCCTCCGATCCGTAGACGGTCTTGCGCTCGATCGCTCCGGCGGCACGAAGCTCGACCCTCGCCCGCTCCGCCCAATTCGGAGCACCGAGAGCCTCGAACGTCTCGAGCGCCTCGCGCAGGCGCCCACGGGCCTCGACCCGTCGCCGGGCCCGGTGGAGGCGGGCGCCGAATGCGAGCAGGGTCCGGCCGCGCTCGAACGGAAGGCCGGCTTCCTCGTGCCACGCGAGCGCCCCTTCGAACTCCGGCTCGAACGCCTCGGCGGCCGCGATCCCACGACAGCGCGCGGCCAGCGCCAGGGCCGATGGCGCTCCGCCCCGCTCCGCCGTGGCGGAGAGCGCGCCGACGAGCCTGGTCGCGTCGTCATCACGCCCGCTCCGGACGTAGGCCTCGACCAGGTCGGGCGCCCAGGGGATGATCGACGGATCGATCAGGCCTGAGAGCTCCGCCAGCGTCTCGGCCTGCTCGAGCTCCTCGATCGCCTCGGCGACGTTGTCGAGGCTGAGCTCGAGGAAGCCGAGGCACGCCAGCGACCAGAGCCGAGGACCGCCGAAGGCGACCGGCTCGCCGATCTCGACCCCGCGCCGGGCGTCCTCGCGAGCCGGCCGTTCGCGACCGCGAACGGCGTGGATCCTGGCTCGGATGATCAGGGCGATCGACAGCGGTCCGAGCTGGCTCGAGACCTCGGCGTTGGCGACTGCCTCCTCGGCCTCCCGCTCGGCCTCGGCCCAGTCTCCGAGCCGGTAAGCGGCATCGGCGGACTGCAGCTGAAACCAGGGAAGGATCCCGAGCGAGCGGTTCTCGCGAGCGACGCCCGCCAGGCGCCGGGTCTCGGCCAGCAGCGTCGCCTCGCCTCCGGTGCAAAGCCGTCCCATCAGCGCGAACGAGATCGACTGGGCGGCGGCGGAAACGGGCTCGACCTGAGGCAGCAGGGCGCCGGCGCGGTCGAGCGCAGCCGCGGCTTCGCGGGTGCGGCCCTTGAGCGCGAGCCCCATGCCGTGGATGGACTCGACCTGACAGCGGGTGGTTACCGGCGCGTCCTCGGGCAGGCACGCGACCGCCTTCTCCGCCGACTCGAGCACCATGTCGCACAGTCCGACGACGGTGGCGGTGACCCCGGCGTCAGCGTGGAGCAGGGCCGCCATCGCGGGGTCGTCGCCGGCGATCGCCTCGGCGTCGTCGGTGAGCATCCGGTGGTTCTCGAGCCCGTTGCGGATGCCACCGTTCAAGGTGACCATCCCCAGCATGTGCCGCACCCTGACGCGGGTCGACGGGTCGTCGGTCTCGGCGGCGGATTCGAGCAGCGTGGCGCCGCGCTCGTACCCACCGCCCAGGGTGGCAGCGAAGCCGGCGCTGAACAGACGGCGGTATCGAGCCGCCGGCTTCGGGCTGAGCCGTGCGGCTCGCTCGAGCGCGTCGGCGGCTGCGGCGTGAGCTCCGCGCGCCGCGGCGCGCTGGGCCGCCCGGTCGAGCTCCGCCGCAATCTCCTCGTCGGGCCCGATCGCCGCGGTGGCCAGGTGCCAGGCGCGCGAGTCCGGCGAGGTATGGTCGGCGAGCGCGCGGTGGGCTCGCCGGCGCTCGGCCGCGGTCGCCGCCCCGTACACGGCGCCCCGGAGCAGCGGATGGGCGAGCCTGAACCCATCGACTCCGGTCTCGATAAGCCCGGTCGCCTCACACCGCTCAAGCGCCTCGTCTTCGATCCCGAGGTCCCTGCATGCGCCGATCACCGGCTCCAGCGACCGGTTGAACGATGCTGAGGCCACCAGCAGCAAGGCAGCGGCCTGTGGCCCGGCAGCCGAGACGCGCCGCTCGAACACATCGCGCAACGCACCTCCCGGGACGGGTGGCGAGTCGATCGGCGCGACCCCGTGGCGCTCGTCGTCCGAGAGGATCGAGGGGAGCTCGATCAGCGCCAGCGGGTTGCCGAGCGAGGCGTCGAGCAAGAGCTGCGCGACCGGCTCCGCCAGATCGGCCCTCGAGAGAAGCGCCAGCGCATCGTCAGGATCGAGGCCACCCACGACCAGTTCATCGACCGGTCCGCCCCCGGGCGCCTCTGCATCGCCTTCGGGGCGGGCGGCGATCAGCAGCGCGATGCGCGAGCCGTCGAGGCGACGGGCGGCGTAGCCGAGGCAATCCGCGGATGGACGATCCAACCATTGCGCGTCGTCGACCAGGATCAGCAGCGGTCGCTCGCGGGCGCTCGCCGAGATCAGCCCGAGGAACCCGGCGAAGATCGCCAGGCGCTCGTTGACCGCCTGCTCGCTCGGCGCCAATGCGAGCGCAGCCGAGATCGCAGCGGCCTGTGGCTCGGGGAGCTTCGCGAGCTGGCCGAGCGCCGGCGTCGCGATGTCGGCCAGAGCGGCAAACGGCAGCTGTGCCTCCGACTCGACGCCGCCCGCTCGCGCCACGTCCATGCCGCCGGCCCGTGCGCGCGCGGCCTGCAACAGCGATGTCTTGCCGATCCCGGGCTCGCCGCGCAACAGCAGCGCGCCGCCGTCGCCCGATCTGGCGCCATCGAGCAACGCGTCGATCCGATCGAGTTCGGATCCCCTTCCCAGGAGCACGCAACCGAACACCCTAGGAGAGCGACCGGGCTTAGGCAAGATGTCGGTACCGCGACGAACTAGGTGATCACCCGGTGCTTTGGTCGAGCGCACGGCCTACGGTCGCTCGCATGGTCAGAGCAATGACTCCCCTGTTCAGGGCGCAGCACCGTCCGGCCGCCCGGCGCCCGCGAGCGGCCGCCGAGAGCCGCCGCTCATCTCGTCCTGGGGTCGGCCGAGTCGCGCTTCTTGGCGCGCTGCTGAAGCTCAGGTGAGCCCGCGAACCTGGCGCGTCGGCTACGCCGACGTGATCGCGACGGTGGCGCTGTTCATCGCGCTCGGCGGCGGCGCCTGGGCGCTGGCCAAGAACAGCGTCGACTCGAGGGCGATCGAGAACGGCTCGGTGCGCTCGCAGGAGCTCAAGGACGACGACGTCCGCGGAACCGACATCGAGGCGAACGCGGTCGGGGGTTCCGAGCTCGGCGACGGGTCGGTCGGGGCGGCGGAGGTCACCGACGGCGCGATCACCGCCGCGGACCTGGCGGCGGGGGCCGTCGGATCGGCCGAGGTTGCCGACGACTCGCTCGGCGACGCCGACATCAACGAACCGGCGCTGTTCAACGACGACTCGCTGACCGGCGCCGACCTCGACGAATCGACCCTGAACGGGCTGCAGCAGGGCGCCGGCGCGACCGAGATCGCCGCGGCCGAGGGAATCGCGCTGTTCGACGAGGTGACCGCCTTCGAGGCCGCAGGCGCGAGCTTGATCTACACGTGCGCGGGTTCGCCGATCCTCACCTACGCTAACCGGAGCGGGGCGGAGGCGATCTTCTTCGCCTCGCTTCGCGGAGTGATCCAGGACGACGACGGGGTCGCCAATAATGCCCAGGTCCTGGCCAGCTCGAGCACTGTCGCCGACGGCGCCGACTCCAGCATCGGCTTGAGTGGCCCGGCGGGCCTCGGTCACGCCGAGGTCGCGGTCCTCCAGGACAACCAGCTGTTCTCGGTGATGGTCTTCTCGCGAGCCCTCGCCGGAGGCTGCGATTTCATCTCCACCCTCAACCGACAGCCGCGTTAGCGACCGTCGCGTGCTGGTGGCGGTCGGGCGATCGCTCGCATCGGTCGATTCAGCGTCCGGTGGACCCCCAGATCGACCGCCGACAGGTGCGGTTACTTGCGCTTCTCGAGCTCGCGCTCGTGGCGCCGGCCTCGGCGGATCTGCGGCCAGGCCCAGCCGATGATCGCGCCGAGCGCGCCGGCGATCACCAGGGCGATGATCAGCGGCGTCTCGGTCTCGACGAAGAGGAAGTCGACCGTCACCTTCTGCGCGTTTTGGACGATCAGGATCGCGAGCAACAGAGCGGCGATCGCGACCAGGTAGAAGCGCCAGCCGCGCCCCTCCTTGCGCGGCATTCCCTCGACGGTCTGCTTGTCGGTCATGGCGCGACCCTAGCGGCTCGACGCGGGGCTCGAATCGACGCCGAGGCAGACGGCTGCGAGCGCCTCGATGGCCGTTGATCGTCGCCAGCCGCTCGGGCGTCTCGGCGGGCTGCGGCGCCACTGCTCACGCGAGTCCGATTTGAAGATCGGCGTGATCACGACGCTTATCGCCGGATCCTCGACAACCGGTCGGCAACGGATGCGCCGACGGAGGCGAAGGCGGAGGCGTCGATCCGCCCGTCGACCAAGCGGAGCTGCTGTTGGGGAGGTCGATGAAGGGCGAAGTGCAGCCGGTCGAGGGCCTGCGCGGGCGCGAAGATCGCCGGTTCGCTCAGCTTCCAAACGGCGCAGCGCGGCTGGCTCGAGCCCGCCGTGTCAAGGATCCCGTTGACCGCCCTCCGCGCGGCTTCGTTGGCGCCCTCCATCGTCGCCAGGTCGGTGTGCGTGCGGACGTAGTCGGAGGCCAGGAAGAGGTTCTCGACCGCGGTCACGGCGTCGGGGCGATCCTTCCAGGAGCCGGCCGTGTTGATCAGCAGCGGCTCGAGATTCATCGCCGCATTCGGATTGGGGTAGACGATCGCTGGATCGAGGAACCAGCCTTCGAGGTTCGCCTCCTCGAGCACATCGATACCTGCATCCTCGAGCCCGGCCTCGAGCTGGGCCCAGACCTCGTCGCGGACCTCCTCCTTCGAGCAGTACATCGCCTGCTTTCGGTGGACTAGGCCCGGCGCCTCCCAGTCGGACACGTCGACCGAGAGGATCCCGTCCACTCGCCCGTTGCCCATCTGCTTCAGCTTCACGTCGGGCCAGAACTGCGCCTGCGAGATCGAGGTCAGGGCCCAGGGCGAGTCGATGTAGACGGTGTGCCCGTGGACGAGGGGCACGTCGCGGTCGAGGTAGAGCATGATCCCGTTCATCCAGCGTGTGCGCAGGCGGTGCAGGCCTGCCAGACGCGGCTCGACCTGCTTCAGCTCGTCGCTTGCGAGCAGGCGCATGACCTCGACCGGCAGCGCCGCGACGTAGAAGTCGGCGGTTTCCTCGAAAGCGCCGTCCGCGGCGACGACGCTCACCCCGCTGATTCGCCCGTCTGCGCAGTGGATCTCCTGAACCTGATGCTCGGGGCGGTAGTCGACGCCGAGCGATTGCAGATGCCCGAGCCAGGGGTCGATCCAAGCGTCATTCGTCGGGCCGTTTAGCACCCGGTCGGCCTGGCCGCCGGGGCGTGCCAGGTCGAACAGCAGCTGGAGCAGGATGTAACCGCCGGTTCGGGCGCTCATCTCGCGCGCCTTGGCGGCGACCAGGGTGCGGGTGAGCCCGTCGGCGAGGAACCTTCCATAGGCCGCCGATCGCTCCTGCGCCCCGGAGAACTCCCACCAGCTTCGCTGCTCGTACTCGGCGAAGCGGCGCTGCTCGCAGCTCGTCAGCAGCAGCAGGAGACGATCGACGAAGTAAGCCTGCTCGTCGGGAGAGATCCCGAGTTCGGTGGCGTAGGCGAACAGCGAGCGAAAGGCCAGGTGGAGGTCCTCGAGCGAGGCCGGGAGGTGGGCGGGTCCGATGATCTCCGCACCCCCCGCGCGGGCCACCTGCACGCGCGTTGCCGCCGTCAGGTTCGAGAAGACACCGTCGCGTTCGCCCCGGAACGGGATCCGCCGCATCGTGTCCGGGACGTGGCGATAGAAGCCGGGAAAGAAGCGAAAGCCGTGCTCACCGGGAAGATCGCGGCGCCCGCCCGTGCCCGACCCCGGGACCGCCATGCTCCTCGCCTTTCCTCCCGGGCTCGCCCGGGCCTCGAGCACGACGACCTCGAAATCGCGCTCGGCGAGCTCGTGCGCGGCGGTCATTCCGGCGACCCCACCGCCGAGGACGAGCACCCTCCGGGTCATCGTGCCAGTCTGCGGGGTCCGCTCAGCGCGACCCGATCTGTTGCGCTCATCCGATTCAAAATCAAACACCCGAATCAGCCGGTGTCAAGGCGCTCCAGGGCTCGATCGCCGAACGCCGACGCAGCCCTTGACACCGCTACCCGCCCGGGTGTAGACCCTGCATACGCCATGAGCGACGGGGGGCTGAACGAGCGGATCGTCTGTCACGAGCCGCTGCCGCCATGAACCGCTGCCGGAACCCGCTGCACTGCATCCTGCCTCCGAGCGTCCTCGAGAGCATCGCTGTTAACGGAGACGAGGAGCAGCGCGGCTGGGCTGTGAGCGCCCTGGGCCGCGATCAATCGATTCGCTTGGCTCGGGTCGAGAACGCCAAGTCTCGGGGTGGCGGCCCCCGCGAGGGGGCCGATGCGCTCGCCGTCCGCGCTGCCGCGAAGCCGAACCGGACCATCCGCGATGCGGCCGGCACCGAGGACGTCAACGCCGAGATCGTTCGCCGTGAGGGGGAGAAGGCGACCAAGGACAAGGCCGTCGACGAGGCGTACAAGGGATTGGGCGACACATTCGCCTTCTTCAGCGAGGCCTTCGACCGCAACTCGATCGATGACGCCGGGATGCCGCTGCGAGGGGTCGTCCATTTCGGCGACCGCTACCCGAACGCTTTCTGGGACGGCAGGCGGATGGTCTTCGGCGACGGCGACGGCAAGATCTTCCGGCGGCTGACGCGCTCGGCGGACGTCATCGGCCACGAGTTGGGGCACGGCGTCACCGAGGACGAGGCCGGTCTCGAGTACTTCGGTCAGTCCGGTGCGCTCAACGAGTCGATGTCGGATGTCTTCGGGTCAATGGTCGAGCAGCACAAGCGAGGCCAGACCACGGCCGAGGCCGACTGGCTGATAGGCGAAGGGGTCTGGACGCCCGGCATCCAGGGTGATGCGCTGCGCTCGATGAAGGCGCCGGGCGAGGCATACGACGATCCGCTTGTCGGCAAGGACCGCCAACCCGGACACATGAGGAACTACCTCGAGACGAATCAGGACAACGGCGGTGTCCACATCAACTCGGGCATCCCCAACCACGCCTTCTACACCGTCGCGACGACGCTCGGCGGACGCTCCTGGGACACCGCCGGGCCGATCTGGTACGCGGCGCTTCGCGACCCGGGGCTCGGTACGCAGTCGAGCTTCCAGCGCTTCGCTGGGATCACGGTTCGCGTCGCCCAACAATTCCACGGGGCCGCGAGCGCCGAGGCGCTTGCCGTTTACGGCGGCTGGGAGAAGGTCGGCGTGCCCGCCCCGAAGCCCTGACGGTGCGTCTCGAGTTGACCCGGAGCGGTGGGATCGGCGGGCTGAGCGTGACGCGGTCGATCGACACGAGCGCGCTCGAGGCGCCGAAAGCGCGGGAGCTCGAGCGTCTCGCTTCGCGAGTCGACCTGGCCGCTCTCGCCCAACGCTCCCCGCTGCGCGGCCGCGGGGCCGATCGATTTCAGTACGACCTCGTGGTTGAAGCCGAGGGCCGGCGGTCTCAGGTGACCGTCGCCGAGGACGTCGTGCCGCCCGAGCTCGATGAGCTGATGGGGTGGATTCTTCGGCACCCCGATACGGGTTGATCGCCGGGAGCGGAGGGTCGAATTGCGTGACTCCGAGCTCAGCCGCAGGTTCCGACTCGACCTCGACGAGATCTCCGCACTCGCCCTGCACGATGACGGCAACGGTCGCGCCCGGGTGCTCGCAGTCGGCGACCGGGACTTCGTCGTCGTCACCGCAGCGCTGGCCCGGGACGCGCTCCAAGACGAGCATCCCGAGAACCTCGGCGCCGTGCTCGACGAGCAGGCCGCCGACGCAGGCTCGAGCTCCGAGAACGTCTTCCTGCTCGAGCGACTCGAGCCCTGACCCTCGTCGATTGTGGCTGCCATCACCACACCCCCACGGACGACCCGAGGTCCTCCTCCCACGGGCGCTCGCTCCTATGACGCTTTCATCTCCTACAGTCACGCGGCCGACGGCCGCCTGGCCCCCGCGCTTCAGGCGGGTCTCCGATCGCTCGCCAAGCCCTGGTACCGGCGGCGCGCTTTGCGCGTCTTTCGCGACCAGACCAGCCTCTCCGCTTCTCCGGAGCTTTGGTCGGCGATCGAGGAAGCGCTCTCTCAGGCGCGCTTCTTCATCCTCCTGGCATCACCCGAGGCTGCGGCCTCGCCCTGGGTCGACAAGGAGGTCCGTTGGTGGCGAGCCAACCGCAGCCACGACTCCTTCCTGATCGTTCTCACAGCTGGAGAGCTCGCCTGGGACGACAGCGATGGCGACTTCGACGTCGACTCGTCGATCCCGCCCGGGATGCGTGGCTGGTCTCCGCGCGAGCCGCTCTGGGTCGATATGCGCTGGGCGCGCGACGAACGCGATGTGTCGATGCGCAACCCGCGGTTCCGCGACAGCGTCGGCGACCTGGCGGCGCCCCTGCACGGCGTCCCCAAGGACGAGCTGATCGGCGAGGACATCAGCCAGCATCGGCGGACGCTGCGGCTCGCCCGGGGCGCGGTGGCGGTGCTGGTGCTGCTCTTGGCGCTCGCGGTGGTTGGCGGGATCGTCGCGCTGGTTCAGCGGAACGAGGCGATCGCGCAGAAGAAGCTCGCCCAGTCCGAAGCGCTGACGGCAAGTGCAGGCCAGGTACAGGGCTCGGACCCTCTGGTCAGCGCGCGGCTCGCGGCCGAAGCGGTCGGCATCGAGGAAACCGCCGCGTCGACGAGCATGCTCAGGCGCACGGTGGGGGCCCTCGATCATCAGACGCTGCTGCAGGGCCACGAGTCCTCGGTCGAAGACGCCGCTTTCAGCCCCGACGGCGAGCGGGTGGTGACCGCGGGCGACGACCGGACCGCGCGGATCTGGGATGCCGAGAGCGGTGCCCAGCTCGTGGTCCTGCGCGGCAGCGGAAACGTGGTCATCAGCGCCGCGTTCAGCCCCGACGGCGAGCGGGTGGTCACCGCAAGCTTCGATGGAACCGTGCGCATCTGGGACGCCGAAAACGGCGCGCAGCTCGGAAGCCTGGGCGGAGCCGGAGATGTTGTCAACAGCGCCGCGTTCAGCCCCGACGGCGAGCGGGTGGTGACCGCAGGCGACGACCTGACCGCAGGCGACGACGACCGGACCGCGCGGATCTGGGATGCGGAAAGCGGTGCCCAGCTCGTGATCCTGCGCGGTCACGGAGACGTGGTCTACAGCGCCGCGTTCAGCCCCGACGGCGAGCGGGTCGTGACCGCGAGCCAGGATGGGACCGCGCGGATCTGGGATGCGGAAAGCGGCGCCCAGCTCGAGCTCCTACGCGGCCGAGGGTTCATCTCCAGCGCCGAATTCAGCCCCGAGGGCGAGCGCGTAGTCGCCGCGGTGACCGACGGGACGGCGCGAATCTGGGACGCCGACAGCGGCGCGCGGCTTCAGAGCCTGGGTGACCAGTCCATTGTCTACAGCGCCGAATTCAGCCCCGACGGCGAGCGCGTCGTGACTGCAACCGACGATCAAGCCGTGCGGATCTGGGACGCCGAAAGCGGCGAAGAGCTGCAGGTGCTTCGCGGCCATACCGACTTCGTCAACAGCGCCGAATTCAGCCCCGACGGCGAGCGGGTTATCACCGCGAGCGAGGATCGGACAGCACGGATCTGGGACGCCAACACCGTCGCCGGACCCAAGAATTTCTTCGGCTACGGAGATCCGGTCACCAGCGTTGCATTCAGCCCCGAGGGCAAGCGGGTGGTGAGCGTGGAAGACCGAACCGTAGTGATCTGGGACGCCGAAACCGGTGCGCAGCTTGAGGCTATACCCGGCCGGGGATACTCCTTCACGGGCGCCGCATTCAGCCCCGACGGCGGGCGGATGGTGACTGCCGACGGGACGGCGCGGATATGGGACGCCGACAGCGGCGCGCAGCTCAAGGTCCTGCACGGCCCCGGATTCGTGTCCACCGCCGCTTTCAGCCTCGACGGCGCGCGGGTGGTGACCGCAGGCGACGACGACGACCGAACCGCGCGGATCTGGGATGCGGAAAGCGGTGCCGAGCTCGAGACCCTGGAGAGCCAGTCCGTTATCAACAGCGCCGCGTTCAGCCCCGACGGCAAACGCGTCGTGACCGCGCATCGCGACGGGACCGCGCGAATCTGGGACGCCGACAGCGGCGCGGAACTCGAGATCCTCCGCGGCCACGCAGGCGATGTGATCCAGGCACTGTTCAGCCCCGACGGCGGACGCGTCGTCACCGCGAGCGAGGACCAGACAGCACGAATCTGGGACGCCGAAAGCGGCGCGCAGCTCACGAGTCTGCGTGGTCAGGTGTCCTACGACGTGTACAGCGCCGAATTCAGCCCCGACGGCGAACGGGTGGTCATCGCAGGCGACTCTCGGTCCGGGCCGTTCTCGGGGGGTGGGGCCGCGCGAATCTGGGACGCCGACAGCGGCGCGCAGCTCAAGGTCCTACACGGCCGCGGATTCGTATCCAGCGCCGCATTCAGCCCCGACGGCGCACAAATCGTGATCGCGGACGGGCAGATGGCGCGCATCTGGGAGTGCGGCGTCGCCTGCGAGTCCGTCCCGGCGCTTCTTGAGCTGGCGTCACAACGTGCCGGAAGACTCAGCGACTCCGAACGGGACCACTATCTCCCGGAGTGACCGCCAGCCGGCGGCCGGCACCGTGACTCTGGTCAGGGTCAGTCCGGATCAGACCCTTGGCCGCCACCCGGCAACGGAGATGCCGTGGGCAACCCCGGCTCCACCTGGCGGGCGGCGTCGGCCTGTCGAGCCTGAAGCTCTCGCAGGGCCTCGTTCATCTGCTGTACCCAGCCGCCGAGCTCGGTGCTGAGTACGGCCTCGCCGCGGGTGACCAGCTCTTCGAAGCGCGCTGAATCCTCCTCGGTGGGGCCCTGGGTCGGCCACTCGCGCTGCAGGGCGGCCAGACGGGTGGCGGCCTGGTTGTAGGCGACGATCGTCGCGTCCGCCTGCAGGTAACCGAGGCGCGCGATCGCGGCGCCGCCGATCGCCGTCGTCAGGCCGATCCAGATCTCCTCGCCGGCGGCGGCGACGATCGCTCCCACCGCGCCGGCAGCGACCGCGATCAGCTGGAATGCGTTCCGGCGCCGATCGAGATGTGCGATCCGACCCCGGTAGTAGGCGAGCTGATCGGCAACCCGGATCCGCAGGTACTGCGCTGGGCCGATCGGGCTGACTCCGTCGTCATCGCGGCTGGCGCCGTACATCGGTGGCGGGAGGGGCCCGTCATAGGGTGTGATCGCGCTGCCGCCGACGTCCGTCTGCACGAGTTGCACCTCGATGTGGCCGAGCTGAGTGGCCAGCGTGGCGGGTCGTTTCGACGGGTCACGGTCCGGCAGGTGGGCGTCCGCGTAGAGGCCGGTGCGCGTCCGATAGCGATAGATCTCCACCTTGATCGCCTCCGCTGCGCCTCTGAGCAGCACCCAGCGCTTCCCGGTCGCCCGGCGGTTGGCCACCGCAATCAGCACCGACGCCGCAATCGGCGCCGCGACTACGGCCCAGTGCAAGGCGGCTCCGCCCAGGGACTGGTGGAGGAGGGCGAGGAGCGTGGCGAGAACGCCGAGGCCGAGGATCGAGCCCTGGTATCGCTCGAACGTGTTGCGCATCCGGGTCGCGAGTCCGTCGTAGGTGGCGAAGGTTCGCCAGGCGTCCTTGAGCACCGGGTCGTCTTGGAGCTCCCAGGCGAGCCTACGGGCGAGTTGGGCAGGTTCGTCGTCACTGAACCGCCGCACGTCTCCGTCGCGAACGATCTCACGCAAGTTGGCCTCGGTGATCGATGAGAGCTTGGGCGACCGCTGCCTGAGGCGTCTTGGGAGGAGGCGCGCCGCGCCGGAAGCGCGTGGCTCGCGGTGCGTACGCCACAGCGCGGCGACCGTGTCCGACGTCCCGCCGGTGCCCTCGAGGATGAACACGGGCCATCCGCGACGCACAGCCTCGCTGACCTCGGTCTGCGCCACGGCACCGCCGCCGGCGACCACCATCACTACGGGCGCCCCGCCCGCGATCCCTTCGGCCACGTCGGCCAGGAGCTCGGTTTCGCCGCCCCACTCGGCGGTGTCGGCCAGGACGAAATGGGTGTGATGCGCTTCCAATGCGGTGCGATCACCGTCGGCGCCGTCCGCGGCTCCCGGATAGGTCACCTTGCCGGCGGGCGCGACCCCGACAAGCGGTGAGAGGTCGTTGCCGCGCTCGGCGCGGGCGTTCCCCATCACCGCCATGATCCCGGCGGCGGTGCCGCCGTCGACGACCGCGGCGCCGGTCAGGCTCGCGGCCGTCGCGACCGCGGGGGCAAGGACCCGCTCGGTTCTCGTGAGTGCCGCTCCGGTGAGGTCGTTGGCCCCACCGCAAACGACGATCACAGGGCGGCCGTCGTCGACCGTGAGGCCGAGATCTCCGAGCAGCTTGCCGAGGTCGCCGCCGCTCGACTCCGTCGCCACGAGCGCGTCGTTACCGTTCTCGAACCGGACCCCACGCGGCCCGTTCGAGCCTGGGTTCGCCGTCACAAGCCGATCATCTCACCAATCCCCGGCCAGCGAAACCGGCTCACTCCGCGCGCAACACGTCACCCCTTTCGCCCTAGCGTCGGCTCATGTCGAGCAAGGCGGCGGCGGACGGCGAGGCTGGGCAGAGCACGGTCGAGTGGGTGGCGCTCGTCCTGTTCGTCGCGCTTACGGTCGTCGCCCTGGGCGCGATCGCGGGCATCGGCCTGCCCGGCGCGGCGCTGGCCAAGTCGATCGGGGCGCGGATCCTCTGCGCGATCGAGCTCAGCGACGGCTGCGCGGCGCCCGAGAACGCGCTGGTCGCCGCCTACGGCGACGAGCTCGCGGCGCTGGTGGCCGAGCAGACTCCGCAAATCCGCTACGAGCCGGGGATGAACGCGATTCCGGTCGACTACCGCGGCTGTCGCGAGGACGCCTGCGCCGACGCCGCCGACAAGATCAAGGTGGCTCGCTCGCTCAGCGGCCAACCGGCGACCCTGTTCAGCCATCTAGTCGATTGCCGACCGCAGTCGCCGACCCCGGGTGCGGACTGCACCGGACCAGCGGCCGGCAACCGCTATGTCCAGTACTGGCTCTATTACCCGGGCAGCGCCACCGGCGAGGGCTCGACGCCGCTGCGCGGGCTGATCCGCACCGCCTCGGAGGCGATCGGGACGCCGACGTACCACCGCGACGACTGGGAGTCGGTCCAGTTCCGGATCGCGCCCGAGGGCCGGGTCGACGTCCGCGCGAGCTCCCACCACGGTTACGGCGCCGGCTGGGTGCCCGCGGACGGGGCCGCCTACCGAGTCTCCGGCGGCAGCCACGCCGGGACCGTGGGCCCGTCGGGATTCACCCGGATCACGTCCGCAAGGCGAATCGAGGTGATCCCGCTCGAGCCGATCGCCGCCGCCCGTCCGAACACCCGGTTCGCGATCACGCCGCCCTGGCGAAAACGCGTCTGGCTCGACCCCGAGTACGCGGGAACGGACTAAGAGCCGAAACTGCCTACTGCCTACTGCCTACTTCGGGGGCATCCGCAGCGCCCCGTCGAGGCGGATCGTCTCGCCGTTGAGCATCGGGTTGGCGACGACCGCGGCGACCAGGTCGGCGTACTCGCTCGGCAGCCCGAGCCGCGACGGAAACGGGATCCCCGCACCGAGCGCCGCACGTGCGTCCTCGGGCAGCGCCGCCAGCAGGGGCGTGTCGAAGAGGCCCGGCGCGATCGTCACCACCCGCACCCCCCGACCGGCCAGGTCGCGCGCCGCCGGCAGCGTCAGGCCGACGATCCCGCCCTTGGAGGCCGCGTAGGCCACCTGGCCGATCTGGCCGTCGAAGGCGGCGATCGAGGCGGTGTTGACGCAGACGCCGCGCTCGCCGGCCTGGTCGGGCTCGTTCGAGGCCATCGCCGCGGCCGCCAGGCGGAGCACGTTGAAGGTGCCGATCAAGTTGACCTTGATCACGTTGGCGAAGATCTCGAGGTCGTGAGGTCCCTGCTTGGAGACGGTGCGCTGGGCCCAGCCGATCCCGGCGCAACAGACCGAGGTTCGCAGGTCGCCCGTCGCGCTCGCCGCGTCCACTGCGGCGCCGATCTGGTCGGCCTCGAGCACGTTGGCCTCGACGAACGCCGCGCCCTCGCCGAGCTCGGCCGCGAGGGCCTCGCCCTTGTCCGTGTTGAGGTCGGCGACGGTGACCCGGGCGCCATCGGCATGCAGGCGGCGCGCCGTTGCCTCCCCCAGCCCGGAGGCGCCGCCGACGACCAGCGCGCTTGTGCCCTCGACCTTCATCCGGGCGCGGAATCTATCCGTTTGATCACCTCTGCCGAGGCGGGTGACAGGTAGCCTCTCGGTATCTCGCCGACCGCCCAGGCTAATCTCAGCGAGCAGATCGCGGACCGCCTGGCGGAGGCGCGCGACCGGACCTTCTCGCTGATCGAGCCGCTCGCTGACGAGCAACTCAACCGCGTCTACTCACCGATCCTCAGCCCGCTCGCCTGGGACCTCGGCCACATCGCCAACTTCGAGGAGCAGTGGCTGGTGCAGCGCATCGGCCGGCGCGACCCGATGCGCGGCGAGCTCGGGCGTTTCTACGACGCGATCGAGAACCCTCGCAAGAGCCGCAATGAGCTGCCGATCCTGCGCGGCGCGGAGCTACGTTCCTACATGGCCGGGGTCCGCGAGCGCGCGCTCGAGGTGCTCGCCGGGGTCGAGCTCGAGGACACGGACGACCCGTTGCTGGCACGGGGCTTCGTCTACGAGATGCTGCTCGCCCACGAGCACCAGCACAACGAGACCATGATGCAGCTGTTGCAGATGGTCGACGGCTATCGACCCGTCGAGATCGACCCCGGGCCGGCGGCCGAACCGGTCGCCGATGGTCCGGAGATGGTCGCTGTCGCCGCCGGCACCTATGAGATCGGCGCCGGGCCGGACGGCTTTGCCTACGACAACGAGCGCCCCCGCCATCCGGTTGAGCTCGATGGCTTCGAGATCGACCGCGCTCCCGTCGCCAACGCGGCCTTCGCCGAGTTCGTCGCCGAGACGGGCGCCGAGCCCCCGCTTCACTGGGAGCGCGACGGCGACGAATGGGTGACGACGACCTTCGGTGAGCGGCGCGAGCTCGACCCGGCGAAACCGGTGATCCACGTCAGCTGGAATCAGGCCGAGGGCTTCGCGCGCTGGGCGGGCAAGCGGCTGCCGACCGAGTTCGAGTGGGAGGCCGCCGCCGCCGGCGTCGACCGTGACCGGGCCAACCTCGACTCGCTCGCCTTCGGCTGCGCGCCGGCCGGGGCCTACGCCGACGCTGCGGCCGACTGTGGCGCCGTGCAGATGCTCGGCGACGTCTGGGAATGGACCGCCTCTGAGTTCACCCGCTACCCCGGTTTCGAGGCGTTTCCCTATCCCGAGTACTCGGAGGTCTTCTTCGGCGATGGCTACAAGGTGCTGCGCGGTGGCGCATGGGCGACTCGGCGCGACGTGATCCGCCCGAGCTTTCGCAACTGGGACCTGGCCGAGCGCGCGCAGATCTTCTCCGGGATCCGCTGCGCGAGAGACCGCTAGCCGTGGACGCGGCGACCGACCAGATCGAGATCGAGCTGCATCTGCCCGAGGGCGGCACGTGGGCGGGGCTTGCCGAGGACGTCCGCGAGGGGCTCTCGTCGCCGTTCAAGGAGATTCCGCCGAAGTACTTCTACGACGAACGCGGCTCGGAGCTGTTCGAGCGGATCACCGAGGTCGAGGAGTACTACCCGACTCGGGCCGAGCGCTCGATCCTCGAGGCGGGGGCGGCCGAGATCGTCGCCGCGGCCGAGCCGACGACGCTGATCGAGCTCGGCTCGGGCGCTGCCATGAAGACGCGGGCGCTGCTCGATGCGATGCGCGACGCCGGCTCGCTCGAGACCTACGTCCCGGTCGACATCTCCGAGGAGATCACCCGCCGGGTCGCCGACGAGCTGGTCGGCGAGTACGCGGGCCTGCGGGTGCACGGGATCATCTGCGACTACGAGACCCACCTCGAGCGCGTCCCCCGCGAGGAGGGCGGCCTGATCGCCTTCCTGGGCGGCACGATCGGCAACTTTCGCCCTGGTTCACGGCGCTCGTTCCTGGCCCGGATCGCGACCCTCATGTATCCGGGCGACCGGTTTCTGCTCGGCACCGACCTGGTCAAGGACCCCGCCCGGCTCGAGGGCGCCTACAACGACTCCGGGGGACTGACCGCCGAGTTCAACAAGAACGTGCTCGACGTGATCAACCGCGAGCTGGAAGCCAACTTCGACCCCGACGCCTTCGAGCACGTCGCCTTCTGGGATTCCGACAACGAGTGGATCGACATCCGCCTGCGATCGCTGCGCGAGCAGTTCAGCGACGTTCGCGCCCTCGACATGCGCGTCCACTTCGCCCGCAACGAGGAGATGCGCACCGAGATCTCGACCAAGTTCACCCGCGAGCGACTCGAGTCGAGCTACGCCGACGCCGGGCTCGAGCTGGTCGAGTGGTGGACCGACCCGGACCAGCTCTTCGCCCTCAGCCTGGCCAGGCCGCTGGGTTGAGCTAGCGACGAAGCTCGGCCGGGCCGAGCGCCTCGATCAGCTCCCCGAGCTTGTCGGGGGTGGTGATCGGGGTGAGCACCGGCAGCGTGATCCCGCCGGCGACGAACTGCTCGAGCCGGGCGCGCATCTGCTCAGGGGTGCCGAGGATGAACATGTCCTCGATCAGCTCCCAGGGGGCGAGCTCGGCGGCGCGCCGGCGGTCGTTCGCCTCCCATGCCTCGACCATCGGCGCGATCACCTCGCCGTGCCCTAGCCACCGGTAGAAATTGGCGTACACAGGGACGGTGATGTAGGCGGAGAACATGAACCGGGCCAGGGGCTCGACCTGCTCGCGCTCGCCCGGGAGACAGAAGAACCGACAGAGCAACTCGAATCCGGCCGAGGCGCCGGCGATCTGCTCGCCCACCTGTGCCAGTCCCGAGAGTGGCAGGAAGTTGGTGAAGGCGCCGTCGGCCTTCTCGACCGCGAGCTCGAGCATCTTGCCGCGCAGCGCCGCGAGCACGATCGGGACCGGCGCGGCCGGCGCCTGCTCGAGCCTGAACCCTGTTTCGGTGCGCTCCCCCGCGAGCGCCGCGCGCAGGAAGTCGACCGTCTCGGAGACCTTCGACCGTGGGCGCTCGAACGGGATCTGATTCCAGCCCTCGACGATCCGGTCCGACGACGAGCCGATCCCGAGCGCGAAGCGCCCGCCCGAGGCATCGGCGAGCGCCGCCGCCTCCTGGGCGAGCAGCGCCGGCCCGCGCTGAAAGACCCCGACGACGCCGGTGCCGAGGCGTACGCGGTCGCTCCACGCCGCCGCCAGAGCCAGCGGGGTGAAGCCGTCCGGGCCGTTGGTCTCGCCGCTCCACAGGTCTGTGTAGCCGGCCGCCTCGGCGCGCTTCACATGCTCGGAATGCTCGTGCAACGCCACCCCCGCGAGCGGCAGCGTCAGTCCCCAGCGACGGTCTTCTGCGGCGGGTTGCACGTGCTGGGCCCAGCCTATCGGTGGGATAGGCTCGCCCCCGCATGGAGATGGACTTCTCGCGGCTCAACCGGACCAGGGTCCTGATCGGCGGGGCGGCGTCCATCCTGTTGGTCCTCAGCATCCTGTTCATGCCCTGGTACTCGGTCGATCTCACGGTGCCACAGCGAGTTCCGGGCGAGCAGTTCAATCCCGACGCCTTCATCTGCGGCGAGGGCGAGGACTCCTGCACCGGCTTCGAGACCTTCCCGATCCTGCGCTGGCTGTTGCTGCTGGCCGCGATCGCGCCGCTGATCTTGGCCTGGATCCTCGTCCGCGGCCACAAGCTCTCCTGGGCACCGGGCGAGATGACAATGGTCGCCGGGTTCGCCGCGGCGGTTCTGATCGCCTACAACGGCCTGCTCGACAAGCCGGGCTCGGGCTCGGCCGAGATCGGGATCGGCCTCGACTACGGCTACTGGGTGGCCCTGGTCTCGGCGATCGTGATCGCCGCGACCGGATTCACGCGCTCGCTGGAGAGTGGCCCGCGCAGGACTCGCAAAGCACCGGGCACCGTCTGAGCATGCCGCGGGTTGCTCGGTAACGAGCGACGACTGGATAGCCTCCGCCGGGTGAGCGTGATCTCCCAAGACCTGCGCTCGGGCAACAAGCCCGACCGCAACCTGGCGCTCGAGCTCGTCCGGGTGACCGAGGCGGCGGCGCTGGCGGCGGCCCGCTGGGTCGGTCGTGGAGAGAAGGAATCCGCCGACGGCGCCGCCGTCGATGCGATGCGTCTGTTGCTCGACACCGTGCCGATGGATGGGTTGGTCGTCATCGGCGAGGGCGAGAAGGATGAGGCGCCGATGCTCTACAACGGCGAGCGGATCGGCGACGGCAGCCCACCCGAGGTCGACATCGCCGTCGACCCGCTCGAGGGGACGACCCTGACCGCCCGCGGAATGTCCTCGGCGCTCGCCGTGATCGCCCTGGCCGAGCGCGGGACGATGTTCGACCCCGGCCCCTGCTTCTACATGGAGAAGATCGCCGGCGGGCCCGAGATCGCCGACGTGCTCAGCCTCGAGCGGCCGCTCACCGAGGTGATCACCAAGGTGGCCGAGCGCAAGGGAAAGGACGTCGGCGACGTCTCGATCATCATGCTCGACCGGCCTCGCCACGAGCAGACGGTGGCCGAGATCCGCGAGATCGGGGCCCGGATCCGCTTCATCAGCGACGGCGACGTCTCGGCGGCGCTGTTCGCGGTCAGCTCCGACGCCGGAGTTGATCTGCTCTGGGGCATCGGCGGGACCCCGGAGGGCGTGCTCTCGGCGGCTGCGATCAAGTGCCTCGGTGGGCAACTGCTGGGCCGCCTTTGGCCGCGCGACGAGGATGAGCGCCAGGCGGCGATCGACGCCGGCTATGACCTCGACGAGACCCTCGACGTCGATCGCCTGGTCTCGGGCGAGGATGTCTTCTTCGCCGCCACCGGTGTCACCGACGGCGAGCTGCTGCAGGGCGTTCGCTATACCCGGGCCGGGAAGGCGACCACCGAATCGCTGGTGATGCGCTCGCGCTCGGGGACCGTGCGCACGGTCAGCGCCCGCCACGATCAGGCCAAGCTGCGCGAGGTCACCGGGGGCCGCTACGGATAGTGGCGGGCGCCCCTGATTCACGACCTGTGCTCGTGGCGGGGGCGACGGGTTACATCGGCGGGCTGCTGGCGCGGTCTCTGGTCGACGACGGCACCCGGGTTCGCTGCCTGGTGCGCGATCGCGCCCGCGCGGGCGAGCTCGACGCGATCGGCTGCGAGATCGTCGAGGGCGACGTGCTCGAGCCCGAGACCTTGGCGCCGGCGCTCGACGGGATCGAGGTCGTCCACTACCTGGTCCACTCGATGGGCCGCGGCGCCGACTCCGGCGACTTCGCCGAGCGCGACCGGCGGGCCGCGTCGAATTTCGGCTCGGCCGCCGCCGACGCCCAGGTCAAGCGCCTGATCTACCTCGGCGGGCTCGGCGAGCCGGGCTCGGCGCACCTGCGCAGCCGCCAGCAGACCGCCGAGATCCTCGCCGACTTCCAGATCCCGCTCACCCACTTTCGTGCCGCCGCCGTGATCGGCAAGGGCAGCGAGTCGTTTCGGGTCGTCTACTACCTGGTCAAGCGCTTGCCGGCGATGATCACCCCGCGCTGGGTTTCGACGCGCACCCAGCCGATCGCCGTGGCCGACGTGGTCGAGTACCTGCGTACGGCGCCCCGGATAGAGGCGGCCGCCGGTCGCGAGATCGAGATCGGCGGGCCCCAGGTGACCACCTACGGCGGAATGATGGAGGAGATGGCGCGCGCGCTCGGCCGGCGCCCGCCGCTGCAGCTGCCGGTGCCGCTGTTGACGCCGAAGCTGTCCTCGCTTTGGATCGGCCTGGTGACCCCGGTCGACGTCGACGTCGCCAAGCCGCTGATCGAGGGGATGACCACTGAGACAGTGGTCACCGACAAGTCGGGGATGGCCCTGTTCGAGGTCACGCCGACGCCGCTGCCCGAAGCGCTGCGCGCCGCCTTGGCCGAATGATCAGAGGTCCGGGTCGGCGAATGCCCGGGCGCGCTCTTCCTCGACGCTGCCGGTCTCGTGGTACTCGTAGCGAAGAGCGTTGATCACGGCGCCCGCCAGCAGCGCGAGGCTGATCAGGTAGAACCAGATCAGGGCGATGAGAATGAACCCCAGCGCCCCGCCGAGCTGCTCGATGTTCGACTGGGTCAGGTAGATGGGAAAGAGGGTGTTGGCGCCGGCGCCGGTCAGGGTGACGAACAGCGCCCCCGGCCAGACTCCGCGCCAGGGCACGTGACCCTTGGGGACGAAGTAGTAGATCAAGGCGCAGATCCCGAAGGTGATCAGCAGCGCCACCGCGAGCACCGCCAGGGTGCGCAGCACGCCGATCGTGTCGAGGCCGAAGGGCAGCTCCTCGGCGCCCGAGGCGAGCACCCCTTCGGCGACCGGGACGACGACGCTGGCCGCGAGGAATCCGATCACGACGAGCAGCATCACCAGGGCGAAGCGCTTTTGCTCGACCCAGCCCCGACACTCGACGTGGTAGATGCGGCAGAACGCGGTGTCCATCGCCCCCCAGAACGATGCGCCGATCCAGATCGCGCCAAGCGCCGCAACCACCCCGATCGTGGTCGAGCTGTCGCGGATCCGATCGACGACGCTCGAGAGCGATTCCTGCTCGACCGCCGGGAAGATGCTCTGCAGGTCGCGGATCACGCTCGCCTCGACCTCGGGATTGCTGATCACCTGGCCGAAGATGAACAAGACCAGGAGGACGAACGGGAACAGGGCCAGCGCCAGGTTGTAGGCCACCATCGCGGCCAGCCCGGTGATGTTCTCGCGGTAAGCGCGCTCCCAGAAAACCCGCAGGTAGCGGAGGCTCAACGCTGGTCGTCGGGTCCGCGCAGGGCTCCCATCGCCCGGCTGACCAACCGCACCCCGAGCGTCGCCGCCTCCGCCGCGACCGCGACCCCGGCCCAGGCGAGGTCCTCGAGCCCGGCGCCGTCGGTTCGCCCGTCGGAATCCTCCGGCTCGGTCGAGGGCTCGCGCCTCGGGGCGCTCTGGGCGGCGGGGTCCGGCTCGCGCTCAGGGCGGGCGCCGGTGGCCCTCGGCTTGGGAGCCTGGGCGCTCGCGGCCTGGCGGTCGCGGCGCGGGCTACGGTTGGCAGGCCGCGACCCGGGGAGGTTGCCGAAGACGCCGGCCTCGGGCGCGGGCGCTTGGTCCGGTGGCCCTTCGTCGTTCACGGCACCTATTCCACCGCTATCGGCGGACGCGCGCGTTGCGATTGCGCGTAACCGCCTTCGGGTAACGGTGTTGAGAACCTTCCGCGCCCGGCACGCTGGCGTGCGGGAGCCGGGATCCCCCGCAAACAGCGGGAGAATCATTGACTTCATAAAATATAGCGGGTACGATTCGAACGCACGTTTGACCTATTTCGCCGATCGCGGTCGGTAACCTGAGGCAGCACGCGGCGCTTGGCAGAGGCGTCGCACCGCAACTCTCGAGGACCGCGGGCGGGCGCAAGGCGGGTTTCGAACGAGCTTCAACGTCCGCTATCGGACACAACGAACGGACAAGACTTACATGACGCACCGCAAGACCAGGAAGGAAGTCCAACTCGACCGATGCTGATCACGGAGCTTCAGGAGCTCGAGGAAGTCAAGAACCTCGTCACCAAGGGCCAGACCGAGGGCGTGATCGCCTACGGCGAGGTAGCGCACGCGCTGTCGGAGGTAGAGGTCGACGAGGGCGACATCGAGGAGCTCTACGGCTACCTCGAGCGCCAGGGCGTCGAGATGGTCGACGACGTCGACCCCGCGCAGAAGGCGTCTCCGGACGCCGAGCGCGCCGAGCCCAAGCGGGGCAAGCGCCGCCAGAAGACGGCGCTCGACCTGAAGCCCGACATGACCACGGACTCGCTGCAGCTCTTCCTCAAGGACATCGGCAAGGTCCGGCTGCTGACCGCCCAGGAGGAGGTCGACCTGGCGAAGCGAATCGAGCGCGGCGACCTCGACGCGAAGCAGAAGATGGTCGAGTCCAACCTGCGCCTGGTCGTCTCGATCGCCAAGAACTACCGCAACCAGGGTCTGCCGTTCCTCGACCTGATCCAGGAGGGCACCCTCGGCCTCGTCCGTGCCGCCGAGAAGTTCGACTACCGCAAGGGGTTCAAGTTCTCCACCTACGCCACCTGGTGGATTCGCCAGGCGATCGCCCGGGCGCTCGCCGACAAGGCGCGGACGATCCGCATCCCGGTGCACGTGGTCGAGAAGCTGAACAAGATCGGGCGCGCCGAGCGCAAGCTGGTCACCGAGCTCGGTCGCGAGCCGACCCCCGACGAGATCGCGGAGGTCACCGGGATCGATCCCGAGGAGGTCGACCAGATCAAGCGCTCCGCCCAGGCCCCGGTCTCGCTGGAGAAGCCGGTCGGCGACGAGGAGGAGTCGGAGTTCGGCCAGTTCATCGCCGATGAGAAGGCCGAGTCGCCGTTCGAGCGCGCCGCCGACCTGCTCACGAAGGAGGCGCTGCGCGAGGCCCTGGAGAACCTCTCATACCGCGAGCGGCGTGTGCTCGAGCTCCGCTATGGGCTCGGCGGTGAGCACCCCCGGACCCTCGACGAGGTCGGACGCACGTTCAACGTCACCCGCGAGCGCATCCGCCAGATCGAGAATCAGTCGCTGAAGAAGCTGCAATCGCTGGCCGAGGCTCAGAAGCTGCGCGAAGTCGCCTGAGAGGGCCGATACGGATCACGGGGGCGCTGGCCGGCGCCTTGGCCTGCTTGCTCGGTGCTCTGGCGCTGACGCCTGACCCCGGGAGCGGGCAGGTCGCGGAGCGGCCCAACTTCGTGATCGTGATGAGCGACGACCAGGGGCCGCAGATGAACCCGGCGCTGCGGTCGGTCGGCCGGCTGGTCGCCGACCGCGGGACGACCTTCGACAACGCCTTCGCCAGCTTCCCGCTCTGCTGTCCTTCGCGGGCGACCTTCCTCACCGGCGAGTACGCGCACAATCACGGCACCACCGGCAACAACCCGAAGAGCGGTGGCGGCTACGCCGCGCTGCTCGACAAGGAGCGCAACCTGGCAGCCTGGCTGCAGGCGAACGGCTACGACACGGCGTTCGCCGGCAAATGGCTGAATGGGTTTCGCACACCGCGCAGGGCGCCGCCCGGGTGGGACGAGTGGCACGGCCTGGTCGGCGCGGGGGGCGAGGGCCTCTCGTCGTTCTATGACTACGACGTGTTCGAGGCCGACGGCAGCCCGCGACACTTCGGTACCGCCGCCGCCGATTACCAGACCGACGTGCTCACCCGCGAGTACGCGCGCCCGTTCATCGCCGAGCACGCCGCCGACCTCGATCCGTTCTTCCTCTGGCTCGCCTACCACCCGCCGCATTACGGTCTCGGCCGCGACGACGCTGCCGGGCGGCGCTGCACCAACGGGCCGCCGGCGTCGCGCAAGGGCGTGCAGAGCGCGATCCCACCGCCGCGCTATGCCGGGCGCTTCGCGCGGATCGCAGCGCCGCAGCCGCCATCATTCGACGAGCGCGAGATCACCGACAAGCCGGCCGGCGTGCGCAACCTGCCGCGACTCGACCGCTCGGCGGTCGAGCGGATCGAACGTGACTACCGCTGCGGCCTCGCCGCGATGCTGGCGCTCGACGACGGGGTCGCCGCGATCGTCGATGAGCTTCGGGCCACCGGCGAGCTCGACCAGACCGTGATCGTGTTCACCGCCGACCAGGGCGTGCTCGCGGGGCAGCATCGGATCCCGCGAGGCAAGAACCGCCCCTATGAGGAGGCGATCGACGTCCCGCTGGTGATCAGCGGACCGGGAATCGCGAGCGGCCGGCGGATCGATTCGCCGGTGATGAACGGCGACCTGGCGCCGACGATCCTCGATCTCGCCGGGGCGACGGTGCCGGCGGAGCTCGAGCGACCGCTGGATGGGATCTCGCTCGCCCCGCAGCTCTCGGGGGCGGCCGTCGGCGGCGACCGCGCAATCCTGATCGAGGGCCGCAACAAGGCCGCCCGCGCTCGCCGCGGCTTCAAGGTCCTCTCCTACGTCGGCGTGCGCACCGAGCGCTACGCCTATACCGAGTATCGGCGCGCCGGCTATGCGACCGCTGCTGAGGCCACCGACGCGCCGATCGGCGCCGGCCGGGTCGTCGACCGCGAGCTGTATGACCTCAGGCGCGATCCCTATGAGCTCGACAACCGCTCCCGCGACGCTTCCTACGACGACGCCCGCTCGGAGCTGGCGAGGCTCACCGCCCGCCTCGAGGATTGCGCGGGGCCCGAGTGCGCGCTCGTCGCCGAGGTGCCGCGACCAGCGCCCGGACGTTGAGCGCTACCTTCGCGGCCGCGGCGGTGTTGGCAGCGTTGATGAACCGGTCAAAGACAGTGGCGGTCGCGACCGCGACGACGCTTGCGGCCATCGCGGTCTGCCTGGGTTCGGCCGACGCCCAGGCTCCCGCGGCCGGCGGCGGCGCAAGACCGAACGTCGTCTTGATCACGACCGATGACCAGACGGCCGCGTCGCTTCGGGTCATGAAGCGAACGCGAGCGCTGATCGGCGAGCGCGGCGCCGGCTTCGACAACTACGCCGCCTCGTTTCCCCTCTGCTGCCCGGCGCGCGCCACCTGGATCACCGGTCAGTACTCCCACAATCACGGTGTGATCGACAACCGCCCCGACGCGGGCGGGGGCTATGAGAACCTGCGCGAGCCCGGACGCGTGCTCCCGGTCTGGCTCGCCGCCGCCGGCTACGACACCGCGCTGGCGGGCAAGTGGATCCACAACTACCCCTCGCTGGAGCCGCCCCCGGGCTGGGATCGATGGTGGGGGCTGGTCCCGGCGACGGCGACCAGCTACTACGAGTACGACCTCGCCGATTCGGCCGGGGGGCTGACCCATTACGGCTCCGCCGACGCCGACTACCAGACCGACGTGCTGACCACCGAGTACGCGGTGCCGTACATCCGCGAGCACGTCTCGGACCCGGACCCGTTCTTCCTCCACCTCTCCTACACCGCTCCACATTGGGGCGTCGGCAAGGCCGATCGAGCCGGCAAACGCTGTGCGAGCCCGAAGCCGTTTTCCTTCGACACCGCCAGGGCCAAGCCTGCGCCCCGCCACGCCGACGCCTTTCGCAAGCGCAGGTTGCCGATGCCGCCCTCGTTCGATGAGGCCGACGTCGCCGACAAGCCGAGGTTGGTGCGCAAGGAGGCGCCGATCAGCCACGCCCAGCGTCGCGACCTTGCGCGCCGCTACCGCTGCGAGCTCGCCAGCCTGCTCGCCGTCGACGAGGGGGTCGAGCAGATCGACGCCGCGCTGCACGAGTCGGACCTCGAAGCGGACACCTACGTGATCTTCACCTCCGACAACGGCTACATGCACGGCGAGCACCGGATCCTCTCGGGCAAGGTGCAGCCGTATGAGGAGGCGCTGCGGTTGCCGATGCTGATCCGCGGGCCCGGGATCGCCGCAGGGACCACGGTCGGCGACCCGGTCGTCGACGCTGACCTCGTGCCGACGATCCTCGAGATGACGGGCGCCGGGCAACCGCCCGGCCTCGAGCGCCCGGTCGACGGCCGCTCGCTGCTCGCGCCCCTGCGCGGCGACGCCCACCCCACCCGGGCGGTCCTGACCGAGGCAAAGCGTCCCCCGAGGCCGGCGGCGGGCGGCGCCGTGGCGAGGTCGTTCGTCGGCGTGCGGACCAGGCGCTACGTCTACATCGAGCACGACCGGCTGCGCGTCGGCTCGGTCGCCGACGGGCTCGGGGCGCGGATCGGCGACGGCGAGCCGGTCGATCGCGAGCTCTATGACCTGAGGCGCGACCCCTGGGAGCTCGAGAGCGAGGATTCCACCCGTCGCTATGCGGCACCGCGCGGGGCCCTCGCCAGGGCGCTTGCCCAGCTGCGCGACTGCGCGGGCGAGTCCTGCCTGCTCGATGCGGAGATTCCGCCGCCTGCCAACCGCCCCTGAGCGGCCGTCGCCGAGCTCCTTGTGCCCTGCGAGGCCACTTCACTTGGTAAAGCATTGAGCTATACTCACGGCTGCGGGCCGGGAGACTTCAACGCCAACGACTCTCGCTTCCCGGCCACTTGATGAAGACTGCGATGACGGATCCCACCTGCCCGGTCTGCCGCACAGCCGAGATCATCTCCGGCAAGTGGACGCTGCTGTTGATCCGTGACCTCGCCGAGGACAGCCGCCGCTTCTGCGAGCTCGAGCGTTCGCTCGACGGGATCAGTCCGCGCACGCTTTCGCTGCGGTTGCGGGCGCTCGAAGAGCACGGGATCATCGCCCGCCACACCTATCCGGAGGTACCTCCGCGGGTCGAGTACGCGCTCACCGAGAAGGGCGCAGCGCTGGTGCCATTGATCGAGGACATGCGCCGTTACGGCCGCCGCTGGCTCTTCGCCGGGGCGGCTGAGCACGCGCGTGCTCGGGTCGTCGCTTAACGAACGAGTAGGCAGTAGGCAGTAGGCAGGGCTTTGACTTCTGCCTACTGCGAGCTGCCTACTGCCGACTGATCCTGCAACCCCGCTTGCAGTAAAGGAGCCGAGCCCGGTCGGGCGAACCCGTGCTCCATGCGCGACCTCGTCGTCCGGGAAGCCTTGATCGCGATGGCCCGCGATGCGGCCAAGTGCCTGCACGGCCTGGTCGCCGGCGGCGAAGAGGTCCCGTACGAGGTCCGCGAGCCCGGCGACGGCTCACCGCTGTGTCGCTATCAGCCCCTGAGCGAGCATTTCGTCCGCGATCACGCCGGGGTCCTGCGTCAGCTGGACTCCTTCGGCGCCGCCTGCGCTTCGCTCGAGGCCTGCGGACTCGCCGGCGTCTATCTCGAGGAGATGGGGATCGCGGTGCCGCCCGAGCCCCGTCGCCGGGCCGAGCTCGCCGGGATCGCCTTCCTCTGCCGGCTGTGGATGAACAGCACCGATTTCACCCTCGACGATGAGCGGCTCGAAGTCGCGGTCCGCGAGCTCGAGCAAGGGGCCGAGACCGAAGTCGGTCAGATCGAGGTGATCGTCCCGCTGCGCGGCCTGCAGCTGCCGGTCTCGCGTCTCGACCTGGCGACCGCGTCGATCGTCCGCTCCGACACGGTCGAGGTGCCGGCCGAGGCCCGCTCGAGCGAGGGTCTCGGCGTCTCGCCGTGGGAGCCCGCCTACCTCGCCGTGGTCAGGGTGGCAGAACCCGCGCACGACGCCGGCGAGCACACCGCCGACCCCGGCAGCGCTGCGGTTGAGGCGTTTCGGCGGTTGGTCACCACCTTGCGCCTGTTCAAGGCGGGCGGCGTCGGCCTCGGCCCGCACGCCTGGACCCGGTCTGCCGGCGACCGTTGGCGCCGGATCGCCACCGGTTCGGGCCGCCAGCGTCCCGGCGGCTACCGGCTGCTCGATGCCGAGCTCGGCGAGCTCTCCGCCTTCTCACGCGCGCTGGTCGCGGCGGGCACCCCGTTCGCCCGCCAAGCCGCCGATCGCCCGGGCTTCCCGGCGGTGCTCGGCCGCGCGATCGCCCGCTTTGAGGCTGGGCTGGAGCGAAACGTGATCGTCGAAGCGCTGAACGACCACCTCCTGGCGCTTCGCTTCGTGCTCGAGGGCAGCGGCCCCGCGCGGCTCGGGATGCCGATGCGGGTGGCCGCCCTGTGTGCCGAACCCGATCACCGCGACGAGGTCAAGGCGGTGATCGATCGCGCGATCGGGCTCGAGCGAGAGCTGTGGAGCGGTGAGCTGGCGCAGGGATCGGGCTCGGTCAGCCCCGCCGAGACCGCGGCCGAGCTCGAGGAGCTCGCCCGGGCGATCCTCAAGGACGCGGCCGCCGGGCACCTCGGCTCGGACCTGCGCACCACTGCCGACGAGATCCTCCTCGCCGACGGCTTCGCGGTCGCCGACGGCGCCCCGGAGCAGCGAGGTACGACCACCGAGTGGGACCTCGACCCGGTCGCCGAGCCCGATCAAGGGCTCGCGGAGGAGGTTTCGGAGCTCGACCGCAGAATCTCACCCGAACCCGATTCGCAGCCCGAGGAGCAGATGGTGATCGCGAGAGCACGAGAGATCTTCGAACCCGACCAGGCGTCGGAGACGACCCAGCTCGAGATCGCCGGTAGGTCGAGCGAGCAGAGCCGTCTCCATGACCGCGAGCCTGAGGCGACCGAACCCGCGCCCGAAGCCGATGCGAGCCCGGTGCTGCGGCTGATCGAGCAGACCCGAGCCGAGCGCAAGGCTCACCACGACCGGGTTTCAACCCTCTTCCCGCAGCCTGAAACCACCGAGTGGTCGGTGCGCGAGATCGCCTACGACCGCACCCGGCGCGCTCGCGTCGAAACCTGAGACTTCCTCCGATCACCCAGGAAGAGCAGGCCAGGCCACCGGGCGTCGAGCTCGGTGGCCTCGGCCTGCGCCGACCGATCCGCGCGTCTAGACCGCGGCGGCGAGGCGGGTCCGCTCCTCGCTGCCGGCGGCGAACAGGTAGCGGTTGATCTCTACCAGCCCGGCGAAGTCGTGCACGTCGTCGTCCAGGTAGGGGACCTGGATCAGCGCAGACGGGCCGATCTCGGAGCTCAGCCGCATGACATTGGCGCGATCGCGGGCCGAGAGCGCCCTGAAGTCCTCGAAGTTCGAGCGTACCCGGGCCGCCAGCCCGTCGCCGAGCGCTGCGGCCAACTCCTCGTCGAGCCCTGCGTCGCCGAGTCCGAGCTCGTCCTCGAAGTGGACCTTGTTGACGATCGTGCCGCCGAAGGGCAGCTCGGCGGCGACCAGCTCGCGGTGGAAGTGGACGGCCTCGGAGACCGCCTCTCCCTGGGGCCCGCAGACGAGCAGGAACGAGGTCGCGGGGTCGCCGAGCAACTCGGTGACCCGGTGCGCGCGCTCCTGAAAGCCCTCGACCATGCCGCTGAAGGATTGGAAGAACTCGGCCAGATCCTCGAGCAGGTCGACCCCGGTGATCCGGCGCAGGATCGAGAACATCATCGAGGCGCCCCGGCCGAAGATCCGCATGCCGAAGCCGGTCGGCTTCATGAACACCTGCAGCGCGCGGCCCTCGATGAATTGGGTCAGCCGCCGAGGGGCCTCGAGGAACTCGAGGGCATTGCGGGTTGGCGGGGTGTCGAGGACGAGCAGGTCGTAGCGCCCCTCGGCGTGGATCTCGAACAGCTTCTCCATCGCCATGTATTCCTGCGAGCCGGCGAGGGCGGCCGAGAGCTGCTGGTAGATCCGGTTGGAGAGGATCCGCTCGCGGGTCTCGTCATCGGGCGCGTGCTTGCGAACCACCTCGTCGAAGGTGGCCTTCGCGTCGAGCATCATCGCCCACAGCTCGCCGTCGCTGGGCTCGATTCCGGCGGCCTCGAACAGCACCGGGTCGACTCGTCGTTCGATGTTGCCGAGCTCGGGCAGCCCGAGCGAGTCGGCGAGGCGCTTGGCCGGATCAATCGTCAGCACGGCGACACGCGTCCCGCGAGCCGCCATCCCGGCGGCGATCGCGGCTGCGGTCGTCGTCTTGCCGACCCCGCCGGACCCGGCGCAGATGCAGATCCGCTTGCCCTCGAGCAGCTCGGCGACCGAGGCCATCAGCGCGCGACCAGCTCGGCGAGCCGGCCGAGTTCGGGCTCGTGCAGCTCGGGGCTGAACAGGAACGGCAGGGTCGTCACCGGTGCCTCGCAGTCTTGCTCGAGCCGGGCCAGCTGCAGGCGCTGCGCGTGGGCGCGCTTGGCCTCGCTGGCCGCGGCCCGACAGGCGGCTCGGGTGAGGCCGTCCTCGACCGCGCCGGCCCCGGCGATCAGCTCTGCCTCGGACTCGCTGAACCGCTCTGGGTAGAGCCCGTTGCAATAGATCCGGTCGACGCTCACCCCGATCCTGGCGGCGAGCTCACGCTCGAGCGCGGCGGTCTCGTTGACCGGCATCTCCTCGGGCAAGGCGACGACCGCGATCGCAGTGCGCTCCCGGTTGCGGATCACCTCGTCGAGGGTCTCGGCCTGCTGGCGGATCGGCCCGACCTTGGCGATGTTGGCGAAGGTCCGCGGCGTCTGCAGGAAGCCGACCCCGTGGCCCGTTGCCGGCGCGTCGACGATCACCAGGTCATAGCGGCGCCCCCCGCGCACTTTGCGCTCGTCCAGGGTCAGCTCCCAGATCTTGCCGATCGTGACCAGCTCCTTGAGCCCGGGGGTTGCCGCCGCCAGATAGGTGAACAGCGGCGAGCGAAACAGCAGGTCGCGCATCGCCTTGACCTTGAGCTGAAAGAGCACGTACTCGCGCATCGCCTCGTCGGGGTCGATCGAGATCCCCCAGAGGTTTTCGGTCAGCTCGGCCTCGTGGAAGCCGACCTCGTTACGCTCGAACGCCTGCGACAGATGCTCCTGCGAGGCGACCTCGCAGAGGATCGTCCGCCGGCCCTGGCGCGCTGCCGCCAGCGCGAGCGCCAGGGCGACGGTCGACTTGCCGACGCCGCCCTTGCCGGTCACGAATACCAGTCGCTTGTCGAGCAGGTTGACGATGGCGACGATCATTTCAACTTGCAGGTGCAGGAAAGGCCCGACTCCGTGCGAATAGTCGCGAACGATGGGACTTTTCAACCGAGGCACCCGACCCGAAAAAGAGCTGATTCCCGACGCCCCCGAGCCGGTCTTCGAGCAGCCGTTCGACGAGGATCCGCTGGTCCGTGAGCCGTCCGCGGCCGGACCCGAGGCGGTGACGGCGACGGAGTCGGATTCCGCCGCCGAGCCCACCCCGGAGCCGGTCGCCGAGGCCGAGCCGACGATCCAGCGGGTCGAGGCCGAACCCGCCCCCGAGCGCCCGCCGGTCAACCCGGTTCCCGAGCCCGAGGCCGACGAGGAGGTGCGGATCACCGCGAGCCAGGCGATCGCCCCGGTTCGGCGCCAGAACCCGTTCGCTCCGGCCGCCGACGACGCGGTCGCCCACGGTCGCGCCAAGGTGATCTCGTTCGCCAATCAAAAGGGCGGGGTGGCGAAGACGACCACGACCCTCAACCTGGCGGTCGCCTTCGCCGAGTCCGGACACGACGTCCTCTGCATCGACCTCGACCCACAGGGAAACCTGACCATGAGCCAGGGGATCGACCCCGACAAGGTCGAGAAGTCGATGTTCGACGTCCTCGTCCACCACATCCCGATCCGCGAGGTGATCCAGACCCGTGAGATCGACATCGCCGTCGCCTCGATCGACCTCGCCGGCGCCGAGATCGCGATGTCGACCCAGATCGGCCGCGAGCGCTCGCTCGAGAAGGCGCTGTCGAAGGTCGCCGACGACTACGACTTCATCTGCATCGACACGCCCCCCAGCCTCGGGCTGCTGACCGTTAACGCGCTGACCGCATCGGACAAGGTGATCGTCCCGGTGCAGTGCGAGTACCTGTCGATGCGGGGGCTTCTGCAGCTGCAGAACACGCTCCAGATGATTCAGGAGAACCTCAACCCGAGGGTCGAGATCGAGGGCATCCTGCCGACGATGCTCGACTCGCGCACGGTCCACGCCAAGGAGGCGGTGGCGATTTTGGAGGAGAACTTCGGCGAGCTCGTGTTCAAGTCGCGCATCCGCAAGGCAATCAAGTTCGCCGAGGCTCCCGTCCGCGGTGCGAGCCTGCTGAAGTACGATCCGAAGAGCAATGCGGCCGACTACTATCGTGACCTCGCCAAGGAGGTTCTGACGAATGGCACGTCGTAAGCGGGCCAGTATGCGCGAGGGCCCGCTCGCGGATCTGTTTCGTTCGACCGTCGACCCCGACGACCCGCCAGAGGCGCCGTCGCGTGGCGACAGCGATCCCGAGCCCGATCCTGAAACCAGCGTGATCGGCTCCGAGCCCGCGTCGGAGCCCGAACCGCAGTCGGCCGGGCCCGAGGCGAGCGAGGCGGACGTTCCCTTCGATCAAAACGATGAGCCCGAGCCCGGCGAGGAGGACTCGATCGAGGCGTTTCGCGACGACCCCCCTGGCGCGAAGGAGCGCCTCAGCAGGATCTTCGCCGACGATGTCGCCGACGTCGAGGGGCCCGCCTATGGCCGCGAGGAGCCGCGTTACGTCGGTCACGCGGCGGCCGCCGAGGACCCCACCCCGCACGCGCCGGTGATCCGGGTCGTCGGCATCGGCGGCGCCGGCGTCAACGCGATCAACCGGATGGTCGAGGCCGGGATCCCGGGGGTCGAGTTCATGGCCGTGAACACCGACCTGCAGTCGCTGCAGCAGTCGACCGCCGACGTCACGGTGCACCTGGGCAGCGGCATGGCCCGGGGCCTCGGCGCCGGCTCCAAGCCCGAGCTCGGTTACAGGGCCGCCTTCGAGGAGCAGGACAAGATCAAGCGCCTGCTCAAGGGCTCGGACATGGTCTTCGTCACCGCCGGGGCCGGCGGTGGCACCGGCACGGGTGCGGCGCCTGTGATCGCCCGGCTCGCCCGCGACGTCGGGGCGCTCACGGTCGGAATCGTCACCAGGCCGTTCAAGTTCGAGGGCAGCCGCCGCAGCAGCCAGGCCGAGCAGGGGATCGAGGCGCTCGGCAACGAGGTCGACACGCTGATCGTCGTTCCCAACGAGCGCCTGCTGACGGTGCTCGCGAAGACGACCACGATGATGGAGGCCTTCCAGGTGGCCGACGACGTCCTGCGCCAGGGCGTCCAGGGGATCTCCGAGCTGATCACGCTTCCGGGGATGATCAACCTCGACTTCGCCGACGTGCGCACGACCATGCGCGACGCCGGCCAGGCCCTGCTCGGGATCGGCATGGGCTCCGGCGACAACCGGGCCGTTCGCGCCGCCGACAGCGCGGTCTCATCGCCCCTGCTCGAGACCTCGGTCGACGGTGCTCGCTCGATCCTGCTCTCGATCACGGGCGGCCCGGACCTCACCCTGCTCGAGGTCTCTGAGGCGGCGAAGGTGGTCCAGGAGGCGGCTCACCCGGAAGCGAACATCATCTTCGGCGCCAACATCGACGAGACCGTCGACGACGAGGTCTGGATCACGGTGATCGCGACCCGCTACGAGGGCCGCCCGAGCCCGGCCGACAGCGTCGGGGCCGGCGAGCGCCGGGCGATCACCAGCGGGGCGACCCGGAGGTCGACCGAGCGCGCCGGCAGCTCGAAGCGAGCCGAGTCGCGCCCGCGCGATCTGGAGCTCGACGTGCCGGAATACGTCCCCGGCCGCTAGTCCGCCTGCCCGCATGAGCTCTGGCGGCGTCGTCGCTGCGGGGCACCCGCTGACCGCGGAAGCGGGCGCCAGGGTGCTGCGTGAGGGCGGCAATGCGGTCGACGCCGCGGTCGCCGCGGTGCTCACCTCGTTCGTCACCGAGAGCCCGCTGACGGGCCTCGGCGCGGGCGGCTACATGCTCGTCCACACCGGCTCCGAAAACGTAGTGCTCGACTTCTTCGTCGCGGTGCCCGGCGCCGAGGGCACCGAGCGCGGCAGCGAGCTGGTCCCAATCCCGGTCTATTTCACGCCCGAGTCGGTCCAGATCTTCAACGTCGGCGCCGCCTCGTGCGGGGTCCCGGGGACCCCGGCCGGGCTCGAGCAGGCGCTCGAGCGGTTCGGCTCGGTGTCGCTGGCAGAGCTCGCCGCGCCCCCGGCGAGGCTCGCCCGCGAGGGTCATCCGCTCAACTCCGAGCAGGCGTACTTCCTCGCGATCCTGGCGCCGATCATGACCCACTATCCGGAATCGGCGGCGATCTACGCACCCGGCGGGAGGCTGCTCGGCGAGGGCGACACCTTCCGCTTCCCCGACCTCGGCGATGGCCTCGAGCGCTTCGGGAGCGAAGGCTCCGAGCCGTTCTACCGCGGGGAGATCGCGGCGGCGATCTCCGATCGAGTGCTCGAGCTGGGCGGCACCCTCGGCCGGGCGGACCTCGCCGCCTATGAGCCAATCGCGCGGCGGCCGGTCGAGGCGCGGTTTCGCGACCACGATGTGCTCACCAACCCACCGCCGTCGGCCGGCGGGATCCTGATCGCCTACGCCCTCGACCTACTCGATCGCCTCGACGGTGCCGGGACCGAGCAGGTGGTGGCGGCGATGGACGCGGCTCAGGAGGCGCGCACCGAGACGTTCCTCGAGGGGCTCGAGCAGGAGGGCTTCAGCGAACGGTTCCTCGACCAGGCGAGCCTGCGCGCGGCCGCCGATCGGCTCGGCTCGACCACGCACATCACCGCCGTCGACGCCGAGGGACGCTGCGCCAGCGTCACCTGCTCGAACGGCACCGGCTCGGGCCTGCTGATCCCCAAGACCGGTGTGCACGTCAACAACATGCTCGGCGAGCAGGACCTCAACCCCCACGGCTTTCATCGCCACTCGCCGGGCAGGCGGATGCCCTCGATGATGTCTCCGACCGTCGTCACCAGCGGGGGCGAGTTGGTCGCCGGCCTCGGCAGCGGCGGCTCGAACCGGATCCGCTCGGCGGTCCTGCAGACGCTGGTGCGGCTCTTGGACCAGGGCCTTGGGGTCGGTGAGGCGGTGGTCGGGCCACGGGTCCATTACGAGTCGCAGACCGTTCAGGCCGAGCCCGGCATCGACGAGGCCGCGCTGGCGCGGCTCGAGCGCCGCGGCTATGAGATCGTCCGCTGGTCGGCGCTCAACGTCTTCTTCGGCGGCGTTCACGCGGTTGCCCGCGACCCCGCGAGCGGCGAGTTGCAAGGCGCCGGCGACCCGCGGCGCGGCGGGGCGGTGGCGGTCGCCTGAGCCTCGCACCGGTCAGGCGTCGGAGACGATCACCTTGCCGTTCATTCGCGCCCGCTCGGCGATCTCGCGCGAGCGGGCGAGGGTTGTGATCAGGGCCTCCAGGGCCTGGGCCAGGGTCCGCATTCGCTCGGGCTCAGAGCGCAGCTCGAGCAGCTTCTGCTTGGTATCGGCGGGCAGCTCGACCCTGGCGGCGATCCCGTAGGAGTCGAGCGCCTCGAGCTCGGCCCGCGCCGGCGCCTCGCCGCCGACCCGCTCCACCAACTCCGCGAATGCGTTGCGCGCGGTGGCGGCACCGTCGGTCGGCTCCGCATCGTCATCGGTCCGATCGAGCTCGGCCGGCTCCTCGCCCCCGACCGGCTCGACCTCCCCCGCCGGATAGTCCGAGGCCTCGAAGCGGTCGAGCACCCGGAACGGGCGCTCGCCGGTGACGATGATGTTGAGTCGGCCATCGTCGAAGCGCTCGGTGACCTCGGTGACCCGCGCCTCGCAGCCGACCCGCCGGGCGCCGCCCTCGTCGTCGCGAAAGACGACCCCGAACGGCTCGCCGTCGCTGACGCAGCGGTCGATCATCCGCTTGTAGCGCTCCTCGAAGATGTGAAGCGGCAAGAGCTCGCCGGGCAAGAGGACGAGCGGCAACTCGAAGATCGGAAGCTCGACCGCGTCTGCGTCCATGGGGGAATCATAGGAGCGCCACAATGCTGGGCGCCGAGATGGTTCGATCCCCGGTACGCGGTTCGATCCCCGGTGCGGCTGGTCAAGTTGATCGGCGACGCGGCGATGATCGTCGGACCCGCGCCGGCCCCGGTGATCGAGGCGGCGCTCACCCTGGTCGAATCCGCCGAACGCGAGGGCGAGGACTTTCCGGCCCTGCGTGCCGGGCTGGCGACCGGCGAGGCGATCCCGCGCGGTGGAGACTGGTACGGGCGCCCGGTCAACCTCGCCAGTCGGATCACCGCGATCGCCCGGCCGGGCAGCGTGCTCGTCACCGAGCAGGTCCGCGATGCGCTGGTCGCCTCCTACGCCTGGTCGTTCGCCGGATCACGCCGGCTCAAGGGCATCGACGGTGCGATCAAGCTGTTTCGCGCTCGGCGCCCACTTGAGTACGGGTTTATGCCTTTGCGCGACCCTGGTTGACGGATGATCCTCCTGATGTCGTTCGCGCTGCTCGCGGGCGCCGCGACGGCGCTCTCGCCGTGCGTGCTGCCGGTCTTGCCCGCCGTCCTCGGCGCCGGCGTCACCGGAGGCCGGCGACGGCCGCTTGGCGTGGTCACCGGGCTGGTTGGCGCCTTCACCTTCGCCACCGTGGCGCTCGTCTACGTGATCGAGGCGCTCGGCCTGCCCGACGACCTGGTCCGCACGCTCGCGATCGCCACCCTGCTCGTTTTCGGCATCTGTCTGCTCGTACCCGCCCTCGGTGACCGGATCGAGGCCTGGGCGAGCCGGATCGCACCCGGACCTGCGCGGGTTGGAGGCGACGGGTTCGGCTCCGGGCTCGTCCTCGGGGCCAGCCTCGGCTTCGTCTACACACCCTGCGCCGGGCCGATCCTCGCCGGGGTGATCACCGTCTCGGCGGCCCAGGACTTCACCGCCGGCAAGCTCGCGGTCGCGCTCGCCTACGCGATCGGCTCGGGGGCGGTGCTCTACCTGCTGATGCTCGGTGGCCGCAGGGTCACGGACCGGTTGGCGCCCTACCGCGCCTGGGTCCAGGCGGCGACCGGCGCGGCGATGGTCGCGGTGGCGCTGGCGATGACCGCCGACCTCGATCTGCGCTTTCAGGAGGCGATCGCCGACGACCTGCCGGCGGTCCTCGTCAACCCCAGCGGCGAGCTCGAGCAAAGCGGCGCCGTCGCCGACGACCTCGCGGGCGTGCGCGGCACCGAGGACGCGGCGGTCGAGGGCGGCGGCAAGGCTGCGGCGGCGGGAGTGACGCTGCCGATGTACGGATCGGCCCCCGATTTCGTCGACACCCAGCAATGGTTCAACACGCCGGGCGGGCAGCCGCTCTCGATCGCCGAGCTGACCGGGGAGCAGGGCCGGGTGGTGCTGATCGACTTCTGGACCTACACCTGCATCAACTGCATCCGCACGCTGCCCTATGTGACCTCCTGGGACCGCGAGTACCGCGACGATGGGCTCACGGTCATCGGCGTGCACTCGCCCGAGTTCGCGTTCGAGAAGGACGCCGGCAACGTCGCCGACGCGATCGCTGCGAACCAGATCGACTACCCCGTGGTCCAGGACAATGAGCTCGGCACCTGGACCGCGTTCGCCAACCAATATTGGCCCGCCAAGTACCTGATCGACGCCGACGGCGAGGTCCGCTACGTCCACTTCGGCGAGGGGGGTTACGAGCAGACCGAGGCCGCGATCCGCTCGCTGTTGGTCGAGGCGGGCGAGCAACGGCCGGGGGCGAAGGCCAGGCCCCGCGCGGCCGAGACCGCCGACCCGAGCCTGCGCACACCCGAAACCTACCTCGGCTTCGAGCGCGCCCAGGGCTGGGTCGACCCGCCGTTGCCGGGCGAGTCGCGTTACCAGGCGCCCGATTCCGGCTCGCTGAAGCTGAACCAGTTCGCCTACGGCGGCGATTGGGACATTGGTGGCGAGGCGGCGAGGGCGCTCGGCGAGGCGACGATCTCGCTCTCATTCGAGGCCAAGCGGGTCTTCTTGGTGCTCGGGTCCGAGGACGGGCCGCGCGAGCTTCAGGTCGAGCTCGACGGCAAGCCGATCTCCGCCGCCGATGCCGGCGACGATGTCAGGTCCGCCGCGGCGACGGTCGTCAAGCAGCGCCTCTATCGGCTGGTCGATCTCCCCGCTGCCGGCCGCCACACCCTCGAGCTCCGCTTCGATCCCGGAATCGAGGGCTACGCCTTCACCTTCGGCTAGCCGATCACCGCCGGCGGCTGGTCAGATGCCAGCCTCCGCAAAGCCGGCACTCGTAGATCCCGAGGGCCCGCCCCTCCATCCGCGCCCGGTAGGCGGCGTCATCGGCCTCGCGCTCGGTGGCGAAGCGCCGCTTTCGCCTGCATGCCTGGAGCTCGTTGGCGGCGGGGATGCGCTCGTCGTCCATGGCCGAGTTAGAGCGGGCGGCGGGCACTGAGGACGAGGTTGTAGAAGAGCTCGGGCGGTAGCCGCGGCTCGAGCAAGGCGGCGTCGAGGCGCTGCAGCGCGATGTAGCTGCGAAAGGCGAACAGGCGCCAGGCGAACGGGACCTCCGCCGGTTCGGCGGACGATTCGAGCGCTCGCAGCCACCAGCCGTAGGCGTTGGCGACCAGCTCCTCGCCGCCGACCCGCGGATCGACGAAACCTCCGGCTGCGAGCATCGCGCGCAGCTCGCCCGGAACGAAGGAGTGGACGTCGACCTCCGATTCGAGATCGCGCCGTGCGCACTCGAGCGCCGGCGCTGCCGCCCCGGCGCCGAGCGCCCGGCGCCATAGCGGAGCGATCAGGGCGCCGCCCCGCTTGGGCACGGTCGCGATCCGGTCGCCGTAGCGGGAGGGCTCGCCGCAGAAGGCGATCACGCCGCCTGGGCGCAACACCCGGCGAAACTCGCCCAGCGCCCGCGGCAGGTCGGGGACGTGGTGAAGGACCGCGTGGCCGAAGACCAGGTCGAAGCTGCGGTCTTCGAACGGCAGCTGCTCCGCCTCGCTGCAGGCGGTCTGGACCTCGATGCCCAGAGCGGCAGCCGAGCGCGACAGGGTCGCCAGCATCCCGGGGGAGATGTCGCTCACCGTCGGGCGCTCGATCAGCCCGAGCTGAGCGAGGTTGAGGCTGAAGTAGCCGGTTCCCGCGCCGACCTCGAGCGCATCGGCGACCGGTTCGGGCTCGCGGCCGAGGGCCTTTCGCAGCTTCGCCCGGACCTGGGCCTGGCCGACCTCGCCGAAGTCGATACCCCACTTGGAGTCGTAGTCGGCGGCGGTGGCATCGTGATAGCGAGTGTTGACGTCCTTGATCCGCTCGGGAGTGGCGGTTGGGGCGGCGGGCATCGGGCGGATAGTAGGCAGTAGGGCGGCACGCGGTAGGCGGTACGCAGTAGGCAGTAGGCAGGGGCTAGCTTCCCGCACTGCCGTTACTGCCTACTGCGAACTGCCTACTTGACGAGCCAACACGTACAGCGAAATCAGCCACCCGGGGTGCCGCCCCTGGCGCTCACCGGCGAGCGAACGCTTCCCGACCTGCCGGAGGAGAACTACTGGTTTCGCCGCCACCTGGTCGTCTATGAGTGGCTCGCCGCGCGGCTCGGCGGCAGGCGCGTGGCCGACCTCGCCTGCGGCGAGGGCTACGGCTCCGACGTGCTCGCCGAGCGCGCCGCCGAGGTCGTCGGCGTCGACGCGAACCCCGAGGCTCACGAGCACGCCCGCCTGCGCTACCGGCGAGTGAACCTGCGCTTCGAGCGCGGCATGGTCGAGAGCTTCTCCGGACCCTGCGACGCGATCGTCTTCACCCAGACGATCGAGCACATCGGTGATCCCGGTCGGCTGCTCGCCGGCTTTGCGCGGATCGCGCCGGTCAGCTACGTCTCGACCCCCAACAGGCTCACCCTGGCGCCGCAGGGGGCGCCGAAATCCGACAACCCGTGGCATCTGCGCGAGTACACCGCCGACGAGTACCGCGAGCTGCTCCAGCCCCATTTCACCCGGATCGAGCTCCATGGCCTCTTTCATGCGCGCAAGCTCAGGCTCCACGAGCTGGCGATCAATGCCGGCTGGGACCGCGTGCATCCGGCGCTGCGGATCACGAAGCCGTTCTACGACCGGTTCGTGCCGGCGATCGCCGCCTCGGATTTCGCCCTGCGCCCGGAGGCCGATTGCGATCTCGACCGGGCGCTCGACCTGATCGCGGTCTGTCGCCGTTGAGCTCCGCAGGCCGGCGGGGCGACCTGGCGATCGTCCTCCACTCTCACATGCCCTACGTCGAGGGGTTTGGCACCTACCCGTTCGGGGAGGAGTGGCTGTTCGATGCGGTGATCCGCTCGTATCTGCCGGTCTGCGAGCTCGCCGACCGGCTGACGATCAGCGTCACGCCGGTGCTCGCCGACCAGCTCGAGGCCGGCGGCGTCGCCGAACGCCTGGCCGAGTTCCTGCGCCGTTTCCGGATCGGCTCCTGCGACGCCGACATCGCCGACCTCGAGCCCCGGCTGCGTCCCGCAGCTCGCGCCGAGGCCGAGCGCTACCGGCGCTCGCTCGACGCCTTCGAGGCACTCGATGGCGACCTGCTGGCGATCTTTCGGCGCCCGCACGACGAGCGCCGGGTCGAGCTGCTGGCCTCGGCGGCGACCCATGCGGTGCTGCCGCTGGTGGCGACGCTCGCCGGCCGGCGGCTGCAGCTCGATGCGGGGCTGCGCTCGCACGCGCGCCGCTTCGGCGAGCCCGGTGGCTTCTGGCTGCCCGAGTGCGCATATGAGCCCGGGCTCGAGCGGCTGCTGGCAGAGCGTGGGTTGACCCACTTCTGCACCGACCAAAGCGACCACGAGGGTGAGCTCGAGGCGCTGGTCGCGGTCAGAGCCGAGGGGGACACGACCGCGTTCACGATCGACTGGGAGTCGGTCTCGTGGCTGTGGTCGCTCGACGGCTATCCCTCCGACCCGGTCTATGCCGACTTTCACCGCAAGTCGCTGCGCGGCTCGCGACCATGGTCGATCGGGGGCGAGCCCTACGACCCGTCGGCCGCCGAGGCGCGGGCGCGCGAGCACGCCGCGGAGTTCATCGGCGCGATCGCCGCCCGGCTCGAGCGCTGCTCGGCCGAGCGTGGATGCAACGGCCTGATCGTGTTTGCGATCGACACGGAACTGCTCGGCCACTGGTGGTGGGAGGGACCTGCCTGGCTCGCCGAGGTGGTCCGAATCGCCGCCGGCGAGGGAATCGAGCTGGTCACGCTGGACGAGGCTCGCCGGCGCAACCAGCCCGAGTTGCGCCGTCTTCACCGTTCGAGCTGGGGCGAGCAAAAGGACCTGCGCACCTGGGACTCGCCCGAGGTCGCCGATCTCACCTGGGCAGCTCGGCGGCTCGAGTTGCGGCTGCTGCGGGCGCTCAGCGAGGGGCTCGACGAGCGCGCTCTGGCGCGCGCGACCCGGGAGCTGCTCGCCGTTCAGGCGAGCGATTGGGCCTTTCTCGACCGCCGCCGCCAAGCTGGGGACTACCCCTACACCCGCACCACCGACCATGCCCGCTCGCTGCTCGAGGCCATAGAATCCGGCGCCCCCGGCGTCGATCCGCGGATGCGCAACCTGGCCCCGGATCTCCGCCTGAGCCCGCTGCTACAGCCATGACCGCAGTCCTGATCCTCTCCTGGGAGTACCCGCCGCTGATCGAGGGCGGGCTCGCGCGCCACGTGCGCAAGCTCTCGGAGAACCTGGTGATCAGTGGGACCGAGGTCCACGTGCTCACCCGAGGCAGCGAGGAGTCGCCGCCGGAGGAGCTCGCCGGCGGCGTCCACATCCACCGGGTGCGCGAGCCGACCCGGCCGACCGATCTGGGGGAGTTCGTCGCCTGGGTCGAGCGGATGAACTCCGACATGCTCGCCGCCGGGGTCGAGCTCGGCGACCGCCACGACTTCGACCTCGTCCATGGACACGACTGGCTCGTGGCGATGGCCGGGGACCATCTCGCCCGTCGCTTCGACGCCCCGCTGGTGACCACGATCCACGCGACCGAGCACGGCCGCCACCAGGGCTGGGTCGACAAGCACCCGCAGAGCCACATCCACGGAGTCGAGCGCTGGATCACGAACCGCTCCGACCGGGTGATCGCCTGCTCGTATTACATGCGGGAGCAGATCGCCGACATCTTCGGGGTCGAGGAGGAGTGCGTCGCGGTGATCCCAAACGGGATCGACCCCGACGACCTGCAGGCCCAGAACGGGCTCGAGCTCGCCGGCCTGCGGGCCGAGTTCGCCGCCCCCGACGAGCGGCTGGTTCTGTTGATCGGCCGGCTTGTCTACGAGAAGGGCTTTCAGCTCGCGCTGGAGGCGATGCCGCGGCTGATCGAAGCGGTCCCGGGAACCCGCTTTCTGGTCGCCGGATCCGGCACCCACGAGGCCGAGTTGCGCCGCCAGGCCACCGACCTCGGCCTCGATCCCCACGGCAGCTTTCTCGGCTGGATCGGCGATGACGTTCTGCACTCGCTCTACCGGATCGCCGACGTCTGCGTTGTGCCCTCGATCTATGAGCCCTTCGGCCTGGTCGCGCTCGAGTCGATGGCATCGGGCTGTCCGTGCATCGTCGCCGACACCGGCGGTCTGCGGGAGGTCGTTCCCCACAACGCGGCCGGACTTCGCTTCCGCGCCCGTGACCCCGAGGCGCTCGGTGCGATGGTGGAGAGCGTGCTCACCGACCTCCGGCTGCGCGACCGCTTGGTCGCCGAGGGCTCCGAGCACATCCTGCGCTTCGACTGGGCCGACGTCGCCGAGAGCACATCAGGCGTCTACGCCGAGCTCGTCGGCGAGGCCGCTCGCGCCTAATCGGGCTCGGGCTCGGGCTCGACCGGGTCGGGCCAGCGCAGCGTCTCAGGTGCCTCTCGCATCCGCAGGATCCGCGCCGGGATCCCGCCGACGACCGCGTTGGCGGGCACGTCGCGGGTGACCACCGAGTTGGTGCCGACGATCGAGTTGTCGCCCACCTGGACCCCGCGAAGCAAGCAGGCGCCGTAGCCGATCCAGACGTTTGATCCGACCTCGAGGTCGCGCATGTAGATCCCCTGGAGGCGGATCGGTCGCTCGACCTCGACCACTCCGTGATCGAAGTCGATGAACATCGCACGGTCGGCGACCACGCACTGCTCGCCGATCCGCACCCGGCGATAGGCCGAGATCGTGCATTCCTGCCCGAGCACGGTCTTCGCGCCGATCGCGACCTCGCCCTCGTGGCAGCGGATCTTGGTTCCGTCGCCGATCCATGCGAAGCGCCCGAACCGGACTCGTCCCCGGCGCGCGATCTGCAGCTCGAGGTTCTTGCCGAAGAACACCGGGCCGTCGGTCTCCCAGCGCCAGCCGGCCGGGGTCAGCAGGCGCCGCCACAGATAGCGCCACAGCAGGCGCAGGTACTTCCGGTTGAGCATCCGCTTTGCGGCCAGGAATCGAAGCGTCCGGATCACTGGCGAGCGGACTCTAGACTCCGCCGCCATGACCGAGGCAGCCGCCACCGAGTCGCTCGCCGAGCGGCTGATCGCCGGCGACAAGCGGGCCCTCGCGAGAGCGATCACGATGGTCGAGAACCGCGACCCCGAGGGTGACCGCTTGGTCGCCGAGCTCTACCCGCGCACCGGCGAGGCGCGGATCACCGGTCTCACCGGTCCGCCCGGGGTCGGCAAGAGCACCCTGATCGCGGCGATCTGCGCGCAGCTGCGCAAGAGCGACCGTCAGATCGGCGTGCTCTCGATCGATCCGTCGAGCCCGTTCACCCAGGGAGCGGTGCTCGGCGACCGCATCCGGCTGGCCGACCACTTCCTCGACCCCGGCGTCTTCATCCGCTCGATGGCCACCCGCGGCTCGCTCGGCGGCCTCGCTGAGGCCGCGCTTCAGTCGGCGCTGCTGATGGACGCCTCGGGTAAGGACGAGATCCTCTTGGAGACGGTGGGCGTCGGCCAGGGGGAGATCGATATCGTCGACCATGCCGACACGGTGGTCCTCGCCCTGATGCCGGGTTCGGGCGACTCGATCCAGGCGCTCAAGGCCGGGGTGATGGAGATCCCCGACGTGATCGTGGTCAACAAGTGCGACCACCCGCTCGCCGAGACGATGGTCCGCGAGGTCAAGGCGGTGCTGGCGCTCGGCCCGAGCCGCTCGTGGAAGGTGCCGGTGGTCCGCACCGAGGCGACGAGGGAGGAGGGGATCGCCGAGCTGGTCGCGTCGATCGACGCCCACCGCCGCCAGATCGCCGAGGAGGGCACGCTGGCCGAGCGTCGGGCCCGCAACCTGCGGGCCGAGGTGCTCGGGATCGCCGCCGCGCGGATGCGGCGAGAGCTCGAGCAGCGAACCGAGAGCGACCCGGAGTGGGGCGACCTGCTCGATCGCGTGGTGCGCCGCGAGACCGACCCCGCGACCGCGGCGCGAGAGTTGCTCGCGAAGGCGGGGGCGGACCCGGACCTAGATTAGGCCGCCAGGTCGCGGCGGCGCGCTGCCGAGATCCGAGACCAGCCGTCCGAGAACGAGAGTGCCTCGGCGAACTGCATCGCCTTCGGCGAGAGCTGGCGCGGCTTGCCGTCGAGGCGGCTGACGCAGATCGGCACCACCACGGCCGGGTGATCGAGCTCCTCGCGCAGGGCCGACAGCTGCTGGAACTTCTCGTTGCTCTCCATGTTTCCCATGGCACCTCCCCTTTCGGGGCCGCGTCGAGGTCGAGGTCGCAAAAGTCTAAGCGCGCCCGCCGGACGCACAATTGTGCGATCGGTGACGAACCCGCAAACTAGGTGAAATTCGGCTCTGCGAGCGGTCTCTCAGCAGCCCAGTGCCCGCGCGATCACCATCTGCTGGACCTCGTCGGTGCCCTCGCCGATGGTCAGGATCTTGGCGTCGCGATAAAACCTGCAGACGGGGTATTCCTCGATGTAGCCGTAGCCGCCGTGGATCTGGACCGCCTCCTCGGTGGCGCGAACCGCGAGCCGGCCGGTGATCAGCTTCGCCTGCGCCGCGGTCAGCGTGAACGACTCGCCCGCGTCCTTTTCGAGCGCGGCGCGGTAGGTGAGCAGCCGGGCGGCCTCGATCTGAGCCGAGAGGTCGGCGATCTTGGCCTGGATCGCCTGGAACTTCGAGATCGGCTGGCCGAAGGCACGGCGCTGCTTGGCGTAGGCGAGCGCTTCGTCGAGCGCGCCCTGGGCGAGCCCGACGCCCATCGCCGCGACCCCGATCCGGCCGATGTCGAGGATGTGGAGGAACTGCGTCAGCCCGGCTCCGCGTCGGCCGAGAAGGTTGTCGGCCCGAACCCGGCAGTCGTTGAAGCTGAGCGGGCGCGTGTCGGAGGCGTTCCAGCCCATCTTGCGGTAGGGCTCCCCCTGCTCATAGCCCGGGGTGCCGCGCTCGACGATCAGGTTCGAGATCTCGCGATCGCCGGTGCGCGCGGTGATCGCGACGTGGCCGGATATCTCGGTCCCGGCGTTGGTGATGAATTGCTTGGCGCCGTCGATCACCCACTCGCCCTCTTCGAGGCGCGCCACTGTCCGCGTGTTGCCGGCGTCGGAGCCGGCCTCGGGCTCGGTCAACCCGAAGGCGCCGAGCTTTCGGCCCGCGCAGAGATCGGGCAGCAACTCGCGCTTCTGCGCCTCGGAGCCGAACACGTAGACCGGCTGGGTGCCGAGCGAGGTGTGGGCGCAGAGCGTGATCGCCACCGACGAGTCGACCCTGGTCAGCTCCTCGACGCAGATCGTGTAGGAGAGCGAGTCGCCGCCGCCGCCGCCGTAACGCTCCGGAAACGGGATCCCCATGAGCCCGAGCTCACCGAGCTTGGCGACGATCTCGTAGGGAAACGACTTGGTCCGGTCGAGCTCGCCGGCGACCGGCGCCACCTCGCCGCGGGCGAAGTCGCGGACCGTGTCGCGAACCAGCCGCTGTTCGTCGGAGAGCGCGAAGTCCAAGGCGTGGAGCCTAGACCGGGCCGCTCAGGGTCCGGCGCCGGCCAGGTCGCGGGCGAGCCGGATCAGCAATCGGGTGGCGAATCCGCTGGCGCCCTTGCCGACGTACTCGCGGCCGGTGTCCCAAGCCGTCCCGGCGATGTCGAGGTGGACCCACGGTACGCCGTCGGTGAACTCCTCCAGGAACGATCCGGCGTAGATCGTCCCCGCCTTGCGCTTCGTCGCCGCATTGGTCAGGTCGGCCGCCTCGCCCCTGGTCAGCTCCTTGTACTCGGGGTGCAGCGGCAGCCGCCAGGCGAGCTCACCGCTCTCGGTCGCCGCCGCCGCAACCGCTGCCGCCCACTCGTCGTCGTTGGAGATCAGCGCCGCGTAGGTCGAGCCGAGCGCGATCACGACCGCGCCGGTGAGCGTCGCCACGTCGACCAGCCGCTCGGCGCCGAGCTCGCGCACGCAGTAGGTGAGCGCGTCGGCGAGGATCAGCCGGCCCTCGGCGTCGGTGTTGTTGACCTCGACCGTCTTGCCGTTGAGCTGGGTGATGATGTCGCCGGGCTTGGTAGCGGTCCCGCTGGGCATGTTCTCGGTCGCCGGAATCGCAGCGACCAGCTCGAGCTCGAGGCCGAGCTCGGCAATCGCCGCGAACGCCTCGAGCACGGCGGCGCCGCCCGACATGTCCATCTTCATCTCGTGCATCGCCGCCGATGGCTTGATCGAGATCCCGCCGCTGTCGAAGGTCACCGCCTTGCCGACGAAGCCGATGCTCGGTCCCTGGCCGCCGCCGCTGTAGCGCAGGGCGATCAGCCGGGGCTCGGCGGCGGTTCCCTGTGAGACCGCGACCAGACCGCCCATGCCGGCCGCTCGGATCGCCTCGCGATCGAGCACCTCGACCTCGATCCGATCGTCGGCGCCGAGCTCGCGAGCGCGTGCGGCCAGCGCCTCGGGATCGAGTTCGTTCGAGGGCAGGTTCTGGAGCTCGCGCGCCCGATTGGCCGCCTCGGCGGCGAGCTTGGCGATCGTCGCCTCGGGGGCGACCAGGTCGGGCTCGCCGGTTGTGAGCACCAGTCGGCGCAGCCGGGTTGGGGCGGGCTCGTCGGGTTCGCGCGAGCGAAAGCGATCGAAGCGATAGTCCGCAAGCACCGTCCCCTCGACCAGGGCGGCGGCCGATTCGGCGGCTCGGGAGCCGTCGGGAACCATCCAGGCGAGCGAGCCGGCATCGAGCTCGGCGGCCCGCTTGGCCGCGATCGCCGCCGCCACCCGCAGGCGCTCCGCGTCGAGCTCGTCCGGATCGCCGACGCCGACGACGAGCACCGCGGCGGAGCCCTGGGGGTGGATCAGAGCGAGCTTCTTCGAGGTGGAGCGGGCTGCGGCGGCGCCGGAAGCGTCGCGAATCGCCGCCGGAAGCTGATCATCGTCAGCGAGCGCGACGACGACGAGATCGGCGTCGAGCTCCTCGATCCCCGCCGTTACGACATCGAGCTCCACCGCGGCGAGTCTATACCGGCCGACGCGCGGCGCTCATCTAGCATTGGGCCACTCTCCGCTGCCGTTGCCGCCTTCCAGAAAGGACCCATGTCGCACACAGTGATCCTCGCCACCGCGCGGACCCCGTTCGGAAAGATGGGCGGAGCTCTCGCTCCCAAGGACGCTACCGACCTCGGTGCCGAGGCGATCGGCGCCGCGCTCGAGCGCGCCGAGATCGAGCCCGGCCGGATCGAGCAGGTGATCTACGGACAGGTGCTGCAGGCGGGTCAGGGTCAGATCCCCTCGCGCCAGGCCCAGATCAAGGCCCGGATCCCGAAGGAGGTGCCGTCGGAGACGATCAACAAGGTCTGCGCATCGGGGATGAGGGCGATCGGGCTCGCCGACCAGGCGATCCGCGCTGGGGATCTCGCGCTCGGCGTCACCGGCGGGATGGAGTCGATGTCGAACGCGCCCTACCTGCTCCCGGGGGCTCGGTTCGGTTTTCGCATGGGCGACGTCCAGGCCGTCGACTCGATGACCCACGACGGGCTCACCAACCCGTTCACCGACAAGCAGATGATCAACGAGGCGAGCGAGGTCGGCAACGAGCTCGAGATCACCCGTGCCGACATGGATCGCTGGGCCGCGCGCTCGCACCAGCTCGCCGCGAAGGCGACCGACGACGGCCGGCTCGCCGAGGAGATCGTCTCGGTGACCGTGAAGAGCCGCAAGGCCGAGAACGTGGTCGAGGCCGATGAGGCGATTCGGCCGGACTCGAGCGTCGAGTCGCTGGCCAAGCTGCGCCCCGTCGGCGGTGAGGATGCGACCCACACGGCGGGCAACGCGCCGGGCGTCAACGACGGCGCGGCGGCGGTGGTGGTGGCCTCGGGCGAGTGGGCCGAGGCCAACGGGCGCGCCCCTCTGGGACGGGTTCTGTCCTACGGCGCCGTCGCCGACGATTTCGCCTACCTCGCCAAGACTCCCGCCAGGGCGGCTCATCAGGCGCTCGAGAAGATCGGCCGCTCGGCCGACGAGGTCGATCTGTGGGAGATCAACGAGGCGTTCGCCTCGGTTGCGCTCAACTCGGTGCGCATGCTCGGCGTCGATGAGGACAAGGTCAACGTCAACGGCGGCGCGATCGCGCTCGGCCACCCGATCGGCGCCTCCGGCGCCCGGATCGTCGGCGCGCTCGTGCACGAGCTACGCCGCCGCGGTGGCGGTCTGGGCTGCGCCGCGATCTGCTCGGGCGGCGGGCAGGGCGATGCGATCGTGATCGAGGTCGACGGAGCCTAGGGGGCAGCGATTCCTCGTTCCGCGGCAGACCCTCCCGCGGCGGACGCGAAGCGGAGCACGCGGGAGGCCGGTGTCGAGGAAAGCCGCTCAGCTGCTTTCTTCGACCTGGACCGGACGCTGATCTCAGGGTCCTCGGGGTTGCCCTGGGCGCGCGCGGCGACCAAGGCCGGGCTGATCAGCCGTCGCCAGATGGCCCGCTGGGGGGTCGATGCGATGCGCTTTCGACTGCGCGGGTCGACCGATCAGGCGACCGAGCGGCTGCTCGGCGAGATCAAGCAGGTTTTCGCGGGAGTGTCGGCGCGCCAGATCGCGCGCCTGGCGCCCGAGGTCCTGGTCGGCGTGCTGCCGAGGATCTATCCGGAGATGCTGGAGGAGGTCTATTCGCACCAGGACGCCGGGCGCCCGACCTTCATCGTCAGCGCCGCCGGCGACGAGCTGGTCAAGCTGCTCGCCCGAATCCTCTACATGGATGGCGGCATCGGTACGGCCTATGAGATCGGCGAGGACGGCCTGTTCACCGGCGATCTCGGCGGTGCGTTCATGTACGGCGAGGGCAAGGTCGAGGCGATGCGCGAGTTCGCCGCCGATCACGAGATCGACCTCGAGGCCTCCTACGCCTACTCCGACTCGGTCTCGGACCTGCCGATGCTGCGGGCGGTCGGCAACCCGGTCGTGGTCAACCCCGACGAGGAGCTCACCCGAATCGCCCGCGAGCAGGGCTGGCGGGTGATGCGGTTCGAGAAGCTCGGCCGCCGGCTCGCCGTCGCCGGGTTCACCGTGGCACTCGCGGGCGCCGGCCTGCTCAGCCGACACAGGATCTCCCGCGCTCGCATCTAGACTTCTTCTGATGGCGATCTCGACCGGCAAGACTCCCCAGCGAGAGGCCAACTTCACCACCCTCTCGGGCCACCCGGTCTCGCCCCTCTACACCGACGCCGACCTGGAGGGCTTCGACGCCGCCGAGAAGCTCGGCCACCCCGGCGAGTTCCCGTTCACCCGCGGGATCTATCCCTCGATGTATCGGGGGCGGCTGTGGACGATGCGCCAGTTCGCCGGCTTCGGCACCGTGGAGGAGACCAACGAGCGCTTTCGCTATCTGCTCGATGCCGGCCAGCACGGGCTCTCGACCGCCTTCGACATGCCCACCCTGATGGGCTATGACTCAGACCACGAGCGCTCTGCGGGCGAGGTCGGGGTCGAGGGGGTGGCGGTCGACACCGTCGACGACATGGAGGCGCTGTTCGCGGGGATCGCGCTCGACCAGGTGACCGTCTCGATGACGATCAATGCCCCGGCGGCGATCCTCTTGGCCTTCTACGTGGTCGCCGCCGAGGAGAAGGGGATCGAGGCAAAGCGCCTCGGGGGGACGATCCAGACCGACATCCTGAAGGAGTACATCGCCCAGAAGGAGTGGTGCTTTCCGATCGAGCCGGCGATGCGGCTGGTCACCGACATGGTCGACTACTGCGCCGCAGAGATGCCGCGCTGGCACCCGATCTCGATCTCGGGCTACCACATCCGCGAGGCCGGCTCGACCGCCGCCCAGGAGCTCGCCTTCACGCTCAAGGACGGCTTCACCTACGTCGAGCGGGCGCTCGAGCGCGGGCTCGAGATCGACGCCTTCGCCCCCCGGCTCTCGTTCTTCTTCAACGCCCACATCGACTTCTTCGAGGAGATCGCCAAGTACCGCGCCGCCAGGCGGATCTGGGCGCGCGAGCTGCGCGACACCTACGGAGCGCGCTCCGAGCGCTCGCAGATGATGCGCTTTCACACCCAGACCGCCGGCGTCAGCCTGACCGCCCAACAGCCGCTGGTCAACATCGTCCGGACGACGATCGAGGCCCTCGCCGGGGTTCTCGGGGGAACGCAGTCGCTGCACACGAACTCCTTCGACGAGGCGCTGGCGCTGCCGACCGCCGAGGCGGTCAGGGTGGCGCTGCGCACCCAGCAGGTGATCGCCCACGAGTCCGGGGTCACCAACACCGCCGACCCGCTCGCCGGCGCTTATTTCGTCGAAAAGCTCACCGACGAGCTCGAGGCCGAGGCCTATCGGTACTTCGACCGCATCGACGGGCTGGGCGGCATGGTCGAGGCGATCAAGCAGGGCTTTCCCCAGCGCGAGATCGCCGATGCCGCCTTTGCCTACCAGCGCGAGGTCGACTCGGGCGAGCGCATCGTCGTCGGCGTCAACGACTACCGGGTCGCCGACGACGAGCTGACCGAGATCCACCGTCCCGACCCGGGTGCCGAGCAGCGCCAGCGGCGGCGCCTCGAGCGCACCAAGGCGGCCCGCGATCAGGGCGAGGTCGAGCGCACCCTTGGCGAGCTCAGCGCCGCCGCCGCCACCGACGCCAACCTGATCGAGCCGATCATCGCCTGCGCCCGCGCCCGCGCGGCCGAGGGCGAGATCGTCGCCGCGCTGCAGCAGGTCTTCGGTACCTACACCGAGCGGCCGCAGTTCTGAGGCGCCGCGACCGTTTACCCTCCCGGCGATGAGCGAGGGCCGAAAGATCCGCGTCGTGGTCGCCAAGCCGGGCCTCGACGGCCACGATCGCGGCGCCAAGATCATCGCCCGGGCGCTGCGCGATGCCGGGATGGAGGTGATCTACACGGGCCTTCACCAGACCCCCGAGCAGATCGCCGCCACCGTGATCCAGGAGGACGCCGACGCGATCGGGCTCTCGATCCTCTCCGGCGCGCACATGACCCTGGTCCCGCGGGTGGTCGAGCTGCTTTCGGATCAGGGGGTCGAGGACGTGGTGATCACGGTTGGTGGCACGATCCCCGCCGAGGACATCGAGGAGCTGAAAAAGCTCGGGGTCGCCGAGGTCTTCACCCCCGGCTCGTCCACCGACGAGATCGTCGAGTTCATCGAGGCGGCGGTCGCCGAGCGCGTCTGACGGCCGCCCTCCGTCCCGATTGACTAATCAGTCAAATCGGTAAGATCTCGCGCCTCAGCCCCCTAAGGAGGACCCGACTTGAAGATTTGCTGTCTCGTCAAGGAGGTCCCGGACGCCGCGGTGCAGAAGCGGCTCGATCCGGGCACGAAGCGGCTCGACCGCTCCGGCGAGAAGAACCTGAACCCATTCGACACGCACGGGATCGAGGCGGCGATGCAGATCCGCGAGGGCGACAACGGAGCCGAGGTGGACGAGATCGTCGCGGTGACCATGGGCCCCGAGAGCTCGGTGCGGGCGCTCCACAAGGCCGTAGCGCTCGGTGCGGACCGTTCGGTTCAGCTCACCGACGGCGCGCTCGAGGGCTCCGACGTCTGCGCCACCGGCTACGCGCTCGCAAAGGTGCTCGAGTCCGAGGCGCCCGACCTCGTCCTGCTCGGCCAGCAGTCCGACGATGGCGAGTGCTACACGATCGGGGCGGTCGTCGCCGATCACCTGAAGATGCCGTCGCTGACCCAGGTGATCAAGATCGAGATCGAGGACGGCAAGCTCGTCTGCGAGCGCCAGGCCGAGTACGGCTACGACACGGTCGAGATCGAGCTTCCCGCCGTGATCTCGGTCGGTGACGCGATCAACGAGCCGCGCTACCCGAGCCTGAAGGCGATCATGGGGGCGAAGAAGAAGCCGCTCGACGCCAGGGCAACCGGTGACGTCGGCATCGACGCCGCCGAGGTCGGCGAGGGCGGATCGAAGACTCAGGTGCTCGAGATCAACCCGCCGCCGAGCAAGGAGGCGGGCGAGGTGTTCGAGGACGAGGACACGGGTGAGACGGTCGAGAAGATCGTCGCCTGGCTCGACGAGAGGAAGCTGATCTAAGTGGCCACTTCCGCCGACGAAAGGAGCCACTGATGGCAGGCATTCTGGTCTACGCCCTCCACGACGACGAGGGCAACTTCAACAACAACTCGCTCGGGGCGATCTCCGAGGCGGCGAAGCTCGCCGATGAGCTCGGCACCGAGGCCGCGGCGCTGGTGGTCGGCGAGGTCTCCGACGAGGCCGCAGCGAACCTCGGCAAGCACGGTGCCAAGCGCGTCTTTCGCGCCGGGTCGGTGCCCGAGGGCCTGGCGCAGCCGATCGTCGACGCGATGGCCAAGGTGATCTCCGACGAGGGCTTCTCCTATGCCCTGTTCGGCGGCGGTTTGCTCGGCTTCGAGATCGGCGCCGGCCTGACCGCCCGGCTGAACGCGGGCGTGACCATGGAGGTGACCGCGGTCAAGGCCGCCGACGGCAAGCTCGTCTCCGAGCGCCCTGTGCTGCAGGACTCGGCGATCGTCGACGTCGGCTACGTCGGCGAGCCCGGGATCATCATCGGCAGGCTGAACGCCTTCGACGTCAACGACGGCTCGGGCGAGCAGGCCGAGGTGGTCGACGTCGAGGTCGAGCTCTCGGAGTGGTCGAGCAAGGCGCGCATGCGCCAGCGCGGTGAGCAGCGGGGCGCCGACGTCAACATCGAGGACGCCGAGATCCTCGTCGGCGGCGGTCGCGGCCTCGGTGAGAAGGACAACTTCTCGCTCGCCGAGGACCTCGCCGGTGCCCTCGGCGGCGCAGTCGCCGCCACCCGGGCGGTCGTCGACGCCGGCTGGTATCCGTACGCCGCCCAGATCGGGCAGACGGGCAAGACGGTCGCCCCGAAGCTCTACCTCGCGGCCGGGATCTCCGGCGCGATCCAGCACAAGGTCGGGATGCAGAACGCCGAGAACATCCTCGCCGTCAACAAGGACCCGAACGCGCCGATCTTCGAGTTCTGCGACCTCGGTGTGGTCGGCGATCTGCACAAGATCCTGCCGAAGCTGACCGAGGCCGTGAAGGCGAAGAAGGGCGGCTGAGCCGCCGATGGCGATCGGGGTGGAGCCGGCGGACTACCCGCCGAAGTTCGACGATCTCGAGCTGATCGCCGAACCGACCGATCCCGAGGACGAGCGGATCGAGGTCGGTGTGGCGATCGTCGGCGGTGGTCCCGCGGGGCTCGCCTGCGCCAACCGATTGTGCGATCTGCTCGCCGATGAGCCCGAGCTGACGGAGAAGCTCGGCGAGGTTCCGGTGGCCGTGATCGAGAAGGGCAAGGCGTGCGGAGCGCACACGCTCAGCGGCGCCAACATGAACCCCTCGGCGATGCGTGAGCTGTTTCCCGACCTCGACCCTTCGGACTGGCCGTTCGCCTACCAGGAGGTGACCAAGGACGCGGTCTATTTGCTGACCAAACGGGCGGCGCTGCCGCTGAAGCCGATGCCGCCGAACTTCCGCAACCACGGCAACTACGTGATCTCGATCTCGAAGCTGTCGCGCTTCTTGGCTGAGCGGGCCGAGGAGAAGGGCGCCTACATCCTCACCGAGACGGTCGCCGACCGGCTGCTGGTCTCCGACCGGATCGTCCGTGGGATTCGTTCGGGCGACCGCGGCCGCGGCAAGGACGGCGAGCAGCTCGGCAACTTCGAGCCAGGCTCGGACGTGGTCGCGAAGACCACGGTCCTGGCCGAGGGCACGCTCGGGCACCTGACCCAGGCGGCGCTCGACTACTTCGACCTGCACGGCTCACTGCCGGTTCGCTGGGAGCTCGGGGTGAAGGAGGTCTGGGAGGTTCCCGAGCCGCTCGACCGCGTCATCCACACGATGGGCTGGCCACTGCGAAAGCGCGCCAAGTGGAACGAGTTCGGCGGCAGCTTCATCTACCCGATGGGGACCGACAAGCTCTGCATCGGCATGGTCATCGGCCTCGACTACACCGACTCCACCCTCTCGGCCCACGATCTGCTCCAGGAGCTGAAAACGCACCCCTTCGTCTCCAAGCTGCTCGCCGGCGGCAAGCGCGTTGCCTGGGGCGCGAAGACGATCCCCTCGGGCGGTTACTTCTCGATGCCCCGCAGCCTCTCGGTTCCCGGGCTGGCGATAGCCGGCGACGCGGCGAACATGGTCAACGTGCCGACCCTGAAGGGCGTCCATTACGCGATCTACGCCGGCATCTATGCAGCGGAGGCGATCTTCGAGGCGCTGAAGCGCGATTCGGTCAACCTCTCGGCCTACGACGAGGCGGTCCGAAAGTCGGCGATCGAGAGCGACCTGTTCGAGTCGCGCAACATGCGCCAGCCGTTCTCGAAGGGGTTCTTCGTCGGCGGCGCGATCGCGAGCGCGATGACGATCACCAAGGGCCTGTTTCCCGGTGGCAGGTGGAAGTACGACCCCGACACCGAGCTGCCGATGGCCGACGGCGGCGCAGCCAAGAGCTACCCGAAGCCCGACAACGAGGTCACCTTCAACAAGCTCGACTCCGTCTTCCTCTCGGGCAACGCGACCCGCGACGACGCCCCCAACCACGTCAAGGTGCAAACCCACGTCCCGCTCGAGCTCGCCAAGACCTGGGTCAACCTGTGTCCGGCGCAGGTCTACGAGATTCCCGCGGACCAGCTCGACAACGGAGCCCAGCAGGTCGACGTGCACGTGACCGCTTCGAACTGCGTCCAGTGCGGCGCGATCAACGCGAAGGGCGGGCGCCTGACCATGCCCGAGGGCGGCGACGGCCCGCTCTATCAGGAGGTCTGACGGCCACCGAGCTCCGGGTCAGGCTGCGCGACGACTCCGAGGTCGTCGTCCGCCCGGTGCGGCCGGATGACGGTCCGGCGATCGCCGCGGCCTTCGAGAAGCTCAGCCAGCGGTCGCGCTACCAACGCTTCATGACCTCGATCTCGGAGCTGAGCGAGTCGCAGCTGCGCTACCTGACCGAGGTCGACCACCGCGACCACGAGGCGCTTGCCGCCTTCGACCCGCGATCGCGCGACGGGGTCGGGATCGGTCGCTTCGTCCGCCTCGAGGACTCCGTCAGCGCCGAGGCGGCCGTCACCGTGATCGACGAGTGGCAGGGCAGGGGGCTGGGGACGGTGCTCTGCAGCCTGCTGGCCGACCGGGCGCGCGAGGAGGGGATCGAACGCTTCACGGCCCTGCTGCTGGCCGGCAACGATCAGATGCACGACGTGCTCGCCTCGCTCGGCCCGGCGCGGGTGATCTCTCGCGACGCCGGCACAGTGGAGGTCGAGGTCGCGCTCCCCGAGCGCGGGATCGGAGCTCACATGTCCGGGGTCTTGCGGGTCGTCGCCGGCGGCACGGTCGAGCTCGCGACCCCGCCCTGGGGGCTGAGGGCCTCGGACTGACCGGCGGCGTCCGGCTCGCCGATGAAGCCGTCGATCAGCTCGGCGAGCCGCTGTGGCTGATCGAGCGGGACGAACGTCCCCGCGTCGGCGATCCGCTCGATCCGGCCGTCCGGGACGCTCGCGGCGAGCCGCTGGGCGAGCTCGATTCCGAAGAACCGGTCCTCGGGCGCCCAGGCGAACCGGATCGGTTTCGCGAAGCCGCGCAGGCCCTCGGCCGCGGCGAGCGTCTGACGCTTGTTCACGCCTGCGATCAGCTTCTGCGCGTCGCGGCGGATCGCCGGGTCGGCCGAGGGCGCGAGCCAGTCGTCCACCAACCGTGAGGGGATCGGGTGCTTGGCGAGCATCCCGTAGGTCGCCCGGCGGACGGCGCCGACCCTGAACAGCGTCGTCAGCACGGTCATCCCGCCCGGCAGCCGCGCCAGCGGCGGCATCAGGTTGAACGGAAACGGCGGGAAGTTCTCGAACAGGTCGCAGTTGGTCAGGATCAGCCGCTCGACGCGGTCGGGGTGAGCGGCGGTCAGCATCTGCGAGACGGCCCCGCCCGAGTCATTGCCGACCACGGTCGCCCGGGCGAGCCCGAGCGCGTCGAGGAAGTCGACGATCAGCTCGGCGATCGCCGGCGGGGAGAGGTCGGCGTCGGGATTCATCGGCGTGCGGTGGGAGCCCATCGGCCAGTCGGCGACGACGCACCTGTGCGAGTCCGAGAGACGCTCGGCGACACCGTCCCAGAGCCGGCCGTCGACGAGCAGGCCGTGGACGAACAGGATCGGCTCGCCGTCGCCGCGGTCTCGATAGTGGATAGTGCCGGCGGGAGTCTCTGCGGTCTTCATGCTCGGGTAATAACATACATACAACCTGTATGTCAAGGAGAACCCAAGCCGAACGATCCGAGAGCACTCGCGCCGCGCTGCTCGGGGCGGCACGACGGCTGTTCGCCGAGCGCGGCTACGCAGGGGTCGGAACCGAGGAGATCGTGCGCGAGGCGGGGGTGACTCGGGGCGCGCTCTATCACCACTTCGCCGGCAAGCAGGACCTGCTCGCCGCCGTCTACGAGCAGATCGAGACGGAGGTGGTCGAGGACGTCGCCTCGAGGGTGGGCCCGCGATCGGGGCCGCTCGATGCCCTGATCGCCGGCGCCGAGCTCTTCCTCGATCGCTGTCTCGATCCCGAGGTCCAGCAGATCGCGCTGCTCGACGCGCCCGCGGTGCTCGGTTGGGAGCGCTGGCGCGAGATCGGCGCCCGGTACGGCCTCGGGCTGATCTCCGGCCTGCTCGAGGCCGGGATCGCCGCGGGTGAGATACGTCGCCAGCCCGTCGACCCGCTCGCTCATGCGTTGCTCGGCGCGCTCGACGAGATCGCGATGCTCGTTGCCCGCGCCGAAGATCCAGCCCGGGCGCGGGCCGAGGCAGGGGAGACGCTCGCGGGCCTGCTCGAAGCGCTGCGCGGTTAGGTCGGCGCCGTCGCAGCGCGGGGAACGACCAGCACCGGACACGAGGCGGTGCGCATGACCTCGCTCGACACCCCGCCGAGCAGCGCGTGGCGGACGGGTCCGTAGCCGCGCGAGCCGACCACCAGCAGGTCGAGATCGCGGGCACGGCGGACGAGCACCTCGGCCGGATCGCCATCCGATGCGGCGACCGTGATCGTCTCCAGCGAGGCGCCGAGGTCGTCGGCGAGCGAGGCGGCGACCTCGCGGGCGTGACCGGCCTCGTCGCCACCGTCGAAGCCGACCCCGACCGCGGCGATCTCGAGCCGCCCGCGCCCGGCGAAGCCGCTCGGGGCGACGAGAACCGCGCACGGCGCCCCGTGCAGCAGACGCTCGCCGACGCTGCCGGGCAGCACCCGGCCGATGCCCTCGCGATGGGTCGAGCCGATCACGATCACGTCGGCACGCTCGGCCTCGGCGAACTCGCTCAGCGCCCGCGGCGGCGAGACGCCGCCGACGATCCGCAGCTCGAACGGGGTCTCACCGAGCACCGACCGCGCCGCTGCCGAGAGCCGGTCCTCGGCCTCATCGAGCGCCCGCTCGTAGGCGTCGGCGGGGGTCGCCAGCGGATCGAGCTCGAGCGCCGCGGCCAAGATCAGCCGCGAGCCCTCGATCGCCGCCAGCCCCCGCGCGAGCGCCAGCGCGTCGCCGCCGCTGTCGCCGCCGTCGTACCCGATCAGGATTCGCCGATACACGGGCCGCCAGACTACGCGTCGCTAGAATCGAGTGACGATGAAGACCGGTATCCATCCCGAATACCAGCTCGCTCACGTGCGCTGCTCGTGCGGCAACGAGTTCTACACCCGCTCGACCAAGCCCGAGCTCCACGTCGAGATCTGCTCCGACTGTCACCCGTTCTACACGGGCAAGCAGAAGCTGGTCGATACCGGTGGACGGGTCGAGCGCTTCAAGCGCCGCCAGGCCCGCAGCAAGCGCTCCTGACGATCCGGCCGTGAGCCCGAGCCTCGACGGTGCCCGGATGCCGGACGGCATGCCGGTCGCCTCGCGCGACGCGCCGATCGGTGGGCAGGCGGTGCTCGAGGGCGTGATGATGCGCGGGGTCTCGACCTGGGCGGTCGCGGTCCGGGCGCCCGGCGGCGCGATCGAGGTCACCTCCGAGCCGCTGGTCTCCTGGGCGAAGCGCCACCGTCTCCTGCGCCTGCCGGTGATCCGCGGCGTTGTCGCGCTCGGGGAGTCGCTCAAGATCGGCTTCCGGGCACTGGCGATCTCGGCCAACGCCCAGCTGGTCGAGGAGCAGGGTGAGGAGCCCGAGCCGATCGGCGGGCTCACCTGGGCACTGACGATCGGCTTCTCGATCGCGCTCGCGATCGGCCTCTTCTTCGTCGTCCCGGTCGGCGCGACCAGCCTGATCTCCGATCAGCTGGGTTCGGCCTTCCTCTTCTGGCTGGTCGAAGGGCTGTTGCGGACCGCGATCTTCATCGGCTACATCGTCGCGATCAGCCGGCTGCGCGACCTGCGCCGGTTGTTCGAGTACCACGGCGCCGAGCACAAGACGATCTCCTGTTACGAGGCCGGCGATCAGCTGGTGCCGGAGCGCGCCGCGACCTACTCGCGCCTGCACCCGCGCTGCGGCACCAGCTTCCTGCTGATCGTGATGGTGCTCGCGATCTTCGTCTTCGCCCCGATCGGTCTGCCCGAGTGGTACTGGCTGGTGGCATCGAGGATCCTCGGGATCCCGCTGATCGCCGGACTCTCCTACGAGGTGATCAAATGGGCGGGGCGCAACCGGCGCCGGCGCTGGGTGCGCGCCCTGATGTGGCCCGGCTTGATGCTGCAGAACCTGACCACCCGCGAGCCCGACCGCGCGCAGCTCGCGGTCGCGATCGCGGCGCTCGGGGCGGTGCTGGCGGTCGAGAGCCCCGGGGGCTCGAAGCAAGAGGCTGAAGCGATCGAGATCGTCGCCTGAGGGCGGCGCCCCGCCCGCCCACCCCGCCCGCACGCCCGCCCGCCCGCCCGCACGCCACGTGCCGTTCCGCCGGTGCGCCGCCAGTCCGCCGGGGCGAGTTTCGCTCGCTCAGCGATCTTTCCTCGCCCCACATGGCCCGCGAGCGCCGGCTCGCCCGAGCAGCTCCCGCGTGGTCGCGCCGACACCCTGCGGGTCCTCGGCGATCCGTGAGTCGGCGAAACGATGGACCGTGAGGCCCAGCGCGGCGAGCTCGAGATCGCGGTCGCGATCTTCGCGAAACGCTTGGCGGCCGCGGTGGTAGGCGTAGCCGTCGACCTCGACCACGAGTCCTTGCCGGCGCCAGAGGAAATCGACCGTGAACCGCCCGACTCGCACGTTCACCTCGGGCTCGGGCACCGCGTGGCGCCGGCAGATCTCGAGGAAGGCCCGCTCGAGTTCACTGCGCGTGCGATCGGGGTTCGCGCCGCCGGTCGGCATGCCTCTGAACTCGGCCTCACGGATCGCCCGTCTGAGCACCGGCCGCGGGACCGACCGCGGGAGGTCGGTGATCGTCCGCGCGACCGTGGTCACGATGATCCCGTGGTGGACCGCGGTCAGTGAAGCATCGAAGGATCGGGGTCGATGGATCCTGATCCCCGCTCGGCGGGCCCGTCCCGCGCGGCCTGGAATCGTCACGTGCACCCGGCCGCCGAGCGGCGCCAACAGCCCCCAGAGCTCCGCTGCGCTGCGATGGCTGAGCGCGGCGCTCGAACCGCAGGCCAGCGTCGCCGCGAGCCACCGGCCGCGGTCGGGAATCGACCGATGTCCGACCGCATAAACGCCTTGGTGGACCCTGTGCAGCCGGCGCGCCGCGACGCGTCTGTGGACGCCGGCGGGCGTAAGCCCCGCCTCCAGCAGCTGAGCAAGGGTGGCGACCCCGTACTGGCGGGCGGCGATCGCGGCCACGTTCGCGTCCGCGGAGGCCGCCGGGGCGAGTTTCGGGCGCATACCGACAAGAAGTCGCCCCGGCGGATTGGCGCCCCCGCCCGGGTCGCGTCGCGTGTGCGGCTGCGGCGACCGCCGGTAGCCTCAGCTTCGTGATCGAGAAGCTTGTCGACCAGGTCGAGGAGCGCTTCGCCGAGCTCCAGCGCCAGATGTCGGACCCCGCGGTGATCGCCGATCGCGAGCGCTACGCCGAGGTCGGGCGCGAGTACAGCGCGCTCGAGCCCGCAAGCGAGCTCGCGGCGCGGTGGCGCCGACTCACTGGCGACCTCGAAGGCGCTCGCGAGCTGCTCTCCGAGGGCGATGAGGACGAGGAGCTGCGCGCCTTGGTCGCTGAGTCCCCCGAGCGGCTGCGGGCGCTCGAGGACGAGCTGCGCCTGGCGACCGTCGAGCGCGATCCCAACGACGACAAGAGCGTGATCATCGAGATCCGGGCAGGCGCCGGCGGCGATGAGGCGGCGCTGTTCGCGGGCGACCTGTTCAACATGCTCTCCCGTTACGCCGAGGAGCGAGGCTTCACGATCGAAGTGCTCTCGCAGTCACCCGCCGAGGTCGGCGGGTTCAGGGAGGTCACCTTCGAGATCCGCGGCGATGGGGCCTACTCGGTGTTCAAGTTCGAGGGCGGCACCCACCGGGTGCAGCGGGTGCCGAAGACCGAGTCCCAGGGCCGCATCCACACCTCAACCGCGACTGTCGCGGTGCTCCCCGAGGCCGAGGAGGTCGAGGTCGAGATCGCGCCCGAGGACCTCCAGGTCGACGTCTACCGCTCCTCGGGCCCCGGAGGCCAGTCGGTGAACACAACCGACTCGGCCGTTCGGATCACCCACGGTCCGACTGGGATCGTGGTCTCGATGCAGGACGAGAAGTCGCAGCTGCAGAACCGCGAGAAGGCGATGCGGGTGCTGCGAGCGCGGATCTACGAGCGGGCGCTCGCCGAGCAGCGTGCAGAGATCGCCGCCGACCGCCGCTCGCAGGTCGGCACGGGCGAGCGCTCGGAGAAGATCCGCACCTACAACTTTCCTCAAGGCCGGGTCACCGACCACCGGATCAAGCTCACCGCCCACAATCTCGACGAGGTCCTCGGCGGCGACCTCAGCGAGTTCACCGGCGCCCTCGCCTCGGAGGAGAAGCGCGCCCGGCTCGAGGCCCAGACGGCCGAGGCGTGATGAGCGCGACGATCGCGGGCTCGGTCGGCGAGGCCCTCGCCTCGGCCACCGACGCGCTCGCGGCGGCGGGGGCCGACTCGCCGAGGCTGGATGCCGAGTTGCTGCTCGAACGGGCCACCGGGCGCGACCGGGCTCGGCTCGCCGCCACTCCCGAGCGCGGGGTGGAGGCGGCCGAAGCTCGCCTGTTCGGGGCGATGGTGCGTCGGCGGATCGTGCGCGAGCCGCTTGCATACATCCTCGGCCGAAAGGGGTTCCGGCAAATCGAGCTCGAGGTCGATGCGCGGGTGCTGGTCCCGCGGCCGGAGAGCGAGCTGCTGGTCGATCTGGCGCTCGAGCTCGAGCCGCAGACGGTGATTGACGTCGGCACCGGGTCGGGCGCGATCGCGCTCGCGGTCGCCGATGAGCTACCCGAGGTCGAGGTGGTGGCGACCGACGTCTCGCTCGGCGCGTTGGCGGTCGCCGAGTCCAACCGCGGGCGGCTCGGCCTGGCCGACCGGGTCCGGCTCGTCCACGGCTCGATCCCCGCGGGCGGGCGCTTCGACTTGCTGCTGGCAAACCTGCCCTACGTGGGCGAGGCCGAGTGGGCGGGTCTGCAGCCCGAGATCAACCGTCACGAGCCGTACGAGGCGCTGGTCGCCGGCCCGACCGGCCTCGAGGCGATCGACCGCCTGCTCGGTGAGCTGGCGACCGGTGCGCTGACGGCGCATGCGGTGGGCTTGGAGGTCGGAGCGCGACAGGCGGCAACCGTCGCCGAGCTGGTCCGCCGGGCCGGGTTCGAGCGGGTCGAGACCCGTCGCGACCTCGGCGGGATCGAGCGGCTGGTGGCGGGCTGGAGATGAGAGCCGAGTTCGAGGCCTGCGTGCTCGCCGGCGGCGTCGCTTTATTTCCCGCAGACGGGCTCTACGGCCTCGCCTGCGATCCGACTCGCGCCGACGCGATCGAGCGAATCCACCGGCTCAAGGGCCGCGACGCCGCCAAGCCCTCGGCGGTCATGTACTTCGCCCCGCTGGCGATGCGCGAGATCGTCTCGGCGCTCGGCCCGCGAACGCGCGACGCGCTCGCCGCGCTGCTTCCCGGCCCGGTCACCCTGGTCGTCGCCAACCCCGAGCGCCGCTACCCGCTCGCCTGCGGCTCGGATCCCGAGCGGCTAGGCCTGCGGCTGATCGATGGCCCTCTGGCGGGAGCCGCGTGCGCGGTGTTTCAGACCTCGGCCAACCGCTCGGGCGAGCCTGCTGCGTCGCGCTTCGAAGACCTCGACCCTGAGATCGTCGCCGCCGTCGACCTCGCGCTCGACGGAGGCGAGCTCAGCGGCTCACCCTCGACCGTGATCGACATCACCGCGATCGAGGACGGGGGAGAGCCCGTGATCGTGCGCCAGGGCGCGCTCGCGGCCGACCAGGTGCGTCGCGTCTTGGGATAGGGTCGGCTCGATGCCGAGCCGCCGGGACCCCGCGCCTTCGCGCTGGTGCTCGGGCCCGACGACGTCGACGAGGCGCGCTCGAAGGGGATAGCCGACTCGAACATCAGCGTCAACAACGGCGCCTTCTGCATCAGAGGGATCGGCTTCAACCCGCGTCATGTCCAGGTGACTCCGAGATCGGCGGCCGTGGCTCCGCAGGTGCTGCTGCAGGACACCTCCGCCTGCCAGGGAGGCACCGCGGTGACGTTCGGCGGCAGCCTCATGTACGAGGAGCAGTTCTACATCGCCCTCTACGAGTAGCGGGCGGCGCTCAGCGCCTGCTCGAGGCTCGGGTAGAAGTCGACCCGGCGGGCGAGGTCGTTTTCGACGGTCCAGGTGCTGACCGCGTCGATCGAGGTCTCGATCCCGGTCGTCCGCCCCCGTGCCCGCAGGGTGAACTCGACCACGACCTTGTCGCCGACGTCGTGGAAGCGGTGCGGGTCGAGGTGGATCTCGTCCATCGCCTCGTAGAAGGAGTCGAAGTAGCGGCGCAGGCCCTCCTCGCCGCGATAGGTGTCGGGCTCAGAGGCCAGCTCCGGCGGCGTCACCAGCTCGAAGTCGGGTGCGATCAGCTCCACCAGCGCCTCGACCCCGCGCTGCTCGAAGGCGGCGAAGCCGCCGCGAACGAGCTCGACATCGGCGGCGCTCACGCGCCGCAGCCTAGTCTGAGGCCGATGCTATGGTCGGCGCCGATGCCGAACGAGCTTCCGGAGGACTTCCAGACGGCGCCGCTGGCCGAGGTCGACCCGCAGATCGCCGAGGTGCTGCGGCGCGAGCTCGAGCGCCAGCAGGGCACACTCGAGATGATCGCCTCGGAGAACTTCGTCCCCCAGGCGGTCCTCGACGCGGCCGGCTCGGTGCTCACCAACAAGTACGCGGAGGGCTATCCCGGGCGCCGCTATTACGGCGGCTGCGAGGAGGTCGACGTCGCCGAGCAGCTGGCGATCGACCGGGCCAAGGAGCTGTTCGGGGCCGAGCACGCCAACGTCCAGCCCCACGCCGGCGCCCAGGCCAACAACGCCGCCTACATGGCGATGCTCGATCCCGGCGACACGATCATGGGGATGGCGCTCGACCACGGGGGCCATCTCACCCACGGGATGAAGCTGAACGTCTCCGGCAAGCTCTACGAGGTCGTCGCCTACCACGTTCGCCGCGACGACTACCGGGTCGACATGGACGAGATCGCCGCACTCGCTGGCGAGCATCATCCGAAGGTGATCGTCGCCGGCTGGTCCGCCTACCCGCGCCGGCTCGACTTCGCCGCCTTTCGCGAGGTCGCCGACTCGGTCGGGGCGAGGCTGATGGTCGACATGGCGCACTTCGCCGGGCTGGTCGCCGCCGGCGAGCACCCGAACCCGGTCGAACATGCCGACGTGGTCACGACCACGATCCACAAGACGCTCTGCGGCCCCCGCAGCGGCCTGATCCTCTGCAAGGAGGAGCTCGCGAAGGAGATCGACCGCTCGATCTTTCCGGGCCAGCAGGGCGGTCCGCTGATGCACATCATTGCCGCCAAGGCGGTGGCGCTTGCGATCGCCCAGTCGGAGCCGTTCAGGGCGCGCCAGCGCCAGACGATCGCCAATGCGCAAGCGTTCGCCGACGGCCTGATCGCCAATGGGGTCGAGGTGCTCACCGGCGGCACCGACGTCCACCTGGTCCTCGTCGACCTGGGGCCCACCGGCCTCGACGGCAAGACCGCCGAGCAGCGGCTGGAGCGGGTCGGGATCACGGTCAACCGAAACGCAATCCCGTTCGACGAGCGTCCGCCGATGAACCCCTCGGGCCTTCGCATCGGCACCCCGGCGCTGACCACCCGCGGCCTGGTCGCCGACGACATGCGCGAGATCGCCGAGGTGATCGCGATCGCGCTCTCGGACCGGTTCGAGTCCGAGCAAGGGTCGCTGGGCGAGCGGACCCGGTCGCTGATGGACCGCTATCCGCTCTATTCCCAGCTCACCCCCGAGCCCGCCGTTTAGTTCAGGACGCCGCCCCAGATCGCCCGGTTGCGGAACAGCGCCGTGGCGCCGCCCTGGGCGCTGTAGCGCAGCGAGAACGTGTACGTCCCCGGCGGGGGCGCGAGCACGATCATGCCGCCGCGAAGCGCCGAGCCGACACCGCCCGCACCGGCGTCGCCACCGGGAGAGGTCTGGCGCACGGCGAAGCCACCGCCACTCGGGTACTCCATCACCACCGGCGCCGAGCTCAGGAAGGTGGGCTCGAACAGGTGGACCTGCCCGGCTGCGTTGTTACCGCCGCCGGTCGCTCGGCCCTCGACCCGGGCGAAGATCCCGACCAGTCCATCGGTGGGGACGGTGACCGTCACCGCCGGGCCGCCGAGGTCGACCGGTGGGCCCGAGGTGGTCGAGATCTCGCCGGCGGCAGCGCCGGTCTTGAACAGGTCCAGCTTCGGCGAGGTGATCGCGTTGTCGGCGATCTGTCGTGACTTGACCGCCTTCGAGGCGATGTCCTTGCCCTTGACCGCGTTCGGCGCGATGTCGTTGGACTTGACCGAGTTCTTGCCCTGCAGCGCGACCGCCGAGCCGGTTAGCGCGGCGACCAGCGCCACGATCGCAACCAACATCGCCGGCGACGGCAGCCGCCTTCTGCTCTGCTTCATCCTGGTCCACCTCCGTGGTCGAAGCTTGACTTCCTCCCCCCGACCAGCCTAACCGGCACCCGACCCGTAAGTTTCGCTGGCTGATGAGGGTCTGGGTCGACATGAGCGGGCCGGCACACGTGCTCGTGTTGCGACCGATCATCGAGCGCCTCCGAGAGTCGGGCCACGACGTCGAGGTGACCTCGCGCGAGTACGCCCAAACACAGGAGTTGCTCGCGCTTCACGGGATCGACCACACGCCGATCGGCCGTCATGGCGGCGCCTCGCGCGTGAGCAAACTGGCTCGCCTGATCGAGCGCACCGCCGGTATGCGTCGCTTCGGCTCAAGCCGGGCTTTCGACCTCGCCGTCGCACACGGCTCCAACGACCTGGCGCTGGCCGCGCGAGCGCTCGCGATCCCGGCGGCGAATCTGCACGACTACGAGTGGGCCGTGATGCAGCACCAAGTCGGCTGCCGGCTTGCGCGCCGAGTGATCTTCCCGGAGTCGGTGCCCGCTGAACGGTTGCGAAAGTTCGGCGTCGGGCCCGGCAAGCTCCGGCAGTACCCCGGCCTCAAGGAGGAGTACTACCTTGCGGACTTTGAGCCTGATCGCACCCTGCTTGAGACGCTCGGCGTCGATCGCGGGCGCATCGTGGTTGTGCTGCGCCCGCCCCCCGACGTCTCCTTGTATCACCGCAAGTCGAATCCGCTATTCCCCGAGGTGCTGATGCGTCTGGGCAACGATGAGCGCGTGCATGCTGTGGTCCTGCCGCGGACCGCGGCTCAACGCAAATTCGTCGACGCGCTCGAGCTGCCCTCGGTGATCCTGCCGGGCTCCGCGGTAGACGCGCAGAGCCTGATCGCGCAGTCCGACCTCGTGATCTCCGCCGGTGGGACGATGAACCGCGAGGCGGTCGCCCTCGGGGCGCCCGTCTACACCACCTACGGGGGCCGCATGGGAGGTGTCGACGAGGCGCTGATCCGTGCTGGAAAGCTGCGACCGTTGACGAATCCGAGCGCCCTCGAGCTTCGCAAGCGCAGCGCGGACGGGCAGCGGGCTCGCCGCGACCCCGCGCTACTCGTAAGCCTGATCCTGGAAGCCGTTGACGGCGATGGCAAGTAGCACGACCGCGGTGCCGCCCTCCTTTGAGGGGGCGGAGGCCTATGCCGGCATGGAGGCCGCCTACGGCCAGCGTGGGGTCGATCCCGCACTGCGGTTCCTCGATCTCGCCATCGCCACCAGCGTCCTGGGCATCTGCTCGCCGGTCCTCGCGTTGGTCGCAGGGGCCGTCGGCGCGACCTCGGGACGGCCGGTGTTGTATCGCGGGCCACGCATCGGGCGCTCGGGGGTGGTCTTCGAGATGTACAAGTTCCGCACCCTCGCGCCAAACGCCGAAAAGCGGCTTGGACCTTATCTCGGCGAGGAACTGACGAAACGCACGCAGGCGGAGGTGACACCCGTCGGCGGGCTGCTGCGGGCTACCCACATCGACGAGCTACCCCAGTTTCTCAACGTTCTGCGCGGCGACATGAGCGTTGTCGGCCCGCGCCCGATCCGGCCCGCATTCTTCGCTGAGCTGACCGCCGAGATCCCCCAATACTGGCAGCGGCTTGTCGTCCGACCCGGGGTCACCGGGTTCGCTCAAACCCGGATCCGGCGTGAGGAGACCTGGACCGACAAACTGGCGCACGACCTCGAGTACATCGCCGACCGTTCGGTGATGCTGTACCTGCAGGTTCTCGGAGCGACCGTATTGCACGTCGCTCGTAAATCGCTGCGTCCCGCGCTCGGTCACCGGGCGGGGGGCGGATCGCGCTTCAGAGACTGACGCTCGATGTGCGGGATCTGCGGCCTCGCCCGTCTTGACGGCTCCGGCGTCGATGCCGACCGCGAAGCGCTGCTCGCGATGTCTGCGACGCTTCGCCACCGCGGCCCTGACAGCGACGGGACCGTGATCAGCGGCCCAGTTGGTCTTGCCGCGCGTCGCCTGTCGATCATCGACCTCGCCCACGGCGATCAGCCGGTCACCAACGAGGAAGGGAGCGTGCACGTCGTCCAAAACGGCGAGATCCTCAATTACCGGCAGCTCCGCGATGAGCTCCACGCCGCCGGGCACACCTTCACCAGCGAGGGCGACAGTGAGGTGCTCGCACACCTCTACGAGCAGCACGGCGCGGGCTTCGCAGAGCGCTTGCGCGGCATGTTCGCGGTCGCGGTCTGGGACGCGAGCCATCGGCGGCTCGTGCTTGCCCGCGATCGTTTCGGGATCAAGCCGCTCGTCTACGCATTGAACGGCGACCTTCTCGCTTTCGCCTCGGATCTGCGCGCGCTCCGCCGCGCCCCCCAGTCTCGCGACGAGGTCGACCCGACCGCGCTCGAAGCGTATCTGACCTTGAACTCCGTCCCGGCCCCGCTGACCATCTTCGCTCAGGCGCGCAAGCTGCCCGCGGGCTGCCTGCTGATCTGGGAGCAGGGCAGCGAGCCCCGCTTCCATCGCTATGCCCGGCCGGCGCCCGTACCCGAAGAGGCCCTACGTGAAGAGGATGAGCGCGAGCTCGCCGCGGAGCTGCGGCGCCGTTTGAGCGACTCGGTCCGCGCGCACCTGGTCTCCGACGTCCCGGTCGGGGTCCTGCTCTCGGGCGGCGTCGACTCCGGGGCGTTGACAGCGCTCGCGGCCGACGCCACGAGCGAACGAATTCGCACCTTCTCGATCGGCTTCAGCGAGTCGTCCTTTGACGAGCTCCACCGTGCCCGCGCGGTCGCCGCGCGCTACGACACCGACCATCACGAGCTGGTGGTGCAACCGGACGCCGTCGAGCTGTTGCCGCGGATCGCTGCGGCTTTCGACGAGCCCTTCGGTGACTCCTCGGCGCTGCCGACGTTCCTCGTCTCGCAGCTCGCCGCCGGGTCGGTGAAGGTCGTGCTCTCCGGTGAGGGGGCGGACGAGCTGTTCGGCGGCTACTACACCTACGTCGCCGACCGCGTCGCCCCATGGCTGGGGTGGCCGGCCCGCGTGGCCCGGCCCCTGATCGACAGACTGCCGTCGTCGAGCGCCAAGGTCAGCTTCGACTACCGGGCGAAGCGCTTCGCCCGGGGTGCCGGCTTGGATCCCCTATCCGGCCATCAGGCCTGGAAGGAAATATTCTCCGCAGAGGCACGGGACCGGTTGCGCGCGCACCGTGGCCCAATCGGCGATCCGCTGGCCGAACACCGCCGCCGCTATGCCGAGACCGAGGGTGCGGAGTCGCTGGCGCGGCTTCAGGACGTCGACCTCGGGATCTACCTCGTCGACGACCTCCTCGTCAAGACCGACCGCGCGAGCATGGCCCACTCGCTCGAGGCACGGGTGCCGTTTCTCGACCCGGCCGTCTCAGAGCTGGCTCTGGCGCTGCCACGCCGGTCACGCGTGCGAGGGCTGCAGAAGAAGCGGTTGCTGAGGCGGGCCGTTCGCCCGCTGCTCCCACGCGAGGTCGTCGACGGCACCAAGCAGGGCTTCTCGGCCCCGATCGCGGCCTGGCTGCGCGGCGAGATGCGTGAGTTTGCCCGGGATGTCCTATCGCCGGAGACTCTTCGACGGCAGGGCTTACTCGAGCCGGGGGCCGTCACGCAGCTTCTCGACTCCCACGAGAGCGGTCGCGAGGACCTCAGTCGGCAGCTGTGGGGGGTGCTGGCCCTGACTCTCTGGCACGACGCTCATCTGGCAGGCACGAATCCAGGGACCACTTAGGTGAACGTCCTGGCCATCATCAACAACGGAAGGCCCGACGCTCTCGACGCCGTTCTCGCTTTCCTGGTCGCTGCGGTTCTGGCGTGGCTGCTGGTTCCGCTCGCGGAGTGGTTCGCGCGACGCATCGGCGCGATCGACTACCCCAACGAGCGCAGCCTGCATGTGCTTCCAACGCCGAAGCTGAGTGGGCTTGCGATCCTGATCGCCGTCCTCGTCAGCGGGCTCCTCTTCCTCCCGTGGGTGCCGTTGACGAGGGCGGTGCTCGGCGGCGCGATCTTCATCACGCTCGTCGGCGTCGCCGACGACATCTGGGATCTCCCGGCCGCGGTCAAGCTCGTCGGCCAGGCGATCGCCGCAATGATCCCCGTCTTCAACGGCGTGCAGGTGGCCAACTTCACACTGCCGTTCCTCGGTCGCGTCGAGCTCAATGCCGTCGAGCTCTTGCAGGTGCCGCTCGTGGGCCAGATCCATCTCGGCCATCTGCTGACCGTGATCGGGATCGTCGCATTCATCAACGTCGTCAACTTGATCGACGGAGTCGACGGCCTCGCGGCGGGAGTCTGCGCGATTTCGGCTGGAACGCTGGCGGTGATCGCCGTCTCGCTGTCGCGCACGAGCGCCGGCGTACTCGCGGCGGCGACGGCGGGAGGAGCACTCGGCTTCCTGCGGCACGGATTCCCGCCGGCGTCGAGTTTCATGGGAGACACCGGCTCAAACCTGCTCGGCTACCTGCTCGGCGCGATCGCCGTCCAGGGCGCCCTCAAGACCAACGCGGTCGTCGCGCTGTTCTTCCCGTTGGTGATCCTGGCGGTCCCCCTCCTCGACACCGGCTTCGTCGTAGCCAAGCGAATCAAATATCGCCGCCCGATCTACCAGGCAGACAGCTGGCACTTCCACCACCGAATGGCGAACATCGGCTTCTCCCAGCGTCGGACACTCGCCTATCTGTACGGCTGGGCGCTGGTGATGGCGGGCCTGGCGCTGGCCTTGCGCTTCGTCCCCTACTCCGACGATCACGGCAACTTCGACCCAGCCTGGACTGTGGTCATCGTCGCCTGCCTGCTGTTCGCGCTCGCGGCGAGCTTCTACCTGGTGATCACGCTCGAGATCCTGAAGCTGCGCCGCGCCCGCTCACAGGAGCTGGAGGACTTTCGCGGGGCGCCGCCGAGCGAGGCCGAGGTGGACGAGCGAGTGGCCCGCGAGCTCGAGACCGATGAGTTCCAAGCGGTCGACGATACCCCGTAGCCGGTGTTACAAACGTGTTACAAGCCGACCCCGGTGGCAGCCCGCGTTCGGCTATAGTCGCGATCCCGTTGCACCGCTTGCTCTGGCGGTTACGCGGGTGTCCTGTCCACTTCCTGGATCGATCGGATCAGCGACCGTCATTGTCTGGCCGCAGCTTCAGCTTCTCAGATGACCAATGGCCCTCCGACGAGGGTGGACGCCGCCACGGCCGGCCTGTCCCTGGTCGGAGCGATGCTCGCCGGGGCGGCGGCCGGATACGGGCTCGGCTCGCTGGTGGGCCTTGCGATCCCGCTCGGCCTGCTCGGATTGTTCGCCGGCCTCTGCGCGGGTCTTGCTCTTGTCTACGTTCGCTTTAGACGGCTCTGAAGCCGGGCGTCCCGGCGTCCTGCTGCGGTACGCCGACCTGGGGCTGCTGGCGCTGGCATTCCCGGTCTTCGTGCTCGCCGACCTGCCGCTGGCCGGTTACGCGGCCGCGGCTTTGGCCTGGATCGCCCAGCACGCCGTGCTGACGGCGGCCGATCGCGCCGTCGCCTCCGCGCTCGCCCGCGGCGACCGCCGGCGAGCGCTGGCGCTGGCCGGCGGAGCGACCATCGGTCGCCTCTGGCTGGTGACCCTGGCGATCCTGCTGGTCGGGCTGCTCGGCGCGCGTGAGGATGGCCTCGCGGCGGCGGTGCTCGCCTTTGCGCTGGTCACGGTCCACCTCGCCTGCCTGGCGCTCTCGAAGCTGCTCTACCCCGAGCAGACGCGGTGACCCGATGAGCACCAAGGCCAAAGTCTTCCTCGCGCTCGGCCTCTACCTGCTGGTCACCGTGATGCTGGTGGTGGTCGTCGGCTCGGCCGGCAAGAACGACGAGTTCCAGCCCCAGAACGAGTTCATGCTCGATCCCTGGATCGCGCTCTCGATCGGTGGCGTCGACCTCTCGATCACCAAGGCGGTGCTCTACGTGGTCCTCGCCAGCGGGCTGACGATCGGAACGATGGTGTTCATCGCCCGGCGGATGCAGCGGGAGCCCAACAAGGTGCAGATGGCGGTCGAGCTCGCCTACGACCTCACCCGCAACAACATCACCGGGGGCAACATCCCCGACGAGAAGCTCGCCCGCAAGTGGTTTCCCTACCTCGCCGGGCTCTTCTTCTTCATCTGGTTCTCGAACATGCTCGGCTACCTGCCGCTGCCGACCAACACCGAGCACAAGGTCGACATCTTCGGGGTTGAGGTGCCGTCGCTGGCGATCTACGCCGCGACCGCGAACATCTCGATCCCGCTCGCCCTGGCGCTGATCTCGGTGCTCGCCTACCACTACGAGGGCGTCCGTGCCAAGGGCCTGTTCGGCTACCTGAAGTCGTGGCTGCCGCCGGGGCTCGAGGACATGAACATCGTCGGGCGCGCGGCGATCTTCGTCATCGAGGCGATCTCCCACGCCGTCCGGCTGATCTCGCTCTCCGTGCGTCTGTTCGCCAACATCCTCGCCGGCCACCTGCTGATCTTGTTCATGGCCGGTGGGCTCGCCGTGTTGCTCGGCCTCGCCGCGCTCGGCGTGCTCACCTTCCCGCTCGCCTTCGCCTTCTTCGTCTTCGAGATCGGCCTGGTGGCGACGCTCCAGGCATTCATCTTCTCGACCTTGACAGCCATCTACATCGGCGGAGCGACCGCCGACTCTCACTAAGAAAAGGAGCACCAATGGATTTCTTGCTTCCGATCGCACAGGCCGCCTCGGGGGTCACCGACGACGGGCTCAAGTCGATCGCACTCGGGGTCGGCGCCGGACTCGGCTCGATCGGAGCCGGGATCGGCATCGGGATCATCTTCGGCAAGGAGATCGAGTCGGTCGCCCGCCAGCCGGAGATGAGGGACGAGCTGCAGTCGATCCGCTGGCTCGGCTTCGCGCTGACCGAGGCGGTCGCGTTCTACACCTTCATCTTCGGCCTGATCGCGTTCTTCCTCTAGGCCGGTGGAGGCGTTCGCAGACATAGCGACGCTGCTGCCGCTGGCGGCCGAGGAGGAGGGCGGCAGCTTCCTCGTCTCGCCCTCGCTCGGGCTGATGTTCTGGACCCTGCTCGCCTTCGGAGTGACCATGTACGTGCTCTCGAAGGCGGCGTTCCCGCGGATCGGCGAGGCGCTGGAGAAGCGCGCCAACGCGATCCGCGAGAACATCGAGGCCTCAGAGCGCCAGCGCGAGGAGGCCGACCAGCTGCTCGACGAGTACCGCCAGCGCCTGCGCGAGGCGCGCGAGCAGGCCGATGAGCTCGTCGCCCGCGCCCGCAAGGCGTCGGAGGCGGCGGTCGCCGAGGCGACCGAGTCGGGCAAGGAAAAGCGCGCGGAGCTGGTCGCCGCGGCGCGCAAGGACATCGAGACCGAGACCCGGCGCTCGCTCGAGCAGATCCGCGCCGAGGTCGCCGATCTGACCGTGCTCGCGACCGAGAAGGTGACCCGCAAGTCGCTCGACGACCAGGACCAGAAGCGACTGGTCGAGGAGGCGCTCGCCGAGGTCGACTTCTCAGCGCTGGCGGGTAACGGGAGCGAGGAGCGCGGCCAGTCCTGATGGAGGAGATCGCACGGGTATACGCCGACGCTCTGTTCGGGGCGGCCACCGAGACTGACCAGCTCGACGAGGTGCGCGAGCAGCTGGCGCAGTTCACCGATGCGATGAACGAGTCCAACGACATGCGCGTCTTCTTCTTCAGCCCCTACTTCTCCTCGGCGGAGAAGCGCGAGGCGATCTCGGCGGCGGTCTCGGGCGCCAGCGACGAGTTCGTAAACTTCCTCGAGCTGCTCGCCGAGAAGCACCGGATGCCGGCCATCTTTCGGATCCGCCAGCGCTTCGACGAGCTCTGGGCGGAAGCGAAAAAGCGGCTCGAGGTGACCCTGACCAGCGCGGTCGAGCTCGACAAGGGCGTGATCGACCGGGTCGGCGAGGAGATCGAGCGCCAGACCGAGCGCACGATCGAGCTCTCGAACGAGGTCGACCCCGACATCCTCGGCGGCCTGGTGCTGCGGGTCGGCAACATGGTCCTCGACGCGAGCTTGCGAAACAAGCTGGAGAAACTGAGAAAGGAAGTCGCCTCGGCGGCTTGAGGATGTGAGTTGAGGGGCTTTAGCCCCGAAAGAAGCGTGCAAGGCCGCCGCAGGCGGCCGCAAGAAACTAAGGAGCATTAGAAGCGTGGAGATCAAGCCCGACGAGATTTCGAAGATCCTCAGGCAGCGGATCGAGGGCCTCGAGTCCGACGCCGCCGACCTCTCCGAGGTGGGCACCGTGCTGTCGGTCGCCGACGGCATCGCCCGCGTGCACGGGCTCGACGCCTGCATGTCGCTGGAGATGCTCGAGCTGCCCCACGACGTCACCGGCCTGGCGCTCAACCTCGAGGCCGACAACGTCGGCGTGGTCCTGTTCGGCGACTGGGTCAGGATCGAGGAGGGCGACACCGTCAAGCGAACCGGCCACCTGCTTGAGATCCCGGTCGGCGAGGAGCTGCTCGGTCGGATCGTCGACCCGCTCGGGCGCCCGCTCGACGACAAGGGCGAGGTCAACACCTCCGAGACGCGCCCGGCTGAGTTCAAGGCCCCGGGGGTGGTCGAGCGCCAGCCGGTCAACACCCCGGTGCAGACCGGCCTCAAGGCGATCGACGGGATGATCCCGATCGGCCGCGGCCAGCGAGAGCTGATCATCGGCGATCGCCAGACCGGCAAGACCGCGATCGCGCTCGACACGATCATCAACAACCGCGACAAGGACCTGATCTGTGTCTACGTCGCGATCGGCCAGCGGATGTCGACCGTGGTCCAGGTCGCCGGGGTGCTCGACGACGCCGGCGCGCTCGACAACACGATCATCGTCGCCGCGCCCGCCGACGAGGCGGCGCCGATCAAGTACATGGCGCCCTACGCCGGCTGCGCGATGGCCGAGCATTTCCTCTACGACGGCAAGGACGCGCTCTGCGTCTATGACGACCTCACCAAGCACGCATCCGCTTACCGCCAGATGTCGCTGCTGCTGCGGCGCCCACCCGGGCGCGAGGCCTACCCCGGCGATGTCTTCTACCTGCACTCGCGGCTGCTCGAGCGCTCGGTGCGGCTCAACGACGAGCTCGGCGGCGGTTCGCTGACGGCGCTGCCCGTGATCGAGACCCAGGCCAACGACGTCTCGGCCTACATCCCGACCAACGTGATCTCGATCACCGACGGGCAGATCTTCCTCGAGTCCGACCTCTTCTACAGCGGGACCCGGCCGGCGATCAATGTCGGGATCTCCGTCTCGCGGGTGGGCGGCAACGCACAGACGAAGGCGATGAAGAAGGTCGCCGGCAAGCTCAAGCTCGACCTGTCGCAGTACCGGGACCTGGAGGCGTTCGCGCAGTTCGGGTCCGAGCTCGACCCCGAGACCCAGCGCCAGCTCTCGCGGGGCGAGCGCCTGGTCGAGATGCTGAACCAAAACGAGCGCAGCCCGCTGACCGTGGCCGAGCAGGTGGCCTCGATCTACGCAGGCACCGGCGGCTACCTCGACCGGATCAAGACCGAGCGGGTGCAGGACTTCCTCGCCACGCTGATCGAGCGCCTGCACTCGGAGAGCTCCGAGCTGATCGGGCGAATCGACGACGGCGAGCTCACGGACGAGGACGAGGAGGCGCTCGGCGAGGCGATCGCGGAGATGGTCGACGACTTCGGCCCCGACTTCGACGCCGAGGGCCAGCCGCTCGAGGAGGGCGAGTCGGACCGGGTCAGGTCCGAGCACGAGCGCTCGGACCGCACGGATGAGGAGGAGCGCAAGGAAGCAGAGGCCGAGCACGAGGCCGAGGAGGCCGAGCGCACGGTTGAGCGCGCCGAGGAGGAGGTGACGGCGTAACGAGCCTGCACTAGGCAGACCGGCGGCTTCGCCGCCTCGCAGTAGGCAGAAAGGGCCCGCTGCGCAGTTACTGCCTACTGCCTACTGCCTACTCCATGGCCACCCAGAAAGAAGTAAAGAGCCGCATCGCAAGCGTGAAGAACATTCACCAGATCACGCGCGCGATGGAGATGGTCGCTGCGGCGCGGCTGCGCCGGGCCGAGCAGCGAATCGACAACATGCGCCCCTACGCGCAGGCGATCCGCAAGATGACGCAGCAGGTCTCCGAGGCATCGACGGAGATCCCGCGGGTCGCGCTGCTCGACGAGCACGACAGCGTCGACAGGGTCGGGATCATCCTGGTCACCGGCGATCGCGGGCTCGCCGGCGCCTTCAATACCAACATCATCCGCGAGGGCGTGCGGCTGAAGCGCGAGTTCGCCGCCGACGGCGCCGAGGTCGCCTTCTCGGTGATCGGCCGCCGGGGCGTCTCCTCGATGGGCTTTCGCGGCGAGAACGTCGAGCACTCCTACGCCGGGTTCACCGATCGGCCGGCGTTCACTGATGCGCGCGAGATCTCGCACGACGTGACCAGCGCATACGTCGACTCGGACCTCGACCGGGTCGAGCTCGTCTACAACCGCTACGTCTCGCCGCTGACCCAGTACGTTCGTCGCCAGACTCTGCTGCCGCTGCAGCAGGCCGAGGTCTTCGGCGAGGGCATCCCCGAACCCGAGCCCCCGGCCGACGAGGAGCTCGCCGAGGCACACCTCAAGGCCTTCTGGGACTACGAGCCCGAGCCCGAGCAGCTGCTGCCGATGCTGTTCGAGGAGTACGTCGACCTCTCGGTCTACCGGGCGCTGCTCGAGTCGTCGGCCTCGGAGCTGGGGGCGCGGATGACGGCGATGCGCTCCGCGGCTGAGAACGCGCAGGACATGATCGGCGACCTGACGCTGGCGATGAACCGAGCCCGCCAGGCCGAGATCACGCAGGAGATTTTGGAGGTGGTCGGAGGGGCGGAGGCGCTCGGATAGCCACTCGCCATTAGCCACTCGTCGCTCGAGTGGCGAGTGTCGAGAGGCGAGTGGTGAACCAAAGGAGAAACATGGCTGAAACCGACGGAAACGAAGCGAGCAACGGAACCAACATCGGCCGAGTCGAATCGGTCACCGGCGTCGTCGTCGACGCGGTCTTCGACGAGCGGCTGCCGGAGATCTACTTCGCGCTCGAGATCAGGGTCGAGGGCAGCGACGATCGCGAACCGTTCGAGCTCACCTGCGAGGTCCAACAGCATCTCGGCGACGACCGTGTCCGCGCTGTCGCCATGGACGCCACCGACGGAATCCAGCGAGGTGACGAGGTGATCGACACCGGCGGCCCGATCACGGTCCCAGTCGGCCGCGCCACGCTCGGCCGCATCTTCAACCTGCTCGGCGAGCCGATCGACAACGAGGGCGACGTCGATGCCGACGACAGGTGGCCGATTCACCGCCCGGCCCCGAGCGTCGAGGACCTCGCTCCCGCACAGGAGATCCTCGAGACGGGGATCAAGGTGGTCGATCTGCTCGCGCCCTACGCGAAGGGCGGCAAGGTGGGCCTGTTCGGCGGCGCCGGCGTCGGCAAGACGGTGCTGATCCAGGAGCTGATCCGGAACATCGCCGAGGAGCACGAGGGGCTCTCGGCCTTCTGCGGGGTTGGCGAGCGCTCTCGTGAGGGCAACGACCTCTGGCTCGAGATGAAGGAGTCCGGCGTGCTCGAGAAGACGATGTTGGTCTTCGGCCAGATGAACGAGCCCCCGGGCGCCCGGCTGCGGGTCGCTCTCTCCGGGCTGACGATGGCGGAGTACTTTCGCGAGCAGGGCGGCCAGGACGTGCTCCTGTTCATCGACAACATCTTCCGCTTCGTCCAGGCGGGCTCCGAGGTCTCGGCGCTGCTGGGCCGGATGCCCTCCGCGGTGGGCTACCAGCCGACCCTGGACACCGAGATGGGCGGCCTGCAGGAGCGGATCAGCTCGACCAAGCAGGGATCCGTGACCTCGATCCAAGCGGTCTACGTACCGGCCGACGACTACACCGACCCGGCGCCGGCGTCGGTGTTCGCACACCTGAACGCGACCACGGCGCTCTCGCGGGCGATCTCGGAGAAGGGGATCTACCCGGCGGTCGACCCGCTCGACTCGTCGTCGACGATCCTCAAGCCGGACATCCTCGGCGAAGAGCACTACAACACCGCGACCGAGGTCCAAGAGAACCTGCAGCGCTACAAGGAGCTCCAGGACATCATCGCGATCCTCGGAATCGACGAGCTCTCCGACGAGGACAAGCAGGCGGTCAACCGCGCCCGCAAGCTCGAGCGCTTTCTCTCACAGCCGTTCTTCGTCGCCTCGGAGTTCACCGGCCGCGACGGCGAGTACGTGCCGATCGCCGAAACCGTGCGCAGCTTCCGCGAGATCCTCGACGGCAAGTACGACGACCTGCCGGAGTCGGCGTTCTACATGAAGGGCTCGATCGACCAGGTCAGCGGCACCGAGGAGAAGGGCGAGGCCGACGAGGGCGTCGAGCGCGAGCGCGACGAGGCCGAGGACCGCACCGAGCGCGAGCAAGAGGAGACCGAGCAGCGCGAGGACGAGGACAGCGAGGATCGCGAAGAAGAAGAGGCCGAGGCGCCCGCCTGATGGCCGAGGGTCACGACGAGCTCGAGGCCCAGGTGCTGACGCCCGAGGGCGAGGTGTTCTCGGGTCAGCTGCAGATGGTCACGACCCGGACGACGACCGGCGAGGTCGGGATCCTCGCGCGCCACATCCCGATGGTCGCGAGGCTGGTCCCGGCCGAGCTGCGGCTCCACCAGTCCGATTCCGAGGTCGAGACCTACGCCCAGGGGGAGGGCTGGCTCGAGGTCTTCGCCAACCGGGCGCGGGTGCTGGTCGCCGAGGCGATCCCGCCGGACGAGCTCGACGTGAGCCAGCTCAAGGAGCGCCTCGAGAGCGCCGAGCAGCGCCTCTCGGAGGCCGAGGAGGGCTCGGCGACCGCCGAGCAGGCCGAGCGCGAGCGCGCCCGGGCCGAAGCGTTCATAAAGATCGCGGAGAACGGCAGTAGGCAGTAGGCGGTAGGCAGTCTGCCTACTGCGAGGCGGCGAAGCCGCCGAACTGCATACTGCCTACTCAAATATGGACGAACGCCTACTCACAGAGAAGCTGATCGCCTACGACACCTCGCGCGCGGAGGGGATCAAGCAGTGCGCCGGGTTCGTCAAGGGGTGGCTCGACGCACGCGACATCGAGACCCGCCAGCTCGGGGTCCGCGGGCTACCGATCACGGTCGCCGACGTCGGCCCCAAGGATGCGGCGACGACGGTCCTCCTGCACGGCCACCTCGACGTCGTCCCGGGGCGCCCTCACCAGTTCGAGCCGCGTCTGGAGGGCGACCGCCTCTACGGCCGTGGCGCCTACGACATGAAGGGCGCCGTCGCCTCGCTGCTGCTCGCGGTCAACGACCTCTCAGACCAAGACGCGGTCCGGGTGCGGCTCGGGATCGTCCCCGACGAGGAGTCGGAGGAGGATCAGGAGCGCGGCGGCGACCTGCTCGTCTCCGAGGGGTTCGTCGGCGACTTCGCGATCACCGGCGAGCCCACCGACATGCATGTCGGTGTGGCGGCAAAGGGCGTCGTCGCGATGCGGCTCCAGGTCGAGGGCCGCGCGGCGCACGGCGCCACCCCGTGGCTGGGCGAGAACGCGATCCTGAGGGCGATCGATGTCTTCCGAGCGATTCAATCGCTACCGTTTGCGTCTCGCAGCTCGGAGCTGTTCGATCGGCCGTCGATCAATCTCGGCCGCATCCTTGGCGGTGACGCTTTGAACAAGGTCCCGGATATGTGCTTCATAGACGTCGACGTTCGCTACCTGCCCGAGCAGGATCCCGAGTCGATCCTGGAGGAGGTTGGCGGGATTGCGGGCGCGACCGTGATCTCGACCTTCAAGCGACCGCCCGCCGCCGTCGATCCTGAGCTCCCGTTCGTCAAGGCGCTGTGCGAGGCGACGGCGCCGCACCTCGCGGGCGAGGTGACCAGCGTCGGGCGTGACGGCGCTTCGGACGCGGTCTCGTTTCTGCGCGCGGGCGTGCCCGCGGTCGAGTTCGGGCCCCTCGGCGGTGGCCACCACGGTCCCGATGAATGGGTCTCGGTCGACTCGCTGGCCGCCTACCGCCGGGCGCTGGTCGACTTCGTCCACTCGCTACCGAGCTGGCTGCCCGATGCGAACTCCGATGGAGCGAGCGCTTGAGCGCTGACGACCGCGATCCGAATCTGCCCCCGGACGAGGATGCCCGGGAGGCCGACAGGTCGCCCAACGACGAGCATCAGCCGCCGCCGCCCGCCACCTGGGCGGGGCGTCACCGCTTCGGCGCCGAGGAGCCCGAGCACGAGGAAGAGCTCGACGACGACGGGGAAGAGCCCGACGAGGAAGAGCAAGAGCTCGAGGAAGAGGAAGAGCTCGAGGACGAGGAGGAGCTCGAGGACGAGGACGAGGACGAGGAGGACGAGCCCGAGCACGAGGAAGAGCTCGAGGCCGAGGAGCCCGCCGCGGAGGGCGAACCCGACCCGGGGGCGACGGTCGAGGCCGATACGCTCGCGCTAGCCGATCGCGAGCAGGCGCGCGAGCAGGCGATGGCCGGGCTGCAGGCCCGGACCGCCGAGCAGGAAGCGAAGCCGCCCGTCGCCGAAACGGGGGAGACGACTCCGGCCGAGGCCGAGGTCGCCGCCGCCGAGCCTGCCACCAACGGCGACAGCGGTGAGCCACCGAAACCGAAGCGGCTTTGGGCGCGGTTCCTCGCCGCCTCCTTTCTGATCATCGCCTCGATGGCGGCGGCGACTTCGATCAGCCTGCTCGTCTACCTGACCGACATCGCCGAGGGCCTCTCCGACAACGACAAGCTCGCCTCCTTGCGCGATCAGCTCGCCGAGGTCGACGGCGGCGACCCGCAGACGATCCTGATCATCGGCTCCGACAAGCGCCTCGACACCAAGGGCGACCCGGGGCGCTCGGACACGACGATCCTGCTGCGCGTCGACCCGGACAAGGACGCGATCGCGCTGCTCTCGATTCCCCGCGACCTGAAGGTGAACATCCCCGGGGTCGGCGTCGGCAAGTTCAACGAGGCCTATGCGGCCGGCGGTCCCGACAAGACGTTCAAGGTCGTTCAGCAGCTCACCGGGCTCGATGTCGCCCACGTCGTCAACATCAACTTCACCGGGTTTGCCGACGCGGTCAACGCGATCGGCTGCGTCTACATCGACGTCGACCGCCGCTACTACATCGCGCCCGAGAGCGGCATCGCCGAGATCGACATCGAGGCCGGCTATCAGCGCCTCTGCGGTCTGAAGGCGCTCCAGTACGTGCGCTTTCGCCACGACGACACCGACCTGGTCCGCTCCGCGCGCCAGCAGGACTTCCTCCGCGAGGCCCGGCAGAAGCTGACCACGGGAACCCTGATCAACGACCGCAACGAGCTGCTCGACATCTTCACCGAGTACACGACCTCCGACATCGGCGCTGCGGTGCCGCTGCTGGAGCTGCTGAAGACGTTCGCCGCGGTTCAGTCGGCACCGGTTCGCGAGGTTCACTTCCCGGCGGACCTCGGCGACGGCACCTCGGGCTACGTGACCGCATCGGAGTCGGCGATCAAGCAGGCGGTCGATCAGTTCCTGAACGCCGAGGGCACTCCGGGCGAGCGTCCCGGCGAGACCCCGGGCGAGGCCGACACCAAGCAAAGCGGGTCCGGTAGGCCCGGCAGCGACAACCGAACGCCCAACGCCGGTGGCGGCTCGGGCGACAAGCCCGATCAGGACAAGCCCCAGGAGAGCGAACAGGACTTCGTCGGGCCGGCGATGGACGACTCGAGCGAGAGCGGCAAGAGCTATGGCGAGCAGATGTCGAAGGTGAAGCGCAAGGACGGTGACCCGATGATCGAGTTCCCGATCTACTACCCCACCCGCCTGGCGCCGGGATCGAGCCTCGACCCGGCCAGCCGTGCGTTCCCGATCGACGGTCCCGACAAGGACGTCTATTACGGCTACAAGCTGGTCGCCGGCTTCCAGGGCTCGAACTACTTCCAGGAGTACTACGGCGTCTCCGGCACCGACTGGATCGACGCACCGATCCTCGACAACCCGAGCGAGATCCGCACGATCGACGGTCGCAACTACCTGCTGTTCTATGACGGCGACCGGCTGCGGCTTGTCGGCTGGAAGACCAATCACGGCGCCTACTGGGTCAACAACAGCCTGCTGCAGTCGCTCGACGAGGGGCAGATGCTCTCGATCGCGACCTCGATGCGCGAACTCGACGGCTAGTGGCAAACCCGTCGAGCGCAAAGCCGCCGATCGGCGTCATCGGGGTGGGCTGGGTCGGCCTGGTCACGGCCGGCTGCTTCGCCGAGCTCGGCCATCAGGTCTTCGCGGTCGACATCGACGAGGCCAAGATCCAGACGCTGAGTGGCGGCGGGAGCCTGCCGATCCACGAGCCGGGGCTGGGCGAGCTGGTCGAGCGCAACCGCGAGCGCCTCCAGTTCACCACCGAGCTCACCGGGGCGCTCGAACACTGCCGTTTGCTGTTCTGCTGCGTCGATACGCCGCCCACGTACTCGGGCGATGCAAACCTCTCCCGGGTCGAGGCGGTGGTCGCCTCGCTTCCCGATGGCGGTGAGCACGCCCTGGTGATGAAGAGCACGGTGCCGGCGGGAACCGGAGCGGCTGTTCGCCGGCGCAAGCCCGGCCTCGTCTACGTCGCCTGCCCGGAGTTCCTCAAGGAGGGGACCGCGGTCGACGACTTCCTGCACCCTGACAGGGTGGTGATCGGCGCCGACCCCGGCTCCGAGTGGGCCGCGGAGGAGGTCGCCGACGTCTATGCGCCGCTCGGCGGCGAGCTGGTCCGAACGGATGTCGCCTCGGCGGAGATGATCAAGCTCGCCTCGAACGCGTTCCTGGCGACGAAGATCTCGTTCATCAACGAGATTGCAAACGTCTGCGAGGAGGTCGGCGCGGATGTGACCAAGGTGGGCGCCGGCATGGGCCTCGATGAGCGGATCGGGCCGAAGTTCCTCAAGGCTGGGATAGGTTGGGGCGGAAGCTGTTTCGGCAAGGACACGATGGCTTTGAAGAAGCTCGCCGGCAACACCGGCTACCACTTCCAGCTTCTGAGCGCGGTGATAGAGGTCAACGAGCTGCAAAAACGCCGGGTCGTCGGCAAGCTCAAGGATCATCTCGGCGACCTCGCGGGTCGCCCGATCGCTCTCTTGGGCCTTGCGTTCAAGCCGAACACCGACGACATGCGCGATGCTTCGAGCCTGGTCCTCGCGTCGCGGCTTCGCGGCGAGGGCGCCGAGGTTCGCGCCTTCGATCCGATCGCCTCGGGGCGAGCGAGAGAGTTGCTGCCGGAGATCGCGATCAGCGCCTCCGCCGAGGAGGCGCTCGACGGCGCCGACGCGGCGATCTTGGTCACCGAGTGGCCGCAGTTCGCCGAGCTCGATTGGACGCAGCTGGCGACCCGGATGGCGAACCCGCTGGTGGTCGACGGACGCAACTTCCTCGATCCCGCCCGGATGCGCGCCGCCGGCTTCACCTACGAGGGCATCGGGCGGCCGACCAACGGCGGCGGCCCTCGCGTGGACGGCTGATGCAGGCGCTGGTCCTGGTCGGCGGCGCCGGCACACGGCTACGGCCGCTGACCCTGACCCAACCGAAGCCGGCGCTTGCGCTCGTCGATCGGCCGTTCATCCGGTTCATGGTCGAGTGGCTGACCCGCCACGGCGTCGCCGAGGTGGTGATGGCCTGCGGATTTCGCGCTGGCGACCTGCGGGCGGCGCTCGGCGACGAGGTCGGGGGCGGCCCCTCGATCAGCTACCTGCAGGAGGAGGAACCGCTGGGGACCGCCGGGCCGATCCGCCTCGCGGCCGATCGAGGGCTGCTCGCCGATCGGTTCATGGTCCTCAACGGCGATCTGCTCAGCGACCTCGATCTGAGCGCACTGCAACGCCAGCACGCGGAAACGGGCGCGGCGGCCACCCTGGCGCTCTACCCGGTCGAGGATCCCAGCCCCTACGGCCTGGTCCGCCGCGAGCCCGGCGGAGAGGTGCTCGAGTTCGTGGAGAAACCGGACCGAGCGCAGATCGACACCGACGAGGTCAACGCCGGCGCCTACGTGCTCGAGCGCGAGGTGCTCGATCTGATCCCCGCCGGCGGGCCCGTCTCGATCGAGCGCGAGGTCTTCCCCGCGCTCGTGGGAAGGGGCCTCTACGGCCGCCGGCTCGAGGGCTATTGGATGGACATCGGCACGCCGCAGCGCTATCTGCAGGCGAGTTGGGACATCCTCGACGGTCGGGTCGAGACGGCGGTCGAGCCGACCGCGCCGGGGCTGTTCGTCGACCCGGGCGCGCAGGTCGACGGCGGAGCGGCGGTCGGTCCCCGCGCGGTCGTGCGCGCGGGCTGTGAGGTCGCCGCCGGCGCGGTGATCGAGGACTCGGTCTTGCTCGACAACTGCCGAGTCGGCATCAACGCGGAGGTTCGCGGCTCGATCCTCGCAACCGGGGTGACGGTCGAGCGCGAGGCCGTGATCGGCGCCGGCGCCGTGATCGGCGCAGGGGCGACGATCGCCGCGGCGAGTGAGCTCGAGCGCGGTGCCCGGGTGCCTCCCGCCGAGGCGTTCGCGTGAGCGATTCGCTCGAGCGCATCCGCGAGCTCGATCCCAGCGGACAGCTCGACGACGTGCTCGCGCTTCCCGACCACCTGCGCGACGCGCTCTGGCGAGTCGAGTCGGCCGGGCTCGAGCCGGCCGAGGCGCGCGGGCTGATCATCTGCGGGATGGGAGGCTCGGCGATCGGCGGGGCGCTCGCCCGCGCCGCGCTCGGCGACGACCTCGGGCTGCCGATGCTCGTCTTTCGCGACTACGAGCTGCCCCCCTGGACTGCGACCGAGCGCGCCGTGCTCTGCTCGAGCTACTCCGGCGACACCGAGGAGACGTTGGCCTGCTTCGAAGCGGCCGAGGCCCTCGGCGCCACCCGTTACGTCGTCACCACCGGCGGAGCGCTGGCCGAGGCGGCGAGAACGGCGGGCGTGCCGGTGATCGGCCTGCCCGCCGGGCTTCAGCCGCGCCACAGCGTCGGCTACGGGTTCACGGTCGCCTGCGAGATTGCGGCGCTGATCGGGGTGTCGCCTGGGGTGCGCACCGAGATCGATACCGCCGCGGCACACCTCGAGCAGGCGCGCGCTCAGCTGGCCGAGCGAGCCGCCGAGATCGCGGAGCAACTCGCCGGGTCGATTCCGCTGCTCTATGGCTGCGACATGACGATCCCGGTCGCCTACCGGTGGAAGTGTCAGCTCAACGAGAACGCCAAACAGCACGCATTTGCGAACGAACTACCCGAGCTCGACCACAACGAGATCGTCGGCTGGACGCCGAACGCAGGTTCGCGGAGCTTCTCGGCGGTCTTCTTCGGTGATTCGGACCAGCACCCGCGCAAGCGCGAGCGCGCCGAGCTCACTGCGAAGCTGATCGAGCCCAGCGCCACCGCGGTGATCTGGATCGAGACCGAGGGCGAGATGCGGATCGAGCGGCTGCTGCGCGCGGTCATGCTCGGCGACCTGGTCTCGCTCCACCTCGCCGCGGCCAACGGTGTCGATCCGGGCCCGGTCGGGATGATCGACGATCTCAAGCACGGGCTCGGGCGTTCCTGAGAGGCTCGGCGCGAGCGCCCCGCGATGATTGACGTCGACGCCGGCTCCTTCTTCACCATCGTCGTCGTCGCCATGGTTGCGGCGATCACCGTTGTCGTGATCCCGAAGCGGTTCGCGCCGCCGGTCGTCGTCGTCGAGCTGCTCTTGGGGATCGCGGTTGGACCCCAGGTGCTGGGTTTGGCGAACGGCGATGAATTCATCGACTTCTTCAGCAACCTCGGGCTCGGGATGCTCTTCTTCTTCGCCGGCTATGAGATCGACTTCGCCCGTATCCGCGGCAGGCCGCTGACGCTCGGCGCCTGGGGCTGGCTGCTCTCGCTGGTGCTCGCCTACGGGATCGGCGGGGCGCTGGCCGCCGCCGGGATCGTGCTCTCGTTCCTGTACACGGGATCGGCGCTGGCGACCACCGCGATCGGCACGCTGATCCCGATCCTCCGCGACGGCGGCGAGCTGAAGACGCGCTTCGGCACCTACCTGCTCGGTGCCGGGGCGGTCGGCGAGTTCGGGCCGATCCTGCTGATCACCCTGGTGCTCTCGACCACGCAACCGCTGCACGAGGCCGCGATCCTCGCCGCCTTCGTCCTCCTGGCTCTGGTGCTCGCGCTGGCCTCGATGCGGCTGGCCTGGCGCGGCTACGCCGCGCTCGAGCGAACGCTCGAGTCGAGCAGCCAGCTCGCGGTCAGGATCGCGACCGTGCTCGTCTTCGGGCTCGTGGCGCTCGCCGGCGAGCTCGGGCTCGACATCCTGCTCGGTGGATTCGTCGCCGGGATGATCGTCCGCGCCTCGCTTCGCGGGCGCGAGCTCGAGGCCTTTGAGTCGAAGCTGACCGCGATTGGCTTCGGCTTCCTGATCCCCTTCTTCTTCGTCGAGAGCGGCATCAGCTTCGATCTCGATGCGCTCGGTTCGGCCGAGGCGCTGGGGAAGCTGGCACTGTTCTTGGGGCTCTTCCTGGTCGTCCGCGGGCTTCCCGCGCTGCTGCTCTACCGCCGCGAGCTCAACCCCCGCGACCGGCTCGCGCTCGGCTTCTTCAGCGCCACGCAGCTGCCGCTGGTGGTCGCGATCACCACGCTGGCAACCGACGCGGGCGAGATGCGGTCCTCGACCGCGGCCGGGCTGGTCGGGGCGGCGATGCTCTCGACCCTGATCTTCCCGTTCGTCGGCATGGCGCTGCGCCGCGCCGACGCTACTCGTCTGGCCCGGGAGGCCGCCGCGCCCGCTTGATCGAGGCGCGACGGCGCTTGTCGGAGAGCCGCTGCTCCTTCGCGGCCCGCGACGCTCGGGTGGGCCGGCGGCGCTTGCGCGGTCGCAGCGCCTTCTCGATCCGCTCGCGCAGGCGCTCGACCGCAAGCTCGCGGTTGCGCGCCTGGCTGCGGGCATCCTGGGCGATCGCCGTGACCCGCGGCCCGAAGCGTGCGCGCAGGCGACGCTTGTGCTCGGCATCGAGCGTGCTCGACGCGTCGATCTCGAACACGGCCTCGATCCGTGAGGCGGTGACGTTGGCGTGCTGGCCGCCCGGTCCCGAGGAGCGACTGGCTCGCAGCTCGATCTCCGAAAGCGGTATCTGCGGGCTCAGTATCGGTAGGAGTCCGACTTGTAGGGCCCCTCGCGGGGGACCCCGATGTAGGCCGCCTGTTCGGCGCTGAGCTCGGTCAGGCTGACACCGAGCGCGTCGAGGTGGAGTCTCGCCACCTTCTCGTCGAGGTGCTTGGGCAGGACGTAGACCTGCTTCTCATAGGCGTCGCGCTTGGTGAACAACTCGATCTGGGCGATCGTCTGGTTGGTGAACGAGTTCGACATCACGAACGAGGGGTGGCCGGTCGCGTTGCCGAGATTGAGCAGGCGGCCCTCGGAGAGCACGATGATCGCCTTGCCGTCCGGGAACGTCCACTTGTCCACCTGCGGCTTGATCTCGGTGCGCTCGATCCCGGGAAAACGCTCGAGCCCGGCGATCTCGATCTCGTTGTCGAAGTGGCCGATGTTGCCGACGATCGCCTGGTGCTTCATCCGGCTCATCTGCTCGGCGGTGATCACGTCGCGGTTGCCGGTCGCGGTGATGAAGATGTCGGCGGTCTCGAGCACCTGCTCGAGCGTTCGCACCTCATAGCCCTCCATCGCCGCCTGCAGGGCGCAGATCGGGTCGATCTCGGTGATCACGACGCGGGCGCCCTGGCCGCGCAGGGAGTCGGCGCAGCCCTTGCCGACGTCTCCGTAGCCGCAGATCACCGCGACCTTGCCGCCGATCATCACGTCGGTGGCGCGGTTGATGCCGTCGATCAGCGAGTGGCGACAGCCGTAGAGGTTGTCGAACTTCGACTTGGTCACCGAGTCGTTGACGTTGATCGCGCTGAACAGCAGCTCACCGGTCGCCGCCATCTGGGTCAGGCGCAGCACCCCGGTGGTGGTCTCCTCGGTGACGCCGATGATCTGCTCCGCCATCCGCGTGAAACGGCCGTCGTCGTCGGCGAGCGAGCGGGTCAGGGTCTCGAGCACGATTCGAAACTCCTCGTTGTCGGCGCTCGCCGGGTCGGGGACCGCGCCGGCGCGCTCGTAGGCGGCGCCCTTGTGGACCAGCAGGGTGGCGTCGCCGCCATCGTCGAGGATCATGTTCGGACCGTCGGCGTTCGGCCAGCTCAGGGCCTGGTCGGTGCACCACCAGTACTCCTCCAGGGTCTCGCCCTTCCAGGCGAAGACCGGGACCCCGGCTGCGGCGATCGCCGCCGCGGCGTGATCCTGGGTCGAGAAGATGTTGCACGAGGCCCAGCGCACCTCGGCGCCGAGCGCGACCAGGGTCTCGATCAGGACCGCGGTCTGCACCGTCATGTGCAGCGAGCCTGTGATCCGGGCACCCTTGAGTGGCTGCGCGGCCGCGAACTCCTCGCGGGTGCGCATCAGTCCCGGCATCTCGTGCTCGGCGAGGGTGATCTCCTTGCGCCCGAACTCGGCGAGCCCGATGTCGGCGACCTTGTAGTCCTGCTCGGTGAGGGTGCTCATGCTTCTCCTGCGCTATGTAGCCTGGCTGCGATGAAGGCCATGGTAATGGCGGCGGGGCTCGGCACGAGGCTGCGCCCGCTCACCTACGAGGTTCCGAAGCCGATGGTGCCGGTGGCCAACCGGCCAATCATGGAGCATATCCTGCGCCTGCTCGCGCGCCATGAGATGGACGAGGTGATCGCCAATCTGCACTGGTATCCGGAGACGATCGAGGGTCGGTTCGGCGACGGCTCCGGGCTCGGGGTCGAGCTCAGCTACAGCCACGAGGAGAAGCTGCTGGGGACCGCCGGCGGGGTCCGCAACGTGCGCGAGTTCTTCGGCTCCGAGACCTTTTGCGTGACCTCGGCCGATGCGCTCACCGATATCGACCTCGGGGCTCTCGCCGCCACTCACCGAGCCAACCAGTGGATTGCGACCCTGGCCACCACGCGGGTCTCCAACGTGAGCGAGTACGGGGTCGTTGTGACCACGTCCGAGGGACGGGTCGAGGGCTTTCAGGAGAAGCCGGAGGCGGCCGAGGCGCTCTCCGATCTCGCCAACTGCATGATCTATGTGCTCGAGCCCGAGATCTTCGACTACTTCCCCGATCGGGAGGAGGTCGACTTCGCCAATGACGTCTTTCCGGCCCTGCTCGAACACGACGTCCCCTTCGGCGTCCACGTCACCGACGCCTACTGGAACGACGTCGGCTCGCTGCCCGAGTACTTGCAGGGCAACCTCGACGTGCTCAACGGGGCGGTCGAGGTCGAGGCCGCCGGGGAGCTGATCGACGGGGACGGCGACGCCCGACTCGGGCCCCAGGTCGAGGTCGACGGCCGCGTCCTGCTGGACGAGGGCGCCTCGATCGGCTCCGGGGTGCGGCTCGACGGTCCGCTGGTGATCGGTTCCGGGGTCAGCATCGGTGCGGGCGCGCGGGTCCGCGAGTCGGTCCTGCTCAGCGGGGCCGAGGTTCCCGCGGAGGGAATGCTCGCCGGATCGATCGCCGGGCGGGTGGGCGCGCTTCGCGGCTGACCGCCGACCGAGCCCGACGCGGGCGGGCTGCCTCGTAGGCTGAAGTGGTGCCCGAGGTCGAACTACGGTGGTGGCGGGGGTGTCCCTCCTCAGAGCAGGCGATCGCGCTCGTGCGCGAGCAGATGGGCGCCCAGGGGCTTGACCCCGATGCCCTCGTCGTCCGCGAGATCCACGACGAGGAGGAGGCCCGGCGCCTCGATTTCGCCGGCTCGCCGACGATCCTGGTGTCCGGCCGCGATCTCCTCGACCCGGGAGACTCGCCGCGGGGGCTAACCTGCCGCGTCTACAGGCTGCGGGACGGGCGCGCCTCGGCGCTCCCCGACCCGGCCGACGTCGCCGCCGCGCTGACGGCGGCTCGCGAAGAAGGCGAGGCTGAGAATGAGTGAACAACCCGCCGCGCGGATTGGCGAGCCCGCGCCGCCGCTGGAGTTGCCCGACACCTCGGGTGAGCCGGTCTCGCTTGCCGGCCGATCCGGCGAGGCGTCGGCGACGGTGGTCTTTTGGACCTGCAATCACTGTCCCTACGCACTCGCCTGGCACGACCGCGTCGTCGACGCGGCCCGCGCCTACGAGCGCCGCGGAGTGCGCTTCATCGCGGTCAACTCGAACGACGCCGACCGCTATCCGGCCGACTCGCCCGAGGCGATGCGCGAGCGGGTCGAACGCGAGCGCTGGAGCTTTCCCTATTTGTGGGACGAGACCCAGGAGGCCGCGCGCGCCTGGGGCGCGCGAGTGACCCCCCACCTGTTCGTGCTCGACTCGGAGCTGCACCTGCGCTACGAGGGCGCCCCTGACTCCGATCATCGGGATCCCGCCGAGGACGCGGTCTGGCTGCGGGAGGCGCTCGACGCCGTGCTCGACGGGTCGGAGGTGCGCCAGAGCACCGACCCGATCGGCTGCTCGATCAAATGGAGACCGTGAGTCCGTGACCGCTCGGCGGCGGCTGGTCCGCGTCCCGGCCTCGTCGGCAAACCTGGGCCCCGGCTACGACGTGCTCGCCGCCGCACTCTCGCTGACGCTCGAGCTCGAGGTCAGCGAGGGCGAGGAGTTCTCGGTCGCCGCGGGCGACGAGCTCCCGGCGGACCGTTCCAACCTCTGCGTGCGCGCCTTCGAGCGTCTGCATCGCGCCGACGGCCTGCGATTCGAGGTTCGCAGCGAGATCCCCGTCGCCCGCGGGCTCGGCTCGAGCGCCGCGGCGATCGTCGCCGGGCTTCTTGCCGCCGACCACCTGTATGAGCTCGGGCTCGAGCGCGAGCGCATCTACGCGGAGGCGGTAGCGCTCGAGGGCCACCCGGACAACGTCGCTGCGGCGCTCTACGGCGGTTTCGTCTGTTGCCCGCGTCCGCGTGACGAGCAGGTCGCGCCGGCGCCGGTCCGCCTGGCGCCTCCCGAGGGCGTCGAGGCCGTGCTCGTGATCCCCGAGGAGACCGTGCCGACCGCCGAGGCCCGCGCCGCGATGCCGACCTCGGTGGCGCTAACCGATGCGACCGCCAATCTCGCCGCCGCGGCGCAGCTGGTGCTCGGGATCGAGCGCTCGGATCTCGGCCTGATCGAGCGCGGCCTCGACGATCGCCTGCACCAGCCGGCACGGCGCGGGCTCTATCCGCGCTCGATGGAGGTGCTCGCGCGGGCCCGCGAGCTGGGCGCCCTCGGGGCGACGATTTCGGGCGCAGGCCCCGCGGTGATGCTCTGGTGCTATTGGCAGGACAGCGGCAAGGTCGTCGCGGCCGCCGGCGCGGCGACCGCCGGGTGGGCGCAGGTGCTCAGGGTGCCCTTCACGCCGCTCGGTGCCGACGTGCCCGAGCTCTAGAGGAGACCGAGCGCGCTCAGGATCGTCACCGAGTCCGAGTAGACATCCTTGCGCTTGACCAGGCCGTCCTCGAACGGGATCACGTCGAGACCGTCCCAGCTCACCTGCTTGCCGGTCGGCGCGGCGATCAGGTCGCCGCGGCGCATCTCGCTTGCGTGGGTCGCGCTCGCGGTCCACTCCTGGACCACGAGCCCGTCGCGGATGTAGGTACGGCGCCCATCGAAGCGAATGTCGGGCCAGGTCTCGAAGATCGAGCCGATGTGGGCGCGAACCGCCTCACCCTCGGCGCGCTCGTGCGCGGTGTGATTCTCGAACACCATGTCGGCAGCGTGCATCGAGATGATCGCGTCGAGGTCGTGTGAGTTCCAGGCCTCGTTGTAACGGGCGATCGCCCGCTCGAGCTCGGCCGCCGCGTCCTTGTCACTCATCTTCGCTGCGGGATACTGCGGTTGTGGTCGTCAGCTCCGAGGCTGTCGTCAGAGCCTACTTCGAAGCCTGGAATCGCCGCGACATGGATGCGCTCGCCGCGATCCTCGACCCGCGGGTCGAATGGAGGCGGTCGGCGGACTTCCCAGAGGGCAGGATGCTGCGCGGCCGCGACTCGCTGCTCGACTTCGCCCGCGCGATGTTCGAGGTCTTCGTCGAGACCCCGATCGACCTCGATGAATGCAGCGAGTGCGCGGACGGCACGGTCCTGGTCCGCGGCACGACCCGCTTTCTCGGCGAGCGCAGCGGGGCCGAGACGAGCTCGAGCTGGACGCGCCTCTACCGTGTCGCCGACGGCCGCGTGCGCTCGATCCGGGCGTTCGCCAGCCGCACGGCCGCGATCGAGGCCGTCGGCGCTCGATCGGCGCCCTGACGCCCGGCGCCGCGAACCACAGCTACCCGTGGCGGGCACCGGCGGGCACGACCTCGGTCGAGAGTTGGTCAAGGGGCTCGAGCAGGTCCTGGCGGCCGAGGCGGCGCAGCAGCTCACCGGCGAGCGAGAGGTAGTCGGCACCACGGTCGGGGCGGTAGTCGAGGATCGGGATCGCCCGCTCGGCCGACTCGGCGTAGGCGATCGACTGGCGGATCACGGTGCGGCAGACGCGGTCGCCGAAGCGCTCGCGCAGCGCCTCGAGCGTCTGGCGCGCGTGCTTGGTCCGCATGTTGGCGATGTTGAGCACGACCGCGATCAGATCGAGCTCGGGGTTGAGCGACTCGCGCGCCAGTTCGATCACCTGGATCGCCTGCTCGACTCCCTGCAGTGAGAAGTACTGGGCCTCGGTCGAGAGCAGGGCGTGGTCGGCGGCCACCAGCGCGTTCACGGTCAGCAGCCCGAGAGTCGGCGGGCAATCGATCAGGATCACGTCCTTGGCGCGTTTCAGATCGCGCAGGGCGCTCCGCAGCGTGACCTCGCGACCGATCCTGCCGGCGAGCATCAGCTCGGTCTCGGCGAGACGCATGTTCGCCGGGATCAAGGCGCCGTGAACCGCATCGGCCGCCCTGACCTCACCCGAGAGCACGTCGGCGAGCGTCGGCTGGACATCGGGATCGGCGTCGAAGTAGTCGGAGAGGTTGCCCTGCGGGTCGGCGTCGATCGCCAGCACGTCGAGATCGAGGCGCGCGAAGACGTCGCTGAGCGAGCGCGTCATCGTCGTCTTCCCGGTGCCGCCCTTCTGCGAGAGGACGGCGATCGTGGTCGCCATCCGGCGATCCTAGAGGCTCGACTGTGATCCGCCGCCGGCGCGCAAGCCCGACGCCCGGGTCCCACGAGTATGCCTGGGCGCATTATGCACTAACGCATAGATATCTCGCTTCTGGCGAGGCCGCAGGGCTATGCATAGTTATATAATGCAATTTCGCATAAGCAATGTCGAAATCAACCCCCGCCAACCCCTTTCGCTTCGGCGCCCTGGCGCTCGATCAATCCTTCGCCGACCGTGAGTCGGAGCTCGCCGAGCTGGCGACCGACATCCGCAACGGCCAGGACGTGGTCATCTTCGCGCCGCGCCGATACGGCAAGTCCTCGTTGGTGTGGCGGGTAGGTCAGCAACTCGTGGCCGAGGGGGTGCTGATCGCCGAGGTCGACCTGATGACGACGCCGAACAAGGAACGGCTCGCCGAGAAGCTCGCCGCCTCGATCTACGAGAACATCGCCTCGCCGCTGGAGCGGATTCGCGAGCGCGCCCTCGCGCCCTTCCGGGGACTGCGGATTCAGCCGACGGTGACCGTCAGCGCCGAGGACGGCTCGTTCAGCTTCAGCTTCGCCTCCTCGCAGAGCCCCGAGGATCTCGACGCGACACTCGAGCGCCTGCTGGTGTTGCCGGCCGAGCTCGGCGGAGGGCGCGGCAAGCGGGTCGCGCTGGTCATGGACGAGTTCCAGGAAGCGGTCGAGATCGACCGCGAGCTGCCGCGGCTGTTGCGCGCGGTCTTTCAGACCCAGCCCGAGGTCGCCCACGTATATCTCGGCAGCCGCCGCCATGTGATGGAGCGCATCTTCAACGACGAGAACGAACCCTTCTGGCGCAGCGCGAAGCCGATCGAGCTCGGCCCGATCGATCCGGCGACCTTCGCCGAGTTCATCAGCGCCCGGTTCGCCGCCAGCGGCCGCAGGATCGAGTCCGAGACGGCTGTCGCGCTCACCCGGATGACCGGCGGCCATCCCTACGCGACCCAGGAGCTCTGCTACTTCCTCTGGGAGGAATCGGCCGCGGGTGAGGCGGGGGAACTCGAGCTCGAGCGGGCACTGGGCTCGGTCCTGCGAGCGGAGCACGCGCACTTCAGCCTGCTCTGGAACGGGGCGTCGTCGGTGCAGAAGCGCGTCCTGCGGGCGCTCGCCGCCGAACAGCCCGGACGGCCGTTCACGGCCGCGTACAGGCGGGTCCACAACCTGCCCTCGGTCGCCAGCGTGCAGCGCGCCGCCCGCAGCCTGCTCGATCGCGAGGTGGTCACCGCCGAGCGCGGGAGCTATGCGATCGCCGAGCCGTTCCTGGCCGAGTGGATCGCGGCGACGATCGGCTGAGGGCGCCCGCGGCGCGCCTATAATCGGCGAGTCCCGTTTCCCGTCGCGCGCCCGCTCGAAGAAGGCGCGGAACCCGGGAGGTTCGATTGAAGCGTTTCTCGCCGCAGCTGCCGTGGCGCCCGCTGGTTTCGCCGCCCTCGGTCGAGGACATGGACGCGTGTGCGATCTACGCCTCGGTTCGCAAGCAGGCGAGCCCGAGCGGGGAGCCGGTGCGGCTGGCGCTCGCGAACCTGCAGAAGATGCTCCATCGAGCCGGCAACGTCGACGGTGAGGGCGACGGCTGCGGGATCTTGGTCGATATCCCGCGCCGGATCTGGGCCGAGGAGATCCGCGCCGGCGGCCACAGTCCGGCGCTGGCGCTCGACCCGGCGTTCGCGGTCGGCCACGTCTTCTTCGAACGGGGGGAGGGCGAGCTCGCCGAGCGCCAGCGCGAGGCGCGCGAGCTGCTCGGCCAGGCCGGGTTCCGGGTCCTCGCCGAGCGTCTCGGTGCGGTCGCGTCACAGGCCCTGGGGGCGACCGCGCGCGAGGAGGAGCCACACTTCTGGCAGGTCGGCGGGCTGCTCGCCGGGCCCGAGAACCGCGATCGCGACCTGCACCGGCTGATCGGCGAGCTCGAGGCCCGGCCCGGCTGCCACGTGCCGTCGTTCTCGGCGGCGACCTGCGTCTACAAGGTGATGGGCACGCCGCGGGTTCTCGGCGAGTACTACCCCGACCTCAGCGACGAGCGCTTCGAGACGATCGCCTGCTTTGGCCACAACCGCTACTCGACCAACACCTGGCCGTCGTTTCGGCGGGTTCAGCCGTTCTCGATCCTCGGCCACAACGGCGAGATCAACACGATCGAGCAGCTGCGCCAGGAGGCTCGGATGCTGGGCGTGCGGATCCCGGCCGCCGGCTCGGACTCCGAGGACTTGAACCGGACGATCGATCACTTGATCCGGGTCGAGGGCCTGTCGCTGGGGGAGGCGATGGAGATGGTGGTCCCGCCGGTCGTCAACGAGATCCGCTCGCTGCCGGCCGCGCTCCACCCGTTCTACATGTACCTGCGTGAGGCGATGGGGCCGTTCGCCCAGGGGCCGGTGGCGCTGATCGCTCGCCACGACGAGGAGTGCGTGTTCTCCGCCGACGCCCTCGGATTGCGGCCGCTGTGGAAGCTCGAGACGGCCGACGACTACGTCTTCAGCTCCGAGCCCGGGGTCGTCGGGGTCGAGCAGATGGTCTCCGAACCCGTGCCGCTGGGCCCGGGCGAGAAGTTCATGGTCACGATCGACCCCGAGCGCCGCCGAGCCCGCCTCTGGGAGCACGCGGAGATGCAGCACGAGGTCGCTCGACGCTGGCTCGCGCGTACCGGTGGGCAGCGCCCGGCCCCCTACGATCGAGCGCTGTTCACGGGCGGCCCGCTGGAGGGCGCCGACATCCCGGGCTACACCTCGGCCGGACCCGCCGAGCCGGTCAAGGTCTCGGACCGGATCCTCGCCGGCTTCGGCTGGCAGCGCGACGACGTCAAGCTGTGCCAGCAGATGGCCTCGAACGGGGCCGAGCCGATCGGCTCACTCGGCTACGACGGACCGCTGGCGGCGCTCTCCCCGGAGCGCCAGAACCTGGCCGACTACTTCAAGGAAACGGTCGCCGTGGTCACCAACCCGGCGATCGACCGGGAGCGCGAGATGGAGCACTTCTCCACTCGGGCGGTGTTCGGCCGCCGCCCGTCGCTTCACGATCCCGGCACCGACACCAAGACGGTCGAGACTTCGTTCCCGGTCATCCTCGGCGGTCATCACGATCTGGCGCCGCTCTCGGATTCGACCTACCGGCGGATCGCGCGAGACCACCAGACGTGGCTGATGGAGGACCTCTGGGAGGAGTTTCGCGGCCGCGCGGCGGCGATCGACATCGCGCTGCTCGAGTCCGAGACCGCCGCGGGGGCGATCGAGCGGCTGAAGCAGGAGGCGGTGAAGCTGGTCCGCGATGGGGCCGAGCTGCTGGTGCCGACCGACCGAACCGTGTTCGACGGCGAGCGCCGCTACCTCGACCCACATTTGGCGACCTCGGCGATCGACCAGGCGCTGAAGCACTTTCAGGTCCAATCGGAGGGCGCCAATCTTCGCCGGCGCTGCTCGATCGTCTTGCGCTCGGCGGCGATCCGCAACGTCCACGACGTCGTCGTCGCGCTCGGCCTCGGGGCCAACGGCGTCAACCCGTACGTGATGCTCGAGGTGGTCTGCGTCGACGACTACGCCCAGGACGTGGCCAACGTCTGCTCCGCGATGAGCAAGGGGATTGAGAAGGTGATCTCGACCATCGGTATCCACGAGGTCCGTGGCTACGCGCGCCAGTTCTCCTCGATCGGGCTCAAGCCCGAGCTGGCCGAGATCTTTCAAACCGAGGCCTACGCCGCCTCGGCCACCGCGGGCGTCGGCTTCGCCGAGCTCGACGCCGACAGCGACGGTCGCCTGCGGATGGTCCGCGCCCCCGATGAATCGGCAAAGCCGGCGAAGACGTTCCGCTTCTACCCGAAGGTCTACAAGGCCGCGATCGCCGCCGCGAATGGCACCGCCGACTATCGCGAGTACTCGGAGAAGGTCCGGGCGCTGGAGGCGCAGAGCCCGATCTCGATGCGCCATGTCACCGGCCTGCGATCCGATCGCGAAGCGATCGGCCCGGGGTCGGTGGATACCTCGATCGGGCATCACGACTTTCCGATCGTGATCTCGTCGATGAGCTTCGGCTCGCAGTCCGAGCCGGCCTTTCGCGCCTATGCCGAGGCGGCGAAGGCGATCAACGTGCTCTGCATCAACGGCGAGGGCGGCGAGATCCGCGACATGTACGGGCGCTACCGCAAGTGGCGCGGCCAGCAGGTCGCCTCGGGCCGCTTCGGGGTCTCGGCCGAGATGCTGAACGCCTCCTACGTCGCCGAGATCAAGATCGGCCAGGGAGCCAAACCGGGAGAGGGCGGCCATCTGCCCGGCAAGAAAGTCTCCGAGAAGGTCGCCGCGGCGCGCAACGCCGCCCCGGGGACCGACCTGATCTCGCCCTCCAACAACCACGACCTCTATTCGATCGAGGACCTTGCCGAGCTGATCGACGAGCTGAAGACGGTGAACCCCGACCTGCGGGTCTCGGTCAAGGTGCCGGTGGTCCCGAACATTGGCACGATCGGTCTCGGAATCGCCAAGGCTGGAGCCGACGTGATCACCCTCTCGGGGTTCGAGGGAGGCACCGGCGCCGCTCGCCAGCACGCGCTGCGACACGTCGGCCTGCCGTCGGACATCGGCACCAGGCTGGTGCACAGGGCGCTGATGGAGGCGGGGGTTCGCAACCGGGTCGAGATCTGGGCCGACGGCGGTTACCGCCACGCCCACGACATCGTCAAGTTGATCTGCATGGGGGCCAACCGGATCGGCTTCGGCACCCTGGCCATGGTCTCGCTCGGCTGCACGATCTGCCGCGGCTGTCAGCTCGACACCTGCCACGTCGGCATCGCCACCCAGATCGAGACGACCGAGGAGGCGACCGCGCACGGGCTGAAGAAGTTCACGCCCCAGGAGATCGGTGGTGCCGCCGAGAGCTGCGCGCGGTTCTTCGCCGCGATGGGCGAGGAGGTCCGCGAGCTGACCGCCGAGCTCGGCTACGCGCGCACCCAGGACCTGGTCGGGCGCTACGACCTGCTCGAGCAGATCTCGCACGCCGACGTACTCGACCTCGCCGAGCTGATCACGCCGCTCGACGAGTACCTCGACCTGGCGCCGGCCGACATGCCGGTCGCCGAGCCCGAGCCCGTCGAGGCTCGCGCCGAGGCCGGGCTGGTGCGCGCGCGCCCGATCCGGATGGAGCCGAAGCCCGCATCGGCACAGATCGGCGCGCTCGCCGAGCGGATCGCGCAGAGCCCCGGGCTGCGGCTCGAGTTCCCCCGGGCCACCGATGCCAACGACCGCGTGCTCGGCGCCGATCTCGCCGGAGCGATCGCGCGGGCACGCATCTACGGGGGCGCCGCGGAGGGCTCATGGGACACGCTCGCCGAGCTCGAGTTCAACGGCGGCTCGGTCGCCGGCCAGGGCTTCGGAGCCTTCAACGCCTGGGGGCTGGTGGTCCGGGTCGAGGGCGGCGCCCAGGACGGTGCCGGCAAGGCGATGCTCGGCGGCACCGTCTCGATCCTCAAGGGAACCAACGGCGACGGCCGCCGGGTCAACGGCTCGGTCGGCAAGTCCTTTGCCTACGGCGCCCAGCGAGGACGGCTGTTCGTGCAGGGCTCGGCCGACTCGCGCTTTTGCATCCGCCTCTCGGGCGCCGACGTCGTCCTCGGCGGTGAGCCGGCCGAGCCGCTCGACGACGCTCGCGGCTGCGTCGTCGACCGGGCCAACGCGAAGGGATTTGCGTTCGAGTACATGACCTCGGGCCGAGCGGTGGTCATGGGCGATATCGGGCCCTGGGCCTGCGCGGGGATGACCGGAGGGCGCGTCTACGTTCGGGTCAACGCCGAGTGGAATCTCGATCGCGAGGCGGTCTCGCGCCGCCTCGGCGAGGGCGCCAAGGTGGCCCTGGCCGAGCTCGACGACGAGGGGATGCTCGACATCCAGGACCTACTCGGCCACTACGCCGGCGAGCTGCGCGCCACCGGGCAGGAGACCGAGGCCGAGCGGATGCTCGGGCTGGCCGCCGACGCGCCCGAGCACTTCCTGATGATCATTCCGGAGAGGGTTCAGGCGGATCCGAATATCTCAACGGAGTAGTAGTTGGCTGATAGCGGTTAGTAGTTAGAAACCGTCAGAACCGAACAACGTAACAACTAACAACTACTTCTTACGCTTCCAGCACGTACAACCGAAACCGCCCTATCTCGAGCTCGTCCCCATCGGCGAGCGCGGCCCACTCGACTCGCTCGCCGTTGACGAACAGGCCATTGAGGCTGCGGTCGTCGAGGGCGCGAAGATCGCCCGCGTCGGTGAGCACCACCAGCGCGTGCCGGCGCGAGACGGTGGCGTCGTCGAGGCGGAGGTCGGCGGCCCCGCTGCGCCCGATTCGGGTCCAGCCGGTCGCCAGCCGGAGGACGGCGAAATCACCGTCCTCGTCCTCGAAGGCGAGGTAGCGGCCGGCCCGCTCGAGCTCCGCCCGGACCTCGGTCAGCCACTCGGGGGCCGTCGACGGCCCCTCGATGGCCTCGGCGTCGAGGGTCGGCGGGTCGAACAGGTTGGCGCGCTTGAACCGCTGCCCGTGGCAGTTGGGGCACTCGGGCAACGGCTCGAGCGAGTCGATCGCGAGGCCGTAGCCGCAGGCGACGCAGGAAACCGTCCCGGGTCCGGGCGCTGCGATTCGCTCGCCGGACTCGTGGGTCTCCGGCGCCGGAGGGGAGTCTTCGATCAGAACAGACAAGGTTTGCCCGGCTTGCAGCGATCTTAACGTCGATGGCCCGATCGTCCAAGCAATTCGCGCCTGGTTGTACGGAAATAGCGATCAATGCGCGGACTGCGCCGAATAGAATCGCCGCGCGATCCGACCCGTTTTCGCAACAGCCACGATCGATGCCCCCCGCGGGCGGCTCTTCGAGTTGCTTGCCGACCTCTCCTTGCGCCCGGCGTTCGCCGATCACTTCCTCACCGAGTATCGGCTCGGGCGGGTGGACCCGGTCGGCCTCGGCGCCTCGGCGCGTTTTCGGCTCGGCGACTCGGGCCCCTGGGCCGACACCACGATCGAGGCGACCGAGCGGCCTCACCTGATCCGTGAGCAGGGCCGGACCGGTCGCGGCAATCGAGTGCCGACGTTCACCGTCTGGGAGCTGGCCGAGGGCCCGTCGGCGAGCTCGAGCGAGCTCACAGTGACCTTCTGGACCGAGCCCTCGCATCCGATCGAGCGCGCCCGCGAGATGTTGCGCTCGTCGCGGCGATTGCGCCGCAACTTCAAGCGCGCGCTTGCGCGCCTGAAGCGGATCGCCGAGACCGGCGAACCGGTGGCCCGCGTCGGGCTGGCCGGTGAGGACAGACTGCCTGCCTTCACCCTCTAGGCCCACTGGCACCCGGTTGGACTCCCATATGCTTGCGCCCGTCATGCGTCTCCGCCACCCCATCGTGCTCGCGCTCTGCCTGCTGCTCGGTCTCACCCTGAGCGGCGGGCTGACCGCCTGCGGGGCCGAGCAGGAGGCCGAGGGGTCGGAGGGAGAGCCGTTCGAGGTCGCCGATCTCTCCTACAACATCGGCCTGACCCGCTTCCTCAATCCCGACGACGCCGAGGACGCCGAGTACCTGGTCGGCCAGCCTCGGCTCGATCCCGGCACCGGCTACCTCGGCGTCTTCTTGACGATCGAGAACGAGACCGACGTCGCTCGGCCCTCGGCGAGCGAGTACACGGTCATCGACACGCTCGACAACGAGTACGACGCGCTCGAGAGCAAGAGCCCCTACGCGCTCGAGCTCGCCGCCGAGGTGCCGGCCGAGGGTAGCCTGCCGCTCGAGGACACGACTGCGGCGACCGGACCGAACCACGGTTCGTTGTTGATCTTCTTGGTCGACGACGCGATTAACGAGAACCGCCCGCTGCTGCTCGAGATCAAGACGGCGGCCGGCACCGGCGAGGTCCTGCTCGACATCTGATCGAACCGGCTTCGGCGGTGTGGGTGGCGGCCTGCGCTACTCGACCCCGAGGCCGGTCGCGAGCACCTGGCGCGCGATCGGAGCGGCGACCGTCCCACCGTCTCCGTCGGAGTCGACGATCATCACCGCGACCGCGAGCTTCGGCTCCGCTGCGGGGGCAAAGGCCGTAAACCAGGCGTCGGTGTCCTGCGGCGGCTCCTCTCCGGGGCCGAGCTCCTGTCCGGGCTCGAGCGCCGAGGGGCCGAGCTCGGCGGTGCCCGTCTTGCCGGCCACCTGGATGCCCGGGAGCGCCGCTGCGACGCCGGTGCCCTCGGTGACCACGCCGATCATCAGGTTGCGCATCGTCGCCGCGGTCTCCTTCGAGGTCACCTCGACCGGCTTGGCGTCGGGCTGAAGCTCAAGGTTGCGGGCGACCGCGTTCGGCATCCTCGTGCCGCCGTTGGCGATCGTCTGGGATGCCGAGGCCATCGACAGCGGGGTCGCCAGCACCCGTCCCTGGCCGATCGCCGACTCACCGGTCTCGACGCTGTCCGAGAGCGACGCCGGGATGGTGCTCGCGGGCGGATCGACCGCAGCGGTCGCTGCGGGGTCGAACAGCGTCGGCGGTGAGTTGAAGCCGAACAGCTCGGCGGTCTCGACCAGCTGCTCGCCCCCGAGCTCGGCGCCCAAAGGCGCGAACACGGTGTTGCACGATCGTGCGAAGCTGACCGCGAAGGTGCCGCCGCACGGTTCGTCGTGAGCATTCGGGATCTCGCGGCCGATCTCACTGTTGGAGGTCTCGACCGGGAACTCCTCGCTCGGGGTGACGATGCCGGCGTCGAGAGCTCCGGTGGCGGTGATCACCTTGAAGGTCGAGCCCGGCGGCTGTGGCGCCGAGTAGGCGATCCCCGAGAGCGCCAACACCGAACCCTTCTTCGCGTCGAGCACGGCGACGCCGCCGTAGAGGCTGCCGAGCGCAGCCACCGCCGACTGCTGGAGCACCGGATCGATCGAGGTCCGCACCGGCTCGCCGGGGACCGGCTCGCTCGAGGCGATCACCCGGCCGCCGCCGAGATCGTTCTCCTCGTCGGCGGCCACCGCGAGCAGCTGGCCGCCGGGCTGGCCGGCGAGCCGGTCGTTCCAGGCCAGTTCGAGTCCAGAGAGCCCGGTCAGCGTTCCCGGCGGGAAACCGTGAGCGGCGAGCTCTGCGCCCTGTTCGCGAGTCGGGGCGCCGACCTCACCGACCACCGCAGCGGCGGCCGGGTCAAGGCTGCGCGCGGAGGCTGGACCCTTCGCCAGTGCGGTCCGGTCGCCCGCCAGGATCGCCGCTCGCGCCGGCGCCCGCGTACGGCGCACGAGGCGCTCGTTCGAGGCCAGGCCGGGATAGACCAGGTTCGGAGCCCACTCGACCCGGTCGTCGGACATCGGCAGCGAGAGCTCGCCGTTGAGGGCGCCGAATGCGTGCGTGTCGAAGCTGACCGTGGCGACCGCGGCGTCGTCGCCCTCGCTGACCTCACCCGCGTCGAGCGCGGTGATCGTCGCGGTCTCGGCGGCGTCGGCGTACGTGCGTTCGAAGGCCTCGAGCGGGAACTTCGACTGCGCCTCGGTGGTGATCTCGGAATGCATCTGCGCGTAGTCATCGCGCTCCCAGGCGTCGAGGAACCGCTCTGCGGCGGGGGCATCGGGGCCGCTCGCGAGCACGATTCCGCCGAAGAAGGCCGCCGTGGCGATCACCACCAGGGGCACGGCCCGCGTTAGCATCCGGCGGCGGCGTTCGGCCGCGGGGCTATTCGAGTTCAAGTCTTCCAGCGCTTGCGCTAGCGTTGCGGGTCCCGCCCCGTCGCCTCGGCGACCCGTTGTCGTTCACCTCGGAAAAGGTAGCCCTTTCAGAGGCTGGATCTGAACCTCGTCGACCTCGGCATCATCTGTCTCGTCGTCGCCCTCGCCGCGATCGGCTATCGGCGCGGCCTGATCGCGAGCGCGCTCCCGCTGATCGGGTTCGTGGCCGGTGCCGCGCTGGGCGCTCGGATCGGTCCGGCGCTGCTGCCCGAGGGCACCGAGTCGGAGTACGCGCCCTTGATCGCCGTCGCCACGGGCGTCCTCTTCGGCGCTTTCGTCGCGGTCGCGCTCGAAGGCGTCGGCAGGCTGATTCGCGGCCGCGTCCGGGGCGGCGGCGGAGTCGACCTCGCCGACGGGGTCGGCGGCGCGCTCCTGCTTTGCGCGCTGGGCCTGCTGGTCTGCTGGGGAATCGGCGCGGTTGCCCTGCACGCCTCGGGAACCGACGCGCGCGATCTGCGCCGGGCGGTGCAGCAGTCAGCGATCCTGGGCGCGCTCAACGATGCGCTGCCGCCGTCCGGACCCCTGCTGCGGGTGTTGCGCCGCGTCGACCCGACCCCGGTCGTTCGCGGGCCCGAGGCCGAGGTCGCCGCTCCCGACGCCGGGATCGTCGACGACCCCGACGTGCGCGCCTCGGGCCCCGCTGCGGTCAAGGTGCTCGGCACCGCCTGCGGCCTCGGCGTCGAGGGCTCGGGTTGGATCGCCGCACCCGGTCTGGTGGTCACCAACGCCCACGTGATCGCGGGCGAGGACGACACCACGGTGACCCCCGACGGCGGCTCGGCGGTGGATGCGACGGCGGTCCACTACGACTCGCGAAACGATCTCGCGGTGCTCGAGGTCTCCGGGCTCGCCGGGCCGACGCTCGAGCTGGCCGCCCGCAGTCCCAAGGGCGCCGACGCCGCGGTGATCGGCTACCCCGAGAACGGGCCGCTCACCTTCACGGCGGCGCGCTTGGGCGGCACCGGGACGGTGACCAGCCAGGACTCCTACGGGCGCGGACCGGTGCAGCGCGAGATGACCCCGTTTCGCGCGGCTGTGCGAAGCGGGAACTCGGGCGGGCCCGTCGTCGATGCCGCGGGAGACGTGGTCGCGACCGTGTTCGCCGCCGCCGGTCGCGGCGACAACGGGCTCGGGGTCCCCAACCGGGTCGTGGCCGAGGCGCTCAGCGGTAGGCTCGAACCGACGGACACGGGCCCATGTGCAGCCTGATCGAGATCAGAATGGCCGCAGCCTCGATTGGCGAGCTGAGCCGCAAGGTAGTCTCCGAAACAGGGTGGAGACCGCGAGCGGACAGCCTCGCGCCGAGCGCGGACCCTCGCGCGACGACGCTCAGCCGACGCAGGTCTGCCCCGACTTTCACGCCGCGATCGAGCTGATCGGCCGCCGCTGGACAGGGGCGATCCTGTGGGCGTTGGCCGATCGCCCGCACTACTTCGCCGAGCTCACCGCGAGCGTCCCCGGCCTCTCTGATCGGTTGCTCTCGCGGCGCCTGCGCGAGCTCGAGGCCCAGGGCCTGGTCGAGCGCTCGGTCCACGACGGCAGCCGAGCGCGTGTCTCCTATGCGCTGACCGAGAAGGGGCGGGCGCTCGAGCCGGCGCTGCGCGAGCTCAAGGACTGGGGCCGAGCGTGGCAGCTCTCCTCGGATGGAGCCCCGGACAGCTCGAGCTCGTAACGCTGGTAGGTGAGCCGATCGCGACCCCACCGCGGTCCGGTCTCCGACCAGCGCAGCTCGAACCCGTAGGAGCGGTAGATGTGCGCGGCCGCTCGCAGCTCGCTGAAGGTTTCGAGGCCGAGGAGCTGATAGCGGCGCTCGCGTGCCGCCTCGAGCAGTTCTCCCACCAGCCGCCGGCCGAGCCCTTCGCCGCGCAGCTGCGGGTCGAGCACGAACCAGCGCACCGCCGCGGCGCCGTCGCCTTCGTCGGTGAGCGCGAGGCTGCCGGCGTGACGTCGGTCGCGCTCGACTATCCATACGCGCTCGTTCGCGCCCGGCCAGCCGCGCTTGCCGGCTGCGTCGACGCTCGCGGCGACGTGTGCCTCGAAGCTCGAGTCGAGGCCGAACTCGGCGCCGTAGACGGTCCCGTGATGGGCGATGATCGCGCCGAGGTCGCCATCGCGCAGCCCGGAGCGCACGCGGGTGCCCGATGAGCTCATGGACGCCAGTTTGCCCGCCGCGATCAATCTAAGCAAGAGGTTGTTGTCACCGGATCTATCGTCAATTACGATCAATCGACGTGGAGCTGCGCCAGCTCGCCTACACCGAGGCGGTCGTCCGCCACCGCCACTTCACCCGGGCCGCCGACGAGCTGCACATCGCCCAGTCGGCGCTCTCCCATCAGATCAGGCGGCTCGAGGCCGAGCTGGGCATGGCCCTGTTCGAGCGCACGAGTCGCCGGGTGGTCCCGACCGAGGCCGGCGAGGCGGTTGCGGCCCGCGCCCGGCGCGTGCTCGCCGAGGTCGACGGCGTGCGCGGCGAGCTCGACGAGCTCCGCGGCCTGGTCCGCGGCCGGCTCTCGGTCGGGGCGCTGCTGCCGGCCGGCGAGGTCGAGGTGACGACCGTGCTGGCGCGATTCAGCCACGCCTTCCCGGGAATCGAGGTCGGCCTGCGCGAGGGAACGGCGGCCGACATGCGCGACCTGATCGAGTCAGGTGAGCTCGATGTCGCCTTCTCGCTGATCGCCGACGAGCTGCCCCAGGGCCTCGCCGGGGTCCGACTGAGCGAGGAGGAGGTGCTGGCGGCCTTTCCGCCCGGCGCCGCGCCCGCGAGTCGGTTCGTCACCGCGGCCGAGCTCGCCGATCGGGCGCTGGCCGCGCCACGGACCGGCTCGGCGATCAAGGCGCTCGCCGACGAGTTCTTCGCCGCGGCCGGGGAGCCGTTCACCGTCTCGCTCGAGAGCGGCGACCCGTATCTGATCCGGTGCTTGGTCTCCGACGGTTTTGGCGCCGCGCTCTTGCCGGCCTCGCTCGCCCGGCGACCGGGACCGCCGGTGGAAACCCGTCCCCTGCGACCGTCGGTTCGCCTCCCGGTCTACCTGCTCTGGCGCCGCGGGCGCCGCCACTCGCCCGCGGCAAACGCGTTCATCGAGTTCGTCGGCGACGAGACCGGCTGACCGAAGCCTCAGGAGGCGAAGCGCTCGCGCGCGGCATTGGCGACCGGGCAGCGTCCCTGCTCGCGCCCGCAGGCGGCCGTGTCGCACATCCGGCACATCCATCGGGTCGCTCCCGGGCCGCGGATCTGGGCGACGAGAACGCGCGACACCAAGTCCTCGAAGGTGTCGCGCTCGCGCGGCGAAAGCACCGAGAGCGCCTCGCCGAGCACCTCGGCGCGGGCACTCGAAACCCGCTCGGCGGCGCGACGCCCGGCCGCGGTCAGCGAGAGCACGCTCGAGCGCCGGTCCGAGCCCCGCCCGCGGCTGACGTAGCCCGCCTCGACCAGGCGATCGACCAGCCGCACGGTGCCCGAGGAGGTCAGCCCGAGGACGCGCCCGAGGCGGTCGATCGAGGGCCGGTCGAGGATGTGGAGAAGCGCCGAGAGCGCCGCTGCCGCCGTCGCCGGGCCGTCGATCGCTCGGCCGAGGGCCTCCTCCGTGCGATCGCCGAGCACCAGCGCGAACGCGCCGAGCAGGTTGGTGACCCGGTCGGCGCGCTCGTGCCCGGTCGGCATCTCGTCTCCTCAGCCGAGGTCGTAGACGAGCTTGGCCTCGGCCTGAGAGCCCGGCGGAGCTGCGAACTCCCCCTCGCCCCGGAGCCGATCGAGCTCGCCGGTGCCCGAGCCCTCGACCACGGTCCAGCTTCCCTTCGCCTCGTGGCCGTCGAACGTGCCGGAGGTTCGCATGATGAAGGTCCCGTGACGACCGCCGAGGCTTCCGTCGACGCGCTGCATGCCGACGAAGTCCGCGGTCTGGTCAGCGCGGTAGCACATCAGCCACTCGACGCTGCCGGCACCCTCGACCCCCCCGCTGAAGCTCTGCTCGACGCTGGCCCGGGTCAGCTTGCCGCCGCCGTCGATCTCGGCGTAAGTCTGCTCGTCCCATGCTTGGATCTCGAATCGTGTGCTTGCCTCTGTGCTCATGGTGTCGGCTCCTGTCGGTCGGATTGGCCCCCGCCCGCCAGGTACCCACATATGTATGAGTCACACATCTAATTACCAGTCGCGCGGATTGCCCTCGGGAATCCGGTCCCGGATCAGCTTCGCCTCGACCAGCGGAACCGGCGGCTCGGCGGTGGTGGCGCGAAAGAGCTCGAGCTCGCCGTCGCCGAGCGCGGCGAAGGCGGCCTCGATCGTGCGCGGATAGGTGGCGACGATGATCGCGTCCTCGGGCGGGGCCGGGTGACGGTGCTGGGGACGCGCCCGGTAGGCGACGATCAGATCGAATTCGGCCCCGGTGGAGACCGAATCCGTGACGTCGACCCGGTGATAGCGCATCTCGCGCAGGTCGAGGCGCTCGAGCTCGGCCCGATCGACTTCGATCAAGGCCCCGTTGGGCGCGTTCGCGTCCTCGTCCGGGTCGAGGTTGAGGCCAAGGCAGTAGCGCGGCAGGGTGCCGTCGGCGCGAGCGAAGGTCTTCTCGGAGGTGAGGTTGTCGCGCGCCAGCGTCCAGCCGCGCGCCCAGCCCTCGAGCCGGGCGGTCGAGCCGCGCTCGACCGCTCGCCCGAGCGTTCGAGAAGCGCTCGCCGGGCTCACCAGCGAGCCGTAGCCGAAGACCGCGATCCGGGTCATCCGCGCGGGCGCCAGGCCGGCCGCGGGCACAGACGGGCTGCCGCCGGGCAGCCGAAGCACATCGCCGCATAGGGCTCGGCAGCCACCTCGAAGCTGCCGGCGCGCATTGCAGCGATCAGCCGCTCGAGGCGGGTCCGAGCGGCGGCCAACTCGTCGGGGCCGAGTTCCGCCACCTGCGGGTCGTCCGGCGCCTCGAGGAAGACATGGACGACCCGCACCCCGCCGGCGGCCCCGGCGGCGAGCGAATAGATCTCGCGTTGGGCGCGATAGCGGTCGGCGAGGGCCGAGGCAGGCCGGCCGTCGAGCGCGTCCGTCTTGTAGTCGACAACCGTCGGCAGGCCGCCGCCGGCCTCGCCTGCCGCGACGAGCAGGTCGAGCTGGCCTCGGACCACGGTGCCGGCCAGCTCGAGCAAGAACGCCACCTCGGGTTGCACGGCCCCGGGCCCCAGCCGGGCCAGCAGCTCCGAGCCGAGCCAGCCGTCGACCAGAGCGGCGACACGCTTTCGGGCGTCCGGATCGGAGCCGAGGCCCTCGCGCAGGATCAGGCTCGAGAGCAGGCTCGCCGGCGGCGGCTCCCAGCCGCGACGGGCACTCCACTCGAGCGCCGCATGGACGACGTTTCCGACCCCGAGCGCATAGTTGCGCCCGCTCGTCGGTTCGGCCGGCTCGTCGTCGCCGTGGCCCCGGTGATCACCGGCGTCTTCGTCGCCGGCCGAGGTGGTGGCCGCGGCGAGGCTCTCGCGCGCACCCAGCACGCGCTCGACGTAGAAGCGGTAACCGCAGCGCTCGTAGAGGGCCACCGCGGAGTATGAGAGATGGCCGACGGGCACCTCGGAGTCGGCGCGATCGAGCAGGGGCGGCGGGCGGCCCGGAATCGCCAGCGGGTCGGCCTCGGGCGGAGGCGGGTGGCTGCGAACGAGCTCGCGTGCGCGCTCGGGCGCCGGCTCGCTCACGCGGATCTCGAGGCGCCCATCAGCGAGCGGTTCGCCGCCGCCGACAGGCACCGGCCCCGGGAGCTCGACCGTGCCCGCGCCGCCGGTCCAACCACGCTCGCCGAGCGCCGGCAGGAGACGGCGAAGCGGCGTGTCGTTGGGCTTCGGCTCCTCGTCGGCGGTCAGGTCGGACGACTTGTATACGCCGCTGAGGATGAGCCGATCCTCGGCGCGCGAGGCGGCTACGTAGACCAGCCGGCATCCCTCCTCGGCCTCGGCCGCGCTCTCGGCCGAGTCGAGGTCGACCAGCTCCCACAGCCCCAGCGACCGGGCCGAGGGGAAAGCGAGCCGCATGCCGAAGCGGCGGTCGCCTGCGCCGCCGGCGCCCGCCGGGCCGATCAGGACATCGCCCGACCGGTGACCGGCGTTCAGGTCGCGGCCCAGGTCGGGCACCGCGACCACCGGAAACTGCAGCCCCTTGGCGGCGTGCACGGTCATCACCCGGACCCCGTCGTGGCCTTCGGCCTCCAGCGCCGCCATTCCCTCGCGCTCGTCACGCCTGGTGCTCTCGGCCGCGAGCGCGAGGAAGCCGCTCAGGTCGCGGCCCTCGTTGCGCTCGTACTCGCGCGCCAGTCGCATCAGCTTGCGCACATTCGCCATCCGTCCGTCGCCCCCGTGGCGGGCGATCAGCCCCAGGTCGTAGCCGAAGGCGGTGATCGCGCGTTCGATCAGCTCCTCGATCGTCAGCAGCGCGGCCTGGGCGCGCAGACCTGCGAGGATTCGGCAGAACCGCTCGAGCCGGGCGACGTCGGGCGCCGGGATCCGCTCGAGCCAGTCCGGCTCGTGGTCGGCGGGCTCGTCGCCGCCACCGAACCGCCACTCGAGCACCGGCCACACGGGTCGGAGCCGGCCCTGATCGGCGCGGGCGGCGCGGCGCAGCAGCCAGAGGGCGTCGGGATCGACCCCGGCCGCGAAGCTCGCGAGCGCTCCGAACAGGTGCTCATCGTCGAGCGGATTGGCGACGACCCCGAGCAGCCGGACCAGGTCCTCGACCTGTTGCTGGGTCCAATAGCCGCGTCCCCCGACCACGAACGGGCGCAGGCCGGCACGGCGCAGCGCCTCCTCATGGGTGTCGACGTGGGTGAACGCGCGAAGCAGGACGACGATCTCACTGCGGCTCGCCTCGCCAGCGTCGATCAGCGCTCGGAGGCGCTCGGCCAGAAAGCGCGCCTCGGCGACGATTCGCGGCGCCGAGGCGCTGGGGGAGGGGTCGAGGTCGATCTCCTCCCGGTCCCATTTTCGCGCACCGGCGCCGCGGCCCTCGTCGAGGGTGAGCAGCAGCTCGATCGAGCCGGCGTCCTCGCCGGACGGCCGGCCGGCGCTGAGCTCGGCGAAGCGGTCGAGCAGGGTTCGCCCGACCTGGTTGACCCCCGCGAGCACGGCGGGCAGTGAGCGAAAGTTGCCCTGCAGCGGCAGCACGTCGCGCTCGCTCGAGTCGCGGGCCGCCCGGCGCTCGCCGCGAAACACCTCGAGGTCGGCGTTGCGGAAGCGGTAGATCGACTGGTTCTCATCGCCGACCATGAAGACTCGAGTTTGCGGCCCGCGGAGCGTCTCGACCAGCTCGAGCTGGACGCTGTTGGTGTCCTGGAACTCGTCGACCATCACATGGGTGAACCGCTCGCGCCAACGGTCGGCGATCGGCGCCGACGAGCGCAGCAGCGCCAGAGCCTCGAGCTCGAGGTCCTGGAAGTCGAGCGCCGAGCGCTCTCGCTTGAGCTCGCGATAGCGCCGGTGAAAGGCCTCGAGCAGGCGCTCGAGCGCGGCCCTGGCCGAGCGGGCGGCATCGAGCTCGGTCACGGTCAACGGGCGCGGATCCTCGTTGAGGCGCGGGGAGTGGACCGGATCGGCGACCGGCGGCAGGCGCGGGTCGGCCATCCCCTGGCTGCGCAAACGCTCGTGAGCGGAGACGGCCATCGCGGTCAGCCGCCAGGGTTGGTAGGCGGCCGCCGCGGCGGCGACCTGCTGATCGCCGCTCGCGAGCAGGGAGTCGAGCGCTGCATTCGCGGCGCGGTCCCTGAGCCGCCCGGCCTCGGCCGCGTCCAGCACCCGAAACCGCGGGTCGAGCCCGGCGGCGAGCGGATGCGCGGCGAGCAGGCGGCGACAGAAGGCGTGGATGGTCAGGACCCAGGCCCGCTCGGTCGCCCGCGCGGCGCGCTTCAGCTCGGTCTCCCGTTGCTCGTCTCCGGTCGCACCCGCCTTGGCGGCGCGCGCGATCAGCTCGCTGCGGATCCGCGTCCGCATCTCGGCCGCGGCGCGCTCGGTGAAGGTGAAGGCGAGGATCGTGTCGACCTCGACGCCGTCATCGGCGACCGCCGCGCAATAGCGATCGACGAGGACGGTGGTCTTGCCGGTGCCGGCGCCCGCCTCGAGGAAAGCGTCGCGGCCGCGGGCATCGGTCGCCGCCCGCTGCTCGGCGGTGCTCTGGAATCGGGGCGACTCGAGAGCCGTCTCGAGCGCTGCGAACGCGAGCTGGTCACCGGTCGCGGTCATCCGTTCTCCGGAGCACCGTTGGTCTCGCCCTCGGGCGCCGCGCCGAGCGCGCGCTCGAGCCGGCAGATCGATTGGAAGTTGCAGTATTTGGGACACACGCCACCGATCGGCCGTCTGTCGATCAGGCCGAGACGCATCTCGGCCGCGGCGCTCGCGGCGGTGCGCTCGGCGTCGTCGAGCGCCTCGGTCAACTGCTCGCGGTCGCGTCGGTCGCGGCCGACGAGGTCGAGTCCTTGGAGGCGTTCGTCGCCCGCGAGTGCGATCCCGCGGGGCTTGCGGTTCGCCGGGGTGGTCGCGCCGAGCGGCTGATAGAGACCGGCCACCGGGTCGAGTCCGAGCACCCGCTCGGCGACCCGCATGTAGATCTGGATCTGCAGCTTGCCCTGCCTCGAGAACTCGTCCGCCCTGGGAACCCGCTTACCGGTCTTGTAGTCGCGGACCACGGCGACGCCGCCGCCGGCGACGTCGATCCGGTCGATCCGGCCACGGAGGGCGATCTCGCCGAGGCGCAGCGGCTCGTGGCCGCCTTCCTCGTCGTCGAACGGCCCGAAGCTGAGCTCGAGCAGCGCCGCGTCGGGGCGAAACTCGCTCTCCTGGCAGGACTCGGCCTCGAGGAAGGCCTCGACCTGGATCCGGGCGCGGTCGAGAGCGGCGCGGCGCGACTGATTGAGCGGCGCTCGAGCGCGGTCGACGGCGACAGCTTCGAGCAGCTCGGCGAAGCGCTCGCGCCAGGCCGCGACGTCGCCCGGGCGGGGGATCGAATCGTTTCCCGGCGCCTCCCTGTAGAGCTGCTCGAGCGCGGTGTGAACGAGGCCGCCGAGCCACAGCGGGTCGGCCTCGGGCTCGAGCCGCAGCGGCTCGAGCTCGTGGTCGACGAACCACTTGTAAGGGCACTCGAGCCAGCCCTCGAGCGACTTGGCGCTGAACACCCGCCGCTCGCCGAGCTCCTCGAGCACGGCCGGCACCCGCAGGGGTCCGGGCAGGGCGCCTGGATCCGGCAGCCCCTCGAACAGCCTCAGGGTGGCGCGCGCAGGGGTCTGCGGCACGCCGATCCGCTCCAGCACGGCTGCGCGGTCGCAGTTCCACCCACCGCGTGCGAGCGCCCGCGCAAGCGTGTGCTCGGTGGTCGCCTCGGCGAGCGTCGGCACCGAGCGCTCGGGGCCGCGGACCGTGATCTCGGGCGCCGGGTCGAGCAACTCGAGCACCTCGTCGACGAAGGCCGAGCGAGCCAGCGCCGCGCCGTCCTCGTCGCAGCTCTGCCAGCTCAGATAGAGATGCTCGGTCGGGCGCGAGACGCAGCCGTGGAACAGATAGCGCTCCTCGTCGGATTGGTCGCCGCGCCGCAGGTCGGCCTTGCCGATCTCACGTCTTCGCTCCTCCGAAAGCAGCGGGTCGGGAGGGATCGCGGTCGGAAACTCGCCGTCCTGGAGCGAGGCGCAAAAGAGCGCCCGCGCCCTCGCGGCGCGGGCCCGATACGGGCTCAGGATCCGGATGCGCCCGGCGGCGGGACCGCGCCACTGGGGCAACGATGCGGCCTCGAGCGCATCGATCGCGTCCGCGAGGTCGAGCGGCTCGCACCCGGGCAGCTCACCGATCCCGGCGAGCTGGTCGAGGAGCTCCGCGGCGGCCACCCCGGCACGCAGCTCGAGCGCCGAGAAGGGGACCCCGGCGGCGGCGCGGCGAACCAGCGGCGCGCGCTCGCGGTGCGGTCCCTCGGCGAGCTCGCGCGCCGAGCGCGCCAGCGCCCGCAGCCGCCCGGCGGCGTCGGTGGCTTCGCGCAGCCGGGTCAGGTGGCGGGGCGGGACCTTCCACCCCTCGGTCGCGCCGCTTACCGTCTGGGCCTCGCCGCGGCGCAGGCGCCGCTCGACCCGATCGACGACGCCCGGCGGGAGCGATGGGTCGAGGCGAAGGTGGGCGAGCAGGGCCTCCACGGCGTGCTCGTCGGCGGCGGCGCGACAGAGCGCGATCAGCGAGGCGCCGATGCAGGTCGCCGGCAGCGGCAGCGAGGCTTCCAGCGCCACCGGGAGCCCGAGCTCGCGCATCACGCCGGCGAGCACCGGCCCGGAGCGCTCAGGGTGTCGCACGACCACGGCGATCTCGTCCGGCTCGTATCCGGATGCCAGCAACCGCGCGATCTCGATCCCGATCGCCTCGCCCTCGCCCCGCTGCCCGGCGCAGCGCAACAGCCGCACGCCGTCATCCGCCGCCACGGTTTCGGGGCTGTCCTCGAACAGGTTGCGGTCGAGGTGGCGAAGCGCCGCGCTGGCGGTGTAGGCGGGGTCGAAGGGCAGCTTGGTGATCTCGTCGATGCCCACCTCCTCGTTCAGCGTGCCGAGCAGGCCGGCGCGGATCGCGAGCGCTCGGCGGTCGTCGTAGCTGGCCGCGATCGTGACCTCGCCCGCCCGCGAGAGCCCCCGGAGCAGCTCGATCTGAGCCCGGCTCAGATCGTCGAACCCGTAGGCGAACACCGGGCGCCCGCCCCAACCCTGGGGGTCGGCTCGCAGTCGCTCGAGCGCTCGCTCGGAGCTTTTACCCTGGTCGCTGCGACCTGCGACTTCGCGCAAGGCCACGTAGGACTCATAGAGGTCGGCGAGCTCGACCTCGTGGCCGGGATCGGGCAGCTGTCCGACCAGGAGCCGGAGCTCCGACGGCGTCACCAGCGCCGCCTGCAGCTCGGCGATCAGGGCATCGAGCGCCGGGGCGAACCCCGGCCGAGCGGCCGAGCGGCCGAGCCGGGTGAGCCGGGTCGCGCCGATTGCTGCCCGGATCAGCGCCTGTCGCTCGGGAACCGTGAGCGAAGGCTGAAGCTCGATCGCCAGCGTGCGAACGATCTCACGCGTGAGTCCGGCGAAGGTGACGATCGATGCGCCGAGGGTCGTCGCCTGCGATCTGGCGAGCTCGCGTTCGAAGCCTGCCACGTCGTCGCCCGTCGGCACGACGAGCACCGGGTCGCGGTCGAGCACGGCGCGAAGCCGGGCGAGCAGCTCGCCGGCACGGCCCGAGTTCGGCGGTCCCTGGATCATCCTCAGCCCCATCGGTTTCAGCATAGGTCGCGCTCCGGCAGCGACTTCCGACTCGATCAGCCCCGTCGTGCGTCGGACGCCGGGTTTTGCCGTCCTGGGACCGTTCTATCTTGCGGCTCAAGCGATGTCACTGTGCTTCATCGACCCAGCCGACGCCGTGCGCGCGATCGCCGACTCGATCGGCCGCGAGGCCCGGCGCCAACTTCTCGGCGAGGCGGTCCGGGCCTGGGTCGACGAGATTCCCGACGACGAGCTCGAGGCCCACTACGCGAAGGCGATCTCGGAGCTCGATGAGCACGACATCTCGATGCTCGCGGCCTGGCATGCCTCGATGGACGTCGGCACGCCGATTCCCAACCGCGACTACCTGATGGGCGCCTTCCCGGCGCTCGGCCACAACCGGCGCGAGGCGTTGAAGCTGGCAGCCGGCTTCCGCGGCGAGGAGGCGGTCGACCGCGGGGTCACCGAGGAGCATGCGCTCGAGACCGTGCTCGAATGGCTCTCGGGTCCGCGGCTGATGGAGCTCGCGGTCGAGGCGGTCGAGCTCTACGTTTGGGACCGAGCCGGCTCGGACAACTGACGGCCGCGACCAGCGACCGGCGACCAGCCACCGGCCGGTGAGAGACTTCCCGGATGCGAATCCTCTCGATCACCCACCAGCGTGACGCGGGCGCCGGGGTCTTCGCCGAGGCGGTGACCGCCGCCGGCGGGCGGCACGACGAATGGGCGATCGCCGAGGCCGAGGAGCCGCCCGGCGACCCGCGCAGCTACGACGGCGTGATGGTCTTCGGAGGCTCGATGCACACCAACCACGAGCACGAGCATCCCTGGCTGGTCGCCGAGAAACGGGTGCTCGGCGAGCTGCTGGACGCCGGAACGCCGCTGCTCGGAGTCTGTCTCGGCGCCCAGCTGCTGTCCGAGGCGGCCGGCGGTGACGCGCGCCCGGCCCGCGAGCCCGAGATCGGCTGGTTTGAGGTCGCGGTGACCGACGAGGGCACCGGCGATCCGTTGATCGGCCCGCTGGCGCCGAGCTTCCAGGCGTTCGAGTGGCACAGCTACGAATGCGGCGTGCCCGCCGACGCGGTCGTCCTCGCCTGCAGCCCGGTCTGCGCGCAGGCGTTTCGGGTCGGCGATCGCGCCTGGGGAATCCAGTTTCACGCCGAGGTCAGCGCCGCCGAGGCCCATGGGTGGGCCGATGACTACCGAGCGGACCCCGACGCGGTCCGGATCGGGATCGATCCGCAGGAGCTGCATGCGGCGATCGAGCCGCGGATCGAGGCCTGGAACGCGCTTGGCCGCGCGCTCTGCGCCCGCTTCCTCGAGGCCGCCGCGCGCCCGCGCGCTGTTGCGCTTACTCGCCCTCCTTGAGGGACCAACTCGAGTAGTCGTTGTTGTAGACCGGATTGAACATCGCGCTCTCGAAGTCCATCCGCTCGCTCAAAAACGTCGCCAGCTTGCGGTGCCCGTAGGGGGCGACGTAGCTCTGCGGCGGCTCGACCAGATAACTGTCGAGCTCGGCCCAGTCGCCGGCGACCGACTCGAGGTCGGTCTCCAGGCTGAGCCGGTCGATCTCGTCGTTGATCTTCGGGTCGTCGACGTTGCCGTAGTTCTGGTTGTTGGTCGGCTGGATCGTGTCCCCATCGACGAGGAAAAAGAAGTTCAGCGGATGGGGGAAGTCCTGGAACCAGTTGGTAAAGCCGGTCTGCGCCGCCGTCTTCTGGTTGCCGACCGTCTGGAAGTAGACGCCGCCGTCGATGATCTTCGGTGTCGCGTCCAGCCCGATCTGGTTCAGCATGTCCGAATAGGCCTCGGTCACCTTGTCGGTCGGGTCGTCGTTGTTGCCCCAGACGGTGACCTTGGTGCCCTCGGCACCGGCCTGCTTGATCAGGTCCTGGGCCTTGGTCAGGTCGGGCGGCTGTGAGGGGTCGCCGTAGGGGCACTCGGTGGTGTCGAAGGCCTCGTCATAGCCCGGCATCCCCGGCGGCAAAAACGAGCAGCCCGGGGCCAGCAGGCCGCCGAACAGGCGCGCCAGCGCCGGCTTGTCGATCCCGTAGTTGACCGCCTCGCGGACCTTGGGGTCGTCGAACGGCGCCTCGCGCACGTTCATGAACATGTAGTAGGTGGAGGCGGTCGTGTGCTCCTCATAGCGATCTGACGCCTGCTCCTCGACTCGCGGCAGGTAGTCCGAGGGGGGCGGGTCCTGCATGTAGTCGAGCTCGCCGTCGAGCACGTCCTGGGCCTGCTGGGGAGCCGACTTGATGATCTCGGTGGTGATCTTGTCGATGTTGCCCGGCGGGATGTCGGGGATGCCGAGCTTCTCGAACTCCGGGTTCTTTTCCATCACGAACTCGCGGTTGGGCACCGACTCGGTGTACATGTAGGGGCCGACGCCCGGCGGCGGCTCCTCGGTCAGGTTCTTGAACTCGGTGTCGCCGGGGACGAGGCCGGCGAACCACATCGCCAGCACGTTGGAGAACGAGGAGTCAGCCTCAACCAGGGTGATCGTGATCTCGCCGGTCTTGTCGTCGGTCTCGATCCCCGAGATGTCGGCCTCGGGGTCGCCCGCCTTCAGGTACTTGTCGGCGCCCTCGATCACCTCATAGAAGGGGGCGCCGCCGGACTCCAGGTTGAGCACCCGCTGGATCGTGTGCTCGAAGTCTGAGGCCTTGACCTCGGTGCCGTCGGAGTACTTGAGCCCGTCGCGCAGCTGCAGGGTGTAGGTCTTGCCGTCGGCCGAGATCTCGGGCAGGTCCTCGGCCAGGCCGGGGATCAGCTCGGCGCCCTCGACCCCCTCGGCGCGCCGGTAGGTGAGCAGCGGCGTGTAGACGAGCCAGCCGGGCTCGACCCCGTTGACGGTGTAGGTCAAGGCCGGGTCGAGGTAGTCGGGCTGCGAGGTCTGCGAGATCGTGATCTCGCCGCCGGAGGCCGCCGCGCCGCTGTCGCTTGACTCCTCGTCGTCGCTGCCGCAGCCGCCGGCCACGATCGCAGCGACAGCGCCGATTACCGCCGTCGCGCATGCGTGCCTCCCTCGCATGAGGCCATCAACCCACGCTCAGGTGAGACTCTGGTCAGAGACGCTTATGAACTGGGTAAGAGTTCGGGGTTGGCGAGCTCAGAGCCGCGCTAACAGTTCGCCCGGCTACGGGGGGTGTCGGGGGCTCCTTGCGCCGACGACCGCGCAAAAGTAGGTTGGCGCTGCGCGGAATGACGAGCTAGAGGAGATGATCAGATGTCCAACACCAACACCCTCAAGGAAGGTTACGAGGCCTTCGAACGTGGCGACCTGGACGGCGCGACCGCAAACATTGCCGACGACATTCGCTGGGAGAACCCTGAAGCACCGCAGATTCCCAACAACGGCGTGACCGAGGGCAAAGACGAAGTGAAGAGACTGCTCGCCGAGCTCGCCAACTATTGGGAGTCATTCAGCATCACGCCCGATGAGTTCATCGAAAGCGGGGACACGGTGGTCGTGCTCAGCCACGCCGAGGCCACCGGCAAAGACACAGGGACCCAGGTGAAGCTGCCTTGGGTGCACGTCTGGCGATTTAGCGATGGCAAGGTGACTGAAGTGCAGGCGCTTACGGACACGGCGCTTGCGGCAAGCGCGCTCGGAACCCTAGGCTCCTGAAAGGCAGTCGCTCCGTCTATGGGCTGCGGCGCAATCGCTGCTAGGTGCGGACTTTGCGGCGGCGTTGCTGTGGAGACTCTGGGTCCAGACTGGCGGGACCCTTGTTCCCGAGAATGCTTGGTGGCGGGCTAGTCCTCGTCGTTGTTTGTGGTGTCGTCCTCGTCTGGGCTCTCGTCCTCGTCTGGGCTCTCGTCCTCGCCTGGGCTCGGGGTCGCTCACCGGAGCCTCGGGCATGCCGGGCTGAGGTGGCTCTTCCTCGGTCTCAGGCTCGTCAGGGATATTCGGTCCGGTCATCTCGTCCTCCTACGTACGGTCGGGATAGGGATCCTGCACGCTGTCTCCGCCGCTCACGGCGTCGAAGGAGACACCGCCGCACTTCGGACAGGCGGTAGGGACTTCTCAGACTGCAGGCTTACCTCCTGCCCGCAGCTGGTGCATCGGTAGGTGCCGGCAGATACGTCGCTTCCGGTTGGAACTGGATCAGCCATTTGGCCCTCCTCAGGGTTAGCTGTTGGATGGTCAACCCGCCTTGGCGTCGCCGAGACGTGGGCAAGCAAAGTTCAAGGTCCGCGCTACCGATCCCGCGGGCACCTGAAGTAGCAGACCAAGAGCAACGGCTGGCTATGTTCAGGTCATGGCCGTAGAGATCCAGGATGTGGCTCCCGACCTCTGGCTATGGCGACAGTCCCATCCGGGTTGGCAGGAGGGGGAGGGTTGGGATCCCATGGTCTCCTCGTTCGCGGTTCGCTCCCGGGGCGTCTCCTTAGTGCTTGATCCCCTGGCGCCGCCGCCGTCAGCTACCGAGGTATGGGATCGCATCGAGGCGCTGCAGCCTGACGTAGCCGCCGTGTTGAAGCCCGACCATCTTCGCGATGTCGAGCTCTTCGTCCGCTGGTATGGGGCCCGCGGTTTCGGACCGTCCCTGTTCTGGCCGAATGACTTGCCGCGCGTCGAGCTGGAGACCTTGCGAGTGGATGACGAGCTGCCCGGTGGCCTCCGCGCTGTCTACGACGGCCGTCTCGCCCAAGAGACACCGCTCTACCTCCCAGACCACCGAGCGTTGATCTTCGCCGATGGCATGACCGCTCCGGAGGGCGAGCTTCGCATCTGGGCACGCCCGAGCGCCTACGAGAGCCGGGTCCTGCCCGCGTTCCGCGAGTTGCTGCAGTTGCCGTTCGAGCACGTGCTCGTCTCGCATGGAGAGCCGATCCACGAACGCTCGGATTTCGAGGCGGCTCTCGACCGGGAGCCATGGGAGGGCTGACGCCGGGGAGCAACGTGCTCTGCGAGCTTGAACGGGTGTTGATAGTGATCATGGGAGCGTGGTTAAGAGCGGCGCAAGCTTCCAGGATTCCTCGGCGGGATCGGCCGGAGTGGTATTGCATGACCGGCGAGGCCAACGCAGCACACAATGACTCCGAAATGGCCGAAGCCCTGACGGGGTTTCGCCAGGGCTTCGGGTTGATCGGTTCTAGCCGCTTCTATGCAGCCGCGCCGACCGTCGCGCGAGAGAGGGGATGGGATGGGTATGGATAGTTAGGGAGGTGGGATTACCCTGTACTGCATGGACTACTGGGCTCGGCATTGGAAGGAAGGCATCGGCGTTGTGTTCTAGCTCTGTTGCTGCTGGCTGTGCGCACGGGGTACTTACGAACTAGGTAAGTATTCGACCGCGGGCTCGGCGACGGGCGGCAGGCTCAGCCGCAGCAGTGCGCCGCCCCCCGGGGCTGCGAGGGCCTCGACCGTGCCGCCGTGGCTCTCGGCGACCCGGCGGACGATCGCCAGGCCGAGCCCGGATCCGGGCAGTCCACGCGATGAGGGGGCGCGGTAGAAGCGGTCGAAGACCCGGTCTGCGTCCTCCGGGTCGATCCCGGGCCCATGATCGCGGACGCGCACCTCGCCGTCGGCGGCGACCGCCACCTCGACCTCGGCTCCGGGGGGACTCCACTTGATCGCGTTGTCGAGCAGGTTGGAAACGGCGCGCTCGAGGCTCTGAGCGACGCCGCGCACGGCGCAAGGCTCGGTGTCGAGCGCGATCCGGACCAGCGGGTCGCGCGTGCGCGCCAGCTCGACCGTCTCCGCGACCAGGAGGTCGAGGCGCAGCTCGGTCGCCGGCTCGCGCTCGAGCTCGGCATCGCGGGCGAGATCGACGAGGTCGCCGACCAGCACCGTGAGCTCGTCGAGCTGGGCGATCACGTCGGCGAGCAGACGCTCGCGCGCTTCGTTGCCCATTCGCTCGGCATGAGCGAGCACCTCGATATTGGTCCGCAGGCTCGCCAGCGGGGTGCGCAGCTCATGCGAGGCATCGGCGACGAGCTGGCGCTGGGAGTCGAGCGAGCCCTCGAGCGCTTTCAGCATCGTGTTGAAGCTGCGGGCGAGCGCGCCGAGCTCGCTGCCGCCGCGCGGGTCTATGCGTCGGCTCAGGTCACGCGTCTCGGCGACCTCCCGAGCGGCCCTGCTGAGGCGGGCGACGGGGGCGAGGGCAGCGCGCGAGACAAGCGTCCCGAGGCCGGCGCCGAGCGCCACCCCTCCCAAGCTGACGGCCGCGAGGATCAGCCCCAAGCGGCCGAGTGCGTGCTCGACCTCGTCGAGCGAGCGCGCGACCTCGATCGCACCACCGCCCTCGACCGGGGCGGTGTAGATGCGCACGTCGGCGCCGCCGAGATCGGCGTCACGAAAGTACGGCTCGCGCTCGCCCGCGGCGACCGCCAGCGCCTCGGCAGTCTCGGGGATCCGGGCCTCTCCCGGAGAGGGCGAGATCACGGTGCCGTCGGCCTCGACCAGCTGCGCGTAGACCGAGGCGCCCCCGAGCGGGCCGGTCGGCAAGATCAGCCGCTCGCGGTCCGGGCCGCCGCTCGATCCCTCGTCGCGGTCGCCGGACTGGGGCTGCTGGCCGCCGGGGCCTGAGGCGGCGCCGCCTATCTCCAGCGGCGGCAGCGCCCCGCGGCGGAGGATCGGCAGGTCGAAGGTGACGGTCGCGTCATGGACCAGGTCCTCGTCGATGCGGTTGCGCAGCTCGGCGCGGACCAGCAGGTAGATGACCACCGATGCGATCACGATCGCGATCGTCACCGCGGCCGCCGAGAAGATGACCACACGCCGGCGAAAGCTCATCGTTCGCGGAGCACGTATCCGAACCCGCGCACGGTGTGGATCAGGCGCGGCTGACCACCGGCCTCGGTCTTGCGCCGCAGGTAGCCGACGTAGACCTCGAGCGCCTTCGAGCGCGGTCCGAAGTCATAGCCCCAGACACGATCGAAGATCACCTCGCGCGTGAGCACGCGTCGGGGATTCTTCAGGAACAGCTCGAGCAGCTGGTACTCGGTCCGGGTGAGCTCGAGCAGGCGGTCGCCCCGGCGCACTCGATATCCGACCCGGTCCATGGCCAAATCGGCGAAGGCGAGCGGCTCATCGCCCTCGGGGCTCCCGGTTCGCCGCAGCAGCGCCCGGATCCGGGCCAGCAGCTCCTCGAGCGCGAAAGGCTTCACCAGATAGTCGTCGGCCCCGGCCTCGAGGCCCTCGACGCGATCGGCAACCGCATCGCGGGCGGTCAGCATCAACACCGGGGTGCGGTCGCCGCGCTCGCGCATCGTCCGGCAGACGTCGAGCCCGTCGAGCCGCGGCATCATCAGGTCGAGAAGGACGAGGTCGGGGTCGAGATCGTCGACTCGGCTGAGCCCGTCCTCGCCGTCCGAGGCAAGCGCCACCTCGAACCCGCCCATCTCCAAGGCCCGGGTGAGCGCCGTCCGCATCGGCGGTTCGTCGTCGACGACCAGCACCTGCGGCCGTCCAGCCTCTGCTCCCGTCCCGAACATCCGCCCCAATTCTCTTTCGCGCAGGTAAGAGCTTGGTTTGAGGCTACTCCCCGATCTCGGGGGTCAGGTAGGCGCTGGTCAGCCCGCCGTCGACGAGAAAGGTCGATGCGGTGATGTAGGAGGACTCGTCGGAGGCGAGAAAGACGGCCGCCTGGGCGATCTCCTCGGCCTCTGCAAACCGTCCCATCGGCAGGTGCACGAGCCGGCGCGCGGCCTTTGCCGGGTCGGAGGCGAACAGCTCCTGCAGCAGCGGCGTGTTCACCGGGCCCGGGCAGAGCGCGTTGACGCGCACGCCGCGGCGGGCGAACTCGACCCCCATCTCGCGCGACATCGCCAACACCGCGCCCTTCGAGGCCGTGTAGGAGAGCTGGGAGACCGCGGCCCCCATCACCGCGACGAACGAGGCGGTGTTGATCACCGAGCCTCCGCCGCTCGCGAGCAGCTGCGGGATCCCGTACTTGCAGCACAGGAACACCGAGCGCACGTTGACCTCCTGCACGCGCTCCCAGGCCTCGAGTGGCTCCTCGACGACCGAGGTGTCGTCGCTGGGATTGATCCCGGCGTTGTTGAAGAGCACGTCGACGTGCCCGAGCTCGTCGGCCACCCGCCGATAGAGGGCGCCGACCTGCTCCTCGTCGGTCACATCGGCTTCGATCGCGAGCTCGCCGACCGAGTCGGGGCTGAGGTCGACCCCGACCACGCGCGCCCCCTGTTCGCCGAAGATCCGCGCCGACTCGGCGCCGATCCCGCTCGCGGCCCCGGTGATCACGCAGACCTTGCCCTCGAGCCTGCCTGCCATCCGGCTAGCCGTCCGCGGTCGCGTAATAGACGTTCTTGACGTCGGTGTAGTGCTCGAGCGCATCCGGGCCGAGCTCGCGGCCGACGCCGGATTGCTTGAAGCCTCCGAACGGGGTCGTCACCCGGACCGAGCTGTTCGAGTTGATCGAGATCACGCCGGTGTCGAGCGCCCGGGCGACCCTCAAGGCGCGGGCGCCGTCGCGGCTCCAGATCGAGCCCGAGAGCCCATAGATCGTGTCGTTGGCGAGCCCGATCGCCTCGGCCTCGCCGTCGAAGCCGATCACGCAGGCGACCGGCCCGAAGATCTCCTCGGTCGCCGCGCGGTCGGAGTTGAGGACCGGGGCGAGCACGGTCGGCGGGTACCAGAAGCCCGGTCCGTCGGGAGCCGAGCCCTGGATCGCCACCGGGGCTCCATCGGGAACGAACGAGGCGACCGCCTGGCGCTGATCGGCCGAGATCAGCGGGCCCATCTGGGTCTCGTCGGCGAGCGGGTCGCCGACCCGGATCGAGGTCACGGTCCGTTCGAGCTCGGCCATGAACTCGTCCATGACCGAGCGCTCGACCAGGATCCGCGAGCGCGCGCAGCAGTCCTGGCCGGCGTTGCCGAACACCGCCGGCGGCGCCGCGGCCGCAGCCGCGGCGAGGTCGGCATCGGCGAAGACGACGTTCGCTGACTTGCCGCCGAGCTCGAGCGTCACCCGCTTGATCGTCTGCGCGGCGCCCGCGGCAATCCCGCGACCGACGGCGGTCGAGCCCGTGAACGCGACCTTGGCGACGTCGGGGTGCTCGACCAGACGCTGCCCACAGACCGAGCCGGGCCCGGTGACGACGTTGAGGACGCCCGCGGGCAAGCCGGCGTCGAGGGCGATCCGCTCGAGCTCGAGCGCGGTCAGCGGGGTGAGCTCGGCGGGCTTGAGCACGACCGTGTTGCCGGCGGCGAGCGCCGGCGCGACCTTCCACGATGCGATCACGAGGGGAAAGTTCCAGGGCGTGATCAGCCCCACGACCCCGAGCGGCTCGCGGAAGGTCAGGTCGACGCCGCCGGCGACCGGGATCGTCTGTCCGAGCAGCCGCTCGGGAGCGCCCGCGTAGTAGCGAAAGCACTCGATCACCATCGCGATCTCGCCGCGCGCATCGGTGATCGGCTTGCCGGCGTTGCGGGCCTCGAGCGTCGCCAGCTCGCCGGCCTCGGCCTCGAGCGCATCGGCGAGCCGGCGCATCGAGGTGGCGCGATCGCCCGGCGCGACCGCTCGCCACCCAGGGAAGGCGGCCTTGGCGGCGGACACCGCCGCGTCGGTCTCCTCGACCCCGGCACGCGGGATCTCGGCCATCACCAGCTCGGTCGCGGGCTCGACTACGGCGATCACGCCTACCGCCCCCCGGCCACCTGCTCGTGCACCCGAGCGGCCTCGACCAGCCCGGCGAGCACCGGACTGCGCGGCTCCTCCTCGGCATGCCAGAGAATCCCCAGCGCCCAGCGCTGGGCGGGCAGCTCGATCGCCTCGACCAGCCCGCCGGGCTCGGCCCAGCCGGTGGCGACGAGCCCGTCGCCGATCCGGGCCGCCCCCTGGTGGTGGTGCGAGCGCACCGAGACCCGCTCGGCGCCGGCGGCCCGGGCGGCCAGTGACCCGGGTTCGAGCCTGACGTCGTGATCGACAAAGCGCCCGGGGGTGTGCAGATGCGTCTCACCGTCGGCGAGGTCCTGCTCGAGGGTGCCGCCGCAGGCGACGTTGAGGAGCTCGAAGCCACGACATACTCCGAGCAGCGGCAACCCGCGGGAGAGCGCGGCCCCGGTCAGCGCGAGCTCGAACCGGTCGCGCGCGATCCGGGTGTTGGCGGTGGCCGAATCGCGCGTGGCGCCGTAGGTGGCGGGGTCGAGGTCGGCGCCGCCGGCGAGCAACAGCCCGTCGAGCAGGTCGAGCAGCTGGTCCGGCGCCTCGGTCGCGGTTTCGCTCGGCGGCAGCAACAGCGGCAGGCCGCCCGCCTCGGCGACGCGGGCGGAGTAGTTGCGCTGGGAGATGTTGACCTCGACGTCCTCCCACACCGCCCAGCGCGCCGATTCGACCGCCGCGCAGATGCCGATCACCGGTGCCGGCTCGGCCATCAGAGTCGTTCGAAGCCCCGGACCCGCTCCCAGTCGGTGACTGTCGCCTCGAAGGCGTCGAGCTCGACCTGCGCCCGGTTGAGGTAATGGTCGACGACCTCGGCGCCGAACGCCTCGCGGGCGACCTCGCTGGCCGCGAACAGGTCACGCGCCTCATGCATCGTGCGCGGCACGTGCGGCTTGTCGGCGGTGTAGGCGTTACCCTCGAGCGGCGGCTCCAGAGCGAGCTCTTGCTCGACCCCGTGCAGACCCGAGGCGATCATCGCCGCCAGCGCCAGGTAGGGGTTGACGTCTGCGCCGGGGAGCCGGTTCTCGAGCCGTTTCGCTTGCCCGTGTCCGACGACCCGCAGCGAGCAGGTGCGGTTGTCGTTGCCCCAGGCGACCGCGGTCGGCGCGAACGACCCGGGGGCGAAGCGCTTGTAGGAGTTGATGTTCGGAGCGAAGAACAGGGTCAGCTCGGGCAGGCAGGCGAGCTGGCCGGCGAGAAAGCGGTCGAACGTCTGCGAGTCGGAGGCAAAGACGCTCTCCCCGTCGTCGTCTGCGATCGAGCAGTGGATGTGACAGGAGTTGCCCTCGCGGTCGTTGTACTTGGCCATGAACGTGACCGACATCTCCTCCTGGGATGCGATCTCCTTGGCGCCGTTCTTGTAGATCACGTGATCGTCGGAGGCCGAGAGCGCATCGGAGTAGTGAAAGTTGATCTCGTGCTGGCCGAAGTTGCACTCGCCCTTGGAGTTCTCGACCTGCATGTCGGCGGCCATCATCGAGTTGCGGATCCGTCGGATCAGCGGCTCGACCCGCGCGGTGCCGAGCATCGAGTAGTCGACGTTGTAGAGGTTGGCGGGGTCGAGATCTCGGTAGCCGGCCTTCCAGGCCTCCTCGTAGGTATCGCGGAAGACGATGAACTCGAGCTCGGTCCCGGCCATCGCGTTCCACCCGCGCTCGGCCAGCCGGGCTAGCTGGCGTCGGAGGATCTGGCGCGGCGAGGCGACCACATCACTCCCGTCCTCCCAGACGAGATCGGCCATCAGCAGCACGGTGCCCTCGTGCCAGGGGATCGGGCGCAGGGTGTCGAAGTCCGGCTTCATCACGAAGTCGCCGTAGCCGCGCTCCCACGAGGACATCTCATAGCCCGAGACGGTCTCCATGTCGACATCGACCGCGAGCAGGTAGTTGCAGCCCTCGGCGGCGTGCTCGACCACCTCGTCGAGGAAGTGGCGCGCTGTCAATCGCTTGCCCTGCAGGCGGCCTTCCATGTCGGCGATCGTCAGCAGGACGGTGTCCACCGTGCCCTCGTCGACCGCCTTACGAACCTCGTCGAGCGTCACCCGATGCCTCCCTAGATCGCTTATGGTTCGGAGATCGGACCTTTGTCGCCAGCCTATCCAGGGGCGCGATGATGTCAAGCCCTCCCGAGGTCCAGGTCGCGGTGATCGGCGGCGGTGTCGTCGGCGCGGCGGTCTCGCTCGCGCTCGCGCGCCGCGGCGTCGACACCACGCTGCTCGAGGCGGAGGCCGAGCTCGCGCTCGGCGCCAGCGGCACGAACTCGGGGATTCTCCACACCGGCTTCGACTCGAAGATGGACGAGCTGGAGACCGAGTTGATCCTGCGCGCCGCCGCCCTGCGCGAACCGGTGCTCGAGGGGCTCGGGATCCCGGTGGTGCGCTGCGGCGCCGTCGTGCGACCCGGCGCTGATCAGCCGGCGCAGACGGTGGCCGAGATCGTCTCCGGCGCGCGCGCCAACGGGGTCGAGGTCAGCCTCGGCAGCGACGGGGCGCTCGAGATACCGGGCGAGTCGGTCACCGACCCTGTCGCCTTCACGCTCGCGCTCGCGGCCGCGGCGGGCCACGCCGGGGCAGAACTTCGCACGAACGCCCGAGTCGCGGGGATCGAGCGGGTCGGCACGGGGCTCGCGCTCAGCACCGAGGCCGGCGAGCGGCTGCGCTGCGACATTGCCGTCAACTGCGCCGGGCTCGGTGCCGACGACGTCGCTCGGCTGGCCGGGGACGAGAGCTTCGAGATCTATCCACGCAAGGGCGAGTTCTTCGTTTTCGAGCCGCCCGGGGGCAAGGCTCTCGAGCGCATCCTGCTGCCGGCGCCGACGAAGCGCACCAAGGGCGTGTTGATATTCCCAACCACCGACGGCAAGGTGATCGCCGGGCCGACGGCCATCGACCAGGCTGACAAGCGTGATTGGTCGGTCCGCGACGAGGCCTTCGGCGAGGTGATGGCAAAGGCGGTCGCGATGCTGCCGGCGCTCGAGGGCGCAGACCCGATCGCCGCCTACGCCGGCCTGCGCCCCGCCGGGCGCGCCTGCAACTACCTGATCGGCCCGTCGGCGGCGGAGCGGTCCTTGATCAACGTCGCGGCGATTCGGTCGACCGGGCTCACAGCCTCGCTCGGGATCGCCGAACACGTGGTCCTGCTGCTCGGGGCCGCCGGGATCGAGCTCGGCGATGAGCGCGTGCTGCCCGTCGCCGAAGACCCGACCCCGTCCGGCGGCGAGCCCTGGTGGCGCCGCGCCGCCCGCGCGCGAGTGCCCGTCTGATGACCGAGCGGCTGCTGCTCGGCATCGACGAGGGCACCACCGGGGTGAAGGCGGGGCTGTTCGACACCAACCTGCGACCGGTAGGCGAGGCGCGACGAGACAAGACCAATCGCCACCCGGAACCCGGGTGGGTCGAGCAGGACGGCGAGGAGGTGCTCGAGGCGGTGGTCGGGGCGGTCGCCGAGCTGCTCGCCGACGCGCCGGGCGAGGTGGTCGCGTGTGGGCTGGACCACCAGGGCGAGTCGGTGCTCGCGTGGGATTCCGAGACCGGCGCGCCGTTGACCCCGATCATCGTCTGGCAGGACAAGCGCTCGCAGCAGGTGCTCGACCGCCTCGGCGACCGTGAGGACGAAGTCAACGCCGCCAGCGGCCTGCCCTTCGATCCCTACTTTTCCGCCGCCAAGCTCGCCTGGCTGCTCGAGAACGATGAGGGCGTTCAGCGCGCCCGTGACGCAGGAACGCTGCGGATGGGAACCGTCGACTCCTTTCTTTGCGACCGTCTCGGCGCCGGCTTTGCGACCGATCCCTCGACCGCTTCGCGGACCCAGCTCCAGCGAATCGACGCGCCGGGCCGGTTCGACAGAGGCCTCTGTGAGATCTTCGGGATCCCGCCTGAGATCTTGCCGCAGATCCGCGAGACGGCCGGAGAGCTCGGCACGCTGAGCCACCCGAGCTGGCCGAAGGAACTGCGCCTCTGCGCCCTGACGGTCGATCAGCAGGCGGCCCTCGCAGGTTCCGGCGCGGTCGTGCCCGGTCGGGTCAAGGCCACCTACGGCACCGGCGTCTTCGTCCTCGCCCATGTCGGCGAGGAGGTCCCGGAGCCCGCCGGCGGCCTCTTGCCGACGGTCGCCTGGTCGATCGACGGCCGCGCCGAGTACGCGCTCGACGGCGGGGTGTTCGCGGCGGGCGCGATGCTGGAGTGGCTCTGTCGTGAGCTCGGCGTCGCCGCCGATCCCGCAGCGCTCGGCGAGCTTGCCCGAGAGGCCGAGGATTCGGGTGGCGTCAGGGTGCTGCCCGGGCTCGCGGGTCTCGGCGCCCCCTGGTGGCGCCCGAACGCTCGGGCCGTGATCGCCGGGGTCGGCGGAGGCACGACCGGCGCTCAGATGGCGCGGGCGGCGCTCGAGGGCATCGCCTGGCGCGTCGCCGACATCGTCGCGGCGATCCGCGAGACCGTCGCGGTCGACAACCTCCGCGTCGACGGCGGGCTCACCAACGAGCCGCTGATGCTCGAGCTGCAGGCGGATGCGATCGGGGCAAGGGTGGAGGCGGCGGGCGCCGACGCGACCGTGCTCGGCGCCGCGGCGCTGGCGGCGGTCGGCTCCGGGCTGATCGGCTCACTCGCCGAAGCGGCGGAGCTGCTGCCGGTCGACCGCGTCGTCGAGCCGACCCGCGACGCCGGCTGGCGCGAGGCCGAGCATCAGCGCTGGCGCGAGTTCGTGCAGGCGACCGCCGCGCTCGACCCGCTCTAGGCGAACCGGGCGCGGCGGGCTACGCGGGCGCGTGGCCCCCGTCAGCTTGCGGGCGGCGGCGGCGCTTCCGGCTCGGCGGGCTTCTCTTCGACGATGCCCATGCCCTCGTCGAACTCGATCTGACGGATCGGGCCGGTGTAGCGCTTGTTCATGCCCAGTACCCAGGCGAGGCCCGCGCCGAGCAGAACAACCCCGACGACCAGCGGCGTGTAGTTGAAGAAGCTCCAGTCGAAGTCGCCCTCCCACGGCACTCCGAGGCTGGAGAAGGGGAGCATCAGGATGATGAACATGAGGCAGACGAACACGACCGCCACCGCGTTGATCCACTTGTACTTTTGCCCCAGCGTCCAGGAGCGGGGCTCGAACGAATCCCCCGCCCGCCAGCGCAGGTAGACCGGCGTCACGTAGGCGATATAGAGACCGATCGTGCCGATCGCGGTGACCGCGAAGAAGGCGACCGGCGGCACAAAGGTGTCCGGTGCGAACAGCGCCGGCAGCACGATCAGGAAGGCGAGCGCGACGCTGCCGAGCACAGCCATCGCAGGCACGCCTTTCGCGCTGACTCGGCTCCACAGCGTGTGACCCGGAACGGCGCGGTCGCGCGAGAAGGCGAAGAACGTCCGCGAGCAGCTCGTCACACACGCCATGCCGCAGAAGAACTGGCCGATGCAGGCAATCAGGAGGATCGCCTCGGCCCAGTTCTGGTTCATGTCGGCGGAGGTGAAGACGGCGATTACGCTGCCGAAGCCCTCGTTGACGGCATCGACGTTGGTGGCGGCGAACAGGAACGCGAGCAGCAAGAACCAACCGATCAGCGCTGAGAGCGCGACCGACTGCCAGATGCCCTTCGCCGCTGCCTGCTCGGCCCCCACCGTCTCCTCGGCCACGTGCGCCGAGGCGTCGTAGCCGGTGATCGTGTACATCGTCAGCAGGAAGCCGACCGGTAGGACCAGGAACCAGTAGGTGCCGCCGCTGATCGCTCCGTCGGCGAAGCCGGAGTTGTTGATCTTCTCCGTGAAGACGAAGCTGGCGCTCTGGTGATTGTCGGGGACGAAGATGAGGATCCCGAGGATGATCACCGTTCCGATCACGTGCCACCAAACCGAGATGCTGGTGAAGAGCGCGATCAACCGGTGCGAGTAGATGTTGATCAGCGCGTGCAGCACGAGGATCAGCGCGTACAGCCAGAAGATCTCCTGGATGATGTGCTGGTCGTCGGCGAAGTTGATGAAGCCCAGGTCCCAACCCCACAGCCCGAACAGCTGCGTGGCGAAGAACGCGAGGACGTAGTCGACGGAGGCGACGATCCCGATCAGCCCGATCACGTTGAACCAGCCGGTGAACCACGACCACCCGGCGCCGCCGAGCCTGTGGGCCCACCAGTACGGGCCGCCAGCGGTGGGGAAGGCCGAGGCCAGCTCCGACATGCTGACCGCGACCGTGAGGATGATCGCCGCGATCAGCGGCCAGCCGATCGAGATCGCGATCGGCCCGCCGTTGTTCCACGCGACGTAGAAGACCGTGAAGCAGCCGGCCAGCACCGAGATGATCGAGAACGAGATCGCGAAGTTGGTGAATCTGGTCCAGCCGCGCTCGAGCTCCTGCTCGTAGCCCAGCTCCGCCAGTCGTTCTTCATCACGACTGGGTGGGGCGGCTCCGGTCATTCGTGACTCCTCCCTTGGGGCCGGTCGTTTCAGGTAAAAGGTGTGCCTTACCGACCTATGAACGACCCGACCCTAAACCGGCAAGCGGACGCCAGTCAACCCCTGCACGAACAACTGCGCCGGGTCGTCGAGCAGCTGACGCCGAGCCTGGGGGAGCCGCAGGGCGAGCTCGAGCCGCTCGAGGGCGGGATCACCAACCGCAACTTCACCGCCCGCTTCGGCGGCCGCGATTACGTGATCAGGATCCCCGGCAAGGACACGAACCTGCTCGAGATCGACCGCGGCGCCGAGCGGATCGCCAACGAACGGGCGGCGCGGATCGGGATCGCGCCCCCGGTGGCCGCTGCGCTCGATCAGCCGGCCGCGATCGTCACCGAGTTCGTCGAGGGTGAGGGGATGGAATCGGCGGACTTGCGCGAGCCCGCGACGCTGACCGAGGTCGCGCGTTCGCTGCGGGCGCTTCACGCGCTGGACGAGTCGCTGCCGACCGCCTTCGACTCGTTTCGGATCGTCGAGATCTACGCGGAGACCGCGCGCGAGCGCGGCGCCTCGATCCCGGAGGCCTACGAGCGGGCGAAAGCCCAGGCGGCGCGGATCGAGGCGGCGCTCGCCGGACCCGAGCACGACCCGGTTGCCTGCCATAACGACCTGCTCGCGGCGAACTTCATCCGGGGCGACGAACAGCTTTGGATCGTCGACTGGGAGTACGCCGGGATGGGCGACCGCTACTTCGACCTCGCCAACTTCGCCGTCAACAACGAGCTCGGCGAGACCGGGGAGCTGGCGCTGCTCGAGGCCTACTTCGCGGTCGAGCCCAGCGCGCGGCGGGTGTCGACCCTGCGCCTGATGAAGTTCATGTCGGACTTCCGCGAGGCGATGTGGGGCGTCGTCCAGACGGCGCTCTCGGAGCTCGACTTCGATTTCGTCGGCTACGCCGACAAGCACTTCAAGCGCATGCTCGCCACCGCCGCGGACTCCGATTTCGAGACCTGGCTGGCGGAGGCGAGTGAGCCCTCGAGCTGAGCCTCCGGACGCCGCTCGCTGCGTGATCATCGGCGGGGGGGTGGGCGGAGCCGCGGTCGCCTATCACCTGGCCAAGCTCGGTTACGACGACGTCGTGTTGCTCGAGCGTGCCGAGCTCACCTCGGGCTCCACCTTCCACTCCGCCGGCCTCGTCGGCCAGCTCCGGGGCTCGGTCACCCTCACCAAGATGATGATGCACTCGGTCGACGTCTACCGCGGGCTGGCGGCCGAGTCCGAGCTCGACCCGGGCTGGGTCGAGTGCGGAGGGATCCGGCTCGCCTCGAGTCCCGAGCGGATGGAGGAGCTTCGCCGCCAGGCCGGCTGGGCGAAGACCTTTGGGCTGCCGCTGGAGCTGATCTCGGCCGAGGAGGCGCAGCAGCGGTTCCCGCTGATGAGCACTGAGGGAGTGCTCGGTGCCGCCTGGTTGCCGAGCGACGGATACATCGATCCGTCGCAGCTCACCTACGCGCTCGCCGACGTCGCCCGGCGCGAGGGCCGGCTCCAGGTGTTCCAGAACACCCGGGTCACCGGGATCGAGGTCGCCGATGACACTGTGCGCGCCGTCGAGACGGAGACCGGCAGGATCGAGGCCGAGGTCGTCGTCAACGCCGGGGGCATCTACGCGGCCGAGATCGGCCGGATGGCGGGGATCCGGGTCCCGGTGATCCCGATGTCGCACCAGTACCTGGTCACCCAGCCGTTTCGCGAGCACGCGGCCGACCAGCGGCTGCCGACGCTGCGCGATCCCGACCTCCTCGTCTATTACCGCGAGGACGGCGGCGGGCTGGTGATGGGCGGCTATGAGCGCGAGTCCAAGCCGGCCTTCCTCCCCGAGGGCACGGGCGGCCTCGACCGGATCCCGCCCGATTTCAACGGCCGCCTGCTCGAGGACGAGTGGGAGCGCTTCGAGGAGATCACCGAGAACTCGCGCAAGCGGGTGCCGGTGATGGACGAGATCAAGGTGACGAAGCTGATCAACGGCCCCGAGGCGTTCACCCCCGATAACGAGTTCTGCCTCGGCGAATCCGAGGTCCTGGGGCTGTTCGTCGCCGCCGGCTTCTGCGCCCACGGGCTCGCCGGCGCCGGCGGGATCGGGCGGGTGATCGCGGAGTGGATCGCCGAGGGCGAGCCGAGCCTCGACCTCTGGGAGATGGACGTGCGCCGCTTCGGCGCCCAGTACCGCTCGCCCGCCTTCACCCACGCGCGGATTCGCGAGACCTATGAGAGCTATTACGACATCCGCTACCCCAACCACGAACGCTCAGCGGGGCGCCCGCTGCGGATCTCGCCCGCGAATCGCTGGCACGCCGAGCACGATGCCGCGTTCGGGGAGAAGTCGGGCTGGGAGCGGGTCAACTGGTATGAGTCGAACGCGCCCGCCGGCGACGAGTCGCTGCGCCCGCGCGGCTGGGCGGGCGAGCATTGGTCGCCGGCGATCGAGGCCGAGCACCGGGCCACGCGCGAGGCTGTCGCGATCTTTGACGAGACCTCGTTCGCGAAGCTCGAGATCGAGGGCCCTGGGGCACCGGCGGCGCTCGAGCGCCTCTGCGACAACCGCGTTGCCCGCGACGTCGGGCAGGTCACCTACACGCAGATGCTCAACAACCGCGGCGGGATCGAGTGCGACTTCACCGTCGCCCGCCTTGGCGAGGAGCTCTTTCAGATCGTCACCGGCACCGCCTTCGGCAACCACGACCGCGAGTGGATCCGAAAGCACCTGCCCGACGACGGCAGCGCCCGGGTGCGCGACGTCACCTCGGCCTGGGCGTGCTTTGGGATCTGGGGTCCGCGGGCCCGCGAGGTGCTGGCGCCGCTGAGCCCGGCGGAGCTCACGAACGATGCCTTTCCTTACATGTCGGTGCGGGAGATCACGATTGGCAGCGTCCCGGTCAGGGCCCTGCGGGTCACCTACGTCGGCGAGCTCGGCTGGGAAATCTACTGTCCGTCCGAGTACGGGCTCGGCCTCTGGCGGGCGCTCTGGGAGGCCGGAGAGCCGCACGGGATCGTCGCCGGTGGTTACCGCGCGATCGACTCGCTGCGGCTCGAGAAGGGTTACCGCGTCTGGGGCGCCGACATCACTCCCGACGAGACTCCGTATGAGGGCGCGGTTGGCTTCTGCGTCAAGCTCGACAAGGAGGGCGGCTTCGTCGGGCGCGAGGCGCTGATCGAGGCCGAGCAACGCGGCCCTCGGACCCGGCTTTGCTGCCTGGTGCTCTCCGATCGGCGTTCGGTCGCGCTCGGTAACGAGCCGGTGCGGATCGGCGATGAAATCGTCGGCCGGGTGACGACGGGCGGCTGCGGCTACACCGTCGAACGCTCGATCGCCTACGCCTATCTGCCGCCCGAGCACGCCGAGCCCGGGACCGAGGCCGAGATCGAGATCTTCGGCGAGTGGATCTCGGGCGAGGTGGCGACCGAGCCGCTCTTCGACCCGAAGGGTGAGCGCATCAGGGCCTAGAGCAAACCGGCGAGGATGTGCTCGGTGCCGCGAATGTGGTTGCGGACGAGCTCGACCGCGGCGGCCGCGTCGCGCCGGCGAAGCAGCGCAGCCAACTCTTCGTGTTGGGCGTTTGACTGGGTCAGGACCTCATCCGGATGGGGAATGCGCGAGATCAACTCGCTCATCTGGCCCTGGACGTCGGTCATCTCGGCGACCAGCTGCGGGGAGCGCGCCGCAGCGGCGATCGAGATGTGAAAGCGGATGTCGGCGCGCCGGTAGGCCTCGAAGTCGGCCGGGGCCACCATCTGCTCGACCAGCCGGTCGAGCGCGTCGAGGTCGGCGGGCTCGGCGCGCTCGGCGGCGAGGATCGCCGCACCCGCCTCGACCGCGACTCGCCGGTCGAGGATCGCTGCGGCGTCGCGGCCGAGCGGGTCCTCGTCGTGCTCGTGAAGCGGCGGGCGATCGGCGACGAAGGTGCCCCCGGTACGGCCGCGGACCGAGACCAGATGACCGGTCTGCATCAGCGTGGTCAGCGCCTGTCGCAGGGTCGAGCGCGAGATGCTGAGTTCCTCGGCCAGCTGGCGCTCGGGCGGAAGCTTGCTGCCGGGGACCAGGAGGCCGGTGCGAATCGCGGTCCCGAGGCGCTCGACGGTTTCCTCGAAGGTCGTCGGCGGACGCACCGGCTTGAACACGGCCTCGACCGCGGCGTCGCGCTTCACCCGCCTACCGTACCGCCGCCTGCGCGCCCGGCGAGGACCTTTCAGCCGCCGGCGAGCGCCGACTCGATCTCGCCGATCGCCTGGTCGTTGTCGTGAAACTGCACCGCGGTCATCCCGAGCTCGCGCGCTGCCTCGACGTTGACGGCGATGTCGTCGACGAACAGGCAGTCGGCGGCGCCGATACCGTCGCCGAGACGGTCGACCGTGAGCTGGTAGATCGGCGGATCGGGCTTGCGCATGCCGACGAAAGCCGAATCGACGATCAGCTCGAAGATCTCGTCCACGGGCAGCATCGCTCGCCAGTAGGGCTCCCACTCGCGCACGTTGTTGGTCAGCAACGCCATCCGGTGACCGCCGGCCTTGAGCGCGCGCATGAGCTCGATCATCGGCTCGTTCGGGCGCAGGGCCTTGAAGTAGAGCTGGCTGAACGCGCGCATGTCCGGTGAATGTCCGAGCTCGGGCTCGAGTTCGGTGGCGACCGCGTCGAGGAAGTCCGCCTCGGCCATCCGCCCGGTTTCGAGCTCATACAGGGGGTGCGCCCCATCGCGCTCGGCGATCGCCTGCATCGCGCGCCCGAGCGCGGCGCCGGAGATCCCGCTGTGGTCCTGATAGGCCGCGAACGATTGGCTGAGCGGCGTCGTCAGAACGCCGCCGAAGTCAGAGATCACCGCGCGGAGCGGGCTCATGCACGGGTCAGCAGGTCCAACACCCCGGCTCCGGCGTCGCCGCCGCTTCGCAGCTCGAGCGCGGCCGAGACCCGGCGCACCCCGGCCTGCTCGGCAGCGGCGGTGGCGACGACGTCGCCGGCGACGCGCAGCGCGATCGCCGCTTCGTCGCGGTAAAGCTCGAGACCGACGCGCGCCGGCGCCCCGTCGGCCGCGTATTCGGTAGAGAACAGGATCTCGGCGAGCTGGTCGAAGCCGACACCGTCGGAGAGCGCTCCGGCCACGACCTCGTCCCCGTGACCCGCGGCGCCACGCAGGCGCAGGGCGACGATCGCGAGCGAACGCTGGTCGTCGAGGCGGCCTGAGAGGACCCGCACCGTCTCGACCTCGTCCCAATCGAGCTCGCCCCCGAGTCGCCAGACCGGCTCCGAGCCGGGCCCCGTGGGATCGAGGGCTGAGAGCGCGTCCGCTTGCCAGTCGAAGCGCAGCGGATCCCCCGAGGGGTCGGTGAACTCGAGCGTCAGGCCGTCAGCCACGACGCTCGCCCGGAGGAAGCTCGTCGGCGTTGTCGGGGACTTCCCGGGCGCTGCCCTCGTAGTCGTAGTCGCGCGAGCGGCGAGACTCGAACGGCTCGCCGCGGTCGCGGGGCGGAAAGCGGGCCCCGCGCGCGGCAGGCCCGGCTACCGTCCAGGCGATTCCCACCCGTCGCTTGGCCAGGCCGGCGACCAGCCCGCGAACGAGTGCCCGGGTGGGCGGGATCAGCAGTGCGAAGCCGATCAGATCGGTGATGAAGCCGGGAGCCAGGAGGAAGGCGCCGCCGACGATGATCATCGCTCCGTCGAAGGTCTCTCTCGCCGGAATCCGTCCCTCGTTGAGGGCGCGGTTGAAGCGTGCCCATGCGGTCCTGCCCTGCGAGCGTGCCAGCGCGGCGCCGAGGATGCCGTCGAGCAGCAGGATCGCCAGCGTAGGCCAGATCCCGATCCACCCGCCCACCTGGATGATCACGTAGAGCTCGGCGATCGGCAGGGCGATGAACAAGATCAGCAGCAGCAATGCCATCGCCTACAGGCTAGAGCCCGGAACTCACCCGCCGTTCTCTACGATGGACCAATGGCGACAGCGACCGAAGAGGATGTCTACGAGGCGCTCGAAGAGGTGATCGACCCCGAGCTCGGGCTCGACTTCGTCTCCCTCGGACTCGTCTACGAGGTCGAGGTCGAGGGCCCCGAGGTCTTCGTCACCTTCACCCTGACCACGCCTGCGTGCCCGATCGGCCCGCAGGTCTCGGAACAGATGCGCGAGTTCGTCGGCGACCTCGAGGGCGTCGACAAGGTGCACCCGAAGATGATCTTCGATCCGCCCTGGTCCCCGGAGATGATGTCCGAGGACGCCAAGTTCGCGCTCGGGTATTAGCCGCTTGTCTATGCGGCCTTGAGCCGCTGACTCCGGGTGCCCGAGGCGCTCCAGCTAATTCTCAGCTGATACCGCTGTCCCGCGGGCGAGCGACGGGAGGACCGCATGGACGCGAACCCGCAGACGCTTGGGGAGGCCGTGAGCCTCCTCGGGCAGCACGCGCCCGGGGCCGCGAGCCGCATCGCCTCGAACGGCCGAGGCTTCGTCGTAGGAAGCTGCGCGTCGGACGAAACGCGGGCATCTGCCCCACATTTCACCCACCTAGCTTCGGCCGTGAGACGAAACCGTTCGCCGCAAATTGGGGCTTGTTAAAGTCCCAAGCCGCACGGCTGACGCTCGCTCTTGGGCGATCAGACATCGTCGGCTCTGAGAAATCGGCCGGCGAGACGACAAGGGGCAGACTTGATTGGGTCGCGACCGGCGCCCGGCTATGTCTCGGATTCCGAGTTGCTCCGGCGCGCTTTTGCATTGGCCGAGCAGGCTCATGGCGATCAGCGCCGCGCGACCGACCAAACTCGCTTCATCGAGCATGTGATGGAGGTCGGCGACCTGCTCCATGCCGCCGGATTCGACGAGCGCCTGGTCGCCGCTGGCCTGCTGCATGACGCTGTCGAGCGCGGTCAATTGAGCGAGGCCGACCTGCGGGCTGAGATCGACGACGACATCTGCGTCCTGGTCATGGCGCTCACCGAAGACGCCACGATCGAGCCTTTCGGCAGGCGCAAGGAAGCGCTCAGGGAGCAAGTACGAGGGGGCGGAACTCGAGCGGTGACAATCTTCGCCGCCGACAAGCTCTCCGACATCCGCGGCTTGGCGAGGGGTGTAGTCCGATCCGAGGACTCGATCGAAGCCCGCATGGGGACAAGCGTCGAAGCGATGACGCGCCACTACGAAGACAGCGTCCGCACGATCGAGACGACCCACCCGAGTTGCCACTTCATCCCTGAACTTCGAGCGGAGCTGGATGCGCTCGGGCTGGCAACAGCACCCGCGCCGGCGCCCCGCCGAACCGCCCGCGCATGGAAGCACTCCGGGCGATCGCCCGTTCCGGACTGAGCGACGAGGCCATGCCCTCCGCGCCCACCACACCTCTGCCCGTGGACACCGCCTCCCCAGAGGAGCGCGCAGCCGCCGGCAAGGCGGCACGGGAGAAGGTTCCGCGCTCGAGCCATGGGGAATGGAAGCCGGCAGCGCGCCGGCGAGATCCTGTCAAGGTGCTCGAGGACCAGGCCAAGAGCCGGGTCCCGGAGCTCGTGCCGATCCGCTACGGGCGGATGCTGGCCTCGCCGTTCACGTTCTTCCGTGGCGCGGCGGCGGTCATGGCGATGGACCTGGCGAAGGCCCCCGAGTCCGGATTGCGCGTCCAGGCATGCGGCGATGCCCACCTCTCGAACTTCGGTGTCTTCGCCGCACCGGATCGCCGTCTGGTGGTGGACCTCAACGACTTCGACGAAACCCTTCCGGGGCCCTGGGAGTGGGACGTCAAGCGTCTCGCAGCGAGCTTCGCGATCGCAGGACGCGACCGTGACTTCACCCCGAAGGAGACCCGCGCCGCGGTCCTCCGCACGGTCCGCTCCTACCGTGAGGCGATGCGCGAGTTCGCCGCGATGCGGAACCTCGACGTCTGGTATGCGCGCCTCGACGTCGAGGCCCTCTTCGCCGACCTGGCCAAGGTCGCAGGCCACAAGGAGTTGAAAACGGCGAGGAAGAACGTCAAGAAGGCCGGAAAGAAGAACAGCATGAAGGCCTTCGACCGCCTCGTCCGGGTGGTCGACGGCGAGCCGCGGATCATCAGCGATCCGCCGCTGCTGGTCCCCGCCGGGGAGCTCGTTTCCGAGGATCAGGCCCGTGAGCTCGAGGAGCGGATCCTCGAGATGATCGGCCGCTACCGCGAGAGCCTCAAAGGAGACCGACGCCACCTCCTCGACAGCTACCGGTTCGTCGAGATGGCTCGCAAGGTGGTCGGGGTCGGCAGCGTCGGAACGCGCGCCTGGGTGCTGCTGATGATGGGCCGCGACGGACAGGACCCGCTCTTCATGCAGGCCAAGGAGGCCGAGGCCTCGGTGCTCGAGCCCTACGTCGGGGAGAGCAAGTTCAAAAACCATGGCGAGCGGGTGGTCGAGGGCCAGTGGCTGATGCAGGCCGCGAGCGACATCCTCCTCGGCTGGCTTCCCGCCCTGGGCTTCGACGGCGGCAAACGAGACTTCTACGTGCGCCAACTCTGGGACGGCAAGCGATCGGTCGACGTCGAGACCCTGCCGCCGGAGGGGCTGGCGATCTACGGCCGGGTCTGCGGCTGGGCGCTTGCCCGAGCCCACGCGCGGTCCGGCGACCGGATCGCGATCGGTGCCTATCTCGGCAAGGGCAAGAGCTTCGACCGGGCGATAGCCGAGTTCTCAGAGCGCTATGCGGACCAGAACGAGCTCGACTATGGCGCCGTGGCCGACGCCGCCAAGTCGGGACGCATCGAGGTGGAGACGGACCTCGTCTAGAGGACGTCAGCCCGGGGCCGCCGCGCAGCACCGGGGATCAGTTGATCGCCGCCCATCAGCGGAGCCTTCCGCTCGTCGCTCCAGGGGCGAACCATTGGACCGGCTTGCCGCAGCTTCTTGCCCTCGGCTGCGGCATAGGATCTCCGACGTGGTGGCCGGTGAGCCTGGTGCCAAAGATACGGTGGTCGGGGAGCCGCGCTGGCACATGGCGAGCGCGGTCCTCGCCGCGATGGTCCTCACCATCCTCATGCCGGACGATCTGCGGCTCGGCCCCAACTGGCTGCTCCCGCTCATCGAAGGCGGGCTGCTCGTCGCTCTGATCGTCGGCGATCCGGGCAAGATCGACCGCCGTACGGCCAGCCTCCGGAGGCTCTCCCTCGGGCTGGTCGCCGTGTTGATCGTTGGCGCGCTGCGAGCAACTGTCGAGCTGACCGACCATCTGATCCACGGCGGGAACGAGGTCAATTCGGCTTCGGCGCTCTTAGAGGCGGGCGCAGTGGTGTGGCTGTCCAACATCCTCGCCTTCGCGCTGCTCTACTGGGAGTTGGACGGCGGCGGATCCGCGGCACGGGCTCACCAGCCTCCCGACCGCAAGGTGGACCTCGCCTTCCCGCATCAGATGAGCCCCGATCTTGCTCCCGAGGCCTGGCGGCCGCGCTTCATCGACTACCTGTACCTGGGTTTCACGAATGCGACCGCGTTCAGCCCCACCGATGCGATGCCGCTGGCGCCGTGGGCCAAGGTCGCCATGGCCGTGCAATCGCTGATTTCGCTCGTCATCCTCGGCCTGGTGATCGCCCGCGCGGTGAACATCTTCGCGTAGGCTGAACGCGGTGCGCAAGGAAGCTCCGCAACCGGGTCATGAGGTCCGCACCTCGTCGACCATCGCCACGTAGTCGGAGGTCTTGAACGAGCGGGCGCTGACCAGCAGGCGGGTGCCGGAGTGGTCGAGCGCGTAGGCGAGCTCGTGCGTGCGGTAGGCGGGGTTGAGGTTGACGAGAATGCCCCGATGCACGCGGTCGCGTACTGGAGATGCACCCATTGCGCGCCGTTCGGGGCCCAGATGCCGACGCGATCGCCTTTGGCGATTCCGGCCGCCAGCAGCGCCGAGGCGAGCTCGTCGACGGAGCGGTCGAGCTCGGCGTAGGACTGGCGGATCGATTGGTGGCGGCTGACGAGCGCCGGCCGCTCGGCGAACCGCTGCGCGTTCTGGCGCAGGTTGGCGCCGATCGTCTGCTCCAAGAGCGCGGGCTCGCTTGGCCCGCTGGCGCGGCTCTTCATCGCCCGTTCAGCCTAAAACCCGGAGCGGGCATTCGGGCCCGATGACGAGCGCACCGATCGCCCTGAGCTGCCTGCTCGCTCGCTGCTTTTGAGCCGCTTTTGAGCCGTTACGCGGGTTCGCTTACTTGTACGTCCCTGTGTAGTTGAAGGTGTAAACGCCGTCCTCGAACGGCCCTTCGAAAGTGCCCTTGAGCTTGTGTCCCTTGAGCTTGCCGGTGCCCTTGGTGAGCTTGAAGGTGCCGTCGGTGACCGTACCGCTGCCATCCGGATTGATCGTCTGCGTCGCCTGGCCGGTCCCGCGCAGCGACCCCCGCTTGGTGTAGAGCGTGATCTGCTTCGCCTCCACCAGGAAGGTGCCGACCTCGGGCCCGGTTTGCACCTCGGTGATGTAGACGATCGCCCCGCGGCCGAGGATCTCGTCGATGAAGTCGCCGGCGACGTAGACGTCTGAGCCCTCGACGTGAGTGACGCCCGCATAGACGACACCGCTGGTGTCCCGTGCCGGTTTGGCGAGGGCGACCCCCGAGACGCCGACGACAAGTACCGCGACCACCAACATGAGCTTTCGCACGCGGCCGACCTCTCCGATGCCTGGCATTGAGACCTCCCAGATGTTTGTCGCCGTATCTCGATTCGGCGACGCGGTGCAACCAGGCCAACCTAACCGGGGTGAGCATCCGCCGTCAACCCGGTCGGTCCTTTATCGGTGCCCGCTGACGACTGGCGTGGCGGCCGCGCCGGAACGCGTTCAGGCCCTGCTGCCCGCTGACAGCGCCGTTGCAGACCGCCCGCCGCGACGGTCTGCCGCCGCATCGCGGTCTAGGCTGGCGCCAACCTCATGGGGTTTGGGGGCCAACCGTCAACGACCGAGAAGGTGAGTTCGATGGCCGAAGTTGGGTCTCGTAGGTTCCGTACAGCTACAGCGGTGGCGGTCGCCTTCGCGCTCGCGGCCCTGGCCGCCGGGTTGTTTGCCTCGCTTGCACAAGGCGGCACTTACACCGCCCGCTTCTGCACCGAGGGCGCCGGTGGCAACGCCGGCGGCGACAAGGGTCCCTTCGACCGCTCCGGCAACGAGACCCTTTACTCGCTCAGCAACGCCTGCGGCGGCCTCAACGGCCTCCGCGTCAGCCACAACGCCGGCCAGACCGGCGCAGATGGCTCCTACGGCCGCTGGCTCGCCGAGCGCCCCGAAGGCATCGCGGTCACCCAGGTCGCCTACCGCGCCCAGGGCGAGCGCTCCGGCGGCTACTTCCCGCAGGTGGTCGGCTCGACGGCGGGCGGCGGGCTCGGGATCATCAACGGCGATCAGGAGCTCGACGGCGCGTTTAAGGACTTCACCGCGACCGGCGACCTACGGCGCTTCGGCGTGCAGCTGATCTGCCGCACCGACGCAACCGAGTGCGGCCCAAACCCGACGGGTCAGCCTGAAGCGGGGCTGAAGAACGTCACCTACACGCTCGAGGACGCGAGCGCCCCCGGGGTCGCGGTCGACGGCGGCACCCTGTTCGAGGGCGACGCGCAGATCGGCCGCCAGGCGATCTCCTTTAGGGCCACCGACGCCGGTTCCGGGGTCGCCCGGGTGATCGCCGTGGTCAACGGTGAGGACGCCGACGGAGTGAGCGCCGACTGCAACGTCGGCAACGGCTTCGCGCTCGGCTTCAAGCCCTGCCCCGGCTCGTTCGCGGGCTCGCTGCCCGTCGACACCGCGGCGGCGCCGTGGCGCGTAGGTCGCAACAAGGTCCAGCTCTGCGTCGAGGACTACTCCTCCAACAGTCGCCGCTGCACCGCCACCACGAAGGTGCTGGCGCTGAACGGCTGCGCGGTCAACTCAACCCCCGCGAGCACGATGGAGCTCGCCTGGCCGGGGAAGAAGGGCGTGGTGCAGTCGCGCCAGGGCCGCTCGCGCAAGGCGATCGCCCAGATCTTCGGCGGCGGGCGCACGCCCATCGCCGGCGGCTCGGTCTGCTTCTCTCGCGGGATCCCGACCGACAAGACCGGGGCCGAGCGGGTGCTCGAGGGTGCCGCGATCACCGGCGCCGACGGCCGCGCCAGCGCCAAGATCCGCGGCCAGTCGAGCCGGTGGATCCGGGCCACCTACTTCGGCGGCGCCGAGGACGTGATCACCGACCGGATCAAGCTCAACGTCTCGCCGGCGATCAAGCTCGGGCTGCGCCCCAAGGGCAAGGTCGAGGTCGGCGACAAGGTGCGGGTCGTGGCGCAATTGCGTGGCAAGTACCAGGCCGACCGCAAGGTCTGCTTCTTCGCCGGCAAGAACAAGCCGAAGAAGTTCGCCTGCGACACGAGCGGCGAGGGCGGGCGCGCCAAGGCCGCCTACAAGGCAAAGGACGCGGGCAAGGTTCGGTTCTTCGCCAAGGTGCCGAACCAGCGCGACTACCCGTACGTCAACGGGCGCTCGAATAAGAAGAAGAAGCGCGTCGTCGCGTAGCCGCGCGCCGCGGCTCTCACAGGTGATAGCGCCCGGAGTGATCCGGCACTCCGTCGTGCCCGTAGAGGAGGGCTGAATGGCGGCGGAGAGCCGACCTCACCTTCACGGAACGGGGGCACCCCGTCGCCACATCCGATCTCCATCACCAGAAAGGATGGGCGATGAGCTATCCATACGGGCGGAACAGGTGGGTGCTCCTGGCTGCGGTCGTTGCCGCCGCTGCGATCACCGCCTCGATCGCGATCAGTTCGAGCCACCGCGAGGCTCCGAACATCGCGCTCGACCCGACCGCCGACAACACCGACGTCTACGCGTGGACGGCGCCGGGAGCCGAGGACTCGATCACGATCGCCTCGGACTGGATCCCGGGGCAGGTTCCGGCCAACGGACCGAACTTCTTCCGGTTCGACGATCGGGCGCGGTACTACAACAACATCGACAACAACGGTGACGGTGTTGCCGACATCAGGTACCGGTTCACGTTCGACACACAGGTTCGCAACCCCAACTCGTTTCTCTACGCGGGCCCCGGGACCCAGGACTTCAACGACCCGGGCCTCAATGTGGTCCAGACCTATGACCTGGTTCGCGAGGAGTACAACCCGAAGGGCAAGCTGACCGGCAAGAAGAAGATCGCCAAGAACGTCTACGTGGCGCCGCCGAACATCGGCCCGAAGACGTTCCCGAACTACGGCAACTTCGTCGCCCAGGCGACGACGGCGCTCGGCAACGGCACGAAGCTGTTCGTCGGCACCCGCGACGAGCCCTTCTTCGTCGATCTCGGGGCCACGTTCGACGCGATCAACGTCCGCATGGGCACCGGTAACCAGGGCGGCGGCAAGGACGATCTCTCCGGTTACTGGACCTCGTCGACGATCATGCAGATCCCGGAGTCCGAGGTGACCCGCAACGGTCAGCCGGTCGCTTCGGCCGACGCCAAGAACGCCGTCGTCGGCGTCTGGTCGACCACCGAGCGTCGCAAGCTCGAGGTCACCAACGCCAACTTCTCGAGCGGCTCGCCCGAGAAGGTCGGCAAGAAGGCCAACAACTGGGTTCAGGTCTCGCGGCTCGGCAATCCGCTGATCAACGAGGTCGTGATCCCGCTCGGTAAGAAGGACAAGTTCAACCGCACGACGCCCGACCGCGACGCGGAGCTGTACGGCCAGTACGCCCTCCAGCCCGAGCTCGCGGCGGTGCTGAACGCGCTGTTCAACGTCAACGCCCCGGAGACCGACCGCACGGACATCGTGCAGGCGCTGCTCCAGGGCATCCCGGGGCTGAACCAGCACCAGGGCAAGTACGCCGGCACGCCGGTCGACACCCTGAAGCTGAACCTCGGGGTCCCGCCCGCAACCGGCCATCCCGATCGCTTCGGGGTGATCGGCGGCGACACCGCCGGATTCCCGAACGGGCGCCGGCCGACAGACGATGTCGTCGACATCGAGCTGCAGGTCGTCGCCGGGTTCCTGGTCGGCAACAAGGTGCCGCTGGGCGACGGGGTGGACCAGGACAGCGTCGGGTTCCAGGACCAGTTCCCGTACCTGTCCGATCCGGAGTCGGGTTTCGACTCCAACCCGGGCCAGTACATCGAGCCCGCTCATCCGCCGGTTCCGGCGGGCGGCTGAGCGACCGATCTCCGGTCGGAGGGAGCGCCCGCTCGGGCGCTCCCTCCCCGGGGCTCACCGACCTCCACTCCCGATCTCACCGAGGCACCCATGACCAGTGAATCCATCAACCTGCGGCCGTTGCTGTTCAAGTTCGGCGTGCCGTTGCTCACCTTCGCCCTCGCGGTGGCCGCCTTCGCCCTCGTCAACCAGACCGCCTCGAACTCGAGCGGCACCGCACCGGCGGTCCTCGACGCCCGCTCGGGTGCCGGCACCGAGGGTCAGATTGCCAGCCTCCAGGACGCGGTCGAGGCTGCGCCCGGAGACGTTCGGGCAGCGACCTCGCTCGGCGACGCCTACTACCTGCGCGCCCGCGAGACCGGCGATCCCTCCTTCTTCGTGCGCGCCGAGCGCGCCTACTCCCAGGCCCTGACCACCGATCCGCAGGACCCCTACGCGATCACCGGGTCCGCGACTCTGGCGCTCGCCCGCCACGACTTCGGCCAGGGCCTCGAGCTCGCCCAGCGCGCCCACCGGCTCGCCCCCGACGTGCTCGCGCCCTACGCAGCGATCGTCGATGGGCAGATCGAGCTCGGCCGCTACGGCGCGGCGGCGGGGACGCTCGAGCGCATGGTCGACCTGAAGCCGAACCTCGCCTCGTATTCGCGGATCTCCTACTTCCGCGAGCTGCACGGCGATCTCGCCGGCGCGGTCGCCGCGATGCGGCTCGCCGCGACCGCCGGGGGCGGCGGCGAGGCACTCACCTACGTGCAGACGCTGCTTGGGAGGCTCGAGCTCGACCGCGGCCGCTACGGCGCCGCCGAGCTCGAATTCCGCCGGGCGCTTGCGACCACCCCGAGCTACGTGCCGGCCCGCGCCGGGTTGGCGCGGGTCGACGCCGCGCGAGGCGACCTGGCCGGGGCGATCGAGCGCTACCGCGATGCGGTCGAGCGTCTGCCGCTGCCCGAATACGCGATTGGCCTGGCCGAGGCCGAGCTCGCCGCCGGGCGCGAGGCCGCGGCCGACAGGGACCTGGCGCTGGTCGAGGTCGAGACCCAGCTGCTGCGCTCGGCCGGGGTCAACGTGGACGTCGAGCTGGCGCTGTTCGAGGCCGACCACGGTGACCCGACACGCGCCGTGGCGCTTGCGAAGCGTTCCTGGTTGCGGGCCCCGAGCGTGCGCTCGGCCGACGCCTACTCCTGGGCGCTGCACGCCACCAGCCGCGACGGAGCCGCGCTCGAGCTTTCGCGCGAGGCGATGCGGCTCGGCTCTCGCGACCCCTACTTCCTCTACCACGCGGGAGTGATCGCGGCCGCAGCCGGGGAGACGAACCGCGCTCGCGACCTGCTCGGGCGGGTCGTCGCACAGAGCCCGCACTTCAGCCCCTACCACGGACCGCGCGCCGAGCGCGCCCTGGAGGCGCTCCGATGAGGGTCCGGGCCGCAGTCGTCACCGCGGTCGTCGCCCTGCTCGCCACCGCCGGCACGGCGTCGGCGCACCCGCTGGGCAACTTCTCCACCAACCAGCTGGTCGAGGTCCGCGTGGACCAGGGCCGGGTCGGGGTTCACTACGTCCTCGATCAGGCCGAGATCCCCACCTTCCAGCACGTCGAGCGCCTCGACACGGACGGCGACGGACAGCTGACCGGCGCCGAGACGGCACGGCTCGAGCGCGAGCTGTTGGCCGAGGTCGCCGCCGGCCTCGAGCTCAGCGCCGACGGGGAGCCGCTCGCGCTCGGCGCGGCCCGGCAGGTCCGGACCTCGTTCCCGCCCGGGCAGGCGGGGCTGCAGCTGACCCGGCTCGAGGCAACCTTCTCGGCGCCGCTGGCCGCCCAGCGGGCCACGGTGGAGGTATCGAATCGCGCCTTTGCCGATCGGGTCGGCTGGCGGGCGATCCGCCCGCTGACCGGCAAGAAGACGGCGGTCGTCTCCAGCGTCGCCGCCGAGGATCCCACCGACGGTCTGCGCAGCTACCCGGCCGACCTGCTCGAGAGCCCGCTCGACCAGAGCCAGGCGAGCTTCGAGGTCAGTCCCGGCACCGGCACCGTGAGCGCGCCCGACGGCTTCGACGCGGGCCCGGCGGCCGAGAGCCGCGGCGGCGACGGCTTCGCCGAGACCCTGGCCGGCGGTGACACGCACGGTCTGTTGATCTTGGTCCTGCTCGCCACCGCCTTGGGCTGGGGCGCGCTGCACGCGCTCTCGCCCGGCCACGGCAAGGCGATGGTGGCCGGCTATCTGACCGGATCTCGCGGGCGCCCCCGCCACGCCTTCGCCCTCGGCGCCACCGTGACCGCGACCCACACCGCCTCGGTGTTCGCGCTCGGCCTGGTGACCTTGGCCGCGTCCGAGTACATCGTCCCCGAACGCCTCTACCCGTGGCTCGGCGTCGCCTCCGGGCTGATGGTCGTCGGGGTCGGGCTCTGGGTGATGCGGTCGCGGTTCCTGCGCTGGCGAGCGGTTCGAGCCGGGGTCGAGCCGCCCGACGACCACGGCCACGGCCATCACCACGGCCACGGCCATCACCACCACGGTCACGACCATGACCACGGCCACGGCCATCACCACGGCCACGGCCATCACCACGGCCACGGCCATCACCATCACGGGGACGGCGATGGCGAGCGCGCGCAGGTGAAGATGCGCGAGTTGGTCGGGCTGGGTGTTTCGGGAGGCCTGGTGCCCTGCCCTTCGGCGCTGGTCGTCTTGATCGCCGCCATCTCTCAGCATCGCGTCGGGCTCGGGCTGGCGCTGATCTTCGCCTTCAGCCTCGGCCTCGCGGCGACCGTGAGCGCGGTCGGCCTGGTCACGATCTGGGGCCAGCGACTGGTCGGTCGCTTCAACGTCGAGCGCCGCGTGTTCGGGGGCAGGATGACCGGCGCGCTGCCGGCCCTCTCGGCCAGCGCGATCGTGCTCGTCGGCCTGCTGATCACCTCGCGCGCGATCCCCGACCTCGGCTAGCAGGGCAAACCGCTTCAATCTCAGGCGCGCTCGAGCTGAGCGGTCGTGACCGGGGCCGGGGTCAGCGCCGCGGCGCCGATCACCAGCGCGAAGGCCGCCAGACGCACGGCCACCGCGAGCGGCTGGTCTGGAAACGGCTCGCCGAAGACGAGCGGACCGGCCGCGATCGTGAGCGCATTGGCGGCCACCGAGGTGACCGCGATCACCGGCACCGCCTTGCCGATCTGCAGGCTGCGCGCCGAGACGATCAGGCCGACGGCCGAGCAGACAACGATCACCACCGCCAGCGGGCTGAACAGGATCGAGGTCCACGCCGCGTCGCCGAGCTCGCCCGACAGCGCCTTGATCGAGGTGTCCGATGCGGCCCAGAACAGCCCCGCGCTCGCGCCCAGCAACACTCCCTCGCGCATCCTGCCGATGCTCAGCCCGCCAACCATTAGCGCGGCGACCGTGACGATTCCGAGGTAGCCGACGAGGTCGGCGCGCTCGTAGTCAGCATGGGCGGCGTCGCCCGCGCCCTCGAGGGTGGCCGCGAGGAACGCGAGACCGAGCGCCGCCAGCGCCACCCCGATCCACTCCCGCCGGGTGACACGATGTCCGAACAGCCGGTCGGCGGTCACAGTCAGCAGAACCAGGCCGCCTGCGATCACCGATTGAACGAGCGAGATCGGCGCCAGGGCGAGCGCGCCGACGTGCAGTGCCCAGCCGCCGATCGCGATCGCGATCCCGAGCACGTACCAGCGCGAGCGAAACAACGCCAGCGAGGTCCGGATCGGGCGCCGAAGCTCGACCGCCGGCGACTCGACCGCGCCGCGGTGCTTGTAGAGAAAGCCGAGCACCGACGCGAACGCCGTCGCCAGCGCCAACAGCAGACCGAGCTGGACGGAGAGGCTCAGGGTCTTCGCTCAGGCGGCGGCGCCTGGGGTCGGGCCCGGATCGTGCTGCTTCGGTTCCAGCTCGGCGTCGAGCTGAATCGCCCGAATCGCATGCTCATCGGGCAGCTTGGCGAGCAGCTCGTGGATGAGCCGGTGAATCTGCGGCTGGTCGTGGCCGAAGTCGTCGAGCAGGCTGCGAAGCGCGGTATGGGTGATCTTCAGCTGCGCCGGTGTGAGCTCGAGGTTGTAGTTGATCGACTCCACGCAAAAGCAAGCTTACTTGCGGGCCAAACAGGGCTTTCGGCCCCGATTGTGGGGCTAACCGAACCCAATCCGGGGGACGCGATCGGTAGCGTGCGCCGCCGATGTCAAACGGTGTGGCGATAGAGATCGAGGGCCTGCGCAAGTCCTACAAGGACGTCGAGGCGCTCTGCGGGATCGACCTCGAGGTCGAGGCGGGGACCGTGCTCGGGCTCCTCGGTCCCAACGGCGCCGGCAAGACCACCGCCGTGCGGATCCTTGCGACGCTGCTGCCGCCGAGCGGCGGCAGCGCTCGCGTCGTCGGCCTCGACGTCGTCAATCAGGCCGCCGAGCTGCGCTCGAAGATCGGCCTCGCGGGCCAGTACGCGGCGGTCGACGAGAACCTGACCGGGTTCGAGAACCTGGAGATGGTGGGACGCCTCTACCACTTGGGCAGGCAAGCCTCGAAGGAGCGCGCCACCCTGCTGCTGGAGCGCTTCGAGCTCGAGGACGCCGGTGACCGCCTGGTCAAGACCTACTCCGGCGGGATGCGGCGCCGACTCGACCTCGCCGCAGCGCTCGTCGCCCGGCCGCCGGTGCTGTTTCTCGACGAGCCGACGACCGGGCTCGACCCGCGCAGCAGACTCGCCCTCTGGGAGGTGATCGAGGCGCGCGTGGCGCAGGGATCGACGGTCTTGCTGACGACCCAGTACCTCGACGAGGCCGACCGGCTCGCCGACCGGATCGCGGTGATCGACCACGGCAGCCTGATCGCCCAGGGCAGCTCCGACGAGCTTAAGGACCAGGTCGGCGGCGAGCGCCTCGAGCTCAAGCTCGTCGACACGAGCGAGACCGAGCAGGCGATCGCGGCACTGGCCGAGATCGCCGCCGAGCGCCCGGCGGTCGAGGACGGGATCGTCCGCGTCGTGCCTCGCGAGACCCGCGGCGCGATCGCCGAGGCGGTGCGCAGGCTCGACGGCGCCGAGGTCGAGATCGACGACATCTCGATCCGGCGCCCGACCCTCGACGACGTCTTCCTCACCCTCACCGGTCGCCCGCCCGAGCCCGAGTCCGAGCCCGACAGCGAAGAGCAGCTGGAGCCGGTCGGCTGATGCGATACGCCGTCGCCGACACCCTCGTGCTCGCCCAGCGCAGCCTCAGGCGGATCCCCCGCAACCCGGACCTCCTGACCGCCTACACGGTGCAGCCGGTGATGTTCACGCTGCTGTTCGTGGCGGTCTTCGGCGGCGCGATCCAGACCCCCGGCTACGACGACTACGCCGACTTCATGATCCCGGGCATCATCGTCCAGCAGATGTCGTTCGGCGGATTCGCGACCGCGCTCGGCCTCGTCGACGACCTGAAGAAGGGCCTCGTCGATCGCTTTCGCTCGCTGCCGATGTCGCGTATGGCCGTGCTCACGGGTCGGACCACCTCCGACATCGCGATGAACGCGCTCGCGCTCGTGGTGATGGTCGTCGTCGGCTACATCATCGGTTTCAGCTTCACCACCTCGGTCGCGGAGGTGATCGGCGGGATCGCGCTCTGCCTGCTGATCGGCTACGCCTTCTCCTGGGTCTTCGCCTGCGTCGGGTTGCTCGCCTCGAGCCCCGAGGCGGCGAACGCGTTCGGCTTCATCGCGCTCTTCCCGCTCACCTTCGCCTCCTCGGCTTTCGTGCCCCCGGAGACGATGCCCGACTGGCTCCAGACCTTCGCCACCGACATCAACCCGTTCTCGACCATGGTCGACGCGGTGCGGGCGCTGTTCGTCGGTGGCCCGGCCGGCAACGACATCTGGGGCTCGATCGCCTGGTGCATCGCGCTGATCGCGGTCTTCGGATACCTCGCCGTGCGCCGCTACCGTCACGCCGTGGTTCGCTGAGGGTCGCGTAGGCGCCGGCGGCCGACGGCCACGGCGCGGAGCCTCGGCGGCAGCCTGCCGCCGGTGGAGAGCCACGACCCGGCGATGATCAACAGCAGGCCGGCGATCGCGCCGGCGCCCGGCCGCTCGTCCAACACCGCGATCCCGAGCCCGACCGCGACCATCGGCGCGACGTAGGTGATCACCGTCGCTCGCCCGGGGCCGACCTCGGCGACCAGCGCTGCGAAGAGCACGAAGGCGGCGGCGGTGCAGAGGATGCCGAGGACGACGATCGCGACCACAGCCTCGCTCGAGAGCGCCTCGCGGGGCGGAACGGCGAATGCCGCCGGGGCGAGAACGACCGCCGCAATCGCCAGCGCGCCCGCCATCAGCACCCGCGGGTCGAGGTCGGCCAGGCGGCGCTTGAGCACCATCGGACCGATCGCGTAGCCGAGCGCGGCCAGCAGGATCGCGCCGGCGCCGAGCAGTTCGCGCCCGTTGCCGGCCACGTCGAGGCCGACCAGCGCGACCACCCCGGCGAAGCCGATCACGAGGCCCGCCAAACGGCTGCCGCTGGCGCGCTCGGCGTGATCGAACCGAATCGCGAGCAGCGCGACGATCAGCGGCACCGAGGCGATCAGGATCGCCGTCAACGAGGAGGAGACCGCCTGCTCGCCTGCGCCGATCAACGGAAACGGGATCGCCACCTCGACCACGGCATAGATCGCGACCATCCGCCAGCGCCCGCGCAGATCACCGAGCAGGCCGAGTCGCCACGCGAGCGCGCCCAAGAGCAGCGCCGCGAGCGTCACCCGGACCCAGGCGAGGAAGGCGGGAGGGACCCCGTCGTCGACCGCGACCTTGATGAACAGGTAGGGAATCCCCCAGAGGACCGAGACGGAGAGAAAGTAAAACCAGGCGCGCCTGCTCATCCGGCGAAGTTAGCCATCGGCGCCGGCCGCCGTGGCGAGATAGCCTCGCTCGATGGTCCAGTGCGCGCTCAACGGTGACTGGAGCCGCGCCGACCATCCGGAGGTGCCGGTGACGGTCGAGCAACTCGCCGCCGACGCGCTCGCCTGCCGGCGCGCCGGCGCCGGATCGGTCCATATGCATCCTCGCCGGTCGGGCGACGGCGCCGCGTCGCTCGCTGCCGAGGCGCACGACGCCGCCGTCCAGGCGGTACGCGGGGCGGCGCCGGGGCTCGAGATCTCCTGCTCGACTCAGGAGGCGATCGACCTGGGCGCGGCGGCGGACCGGGTGGCGGCGATCCGCGCATGGGGCAGCCCGCCCGACGTCGTCTCGCTGAACCTGTCCGAGGATGGGGCGACCGAGCTCGGTGTCGCCCTGCTCGCGCGGGGGATCGGGATCGAGGCCGGCATCTTCACCCTCGCCGACGCCGAGGCGCTGCTCGGCGCCCCATGGGCGGCGCAGGTTCACAGGGTCCTGGTCGAGGTCATCTTCGAGACCGAGGACACGCCGGCCGTCGAACTCGCCCAGGCGATCGACGAGCGCGTGGCGGTCCTCGCCCGGCCGCGGCTCTGGCACGGCGACGGCCGCGCCAGCTGGGCGGTGGTCGAGGCCGGGATCGCCGCCGGGGTCGACGTCCGCGTCGGCCTCGAGGACACGCTGGTGGCTCGCGACGGCGGCCGGGCGTCGGGCAACGCCGCCCAGGTGGCCGAGGTTCTCGGCTAGGCCGGCTCGGCGGTCGGCGCGCGCTCGCCGGCGGCCGCCTCGGCCGCGGCCTCGTCGAGCTCGTCGATCGAGGTCTCGATCCCGGCGGCGATCAGGTCGAGGTCCTCGACCGCGTCGTAATCGGCCAGCAGGCCGAAGTTGATCCCGCCGTTGTAGCTCATGATCGCCACGAACAGGGCCTGGTTGGGCGGCAGGAAGCCGACCGGGAAGATGTCCTCGAGCTCGCGGCCGAGCACGTAGAGCGGGATCTGCGGGCCCGGGACATTGGTGACGACGAGGTTGAACAACCTGGTCGAGAAGTTGATCCGGGCGGCCTGGGCGAGCAGCGTCGGCGGCGCGAAGTCGTTGAAGCGGGAGATCACCTCGGCGCCGAGCGCCTGCTTGGACTGCTTGATCCCCTCCATCCCGCGACGGCAGAGCTCGAGCCGCTTGACCGGATCCTCGACGTAGACGGGGAGCGGCCCGCGAACCGCGGCGATCCGGTTACCGAGCTGGCCGCGTTCGTCGGCGGCGCGGATCGAGACCGGGACCTGGGCGCGCAGCTCCATGCCCTCGGTTCGAACCCCGCGCGCGTGCAGCCAGCGGCGCAGCGACCCGGCGACGACCGCGAGCACCACGTCGTTGACCGTGCCGCCCAGGGCCGTCTTGATTCGCTTGAACCGGGCCAGGTCCCCGCGCACCCATTCGAACCGTCGGTGGGCGCCGATCGGGACGTTGAGCGGCACCTCGGGGGCCGGGTTGGCGAAGTTCCAGCCGACCTCCCCCAGGGCCTCGGCGGATTCGGCGAGCTCGCCGAGCGCCCGCCGGGGGTGCTCGACCGCCTGCTCGACCCGTCGCATCAGCCGGATCGGGGCCCGCAGCGCCCCCTCGGCGTCCTTGACCAGCAGCTGGGCGCCCGAAGGCGGCGAGCTCGGAGTCCAGTCGCGATCGGTCTCGGCCGGCTCGGGGACGGGCTGCAGGTCGAAGAGAACGGTCGCGATGTCGACTCCCGAGACACCGTCGACGAGCGCGTGATGGGTCTTGGTGACCAGCGCGAAGCGCTTGCGGCTGAGGCCCTGGACCATCCACAGCTCCCACAGCGGCTTGGTCCGGTCGAGCTGCTGGGAGAAGACCCTCGCCGCCATGTTGCGCAGCTGCTCCTCCGAGCCGGGAGCGGGCAGGGCCGAGTGGCGAACGTGGTACTCGAGGTTGAAGGCCGGGTCGTCGACCCAGAACGGGCGCCCGGTCGGCGCCGGCGGATAGGCGAGCTTCTGGCGAAAGCGGGGGACCAGGTGAAGGCGCGAGCGCACGTGCTCGAGCAGGTCGGGGTAGCTCATCGGCGGGCCCTCGAAGATGCAGACCCCGCCGACGTGCATGTGGCTGGCCGAGCTCTCGTTGGTGAGGAAGGAAACGTCGAGCGCGCTGAGGCGATCCATGTGGCCCTGTGCCATGCGCCTAACTTATCCGCCCATGCGTCGAACCGCACTCGCAACGGTCGTCCTGCTGGTGCTCGCCGGCTGCGGCGACGACAGCGAGCCCTCTCCGGCCGGTGGCTTCGATCAGGCTCGCGCCTTCGCCGATCTCGAGGCCCAGGTTGCGATCGGCCCCCGGCCCTCGGGGTCGCCGGGGGCTCGCCGGGCCGCCGAGCTGATCGCGGCGGGCTTTCGCGAGGCGGGGCTGGCCCGGGTGACCACGCAGAGCCCGTATGAGAACGTTCTCGGCACGATCGAGGGCTCCGAGCAGGGCACCGTCGTCGTCGGCGCTCACTACGACACCAAGAACGCGATCCCGGGCTTCGTCGGCGCGAACGACGGCGCTTCGGGGATCGGCGTGCTGCTCGAGCTCGCCCGGACCCTGCCGCGGCCGCTGCCGGGCCCCGCCGTCCAGCTGGTCGCCTTCGACGCCGAGGAGGCGCGCGGCGAGCGCCCGTTCGAGCTCGACGGGACCCGGGGGAGCCGCCAATACGTCGAATACGCTCGCCGCGGCGGCCTCCAGGGAGCGCCGCCACTGGAGGCGATCCGGGCGATGGTCCTCTTCGACCTGGTCGGCGACTGCGACCTGAAGCTCCCGCGCGAGCAGCGCTCGGACCCCGGCCTCTACGAGCTCTTCGCCGCGGCCGCCGACCAGCGGACCGGCAGCCCGGCTCCGTTCGAGGGTTCCCAGGGCCCGGTCGGCGACGACCACGTCCCTTTCGTGGAGCAGGGGATCCCCGCCGTCGACCTGATCGACTTCGGCTACGGCCCCGGCCCGACGCCGGGCGCCTACTGGCACACCCCCGAGGACACGCTCGACAAGGTCTGCCCCGAGAGCCTCGATGCCGTCGGCGAGGCGGCGCTGACGGCGATCCCGGAGATCCGCTGAACCGCCGCTACCCTTGGGGTTGATGGCTTCCGCGACAGCTGTGCACACCCCTGCCCGAGTGTTGCTCGCCGCCCCTCGCGGCTATTGCGCCGGGGTCGATCGCGCCGTGGTCACGGTCGAGAAGGCGCTCGACATGTACGGGCCGCCGGTCTATGTGCGCAAGGAGATCGTCCACAACAAGCACGTGGTCGCCGAGCTCACCGAGCGCGGCGCGATCTTCGTCGAGGAGGAGACCGAGGTGCCCGAGGGCGAGCTCGTCGTCTTCTCAGCCCATGGGGTCGCACCGGCCGTCCACGACAACGCCGCCGCCAGGCGACTGCGAACCATCGACGCCACCTGCCCGCTGGTGACCAAGGTCCACGTCGAGGCCCGCAAGTTCGCCGAGCAGGGTTACACGATCGTGCTCATCGGCCACCAGGGCCATGAGGAGGTCGAGGGGACGACCGGCGAGGCACCCGACTCGATCGTCCTGGTCGAGACCGTCGCCGACGTCGACGCGCTCGAGCTCCCGGATCCCGATCACGTCGCCTTCATCACCCAGACGACGCTGTCGGTCGATGAGACCGACGAGATCATCGCCCGCCTGCGCGAGCGCTTTCCCAACATCACCGCCCCGAAGTCCGACGACATCTGTTACGCGACCACCAACCGCCAGATCGCCGTCAAGCAGCTGGCGCGCGAGTGCGAGCTCGTCCTCGTGATCGGCTCGACCAACTCGTCGAACTCCAACCGGCTGGTCGAGGTCGCGCGCGAGCATGGCGCCGCCTCGCACCTGATCGACAACGCGACCCAGGTCGAGGAGGCCTGGCTCGAGGGCGTGGAGACGGTCGGGATCACCTCCGGTGCGAGCGCCCCCGAGGAGCTGGTCGCAGAGCTGGTCGAGTTCTTCGGAGACCGCGGCACCGGCGACGTCTCGGAGCTGCGCGCGATCGACGAGGACGTTCGCTTCATGCTGCCGAAGAAGATCCGCACCGAGCTCGCCGCCCGCGCCTAGGCCGACCAGCCAGTCCGCCGGGGCGAGTTTCGCTCGCCTACCGACCGTTTCTCGCCCCGCCCGGGGCTGGTCGCTCGACCCCGCCCGGAGGTACCTTGGACGAATGCACCGACCGGGCCACGTCGACGGCCACTCGAGTGGCGGCCACGACCCCACGGGTGGCAAACGGGCGCTGAAGCTGACCCTGGCGCTGACCACCGCCTTCCTAGTCGTCGAGGTGGTCGGCGGCCTGGTTTCCGGCAGTCTGGCGTTGCTCGCCGATGCCGGCCACATGCTCTCCGACAGCCTCTCGCTCAGCGTCGCGCTGTTCGCAGCCTGGCTGGCGGGGCGGGCGGGCGGGCCGACCCGCACCTTCGGCTACCGCCGGGCGGAGATCCTGGCGGCGCTCTTCAACGGCGTCACCCTGGTCGCGATCTCGATCTGGATCTTCATCGAGGCGGGGATCCGCTTCGGCGACCCGCCAGAGGTCGAAGCAGGGTTGATGGCGGCGATCGCCGTCGGGGGGTTGGTGGTCAACCTCGTTGCCGCGCGGATTCTCGGCGCTCACGCCGGCGAGAGCCTGAACGTCTCGGCGGCGCTTCGCCACGTGATCGCGGACGTGCTCGGCTCCGCCGGGGTGATCGTCGCCGCGGTGGTCATCCTGACGACCGGCTGGGAGTATGCCGACCCGGTGGTCAGCGTCCTGATCGGGATCCTGATCCTGGCCAGTTCCTGGTCGATCCTGCGCGACTCGGTTCAGATCCTGCTCGAGGGCTCGCCCCCCGGTACCGACGTCGGCGAGGTCGGCCGGGCGATGGCCGCCGTGGAAGGTGTCCGAGAGGTCCACGACCTGCACGTGTGGACGATCACGTCGGGCTTTCCCGCGCTCGCCGCGCACGTCCTGGTAGAGCGCGAGACCGACTGCCATGCGACCCGGCGGGCGCTCGAGGCGATGCTGCGCGATCGCTTCGGGCTCGACCACACCACGCTCCAGGTCGACCACGAGGGCGGTGAGCTGCTCCAGATCGAGGCCGCGAGCGACGACGCGCGGCGCGGCCAGGTACCCCGGCGGCGCAACTAGGGGATCCCGGCGGCAAAGCTGACCGAGTAGAGCTCGATCCCGGCGCCCGGCCGCAGCGCGATCGTATGGCGCTGGTGGCGGGGGTGGACCGCGAGCTCGTAGAGACCGGGGCCCGGTGCGGCGACCCTTCGCTCCCGCTCGCGGTCGAGCGTCACCGAGAGCTCGCCGCTGCCGTCCACCGACGCATAGGCGCCACCCGCCTCGTAATCGAGCACCAGCGGCTCCGAGGCGCTGGGCGGGCGCCAGGGCTGGGAGACAGAGCCCCCGGGCAAGACCTCCTCGCTGGGCGGCGCGACCAGCGCCTCGGGGGCGTCGGAGGAGCGCAACGGCTCGAGCGGCGGCGGTGGGTCGAGGTCCGGGTCGAGCCCGCGAAGCTCGTCGACGATCGCCGCTTCGGTTGCCGTGTACTCGCCCTCGCCGAAGTGAAACCAGCGCAGCGCTCCGGTCTGGCCCCAGAGGAACAGCGAAGGCCAGCCCTCGCATCCATAGTCGTGCCAGACGCCGTAGCGCGAGTCATCGGCGACGGGGTGGGAGATGCCGAGGCGCTTCAGCGCCGGAGCCAGCCCGCCACGGTCGGCGGTGAACGAAAACCGCGGTGAGTGCACCCCGAGGGTGGTCAGCCCCGCGTCGCGGTAGCGAGCGTCCCAAGCGATCACATAGGGAAGCGCGCGAACGCTGTTGAGCTGGGCGAAATCGAAGAAGTGGACCAGCACCGGGCCCGCGGCTGTCAGCTCTGCCATCTGCGGCGCTCGCTCGGCCCCGAGCCAGCGCAGCCGCCCGGGTAGCGGGGGGGCGGCGACGTTCTGACGCTCCGGGCGCACGGCCGGTGATCGTAGAGATGGCCTGTGCGAGCGCTATGCTGCCCGCCCGAGCACGACCATCGAAAGGGGCCAACGATGAACGAGACTCTCTGGGGGCGAATCGAGCGCAGCCGCGAGCGCTGGAACGTCCTTCGCCATCCCTTCTACCGGCGCTGGTCGGCAGGCGAGCTGACGGGCGAGGAGCTCGCGAGATATTCGGGCCAGTATCGCCATGCGGTCGAGGCGATCGCGACGGTCAGCGCGGCGGCGGCCGAGGGCCTGCCCGAGCGCCCCGAGCTGCGCGATCACGCTCAGGAGGAGGCCGCCCATGTGGGCCTCTGGGACGGCTTCGTCGCCGCCGCCGGCGGCGATTCGGGCGCCGCTCCGACCAGCGAGACCGCCGAGTGCGTCCGGGTCTGGACCGCTGCAGGCGAGCCGGTCGAGATCCTGGCCCGCCTCTATGCGGTCGAGAGCGGTCAGCCCGAGATCTCGATCACCAAGCGCGAGGGCCTGCTCCACCGTTACGGATTCGCCGACGGCTCCGGCACCGCCTATTTCCGGGTCCATGCCGGCCGCGACGTCGAGCACGCCGCCGAGGTCCGAGCGTTGATCGAGGAGCTCGACGGTGACGACGACGCAGTGGTGGCGGCCGCCGAGTCGGCCTTCCGGGCGAACTGGCGCCTGCTCGACGGAGCCGGGTAGGAACCCCGCCGGGGATGCAGCGACGCAGGGTCGACCTGCTCCTCGGGATCGTGCTCGGGATCGTGCTCGGGGTGGCGATCGTGGCCGTCTTCGTCTTCGTCTTCAGCGAGGACACCGTCGACGCGCCGTCGATCGACAACCCGTCCGAGCGCCAGGCCCCGGCCCAGCCGTAGCGCTTCAGCTGCCCTTCAGCCACCCCGCCTAAGATGCGCGCATGCGCGCTCTCGCCTCGACCGGCTCGCGCGTGCGTGCCGGAGCCCTGCTGGCGCTGGGTGCGCTCGCGGTGCATCAGCTCCGCTACCTGCTCGTCACCGGCGAGATCCCCGGAGCTGCCCATGCGCACGCATACCTGGGTCTGCTAGCTCCGGTCGCCGTCGCGGCCGCGACCGCGGCGATCGCCTTATCCCTGCTGGCGGCCGCCAGCCGTCGAGCCGACCGGAGCTCGCTTCGGCTCGCCGACACGACCGAGCGCGCAGCGCTCTATGCGCTCGGACTGCTCGCCGCCTATTTCGTCCAGGAGTTGGCCGAGGGCGTGCTCGTCGCTGGGCACGGCGGTCCGCTTGCAGCCGGTGCCGGGGCCGGGGGTTGGCTGGTGCTGCCGCTGGCCGTCGCGTTCGGCGCCCTGGCAGCGCTCGCGGGCAGATGGCTCGACCGCGTCGAATCGAGCCTTGGGGCCGCACCACGGCGGCGGCGGCGACGCGCGCCCGCACGCCTCGGGCGTCCGAGAAGCCGCCGCGGCCGGGCCCTCGCCTCGCTGACGCTCGCCTTCGGCCTGGCGCGCCGCCCGCCGCCGCTGGCGCCGTCGTTCGCGGATTAGCCGTCGGGCGGCCGCGCGCCGCCCTGCCGAAGGAGTTGATGCGATGCAATCCAGGAAACTGGGCGCGACCGTCGCCGTTGTCGGGTTGGTCGTCGCCGTGGTGCTGTTCTTCGTCCTGCGCGACGACGACGGCGATACGAGTGAGTCGACGGTTGCCCTGTCGACGGCAACGACGCAGGAGCAGTCCGGCGGCGGGGAGACCAAGCCCGAGCCGGCCGATCAGGAGGAGATCCCGAGGATCGTGATCAAGGACGGCCAGCCGGTCGGCGGGGTCCAGGAGCTCGAGTTCGACAAGGGGGACGCGATTCGATTCGCGGTCGATTCGGACGTAGACGAGGAGGTCCACTTCCACGGCTACGACGTTGCCGAGGACGTGAGCGCCGGCGGCAGCGTCGAGTTCGACGTGCCGGGGACGATCGACGGCGTGTTCGAGGTCGAGCTCGAGCACTCGGTGGTGCCGATCGCCGAGATCACCGTCAATCCCTGACCGTGGCGGACTCGTTCATCGGCAGCCTCCTGGTGGTCGGCCACGCACTGGTCGGTCGCCAGGACCTGCCGATCCCCGAGTGGCTGTTCGCCTGGGGCGCCTCGCTGGTTCTGATCGTCTCCTTCGCCGCGCTCTCGCTCGCCTGGCATCGCACCCGCTTCCAAGACGACAGCTGGCGACCAATCGGCGCGGGACTGTCGCGGGCGATCGTCAACCCGGTCACGGCGACACTGGCGGGTGCGCTCGGCGTGCTGCTGTTGGTCGTCGTCGTCTGGTCGGGCCTCGAAGGGACCGAGGCGCCCGATCGCAATTTCTCGGTCAGCTTCGTCTTCGTCACCGTCTGGCTCGGCGTGGTCGCCGCCAGCGTGATCTTCGGCGACGTCTTTAAGGCCTTCAATCCATGGCGGGCGATCGCGCGGGCCACCGGGGCCGGGTTCCGGTCAATCGCCGGTCAATCGCCGCCCCCGCCGCTGACCTACCCGGAGCGCTGGGGCCGCTGGCCGGCCGTGCTCGGGATTGGCGCCTTCGTCTGGCTCGAGCTCATCTACGGCGCCTCCGGATTCCAGACCGTCGGCCTCACCCCGCACACGGTCGCGGTCGCGGCGCTGGTCTACAGCGCCTACACGCTCGTCGCCATGGCGCTGTTCGGCGCCGAGCGGTGGCTTTCGTGCGGGGAGGCGTTCTCGGTCTATTTCGGCATGTTCGCCAGCCTCGCGCCGCTCGAGCTCCGTGGCGGGCGCCTCGGCACCAGGCGGATGCTTTCGGGGGCGACGCGCTGGGTCGCCGGCCCGGGTTCGGTCGCGCTGGTCTTGATCACGATCGGCGCGACCACCTTCGACGGCGCCCAGGAGGGCGCGCTGGCAAGCCCGATCGACAGCCTCTACAACTGGTTCGGCGACGCCGGCCTCGGCCCGGTCGCGGCCCTGCGGGTGACCAATTCGATCTTCTTCGCGGCCACGGTGGCGTTCGTCGCCGGCCTCTTCTGGGCCGGGATCTACGGGATGCACACGGTCCGCGAGAGCCTCAGCACGGCGCGGCTGGGGTCGCTGTTCGCCCACGCCTTCATCCCGATCGCGCTCGCCTACCTGATCGCCCACTACTTCAGCCTCGTCGTCTTCCAGGAGCAGGCGCAGTTCACCTTCTTGCTCTCCGACCCGCTCGGCGACGGCTCGGACCTGTTCGGGACCGCGGGCAGCGGCATCGACTACACCACGATCAGCGCCAACGCGATCTGGTACGTCCAGGTCGGCGCCCTGATCGTCGGCCACGTGACCGCGCTGGTGCTGGGCCACGACCGGGCGCTCAAGCTCTACGGCGACTCGCGGGCAGCCGTGCGCTCGCAGTACTGGATGCTGGCGCTGATGGTCGGCTTCACCTCGCTCGGCCTCTATCTGCTCTCGCAGGCCAACGGATAGGCGGGTGCCGGTAGGCGGCTACCCTGAAGTTGTGAACCCGCCCGTTGCCCACGCCGGTCATGTGGTGTTGTGGGTCCTCTACGCGATCCCGGTACTGATCGTCTTGGGCTCGATCGTCGTCACAGCCCGCCGCGACCGCCGCGAGCGCAGCGCCGCGAGCGGAGCCACCAAACGACCCCGTCGCCTCTAGACGCCGCCGATCGCCGAGACCGCGTAGATCGCGGCAAATCCGGCGACGGTCAGCGCCACCCGCGGCCAGGAGGCGTGCTCGGAATGGGCCTCCGGGAGCAGGTCGGTCGCGCCCATGTAGAGGAAGAATCCGGCGTATACGGCGAGGATCGCGCCCAGGGTCGCTTCAGAGACGGCGATCGCCGCTCCGATCGCGGCGCCGGCGAGCGGAGCGAGAGCGTCAACGGCGAGCCAGCGTTTCGCCTGGCGACGGTCGTCCGACTGACTGAGCACGAAGCTGACGGTGTTCAGTCCGTCGGCGAAGTCGTGGCTGATCACGGCGACGAAGACGAGAATCCCGGTGGCCGTATCGAGCCCGAACGCGAGCCCGATCCCGAGGCCGTCGATGAAGCTGTGCGCCGACAGTCCCAGCGCCCCCAGGGTGCCGACGCGGTGATGGGCCCTGGCCTGTTCGGGGTCGTCGCGATGATGGAGCACCAGCACCCGTTCGGCCAGGAAGAAGGCCAGGAAGCCGGCGCCCGCGAGGAGGCCGACCTCGGACGCGTCGTCGAGGTTCTCGAACGCTTCGGGGAGGACGTCGAAGAGAGCCACCGCGACCACGATCCCGCCCGTGAGCGCGATCAGGGTGGGCAGGGAGTGGGCCAGCCGCAGCGCGAGGGCACCACCGGCGAGGGTCGCCAGCGTCGTCGCGGCCGCGAACGGAAGAACGATCCACTCCATGACCTGAGAATGATAATCATTCTCACTAAGGTAGGATGTTCGGATGGCGACGGAGCCGCTTGTGTGGTCCGAGCTGGCCGAACGCGCGCTGGCCGCGGCAGGGCGCCGCGGGGGCGGCGCGAGGCGGGCCGTGGTCGAGCAGCTGGCGCGCCAGGACTGCTGCCTCAGCGCTCAGCAGATCGCCGAGAGCATGCGCGCGGAGGGCAACCGGGTCGGAATCGCAAGCGTCTACCGAGCTCTCGACCTGCTCCATGCACGTGGCCTGGTGCAGCGGGTCGAGTTCGGCGCCGGCGCCGCCCGCTACGAGGCGCTCGTCCCGGGAGGCGACCATCACCACCACGTCGTCTGTGATCGGTGCGGACTGATCACTCCGTTCGAGAACGCGGGTCTTGAACGGGCGATCGAGCGTGTCTCGGACGAGGTCGGCCATCGGGTCAGCGCTCACGACGTGATCATTCGCGGCGAGTGTCGCGCCTGCGAGGCCGCCCAAGCCTGAGCCGCCTCGCTCGCTATTAGGGTAGCCTAATTAGGGCAACCTAATGCGACCAAAGGGACCCTCTTGAACGCACTCGATCCGTCCTCGCGCCGAGCGCTCGCGCTGATCCTCGGCCTCGCCCTGCTCGCCGGTGCGGGCTGCGGCAACGACGAGCCGGAGCAGCCGAGCTCGACCGGCTCAGCAGTCGCCGACGCGCCGGACAGCGATCCCGCTCTGATCGAGGCTTCGGAGCGCTACGACGCCTACGTGGAGGAGAACGCCCAGCAACTGGTCGACAAGACCGACGAGTTCGTCGGCCTCCTAGGCGCCGGTGACATCGAGGCGGCGAAGCGTGTCTACCCGACCGCGCGCGTCCATTTCGAGCGGATCGAGCCCGTTGCCGGCGCCTTCGGCGACCTCGACCCCGACATCGACGGGCGCGAGGGCGACATCCCCAAGGACGAGTGGGGTGGCTATCACCGGATCGAGAAGGCTTTATGGATCGACAGGTCGACCGAGGGTCTCGAGCCGATCACCACCGAGCTCGTCGACGACGTCGCCAACCTGAACACGGTCGCGAAGAACGAGGCCTTCGAGGGGACGGACATCGCCCAGGGCTCGGTCGACCTGCTGGGCGAGGTCTCGGCCTCGAAGATCACCGGGGAGGAGGAGCGCTACTCGCACACCGACCTATGGGACTTCGAGGCCAACGTCGCCGGCGCCGAGGCCGGGTTCGAGGCGCTGAAGCCCGTCGTCGAGGACGCCGACCCCGAACTCGCCGAGCGGATCGAGGGCGAGTTTGAAGACACGTACGCACTGCTCGACGCCTATCGGCGCGGAGACGGGTACGTCCTCTATGACCAGCTCACCACAGCCAACACGAAGGAGCTCGCCCAGGCGATCGACGCGCTCGGCGAGTCGCTCTCGCAGGTCCCCTCCGTGGTCGGATGAGTTCGAAGCTGACCAGGCGCCGGCTGCTCGGCTCGGCCGGGGTCGCCGGCGCCGGTCTCGGCCTGGGCGCGGGCGGATATCTTGTCGGCCGCGAGACGGCCGAGGCCGACGAAGGCGATGGCACCGGGACCGTCGATTTCCACGGCGAGCGCCAAGCCGGGATCGTCACACCCGCTCAGGACCGCCTCCACTTTGCCGCCTTCGACGTGGTCGCGAGCGACCGTCGCGAGCTGATCGACCTGTTGCGGGCGTGGACCGAGGCGGCTGCGCGGATGACCGCCGGCGAGCGTGTCGGCGAGCGCAACACCGAGCCGCTGTTGCCGCCTGAGGACACCGGCGAGGCTGTGGGCCTGTTGCCCTCACGGCTGACGGTCACGATCGGCTTCGGCCCGTCGCTGTTCGGCCGTTTCGGCCTCGACCGAGACCGACCCGCACCCCTGCGCGCTTTGGACCCGCTGCCGGCGGAGGCAATCGATCCGGCGCGTTCCGGTGGCGACCTCTGCGTCCAGGCATGCTCGGACGACCCGCAGGTCGCGTTTCACGCGGTACGCAACCTGACCAGAATCGGTCGCGGCACCGTGGTCTTGCGCTGGTCGCAGCTCGGCTTCGGCCGCACCTCGACCACGACCCGCGCCCAGGGCACCCCGCGAAACCTGATGGGGCTGAAGGACGGGACCAACAACATCCGCGCCGAGGATTCTGAGGCGCTGGAGCAGTTCGTCTGGGTCGGCGACGAGGGACCACCGTGGCTACGCGGGGGCAGCTACCTCGTCGCGCGCCGGATCAGGATGCTGATCGAGGTCTGGGATCGTGCGACGCTCTCCGACCAGGAGCTGACGATCGGTCGCGCGAAGGTCTCCGGAGCGCCATTGACCGGCGTCGGCGAGTTCGACCCTCCCGACCTCGCGGCGCGCGGACCCGACGGTCCGGTGATCCCGCGCGACGCCCATATCCGGCTCGCCGCTCCGGCCAGCGTGGGCGGCACTCGGATCCTGCGCCGCGGCTACTCGTTCACCGACGGCTTCGACGAGGTCACCGGCGAGCTCGACGCAGGACTCTTCTTCATCGGCTTCCAGCGCGACCCCGAGCAGTTCGCGGCGATTCAGCGAAACCTCGGCGGCGACGCGCTCAACGAGTACATCAAGCACACCTCGAGTGCGGTCTTCGCGATCCCGCCAGGGGCCGCCGCGGGCACTTACATCGGCCAGGGCCTGCTCGGCTGATTGGGCGCCCGCTTGCAGCGCGGGGGCGTCGACCGCGGCGGTGCTCAGACTGGGCCCGATGAATGATGGCGTGGCCATTGCGCTGCTCGCGATCGCCGTGCTCGCGCTGGTGCGGATCTCGGTCGCCCACGCCCGCTACCGCGCCGTCTATCGCTACGCGGATCAGGATCTCGCCGATGCCCGAGCGGACGCGATCAAGCGCAGTCGCAGAGTGCTCGCCGGGCGCGCGGGCGAGCAGCTGGTGCCGCTCGTGCCGCAGTTCTTCGACCGCTTCGATCCGAGCGAAGCGCGCTTTCTCGGCGCCCCGGTCGACTACGTCGTCTTCGACGGGATCGGCGAGGGTGAGCTGCGGGAGGTCGTCTTGGTCGAGGTCAAGACCGGCTCGGGAAAGCTCAACCGAAACGAGCGCCAGGTGGCGCGCGCGGTCCGTGACGGCCGGGTCAGGTTCGAGCTCCTGCGCCTCGAGTGACCGCAGGGTGCGTCGAGCCGCCGCCGCCGCGCTAGGTGTCGGCGAGCAGCTGTGCGAGGCGCTTTTCGAGCTCATCGCGAAGCGCGTCGCGGATCGGTCCCTCCGAAGCGCGCTCGACCAGCTCCTGGAGGAAGCCCTCGATCACCAGTCGCTTCGCGTCCGCCTCCGACACGCCCCGCGAGGTCAGGTAGAACAGCTGCTCGGGATCGACCTGGGCGACCGCGGCCGCGTGGGTGCAGCGGACGTCGTCGGCCTCGATCTCGAGGCCGGGGATCGCGTCGGCGTGTGCCTCGGTCGAGAGCAGCAGGTTGCGGCTCTCCTGGAAGGCGTCGGTTCGCTGAGCGCCCTTGTCGACACGAATCATCCCGCGCCACACGGCTGTCGCCTGCTGGGCGAGCACGCCGCGGAAGGCGAGGTCCGAGGTCGTGTCCTCGGCCGCGTGCTCCTGGGTAGTGTCGTAGTCGAGGTGCTGGCTCCCGGTACCGGCGTATGCACCGGTCACTCTGGCACTCGAGCCGCGGCCGGCGAGCTTGGTCTCCATCCGGACCTTGCCGCGCGCCGAGCCGAAGCCCAGGGCAACCCATTCGAGCCCCGCATCGCGGCCGACCTCGGCGCGCTGGGTCGCGAAAACCCAGCTCTGCTCGGAGAGCTCCTGCTCGCAGACGTAGCGCAGGTTGGCGCCGTCGCCGACCGCGAGCTCGACGACGCCGTTGAACAAGGTCTCGCCCTCGGATGCATAGCGCTCCCAGACCTCGGCCTCGGCGCCCTCGTCGAGGACGATCAGGACGCGCCACTCGATCTCCTCGCCCTCCGTGCCCGAGACGGTCAGCCGGATCGGCCGTTCGAGCCGGGTTCGAGCGGGCACGTAGACGAGGATGCCGTCGCGCCAGCGGGCCTCGTTTCGGGCGGCGAACGGGTCGTTGGCGGGCACGATCGACCCGAGCCGGTCGCGGACCAGCTCGGGATGGCTGACGGCGGCCTCGGCGAGCGCCATCACGACCGGCCCGTCGCCGTCGCTGGGCTCGAGGCCGTCGACCGTCGCCACCGCCTCGCTATAGGCGTCGAGGTCGAGGCTGGAGAGGTCGGTGAACTCCCAGCCCTTCTGCTTTGCGGTCGGCAGCTTCAGGGTCGCCGCGAGCTCCTTGGCCCGATCGCGAGCCTCGAGCAGCCAGTCCGGTTCGGAGAGCTGAGGCGCCGCCGCTGCGGCGTCAGCCAATCGAGCCCTCCATCTGCAGCTCGATCAGCCGGTTCATCTCCACCGAGTACTCCATCGGCAGCTCCTTCGCGATCGGCTCGATGAACCCGTTGACGATCATCTTCGACGCCTCCTCCTCGTCGAGCCCGCGGCTCTGGAGGTAGAAGAGCTGGTCCTCGCCGACCTTCGAGACCGAGGCCTCGTGGCCGACGTTGGCATCGGACTCATCGATGCGGATCGTCGGGTAGGTGTCCGAACGCGAGGCCTCGTCGAGCAGGAGCGCGTCGCAAACGACCTTTGACTTGGCCTCGGTGGCGCCCTGGGCGACCTCGAGCAGGCCGCGGTAGGTCGCCCGTCCGCCGTCCTTGGAGATCGACTTGGAGAAGATCGACGAGGTCGTCTTCGGCGCCCCGTGGATGATCTTGCCGCCCGCGTCCTGATGCTGGCCCTTGCCGGCGAAGGCGATCGAGAGGATCTCGCCGTGGGCCTTCTCGCCGAGCAGATAGATCGACGGGTACTTCATCGTCAGCTTCGAGCCGAGGTTGCAGTCGACCCACTCCATGGTCGCGTTCTCGTGCGCGACGGCGCGCTTGGTGACCAGGTTGAAGACGTTTTGCGACCAGTTCTGGACCGTCGTGTAGCGGATCCGCGAGCTCGGCTTGGCGCAGATCTCGACCACGGCCGAGTGCAGCGAGTCGCTCGAGTAAACGGGGGCGGTGCAGCCCTCGATGTAATGGACCTCGGCGCCCTCCTCGGCGATGATCAGGGTGCGTTCGAACTGGCCCATGTTCTCGGTGTTGATCCGGAAGTACGCCTGCAGTGGCATCTCGACCTTGACTCCGGCGGGGACGTAGACGAACGAGCCGCCCGACCAGACCGCGGAGTTGAGCGCGGCGAGCTTGTTGTCGTTGGGGGGGATGATCGTCGCCCAGTACTCGCGCACCAGGTCCTCGTGCTCGCGCAGGGCGGTGTCCATGTCGGTGAAGATCACGCCCTGGGCCTCGAGCTTCTCGTTCACCTGGTGGTAGACGACCTCGGACTCGTACTGGGCGCCGACGCCGGAGAGGAACTTGCGCTCCGCCTCGGGGATCCCGAGCCGGTCGAAGGTGTTCTTGATGTCCTCGGGAACCTCGCTCCAGTCGCGGCTGTTGGTGTCGGAGGCGCGGACGAAGTAGTGGATGTCGTCGAAGTCGATCTGGTCGAGGTCGCCGCCCCACTTCGGGATCGGGCGCTCGACGAAGTGCTCGTAGGCCTTGACCCGAAAGTCGCGCATCCACTGCGGCTCCGACTTGTAGTCGGAGATCGACTCGACGACCTCGCGCGAGAGCCCCTTCGGCGCCTTGTAGGCATAGCCGGTCTCGGGATCGGAGAAGCCGAATTTCTCGGCGTAGTCGGTGTTGATGCCCTTGAGCGCGGACTCGGACTCGGTCAACTGCTTGCCGGACGGCGCCAGGGTCTCGGGCGGCTTGGTCATCTAGTTCAGAGCTCCAGCTTCACTTTGTCATCATCCACGCGAACCTCGAACGTCTCGACCGGCCGGTAGGCCGGGAGGCTGCGGGGCTTGCCCGTCCGCAGGTCGAACAGCGACCCGTGACGGGGGCACTCGACCGTACACGTCGAGACGTCGAACTCACCCTCGGCGAGCGGGCCGTCGTCGTGCGAACAGCGATCCTCGATCGCGAACAGCTCGCCACCGGCGCAATGAAAGACACCGATCTTGCGGCCGTCGACCTCGACCAGGCGCATCTCTCCCTCGCCGAGCTCGGCGAGCTTGCAGACGGTCAGTGTGTCGGTCTCGGTCGGCATTCGGATTGGCTCGTGGGTGGCGTCGGTCACTTATTCCTAGTCTCCGGGTCGGATTTTAGCGGTCCCACCCGCCGCACCCGGCGCCGGCTGCGGCTAGCGTGCCGCAGGTGCAGTCGACCGAGGCCTCGCCACGGGCTCGCCTGGTGCTGGTCGCCGGCGCCGCGGCGCTGCTCGCCGCCGTCGTGGTCGGCGTCACGCTCGCGGGCGGCGGCTCCGATCCGTCCGTCCGGGCCCTGCCGCCGGGTTGCGTGCGCGCCTGGAACGCCGATCCGGCGGCCGCCTCCTATGGGCGCCACAATTTCGACTCACACGGCTATCGGGGGGCGCTGGTCACCTACCTCAGCTCCAGCGCCGAGCGCCTCGACGAGGGCGGTGTTTGCGCGGTGATCTTCGCTTCGCAGGCGCTCGATCCCGAGCCCTTTGCCGCCGGCCAGGTCCTGAGCGAGGGTCGTTGGCTGCCGATCAGCTCGCTCGACGGAGTGGAGCTGACCGCGATCGCCGAGCTGCAGGCGAGCGCCGCCGGCGATCCGAACGTGACGCTCGAGCCCGATGGCCGCCTCGCAGACCTCGAGGGGTGATCTGGACTCATGGTGAGTTCGGGGGTAGGGTCGGTCGAACCCCTACGGAGAGGAAGCCAACCATGACTCGCGTCCTCGTCCTCGCGGCGACCTCGGCCCTGATCGCGGTCCCGGCCGTCGCGCTTGCCGGCGGCGCCGGCCAGACCGTCGAGCTCGACAGCAACGTCAAGATCCGCAACAGCTTCCCGGCATTCCACGGCAAGGTGAAGTCGCACAATGCCGCCTGCGTCGAGCAGCGCAGGGTGAAGCTGTTCAAGCAAAAGCGCAACGGCGGCAAGAAGTTGCTCGGCTTCGACCAGACCGACAACGACGGCAAGTGGTTCGTCGAGGTCGACCCGCTTTCCTCCGGCGTCTATTACGCGGTCGCCAAGCGTCGCGAGGAGGGGACCGCCGGGACGATCTACGTCTGCCTGCGGGCGAAGTCGAGGACGATCTCGGTGGATTGAGCGCTAGATCCGGTCGCGCTCGGCGATCGGGTCTCCGCGGGCGCCCTCGTCCTCCCAGTCGGCGGCGTCGCCGAGCGCCGCCGACTTGACCACCTTGAGGCCGAGCAGCGCGCACTTCATCCGCGTGGCCGAGATCTCGATCCCGAGCAGGTCGAGGACGAAGTCCTTGTCGAGGCGCAGGAGCTCCTCGCGGGTCTTGCCCCCGAGCTCCTCGGTCAGCATCGAGGTCGCCGCGGTCGAGATCGCGCAGCCGCGGCCCTCGAAGGCGACCTCGGCCACGCGGCCCTCGTCGTCGAGCGTGACGTAGACGTGTTGCTCGTCGCCGCAGAGCGGGTTCGTGTCCTCGAACTCGAGGTCGAAGCGCTCGGGCCGGCCGAAGTGGCGCGGGCGCTTGTAGTGGTCGAGGATGTTCTCGCGGTAGAGCTGGTCCACCCCTGCGACGGTAGCGGAGGCGGCTTGCGATCAGGGCGATCGGAGTGCCGATCGCGTCGATCGGCTTGCGCGCGTCCGCCGTTGGGTGGAGACTGCCGCGATGCGCGCCCGCCGCCTCGTCGGCCCCCTCGGGGCCGTCGCCCTGCTCGTGCTGGTCTCGACTCCAACCGCAGCCGACGCTGCGGTGCGGCTCGCGGTCGACGGTCTCGAGCCCGGCTTCAGGCCGGCGATCCGCGATTACACGGTCGACTGCGCGCAGCCGCTTTCCTTCCGGGTGCGGACCCCGGGTGGCGCCGAGGCGAAGATCGGCGCCCGCCCCTGGAGCGACGGCCCGGCCCACCGCACCGTGCGCCTGCGCGACGGCCAGCAGATCAGGGTCGTCGCGCGCAGCGGTGCGCGCAAGCGCGCCTATCGGATCCGCTGCCTGCCCGAGGACTTCCCCGAGTATGAGTTCCGGCGCGGCGAAAAGCCGGCCTCGGACTTCTACCTGCTGACGCCGGCCGCCAGCGCCGGAGCGCGCTTCGTCACGATCTTCGATCGTCGCGGGGTCCCGGTCTGGTGGTACGAGGACGCGAAGGCACCGGTCGACGCCAAGGTGCTCGCGGACGGAACGCTCGTCTGGACTCAGTTCGCCGGCGCCCCGTTCACCACCGATCCGTCGAGTTCGTATGAGTTCCATTCGCTCGACGGCCGCCGGATCGGGCGCCTGCGGACCGCCGGCGGCGCGATCACCGACCAGCACGACCTGCAGCCGACGCCGAGCGGCAACTTCATCCTGCTCGCCTACGTGCCCCGGGCGGAGCCCGTCGACCTCAGCGAGTTCCTCGGCGACCCGAGCGCCCGCGTCTACGACGCGGTGATCCAGGAGCTGACACCGGGCGGCGAGCTCGTCTGGGAGTGGTCGTCGGAGGGCCAGATCGACTTCAGCGAGACCGGCCGCTGGTGGCAGACGCTCGATTCCGAGCCCTACGACTACGCCCACGTGAACGCCGTCGAGCCGCTGCCGGGTGGCGACCTGCTGGTCAGCCTCAGGCATACCGACGCCGTCTACCGGATCGACCGCCGAAGCGGCGCGATCGAGTGGAAGCTCGGCGGCACGCCGACGCCCGAGTCGCTGCGGGTGCAGGATGACCCGCTCGGCGACTTTCCCTTCGGCGGCCAGCACGACGTCCGCGCCCTCGCTCGCCGCGACCTCTCCGTTTTCGACAACGGCACCGGCCTCGGGCGCCCGCCGCGCGCGCTTCGTTACCGGATCGAGGGCGACACCGCGACCCTGTTGGAGAGTCACAGCACGCCCTCGGCGCCGGTCTCGGTCTGCTGCGGGTCGGCTCGCTTTGCCCGCGGATCGGCGCTGGTCTCCTGGGGTGGGACCGAGCTGATCAGCGAGATCACGCGCTCGGGCGCGACCGCCTTCGAGCTCGAGTTCGCGCAGTCGTTCAGCTACCGGGCCGTGCCCGTCGACGGTGAGCTCAGCCGCCGCCAGCTGCGCGCGGGGATGAACGCCCAGGTCTCGCCGAAGCGCTGAGCGCGCGCCGTTCAGCGCAGCGCACTCGGCACGTTGAGCAGGGCGCGCGGCAGGTCGCGGCGCGCTCGCGCGTAGGCGTGCTCGAGCTCGCTCGCGGCGCGCTCGCCGTGCACCGGCCCGCCGTGGCCGAGGAGCAGGTGGTCGGGCTGCATGCCGCGCAGGCCCCCCGGCGGCAGCGCCCGCAGCATCACGTGCATCCCGACCCCGCCGGCGCCCCCTGTGTAGAGGCTGTTGGAGCCGACCACCTCGGCGACGATCAATGCCCGCTGCGCCGGCCACCACAGTGCCGTCTCCTTCCACCCCGGGATCCGCACCGCTGCGATCGCCTCGAACGGAGAGTCCGGGACCTCGTCGGGAACCTCGACCAGCGGCACCCCGAGGCGCTCGGCGACCGCGGCGCAGTCGCGGTTGTGGCGGTCGAGCAGCTTCAGGACCGCGACCGGGCGCCCGAGGGCGCCGGCCCGATCGATGACGTCGTCGAGATCGACCGGGTCGATGATCCAGACGCGGCCCTCGTCGGTGATCGCGTGCGAGGCGCGCTGCAGCGGCTCGTCCACCACCCAGGTGAAACCGAAGGGCGATTCGTCGATCGTCAGCAGCGAGCGCGGCACCGCCGCGATCCGATCTCGCCTCAGCCGAGCCCGAAGACCCGGCGGACGTCCTCGAGGCCCTCGACCAGCCGGTCGATCTCCGCGGTGGTCGTGTAGATGCCGAAGCTCGCGCGCGCGGTCGCCGGAACGCCGAGACGGTCCATCAGCGGATGGGCGCAATGGTGGCCGGAGCGGACCGCGACCCCGTGGCGGTCGAGGATCTCGGCGACGTCGTGGCCGTGGACGCCGTCGAGCTCGAATGAGACCGGGCCGAGTCGGTCCGCCGAGGCGGGCGGACCGAACACCCGCAGGCCGGGAACCTCCGTCACGCGGGCGATCGTGTACGCGGCGATCTCGCGATCGTGGGCTTCGACCGCGTCCATCCCGAGTCCATCGAGCCAGCGAAACGCCGCCGCCATCCCGATCGCCTGGGTGATCGCCGGCGTCCCCGCCTCGAAGCGGGCCGGCGGGTCGGCCCAGCTGGTTCCCTGCTTGGTCACCTTGCGAATCATCGATCCGCCGCCCATGAACGGCGGCATCTCGCGCAGCAGGTCGAGCCGAGCCCAGAGCGCACCGATCCCGGTGGGGCCGTAGGCCTTGTGGCCGGTCAGCGCGTAGAAATCGATCCCCAGCGCCGGCATCTCGAGCGCCAGCTTCGGCGCCGCCTGAGCGCCGTCGGCGAGCACCAGTGCGCCGGCCTCGTGCGCGGCGTGCGCGATCTCGGCGAGCGGGTTCTCGGTCCCGAGAACGTTCGAGACGTGGGTGACCGCAACCAGCTTCGGACCGCGACCGAGCAGCTCGCGGTAGGCCTCCAGGTCGAGCAGGCCCGAGTCGGTCACCGGAACCCAATCGATCTCGGCCTCGGACGCTTCGGCGAGCATCTGCCAGGGGACGATGTTCGAGTGGTGCTCCATCTCGGTCAGCAGGATGTGGTCGCCGGCGCCGATGTTGGCGGCGCCCCAAGTCCGCGCGACCAGGTTGATCGCCTCGGTCGCGTTGCGGACGAAGACAACCTCGCGGCGGTCGGTTGCGCCGATGTGGTCGGCGATCGTCGCCCGCGCCCCCTCGTAGGCCGCGGTGGCCTCGGCCGAGAGCGTGTGTGAGCCGCGATGGACGTTGGAGTGGTGACGACGCTCGTAGCGGTCGACCGCCTGGATCGAGGCGAGCACCCGCTGGGAGCTGGCGCCCGAATCGAGATAGGCGACAGGGGTGCCGTTGATCTCGCGCGCGAGAGCGGGAAACGCCTCCCGGATCCGCTCGACGTCGAGCTCCCAGTGCCGAGTGCCGAGCGCCGAGCTCACGCCGCCGCCTCGACCTCCTCGCGGATCCAGCCGTAGCCCTTGTCCTCGAGCTGGGTGACCAGCTCGGGTCCGCCCTGCTTGACGATCCGCCCCTCGAACATGACGTGGACGAAGTCGGGCTCGACCAGGTGCAGGATGCGCTGGTAGTGGGTGATGATCAGCACCCCCATCTCGGGTCCGGCGACCTCGTTGACGCCCTTGGCGACCACCCGCAGGGCGTCGATGTCGAGGCCGGAGTCGGTTTCGTCGAGGACCGAGATCAAAGGTCGCAACATCGCCAGCTGCAGCACCTCCATGCGCTTCTTCTCACCCCCGGAGAAGCCGTCGTTGATGTAGCGGCTGGAGAAGTCGCGCGGGATGTTGACCAGCTCCATCGCCGCCTCGGTCTGCTTGCGGAAGTCCTTGAGCGAGATCTGACCCTCACCGCGGGCCTCACGGTGGGCGTTGAGCGCCATCCGCAGATACTTGGCAACGGTCACCCCCGGGATCGCGACCGGGTACTGGAAGGCCATGAACAGGCCCGCGCGGGAGCGATCCTCGGGCGCGGCCTCGGTGATGTCCTCACCCTCGAAGAGGATCTGGCCCTCGGTGATCTCGAACGCGGGATGGCCCATGATCGCGTTCGCGAGCGTCGACTTGCCGGAGCCGTTGGGGCCCATGAGCGCGTGGATCTCACCCTTCGAAACCTCGAGGTCGAGGCCCTTGAGGATCTCCTTGTCCTCGGCGGTGACGTGGAGGTTGGTGATTTCGAGGTCGGCCATTTTCTCCTTGGAAGTTGCTAGTTGCTGGTTGCCAGGGCTGGGGCCGCGGTCGAGAACTCGACCAGGTCGGCCAGCGTGGTCCCGTCGAGCGCCTTGGTGACGCCGCCGTGGACCCGGGTCCAAAGCAGCTTGGTGGCGCAGTTGCGGTCGCCGTCGGACTCATGCGAGCAGAGCACCCGCCCCTCACGGTCGGCGTGGAAGCACTCCATCGGTGCGATCGGCCCCTCGAGCGCGGCGACCACATCGAGCATCGAGATCTCGTCCGCGCTCCGGGCGAGCTGGTAGCCGCCGTGGGCGCCGCGGACGGAGCGCACCAACCCGGCCTGCCGCAGCTTCGCGACCAGGTGCTCGAGGTAGGAGAGCGGCAGCATCTCCGCCTCGGCGACCGAGGCGAGCGCGACCGGCCCCGCTTGCGCGGGATCCGCGCCACCGGCGCGCCGGCCGAGCTCGACCATCAGCCGAACTCCGTACTCCGCCTTGGTCGAGAACAACATCGAGCTAAATCCTACCCGAGCGCTCGGTTATGTCTCGGACGCTCGGCGGTCCATCTGCGCCCACCGGTCGGCTGGTTACGATCGCGCCGTGAAAGTCGCCCAAGCGGGGCGGGGGATCGTCGATTCGGTGAAGGCGTTCTGGCCCGCCGGCCCGGCCGGCTGGGTCCTCTTGGCCCTGCTGCTGTCCGGAGTGTTCGTGCGCGGCTATGCGAGCTTCGCCTGGTCTCCGACGGTCGATTGGCTCAGCGACTCGGGTTTCTATGCGCTTTACGCGTCCGGCAACCCGCTGGAGAGCCCTCAGCATCCGGCCGGTTACTCGGCCTTCCTGGCGATCACCGGCGTGTTCACGCGCGACGTCAGCGTGATCATGGCGCTGCAGAACCTGCTCGGAATCGGCTCCGCCTTGGTCTTCTTCGCGCTGACCAGACGGGTTGCGGGCTCTCCCTGGCCGGCGTTGGTGCCCGCCGGGGTGGTTCTGCTAGGGGCCGACCAGATCCTTCTGGAACGCGCGGTCATGTCCGAAGCGCTGTTCACCACGGTCCTGGCCGCCGGCCTCTACTGCGGCGTTCGCATGCTGGAGACGCCCGATCCGTGGTGGAGGTGGCCGCTCGCGGCCGGTCTTGTGTTGGCGCTCTCGGCGACGATTCGATCGGCGGGTGCCTTCCTCGTGCCGGTTGCCTTGATCGCCCTGGTGTTCGCCCGGCCGCGGCCGTGGCGGTCGCGATGGCGATCGGGGCTCGCGCTGGCCGTTACGGCGGCCGTGATCTTGGTCGCTTACTCATCGGCCAATGCGATCACCCGCGGCAGCTTCGAGCTCGGCCCATCCCAGGGCTGGCACCTCTACAGCCGGGCCGCGACCTTCGCCGACTGCGACAAGTTCACACCGCCCGAGGGCTCGGAGGCGCTCTGCGAGAGGACGCCGCCGGCTAAGCGTTTAGGCGGGAGTTGGTACCTCCTGAGTCCGGACTCGCCAGCGATCCGAGAGTTCGGCGGACTGGGGGAGGAGGATGCGCTGGTCGGAGACTGGGCCCGGGCCGCGGTGCTATCCGATATCGGCGCGTACCTCGATCTGGTCTGGGGCGATTTCCGTGCCTTCTTCGTGCCCAGCAGGACGATGGGGCCGATCTACGCCGGTCACAGCCTGGATCCTTCGCTCGACTGGCGGTACCCACTCACCTTCGATGAGGGGCAAGCGGTCGACTGGCGTGCCGGCACGGTTGGCCAGCTCGAGACGTTCTACAACGACATCGAGATCGACAGCAGCCCCGCGGCGCTACAGGACCTGCACGACTATCAACGGGTCTTTCGCTTTGGGGCTACGGCGCTGACGATTTGCACGTTGCTTGCGATCCTCGGCCTCCTGATCGGGCCTCGCAAGAACCGAGTGGCGATCTTGCTTCTGGCGGGCAGTGGCATCGCCATTCTGGTCTCCCCTGCGCTCGCGGGCATCTATGTCGGGCGCTACACGGTGCCGATCGCGGGGCCGGTGGCTGGCGCAGCGGCGTTGGCGGCGATGCAGCTCTGGCGATTCGAGCACGAGCGCCGGAGCACAGGGACACCCGCGTGAGCTCGGCTTTGCTCGGATCGAGGTTGGCGATGGATGGCTAGCTACGATCGCGCGGTGCAATCGGCCATCCGGACGATCGCGCCAGGCCAGGGCGGCTGAGCATGCCGGATCTGCTCAGGCGAACGGCGGGCGCAGCGCGGGCCTTCTGGCCGGCCGGCCCGGCCGGCTGGGTGCTCCTCGCTCTGCTGATCTCGGGGATCTTCGTGCGCGCTTATGCGGCGCACGCGTGGTCGCCGACCGTGCACTCGCTGGCCGACTCGTGGGCCTACGCCGGCTTCGCCAACGCCAATCCGCTCGACAGCCCCCAGCACCCGGCCGGTTACTCGACCTTCCTCAAGCTGGTCGGGGTCTTCTCGCGCGACGTCTCGGTGACCGTCGTGGTGCAGATCCTGTTCGGAATCGCGACAGCGCTGATCCTCTTCGCCACGACCCGGAGACTTGCCGGGTCGCCGTGGCCGGCCCTGCTGCCAGCCGGGGTAGTCCTGCTCGGCGCCGACCAGATCCTGCTCGAACGAGCGGTGATGTCGGAGACCTTCTTCACCTTCGTGCTCGCGATCGCGCTCTATGCATGCGTGCGAACCCTCGAGACCCCGGATCCGTGGTGGAAATGGCCGCTGGCAGCCGGCGTCCTGATGGCGGTCTCCGGGACGATTCGCTCGGCGGGCGTCTTCTTGGTCCCGGTCGCGCTGCTGGCCCTGGTGTTCTCGCGGCCGCGGCCATGGCTGCCGCGCTGGCGCCCGGTTGCGGCGCTCGCCGGCGGTGCGGCGGTCGTCTTGTTCGCCTACGCGTCCGCGAACGCCGCCGCGCGCGGCAGCTTCGAGCTCGGCCCGTCCCAGGGCTGGCACCTCTACAGCAGGGCGGCCACCTTCGCCGACTGCGACATGTTCACGCCGCCCGCAGGAACCGAGGCCCTGTGTGAGGACAAGCCTCCCGAAAAGCGCTACGGCGGCAGCTGGTATCTCTACAACCCCGACTCGCCGGCCGTCCGGGAGTTCGGCGGGATTGGCGAGCAGGACGACCTGGTCGGCGAGTGGGCGCGTGCCGCCGTGCTCTCCAACCCGGTCGGCTACGCGGATCGCATCTGGACTGACTTCCGCGCCTTCTTCGTCCCCACTTCGTGGACCGGCGGCTTGTATGGAGGCCACGGTCTCGACCCGACGCTGGCCTGGAACTCACCCCTGTTCTACGACGATCCGCACTCGGTGGAGAAGCGTGCTGCCACCGTCGAGGGGATGGAGACCTTCTTCGACGACTTCGATATCGAAATCGTTCCCTCGGAGCTGGAGGAGCTCGACAGCTATCAGAGCGTGTTCCGATTCGGCGCCACCGCGCTCTCGATCTCCACCTTGCTGGCGCTGCTCGGGCTGCTGATCGGCCCTCGCCGAAGCCGGATCGGAGTCTGGCTGTTCGCGGGCAGCGGCATCGCCTTGCTGGTCTCACCGGCGATCGCGGGCATCTACGTCGGGCGCTACACGGTGCCGGTCGCCGGCCCGATGGCGGCCGCCGCGGCGCTGGCCGTGATGCAGCTGTGGCGGATCGAGCGCGCGCGCCGGATTTCCCGGAGGGCGGGGGCGTGAGCCGCAGCTCGGGGTTCGTCGGCTCGAGGCTGACGGCGGATGACTGGCGTGTCCGAGGTGCGGCGGTGCGGCGCCGATTGAGGCCCGAAAGCAGGGCTCAGTGGGTCTTGCTGGCCCTGGTCGTCGGTGGAGTCGGCCTGCGGCTGCTCTCGATGATCTCCTGGTTTCCGGTCACGACCACCCTCTCCGACGCCTGGCCCTACTCCTACTACGCGGGTACCGATCCCTTCTCGAACCCCCAGCATCCGGCGGGGTACTCGGCGCTACTGGCACTGCTCGGGATCTTCACCCGCGAGGTCGTCGTCGCGGTCTTCATCCAGCACCTGCTCGGGATCGCCTCGGGCTTGCTCCTCTACGCCGGCGTCCGCCGGATCACGGGAAGCGAATGGCCGGGGCTGGTCCCGGCCGGGATCGTCCTCTTGGGCGGGGATCAGATCTATCTCGAGCATTCGATCATGTCCGAATCGACGTTCGTGTTCTTGCTCTCGGGGTCGTTGTATGCGTGCGTGCGAGCGATCGACGATCCGTCGCCCTGGTGGCGATGGCCGCTGGCGACCGCGGTCCTGGTCGCGCTTGCGACCACCGTCCGCGCGGCCGGCGTCTTCCTCATCCCGGTGCTCGTCCTGGCGATCGTGCTCTCGTCGCCGCGGCCGTGGCTCCCACGCTGGCGGCTGCCGGCAATCGTGGCCGGGTTGGCCGTCGCTTTGCTGATCCCCTACATGGCGGTGATCTACGCCAAGGGCGACAGCTTCGGCATCGCACCGTCGTCGGGGTGGCAGCTCTACCACCGGGTGGCGACCTTCGCCGACTGCGACCAGTTCACGCCCCCCGACGGCACCGAAGCGCTGTGTGAAGACACACCGGCTGCTGAGCGCCCCGGTGGCGACTTCTATCTCTTTCATCCCGACTCGCCGGCGATCCAGGAGTTCAAGTTCCTTGGCACCGAGGACAGAAAAGTGGGCGCCTTCGCGCGCCAGGCGGTGCTCAACCAGCCCGGGGACTACCTGGAGGCCGTCTGGGACGACCTGGTCTCCTTCTACGTTCCAAGCTCGACCGCGGCGGTGCCGTTCGCGGGCGGTGCGCTCGACCCTCAGCTGGACTGGTCGGCGGGAGCGCCCGGACGGACCGACCCGGTGGTCGAGGCAGACACCGAGCGCGGTATGGAGACGTTCTTCAACGACTTCTCCGTGCACCGGATCGAGACCGGGCTGGTGATCGAGAGGTACTCGCAGGTGATCTTCCGCTTCGGTGGGACGGCGCTCACGATCGCCACCGCGCTGACCCTGATCGGCCTCCTGGTGGGACCGCGGCGCACCAGGGTCGGGGTGCTGATGTTCGGCGTCGGTGGGCTCGCGCTGCTCGCCGCACCGACCCTGAGCGGCGTCTACGTCGGGCGCTACACGGTGCCCCTCGCGGGGCTGCTGGCCGCCGGCGCCGCGATGGCCGCACACTCGCTCTGGCGGGCCGAGGCCGAACGGCGGCGGATCGAGGCGGAGCCTGTGTCGTGAACCAGTCGCCGGGCGAGCAGCCGCGCAGGGTCGCGGACCTGAGGATGAAGCCGCTCGACCGGTTGCTGCGAGACTGGCGAATCTCCAAGGCGCTCCCGTATCTCCAGCCGGGGGCCCGCGTGCTCGACATCGGCTCGGCCGACGGGGCGATGTTTCGCCGCTTCGACGGCAGGATGGCCGAGGGCGTCGGCATCGACTCCGGTCTCAAGCGCCAGCTGGAAGGCCCGAACTGGCGCCTGGTCAAGGGCTGGTTTCCCGAGGACCTGCCGGACGCCGGACCGTTCGATCTGATCACGATGCTGGCGGTGCTCGAGCACATTCCCCCCGCCGAGCAGGAGCGGTTCGCGCGGGAGTGCGCCCGCCGGCTGGCGCCGGGCGGCCACATCGTGATCACGGTGCCTTCGAAGGCGGTCGATGCGATCGTCGACGTCCTCGTCCGGATGCGTCTGATGCGCGCGGTCGGGATCGAGCAGCATTGGGGGTTCGACCCAACCGATGCCCCCCGCCTGTTCGCCGCCCACGGCCTCGAGACGGTCGCGGCCAAGCGCTTTCAGCTCGGGCTCAACAACCTCTACGTGCTGCAGAGACCGCCGGGCGCCTGAGCGGCACCGGAGCCGTCTAGGGCTCGATCAACCCGCGGCGGATCGCGTAACGCACGAGCTCGACCCGGTCGCGCATGCCGAGCTTCTTCATCGCCTTGGAGCGGTGGTTCTCCACGGTCTTCTCCGACAGGTGGAGGATTTCGGCGATCTCCTTGTTGGTGTGCGCTTCGGCGACCAGCTTGACCACCTCCTCCTCGCGCGGTGTGAGCTCGCTCGGACGGGCGACACCCTCGCCGAGCACATCTTTGATCAGCGACCGCTGAGCCTCTGGCGTGAGGAAGGGCTCGCCGCGCCCGACGGCGCGCACGGCCTCGAGCAGGTCGACGTCGGCCTGCGCCTTGAGCACATAGCCCGAAGCGCCGGCCTTGAGCGCCTCGAACAGATAGCGCTCGTCGTCGTACATCGAGAGGATCAGGACCGAGACGTCGGGGGCCTGGGCGCGGATCTCCCGAGTGGCCTGCAGGCCGGTCAGCTTCGGCATCTTGACGTCGAGGATCGCCAGGTCCGGACGCTCGCGGATCGCCAGGTCGCGGGCGCTGGCGCCGTCGGAAGCCTCGGCGATAACCACGATGTCGTCCTGCTGTTCGAGCAGCACCCGCAGTCCCGAGCGGACGATGCCGTGGTCGTCGGCGATCAGGATGCGCACGTCAGCTCTCCCGAGCGGCGCTCGTGTCGCCGCCGCGGATCGGGACGCGCAACCGGACCCTGGTCCCGTCGTCTGGGCGCGACTCGACTCGCAGGTCGCCGTTGACCAACAGCGCGCGCTCGCGCATCCCGGCGAGGCCGAGGCCGCCGGAGGCCTGGTCGAAGGTGAAGCCGCGGCCGTCATCGACCACCGTCAACTGGATCGATCCGTCCTGGCGCGCCAGCCGCACCCCGATGTGCTCGGCGGCCGAGTGGCGGACCGCGTTCGAGAGCGCCTCTTGGGCGACGCGGTAGGTGACGATCTGAATCTCATGGGGAATCGAGGCGATGTCGCCGCCCGCATCGAAGCTGGTGGCGATTCCGCTCTGGCGACCGAGGTCGGTGACGTGGCTGGCGAGGGCGGCCTTGAGCCCGAGGTCGTCGAGCGCGGTCGGGCGCAACTGGCGCGCCAGCGCGAGCAGCTCCTGCAACGCCTGGTTGGCGAGCGTCCTGATCTTCGCCAGCTCCGACGCGAGCTCCGGCGGTGCTTTCTCACGGGCCGCCTCGAGTCTCAAGAGCAGGCCGGTCAGCGACTGGTTGACCTCGTCGTGGAGATCGCGCGCGACCCGGGCGCGCTCCTCCTCCTGGGCGTCGAGCGCAGCGCTCGCGGCGCGACGGCGCTCGGCCTCGAGTCGCTCGAGCATGCGAACGAAGGCGCCGTGCAGGCGCTCGACCTCCTCCGGCCCTCCGGGGCTCTCGCCGGCGGTCAGGTTCGCGCCCGGGCGCGAGAGGTCGGCGCGCTCCATCTGGTCGACCAGGTCCTCGAGCGGCTTGAACCGGCGTTGCAGCAAGACGGCGTTGGCGAGGATCGTCACCGCCACCGAAAGACCGAGGATCACGGCCGCCTCGGTGGTGTCGAGGCGGGGATCGGAGGCGACGACCGCGGCGACCACCGTGGCGCCGACCACCAACAGGTTGACGATCAGGACCTGGGTGAACAGATCGCGGCCGCGCATCGGTTCAAGGTATCGGCCGAGCGGGGCGAGAAAGGATCGCCTGGCGATCGTTTCTCGCCCCGGCGGGCTGGCGCCACGCTGCCGGCGGACCGGCGCCGGCGCCGGCGGCAGCCCGAGGGGCAGGGTTCGCCCCCATCGCGATCGAGGGTCAACCCCCATGGCCCCGGCGCGCGGCGTCGTCACAATGAATGGACACCAGGTTCAAGTTCGGCCGCCTGAGTCTTGAGAGTCGGACAACCAGCAAGGAGTCGGACCTTCCGATGACAACCACGCGCAAATCCAATTTCTCAGCTGCCCTGAGGACGACCATCCTGATGGCGACCCTCGGCGGCCTGCTGGTCGCGATCGGCTACGCGATCGGCGGAATCCAGATCGCCAGCGTCTTCCTCGGGATCGCGCTGCTGATGAACTTCGTCGCCTACTGGTTCAGCGACAAGATCGCCATCGCCAGCGCGCGCGCGAAGCCGCTCTCCGAGGAGGAGGCGCCGGGCATCTACCAGATGGTCCGCGAGCTGACCACGCGCGCCGAGATCCCGATGCCGCGCCTGTACGTGATTCCCAGCGATCAGCCGAACGCCTTTGCCTCCGGCCGCGGCCCGAAGCATGCGGCCGTCGCCGTGACCAGCGGGATCACCAAGCTGCTGTCCGAGGACGAGCTTCGCGGAGTGATCTCGCACGAGCTCGCCCATATCAGCAACCGCGACATCCTGACCCAGTCGGTCGCCTCGGCGATCGGCGCGATGATCACCTATCTGGCGTACTTCTTCATGTGGTTCGGGGGCGACGACGATTCGCCACTGGGCCTGATCGGAAGCCTCGCCCTGGTCATCCTCGCCCCGATTTCGGCGAGCCTGATCCAGCTCGCGGTCTCGCGCCAGCGCGAGTACGCGGCCGATGCCACCGGGGCCGAGATCTGCGGCAACCCGGAGTCGTTGGCCTCGGCGCTGTTGCGGCTCGAGGAGGGCGCGAAGGCGATGCCGATGCAGGTCAACCAGGCGACCGAGCCGCTCTACATCGTCAAGCCGTTCTCCGGCCGCGGGCTCGCCGGTCTGTTCTCGACCCACCCGCCGATCGAGGAGCGCGTCCGCCGGCTGCGGCAGATGCGCCCGACGATCGGCTAGCGCTCAGCGGCAGAGATCAACTACTCGATAGTCGTCGTGACATGGGAGTGCGCGGGTCACCTGCGCACTCTCGTCACGTCGATGAACGAGCAGCTGGACGGCGATCAGGAGCTGATCGTGGTCGACAACGCCTCCTCGGATGGGCCCTCGGAGGTCGTTGAGCTGTGGAAGGGTCGCCAGAGGTTCGTCGAGCTCGGCGAGAACGTCGGTTTCGGCGCCGCCACCAACGCGGGGGTTGGCGAGGCGACGGAGGCGGCGACCGTCATGCTCAACCCCGACACGGAGCTGCTCGACGCCGGGCTCGACCGACTCGCCGCGAGGGCGCTCGAGCTCGGCGGCCTGGTCGGCCCAAGGGTGCTCAACGCCGACCTCACGGTGCAGCCGTCGGCAAGCGGTCCCGAGGTCGGCGCCTGGCCCTGGGTCCGGGCGCTGGTCCCGGCGGCGCTTCAGCCGGCAGCCGCGCTGGCTCGCACCGAGCCATACCGGCTCGAACGCCAACTTCGGGTCACATGGCTGAACGGGGCCTGCATCGCCGCCCCGACCCCGATCCTGCGCGAGCTTGGGCCCTTCGACCCCGCGCTGCACATGTACGGGGAGGACATCGACCTTGGGCTGCGGGCTGCGCAGGCGGGGATCGGCTCCTGGTTCTCGCCGCAGAGCTGTCGGATCGTCCATCACGGCCAGGGCTCATCCGCCGCTCTGCACGGCTCGGGCGAAGGCTGGCGCCCGTTGGGAACGCTGAACTGGAGGGCAGCTCTGCGGCGCGCCTACGGCCCGCGTCGCGAGCGGATCGGCTGGCGCGCGCTGCGGCTCAACCTGCGCCTGCGACTGATCGCGAAGACGGTGCTCGGGCGGGCCGGCGAGCGCGACCGCGCGGCGTTGGCGGGCGCTGTGGCCGCCGATCCGCCCCCGGAGCTGCCGCCGCTTGCCGACCGCTGACGCGCGGGCATCGCGTTGGTACACTTTCTGAAGTAAACCTGGGATTCCGGATAGGAATTAGGAGATTTAGTATGGCGACGGCCGCCGAGCGCAGAGATCGGGTACCGGGCGCGATCGAGCTGATCGACCTCGAGCAGGCGCGCGAGGAGATCGATGCCGGCGTCAAGCTGATCGATGTGCGCGAGCAAAACGAGTGGGACGAGTCCCACCTCGAGGCCGCCACCCACGTCCCCCAAGGCGAGCTCGCCGAGCGCATCGACGAGATCGCTCCGGATACCTCAGAGCGGCTTGTCCTCCACTGCCGCACCGACAACCGCTCGTCGCTGAGCGCCGCATCGCTCGCCCGGCTCGGTTACGACAACGTCGCCGTGCTCGAGGGCGGGATCGTCGCCTGGGAGCAGGCCGGGCTGCCGACCGTCGCCGAGTCGGGTCTGAGCGCCGAGCAGCGGATGCGTTACTCCCGTCACACGCTGCTGCCCGAGGTCGGGGTCGAGGGCCAGCTCGCGATGCTGAACTCGAAGGTCCTGTTGCTCGGCGCCGGCGGGCTCGGGGCCCCGAGCGCGCTCTACCTCGCGGCCGCCGGAATCGGCACCCTGGGGATCGTCGACGACGACGTCGTCGAGGCCTCCAACCTGCAGCGCCAGGTGATCCACAACACCGAGCGGGTCGGCGTGTCCAAGGCTGAATCGGCCCGGCTCACGATCGAGGCCCTGAACCCCGACGTCGAGGTGATCGAGCACAACCTGCGCCTCGACGGGTCGAACATCCTGGAGCTGATCGAGCCCTACGACCTGATCGTCGATGGCGCCGACAACTTCCCCACTCGCTACCTGCTCAACGACGCATCGGTACGGCTGCGAAAGCCGGTCGTCTCGGCTTCGATTCTCGGCTTCGACGGCCAGATCTCGACCTTCGTTCCTTACGAGGGCCCCTGCTACCGCTGCCTGTATCCGGTCCCGCCGCCCGCCGAGCTGGCGCCGAGCTGCGGGGCCAACGGCGTGCTCGGGGTGATGGCCGGGGTGATGGGGCTGCTGCAGGCCAACGAGGTGATCAAGCTGAGCGCCGGTATCGGGGAACCGCTGATCGGGCGCCTGTTGCTCTATGAATCGCTCGGCACCCGGTTCACCGAGCTCAAGGTCAAGCGCGACCCCGAGTGCCCGATCTGCGGCGACTCGGTGGAGGAGATTCCGGCCGAGGAGATGGGCCGCTTTCCCGACTACGAGCTCTTCTGCGGCGCTCCCGCGCGCGAGCCCTCGCCGGCGAGCAGCTAGCCAATAGCCTGCCGAGGATGCCGACCGTGAAGATCCCGCCGGTGCTCCGCCCGCGCACCGATGGCGCCAGCGAGATCGCCGCCGAGGGTGCCACGGTCGGCGAGGTCCTGGGCGCGCTCGCCGAGACCCATCCCGATACCCGCGGGCAGCTTTTTGCCGACGACGGCGAGCTCAACCGCTACGTCAACGTGTACTTGAACGACGAGGACGTCCGCGTCCTCGACGGGCTCGGCACGGCGGTCTCGGACTCCGACACCGTGGTGATCCTGCCGGCGATGGCCGGCGGCCTCTGAGTTCAGCTGCCGCCGGTGTAGTCGACGAACGCCTCCCACGAGGGCTTGGCTTCGAGGGCTTCGGTGAACAGCCCGGAGCCGCCGCACCACGAGCACAGGCCGGGGCCGGAGTAGTCGCGCCACGAGTACCAGGTGACCGCGTCGATGTTCCAATCGAGGCGCTTGTCGAGCAGGTAGTCGAAGGCCGCGGTCAGCTGTTCGGCCTGACCCTCAGAGCCGCGGTTGAGCGGGTCCTCGGGCCCGCTCGAGGCCCAGCCGATCTCCGTCACCCAGATGCCTGCATCGGTGTCGCCGGCGCGTTCGATCTCGCGGTGGATGCGACCCAACTGGTAGTCGACCTTCTCCAGGCGGGCGGCATAGGGGTGGGCGCCGACCCCGTCGAAGGTGTCCTCGGCGCCCGGGATCGCATAGAGGCGGCGGAGGAAGTCCCAGGCGGTGAACGCCGGTAGCTCGCCGTCGAGTGGGGTCCCGAACATTCCCCCCAGGATCACGGCCGCGCCGGGGTCGCGGTCATGGATCGCCTTCTCCGAGACGGCGAGCAGTTCGGCGTAGGCGCCGACATCGGGCGCCGGCCGGTAAAAGGTCGGCGAGTTCTGCTCGTTCCAGATCTGCCAGTTTCGAATCGGGCTCCGCTCGACCTCGGGGTTTTGCTTCCACAGCGTCCCCTCGGGGCCGTAGCGGTCGACCGCCTCGCCGACGAAGCTCGCCCACGCCTTGAGCGCCGCGGGCGAGCGTGGGGCGAAGATCGCGCAGTCATCCTCGCAGCCATAACCGTCGAGGTCGTTCGCAACCCAGGCCGGGGTCGCGTAGAGGGTGGGGAGGACCTCGATCCCGTTGCGGGCCGCGTCGAGGACGATCGGGTCGATCGCGCCGAAGTCGGAGTCCTCGAGGTCAGGGCTCGGGTCGAGCGCCCCCCAGGGCACGACGAGACGCATCATCCCGACCTCGCCCTCGCCCATGCGGTCGAGGTCCTCGGTGGTCACCGGCGCCTGGGGGACAACCCCGAAGAAGCTCGCCGGAACGCCCTCGACCGGGTCGTTCTCGGCCTCGCCGGACGAGCACGCCGTCCCCGTGACGGCGGCGGCTAGCACCGCCGCCGTCAGCGCGAGCACCCGTCGCATCGAGCGAGAGGCTAGTCGGCTCTGCCGGTGACTAGCTGCCGCCGGTGAACTTGGTGAACGCCCGCCACGAGGGCTTCGGAGCCATCGCGGCGGTGAACAGGCCCGAGCTCGAGCACCACGCGCAGATGCTGGTCTGCGAGTCCATCCAGCTGAACCAGTCGACCTGCTCGACGTTGAGCTTGTTTCGGTTGCGCTTGAAGTACTTGAAGCTCTGCTTCAGCAGCTTCGCCTGGCCGCTCTTACCGCGGTTGAGCGGATTACCGCCCTTCTTCGAGCCGGCGCCGATCTCCGTCACCCAGAGCTCGGAGCTCGAGGCCTTGCCCTTCTTGATCGCGTCCCGGAAGAGATCGACCTGCTCGACCACCGCGTTCAGCTTGCCGCCGTACGGGTGGATCGCGATCCCGTCGAAGCTGCGCTTGAAGCCGCCCACCTTGAGCAGCTTCGCCAGGTACTCCGAGCCGGGTTGCGCCTTGCGCGAGCCGCCGAGCTCCGGCAGGCCCCCGAGCACGATCTTGGCCGAGGGATCGACCGACCGGATCGCCGCGCCGCCGGCCTCGACCAGCTTCGCGTAGGCCTTCGGGTTGGGCTTCGGCTTGTAGAAGCTCTTCGAGTTCTGCTCGTTCCAGAGCTGATAGGCGTCGATCGGCAGCTTGTTGATCTGCGGGTTCTCGACCCAATAGCTGCCGTTCGGCCCATAGCGCTCGGCCAGGGCCGCGGCGAAGTCCGACCACGCATTGAGGGCCGCGGCGCTCTTCGGCGCGAAGATGTTGCAGGCAGCGCCGCCCCCGCAGCTGCTGTTGTCGAGCCCGGTTGCGACCCATTTCGGGGTTCCGTACAGAAACGGCAGCACCCGTACGCCGTTGTCGGCCGCACCGCCGACGATCGGATCGATCCTGGACCAGTCGTAGTCATCGGCGGCCTGGGTCGGGTCGGCGTCGGACCAGCTGACCAGCGTCCGCAGGGTTCCGACCTTGCCCTGTCCCATGCGCTCGAAGTCAGGGGTTCCGAGGGAGGTTTGCGGGACGACGCCGTAGAAGCCCGGCGGCACCGCTGCCTGGGCGCTGGAGCTGGTCAGCGCGAGCACCGACACGACCAGGGCGGCGATCAGCGCGACCGTTCCGGCCGCGGCTCGGGAAAGTCGCTTGCGAACTGCGATAGCGGACATCAATTGCCTCCGGTGAATTTCGTGAACGCCGCCAGCGATGGCTTCTCGCCGAAGTCCTGGGTCAGGAGGCCCGAGAACGGGCACCAAACGCAGAGCCCGGCCTGGGGATCGTCGTTGTCGCGCCAGGAGTACCAGTCGACGTTGCGGATGTTCAGTTTCTTTCTCTTCTTCTTGAAGTACTTGAACGCCTGGGTCAGGCGCTGGGCCTGACCGGCGGGACCGCGGTTGAGCGGGTTCGGCGGCCCGGCCGAGCCCCAGCCGAGCTCGGTGATCCAGAGGTCGGCGCCGCGATCCCCGGCGCTCTTCATCTCCTCGCGCAGCAGGTCGATCTGCAGCCGCACGTTCTTGAGCTTGGGAGCGTAGGGATGCGGGGCGACACCCTCGAAGTTGCGCTTGGCGCCCTTGACATCATAGAGCTGGCCGAGGTACTTCCAGGCCGAGACCGCCGGCTTGCGCCCCTGCCGGGGCGTGCCGAACATGCCGCCGAGGACGACCTCGGCGCGGTGATCGACGCTCGAGATCGCGTCGTGGCCGGCGCCGAGCAGCTTCGCGTAGGACTTCACCTTCGGCTTCGGCTTGTAGAAGCTGGGCGAGTTCTGCTCGTTCCACAGCTGCCAGACGCGGATCGGCAGTTTCGGCACCTCGGGATGCTCGCTCCAGAAGCTTCCGCTGGGCCCGTAGCGGGCGGCGGCGGCGCGCAGGAAGCTCGACCAGGCGGTGAGCGCGGCCTTGCCGCTGGGAGCGAACGGCGAGCAGGTATCGCCGCAGCTGTGGCCGTCGAGCTCGGCGACCCAGCGCGGCGTGCTGTAGATGAAGGGCAGCGGCTTGATCCCGTTGCGTGCGGCGCGGGCGACGATTGCGTCGGGGGCCGACCAGTCGAGGTCGCCCTCGGCGGCGGTTTTGTCGACGCCCGCCCAGAAGATCTCGAACCGCAGGGTCCCCACCTCGGCCTGGCCCATGCGCTCGAAGTCCTGATCGGTGAGCGACTGCTGGGGGACGACGCCGAAGAACGATTTCGGCACCGCCGCAGGCGCGGTTGCCGCGGTCGCGAGCGCGCACAAGATGGCCAGCGCGAAACCGACCCCCGTCGTTCCCCACCTACGAGTCAACGCGAGCTCACCTTAGCGAACGCTCATAAAGCGGGCCTCGCGGACCCGTCGTGAGGCTTGTCCCGCCACGGGTGACAGAACACGTCGGCGAGCGGAAAGCTGCGCCCGCGACTCGATCTCAGAGCGACTGGGTCTTGGCCGTAGTGCTCGAGGGCTTGGCGCCGGGCTCAGGCGCGGGGTCGCCGGTCGATCGGCGCATCCGCCAGATCGCGATCCCGGTGCAGACCGCGGCGATCACCGCCAGGGCGATCAAGAGGACCGGCGCGCCACCGTCGTCGGTGGCCGCGGAGGCCTGCTGGGCCGGAATGTCGTCGGCGTCCTTCGCCGGTGTGATCAGGTCCTTGGTGTGCTTGGCGTCGGCGCGGTCGGCCCCCGCGCCCTCATTGCCGGGCGGCTTGCCGCCGCCCCCGCCGCCCGCGGCGACGCCGGCGCTGGAGTCGGTGTCGTCGGTGCTCTGTTCGGTCGAGCCGGTATCGGTCGGAGCGGCTGGGGTCGAGGAGTCCGAGGAACCCGATGCCACCGCGCCGGACTGGTCACCGTCGCCGCCGGAGCCGCCCGAGCCACCCTCGGAATTGGGCAGGTTGCCGAGGTCGTACTCGTCGACCGCTGCCTGCGCACCGGCGAAGCTGGGTGCCAGAAGAGCGGCGGCGGCGAAGATCGCAAGCGCGCAGAACGCTGCGAGCGCGGTCTTATGCTTGCTGCCTCGCGTCATCGCTGGTCCTTCGTCGGGCACCGGCGGCAGGGTACACGCTGCGGCCGATGGTGAGTCGAATTCAACTACTGAGAACCCAACACGTGATTACGGCGGCGGTTGCGGCTGCCTGCGTCGGGCTCGCTCTTGCGGAGGGCGGGTTCGAGCCGACAGCCTACGCCGCCGGCGGGCTCGTCGTCTGGGTAGCGGTGGTGGTCGGACTCGCGATCGGGGTCGTCCCCCGCGACGAGCCTCCGCCGGCCTCGATCGTCGCCGGTGGCTGTCTCGCCGGCTTCGCCGCCCTGATCGCCCTCTCGCTGACCTGGGCGAGCGACGACGGCGCTGCCTTCGAGGACGTCGTCCGCGCGCTCGGCTACCTCGGCGCCTTCTTGCTCGTCCTCGTCGCCTCGCGCCGGGGCGAGGCCGGCGCCTGGTTGCGGGGGCTGGCGATCGGTCTGGTCGTGATCGGCGCGATCGCGCTGCTGGCGCGGTTCGTGCCGGGCCCGTTCGGCGATCCCGATGCGGGCCTGCGCGAGACGCTGCCCGCTGCGTCCGGGCGCCTCACCTATCCGGTCGGCTACTGGAACGGGCTCGCCGCGGCGATGGCGGCTGCCGTCGTGCTCTGTGTCTGGCTCGGCGCGACCGGTGCCGGCCGACGCGGGCGCGCCCTCGCGACCGCCGCGCTGCCGCTGGTCCTGTTGGCGTTATGGGCGACCGACTCGCGCGGCGGCGTGGTCGCGGCCGGGCTCGCCTTTGTGATCTTGCTCGCCGCCGGGCCGGCGCGGTTGCGGCTGGTGGCGACCCTCGCCGTCGGCGTCGGCGCCGCGATTCCGCTGGTTGGTTTTGCCACCGCTCGCGACGAGCTGTTCGAGTTCCCGGGGACCCCCCCGGCAACGGCCCAAGGCGACGGGATGCTGGTCGCAACGGTCCTCGCGGTCGCGATCGCGGGACTGATTCGCTACCTGCTCGATCGCCCGATCGCCGAGCTCTCGATCACCCGGCGTGCACGAACGATCTCGATCTCGATCGCCGTCGTCGCGGTCGTTGCGGCGGTCGTCGCCGCCGACCCGATCGAGCGCTGGGAGGACTTCAAGGCGCCCCCGATCGGAACCGAGATCGACACCGAGGCCGATCTCTTGCGCTCGGGCGGCAGCGGTCGATTTCAGTTCTGGGAGTCGGCGGTCGACGCGTTCGCCTCGGCTCCAGTCGAGGGCGTCGGCTCGGGCGGCTACGGGCCTTATTGGCTCGAGCATCGCGACGCGCCCCTGGTCGCGACCCGTGCCCACTCGCTTCTGTTCGAATCGCTTGCCGAGCTCGGAATCGTCGGCTTTTGCTTGATCGGCGGCTTCTTCGTGGTCGCCGGTGTCGCCGGGGTGCGGCGCTGGCGGGGACCCGGGCGCACCGCCGAGCTCGGGCCGGCGCTCGCCGTGCTCGCGGTCGGCTTCGCTGCCGCGGCCGTCGACTGGATCTGGGACCTGCCCGCCGTCTTCTTGGCCACCGTGGTCGCCGCCGCCCTGCTGACCGGCCCGGCGACCCTGCCGGCCGCGCCCGTATCGCTGCCCCGCGCTTTCGGCACGGCGCGCAGCCGACGCCGCTTCGCCGGCGGCGTCGCCGTCCTGCTCGTCGCCTGGGTCTCGATCTGCGCCTCCGGCCTGCTGCTGTTGTCCGATCACGCGCTCGACTCGAGCCGCGAAGCCTCGGCGCGAAACGACCTCGAGAGCGCGATCGACTCGGCCAACAACGCGATCGACCTGCAGCCCTGGGCGGCCGAGCCGCGGACCCAGCTGGCGCTGCTCTATGAGAAGGCGGGTGAGATCGAGGCCGCGCGCGAGGCGCTCGCGGAGGCGATCGAGCGTTCGCCCGACGACTACCAGCTCTATCTGCTGGCGGTGCGCTTCGACCTCACCGCCGGCGACAAGGACGCCGCGCGGACCAGCTACGGGCGAGCCCAGCAGCTCAATCCGCTCGACCCCGCCTTGCAGGGCGCGCTCGAGCCGTTCTGAGCGCTCGCTACTCGATCTCCTCGCTGATCGGCTCGATCGGCAGACGCTGGTCGAGCCAGCGGTAGCGGTCGCTTGCGGGGTCGAACGGCGGGCTTGCCTTCGCCAGCGGCTCGGGCAGGTGAAACCAGAGCCGGTAGTGGAGGTGGACGATCTCGGCGAGGTCGAGGTCGCGCGCCTCCGGCAGCATCGCCTGGCGGTGGGGCAGCGGATAGTTGTAGGCGCTCGAGAGCACCCGCAGGCGATCGGCGACCTCGGCGTCGGCTGTTACTCCCGCCCAACTGAGCTGATCCATGAACTGCGGCCAGCGCTTCTGCACGATGCCGGCGTCGAACAGCCGCCCGATCGCGTCCTCCCAGGCGACGAACAGGCCGGCGCTTCGCTTGGCGGCGATCAGGCCGCTGTTCCAGTAGCCCCGGATCCGCATCTGGCCCACGGTGGTCTCGGTGAACGGCCTGCCCTCGACCTCGAGCTCGGCGTACATCTTGCGCCAGAACGGCTCGTTCTTGCCCTTGCCCCGGGAGCCGGCGATCCGCCGGTCGACCGGGCGCACGGCGGCGAGCCAGTCGCCCTCGGCCAGCTCGGAGGGCTCGGCCGTGAAGACGCAGTCGCTGTCGGTGAAGACCAGGGTCTCGTGGTCGAGCTCGCGCTCGGCCCAGGCCGAGACCGAGATCTTGTTGAAGGTCGGGGTCTCGGCGAAGCGCTCGACGAGGTGATCGGGGACGTAGCTGACCCCGAGGCCCTCGAGTCGCTCGATCGTGGCCGGCTCGGGGTGGAACTCGGGTCGCGGCGCGAAGGCATAGACCGGGGCGCCGGCGAGCCCGCCTCCCCACTGACGCAGGCTCTCGACCAGCAGCAGCGATTCGTGCTCGAGCCGGCCGCGCTCGACGCAGATCAGGAATGCGAGATCGCTCAAAGCCGGCGAGAGGCTAGACAATCGCGCGGGAACACCCGTCCAGGCGGGCGCGGACCACTGCTTTTCTCCGCGGGCGGGGTTACGCTAACCGGATGCTCAACGATGGTCTCCCTGCCGTCGAGGTGGACCAGGGGCGCCAGGGAGGCGGCCGGCCCCGCTTCTGGCGCGATGCCCTGCGTCGGCGATTGCTCGCGCTCGCGGACCTGATCGCGGCGGCCGTTGCCTCCATCGTCGTCGCGACCACCTCGGCCGATGCCTTCTGGGCTCTGGCGCTGCTGCCCGCTTGGGTGGTGATCGCGAAACTGATCGGCCTCTACGACCGCGACCACGCGGCGATCCGCCATCTGACCATCGACGAGCTGCCGGCGATCGCCGCCTGGGCCGGTGCCGGCGTCGCGATGCTTGCCTTGGTCTTGCCGCAGACGCCCGCCGGTGAGGTCGAGCCCGGGGCCGCCTTCGCCGCCTGGGTGGTGGCCACGGGCGTGGCCCTGTTCGGGCGCGGCACCGCGCGCTGGCTCTGGCGCCGCCTGACCCCGCCCGAGGTGACCACGGTGCTCGGCGCCGGCGACCTGGCCGAGATGATCCGGCGAAAGCTCGTGCTCTTCCCGGACATGCACCTGCAGCTGATCGACGGGCGGGCGCCGCAGTCGTTCGACGATGTCGTCGACCGCGTCGACCGGGTGATCTTCGCCTCCGACGTGATGGAGCCCGGCGCGGTCGGCAGCCTGGTGGCCGAGTGTCGTGACCGCCAGGTGAAGCTGAGCGTGATCTCGCCACTGCACGGGCGCGCGGGTCCGGTGCGGCTCTCGCGGATCGCCGACCTCCCCGTGCTCGAGTACGAGACCTGGGACCCGTCACGGTCGACCGCGCTGATCAAGCGCGGCTTCGACGCGATCGTCTCGGCGACCGGGCTGGCACTCACCGCGCCCCTGTTTCCGATCATCGCGCTCGCGATCCGGCTCGACTCGCCCGGCCCGGTGTTCTTCTCGCAGGCCCGCGCGGGGCTCGACGGCCGCCCGTTCGAGATGCACAAGTTCCGGACAATGGTCGCCGACGCCGAGCAACGCCTCGACGACGTGATCTCGCTCGACGCCCTGCGCGACCCCGTGTTCAAGCTCTCCGACGACCCCCGCGTGACCCGGGTCGGGCGCTTTTTGCGCCGCCTCAGCCTCGACGAGCTGCCGCAGCTGTGGAACGTCCTGCGCGGCGAGATGAGCATCGTCGGGCCACGCCCGGAGCAGATCGAGCTGGTCGAGCGCTACCGGCCCGAGCACCGCTTCCGGCTCAGCGTCAAGCCGGGGATCACCGGGCCGATGCAGGTCTTCGGTCGTGGCGACCTGACCTTCCACGAGCGGCTCGCGGTCGAGCTCGACTACATCGAGAACCTCTCGCTCGCGCGCGACCTGCGGATCATCGCCGAGACGGTGCCCGTCGCCCTGCGCGGGTCCGGCGCGTACTAGACGCCTTGGCTTCGGTCGAGTGCCCCGCGTGCGGGGTGGCGGCGCTGGCGCCGTGGCGGCAGGCGACCGCTACCGACCCTGAGCTCGCCGGAGCGGAGCGTTACGAGCTTTGGCGCTGTCGCAGCTGTGGCAGCGCCAAGACGATCGGCGACGCCGCGGTCCACGCCGACCTCTATGAAGCGGGAACCTATGCGCCCTCGCGCAGCTCGCTCCAACCGCTGCTGGCCGCGCTGCGCCGGCTCGCCGATCGCGACCGGATCCGGTTTATCGCCGCCCTGCCGGCGGGCGCCCGGGTGGTCGAGGTTGGCGCCGGGGACGGCAAGCTGGTCGCGGCCATGCGCGCCCGCGGGCTCGACGCGTGGGGACTCGATCCGTCGCCGGCCGCCACCGCCGCGGCGCGGGCGGGAGGGGTCGAGGTGGCGCGCGCGAGGATTGAGGACGCCCGAGTCGAGCCCGCGAGCCAGGGGGCGGCGGTGCTCTGGCATTCGCTCGAGCACCTCGACGATCCCACCGTCGCGCTGCGCCGGATCGGGGCCTGGCTCACCGACGAGGGCCGCGTCGTGGTCGCGGTGCCAAACCTCGGCGGCCTGCAGGCGCAGATCGGCGGCGATCGCTGGTTTCATCAGGACGTGCCGCGCCATCGCACCCACTTCACCCCGCAGGGGCTGACCGCCGCGCTCGAGCGCAGCGGCTTTCGGGTCGACCGCATCCACCAGGTGCTGGCGGAGCAGAACCCGCTCGGGATGTGGCAGACGCTGCTCAACCGGCTCACGGCCGAGCGCGATTTCGCCTTCAGGCTGATCAAGCGCGACCTCGGCGACGCTCCGCTCGCGGCCCGAGTGCGCGACTTGGCGGTCACCGCGATCGCCGGACCGCTGCTGGTGCCGGTGGCGATCGCGCTCGAGCTCGGCGCCGGACTCGCCGGGCGCGGCGGCTCGATGGTTGTCGAGGCGACCAGGCGGGCCACGGATTGAGCCCTGAGCGCGCGGCAACGGTGATCGTGCCGACGCTGGGCGGACCGCGGCTCGGGCGGATGCTCGAGTCGCTGGCGGCGCAGACCGCATCACACCAGACGATCGTCGTCGACAACGGCGCGCCCCGCGGCTCGGTCGCCGCTGCGGCCGAACGCCTCGACGGTGTCGACGTCATTCGCCTGCCCGAGAACGTCGGCTACACCCGCGCGGTGAACCTCGGTGGCGCCCGCGCCGACGGCGATGTCCTCGTGCTGCTCAACGACGACTGCATCGTCGAGCCCGCCTTCGTCGAGCGCATCTGCGCCGCCCTCGACCCGGGCGCGGGGGTGGCGATGGCGGCCGGCGTGATGCGAGATTGGCGCGACAGCTCGCTGGTCGACAGCGCCGGGATGGAGCTCGACCCGACCCTGCTCGTCTTCGACTACCTGAACGGCGAGCCGGTCAGTGTGCTCGAGCGCCCGGTCGCAGACCCGGTCGGCCCCTCGGGGGCCGCGGCCGCCTTCGATCGCGCCGCCTTTCTGGGCGTCGGCGGATTCGACGAGCGCCTGTTCGCCTACTGGGAGGACGTCGACCTGGTCTTGCGACTGCGCCGCCTCGGGTTTCGCTGCGCGCTCGCCGCCGCGGCGCTCGGCGATCACGAGCACTCCGCCACGCTGGGCTCGGGCTCGGTTCGCAAGAACTACCTGATGGGGTTCGGGCGCGGCTACATCCTGGCCAAGTGGGGCGTCTTGAGCCCGCGCCGGCTCGGACCTGTGCTCGTCCGCGAGGCGGTGCTCTGCGCGGGCCAGGCGGCGGTCGACCGCAATCTCGCCGGGGTCCGCGGAAGGCTTCGCGGCTACCGCGCCGCCGACGCGGTCGAGGGCTATCCGTCGGAGGTCGGGTTCGCGCGCTCGCCCGACGGCGCCCTCGCCACGCTGCGCCGCCGGGCACGGCGGCGCGCCAGGCTGCGCCACCCTGCGCCGCCTGCAGGGGCGCCTCAGCGAAGCCTCGCGGTCTTCCACGTCGCCGGCATCAGCGGGCCCTTGCGCTCGCTCGAGGCCGAGCTGCGCTGGCTCGGTGAGCGCGGCCGGCTGACCACGGTCGTCCCCGGGCCGGGCGCGGTGGCCGACGCGCTCGCCGGCGCCGGTGAGGTGGTCGAGCTCGACTATGAGGCGCTCACCATGCCAACCGCCGGACCGATCGGGCTCGCGCTGGCGACCGGGCGCCTGGCTCGAGACGTGCGCCGCTTTCGCGCCGAGATCCGCCGCCGCCGCTGCGACCTGGTGATCGCGGTTACCGCGATGGTGCCCGCGGTGGCGATCGCCGCGCGACGCGAACGCGTTCCCCTGGTCGTCTACGCGGGCGAGCTCTTCGATCGGGCCGGGATCCGGGGCGCCGCCGCGTCGCGGCTGGTCTCGCTGACGGCGCGCCAGGCGAGCGCGATCATCGCCTGCTCGCAGGCGGTCGCGAAGCAGTACGCGGGCCGCGGCGCCCCGATCGAGACGGTCTATCCACCCGTCGGGGCCGGCTACGCCGACGGCGACGGCGCATCGGTTCGCGAGCTCCACGGGATCCCCGCGGGCGCGTCGCTGATCGCCTCGCTCGGCAACCTGACCGCCGGCCGCGGCCAGGACCTCGCGGTCAGGGCGCTGGCGGCGATCCTCGACCGCCATCCCGAGGCGCGCTATCTGATCGTCGGCGAGCCGTTCGATCGCCCCGATGACCGCCTCTACCGGGACCGGCTGGTCGAGCTGATCGCCGAGCTCGGGCTCGGCGAGCGCGCTCTCCTCTCCGACGGGGTCGAAGCCGCCGCCGACCTCTACGCGGCGGCCGACGTGATCGTCAACCCGGCCCGGGTCAGCGAGTCCTTCGGCCGGGTGGCGTTCGAGGCGGCGCTCGCCGGGGCGCCGGCGGTGATCACCCGGGTGGGGGCCGCCGGCGAGCTCTTGCGCGACGGCGAGTCGGCGCTGCTCGTCGCCCCCGAGGACCCCGCGGCGATCGCGGCCGCGGTGTCGCAGCTGCTCGACGATCGCGAGCTCGGCCGGCGGCTGGCGGCGGCAGCGCGCGAGATCGCGGCGACGACGCTGACACCGGAGCAGAGCCTGGCCGGGTTTGTGCGAGCGGTCGAGACGGCGCTCAGAGCTGCTCGGCGATCTTCGGGGCGCCGCGGTTGAACGCCCAGCCGCTGAGCGCGCAGATCGCGACGTAGAGCACCACCGGAATCAGCACCAGCAGCTGGTCGCCGTTGGCGGCCTCGACCGCGCCGGGCGCGGTCGGGTCGATCACCCACTCGCGCGCCTGCTCGAAGATCGGGCTCAGCGGGTTGAGCATGATCAGCTGCGAAATCCGTCCGGAGCCTCCTCGATCGGATAGAGCACCGGGGTCGCGTAAAAGAGCAGGGTCGAGAGCACCGTCCAGATGATCGAGACGTCGCGGACGCGGACGTAGAGAACCGCGAGCAGCATCGAGACCGCCGTCGTCAAGACCACCAGCGCGACGATCACCAGCGGGGTCAGAAGCCAGGTCCAGACCGGGTCGACCCCGTAGATCAGCAGGAAGGCGAAGACGACGATCAGGCTCAGCGCGAGCTGCAGCGCGTTGGTGATCACCACCGCCAGCGGGATCACCAGGCGCGGGAACTGCATCTTGCGGACGATGTTCTCGCTGCGGACGACCGAGGTCACCGCGTTGCCGGTGGCGTCGGCGAAGAAGGTGAACAGCATGATGTTGAACAGCAGCATCGCCGGGTAATTCTTGATGTCGTCGCCGAAGCGAAAGATCTGCGTGAAGACGACGAGCAGCACGCCGAACAGCAACAGCGGGCGCACGAACGACCACAGGAAGCCGAGCGCGGTGCCGTGGTATCCGAGCTTGAACTCGGTCACCGACGTCAGCCAGAGCAGGTCGAGGAAGCGCCGGCGCCCGCCGCCGAAGGCGGAGGGGCCGGTGATCTCCTCGAGCTCGAGCGGCCTGCCGAGCGCCGGACGCTCACCGGTGGCGCTCATCGGCGAGGCTCCTTGTGGGCGGTGGTCCGGTGGTCGAGGGTGACCAGACCGCCGAACGGCTTGCCGCCGAAGATGACGACGTCGGCGGCGTGCTTGCGAAAGGCGATCATCTCGAGCTCGGGAGCGAGCCGGCCGACCGCGAGGTGGAGGTAGTAGTGGCCGTCGGCAAGCGGGTTCGCGATCTCGGCTTCGAGGCGAACGCGGTCGCCCGGCTCGAGCACCCGGATCTGGTCGGTCAACTGCACCGGCTCGGGAGCGAAGATCTGCAGATCGTCGGCGTTCAGCAGCTGGAAGCCGAAGAACGGATTCTCGATCCTGTCGACCGCCTCGATCGTCGCCTCGAGCCGGATCGGCTGGCCGGCCTCGATGCTGCTCGCCGGCTCACCGTCGGGACCCAGGATCCGCGGCTCCAAGAAGCGCGCGACGTCATGACCGCCGCCCGCCAGGCGGACATCCTCGGATTGGACGGCGGCCTGGCGCTGCTCGAAGTTGAGCTGCAGGTAGCGGCGGGCGACGTCGCCCGAGTCGCCGGCCTCGGCGATCGCGCCGCCCTCGAGCAGGATCGCGCGGTCGCAGTGGCCCTCGACCGTGCCCATGTCGTGGGTGACGAGCACGATCGTTCGGCCCTCGCGGTGCAGACGGCTGAACGCGTCGAAGGATTTCTGCTGGAAGGCGGCGTCACCGACCGCGAGCACCTCGTCGATCAGCAGCACGTCGGCGTCGACCTGGGTCAGCAGCGAGAAGCCGAGACGCACCAGCATCCCCGAGGAGTAGTTCTTCAGCTTCAGCTCCGAGAACTCCTCCAGCTCGGCGAACTCGATCACCTCGTCGAAGCGGCGACGCGCCTCGCGTGGGGTGAGGCCCATCATCACCCCGTTGAGGACGACGTTCTCATGCGCGGTGAGCTCCTCGTTGAAGCCGACGCCAAGCTCGATGAACGGGACGACGCGGCCGGCGATCCGAATCCGTCCGGCGTCGGCGCGATAGATGCTGCCGAGCAGCTTCAACAGGGTGCTCTTGCCCGAGCCGTTGCGGCCGATGATGCCGAAGAACTCGCCCCGCTCGACCTCGAAGTCGATCGAATCGAGCGCCTGCAGCTTGCGAAACTCGCGCCGCTCGAACGGCCGCACGACGCGCTCCTTGAGCGTGTCGAGACGCTGGGTCGGGATCAGGTAGGACTTGGAGAGGCCGCGGACCTCGATTGCGAGGTCGCGTTTAGTGCTCTCGGGGACCTCGAAGAGCGCGCTTGGAGACTCGACTGAGGGCTGGCTGCTCATAGCGGTGATGCGGTCGCGGATCGGCGCCGCGAGCCCGCTACCTCGCGGCATACTAGGGCCATGTGCTCGGCCAATCGACCCCGCGCTTGCAGCGCGCACGCGTCGGGATGATCGCCTTCGCCTGCGCCGTCACGGTGCCCGAGACCTACGAGCGCCACGCCCTGAGAGGCTTCCGGCTCGCCGCCGAGGACGACTCGCCGCTGATCGCTCCGGTCGCCGATGGCACGCTCTCGCGGGCCTACAACGCGATCCTGGCGGAGCTTCCCGAAGGTCTTGAGGCGGTCGTTCTGGCCCATCAGGACCTCGAGATCACGAATTCGCAGTTCTGCTCCGTCGTCCGCACCAGCCTCGCCGATCCCGAGGTGGCGATCGTCGGCGCGGCCGGCGCCGGCAACGTGACCAGCCTCTCGTGGTGGGATCCGGGCCCGGTGATCGGGAGCTATGAGTGGGTCTACTCCGCCGACGGTGGAGGGAAGGTCTCGATGGATGACTGGGACAACTTCGTCGCCGCCGATTCTGCCCACCGGGTCGACGCACTCGACGGGATGATCCTGGTCTTCTCGCCGTGGGCGATCGAGAACCTGCGCTTCGACGAGGAGCTCGATCCGGGTGCCCATGGCTATGACATCGACGTCTGCTTTCAGGCGCGAGAGGCGGGCAAGACCGTCGTCGTCGCCGACCTCGGCGTCTCTCACCATCACGAGATCGTGCTGATGGACGACTCGGCGCCCTGGACTACCGCACACCGCCGGTTCGCCGAGAAGTGGGAGGGCCGCACCGACGCGATCGCGCCGGGTCTCGACTGGAAGGAGCGGGCTCGCCGCGCCGAGGCCCAAGCGGCCGCGGCGGAGATCGCCCGCAACGAGCTCAGCATCGTCCGCAACCTGGCAGAGCGCCGTGGCGGCGAGGCCTGGCGGTACGCGCACGAGCTCGAGCACAAGCTAGAGCGCCTCCAGCGCGAGCTGGACCAGATCAAGCGCACCTGGGACTGGCGCCTGTTTCACGGGCCGAGGGTGCGCCGCGTGCTGGGTCGTTTCGCCCCCGGCCCTAGGTCTGGCGGCGCCGACTGAGCAGGCTGCGGACGCGCCGAGCGCGGATCACGTTGCGGCGGATCGGCAGGGTCAGGCGACCGAAGCGGTTGGCGTAGAGGTCGGTGAACTCGCGTTCGCGCTCGATCCCGAGCGAGTAGAGCTGCTGGGTCAGCAACGGCAGTTGGCGCTGGATCTCGTTCGGGGCTTCGCGGTAGGCGTCGATGACGCCGCCGATCCGACGCGAGGGATCGACGATCGACATCTCGGCGATCGCATCGGGCGGGACGTCGACGACCAGCGGTTCTGCACAAACCTCGATCGCGACCCCTGCGAGCGCCGCGCGACAGAGCAACTGGTGAGCTTGGTCGCCGGGCTCGGTCTCGGCGTCGAAGCCACCGAGTCGGGCCAGCGCCTGGCGGGCGATGACGAAGGCGGTGTCACCGAAGCAGCGCCGCAGCAGGCCACCGATCTGGGGCCCGCCGACCGGGACGCGGAGGTCGCCGGCGGTCGTCTTCACGGCGACCGCGATCACCTCAGCCCCGGAGAACGTGGCTGCGCGCTCGAGCGTCTCGATCGCATCCGGGGTCGGGGTCGAGCCGGCCGGCATGAACAGGACGAGCTCGCCGGCGATCTCGGCCTCGGCCGCCTCGGCCGCATCGACGACGGCTCGCGGACGGCGCGCACCGCGCTCGAGGCCCGCGCGCGAGGCGGAGATCCGCTTCGGGTCCGTGCCGAGCAGGCAGACGGCGAGCGCCGACTCGGCCGGCAGCTCGGGTTGACTGCGCGAGGCCGGGGTGACGTCGGCGTGCCAGCGAACGTGGGCGGCTCGACAGACGTCCGCGGCGACCGCCGGGCGCGGCGCTCGCAGCTCGCCACCGGCGAGCGCCTCGCGAACCCGGTCCGCGAGGGCGCTCGCGCCGGGCCCCGAGCGACGGCGGTCGGCCTGCGGGTCGAAGGTCGCGGTCGCGAGGTCGAGGGGATCGATCAGCTCGGCCGTGCCGCCGACCCGCGAGGCGATGAACGGGATCTCCAGCGCGAGCGCCTCGTAGACCGTGTTCGGCGAGTTGTCCGCGAGCGAGGGGATCACGGTCAGCCGCCGGCCGGGAGCGCGAAGGTAGGCGACCGCCTCGGGCTGGCCGAGGTCGTCGATGATCGCGGTCTCCCATGGCCATTCCGGCAAACGGCGGTCGAGGTACTCGCCGGCCTCGATTCCGTCGACAGAGGACTGCTTGCCGAGGAAGGTCACACGCAGCGCCGTGTGTCCGGGGTCGCCGGCGAGCTGGTCGAGCGCGTCGCAGAACACCCGCAACCCTTTGCGTGGCTCCAGCCGGCCGAAGAAGACCAGCTCGAGCGGGCCGCCGGAGATCGGGGGCGGAGCCGGGTCGAGCTCCTCGACCGCGCGTGAGCGCGCGTACTGCTGGACGAAGCGGCGCTCGGGCAGACGCCAGCCGCGGGCCCGCATCCAGTCGAGCATGTAGGCGCTGGGGCTGATCAGGGCGTCGCAGCGCTCGACGCAGCGGCGCTCGATGTAGTCGTCGGCGAAGTCGTCCAGGGCCTGGAACACGGTCCCGTTGGCCTCCAGCACCCAGCTGGTCGAGCTGTGGGTGCCGACCGCGATCGTGGTCTGTTCGAACGCCGTGCCCAGCCGGCGGGCGCAGACGGTGTAGTGGCCGTGGCCGAGCACCTCGGGGAAGTGGATGACGTCGAACGGGCGCTCGCGGTCGCGGTCGCGCAGCCAGCGATAGGCCTCGAACGAGCGCACCGCGTGGCGATGCCCGGTCTCGATCTCCTCGGGCGTGCGCTGGTCGAGTCGCTCGAGCTCGATCCCGCGCCTGCGGTAGTGCGAGACCCAGTGGCCGAACGGCTCGCCGGTCGGCTCCTGCCAGCCGGTGAACAGCAGGGTGACTTCGTGGCCGGCGCCCGCCAGTGCCTCGGCGAGCGATGTGTACGCGGTCCCGATCCCGCCGGTGCGAGTCGGGCCGACGAACTCGTAGCTGGCGATGCAGACGCGTGACGAGCGGCGCTCGGCCGGGGGGTCGGTGGCCGGATCGAAGCCGAGCCCGAGCGGCCCCGCGCTGAGCGCGCCGGCCACCTCAGCGGCGCGGGTGGTCGATACGGCAGCGGTCAGTCCCGTCCTGCGCCCAAGCGAGCCATGGGCGTCGGTGAGGCCGAGCCAGGCAGGCTCCAGGCCCGCCGAGCGGAGCAACCCGGTCAGCTCGCGCGCGCCCAGTCCCGGTTCGGCCGCCGGGCGGAGCAGATCGCGGTCGGGGACCGAGACCAGGGCGACCGCAGCGCGGGCGAGCAGCTCGGAGAGCGCCGCCAGCCGGTCCTCTGCCGCCTCGCCCAGGTCGTCGCAGACGACCAACGTCTCGGCCCCCGCGGCAAGCGCCTCCTCCGGCAACACCGAGCCCGCCGCCCAAGCGAGCGTCTCGACCTCGGTCGCCAAGGCGGACAGGCGCGCCTCGGTGTCGAGCGCCAGGACCGGGATCCGCTCGGCGAGCTCGGCGAGTCGCTCCGGGGCCGGGGCGCCGACCGCTACAACGCGGGTGGCGCCGAGGCGGTGGGCGAGGTCGAGCGTCAGCCGGGCGAGGTCGGACACGTCAGCGCCGGGTGGCGACGACGCGGTAGGCCGATGCGAGCGAGTGCACGTGCTCGGAGGAGGTCCTGCACTTGTATCGCAGCGTCGGAAAGACGATCGCCTTGGCGGCCCGCGCGCCGATCCCGCGCTTTGGCCCGAGCCAATCGCGCGCGATCCAGGCGAGGGTCACGTAGACGGAGTGGACTCCGCCCGACTCCGAGACCTCGAACCCGTGGCGCTCGACCTCGCGGCGCAGGCCGTCGACCGTGTAGCGCTGGTAGTCGGTCGGATCGAGGTGTTCGGGCTGCATGAAGGGCACGCACAGGTAGAGCACTGCGCCCGGCTTGCACACGCGGCCGAACTCGGCCAGCACCTCCTCGGGGTTCTCGACGTGCTCGAGCACCGCGTTGCAGATCAGCGCGTCGAAGAAACCGTCCTCGACCGGAATCTGGTGCAGCGGCGAGTCGTAGTGGATGTGCGGAGCCGCCTTGATGTCCTGATTGAAGAGCTCGCCGTCGATCAGCTCGGAGATGTCGCGACTGCCGGCGCCGGCGTTGAGCACGCGGCCCTTGAACAGGTGGCGGTAGGGCCGAAGCTCGGCATCGAGCGGCGGAAAGATGTCCTGCATCTCGAGGCCTCTCTTCAGCGGCATCGGCGGGATCTTAGGGCGACGGAGTCAGCCGGCGGACTTGCGCCCGTCGAGCCGACACCGGGCCAGCGTGCGCAGCGCCCTGACCCCGTCCATCGCCGTCAGCTTCTTGCCCTCCTCGCGGGTGCGGGCCGTGTAGCGAATCGGCACCTCGTGGATGCGAACCCCCTCGAGCAGCAGCCTCGCGGTGATCTCGGGTTCGATCGCGAAGCCATCCTCGCGCAGCTCGAGGCTGCGAAAGAGGTCGGTCCGCATGCCCTTGTGGCAGGTCATGATGTCCGAGAGCCAGCAGTTGTAGAGGGCGTTGCAGGCGAAGGTGACGCCCTTGTTGCCGATCACGTACCAGAAGCTGAAGGCCGTGTGCGACTCGAACGCCCGGGTGCCGAAGACGACCTCCGCGCGGTCACCGACCAGAGGCTCGAGCATCGGTCGCAGGTCGGAGGGCTCGTACTCGAGATCGGCGTCCATGATCAGCGACCAGGTGCCCTCGGCATGGCCGAGCGCGGTCCGGATCGCAGCACCCTTGCCCTTGTTGTGCTCATGCTCGATCACCTTCACCTTCACCTTGCCGGGCCAGTCCTCGCGTTCGAGGACCTCGCGGGTGCCGTCGGAGGAGCCGTCGTCGACGATCACCAACTCGATCTCGTCGACCGGCAGCTCGGCGCCGAGCGTCCCCAGGATCGCCTCCTCGATCGTCGGGCGCTCGTTGTAGACCGGCATCAGGATCGACAGGTCGACGGGCATGAAGCGGCTGAAGATAGCGGCCGCCCAGCCGCCGGCAGCGGCCCGGACGGTGCCGGCGGGTCGCTAGCGCTCGAGCACGAGCCCGAGGAATTGCTGGGTGCGCTCCTGCTGGGGGTTGCCGAGCACGTCCGCGGGCGGGCCCTGCTCGACGATGACGCCGCCGTCCATGAACACGACCCGATTGGCCACCTCGCGGGCGAAGCCCATCTCGTGGGTGACGACGATCATCGTCATCCCCTCCTCGGCCAGCTCGCGCATCACGTCAAGAATCCCCTTGACCAGCTCGGGGTCGAGCGCCGAGGTGACCTCGTCGAAGAGCATTACGTGGGGGTCCATCGCCAGCGCCCGGGCGATCGCCACCCGCTGCTGCTGACCGCCCGAGAGCCGGTCCGGGTACTCGTTCACCTTTTCGTACATGCCGACCCGCCGGAGCAGCGCCTCGCCCTTCTCGCGCGCCTCGGCCTTGGAGCGATCGAGCACCTTCTCCTGCGCCATGCAGATGTTCTGGAGCGCCGACCTGTGCGGGAACAGGTTGAACGACTGGAACACCATCCCGACCCTGCGGCGGACGAAGTCGATGCCCTCCTCGCGATTGCCGGTGATCTCCTTGCCCTCGAGCATGATCCGCCCCCGCTCGGGGGGCTCCAGCAGGTTGATGCAGCGAAGCAGGGTCGACTTGCCCGAGCCGCTCGGCCCGATCACGCAGATCACCTCGCCGCGCCCGACCTCCACGCTGATGCCGCGGAGCACCTCGAGCTTGCCGAAGCGCTTGTGCACGCCGTCGAGCTGCAGCATCGGTCCGTCGGTGCCAGCGCTTGGGTCAATCTCGGGAGCGTCGCTCATGCTCATACCCCCGCCATCCCCGTCGCCGGCGGACCCGACGGCTCGACCGAGTCGTCCTCGGAGCTGCCGCTTCGACTGACCCGCCGCTGCTGGCGAGCGATCAGGTAGTCGACCAGACGCGCGAGCGGGATCGTCACTATCAAGAACAGGATCGCGCCCAGCGTCAGGGCCGAGCTGTTTAGCTCCTCGAGCTGGATGTCACGTCCGGCCTGGACGACCTCGATCAGGCCGATGACGCTGACCAGCGAGGTGTCCTTCATCAGCGCGATGAAGTCGTTGAGTAGCGGCGGGATCACCTTGCTCACGGCCTGCGGCACGATCACGTGGCGCATCGCCTGCCCGTGGCTCATCCCGAGCGATCGCGCCGCCTCGGTCTGCCCTGCGGGGACCGCCTCGATCCCCGCCCGATAGACCTCCGCCATGTAGGCGCCGTAGGTGATCACGATCGCCATCACCCCGTACCAGAACGGGTCCGGGAGGCCGAACCAGCGCGGGATCCCGATCGATTCCGGGATCACGCCCTGGCCCGCCAGGGCCCCGAGGCTGCCGAAGATGATCAGCACCACCAGCAGCAGCGGGATGCCGCGAAAGGCGTCGATGTAGGCGATCGTCAACCAGCGGACGGGGGCCACGGCGCGCCCGGGGAGCTGGCGCAGGACCGCGAGCACCAGTCCCCAGATCAACGACAGCACTCCGGAGACCGCCGACAGCAGCAGGGTGTAGCCGAAGCCGTTCAGGACCTCGTCGAAGTTCTGGCTGTCGAACATCACGTTGAAGTCGAAGAACTGCTCGATCAACTGGTCCATCGCGCCCGCCTCCTCAACGGTCGTGTCTCGCGCACCCTAACCGCAGCGGGCCGGCGTGCCAACGAAGAGGGGCGCCGAGCGGCGCCCCTCCCGTACGTCGACTGGCCTGTCAGCGTCAGGACGGTTCGTGGGTGGCCTTGAGCAGGCCCTCCGGCAGCTCCTCACCCGCGAACCACTCGCTGTAGATGTCCTCGAGGGTGCCGTCGTCCTTGACCTTCTGCAGCGACTCGTTGATCGGCTCGACCAGGGTCGAGCCCTCGGGGAAGACGATCCCGTACTCCTCGCCGGTCGGGAAGGTCTCGACCACGGCGAGGCCCTCCTTGTCCTCGACCGCCTGGACGTTCACGGGCAAGTCGTTGAAGACCGCTTCGACCTGACCGGCGACCAGCGCGTTGAAGGCGTCGTCGATGTTGGGGAACCCGCGTACCTCGGCATCGGTGTTCTCGTTCGCGTAGGTCTCGCCCGTGGTCCCGTCCTCCGCCCCGACGACGGTGTCGGCGGTGATGTCGTCGATCGACTGGATCGCTCCGTCCTCCTGGACCAGAAGCGACTGCTCGGACTCGAAGTACGGATCTGAGAAGTCGACCCGGTTCTCGCGCGCGTCGGTGATCGTCGTCGCCGCGATCGAGAGGTCGAAGCGGCCTGCACCACCGGCGAGGATGACGTCGAACGGTGCGTCGACGATCTCGACCTCGAGCCCCTGATCCTCGGCGATCGCGTTGATCAGGTCGATGTCGAAGCCCTCGTAGTCGGGCGGGTCACCGAACTCGAATGGCGGATACGGGGTGTCCGACCCGACGGTGAGCGTGCCGTCGGTGAGCAGCTCGAGGCTGGAGCCGGACGAGCTCGACTCCTCCGAGGTCGCTTCGTCGTCGTCGGAGCCGCAGCCGGCGCCGACGAAGGCAGCCATTCCGAGCACCAGGGCGGCGATCAAGATCAAAAAGCGGGGTCGCATCACAGAGTTCCTCTCTCCTTCAGTCGCGGCGATGGGCGACAGCATAAGCCTCGCGCTCAGCCGAGGGTTGCCAGGGCGACGCGCCCATGGCGCTCGAAGCGGGCGCCGAGCTCGCTTTCCCAGCGTTCGATCACCCAGCGCTCGCCGGCGCGCTCGGCGTCGTCGAGGATCAGCCGCACACCGGCGGCGAGGCGGTCGGCGAGCAGCGGCAACGCCGGATAGCGCGAGCGCCCGAGTCCGCGCTCCGGGGACGCCGGCGGTCCGTCGACGAGCAGCAGGTCGACTCCGGCGCCGGGCAACTCGGCGAGTGCCCGGCGCTCGAACCAGCGACAGCCCGGTGGCGCCAGCGGGTCCCGGGCGAGCGGCGCGGCGACGACTCGCGCGTGGTCACTGAGGCCCTCGTCCGCGATCCGGCGGGCGGTCAGCTCGATCCAGGTGGGATCGTGCTCGAGCGCGTGGACGGTGCCGTGGCCGCGTTCACGCAGCAGGCGGGCGATCACGATCGTGCTCAGTCCCGACCCGCACTCGACGATCCGCTCGCGACCGGCCGAGATCTCGGCGAGCACCAGCTCGAGCGCGCAGTGATCGATCGCCCAGGCATCGGTCTCCAGCGGCGGTCCGGTCTCGAGCAGGCGCGGCAGGCGGGCTGCTGGGTTTGCGTCGGCCCTCACCGCAGCCAGCATAGGCCCGGCAACTACACTTTGTGTAGCGATGCTCGAGCCGACGCTCAACCGCCCCTGCGGCGGCCGTTACGGCAATCTGGTCGAGGCAGTCGGCAACACGCCGCTGGTCGAGTTGCCGCGCCTGTCTCCGAAGCCGGGGGTGAGGATCTTCGCCAAGCTCGAGGGGCGCAACCCGACCGGCTCGGTCAAGGACCGGGTCGCCAAGGCGATGATCGAGGCCGCCGAAGAGGCCGGCTCGATCGAGCCCGGGCAGACGATCCTCGAGCCGACCTCCGGCAACACCGGAATCTCGCTGGCGATGATCTGCGGGCGTAAGGGCTATCCGGTCAAGGTGGTGATGCCCGACAACGTCACCGAGGAACGAACCCAGCTGCTGCGCATGTTCGGCGCCGAGATCGTCTACTCCGAGGGGGCGAAGGGCTCCAACGGCGCGGTCGAGCTGGCGCTTGAGATGGCCGAGGGGGACGCCGCGTATTACATGCCCTACCAGTACGGCAACCCGGCGAACCCGGACGCGCACTACCACGGGACCGCGGGCGAGATCCTCGAGGAGCTCGATCAGGTGGGCGCCTTCGTCGCCGGGCTCGGTACCGGCGGGACGCTGATGGGGGTCGGCAGGCGGCTCAAGGAGCACGACCCCGAGACGGCGATCGTCGCGGTCGAGCCGATGCAGGGCGAGCTGGTCCAGGGCCTGCGCTCGCTCGACGATGGCTTCATCCCGCCGATCATCGACCTCTCGCTGCTCGACCGCAAGATCATGGTCTCCAACCGCGACGCGATCGTCTGGACCCAGAAGCTGCTGCGCGAGGAGGGGCTCTTCGCCGGTGTCTCCGCCGGGGCGATCGCCGCGATCTGCGTCCGGGTCGCCGCCGAGCTCGACGAGGGCAACATCGTCTTCATCGTCCCCGACGACGGGTGGAAGTACCTCTCCTCAGGCGTATACACCACTCCCGTGGAGGAGCTCGAAGGCGTCGAGTCCACCGTTTGGTGGTAGGCGGCATGCCGGCGGTCGCGCTGGTCTCGCGCGAGCTGTCGCCGTTCGGGGGTGGCGGCATCGGGCGCTACGTGAGCGCGCTGGCGAGCCTGCTCGCCGAGCGCTGCGAGGTGACGATCTTCACCACCAGCCGTCACCGCCGCGCTCACCGAACATTGCAACGGCGTCGGTCCGATTCGCTGCCCCAAGCACGGATCGTGTTCGTGCGCGAGCCGCGCAGCTGGGACGCCCGCAGCTCCTACTCGCTCCTGCACGCCTGGAGCGCCGCCGTCCACCAGGCGCTCGGCGAGGCATATGGTTCCCGCGGGCCCGACCTGGTCGAGTTCGGGGACTTCCTCGGCGAGGGTTGCGTCACCGTGCAGGCGAAACGCACCGGGTCCCCGGCTCTTCGCGGGACCACCGTCTGCGTGCGCGCCCACGGCACCGCCGAGATCTATGACGTGCTCGACGGCTTCATGCCGAACGGGCCCGAGCGCTCGTTCACCCATGAGCTCGAGCGCTATGCCCTCCGTTACGCCGACGCGCTGCTCTGGGCCGGCGGCGACATCCTCGGCTCCTACGAGCGCTTCTACGGCGCCGGCGAGTTGGCGCCGGCCCGCCGGGTCCGCCACCCGTTCGCCTGGGATGCACCGGCGCGGCCGTCCCCGTCCGGCCGCCCGGACGCAGATCTGCGCCTCCTCTACCTGGGCCGGCTCGAGCGCCGCAAGGGGGTGCGCGAGCTGGTCGGCGCCCTGCTCGGGCTCGAGCAATCGCGCTGGCGGCTGACGATGGTCGGCGCCGATACCGATACCGCCCCCCTGGGGCAGTCGATGCGAGCGCTGCTCGAGGCCGAGATCGCCGGCGATCAGCGGATCCGGATCCTCGATCCGGTCCCGCGGGAGCAGATCTCGGCCCTGATCGATGCCCACGACGCGCTCGCCGTGCCCTCGCTTTGGGAGTGCTGGCCCTACGTCGCCCTGGAGACGATCGGGCGCGGGCGACCGGTGGTCGCCACGCCGACCGGCGGTCTGACAGAGATCGTTGAAGCGGGGAAGAGCGGCTGGCTCGCGCCCGGCGCCGGCGTCGACGGGCTCGAGCGCGTGCTCGAGCCCTTGATCGAGGCGCCGGAGCTGGCGCGCGAGGCGAACCCGCCGGCCCGCGCCCGGGAGCTGTTCGACCAGCTCACCGACGGCGATCAGGTCGCCAATGCCTACCTGGAGCTCTGCGAGGCCGTCCGCCGGCCGCAGGCTCGCCCGGCGAGCGCCGAGGTGCCGCTGGTCTCGATCGTGATCCCCTACTTCGAGCTCGAGGATCAGATCGCCGAGACGGTCGCCTCGGCCGCCGCCCAGACCCACCCGCGGACCGAGCTGATCGTGATCAACGACGGCTCGTTTCGGGCCGCCGACGAGATCCTGCTCGAGCTCGAGGAGCGCTACCCGCTGAGCGTGATCGCCCAACCCAACTCCGGGCTCGGCGCGGCGCGCAATCTCGGGGTGGAGCTCGCCCGAGGCGACTACGTCCTGCCGCTGGATGCCGACAACCTGCTCGACCCGAGCTTCGTCGCTCGCTCTCTCGAGGCGCTAGAGGCGGATCCCGAGATCGCCTACGTGAGCTCGTGGCTGCGCTACATCGACGAGCAGGGGAAGCCGTGGAAGGGCACCGAGGAGGGTCTGCGGCCGCTCGGAAACTCGAGCCGGGCCGTCGATCGGTTCAATCTCGCCGGCGATGCGGTCGCCGTGTTCAGGCGGTCGGTCTTCGACGCCGGCCTTCGCTACAGCACCGACGTCGCCGGTTTCGAGGACTGGACCCTCTACCGCGAGATGCGCCGCCACGGCATGCTCGGCCACGTGATTCCCGAACCGCTGATCGGCTACCGCCTCCGCGACGCCTCGATGATGCGCGCCGTGACCGGCCCGCGCGAGCATTGGGCGCGCCAGGCCAGCGAGGCGCGACTGGCCGAGCGCGAGATCGAGTGGACGGTGTCTCGATGACCCCGAGTGAGAGCAAGCGCGAGCGGATCGAGCGCCTCGAGGCCGAGAATCGGGCCCTGCGGCGGGTCAACGCCAGGCTGATGCGCGAACGGATCGGCAGCTCGAACACGGCTGCGGCCAGCGAGCTCGCCCGCGCGCCGCGGTCCTCGCCGGGGCCGCTGCGGCGATTGCGGTTGGTGGTGCGGCGGGTCGCGCTGCGCCTGCTGCGCTGAGCAACCCCGGCCGCGGCTAGAACTCACACCACGGCAGATAGCTGTCGTCGGGCTGGAGGCGCCGGACCGCGACCACGATCCGCAGCGGCTCGCCGTTGAAGCCGACCCCCTCCTCGGTCACGCTGCAGGCGGGCCGCAGCGCGTCCTGGCCGGGGAAGCTCGAGCCCTCGAACCAGGTGTCGACGATCAGGTCGGGACGCTGGACGCCCGCTCGCAGGACGTCGGCCTCGCGGAGCCCGTACTCGCGCGCGACCACGTCGAAGACGATCGGGTCCGCGCCCCAGAGCCCGGTGGTGTGGATCTCGAGCCGCGCGGTCTCGAGCCCCTCGCGCTCGGCAGCCTTGAACAGCCGCGGCCAGAGGTCGTCGGGCCGGGGCGCACCGACAAAGTAGCCGCGGTCGTCGAGGAACGTGAGCGTGCCGGGGTCGTTGTCGAGCTCATACGTCGTGCCGGGAAACAGTCGGCGCAGGTCGGGCGTGTCGAAGGCCGCGGCGGCGACGTTGGCGGCGACCGCGACGCCGAGCACCGCGACGCCGATCGTCCGAAGGGCGGCTCGCGATGCGGTCGCGATCCAGCCGGTCGAGATCACCGCGATGTAGACGACCAGCGGCAGGATGTAGCGCGCGTCGCGCATCGAGAGCACCAGCGCCAGGGCGAGATAGGTGACGACCACCCCGGCGAGCAGCTCGGCCAGTTGCGGGCGCCGGCGCAGGTCCCGGGCCGCGGCCACCAGTCCAACCGCGAACAGCGCCAGCAGTGGGACGAACCAGACCTGGTTGATCGCCGCCCACCCGTACCAGGAGAGGTTGTCGTAGGAGATCCGCGCGTCGCGGTCGAACGCCTCGCCGGTGGCGCCGATCTCGGGGCCGATCGTGCTCTGCTCGCCGAGGTCGAGGATCTCGTTCAGGTGGATCAGGTAGTAGGGGCCGGCGATGATCAGCGCCGCCAGAGTCGCCAGGGCGATGTTGCGCCAGCGCCGCCAGCCCCCGGCGATCAGCATCACCGCCAGCGGTCCGACCAGATAGAGGGGCGCCGCCGGCTTGATCAGCAGCGCCAGCCCGATCAGGACGCCGGCGATCAGGCTCTCGCGGCGGCGCTCGAAGCGATCGCTGTAGACGAGCGCCGCGACGGCGACCGCGATCATCGCCGCGAGCGGAGCGTCGAGGACGAAGACGTGAAAGAGGCTGAGCACCATCGGCGTGCCGAGGGCGAAGACGACCGCGAGCAGCCCGGCGCGCGGGCCGTAGACGCGCTTGCCGACGAGGTAGACGCCGAGCGCGAGGATCGGCACGAAGACCAGGTTGATCGCCACCGTGCCCCAGTCCTGAATCGCGAGGCCGAGGACTGCCGGAAGCGCGCCAATCACGTGCACCAGCGGCGGGTAGAAGAACTCGCCACCGACCGGGCCGAGGTCGATCAGGCCGCCGACGTCGAGGCCCTCGATCCGATCGGCGGCGCTCGACGCCTGGAACAGGTGGATGCCCGGGTCGCCGCCGCCCGGCAGCGCCTTGTCGTAGAGCACCCACCAGATCGTGAGGCCGATGAACGCCGCGCACGCGATCGCGGCGCCGAGCGCCGGGGCGCTCGCCATCCGTTCGAGACGATTGCGCATGCCGCGCGCGGGCGAGCTCACGCGGGCGTTCCGTTCACCACCAGGCCGAGGCGCCGCAGGCTGAAAGTCCGCAGGTTCCCCGGCCGCTCCCGGATCGTCTCCCAGGCGCGGCGCATCTCCGCGTCCATGCGGATGTCGTCGACGACGACCACCGCGCGATCCGCGAGGTGTGGCCGGAGTGCGTCGAAGTTGTGCACGGTCGCCGTCTCGGTGTGCTCGGCGTCGATCAACGCGTAGTCGATCGGCGCCAGCCGCGCGGCGACCTCGTCCAGGGTCGAGCCGATGGCGCCGGAGGTCAGGGTGATCCTCCGGTCGAGCCCGAGCTCGCGAAAGCCGCGCGCGGCGATCGGCATCAAGGTCGGCTCACGATCGAGCGTGTCGAGGCTCCCCGACCCGAGCAGCTCGAGCGCCGCCCCCTGGTAGAGCGCCGAGACCCCGAACCCGCTTCCGAGCTCGATGCTCCGGCGGGGCTCGAGCTCGCCGACCAGCCGCATCAGGAAGCGCGCCCAGATCCGCGGCATGCTCCACAGGAACGGCGGCGCCCACAGGCCCTCGCCGCCGCTCGCCGGGGTCCCGGCCGCCGACCTCTTCCACTCGGCCGCGGCCCGTTGTCGGCGCGCCTCGATCCTCGCGATCCACTCGCGCTCGCCGGGCGAGAAGCGCCCGCGCGCGGTTGCCCGCATCGCGCGGGCGATCCGTTGCCATTCATCGCCGCGCCGGCGGTTCACCAGCGGGGCAGCCGACCCGAGGAGACCGCGATGGGCCGCGTTCCGGATCCGCGCGTCGGGCGGGATCCGCGCCGCGAGCTCGCCGATCCGGCTCACGAGACGGCGACCACGCCGAGCCGCCTCAGCCCCAGGGTGCCGGCCACCCGCTTGCGGGCCGCAACCGTACGCCAGGCGCGGCGCATCTCTGCGGTCTGCGAAATGTCGTCGAGGACGACCAGCGCGCCCGCCGCCAGCAGCGGCACCACGACGTCGAAGTGGCGAACCGTCGCCTCCTCCGAGTGCTCCGCATCCAGGTAGGCGAATTCGAACCTCGTGCCGCGCTCGGCGACGCGCGGCAGCGTCGCGTCGATGTCGCCGAACTCGAGCTCGACCCGGCCGGCGAGGCCCGACTCGGTGAAACCGCGCTCGGCGATCCGAGCGGCGCGATCGCGATCGAGGGTCAGCAGACGCCCGCGGCCGTTGAGCTCCAGTGCCGCCGCCTGGTAGAGCGCCGAGAGGCCGAGGCCGGTGCCGAGCTCGAGGCACGACCGCGGCGCCAGCCTGCGGACGAGCGCGAACAGAAAGCGGCCCCAAACAGGTGGGACCGTCGACCACCGGCAGACCTCCCAGGCTGCGCCGAGGTTGGCGGCGGGATCGGCGGGTGCAGACGGGGGCTCGGGCTCCGGCGCCGATCCTGTGGCCGGCCCGAAGCCGAACGGCGCGTCGCTTGCAGCCATCTCGAACGGCACGGCCGCCCGGCGCACCTCGACGCGGTCCAGTGCCTCGCGCTCGGCCTCGCCCGGGCGCTCCGACGCCGTCCAGCGAAGCGCCGAGGAGACCAGCGATCCGCGCCAGCCGCCGAGCGCCGGTGCCCGGACGGACCCGCCGGCCATCAGCGCCCGGTGTGCCGTGCTCGCCGCCCACGAGTCGGGCGGGATGTGGGCGTCGGGCCTCATGCGCCGCCGCGGTGATCAGCCATGATCAGGATGCCGATCCTTCGCAGCCGCACCGATGCGTCAACGTGCGGGTGGGCACGCACCGCCTGCCAGGCACGCCGCATCTCGGCGGTCCAGTTGACGTCATCGACCATGATTACCGCTCCGGGCGAGAGGTGCGGCGCGAGCGCGTCGAAGGCGCCCACCGTCCCGGCCTCGGTGTGGTCGGCGTCGAGCAGCGCGAAGTCGATCGGGGCGGCCATCCCGAGCGCGCCGGGCAGGGTCTCCTCGATGCGTCCCGGGCGCAACTCGACCCGATCGCCGAGCCCGATGCCCGCGAGCCCGGGACCGGCGATCCGGGTCATGCCCTCGAGGTCCAGGCTGACGATGTCGCCGGCGCCGCTCAGCTCCAGCGCAGCCGCCTGGTAGCTGGTCGAGACGCCGAAGCCAGTGCCGAGCTCGAGGCAGCGGCGCGGTGCCAGCTCGCGAACGAGGCGCATGACCAGCGTGCCGAGCAGCGGCGGCAGGCTCATCCACAGGCAAGCGTCGGCGGCCTCGGCCCGGCGCTCGGCCTCGGCCAGGCGACGATCGTCGGGGCTCGCCGACTCGACGATCCCGCCCGAGGCCAGCTGCACGCGGTAGGCGGCGATCCTCGCCAGCCAGGCCCGCTCGGCGGCCGGAATCCGGTCCAGGCCGGTGGTGCACAGCGCGCGCGCGACGGCTCGGGGGCTGGCGCCGCGCCTAGTGGCGATCACGACGGCGGCCCCGGCCATCAGAACCCGGTAGCCGGCTCCACCCAGCGCGGAGCCCGGAGCCGCCGTCAAGGCACCGGATGGCGGCCGACGATCACGAATGCGAAGCGCCCGGCCATCAACCACCCCGCGATGCCGGATCGGCCCCTGATTTGCTCGACCGCCCGGCGGACGGGTAGCCAGTCGGCATCGTCGAAGGCGACGACGGCGTTCTCCGCCAGGTGTGGGCGGACGCGCTCGAAGTGCTCGATCGTTGGCAGCGTCTGGTGCTCGGCATCGATGAAGACGAAATCGACCGGCGCGCGCCGTTCGCCCTCGCTGATCAGCGTCTCGGCGATCGGACCTACGGCGAGCTTCACGCGTCGCAGGCCGAGCTGCTCGAGGCCGTCGGCAGCCCGTCGCGCGTACTCGCGTGAGCCATCGAGCGTCGTCAACTGCCCGCGGCCGTTCAGCTCCAGCGCTGCGGCCAGATAGGCGGTCGAGATCCCGAATCCGGTCCCGAGCTCGAGGCAGGATCGCGGGGCCATCTCCGCGATCAGCCGCATCAGCAGCCTGCACCAGGGCGCCGGCAGGCTCAAGAACGCCGAGGCGACCCCGACGGTCGTCTCCGGCGATCCGATCGAGTGGCCACCGGCGGCATCGACGCACGGCATCCCGCTGGGATCGGCGAGCGCGAACAGCGCCTCCCGGTGAGCCTCGATCCGGTCCGCCCAGGCGCGCTCCGCGGGCGGCACCCGGCCGAGCAGCGTGCTGCGAAGCGCGCGGCGCAGCTGTTGGGCGCGAGGCTCGCGAGCGACCGCGAGCCGGGTCAGCGGTGGCGCCATCCGGGTTCTGGCAGCGAACTCGGAGCCGCGAACGCTTTCGAGCAAGGCCCGCACCGCGCAAGCTTTCCAGAACCGAACGGCGAGGCGCGACCAGATGCGAGATAGACTGCCCGCCTTGCGCGGAGGAGCCAACAATGGCGAGGGTCTCGGCGCGGCGGTGCTGGGCGCGGGCCCCGCAGGGCTGACCTCCGCCTACGTGCTGGCGACCGCGGGGCGAAGCGCCACCGTGCTCGAGGCGGACGGCACCGTCGGCGGGATCTCGAAGACGGTCGAGTTCAACGGCTACCGCTTCGACCTCGGCGGTCACCGCTTCTACACCAAGCTCGAGCCGGTGCAGCGCCTTTGGGAGCAGATGCTCGGCGACGAGCTGCTGACGAGGCCGCGGATGTCGCGGATCTACTACCGCGACCGCTTCTTCAACTATCCGCTGCGTGCCCAGGACGTCTTCAAGGGCCTGGGTGTGGTCGAGTCGCTGCGCAGTGCCGCCTCCTACTTCTACTGGCGCTGGCGGCTCAAGCGCGCGGTCCCGAAGACCTTCGAGGACTGGGTGGTCGGCCGCTTCGGCCGCCGGCTCTACGACGCCTTCTTTCGCTCCTACACGGAGAAGGTCTGGGGGATCTCGGGTGCGGAGATCCAGGCCGAGTGGGCGGCGCAGCGGATTCAGGAATTCAGCTTCTGGCACGCGGTGTCCGGCATCCTCGGACTCCAGCGCGGCGAGCCGCGGACGCTGATCGAGGAGTTCCTCTATCCCGCGGCTGGGGCCCGGCCAGATGTGGGAGGCGTTCGCCGAGGCGGTCGAAGCACGCGGGATCCCGGTCCTCTGCAACCACCGCTGCGTGGCGATCAATCACAGCGCCGGGAGGGTCGAGCGGATCGTCGTCGCCACCGACGGCGCCGAGACCGTCCACCCCGTCGACGCGGTGCTCTCGAGCATGCCGCTCGGGGAGCTGATCGAGAGCCTCGATCCGCCCGCGCCCGACCACGTGCGCGCCGCCGCGCGCCAGCTGCGCTATCGCAACCTCTGCCTGGTGGCGCTGATGACCACCGAGCGCGAGCCCTTCCCCGACAACTGGATCTACCTCCACGACCCGCGCACCCGCGCCGGGCGGGTGCAGAACTTCGGCGCCTGGAGCCCCGACATGGTCCGCGCGGGCACCGCGTGCCTCGGGGTCGAGTACTTCTGCTTCTCCGACGACGAGATCTGGCGGATGGCCGACGCCGAGGCGGTCGAGATGGCGGTGCGTGAGCTGGAGACGATCGGCCTCCTCGACCCCTCGCAGGTCGTCGACGGGGTCAAGGTCCACGTGCCGAAGGCGTATCCGATGTACGACTCGAAGTACCGCGAGGCGGTCGCCGAGATCCGCGGCTACCTCGAGCACTTCGAGAACCTGAGCACCTTCGGGCGCAACGGCCTGCATCGCTACAACAACCAGGACCACTCGATGTGGACCGCGATGCTCGCGACGCTGAACTGGACCGAGGGCGCCGCGCATGACGTCTGGTCGGTGAACACCAAGGCGGAGTACCTCGAGGAGGGGCCGCTCGCCGAGGGCCTCGCCGACCTCGATCTCGCCGCCTAGCGGCCGCGAGGCCCGGCGATGCGCGCGACCGCCGCCGCGCTTCAGCGCTCCGCAGACGTCCTCGCCGAGCTGGTCCGGTCGGACATCCTGATCCGGTACGGACGGGGGCGGATCCGGTTCGTCAAATGGTTGCTGGATCCGGTGGCGGCGCTGGGTATCTACCTGGTGCTGATCGGCGTCGTCCTTAACCGCAGCGGAACCGCGGCCGGGCTCAGCCTCGCCTGCGCGATCATCCCCTTCCAGCTGGTGATGATGAGCGTCATCAACGCCCTGCAGTCGGTGGGCCTGCGCGGCTCGATCATCATCAATATGGGCTTCCCGAGGACGCTGATCCCGATCTCGTCGGTGGCGACCGAGTCGGTGGTGCTGACCGCAAGCCTGACGATGATCCCGGTGATGATGATCCTCTACGGCGTCGGGCCGACGTTCGCGCTGGCGTGGGTGCCGGTGGTGTTCGCGGTCACGATCGCGTTTGCGATCGCGCTCGCATACCCGGGGGCGCTGATCGGCATCTGGTACCCGGAGCTGATGCCGTTCGCGGTCTCGCTGGTGCGGGCGATGTTCTTTCTCGCGCCCGGCCTGATCGCACTCGACCAGGTCACGGGCGACGGCGAGCGGCTGCTGCCGATCAACCCGCTCACCGGGTTGTTCGAAGCCTTTCGTGACGTCTTCCTCTATGGCCAGGCGCCCGCCGCGTGGGAGCTCGCGGTGCCGCTCGGCACGGCCGTCGTCGTGTTCGCCGTCGTCTGGCCGATCTTCCGTTCCGAGCAATCGGAGTTCGCGAAGCTGATCGGATGAGCGGGTCCGCCACGAGAGCGAGCGACGCGCCGGTGCCGGGTGCGATCGACCTCGACCATGCCGGGGTGCTGTTCGAGTTCGACCACCTGGGCCGTGTCCTGACACCCGCGCTCGCGCGCCTGCGCCGGGTCCGTGCCTCTGCTTGGGGTCTGCGCGGATTGACCCTCGAGGTCGCTTCCGGCACCGGGGTCGCGGTCGTCGGGCGCACGGGCTCGGGCAAGACGACGCTGCTGCGGCTGCTCGCGGGCGTGATGCCGTCCGACGAGGGGCGGGTCGGGGTCCGGGGCCGGGTCGGCTCGCTGCTGGCGACGGACGCCGGGTTGCAGGCCCCGCTCACCGGCCGCGAGAACGCCGAGCTGCTCGGCGTCCTCGCCGGCCTCAGCCGCGACGAGGCCCGCGCCCGCCTCGGCTCGATGGCGGCGGGCGCACATCTGGGCGATGCCTTCGAGCGCCCGGTGCACACCTACTCGGAGGGGATGCGGGCGCGGCTCGGCTTCGCTGTGATCCAGGTGATCTCGCCCAGCGTGCTGTTGTTGGACGAGGTCTTCGAGGCGCTCGACCACGAGTTTCGCGAGATCGTCGAACGCTACGTGCTCGAGTTGCGCGCCCGCGGAGGGGTCGTGGTCGCCGCCGGCCACGACCATGTCGCGCTCGCCCGGATCTGTCCCCGGGCCCTGTGGCTCGATCGCGGGAGGGCGGTGACCTCGGGCGAGTTCGGCGAGGTGCTCGCGGCCTACCGCGGCGCCGTCGCGCCGGTGGCGTAGCGCTCGAGCAGCTGCGCCCCGCGTTCGGCGCCGTCGCCCGCGCCGGCGATCGCGGCCGCCCGGGCGGCGAAGCCCCGATCGCCGAGCAGCCGGCGAACCGCGGCGCGCAGGGTGCGCGGCGAGAGCAGCAGCCGCGGCACCATCAGTCCGGCGCCGGCCCAGGTCACCCTGGCGCCGTTCTCGGCGTTGTCGGCGTCGAGTGGGCAGACCAGTGCCGGCGTGCCGGCCGCCAGTGCCCTGGCGACGGTTCCCTGGCCCCCGGTGCAGATCGCCAGCGACGCGGGCGCCATCACCTGGGCGTAGGAGGCCCAGTCGGTGACCGCGGCGTTGGCCGGCGTCGCCCCCGCCCATCGCGCCCCGCGGTGGTTCAGGGTCGCGAGCACTCGCACCCGCTCGCCCGCCAGCGCGGCGAGCGCCATCTCGACCAGGCGGTGGTCGCGATCGTGGACCGTGCTGGGGGCGATGACGACCAGCGGATCGTCGCCGCTTGGAAGGCCGACCTCGGGCTCGGGCAGGTCGAACGACATCGGCCCGGTGACGTGCACGTCGGCCGGCCACCGGCGCGGGTACTCGAGCGCCGGAAAGGTCGCCACGAGGGTGAGGCCCGGGGAAAGCGGCCCGAAGGTGGTCAGCGGCCGGCCTTCCGCCTCGATCGGGGGCAGGCCGAGCTCGGCCCGCGAGCCGTCGATCAGCGCCGGCGTGCGAGCGATCCACCGGGTGCTGGGGCGAAGAGAGCGCGCCAACGGCCCGGTCAGACGCCAGGCGAGCGCACCCGCCGCGCTCCGAGGCGCCAGCAGCCCGGCAAGGAACGGCGGCAGACCCCTGCCCTGGACCGGATACACGGTGGGGATCAGGGTTGCCAGCTTCACCCGCGCGAGCTCGGCGGCGAGCGCCGAGGCGGGGCTCGAGAAGTCCGCGACGACGAGATCGGGGCGGTGCCGGCGGAGGAGCGACGCCAGCTCGACGGCCACCTCGGTCAACGGCGGCTTACCGCGTGCCCCGGCAACCGCGGGGAAGCGCTCGTACTCGCGCCCAGCCGCGAAGCCGGCTCCGAGCTCCTCGACCGTGGGCCGCCAGCGCTCGGAGAGCTCGACCACAACTTCGTGGTCGCGGGCCACCAGCGCCCGGGCGAGCGCGAGGGCCGGCAGCGCGTGACCCTCGGCGAAGCCGGCTGAGATGAGGACGTTCACCGGGCCACCGCGCGGCCCGCGTGCTCCTCGACCATACGGGCGGCAGCGCCGGCGCCGGCCGGTTCGGTCGTCGACGCCGCGATCGCCCGCGCGGTCTCGGTGAAGCGGGGATCGGCGAGCACGCGCCGGATCGCCAGGCGCAGCGCGCGCTTGCCGTTCAGCCGCGCGGGCACCATCGCCCCGGCGCCGGCCCAAGCAACCCTGGCACCGTGCTCGGCGTCGTCGGGCATCGCCGGGGAGATCACCAAGGGCACGCCGGCGAGCAGCGAGCGGACCACGGTGCCGTGGTTTCCGTGGCAGATCACCAGCGAGGCAGCGTCGAGCGCGCTCGGGTAGTCGATCCAGTCGGCGACGAGCACGTTCGAAGCTCGCGCCGGGTCGTGACCGGCGAGGCCCAGGTCCGCACCCCCGGTCGTGACCAGGACGCGCACCGGCTCGTCGCCGAGCGCCGACAGCGCGGTGCGAACGAGGCTGCCCGCCGGGTCCTTGACGGTGCTCGGCGCGAGCACCACCAGCGGCCGGTCGCCGGGCGGCAGCTGCGCCGGCTCGGCGGGCAGATCGTGGACGATCGGCCCGCTGATCCTCACCCCCTCGGGCCACCGGCGCGGGTACTCGAGCTGGGGCAGGGTTGCGACGATCGTCAGGCCCGGCTGCGGGTCGTCGAAGCGCGCCAGCGGAGCGAGCCCGAGCTCGGCGCGCTCGCGGTTGAGCGCGGCGTGCGCGGGCCGCCTCCATCCGGTCGACGGTAGCCGGGTCGCCACGATCGGTTCCAGCGCCTGCCAGGCGCGCGACCCGAGCCGGGTCCGCGGCGCCGAGAGGCCGAGCGAGAAGCTCGGCGAGCCTGGCGGTGCGTGCGGGTAGACCTCCGGCAGCAGGGTCACTCCGGGGATGCCGGCCGCCTCGGCAGCAAGCCCCGGCGCCGCCGTGAGGCCGTCGCCGACGATCACTCCGGCGTCGAATCGCCGCGCGAGCTCGATCATCCGCCTCGCGGCCTGCGCCAGGCTCGGATCGTCACCCGTGGCCGAGGCGAGAATGCTTCCCTCGCCGTCCACGAACTCGAGGCCGGCGCCCACCGCCGCCTCTCCCCAGCGCCCGCAGCCGCAGAAGAGGACCTCGTGACCGCGCGCGCGAAGCGCAGCCCCGAGGCCCAGCGCCGGCAACGTGTGCCCGGCGAGGCCGATGGCCCCGACGACGATCCGGAGACTAGCCACGCGCGAGCGCCTCGACGAGGTCGGCGGCGCGGGCGGGCCCGTCGTGGCCCGCATGCCAGGTTGCGATCTCCCCGGCGCGGCGCCGAAACCGCTCCTCGGTCAGCAGCCGGCGCACCGCAGCCCGCAGGCTCGAGGCGGAGAGCAAGCGCTGCGGCAGCATCAGGCCGGCGCCGGCCCAGGTGACCCTGGCGCCGTTCTCGGCCATGTCGCCGGCCGGCGGGACGACCAGGACCGGCGACCCCGCCGCGAGGACGCGGCTCACCGTCCCATGGCCGCCGTGGCAGACGACGACGTCGGCCTCCGGCATCGCGGCGCCGTAGGACAGCCAGTCGACGACCCGCGCGTTCGCCGGCAGCGACCACGATGCGAGACGCCCGCGCCGGTTGGTCGAGGCCAGCACCCGCACCGGTTCGCCGTCCAGCGCCTCGGTGACCGACCGGATCAGCCGCAGCTCGGGATCGCGCTCGGTGCTCGCCGCGACGACGACCAGCGGATCGGCTCCGGGTGGCGGCCTGAACTCGCCATCGTCGAGCTCGAACGGGAGCGGTCCCGTCACCTGGACGTGCCCTGGCCAGGCGCGCGGGTATTCGAGTTGGGGGAAGGTCGCCACCAGCGCCAGCCGACCGCTGATCTGACCGTCGTAGCCGGCAAGCGGAGCGAGGCCGAGCGCGGCGCGGGTGCGATCGAGCGCCGATCGCACCTCGCGCAGGCGCGTGTTCGGCAACCGGGTCCCGATCGACGGCCAGATCGCCTTCCAGGCCAGCGAGCCGGCCACGGTGCGCGGCGGCAGAAGGCCCAGCGGGTAGAAGGGCAGACCCGGCTCGTGAACCGGATACGGATGCGGGATCAGCGTCGCGCGACGAACTCCCGCGAGCTCTGCGCCGAGCGCCGGCGCCAGCGTGAACAGGTCGCTGACGACCGCGTCGGGCCGCAGCTCGCGGACCAGGGACCCGAAGCGCTCGGCAGCGCCGGCGAGGCTCGGGGTCGCCGGATCGGCCTCGAGCCCCGCGAAGCCGATCCGCTGCGGAGCGGCGGCGAACTCGTGGCCCTCGGACTCGACCAGCGCACGCCAGCGCTCGAACGTCTCGACGATCACCCGGTGCCCGCGCTGGCGGAGGGCTCGCGCGAGCGCGAGCGCCGGAAGGACGTGCCCGGTCCAGCCGATCGAGGCGATCACGATCGTCGATTGCGCCACCGCTGCCTTGCGCCGGCCTAGTTTGGCCATGCCGGCACCGGCCGTGGGCGGCGGCGCAGCCGGCGAGCGATCCCCGGCGCGGTCAGGAGGGCGTCCGTGCGCAGCCGTGCGGCGGTGGCGGCAGCCCCGGTCCGCAGGCGCAGGGGCAGCTCGCCGGGCTCGAGGCGGATCGGGACGTCCTCGGCCAAGAGCAGTCGGGTGAGCAGGCGGGAGTAGGGGTTCGTCCGGACCGGTACCAGCCAGGGCTTTCGCGAGGCGTGGTGGAGGACGGCGGGCTCGCCGCCGCCCGCCAGCTTGCATCGCAGCGCCCGCCCGTTCACCACCCTGACCCCGGCGAACGGGGGGATCGGCGCAAGCCGCGGCGGCAGCGTGACCAGCTGATCGGGATCGAGAACCGATCGGGCGGCGGCGTTGAGCACGTCTTGGTCGAAGAAGAACAGCGGGTCGCCGGGGTCGCCGCCCCCGACCCAGGTTCGCCGCTCGGGGATTGCCCGCTGGCGGTCGGCGACCAGCGGCAGCAGCCGGGCGGCGATCGCACCCCCGATCGCGACCGCGCTCGAGGTGAAGTAGGGGCCTCGCCGCACCGGTGGGAGGTCGAGCAGCGCGCTCCATTCGACGAAGTAGCGATCGCCGTCGTTCTCGAACGCCGCCAGGCGCCCGCTCCGGGCCGGCTCGATCAGCTCCGTGAGCGGACGGGTGGCGATGAGGTCGGAATCGAGCAGCACCATGGTCCCCGCAGGCCGGGCTCTCGGGACGACCAGCTTCAGCGTGCTCGGCGCGGCACCGGACGGGGCCGTGACCAGGGTCGCGTGCGACGCCAGCTTGGCTCGCTGCGCTCGCGTCATCCCGCAGTCGAGCACGAACACCGGCTCGCCGTGGCCCTGGAGGCGAATCGAGTTGATCATCGCCACCGCGCCGGGAAAGAAGTCGCGTCCGGTGACGCAGTAGAAGGCCAGGTCGCCGACGCTGCCGGTCACGCGCGTCCCCGGATCCGCTCGAGACCATGTCGGCGCAGCACGTCGATCGAGTCGACCCGCAGCCGCTCGACCCGCGCCAGCGGCCCGGAGCGCAGCCGCAGCGGCACCTGCTCGGCCGGCACCCGGATCGCGACATCGTCCGCCAGCAGCAGCCGCGCGAGCAGGCGCGAATAGAGCCCGTGGTACATCGCGTGCAGCCAAGGCTTGCGATCGAAGTGGTGCAGGACGTAAGGCTCGGTGTCGTCCGGGAGCACGCAGCGCAACGCCTTCGGATCGCTCAGCCGCAGGCCGGCGAAGGGCGGATTCGGCGCCAGGTCGTTGGGAAGCCGTTCGATCCGCGACGGATCGGTGCGCGTGCAGAGGATCGCGTTCAAGACGTCCTGTTCGGGGAACCGAAACGGGTAGCGGTCCTCACCGGCGCCGAAGATCGTGCGCTCGATCTGGACCCGCCGTTGACGGTCATCGAGCAGCGCGATCAGCTCCGCCCCGAGATCCCCGCCGGCGACGACGAGGCCCGATGACACGTAGCGCGCGCGGGTCATGGGGCCGAGGTCGAGCAACTCGCCCCATTCCGGCACGAACCTATCGCGATCGTTCTCGAACGCGATCACGCGCCCGCCCGCGGCCCGCTCGATCAACCCGGCGACCGAGCGGGTGGCGATCATGTCGACGTCGATGAGCACGGCCGTCCTCGCCGGGTGCCGCAGCGGCGCAACGGTCTTCGAGAGCCACGGCGTTGCCGCCGGGTGGCCCGCCACCACCGTGGCCTCGGCGGCCACCGTCGCCCGCTGGGTCTCGTTCATCCCGAGGTCGAGGACGAACACCGGCTCGGTGTGGCCCTGAAGGCGCAGCGAGTTGATCAGCCCCACGGCGCCGAGGAAGTAGCGCTCGTCGGCGACGCAGTAGAACGCTGCCTCGATCACCGCGGGACCCCGGAGCCGGTGCGGCGCCGGGCCTCGATCCACTCGGGGATCACGTCGCGGGCATACCAGCGAACCAAGTCGTATGCGTCGACCCGCCGGCGCTCGATGCGCGCCAGCAGGCCAGTGCGCATTCGAAGCGGGATCTCGTCCTCGGGCAGACGCACCGGGGCATCGGGCGAGCGCCAGGCGCGAGCCAGAAGCTCGGAGTACGGGCTGTGGTACATCGGCTCGACCCAGGGCTTGCGCACGAACTGGTGGACCACGTAGGGCTCGCTGTCGTCGCCGTTGACGCAGCGCAGCGGTGTGGCTCCGGTCAGCCGCAGGCCCCGGAACGGCGGCACGGGCGCCGCCTCGGGTGGGAGGACGGTGACCTGATCCGGGCTCACACGCGTGCAAAGGATCGCGTTCAACACGTCCTGATCGATGTAGCGAAACGCATACCCGGCGTCGTCGCGCTCGAAGTAGGAGCGCTCGTAGGAGACCCGACGCCGCCGATCGTCCCAGAGCTCGAGCGCCTCGCGGCCGACCGCGCCACCGAGGACGACGAGGCCGGAGGAGACGTACGGACGATGCTCGGCTCTGCCCAGGTCGAGCAGCTCACCCCACTCGGGTACGAAGCGATCGAGGCCGTCTTTGACCGCGAGGACGCGACCGTCCGCAGCTTGCGCGATCAGCGGCGCGAGCGACCGCACCGCGACCATGTCGACGTCGATCACGACCATCACCTCGGCCGGATGGAGCAGCGGGGCGATCGTCTTCGAGAGGTAGGGAGGCACCTCGGGCTCACCCTCGACGAGGGTCGCCTCGCTCGAGATCAGCCGCCGGTGGGCGGCGGACATTCCGCGGTCGAGGACGTAGACCGGCTCGTTGTGTCCGTTCATCCGCAGCGAGTTGACGAGCCCGACGGTGGCCGGGAAGTAGAGCTCGCTCGAAACGCAGTAGAAGGCGACCTCCGTCAACTGCCTCTCGCCTCCCGCAGCCGGCGCCGATCCTCGATCCGGGTCGCGATCGGCTGCGGCAGCCGGTCGCCGAGGTGCCAGCGCATGAAGTCGGCCGCGTTGACCCGGGTTCGGTCCAGGCGGGCCAGGAGCCCGCGGCGGAGCCGCAGCGGCAGCTCTCCCTGCGGCGGCCTGATCGCGACGTCCGCGGCCAACAGCAGACGTCGAAGCAGCCGCGAGTAGGCGCCGTGGTAGGTCGCCTCCAGCCACGGCTTGCGCACGTACTGGTGCAGGACGAAGGGCGAGGTTCCGTCGCGATAAACGCAGCGCAGGGAGGCCGCGTCGGCGATCCGAAGCCCGCGAAACGGTGGGGTGGCGGCGAGGCGCTGGTCGAGCGCCCCGACCGCCTCGCGAGGTACGGCCGTCGCGAGGATCCCGTTGAGGACGTCCTGGTCGGCGTACAGGAACGGGTAGTCGCGCACGTTGCGGCGCCAGAAGGTGAGCTCGAAATCGACCCGCTTCTGGCCCTCGTCGAGCAGTTCCAGCACGCGAGCCCGCAGATCGCCGCCCAAGAAGACGACGCCCGAGGACACATAGGGCTCGCGTCGCGCCGCTCCGAGGCCGAGCAGCTCACCCCAGCGGCGGTCGTGGCGCTCCTGCGGGTCCCGAAATGCCAGCGCACGCCCGCCGGCCGCGCGTTCGATCAGAGCCGACAGCGGCCTCGTGGCGATCACGTCGGTGTCGACGAGCACCGCCGTCTCCGCCGGATGGGCGAGCGGGGCGACGGTCTTCAGCAGCCATGGCGGGGTGGCCGCCGGCGCGTCGACGATCCGCGCCTGTTCCGACAGCAGCGACCGCTGCGAGCCCGTGAGTCCGCAGTCGAGGAGAAATACGGGCTCCCGATGGCCGACGATTCGCAGCGAGTTGATCAGGCCGACGGCGCCGAGGAAGTAGCGCTCGTCGGCGACGCAGTAGAACGCGGCCTTCACGCCCGGGCCCGGCGCCTCGGGCTCGAAGGTTCCCCACCGAAGCGCGAGCGCAGGCGCTCGCGAAGGTTGATCGCCTTGCGCTCGGCGAGTCCGCGGACACCGTCGCGAAAGCGCCGCGGCACCCAGTCCAGGGGGATCCTCACCGCGACGTCGTCGCCGACCAGCAACCTTCGGAGCAGCTGGGAGTAGACACCGTCGTAGGTCGGTTCGAGCCAGGGCTTGGCGAGCCAGTGATGGACGACGTAGGGCTCCAACCCGTCGGCATAGGCGCAGCGAAGCGTACGCGCGTCGCGAACCTCGAGACCCTCGAACGGCGGGCTCGCCGAGAGGCGCTGGTCGAAGGCCACGAGCTGATCATCCTCGGCGGTCGCCGCCAGGACCGCGTTGAGCACGTCCTCCTCAGCGTGCAGGAGCGGGTAGCCGGTGACGTTGCGGCGAAAGTAGGTGCGCTCGAAGTCGACCCGGTCGAGCCGGTCGTCCACCAGCTCGATTACCTTGGCGCCGAGCTCGCCGCCGAGGACCACGAGCGCCGAGGAGACGTAGGGCTTTCGCGCCAGCGGGCCGAGGTCGAGCAGCTCGGCCCACTCGGGACGGAACCGATCGAGCCCTGTCTGCCCGGCAACCACCCCGCCGCGTCGGGCCTCTTCGATCAGCGGGGCGAGCGATCGGGTGACCACGATGTCGGCATCGATCAGGATCATGACCTCGGCGGGCCGGCGAGCCGCGACCATGGTCTTGAGCAGGAAGTGCGGCTCGTCGTTCGGACCGTCGACAACGGTCGCCTCCCGCTCGAGCAGACGCCGCTGCTCGCGAGTGAGGCCGCAGTCGAGAACGAACACCGGCTCGGTATGGCCGACCAAGCGCAAGGAGTTGACCATCCCGACCGCCGCCAGGAAATAGACGTCACTCGAGATGCAGTAGAAGGCGGCGCTCACCGGGCTCCCCTGCGCGCCAGCGGCTCGCGCACGTGGTAGCGGAACCGCTCCCGGGCGTTGATCCGCATCCGATCGGCGAACGCGGCCACGCCGTGCCGAAATCGCAACGGGATCATCTGCGGCGGAACGCGGATCGCCACGTCCTCGCCGACCAGCAGCCTCCGCAGCAGGCGAGAGTAGACCCCGTGGTGGGTGGGCTCGAGCCACGGCTTCGCCAGCCAGTGATGGATCATGTACGGCTCGGTCCCGTCGGCGTAGGCGCAGCGAAGCGATCGCTCGTCGGCGACGCGCAGCCCGGCAAACGGCGGCAATGGCGCCAGGCGTTGGTCGAGGGCGACCACTTCGGTCGGTTCAAGGCGAGCCGCCAGGATCGCGTTCAGGACGTCCTGGTCGGCGTAGAGCAACGGGTAGTCGGTGACCCTCCGCTGCCGCCAGTAGGTGCGCTCGAAGTCGATCCGAGCCTGCAGCTCGCCGAGCAAGTCGACCACCTCGACGGCGCGCTCGCCGCCGAGCGCCAGAAAGCCGAAGCTGAGATAGGGATGGCGCCGTAGGTCTCCCAGTCCCAGGACCGACGACCACTCCGGCACATGGCGGTCGATGTCATTGCGAAACCCGACCGCGGCGCCGGCCGCGGTTTCGATCAGGTCGTCGAGCCGCCGGGTGACGATCATGTCGGTATCGATCAGGATCATCGTCTCCGCCGGCCGGCGTGACGGCGCGATCGTCTTCAGCAGCGTCGGCGGCGCGCCGGAGGGAGCGTCGATCAGCTCGGCCTGCGGCGCGAGCAGTTCGCGCTGGGGGTCGCTGAGGCCGCAGTCGAGCACCACGATCGGCTCGCTGTGGCCCACCAGCCGCAGGGAGTTGAGCAGGCCGACGGCACCGAGGAAGTAGCGCTCGTCGGCGATGCAGTAGAAGCTCGCGCTCACCGTCCGGCCCCGTGGCGGGCTCGCGCGAGCGGTTCGCGCACGTGCCAGCGCAGGCGCTCGCGCACGTTCACCCCGGTCCGCAGCGCGAACGCGATCAGGCCGCGGCGCAGGTGTGATGGGACCTCGTGCTCGGGGACGCGGATGGCGAGACCCTCGCCGATCAGAAGCCGGCGCAGCAGTCGCGAGTAGACGCCGTGGTGGGTGGGCTCGAGCCAGGGCTTGACGACGTGATGATGGACCAAGAAGGGCTCGACGGCGTCGTCATAGGCGCAGCGAAGCGATGCTTCGTCGACCACCTCGAGACCGCTGAACGGGGGTGTCGGGGCAAGGCGTTGATCGAGCGCGATCACGCTCGAGGGTTCGACCACGGTCGCCAGGATCGCGTTGAAGACGTCCTGATCGGCGAAGGTGAACGCGTACCCCTCGAGCTCGTCTCGCCAATGCGTGAGCTCGAAGTCGACGATCTGTTGGCGGTCGTCCATCAGGCCCAACACCCGTTCTCCGAGCCCGCGTTCGACCAGGATCGCCGCCGAGCTCAGGTAGTCGCGGCGCCTTGCCGTGCCCAACTCCAGGAGGTCACCCCATTCGGGCACGAACCGGTCGACCGGGTTACGGAAGGCCACCAACCGCCCCTGCGCGGCGCGCTCGATCAGGGGGGCCAGCGGCCGGGTCACGACCAGGTCGGCGTCGAGCAATACCATCACCGTGGCCGGGCGCTCCAGCGGCGCCACCGTCTTCAGTAGCCACGGCGGTGTATCTGTGGGCCCGTCGACGAGCTCGACCTGTGGTTCGAGCAGCCGGCGCTGGGCCTCGGTGAGCCCGCAGTCGAGCAGCACCACGCGCTCGCGATGGCCCACCAACCGGAGCGAGTTGACGAGCGCGGCCACGCCCGGGAAGTAGCGCTCGTCGGCGACGCAGTAAAACGCCGTCGCCCGGTCGGTGGAGTGTTGGCTGGCGGCTGTCAGACCCCGCCACGGTAACGCCGGCCGTGCGATCTCACCGCGGTGGCGATCGCCCTTCTACTCCGGCCGACGAGCCGAGACCGGCATCGCGTAGAAGTCGACGATCAGCGTCCTGTCGGCACCCGTGCCCCCGATCAGGAAGCTGACCTGGTCGGCGTTCGGCGCCAGCGCCAGCGGCTCGGGGAAGTCGACCGACTTCGGCGCCCGCAAGAGGAGGCCCTGCTCAGCGTTCGCGGCCGTAAAGGTCCAAAGCCGCGGGTCGTCGGAGAAGGCCACCTGCCTGGCGGGAGCGCGCAGCAGAAGGCTGCGCAGCCGCTCGAGCCCGGCGATCCCGAGTCCGCTGACTCGGGCGAAGACGACCTCGTCGCGACCGGCGCGAGGCACATCGATCGGCACCGCGACGGCGGCCGGGCCCGAGCTGAGCAGCCTGGGTTCGCCGCAGCGGTCTGGGACACGCTCCAGCACCTGCCAGCTCTCGGTCGTGCGCACCGCCTCAAAGTTGCAGAGCATTGTCAGCATCGTCTCCGGAGACTCGTATGCCGGATAGCGACCGAGCGCGTCGAGATTCTGGCGCAGGACCCTCTGCGGGCCGTCCGGATCCGCGAGCGCCTCCGCGTTTCGGCGGTCGAGCTCCGGCGTCCAGGCGATGTAGGGCTGAAAGACCGGCAGCGGGCGCCAGTCGAGGCCGTAGGCCCAGGCGGCGGCGGCCTCCGAGGGATCGACGTGGACGCTGTGCCCGCGGAGCTCGGCGAGGGTTCCGGGATCGATGTCGTAGGTGGCGATCGCGCGCTCCCGGCGCTCGTCGATCTCGTCCTCGAGCCGCCCCGACGCGAGCGTGATCACGGTCTCGGCGCCGTGAGCCAGGTTGCCGATCGGGTTGACCATCGGGTAGCCCGGGTTGTCGGTGCGCGGGTCGCCGGCCTGAGTGGTCGTGAACCCCATTGCGGCCGCAGCGACGGTGGCGCCGAGGGCCGTGTAGCGGACCGGCGCCAGGCGCGGCAGCGGAAAGGCGATCAGGACGCCCAGCATGGTTGCGTAGAAGGCCCCCATGTGAAAGATGTCGTGGGCGACGAAGCCCCCCTTGACCGCGGTGAACGCGACGATCGCGGTGATCGCCAGGGTCGCGATCCGGCGCCGTGGGTCGAGAGCTCGGGTCGAGAGCCAGGCGGCGGCCGCGATCGCGGCGAGCAGCACGCCCGCGAGGAAGTAGTCGTAGCCGCGCCCGCCGTAGTCGATGCTCGCTCCCGCCGAGTACCCGGCGACGATCTGCACCGTGCCGCCGGCGAACGTCCAGACGTCGCCCAGCGCCTGGCCGCTGATCAGCCACAGGGCCAGCGCAGTGGCGGCGAACCCGCCGCTGAGGATGGCGAGGTTGCGCAGCCGGTTGCGCTCGATCGCGAGCACGGCGATCGCGACGATCGCGAGCACCAGCACGCCCGGGTTGACCTTCGCCAGCAGCTCGATCGCGGCGAACGGCCCGCCTCCCCAGACGAGCAGCCTGCGGGTCCAGTCCGGGGAGCCTTCGCTGAGCGCGGCGACGCACCAGATGAAGGCGACGACGACGACTGCGGCGTCGTCGCGGACGGCGATCAGCGTCAGGTCACCGCGCGCGAGCACGGCGGCGACGAGCGCGATCGCGAAGCCGAGGACGGGGCCGAAGTTGCGCCGCGCGCCCCACACCAGGCTGAGCGAGAGCGAGAGGTGCAGGGCGATCCCGTAGATGCCTGCCAATCGCGCCGGCCACGGCTCGAAGATCAGGTTCGATTTCAGGAACCCGAGCGGCCCGTAGGTGACCAGAATGTCGGGCCCGAATGAGAGCCCCCTGGCGGCGGCCATCTGCAGCCCGGCGTGGAAGGAGTTGTCGATGTTCGGCGGGATCAGCTCGGCGATCCCGCCGCCCCAGGTGAGTGCGAACACGATCGCGCCGAGGGTCCACGTCGACGACGCGACGCGGGCGATCACGCCGGTTCCTGGACGAAGACCCGGGGGGTGAAATACTCGACCGGGCGCTCGATCGCCACGGGCCGGGGTGCCTCATAGACGGTGTAGGCGAACGACTCGGTGGTGGCGGTCCGTACGGCCTCGAAGCCCGGAGGCGGCTCGAAGCGCGGCGGCGGCTCGACGTCCTCGCCCCCGCACGTGGGAAGCCAGAGGCAGGTGCCGACGGCATAGTCGTCGGTCGGGCGCGGCTCGATCACCACCAGCTCCCGGGTTCGGAGGTCTTCGTCGCTCGCAACGCGGGCCCCGTCGAGGTAGAGGACCAGCGGCGAGCTGAAGCTGCTCTGGGAGATGATCAGCCGCGGGCCCGCGGTCGGACCGAGCGCCTCGGCGACCTGCGAATAGCTCGGGCGCTGGGCCGCGGTCGTGGTTGCGTTCCAGATTGCGAGCCCGGCGCCGAGCAGGCAGAGCGCCACCGCGGTGCCGGTCCCGAGCCACCTGCCTCTCAGCGAGGCGAGGGCGACCGCCAGCGCGACGGCCACCACCAGCCAGAAGCCGATCAGGTTGCGGGTCAGGATGTAGTCGTTGCCGATCGCGGCGGCGATCAGCAGCAGGGCGAGCCCGCCCAGCGCGATCGTCGCGCAGACGCCGAGCGCCCGGCGCGCCCTGGGCTCGGCGCGCGGGGCGCCGTAGACGCCGATCACCGCGATCGCGACGACGACGACGACCGGCAGCGCCCGCCACGGCACCTGGTAGCCGGCGGCGAAGTGCTCGGGCACGTTCAGCGCCCGCGCGACCAGCGAGTACTCGTCGATCCAGTCCCCCCTGCCACGCTGGTAGGCGACCAGCGGCAGCAGGGCGAGGCCGACGATCGCGATCGCACCCATCGGCAACACCGTGTCGACCCGCGAGCCCGGACGGCGCGCGAGCAGCACGATCGCCTGGGGGACGATCATGAAGACGGCGAAGTAGTGCGTGCACAGGGTCAGCGCGCTGGCCAGCGCCCATGCCCAGAGCCACCGGTGTCCGCGATCGTCGAGCGCCCGGGCGAAGCAGAACAGCGACAGCGCCGAGAGGAAGAGGAGCTGCTCGTAGTTGCGGGCCTCCTGCGCGTACCAGATCAGCAGCGGGCTTGTCGCGGCAAGCGCGGCCGCGATCAGGCCCGCCCGGCGGGTGTGGAACGCGCTCGCGGCGCCGTAGACGAACGGGATCGCCGCCGTGCCCAGAAGGGCCGTGAGCGAGCGGATCCCGAGCTCGGAGCTGCCGAAGACCCGCTCCCAGCCGCCCTGCAGCAGGTAGTAGAGCGGCGGGTTCGACTCGCCCTCGACCACCGACCTGAGCAGGTCCGTCGGCGCCAGCTGCACGAGGCTGACCGTGACTTGCTCGTCGAGCCAGAAGCCCTGACTGCCGATGGTCGCGAAGCGGATCGCCGCCCCGAGGGCGACGACGAGGATGAGCGCGTTGCGCGAAAGCCAGGCCACGACCGTCGCTACTTCGAAGCGGGCAGCACCGGCCCGCGGGAGATCGGCCCCGCTCACAGCCCGCGAAGTCTAGGCGCGCCGCGCCTGCGCATAGACGGTACCTCCACGGCGCATCGCCACCTCGGCCGCGGCTGCGAGCGCAGCCACCGGCGCCAGGGCGACGGCTGCGGCCAGGGTCCCCGCGCGTCGACCGGCCGAGATCGGCCGCCGGCGTGCCTCGGGTATGCGGATCGCGTCATAGAGGTCGGGACTTCCCGGAAGCGCGTTCACCAGGCCGTATGCCCACCCGAACAGCACCTGGCCTCCTCGCACGTAGCTGACGCGCTCGACCTCGAGGCCCAGGTCCGCGAGGCGCCGGCGCAGGGCGGGCGCCGGGACGTGGACGAGGTGGCGGGGTAGATCGAGGGCGAGCCAGCTGTCGCCGAATGCGCGCGCCTGCAGGCTGGCGGAGTTCGGCATCGCGATCACGAGGATCCCGCCGGGCCGCAGCAGGCCGGCGGTATGGGCGAGCGCCGATCCGGCGTCGCGCAGGTGCTCGAGCGAATGCCAGAAGACGATCGCCGAGAACTCGCGGTCGATGTCGCGAGGGTCGGCGTCGATGATCCCCTCGCCGTCGGCCCGGCGCTCGATCCCGATCGCCTCACGCCCGCGGGTGCGAAGCGCCCGCACCAGGGTTCCATCACCGGCACCCACGTCGAGTACGGGCCCGCGCGGGGCACGATCGTCGATCACCGCCGCCAGCGAGGTGCGCGAGCGCGACAGGAGGGCGTCGCCGAGGGCGCCGAATCGCCCGCGCCGCGGTCGGTACCAGCCCTCGTAGGCGAGCTCGAGCTCGGCGTCGGAGGGGGTCGGGTACGTGGTCGTGGCACCGCAGCGCCCGCACAGACGTCCTCCGGGGGCCGATGCCGCCCCGCGGCCCAGTGCCGCTCCGCACCATTGGCAGGCGGCCGCCGGCGTCTCGGCCTCACCCACCGGCTAGGCCGAGAACTTGCGCGAGCGGGCGATCCCGCGCCGGTGGAGTAGGAATCGCAGCGCGGTCCACAGCGTCTTGCACCCATAGACGACCGCCGGCTTCAGCGACACCGACGACGCATCGGCGAAATAGCGCGTCCGGGTCGGTACTTCGCCGATCCGGAAGCCGAAGTGGACCGCCTGCATGATCATCTCGGAGTCGAAGCTGAAGTCGAGTGAGTTGCGCAGGAACGGCACGGTCAGCAACAGCTCGCGCGAGTAGGCCCGGTAGCCGGTATGGAGCTCGGAGAGATCGGTGCCGAGGACGCGGTTCTCGATCGTGGTCAAAAAGCGATTGGCGATGTACTTGTAGAGCGGCATCCCGCCGGCCCGCGCGCTCCCAGGGGCCGCGAATCGCGAGCCGAGCACCATGTCGGCCTCGCCGTCAACGATCGGGCGCACCATCCGTGGCAGGATCTCTGGGTCGTACTGGCCGTCGGGGTGGAGCATGATCACGACGTCGGCGCCCCGCTGCAGCGCCTCGAGATAGCAGGTCTTCTGATTGCCGCCGTAGCCGACGTTGTGCGGGTGCCATATCAAGTGAAGCGGCAGCGAGCGGGCCAGCTCGACCGTCTCGTCGGTCGACTTGTCGTCGACCAGGATCAGCTCGTGGACCAGTCCCGCGGGGATCGCCGCCACGGTGTCGGAGACCGTCCTGGCGGCGTTCCAGGCGGGCATCACGACGATCACCCGCGGCGGGACCGGGGATGACGCCTGGGCCTCGATGCTCGGCACGGCCTCGGAACTCATGCGGACGGCGGATTGTGCCGTAAAGGCGGACGGGGTAAGCGCACAGCGCTAGGGTTCGCGCTTCTCGGCGGAGTCGGCGTACACGGGCGCCAGCCGGGGTCGCAGACCGCGGAACGCGCTTCGCAGCGCGGGGTCTCCGTTCGAATCGATGCAGTGCGTGTCGAAGAACTCCTCCATGCACTCGTAGCCCGCGTGCTCGAGCAGCTCCCGGCAGGCGTCGCGGCGGGCGCGTGTCAGATGCAGGTGCTCGTAGATGATCAACCGCGGACGCAGGCGCTCGAAGTCGAGCTGGCGCAGGATCACGTCGTCGTGTCCCTCGGTATCGACGAGGAGAAGATCGATCCGCTCGACCGCGTGCTTGCGGCACAGCGAGCGCAGAGTCAGGCATCGGACCTCGGAGGCCGTGATCCGTCGCTCGACGTCGGCGATCAGCGGGGCGTGACGAAGCAACTGGTCGCGCGAGAGCGACCCCAGCGCGCCGAGCCAAGCGGTGGACTCGGTGTTCGCGCCGGGGGCGTCAGGATCGCGCGCGGCGACCTCGTAAAAGGGCACTAGACCGTCGTGCTCGGAGATCGCGGCGTGCTCGACCGCAACCCGCTCCAGCTCGGCGTAGTTTCTGCACAAGCGCTCGAAGGCGTCGGGAGCCGGCTCGACCATGATCCCGCGCCACTGCGTTCGGCGGATGTGCTCCTTGAGCTGGCTGCCGGTTTCGCCGTCGTTGGCGCCGATCTCGATGAAGAAGCCCCGGGGGTGGAGGTCCGCAAACGCGGCGATCAGCTTCGGTCCGGCGGTCCGCTTGAACGCCCGGCGCAACCGCCACTCGCGCCAGCGTTCCAGGTGGTTCGGCCGGCTCATCGCCCGGCGTGCCACCCTTCGGCGTTGCGGTCGAGGATCTCGCCCAGGATCTGCTCGGTCCCGCGCTCGGGACGCCAGCCCGGGTAGTCAGCCCGGAACTGCGACAGGTCCGAGATCCACCAGCGGTGGTCGCCAACGCGCGGCGGCTCGGCCAGGGTCCAGTCGAGCTCGCGGCCGGCGATCCGCTCGCAGGCGGCGATCGCCTCGAGCATCGAGCAGTTCGAGTCGCGCCCACCGCCGATGTTGTAGACGGCCGCGGGCTTCGGATCGCGCCTGAAGGCCTCGAAGGCGCTGACGAGATCGGCGCTGTGGAGGTTGTCGCGGACCTGCTTGCCGCCGTAGCCGTGGACCGTGTACGGCGCGCCCGTGGCCACGCAGCGCATCAGGTAGGCGAGGAACCCGTGCAGCTCGGCGCCGGCATGGCGCGGACCGGTGATACAGCCGGCGCGAAAGCAGACCGTCGGCATCTCGAAATAGCGACCGTACTCCTGGACGAGCAGGTCGGCGGCGGCCTTCGAAGCGCCGAACAGCGAGTGCAGGGTGGCGTCGATCGACATCGAGGTGTCGATCCCGCCGAACCAGCGATGCGACGCCGGAAGCTCGAGCCGGGTCTCGTGCTCCTCGAACGGCAGCTGGTTGGGCCGGTCGCCGTAGAGCTTGTTGGTCGAGCAGAAGATGAAGGGAGCGTCGGGGGCGTGGGCGCGCGCGGCCTCGAGCAGGTTGAGCGTCCCCTGGGCGTTGACCGAGAAGTCGGTCTGAGGATCGCGGGCGGCCCAGTCGTGCGAGGGCTGGGCTGCGGCGTGGACGATCACCTCGATCGGCCCCGGGGCCCGGGCGAAGACTCGGTCGACGCCGTCGGCGTCGCGGATGTCGAGCTCGACGTGGTGGAAGCCGGGCACCTCGGCACGCAGCGCCTCGGTCACCGGTCGCGTCGAGGCTTGCGGCCCGAAGAAGCGGCTGCGCATATCGTTCTCGATCCCGACCACCTCGAACCCGGCCTCGGTCAGCCCGCGCACCGACTCCGAGCCCACCAGCCCCCCCGATCCGGTGACCACCGCGGCCCTCACGGAGCGAGCCCCAGTGAGGCGGCGACCGAGGCCTCGTTGTCGGTGATCCAGGCGTTGATGTCCGCGAGCACCTCCCGAGGCCGTTTGCGCGGTTCCCATGCGGAGACCCGGCCGAGTCGCGAGCAGTCGGAGATGTATAGGGGAACATCGCCGGGCCGCTGCTCGGGCGAGCTAGTGATCGCCACGATGTTGCCCGTCAGCGCCCGGCAGATTTCGGTTGTCTCGAGCAGCGAGAGGCTGCGCTCGCGCCCGCCGCCGACGTTGCCGACGAAGCCGTCCCAGGCCGGCGGGTCGTCGAGCTGATCGGCGACCAGTCCGACCAGGTCGTCGACGTGCAGGAGGTCGCGGACCTGAAGGCCGCTGCCGGCGTAGCCGATGTAGCTGAGCGGCAGCTCGAAGTGGTGGTGCAAGAGCCAGAACGTGAACACCCCCTGGTCGACGCGTCCCATCTGCCACGGGCCCGCGATTACCCCGCAACGGTCGATCACGGTGGGGATCTGGAAGTTGGCGGCGTACTCGGTGACCAGCAGCTCCGCGGCGAGCTTGGTGGCGCCGTAGATCGTTCGCGGGCCGGCGAGCGGGAAATCCTCGGAGATCCCGGCGGTCGAGGCGCCGGCGAGCGGCTGTTCGGCCTCGAGCTCGAACCGGGTCTCGGTCTCGCGCAGGCGCAGCTCGCCGAGCGCGGGGTAGGGGTAGACGCGGCTGGTAGACAAGAAGATCACCTGAGCGCCGTCACGCCGGGCGAGCTCGAGGCAGTTATAGGCGCCGATCAGGTTGGTCTCCACCGGGTAGGAGGTGTCGCCGCTCATCCCGATCAGCGCCGAGGGCTCGGCCGAGCATTCGATCAGCGCCTCGATCGGCTCGATCGCCTCCAGCGCGGCGCGCTCGCGGACGTCGCCGCGGACGAATCTCACCCCCACCGCCTCGAGCCGCGGCAGGTTGAGCTCGGACCCGCGGCGGTGGAGGTTGTCGAACGCGACCACCTCGAGCTGATCGCGACCGCGAGCCAGCGCGACGCAGATGTTGGCCCCGACGAAGCCGGCTCCGCCGGTGACCAGAACGCGCCTCACGCCCGGCGAGGCTAATACACCGGTACATGGCAGCGACCGATCCCGAGGCGCGAGCGATCGCGACCGAGCTCGCCGAGCTCGCGGATCCCGAGCGCGCCGGCTTCCTCCAGGGATTCTTCAAGACCGGCCCGGGCGAGTACGCCGAGGGGGACGTCTTCCTCGGCATCTACGTACCGCCCCAACGCCGCGTCGCCCGCGGCCATCGCGATGCTTCGCTCGACACCTGCCGGAAGCTGCTCGCGAGCGAACTGCACGAGCACCGCTTCGTCGCCCTCGCGATCCTGCGCGAGCGCTTCGAGCGCGGTGACCGCGCCGAGCGCGAGCGGATCGCCGAGCTCTACCTCGACTGCCGCGACCGCGTCAACAACTGGGACCTGGTCGACGCTTCGGCCGAGTACCTGCTTGCGGACAGGGTTCGCCGCGGTCCGCGCAAGCTGCTCGACCCGCTGGTCGCGTCGGGGAGCCTCTGGGACCGCCGGATCGCCGTGCTCGCAACCTTCTCCTTGATCCGCGAGGGGCGCTTCGACCAGACCCTGCGGCTGGCCGAGCGGCTGCTCGCCGACGATCACGACCTGATCCACAAAGCGGTCGGCTGGATGCTGCGCGAGATCGGCAAGCGCGACGAGACCGCCCTGCGCGGCTTCCTCGATCGCCATGCCGCCGAGATGCCGAGGACGATGCTGCGCTACGCGCTCGAGCGGCTCGAGCCGGGCGAGCGGCGCCGCTACATGGCGCGGTGAGCCAGGCGGCGCTCGACTCGGTCGTCGCCAGGGTGCTGGCGCTGCGCGCCTCGTGGTCGCCTCCGGAGTTCACCCACGTCCCCGACCCCGACGCGGCGCTCTTCTTGTGCGCGGTCGACCACAAGAGCGGCTACCGCGACGCTCACACGGTCGACACCCAGGGCCCGTTGTGCGGCAGCGCGCTGATGTGGGCGGTCGGCCTGCGCGCCGCCCGCCTGCGACCGGGATGGCTCACCGCCGCGGCGCTGACGGCGGTCAGCGCCGCGGACGTCGCCGAGGCGTTCACGATCGGGGGTGAGACCGTCGCCGATCCGGAGCGCCGGGCGTGGCTTTGGCGCGATCTCGCCGCCGGTTTGGAGCGCGATCACGGCGGCTCGTCGGCGGCGCTGCTCGCCGCGGCCGAGTCGCGGCTGGGCGGCGAGCGAGGCCTGCTTGCGCTCGTCGCCCGCTACCGCGCATACGCCGACCCGCTGGCGAAGAAGGCACAGCTGCTGGCGAAGATCTGCGAGCGCCGCGGCTGGCTCGTGGTCAGCGACCCCGAGAGCTGGGCGGTCAGCGCCGACAGCGTGCTGATGCGACTGGCGCTACGCAGTGGGCTGGTCGAGCCGGGTGAGCTCGAGCCGGTCCGGGCGGCGACGCGGGACGCCTTCGCCGAGGTCGCCGAGCGCAGCGGCATTTCCCCGCCGGTGCTCGACGACCTGCTGTGGGAGCTCGGGCGCGACGATCCGAATCTGCTTGGCGCCGCTGCCGGCGAGCTGCGTGAGCCGAGCCGCGATCCCGGCTCGCACTGGTATTGAGACTCGGAGCTCGCCACTCGCCATTCGCCACTCGCCATTCGCCACTCGGCTGCGACCTTCACGCAAGTGGCGAGTGGCAAGTTGCGAGTGCCTAACGCTAGCCTCGCCCGGGTGCGGATCTCGAGCCAGGTTCGCGACCAGTTGGTCGCACATGCGCGGGCCGACGTCCCCAACGAGTGCTGCGGGATGGTCGCCGCCGCCGACGGCAAGCTCACCGCCTACTTTCCGGCCGCGAACGAGTTCGCCAGCCCGATGCGCTTTCAGCTCGATTCCGCGGATCAGATCCGGATCACCAACGAGATCGAGGCCCGGGGGGAGGAGATCGGCGCGATCTTTCACTCACACCCCAAGAGCGAGGCGCGACCCTCGCAGACCGACGTCAACCTGGCACGCTGGTGGCCGGGCGTTCTCTGGCTGATCTGTTCGCTGGCCGCCGACGAACCGGTGCTGCGCGGATTTCGCATCGACGAGGGGGCGGTCGAGGAGATCGAGCTGCGTGTCGACTGAGGACGACGCAGAGCCGCTCGCGTGCCCGACCTGCGCGCGCAAGTTCACGCTCAGCGAGCGATTTTGCCCGGACTGCGAGATGCCACTCGTCTACGTCGGGCGCGCCGAGCAGGAGCCGATCACCGCGGCGCACGAGCGCGCGCGCAAGGTGCGCCCGCAATACACCGGAGGCGAGCCGGTCAAGGTCGCGTTCGCGCAGAACCTTGCCGAGGCCCAGCTGATCCAGGGGATCCTGCTCGAGGAGGGGATCCCGAGCTACGAGCGGCGCTCGCGCGGCTTCGACGTGCCCGACTTCCTCGCCGCGGGCCCTCGCGACATCCTCGTCCCCGAGGCCGGCTACGAGGCCGCGCGGGAGCTGCTCGCCGACACCTCGGAGCAACCGGCCCCGCCGGCGGCCGGCTCCGAGCGCGATCGCGCCCGCCGGCTGCTGCTCGGGATGTTGATCGCGCTCGCGCTCGCGGCCCTGGTCGTCTGGGCCCTCTCGCGGATCGCCTGACGGCGCCGGACTAGCCGAACGGGTCCTCCGTCTCGAGCTCACGCAGCGATCCCGCCCGCGGCAGGTCCTCGCGCAGGTGGCGGCGCCACTCGGACTCGACGTGTCGAAAGCGCTCGTCGAAGCCGAGTTCGATTGCTCGCTCGGCTCCCTCCCGGCGCAGTCGCGAGACCAACACCGCGCAGGCGTCGGGGCCGCGCTCGCGCTCGAGCAGGTCGAAGATCGTTCCGCCGAGGATAATCGCGTCGCGCGCCGAGGGTGGAAACGCCGGCGGCTTTCCCTGGCGCATGCGGGTGTTGACCGCGGCTCTGAACAGCGAGGTCTGTCCGGCGAAGTACTGGGCACCTCCCTCGATCAGCCACGCCCAGCGGACGTAGCGCGCGAACTTGCGCGGCCCCCAGGGCGGCGGCAGGCGGTCGTTGTTGGCCGCGATCACGATCTGCGCGTAGAGACGCTCAGCGGTGCCGCGCAGCGCGGCCAGCGAGTCCTCGCCGGCGGCGCGGCGGTCGGTGTACTCGTCATTGAGGATGTGGAGCTCGGACGCCATCGCCCAGCCGGCGAGGTAGCGCCGTCCGGCGGGCGCCGCCGCCAGGCGCGCTGCCGGCAGGAACGGATGGGCAGCGGCCAGCCATCCGGGCGCCGGATGGACGATCACCGTGATCCCGCCCGGCGCGTCGTCGAAGCGCTCTTCGAGGCGAAGGCGCAGATCCTCGAGCCGGTCGAGCGTGCGCTGCGCGCAGGCGTCGTCGTCGGTTTCGTGTCGGGCGCTGAACGACAGCGACTCGGTCTCTACCCAGGCCATCCGTTGACCTAGCCGAGGCCCTCGCGCCGCTCGCGAACCCGTCGCTTGAGCGCGCGAAGCGGGGCAGTGAGGCGCCATGACACCGACGACTGAACCGAAGCGAGCTGCTCGTGTGCCGACGCGAGCTCGCCGCTGAGGCGCTCAGCCTCCCTCCGATACAGGGCGAGCTCGCGTGCCAGCCCGGCCACCTTGGTCTCGAGCGTCGGGATCCGGCTGCCAAGCGTTGCCGCTTGCGCGGTGCTCACGCGCCGCTCGCCGCTCGTCATTCGTTGGTGCCACGCTTCGCTGAGCAGCTCGAACGCCGAATAGCGGGTCTGATGGAACGGAGGGTCCGATCCATCGGTGCGCCGGCCATCGACGAGGATCAGTGCCAGCCCGCCCCACATCTCCTCGGCGAACGCCCCGTGGCGCACGATCGACCCGGAGACGAAGTCGAGATCGACGAAGGCCACCTTCGGGTAGGCGCCGAGGTCGACCGCCTCCAACCCTCGGCGGACCTCACCGTTGGCGGCGTCGTGGGCAAGGATGACCGTGTCGGAAACCGCGTCGGAGCCGAGCAGGTCCACCATGTCCCGCTCGACGCCCTCGGCGGAGTGGTCGCCGTCGACGAGAGCGAACTCGACCGTGCGTCCCGCGGCGCTGAAGCCCGCCAGGGCCTCGGGCAGCAGCTCGTGACTGTCGCCGGTGTGGAGGGTCAGCTTTGGCTGGTCGGCGACCCCATCCACCGTCGGCGGCTCGAGATCGAAGCTGTGGAGCTCCTCGCAGTGCGGAAGCAGGGCCAAGAGGCCGCCGCCCGCCGACGAGCCGATCTCGATCGCGAGCTTCGGTCTCAACTGGCCGGCGAGACCGATCAGGGCAGCTCGTTCTCCGTAGCTCATCTCCCATGGCGAGGTCCCGAGCAGCGGCGCTCTCGCTGCTATTCGCGGTGCTCGCTCGGCCACCGGGCGAAGCTATCAACCCGTGGTGAAGTCCCTTTCAGGAGCTCTCGGCCGCCCGCCCGCGCTCGTAGTCGAGCTCGGTCGAGAGGCCGCGTGCCTGCAGGGCCTCGCGTCCCGCCTCCAGCGACTCGGCTTCGAGCACGGCCGCGGCGAGCGGCAGCTCGACCGAGGCGCCGGCCAGGTCGAAGGTGAAGGCGAGCGCGCCGACCGGGCCGAGCGGGACCCTGCGCCGGCCACCGCGGATCTCCGCGATCCCGGTCTCGCCCCGGGCGCAGCGGACGACCTGCATGCTGGCCTCGGTCTTGGCTCCGAGCGCCGCCTGCTCGAGCTCGTCGGCAACCGGCGGACGAACGCTCGACGTCCCGATCCAGGCGCCGGTGGCGGCCAGCGCCGCGACCCGGGCGAGCACCTCGTCGATCTCGAGCTCGCCGTCGCAACCAGCGCCCATGATCGCGAGGACGGCATCGTGGCGCCCGCGCAGGCGCAAGCCGGCCGCGAGCATGATCGCGTCGCAGAGCGGGCTCGCGAGCCCCGGCTCCTCGCCGGTGGCGATCGCGTCGCCGCCGACGTCGACGTAGACCACCAGGTCGCAGCCGAGCAGCCCGGCGGCGGCGCTGATCCCCTCGGCCGCTCCCTCGGCGCCTTCGGTGATGTCGATCAGGACGGTCGGGGCGCCGAGGTGCTCGGCAACGTGCGACTCAGAGAAGCGCACGCCCTGGTTCGTTGCGGTCGATGCACCGGCGAGCACGGCATTGTCACCGAGCGGGTCGCCGTCGACGATCTGCCCGATCGAGCGCGGGCCCGGAACCGGATCGATCGGCAGTCGCTCCCAGGCGACGCCGCCGAGCACGAACGGCGTGCCGAGCTCCTCGCAGCGGCGCGCCAGCGCCAGGGCGCCGACGACGTCGCCGCCGCCGCCGATTCCGAGCACGAGGGCGCGACGGGCTCGGCGAGCCCGCGCGTCGAATGACTGTTGCCCAGTCAGCTCAGACCAGCGCCGGCTCGGCCTGGCAGATCTCGCGGATCGCCGCGGCCGCCCGGTCGAACTCCTCGTCGGCCATCACCGGAGTGCCCTCGAAGGGCAGCTCGCGGTCGATCTCGACCCACGAGCGACAGCCGTGGTACTCGTCCTTGACGCGGACCGTGACCGGGCGCGGGATCCGGTGGACCCGGAGCAGCAGGACGTGGAGGGGATGGGTGCGCTTCCAGCGCAGGCGCTTGGTCGCGTAGTCCTGGGTCCAGACGTGGTAGGGCGAGAGCGCGTCGACGATTCGCGGATCGTCGGTCTCGAAGTGGTCGGAGACCTCGGCCCAAGCGCGAATCCGCACCCGGTCGGGCTGGGGAATGCCGCCGTCTTGGAGCAGCGCCCGCGGGGGCGGCTCCTCGTCGGGCCACACGCCCTCCTCGAGCGCCCGCCGCAGCTCCGGGTGATGGGATTCCCGAACCAGGTCGTTGCGCTGGTGATCGAAGGTCGGATAGAGGAAGAACTGCTCGTGCTCGAGCTCGAAGTGCTTGTCCTCTTCGCGAATTCCGCCCTTGCGAAGCGTGAGCAGCTGCTCACCCTCGGACAGGGCGCGGACCGTGACGGCCCACTCTTTGAAGGCAATAGGCATTGAATTGGGGGGAGTCGAAATGAACGTTTTCCGGGGCTGGACCCAGCTCCGGAGGAGCGCTCAGGCCCGGTTGAGGTGTCCGAGTCTAGACAAGCGTCCCGGAAAAACCAAATTTGTGACTCATGTTGCATTTTCTCCGTATCCGCCGCCCCCCGGTGTCTCGACCCGGAGGCGATCTCCCGGCTCGAGCTCGCCTGCGTACTTGGCCGGCAGCGCCTCGCCGTTGAGCAGGTTGCGTCCGGGGGCGCCGTCGGCGCCCCCTTCGCGGCCGCGAGGCGGATGGCGGCGGCGCTCGGTGATCAGCGTCAGCCGCATCGGCTCGAGCGCCTCGAGCTCGCGCACCACGCCGTCGCCGCCGCTGTGTTCGCCGGCGCCCCCGGAGCCGCGCCTGAGGGCGAGCTCGCGCACGCGCAGCGGGTACTCGGCCTCGAGCGCCTCGATCGGGGTATTGAGCGTGTTCGACATCGCCACGTGGATCGCGCTCGGCCCGTCTGCGGTCGGACAGGCGCCCTGGCCACCGCCGATCGTCTCGTAGTAGGTGAACCCCTGCGCGGCGAGGGTCAGGTTGTTCATCGTGCCCTGTCCCTGCGCGGGTGCCGCGGTCGCCCCGGCGAGCGCGCCGATCACCAGGTCGGCGACCCGGCTCGAGGTCTCGACGTTGCCGGCGGCGACGGCGGCTGGAGCGCGGGCGTTGAGCAGGCATCCGGCCGGGGCGCTGACCTCGACCGGCCGATGCGCCCCGGCCGAGGGCGGCGCCTCGGGGTCGGTGAGCACGCGGACCGCGAAGAACGCGGCCGACTTGGTCACCGCCAGCGGGCAGTTGAGGTTGCCCTCGACCTGGCCGTCGGTGCCGTCGAAGTCGAGTTTCAGCGAGTCGCCCGCGATCGTCGCCCGCAGGTGCAGGGTCAGGTCGAGCGAGCCATCGGCACCTCCCTCGAGCAGCTCGCTCGCCTTGTACTCGCCGTCGGGCAGCTCGTCCAGCGCCGCCCTGGTGCGGCGCTCGGCGTAATCGAGGATCTCGGCCATCCCGGACTCGAGGTCCTCGATCCCGAGGCGCTCGACCAACTCGGCGACGCGCTCGGCGCCGACCAGGTTGGCCGCCCGCTGGGCGCGCAGGTCGGCGAGCCGCTCGTCGGGGTTTCGCATCCGGCCGCTGAGCCGGCGCAGGGTGTCGTCGTCGGCTCGGGTGGGCTCGATCACGACGCCCTCCTGGTCGAGCCGGGTCGAGTCGGCCGGCATCCCGGCCGGGGTCGGTCCGCCGATGTCGGCGTGGTGGGCGCGACTGGCCGCGAACCCGATCAGCCGCTCGCCGGCGTGCAGAGGGGAGATCAGGGTGATGTCGGGCAGGTGGGTTCCGCCCGCGAACGGGTCGTTGAGGATCCAGAGGTCACCGGGGCTCTGCTCGGCTTCGATCACCGCCGCGACCGCGTCGGGCATCGACCCGAGGTGGACCGGGATGTGCTCGGCCTGCATCACCAGCTCGCCCGCCGAATCGAACAGCGCGGTCGAGCAGTCTCGGCGCTCGGTGATGTTCGGCGAGTGCGCAGCCCGGATCAGCACCGCTCCCATCTCGTCGCAGGCGGCGCGCAGCGCGCCGATCAGGACCTGTAGCGAGACCGGGTCGAGGCGGGCGCCGCTCACGTGTGTTCCGCCAGGATCGTGCCCGACCCGTCGACCGCCGCCCGCCACCCCTGCGGCAGCACCAAGGTTGCCTCGGGAAGCTCGAACACGCACGGGCCCACGGCGGTGGTGGCGGCGCTGGGCTCGCCGTGCAGCACCTCGGCCTCGACCCACTCGCCGCCGAAACGCGCCTGACGCGCGCCACGCGTGAGCGAGCCGCGTTGGGCCGCCTCGGCGCTCGGTCGCGGCCCCGGCGAGATCACCGCCACCCTGATCGTCACCAGCTCGACCTCGCCCTCGGGCTCGCGATAGCCGTAGCGCCGCTCGTGCTCGGCGGCGAAGCGTTCCGCGAGCTCGCCTGGGTCGACCCGCTCGCTCGCCTCGACCGCGAGCTCGAACGCCTGGCCGCGGTAGCGCAGCTCAAAGAGCGCCTCGACTCGCGAGTCGGCGCCGAAGTCGGAGCCGAGGCGCTCGCGCAGCGTTCCGACCTCGTCGGCGATCCGCTTGGCGGTGAGCTCGGCGCCGCTCAGGGTCACGGTTCGGGCACCGTCACGGCGCCGGTCCGAGGCGACCAGTCCGAGCGCCGAGAGCACCCCGCTGGCCCGCGGGCAGAGGATCCGCTCGATCCCGAGCTCGGTCGCGATCGCCGCGGCGTGCATCGGCCCGGCGCCGCCGAAGGGCAGCAGCGAGAAGTCACGGGGATCGACCCCGCGCTCGACCGTGACCACACGCAGGGCCCGAACCATCTCCTGGTTGGCGACCCTGACGATCCCCTCGGCGGTCGCCAGCGGCTCGAGCTCGAGCGCCTCGCCGAGGCGTTCGATCGCCGACTCGGCAGCGCCGACGTCGAGCGCGACGCCGCCGGCCAGCTCGGAGCTCGGATCGAGGTAGCCGAGCAGCAGGTTGGCGTCGGTCACGGTCGGCTCGCTGGCGCCGCGCCCGTAACAGGCGGGCCCGGGCTCGGCGCCCGCCGAGCGCGGGCCGACCCGCAGGGCGCCTCCGGGATCGCGCCAGCCGATCGAGCCGCCGCCGGCGCCGACCGTGTGCACGTCGACCATCGGCAGCTGGATCACCCGGCCGCCGACCTCGCGCGAGTCGGTGCGCCGGACTCGACCGCCCTCGACCACGCAGACATCGCAGGAGGTGCCGCCGAGATCGAAGCCGAGGGCGTTGCCGTCGCCGGAGATCTCGGCCAGCAGCCCGGCGCCGATCGCGCCGCCGGCCGGACCGGAGAGGACGCTCCAGGCGCCGGCCCTCGCCGCTTCAGCCGCCGGCGCGACGCCCCCGGAGGACATCATCACGCTGGGCTCGGGTAGCCCACGCTCGGCTGTGGACTCGACCAGGCGCGAGAGGTAGCGCGCCAGCAGGGGGGAGAGGTAGGCGTCGATCACGGTGGTCGAGCAGCGCTCGTACTCACGAAACTGGGCGAGAACCTCGTGCGAGACTGAGACGTGCAGCTCGGGCAGCTCGGCGCGCAGGCGCTCGGCGATGCGGCGCTCGTGGTCGGGCTCCAAGAACGAGAACAGCAGGCAGATCGCGATCGAGTCGGCTCCAGTCTCGCGGACCAGCTCCACCAGCCGCGCCAGCTCGTCGTCGTCGAGCTTCTCGACGACCCCTTCGGGGCCGACGCGCTCGGCGGCCCCGATGCGCAGCCCTTCGTCGACCAGCGGCGTCGGCTTGGGCGCGCAGAGGCGGTACAGATGGGGACGGTTCTGGCGCCCGACATCGAGCAGGTCGGTGAACCCGCGCGTCGCGATCAGCGCCGTAGGGGCACCCGACTCGGTCAGCAGGGCGTTGGTGCCGACGGTCATCCCGTGGGCCAACCCGTCGACCTCGCCGGCGGAGGCCCCGGCTCGCTCGAGCGCGGCCTCGATCGCGGCGAGCACGCCGCGCGACTGATCGTCGGGTGTGGTCGGCACCTTCGCCGTGTGCAGCGCGCGCCCGTCGAACGCCACCGCGTCGGTGAAGGTCCCGCCGACGTCGACTCCAAGCAGCACGCTGCAAACCTAGAGGCCCCGGCGATCCCTCGCCGGGGCCTCTTCCCCACCAGGGCCGTGTCGCGGCCCTGTCCGCACGCCGCGGTGCACTTAAGCCGCGGCGCGTACCCCCCCGGCCTCGCGCGCCCCTGTCGCCAGCGCGCCACGCGCGGGAACTTCCTCGAGATGCTTGTGCGACGGGCAGTAGTCGCGGCCCGGCAGCGGCTCACGCCGGCACGGCGTGCCCTTGCGGGTGTGTGCGCGACACTCGCGGACCACCCCGTCGAGCCCGGCACCCTCGGGCAGGCGCGCGAGATAGTCGAGCGCGAGCCTGATGTTGCAGTCGATCACCGCAAACACCCGCAACTGGTCGGCGAGCGCGAAGTGCATCCGCACCTGGTTGAACAGATACCTCGCCGGACGGGCGAAGTAGCGGCGGTCGGTGGTCATCCGGCGAATCGTCTCCTCACAGGCGTCGAGGACGAGCTGCTTGTTACGACACCCGGTCGGGTCGAGATCGTCCTCGACCACGGAGGGAGCGAGCTCCCGGTAGATCGAGCGGCTGAATCGGTACATCTTTCCTCACCCCTATTTGCTCGGTGGTGTGCCTACCGTCAACCGATCCCCTGATGTGGCTCGATCGACATCCTGGTATTAACCGATCGATGGATACTTTAAACCATCTGATCGAATGAGGCTATCTCCCCATACGGATGGCGCACACCCAACCATCCGGTCATCGAAACAACCCCCCGACCCTGCTCATTACGAAAGCGGGCCGGGTTTGGTTCAGCGCTCGTTCAGATCCAGCGATCGGCGCGCGCGCGACCGTCGGCGGCGACCACGAGGTGAAGCCCGTCGAGTCCAGGGTCCGGGAGCGGGAAGTCCGAGCGGCGGTGGGCACCGCGCGACTCGCGCCGCTCGAGCGCGCCGGCGCCGATCAGACGCGCCAGCGGGTAGGGGTCTTCGAGCAGCGGCTCTAGTCCGGCGGCCTCGCGGCGCGGGCCGGCGCAGCGCCAGACCGCCTCGCGGGTGGCGACCGTGGGCGCTTCGAAGCGCCAATCCGGTTGCTCGGGCGTCGCCGTCGGGCTCTCGGCGACCGCGGCGGCCGCGGCCCGACTGCCGAACACGAAGCACTCGCTGAGCGAGTTCGAGGCGAGCCGGTTGGCGCCGTGAAGGCCCGTGCACGAGCACTCGCCGACCGCGTAGAGGCCCGGGAGGGTGGTCGCGCCGTCGAGGTCGCTTGCGACCCCGCCGATCAGGTAGTGCGCCGCGGGCGCCACCGGCACCGGTTCTCGCTCGGGCTCGAGCCCCGCCTCGCGACAGACTGCGAACACGTTCGGAAACCGCTGCGGATCGAGCCCGCGCAGATCGAGCGCGACATGGGCGACGCCGTCGGCCTCGATCCGGTCGAGGATCGCCACCGTGACCTGATCGCGGGGGGCGAGCTCGTCGGTGAACCGCCTGCCGGCGGCGTCGAGCAACCGGGCGCCCTCCCCGCGCACCGCCTCGGTGATCAGGGCACCGTCGTGTCGGGTTCCCGGCAGCGCCAGGGCGGTCGGGTGAAACTGGCAGAGCTCGAGGTCGGCGAGCTCTGCGCCCGCCGCATGGGCGAGAACCGAGCCCGCACCGATCGCGCCCCACGGGTTCGTGGTGCGGCTCCACAACGCTGCGCCGCCGCCGGTCGTCAGCACCGTGGCCGTGGCGGCGACGGCGCCGCGATCGGTGAGCACCCCCGCGCAGCGAGCGCCGTCGCTCCACAGCGCCACCGCCGAGGCGCCCTCGAGCAGCTCGATCGATTGCTTGGCGGCGACGAGCTCGGCGAGCCGCGAGGTGATCGCGCGGCCGGTCTCGCTGCCGCCGGCGTGGACGATCCGCCGCGCCGAGTGGCCACCCTCGAGCCCGAGCGAGAGCTCGCCGTCGGCATCGGTGTCGAAGCGCACGCCGCGGCGCTGCAGTTGGGCGACTGCGCCCGGGGCCTCGCGGGTGAGCACATCGACCGCGCTGGTCCGACACAGGCCACGCCCGGCGGCGAGCGTGTCGGCGGCATGGCGCTCGGCCGAGTCGTCGGGCGCAAGCGCCGCGGCGAGGCCGCCCTGGGCCCAGAAGCTCGAGCTCTCGGCAAGCGGTTTACGCGAGACGAGGACCGCCCCGGCGCCGGCCTCTGCGACCTCGAGCGCCACGTGCAGCCCGGCGGCGCCACCGCCGACGACGACGACGTCGGTCTCGCTAGCTGCGAACACGAGCGGGGTACGGTACTTGGCCCCCTTGGCCCTCTACCTCGCCCATCCGTCCTCGCACCGCCACGACACCGGCGGCCATCCCGAGAACGCGCGCAGGCTGGTCGCGATCGAATCGACCCTCGAGCGCGAGGGTTGGCCGGGACTCGAGCAAATCGAGGCTCCGGCGGCCAGCCGCGAGCAGCTGCTGCTGGCTCATTCGAAAGCCCACATCGACCGGATCGAAGCCCTGTGCGCATCCGGCGGCGGGATGATCGACTTCGACACGGTCACCAGCGCCGATTCCTGGGAGGCTGCCCTACACGGCGCTGGAGCGGCAGCGCTCGCGGCCGAGATGCTGCTCGGCGGAGGGGCCCGCGCGGCTTTCTGCGGGACCCGGCCACCGGGCCACCACGCCGAGCGCGCCCGGGCAATGGGCTTTTGCCTGTTCAACAACGCGGCGATCGCGGCCACCCAGGCGCTCGACGCGGGCGCCGCGGAGCGGGTGTTGATCCTCGACTGGGACGTCCACCACGGCAACGGAACCGAGGAGATCTTCGCCGCCTCGGCCGACGTCCTCTACGCCAGCATCCACCAGTCGCCGCTTTATCCAGGCACCGGCCCGGCCGAGTTCTCGGGCGTCGATCGCGGCCAGGGCTACACGGTCAACCTCCCGGTGGCCGCCGGCGCCGGCAGCGATCAGTTCCTCGCCCTGGTCCAGCACGTGGTCGCGCCGATCACGCGCACCTATGCGCCGGACCTGATCGTGATCTCTGCCGGCTACGACGCCCACCGCGCCGACCCGCTCGCATCGTGTGAGGTTGAGACAGAGGCTTACGCCGAGATGACCGCGAGCATGCGCGAGGTCGCGGTCGAGATCGGGGCGCCGCTGCTGGTCTTGCTCGAGGGCGGCTATGAGCCCCGGGCCCTCGCCGACTCGGTGCTGGCGACCGTGCTCGCGCTCGAGGATGGCGCGCCGCCGCGGCAGGCGCCGAGTGGTGCGGCTGAGCCTCATCTCTCGCGCCTTCGCGCGAGCTGGCCGCTTTAGAGCGTGCGGTGTATGACTGGGCTCCGCCCATGCAACCGATCGCCGAGTTCCTGAGCCGACACCCGCCGTTCAAGGGCATCGATCAGGCCGCGCTCGACCAGATCGCGTCGGAGGTCGAGGTCGAGTACTTCCCTGCCGGCGAGGTGATCTTCAGGCAGGGCGAAGAGCCGATGGAGCACGTGCGCATGGTCCGCAGCGGCGCCGTCGAGCTGCTCGACCGCAGCCGGGTGCTCGACCGGCTCGGCGAGGGCGAGATGTTCGGTCACCCGTCGATGGTCTCGGGGCTGCCCACCGGCCTCGAGGGCCGGGCCGCCGACGACGCCCTTTGCTACCGCCTGCCCGCCGAGACCGTGGTTCCGCTGCTCGCCCAGCCGGAAGGGCTGCGCTTTCTGGCTCGCAGCCTGCTCGCACGACCGAGGCCCAACGCGACCGCGCTGCCCGCCGGCCAGGATCCGACCCAGCAGCCCTCGGCGCGACTGGTCCGCGACCAGCCGGTTGTCTGCGACCCGAGCGCCACCGTGCGCGACGCGGCGCGGCGGATGGCCGCCGCGGGCGCGAGCTCGGCGCTGATCCGACTCGCCGACGGGAATTTTGGGATCCTCACCGACCACGACCTGCGCGAGCGTGTCGTCGCCGCGGGTGTATCGACCGACGCGCCGGTGACGGCGGCGATGAGCGCCCCCGCGTATTTCGTCGGCCCGGACCGATTCGGAGCAGAGGTCATGCTCGAGATGCTCGAGCGCGGAATCCGCCACGTGCCCGTGGTCTCGCCGTTCGGCGATCCGCTCGGCGTGCTCACCGACGTCGACCTCCTGGCGACCGAGACCCGGACCCCGTTCTCGCTCCGGCGCGAGATCGACGAGGCAGCCAGCCCGCAACAGCTGAGGCACGCCTCCGCGCGGTTGCGGCCCGCGGTGATCACCCTCCACGACGCCGGCCTTCCACCGGCGCAGATCAGCGGGATCATCGCGATCGTTGCCGATGCGCTCACCCGCCGGCTGATCGAGTTGGCGATCGCCGATCGCGGCCGGCCACCGACACCGCTTGCCTGGATCGCGCTCGGCAGCCTCGGGCGTCGCGAGCTGGTTCCCTCCTCGGACATCGACTCGGCGCTCGCCTGGGACGGCGCCGAGGCCGATCCGGAGGCGCAACGCTACGCGGAGACGCTCGGTGAGCGCGTCAGCGGAGAGCTGGCGGCCCAGGGGTTCCCGGCCGATCGGCACGGGGCGACCGCGGGGAAGGGGTTGTTCGTTCGCTCGATCGGATCGTGGCGCCGGGCCCTGCGCCATGCGATCGAGCGACCGAGCGAGGACAAGGGCCTGATCTTGCTCTCGCTGATGCTCGACGGCCGAGTGGTCGAGCACGCCGGCGATGTCGGTGACCTGCTCGACGAGCTTCGCCATCTGGACCACCGGCGATCGCTGCGCATGCTGATGCTCAGACTGGCGCTCGCCCAGCGCCCGCCGACCGGCTTCATGCGTGAGTTCGTGGTCGAGGACGGGGGCGAGCATCGCGGCCACCTCGACATCAAGCGCGGCGGGCTGCTGCCGATCATTGACATCGCCCGTTACGCGAGCTTCGCGACCGGAGCGCGCGCGATCTCGACCCCTGAGCGGCTGCGGGTCGCCTCGACAGCCGGGGCGCTCGAGGCCGGCGCCGCGCGCACGCTGGCCGAGGCGTTCGAGCTCTTCTGGCGGCTGCGACTCGAGCACCAGATCGAGCAGTTGCGCCACGGTGTCGAGCCCGACGATTATCTCGACCCGAAGGCGCTCAACCAGCTCACACGCCGTTACCTGCGCGACGCCTTCCATGCGGTGCGCACCCTGCAGCGCTCGCTCGCCAAGCAGCTGCGTTCGCCGTGATCCGGCTCCCGTTTCGGCGGCGCTCGCCTGCGGCTTCTGCCTACTCGAAAGCCAAGCCGCCGCCGGCCTCGACGCCCTGGCGCGAGGCCGCGTTCGTCGTCGCCGACCTCGAGCTCACCGGTCTCGACCCGCGCCGCGACGAGATCATCTCGTTTGCCGCGGTCCCCGTCGATGCCGGCCGCGTCGTTGCCGGCAATGTTCGCGCGGGTGTCGTCAGGCCGGAGCGCATGCCGAGCGCCGACACGGTCCGGATCCACGGCCTGCGGCCGGCCGACCTCGCCGAGGCACCGCCCCTGGCGGAGGTGCTCGAGCCGATCCTCGAGACGCTGACCGGCAGGGTCCTGGTCGCCCACCCCGCCTGGGTCGAGCGCCAGTTTCTCTCGGTCGTCCTGCGTACGGCGGGCGTCCGGCTGAAAGCCCCGGTCATCTGCACCGCCACCCTGGCGGCTCGGGTGGTCGCCGATCGGCCGGACGCACGCGAGACCAAGATCCCGCTCTCCGAGGCGGCGCAGGCTCTGGGCCTTCCCGTCCACGCGGCGCACACCGCCGAGGGCGACGCCCTGACCACCGCCCAGCTGTTCATCGCGCTCGCGACCCGGCTCGACCGGCGCGAACCTCAGACCGTCGGCTCGCTCGCGCGCTTGTCGGGCCAAGCCCGGTCCTGAGGCCCGATCCGGTTGCGCCGCTCGGACCGGGGCTGAGCTCGGTCGGGTGCGATTTTCTGGGCGTGAGCGCGAGGTCCGGCGACCGAGAACGGGTACTCACAGACAGAGGCCATGATCCTACGCTCGTCGCTTGATCCCGAACTCGACTGCGAGGTGATCGCGTTCCACGGCGAGCTCGACGCCGCGGCGGCCCCCGACCTGAGCGCGCGGATCGGCGAGGTCGCGGCGATGCCCGAAAGCTCGCTGCTGATCGACCTCAGCGGCTGCGGGTTCATCGACTCGCTCGGGATAGCCGCCCTGGTCGATGGCTCGAGGGGCATCCTCGAGCAGGGCAGATCCGTGGCGGTCGCCGCCGCAAGTCCGCAGGTCCGCCGGATCCTCGAGCTCACCGGGGTCGATTCGCTGCTGCCGATCAGCTGGAGCCGCGAGGAGGCGATCGCCGAGCTCGGGGGGCCGGACCCGGACCCGAGCTGAGCGACCGATACGTTTTGCGGTGTGAGGACGGCTGTTCGTCGCTTCGTCCCGTTTCCCGTGCGGCGGGCGGTGTGGCGGGTGCGGCGCAGCGTCCCGAGAGTTGCGCAGCCGCTGTCGCTCATCACTCCGCGCGCGACCGCTCCCGAGCGGCCGATCCTCGTCATCGGCTGCCCGCGGTCGGGAACCAGCGTCCTGCTTCAGATCCTGCTTCGCAGTCCCACGCTCGCCTCGATTCACAACGAGGGCCACATCCTGTGGCAGCCCCACCACCACCCCAAGGACCGAGGGTGGGATTCGGACGCGCTTGGCGCCGCCGACGTGAGTGAGCGCGAGCGCGCCTACATCCAGCTCGCCATCCGGCTCTTCGTCCGCGACCGCCGTTTCGTCGACAAGACCCCTGAGAACTGCCTGCGGATCGATTACCTGCGGGCGCTCTTCCCCGATGCTTCGTTCGTCTTCCTGCGCCGGCGGGCGGCCGACAACGTCAGCTCGCTGATCGAAGGCTGGAAGACGAGGCCGCGGTTCGTGACCTACCGCCTGCCCGAGAGCCTCGACGGTCTCGGACCCCTGAGCGGCAACCGATGGAGCTTCGCCTTGATCCCGGGATGGCGGGAGCTGCGCGATGCATCGCTCGCCGAGGTCTGCGCGCGCCAGTACATCTCCTGCAACGAAGCCGTGCTCAACGCTCGCCAGGGTGCAGATCGCTCGCGATGGGTGGACGTCGCCTATGAGGACCTGGTGCAGTCGCCCGTACCGACCACGGCGAGAGTCTTCGGCGCCCTCGGCCTCGACCTCGAGCCCGAGGTCGAGGAGTTCGCCTCATCGCTCGACCGCCGGCTCGGTCCGACCGCGCTCAGCCCGCCGCGACCCGGAAAGTGGCGGGACCAAAACCGGGCGGAGATCGAACAAATCCTCCCCCTGGTGGCGCCGATCGAGAGGCGGCTCGGCTGGGGCTGACGGCGGGCGAAGCCGAGATCGGGGGCGCGACGCCAACTACTCTGCGCGCGTGGCACGTCTCGGGCTGATCGCAGGAAGCTCGCTGCAGCAAGCGGCGCTGCCCGAGGGTCCATGGGAGCTGATCCGCCGCCACGACGTCGCCGGCGCCTATGCGCTGCCACACCGGATCGACCATCTCGCCAACCTCGGCCGGCTGCGCAGTGCCGGCTGCGATCGCGTACTCGCGGTCAGCTCGGTCGGCGGCCTGCGATCGGAGCTCGCTCCGGGGACCTTGATCTGTCCCGACGACTTCATCGCGCTCGACTCCGAGCCGGCGAGCTCGATCGAGGGACCGGGCGCTCACCGGGTTCCGGGGTTCGACCAGCGCTGGCGGGGCGAGGTGGTGGGGGCGTTCACGGCGGCCGGCGTCGAGGTCGGCGACGGCGGCATCTACTGGCAAACGCGCGGGCCGCGGCTCGAGACCCGTGCCGAGGTCCGCTTGATCGCTGAGCACGCCGATGTCGTCGGCATGACCGTCGCATCCGAATGCGTGATCGCCGGCGAGCTCGGGCTCGAATACTGCGCCGTGTGCGTGGTCGACAACCTCGCCAACGGGATTGGCCAGACCCGTCTCACGCTGACGGAGATCGAGGACAACCGGACCCGCAACGCAGCCCGCCTGAGCGAGCTGTTGGCGGTTGTCGTGCCCAAGCTCGCGGCCTCGGCCCGCTGAGCTCGCCATGACGCCGCACGACGCCGGGGCAACTCAGGCGCAGACCTCGGCGGCGACCGCAACCAGAATGCGCGTCACCGCCTCGGTCGAGGAGATGCTCACCCATTCCTCCGCCGCGTGGGCGCCCTCGCCTGTGGGTCCGAAGACCACCGTCGGGATCCCGGCCGCGGCGATGAACGCGGAGTCGGCCCAGAAGCTCGCACCGCCGACCCTCGGCGGCTCACCGAGCACCGCGGCTGCGGCGGCGCGCACCGTCTCAACCACCTCCGCCTCGTGCGGCACCTCGAACGGCTCGCGCACCAGCACCGTCCGCGCCTCGGCCACGAGCGCGGCGTCCGCACGACGGCAGGCCTCGAGCAAGGACTCGAGCTCGGCCTGGACCTGGTCGGCGCTCTCCCCGGGGAGCGTGCGGCGTTCGAGGCCCACTACGCAACGGGCGGGATAGCTCGACAGCTCCTCACCGCCCCGGATCGTCGACGCATGGACGGACCCGCGCCCGAGGAGCGGGTGCGTGCGCGCACCGAGCTCGAGATCGAGCGCGCCGAGCGCGCTCAGGATCGGCCCGGCGTTGACGATCGAATCGACGCCCAGATGCGGGCGAGAGCCGTGCGCGGCGCGGCCAGTCACCTCGATCTCCGACCAGACGAAGCCCTTGTGGGCGACCACGAGCTCGAGCTCGGTCGGCTCGGTGACGATCGCCGCGTCGGCGCCGACCTCCGCCAGCACCTCCCGGACGCCGAGGCTCGCGTGCTCCTCGTCCGCGACGGCGGCGACGACGACGTCTCCGGCAAGGCCGAGAGCGGCGGCCTCGCGGCAGGCGGTCAGCGCCGCGGCGACCCCCGCCTTCATGTCATAGGCGCCTCGCCCGTAGAGGCGGTCGCCCTCGACCCGGGGCCGCGGCTCGGGCATCCCATCCGCGGTCACGGTGTCGTAGTGCCCGCACAGCAGCAGCGAGCGGCCTCCGCCGCTACCCGGGGCGCGGACGATGACGCTCGGGCGGCCCGGGGTCGCCTCCAGCACCTCAGCCGACAGCCCGGCGGTCCGCGCCCAGGCGACCACGAATGCAGCGATCTCGCCCTCGCCCGCGCCTCCGGGCACGAGCGAGGGGTTGACCGAGTCGATTGCGACCATCTCGGACACGAGTCGGGCTGTCGTTGCGGGCACGACTGCATCCTTGTCGCTTGACTACGTCAGTTCAACCGCCGATCTGTCCGAGGAGGGATGAGACCGCCGTGGCGCGAGCCTTGAGCCCATCTAGGCTCGGGTGCCGACGGGTTCTCGTCTGCGGTCTCCCAGTAGGCCATCACCTCATAGAGCCGCCGCCTGCAAAGCTGCGCGCCGAGATCCCGCGTCTGCTGGTTGTGAAACCGATGCAGCTCCCGATCCGGCGCCGACCAATCGATCTCGCCGCCGGGCCCGGCGATGAAGCCGTCCAGCGACACTCCCATCGAGTAGATCAGCTTCCGCATCACGGTCCTCCTCGCTCGCTCTACATTCTTTCGTCAGTTACGACCTCACGCCGCCGCCAAGCTCATCGCGGGTCAACGCTGACTCCCCGAGCAGCGCGCGCCGGAAAGGAGACGCCGTGTCCGCAACCGTTCTCTACATGTCGATGTCCCTCGACGGGTTCATCGCCGGGCCCAACGAACGGCCCGACAACGGGCTCGGCGACGGCGGCCACCGCCTGCACGAGTGGGCCTTGAGAAATGCCGAGGCCGGCCACAAGGAAGCGGCCGCCAGTCTGGCGGGCGTCAACGGCGAGGTCTTCGCCGAGATGATGTCCACCGGGGCCGTGGTGGCCGGTCGCGGGACCTTCGAGCCGGCGGGCGGCTGGGGCGGCGACCACCACGACGGCGTCCCGATATTCATCCTCAGCCGCCAAGAGCCCGGCATCGACGTGAGCCAGTGGCCGCTGGTCAGCTATGTGAACGACGTCACCGGTGCGATGACTCAGGCCAAGGAGGCTGCGGGCGACAAGAACGTGCTCGTCCACGGCGCCGCGACCGCGCAGCTCGCACTCGGAGCCGGCGTCCTCGACGAGCTCGAGCTCCATCTGATCCCGGTGCTCTTCGGCCAAGGGCGCCGCCTGTTCGAGGGCCTCGCTCCCGAGCAGATCGAGCTCGAGCGCACCCGGGTCCTCGAGGGGGACGGTGTCACCCACCTGCACTACCGCGTCCGCCGCTGAGTCGGCGTGGCGTCAGTGATCCAAGCTAGATCGGGCGCGGCTCGGTCAGCCGGATCGCGTTCCCCGACGGGTCGCGGAAGCCCGAGTCGATCCCGTACGGGCGCTCCTCGGGCTCCTCGGTGAACTCGACCCCGCGCGCCTTGAGCTCCTCGAACGAGGCGCGGCAGTCGTCGGTGGTAAGGAAGACGGTCGCCGCGGCGCCCTTGGCCAGCAGGGCCCTCATCTGCTCGGCTGTCTGTTCGTCGAACACCGGCGGCCCCGGGATCGCCATCAGCACGATCCCGACGTCCTCCTGGCCGGGTGGCGAGACCACGAGCCAGCGAAAGTCCCCCATCTCGGGGAGGGTCACGTCGGCGCGGACTTCCATCCCGAGCTTCTCCGTGTAGAAGGCGAGCGCCTGGTCCTGGTCGTCGACCCAAAGCTGGGCGTTTGCGAGCTTCAACATCGTCGTTTACTCCTGATTGTCGGTTTCAGTTGACGATCGCCACGCTACGGGCCGGCGGCGGCGCTGTCTTCTCGAAACGTGCTGTGTTGCGGTCGCCCGTAGGCACGGGCGATACAGCTCGGAATCATCGCCCGCCTCGAGGCCGGAGGGTGGCGGTCGCGATACACGCTCGGCGATACGCCGTACGTGCGGGTGAAGCTGGTGGTGAACGAGCCCACGCTCTGCAAGCCGACCGAGAAGCAGACGTCGGCAACCGAGCGGTCGGTGGTGCGCAGCAGCGCCGCGGCGCGCTCGAGCCGGCGCGTCAGCAGGTAGGCGTGCGGCGAGTCGCCGAAGGCGCGCTTGAACTCACGGCTGAAGTGGGCGCGCGAGAGCCCGGCTGAGGCGGCGAGCTGATCGACGCCGAGGGGCTCGAAGTAGCGGGCGTCGGCGAGATCCTTGGCCCGCAGCAGGTGGCGGTCGGGTGGCGCGAAGACCATCCGGCGAGTATCGGCGATCGGCGCCTGGATCGGCCCCTCGGCAACGTCGAGCTTTCATGGTGCGTTCATCAGCAGCGGCGATAACTGGCGGGACCACGTCGGACGTCTAGCGGTGAGCCGGTCTCGGATCGCCCGCGCCGGCCCGCCAGCTGCGCTCGAGCTGTCGCAACATCGGCGGGTACACGATCAGGTGGCGAAACGGCCTGATCGCCGCCATGTAGGCGTTCCCGAGCAAACCATTTGGCTTCACGTAGACGGCCATCTGGCCGCGATAGCCGCCGCTCTCGCCCGCGACCCAGCCAACGTGTAGGACGCCGTGCACGGTCCGGTTCGCGATCTCCGCGGCCCACTCGTCGTCGAGCAGGTAGAGCGAGCGAAAGCGTCCAAGCTCGGGTCCGGATCGCCCGTCGCGCAGATCGGCCGGCAGGCGGTCGCGGAGCGTCGGCACCCTGGAGCCAAAGCCGGCGTCGGGGCGGTCCCAGCCGAGCAGCTCCCCGAGCTTCCACCGGATCGCCCAGAGCGTGCGGGCGGCGCGCGAGGAGGCGATCCCGTCCACCAGGACGCCCGAGGCGATCACCTGCACCAGCCGGGGGAAGTCGTCCGGGCCGCCGGGCGTCGGCAGCCCCCACACGTCCTCGAGCCGGAAGTCGCGAGTGAGCTCGTGGATCCGCCAGGGCCGGGAGGTGTGTGTGCTGTTGGGCAGCCTCATGGAATCGAGAACCGGTCACGGTCGATCGCGAGCACGCCGGCGACGGCGCGCGCGGTCAGCACGTCATCGTGCGGCGCCCGTCCGGCGAGCTCGATCACCGTGCCCTGCATCGCGCCGATGACGGCGAGCGCGACCGCTCTGGCCGGCGGGCCCGCTGGGATCGTTCCCGCTCTGCGTCCGGCGCTGATCAGGCGGGTGCAGCGCTCGACAAGGCTTTCGGAGACGCGCTCGAGGCGCCGCCCCACAGGGTGGTCCTGACCGCTGAACTCGAGCCTCAGCGCGACCGCCACGCGGGCGACGTCTCGCCGGCAATAGACGGCGTGACCGCGGGCGAGGAGGATCAGCGCGGCAACCGGATCGGGCTCCTCCTCGACCAGCCGCCCGACCTCCTCTCGCCAGGTCTGATCGACCCAGTCGATCACCGCCAGGGCGAGGTCCTCCTTGTCGCTGAACTGGTGATAGAGCGCCCCACGGGTGTAGCCGGCCTCGCGCGCCACCTGTTCGAGCACGAGGTTGCCGTACCCGTAGCGGGAAAGCCCCCTGGCGGCGGACTCGAGCAGGGCGCTGCGTGTACGAGCGCTGCGCTCAGCCTGGGTTGAACGCCGGTGAGGTGTCGGCGCCGTCGATGCTCCGTCGGCGGATGGACTACGTACACGCATGCATGTATGTTACCGCCTGCCGGCGGACGAGACTGGTCCGGCGAGCGCTCGACGATCCCGCTCGCACTCAATCGGGGCGGTCAGCGGCTTCGGATCAAGCGCCCGACTGCCCCCATCATCTCCTCCGTCTTGTGGCAGAGCAGTCCTAATCGTTGATTGCGCAACTATCTATAATGAGTGAGCGATGGCGAAGGAAAAGCGGGGACAAGTTTGGGTGCTCGACACCGAGACGAAGGGCACTGGCGCGGAGGTGGTGTCGCTCGAGAAGCTGCAGCGACAAAAGCGCGTGCACAAGCGGAGCGACCGCGTCTCGGTGATTCGCAAGGACTCCGCCCCCGAGTCGGAGGCGGCGGTTGCGGTCACGGAGAAGCTGCCGGTCGATGCGCCGAGACCTCGCAGGTTCAAGCTCGTGAACGTGATCAGCGGCCAGCTCGTCGCCGAGGACGTCGGCGCCCGCGAGATCGTGGGCCTGCTCGAGGCCGTCCCGAGCATCGCCGACGTCCACCTCTACGTTTGGCAGCCGAACGAGGATCGCTGGCGTCCGCTGACCTTCCGCGAGAAGAAGGCGTTCTGGCGCTTTCGCTCCAACAACGATCCGCTGTCGTGGACTGACTCGAATCGCCAGGAGCACCACCCGAATCGAGCGGGCGACCGGCGCCGGACGTCAGCCGCTCGGCTCGGGCACTTCGGGCGGGTCCGACCGCGGCTCGGCCGCGCGCCCCGAAGCCGGCCCGGCGGCAATCGATAACGCCAGCCGGCTGACCTCATCCAGCGAGCGCGGTCGCAACTCCGATCGGAAGCCAGCGGATGCACGGTCGTATGTCCTCAGGTGAATTGGATAACTCGCGCTCGATCGCCGCTCGTCCTTCGCGAAAATGCTTCCAGCCTTCGTAGTGGATCGGGATGGCGGTGCGCGGCTGAACGAGCCGGCAAAGCTCCACGGCTTGCCTGGCGGTCATCGTGTAGCGCACCGGACCCGAGATCGGGAACCGCACGCCGCCGAGGTGAAGGAGCGCGGTATCGACCTGCAGGCGATCCGCAACTTCGCGCAGTCCGTCGTAGAGGACGGTGTCGCCGGAGATCCAGAGGACACCGTGCGTTTGCTCGTCCCACTGAAGTGCGAACCCGATCACGTCTCCGACGATCGGGTGGCTGAGCGGGGGGCCGTGGCGACAGGGCGTGGCGGTGACCTCGATCGGAGGCCGCCCCGGCAGCTCGAGCCGCGTGGTACCCCATGGCTCCAGGCCGCGAGCCTCGCCCCCGAGGCGCTTCGCACCCGAGACGGTGGTGATCACCGCCCCCGCCGACGGCAGCATCGCGCGGCCGGCGGGGTCGAGGTTGTCGTCGTGGTGATCGTGGCTGAGCAGGACCGCGTCGATAGGTCCGAGGGCGGAAGCGGCGATCGCTGGACCGGTCAGCTTGCGCGAGCCGGTGCCCCAGCCGAATCGATAGCTCCGACCGGCGGGATCGAATGTCGGATCGGTGAGCAGGCGCCAGCCCGCGAGCTCGATCAGCACCGTGGGCCCGCCGATATGAGTGAGCGAGATATCCATGTGCGGCGATCATCCTCGGACTCGTGGTCCGCGATGGACCGGCCGCATGAGTATGCCGAGGGAGCCGACGCGAATTCCTCCACGAGGACGCGTCATACTGGCCGGGCCTCGACCTACACACACGCGACGACAGGTCCCGGCGTCCCTCCACGAAGGAACCACATGGCTTCGATCACCGAGCGAGAAGCGCAGCAGGTTGAGCGCGCGAACGAGAGCGGCAAGACACCGGTCGTATTCATTCACGGGCTCTGGCTGCTGCCGAGCAGCTGGGACAACTGGGCGCAGCTATTCGAGGAGGCCGGGTATGCGCCGGTTACCCCCGTGTGGCCGGACGATCCCGAGACCGTCGAGGAGGCGAGGGCGAACCCGGGCGTTTTCGCCAAGAAGACGCTGAAGCAGATCGCCGATCACACCGCCGGCGTGATCGGTCAGCTGACCAAGAAGCCCGCGGTGATGGGCCACTCCACCGGCGGGTTGCTGACCTACATGATCGCGGATCGCGGCTTGTCCGCAGCGTCGGTCGCGATTGATCCCGGGCCCTTCCGTGGTGTCCTCCCGCTGCCGATCTCGGCGCTGAGGTCGGCCTGGCCGGTGCTCGGAAACCCCCTCAATAGAGGGCGAGCAGTGACGCTCACCTTGGATCAGTTCAAGTACGGCTGGGCGAACGCGCTCAGTGAGGATGAGGCGAAGCAGCTCTACGAGACCTACCACGTGGCGGCACCCGGCGTGGCGCTGATGCAGATGGCGAACGCAAACGTGAACCCGTTCAGCGAGGCGAAGGTTGACCCCAAGAACCCCGATCGCGGTCCGATGCTGATCATCGATGGCGAGAAGGACCACACGGTCCCCTGGGCGATCGCAAACGCTGCCTACAAGCGGCAGAAGCGAAACGCAGCGGTCACCGAGATCGTCAAGATCCCGAACCGCGGGCACTCGTTGACGATCGACAGCGGCTGGCGCGAGGTGGCCGAGACGGCACTCGCGTTCGTGAAGCGCTTCGCCTGAGGCGACCGCCCCGGTGCCGAGCGCCCGCCGCTTGTGCTTGCGGGCGCACGGTCCGACTCGCACGGATTGGCTTTCGTCACTGCTGATCCGCTGACCCTCGGCGTTTGAGTCTGGATCGGTATCGGCTCGCCGGCCAGCATCGAGCCAACTCGATCAAGGAGGCCCGATGCTCTACAAGCTCGCCGCGTACGCCCACTCGTACTTCCACCGCCGCACTCGCCGACTGCTGCACACCCTCGGGGGAGAGCGCGGCCAGGGCACGGTCGAGTACGTCGGCCTGATCCTGCTCGTCAGCCTGCTGATGGTCGGCATGGTGGCGGCGATGAAGGGGTTCAACGGTGCTCAGGGGACCGAGATCGCCGAGGCTATCGTCAACAAGATCAAGCAGGCCGTGAACGCGATCAGCTTTCGCTGACGCGATTGCGGCGACGTTTCGCAGAACGCCCACGCCGTCCGTCCCGACCCGAGGATTCGGTCCCCGGGGGAGAGCGGGCGGCGCGGTGCGAGCGGTGGGAGAGTCCGCCAGGGATCGGATTAAAATCTCGCCGATGCCCGGCGTGCGAAAAAGGTCGGTTCGTGGACCAACGGCCGCGCTCGCCCTGTCGCTCACCCTGTTCGCGGCGGCGTCCGCCTCGCCCGCAGGCGCGCAAGCCGCGCCCGAGAACGCGAAGACCTCGAAGCCCTCGTTCGACCGCAAGCTCGACCGCGCCCTCGACCGGATCATCCGCGCGCGCGAGGGCCCGCCGGGGCTCTCGGTCCTGATCCGTGGCGGTGCCGGCCGGGACTTCCGCGAGCGCGGAGCCGCCAACCTGCGCAACGACCGAATCCCGGCGATCGACGATCACATGCGCCTCGCCAGCGTCGCCAAGTCATACAGCGGCGCCGTCGCGCTCGCCCTGGTCGAGCGCGGCCTGCTCTCCCTCGACGACACGATCGGCGAGCGCCTCCCGGGGCTGATGCCGAGGGCGGACAGGGTCACCCTGGCGCAGGCGCTCCAGCACACCGGCGGGCTCCCCGACTACATCAAGAGCCAGGCGTTCATCGACCTCTTCATCGCCGACCCGGCTCGCTACTTCGCCCCGCGGGAAATCATCGGCTTCGTCCGCGACGAGCCGCTCGAGTTCGAGCCCGGGTCCCAGTACCGCTACTCCGATACCGACAACATCATCGTCGGATTGATGGCCGAGGCGGCGACCGGGCGCAGCTACGACGAGCTGCTCGCGACGTACATCTACGACCCGCTGGGGCTGACCGATACCAGCCTGCCGATCACCGTGCGGATGCCGCGCCCCTACCTGCACGGCTATGCGCTCGAGCCGGGCGAGAAGCCCGAGGACGTCAGCGAGCTGATCAATCCCGCCGGGGCCTGGGCCTCGGGCGGCCTGGTGTCGACCCCGAGGGAGGTGGGCCGCTTCTTCAGGGCTTACATCGGCGCCCGGCTGTTCAGCGACGCCACCCGCCGCCTGCAGCGGACCTTCGTCCCGGGTGCCTCCGATCCGGCCGGGCCCGGGGCCAACGACGCCGGCCTCGGAGTATTTCGCTACCGGACGGGGTGCGGGACGATGCTCGGCGCCGCCGGCTCCTTCCCCGGCTACCGGCAGTTCGCCGCGTCGAGCCGCGACGGCCGCCGCTCGGTCGTGTTCACGGTCAACGCCCAGATCCTTCCCGGCTCGGGCTCCGACCGGGTCTCGAACCTGATCCGTCGCGCCCAGCGACTCGCGGTCTGCGAGGCACTTCGCGGCTGAGCCCCTCGGCGACGCCTTCGGCTGACGGGCGGCGCCCGCGTGGCAGACTGGCGCCCATGCCGCGAAGCTACGACCGCGCCAACGCCGATCACCGTCCGGTCTCGATCTCGCCCGGTTTCGTCCGCACGGCCACCGGTTCGTGCCTCTACGAGCAGGGCGAGACCCGGATCATCTGTACCGCCAGCGTCTCGAGCTCGGTTCCGCGCTGGCTCGAGGGCAAGGGCCGCGGCTGGGTCACGGCCGAGTACGCGATGTTGCCCGCGTCGACCGGCGAGCGCAAGGACCGCGACTCCAAACGCGGTCGCCCCGACGGGCGCTCGACCGAGATCCAGCGGCTGATCGGGCGGGCGCTGCGCGGCGTCGTCGACCTGACAGCGCTTGCCGACCGTTCGGTCTACGTCGATTGCGACGTGCTGCAGGCCGACGGAGGCACCCGCTGCGCCTCGATCACCGGCGGCTACGTGGCCCTGCGCCTCGCGACCCAGGCGCTGCTCGAAGCGAAGCAGCTCAAGCGCGACCCGCTGACCGGGTCGGTGGCGGCGATCTCCTGCGGCGTGGTCGCGAGCGAGCTGCTCTGCGATCTCGATTACTCCGAGGACTCGACCGCGGAGGTCGACGCCAACGTCGTCATGACCGGCGACGGCGGGCTGGTCGAGGTCCAGGCGACGGCTGAGCGAACGCCCGTCTCCCGGGCCTCGCTCGACCAGCTGCTCGGCCTCGCCGAGCCGGCGATCGAGAGCCTGCGCCAGGCCCAGGCCGAGGCCTGCGGCGGCCCCTTGCCGGGCTGATGGCCGAGCGGCCGCGGCTGCTCGTGGCGACGCGCAACGACCACAAGCTGCGCGAGCTCGCCGAGATCCTCGACATGGTCGAACTGCTGCCGTTGCCGGCCGAAGTCGAGCTGCCCCCGGAGACCGGCGAGACCTTCACCGACAACGCGCTGATCAAAGCGCGTGCCGCCCACGCCGCGCTCGGTGGACCGGTGATCGCTGACGATTCGGGGATCGCCGCCACCGCGCTCGGCGGCGCTCCCGGCGTGCACTCGGCGCGTTTCGCGGGAGCCCGCGCCACCGATCGCCAGAACCTCGACCTGCTGATCACACAGCTGCGCGACACCGACGACCGCCGGGTCGTCTACGTCTGCGTGATCGCCCATCTCGACGACCGCGGCGCCGAGCGGCTGTTCGAGGGCCGTTGCGAGGGGGTCCTGATCGACGAGCCGCGCGGCAGCGGCGGCTTCGGCTATGACCCGGCCTTCGTTCCCGACGACACCGGGACCGGCGACGAGCGAACGATGTCGGAGCTCAGCGCGGAGGAAAAGAACGCGATCAGCCACCGCGGCCGTGCCGCCCGGGCGCTCGCCGCCGGGCTCGGTCTGGGCTCGAAGACCCGGGGCGCGGGCGGATGATTCGCACCAAGGCGGGGGCGGCGGGGCTCTCGATCGGATCGAATGCGGCGCTGATCGTGCTCAAGCTCGCCGCCGGGGCGATCACCGGATCGATCGCGATCATCACCGAGGCGATCCACTCGGCGATCGACCTGCTGGCCTCGATCGTCGCCTTCTTCTCGGTCCGCGCCGCCGACGAGCCGGCCGACCGCGAGCACCCCTACGGCCACGAGAAGCTCGAGAACCTGGCGGCGGCGATCGAGGGGATGCTGATCCTGGTCGGCGCCGGGATCATCATCTTCGAAGCCACCCGGCGCCTGGTGGTCGGCTCACAGGTCGACGATGTCGGGCTCGGGATCGCGGTGATCGCCTTCTCGATGGTCGCCAACGTCGGCGTCTCCACCTTTCTTTACCGGCGCGCTCGGGCGCTGGAATCGCCGGCGCTCGAGGGCGACGCCGCGCACCTGCGCGCCGACGCCCTGACCTCGGTCGGGGTCTTGATCGGCCTGCTGTTGGTCGAGATCACCGGCGAGCCGGCCTTCGACGCGATCGCCGCGCTTTGCGTCGCGGTCGCGATCGTGATCGCCGGAGTGCGCATCCTCACCCGCTCGAGCCGGGTGCTCGTGGACGAGTCGCCGCCGCCGGCCGAGCTCGACCGGATCGAAGCGGTGATCGCCGCCGAGCGCGCCCGCGCGCCCGAGATCGCCGGCTATCACAAGCTCCGCGCGCGCACCGCGGCAGCTCGCCGCTACATCGACCTGCATCTGCAGTTTCGCCACGGGACCACGCTCGAGGCCGCGCATGCGATCGCCCACAACCTGCGCGGCGCGATCGAGGCCGAGCTGCCCAATTCCGAGGTGCTGATCCACACCGAGCCCGAGGAGTCGTTGCGCCCGCCCGACGAGGAGGCGCAGGGGCCCTACCGGGCCGGATAGCGCGGGCTCAGAGCAGGTTGACGGCGGCCGCGACGCCGACCGCGCCGGCGGTGATCGCGTAGCCGATATAGCCGTTCAGCGCCAACACCAGCGCTGCGATCGCGCACAGACCGACGATCGTCAGCCACGAGGCCCGCTCCAAAGTCACGCTCGCTATTGTCGCCCAAGTGCCGGACCCAAGCTCGAAAAACGCCCCCAGCGCCGCCGACGCCGCGGTCGCCGTCGCTCGGCTCGAGGCGATCTCGAGCGAGCTTCGCGGCTGCGTCATCCTCGCTCCCGGCGGTTCGGCCCTGGCCGCCAGCGGCGATCTCGAGGCCTGGGGCAGCGCCGGTCGCGAGCTACTCGCCGCCGCCGATGCCGCCGCCGGCGAGCCCGCCGACCACGCCCACGTCGGTACCGAGGACGGTGAGGCGTTCGCGCTGCGGCTCAGCGGTTACGCGATGGTCGCGGCCAGCGAGCGCTTCCCGCTCGCCTCGCTGATGTTGTCGGACATGCGGGCGGTGCTTCGCGACCTGGTGCTGGCCACGAGCGCGCCCCCGGTGGCCGAGGCGAGAGCCGCCTGATGCCGCCGAAGCCACACCGGGCGATCATCGACCGCGTCTCCGGCTATGCCGACGAGGCGTCTGCCTACCTGCGCCGGCGCCGGCTCACCCGCCGTCCCTTCGCCCGCGTCTATGCCGCCGGCGGGCGCAGCCTTTCCTGCGGGGCCGAGACCGACCACGGTCGCGCTCTGTTCATCGCCGCCTCGCGGGTGATCGACGCGGCTCGCTGATGGCCCGCGAGGCGCCGGACCACCTGGTCGAGACCGAGCTCGCCGCCCGGGTAATCGAGCGCGCGCTCGCCAACGGCGGCGACTTCGCCGAGCTCTTTTGCGAGGACCGCTCGGGCTTTTCGCTGTCGATCGACGAGTCGCGGCTCGAGCGTGCCCAGAGCGGCACCGACCGTGGCGGCGGGGTCCGGGTGATTGCCGGCGAGACCACCTACTTCGCCCACGTCGACGGGCTCGCCGAGCCCGACCTCGAGCGCGCTGCCGACTCGGCCGCGGCGGCGCTGTCGAGCGATCGCAGCGAGCCCGCGGCGCTCGACCCCTCGGCGCCGGCGAGCGGCGAGGAGATCGAGCAGCCGCCTGCCGAGGTCCCGGCCGAGCGCAAGGCCGAGCTGCTGCGCGCCTGCGACGAACGCGCCCGCGCCGCCGGCGACGAGGTCGCCCAGGTGCAGGCGGGCTACTCGGAGGCACGCCGGCGGATCACGGTCGCCAACTCCGAGGGCCGGTTCGCCTCCGACGATCGCACCCGGGTGCGGCTCGGGGTCCAGGTCGTCGCCGCGCGCGAGGGCACGGTCGAGACCGGGTTCGAGACGCTCGGCGGCCACTCCGGGTTCGAGCTCGTCACCGACGGCGCCGGCGAGGGGATCGCCGAGGAGGCGGCGAACGCGGCCCTGACCCTGCTCGACGCCGACCCCGCCCCCGCGGGGGCGATGCCGGTGGTCGTCGGCAGCGGCTTCGGCGGCGTCCTCTTTCATGAGATGACCGGTCACGGACTCGAGGCCGACCACATCCAAAAGGGCGCTTCGGTCTATGCCGGCAAGCTCGGCGAGGACATCGCGCCGGCCTTCTTGCGCGCCTACGACGACGGCCGCCTGCCGGGCGAGTGGGGAACCGATGCGATCGACGACGAGGGCACCCCGACCCAGGCGACGCCGGTGATCCACGAGGGCCGGATCACCTCCTATCTCTACGACCTGCAGCGCGCCCGCAAGGACGGCGTCGACTCGACCGCCAACGGGCGCCGGCAGTCGTTTCGCCACCTGCCGATCCCGCGGATGACCAACACCTTCATCGCCCCGGGGGATGCCACCCCCGAGGATCTGATCTGCGAGGTGGGGCGCGGCTTCTATGCGGTCTCGTTCGCCGGCGGCCAGGTCGACCCGACCACAGGTGACTTCGTCTTCGGAGTCTCCGAGGGCTATCTGATCGAGGGCGGCGCGGTGACGAAGCCGTGCCGGGGAGCCACTTTGATCGGCAACTGCCTGCAGGCGCTGCGCCGCATCGACGGGGTCGCCAGGGACTTCGCGGTGAAGACCGGCTTTTGCGGCAAGGGCGGCCAGAGCGTCCCGGTCGGGGTCGGCCAGGGCCACGTGCGGATCTCGGAGATGACCGTCGGCGGGACCGCGGTATGAGCGACCCCGGCGCGCTCGAGGCGATCGCCGGCCGCGCCGTGGAGGCGGCCCTGGGCGCCGGCGCGGGCGACGCCGAGGCCTACGTCTCCGACTCGACCGGGCTCGAGGCGCGGATCTTCGAGGGCGAGGTCGAGAGCCTCACCGAGGCGGGCGAGCGCGGGCTCGGGGTGCGCGTCTGGATCGAGGGGCGCGCAGGTTATGCCTACGCCACCGACCTCAGCGACGAGGGGCTGAGCGAGATCGCCACGGCCGCGGTCGAGGCCGCCCGGGTCGCCGATCCCGACGAGTACGCCGCTGCCCCGGCGCCCGACGAGGCGCAGCCGATTGAGGGCCTCGCGGACCCCGACGCGGCGCGCTGGACGACCGAGGACAAGGTCGAGCTTGCGATCGCGGTCGAGCGTGCCGCCCGCGATGCCGACGACCGGGTGGTCGCGGTCGAGACCTCGGTCTTCGTCGACGAGCGGGCGACCGCGGCGCTCGCCTCCTCGAACGGGGTCTCGGGCGCCTATGAGATCACCTACTGCTACGCCTACCTCTCGGCGATCGCCGAGCAGCCCGACGACCGCCAGACCGGGCTCGGGTTCGGGATGGGCCGTTCGCCCGCGGCGCTCGATCCCGAGCGGATCGGGCGCGAGGCGGCGGCGCGCTCGAGCTCGCTCCTCGGAGCGGCGAAGCCCGGCTCGCGCACCTGCCCGGTGGTCCTCGACGAGACCGTCGCAGCCAGCTTCGTCGGCTTCATCGGCGGGGTGCTGTGCGCCGACGCCGTCCAGCGCGCGCGCTCGCCGTTTGCCGGGCGCCTCGGCGAGGCGATCGCGGCCCCGGCGCTGGCGATCGCCGACGACGGCGCCGACCCGGCGGGGCTCAACTCGGCGCCCTTCGACGGCGAGGGCACCCCGACCGGGGCGACCGCGCTGGTCGAGGGCGGCGAGCTGCGCGCCTACCTGCACGACTCCTACACCGCCAGGCGCGAGGGCGACGCGGCGCGCTCGACCGGCAACGCCGCCCGCTCGGGGTATCGCTCCGCGCCCGCGGTCTCGAGCTCGAACCTGGTGGTCGCCGCCGGCGAGCTCGGCTTCGAGCAACTGCTCGCCGAGGCGGGGGAGGGGATCTACGTCACCGACGTCGCCGGGCTTCACTCCGGGGTCAACCCGGTCTCGGGCACGTTCTCGGTCGGCGCCACCGGCCGTGCGATCTCCGGCGGGGAGCTCGCCGAGGCCGCCGATGAGTTCACGATCGCCTCCGACCTCGAGTCGATGCTCGCCGCCGTCCGCGCGGTCGGCTCGGGCGGGCGCTGGGTTCCCTTCGGCGGCTCGGTCTTCACCCCGCCGCTGCTGATCGGCGAGATGGCGATCGGCGGCTCGTAGATCCCACCACCCCCCGGGGTGGGACGGATTAGTCCGCCACCGCCGGAGTTTTCCGCCCCACCGGGCCACGGCCGATCTGCATAGGCTTCGCCGCCAGTGCTTTCCAAGATGCTGAGACCGGCGGCGCCCGCGCTCATCGCGCTCACCCTCGTGCTCGGGCTCGCCGCCCCGGGCCCGGCGACGCCCCGGCCCTATCCCTCGCTGGGCTCGAAGTGCGGGGTGTTTCCGAAGCCCGGCCCCGAGGTCGGTGCCGGCGCGCCCTCGCTCGGCGACCAGCGCGCCTGGAACCAGGAGATCTCGGCGGCCCCGGTCGCCGCCAACTCCGACGCGATCATCGACTACATCAACGGCCACGGCGGGACCGAGCTGCACCCCGACTTCGGCTCACCGCGCGAGTACGGCTTTCCCTACCGGGTGGTTGGCAAGCGCGCCAAACGGACCAAGGTCCGATTCACCGCCTACGGCGCCGAGTCCGATCGGGGCAAGTACCGGGTGCCGCTCTCGGCGCCGGTCGAGGGCGGTGCCTCCAGCGACGGCGACCGCCATGTGCTCGCCTACGACCGCGCGCGCTGCAAGCTCTATGAGCTCTACCGCGCTTTCCCGCGCAGGGCCGAGAAGCGCTGGGAGGCAGACTCCGGCGTGATCTGGAACCTGCGCTCGCCCGAGCTTCGCCCCGAGGGCTGGACCTCGGCCGACGCTGCGGGATTGCCGATCTTCCCCGGCCTGGTCCGCTACGACGAGGTTCGCTCGGGGCGGGTCGAGCACGCGATCAGGGTGACGATGGAGTCGACCCGCAACGCCTGGATCCACCCGGCGAGTCACTGCGCCGGCGACACCGCTGCGGCAACCGCGCCGGCGATGGGGACGAGGCTGCGGCTGAAGCGCGGCTATGACCTCTCCGGATTCAGCGGCGATGCCGCGGTGATCGCCGAGACGCTCAAGCGCTACGGCTTCATCGTCGCCGACAACGGCTCCAACTGGTTTTTCTCCGGCAGCTCGGACCGGCGTTGGAACGACGACAACCTGAACCAGCTGAAGGCGATTCCGGGCTCGGCGTTCGAGGTCGTCCGCTCTGAGGCCGAGCCGCGGCTCTGCTAGCCGGCGACCTTGCGCCGGTCGCGCCGATTGAGATAGCGACCGAGGAACAGCAGCGAGATCCAGCTGTAGGCGGCGATCGCCGGGCTGACCACGGCGATCGGGATCGAGATCAAGAACACCGCGGGGACGAGGATGTAGTCGATCAGCGGACGGTCGCGCGGTTCGGTCAGCCCGGTGCGCTCGGCATAGAGCTCCATCGCCGCGAACATCGCCGTGACCGCTGCGATCGTAGCCGCGTAGACGATCACCGCCGGCGACTCGTCGCCGCGCTCGGCGATCAGCCCGGTCGGGAACGGGATCAGCGCGATCAGCCCGAGGAAGGCGAGGTTGAGCGTGGTCAGCTTGGCGTCGATCCGGTCGAGCCCGCGACAAAAGATGTGGTGGACGCGCCACATGGTCGCGATGACGACGAAGCTGAGCGCGTAGGCGGCGAGGTCGGGAATCAATTCGCCGAGCTCGCCCCAGAGGTCGCCCGAGGAGCTCGGCTGCGGGATGTTCAACACCAGCAGGGTGAGCGCGATCGCAAAGACGCCGTCGGAGAGAGCGACCGTGCGGTCGTAGTCGAAGACGTCTCCGCGCTTCGCCTTGGCTGTGTCGGCCGCGCGCTGGGGCTGGGCATCGGCCGCGCGCTGGGGCTGGGCATCGGCCGCGCGCTGGGGCTGGGCATCGGCCACGGCCTCCAGTCTCGCGCACGCCTCGGCGGCGAGCGGCGGCCGGGCGCGTCGCTCCCGCCACCACGCCGGGGCGAGTTTCTGTCGCTATGCGAACGTTTCTCGCCCCGGGTGGGGTGGCGGCAGGATCAGCCAGGGGCGAGGGGTGGACCTAGCCGCCGTCGCGCAGCGAGATGATCCCGCCGATCACTCCGAGGTAGGCGGCGCCGTCGGGGCCGAGCGCGAGCCCGGCGTAGTTGTTGTTGAAGGCCGACCCCGAGCCGGCGTAGCGGCTCCAGACGGTCGCCCCGCTGCGCCAATCGATCGCGGTCCAGTAATAGCCCTCGGCGGCCGGGTCGGGTGGGCGGGTGTAGGTGTAGACGAGCCCGGTCTTGGTCGAGAGCTTGGGGACCGCGGTTGGCGCCCGCGCGTCGCTGTTGGTCCACTTGAGCTTGCAGCCGGTGCCCCGCTTGTTGACATCGACGCGGGCGAAGCCGGGCTCGGTCAGCGCCCCGGCGACCAGCGGGTCGAACGGGTCCTGATAGCCGTAGTTGTTCTCGACGATCAGCGACCGCCCGGCGGTGATCAGCGAGTTCTCGGTCGCCGAGGCGCCGGCGCCGAATACGGGCTGCTTGCAGACCACCCGCTTCTCGCCCTTGGCGAGCCGCCGCGCGGTCCGGTAGACGACCACGTTCATCGGGTCGGCGTTGTCGGTGATCGCGACGTAGCCAGAGTCCATCAGCGTCGGTGTGGTGCCCGACCCGGCGTTGACCTGGCTCGGCTTGACGATCCCGGAATTCGGATAGCGCTTGCGCCAAACGACCCGAGGCCTTCCGCCCGCGTTTGCCTTGAACCTGTACATGCGCTCGTCCGAGACGATGTAGACGCCGTCGGAGCCGACCGCGAACGAGTTCTCGATCTCCTCGCCGAGAGTCTTCACCCGCAGCTCACCGGTCTTTCGGTCGAGCGTGCCGACCTTGCCGTTGGCCTTGGAGACGAACCAGATCAGCCCGTCGAAGTCGGGCAGCGCCGAGCTGATCCGCTCGCTCGAGTCGTCGAGGACCGAGGTCAGGTCGTAGTCGCGGACGACCGAGAGCGCGGTGCCGCCGGCCGACTCGGCGATCACGTAGATGTGGTCGGTCTTGGTCGCCACCCAGATCCGGTCGCGCTGGTCGAGAAAGAAGTAGCCGCCACCGGTGAAGTTCTGGTAGGTCTTCGTCCCCGGCGGGTCAGGGGCGTTGGGAAGGCTGAGCTCGGCCAGGGTGGCAAGCGAGTCCGGGTCGATCACGCGGGCGGCGGGCGGCGCCACCGCCGAGGGGCAGACGGAGACGATCCGTCCGGCCGAGTCGAACGCGAGGCCGCCACAAAGCGACGGCGGCTTTGCGTCCGACTGGGTGACGAGCGCCTTGCCGAGCGGCCCGCGGCGCTGGTAGGCGTCGGTCATCCAGGTGTCGTTGTGGATGTTGGAGCTCGGGTTGGTCGCCATGTAGGGGTTCTGCTCGGCGATCGTCGGGTCGGCGAGCTTGTGGGCGGTCGCCGCAGCCCCCTGGAAGTCGGGCAGCGACGGGCTGCCGCCGTTGGGGGCGATCGGCGCCGCGCCTGCGGGTCCGGCAAGGGTGAGGGCGGAGGCGACCGTGAGGGCGCAGGCGAGTCCCGCGCGCTGCCGGGAGTTCATCGGCGCGATCCTATCCCGCAGTTCGCGAGCAGGAACTTTCCGCTCTTTGGAGCCGTGCCGGACTTCACGATCGACTCTGGCTTGGCCGCCGGATCGCCCAGGGTTCGATGCGTCGTTCAGACAGAGGAGGCAGGGTCAGGACCAGCAGCAACGAGATCAACACTAGGTCGCGGGCGCCGAAGAGCGCCAGGCCATGCAGCTCGAACTCGAACGCGTAGGGGAGCAAGTGGTTCACGGCCAGATTGGTCAGCAGCAGCGACGCTGCGACCAAGCCGGCGACCAGCCAACGGTGGCGACCGATCAGCAGCGCCAGCGGCAGCAGCCAGACCATGAACTGGGGCGAGAGCACCTTGCCGAATACCAGCAGCGCGACCGTGGCGGCGAGGGTCGTCCGCATCGCCATTTCGAAGGCGTCATCGTCGGTGCGGGCACGCAGGATCCGCCTGAACCCGCCGACGAGGATCGCCGCCACGACGATGAGTCCGAGCAGCGAGCTTGCGGTTGCGATCAAATCGACACTGTTGCCGCCGGCGACGTTGAGTGAACCGAAGCCGTTGTCCCAGGAGTACGGACCGACGACGCCGAGCTCGCCGAGGCCGATCAGCACGGTCGCCGCGACGGCCTCGATTTGCAGCGGCCGTTCGGCGTGGTAGGTGAATGTGTCGGCGACGCCGGCGGGGGAGGCGATGATCGCGATGGCGAACGGAGCGCCCAGGCCGAATGCAAGGGCGAGCAGACACCGCCTCAGACCCGGCGCACCGTCGCGCTGGAGCGCCAACGCCGCGAGCGGCACCGCCATCACCCCGGGCCAGAATTTCGTCGCGACGCCGAGGCCGGTCATTGCGCCACCGACGCCGGGCCGTCGGCTGGCAGCAGCGAGTGCCGCAAGCGCGACGAACATCGTCGGCAGCAGGTCGAGCCGGTCTGCGGCAAGGCTCACGGGGAGCAGTAGCGGACCGACCGCCACGAGACCGCCTGCGGCGATCTCGATCCTTCGTCCGTACCCGCGCCGCACGGCCGCCAGGGAGGTGGCGGCGGCGGTCGTCACTGCGAGCAAGCCGGCGAGCAACTCGAAGCCGGTCCTGTAGGTCTGGGGGTCGTCGCCGAATGCCCTCGGCGCCAAGATCATTGGCCCCGACAGCGGCGGGTACTCGAGGCCGAAGTCCCGGTAGGGCAACTCGCCACCGGCGATCCGCTGGGCGCCCCGAAAATAACGCTCGACGTCGAGACCGACGAACTCGCTCGGAGATTGGCCGAAGAGGCCGGTAACACCGAAGTTCGGTGTGGCCGGCCCGATCCAGACGAGCGCGGCGAAAACGGCGACCGCCCACGGTATTGCGAGGGCGCCCGGCCTCTGCAACTCGGTCGCACCCCAGGCCACAGCGGCAGCGAGCGTATACCGCTAGTCATCCAGATTGGTCGCTTTGGCTCGGAGGTTGGCGAGAACGAACTTTCCGCTCTTTGCGCACAATTCGGGAACGTACGGATGCCCTCCGGCTCGAGTCGTCTCGCACGAGCTTTCCCGGACTTTACGATCGCCGCAGGCCTCTCTTCGAGGTCTCGTTCGTGGGGGAGCCCGTGATGCGGGAGAGGGACTCGACCTGGTGTCGGCGCCGAAACAGCGGGGGGAACTGCCTCGTCGGGGGCGTGATCGCACGCCTCGGGGTTGTCGCTTGCGGGAGCCCCGATGAAAGAGTCGATCGCAGCCGAAGGCCGTGGACGTTTGGATCTGCAGCGACCGCAGGGCGCGGCATGGCGGGAGCGCTCGGGTCGGCTGTTCTGCGAGTTCGAACGGCCCGCTGCGGCAATGCTCCGCCGCGCGTTCCGCGGCGGCTTCTCGGCGGAGGAGATCGAAGACATCTATGCGACGGCTTGGACATCGACGCTGCGCGCACTCGCCCATCGACACCAATCGCTTTCCGACGACGAGGTGCGCAGCTACGTGTTCGCCGCCGTCGCCAACCAGGCCGGGAAGGAGCTAAGGCGCAGGCGGCGCAAGCCGACCGCGCCGCTCGAGCTCGTCGCCGCGGTGCCCGATCACGCCACCGAGGACCCCCACGAGCAGGCGGCCGAGGCCGAGCGGTCGCGCGTCACCCGAGACCTGCTCGCGTCGCTGCCGCCGCGCCGCCGCGCGGTGATCCTGTTGCGGTACGGATGGGGGCTCGAGCCGCGCCAGGTTTGCGCCTTGATCAAGGGTCTATCGCACCGCGCCTATCGCAAGGAGATCACCCGCGGGGTCGAGGAATTGACCGAGAAGATGCGGACCGTGGCGCGGGGGGAATGGTGCACCACCCGCGAGCCGGTCCTGCGGGCGTTCGTCGCCGGGGTCGCCAACGCGGATCAGGAGCGACAGGCGCGATCCCATCTGGCTCATTGCCGGGAATGCTCTGCGTTCGTGGCGCGCCTGCGCGGTCATCTCCATGACCTCGGTGGCGCGGTCGTGGTTCCCGGCGTGCTGGATGGGATCGATGATCAGATATCGCTCGGTGAGCGCGTCGGTGCTTTAGCCGATCACGCACACGAAATGGTGGTGGGCTTCACCTCGCGGGTCCGCGGCGTTGATGAGCTCGGCGCCCAAGCGGCCGCAGCCGGAGGAGCCCGTGGAGCGGGCGCCGCCGGCGCGGGTTTGGCGGCGAAGATCGCCGGGCTCGGGGCGACGGGAAAGCTCGCGGCAGCGTGCATCGGTGGCGGTGTCGCGGCCACGGCCTGCATCGCCGCCGGGGTCGGCCCGATCAACCTCCGCGGCGACCAACCGGCGAGACCCTCTGCCGACCGCCCCGCAGCCGAGCGGGTTCGCGGCGTCGAGGCATCGGCGGCGCCGAAGCCCGAGCTGATGCCCTCGCAGATCGGCCATCAATCCGCGCCTGCGCCCGAAGCATCACCGAGTCCCGTGGCTCCGAGCCCGGAGGATGACGTCGCGGATGCAGCGCCGGCGCCGGCGCCCGAGCCGGTCGAGCCTTCAGCTCCGGTCGCGGCGACGACGCCACCGGCCCAGCGCGAATTCGCCGCCCCGGCCGCGGCGGCGCCTCTCGCTCCCGCGCCGGCCCCGGCGGCGTCGGGAGGCAGCTCCGACGGCGGCTCCAGCGGCTCGGTTGTCAGGCAGGAGTTCGGACCATGAACTTGAGGAGAGGAGATCGTTGATGGAAATGGGACCGACGCGCATGCAGGCGTTCCTGGCTGTGGGAGTGGTTGCTCTCGCTTCGGCGCTCGCCCCGGCCACTGCTAGCGGGGTGGGGGCGACGTACAAGTGGAATCAGTGCCACCAGTTCAACCGGGGGGCTTCTGCGGAGTTTCAGGCGAGTCCGGTAGGTGGTTATACGGTTACGAACAAGTGTGTCCAGGCGATCAACGACTGGTCGTACCAGGTGAAGAGTGCAGGGTCTGCGAGCGGGGGCCGAGCAGGCTCGATCACCTGGACCGCTCCCGCCGGAACGGCTATTCGCTCCTTCTACCTCGACCACGACTCCCGGACTGCCGACCAACACTTTGCCGAGATCCACGTGCTCGACTCGGGCGGCGGAGACACGAACATCTACCGGGCACCGAATGCACCCGGAGGGTTCCAGCGCTTTTCGCGTAGCGGGCTTTCCCACCGGTCGGTTCGAGTCCTGCTCTACTGCTCCAACTCCGGCGGCTGTTCGCAATCCGATGCCGCTCATATGTTCGTGCGTAACGTCGAGATCGAGCTCACAGACCTCCCCGACCCGTTCTTTTTCGACGGAGGCTCTGGCAGTCTGCTCGGCGGAGGCTGGAAGCGCGGCGCGCACCCCGTCGCCGCCCGCGCCGGAGACGTCGGCGGCGGAGTCAGGCGCCTCGACCTCGTGGTCAACGGTGACCCGTTCAGGCTTGCGTCGGGCGTCGACTGTCACGGGCAGTCCTGGCCATACACCGGCTACAAGATGCCCTGCGGAAACGCAGCCTTCGCGATCAACGCCAACACCACAATCGGCCCGTTCCGCAACGGTGAGAACAAGGTCGAGGTCGTCGTTCAAGACTTCGCCGGAAACCGGCGTTCGAACATCCGCCAGGTCCTGGTCGACAACCTGCCTCCGTCGCTTGCGTTCGCCGATTCACAGGACCCCGACGACCCGGAGCTGATCAGGGCACCGGTCGCCGACGAGCATTCGGGCCTGGCCTCGGTCGAGATAGGCATGCGACGGGTCGGGGCGAGCGCCTGGCGAGCGCTCAGCGCTCGAGTGGCATCGGGCGAGGCGCGCGCACGTGTCGACTCGGTTGCGCTGCCCGCTGGCACCTACGAGTTCAAGGCCACGGCCACGGACGTCGCCGGCAACGTCGTCGAGACCACCGCGCGGCGCAACGGACGGCCGATGCGGCTCTCGCTGCCGCTGCGCGCGGGCGTGGAGCTTCGGGCGAATCTCGATCGTGGCGGCTCGCGCGGGCAGACCGTTCCGTATGGCAGCGACGGCGCGGTCGTCGGGCGGCTCCTCGATGACGAGGGCGAACCTCTGGCGAACAAGCAGGTGACCGTGGTCGAGCACTTCGGCGAGGGCGCTCTGATCCGCGAGCGCGTCAGCGATGTGACCACTGACGGCGAGGGCCGCTGGGAGTCGAAGATTCCCGCGGGTCCGACCCGGCGCGTGGATGCCAGATTCGCGGGCACGGCTCGCTACCTGCCGAACGGGGCCGATGCCGGCAAGTTCACGGTGCGGAGCGGGGCCACGTTCAGGCCGTCGAGCAAGACCGTCGACGAGGGCACGGCGGTGGCGTTTCATGGAAAGGTGCGGCACTTCGGAGCTCGAGTCCCGTCGGGCGGCAAACTGGTCGAGTTGCAGGTGCGGCTCAAGACCGGTCGCTGGGAGACCGTCGGCGAGGCGTTTCGCACCGACGAGAGAGGACGGTACCGACGCAGCTACCGGTTCGGCAAGCACTACGTCGAGGACGCGCTGTTTCAGTTCAGGCTCAAGGTTCGGCGCGAGGCGAACTGGCCTTTCAAGCGCAAGAGCACCGCGAAGAGGAAGGTGATCGTGCGGGCCCTTTAGGGCCGATCCTCGACGCGCGTTGACGTGTTAGTTGTTCAGTCGATGCCGAGTCGCGAAATCCGATGAAGCTCCGCAAGCCCGGCCACACGACGGTGGTCGCCTACCTGGCCCTGTTCGTTGCCCTCGGTGGGACGGCCCTCGCGGCCAGGGACCAGTTCGGTGCGAACGAACTGAAGCCGCTCGTTGTCAGGGAGCAGGTTCGGAAAGTGCCGGCGAGCGCTGGCCAGGACGTATGGAGTGCCATCGCCCGTTGCCGGCAACACGAGCAGTTTGTTTCTGGCGGGGGCGGCTGGATCACAAGCAGCAGTCCACTGCCCGCTCAACCCTCGGTGCGCTATGCAGCCGTTACGAGAAACAAGCCCAACGGGCCTGCGATCGGCTACGAAGTCCAGGGCTTCAACCCCCAAGGCCTCGAAAACGAACTCGTCGCACAGGCGCTCTGCCTGCCCAAGTAACGCCGCCGCCGCTCGCAATCTCAGAGGTCGTAGCGGGCCAGGTCCCTGTCGAGACGCGCCTGCTCCTCATCGGTGAGCGACCCGCCTCGCGGTTCCGCGGAACCGCCGTCGTCCTCGCGGCCCTCGCGCCGCCACCGCCGCAGGCCGAAGGCGATCGCGACTCCGGCGGCGAGGATCGCGATCCCCGGGACCAGCCAGGCCGCCAGGTCGAACCCCTCGTCGCTGGGCACCGCGAGCACCTCGTCCCCGAACTCGGCGACCAGCTGGTCCTTGATCTCGTCCTTGGTGAATCCCTGGTCGATGCGCTCGCGGATGAAGGCACGTTCCTGGATCGCCTGCGGCGACTCGGTCGCGAGCTCGAGCGTCACGCCGCAGATCGGGCACATCACCTCGTCCTCGATGTCGGGCAGCGAGGTCTGCGGCGTCTGGGCGAGCGCGGTCGCCGGCGTCACGGCCACGGCCAGGGCTGCGAGCAGCGTCAGCGGCGCCCGCACCCTCAACTCCCCTCGATCAACGGTGCCACCTGCTCGTTCAGGATCCGTTCGTCCACCGGGCCCGGCTGCACCAGCGCCAGCTCGCCCTCGGGATTGACCAGGAAGTTCTCGGGCACGCCGCTGGTCTTGAGCTCGTCGGCATAGCCGCCGTCGCCGTCGTGGAGCTGCGCGTAGCTGAGCCCGAACTCGTCGACGAACTCGAGACCGCTCTCCGCCGTCTCCTGGGTGTCGATCCCGAGTACCTCGAAGTTGTCGCCGCGGTGCTCGCGATAGAAGCGTTCGATTGCCGGCGCCTCCTCGCGGCACGGTCCACACCACGAGGCCCAGAGGTTGACCAGGACCCAGCGGCCGCGGTGGTCGGCGATCGAGCCTGTCTGCTCGCGGTCGAGCGCCGGCAGGGTCGCCTCGGGAATCGGGTCGCCAACCGCCAGCGTGCCCTCACCCTTGGAGATCAATCCATAGCCCAATAACCCGAGCAGGGCGAGGACGCCGATGAAGACCGCGAAGGTGCGCGCGCTCACCCATCCAAGGCTAGATGAGGTCCGCTCCCGTCATCCAAAGACAAACACGACGTCAAGCGCTCCGATGGTCGTCCGCGCGGGTTAATCCGATAGCGGGCACCGGCGTCTCAACCCACGACCAGCGAGCAAGCGAATACACCCCGACGAGCTTCGTTTCGCGTTCCTGCCGAAAGTCACGGAGATCGCGGCGATCCTCGCGGCGGCGCTCGGGGCGCTCGCCGTGTTCGGTTGGATCACCGGTGCCCGCTTCCTCGCCGAGCTCGTCCCCGAGGCGCCGAGGATGCCGCCCGACTCCGCGAGCGCGGTGGTCCTGCTCGCCGTGGCGCTGTGGCTGGTGCGCGACCGTCGCAGCTTCGACGCGACCCGCCGCTGGGCTCGCTTTGCGGCTGCGCTTGCGGTCGCGATCGGCCTGCTCGCGCTGGCCGAAGACGCCTTTGACTGGAACGACGGACTCGGCTCCGTGTTCGACGGCGAGACGCCGGGCGCCGCCAACGGCGCGATGTCGCCGCACGCCGCCACGATGATCATCGCGATCGGGTTTTGGCTGATCGCGCTCGATCGCCCGGGTCGCCGCTGGACCCTCGCGGTCGACCTCCTGGCTGCGGTCTCCGGCTTGGTGGTCCTGGTCGCCGTGATCGGATCGGTCTACGGCGCCGACTTCATCTACGGCTACACCGGGGTCGCGGGAGTCTCGCCGCAGACCGTGGTCGCCGCGGCCGCCCTGTTCATCGGCCTGCTCGCCGCGCGGCCCGACAGCCCCTGGATGCGCCTCGTGCTCAGCACCGGCACGGGTGGCCACGTAATGCGGCGGCTGATCCCTGCCCTGATCGTCTTGCCGGTGCTCGTCGGCGGGCTGCTGATCAGCGCGGTCGAGCAAGGGGCGATCTCGGTCACGCTTGGCGTGGCAATCGCGATTGCCGTCCTGACCACGGCCCTCTTGGGAATCCTGGTGTTGATCTCGCGCGAGCTCGAGCGCGCCGACGCAGAGCGGCGCAACCTGCAGGCGCGCCTGGTCGAGCTCGCCGACCGCGACCCGCTCACCGACGTCTTCAATCGCCGTCGCCTCGACGAGGAGCTCGGCCGACAGCTCGCGCTGGCTCAGCGCACCGGGTCTCGGCTCGGGGTGCTGTCGATCGACCTGGACGACTTCAAGGCGGTGAACGACAGCCACGGCCACGCGGTCGGCGACGAGCTTTTGCTGGCGACCGCGGAGGTTCTTCGCCGGGAGCTGCGCGGCAGCGACTTCGTCTGCCGACCGGGCGGCGACGAGTTCATCGTCCTGTTGCCGGACTCGGATGAGAAGACCGTGCGGATCGTCGCCGCCAAGCTCGTCGGTGCCTTTCGCGAGGTGATCAGGGTCACCCCCGACGACAACACGATCGAGCTGCACGCCTCGATCGGGGTGGCGATCTCGAATGGCGACGAACGGACCGACGGTCAGGAGCTGCTCGGCGCCGCCGATCGCGCCCTCTACATGGCCAAGCAGGGGGGCGGCGACCGCCTCGCTGTCCACGGTTCCCTGGTCTTAGACTGAGCGCTTCGCGGGAGTAGCTCAGTAGGTAGAGCGCAAGCTTCCCAAGCTTGAGGTCGCGGGTTCGAGACCCGTCTCCCGCTCTATCGCGCATGGACTCGATCACGATGAGCAGGTACTTGCGCCGGTGGTGGGGGAGAGTCTCGGCGGTCGCCTCACCCTGATCGCGAGCGCTTGGCGGAAGGGCAGGCCGAACGGATAGGCTGGGCCCGTACTTGTCCATGAGCCGGGGGTTGTCGATGAGCCGGTGTCAAAGGAGTTAGACATGCTGCCGATCGCCGACTTCGGACTGGGTGAGGCGCTGGTCACCGTCCTCGCGGTCTTCTTCTTCGTGATCTGGGTCTGGATCCTGATCACGATCCTCTCCGACCTGTTTCGCGACCACGAGGTCTCCGGCGGCATGAAGGCCGTCTGGGTCTTCTTCTTGGTCTTCGTGCCTTTCATATCCGCGCTGATCTACCTGGTCGTCCGCGGCGGCGGCATGCGGGAGCGCCAGGTCAAGGCGCAAGCGGAGGCCAAGGCACAACTCGACGAATACGTGCGCGAGACCGCCCAGAGCTCGCCGGCCGACGAGCTCCACAAGCTCAACGACCTGAAGGAAAAGGGCGGGATCACCGAGGATGAGTACGAGAAGATGAAGGCCAAGCTGCTGGCGTAGAGGTAGTGGCCGACGGATGATCCTCTGCCTCGGCGAGGCGCTGGTCGACCTGATCTGCGAGCGCCCGGTCGCCTCACTCGCCGAGGCCGATGCGTTCACGCCGCACTTCGGCGGCGCGCTCGCCAACGTCGCGGTGGCGGCGACCAGGGCCGGGGCCGAGGCCGGGCTTGCCGGTGCCGCCGGCGACGACGAGTGGGGCGAGTGGCTGGCGGCGCGGCTCGAGCGCGAGGGGGTCGATCTGCGCTTCTTCGGCTCGATCGAGAACGAACAGACCCCGATCGCCTTCGCCAGCTTCGACTCCGGCGGCGAACCGAGCTTTCAGATCTACGGCGACGCGGTCGCGGTCGCGGTCGAGTCGGTCGCCCCGCGAATCGAGGCCGCTGTCGCCGCAGCCGACGCGCTCGTCTACAGCTCGACGACCCTGGCGACCGCGGGTGAACGCGAGGTCACCCTGCGCGCCCGCGAGCTGGCGCTCGAGCGCGGCGTCCACGTCTGTTTTGACCCCAACATCCGCCCCAATCGCTGGGGCGGGGAGGTCGGAGCCGGCCGCGCGCTTTTCGCGCGAGTTGATCGAGGGCTCGTTCCTGGTTCGAGCCAACCGCGACGAGGCGACCGCGATCGCATCGGTCGACGACCCGCGCGAGGCCGCGGTCGCGCTGGCGGCGATGGGCGCCGAGCTGGCGGTGGTCACGCTCGGGGCCGAGGGCGCGGTGATTCGCGGCGCCTGTGCGGCCGAGGCGCCGGCGCCGGAGGTCGAGGTGGTGACCACGCTCGGCGCCGGGGACGCGTTCATGGGCACCCTGGTCGCCGGGCTGGCACTGCGCGACTGGGACTCAAGCCGCGCCGGTGAGGCGCTCGGGCCGGCCCTCGATGCCGCCGCCGAGGCCTGTCGGCGCTGGTCGGCGCTCGACTGAGCGTTCCGCTGTCGCTCAGTCGACCGCGACCAGGCGCGGGTTAGGGCGTGCCGCCGCCCGACCTTGGCCACCGCGCGGCCCTCGACCGTGACCACGTCGGCGGTGAAGTCATTTTCGCCGCGCAGCAGCGAGGACCCGACCCCGTAGGCGTCGACGGGCGCCTCGGCGCGCTCGAACCCGATGATCTTGTCGGCGGTGAAGCCGCCCGAGACGACGATCCGCACCCGCTGGTGGCCGGCGTCGTCGAGCGCCGCGCGGACCCGGCGGGCGAGCTCGACGCTGACCCCGGTAGGCGCCGCCTCGCCGAGGTCGGCGAGTCCCTCGTCGACGAGCGAGTCCGAGGTGTCGAGCCGGACGCCCCAGAGGCCCTCACCGAGGGCGTCGGCGACCTCGATCGCGGTCGCCGCCGAGCGGTTGTCGAAGTCGACCAGCACGGTCACGTTCATCTCGGCCGCGTAGCGGGCGGCGAAGGCGCGCGCCGCCGCGACCGTGTCCCCGCCGTAGGCGGCGATCAGGGCATGGGGGACGGTGCCGACCCCACGCCCGCCCCACCACGACGCCTGGGCGTCGGTGGAGACGCCGATCGCCCCGGCGACGTGGGCCGCCCAGCCGTCGCCGGTCTGCACCAGCCAGTGGTCGTGGCGGGCGGGGAAGAAGAGGATCGGCTTGCCGGCGGCGGCCTCGACCACGGTGCGCACGTTTCGCATCACCAGCGAGCGTCGCGCCAGACAGCCGAGATAGACCGTCTCGAGGTGGGCGAAGAGCGAGTAGTCGCCCTCGATCGTCAGCACCGTCTCGTGCGCGGCGATCGAATCGCCCTCGTGTAGTGCGTTGACCTCGAGCCGCTCCCAGCCCAGCTCCCAGGAGCCGCCGGGGCCGGGGCGCCCGGCGCCGAGCTTGAGCACCGCGATCGCTTCGTCGATCCCACCGAGGACTGAGTCGTGGCGCTGAAAGACCTGCATCAGGACCCGCGGGTGGCGCTGCTCGTGCTCGAGCAGCTGCTTGGCGAGGTTGAAGTACTGATCGGAGTAATAGCCCGAGCGGATTCGCCCGACCGGGAGGTTGAAGACGGCGGGTTCGAGGCGGGCGCGGTCGGGCATGGCCTCCAGCTACCCGGCGCGCCAGCGGCGCGCGTCCCCGTCGGGGTCGAGCTCGATCGCGCCACCCGCGAGCACCAGGTGGTCGAGATAGGAGAGCGAGAGCTGGAGCCCGAGGGCGACGCTCGCCGGATTGAGGTTCTCCGGCCCGATCACCGCGGCGGCGACCTCGAAGGCGGTGTGCGGCTCACCGTCGGCGAGCGCATCGCCGACCCGCGCGAGGTGGTCGCCGACCTCGGCACGGTTGGCGGCGACCTTGGCGGCGAGGCCGCGAAACGGGCGTCCGTGACCGGCGAGGCAGAGCTCGGTCTCGAGTCCCTCGACTCGGTCGAGGCCGGCCAGGAACTCAGCGACCGGGTCCGGGGTGTGACCGTGGTCGAAGAACAGCGAGACGCGGCCGAGCAGATGGTCGCCGGTGATCATCAGGCGGCGCTCGGGCTGGTGCAGGACGACGTGCGATGGAGCGTGGCCAGGCGTCTCGTGGACCTCCCAGGCGCCGAGCTCGGTCTCGACCTCGACCCCGGCCACCAGCTCGCGGTCGGGGCCGATGACGCGGCTGATCCCGCTGTCGCGACCGCGGCGCGACTCGCGGTAGCGCTCCAGCACGGTCGCCGGAATCCCGCTTTGGCGGGCGATCTCGAGCCGGCGCTCGAGCGCCGCGTCGGGGTCGTCGGCGAGTCCGCGGATGTGCTCCCAGGCGGGGTGCATCCAAAGCTCACAGCCGGTCTCGTCGACGATCGTGCCGGCGAGGCCGTAGTGGTCGGTGTGGGCGTGGGTGCAGACCACCAAGCGCACGTCGGCGAGCTCGAAGCCGGCCTGGGCGAGCCCGAGCTCGAGCTGTCGCCGGCCGTCGTTGCCGGCGATCCCGGTGTCGAACAAGACGATGCCGCCGTCGGCGGCGAGCGCGAACGCGTTCACGTGCGGGACCCCGGGCCAGGGCAGCGGCAGGCGGATCCGCCAGACGCCCGGCAGGATCCGGTCGGCTCGGGCGAGCTCGCTGCGGCTCGAGCGCTCCATCGCCAGATCGTTTCATCCGGGCGCATCTGGGCTCGGGCAGAATGGTCCGGTGAGCGATCCGCAGTGGTGGCGAAACGCCGTCGTCTACCAGGTCTACCCGCGCTCCTTCCAGGACTCCGACGGCGACGGCGTCGGCGACCTCGCCGGGATCGCGTCGCGCCTCGACCACCTCGAGTGGCTCGGCGTCGATGCCGTCTGGCTCTCGCCGATCTACCCCTCGCCCGGTGCCGACTCGGGATACGACGTCTCCGACTACACCGACGTCGACCCCGTCTACGGCACGCTCGCCGATCTCGACGCGTTGATCGCGGCCTGTCACGAGCGCGAGATCAAGGTGCTGCTCGACCTGGTCGCCTCGCACACCTCGATCGAGCATCCGTGGTTTCGCCGCCACCCCGACTGGTACGTGTGGGCCGACGGCGAGCGGGCGCCGAACAACTGGCGCGCCGCCTTCGGCGGCTCGGCTTGGAGTCGAGACGAGGTGAGCGGGCGCTGGTACCTGCACTCCTTTTATCCCGAGCAGCCCGACCTCGACTGGCGAAACCCCGAGGTCCGTGCGGCGATCGCGAACGTGGTTCGCTTCTGGCGCGAGCGCGGCGTCGACGGCTTTCGCCTCGACGCGATCGAACGCGCGCTCAAGGATTCCGAGCTTCGCGACGACCCGCCCGCAAGCGGTCCGCCGGCCCTCCCGGCGACCCGCGAGGCGGCGGAGCTCGACGGGGTCAACTCGCGAAATCACCCGCAGATCGGCTCGGTGGTGCTGGCGACCCTGCGCGAGGCGGTCGGCGAGGGCTTTCTGGTGGGCGAGGTCTACCTGCCGACCGGCTCGCTTGCTCCGTATCTCGAACACCTCGACGCTGCGTTCGCGTTCGAGTTTCTGCACGCCCCCTGGCGCGCCGAGGTGGTCGGGCCGGTGGTCGAGGCCGCGAGCGCGATCGATGGGATCGCCTGGGTGCTCTCCAACCACGACTTCCCCCGCCTCGGTACCCGCCTGGGCGAGCACGCCGCGCCGGGTGCGGCGGTCCTGCTGCTGACCCTGCCGGGGACCGCGTTCATCTATCAGGGCGATGAGATCGGGATGGTGAACGGGCCGGGTGGTGACCCGCCGCGCGACCGCTTCGGCCGCGACCGCGAGCGCCACCCGATGCAATGGGAGGGCTCGCCCTCGGGCGGGTTCAGCGACGGTGCCGAGCCGTGGCTGCCGCTCACCGATCCGGAGCTGCGCAACGTCGCCGACCAGCGCGCCGACCCCGGCTCGCTGCTGTGGCTCTATCGCCGCTTGATCGAGTTGCGCCGCGAGCTTCAGAGCGAGGTGGAGATCGTCGAGGCCGCGCCGGGCGTCGTCGCCTTCGCTCGCGGCGAGCACACGATCGCCGTCAACCTCGGCGATCGAGAGGCGCCGGCGCCCGGTCGCGGGGAGGCGGTGCTGGCGACCTATGACTTTGCGCGCGCTCGACCGATTCCGCCCGGCGGCGCCGTCGTTTTGTCGAGCGACGTTTGAAGCTATTGTCCGACGGGCACTTGGCGAACGCGTCCGTGGGAGAGCGGACGACGAGCTGAGAGGGAGAGGAGAGTTTGGTCGCGAGCCGGGCGAGGACGGTGTTGCTGGCGCTGGTCGTCGGTGTAGCCGCGATTTTCGTCGGCTGCGGCAGCGACGACGAGTCCGGCAGCGGCACGACCCTCTCCTGGTTCATCTTCAACGAACCCAGCGCCTCGCCGCAGACGGCCGCCGAGAAGTGCTCGAAGGAGTCCGGTGGCGAGTACTCGATCGAGTTCGAGTTCCTCCCCGCCGACGCCAACGGGCAGCGCGAGCAGCTCGTCCGACGCCTCGGCGCCGAGGACTCGTCGATCGATCTGATCGGCATGGACGTGATCTGGACCGGCGAGTTCGCCAACGCCGGCTGGATCGCCGAGTTCCCCCAGGACGTCGCCGACGCGGTCACCAAGGACGTCTTCCCGAGCGTGGTCAAGACCGCCGAGTACGAGGGCAAGCTCTACGCCGCCCCGCTTTGGTCGAACACCGAGCTGCTCTGGTACCGCTCCGACCTGGTCAAGAAAGCGCCGAAGACCTGGGACGAGATGATCGACGAAGCCGAGAAGATCGGCCCGGAGGAGGGCCTGATCCAGGTCCAGGGCAACAAGTACGAGGGGCTCGTCGTCTGGTTCAACCAGATGGTCGAGTCGGCGGGGACCAGCGTGCTCTCAGGTCCCGATCAGATCGAGCTCGAGCAGGAGCCGACCGAGCGCGCGCTCGAGGTGATGGGCAGGCTTTCGACTTCGACCGCCGCCGATCCATCGATCACCACGGCCGAGGAGGACCCGAACCGACTTCAGTTCGAGGCCGGGACCTCGGCGTTCATGATCAATTACCCGTTCGTCTATCCGAGCGCGAAGGAGAACGCGCCGGACATCTTCAAGGTGATGAAGGCGGCCAAGTACCCTGCGGTCGATCCCGGGACCCCGAGCGCGCCGCCGCTGGGTGGGATCAACCTCGGCGTCTCGGCCTTCTCCGAGAATCAGGACGTGGCGTTCGACGCGATCAAGTGCCTGATCAAGCCCGAGAATCAGCTCGCGACCGCGACCGCGGGCGGGCTGCCCCCGGTGCGCGAGGACCTCTACGGCGAGAAGGAGATCGAGGAGATCTATCCCGGCTTCGCCCAGATCATCCGCAAGTCGATCGCCGACGCGGCCCCGCGCCCCTCGGTCTCGCCCGCCTACCAGGATCTCGCGCTCGGGATCCTCGACGCGATCCACCCGACCACCGGCATCGACCCAGACGATCCGGGCGCGACCTACGACCAGCTGAAGGAGAACCTCGAGCAGGCGATCAACCGTGAGGGCCTGCTGTGAGCGCGGAGCGTCAAGCAAGGAGACGTAGTTCGGCGCGAAGCGCGAGGGAGAGCCTGTGACCGGCGCCACCACCACACCCGACGAGGACAAGCCGAAGGTCTCCGACCGGACCAAGTCCGAGCGAAACCTCGCCTGGCGGCTCTGCGCGCCGGCGGTGATCGCGATGCTGCTGGTCACCGCGTATCCGATCATCTACGCGGTCGTCCTCTCGCTGCAGGAGGTCGACCTGCGCTTCCCCGACGAGGGCGGCTTCGTCGGCATCGACAACTACAAGACCGTGCTCGGCGCGCCGCTTTGGTGGCAGAGCGTGTTCAACACCGCGTTCATCACCATCGTCTCGGTCGCAATCGAGCTGGTGCTGGGGATGATCCTCGCCCTGGTCATGTACCGGGCGATCTTCGGGCGCGGGGTGGTTCGCACCTCGGTCCTGATCCCCTACGGGATCGTCACCGTGGTCGCCGCGTTCGCCTGGTTCTTCGCCTTCGACCCGGCCAGCGGCTTCGTCAACCATCTCCCGTTCGTCCCCGACGACAAGGCGTGGTTCGGCGATCGCTGGAATGCGCTCAGCGTGATCATCGCCGCCGAGGTCTGGAAGACGACCCCCTTCATCGCCCTGCTGCTGCTCGCCGGGCTGACGACGATCGACGAGGGCCTCTACGAGGCGGCGCGGGTCGACGGCGCCACCGCCTGGCAGCGCTTCTGGCGGATCACCCTGCCGCTGATGAAGCCGGCGATCCTGGTCGCGCTGCTGTTCCGGACGCTCGACGCCTTCCGGGTGTTCGACTCGATCTTCATCATGACCGGGGGAGGCCAGGACACCGAGTCGGTCTCGATCGTCGGCTACAACCAGCTCATATCCCGGGTCAACCTCGGCCTCGGCTCAGCCGTCTCCGTGCTCATCTTCCTGCTCGTGCTGCTGATCGCGTTCGTCTTCGTGCGCGGCTTCGGCACCGCGATCCCCGGCCGGGAGAGGGGGGCGAACTGATGAAGCGCGGCAGCCGCGAGTACACATTCTGGAGCGTCGGGATGTTCGTGATCATCATCGTCTCGATCTTCCCGGTGCTGTGGATCCTCTCGCTCTCGCTCAAGGACCCCGCAACGATCGCCGACGGCCGGCTGATCCCCGCCGAGTGGACCTTCGACAACTACACCGGCGTGTTCGAGGGCGGGCTCGACAGCCCATTGCTGCGGCCGCTGATCAACTCCGTGGTGATCGCGCTGATCTCGACCACGATCGCGATCGTGCTCGCCTCGTTCACCGCCTATGCGATCGCGCGGCTCGAGTTCCCGGGCAAGCTGGTGATCCTCGGCGGGGCGCTGGCGATCGCGATGTTCCCGGCGATCTCGACCGTCGGCCCGCTGTTCGACATGTGGCGCAACCTCGGGCTGTACGACACCTACCTGGGCCTGATCATCCCCTATCTGACCTTCTCGCTCCCGCTCGCGATCTACACCCTGGTCGCCTTCTTCAGAGAGATCCCTTGGGACCTCGAACAGGCGGCCCAGGTAGACGGTGCTACCCCGTTCCAGGCGTTCCGCAAGGTGATCGTGCCGCTGGCCGCGCCGGGGATGTTCACCGCCGCGATCCTCGTCTTCATCTTCTGCTGGAACGACTTCGTCTTCGCGATCTCGCTCACCTCCAGCGACGCCTCGCGGACGGTCCCGGCGGCGCTTGCCTTCTTCACAGGCGAATCGCAGTTCACCTCGCCGACCGGGAACATCGCCGCGGCTGCGATGGTGGTGACGATCCCGATCATCATCTTCGTCCTCTTCTTCCAGCGCCGGATCGTCGCCGGCCTCACCGCCGGGGCCGTCAAGGGCTGACAATCGAAACCAAGGAGTTACTGACCAATGGCTGAGATCGTTCTCGACGGCGTCTCGAAGCGCTTTGACGACGGCTACGAGGCCGTCAAGGACATGAACCTGACGGTCGAGGACGGCGAGTTCGTGATCCTCGTCGGCCCCTCGGGCTGCGGCAAATCGACGGCGCTGCGGATGATCGCCGGGCTCGAGGACATCTCCGAGGGCGAGCTGAAGATCGGCGGCGACGTGGTCAACACCTATGCGCCCAAGGACCGCAACATCGCGATGGTGTTCCAGAACTACGCGCTTTACCCGCACATGACCGTGCGCGAGAACATGGCCTTCCCGCTCAAGCTCGCCAAGATGCCGCAGGCGGAGGTGACCGAGAAGGTCGAGGAGGCGGCGAGGATCCTCGACCTCGAGGACCACCTCGACCGCAAGCCCGCCAACCTCTCGGGCGGCCAGCGCCAGCGGGTGGCGATGGGCAGGGCGATCGTCCGTGACCCAAGCGCCTTCCTCATGGACGAGCCGCTCTCGAACCTCGACGCGAAGCTACGCGTGCAGATGCGGACCGAGGTCTCGCGCCTGCAGAAGAACCTGAACACGACCACGGTCTACGTCACCCACGATCAGACCGAGGCGATGACGCTCGGCGACCGGGTCGCGGTGATGCGTGCCGGAGCGTTGCAGCAGGTTGGCGCTCCGGCCGAGCTCTATGACCATCCGGCGAACCTGTTCGTCGCCGGCTTCATCGGCTCGCCGGCGATGAACTTCATGGCGGCGACGCTCGAGGGCGACACGGTGAAGCTGCCGTTCGGCGACGTCCGCCTGCCCGAGGAGCTGCGCGGCAAGCTCGGAGACTCGAGCGGCCGCGACGTGATCGCCGGGGTGCGCCCGGAGTCGTTCGAGGATGCCTCGCTGATCGAGGATCGCGACGGGGGCCATGTGCTCACGGCGAAGATCGAGCTGGTCGAGTCGATGGGCTCCGAGCTCTACGTCTATTTCGAGATCGAGTCCGACGAGATCCAATCGAAGGAGCTCGAGGAGCTGGCGGCCGACTCGGGCGCCGCCGAGGTGCCCGGCGCGGGCTCGGATCAGGTGGTCGCCAGGCTGGCGCCCGAGAGCAAGGTCAAACGCGGCCAGGAGGCCGAGCTCTGGCTCGACACCACCAAGCTGCACCTGTTCGACCCGCAGACCGGCGAGCGTCTCGGCGCCGACGCGAACGGCGGGCGGGCCTCGGCGACGCCGGCGGCAGAAGACGAGCCCGCCGCCGCGCAGGAGGAGGCCCCCGCCGAGTCGGGCGACGACGCGCAGGCGAGGCCCGACTCATCCGGTTAGGTCGCGCCGCAGCCGGTGGACGAAGGTGTCCTCGCCGCGAGGCGAGCGCCGCAGCTCCTCGCGTAGTTGCTCGATCACGTCGTCGTTCCAGGCGTGGGTGCGCAAGAGCAGGTAGCGGAGGCTGACCACGCGCGCGTAGGCCTCGGTCTCGGTGCCGCGCCCGGCGAGCCCGGCCTCGCGCATCATCTCCGTGACCGGCTCGTACTCCTCCCGAAACCAGATCTCGGCAACCTGCTCGCGAGTGAGGAACTCGCGCCGCGCCTGCATCAGCCGAAATCCCCACGCCTCGACCCCCTCGGCGAGCCCGGCGTAGTCGAAGCCGTTTGTGAGGCTGATCCGGCTGCGCGTCTCGGCCGGCAGCGGCACCCGCTCGAAGAACAGGCGCTCGTGTGACTTCAGCGGCAGGTCATGCGGCGAGATCCCGCCGTCGGCCCCGATCTCGGTGACGATCTCGGTGACCAGCGCGTCGATCTTGTCGAGCCCGAGCTGGCGGGCGACCGAGACCCGGTGGTGGCCGTCGATGACGAAGTGAAGCGTGCCGACCTTGTAGACCTCGATCGGCGGCATGTCGGCGCCGCGGCGCATTGCGGTGGCGATTCCCTGCCAACGCCTGCGCATCCGCCGCGAGGTCGGGCGAAAGCTTCGGTCGAAGTCGCGCCGCGAGCGATCGACCGTGCCGACGATCGAGTCGAGATCGATCGTCTTCAGGCCTATGCGACGCTCGCCGCGGCGACCGAGCGCGCCGACGACCTCGTCGAAGGGCAGGATCAGGTCGACGTCGTCGGGCTCGCGCCGCAGGCGCGCGGCGAGACTGGAGAGCTGCTGGCGCCGGCGTGCCCGGCTGAAGTCGGTCTGTGCGTCCTGGGTCGGAAAGCCGGTGTCCATCGCTTCAGGGTACGCGGTTAGTTTTCGAGGCCCGCGAGTGGGTAGGACGCTTTTCGGCATGGAGGGGCACGCTGCCGAAGCCGACAAGGGGCAGTTCAAGACGATCGAGACCGAGATCCCGGCTCGCCTCGACCGCCTACCCTGGTCGTCGTTTCACTGGCGGGTCGTGATCGGGCTCGGAATCGTCTGGATCCTCGACGGGCTCGAGGTGACGATCATCGGATTCCTCGCTCCGACTCTGACCGAGCCGGGAAGCGGGATCGCCCTCACCGAGGGCAACATCGCGCTGGCCCAGTCGATCTATGTCGCCGGCGCCTGCACCGGCGCGCTGTTTTTCGGCCAGCTCACCGACCGCTTCGGGCGCAAGCGGCTGTTCTTGATCACCCTCTCGCTCTACCTGCTGGCGACGGTCGCCACCGCCTTCGCCACCTCGCCTGCCTGGTTTCTGATCGCACGCTTCTTCACCGGCGCGGGTATCGGCGGCGAGTACTCGGCGATCAACTCGGCGATCGACGAGATGATTCCGGCCCGGGCTCGCGGCCGCGTCGACCTGATCATCAACGGCTCCTTTTGGCTCGGCGCCGTCGCCGGCGGCCTGCTCTCGCTGGTCTTGTTGCAGGAGTCGCTTTTCGCCCTCGACATCGGTTGGCGTCTTTCGTTCGGGCTCGGGGCGCTGCTCGGTGTGGGAATCCTGATCGTTCGACGCCACGTCCCGGAGAGCCCCCGTTGGCTCTTCATCCATGGGCGCGAGGAGGAAGCCGAGCGGCTGGTCGACTCGATCGAGCGCGAGGTGCGCGAGGACACCGGCCAAGAGCTCGAGGAGCCCGGCGACTCGATCGAGGTTCGCCAGCGACGCTCGATCCCGTTTCGCGAGATCGCGCGCACCGTCTTCACCGTCTATCCGAAGCGCGCCGTGCTCGGCTTCTCGCTGTTCATCGGCCAGGCATTCATCTACAACGCGGTCACGATCACCCTCGGACTCACCCTGACCACCTATCTCGGGGTCGGAGAGAACAAGGTCGGGCTCTTTTACGCGGTCTTCGCCGCCGGCAACTTCCTCGGGCCGCTGCTCTTGGGCCGCCTCTTCGACACGGTCGGGCGGCGGCCGATGATCGCCGGGACCTACTTGATCTCCGCCGTGATGCTGGCGATAGTCGGCATCCTCTTCAACGGCGAGCAATTCAGCGACTGGGGGCTGACCCTGGCGCTGGCTGCGACCTTCTTCTTCGCCTCCGCCGGGGCGAGCTCGGCCTACCTGACCGTGAGCGAGGTCTTCCCGATGGAGATCCGGGCTTTGGCGATCGCCTTCTTCTACGCGATCGGGACGGCGATCGGCGGGATCACCGGACCGCTGGTGTTCCAAAAGCTGGGCGAGACCGGCGACGTCGAAAAGGTGATGCTCGCCTACCTGATCGGCGCCGCGGTGATGGCCGTCGGCGGCATCGTCGAGCTCTTGATCGGGGTCAGGGCCGAGCGCCAAGCGCTGGAGGACATCGCCAAGCCGATCACCGCCGAGGAGGCCGAACGCGGGACCGAGCGCGAGCAGGGGAAGGCCGAGGAGCCCGAACGCGAGCCCGAGCGCGAGCCGGGAAAGACCGAGGAGCCCGACCACCGCCACCAAGACCGGCTCGCGCGCGAGCGAGCGGGGCTGCGCCGCTTTCGGCCCGGACCCGGCAGCGCCTCTTACTCCCCGTTCCTGCCTCCGCTCTGGCAGTCGAACCCCGCCTGGCTCGACCGGGAGGTCGAGGCGATCCGAGCCGCCCTGGCCGAGCACGGGCAGCTCACCCGCGCCGAGCTCGCGGGTCGAGTCGGTGCCCGCTACTGGGGTCCCGGGCGCTATCGCGTCGCCCTGCGCGAAGCGGTCGCCGAGGGCGCCGCCCGGCGCGCCGGGCGCGACGCCTACGCGCCCCCGGCCCAGCGCTCGTCCTCGGCCGCCGGCTGAGCTGCGGCGATGCCGATTGCCTGTCGCGCGCTCGGCCACCGGGTGCGGTTTTGGAACGAGGGCGCGACCATGCGCTGGGACTGCGAGCGGGGATGTGGCTTTCGCGGAGAGAAGCGCTACCCGAGCGCCGCCGATGCCGCTCGCTACGCCCGCGAGCTCGACCGCGACGACCGCGCCGGACTGGGCAAGCGGGCGCCGCTGTCGCTGCTGCCGCTGCGCCTGGTCCGCCGCCGCCCCAAACGGTGAACCGACCGGCAACCGCCCCCGTATCTTGAATTGGATGGGTCGTCCGTTCGCAGCGCTCGTTGCTCTCGTCGCCACGGCGGGATTGGCGGCGTGTGGCACGGACGATGCGATGCCCGCGCCGCAGCCCGAGGGGAGTCAGGTTGGCGGCGCGGGCTCCGTCCTGACCGGCGAGCAGCCGCTGCTGAACGGCGAGCGCCAGGACCTGAGCGCTTACGAGGACAAGGTGGTGCTCGTCGTCAACACGGCGAGCGAGTGCGGTTTTACGCCGCAGTTCGAGGGCCTGGAAGCGCTCTATGAGAAGCGGGGCTCGGAGGGCTTCGTCATCCTCGGCTTCCCCGCCGATGACGTCGCCGGCCAGGAACCGCGCTCGGACGGGCAGATCGCCGAGTTCTGCGAGCAGAACTTCGGCGTCTCGTTCCCGATGTTCGCCAAGTCCAACGTGGTCTCAGAGCCGGTCAACCCGTTGTTCCAGCGCCTCGCCGCCGCCGCCGGCCCGCCGAGCTGGAACTTCAACAAGTACCTCCTCGACCGCGACGGCCGGGTGGTCGAGCGCTACGACGTATCGGTCGAGCCCGACGACCCGGGTCTGAACGCGCGCATCGACCAGCTGCTGGGCTAGGCGGCGAACTACGTCTTCGATCAGGCCGGCTGCGAGCTCGGGCGGATCAGGATCTCGTTGACGTCGACGTGCTCGGGCTGAGAGAGCGCGTAGATCGCCGCGTTGGCGATGTCCTCGTCGTGGAGCGCCTTGTCGGGGCCGGGCCGATTGTCGAAGAACGGCGTGTCGACCATTCCCGGCTCGATCAGCGTGGTGCGGATCTTGTTGGCGTCGTGCATCGTCCGCAGCTCGGCGCGCAGCGACTCGCCGATCGCGGTGACCGCAAACTTGGTCGCCGCGTAGAGTGATCCTGGTAGCGCCCGGCGCCCGGCGACCGAGCTCGTGATCAGGTAGTGGCCGGCGCCGCGCTCGAGCAGGTGGGGGAGGGTGGCGCGGATCGTATAGGCGACCCCGAGCACGTTGGTGAGCACCATCGAGCGCCATTGCTCGGGCGACTCCTCCAAGAAACCGCGGGTGGCGCCGAAGCCGGCGTTGGCAAAGACGGCGTCGATGCCGCCGTGGGCCTCGACGGCGGCCGCCACGATCCGCTCGTTGTCAGACCATTCGGTGACGTCGCAGCGAACCGCGAGCGCCCGTTGATCGCCACCGAGCTCGGCGGCCAGCTCGGCGAGCTTGTCCTCGCTGCGGGCGCCGAGCACGAGCCGATACCCGCGCTCGGCTGCGGCTCGCGCCGTCGCCGCGCCGATTCCGCTGGAGGCGCCGGTGATCAGCAGGACAGGGTCGTCGGCCATGAGGCGCCAAGTTAGCGGACCCGGATCGCCATAATCAGGGGCGAGCTTCATGGACCCCGATCGAAAGCGCCGGATCAGGTTGATCGTCGCGCTCAGCGCGGCGGTGCTGCTGGCCGTGGGCCTGATCTACACCTCCTTCAGCGCCTCCAGCGAGGCAAAGGAGCCGTCCGAGCTGGCCGGCGTCAGCGGCGGCAACTACGACCTCACCGGGACCGTCGCCGAGGGCTCGGTTTCCCACCAGGGCACCGAGCTCGAGTTCGAGGTCGCCGATCGCGACGACCCCGCCTCGACGATCCCGGTGACCTATGAGGGCACGATCCCCGACCCGTTTCGCGAGGGTCGCGAGGTGATCGTCTCGGGAACCGTCAGCGACGGCGTCTTCGTCGGCGAAAAGGACACCCTGATCACCAAGTGCCCGTCGAAGTTCTCGGATCAGGTCAAGGACGACACCAACGTCATCTTCGAGTGAGCCTCAGCGCGAGAGCCGGCGATGGTTGAGCTCGGCGCGGCCTGCCTGATCGCCGCACCGTTCGCCTGCGTCTACGCCGCGGGCGCGGCGCTGCTCGGGGCGCGGCGCTCGGACCGTCGCCTGGTCGACTCGTCTCGCCGTGCGATCTACGCGCTCTGCGCGCTGCTCACCGTCAGCGTGATCGTGCTCGAGGCCGCCTTCGTTCGCTCGGACTTCTCAGTCGCGCTGGTCGCCGATCACTCCTCGACCACTACCCCGCTCGGCTACAAGCTGACCGCGCTTTGGTCGAGCCAGGGAGGCTCCCTGCTGCTCTGGGCCTGGGTGCTCTCGATCGCCTCCAGCGGGGTCTTGTTCGCGACCCGCAAGCGCCACCGCGACGTCGTCCCCTACGCGACCGCGGTGCTCGCCGGCCTCGCCCTCTTCTTCACCGCCCTGATGTTGTTCGCCGACGGCGCCGGCCCGTTCGCGCGCCTCGATCCAGCCCCGGTAGAGGGCGCCGGGCTGACCCCGCTGTTGCGCCATCCGGCGATGGCGATCCACCCGCCGATGCTCTACTCGGGCTATGTGCTGTTCTCGATCCCGTTCGCGTTCGCGATCGGGGCGCTGGTCAGCCGGCGCCTCGACGCGAGCTGGATCCGCTCGACTCGCCGCTTCGCCCTGATCGCCTGGCTCTTTCTCACCGTCGGGGTCCTGCTCGGGGCACGCTGGTCTTACTCGGAGCTCGGCTGGGGCGGTTACTGGGGCTGGGACGCGGTCGAGAACGCCTCGCTGATGCCGTGGCTACTCGGCACCGCCTTCCTGCACTCGGTCATGGTCCAGGAGCGCCGCGGCATGCTCAAGGTCTGGAACGTCTCGCTGATCGTCGGAACCTTCACCCTGGCGCTGCTCGGCACCTTCCTGGTGCGCTCGGGCATCCTCGAGTCGATTCACGCGTTCGGCGCCTCGACCGTGGGCGGGCCGCTGCTGGGGCTGATCGCCGTGGTCGTGATCGGCTCCGCGGCGCTGATCGTCTCGCGCCTTTCCGAGCTGCGCTCGGAGCGCCGGATCGAGTCGCTGGCCTCACGCGAGTCGGTGTTCCTAATCAACAACCTGCTCTTGGTCGGCCTCTGCGTGGTGATCTTCTGGGGCACCTTCTTCCCCTTGATCTCCGAGGCGGTCACCGGCGAGAAGTCGTCGCTGGGCTCGCCCTGGTTCGACCGCTACACCGCCCCGCTGGCGATCCTGCTGGTCCTGTTCACCGGGATCGGGCCGATGCTCGCCTGGCGGCGGATCAGCGTCGGCTCGCTCTGGCGGCTGGTCCGCTGGCCGCTGGCGACCGCGGCGCTCGCGACCGCGGCGCTGGCGGCGTTCACCGACGCGCCCGAGGCGCCGCTGGCGCTGGTCCTGTTCGCCTTCGCGTTCTTCTCCCTGGCGGCCTTGGTGGCGGAGTTCTGGCGCGGCGCCGGGGCCCAGCGGACGCTCTCGGGCGGCGGCCGGCTGGGCGCGATGAGCCGCGTGTTTCGCCGCAACCGGAGGCGCTACGGCGGTTACATCGTTCACGCCGGCTTCGCGGTGACGATGATCGCGGTGGCCGCCTCGTCGAGCTTTCAGACCAGCGCCGATCTGCGCTTGTTGCCGGGTCAGTCGGGCGCGGTCGGCGACTATCAGGTCACCTACGTGAAGCCGACCTCCGCGATCGATCCGGAGGAGCAGCGGCTCAGCTTCGGTTCGGTGCTCGCCGTCCGTCGCGACGGCGAGGACTACGCGACCCTGACCCCGTCTCGTGACTATTACTCGAGCACGGGCGACGGCACGATCGCCGGCTTCTTCGAGGGCGAGGCGACCAGCGAGGTCGGCCGGCGCGAGCAGGCCAGCGGCGATCTGTGGACGGCGATGCGCCCCGACCTGACCCCGCTCGACGAGGTGATCGCCGGGGTCGATCGCCGGCTCGAGCGCAGCCTACCCGAGGTCGGGCCCGAGGGCCCGACCTCGGGCCAGGTCGAGGCGATGCGCAGCTTCACCGACCGCCAGGGCGAGGCGATCGCCAATCTGGCGGCGCTCTATATCGCCCGCCCGCTGCCGGTCGACTTCCGCATCAACGTGAACCCGCTCGTGATCTGGATCTGGCTCGGCGGCGGGATCGCGGTGATCGGCGGACTGATCGCGGTCTGGCCGGTGCCCGAGGCGCGCCGCCGGCGCGTCTCCGACGTCTATGCGGCGCGGCTCGCGCGCGAGCTCGAGCGAGCCTGATCGCGCTCTCGATCTAGCCTCCGTCCCGTGGAGATCGTGCTCGCCGTGCTGATCTTGGCTGCGCTCGCGGTATTCGTTGCGGCGCCGCTTCGGCGCGCCGTCGGCGCGGCGCCCGATCCGCCCCAGGACCCCGAGCGTGCCGACCTCGAGGCCCGCAAGGAGGCGCTTTACCGCCAGATCCGTGATGCCGAGCTCGATCGCGCCCAGGGCAAGCTCTCGGAAGCCGATTGGGCTCGCCTCGACGCCGAGCTTCGCCGCGAGGCGATCGAGGTCCTGCAGCGGATCGACGCCGAAGGCTCTTAGCCCGCGGCCACCTCTCTAAACTGCCGCGCCATGGAAAGCGTCCTCAACGTCGTCCAGGTCCTGATCTCGGCGATCCTGATCTTCCTGGTGCTGCTGCATTCGGGCAAGGACTCCGGCCTCTCGGGCGCCTTCGGGATCGGCTCGGGCGGCGGCTCGTTCGGCGGCGGCTCTTTGGTCGAGCGAAACCTCGATCGCTGGACGATCTTCTTCGCGATCCTGTTCGTCCTCAACACCCTCGTCCTGCTGAAGATCTGACCAGTCGGCGGCGCCCGCTGTTGAAAGGCGTATGACCGGTCGGGAGCGCTCGGACTAGGCTGCGCTGCGGGACTGCCTTCGATGCCGCAACGCTCCTTCATGCGCTCACCGGGCCTCGGGATCGCCGCCGCGGTGCTCAGCGTAGCGGCGGTCACCGCGCTGATCTACGCCCTGCGGGGGGTGATGCCGGTGGAGGCCGCGGGAGTCCTCTACCTGCTCCCGGTGCTGCTGATCTCGACCTACTGGGGACTGACCTACGGGGTCGGTGCCTCGCTGCTGAGCGCCGCTGCGTTCAACTGGTTTCACATCCCGCCGACCGGCCGCTTCACGATCGCCCAGGAGGAGAACTGGGTCGCCCTGGTCGTCTTTCTGATCGCCGCGGTGGTCACCTCAACCCTGGCCGGGACCGCCCGGGCGCGCGCCGGGGAGGCCGAGCGCCGCCGCCGCGAGGCCGACCTGACCGCCGAGATGGCGCGCGTGCTCCTGGGCGGCGAGAGCATGGAGGACTCGTTGCGCGTCGTCGGCCAGCGGATCGCCAAGGCGTTCGAGCTGCCGTGGGTGGCGGTCGAGACCGGCTGGAGCGACAGCGACCAACGTCGGCGAGCGCTGCCGATCATCGTCGCGGGTCAGCGCGCGGGAACCGTCGCCGTGCCCCGCGAGACCGAGCCCGAGCTGGTCGCGACGCTCGAGCGTCGCGTGGTGCCGAGCCTGGAGACGCTGCTGACCGCCGCACGAGACCGGGAGGGTCTGGAGGCGCAGGTGATCGAGACGCGGGCACTGCGCCGCGCCAACGTCGTCAAGACCGCCCTTCTGCGCTCGGTCTCCCACGATCTTCGCTCGCCGTTGACCGCGATCACCGCCTCCGCCGCCGGTCTGCGGTCGCCGACCTTGAGTGAGGAAGCCCGCGAGGAGCTGCTCGCGGTGATCGCAACCGAAAGCGAACGGCTCACCCGTCTGGTCGACAACTTGCTCGATCTCTCCCGCCTACAGGGTGGGCAGCTCGAGCCGCGCACCGACTGGTCCTCGGCGGAGGAGCTGATCGATTCGGTGATCGCCTCCAGCCACCCGCCACCCGCGGGCTTCGAGATCTCGATCGAACCGGACCTGCCGATGTTCGAGGTCGACGCCACCCAGCTCGAACGGGCGCTCGCCAACGTGCTCGAGAACGCCACCCGCTTTGCCGGCACCGAGCCGGTGACGATCAGCGCCCAGCGCATCGGCCCACAGGTGGCGATTCGAGTCTCCGACCGCGGCCCGGGGATTGCGCGAGAGGAGCTCGAACGGATCTTCGAGCCGTTTCACATCGCCGGCGAGCGCAGCGGCCACACGGGCCTCGGATTGGCGATCGCGCGGGGCTTCGTCGAGGCCAACGGCGGCAGCCTGCGAGCGCAGTCACTGCCCGGGCAGGGCGCGACCTTCACGATCCAGCTGCCGGTGAGCGAGCTGCCCGCGACCCCCGCGGGCTTGGCGCGGGATCGGTCGGGGTGAGCGCCCGCGACCGGGTGTTGATCTGCGACGACGAGGCGCAGATCCTGCGGGCGCTGCGCGTCGTCCTCGGCGACGCCGGGTTCGAGGTCGTGCCGGCGATGAGCGTCCGCGAGGCCCTCGATGCGGTCGCGGTGCGCCCGCCGGAGGCGGCGATCGTCGACCTGGTCTTGCCCGACGGTGACGGGGTCGAGGTGTGCCGCTCGATTCGGGAGTGGAGCCGGATGCCGATCATCGTCCTCTCGGCCGTCGGCGACGAGCGCGAGAAGGTTCGCGCCCTGGACGCCGGCGCCGACGATTACGTGACCAAGCCCTTCGGTCCGGATGAGCTGGTCGCCCGGCTGCGCGCGGCGTTACGGCGCTCGGGCCCGGAGCTGGAGGCGCCGCTGATCGAGGTCGAGGGGCTGGTCGTCGACCTGGGGGCCCGCCGCGTCAGCCGCGACGGCGAGGAGATCCACCTGACCCCTACCGAGTATGACCTCCTGCGCCACCTCGTTCTCAACAGCGGGCGCTTGCTCACCCACCGGGCGCTGCTCCGTGAGGTCTGGGGCCCTGGTTACCAGGACGACACCCAGGTTCTGCGCGTCCACATCGCCAATCTGCGCCGCAAGGTCGAGCCCGGTGCGGGCTCACGGCGGCTGATTCGCACGGACCCGGGTATCGGCTACCGGTTCGACCCCTGATCCGCTCGATCTTCACAGCACCTTTATGGGAACTGCGCAGGTCTTGATACGGACTTGACGCGATGGCCTCCACGATCTGGCATGTGGAAGTTCGCCACCACTCACCGCTGGCAGGCTTGGGGCGGTCGCCGAGAACCGCGCGCCCGACAGCATTGGCTGCTCGGCGCGAGCGGATCCTCGCTTCGGTCTTCGGCCGGAGGCTCGACCTGGCTCTGGCCGACGGCGCCGACCCGCTGAGCGATCGACTGCTCGCAATCCGCGCCGAGCACTTGAGCTCACGGCGTCAGCGACGAAGGCTCGCCGACGGTTTCCGTGGTGTGATCGACCGGGCCGAGCGCGCGCCTCGGCGGGGCTCGGCCGCCCCGATCGCACTTGCCAGCGTGCGCGCCAACCTCGCCCTGATCCGCGAGCTCGCCGACTGGCTCGATTCCGATCGACCGGCCGCGGCGCGGGGGATTGCCGCGGCCGGCCGCCTGCTCACCGACGGCGCCTCGCCGCTTTGGGTGCGCAGCGAAGCCGCAGGGCTTCGCGACGAGCTCGAGGCCATCCTGATCGCGCTCGGCAGCTGAGATGGATCTCGTTTCGATTGCGATCGCGATTGCCTTCTTCGCGCTGATGCTCGCGCTGATCAAGGGCATCGAGCGCATATGAGCGCCGCCGAGGTGATCGGGCTGATCGTCGCCGTGGCCCTCTCGCTTTACCTGCTCTACGCGCTGTTTCGCGGCGAGGAGCTCTAGCCGGTGACCGCCCAGGGCTGGCTCCAGATCGTCTTCTACGTCGTCGTCCTGACCGTGCTCGCGGTGCCGCTCGGCCACTACATGGCCCGCGTCTACGACGGCGAGCGTCTGCTGCTCACCCGGCTGTTGGGACCGGTCGAGCGCGGTATCTACCGGCTCCTGGGACCGAGCGCCCGGGTCGAGCAGGACTGGAAGGCCTACGCGAAGACCGTGATCGTCTTCAGCTTGATCTTCTGGCTCGTCCTCTACGTGCTCCTCCGGATTCAGGGGAGCCTGCCGCTCAATCCGGAGGGCTTCGGCGCGGCGCCCTGGGACGTCACCTTCAACACCAGCGCCTCGTTCGTGACCAACACGAACTGGCAGTTCTACGGCGGCGAGACGACGCTCTCCTACCTCTCGCAGATGACCGGGCTCGCGGTCCAGAACTTCGTCTCGGCCGCGGTCGGTATGGCCGTCCTGGCGGCGGTGATTCGCGGGGTTCGCGCCCGCGCCGGCAGTGTGCTCGGCAACTTCTGGCAGGACACGACGCGGACGCTGCTCTACATCCTCTTGCCTCTGGCGGTGATCGGGGCGCTGATCCTCGTCTCCCAGGGCGTGATCCAGACCTTCAGCGGCGCGGTCGGCGTCGAGACCCTCGGCGGCGATTCGCAGACGCTGGCGCTCGGCCCGGCCGCCTCGCAGATCGCGATCAAGCAGCTCGGCACCAACGGCGGCGGCTTCTTCAACGTCAACTCGGCCTTCCCGTTCGAGAACCCGACGGCGTTCGCGGGCTTCGTCGAGATGCTCTTCATCCTGCTGATCCCGGCCGGGCTCGTGTTCACCTACGGGCGCATGGTCCGCAGCCGCCGCCAGGGCTGGGCGCTCTATGCGGCGATGGCCGTGCTCCTGGTCGCCGGAATCGCCGTCTCCTACGCGGCCGAGCAGAATGGTTCGCCGGCGCAGAAGGAGGCCGGGCTCGAGCTCGCCGCCGCCGACGGGACCACGGGCGGCAACCTCGAGGGCAAGGAGCAGCGCAACGGGATCGTTGCCAGCGCCGAATGGGGGACGGCCACTACCGACGCGTCCAACGGCTCGGTCAACTCGGCCCACGACGCCTGGACCGGGATCGGGGGCGCGGTTCCGCTGGCGAACATGATGACCGGCGAGGTGATCTTCGGCGGGGTCGGCTCCGGGCTCTACGGGATGTTGCTGTTCGTCTTGCTCACCGTCTTCATCGCCGGGCTCATGGTCGGGCGCACGCCCGAGTACCTCGGCAAGAAGATCGAGGCGCGCGAGATCAAGCTGGTCCTGATCGGCGTCTTGGTGATGCCGCTGTGCGTGCTCGGCCTGACCGCGCTCGCGGTCGCCACCGACTACGGCGCGCCCTCGATCTACAACCCCGGACCACAGGGGTTCTCCGAGACCCTCTATGCGTTCGTCTCGCAGGCCAACAACAACGGCTCGGCCTTCGCCGGCTACACCGGCTTCCTGCAGCCGAACGCGCCCGGCAACGTCGGCTCATACGGGATCACATTCGCAAACGTGACCGGCGGCGTCGCGATGTTCGCCGGACGCTTCCCGGTGATGATCGCCGTGCTCGCGATCGCCGGCTCGCTCGCCGGCAAGCGCGTCGCGCCGGCCGGCCCCGGCACCTTTCGCACCGACACGCCGACCTTCGTCGTCCTCCTGCTCGGCGTGATCATCATCGTCGGCGCGCTCACCTTCTTCCCCGCCCTGCTGCTCGGCCCGATCGTCCAGGGCCTGACCCCGGAGCTCTTCTGAGATGCGCCGGGACCTGATCGCATCCGCAATCGCCGTGGTCGCCTTCACCGTGATCTTCGGCGTCGTCTACCCGCTGGTGATCACCGGCGTCTCGCAGGTGGTGTTCGGAAACCAGGCCGATGGCAGCCCGATCGAGCGCGATGGCGAGCTCGTCGGCTCGAGCCTGATCGGCCAGGAGTTCTCCAAGCGGGTGCCGAAGCCGGGTCCCGACGGTCCGAAGTTCGAGCGCGTGCCCGACGAGCGCTACTTTCAAAGCCGCCCCTCGGCGACCGGCTACAGCGCCGACGTCACCTTCTTCAACAACCTCGGGCCCAACGACGCCGAGCTCTCGCGGTTCTTCAAGGACCAGATTGAGGCCTATCTCGACCAGGAGGCCCCGTATGCGCCAGGGTTGACCAGCGCCGACGTGCCGGTCGACGCCGTGACCACCTCGGCCTCGGGCGTCGACCCGCAGATCTCCGAGGCAAACGCCGAGATCCAGGCCAACCGGATCGCCGAGGTCCGCGGCCTGCCGCTGGCCCGCGTGCTCGAGCTGATCGACGAGAACACCGCGGGGCGCGCCCTGGGGTTGCTCGGCGAGCCGGGCGTCAACGTGCTCGAGCTCAACCTCGATCTCGATCAGGAGAAATCGTGAGCGCCCGTTCGCGGTCGGCCCTGACCGCGGCGAGCTTGAGGTTCGCCCTTGCCGGTGCCGTCCGCAAGCTCGATCCGCGCTCGATGATCCACAACCCGGTCATGTTCGTGGTCGAGGTCGGCGCCCTGTTCACGACCGCCGGCTTCTTGATCCAGCTGTTCGGCGGCGAGCCACTCGGTGGCGGCGACGAGGCCGCATGGTTCACCGGCACCGTTGCCGCCTGGCTGTGGCTCACGGTGATCTTCGGCAACCTCGCCGAGGCCCTCGCCGAAGGGCGCGGCAAGGCCCAGGCCGACGCCCTGCGCGCGATGCGCACCGACACCGTCGCCCGCCTGCGCGATGGGGGCACGGTCGCGGCCAACGAGCTCGCCAAGGGCGACGTCGTCATCGTCGAGGCCGGGGAGACGATCCCCGGCGACGGGACCGTGATCGAGGGGATCGCCTCGGTCGATGAGTCGGCGGTGACCGGCGAGTCGGCCCCCGTGATCCGCGAGGCCGGAGGGGACCGCAGCGCGGTCACCGGCGGGACCGGGGTGCTCTCCGACCGGATCGTCGTCGAGATCACCCAGGAGCCGGGCCAGAGCTTCCTCGATCGGATGATCGCGCTGGTCGAGGGCGCCAGCCGGCGCAAGACGCCGAACGAGATCGCTCTCGGGATCCTGCTGGCAGGGCTGACGCTGATCTTCTTGTTCGTGGTGGTTGCGTTGCGCCCGTTCGCCGACTTCGCCGGGACCACGGTCTCGATGGCGACGCTGATCGCGCTGCTGGTGGCGCTGATCCCGACCACGATCGGGGCGCTGCTCTCGGCGATCGGGATCGCCGGAATGGACCGGCTCGTGCGCCGCAACGTCCTCGCGCTCTCGGGGAGGGCGGTCGAGGCCTCGGGCGACGTCGATGTGCTCTTGCTCGACAAGACCGGGACGATCACGCTCGGCAACCGCCAGGCGACTGAGTTCCTGCCGATGCCGGGGGTGAGCGAGGTCGAGCTGGCCGAGGCGGCGCAGTACGCGTCGCTTGCCGACGAGACCCCGGAGGGCCGCTCGATCGTGGTCCTCGCCAAGCAGTACGGCATCCGCGAGCACGAGCTCTCGGCGCACGCGCAGTTCGTGCCGTTCACCGCCGAAACCCGGATGAGCGGCGTCGACCTCGACGGCAGTCGGATCCGCAAGGGCGCCGGCGACGCGGTCATCGAGCTGGTCTCGGAGCTCGGCGGCCGGGCACCGGCCGAGTTGCGCGAAACGATGGATCGGATCGCGCGCGAGGGCGGCACCCCTCTGGCGGTCGCTCGCGACCAGCAGGTACTCGGCGCGATCTACCTCAAGGACGTGGTCAAGGACGGGATGAGCCAGCGTTTCGAGCAGCTGCGCGCGATGGGCATCCGTACGGTGATGGTCACCGGCGACAACCCGTTGACCGCGGAGAAGATCGCGAGCGAGTCCGGAGTGGATGACTTTCTCGCCCAGGCGACACCGGAGCGCAAGATGGAGCTGATCCGCGAGCAACAGGGGGAGGGCAAGCTGGTGGCGATGACCGGTGACGGTACGAATGACGCTCCTGCCCTTGCTCAGGCGGACGTCGGCGTGGCGATGAACACCGGCACCCAGGCGGCGCGCGAGGCGGGGAACATGGTCGACCTCGACTCGAACCCAACGAAGCTGATCGAGATCGTGGAGATCGGCAAGCAGCTGTTGATCACCCGCGGAGCGCTGACCACTTTCTCGGTCGCCAACGACGTCGCCAAGTACTTCGCGATCCTGCCCGCGATCTTCGCCGCAACCTACGCCGTCGCCGCCGGCGCTGACAGCTTCGGCAACGGGCCCCTGGACAAGCTCAACATCATGAATCTGGGAACGCCGGAGTCGGCGATCATCTCGGCGATCATCTTCAACGCCCTGATCATTCCCGCGCTCGTGCCGCTCGCTTTGCGCGGGGTGCGCTACCGGGCCGTCGGAGCGACCGCGATGCTGCGGCGCAACATGCTCATCTACGGCCTCGGCGGCCTGATCGCCCCGTTCATCGGGATCAAGCTGATCGACCTGCTCGTCCACAACGTCCTCGGCGCGTAGGCGAGAATCGCGGGATGGCGCGCAGTGGGCGCGGTCGCTACAAGATCTTCCTCGGAATGGCCGCCGGGGTCGGCAAGACCTACCGCATGCTCGAGGAGGGCCAGGCGGAGCGCCGCGCCGGCGCCGACGTGCTGATCGCCTACCTCGAGCCCCACGACCGGGCCGAGACCGAGGCCCAGGCGGAGGGGCTGGAGCGACTGCCACGGCGCGAGGTTCCCTACCGCGACACGGTGATCGAGGAGATGGATCTGCCGGCGATCTTCCAGCGCGCCCCGGAGCTCGCCCTGATCGACGAGCTCGCCCATACAAACGCGCCGGGGCTCGAGCACGCGAAGCGCTACGAGGACATCGACGATGTGCTCGAGGCCGGGGTCGACGTCTATTCGACCGTCAACGTCCAGCACCTCGAGAGCCTCAACGACCGGGTTGCCGAGCTCACCGGCGTTCGGGTGCGCGAGACCTTCCCGGACACCGTGCTCACCTCTGCCGACGAGGTGGTGCTCCTCGATCTCACCCCCGAGGCCTTGATCGAACGGCTACGCGCCGGAAAGATCTATCCGCCCGAGCGGATCGAGGCTTCGCTCAACAACTTCTTCCGGATCGAGAACCTCGCGACCCTGCGCGAGCTGGCGTTGCGGCAGACGGCGGAGGAGGTCGAAGCGAAGGCGCGGCCGCGGCGGGCCGAGGACCCGCTGGGCACTCGCGAGCAGGTGGTCGAGTCGGCGCCCCAAGCGGTCGCCGAGCGCGTCCTCGCCCTGGTCACCCCGCGGCAGCGCTCCCAGCGCCTCGTCCGCCGGGCCTGGCGCTCGGCGCAGAGGCTCAGCGCTGAGCTCGACCTGCTCTACGTTGCGTCGCCCGGATCCGAGCCCTCCGCGGAAGAACGCGAGCAACTGGGGGCGCTCAAACGGCTGGCGGCGGTGCTCGGCGCCCAGTTGCTGATCGAGGAGGGCGACGACGTCGCCGACGTCGCCGGCGCGGTCGCGGCCGAGCGCGGGACCACGTACGTCCTGATCGGCCAGCCGCCACTGCGCACCGGGCTCGGGCGACTGCGCGAGTCGCTGCCGGAGCGGCTCTTCCGCAAGCTCCCCGGGGTCGACGTGCGGATCGTCGCCGACCGTTCGTTGCGTGAGCAGCGCGAGGCATGACCCCCTTGTTGCGGCGGCGACAGCCGACCCCGGGCGACCGGCGGATCCTCTTTCCGTTCCTCGGCTCGGTGCTCTCAGAGCGAAGCCTCGAGGCGACATTGCGGCTCGCCCGCGCCCAGGATGCGACCTTGATCCCGGCCTACCTGGCGATCGTCCCCAAGGCGCTCTCGCTCGAAGTGCCGCTGGGCGCCGAGTGCGGCGGGGCACTGGCCCTGCTCGAGCTGATCGAGCAGCGGGCGGCGAAGGCCGGAGTTGCGGTCGACTCCCGGATCGAGCGGGCGCGCACGGCTCGCCACGGGCTCGAGATCTTGATGCGTCAGGAGCGCTTCGACTCGATCGTGCTCCCGGCCGCCACCAGCTCGTCGGACGGCTTCTCGGCCGCCGACATCGCCTGGGCGCTCGAGTCGGCGCCGGGAGAGGTGCTGGTGCTGAGGCCCGAGCCGGCGCCGCCGGCGTCCTGACTACTGGGGCGAGCGCGGCAGCTCGAGCGCGGCGAAGACCGCGCGGTGGTCGCTGCCGGGGAGGTCATGGACGGAGAAGTCGTTGATCTCGATCCGCTGATCGGCGAGCACGTGGTCGATCGCCACCAACGGTGGAAAGCGGCGGTGGCTGGGCCAGGTCATCTTCAGCCCGGCGCCTTCGGCGTCGGCGGCATCGACGTAGCCGCGGTCGATCAGCGCTCGCAGCTCGGCGTGGTCGAGGGTGGCGTTGAAGTCACCGGCCAGGACTCGCAAGGGTGTGTCGGTTGCGCCGGGCAGCGCCTCGAGATCCTCGCGCCAGCTCGCGGTTCCCGGCGAGCTGGTGGGCGGCAGGGTGTGGACGCTGGTGAGCGCCAGGGGCGGGGCGCCGCCGAGTGCGATCGACGCCTGCGGTGACGGAAAGCCCCCCGGCAGCGGCTGGCCGGAGAGATCGCGCAGCGCCGGCGCCGCGTAGATCCCGCCACCGGCCGAGCCCCGGTCGACGCTCAACACTGAATGCGGATATGAAGCGCGCAATGCGGGCCCGAGCTTGGCGGCGAGCTTGGGGGTGAGCTCCTGCACGCTGATCACGTCGGCGTCGAGTGCGACTGCGAGCTCGGCGAGCGCCGCCGGATCTCCCCTGCCCAGCTTCATGTTCGCGCTCAGCACCCGCAGGGGGACTCCGTCGGCGACCTCGCCACCGCCACCGCCGATCGCCCGTGGGATCACCAGCGCCGCGAAGACGACGCAGACGACACCGGCGACCGCGCCCGCCGCCCAGCGCCGCAGCGCGACCGCGAGACCCAGCGGGATCAGCGACGCGAGCGCCACCCAGGGGGTGAAGGCGAGCATCGAGACCAGGGGAAAGCCAGGTTCGAGGCCGAGCAGGCGGACCAGCGCCCAGGCCACGCAGACGATCACCGGCGCCCAGACGAGCCCGGTAACGATGCGCCCGCGTCCGCGATCGGTGGGTGGCACGATCCGCCGCTCGCGGGGCGCCCGAATCAGAACTCCCAGGCCGCGTACTCGCGTCTACGCTGCTTCATCTCGTCGAAGAGCAACACCATCCGGTCGAGGTACCAGCACTTGCCGCCCTGGACGATCAGGACGCCGGCGATCACCTCGAGCGCCTCGAGCGCGACGAGGCCGTAGACCAACAGCACCAGTCCGAGCACCTGATAGGCCTGGGCTACGGCCGGAGAAGCCGATCGGAATTGCTCGGGCAAGCCCTCCTTGCCCTCGACCCAGATCCGCTCTCCCAGCACCCCTTTCGACGCCCAGTTCTTGGTTGAGCGCGGCTCGCTGAAGAACAGGGGGTTGATGAACATCCAGACCAGCACCAGCGCGACCGGAATCAAGCAAAACCAACCGATCCAGTCGCGGCTCCAAAGCGCCACCGCGAGCAGCGGCAGGACCGTGAACCGGGTCCAGACGCTGGCCGGGTTGGCGTGGCGCATCCAGGATTCGCCCTTGAGCCCGAAGAGGCCGGCGACCCTCTTTCCGGCGCTACCTGATGTTGGACGTTCCCCTGCCTCGCTGTTGGACATTCGCTGACTCCCTTTCGCCTCGTCGGTGTCGTGCCGCGACCACGACGCTAGCCGGGCTCGTCGAAACTCGCGCGCGCCGGTTAGGGTGCGCGACATCTGATGGCAGCCACCGGCCAAGGCCCGAGCGCCCGCCCGCCCGCCCTCTGGCGTCGCATCGTCGTGCGCCCCAAGCCGATGACGACGGACCTGCCGAAATGGCTGGTAGGGGATTGGAACCGGATCATCCGCGACCCGCTGGACCTCCTGCGGCTGGCGCCGCTGATCGGCGCGATCGTCACCCTGATCGTCGGGGATACCACCCACACGGGCGAACTGTTCGGAGCCTTCCTGATCGTGTTGGCGCCGCGGGTGCTCAACGTGCAGCGGCCCTTCGACCTGATCTTCCAGCTCGGGATGAACCTCGCGCTCTGGGGCAACGTCTTCGGGCTCTTCGACCAGATCTACGGATACGACAAGGTGGTCCACTTCATCCTTCCCTGCGGGTCGGCGATGGTGCTCTACATCGCGCTTTGCCACCTGCGCTTGGTGCCCGACCTCTCCGAGGATGCCGGCCTGCACGACCGTGTCGCGATGGTCTTGGTCACGCTCGCGTTCGGGCTCACCGTCGGGGGCATATTCGAGATGTGGGAGTGGTTTTCGAACACGGTGTTCGGCACGGAGATGTTCGTCACCTACGGCGACTCGATCGGGGACCTGATCGATGACACGCTGGGCGCGTTGATCGGAGGCGTGATCCTCCTCTTCTGGACCGGGCGCGGCTGGGGCACCTGGCGAGTGCCCGGGGCCGCTCTTCGCGGCGAGGAGCCGATGCCGACCGCGCCGCCGGATCGCGACCGGGACCGATTGACCCGTTTCGGAGACCGCCTCGCCCAGTGGCGCCCGCCCCGCGGGCACGCGTCCGAGGTCGCCCGCCCCTATCCGACGCTGCCCTCGTGGCTGGTCGGCGACTGGGGACGACTGCTCCGCGACCCGGTCGATCTGATCCGGCTGAGCCTGCTCGTCGGCGCAGTCGTCTGTGTGCTCCAAGGCGACTGGGACCACGCCGCGCGCTTTGCCTTCGGCTTCGGGTTGTCGGTGGTCGTCCGCCTGGTCGAGGCTCCACGGCCGTTCGACGCCGCATTTGCCCTCGGAATGGCGTTCCAAGCGTGGGGTGCGTTCAGCGGGGCCTACGACTCCGTCGAAGGCTTCGAGGTGGCGGCGCGGATCGTGGCCTCTTTCTCGATCGCAGCGATGCTCTACTTGCTCTTGGTCCGGATCCGGGCAGTGCCCGATCTCACCGGCAAGAGCGACATCCATGAGCGAACCGGCATCCTTCTCACCGCGACCAGTCTCGGTTTCGGGGTGGGGATGCTTTACGAGATCGGCGCATGGGCATCGAACGGGCTGTTCGACGCCCAGCCGTTCACCTTCGATCAGCTGATCGCCCACATGGCGATCGACTTCGTCGCCTCGGCCGCCGGTGCGACCCTGCTCGTGTTCTGGGACAGGGCCGGCTGGGAGACCCGCCGGGTGCCTGCATCGGTGCTGGTCAAGCCTTCCGCTTGAGCCTGGGCAGCGCGCGGACCGCTCCCGGTCAGTCGCAGAAGTCGTCAGCGGGGCCCATATAGAGCGGGTTGCTCGCCAGCCATAGGCGCTGGCGCTCGTCCCCCGGCAGCCGTGCCTCAAGCCGGTAACACCCGTCGTCCTCGACCGGATAATCGAGCACCTCCGCCTCCTCCTCGTGAACCGGGACGCCGTCGCGCAGCAGGCGCAAGCGGGCGCGCCGCGGGATCACCGCCCTCACGGTCCGGCGACCGGGCGGGACGCGCGCGCCCATCGGCACCGCGCCGGTGCCCGTCTCCGCCCAGAAGCGAAACCCGCGTCCGGGCGCCAGCGCCTCGAACGACAGGTAGCAGCGGCCCTCGCCGAGGGCGTCATAGACGGCGTCGCGATCGGCGGCCAGGTCCCCGGTCGGCGCCGCCGGCAGCAGCACGTGGGTTTGGAGCATCGCGAAATAGCGCGCGTTGGGCATCGGCGAGCGCACCTGTCCCCGGATCCGAATGCCCTTCTGATGAGCGTCGAGACCGCCGATCGCCGGGACGCGGCGCCGCAGGCAGAGCCGGTCCCAGATCTCCAGGTGTCGCGCCGGGGGGCCGGTCAGGGTGCGCAGCGGGTCGCGCAGGAAGGCGGCCGCCTCCCGTGGCGAGCGCCAGGCCTCGGCGGCGTCGGTCTCGAGGCTCCACAGCTCGACCCCGCCACAGACAGGATCATCGAGGAGGTTCCACCCATGAGGCGGTCCGATCAGCTTCGACATCCGCGAGCCCTGCGAGAACGGGTGCGCGGCGAAGGACACACCGCCGGCCTCGAGCACCGCCGCGCAGATTTCTCGCTCCGTGCGGCCCGCGTGTCGGATCTCCTCATCGACGCCGAAGACGAGCAGGTGCCCGCCCTTCGGCGACACCTCGTGGCCGACCAGCATCAGCACGCTTTCACGCCAACCCTCCTCGCCGCGTCGGCGCGCCTCGAGCGTGTCGTGATCGGTGAGCAGCACGCAGTCGGCGCCGGCCTCCTCGGCGGCATCGACGAGCTCGGCGACGGTGGCGGTGCCGTCCGAATAGGTGGAGTGGACGTGGGCGACGCAGGCCAGACCGTGGAGGCCGAGCGGGTCGTCCAACTCGGCGCCGCTCAGGTCGCCGGGAGCGGCTCTGTGAGACGCCGCCGGCGCGCGACGACCATTCCCACCGCGCTGAGCATGGCAAGGAGTGTCACCGCGCCGATGGCCGGCCAGAGCGCCTTCTCGGCGGCCGCTCCGCCCAGCGCCGTGTAGGCGAGCACGCGCGGGGCACCGCCGATCACGCTTCCGGCGACGAAGTGGCGGAGGCGTATCCGGGTGAGACCTGCGGCGTAGTTCAAGATCGTCGCCGGTGAGCCCGGTGCCAGGCGGGCGAGGGCGATCGTCAGCAGCGGTCGGCGCTCGACTCGCTTCCGAAGCCTCGTCAGGCGCGGTCCGGCGAGCGCCTCGGCCGGGCCGCGGCCCAGACGTCGGGCGACGAAGAACGCCGCCGCCCCTCCGACGGTGGCGCCCACCAGCGCGATCGGCATCCCGGCTGCGCCCCCCAGGAGGAGGCCGGTTGCCGCGGCCAGCAGCGTTCCCGAGACGAGGGCGGGCGTGAGCACGGTCCAGGCGAAGATCGTGACAGCGGCGAGCAATGGCCCAGGGAGGTCCGCGAGCCGCGCCACCTGTCCGGGGTCGTGCGGGAGAAAGGCGACGGCGGATCCGAACGCCACGACGATGACGAGCCCGAGCGCCAGCAGGCGCCGTCGCGCGGCGCGGAGGGTTTCATCCTGCACGCGGGAAACATTACAAGGGAGGTTTGCGGCCTTGGCCCCGGCTCGCGCGCCTTGCAGTCGGCCGCCTCTGGCCTTAGGGTCGCCGCCAGGCATGACGCGTCGGCGACTTCTTGCGATTGCCGCGCTGGTGTTGGCGCCGCTGGCGGTCGTCAACGCGGCGGGCTACGCCGCGGACGATCCGCAACAGGTGTTCGGACTGGTCCTGACCTTGTCGCTCGCCGTGTTCGTAGCTGCGTACGGGATCGTGCGACGGGGTGTGTTGCGGGTCGTGGCGCTGGTGCTTGCGGCGATGCTGGCGCTTGGCGGAGTCGAGCAGCTGCTCGACCAACGTGTGCTGGACCGCCTGATCATCCTGGGCATGCTCTGGCTGGCGTTCTCGGCAGCGTGGGCGGCGTTCGCGGTCCACGTGCCCCTGCGGCGCGCCTCGCGGCCTCGGCGACCGGTCCTGTTCGTGAATCCTCGCTCCGGTGGCGGTAAGGCGGAGCGTTTCCAGCTCGCCAAGGAGGCGCGCAGGCGCGGAATCGAGCCGGTCGAGCTGGGCCCCGACGACGATCTCGAGACGCTCGTCAACGAGGCGGTCGAGCGTGAAGCCGACGCGCTGGCAATGGCCGGCGGCGACGGATCACAGGCGATCGTGGCTGCGATCGCGGCCAAGCACGGGCTGCCCTACGCGTGCATTCCTTCCGGGACTCGCAATCACTTCGCGCTCGATCTCGGGGTCGACCGGGAGGACGTTGTCGGTGCGCTCGATGCGTTCGTTGAGGGCGGCGAGCGGATTGTCGACCTGGCCGAGGTCAACGGCCGGGTGTTCGTGAACAACGTCTCGCTCGGCGTCTATGCGAGCGCGGTTCAGCGCGACGGATATCGGAGCGCGAAGCTGCGCACGATTCTCGACACGATCCCCGACGTCATGGGCCCGGCGGCAAGCGGTGGCGGCTTCGAGTGGACGGGCCCCTACGGTGACTCCCCGGCCTCCGTCGGCGCCCTGCTGATCTCGAACAACCCTTACCGGCTGGGACCGGTGATGGGCTCGGGGACACGCCCGCGGATCGATGACGGCAAACTCGGAATCGCCCTCGTCGGGGTGCGCCCTCGGGGCTGGCGACGGCTGCTGCCCCGGCGCCCCTGGCGCGAGTGGTCTGCGCCCGACTTCGAGGTCCGCTCGGTCGAGCCCGTGCCCGCGGGCATCGACGGCGAGGCAGCGGTGCTCAGCGTGCCACTCCGCTTCCGCAGCCTGCCCGCTGCCCTGCGCGTCCGCATCGCCTCAGATCATCCCGGCGCGTCACCGTCCGCGAGTCGGCCGCAGACTGTCTGGGAGGGCTTTCGGATGCTGCTCTCGATCGCGGCCGGACGCACGGTGGAGCCGCCCGCCGCCGTGCACGGCGAAGGCTCGGTCGGCCAATCCACTCGGCAACACGCGGCACCGCGAAACGACCAATCGAGGGTTCGCGTGAACACCCGTCCCGGCCGCTAGGGTTCCGGCCATGACGATGGGCATGGGCCTCTTCTTGATCGCAGTCGGCGCGATCCTGCGTTACGCGGTCAAGGACGAGTGGGAGGCGGTCAACCTCGAGACGGTGGGCCTGATCCTGATGATCGTCGGCGTCGTCGGCTTCGTCGTCGGCGCGATCTTAGCCTTCGGTCAGCGCGACCGAGCTGTCGACCAGCCCCCTCGCGATCCGCGCTACTGAGGCCCGCCTGGGGATAGGGCTGCCGCGGGAGCGTCGGCGGCTCAGGCCGCGGCGGCGACCGGGCGCTCCTCCCGGGATCCCGGAGCGGCGCTCTGCAGCGCTTCGGCGCGAAGCTCCTGCGGGCGATCCGAGCAGATCGCGTCGGGGGCGACCGTGTCGACGATTCGGCGCAGGAGCTCGGCGTCGTTGACGGTGCCGGTGGTGACGCTGAGGCCGGCGAGGCGAAGCGTCGCCGCGAGCCTCGGCGTCAGCAAGAAGTGCTCGACCGAGACCCCGCCGACGTTCCTGCGCCTGGCCCAGGCGGCGAGCGCCTCCGGCGCGTAGTCGGCGAAGACGACCAAACGCGCGCTGAAGCCGTGTGCGGCCGCGACCGCGCAGGCGGCGGAGTGGAAGCTGATCACCTCGATCCGCTCTCGCTCCGCGCTGCCCCGGTAGCGCTCGCAAAGCACCTCGGCGGTCCGGGCCGCAAGCTGCGGGTCGGCATGGGCTTTGACCTCGAGCTGGACCGCCATCTCGCGCGGTGCCCGCTCGAGCAGCTCGGCGAGCGCCAGCGGGTGCTCGACCGTGGGCCGGCGGTCGCGATCGAGCAGCACCCCGTCGCGGCAGATTTCGCGCAACGACCGCTGGTGTGCCCAACCCTCGAGGCTCGTTCCGATCGAGAGCAGCGGGTCGTGAAGCAGGACGAGCTGCTCGTCGGCGGTCAGGCAGACGTCGGTTTCGAGTCCGTCGGCGCCCGCGAGGGCGCGCTCCAGGGCCAGCGCCGAGGAGTCTGGACCGTAGGCGCGCCCGAGCCGATGGGCGATGAGAGGCGGCAACGCCATACCCGGAATGCCACAGGCAGTGCGCGCCGGGCGTGTTACGAACCGGTCACCCTGCGGTCATCGTCGTGTGAACGACGACCGCACGAAAGTCGTCGGCGAGCGTCGTTCGTCAGGTGCGGAGCGTGCAGATGATCCGCGGGCGGCCATCGACGATCGGCGCATCGTGGACATCGGCGCCGCTGAAGCCCGCGAGCCGGGCGAGGTGGTCGAGCGCGGTTCCGCTGAATCCCCAGTAGACGAAGTCGTCGCGAGCGTAGAGCTCGCCCGGCTCGCAGACGTGGACGGCGGCACTGGCCTCGAGCCCCCTGTCGACGACACCGTAGGTCTCCAGAAGCACCTCGCCATCCGCCGCCAGCCGGTGGCGAATCCGCTCGAGCAGGCCGAGCGGGTCTCGGACCCGGTGGAGGATCCCGAAGCAGAGGATCAGATCGAACTCCTCCTCGATCGAGTCGAGCTCAGCGGCATCGAGCTGCCTGTAGACGACCTTCGAGTCGAGCAGCTCGGCGATTGCGCTGAACCCGGCGGCGCGCGTCAGCTCGATCCCGAAGCGTGAGCGGACCCAATCGACGTATTGCTCGTTGTCGATCGCCACCACCCTGCTCGCGCCCCGGGCCTCGGCGAGGAAGGCATAGAAGCCGTCGAAGGTGCCGACGTCGAGGACTCTGCGGCCCGCGAGGTCGCCGGGGAAGTGCGGGATCCGGTAGCGGTGATCGCGGGCGATCCCGGGCGTGTAGAGGGAGCCGTGATCGAGGGAGAAGGTGTGAAACCAGATTGGCACCGCGTCGAGGATCGCCCGCGCTCGCGCGGGATCGGCGCCGATCTTCAGTAGATCGGCGACCTCGCGCTCGGCTTTCGTCGGCGCGGGGATTGGCTCGTGGGCAGCTCGGGCCTCAGCACGGGTTGCGATCGATGGCCCCCTTTCGGGCGCGGGTTGATGCTGACGGTGCGGCGCCGGCCGGATCCTGCCCCTCCCGAAGCCGCTGCTGCAGATCTTACGGGTGAATCGGCGAAGCGGCCTGCTCAGCGGGCGATGATGACCAGAGCTTCCATCAGCGAACCCTCGCGCGAGCTCGCGTCCGCGGCCCGCGCATCGCTGCGCTGGTAACCGACGCCTGAGCGAGCCGCCTCGAGGCCGCGGTCGGGCCGGCGAGCAGCCGACCTCAAACCGCGGACGACTCGGGCACCGGCTCCGGCTCCGGGGCCGCGGGCGCTTCCTCGGGCATCTCGCCCTGACCCGGTGGCGCGACGGGGCGCAGGAGCAGCGCCCCGAGCGCGCCGATGATCGCGAACGCGGCCGCGGCAAGGAATGCCGAGTTGTAACCGCCCGTGAGCGCGACCGCCTGACTGTCGCCGGAGTCGAGCAGGCTCTGCGTGCGCGAGTCCGCGATGCTGACGAGCACCGCGAGGCCGAGGGCGCCGCCCATCATGAACGCGGTATTGACGATCCCGGAAGCCAGTCCGCTCTCGGTCGGCGCGACGTCGCCCATCGCGGCGAGCAACAGCGGATTGAAGGTGATGCCGCCGCCGACCCCCATGACGAGCATGCCCGGAAGCACGTCGACGACGAAACTGCCGTCAGCGGGCGCCCGCGAGAACCACAGCAGGCCGATCGCAAAGCACGAGAGGCCGCCGACGATCGGCGGCTTGACGCCGAAGCGCATCACGAGACGGTCGGAGAGCGCGATCGAGCCTGCCGCCATGATCAGCGTCGAGGGCAGGTAGGCGAGGCCAACCTCGAGCGGGCTGTAGCCGAGCACCTGCTGGAGGTAGAGCGCCGAGAGGAAGAACCACCCGAACATCGACCCCGCCAAGAGGACGCCGACGACGTTCGCCACCGAGATGTTGCGGAGGCGGAACAGCCCGAGCGGCATCAGCGGCGACCTGACCCGCGACTCGAGCACGAGGAAGAAGGCGAGCAGTGCCGCGGCCGCGCCGAGCAGCCCGAGGGTCTCGCCGGAAGTCCAGCCGTTCTCGTTGCCGTTGATGACCGCGTAGGTGCCGAGCATCACGGCGGCGGTCACGGTCACCGCTCCACTGACGTCGAGGCGGCGATCTCCCGCTTCCGGGCGATCGTCGGGCAAGATCCTCAAGGAGAGCACGAAGACCGTGATCCCCACCGGGAGATTGACCAGGAAGATCCAGTTCCAGGCGAGCAGATCGGTGAGCACACCCCCCAGGAGCACTCCTGCGGTGGCGCCTCCGGAGAGCACGAAGCTGAACACGCCCATCGCCTTCGCGCGCTCGGCGGTCTCGGTGAAGATGGTCATGATCAGCGACAGCGCGACCACGGAGACGATCGCCCCGCCGAAGCCCTGCACGGCCCGGGCGCCGACCAGGAACCCCTGCGAGCCCGCCAGTCCACAGGCGAGCGAGGCGGTGGTGAAGAGCCCGAGACCGATGAGGAACAGGCGCCGGCGGCCGAAGAGGTCGCTGAGGCGGCCTCCGAGCAGCAAGAAGCCACCGAAGGTGAGCAGGTAGGCGTTCACGACCCAGGCGAGCGTCGCGTCGGAAAAGCCGAGGTCGGCTTGGATCGAAGGCAGGGCGACGTTGACGATCGTCGAGTCGAGAACGATCAGCACGTCGCCGAGGCAGAGCACGTAGAGCGCCAGCCATCTTCTGTTCCCGTCGAGGGTCATCGAGGCGAACAAACTACTGATTCAACTGCGCTTGAAGTCAAGTCGAGCCCGGCTGGAAGGCGCCTCTGGCTCGAACCGCAGCGTATCCCGATACCAGGTGCTCGCAGGCGATCAGGCCGGGGCGGGGAAGGCCTCGTCGAAGCAAGGAAGACCGTCGTCGGGGATCGGCTCCCAGACCGCGGCGTATGCGACGTACTGGCGCCCCTGCATGCGGATGCCGGGGTCGCCGTCGATGGCCCCCATCCGCACCAACGAGATTTCGTCGCTTCCCGGCGCCTCGCCGAAGAGCGCCGAGCCGCACGCGCTGCAGAAGACCTTCGCGAAGCCGTCCGGTGGGGACCATCGCGCCAGCAGCTCGTCGCCCGCGACCACGCGCAGAGAGCCTGGCGCGACCAGCGCCGTCGCCGATGCGCCGCCGCCCGTGCGCCGCTGACAGCGGGTGCAATGGCAATATCCGGCAACCACGAGCGGTGCGTCGATTTCGAACTGAACGCCGCCGCAGCCGCAGTGGCCGGTGAGTTCGGGAGAAGCGGCCATTCAGGGCAGCCTAGCCACCGGAGCGCGCCGCGACGTGCCCAACAGATCAGCCCGATGTGGGTTATCGGTCGAGTTGAGCCAGGAGCTCGGGTGACCACCGCTCGCCGGCGACCTTCGCCAGCGACACGAGTTCGGCGAGCGCGACAGTTGCGCTCAAAGGCCATCCGCCTGGTCGCGGCGAGGTTGCGTTATGCGGCTGAGAGGAGTCGAACCTCCACGGCCCGTGAGGGCCACAAGGCCCTCAACCTTGCGCGTCTACCAGTTCCGCCACAGCCGCTTGAGGGAAACGCGATTCTAGACGCAGGCGGGCCAACGACCGGCTCGCGCGTGCCTGGCTTGCATCCGTCCGAGGGTCGTCCTACTATACGAACATGTGTTCTGTTCAACGTCTCGTACGACCCGCCGGCTGACCGAAGGAGCGATCGAGCAGTGGACTTGACCAAGCGCCAGAAGGAGATCTTCGACTACATCCGCAAGTACGCGGCGAAGTACGGCTACCCGCCGACCGTGCGCGAGATCGGCAAGGCCGTCGGGCTCCATTCGTCCTCCACCGTTCATGCGCACCTGGCGAACCTGGAGAAGATCGGGATGCTGCGCCGCGACCCGACCAAGCCGCGCGCGATCGAGCTGCTGGTCGACAAGGCGAAGAGGGCGGTTCGCCACGCCGGGCTGCCGCTGGTCGGCCAGGTCGCGGCCGGCGAGCCGATCCTCGCCGAGGAGAACATCGAGGAGTACCTCGAGGTTCCCGACGTGATCGGCGGCGAGACCGGCGACTACATCCTTCGGGTCAGGGGCGACTCGATGATCGGGGCGGGGATCCTGGAGGACGACTTCGTCGTCGTCCGCCCGAGCGAGGTTGCCGACGACGGCGAGATCGTGGTCGCCCTGATCGACGACGAGGCCACCGTCAAGAGCTTCTATCGGGAAAAGGACCGGGTCCGGCTCGAGCCCGCGAACAAGGCATACAAACCGATCCGGACCAACGATGTCCACCTGCTCGGCAGGGTGGTCGGGGTCTTCAGGAAGGTCTGACGTGAGCGCGCTGGCGACAAGCGAGCCCGCGGCTCTCGTCACGGATCCGCCCGCGGCGGCACGCCCGGCGCCGAGGCTGTTCGAATCCGGCGAGGTTTCGCTCGAGGAGAGGATCCTCGGCGCCTGGGAGGACCTCGCCCGCGACGGCCGCGCCGGGTGTCCCGTCTGCGGCGGGTGGATGCAGCGTGCCGACGGCTGCGAGGAGTGCGGCTCGCGGCTCGACTGAGCCCCCGCGGTTCCGCGGACCCGCAAGGCGCCGCGCGTCGAGGTCAGCCGGCCTCGCCGTCGCCCTCATCTGCGGGCCGACGGTGCCGCAGTGGGGCAGCCCGGCGGCGTCGGCTGCCGCCTCGGCACGATCGAAAGACCGAGCGCTCGACGCGGCGAGCGCAAGCGCGGCGCCGACGGCGATCGACGCGGACCTAAGCGGCATGGCGCCAGCCGCCCAGCCGGCCGAAGCCGTCGCGCGGCCGCCGTGGGCGGCGTACAATACGGGCGCTGGCCATGCAGTCGCGGGAGGTGACTCTCGAGGAAAGTCCGGACACCAAAGGGCGCGGGCGGTGGATAACCCCCACCCGGGGAAACCCGCGGGAAAGTGCCACAGAAACACACGGCCGATGGCGCGTCCACACGTGAGGCGCGAACAGGCAAAGGTGAAAAGGTGCGGTAAGAGCGCACCGGCGTCGCGGCGACGCGGCGGCCAGGCAAACCCCGCCCGGTGCAAGGCCAAGCAGGATCGACGACCCGGCCCGGCGAGATCCAGGTAGGCCGCAGGGCTTCGGCCCGGCCGGAACCTAGGAACCGGCGAGATGGATGGCTGTACAAGACAGAATCCGGCTTACAGGCCAGCTAAGGAAGGGGCCCCGGCGACGGGGCCCCTTCTACGTCGGCGCCCAGGGTCGCCGGCGCGGCACCCACCGGTGGACCTCGGCCATGTAGCGGACGTAGTCGGTGCCGAAGCGCCGCACCAGTGCCGGCTCCTCGACCAGCGGCAGGTAGATCGCGTTGACGACGACGAACGCCCCCAGCACGATCGCGACCCCGCCTGACCCGAACAGCAACGCCTCCGCGGCGAGCACGATTGCGACCCCGCTGATCATCGGATGGCGTAGGTAGCGGTACGGGCCGACGACCACGAAGCGCTGGGGCGGATCCCAGGGCGCCAGGGTGCCGCGGCCGAGCTTGGCGAACGCGCTCACCGTGGTCGCGAACAGCGCCAGCCCGAGCGCGAGCAGGGCGCAGGCACCGACGATGATCGCGCCACCGGCAAGGCCGCCGACGCCGAACGCCGGGCGGACTCCCGCGCCGGCGATGATCAGGGCGGGGACGGCGACCGCGACCACGAACGGCAAGGCCAAGATCGCGCCGCCGACGCGCCACCCCCTGAGCCCAGGCGGCTCAGGGCCCGCGTCCACTTTCGATCCGCCGCTTCCAGGCGCGCTGGCGGCGCTGAGCGTCGCGCATCCACAGCGGCAGCACCCGGGTCGCTGCACCCGGGAAGAGGTCGAAGAGGCGAACCAGCCCACCGCGCCAGCGCGGGATCGTGAGCACGGCTCGCGGGCGGTCGAGCAGCTCGAGCGCCCGCCTGGCGACGTCCTCGGAACGCAACATCGTGCCCGAGAACGACGGCGCCGCGTCAGGGTCGTCGAGCTTGTCGTGCAGCATCGGCGTCCAGATCCCGTCCGGGCAGACGGCGCAGACCCAGATACCGGGCGAGCCGCTGCGACGCAGGTCGGCCAGGGTGCCGAGGCTGAAGGCGATCGCGGCGTGCTTGGTAGCGGCGTAGAGCGCCTCGCCGGGTGGCGCGCCGAGGCCCGCCAGGGAGACGATGTTGATCACCTTGCCGCGGCTGGCGGGCCGCATCAGCTCGAGTGCCGCGAGGGTGCCGTTGACCGTCCCCAGCGCGTTCACCTCGAACAGGGTCCGGCGCAGTGCCTGGTCGTGGTCCCAGACGTGGCCGGTGGCCAGGATGCCGGCGTTGTTGACCCAGACGTCGAGCGCCCCGGCGCGCTCGGCCACCCGGCGAGCTGCGGCGGCGCAGCCATCGGCATCGCAGACGTCGAGGACCGAGGCGGTCGCGGCGGCGCCGATCTCGGCCGCCGCAGCCCCGGCCGCCTCGGTGTCGACGTCGGTGACCTCGACCTCGAAGCCGCGATCGGCCAACCCTCGGGCGAGCTCGAGCCCGAGCCCACTACCGGCGCCGGTGACCACCGCTGCACCCACCCCCGCGGATCCTATTCGGGGGAGGAATCACGTCCCCCGCGGCGCAGTAAGCACTCACACATAAAGTGCAAACCTGAGCCTCGTCTTTCTAGTAGTGTCACGCACGCTTAATCCCCGCCACATATCGCGGGGAACGGGGGACCCACTCAAGGGGGATCCCTTCGGTTCGGGGCGAATCGCCGGCACCCGCCGCGTAGCGCCATCTCTTTCGGCGCGAGCCCGTCAGCTAACCCCGTCAGCGATCGAAAGAGCTATGCACGACCTCAACCCGCCCTCCGCGGCGGCTTTGGAAAATCGAACCGCGCGCCGTCGGATGGTTCTGTGGGCGGTTCTGCTGACGGCCTTGGTTTTGGTCGCAGGAGCGGCGCGGGCCGATGCCGGCGCCTCGGGTGGCATCGGCGGTAGCGGCGGCACTTCCGGCGCCGACGACGGCGCCGAGCAGGTGATCGGGGCGGGCATCCCGGGGTGTCCGAACAGGCAGTTCGGCAGGCGCACGCTGCGGCTCGGTGACTGCGGCGGCGACGTGCAGACGCTCAACTGGATCCTCAAGTCAAGGCGCTATCGCCAGGCGCCGCTCGCCGGCGAGTTCGAGCCCACCACGGCTGAGGCGGTGCGCTCGTTCCAAGGTGACGCCGGCCTCGGGGTCGATGGCGTGGTTGACGACTACACCGCCGCCGCGCTGGTCGCCGGCATGCCGGCCCAGCCGGCGACCTGGTATGGGCCCGGCTTCTTCGGAAACCAGACCGCCTGCGGCGAGACGCTGACCCGGGGGACGCTCGGCGTCGCCCACAGGACCCTGCGCTGTGGCTCCAAGGTCGTCTTGCGTTACCGAGGCCGCTATGTTCGCACGACGGTGATCGACCGTGGTCCGTTCACCAACGGCGCCAAGTGGGACCTGACCCAGGCGACCGCCCGCCAGCTCGGCTTCACGCACACGGACGAGATCCGCGTGGCGAAGCTCGCCGCCCGTTAGCGCCTACGCCGCGTTCGGCAGCACCGAGGAGTCGGTCTGGTCCTGCGGCAGCGCGGCCGCGTTGGCGATCAGGCTCTGAAACTCGTTCATCGCCATGTGCGCGACCGCCTCGAGCATCTGCTCGTCGCTCCAATCGTGCTCCCGCGCCTCCTCGGCCAGGTGCTGGGCGGGGCGCCCGTCGGCCGCCGCCAGCGCCTCGAGGAAGACGAGCAGCGCCGCTTCGCGCTCGTCCGCCGACTCGAACGCTCGCGCCCGGGTGATCTCATCGATCCCGAGCCCGGCGGCGCGGGCGGTGCGCGCGTGCTGGGCGAGCGAGTAGGGATCGCCGCGGCGCTCGGCGACGGCGAGCCCGATCCGCTCGCGGGTCGCCTGCGGGAGCGAGCCGCCGCGCAGTTCGTGGCGCATGCGCGCGTATGAGCGCAGCGCCGCCGGCGCGCCCGCGAGCACGCCGATGAACTTGGAGATCGACCCGCCGGCGCCCTGCACGCCCCGGAGGATCCTGATGCTGCCCTCGGGGGCGGTGAGCTCGTCGTGGATGTGAAAACGGCTGATATCTGTCTTGACCGTCATTGGGGGTGTCCCTTCATCGGCCGCCGGTCGTGCGTCGCGGACCGTTCGCCGCCTTTACTTTACTTTTAGCTTGTTACTTACCTGCCGTAAGCAATGTACCCGAAATCGCGGCTGAAATGCGGTCCCGATAACAACCGTCAGGCACTCGTACAGATCGATTCTGGACACCCGGTAATACGCACGCCGAGGCCTCGCGGATAAGGTTGCCGATCGACCAAGCCGCGAGCCCGAGGAGGACGGATGGCCGAACAGCCGTCGCGCACCGAGAAAGCGGAGGACGTGATCAAGTCGGTCGCCGACAGCGACGTCCGCTTCATCCGGCTCTGGTTCACCGATGTCCTCGGACAGCTGAAGTCGTTCTCGATCAACTCCTCGGAGCTCGAGGACGCGTTCGAGGGCGGGATGGGGTTCGACGGTTCGTCGATCACCGGCTTCAACCCGATCGAGGAGTCGGACATGATCGCGATGCCCGATCCGTCGAGCTTCGCCGTCCTGCCCTGGCGCGCCGAGGAGAACGCGACCGCGCGGATGTTCTGCGACATCCAGGTGCCCGGTGGCGAGCCCTATGAGGGCGATCCGCGCTGGATCCTGCGGCGGGCGCTCGAGCGCGCGCGCGAGCTCGGCTTCGACGCCTTCAACATCGGCCCCGAGCTCGAGTACTTCTACTTCAAGCAGGCGCGACCCGAGGGCGGCCAGCCCGAGATTCTCGACGACGGCGGCTACTTCGACCTGACCACGCTCGACGCCGGCTCGGATGTTCGCCGCGAGACGATCCTCGCGCTCGAGCAGCTCGGGATCCACGTCGAGTACGCCCACCACGAGGGCGGCCCCTCCCAGCACGAGGTCGACATGCGCTACAAGGACGCGCTGGCGATGTCCGACGACTGCATGACCTATCGGATCACGGTCAAGGAGTACGCGATGAAGTACGGCATGCACGCGACCTTCATGCCGAAGCCGCTGTTCGGCGAGAACGGCTCGGGCATGCACGTCCACCAATCGCTCTCCAAGAACGGCTCCAACGCTTTCTATGACGCCGACGACCAGTACTACCTCTCGGCCACCGCCAAGTCGTTCATCGCCGGTCAGCTGCGCCACGCGCGCGAGATCGCGCCGCTGTTCGCCCAGTGGGTGAACTCCTACAAGCGCCTGGTGCCCGGCTACGAGGCGCCCGTCTACCTCGCCTGGTCGCGGCGCAACCGCTCAGCGCTGATCCGGGTGCCGCTCTATCACCCGGGCAAGGAGGGCGCCACCCGCGCCGAGCTGCGCTGCCCCGACCCCGCCTGCAACCCCTATCTCTGTTTCGCCGGGATGTTGCACGCCGGGCTCGAGGGGATCGAGCATGGCTATGAGCTGCCCGAGCCGATGGAGCAGAACCTCTACCACCTGACCCCCGAGGAGCGGGCCCAGCGCGGGATCGAGCAGCTGCCTGAGAACCTCGGCGAGGCGATCGAGCTCGCCGCCGAGTCCGAGCTCATGCTGCGGGTGCTGGGCGAGCACACCTTCAAGCGCTTCATCGAGATCAAGCGCGAGGAATGGGAGGAATACCGGGTCCAGGTGACCCCCTGGGAGATCGAACGGTTTCTGTCCATCTTGTGAGTATCTTGTGGCGGACGGCTAAGGGTTTGACTCGGGAACGCCGAAAAGAGAGGTGAATGGCGGACCTGCCGGTCTACAGGGGGAAGTTCGGCGAGCGCCAAGCCGCCCGGCTGCTCTGGCGTGCGGGCTTCGGTCCCCGGCCGGGAGAGGCGCGAAAGCTCGCTCGCCGCAGCCTCGAGGGAGCCGTGCACTCGCTCACTCGCGCCCGCGGCAAGGCGAAGCTGAGCGGCCCTGAGCCCACCGACGACGACGGGCTGCCGATCGCCCCCTTCGACGCCTACGGCCACGACATGCTCTGGTGGCTCGACCGCATGGTGCGCACGAACCGTCCGTTCGAGGAGCGTATGGCGCTGATCTGGCACGACTGGTTCGCGACCGCCGACGTCGACTCGCAGCGGCTCTCGATCGCCCAGGCCGAGCTCTTTCGCCGTCACGGGCAGGGCTCGTTCCTGGAGCTGCTGACCCGGGTGACCAAGGATCCGGCGATGTTGATCTGGCTCTCGGGGATCGAGAACGAGAAGGGTGCCCCGAACGAGAACTACGGGCGCGAGCTGATGGAGCTGTTCACGCTCGGCGCCTCCAACGACGCCGGGTATCCCTACTCCGAGACCGATGTCCGCGAGCAGGCGCGGGCGCTCACCGGGTGGACGGCCGACTACACCGACGACGTCGGCTTGACCGGCTTTCGCTTCGATCCGGAGCGTCACGACAGCGCCCGCAAGCGGATCTTCGGCAAGGCGGGAGACTTCGACTGGCGCGACTCGTGCCGGCTTTGCGTCAAGCACCGCGCCCACCGGTCGTTCTTCATCGAAAAGCTGTGGAGCTACTTCGTCGCCCAGCCGCCGCCGCGCAAGACACGCAAGGCACTTGAGCGGCTCTACGTCGCCCGCGGCTACGCGATCCAGCCGGTGGTCGAGGCGATCCTCATGCACCCGGCGCTATATCAGGGCCCGGCGATGGTCAAGCCCCCGGTGGTCTACATCGCCGGGCTGCTGCGCGCGCGTCGGCGGGGGATCAACACCGAGGACCACGTCTGGATCATGCGGACCGCGGGTCAGCAGCTGTTCCGCCCGCCGAACGTCTCGGGCTGGAACGATGAGCGCTGGCTCGACACCTCGACCTACCGCGGTCGCTGGCTGGCCGCGAACCTGATCGCGGGCCTCGACTACGTCGACCCCGAGGCGCCCTATCAGGAGAGCGAGGGCGCGAAGCAGGCGGTCCGCCGGGCGCTGCACTTCTGGGGCAACCCGGCGCTCACCGGCGCCACCCGCAAGGGGCTGCTCCGTTACGCCGCCGCAGTCGAGGCGGTGGCGACCGAGGAGTGGCAGCAGAGCACGTTCAGGGCGCTGCGCCAGAACGCGCTTCGGATGCTGATCGCGACCTCCCCCGACATGCAGACCTGCTGAGGCGAGGCGATGGGCTGCAATCACTGCCGGGAGTTCACCCGCTCGCACCTGATGCGGCGCGCCGTCGCCGAGGCCGGCAGCGGCTTGCCGGCGATCGAGCCGGGGATGCCGGTCCCCGCCGGGACCGGGCTCAGCCGGCGCTCGTTCTTGACCCGCTCGGGCGCCGCGATGCTCTCCGTCTACGGGGCGTCGAAGCTTCGCTTCGGCGACCTGCAGAGCGGGATCGCCGAGGCGGCCGGGGCCAGCGACCGGGTGCTGGTCTCGATCTTCCTCGACGGCGGCATCGACTCGCTCTCGGTGCTGGCACCGACCAGCGACGGCGTCTACCGGTCACTGCGCCCGAACCTGGCGCTGGGAGCGGGGGAGGGCACCGCGTTCGCCGAGGACTCGAGCTTGCGCTGGCATCCCGCTGCCACTGCATTCGACCGCCTTCATCGCGCGGGCAAGGTCTCGGTGCTGCCGGCGGTCGGCTACTCGAGCCCGGACCAGTCCCACTTCACCTCGCGCCACTACTGGGAGGTCGGGGCGTTGGAGGCGAACGAGGTCACCGGCTGGATGGGCCGGCTGCTGGACGTGATCGGGACGCCCGACAACCCGCTGCAGGGCCTGTCGCTCGACGGCACCCTGGCGCCCGGGCTGGCGACCGCGACGGTGCCGGTCGCGGCGATCGACGGACCCTCCTATGACATCTGGGCAAAGGGTGTCTGGGGCGAGCCCGAGGATCTGCTCTGGGGGGCGATCGCCGACGTCGGCGGCGTCCAGTCCAAGGACTCAGGCCGGGTGCAGGCGGGCGATGCGGCGGTCCAGGCGATGCGGCTGAAGGCACAGCTGGACCCGTTCTCGGGACAGGAGATCGTGCCGCCGGTCGCCTATCCGACCGGGGAGGGCGAATGGTTCGGCCAGAACCTCGCGGCGCTCGCGGCGATGCTGGCGAGCGGTCTGCCGATCCGCTGCGCGGCGATCTCGGCCCCGGGAGCCTTCGACACCCACGACAGCCAGGCGGAGACCTTCGCCACCGATCTCGGGCTCGCTGCGAACTCGATCGCCGCCTTTCAGGCCGATCTCGAGGCGCGCCGGCTCGCCGACCGCGTCGTGACCCTGGTCTGGTCGGAGTTCGGCCGGCGCCCGGCAGAGAACGACTCGGGCACCGACCACGGCGCCGCCGGGGTCGGCTTCGTGATCGGCACCGGCGTCCGCGGCCGGATGGTGGGCGAGTTCCCCGGCCTCGGCCAGCTCGACGCGGACGAGAACCTGCGCAACACGTCGGACTTCCGCGGCCTCTACAGCTCGTTGATCGAGCAGTGGTTCAACGTCGATGCCGGCGCCGTGATCCCCGACGCCGGCTCCTTCGCCCGAGCGGCGCTGATCGGTTGATGCGCGCGACGCTGGTCGGCGCCGCGATCATCGCCGCGCTGGCGCTGGCCTGCGACGTCTCGGCGGCGAAGCCGAAGCCGCACCCGGGGCCCGACCGGGTGCAGGCGCGAGGCTCGGAGTTCGATCTCATCCTCTCGAAGCCGAAGGTGAGGCCGGGCCGCGTCCTCGTCCAGTTCCTCAACGACGGCGAGGATCCGCACGACCTGCGCCTGCAGCGAATCGACGCGCTCGGGGCGCCGGTGGCCGAGGAGTTCGGCGTCGGCGTGCTCGCGCCCGGCGCCTACGAGAGCCTCGACACCCGGCTCGACAAGCGGGCGACGTACGTCCTTTGGTGCTCGCTCTCAGACCATCGAGCGCGCGGCATGGAGGCCGTCCTGAGAACGAAGAAGCGCCACCGTCCGCGCTGAGGAGTCAGCGCTTGCGCAGCTTGCGGACCGCCTCGGTGGCGCGCGTCTTGGCGTTGAAGGCGCTGGTCATCGCGCGCCCGGCGGCCGAGTCCTGAGGCGGCAGCAGCCCGAGTTGCTCGGCGAGCTGGACCCCGTTCGTGTAGGCGTTGTTCTCGATGATCTTGCCGTTCTCGACCTGAAGCATGTCGCAGCCCTCCATCACGATCGCGGTGCCGGTCGGGGCCAGGTCCTGGAAGCGGCCGGGACCGAGGAAGGTGCCGGTGACTCGCCAGCGACAGGCGGAGTGGGTGCCGCTGGTGGCGAGCTCGAGGATCTCGAAGTGAAAGTCCGGGAAGGCCGAGAACAGACCGCTGAAGTACTCCTTGATACCCGCGGGGGCGACCAACTCGGCGAACCCGTGAAGGTGATCGGGACAGCCCGGCTTCCACAGCGCCGCTGCGGCATCGAGGTCCTTGGCGGCGATCGCCTCGAAATAGGCTCGCGACACCTGCGCGGTGGTCTTCGGCTTTGCGGACGAGGTCGACGCGGTCTCTGAGGGCATCCGGGAAATCTATCCGTCGAGCGCCGCCGAGAGCTCGCCGGCGCTCGAGACCGGCATCCGGCAGGCGAAGTTCTCACAGACGTAGGCCGCGGCGCGTCCTTCGAGCGCGGCCCGTCCGCGCATCAACTCGGGGCTCTCCGATCCCTCCGGGCCGCCGGCCAAGACCAGATGAGGCCGAAACTCGCTGCGGATCACGGCGGCGAGCTCGCCCAGGCCGTCGCCCGCGGCGGGTGCGACCAGGGCGACCTCACGCACCGGCGCCAGGTGGAAGTCGAGTGCCACCAAGAGGTGGGCGACCGCGTTCGGATGGCGAGCCGCGACCCGGGCAAAGAGCCGAAAGACGGAGACCGCGTGTCGCTCGTAGGAGTGCTCGCCGGTCAGCGTCGCCAGTCGCAAGAGGCCGAGCGCGGCTGCCGAGTTGCCGGACGGGATCGGGTGGTCGTCGAGGTCCTTGCGCCGGGCGACCAGCTCCTCGTGGTCGTTCGACGTGGTGAAGAAGCCGCCGCGCTCGGGATCGGCGAAGCGCTCGATCATCCGATCGGCGGTCTCGCGCGCGGCCTCGAACCAGCGCACCTCGAAGGTCGCCTGATAGAGCGTCAGCAGCGCCTCGAGCAGATAGGCGTGATCCTCGAGGTAGGCGTTGAGCTTCGCCTCGCCGTCCTTGTAGGTGCGCAGCAGGCGACCCTCGGGTTCTCTCATCCGCTCCCAGACGAACTCGGCGCAGGTGCGGGCTGCGTCGAGGAAATCCTCGCGCCCGAGCACCCCGCCCGCATCGGCGAGCGCCGAGATCGCGAGCGCGTTCCAGGCGGCGAGCCGCTTGTCGTCGAGGCCGGGCCAGATTCGCTGAGAGCGCGCCCGATAGAGGGCCAGGCGGGCGGCCTCGAGGCCGTCGGGCTCGGACCCCGAAGCGCCCGCGGGCAGGTGGAGGATGCTGCGACCCTCGAAGTTTCCGCGCTCGCTGACCCCGTAGTGACCGAGCACGCCTTCGGTGCTCTCGCCGAGACCTGCCGCCTCGAGCACCGAGCGGATCTCGGCCGGGGTCCAGACGTAAAATCGGCCTTCCTCGCCCTCGGAGTCGGCGTCATAGGCTGAGAAAAAGCCGCCCTCCGGGCCGCGCATCTCGGCCAGCATCCATTCCAGCGTGCGCTCGCAGACGCCTCGCCAGCGCTCGTTGCCCGTCGCCTGGTAGCCGTGCAGATAGGCGCGGGCGAGCAAGGCGTTGTCGTAGAGCATCTTCTCGAAATGGGGGACCAGCCAGGCGCCGTCGACCGAATAGCGGGCGAAGCCGCCACCGATCTGGTCGTGAATCCCGCCGGCGGCCATTGCGTCGAGGGTCTGCTCGACCAGATCCAGCCGGCCCCGCGCGAGCAAGAACTCAAGCGCCGAGGCGGGCGGGAACTTCGGCGCTTGGCCGAAACCGCCATGGCGAGTATCGGCGAGCTCGGCCAGCGCCCGCACCGCCGTCTCCAGCAGCTCCGGCGAGAGCGCGTCGTCGCTCGGTTCGATCCGCCCCGCGGCGGCGAGCTGGCCGCGGATCCGGGCCGAGGACTCGCGGATGCGCTCGCGGTTGGTCGCCCACGATTGGACAACCGCCTCCATCACCATCGGAAAGCTCGCCATTCCCTGGCGCTCGGTCGGCGGGAAGTAGGTGCCGCCGAAGAACGGCACGCCGCCGGGGTCGCAGAAGGCGGTCAGCGGCCAGCCGCCCTGGCCGGTCATCCCCTGGACGGCCTCCATGTAGATCGCGTCGACGTCGGGGCGCTCTTCGCGGTCGACCTTGACGCAGACGAAGTGCTCGTTCATGAACCTCGCGATCTCTTCGTCCTCGAAGGACTCGCGCTCCATCACGTGACACCAATGACATGCCGAGTAGCCGATCGAGAGCAAGATCGGGCGGTCGAGCTCGAGCGCGCGCTCGAGCGCCTCCGGTCCCCACGCGTACCAGTCGACCGGGTTGTCGGCATGCTGGAGCAGGTAGGGGCTGGTCTCGGCGGCGAGGCGGTTTGCCATCGCCAAGCAGGCTAGCCCGCGCTGTCAGGGTTCGCTGTATGCGCGCGGGCGGTCGGCGACCCGCTCGATCCAGCCCCGCAATCGCGGGTGTGAGTCGCCGAGTGGTTGGCGCTCGTCGAGGATGAGGTGAAAGGGCTCGGTGTCGTCGGGGTGGCGGGCGAGCGCGTACTTGAGAAACGGAAAGGCGACGCAGTCGGCGGCGCCGAACTCGCTGAACAGGTGGTCGCGTCCGCTGAGCAGCCGTTCGAACACCTGCAAGCGGGCCGCCATCGCGGTGGCTTCGCGTTCGACCACGTCCGCGCGCGGGTCGGCAAGCTCGAGCTCGTCCTCGATCGCGTTCGGCGAGGCCTTGTAGACCTGCTCGAACCAGTCGATGAACACATCGACCTCGGCGTGCCGCGCCTCGTCGGCGGGAAACAGCGGCGGATCGGGCCGGGTTCGATCGAGGTGGCGGATGATCGCCACCGAGTCGGCGACCACCTCGCCGGCGTCCTCGATCACCGGCACCAGCCCCTGGCCGCTGACCGCCTCGACCGGCCGGCGGTCGCCGTAGTCGATCAGCACCGACTGCGCCTCGACCCCCTTGTGGGCGAGCGCCAGCGCGACGCGCTCGCAGTTGGTCGACCAGGGCCCGCGATAGAGGCGGATCGAGGGGCCACCCGCCAACCCGGCCCTTCCTTCCTAGTCGGCGGTCAGGTCGCCCGCGAACGCCTCGAGCGCGTTGGCAAAGCGCTCGAGGTCCTCCTCGGAGTGGGCTACCGAGAGCGTCCACTCCTCCTCGACCCCGGGGGTCATGAAAACGCCGTTGTTCATGTGGTAGAGCCAGGCCAGGGTTGCGAGCTCGCCGTCGACGTGGGTCAGGTAGTCGCGGTACTCGCGCAACGGCTGGGGCGAGAAGACCACGCAGCCCTTGGCGCCGAGTCCCGAGGTGTAGCAGGGCAGCCCGAAGCGCTCGATGATCTCGTCGCAGCGCCCGAGCAGCCAGTCGTTGGACGATTCGAGCTTGGCGTACGCGTCGGCGTTCAAGACCTCGGTCAGGGTCGCCTCGGCGGCCGCCATCACCAGGGGATTGCCGTTGAAGGTCCCGTACTGGTGCACGCGGCCGTCGGCGACCGCGGCCGCCACCTCCTCGGTCATCCCGATCGCGCCGCCCGGATACCCGCCGCAGATCGCCTTCGCCAAGGTGATCATGTCCGGCTTGACTCCGAAGCGCTCGGTGGCGCCGCCCCGTGCGATCGTGGCGCCGGTCTTGACCTCGTCGAAGATCAGCTTGACGCCGTGGGCATCGCAGAGCTCGCGCACCCGGGCGAGGTAGCCATCGACCGGCTGGATGATGTTGATGTTCATCATCGCCGGCTCCATGATCAACCCGGCGACCTTGCCGTCGAGTTTCTCGAGCACGCTCGCGAGCGCGTCGCCGTCGTTGAACGGGACCGCGCGCGTGAGCTCGGTGAGCGCCTTCGGATAGCCCTCGCCGTAGGGGACCGAGCGCGGGTCGTCACGGTCGCCGAGCGCCTCCAGCGCCGGGTAGACCGAGACCATCACGGCGTCGTGGTGTCCGTGGTAGGAGCCCTCGATCTTGAGGATCATGTCGCGGCCGGTGACCCCGCGGGCGAGATGGACCGAGGCCATCGTCGACTCGGTGCCCGAGTTCGTGAATCGCCATTGGGGCAGCCCGAAGCGGTCGACCAGCTCCTCGGCGACTGCGATCGAGCCGTCGGTCGGCGCGGCGAAATGGGTTCCCCGGTCGTGGCGCGCCTTGACCGCCGCGCCGACCACCGGGTTGGCGTGACCGATGCACATCACCCCGAAGCCGTTGTGGAAGTCGACGTACTCGCGCCCGTCGACGTCCCAAACGCGGGCACCCTCGCCGCGCTCGAGGTAGACCGGCCACGGGTCGTTCTCCTGAAACGAGGAGGGGACGCCACCGGGCATCACCTTGAGCGCGCGCTCGTAGCGCTGCTTTGACTGGGGCGTGCGATCGCCGAGCTTCTTCAGCTCGCGCTCGGTGAGCGAGGCGAGGCGATCGCGGTCGATTAGGGCTGTATCGGGCTTGGCTTCTGCGGTCATGGCGGGCAGCCTACAGCGCGTCAGCGGGCCGCTTCGTCCAACCCTGGCCGCTGGGGTTGGCCGAGCAGGCGCTGCCAGACCCCCGCCAGCGAGTCGAGGTCACCGGGCTCGAGCCGGGCGATGAAGTGACGGCGGACTCCCGCCAGGTGTGACGGGCGTGCCGCGGCGAGCTTGGTCCGTCCGGCGTCGGTCAGCGAGGCCTCGAAGCCGCGCCCGTCAACGGGACAGCGCCTGCGCTCGACCAGCCCCTGGCGCTCGAGCCGATCGACGAGCCGGGTGATGCCGCTGCGGCTGAGCAACAGCCGCTCGGCGAGCTCGCCCATGCGCAGGCTGTCTCGCTCCGAGTCGCCGAGGTACATCAGCACCTCGTAGGAGGTCAGCGGCAGGCCGTGGTCGCGCTCGAGCTCGGCGTCGAGCTCGGCGACCAGGCGGGTGTGGGTCTCGAGCATCCCGCGCCAAGCGGCGAGCTCCCGGCGCGAGAGATGGCCGTTGAAGGAGGCTTCCATCCAGTCCGAGCTTAGCATTGCTTGCTCACGCAACTACATGATATAGTTGCCGACACAAGTAGTTCTGGAGAACCAGGAGAACCGGGAGGACGATGAAGCTCGAGGGCATCCACCACATCACCGCGATCACCGGCGAGGCGCAGCGAAACGTCGACTTCTACGCCGGCACGCTCGGCTTGCGGATGGTGAAGAAGACCGTCAACCAGGACGAGCCGAGCGTCTATCACCTGTTCTACGCCGACGAGCAGGGGAGCGCGGGCTCGGACATCACCTTCTTCGAGTTTCGCGGCGCGGTGCAGGGCCGTGCCGGCGAGGGCATGGTCCATCGGATCCTCTGGCGGGTGTCCTCGAGCGAGGCGCTCGATTTCTGGGCCGAACGACTCGGCGCGGCAGGTCATCCGGTGAGCCGCGAGGGCGGGGCGCTGCGCTTCGCCGACCCGGAGGGCCTCGAGCACGAGCTCGTCGTCGCCGGGGTCGCGGACGCTCCCTTGATCGCCGAGCACCCGGAGGTTCCCGCCGAGCTCGCGCTGCAGGGCTTTCACGCAGCGCGCGCCTACTCCTCGGACCCCGAGCGCAGCGCCGGGCTGCTCGAGCAGCTCGAGTTCGAGTCGAGCGGTGACGCCTGGGAAGCCCGCGGAGAGAGCCGGGGCGGGCTGTGGTATTACGACGCCCCTCCCGCCGAGCCCGGGATTCAGGGCGCCGGCACCGTCCACCACATCGCCTGGGCATCGGAGATGGATCAGCACGAGGATTGGCGTCGGCGGGCGCTGGACGGTGGAGCCCGCCCGACCCCGGTGATCGACCGCTTTTGGTTTCGCTCGATCTATTTCCGCGAGCCCAGCGGAGTGCTGTTCGAGATCGCCACGCTCGGCCCGGGCTTCGGCGTCGACGAGGATCCCGAGCACCTCGGCGAGCGGCTGATCCTGCCGCCGTTCCTCGAGGACCGCCGCGAGCAGATCGAGGCTCAGCTGACGCCGGTGAGCAATCCGCGGGCGTCGGCGCGGGCGTGAGCGCCCTCGTCCATCGCCTCCGAGAGCCGGCGGGAGAGCCGGCGGGCGCGCTGATCTTGAACCACGGTCGCGGCGCCGACGAGAACGATCTCTACGGCCTCTTCGATCGCCTCGACCCGCAACGGCGGCTGCTCGGGGTCGCCACGGGCGCGCCGTTGACCGACGTGGCGCCCGGCGGGCGCCACTGGTATCTGGTCCCTCGGGTCGGATATCCCGACCCGGCGACGTTCGCCTCGAGCTACACGCAGCTGACCGGGTTTCTCGACGGCCTGCTCGCCGAGCGCGAGATCGGCTGGGAGCGGACGACCATCGGCGGCTTTTCGATGGGAGCGGTGATGTCATACGCGGTCGGGCTCGGGCCCGGGCGCCCGACGCCGGCGGCGATTCTCGCCTTCAGCGGCTTCATCCCGACGGTCGAGGGATGGCGGGCGGAGCTCGCGGGGCGCGAGGGCATGCCGGTGCTGATCCACCACGGTCGCAACGACCCGGTGATCTCGGTCGAGTTCGCGCGCCAGGCGCAGGAGCAGCTCGAGGGCGCGGGGCTGGGGGTCGAATACGTGGAGTCAGATGCCGGACACTGGCTGCCGCCCGAGGCGCTCGAGCCCGCCGCGGCGCTGGTCGCCGCTGCCTCGACCGAGCGGCTCCCCGGGTCGCCGGAAAGGCCGAGCACCGCACCTGGATAGCCTGTGCGTGATGCCTTCGCTTCGTTTGATCGATGGTTCGGCATCGGGGAGAGAGAAGGCGCCGTCGGCGTTCGACGTGCCGATCGGTGATCCGCTCGACCCGCCGACCGATGAACAGGCACTCGACGCCTACTCGCGCGCGGTCTCCGGGGTCGCGGAGCGCCTCGCGCCCTCGGTGACGAGCCTTCGCGTCCAGCGCCAAACCCGTCGTGGACGGGTCCAGTCGGGTGCCGGGAGCGGGATCGTGATCACGCACGACGGCTACATCCTCACCTCCGCGCACGTCGTCGCCGGCAGCGATACCGGTTCGGCCCGGTTTACCGATGGGCGCGAGCTGCGGGTTTCGGTGGCGGGCAGCGATCCGCTCTCCGACCTGGCTGTGGTCCGCGCCGATGGCGACGAGCTGCCGCCGGCTGAGCTCGGCGATGCCGAGCACCTCCGCGTCGGTCAGCTCGTGGTCGCGATCGGCAACCCGAACGGGTTCGACGGCTCGGTGACCGCGGGCGTCGTCTCGGCGCTCGGGCGGGCGCTGCCGGCCGGCTCGGGTCGTCGCACGCGGGTGATCGACAACGTGATCCAGACCGACGCGGCGCTCAATCCCGGCAACTCCGGCGGCGCCCTCGCGGACGGCCGTGGACGGGTGATCGGCGTCAACACGGCGGTCGCGGGGATTGGCCTCGGGCTCGCGGTCCCGGTGAGCGCGACCACGCAGCGGATCATCGCCGCCCTGATCTCCGACGGTCGCGTCCGGCGCGCCTATCTGGGGATCGCCGGCGGTCCGCGACCGCTGCCGCCGCGAGCCCGCGAGGCGACCGGAGTCGACCGCGGGGTGGAGTTGGTCGAGATCGTCGATTCGAGCCCGGCGCAGCGCGCAGGCTTGCGCGTCGGCGACGTCATCTTCGAGCTCGACGGCGCCGAGACCAGCTCGGCGGCCGACCTCCAGCGCCTGATGGTCGCCGAGCTGATCGGCCGAGAGACGACCGCCCGAGTGGTGCGCGACGGGGCGGTCCTGGAGCTCGCGGTGATTCCCGACGAGCTCGATCTCGGCGCCGGCGCCTGAGCGTTATCGCTGGGCCAGGCCCGGCTGCGCGACACCGGCCCCGATCGACCTGGCCTCCTCGGCCGACGCACGCCCCGGGATCGCCAGCGCGGCGCAGAACGCTGCCGCGACTCCGGCCGCCGAGAGGGCGAAGGCGATCGTGAAGCCGGTCTCGGCCGGCAGCAGCGTGCCGGCGATCACGTGGCTGGCGACGACGCTGGCGGTGATCTGACCGCCGAGCGAGCCGCCGATCGTCCGCATGATCGTGTTCATCGCGGTCGCCACTGAGGTCTGTGTTCGGTCGACCGCCTCGACGATCAGGTTCGCCATCGAGGCGAAGGCGAAGCCGATGCCGAGCCCCATCAGGGCCGAGCCGAGGTAGATCATCCAGCGCTCGTCGTGGGCGACCGCGAGGAAGCTGAAGCTGACCGTGCAGATCGCCGTGCCGAGCAGCAGCGGCAGCTTGGAGCCGAAACGGGTCCCGAGCCAGCCGGCGATCGGCCCGGCGAAGAGCATGATCAGGGCGGAGGGCAAGAGGAAGACGCCGGCCTCGGTGACGGTGGCGCCGAAGCCGAAGCCGGCGTCCTCGGGGACGACCTGGACGAAGCGTGGGACGATGATGAAGGAGCCGAACATGCCGAAGCCGACCAGCAGCCCGGTCAGGTTCGTGGTCCAGACGCCGCGCTTGGCCATCATCTTCATGTCGACCAGGGGCTGGGGAGCGCGACGCTCCCAGGCGACCCAGATCGCGAGGGTCGCCGCCGCCAGCGCGAACAGCCCGACGACTGCGCGCGAGCCCCATCCCCAGCTGTTGCCCTCGCTGACGGCGATCAGCAGCGCCACCAGGCCGACCGACATCAGCCCGGCGCCGAGCCAATCGATCTTCGCCGGCGACTTGATCGGTGATTCGGGCACGAACAGCCGGGTGGCGATGATCGCCACGGTGACCGCGGCAAGCGCGAGCCAGAAGATCCACTCATAGGCGAGGTGATCGACGATCACGCCGCTGAGCACGAGGCCGGCACCGCCGCCGATCCCGAACGTGGCGCTGATCAGGCCGATGCCGGTGGCAACCCGGTCGGCCGGGAACTCGTCGCGGATGATGCCGAACGCGAGCGGAAAGACCGCGCCGCCGACGCCCTGGATCGCGCGCCCGGCGATCAGAATCGCAATCGAGTGCGAGAGCGCCGCCACCAGCGAGCCGAGCCCGAAGACGCAGAGAACGATCACCAGCAGCTTTTCCTTGCCGAACATGTCGCCCAGCCGACCGGCGATCGGGGTGGCGACCGAGGCGGTCAGCAGATAGCCGGTGAGCACAAATGTGACCGTGGTCGTCGAGGTGTTGAGATCGGCCTGGATCTCGGGCAGCGCAGGAGCGACCATCGTCTGTGAGAGCGCGTAGGCGAGCGCGCTGAGGACGAGCACGGCGAGGGTGAGGTTGTGGTGTTGGCGCGGCTTTCCCTCGCTCATCGCGGCGCCTCGATCGCCGCGGCCAGCGCCCGCAGCAGGCGAGCGGCCGCGGCCCGGTCGGCGGCCGCGAGCGAGTCGTAGACAAGCTCGCGCTTCGAGGCGACCAGGGCCCGCTTGTGCTCGAGCATCCTGCGCCCCTTCGCCGTCAATGAGACGACGACGCTGCGCCGGTCCTCCTGCGAGGGCCGGCGCTCGACCACTCCCTGGCGCTCGAGCCCGTCGAGCATCCTGGTGGCGGTCGGCTGGGCGACGCCGGCCCCCTCGGCGAGCGCGCCGACGCTGGCACCATCGGCCGCGCTGGGCCCGGCGAACGAGTAGAGCAGCTGGAATTGGGCGAGGCTGAGACCCTCGCGCTCGGCCTCCTGGGCGGCGCGGCCGCGAGCCTTGCGGATCGCGGCGAGGAACTCGTCCCAGGCGGCGTCGAAGTCCTCGCGCATGGCGCTGACCTCGCGCGTGGCACTCTCGCTCGTCCTCAGCTCGGTTGCCATCTCTCCCGAGGGTAGCAAGGTAGATAGCTAGCTATCTAAGCGTACCCCCGCCCCACCTTTGGGAGGTCTGCACCGTATGCGAACATGTGTTCGTGAGATGGGAGAACCTGGAGACCGGCGCCGCCGCTCAGAGCTCGCTTCCCGGAGTGGGCGAGACGGTGGTCCGCACCTTCGACGCGCCTGAGGCGCTCGGGATCAACTTCCACGAGGTCGAGGCACGCTCGGTGATCAACGCGGTGCCGAAGCGCTCGCGGATGCCCTTCCGCTACACGATCAATCCCTATCGCGGATGCACCCATGCCTGTACTTACTGCTTCGCTCGCCCCACCCACACCTACCTCGATCTGAACGCGCGCGAGGACTTCGAGCGCCAGATTGTGGTCAAGGTGAACGCGCCGGAGCTGGCCAGGGCCGAGCTCGCGCGCCCATCGTGGAAGGGTGCTCACGTCGCGCTCGGGACCAACACCGATCCCTATCAGTGGGTCGAGAGCCGCTACCGGCTCACCCGCGGCATCTGGGAGGCGATGCGCGATTACGCCAACCCGTGCTCGGTGCTGACCAAGTCGCCGCTGCTGCTACGCGACCTCGACCTGTTCGGCGAGCTCGCGGCGCGCACCGAGTTCGTCGCCAACCTCTCGATCCCGACCCTCGACGAAAAGGCGTGGCGCGAGACCGAGCCGCACACCCCGCATCCGCGCAAGCGGATCGAGGCGGTCGGCGAGCTGGTTCGCAACGGGATCCCCACCGGCGTGCTGGTGGCGCCGCTGCTGCCGGGGATCAACGACGACCCGAAGCAGGTCGAGGAGCTGCTCGGCTTGCTCGGCGAGGCGGGGGCCGAGAGCGTCGGCGGCATCGGCCTGCACCTGCGCGGCGAGGTCCGCGAGATCTGGTTCGACTGGCTACGCCAGTACCGCCCCGACCTCGTCGATCGCTATGAGGCGCTCTACGCGCGCGGCGCCTATCTGCCGAAGCAGGAGGCGTCGCGGCTTTCCGCGCTCGCGCAGGCGGGCTCGAAGCCGCGGCGTTTTCGGCCACGGCCGAGCCCCGAGGCGGTCAGGAAGGCGCCGCCGCCGGCAGCGCAGCCGACGCTCTTCTGAGCGAGAGGGCGACCGTCACCGTCCCCAGCGCGCAGCCGGCGGCGAGCGCGAACGCAGCCGAGTAGCCGCCGAGCGCGGCGGCGGCGCCGGCGAGCGGGCTGCCGAGGCCGACGCCGACGTCGAAGAAGGCGGTGAAGGTGCCCATTGCGACGCCGCGACGCTCCGCCGGGACCCGGTTGACCACCAACAGGGCCAGGGATGGGAACAGCAAGGAGAAACCGGCGCCCATCGCCATCGCCCCCAGCAACGCCGCGGGCAGGCTCTGCGCGGTGGCGATCGCCAGCAGCCCGGCCGCCTCGATCAGGCCGGCGCCGACGGCGCAGCGGATAGGCCCGAAACGGTCGGGCAGCCAGCCGCCGAGGACGCGCATCACCACGACCATCGCGGCGAAGGCCGTGAACACCGCGGCGCCGTGCCCGATCTCGCGCTGGTCGAGGTGGAGGACGATGAACGCGGCCATGGTCGCGTAGCCGACGATCGCGAGCGCGAGCCCGAGGCCCGGTCGCAGCGCCTCGTGGGCGAGGAAGCTGCGCTCGAACTGATGGTCGGCACGGGGACGAAACACCTCGGGGATCCGCAGCGCGATCAGCGCCCCGATGAGCGGCGCCGCGGCGGCGAAGGCCCAGACCATCTCGAAGCTGGTCGTCTGCAGGATCAGCTCCCCGATCGGCGGGCCGAGCGCCAGCCCGCCCCAGATCGCCAACCCGTAGTAGCCGATGATCCGGCCGCGGCGCTCGGGCGGGGCCAGGTCGACGATCCAGGCCGAGCCCGCGGTGTAGACGGCGCCCTCGCCGGCGCCGAGGAAGAGCCGGGCGACGATCAGCCCCGGCACCCCGGCCGGGACGAAATAGAGGACCCCCGCGACGGCGATCGAGAGCGCCCCGCCAATCACGATTCTCTTGCGCCCCCTGCGATCGGCGAGGTGGCCGGCGATCGGGCGGCAGGCGAGACCGGTGATCGCGAAGGCTCCGGTGACGATCCCGATTTCCAGCTCGCCGCCGCCGAGCGGCCCCTCGACGTAGCGCGGCAGCACCGGCAAGGTCATCCCGACCGAGAGCAGCCCGAGGCCGGTGACGACGAAGATGCCGCCGAAGGCGGCGCGCGCGGGAGTCAGTCGGTGCCGGCCGCGCATGCCCGAATCATTAGCTGAGCGTCGTTGGTTTGCCGAGCCTCGCTTCGGGAAAGGTGAGCGGAGGCGTAGGAGAGGGCCTGGGTGACCGGGGGGACCTCGAGGCCGAGAGATCGCAGCATTAGGGAGTGAGAGATGGCTGACCAGGCGTCAGGAGGCTCGGCACACCATCCCGAGATCGATTGGGATGCCGCCGCGGAGTCGCCGGAGTTCAAGGAGCTGGAGCAAAAGCGCCGCTCGTTCGTGGTCCCCGTGCTGGCGTTCGTGTTCGTCTGGTACTTCGGCTTCATCGCGTTGGCCGGGTGGGCCCCCGACTTCATGGGGGAACGGCTGATCGAAGGCTTCACGGTCGGTTACCTGCTGGCGCTGTCGCAGTTCGTCATGACCTGGGTTCTGGGGTGGCTCTATCTGCGCCAGAGCGATCGGGTCTTCGACCCGTTGGCCAAGCGCGCGGCCGAGCGAGCGCTCGAGCATCGCGGCGCGGCTCCCGCCGAGAGGGCGGGCAATGGTGACGGCGCCGGGGCGGTGAGCAACTGATGCTGGTACTCGCAGAAGTAAACGTCGAGGCGGTCTCGATCTTCGCGCTCGTGGTCGCGATCACGCTCGCGATCACGTACTGGGCCTCGAAGCGGACCAAGGACGCGACCACGTTCTGGGCCGCCGGGCGCGGGATCACCGGTGTCCAGAACGGATTCGCGATCGCCGGCGACTACATGTCGGCGGCATCGTTCCTCGGTATCGCCGGGCTGATCTTCGTCTTCGGCTTCGACGGTTTCCTTTACTCGGTCGGCTTCCTGGTCGCCTTCCTGATCGTGCTCTACCTGCTCGCCGAGCGGATGCGCAACTCGGGCAAGTTCACGATCGCCGACGTGCTTTCGTTCCGGCTCAATGAGCGGCCCGCGCGCTCGGCGGCGGCGCTCGGCACCCTCGTGGTCGCCGCCTTTTACCTGATCGCGCAGATGGTCGGCGCGGGGATCCTGATCCAGGCCCTTGTGGGGATCAACTTCAACCTCGCGGTCGCGCTCACCGGGATCTTCATGCTCACCTACGTCGTCTTCGGCGGCATGCTGGCGACCACCTGGGTGCAGATCATCAAGGCCGTGCTGCTGATGACGGCGACGATCGTCCTGTCGCTGTTCGTGCTCGGCAAGATCGGCTGGAACCCGTTCGACATCTTCGACCGCGCCCAGGACCAATCGGATGACGGCTCGGCCTACCTCGCGCCCGGGCTTCGGTTCACCGAGCCGATCGACACGCTCTCGCTCGGCCTCGGGCTGCTGCTCGGGACCGCGGGCCTTCCCCACATCCTGATGCGGTTCTTCACCGTGCCAGACGCCAAGGCGGCGCGCTCATCGGTGGTCTGGGCGGTCGGTCTGATCGGCACCTTCTACGTGATGACCACCTTCCTCGGTTTCGGCGCCCGGGCGATCCTCGGCGAGGCCGGGACCACGGGGGGCGTGGACGAGGCCGGCAACCTGGCGGCACCACTGCTTGCCCAGGAGGTGGGCGGCGGAGCGGGAAGCGTCGGTGGCGACGCCTTCCTCGCGATCATCGCGGCGGTCGCCTTCGCGACCATTCTGGCGGTCGTCGCCGGGCTGGTGATCTCGGCCTCGGGCGCGGTCGCCCACGACGTCTGGTCCAACGTGATCCGCAAGGGCCGTGATTCCGAGCACGAGGAGGTCTACGTGGCGCGGATCGCCGCCGCGGGCATCGGCGCGATCGCGATCGCGATCGCGATCATCGGCGGCGACGACCTGAACGTCTCCTACATGGTCGGGCTCGCCTTTGCCGTCGCCGCCAGCGCCAACTTCCCGGCGCTGCTGCTGGCGCTGACCTGGAAACGTTTCAACACCACGGGCGCGGTGGCCGGCGTGGTGGTCGGCGTCGTCAGCTCCGTCGGCCTGGTGCTGATCGGGCCCGACGTGCGCAGCGATCCGATCGAGATCATCCCCGGCGTGCCCCTGACGCAGCCGGCGATCCTCTCCGTCCCGCTTGGCTTCCTCGCCTGCATCCTTGGCACCCTGCTCTCACGGGAGGAGGTCAAGGCCGAGCGCGGCTTCGAGGAGCTCCACGTGCGCTCCGAGACCGGACTTGGTGCCGAGGTGCCGATCGAGGGCGCCGGGCTCTCCCCGCGCCGGAGACGCCGCGAGCGCGAGCCGGCGGGGACGGCCTCGGGCGGTTCGTAGGAGACTGCGGGAGCCGCGGGGCGAGCGCCTGCGGCTCCCGGCGGTCCACACTTCGAAGGAGGACAGATGGAGGTCGCATCCGGTAAGTCAGAGGGCGGGCTCGAGTCCGAGCTCGGGGAGCTGCTCGATCAGGAGACCTTCGATCCTCCGGGGGACTTTCGCGAGAACGCGCTCGTCGACGACGAGTCGCTGCACGAGGAGGCCGCGAGCGATCCCGAGGCGTGGTGGGCGAAGCTTGCGGGCCAGCTCGAGTGGCAGGTCGAGCCGACCGAGGGGCTCGACGATTCGAATCCGCCGTTCTTCAAGTGGTTCGCCGACGGCAAGCTGAACGCCTCGGTCAACTGCCTCGACCGCCACCTCGAGGCCGGTAACGGCGACCGGGTCGCCTTCTACTGGCGCGGCGAGGAGGGCGAGGAGCGCGAGGTCACCTACGCCGACCTGCTGCGCGACACCCAGCGGCTCGCCAACGTGCTCAAGGACCGGGGAGTGGAGCCGGGCGACGTCGTCGGCATCTACCTGCCGATGATCCCGGAGGTCGCCGTGGCGATGCTCGCCTGCGCTCGGATCGGCGCCCCCCACAACGTCGTCTTCGGCGGCTTCTCTCCCGACGCGGTCAAGGAGCGGATGCAGTTCTCGGAGGCGAAGGCGCTGATCACGGTCGACGAGGCGCGGCGCAAGGGCAAGACGGCGCCGATCAAGTCGGCGGTCGACGAGTTCCTCTCCGAGGTGCCCTCGATCGAGACCGTGATCGTCGTCCGCAACACCGGCGCCGAGGTCGAGATGGACTCCGAGCGCGACCTCTACTACGACGAGGCGATCGATGCGGCTGAGGACGAGTGCCCGCCGGCCGAGCTCGACGCCGAGCATCCCCTCTACATCCTCTACTCGTCGGGCTCGACCGCGAAGCCGAAGGGGATCCAGCACACCACCGGGGGTTATCTCACCGGGGTCGCCTGGACGACCAAGAACGTCTTCGACCTGAAGCCCGATTCCGACGTCTTCTGGTGCTCGGCCGACGTCGGCTGGGTCACCGGCCACTCCTACATCGTCTACGGGCCGCTGATGAACGGGGTGAGCTCGGTCATGTACGAGGGCGCCCCCGACTACCCCGACAAGGACATCTGGTGGGAGCTCTGCGAGCGCTACGGGGTGACCGTCTTCTACACGGCGCCGACCGCGATCCGCGCTTGCATCAAGTGGGGTGCGCAGTATCCCGAGCGCCACGATCTCTCGGCGCTGCGACTGCTGGGAACGGTTGGCGAGCCGATCAATCCGAAGGCGTGGCTCTGGTACTGGAAGGTGATCGGGGGCGGGCGCTGCCCGATCGTCGACACTTGGTGGCAGACCGAGACCGGGCACATCATGATCACCACCCTGCCCGGGGCCCAGGCCAGCAAGCCGGGCTCGGCGGGCATGCCGTTGCCGGGGGTCGAGGCGGCGGTGGTCGACGAGGACGGCAACGATGCGGGCACCGAGCAGGGACTCCTGGTGCTGCGGCGGCCCTGGCCCGGAATGCTGCGCACCCTGCTCAACGACGACGATCGCTACGTCGAGACCTACTTCGAGAAGTTCGGCCCCGAGACGTACTTCGTCGGCGACGCCGCCCGCCAGGACTCCGACGGCTACATCTGGGTGATCGGGCGGGTCGACGACGTGATCAACGTCTCCGGCCACCGGCTCTCGACAGCCGAGGTCGAGTCGGCGATCGTCAGCCATCCCAAGGTCGCCGAGGCCGCCGTGATCGGCCAGGCCGACGAGGACACCGGCCAGTCGATCTGCGCCTTCGTCACGCTCGAGGGCGACCTCGAGGGCGGCGAGGAGCTGGTCGGGGGGATCAACGAGCAGGTGGCGAAGCGGATCGGCAAGTTCGCGCGCCCGAAGCGGATCGTCTGGTCAGACGACCTGCCGAAGACCCGCTCGGGCAAGATCATGCGCAGGCTGCTGCGCGACATCGCCGAGGGTCGCGAGCTCGGCGACGTGACCACGTTGCGAGACCCGGATGTGGTCGAGCAACTCGATGAGGTGGTCAAGCGCCGGGTCAAGGAGGGCGAGGAGGAGTAGCCGCCGCTAACGCAGCTCGGACCGCTTGAGCTTGCCGCTCGAAGTCTTCGGCAGCTCGTCGGCGAACTCGACGATGCGCGGGTATTTGTAGGGCGCGGTAACCGACTTGACGTGGTCCTGGAGCTCGCGGACGAGCTCGTCGGAGGGCTCGGAGTTACCGAGCACGACGATCGCCCGGACCACCGCCCCACGGTCGGGATCCGGTGCCCCGACGGCGGCGGCCTCGGCGACAGCGGGGTGCGAGAGCAGGGCCGACTCGACCTCGAACGGGCCGATCCGATAGCCGGCCGAGAGGATCAGGTCGTCACTGCGGCCCTCGTACCAGAAGTAGCGGTCCTCGTCGACGCCGACCACGTCGCCGGTGGGCCACCACTCGCCCTCGAATGGCTCGGAACCCAGATAGCGGCCGAAGAACGTCGGGCAGCTGGCCACCCGCACCTCGAGCCCGCCGTCGAGGACTCGCAGATCGATTCCCGGCAAGGCGCGCCCCATCGATCCCGGGCGAACCGGGTCGCCGACGAGGTTGCCGGTCAGGTGGCCGGTCTCGGTCTGGCCGTAGCCGTCGCAGATCTCGAGATCGGTCGCCTGCCGCCAGGTCTCGATCACCTCCGGGTTGAGCGCCTCGCCGGCCGAAACCATGCGCGCGAGCGACGGCAGCGGCCGCAGTTCGGTGCGCTTGGCGAGCGCCCGGTACTCGGTCGGAGCCTGGCAGAGGACGTTGACGCGCTCGCGCTCGATCAGCTCCAGCCGCTCGGCCGGATCGAAGCGCTGGTCGACGAGCATCGCCGCGGCTCCGCAAAGCCATGGGGCGACGAAGACGTTGCGCGCCGACTTCGACCAGCCGCTGGCGGTCGTGCACCAGACCAGCTCACCGTCGCGGGCGCCGAGCCAGTGCTCGGCTTGGGCGCCTTGCCCGGCCAGGTAGCTCTGCAGGTGGAGCGCCGCCCGGGGCTCGCCGGTGGTGCCGGAGGTGAACACGATCAGCGCGGGGTCGGTGGGTGCGAGCTCGGCGACCGCGGCAGGCGGATGCTGGGGAAGGTCCTCGTCGAGCGCCCGGCGGACCTCGGCCAGGGTCATCGCCTCGACCGCGTCGGGAAGCTCGCCGAGAAGCTCCCGCTCGCCGACGCAGAGGGCCGGGTTCGCCCTCGCGACCCGGAGCTCGAGGTCGTTCGCCCGAAGCTGGGTGTTGCAGGGAAGCGCCACCGCGCCCATCCGCCAGCACGCGATCATCGCCAGCACCCACTCGACCCTGTTGCCGACCAGGGTCATGACCACGTCGCCACGGCCGACCCCGCGGGCCGCGAACGCACCCGAGAGGCCCGCAGACATCGCGATCAGCTCGCCGAAGTGCCAGATCCGGCGCTCTCCCTCGCGCGAGATCGTGAGCAGTGCCGGACGCGAGGCCGGGTACCGCTCGAGCACGTCGGAGACCAGGTTCACACAGCGGGCGGTCGGTTCAGCAGCCGCTCTTCGGCGGCAGGCTCTCGGTCCGCGACGATTTGCGGTTGGCCGCCTCGGCGTTGAAGCGCAGGCTCGCGCTCAGGCAGGCTTGGTCGGAGAACGCCAGCACCTCCTCCTGGCGCGGGCTGAGCTCGAACGAGAGCTCGGCCGAGCCGCCCCGCAGGCGCTTCGACTTCGGCCTCAGCCGGAAGCTGAAGTCCTCGGGGATCCCCTCGACCACCAGCCCGGCCTTGACCCTGGCGGTAGCGCCGCGCTTGCCGGTGACCTCGATCTTGATCGCGCCCTTGCGCACGGCGCCCTGCTGGTTGCCGGTCAGCAGCTCGACCTTCGGCTTCGGCGGTTTGGGAGGCTTCGGCGGCTTTGGCTCCGCCGACGCAGGGCCCGTCGAGACCGCGATCAGCACGGCTCCGGAGACGATTGCGAGCCCGCTGCGGATCAGCATTTGAGCTCGGTCTGGTCGCAGAGCCTTCGTGTGCATTGACCGGGGATTCTGGCGAACCACCCCGGTCTATGCCTCCGAAAGGCTTGAAGATGCAACGCGGCGAGATGGACGACTGACGATCAGCGGCGCAGCTCGGTGCCGTCGTAGAGCTTGCGGACGACGACGGCACCGGGCGGCGCCGCCTCGAGGCAGAGCTCGCAGAGGACGCACTCGTCGAGATTGGTGCGCACCACCTCGGTCCCGGTTTCGGTCGCCCTGAAGATGTCGACCGGGCAGACCTCCTCCAGCTTGCTCGCCAGGCCTGGGTCGCGGGCCGCGTCGGGTGCGATCTCGACATCGATGAAGACCCCGTCGAGTCGCCCGTCGTCCGGCGTTGGTCGTTCGGTCATCCGAGCTTCGCCTCGACCACGGTGGGGATCTGGTCGATGCGCTCGACCACGGGGATGCCCGCGGCCTCGAGGCGGGCGATCTTCTCGCTCGCCGAATCCTCCTTGCCCTCGACGATCGTGCCCGCATGGCCGAAGCTCATCCCCTGCATCTCCTCGTCGTCCATGAACCGACCGGCCATGAAGGCGACGATCGGCAGTCGCGAGCCCTGCCGCTCGCGCCAATCGACCAGCTCGGCCTCCATCCGGCCGCCGGGCTCGGTGTAGATGACGATCGCCTCGGTTTGCTCGTCGGCTTCGAACAGCGGCATCAGCTCGGCATAGGTGGAGCCGATGATCGCGTCGCCCCCGATCGAGATCGCGGTCGAGACGCCGAGGCCGGCCGCGTTCAGGGTCGAGGAGATCTCGGTCGTCATCCCGCCCGAGCGCGACATCACCCCGATCGGGCCGGGCGAGTAGGCCTTGGCGGCGTCCTTGGCCGGGCCGCCGATGCCGCCCATCTTGGCGACCCCGGGGACGATCAGACCGAGGCAGTTGGGGCCAATGATCCGAGCCCCCCGCTCGCTCGCGAGCTCCACCATCTGGGCGACGTCGGCGCGCGGGATGCGCTCGGTGACGATCACGATCAGCTTGACGCCGTTCTCGATCGCCTCCAGCACAGCATCCTTGGTGAAGGCGGGGGGGACGGTGACCACGGCCCCGTCGGGCGCCGAGCCGTGGTCTGCGACGACCTGCTCGACGGTGTCGAAGACCGGCACCCCGTGGACCTCTCGCCCCCTGCGCCCCGGCGTCACGCCGCCGACGATCTTGGAGCCGAAGTCGAGGCACTCGCGGGTCAGGTTGACCGCCTCACGCCCGGTGATGCCCTGGACGATGAAGGTGAAGTCTTCGGTCAGGAGGATCGACATTTCAGGCCCCCGCTGCCTGCTGTCCCTGGATCTTGGCCACCGCAGTCCCCGCGGCCTCCCACATCGAGACGCTGCGGTCGTTGAACTCGACTCCGTAGGTGGAGAGGATCTTCGCCCCCTCCTCCTCCCAGGCACCGGGGATGCGGAAGACGGCGATCGTCTGCGCCGGGTCCTTGCCGAGCTCGAGGCAGGCCTTGATCACGCCGCGGGCGACGATGTCGACCCGGGTGTTGGAGACGATCGACATCATCACCGCGATCTTCTCCACCCCGTCCTTGCGCAGCACCTCCATCGCCAGGCCCTTGGCCTTGGCGACCGAGGGGTTGCCGCCGATCTCGGCGTAGTTGGCCGGTCTGCCGCCCTGGCTGCGGACCGCGTCAGTGAGCGTCAGCGAGCCACCGCCGGCGCCGATCACCAGCCCGAGGTTTCCCTCGAAGCCGTGGTCCTTGCCCTGGATCACGCCGCGGTGGTCGGCGCCGTCGATCGCCTTCACATTGCGTTCGAACTCGCTCGGCTGATAGAGCTCGCGTGGCTCGCCGAGGTCGACGCCGATCTCGGTCAGCGTCGGCTCGTGCCGTCCGACGGCCTCGTCCTCCATCTCCATGTGCGCGTCGAGGGCGACGAACGAACCGTCGGCGAGCCGGGCGAGCGGGTTGATCTCCGCCAGGGTCATGTCGTAGTCGCGCTGCAGGCGCGCCAGCCTGGCCAGCACCACGGTCGCGCGGTTGAGCTCGGATCCCGTGATCGAGCAGCGAGCGACCGTCTGCTTGGCCTCGAAGTCGGCGACCGGGTGCAGGTTCGAGAGGTGGCCGCGGCCGACGTGATCGGGGTGCTCGGACGCGACCTGCTCGATATCGATCCCGCCCATGTCGCTGAACAGCATCATCGGCCGCTTCGCCCGTCCGTCCCAGAGAACGGCCGCGTAGTACTCCTGCTCGATCTCGGCGCGGGGATCGACCAGGACGCCGACCGGCAGGTGGCCACCGATCTCGAGCTCGAGGATCTCAGCGGCGTGGGAATGCGCCTCATCCGGCGTCTCGGCGAACTTGACCCCGCCGGCCTTCATCCGCCCGCCGGTGAGCACCTGCGACTTGATCACCGTCGGCCCGCCGATCCGCTCGGCCGCCTGGCGAGCCTCGGCCGCGGTGGTGGCCAAGCCATAGTCGGTGACCGGGATGCCGGCCCGTTCGACGATCCGGCGAGACTCGTATTCGTAGAAGCGCATGATCTGCGGCGCGCAACCCTACTCAGTTACTGCGTGGCCCAAAGTGCTGCATTGCGTGGAGAGCGCAACGTTTTCGCGAGATACTGCGCGGGCGATGTCGCAGAACGTGGAGATCGTGCGGCGGGCCTTCGCTTACGAGATCTACGGAGTCGGCGACCGTGCCGAGGCGGAGGCGATCTTTGATCCTGACGTTGTGATCAACCCGACCGAGGAGGGACCGTCGTACGGCTTGGATGCGATTCGGGACAACATCGAGCATTGGAAGGGCGCGTGGGAAGAGCTCGAAGTGACGACCGAGGAGTTCATCGACGCCGGAGACCGTGTGCTGGTAACTGCCCATCATCGCGGGCGAGGCCGGGGAAGCGGAATCGAGGTCGACACCCGCTTCTATCTGGTCTACAGCCTGCGCAACGGCAAGGTCGTCCGTTCGGACGAGTACGCGGATCGGGCCGACGCCCTCGAAGCCGCCGGGCTCTCGGAGTAGGGCAGTAGACCGGCGTTCTGACCGAGGGGCCGGCGCTGCGGGCGCCGATCGGGCCGATCCACTGGGCGGTGCCGAGACGGCGACCGTCTGGAACGGATACATGGACGGTGCCGTCGGCTCCGGCGAGAACGCCGCGCGGGCGGTTGTCGCGGCTCCCGGCTGAGCGCAATTTCACGCCGCGAGATCGATGTTTTCCCGGACGTTTGTACTTCGCGCGGGGTAGGCCCCAGCGGGGCAGATGAGCGCCGATGTCACCCGGTACGCCACAATGACGGCCCGGATATTCGAGGCGATCGACGCCTGAAAGCGAAAAGGAGTTGAGCAGCAACTTGAGCGAGACCACGGCCGCGACCGAGGCCCCGGCGAAGAACGCGAAGCTGTCCGTTTGGGTCGAGCAGTTCGCAGAGCTGACCCAGCCCGAGTCGATCCACTGGTGCGACGGCTCGGCGGAGGAGTACGACCGCCTCTGTGCCGAGATGGTCGAAGCGGGGACCTTCGACAAGCTCTCCGACGCGAAGCGGCCCAACTCCTATCTGGCGCGCTCGGACCCCGGCGACGTCGCTCGGGTGGAGGACCGCACCTTCATCTGCTCTGAGGAGCAGGACGCCGCCGGGCCGACCAACAACTGGCACGACCCGGCGGAGATGCGCGAGCGGCTCAACGGCCTGTTCAGCGGTTCGATGAGGGGCCGGACGATGTACGTGGTGCCGTTTTCGATGGGACCGCTGGGATCGCCGATCGCTCACATAGGCGTCCAGCTGACCGACTCGCCCTACGTCGCCGTCTCGATGCGGATCATGACCCGGATGGGCGACGGCGCGCTCGAGGCGCTCGGCGCCGACGGCGATTTCGTCCCCTGCCTACACAGCGTCGGCATGCCCTTGGAGGAGGGCGAGGACGACGTGCCGTGGCCGTGCGATGCCGAGAACAAGTACATCGTCCACTTCCCCGAGTCCCGTGAGATCTGGTCTTACGGCTCCGGTTACGGCGGCAACGCGCTGCTCGGCAAGAAGTGCTTCGCGCTGCGGATCGCCTCGGCGATGGCCCGCGACGAGGGCTGGATGGCGGAGCACATGCTGATCTTGAAGCTGACCTCACCCGAGGGCCGGGTCAAGTACGTCACCGGCGCCTTCCCCTCGGCCTGCGGCAAGACCAACCTGGCAATGCTCGTCCCGACGCTGCCCGAGTGGACGGTGGAGACGGTCGGCGACGACATCGCCTGGATGAAGTTCGCCGACGACGGGCGCCTGCACGCGGTCAATCCCGAGGCAGGCTTCTTCGGAGTCGCTCCCAACACCAGTCACAAGACCAACCCGAACGCGATGGACACGATCGAGCGCAATTCGATCTTCACCAACTGCGCTCTCACCGACGAGGGCGACATCTGGTGGGAGGGGATGACCGGCGAGCCCCCGACCCATGCGATCGACTGGAAGGGCAACGAGTGGACGCCCGACTCCGACGAGCCCGCGTCGCACCCGAACGCACGGTTCACCGCGCCGGCGGCGCAGTGCCCCTCGATCGCGCCCGAGTGGGAGGACCCTGCCGGGGTGCCGATCGACGCCTTCCTCTTCGGCGGGCGGCGGGCGACGGTGATTCCCCTGGTCAGCGAGGCTTTCGACTGGGACCACGGCGTCTTCCTCGGTGCGACGATGTCATCGCAGACGACTGCGGCCGCCGCCGGCGAGGTCGGCGAGCTGCGCTTCGACCCGATGGCGATGCTGCCGTTCTGCGGCTACAACATGGCCGACTACTTCCAGCACTGGCTCGACCTCGGCCGGGCGCACGCCGGCGAGATGCCGCGCGTGTTCGTGGTCAACTGGTTTCGCAAGGACGAGGACGGCAAGCTTCTGTGGCCGGGCTTCGGCGAGAACAGCCGCGTGCTCGAGTGGGTGTTTCGCCGCTGCGACGGTGAGGGTGAGACGGTCGAGACCCCGATCGGGCTTGTTCCCGCCGAGGGACAGCTCGAGCTCGACGGCGCCGACGTTTCCGCCGCGGCGATGGAGCAGCTGCTGGCGGTGGACTCGGATCTGTTTCGCGACCAGCTTCCCCAGGTCGAGGAGTTCCTCGGTCAGTTCGGCGAGCGGCTGCCGGCCGAGATCCGCAGCCAAATCGAGGCGCTGAAACAGCGTCTGGCTTAGCGGGAGGCGGGCGGGGAGTCGCCTCTCTGGCGGCGCAGTCGCTTGATCGCCTCAAGCGTCTCGATGTCGAGCAGGTCCTGTGTGCGTCCCGCCGCGCGCTTCATCGCCAGCAGGTCATCGATCGAGGCGACCAGGATCGAGAAGTCGCCGACCTCCATGCGCTCGGCATGTTCGCGCAAGCTCGCATAGGGGGGCGCCCCGTCCGGCCGACGGTGCACGTCGAACCACCCGGCATCGGTATCCAGCGTCAATAGGCTGACGTTGCTCAAGGTGCGCGCATCGGGGACGAACGGAATCTCCTCGTCGATGCCGCGCAACCGCGCCTCGCTGGCGACCAAGACCCTTCCGAGCGCCTGCAGGTTACCGTCGTCGGTCGCGAAGACGATGTCCAGATCGCGCGTCATCCGCGCGGATCCGTGCATGATCATCGCGATACCACCGATGACGATGAAGTCGACCCCGCTCGCCGTCAACCTCCGAAGCATCTCCCGCGCATCGAACTCCGCTGGCCAGATCGCGGGGCGCGCCTGCTTCGGGTCTGTCAATCCGACCTCACCGTTGGCGCCAACTGGCGCACGCTCTTGTACGCGCTCGCGAAGTGGTCGAGCCGCTCCGCCGGGGTCCGTTCCAGGCACGAGCGAAGCAGCGATTCGTCGATACCCGGATAACTCGAGCGTTCGAGATCCAGTTTGAGCTCGTTGCCGGTGCCGGCCAGTGTGCGCTCGAGAGTGGCTACGCGTGGGTTCGATCCCGCCGATTCGAGTCTTGCGATCGTCGATTGAGCGACGCCGAGTCGCGATGCCAGCTCGGCCTGAGAGAGATTCGCAGCCCGCCGCGCTCGCCTGATCAACTTCCCGGCCACCACTGTCATAACACAAACAGCATATTCCATAAACCTGATAACGGCGGCCGACTCCGGTCACCGCTTACCCGTAGCGCGCGAGCCCGGACCGGACCGCCTCGGGGATCGGCGCCTTGGCCGAGCGCTCGAGGTCGACGAAGACGTGGCGCAGCTCACCCTCGGCGGCGATCTCGGCCCCGCGGTCGATCGTCAGCGTGCTGGTCATCGATGTGGTGCCGAGGGCGATCGGGCCGATCGTCAGGTCGACCTCGTCGTCGAAGCGGAGCGGCGCCAGGTAGCGCAGCCGCGCCTCGGCGACGACCATGTCGATGCCGTCGTCGACCATCGGCTCGTAACCGCCCAGCTCGCGCCAGAGCTCGGTCAGCGCGAGGTCGAAATAGGCGAGGTAGTTGGCGTTGAAGACATGGCCCTGGGGATCGCACTCGCTGTAGCGGACCCTGATCCGGTGGCGGAACCTCTCGCCCAAGCTCAGAGTCCGTAGGCCTCGGCCAGCTCGGGGTCCCTGTTCGCCAGCATCTCGGCGAGCTCGACCATCACCTTGCACTGCTTCCAGGTGGCGTCGTCCTGCATCTTGCCGTCGATCATGTGAACACCGCGGCCGTCGGGGATCGCCTCGATCACCTTCCGCGCGAACTTGACCTCGTCGGGATCGGGGCTGAACACCCTCTTCGCGATCTCGATCTGGGCCGGGTGAAGCGACCAGGCGCCGACGCAGCCGAGCAGGAAGGCAGCGCGAAACTGAGCCTCGCATCCCTGCAGGTCCTTGATATCCCCGTAGGGGCCGTAGAAGGGGAGGATCCCGGCCATCGCGCAGGCGTCGACCATGCGCGCGATCGAGTAGTGCCAGGGATCCTGCTGAGCGGTCGCCCGCGGCGCCTTCGGGTCGTCGGGATCGGGGTCGTTGATCACCAGATAGCCGGGGTGGCCGCCGCCGACCCGCGTCGTCTTCATCCGCCGCGAGGCCGCGAGGTCGGCGGGGCCGAAGCTCATTCCCTGCATCCGCGGGCTTGCGGTCGCGATCTCCTCGAGGTTGACCACGCCCTGGGCGGTCTCGAGGATCGCGTGGACACCGAGCGGGCGCTCGAGGCCTGCCTTCGCCTCGAGCTGAGCGAGCAGCCGGTCGACGTAATGGATGTCCCAGGCGCCCTCGACCTTGGGGACCATGATCACCTCGAGCTTGTCACCGATCTCGCCCACCAGCGTGGTCAGGTCTTCGAGCACCCAGGGGCTCTCGAGCGAGTTGACGCGGGTCCAGAGGGCGGTCTCGCCGAAGTCGGTCGCCTTCGCGACCCTGACGAGCCCATCGCGGGCGGCGGCCTTGTTGTCGACCGAGACGGCGTCCTCGAGATTGCCGAGCAGGATGTCGGCCTGCTTGGCCATCTCGGGGACCTTGGCCGCCATCTTCTCGTTCGAGGCGTCGAAGAAGTGGATCATCCGCGAGGGCTTGACCGCCGGCTCGGACGCCGGATCGGGCGCGCCGATCGCAAGAGGCTTGAAGAAGTCGCGGGGGGTTCTCAACTGCTGCTCCTGGGTCGCTGGATCCGCCGCAACGCTAGCGTGAGCCGTGTGCAGTTCGAGGTCAGAGCAGCGCTGGCGGGAGAGGAGGCGGCGATCGTGCCCCTGTACGAGTGGCTGTTCGCTCCGCCGGGCTCGCAGCCCGCGTCCTGGGACCCTCGCCGCGCCGCGGTCGCCCTGCGCCAGGCGATCGACTCCCGCGACGCCTGTGTTCTGCTGGCCGAGGAGGCGCGTCCCGCGGCTGACCCGACCGCCCCCGAAGCGGCGGAGGCGGGCGGAACGTCAATAGGCTTCTGCACGGCCTATCAGGATCTTCATTCCGTGCGCTACGGCTACCGGGCCTGGGTCGAGGACCTCGCCGTCGACCCCGACCGCCGCTCGCGAGGAGTCGGCGCCGCGTTGCTCGGGGCGGCGCGCGACTGGGCGCGCGAGCGCGGCGCCAGCCACCTCGAGCTCGACTCGGCCGAGGCCCGCGCCGACGCGCATCGCTTCTATGAGCGCGAGGGTGCCGGCTACCGTTCGATCAGCTTCGGCTGGGAGCTCTGAGCAAGCGGACCGCTTCCCGCTCGCCTCGCTCGCCTGCGGGTCGCCGCGCTACGAGGCGGGGACGCGAACGTTGACCCGGTGCCCACCGATCTTCCCGCGGACCTTGAGCGTGGTTGCATCGTGGAAGTACGCGTACCACAGCCCCTTGATACGCAGCCGCCCGCGCTTGCCGCGCGGCCCCCGCAGGTGGACCTTGGCGCCCAGGATCTCGCTCTCGAAGCCGTAACTCGCACGGCCACCGACCGCTACGTCGCTGGCGAAACGGGACTTGTCGAGCCGCATGACGATGCCGTCGCCGTCGTCGTTGAGCTCGATGGTGACGGTCCCTCCCCGAAGCCCGGGGGAGGTCCCCGCTCCCCCGCGCTGGAAGTTCCGCCGGAAGCCGTCGGTCACCGTGGCCGCCGCGACGGTCGCCAGCTTGCGATCGAGCGGGCTCGAGTGATCGCCGTGTGCCCTCGCGGCCTGGCGGGCCTGGCGGACCGTCTCGGGGAAGCGCCCGACCACCGGGAACAGGCGCGGTGCCTTGGCCGCGCACCGGGCCGCGCCCGGATCGAGGTCGGCGATGAACTTGACGATGATCCCGTCGGCGCACGCATTGCGCCCGCCGAGTGGGGTCGCGGTGTGGTGGCCGGCTTGCAGGATCTCCACCAAACGGCTGTTGGCCCAGGCGTCGGCGAGCCCGCGAGCGGTCTCGGGCGCCGTCGACATGTCCAGGTCGCCGGTGAGCACCAGGGCGGGCACGTTCGATGGAAGCTGGGCACCCGGCGGGATCGGCGTCGGCACGTCCGGGTCCGGCGCCGGCCACTCGATGCAGGGGTCGGGGCCGAGCGGACCGGTCGGCAACGGCGCCAGCCAGCCGTCGATCGAGAATGGCGCGAAGGTGTCCTCGGCCAGCGCCGCGCGGGCGGTGGTGTACTGCGCGCCGCGGGTCTCGACCGGCGCGGCCTTGTCCCACGGCATCGGGTTGTCGGTGCAGTAGCGGGCGAAGTTCTCGCCGCTCGAGAACTGCTTCGCCTTGCCGTCGTCCCCGAAGAACGGGTCGTCGTTCTCGGCCGCGAGGCGCAGCAGCGGCGCGGGATCGCCGTCGCGCAGGGCCCTGGCGGCGGCATCGATCTCGCTCGGGGCGGTGTAGGAGCCGTTGCCGTCGTTGCCGAGCATGCGCCACAGGAGGTCGCCCTCGGTGACCTTGACGCGGTGGCGCTTGCCCGTCGCGTCGCGGGCCGCGCCGCGGACCGGGTGGTTGCGCAGGCGGCGGGCGAGGCGCGCGATGTCACCCTTGGCATTGCCGGGCTCCGGGGCGCAGCTCGGTGAGCGCTTGCAGATCAGCTGCGCCGCGTGCAGCCACTGCGCCGGCGAGTAGTGGTCGAAGACATCCCAGCCCACGGTGGTCGCCGGCGAGTCGAGCACCGCGGACCGCACGTGCTCGGGGAAACGGGCCGCGTACGCCTGGACGTCCTGGGCCGCGTAGGACCCGCCGTAGAGGTCGAGCTTGTCGATCCCCAGCGCCGCCCGCACGGCCTCGAGGTCGAGCGCGACGTTGTCGCTCGCATAGAGGTTTGCCGCGGAGCCGAGCTGCGCCCCACACTCACGCACCGCGGCGTAGGTGTCACCCTTGCCGTGCTGGAGATCCGGGCAGTCGATGGCACCCGACTTGCCCACCCCCCGCTGGTCGAGCAGGATCAGGTCGTGCGTCTTCAGCAGCGGCGCGAAGATCTCGGGGTAGAACTGCCGCAGGAACTGGTCCTGGGTCACCGAAAGGCCCGGGCCGCCCTCGGTGACCACGATCGTGCTCTCGGCCGGGCCGGAGGCACGATGGGGAAAGAGCGCGAAGAAGAGATCGATCGTCCCGGCGGCAGGGTTCGAGCGATCGAGAGGCACGGGGACGGTGCCGCACCGTCCGTTCGGCTTTGCCTCCTTGCACGGCTCGAGCCGCACGTGGCCCGGCCGTTCGGCCGCGGCCGGCGAGACGACGGGCAGGAGGGCGACGACGCAGACGGTTGCGAGGCTCACCAGGCGGAGCGCCCGACCGACCTCGGCGCTCAGCGCTTGCCTCCGTGCACGCAGGTTTGAACGACGGACCAAAAAACCCCTACAGCAGACCCTCCGGAGGGCGAACCTAACACGGCCGTCCCTCCCTGACAACCAGCAACCGACCAGCGCACGGCGATCAACGAGATGCCGGGAGCGATGTCCGCTCGCGCCGTCCGCTCAGCGGGCGCCGATCTCCGCCCTCACCTTGGGCGTCAGCCACCCCGGCGCCTCGCGCAGGCGCCGCTCGGCCCGTCGGCGCAGCGTCGCCGCCACCCAGGTCGGGGTGTCGGCCTCGAGCCCGGCGACCGAGCGCGCGATCGTCCCCTCGATCCCCGCGCGGCGCGCGTGGCGGCCTTCGGCGACCAACTTCAGGGTCGCCTCGCAGTCGAGGTTGCAGCGCAGCTTCGCCCGCCCGCCGCGGGCGAGCAGGCGCTGCCTCGACTTCGGGATCCGCAGCTTCAGCGTCTCCAGCTCGAGCGGCTGCGGCTCGCCGCCCGGGGGTTCGGCTGGAGGCGGTGGCGAAGGCGGCCCGGCGAGCGACGAGAACGCGGCGGAGTAGGCGCGCGAGGCGTCGGCGATCACCGTGTGCGTCGGGGCGCCGCCGTCGGACCACGAGATCCACTCGAACCACCGGTTGCCGAGCCGCTGCGGCGAGGAGGCCCCGATCGTGTTGCGCGAGCCCTCGATCACGGTCTCGCTCAGCGGCGCCGGCCCGCTGGTGGCGTTGAGCGCGACCTCGAGGCCGGCCGGGTCCGAGGCCACGGTGAGGTCGACCGTCCGCGGCACCAGACGGACGCTGGTCGCGGCGCTCGCTCCCTGGGCGTCGGTGGCGGCGAGCCGCAGGACGAGCGCCGAGGGGTACTCGTGGTCGGGGCCGAAGAAGCTGCCGGAGGCGACCCCGTCGTAGCTCTGCACGGGGTGCTGGTGGCAGTTCGACGGACAGTGGTCGATGATCAGGTCCCAGTCGAGGCTCGCGGGCGGGAGGGTTCCCTGCTGCGGGTCGGAGGCGGCTCCGGCGAAGTCGATCTCCTCGTCGACCTCCCAGCGCAGCGAGCTCGCCGGCGCCGTGATCGACGGCACCGGGGGGTCGTTGCCGGCGTCGATGCGGATCGAGTCGGTATGGGAGGCCCCGTCGCCGTCGGTGACCCGCAGCCCGACGTTGATCGAGGCCGGTTGCTGGTAGCTCCATATGGGGGCGACCGCGGTCGAGTCGTCGTAGGCGCCGTCGCCGTCGAGGTCCCAGGCGTAGGCGAGGGTGTCGCCGGGGTCGGGATCGCTGGAGCTGGCGGCGCTGAAGCTGACCGTCAGCGGAGCGGGGCCGGCGGTCGGTGTGGCGGTTGCGACCGCGATCGGCGATCGGTTTGGTGAGTAGCCGATTCGCTGAACTCGGCCGCCATCGAAGTCGGTGTAGTAGAGGGCGCCGTCGGGCCCGGTCTGGACGAAGGTCGGGTTCGCCGCGGGCTCGACGAAGGGGCTGACCGTCGCCGGGTCGGGCCGGCCGTTGGCGCCGGCCCGGATCGCCCAGATGCAGTCGCGCGAGTAGTCGGCAAAGAAGAGCGCGTCGTCGTAGGCAGCCGGGAACGGCCCGCCCTCATAGAAGTCGACCCCGGCAACCGAGGAGCTGCCGGTCGGGCAGCTTTCTCCCGCGACCTTGGCGCTGTGGTTGTACGTGAGGCTCGGTGCCGTCACTGTGCCGGCGGCGGCGTAGAGGCTTTCGCAGATATTCAGGTCGGCGCCGTCGTAGCCGCCCTGGTGGCCGTTGCCCTCGTAGCAGGGCCAACCGAAGTTGACCACCGACGGCGGGTCGCTGGGCATCCGGTTGAGCTCCTCCCAGCTGTTCCAGCCGACATCGCCGATCCAGAGCTCGTCGTCGGGCGAGATCGCGAACCGGAACGGGTTGCGCATCCCATGGGCGATGATCCGGCGGGCGTTGGAGCTGGTGCTGCCGGCGTTCGGGTTGCTCGGCAGCGCGGCCCCGGTGGCGGGGTCGACCCGGATCACGGTGCCGTCGAGGCCGACGGGATCAAGGGGCGTTCGCAGGTCCTGGCTGCGCAGCGCCCCACCCTCGGCCGTCGGTGGCGTCAGGGCCCCACCGGGAGGTAACGGCGGGTCCCCACAGGGGTTGATCGGGTTACCGCCCTGACCGTAGTCGGTGAAGTTGAAGCTGGCACCGTCTCCGGCGCTCGCATAGAGCGCCCCGTCGGCGCCGAACTCGAGGTTGCCCACCGAGTGACTCGGATACTGCTGGCACCAGTCCTCGATCAGCACCGTCTCGGGGGGGTTGGGGGTGCCGTTGAGAGTCAGGCGCGAGAGCCGCCCGCTGACCACGCACCCGTCCCCGGTCGGGCCGGGCGGGGTCGGACAGCCGTCGGAGGTGGCGCCCGCCGTGCCCCAGTGCGGCGCGCTGGCACCGATCTCGGCGTCATGTGTGTAGAGCACGTAGATGCGCTGGTTCGAGGCGAAGCTCGGGTCCAGGACCATCCCCAGCAGGCCCCGGTCCCAGAAGTTGTGTACCTGGGTGCGCAGGTCGGCGACGACATCAGCGGAGGTGTCGCTCGGTCCGGAGAAGGACTTGACCAACCCGCTTTTTTCGGCGACCAGCACGCGCCCGCCGGCGGCGAAGCGAACGACCGTCGGGTTGGTGAGCCCGCTGAACGCGGTCGTCTCCTCGAAGTCCTGCGGCAGGGCGCTCGCATCCGCTGTTCCGATCAGCGTGCCGAGCAGCGCCGCGCAAAGCCAAGCCCTACGCCAGACCCTCACCCCTGCAGAGTTCGAACGAACGACAGCCTCCGATCGTCCCCCCGCAAGCGACAGGCGCACGATATCGGTCCGGGTCGCGCGAGTCCAGAGCCTCGCAGGGGTAATAGGCTCGCCGCGATGGCCGGTCGCATCATCCTCTTCGGCGCCACCGGCTACACCGGTCGGCTCACCGCCGACGCGTTGGTGGCGCGGGAGAAGCGCCCGGTGCTCGCCGGCCGCAGCGCCGAACGGCTCGAGCCGATGGCGGCGAACCTCGGAGGGCTCGAGACCGCGGTCGCCGACGTCGCGGACCCAGATTCGGTCCGCGCTCTGCTCGAGCCCGGTGACGTGATCCTGACCACGGTGGGACCGTTCGCGCGTTGGGGGGACGCGGCCGCCGCCGCGGCGATCTCGGCCGGAGCCTCGTACCTGGACTCGACCGGGGAACCCGCCTTCATCAGGCGCGTGTTCGAGCACTACGGTCCGCAGGCGGAGCGGGCCGGGATCGGCATGCTGACCGCATTCGGCTACGACTGGGTTCCAGGGAACCTCGCGGGAGCGCTCGCTCTGGCCGAGGCGGGCGAATCGGCCGACCGCATCGACGTCGGCTACTTCGCCACCGGCGGCGGACTCGGTGGGATGAGCGGCGGCACCCAGGCATCGCTGGCCGGCGCGATGGTCGAGCCGGCCTTCGTCTGGCGCGGCGCGATCCGCAGCGAGCGAGGGGCGGCGCGGGTGCGCTCGTTAGACGCCGCCGGTCGCAGCCGCCAGGCGATCTCGGTCGGCTCCTCCGAGCACTTCACCCTGCCCCGGATCCACCCGCAGCTGCGCGAGGTCAACGCCTATCTCGGGTGGTTCGGCAGCGCCTCCCGGGGAATGCAGGCGTTCTCGGCTGTGAACGCCGGCCTGATGCGGATCCCGGGCGCCAAGGGGGCGATCGAAGCGCTCACCGACCGGTTCGTCCACGGGTCGACCGGAGGGCCCGACGAGGCCGCGCGCGCGGGCACCGGTTCGGCGATCGTCGCGATCGCCTACGCCGGCGAGCGCGAGCTCGCGACGGTCGAGCTGCGCGGCGCAAATGGATATGACTTCACCGGCCGGGTGCTCGCTTGGGGCGCCGCCCGAGCTGCGGAAGGAGGAGTCGAGCGCGCCGGCGCCATCGGCCCCGTCGAGGCCTTCGGGCTGACGGCGCTCGAGGCTGGCTGCGCGGAGGCCGGAATCGCGCGGATCTGAGCCGCCGCGGGCACCCACGACGGTATTCTCAGGCGGCCCAGCGGGTACGTCCCGATCGACCCCTAAAGAGCAGGAGCCATGGCCGTAGCGACCGCGACCTACCAGGAGATCACCGACGACCAGCAGGCGATCGTCGAGATGGTCCGCAACTTCGTCGACAATGAGATCCTCCCCGCCGCGGAGGAGTACGACGCAAAGGACAAGTTTCCCGAGCCGATCGTCGAGCAGATGAAGGAGCTCGGACTCTTCGGGGTGACGATTCCCGAGGAGTACGGCGGCATGGGGCTCGACCTCTCGACCTACACCCTGATCGTCGAGGAGCTCTCGCGCGGCTGGATCTCGATCTCGGGAATCGTCAACACCCACTTCATCGGCTCCTATTTGCTGATGAAGTTCGGCACCGACGAACAGAAGGAGCACTTCTTGCCGAAGATGGCCACCGGCGAGCTGCGGGCTGCCTTCTCGCTGTCCGAGCCCGAGGCGGGCTCCGACGTGCAGGGAATCAAGTCGACTGCGAAACAGACCGACGGCGGCGACTGGGAGCTCAACGGCCAGAAGATGTGGGTCACCAATGGGCTCGGCTCGGGCATCGTCTTCGTGCTGATGAAGACCGATCCGAAGGCCGATCCGCCCTACAAGGGGATGACCTGCTTCATCACCGAGAAGGAGCCATGGACCGAGAGCAACCAGGGCGACTTCGCCGGGCTCGAGGTGCCGCCGAAGATCAAGAAGATGGGCTACAAGGGGGTCGACTCGACCGAGCTCGTCTACAACGGCTACATCTGCTCGCCCGACCGCGTGCTCGGCGGGCCCGACGGGGTCGGCGAGGGCTTTCGCCAGATGATGGACTCGCTCGAGGTCGGGCGCGTGAACGTCGCCGCCCGCGGCGTCGGGATCGCCCAGCGCGCGCTCGAGCTGGCGCTGCGCTATTCGCAGGAGCGCAAGACGTTCGGCAGGCCGATCGCCGAGCACCAGGCGATCCAGTTCAAGCTCGCCGAGATGGCGACCAAGATCGAGGCGGCGCGCCTGATCACCCGCAAGGCGGCCCGGATGAAGGACGCGGGTGAGCGCTCGGATCTCGAGGCCGGGATGGCGAAGCTGTTGGCCTCCGAGACCGGCAAGGAGGTCGTCGAGGAGTCGTTTCGCATCCACGGCGGATACGGCTACTCGAAGGAGTATGAGATCGAGCGGCTCTACCGCGACGCGCCACTCCTGCTGATCGGCGAGGGCACCTCCGAGATCCAGAAGATGGTGATCGGTAAGAAGCTCCTGGAAAGGAACAAGATCTGAAGCTCGCGCTGGTCAGCGGCGCGAACCGCGGAATCGGCAAGGAGATCGCGGCCCAGCTCGCCGGCGACCACGGCTTCTGCGTGCTCGCCGGGGCCCGCGATCCCGGGCGTGTGGAGGACCGCGAGAACGTGCTCGCGCTCGAGCTCGACGTCACCGACGACGCCAGCGTCGGCGCCGCGCTCGCCGGAATCGAGGCCAACCACGGAGGGCTCGACGTCCTCGTCAACAACGCCGGCATCTACGGCGAGCCTGTGGGCGTCGCGGACTACGACCTCGCCGATGCCCACCGTGTGATCGAGACGAACGTGTTCGGCCCCTGGCGTCTGATCCAAGCGGCGTTGCCTCTGCTTCGGCGAAGCTCGGCGCCGCGGATCGTCAACGTCTCCAGCGGCGCCGGTCAGCTCGACGAGATGGGGGGTGGACGCACCGCCTACAGGCTCTCGAAGACCGCTCTGAATGCGCTCACCAGGACGCTCGCAGCCGAGGAGCCCGAGATCCTCGTCAACTCGATCTGCCCCGGCTGGGTGCGTACGGACATGGGCGGCCCGAACGCGAGCCGCTCGATCGAGGAGGGGGCCGAGACCGCGGTCTGGCTGGCGACGCTCCCGGACGGCGGGCCCAGCGGCGGGTTCTTCAGGGACCGTCAGCCGATTCCCTGGTAGAAACGCGGGCAATGGCCTCCGGCACCCCAGAGCTGATCCGCGGCGCGGTCGACGGCCTGCAGGCCGAGGTACCGGCGCTGGCGAAGCTGAAGCTGGTGATCGGGCTCGAGCTGCGCGGCCGCGGCGACGTCCAGCTCTACCGGGTCGAGGTCCCGGGCCCGAAGATCTCCAAGGGCTTCGCCGACGACGAGCGCCTGCGGGTCTCGATCCCGCGCTCGCATTTCAACGAACTGGCCGCCGACGGCAAGGTCGGTCATTGGCGCGAGGCCTACGATCGCGGCCAGATCAAGGTCGAGGGCGATCCGAACGTGCAGAAGCTCGTCGGGCAGCTGATCGCCCACGCGGAGGCGCGCGGGCGCCTGCGCAAGGCTCGCCGCTGACCGGGTTCCGTGGCCTCCGACAGCGATCTGATCATCGTCGCGGTGACCCGCCTGCAACAGCAGGTCCCCGCCCTGGCGAAGCTGAAGCTCGTCTTCGGAATCGAGCTGACCGCGGGCGGGCTGATGGGCCCGGAGGAGTCGCAGCGTTTTCACGTCGAGGTGCCGGGTCCGAAAGTGGGGGCGGGGCCGGGGGAGGGCGAGCGGCTGGCGCTGTCGATTCCGCGGACGATGTTCAAGCTGCTCGCCGAGGAGGGCCAGCTGGTCGACTGGAAGGAGGCCTACTACTACGGCCATCTCAAGGTCGAGGGCGACGCGCGGGTCCAGCGGCTGCTCGGCAAGGCAATCGACAAGGCCTGATCGCGATCCGACTCGCCCGCGCCCGCGCCGCCTCGCAGCTGTTCGCCCGCCCGGCCAACGTCCGCGAGCCGGCCGACGTGGTCCGCCTCGCGGGCCCGGTGCAGGCGCAGGAGCCGCGGGCGGCGCGGCTTGCGTTCCGGGCACGCTCGCGCAGGCTCGAGGCCGCCGACGTCGACCGCGCCCGCACCGAGGAGCGCTCGCTGGTCCGCGTCTGGATCATGCGCCGAACGGCCCACCTGATCGCAAGCGAGGACGCCGGTTGGCTGCTGCCACTGTTCGCGCAGCCACTCGCCCGCCAGGCGCGCAAGCGGATGAACGACTTCGGGCTTAACCGCCGCGCCCAGGACCGTGCCCTGCGCATGCTGCTGGCCGCGGTCGAGGCCGACGGTCCGCTGACCCGGGCGGAGCTCGCCGGCCGCTTGGAGCGCGCCGGGTTCGAGGCCTCGGAGCAGATCAAGGTCCATCTCTGGGTCCTGGCGACGGTCGAGGGCGGCCTCTGTCTCGGCCCCGACCGCGGCACGCAGACCTGCCTGGTGTCGACGCGCGACTGGCTCGGCGAGCTGCCGAAACGGCCGCGCGATGACTCTCTCGGCGAGCTCGCGCGGCGCTATCTGCGCGGCTACGGGCCGGCCGGCGAGCGCGACTTCGCCCGCTGGGCAGGGCTGGCGCTGCGCGACGCCCGGGCGGGGCTGGAGCGGATCGGCAGCGAGCTTCGCCAGACGAGCGAGGCCGGCGAGCGCCTGCTCTCACTGGGGCGGCGACGGCGGGCGGCGCCGGGCCCGGTGGTGCGGATGCTCGGCGCCTATGACAACTACAACCTCGGCTATCAGAGCCGAGAGTTCGCGGTCGCCGACGGGAACGTCGCGCAGATCGTCCCCGGCGGCGGGATCGTGCGCCCGACGATCACCGTCGACGGGCGCTTCGTCGGCACCTGGTCGTCGCGCAGGTCGGGGTCGCGGCTGAGCGTCTCGATCGAGCCCTTCGATCGACTCGCGCCGGCAACCGAAGCGGCGCTCGAGGCCGAGGTCGCGGACATCGGCCGCTTCGAGGGCCTGGCGGCGACGCTGGCGTAGCGCTCGCCGCTACGATCCCGCGCCGTGAGCTCAGACGATCACCAGCTGTCGACCGGCCAGGCGGAGCGCGAGGCATCGGGCGCTCACCCTTACGGTCGCTATCTCGAGGAGTTCGAGGTCGGCGCCGTCTACAAGCACTGGCCGGCGAAGACCGTGACCGAGGCCGACGACCACCTCTTCTGCCTGATCACGATGAACCACCATCCGCTGCACCTCAACGACGTCTACGCGGCCGAGGCACAGCAGGGTCGCAACGTCGTCGTCGGGCCGCTGGTCTACTCGCTGGCGCTCGGGATGTCGGTCTCAGACGTCTCCGGCAAGGCGATCGCAAACCTGGCCACCGAGGAGCTCGCGCATCCGAACCCGGTCTTTCACGGCGACACGCTCTACTGCGAGTCCGAGGTGCTCGACGTGCGCGAATCGCAGTCGAAGCTCGATCGCGGCGTGGTCAAGGTCCATACGCGCGTCTACAAGCAGGACAACACCCTCGTCGCAGAGTTCAAGCGGGCCGTGCTGGTGCCGCGCAAGAACCCCGGTTGAGCATCTTCCTGGCCCGGCCCGCCGGCCCGGGCACGGGCAGGCCGCTGGCGGTCAAGGACCTCTTCGACACCGCCGGGTTGGCGACCACCTACGGCTCTGCCGTGTTCGCCGACCACGTGCCCGAGCGCACCGCGGCGGCCGTCGAGGCGCTCGAGCGCGCCGGCTGGGCCAACGTCGGAAAGACCAATCTGCACGAGTTCGCCTACGGGATCACATCGCAGAACCCTCACTACGGCACCGTTCCGAATCCGGCCGCTCCCGGCCGGGTGGCGGGCGGCTCCAGCGGAGGCAGCGCCGCAGCGCTGGCAGCCGGCCTCGCCGAGGGCGCCCTCGGCAGCGACTCCGGGGGCTCGATCCGGATCCCGGCGGCCTGGTGCGGGGTGGTCGGCTTCAAGCCCAGCTTCGGCTTGGTCTCGCTCGAGGGCTGTTTTCCGCTGGCGCCGAGCTTCGACCACGCCGGCCCGATGGCCCGAGATGTCGCCACCTGCGCCGAGATGACGGCGGCGCTGGTGCCGCGGTTCGAGCCGGTCGCGCTCGACTCGCTGAGCTCGCTCGAGCTCGCCGGCGCCGGGGTCGCGCTTCCGGGCGTGACCGCGGTCGATCTACCGGAGACCGGCCCGATCGGCTTCGCCTTCATGCGCGAGGTCGCCGAAACGCACGCCGCTCTGTTCGAATCGCATCGCGAGCTCTACGGGCAAAACGTCGCCACCAAGATCGAGCGCTGCCTCGCGGTCAGCGACGTGGAGGACGAGCGCGGGCGCCGCGCCCGCGAGCTCCTGCGCGAGCGCCTCGGCGAGCTGCTCGACCGCTTCGACGTGTTGGTCACCCCAACGGTGCCCATCGGCCCGCCGCCCGCCGACGTCGATGAGCTCTCCGTCCGCGAGGCGGCGATCAGCCTGACGATCCCCTTCAACGTCACCGGCGCGCCGGCGCTGGCGCTGCCGATCAGCGGGCTGCCAGGCGGCTCGCTCCAGGTGGTCGGCGCCCCCGGCCGCGACGCCCTCGTCCTCGCCGCGGGAGCGCTGCTCGAGCGAGACCCCCCCGGTGGAGGTTTTTTCAGTGCGGGGGCTCGACCGCGTGCGCCGGCGGGCGCGATTCCTCGGCCAGCGAGGTGAGCTCGAGCGTCCCGCGCGAGGCGTCCTCGAGGACCTCGGTCGCCTCCTCGGCCGAGCGCGCGTAGAGCTCGACCAGCAGGTGAACGATGATCCGCTCCTCGTCGTGCTTGTGGAAGCGAACGTGGGTGAAGAACTCACGGGTGCCGGCGTCACCGAAAGATGCGTAGGTGAGGCTGTCGGCGGCCTCGGGGCCCGAACAGGTCTCGACCATGTCCTGATCGACCGCGACCGTGCACGAGGCAACCCAGGGAGTTCCAGCGACCATCCGCTCCCAGCGCTCGCCGATCGGGACCACGTGACCCTCCTCGATCGAGAGGTGAGGCTGGTCGTGCATGCAGTCGAGGCACTGGACCACCGCCTCCTGGACCTCCTCTACGCGCTCGGCGGTCTCGCCGGAATCCGGGTCGACACGAATGATCGCGTCGTAGTGGACCTGGGCCTCGAGTCTGGTCGACCAGCAGCGGTAGCAACGCAACCAGGCGCTACGGTCGCCGTTGAGCTCGCTCATCGCCCTTGAGGGTAGCGCCGGGGGCGCCGGCCGGCGATCAGCGCAGGTCGATGGGCAAGAGCGAGTACATCAGCATGTCGTGGCGTACCCCGTGGATCGGCATGAACGAGCGCAGCAATCCCTCTCGATGGAAGCCGACCGCTTCGGCCACTCGCAGCGACGGTGCGTTCGCGGGCTCGATCCAGAGCTCGATTCGCTCGACGCAGAGCTCGTCGAAGGCAAAGCGGGCAAGTAGCTTCAGGGCCCTGGAGGCGATCCCGCGGCCTCGCGCAGGGGCTGCGACCCAGTACCCGGCAGAGGCCCGGCTGGTCTCCGGATCGAGGCCCATGCCGACCGAGCCGAGCAGCTCACCCGAGCCTGCGTCGACGACCACGGCGCCGATCTCGGTTCCCGCTGCGATCCCGGCGTCGCTGCGCTGCCGCCATTCACGTGCATGCCGGGGCTCATACGGGGACGGGAGGCGGGTATAGCGGGCGATCTCGGGGTCGCGGCAGTACTCGGCGATGCGCTCGACGTCGGCGTCGGCGGGAGGGCGCAGGCGCACGACGCTGTCGCTGAGACCCTCCACCGGGAACTCGATCGGCGGCGGGGTCAAGAGACGCCGTCGCTTCTAGGCGGGTGAGCCGGCGGCCGCCTGGTTGCGCGCGGCGAGGATGTCGACGATCTCGCCCATGATCCGGTTGACGTCGAAGTCCTTCGGGGTATAGACGCCGGCGACGCCGGCCTCGCGCAGCCTCTCCGCGTCGGCGGCGGGGATGATCCCGCCGACCACGACCGGAACGTCGACGTCGTCGGCGCGCAGCAGCCGCAGCGTCTCCGGGATCAGCTCGAGGTGGGAGCCCGAGAGAATCGAGAGCCCGACCACGTCGACGTCCTCGTCGCGTGCCGAGGCGGCGATCTGCTCGGGGGTGAGCCGGATGCCCTGGTAGACGACCTCCATACCGACGTCGCGGGCTCGGACCGCGATCTGCTCGGCGCCGTTGGAGTGACCGTCGAGCCCGGGCTTGCCGACCAGGATCCGCGGCCGATGACCGATCCGACCGGTGAGCTCGTCGACCCGCTTGCGAATCGCGGCCAGCTCGGTCTCGTCGCCGGCCGACGCGGCACCCGAGACTCCCGTGGGTGCCCGGTAGTCGCCGAACACCTCCCGCAGCGTCGCCGCCCACTCGCCCGTGGTCACGCCGGCCCTGGCGGAGGCGATCGTCGCCGCCATGATGTTCGCCGACTCGTCCGCCGCCGCGGCGGCCAGCTGTTCGAGCGCCTCCTCGACAGCAGCCTGGTCGCGCTCGCCGCGCCACTCCTCGAGCGCCTCGCGTCGTTCTCTCTCGACCTCGGGATCGGGGGTGAGGATGCCGCCGTCGGCGCCCGCCGTCAGCGGCGAGTCCTCGGTCTCGGTGTAGCAGTTCTGGCCGATCACCTTGATCTCCCCGCGTTCGATCTTCGAGATCCGCTCGCGGTGGGACTCGACCAGCCGCGCCTTCATGTAGGCGACAGCGTCGACCGCGCCGCCCTGGTCGGCAACGCTCGCCATCTCCTCGCGGGCTCCCTCGGTCAGCTCGGCGACCAGCCCCTCGATCACCTTCGAACCCTCGAAGATGTCCGGATACTCGAGCAGGTCGGTCTCGAACGCGAGCACCTGCTGGATCCGCAGGCTCCACTGCTGGTCCCAGGGCCGGGGCAGGCCCATCGCCTCGTTCCAGGCCGGCAGCTGGATCGCCCGCGCCCGGGCATCGCGCCCCAGGGTGACCGCCAGGGCCTCGAGCACGATCCGCTGGACGTTGTTCTCGGGCTGTGCTTCGGTCAGGCCGAGCGAGTTGACCTGGACGCCGTAGCGCAGGCGCAGCAACTTCGGATCGTCGACGCCATAGCGATCACGGCCGATCTGCTCCCAAAGCACGCCCATCGCGCGCAGCTTCGCGTGCTCCTCGACGAAGCGGACCCCGGCGTTGACGAAGAAGGAGATCCGCCCGAAGACCTTGGCGAAGTCCTGTTCGGCGACCTCGCCGCGCGCCTTGACCTCGTCCAGGACTGCGATCGCGGTCGCGAGCGAATAGGCGATTTCCTGCACCGGAGTCGCTCCGGCCTCCTGCAGGTGATAACTGCAGACGTTGGTCGGGTTCCAGCGCGGCATCTCGTGGACCGCGAAGGCGACCGTATCGGCGATCAGCCGCATCGATGGGCCCGGCGGAAACGCGTAGGTCCCCCGCGACAGGTACTCCTTGATGATGTCGTTCTGGGTCGTGCCGTTGAGCGCCTCCAGCGCGATCCCGTTCTCGGTGGCGACGGTCGCGTAGAGACCCAGCAGCCAGGCCGCGGTGGCGTTGATCGTCATCGAGGTGTTCATCTCCTCGAGCGGGATGCCGTCGAGCAGCGCATGCATGTCGCCCTTGTGGACGATCGAGACGCCGACCTTGCCGACCTCGCCGCGGGCGAGGGAGTGATCGGGGTCATAGCCCGTCTGGGTCGGTAGGTCGAAGGCGATCGAGAGGCCGGTCTGCCCCTTGGCCAGGTTGCGCCGGTAGAGCTCGTTCGAGCGCCGCGCGTCGGAGTGGCCCGCATAGGTGCGCATCACCCAGGGGCGATCGGGCTCAGGCAAGCGGTGCTCGCTCATCTGGAGGAGTCTAGTTTCGGACGTCAGTAAGCAGTGGGCAGCAGGCAGTAGGCAGACTGTCGGATCTCACCTCTGCCTACTGCGAACTGCCTACCGATCCTTTGACCGACGACCCAATCTGCATCGACGTCATGCATCTCGGCAACGACCGGGTGATCGCAGCGCACGAGGTGCGCGGCGAGCTAATCATCGACCCGGGCCCGACCTCGACCCTCGACACCCTGCTCAACGGGCTCTCGGGCGAGCCCAGGGCCGTGCTGGCGACCCATATCCACCTCGACCACGCGGGCGCCACCGGGGCGCTGGTTCGGCGCTTCCCGGATCTGCGGGTCTACGTCAGCGAGGTCGGCGCCCCGCACCTGATCGATCCCTCGAAGCTGGTGGCCAGCGCCGGGCGCCTCTACGGAGAGCAGAACATGGCGCGGCTCTGGGGCGAGGTGGTGCCGGTCCCGCAGGCGAGCATCGTCCCGATCGCCGGCGGGGACGAGGTCGAGGGCTTCCGGGTCGAGCACACACCCGGGCATGCCGGCCACCACGTCTGCTTTTTCGACCTGGATCACGGCGATGCCTACGTCGGCGATATGGCGGGAGTGCGGGTCCCGCCCGCCGAGCTCACCCTGGCGCCGACCCCTCCGCCCGAGATCGACGTCGAGGCCTGGCTCGACTCAGTCGCTCGGATCGAGGCGCTTGGCCCGACCAAGCTGCGGCTGACCCACTTCGGTGAGGTCGAGGACGTCAGCGCTCAGTTCGAGCGCCTGCGCGAGAGCCTGGCCGCGAGCGCCGCGCGCGCTCGCCGGGGGCGAGATCACTTCCTCCAGGCCTACGAGGCCGAGGTCAACCAGGCCGACCCCGAGACCGCCAGGCGGGTGCGCCAGGCGAGTCCTGCCGACCAGCTATGGCTCGGGCTCGAGCGTTATTGGCGCAAGCGCGCCGAGGCCGCCGAGGGCTGAAATAGGTCGGTGAAATTCCGCGACCGCTCCGTTCCCACCGCGGGGGTGTTCAGGGTTGCTCAGCGGCTACGCTGCTCGAAACCGGGTCTTCGAATGCGAAATCTGAAGCTTCCAAGCGGCCTTTTTGTGCTCGCGGCGACCGCCGCGCTGGGGTTGAGCGTGGGCGGCGCCTGGGCGGCGGTGACCGTCTATGACAACGATTTCTCCAGTCGCGCCGAGTACCGCGAGATCATCAAGGCCGGCGGCGGCAAGCGCTGCGATCGCGAGTTTCGCTCGAAGAGCAAGTCGATGCTGGCCTCGGTCAAGTCGAGCCCGACGACCTGCTCTTTTCGCCCGCCCGTGCAGGGCGACGCAGAGCTTCCGAACCACGACGTCAAGGTCGAGGGCAAGATCCTGAAGAAGACCCCGCAAGGGCTCCGCGGAGGCGCGTTCTTGGAGCTCGACCTGCGCGCCGGCGGAGGCGGGATCGGCTATCTGTTTCGGATCTTCCCGCAGAGCAAGCGCTTCGAGTTGATCCGCGGCCCGTCGAGCTCTGCGTTTCCGCTCGACGGTCGCAGTGACGCGATCAACAAGGTCAATGAGCGCAACCAGCTGCAGTTGATCACCGCCGGCGCCGAGATTCGCGCCCTCGTCAACGGTGAGGAGGTGGCGAAGGTGAACGACCAAAACCCGGGCCAGGTCTCGGGCACCAAGATCCGGTTCGCGGTCGGCAGCGAGAAGAACAAGAAGGGCAAGGTCGTCGCGACCTTCAAGAAGGCCGTGGTGGCCGTTCCCTGAGCGGCCCGGGGGCATCCGATCTCAGTTGAGACGCTCGAGCGCCCGAAGGCCAAGGGGCCTGGCTCGGGACTCGGCGGCAATTGGCTGGTGATCGTCCTAAACGACGATCACAACACCTTCGACCACGTCGCCTCGACCCTGGCGAAGGTCGTGCCGGGGGTCGATCTCGACGCCGGCTACCGGTTCGCCGACCAGATCCACAAATCGGGCCGCGCGATCGTCTGGACCGGGCCCAAGGAGCCGGCCGAGCTCTACTGGCAGCAGCTCAGCGACGCGGGGCTGACGATGGCCCCGCTCGAGAGCCACTAGGCGCTCATCCCCAGCGCGGCAGCTTGATGATCGTGCCGGCGGGCGAGCCGCCGACCGCCGGCCGCGACCGCTTGCCTCGCCGCGCGCGCCCGAAGCGCTTGCGCAGCTGCCCGGCGCGGAACTCGAGCATCGAGCGCAGCTCGTCGGTGGGGGCGAACGGATCGGCGATCTCGCCCCCGCTCGTAAGCGAGACGGCCGCCAGCAGACGGCCCTCGACCTCGAGCCCGAGCACCGGCTCGTCGAGCGGCTGGCGGGTGTCGCGCTCGGCGAGCTCCGCGACCGCGTCGCGGTCCTCGTCGGAGAGGTCCATGCGGCGAATCGTGATCCCGGTGTTGATAGTTGTCGCCTGCGCTTCCATCTGCTTCACCTCGCTCGTGGTTGGCTGCCTTGAAACGGCCACCTGGTTGGTTTCGTGATCTCATGGTCTCGCGGCGGCGGTATTAGCGCAACATCGATTCATGCTGAACCTGATAAGGTGACCTTATGCTTGACGTAAAGCGATTGCGGATCCTTCGCGAGGTGGCCCAGCAGAGCTCGTTCTCGGCCGCTGCTGACGAGCTCTATCTGTCGCAGTCGGCGGTGAGCCAGCAGATCGCGACGCTCGAGCGCGAGGTCGGGATGCAGCTGCTCGACCGGACTCGCGAGGGCCCGAAGCTGACCGAGGCCGGCAGAGTCTTGGTCTGCCACGCCGAGGCGGCGATCGCCCGACTCGACGAGGCCGAACGCGAGTTGGCGGCGATCGCCGGGCTCGAGGGCGGCGAGCTTCGCCTGGCGAGCTTTCCCTCGGCCTCGGCGACCCTGCTGACCGAGGCCGTCTCCGTGTTTCACCGGCGCCATCCCCGGGTTCGCCTCAGTGTTGCCGACGCCGAGCCCGAGGAGTCGCTGCCGCGGCTGCGCGGCGGTGAGCTCGATCTGGCTTTGAGCTTCGACTACGTGACCGTCCCGCACGACGATGAGCGCGACCTCGACCGCACCCTGGTGCTGACCGAGTCGATGCATATTGCGCTCCCTGCCACGCACGAGCTCGCCGAGCGAGCGACCGTTCCGCTGGCCGAGCTCGCCGACCACGAGTGGCTCTGCGGCTCGCGGCCGTCGAGCTGCGGCGAGGTCGTGTTCTCGGCCTGCCGCAATGCGGGATTCGAGCCGCGGATCGGCTTCGAGTCCGACGACTACAACGTCATGCAGGGCTTCATCGCCGCCGGGCTCGGGGTCACCCTGCTGCCCGACCTGGCGCTGCCGACCCTGCGCTCGGACCTGGTCGTCCGCGCCACGGACCCGCCGGCCCCCGAACGGCGCGTCTGGGCTGCGACCCGGGCCGAGGGCGCGCGCTCGCCGGCAACCGACGAGATGGTCGCGATCCTGGTCGAGGTCGGCGAGTCCTTTGCCGCCCGCAGCCGCGAGCGGCTGAGCCTGGTCGCCTAGACGCTCGAGGCTAGGTGCTGTGGCCGTTGGAGGCCTGGACGGCGGCGTCGGCGACCTGCGCATGCCAGTGCTGATCGACAGGCTTGTGGTAGTAGGAGAGCGCCTCCTGGCGTAGCGTCGTCAGCTCCTCGCTGAACCACCAGCGCTGTTGGTCGGCTCGACTCTCCCACATCGTCACCTGGCGGATGTGCAGGGTGTCGTCCTCGTTGCGGGTCATGAACGCCGCACTGGCGCCGAAGGCGAGGGCGCGGTCGAGCGCCGGTGTCCAGACCTCGAGAAAGCGGTCGCGCCGAAACGGGACCACGTGCCATTCGACGTAATGGACCTCCATCGCGGCGAAGACTATTGGCTCCGGACGCGGCGGCTAGGCGCCGACCTCGGCCCAGATCGCTCCGGGACCGTCCTCATGCTTGCCCTCGGCGTCGGTCTCGGCGCCGACGCGAATCGCGATCTTGCCGGCGTGCTTGTTCTCGTGCATCAGTTGGTGGGCGTCGGGGACGCCTTCGAAATCCATCGCCTGGGAGAGCACCGGCCGGACCCTGCCCTCCGCCATCAGCTGGTTTGCGCGCATGCACTCGTAGGCGTTGGCGAAGTGCGAGCCGAGGATCTCCTTCTGCTTCATCCACAGGTAGCGGACGTCGAAGTCGAGCTGATAGCCCGAGGTCCCGCCGCAGATCACGACCTTGCCGAACGGCTTCACGGTGAACACCGAGGTCGGGAAGGTGGCCTGGCCGACGTGCTCGAAGACGATGTCGGGAGCGTCGCCGAGGATCTCCTTGACCCGCTTGGCGAATCCGCGCGAGGCCTTGAAGCGCTCCTTGTCGGCGTCCGGATCGACCGCGGGATGGTTTGCCTCGGAGCGCATCATCTCGCCGAACTCGCTGCGGTTGACGTAGTCGACGGCGCCCAGCTGCTTGACCAGCTCGCCCTTGTCCTCGGAGGAGACGACCCCGACCGCGTTCGCACCGGCCGCCTTGCACAGCTGCACCGCGAACACCCCGAGACCCCCGGCGGCTCCCCAGATCAGCACGTTGTGGCCCGCCTGCAGGTTGCACCGGTCGATCAGCATCCGGTAGGCGGTGAAGTAGGTGAGGCCGAAGGCCGAGGACTCGACCCAGGAGAGGTTGCGGGGCTTGGGCAGCAGCTGCTGCGCCTGCACCTTGGTGAACTGGGCGAACGACCCCCAGGTGGTCTCATAGCCCCAGATCCTCTGGCTCGGCGCCGCGAGCGGATCGAGCCCGTGGACCTCGACATCCTCATAAGAGGCCTGATTGCAGTGGATCACGACCTCGTCGCCCGGTTCCCACTTGGTCACTCCCTCGCCGACCTTCCAGACGACGCCGGAGCCGTCGGAGCCGCCGATGTGGTGGCCGTAGTCGGGGTGATCGCCGTAGCCGAAAACCGACACCGGCTTGCCGAGCGCCGCCCAGACGTTGTTGAAGTTGACTCCCGCCGCCATCACCCGGACGATCACCTCGAAGGCGCCGGGCTCGGGCACCTCGACCTGCTCGAGCTGAAACGCGTCCTTGGGCTCGCCCTCGCGCTCCTGGCGGATCACCCACGCCGCCATCGTCTCGGGCAGCGTTCCCGGCTCCACCTCGAGCTTCGAGACCTCGCTCACGTCAACGGCCAACTGCGATCACTCCCTGTTCTGAGTCGGGTTCTGAGCGCGGCGGATGCTACGCGATCAGAATGTGGGGCGATGAGGGTCCATACGCTCACCGACGGCGGCCAGCCGGCCGAGGAGATCGCGGCGCTGGTCGCCGCGTTCGTCGACGAGGCCCGCGACTCGCTCGACCTCGCGCTCTATGACGTTCGGCTCCCGGGTCCGCCCGGAACGGCGGTCGCCGATGCCCTGCGCGCCGCGGCCGGGCGCGGCGTCGCGATCCGCCTGCTCTACAACGTCGACAGCTCGCGCCCGCCCGAGCTGCACCCGCCCCCGGAGACGCGGCCCGACATCCTCGCCGAGCTGCCGCTCGACGCCCGCCCTGTGCCCGGCATCCCCGACCTGATGCATCACAAGTACGCCGTCCGCGACGTGACCGGGCTGTGGACGGGCTCTGCCAACTGGACGGTCGACTCGTGGACCCGCCAGGAGAACGTCCTGGTGGCGCTCGATTCCGCGCCCTTGGCAACCGCCTACAGGGCGAACTTCGACGAGCTCTGGGAGCGCCGCGACGTCGAGCGCTCGGGCCGGGTGGAGCCGCGCATGGTCGAGCTCGGCGAGGGGATCGAGGCGCGCGCCTGGTTCACCCCCGGGCACGGCCCCGAGCTCTCGCAGGCGATCGCGTCGGCGATCGGCAGCGCCAGCGTCCGGGTCCGGATCGCCTCGCCGGTGATCACCTCGGCGCCCGTCCTCGGCACCCTGGCCGAGGTCGGCGAGGCTGGGCGGGTCGACGTCGCCGGCGTCGTCGACGAGCCCCAGATCGACACCGTCTTCGGCCAGTGGGCCGGGACCGAGAATTCGCGCTGGAAGATCCCGCTGCTGGTCAAGGTGCTGACGTTGTTGCCGTTCTCGGGCAAGCCCTCGACCCCCTGGGGACCGGGGACCGTTCACGACTTCATGCACGCCAAGGTCACGGTCGCCGACGACACCGTCTTCGTCGGCTCGTTCAACCTCTCGCGCTCGGGTGAGATGAACGCCGAGAACGTGCTCGAGATCCGCGACCCGGCGCTCGCCGACAGGATGGCGCTCTTCGTCGACGAGGCCCGGGCGCGCTATCCGGCGTCGTCGGTGCCGGCGTCGGCGCAGGCGATCGCGACGACCTCATCGACCCCGTCGGCGAGCTCGGCGAGCTCGAAGTCGGCGGCCGAGATCCGCCCCGGGGCCAGCAGCTCGGCCCGGATCCAGTCCACCAGCCCCGACCAGTAGTCGCGTCCGACCAGGACCACCGGGTGGGCGACGGCCTCGCCGGTCTGGATCAGCGTGAGCGCCTCGAACAGCTCGTCGAGGGTGCCGTAGCCCCCCGGGAGGACGACGAACGAGCGCGAGTAGCGGACGAACATCAGCTTGCGGGCGAAGAAGTAGTCGAAGCTGACCCCGATGTCGACGTAGGGATTGAGGCTCTGCTCGTGCGGGAGCACGATGTTGAGCCCGACCGAGGCGACGCCGGCGTCGCGCGCCCCGCGGTTGGCGGCCTCCATGATCCCGGGCCCGCCCCCGGTGATCACCGCGAACCCGGCCTCGCCGATCGCGCGGCCGATCGCCCTCGCGTGTGCGTACTCGGGGTCGGTGTCCAGGGTCCGGGCCGAGCCGAACACGCAGACGGCCGGGCCGAGCCCGCCGAGGCGCTCGAAGCCGGTGCGGAACTCGCGCTCGATCCGCGCCAGCCGTTCCTCCTCGGAGTGCAGCGAGGCGACCTGCGGCTGCTCGGCGCCGATGATCTCCTCGTTGAGGGTTGCGGGTGTCAGCTTTCCGTCGGGGCCCACGACTACCTTCGTGAGTCTTCCATGGAAGCTTCAGAGACACCCCAACTTCCGATCGAGATCAGCGCCGAGGGCACCGTGCGCGCGCTCGGCGACCGGCTTGTGATCGAGTCGCTGACGGTCGAGGACGGGCGCTCGGCGAGGCTGGTGCGCGAGCGCGCCGAGTCCGGGCACGCCCCGGCGCAAACGGTCCGCGATGCGGTTGAGATCGGCGCCCGGGTGCTCGAGCGCGAGGGCACCGCGGTCGAGGTCGACTACGTCCGGGCCGAATTCGAGCGCCATGCGGCCGAGCTGCGCCGGCGCCTCGACAGCACGCTCGAGGCGGGCGACGAGCGGCTCGCCGAGCGGATCACCGAGACCTTCGACGGCTCGCGCGACGGATCCGTGCAGAAGGACATCGACGCGATGCTCAAGCAGGCGCTCGGCGAGCAGCGCGAGGCGCTGCTGAAGCAGTTCTCCGCCCAGGAGGGCTCGAACCCGCTGTTCGACTTCAAGGACGCGATGGTCAAGGTCTACAGGGAGCTCGGCGCCCGCCAGCAGGCCGAGGGCGAGGAGAACCGGCGGGTGATCGCCGAGCTGCGCCGGGAGCTGCTCGAGCTCAAGGAGCGGACCGATGCCGACGTCCGGGTCGCCGAGGAGGCCGAGCGGGGCACCGCCAAAGGCCGCTCGTTCGAGGACCTCGTCCACGCCACGGTCGAGGCGATCGCCGAGGGCCACGGCGACGCTGCCCATCACGTCGGCGACTCATCGAGCGAGTCCGGCGGCAAGAAGGGCGACACCGTGATCGAGATCGGCGCCGCCACCGGCAACGCCCTGGCGACGGTCGTGTTCGAGGCCAAGAACAAGCGCCTCTCGCGAAACGACGCCTGGACCGAGCTCAACGCATGCATGGGCGAGCGCGACGCGGCCTTCGCGGTGCTGGTCGTCGCCGGCGACGACAAGATCCCCGCCGGGCTCGAGGAGCTGACCGAGTACCAGGGCAACAAGATCATCGCGGTGCTCGACCGCGAGAGCCCCGATCCGCTTGCCCTGCGCCTCGTCTATCGCTATGTGCGCGCCCGGGCGCTGGTCGACGGCGCCGGCGAGCTCGAGGTCGACGCAGCGGGCGTTCGCGACGCGGCCGAGGAGGCCGCCGCCCGGCTGAAGCGCGCCAACCGGATCCGCAAGTCGCTCACCAGCGTCACCAACAGCGCCAAGGCCGCGGGCGATGAGTTCGACGAGATGGTTGCCGAGGTCGAGCGCTGCCTGGCTCGGATCGAGGGCCTGGTCGCCGCGGCCGCGATCGCGACCGAGGACGAGATCGACTAGCCCGCTCGGACCTCCCGGCGACGCTCAGGGCTGCAGCAGATCGTTCTCCGAGCTCTCGCGCTCTCGGCCGACGATCAGCGTTGTTTCGCGAGCATCGGAGTCCTCACCGGCCGAGGCGGTGTAGTCGCCCTGGTCAAGGGTCACCGTCATCGAGCCGAGGCCGCCGGCAGGGATCTCGTCGCTGGCGTCGTCGGTAGGTCCCTCGAGGACCAGCTTTGCCGGGTCCGATGACTGGTTGGAGATCGTGATGTTGGCGACGCCGGCGCCGACTGCGTCAGCCGTCCTCGGGCTCACAGAGACGTCGCGGTCGCCGATCCGCGCCGAGATCTCGATCGGCGACGCCGGCCTCGGCGCGTTGACGAAGTCGTCCTCGCCGCAGCCCGCGATCGCGATCGTCGCCGCGATCGCAGCGCCGGGCACGCTCAGCCTCCTGCTCAGGCCCATCCTCGGCGCAATCTAACCGAAGGCCCCGCGGTGCGGCCGCGGGCGCGGACGCTCAGAACGGCAGCTCGACGACCTCGGCCTCGAGCTCGTCGGCGACCGTCACCGTGGCACCGGGCTCGGCCTCGCGCCGCAGGATCGCAAGCGCGATCGGGCCGTGAGCGGGGGAGACGACCGCCGTGCCGACCTCGCCCAGCCGGCGCTCGCCGAGGTTGACCGGGTCGCCGGGGCTCGCGGTCGCCGTCAGGCGCAGGCCGCGAAGCCTGCGGTTGGGCTTGCCCTTGTAGTGCAGCCGGGCAACGGTCTCCTGGCCGATGTAACAGCCCTTGGTGAAGCTGACCGCGCGCTCGTTGATCCCTGCCTCCTCGGGAATCGTCGCGGTGGTCATCTCGCGGCCGAATCGCGGTCGCCCGCTCTCGACCCGCACGATCTCGGCGGCATCGGGGCTCACAGGCTCGGCTCCGGCGGCGGCGAGCGCCGTCGCCAGCGCCGAGCCGTCGCGGTCGGCGATCAGGTCGACGCCGAGGTCGGTGGCGACCGCACGGCAGCGGATTTCGCCGACTCGCGCCTCGCGATGGGCGTGCTCGGGACCGAGCGGGCCCCCGAGCACGAGCTCGGTCGCCGCCGGTCCGATCACCGAGTGCACCGTGCGATCCACGCTCTCGGCGATCTCCACGTCGCGGCCGACCTTGTACATCGAGAGGTGCTTGAGCACCGCAGCGGCGCCCTCCGCCTCGAGGTCGATCTCGAAACCGTCGGCGGTGCGCAGCACCCGCATGTCAGATTGCATCCGCCCCTTGCGGTCAAGCAGCGCCGAATAGCAGCCGCTTCCGGGCTCCAGCGCCTCGACGTCGTTGGTCAGCTGGCCCTGCAGGTACTCGCCGGCGTCCGCGCCGCCGATTCGCAGGTGGCGGCGCTCTCGGCGCTCGAGCGCGCCCGCCGTCTCGCGCAGCGTCCGGTACTGACCGTCCACTTCGATCTCGGTCGGGGCCGCCACGGCTTCGATTCTGGCAGGAGACTGTCCACGCGGGTTTCTATATGGCAAACTTTCGGTTGTGAAGAAGCAAAAAGAGGATCTGGACGAGGAGCGCTCGGGCTTCAACCGGCGCAAGCTGCTCGCCGGCGGCCTGGTCGCGGCGCCGACCTTGGCGCTGCTCCACGAGACCGTTCCCCACCAGGCCCTCCACGACGCCCTCGGCGGCGGTCAGCACCCGGCGGACGCGCAGGGGGCGAGCCACGCCGCCCACGCCGCCCATGGGATCCCCGCGCACGCGAACGGCCTCGGGACCGCCGGGCCGACCTTCCGCGGCGGCGCCACCGTCGACCATCGTGCGAACGGCTTCAACCCGACCGAGATCCTCCGTGACTTCGACTACGGGGAGACCCGGCGGCTGGCCAGCGGCCGCCTGTTGCGCCAGTGGACCCTGGTGGCGGGCGACAAGGCGATCGAGGTCGCTCCGGGAGTCGAGTTCCCGGCCTGGACCTACAACGGGCGAATCCCCGGGCCGACCCTGCGCTGCACCGAGGGCGACCTGCTGCGGATCCGGTTCGTCAACGGTTCCGAGCACCCGCACACGGTCCACACCCATGGGCTCCACCCGGCGGCGATGGACGGGATCCCCGGCGCCGGCGCCGGGATCATCGAGCCGGGCAAGTCGACCACGTATGAGTTCGACGCCGAGCCTTTCGGGCTCCATCTCTACCACTGCCACGTGGCGCCGCTCGCCGAGCACATCGCCCGCGGGATGTACGGGGCGTTCATCGTCGACCCGAAGCGGGGCCGGCCCGAGGCCGACGAGATGGTGATGGTCCAGCACGGCTACAACACCACCTTCGACGCCGAGGGCAACCAGCTCTACGCGGTCAACGGGATCCCCTTCCATTACATGAACGACCCGATCGCGGTCGAGCGCGACCGGCTGGTGCGCATCTACCTGGTCAACGCGCTCGAGTACGACCCGATCAACTCGTTTCACATCCACGGGAACTTCTTCGACTACTACCCGACCGGAACCCGGCTCGAGCCAGCTGAGTTCACCGACACGGTGATCCAGGGCCAGGCGCAGCGGGGAATCTGCGAGCTCCGCTTCGCGCACGCGGGCCCGTTTATGTTCCACGCCCACAAGACCGAGTTCGCCGAGCTCGGGTGGATGGGCTTCTTCGAGGTCGGGAGCTGATGGAGGCCCGTAGCGAGAGCGTCGGCGAGCCCCCGCGGGGGACGCTCGACTCGATCCCCACCTGGGGGCTGGCGGCGGGTGCCGCGGCCCTGATCGCCGCGGTCCTGCTGGCGCTCGGGTTCGCCGGAGGCGACAGCCTCCCCGAGCGACTGGGCCCGCCGGTCGAGGAGCTCGCGGTCGAGAGCACCAGGCTCGAGCCCAATCGGATCGAGCTCGAGCTGCGCAACACCGGTCCCGATCCGGTCACCGTCTCGCAGGCGTTCGTGAACGATGCCTACGTCGATTTCGACGGCCCCAGTGGAGCGATCGGGCGGCTCGGCTCGGGCACCGTCGAGCTCGAGTACCCGTGGCAGGAGGGCCAGCCCTACCTGGTCTCCCTGGTCACCGAGACCGGGGTCGTGATCGAGCACGAGATCCCCGCTGCGGTCGAGACGCCGAGCTCCGGCGGCGATCTGTTCGGCCTGATGGCGCTGCTGGGCACCTACGTCGGCGTGATCCCGGTCGCCCTCGGCATGCTGTTGCTGCCGGCGATGAGGCGCTTTCGGCCCAGCTGGCTCAGGGCCCTGATGGCGATCACCGTGGGCCTGCTCGCCTTCCTCGCCGTCGATGCGACCTTCGAGGCCCTCGACCTGGCGGGCGAGTCCGGTGGCGCCTTCGGCGGGGCCGAGCTGCTCGTGCTCGGCGCCGGCCTCGCCTACCTGGCGCTGACCGCGATCGACCGCTGGCTCAAATCTCGACGCGAGGTGAAGGGCACCGCGGGCGCCCGCCTCTCGTTGATGATCGCGCTCGGGATCGGGCTGCACAACCTCGGCGAGGGCCTCGCGATCGGCTCGGCCTATGCGATCGGCGAGCTCGCGCTTGGCGCCTTCCTGGTGCTCGGCTTCGCCATTCACAACACCACCGAGGGGTTCGCGATCGTCGCTCCGCTGGCGCGCGAACGGGCCTCGCTCGGCCGGCTTGCGATCCTCGGCCTGATCGCGGGCGCGCCTGCGATCCTCGGTGCCCTGATCGGCGCCTCCGTCAACAACGCCGAGCTCTCGGTGCTGCTGCTCGGGGTCGGGGTCGGGGCGATCATCCAGGTGATCGGCCAGATCGCTCCGGCGATGCGCGACTCGAACGGCCGCCTGCTCGACGCCGTCACCGCGAGCGCGATCGGCGCGGGGGCTGTCGCCTTCTACCTCACGGGGCTGTTGGTCTCCGTCTAGGCACCGACAGATGGCCCATTCAGGCTTCCGACGCGATCCCGACTCCGCCAACACCGAGGCGGTCGAGGACTACGTGAAGACGATCTACGCGCTCGATCGCCGCGACGGTGGCCCGATCGGGACTTCGGCGCTCGCAGAGCGGCTCGGCGTCTCGCCCGGCACTGTGACCGCGATGTGCAAGCGGCTGGCAGAGTCGGGCCTGGTCCGCTACGAGCCCTACCACGGGGTCGAGCTGACGCCCGCGGGGGAGCGGGTGGCGCTTGAGGTGATGCGCCACCACCGGCTTTTGGAGTCGTTCTTGGCTGACGCGCTCGACATGCCCTGGGATCGCGTCCACGACGAGGCCGAGGTGCTCGAGCACTACATTTCGGAGGATCTCGAGCGGCTGATCGCCGCCAAGCTCGGTGATCCGAGCCTCGATCCGCACGGCGACCCGATCCCGAGCGCCGAGCTCGACATCGCCCCCGACGAGACCGTGAGCCTGACCGATCTCGAGCCGAGATCGAGTGGGGTGCTCGCTCGCGTCTCGGACTCCGATCCGGAGAAGCTTCGCTACCTGGCCGAGCTCGGCATCCGTCCGGGGGTCGAGCTGACCGTCGAGCGCCAGGAGCCCTTCGACGGGCCGATCTACGTCGAGGCAGCGGGCGTCGAGCACGCCCTCGGCGGGGAGTTGGCGCGCGCGATGAGGGTCAAGCGAGCCGGGTGAATCCGTGACCCGGCCGGTCGAAACCCCGGTCGAGGCGCCTCCCGAGGACGTCGCGGAGCCGGTCGACGTGCCGGTCTCGGCGCCCGAGGTCGAGCGCGAGAACGGAGTCGAGGCGGCGCTTCCCGGCGAGGCCGCGGTAGCCCGCGCCGCGCGGCGGTCGCTCGACGGGCAGGCCCGCGGGCCGGCCAGGTTGTGGCCCTTTCTGGGGCCGGCGTTCATCGCTGCGGTCGCCTACATCGACCCCGGGAACTTCGCCACCAACATCAGCGCGGGAGCCCAGTTCGGCTATCTGCTGCTCTGGGTCGTTGTCGCCGCAAACCTGATGGCGATGCTGATCCAGACGCAATCGGCGAAGCTCGGGATCGCCACCGGCAAGAACCTGCCCGAGCTCTGTCGCGAGAGCTTCTCGCGGCGCACCTCAATCAGCCTCTGGCTCCAGGCCGAGGGGGTGGCGATGGCGACGGACATCGCCGAGGTCGTCGGCGCGGCGCTCGGGCTCAACCTGCTGTTCGGGATCCCCCTGTTCCCGGCGGCCCTGATCGCCGGCGCCGGCGCGTTCGCGATCCTGGCGCTTCAGCAGCGCGGTTTTCGACGCCTCGAGGCGGCGATCGCGGCGCTCGCCGGCGTCGTCTTGGTCGCCTTCGGATTCGAGATCTTCTGGGCGAAGCCCGACCCCGCCGACGTCGCCTCGCACCTCTTCGTGCCGGGCTTCAGCGGCACAGAGAGCATTCTGCTGGCCACCGGGATCATCGGCGCGACCGTGATGCCGCACGTCGTCTACCTGCACTCGGCGCTGACCCAGAAGCGAATCGTCGGCCGCAACCACTCCGAGCGGCGGCGGATCCTGCGCTTCGAGAAGATCGACGTGGTGATCGCGATGGCGATCGCGGGCGTCGTCAACCTCGCGATGATGATCATGGCGGCGGCGCTTTTCAACGTCGGTGACCTGACGGGGATCGACAGCATCGATGGCGCCTACGAGGGGCTTCAGGTGACCGTCTCCGACAACGCCGCGACGATCTTCGGGGTGGCGCTGCTGGCCTCGGGATTCGCCTCATCTTCGGTGGGCACGATGTCCGGGCAGGTCGTCATGCAGGGCTTCATCCAGCGCCGGATTTCGATCTTCGTCCGCCGCGCGATCACGCTCGCGCCCGCCCTGGTCGTGCTCGGGCTCGGGCTCGACCCCACCGACGCGCTGGTGATGAGTCAGGTGGTGCTGTCGTTCGGGATTCCGTTCGCGCTGATCCCGCTCTTGCTGATCGCACGCAAGCGCAGCGTCATGGGCCCGATGGCCAACCCCGGCTGGCTGACCGCGATCGCGGCAACCCTCGCCGGGCTGATCATCGCCCTCAACCTGTTCCTGTTGCAGCAGGTCTTCTTCGCCTGACGGTTAGGCTTCGCGCCGTGGCCTTGGCCGATGACTTCCAGCAGGTCCTCGACTCGCTGCCGAGTGACTGGACCGACATCGTCTGCGACCTGCGGCTCGCGGACGAGGATCGCTACATCGACGCAGCCGTTTTGATGACCCAGATCAACGCCCAGCCTTACTCGCAGGCCGAGTGGCACTTCCGGATCAACGTCGCTCACAGTTTCGGTCACGCCGCCGCGGCGCCGACGGTCAAGGGGACGCTGGCGCTGCTCGACGAGCAGAGGATCGCCGGCGAGCTGATCGTCCGCGACGTCCACGAGGGCCGTGCCGAGGTCGTGCAGATGTGGGGCCGGCCGGATTCGGTCCGGCGCGAGTTCAGGGCGCGGCGCTCGCTCTAGCGTCCGGCGACGCTCAGAACGATGCCTCGCGGTGCGGCGCCGGCGACAGCGCCGGGATCACCGAGGCGAACTGGTTGGCGATCACCCGGGCGCGGTTGGTCTCCGCCCGCGTCCAGGGACGCTCGTCGTTGCGATAGGCCTCGATGATCCCGAGGCTCTCGCCGCGGCTGACCACAGGGACCATCAACAGCGATCGCTTGCCGTAGCTGAGCAGCAGCTCGACCTCGCTCGGGTCCGCGTCGGGATCACCGACGATGATCTGGACCGCCTCTTGCTCGCGCAGCGAGCGCGCGCTGAGCGGGTAGTCGTCGAGTGCGAACAGCACCTGCTCGGTCGTGCTCTCGCCGTTCTCGGCCAGGGTCTCGAGCACGCCCTCGTCGGCGTGCAACGCCGACAGCACCACCTCGGAGGCGCCGAGCTCGGCGGCGATCATCGCCAGCGCGTTCTCCAGGTCGCGGCCGTTGCGCGCGCTCGCAAGCCGGGCGCTCACGTGCACCAGTCGGCGATCGCTGGAGCCGAGCGGGTGGCGCTCGGCCGGGGGCGAGCGGAAGGTCTCGGCGAGCGCGGCGCGACAGAGCTCGGCGGCTTCGGCCGAGACCTCGGTCCAGGGCGCGGAGGGGCGCGCCAATACCCAGCCCTGGCCCCACTGCACGTCGAGGTCGGCGATCACCTCCAGCTCCTGGAGGCTCTCGATCCCCTCGGCGCAGACGGTCGCGCCGACGTCTCGAGCGAAGCGCACGAACGACTCGACCAACGCCATCCGGGCGGGGTCGGTGTGGATCTCGGAGACGAGCGCGCGGTCGAGCTTGACGATGTCGGGGCGAACTCTCATCAGCTGCTTGAGCCCCGCGTGCCCTGCGCCCGCATCGTCGATGGCAATCCGGGCGCCGCGCTCGCGCAGGTCGGCGACGCAGGCCGACAGGGCGTCATCGTCGGGGACGAACTCGTGCTCGGTGACCTCGATCACCAGCCCTTCCAGATTGCCCCGCAGGCGGCGCTGGACCACCGGCGACGAGAGCGCCGAAGGGCTGACGTTGATCGAGAGCATCGCATCGAGCGGCCTCCCGAGCGGGTGCATCGCCGCCTCGATCGCCGCCGCCTCGAGCTCGGCGCCGAGCCCGCAGCCGTGCGCCTGAGCGAACCAGACGTCGGGGGTGCGCAGGCTGTCCACCGGAAAGCGGGCCAGGGCCTCATAGCCGACGACGCGACCGGTGGCGAGGCTGACCATCGGCTGGAACACGCAGGTGATCGGGTCATCGAGCTCGAGCAGCTCGACGATCTCGTCACGCTGGCGATCCGTCCAGATCGCGGTCGAGTGCTCGGGATCGAACCGACGGGTGCGCCCCTTGCCGTCGCGCTTGGCCCAATAGAGGGCGCTGTTGGCGAGCTGGTAGAGGCCCGGGCCGTCCTCGGCGTCGTTGGGAAACGCGGCGATCCCCGCCGAGCAGCTGATCTCGGCCGCGTCGAAGGAGATCCCTGCGATCGTCGCACGAGCCCGTTCGGCGATCGCGAACGCCCCGCTGGAACCGGCGCCGGGAAGGATCAGCGCGAACTCCTCGCCGCCGACTCGGGCCGGCGTGTCGGTGGCCCGGACGGCGGCTCGCAGCTCCGACCCGACCGCGCGCAGGACCCGATCGCCGAGCGGGTGCCCGTGGGCATCGTTGACCGCCCTGAAGTTGTCGAGATCGAACAGCACCAGGGCCACCGGCACGCCGCGTTCGCGGGCCGCGGCGAGCTCGCGATCGAGAACCTGGTGAAAGCCGCGGTGGTTGATCAGTCCGGTGAGCGGGTCGCCGGCCAGATCGCCGATGCGCGAGCCCTGGCTGCGGACCAGCCAGAGCAAGACAAAGCTCGCCGCCAGCCCGGCGGCACCGAGCCAGACCAGCTCGACCCGGTCGCCGGCGCCCGCGGCGATCACCAGCGCGACGACCCAGAGCAGCCCGCAGGCGCCCGCGGCCACGAGCAGCGCCTGGGACCGCGCCGCGACATTCATCCCCTGCTCTCGTTCGGTTTTCACACGCACGCTGATCTCCCTCACCAGACCCCATCGGCCGGGCCGGGCCAGCCCTTGAGGGGTGTCAGCGAGTCTGCGGAAAGGCCGCGTTGAGATCGATCGGCTCGGTCACGATCCCTCGCGCCCGCGCCCAGCGCGCCCAGCGCGCAAGCGCTTCGCGATCGAGCTCGGTGTCGGGCCCCAGGGCGCCGCCGTCGATCAACGACTCGAGCTGCGCGCTCTGCTCTGGCTCGCTCAGCTCGGGGACGGCGTCCAGCAGTGCCGCGACACCGGCATCGGGCTCGGCGAGGACGGCCGCATAACCGCTGTCGGCGGCCGCGAGCACGTCGGTGACCAGCTCGGGTCGCCGGTCGAGCGTGTCGCCGCTGGTCGCGAGGACCAACTCGGGGTAGGGCGGGGCGCCGAACTCGTCGACCCGGAACTCCCGGGTCGGCACCCCGAGCCGGCGCAGGGCGACGCCCTCGGCGTTCCAAAACGCGGTCGCCGCGTCGAGCCGCCCGGCCGCCAGCACCGCGACCGTGTCGAAGCCGATCGTCACCCGGCCGACCGAGTCGGAACTGAGTCCTGCGGACCGCAGCACCGTGTCGAGCACGGCCTCGTCGGAGGGCAGCCCCGTGACGCCGACCTCAGCGCCCTCCAGATCGGCGGGCGAGCGCACCGCCTCGCGGTCGGCCGCGATCACGCTCGCCAGCGGCCGCCGGGCGATCGCCCCGAGGCCGACCAGATCGAGGCCGCGCTCGCGGGCGAGTGCGAGATCGTGGATATCGAGGATCGCGAAATCGGCGCGGCCGCTCTCGAGCAGCTTCGGCGCGTCGGTGGAGGCTGCGGGTTGGCGAATCTCGAGCTCGATCCCGCGACGTTCGAACTCACCCTCGGCCAGCGCCAGGTAGAGCCCCGAGTGGACGGCGTTCGGGGAGAAGTCGAGCACCAGCGTCGCCTCGTCGGAGGCGCCCGGTTCAGCACCGCCCTCACCGCAGGCCGCGAGGGCGACCACGGCGACGGCGGCCGCCAGCGGCGCGGCGACCCATCGCATCGGTCAGCGAGGTTAGCCCGCACCCGCGGCGATAGCCTTGCGCGGCCGATGTTCGAGCCGCCGCTCACCGAAGAGCACCCGATCACCCACGAGCTGCTCGCGTTCATCGAGATCCCGAAGGGAAGCCGCAACAAGTACGAGTACGACGAGGGGATCGGCAGCCTGGTCCTCGACCGCTTCCTCTCCTCCTCGATGGTCTATCCGACCGACTACGGCTTCCTGATGGGCCATCGCGGTCGCGACGGCGACCCGCTCGACGCCATGGTCTGCGTCTCGGAGCCGACCTTCCCCGGTTGCGTGATCCCGGTGAAGCCGATCGCGCTCTTCGTGATGCAGGACGAAAAGGGGGAGGACGACAAGATCGTCTGCGTTCCGACTCAGGATCCGGGCTGGAACACCGCCCGCACGCTCGCCGACATCCCCGAGGCGATGCAGCGCGAGATCACCCACTTTTTCTCCGTCTACAAGCAACTCGAGGGCAAGGACGTCCGCGTCGACGGCTGGCGCTCGCGCGAGGAGGCGCTCGAGGTGATCGCCGACGGTCGCCGGCTGCAGATGGAGCACGACGCGCCGCGGCGCAGCTGATGCACCGCCCAGTGCTGGCGAACGACCGGTTGCCGGCACCGATACACTGCCGCGCGCACCCGACCTAGGAGGATTTGCGAAGTGCAGGATCGCGGGCTGGCCGCCTATATCTCGGAGCTGATCGGGACCTTCTTTTTGGTCTTGGTGATCGGCACCGTCGTCTCGCTTTACGTCTCCACCAGCCCGAGCTCGCAGATCGGATCGGACTTCGCGGTGGTCGGCCTCGCGCACGCCTTCGCGCTGTTCTTGCTGATCATCGCCTTCGGCCAGGTCAGCGGCGGCCACTTCAATCCGGCCGTGACCACCGCCGCCTGGGCGATGCGGCGGATCGACCCGGTCGACGCGATCGTCTACATCCTCGCCCAGCTCTCGGGCGCGGTGCTCGGCGCTCTGCTGGTCAAGGGCCTGCTGCTCGACGAGGGCCGCGCGAGCGGCTACGGCAACGCAGAGGTCTCCGATCTTCTCGGCGGCAACTTCGCCGGCGGGGTGGTCGAGGCCCTGGGCACGTTCCTGCTGGTGCTCGCGGTGCTCGCGGTGGCGATGAACCCGCGCGCTCGACAGGAGTGGGCGCCGTATGCGATCGGCACCACGCTCGGCTTCGCGGTGATGATCTTCGGTCCGCTGACCGGCGCCTCCCTGAACCCGGCGCGCTGGTTCGGGCCGGCGCTGATCTCCGACAACATCGACGGCAGCGACCTGCTCGTCTACGTGCTCGCGCCGATCATCGGAGCTCTGGTCGCCTTCGGCGTCTACCGCTTCATCATCGCCGGCCCGCAGTACGCGGAAGGCGCGGAGCCGCCGACCTCCGACGCCCGCGGGGTCGGCCAGGCGATCAAGGACGCCGAGGTTCGCGAGCGCAAGAAGTAGGCGCGCTGCGCGACGAGCGCTAGCGTGTCCGTAGTGCGTCGCGTCACCTTCAGCCGCAACTACACGCTCTCGCTCTCGCGCACCTGCCGCTGCTATTGCAAGTACTGCGCCTTCGCCACCCATCGGGCGCATCTGTACGCGCCCGACGAGGTCGAGCAAAGGCTCGAGCAGGCGGTGCGGAGAAACGCCAAGGAGCTGCTGGTGCTCACCGGCGAGGCGCCCGAGGTCAACCCGGAGGTCGCCAGGCGGCTCGCCGACTACGGCCACCGCGACTTCGTCTCCTACGTGGTCTGGGCGTGTGAGCGCGCGATCGAGCGCGGCCTGCTCCCGCACACCAACCTCGGGGTGCTCTCGCGCGACGACCTCGCCCGCCTGCGCGAGGTGACCGCCTCGCAGGGACTGATGCTGGAGTCGGTCAACCCCGACCTCGTCGTGCACCAGGGCTCGCCCACCAAGCACCCCGCGGTGCGCATGGAGACGATCGAGGCGGCCGGCGAGCTGCGGATCCCCTTCACCAGCGGCATCCTGGTCGGGATCGGCGAGACCGAGGACGAGCGCGTCACCGCGCTCGAGATGCTCGCGGCCTCCCACGAGCGCCACGGCCACCTCCAGGAGGTGATCCTGCAGAACTTCGTCCCGCACCCGCGCTACTACGGGCGGGAGGTCGCCCAGATCGCCGACGCGGCTTCGAAGCAGCGCTGGGATGACGAAGTAGGCAGTAGGCAGCAGGCAGTGGGCAGAAACGGCCCGGACGAAAGTCTGCCTACTACCGACTGCGAACTGCCTACTCAGGAGCCGCTCCCCTCCTGGGCCTCGGAGATCGACCTGAACGAAATGAAACGCCTGGTTGGCGCCTGCCGCGAGCTGATGCCCGACGTCGGCATCCAGATCCCGCCGAACCTGAGCGACTGGTGGGTCGACCTGGTCGAGGCCGGCGCGACCGACCTTGGCGGGCTGTCGGCAAACGGCGACCACATCTCGCCCGAGCACGCCTTCCCCAGCCCCCACCAGGTACGAAAGCGCCTGGCGCCGCTCGGCTACGCGCTCACCGAGCGGCTTTGCGCCTACCCCCAGTACCTCGAGCCGGAGTGGATCGACCAGGGGGTGCTCGATCTGGTCAAGCTCAAGTACTGGAGCTTCATCCCTCGCCGGGGCTCGGGACGGCGCACCGAACGCCAGATCGACCCCGAGCTGGCGCCGGCGGCGATCGAGCGCGGGCGCGCCGGCGAGCCGCTGAGCGAGGCCGAGCTGACCGCTTTGTTCGCTGAGACCCGGCCGGAGGTGATCGAGTTGATGCGCGCGGCCGCCGATGGGCTGCGCGCTGAGCTCAACGGCGACACCGCGACCTTCGTCGTCAACCGAAACGTCAACTTCACCAACATCTGCATCGTCGGTTGCGCGTTCTGTGGCTTCGGGCAGGGCAAGCGCTCACCCGACGCCTACCACGTCAGCGCCGAGGACTTCCAGGCGCGGATCGCAGACGCGGTCGCCTTCGGCGCCACCGAGATCTGCATGCAGGGCGGGATCCACCCCGACTACACGCTCGAGCACTATGGACGCTGGCTCAAGCTCGCCAAGCAAGCGGCACCGCAGCTGCACCTGCACGCCTACTCGCCGATGGAGGTCCACTACATGTGCGAGCGCTCGGGAAAGAGCCCGGAGCGGGTCTTCGACTACCTGCTCGAGTGCGGGCTCGGCTCGACTCCAGGGACCGCCGCCGAGGTGCTCGACGACGGTGTCCGCACGCGGATCTCGCCGAACAAGCTGCCCGCCGGGCGCTGGGTCGAGATCATCGAGGCCTGCCACCGGGCCGGGCTGCGCTCGACCTCGACCGTGATGTTCGGCCACATCGAAGAGCCCTGGGAACTCGCCCGCCACATGCGGGTCGTCCGCGAGCTCCAGGAGCGCACCGGGGGGATCACCGAGTTCGTGCCGCTCTCGTTCATTCCCTTCCAGACCCTGCTCGGGCGCACCCACGGGATCGAGGAGATCTCGGCCCCCGAGAACCTCAAGCACACCGCCGCCTTCCGGCTGGCGCTCGGGAAGACGATCACCAACCTGCAGGCGAGCTGGGTGAAGATGGGGCTGGGGGCGGCGACCGAGAGCCTGCGCTGGGGCGTCAACGACCTCGGCGGCACCCTGATGGAGGAGAACATCTCGCGCATGGCCGGCTCCCAGCACGGGGTCCGGCTCGAGCCCGAGCAGCTGATCGAGGCCGCCCGTGCCGGCGGGCGCACCCCCGCCCAGCGCACGACGCTCTACGAGATCGTCGAGACCTATTGATGCGGGCGATGGTGCTGCAGCGCCAGGGCGACGCCCTGCGCTGCGGCGACGTGCCGGAGCCGAACGCAGGTCCGAGCCAGGTCAAGCTTCGGGTTCGCGTCTGCGGGGTCTGTCGGACCGACCTGCACATCTTCGATGGCGAGCTGACCGAGCCGAAGCTGCCGTTGATCCTCGGACATCAGGTCGTCGGCGAGGTTGTCGAGCGGGGCGCCGGCGCCCGGCGGTTCGAGCTCGGCGACCGCGTCGGGATCCCGTGGCTCGGATGGACCGACCGCGAGTGTCGCTACTGCCGGTCGGAGCGCGAGAATCTCTGCGAGCGGGCCCGCTTCACCGGCTATCAGCTCGACGGCGGCTATGCCGAGCTCGCGGTCGCCGACGAGCGCTATTGCCTCGACCTGCCACCCGGCGAGGACGTCGAGCAGGCGCCGTTGCTGTGCGCCGGGCTGATCGGCTATCGCGCGCTGCGCTCCTGCGGCGAGCCGGAGCGCCTCGGCCTCTACGGCTTCGGCGCCTCGGCCCACATCGTCTGCCAGGTTGCGGCCCACGAGGGCAGGCGGGTGTTCGCGGTTACCCGCGAGGGCGACGTCGCCAAGCAGGAGTTCGCCCGTGAGCTCGGGGCCGAGTGGGCGGGTGGCGCGGGCGAGCTGCCCGAGCCGCTTGACGCGGCGATCATCTTCGCGCCCGCCGGCGAGTTGGTGCCGACGGCGCTGCGCGCCCTCGCGCCGGGAGGGGCGGTCGTCTGCGCCGGGATCCGCATGAGCGAGATCCCGGCGTTCGAGTACGAGATCCTCTGGGGCGAGCGCCGGATCTCCTCGGTCGCCAACCTGACTCGCCGCGATGGGGAGGAGTTTCTCGACCTCGTGCGACGAGCGCCGGTGCGGGTCGTCGCCGGCGAGTATCCGCTCGAGGCCGCCAATCAGGCGCTCGACGACCTGCGCGCGGGACGTCTCAACGGCTCGGCGGTGCTCCGCGTTGCAGAGTGACCGACCTCACGCTCGGCCCGCACCCGGCCGGCGTTAGGGTGGACGGGTGGCCGACCTCACGGTCAAGCGCACGGAGGAGTTCGAGCTGACCTTTCGGGGCGCGATGCTCAGGGCCCGCTCCGGGCTCGGCGTGACCTCGTTCGGGATGCAGCTGATCCGCCTGCCGCCGAACGCCGACCGCTACCCGGAGCACGACCACTCCCGAAGCGGCCAGGAGGAGGTGTTCACCGTGCTCGAGGGGGCGGTCACGCTCGAGGCCGGCGACGAGCGCCATCTCCTTGCCCCGGGGACGTTTGCGCGGGTCGGGCCGAATGAGACCCGCAAGCTGGTCACCGGCGACCAGGCCGCGTTGATCTTGGCGCTCGGGGGTGTCCCGGGCGAGCCGTTCGAGCCGGCCGGCTTCACCGACGAGGGCCAGCCGGACCCACTCGATGGCTGACGTGACGATCAAGCGCCTGGATGAGTTCGAGGCGATCTTCGGCGGTGGCTTTCGGCGGGTGCGGGCGGGACTCGGGGTCTCCTCGTTCGGGATCGCGGTGATGGAGTTACCGGCGAACTTCGCCGACTACCCCGAGCATGACCAGGCGCACGACCACCAGGAGGAGGTCTACACCGCGCTCTCGGGGCGGGCCGTCCTCCATGCCGGCGGCGAGGAGCACGAGCTGGCGCCGGGGATCTGGATCCGCGTCGGCCCCGAGGAGCGCCGCAAGATCGTCACCGGCGACGAGCCCGCCAGGGTGCTTGCCGTCGGCGGGTCTCCGGGGCTTGCATATTCGCCGCCTGAGTTCACCGAGGAGGGCGGGGCGGTGCCGATGAAGATCATGCACTCGCACTGAGCCGCGAGCCCGAGGGCTAGCGAAAGAGGTCCTCACTCGGGGCGCGCTGAAGGACCGCGCCGGCGCCCGGGCCGTCCCCGTCGGTGCGCCAGCGCCCGACGCCGCGGACGAGGGCGACCGGGGTTCGCGAGGCCTTGTCGCGGATCAGGTCGGCGGCCGCGGCGAGCTGATCGGCGACCGCGATCGCGGTGGCGGTCAGGGTGCGCCCGTGCAGGTCGCCGCGCCCGCGCCAGTCATCGAGCGCGACCAGGCCGGCGCAACCCAGCGCGACCTCTGCCTGGCCGAGCCTCCAGGGCCGGCCGAAGCTGTCGGCGACGATCACCGCCGGCCGGCTCGAGCAGGCGCGGGCGAGCTCGGCGCGGATCCGGCGCGCGGAGTCGTCGCAGTCGACCGGCAACAGCGCGACGGCGTCGTCACCGGGCACGTTGGAGGCGTCGATGCCGGCGTTGGCGCAGATCCAGCCGCCCTTGGTCTCGACGATCATCACATCGCCGCTCGCCCGCACAACCCGGCGCGATTCGGCCAGGATGAGCTCGACCAAGCGTGGGTCCTTGCCGAGCCGCTCGCCGAGCTCGAGTGCTCTTCGGCCGGGCTCGACCTCGCCCAGGCGACGCAGCCGTCCCTCGGCCTTGGAGACGATCTTCTGGGAGACGACGATCGCGTCGTCGTCGGCGATCGTGGCCTCGGCGACGGTCGCGGCGGCGGCGATCAGCTCACCGATCGGCTCGCCCGCGGTGACCTCCCCGATACCCGAGAGCGCCTCGATCTCGATCGCCGGGCTCATTGGCTCGGCGCCGCCGGCCCGAGCTCGGCCAGCGCCGCCGCGGTCGTGGGGGCGCGTCCGGGTTCCGCGGACAGGGTCGCGATCAGCGCCTCGAGATCGTCGGCGGTGTCGAGGTCGAGCGCCAGCGAGGGCAGCTCCTCGACCACCGCCTGGTGACCCGCGCGCTCGGCACGGTCACTGTGGCGGCGCATGCTGTCGGGCCCGAACGCCGGGCCGATCGCATCGCCAGGCGCCATCAGCAGGCCGTTGGTGCCCGTGCCGTGGCGGTCGGGGATCACCGCCACCCGCCCCGGGTGCATCCGGGCGAGCGCCGCGTCGAGCTCGGACGGATCGAGCAGGGGACAGTCGCCCGGGAGCAGGGCGCAGCACCCGGCGCCGTGATGAAGCGCGCGAATGATCCCGAGCACCGCGGCCTCGGAGTGCCCTCGATCGTGTGGATCCTGGAGTACCTCGACCGGGACCTCGGTGAGCCGCGCCCGCGCCAGCGCGATCCGCTCCGCCCGGCCCTCGCCGGTGACCACGATCAGGCGCTCGACCTGCTGGCTGGCGCAGATCGCCGCCAGCACATCGGTGAGCATCGCCTTCACGATCGAGGCCCGCTGCGGGCGGTCCAGCGTGTCGAGGAGCCGCTGCTTGGCGTGGCCAAAGCGCTTCACCGGCACGATCGCGGTCGCCTTCATCGGTCCATGATCGCGCGGCGACCGGTTCGGCTAGAGGCCGCGGCCGAACTCGAGCACGCGCTCGGCGAGCGCGCGGCGACCGGCGGCGCCCTCCATCAACGTCGGACAGGAGAGCACCTCGATCGCCTCGGGACCCGGGTCGGGGTCGCCGCGGTCGACGACCATCGCGTCGATCACCCCGCCGTAGAGCGAGGCGACGCCGGCGGCGCTGACCGGGCGCCCGAGCGCCGCGACGAAGGCGTCGGTGGGCCCCTTTATCGAGCGCCCGGCGACGAACGGGCTCACCGCCACCACCTTCGCCGGGGCCTTTGCCAGTGCCGCGCGGATCCCTGGGACCGCGAGGATCGGGCCGATCGAGATCACCGGATTCGACGGTCCGATGATGATCAGCCCGGCCGCCGCGAGCGCCTCGAGCACCTCAGGGGTCGGGTTGGCTTGATCGATTCCCTCGAGCTCGACCGACTCGATCGGGGCCTCGCCGCGGTCGAGGATCAGGAACTCCTGCAGCCCGCGCCCGCCGGCCGGGGTCGCGACCCGCGTTCGTACCCGTTGCTCGGACATCGGCAGCACCCGCGCGGCGACCCCGAGCCCGCGAGCGATCTGCGCTTGAGCGTCGGTGAGGGTGCCGCCCTCGGCGAGGAAGTGGGTTCGATAGAGGCAGGCGGCGAGGTCGCGGTCGGAGAGCGCGAACCAACCGGGAGCGCCGAACGCGGTCAGCCGCTCGTGAACGACGAAGGTGTCATCGCGGATCCCCCAGCCGCGCTGCTCGTCGATGACGCCGGCGAGCCAGTAGGTGATCAGGTCGGGATCGGGGCAGACCGAGAGCCCGTGCACCTCCGTGTCGTCGCCGGTGTTGGCGATCACCGCGAGCTCGGCGCCGAGCACGTCCTGAAGACCGGCGGCGAGCTTCGCTCCGCCGGTGCCGCCGGCCAGGCAGACGACCCTCACCTAAGGCGCCTCAACTGCCGCTCCGCCTCACTGAAAGCGCCTCAACGGCGGCGCGGCTCGGCTTCGCTTCGCTCCGCCTCACTGAAAGCGCCTCAACGGCGGCGCGGCTCGGCTTCGCTTCGCTCCGCCTCACTGAAAGCGCCTCAACGGCGACGCGGCTCGGCTTCGCTTCGCTCCGCCTCAAGCGCCTCAACGGCGGCGCGGCTCGGCTTCGCTTCGCTCCGCCTCAGAAAGCGCCTCAACGGCGGCGCGGCTCGGCTTCGCTTCGCTCCGCCTCACTGAAAGCGCCTCAACGGCGGCGCGGCTCGGCTTCGCTTCGCTCCGCCTCACTGAAAGCGCCTCAACGGCGGCGCGGCTCGGCTTCGCTTCGCTCCGCCTCACTGAAAGCGCCTCAACGGCGGCGCGGCTCGGCTTCGCTTCGCTCCGCCTCACTGCCAATGATCGTCGTCGGGCAGGGCGGTGATCCGGATCCCGGCGTGGGTCTTGTGGCGGGCGTTGATCGAGATCAGCATCGGCGTCAACTGCTCGACGATCCTGGCCATCTCGAGCGGGCCCGCGTTGACCGCTCGCAAGCCGGGGATCGACTCGATCAGCGCGGCGACCCTGGCCTTGTCGGCCTTGCGATCGCCGCACAGGAGCACGTCCTCGCCGAGCTCGGCGCCCGTGTCGGCCAGGGTCGGGGCGCTCACCGTGTGCAGCGCGGAGACGACGGTGACCCCTTCGGGGACCATCTCCTGGGCCTGCTGAGCGGCCGATCCTTGCCAGACGCCGAGCGAGCGGGTGGCCTTGCCGCCGATCGCGGCGGCGAGCGGGACGGTGCAGTCGACCAACAGCTGCCCAGGCTCGAGCGCCTCGCGCAGGTTGTTGAGGTTCTCAGACTGTGCCCGGAACGGGACCGTTAGGAAGACCACCGGGCCCTGTCTGGCGGCCGCATCGTTGGCCATCCCCTCGATCTCGGCGTCGGGCGCGAGCTGGGAGAGCTTGTGCGCCGTCTCGGCCGCGCGCTCAGCGCTGCGCGAGCCGATCACGACCGCATGGCCGGCGCGCGCCCAGCGCACTGCGAGCCCGTAGCCGAGCGCGCCGGTGCCGCCGATGATCGGAATCGCCTTGCCGTTCGGTGCCATCAGGCGGCGCACAATATCCTGCGGGCCCGATGAGGCTCGAACAGCGAAAAGCCCTGGTCACCGGGGGGGCCAGCGGCATCGGCGCTGCGATCGCGCGGCGGCTTGCAGCCGAGGGGGCGGAGGTGGTGATCGGCGATGTCAACGTCGACGGGGCCGCCGACGTCGCCGGCGAGATCGACGCGGCCGCGGCGCTGCTCGACGTCACCGAGCCCCAGTCCTCGCGCGATGTCGTCGCCCAACACGGGCCATTCTCGGTTCTCGTCAACAACGCAGGCACCGATGAGTTCGGCTTCTTCGCCCAGACCACCCCCGACATGTGGGAGCGGATCGTTGCGCTCAACCTGACCGGCGTCTTCGCCTGTACCCACGCGGTCTTGCCCGGGATGCAGGAGGCCGGCTACGGGCGGATCGTCAACATCGCCTCCGAGGCCGGGCGGGTCGGCTCGAAGGGATCGGCGGTCTACTCGGCGGCAAAGGGCGGGGTGATCGCCTTCACCAAGGTGATCGCCCGCGAGGGAGCGCGGTTCAACATCACAGCCAACTCGATCGCCCCCGGCCCGATCGAGACCCCGCTGTTGATGGGCGCGCTCGAGTACGGCGAGATCGGCGAGAAGATCATCGAGACGATGAAGAGCACGACCCAGCTCGGCCGCCTGGGCCAGCCCGAGGAGGTCGCGGCGGCGGCCGCCTTCCTCGCCTCCGACGACGCGTCATACGTCACCGGCGAGACCCTCGGCGTCTCCGGCGGCCTCGGCATGGTCTGAAGCCAGGGCGAGTCCTCGTCGGCTGACAGGGGGCGACTTCTTGTCGGTATGCGCCCGAAACTCGCCCCGCGTTGCTGCGAGGACGGGTGGTGCTCGGCCCCCTAAGCTCGAAATCGTGACCGAACTGCCCCAGAGCGTCCGCATCCGCGAGGTCGGCCCGCGCGACGGCTTTCAGAACGAGCCGGAGGTGATCCCGACCGACGAAAAGGTGCGGTTGATCGGGATGCTCGCCCGTAGCGGGTTGAAGCGGCTCGAGCTGACCTCGTTCGTGCGTCCCGACGTGATCGCTCAGCTCGCCGACGCCGAGCAGGTGCTGGCCGAGACCGAGCGGGTCGACGGAGTCGCGTACTCGGTCCTGATCCCGAACGAGCGCGGGCTCGATCGCGCCCTCGCCCAACGCGAGCGATTCGACGAGGTCAGCGTCTTCTGTTCGGCCTCCGAGACCCACAACCGCGAGAACGTCAACCGATCGATCGCCGAGTCGCTCGAGGCGCTCGAGCGGGTGATCGAGCGCGCCCGCGCCGAGGGCCTGCGGTGCGAGGGCGTCATCTCGACCTCCTTCGGCTGCCCGTATGAGGGCGCTGTGTCTCCAGAACGCGTCCTCGAGATCGCCGATCAGCTCGCCGCGGCCGGCTGCGCGGAGATCGCTTTCGGCGACACGACCGGGATGGCCAACCCGCGCCAGGTCGGTGAGTTCTTCGCTGCCGCGGGCGACAGACTCGCCGGGGTCGAGCTCACGGCGCACTTTCACAACACCCGCGGCCAGGGGCTCGCCAACGTGCTCGCCGCGCTCGAGCAGGGAATCGACTCGTTCGAGTCGGCGTTCGGCGAGCTCGGCGGCTGTCCGGTGCCGCCGGGGTCGACAGGCAACATCTCGACCGAGGACCTGGTCTCGATGCTCGAGGAGATGGGGGTCGCGACGGGAGTCGACCTCTCGAGGCTGATCGAAGCGTCGCGCGCGGTCCAGCAGCTGCTCGGCCGCTCGCTCGGAGCGCACGTCCTCCGGGCGGGCCCGGTCGATTGGTCAGGGGCGTAGGCTCGAGCAACCCAACGATGAGCGACTAGGAGCAGCGATGGCGAAACGGACTGCGGACGCGAACTGGGACGAATCGCGGTGGGAGCGCTGATGCGAAGCGATCGCTTTCGCGCCGCCGCCGAGGCCAAGGACTTCTCCGCGGCCAAAGAGCTGTTCGCCGAGACCGCGGTCTTTCGCAGCCCGGTCGTGTTCAAGCCCTATCAGGGGCGCGCCGCGATCGAAATCCTGCTCGGCGCCGTGGTCCAGGTGTTCGAGGACTTTCGTTACCTCGACCAGGTCGAGACCGGCGACACCGCAGTGCTCGTGTTCGAGGCGCGGGTCGGGGACCGAGAGGTTCAGGGCGTCGACATCCTGCGCTTCGACGACGGTGGCGTGATCGTCGAGATGACCGTGATGGTGCGGCCGATGAGCGGCGTGCAGGCGCTCGCCGAGCGGATGCGGCAGATGCTCGAGGCGGCCGGCGCCGCTCCGGCTTCTTGACCGCGACCTCGGACCGTTCGATCACGATCCGGCGGGCCGAGCCCGCTGATTCCGAGGCGCTCGCCGAAGTCGCGATCGCCGCCTGGCGCCTCGGCTTTCGCGGGATCGTCTCCGAGGACATCGACCCGCGCCGCGCCTGGCGCCCGGAGCGCCTCGCCGCGCGGCTCGCCGGCACCGAGGCCGACGGCAGCGAGATCCTCGCGGCCGAGCTCGAGGGCGAGGTCTGCGGGCTGGTCCTCTGCGGGCCCAGCCGCGACTCGCGAGCCCGTCCGCACGAGGGTGAGATCGTCGCCCTCTACGTCCACCCCGACCGCTGGCGCGCCGGGGTTGGCCGCCGGCTGGTCGCCGCCGCGCTCGAGCAGCTCCAACGCGCGGGTCACACCGAGGCGATCGTCTGGACGCTCGCCCAGAGCCCGCGCAATCTGGCCTTCTATGAAGCGCTCGGGTTCACCCGCGACGGCGGCACCCAGCGGCGTCCGAGCTTCGGCAACCCGCTCGAGGCGCGCTTCCGGATCGCGCTGGGTCCGCCACTTCAGGGCGACGGGTAGGCTCCGCGCCCGTTCAACCGACCGGAGACGAGAGCGAACAGATGGAGATCGCCAAGGTAGGAGTGCTCGGCTGCGGCCTCATGGGTCACGGAATCACCCAGATCTGCGCACAGGCTGGCTGGGATGTAACGGTTCGCGAGGTCGGCCAGGACCAGCTCGACGCCGGGCTGGCAACGATCGACAAGCAACTCGAGCGCGCGGTCGGCAAGGGCCGGCTCGAGCAGGCGGACGCCGACCAGATCCGCGGCAGGATCAGCGGCACACTCGACTACCAGGACCTCGCTGATTGCGACCTGGTGATCGAGGCGATCACCGAGGACCTCGGCGCCAAGCTCGAGATGTGGGGTGAGGTGGACGCGGTGGTCAAGCCGGACGCCGTCTTCGCCACCAACACCTCCTCGCTGCCGGTCGCCGAGCAGGCGGCCGCGACTCGGCGCGAGCAGCAGTTCCTCGGCCTGCATTTCTTCAACCCTGCTCAGGTGATGCCTTTGCTCGAGGTGGTCAAGGCCGAACGCACCGGCGATGCCACATACGAGCTCGGCTTCGAGCTCGGCGAGGCGCTGGGCAAGAAGACCGTCGCCGCGGGCGACAACCGCGGCTTCATCGTCAACAGGCTGCTGGTGCCCTACATGCTCGACGCGATCCGCGCCCACGAGCAGGGGGTCGGGTCGGTGGCCGACATCGACCAGGGGATGATCGCGGGCGCCAGCCATCCGATGGGGCCGCTGACCCTGGCCGACTTCGTCGGTCTCGACACGCTTGCCTCGATCGCCGATGTGATGGCCGATGCCTACGGTGAGGACCGCTTCGCTCAACCGGAGACCCTGCGCAAGCTGGTCGCGGCGGGCAACTACGGTCGTAAGTCCGGCCGCGGGTTCTACGACTACTCCGGTGAGAAGCCCGTCGCAGCCGACCCGGTCGTCTAGCCGCAGCTCTACCGGCTCGCTACGCTCGGCCGAGTCGACCCCGAGGAGGCAGAGTCTTGGACGGCAACTCGATCGACAGAATTCGGAACGCGGACTTCTCGCACGCGGTGCGGGGCTATGACCGGCACGAGGTCGATCAGTTTCTGGCCGAGCTGGCCGCATGGCTGGAGCGCGGCGGCGACGAGGAGGCGGGCTCGGAGGCCGTGCGCGGAGCGCTCGAGCGAATCGGCGAGCAGACCGGCGCGATCCTGACCGAGGCCCACGACTCGGCCGAGGCGATTCGCGCCGAGGCCTCCGAGGAGGTGCGAGAACAGCTGATCGACGCCAATGCGACCGCAGAGCGGGTCCGGGGATCGTCGGACGACTACGCCGAGCAGACACGCGAGGAGGCCGACGCCTACGCCCGCAGGACCCGGACCGACGCCGATACCTACGCCGAGCAGCTGCGCGGTGAGGTCGACGCCGAGTCCGAGGAGGCTCGCGCCGGCGCCCAGCGCGACGCCGAACGGATCGTCGAGGAGGCGAACCGCAGGCGTCGCAGCATCGACGCCGTGATCTCCGACCTCGAGCAGCGCCGCGAGGGAGTGCTGGGCGAGCTCGAGCGACTGGCAAGCGGAATCGCAGGAGCCGCCACCCAGGGACGCAGCTCCGACACCGCTCCCGCGGCCGGCGGCGACGATGTCCCGACCGAGATTGTCGAGCCCGGTGATCGGAGCGAGGCGGAGACCGACGAGCAGCCCGCCAGCCAGCGTTCGGAGTAGGCGGGCCCGTGGGCACCCGCGAGCGCAGCGGTTTCGGGCGTGCCCTCGAGTCGGCGCTCGCCGGCGGCCCTGAGCGCCACCATCAGAAGACCGCCGAGCAGGGAAAGCTGCCGGTGCGCGAGCGGGTCGAGCGTCTCGTCGACCCCGGCTCGTTTGCCGAGGAGGCGCTGCTGGCCAACTGGGACGCCGACGGCCTAGGCGCCGACGGCGTGGTCACCGGACTGGCGCTGATCGGCGGGCGCAAGGCCTGCCTGATGGCAAACGACCCGACCGTCAAAGCAGGCTCGTGGGGGCCGAAGACCGTCGAGAAGATCCTCCGGATCCAAGAGCGCGCGCTGGCGCTCGAGCTGCCGATGATCTACCTGGTCGACTCGGCGGGAGCTCGGATCACCGACCAGGTGGCGATGTTCCCCGGTCGCCGCGGCGCCGGGCGGATCTTCCACAACGAGGTCCGGCTCTCGGGCCGGGTTCCCCAGATCTGCCTGCTTTTCGGGCCCTCGGCCGCGGGTGGCGCCTACATCCCGGCCTTCTGCGACGTCGTGATCATGCGTGAGGGGAACGCCTCGATGTACCTCGGCTCGCCGCGGATGGCCGAGATGGTGATCGGCGAGAGCGTGACCCTGGAGGAGATGGGTGGCGCGAGGATGCACACCGGCGTCTCCGGTTGCGGGCACTTCCTCGTCGCCGACGACGCGGAGGCGATCGACCTCGCCAAGCGCTACCTCACCTATATGCCCGCCAACTGGCGCGAGTCGCCGCCGACAGCACCTCCGGCGGACCCCGACTGCGAGCGCTCGGTCTCCGAGATCGTCCCGGCCGACGAGAAGACCGCCTTCGACGTCAAACAGCTGATCGCTGCGGTCTGCGACGCCGACTCGTTTTGCGAGGTCCACGCGCGCTGGGCGAAGGAGGTCGTGGTCGGCTACGCGCGCCTCGACGGGAGGGCGATCGGGGTGGTCGCCAACCAGCCGAAGTTCAAGGGCGGGGTCCTGTTCGTCGACTCCGCCGACAAGGCGGCGCGGTTCATCATGACCTGCAACGCGTTCAACCTTCCGCTGCTCTTCTTGGCCGATGTGCCCGGGTTCATGATCGGCACCGAGGTCGAGCGCCACGGGATCATCCGCCACGGGGCGAAGATGATCAGCGCGGTCTCCGAGGCGACCGTGCCCAAGCTCTCGGTGATCGTCCGCAAGGCCTACGGCGCCGGTCTCTACGCGATGGCCGGGCCGGCTTTCGAGCCCGACTGCTGCATCGCGTTGCCCGGCGCCTCGATCGCGGTGATGGGTCCCGAGGCGGCGATCAACGCGGTCTTCTTCAACCAGATCCAGGCAATCTCCGACGAGGCCGAGCGCGAGCGCTTCGTCGCCGAGAAGCGCGACGAGTACTCGGCCGACATCGACATCCTCCACCTCGCTTCGGAGCTGGTGGTCGATGCGGTGATCGAACCCGACGACCTGCGTGCAGAGCTGATCAAGCGCTTCGAGCTCAGCGAGGGCAAGGACCGCCGCTTCTCCGAGCGCCGCAACCCGATCACCCCGGCGTAGACCGCCGCGCCGCGCGACTCAGCCGATCGTCAGCCGGATGATCGCGATCGTGCCGATGACCACGATCAGCACGCGCAACGCTCCCGGTCGCAGGCGGCGACCGTAACGCGCGCCGAGGGCACCGCCGACAAACGACCCGATGGCGATCAGCCCGGCGACCGCCCAGTCGAGGTCGGCGGCGAAGATGAAGACCAGGCCCGCGGTCAGGTTGACGAGTCCGGTGAGCACGTTCTTGAGCCCATTGAGCCGCTGCAGCTCGTCGCGAATCGCGATCCCCAGGAAAGAGATCAGGATGATCCCCTGGGCGGCCCCGAAATAGCCGCCGTAAACACCGGTGGCGCCGACCAGCCCGCGCAGGGTCCAGCTGTCCTCGTTGTCGGCGCGGCGCCGATGTGCGAGCGTCTCCGAGAGCCGCGGCTGGGCCACCACCAGCACCAGGGCGAGCGCGATCAGCGCCGGCACGATCGCGTCGAAAGCCGATGCCGGGAGCGCCAGCAGCGCCACCGCCCCGAGTAGGCCGCCGGTGACCGAGAAGATGCCGAGCCGGACCACCCGGCGACGCTGGCCGCGCAGCTCACGCCGGTAACCGATCGCGCCCGAGACCGCCCCGGGAACCAGGCCGACGTTGTTGGAGACATTGGCGACCAGCGGCGGATAGCCGATCGCGATCAGCACGGGGAAGGTGATCAGGGTGCCGCTGCCGACGACCGTGTTGATCGCGCCGGCCGCGGTCCCGGCGACGAGGATCGCCATGGCTTCGAGGACTGTCACTGGGCGGCCCACTAGATCAGAGGCACCCGCCCGATGCTGTGCGATTGAATAGGGCGATGGCGCTGACCGTGTTGGGAGCTCGACTGGACGGCGATCCGGTCGGGCTTCGAGCGGTCGACGGGTCGATCGCCGAGCTCGGCCCCGACGTCGTTGCCGGAGATGGCGACGAGGTGATCGAGGCCGACGGCCTGGCGTTGGTGGGGGGGTTGGTCAACGCCCACACGCACGCCGCGATGACCCTGTTTCGCGGCTACGCCGACGACCTGCCGTTGATGACTTGGCTCACCGACCACATCTGGCCGGTCGAGAAGCGGATGACCGACGAGGACGTCTACTGGGGAACCCGGCTCGCCTGCCTGGAGATGATCCGGACCGGAACGACCTGTTTTTGGGACATGTACTGGCACGCTCACGCGACGGCCCGCGCGGTCGAGGACGCGGGCGTTCGCGCGATCACCGCGGCGCCGCTGATCGACGACGCCGACCCCGCCAAGTCCGAGCGCGCCTGCGCCGACGCCGAACGCAGCCTCGAGCGCATCGACGAGATCGGCGGCACGCTATCGCGCCCGGGATTCGCCCCGCACGCGATCTACTCGCTCAGCGAGCGCTCGTTGCGCTGGGTGGCCGAGCGCTCGGATGCGCTCGAGGTGCCGGTGCAGATCCACCTCTCCGAGACCGAGGGCGAGGTCAGCGAGTGGGTCGCGGCCCACAGTGAGCGCCCGGCGGCCTATTTGGACCGGATCGGCCTCTTGGGCCCGCGGACCGTGCTCGCTCATGGCTGCTGGCTCGATCGTGGCGAGCTTGAGCTGATCGCCGAGCGCGGCGCGACGATCGCCACCAACCCGGTCGCCAACCTGAAGCTGGCGGTCGGCCGCGTCTTCCCCTACCGGGATGCGCGCCAGGTCGGAGTCGAGATCGGCCTAGGCACCGACGGACCCGGCTCCAACAACTCACTCGACCTGCTCGCCGACGCCAAGTTCTTCGCCTTGCTGCAAAAGAACGAGGCGCGCGACCCGGCCGCGGTCACCGCCACCGAGACCCTCGAGATCGCCGGCGGCCGCCGCTCGAGGCTGCTCGGGGGCCGAGCGATCGCGGTCGGCGAACCGGCCGACTTCCTCCTGGTTCGCGGCGACGATCCCGAGCTGGCGCTCGGCGAGCTCGATGCCGGCCTCGTCTACGCGGCCTCGGGTGCGATCGTCGACACGACGGTGATCGCCGGCCGAGTGCTGATGAGAGGCGGCATGATCGACGACGCCGAGGAGATCGTCGCGCGCGCGCGCGAACGGGCTGCCGGGCTCGGGATCGGCTAGCCGCTCCCTGCGCCGGTTTCGCACCTATCGCGGGATACTGCGGGGACGGTGTCGCGTGCACAGGCTGTAGTGCGCGTCGAGGGAGGGAGCAATGCCAGAGGTCTCGAACAACGGCGTGAGGATCATCTACGACGTGGTAGGGCGCGGACGGCCGCTCATTCTGCTGCACGGATGGTGCTGTGATCGTTCCTGGTGGACGGAGCCGGGCTATGTCGACGACCTGAGACGGGATCACCTGTTGATCAACGTGGACCTTCGCGGCCACGGAGCAAGCGACAAGCCTCACGAGCCGGCCGCGTACCGCGCGGACACCCTGACGAGCGACGTGCTCGCCGTTGCCAATGCGGAGGGCCTCGACCGGTTCGCCGTATGGGGTCAGTCCTATGGTGGCTGGATTGCGTGGATGACGTCAGACGCCGTTCCGGAGCGCGTCCCCGCGATCGTCACCACCGGTGCGTGGGATCCGAGGCCGGGAACGGAGGAAGACTGGCGGTGGTTCGACGAGGGATGGGGCGCGGCGCTCCGGCGCGGCGGGACGAGGGCCCTGGTCGATCTGTTCGAGCAGGAGAACGGAGAAGCCTTCGAGAGGGAGTTCCCGGCCTGGGCGCAGGCCGTCACCCTGCGGGCGGACCCGGAAGCGTTGCTCGCCGCCTTCGCGCCGGAGCTGCGGACGGAAGGGCTCTCCGCCCTCGAGCGCTTCCCCGTTCCCGCGCTGCTCATCGCCGGGGAGCTCGAGGACGAGGACGATGAAGCGGCGAAGGTGACGGGCATCATTCCCAACGGCCAAAGCCTCCGACTGCCGGGCCTCGGGCATCCGGGTGCCTGCGCAGCGAGCGAGCTCACTATCCCACCCGCCCGAGTATTCCTCGATCGCTGGTTCGCTTGAGGCAACCGTAGGCTGCACCCGCCAAAAAACGCCTTAAAGCGGCCGGCGTACTCGAATAGCGAAAGTTCCGCTTCGAGCGCGAGTAGCTAGACCCGGGGGCCAACCCCTTCCGGCAGCCATCTACCACCTCGCTCAGCCGGCCGCACGATTGCTCGTCAGTAGGTGGCCGCCGTCGGGGGTGATCGCGATCGCGTTGGGCCCGTCGCCGTCGCTGGGGAAGGGCGAGCCCGGTAGCTCTGACAGCGATCCGTCGGGGGCGATCGAGTAGCCGGAGATCTCGTCGTCCGCGAAGTTGGCCGCGTGAGCGTGGCGGGCGTCGGGCGTGACCGCGACCCCGGTCGGGCCGGCGCCGGTTGGCAACGGCGATTCGGGCCTGGCGACGAGAGCGCCGGTGGCGGCGATCCGGTAGCCGGTGATGGTGTTGTTGCCGTCGTTGGTGACGAAGACGGTGCGCTCGGCGGCCGCGCCGGAGGCCAACACCAGCACCCCAGTCGCGCAAAGCACGGTCGCCTGGACCATGCGGGTCGTCGAAGCCGACCTTATCGCGCGCAGCCAGGAGCTCCTAGAGCCGGTCCGCCAGCTCGACGAAGAAATCGAGCGAGTCCGGGTTGGCGAGCGAGTCGCGGCTCGCCGCCTGCTCGGCGGGCGTTCCCATCAGGATCCGTTTGACCGGCACCTCGAGCACCTTGCCGCTCAGTGTCCGCGGCACCTCGGCGATCTCATAGACACGGTCGGGGACGTGGCGCGGCGAGCAGCGCTCGCGGATCTCGGTGGCGATCCGCTTGGTCAGCCGCTCGTCGAGCTCGGCACCGTCGGCCAAGACGACGAACAGAGGCATCCAGCCCTCGGTCCCGGGCTTGGGCACGTCGACGACGAGCGCATCGGCGATCTCGGGTAGCGCGGCGACCGCGCGGTAGATCTCCGACGTTCCCATGCGGATGCCGGAGCGGTTGATGGTCGAGTCCGAGCGCCCGTAGATGACCACGGTCCCGCGCGAGGTGATCTCGATCCAGTCGCCGTGGCGCCAGACACCCGGGAACATCTCGAAGTAGCTCTCGCGGTAACGGGTGCCCTCGGGGTCGCCCCAGAAGAAGGCCGGCATCGAGGGCATCGGCTCGGTGATCACCAGCTCGCCGACCTCGTCGATCACCGGCTCGCCGGCCTCGTTCCAGGCCTCGACCGCGCAGCCGAGCGAGCGGGCCTGGAGCTCGCCCCGGTAGACGGGCAGGGTCGGCACCCCGCCGACGAAGGCGGTGCAGACGTCGGTGCCGCCGGAGGTCGAGAACAGCCAGGTGTCGGCGCCGAGGTGGTCATAGATCCACTGAAAGCCCTCGGGCGCAAGCGGCGAGCCGGTCGAGCCGATCGAGCGCAGGGCCGAGAGGTCGCGCCCGCCGGCGGGCTCGGCCCCCGCATTCATGCAGGCCGCGATGTAGGAGGCCGAGGTGCCGAAGCAGGTGACCCCGGCCTCGGCCGCCAGATCCCAGAGCACCCCCATGTCGGGCTCCGCCGGGCTCCCGTCATAGAGGACGATCGAGGCCTCGGTGAGCAGCGCCCCGACGAGGAAGTTCCACATCATCCAGCCGGTGGTCGTGAACCAAAAGATGCGGTCGCCGGGCTGCGCGTCGACGTGCAGGTGAAGCTTCTTCAATTGCTCGAGCAGGATCCCGCCGTGGCCCTGGACGATCGCCTTCGGCAGCCCGGTGGTGCCGGAGGAGTAGAGCACCCAGAGCGGGTGGTCGAAGCCGACGCGCTCGAAGGCGAGCTCGGCCCCGGCTCCGGCGCGCTCGAGCTCGGCCCAGCGCACGCCGTGGTCGAGGCGCGACACGTCCGCGTCGGGGTCGAGGTAGCCGATCAGCACCGTGTGCTCGAGGCTCGGGATCGCGCGCTCGAGTGCGCCGACGACCTCCATCCGGTCGAACTCGCGGCCGCTGTAGATGTAGCCGTCGACCGCGAGCAGGACCTTGGGCTCGATCTGGGCGAAGCGGTCGACGACCGTGGAGACGCCGAAGTCGGGTGAGCACGAGGACCAGATCGCCCCGACCGAAGCGCTGGCGAGAAATCCGATCAATGCGGCGGGTGAGTTCGGCACGTAGGCGCAGACTCGGTCGCCGCGCTCGACCCCGAGGTCGCGTAGGCCGGCGGCGAAGGCGCCGACTCGCAGGCCAAGCTCGCCCCAGGTGAGCGCGCCGAGCTCGCCGCCCTCGGCCTTGTGTTGGACCGCGATCGCCGCCGGGTCGCGATCGCGAAACACGTGTTCGGCGTAGTTGAGCTCGACCCCGGGGAACCATCGCGCTCCGGGCATCGAGCGGTGGGCGAGGACCGAGGATGGGTCGCCGTCGGCCTGGACCTCGAAGAAATCCCAGATCGACGCCCAGAAATCGTCGAGCGAATCGATCGACCACCGGCGCAGCGCCTCGTAGTCGCCGTCGAAGCCGAGCCCGCGTTCGGCCTCGAGCCAGCGCGAGTAGCGGGTCAGGTTGGAGCGCTCGATCGCCTCGGCCGAGGGGCGCCAGAGCAGTTCGCCGCGCTCAGACATGCGCCGGGCGGTTCACGAGGCGATCGCCTCGGCTTTGGTGGGCCGCCGGCCGAGGTCGGCGTCGAGACTGCGGATGAGCTCGAGCGCGAAGTCGTGGGCGCGGTCGACCGCCGCCGGGTCGACGTAGCGCGGCAGATCGGCCGTGGTGTGATGGTTGGCGGGCACGTAATCGTCGGGCCCCAGGCAGGTGATCGTCGTCGCCGCCAGGCCACGCAGCCGCGGTGGCAGGGCATCGGTGGCGAAGCCGTGCCGCAGCGGCTCGGCCCGATAGCGCCCCCCGTCGTCGCGGTCGGCTTCAGCGACCGCCGCGCAGAGCTCGGTCAGCCGCGAGCGCAGCTCGTAGGTGACCGCCAGTCCCTCGCCGACCTCGAAGCGCACGTCCCCCGCACCCACCGAATCGACGTTGACGACGTAGGTGGGGGTTGCGCCGAGGCGCTTTCGGTGTGAGCGCACGAATGAGCGCATGCCCTCCATCAGGCACTCCTCGCCGCCGGTGAGCACGATCCAGACGTCGAGGTTCTCGGGCAGCTCGCCGGCGAGCTCGTCGGCGAGCGAGAGGGCGACGGCGACGCCCGAGGCGTTGTCGTTGGCGCCGGCGACCACCGGCGAGAGCTGGATGTCGATCAAGGCGAAGGCCGCGACCAGGAGCACGAGGGTGGGGAGAAGCTGGACCACCGAGATCGCCTGGGAGTCGATGCCCGCCGCGCGGACGGCGAGCACCGGGACCAGGAACGCCAACGACCAGAACAACAGCCGCGAGGGGCTGAACGTGAACGGCAGCGCGCGGTCGATTCGCCCGAGCGCGCGCATCCGAGCCGGGGCGAACACGGCGCCGGTCCGCGCGGCGTCGACATGGGCGGTGATCAGCAGCCGGGCGGGGGCGGTGGGGCGTCCGCCGACCGAGACGACGTTCTGAGATGCCCTGCGGAAGAACAGCCGCCGCAGCAGGTAAAGGCGCGAGTTCATGTCGAGATACATCGAGGTCGCCGCGAGCAGGGCGAGGGCGAACCCGAGCACCGGGATCGAGACCGCGACCAGGCTCGCGGCGAAGCCGAGCGCGCAGTGCGCGGCGTAGACGAGACCGACCTGGGGATGGACGGTGATCGGCTCGATCTCGACCTGGCGCCCGTCGGCGCTCAGCCGCTCGGCGAGCCGGTTGGCGGCGCGGCGCTCGGCGTCGGTCCCTGCGAGTCGGCCGTCGAACGTGCACAGCTCGCGAACGATCTCCATGCGCTCCTCGGAGTTCAAGCGGGAGGATTATCGCCGCCAGCCGCCACTATCGTTGCGTTCGAGCCGGAGTGGCGGAACTGGCATACGCGATGGACTCAAAATCCATTGTCCTTCGGGGCGTGCGGGTTCGAATCCCGCCTCCGGCATCGGCTAGCGTGATCGCGATGTGCGGCCGCTACACGCTCACCAATCCCGATCCGGCGCGCCTGCGAGCGCGCTTCGACATTCTCGAGTCGATCGAGGTGGCCGAGGAGCCCCGCTTCAACATCGCTCCCACGGATCCGGTCCCTGCGGTGCGGTCGGCGGACGGCGTCCGCGACCTCGGTCGCCTGCGCTGGGGCCTGGTGCCGGGGCGCTGGGCAGAGCGCAAGGGCGCACGCCCGCTGATCAACGCGCGCGCGGAATCGGTGGCCAGCCAGCCGGCGTTCGCCGACTCGTTTCGTGAGCGCCGCTGCCTGCTTCCGGCCGACGGGTTTTATGAGTGGCTGCGTGACGAGCACGGCAAGCGCCCCGTTTGGTTCAGCCGCCCGGACGCCGACCTGTTCGCATTCGCCGGGATCTGGGCCGAGCTGCCGACCAAGCAAGGCGACGAGATCGTGCACAGCTGCGCCTTGGTCACCTGCCCGCCGAACGAGCTCATGCGGCCGATCCACGACCGAATGCCGGTGGTGCTCGACCCGGGCGCCGAGGCGGCCTGGCTCGATCCCGATCTGCCTGCCGAAGACCTGCTCGCGCTCCTGGTGCCGGCGCCCGAGCACGCCTTGGTGGTGCGCGAGGTCCCCGACCTGGTCAACGACGTGCGCCAGGACGGCCCCGCCCTGATCGAGCCGCGCGAGGAGCAGCGCGCACTGTTCTGAACGCCCGGCTCAGGCGGGCGCCGGCACGATCTGGTCGTCGCCGTCACCCTCGCCGTGCAGCGGTTGCCCGCCGATCGGACGCTCCTCCTCGACGTGCCACTCCTGGTTGAAGCCGATCATCGCGACGACGATCAACACCAGCTGGACCGGGACGACGATCAACGTCAGCAGGCCGAGCAGGTCCTCGGGCAGGGCAGGGGAGTCGAGCCCGTCCTTGGCACGCGCGAACCAGGCGGGCGCAGCGATCGCCGCGAAGATCCCGAGGATGATCGCCAGCGATGCAGCGACCGGCAGGATGCCCCGGCTCCAGCGCAAGACGAGGATCGCGAAGAGGACGTAGAGCGCCGCCCACAGCAGCGACATCAAGCCGACGCTCGGACCGAGCAGCCGCTCCCAGCCGCCGATCGTGATCACGATCAAGAGTCCGGCACTGATCAGCAGCACGAAGGCGATCAGCGCCTTCATCGTCTTGCACTCGGCCTTTTCCCGGTTCGGCCGCCAGACCTCATAACCCTCGCGGGCGGTCACGCCAACCATCGGCCAAGCATATGCGCTGCAACCGGTCTCGCGCCGCCTCTCGGCGCGGGGCGTGCCAACCTAAGCGCTGCACCGGCGCGGGCGTGCTGGAACTGGCAGACAGGCCGGGTTTAGGTCCCGGTGCTCGAAAGAGCGTGGGGGTTCGACTCCCTCCGCCCGCATCTAAACTTGCCCGCCCCCGGGGGAGTGAGCCAGCGGTCCAAGCGCGCGGTCTCCAAAACCGTGAGCCCGGGTTCGAATCCCGGCTCCCCCGCTCAAAATTGAACGCCTGAGCGCCGCAACTAGCCGCCTCGTCGCGGGTTATGGGCACAGCGCGCCGGCAGGGGCGCGCTTTTTACTTCTCCAGGGACTATGAGCAGGGTTCAGACGTCAGCTCGAGGGCGAATGGTCGCGGTGAGCGCGCTCGCGGCGACCCTCCTCGCCCTGCTCGCATGGGTGGCACTGACGGCCAGCCCGAGGACCTCGGCAGCGGCAGGATCACGTGCCACCTCCTGCGCGTCGGCGACGACGCCCGCCTCGCAGGCCAACACCAGGGAGCTGCGCAAGGCCGCTCGCTGCCTGCTCAACTCCCAACGCTCGGTTCACGGGCTCTCCAAGCTGGCCCGCGAGACGAGCCTGCAGCGGGCGAGCCAGCAGCACGCCGGGACGATGGCCGCCAGCGACTGCCTCGCCCACCGCTGCGGCAAAGAGCCGGACCTCGAGACCCGGATCGGACGGGTGGGCTACCTGCAAAGCGCCCGCGCCTGGCGCTACGCCGAGGAGACCGGCTGCGCAGTCAGCGCCGCGGCGATGGTCGCCAACTGGATGGCGAGCAACGGCCACCGCGCCGACATCCTCGAGCCCAAGTACCACGAGCTGGGCGTGGGCGTGGTCGGCCGACGGGTGAAGAGCCGCTGCGAGAAGGGATACGCGACCTTCGCGATCCTGCTCGGCTGGCGCGAGCTCGACTGACTCGCGGGCCTGGACGGACGTCCGATAGGCGTCCACGCCTTCAAGGCCTTACCGGGGCGCACCGATTGCAGGTGCGATGGCAGGCATCCTCAAGCGTCTCGCGCTCGGGCTTTCGCCGGCGCTGATCGTTGCCGCACTCGCGCTCGCGGGCGGGGCGCCGGCCGCCCTCGCCGAGGGCGCGGGCTGCGGCTCGGCCGCCACCTCGAATCCGCAGAAGCTCAGCAACGGCAAAGCGCGTGACGTCGTTCTCTGCCTGATCAACCGCGAGCGTGCCGAAGCGGGCCTGCGTCCGCTCGATCGCCACCGCAAGCTGCAAAAGGCGGCCCAGCGCCACAACGACCGCATGAACGGCACCGGCTGCTTTTCACACCAGTGCCCGGGCGAGGCCGTGCTCGACACGCGGCTCGAGAGCGTCGGCTACCTCGGCGACGGCCTCTCCGCCTGGGGCTATGGGGAGAACATCGTCTGGGGGATGGGCAGCCGCGGCACCCCGCGCGCGGTCGTCGCCGCCTGGATGCACAGCTCCGGCCACCGGGCGAACATCCTCAGCCGCGACTTTCGCGACATCGGGGTCGGCTTCTCCGCCGGGACGCCAATGAGCGACGATGATCCCGGCGGCATCTACACCACCGACTTCGGACTCGCGGTCCACTAGCTGCGGATTCGCCCTGGGCGCGCTTAGAGTCCTCGCGTGGGCGAGCTTCTCGCGCAGGTGATCCCGCTCGCGCTCGGGGCGGCGGTGAGCCCGCTGGCGACTGGCTCGCTGATCACCGGCGCATGATCACGCTGGAGCTCTGCTTCGGCTTCGGGGCATACCTGCTGATCAAGGGATTCGCCAGGCTATGAGCGGGATATCATCTGGAGTCGCCGCGGGCGTGGTGTAGTGGTTGCATAAGGCCCTTCCAAGGCTTTGGCGCGGGTTCGAGCCCCGCCGCCCGCTTCAAGGCTCGAGCCCGTGGCCTGACGTAGACTTCCCCACGAATACCGGGGCGTGGCGCAGTCTGGTAGCGCATTCGGCTGGGGGCCGAAAGGTCGCTGGTTCAAATCCAGTCGCCCCGACTGTCAGGCTCGTGCGTGGCACGCCTGGGTCAGGCACGCACCGCCACGCACGATTCCGCACCGGTCCGCAAGGACTTAGACACCTGGGAGACACCTGGGGTGTCTCGTCGGGCGACCGCGCTCGGCCGAGGGTTCTCTGGCGGCGACCCACTCGACCGATGAACGACGCAGAATCACAGGAGGAGCGATGACCCGAGACGACCTGACTAACCGCGTGCTCGAACTGTTCCCGCCGCTTGCCGAGGTCGAGCCGTGGGAGTGGAACGAGACGGAGGAGGGCGAGCCGGTCGTGATGGTCGAGCGCCACGCGACCTTCACCGGCCTCGACACCGGCGACGTGGACCTGACCGCCCCGATCCCGAGCACGGCGCAGATCGGCGTCTGGCGGATCGACACGAGCGGCCACTACGTCCTGATGGGCCTGATGGACGATCCGACCGTGACGGCGGCGGCCGAGCGGGCGAAGCACAACTAGGTTTGGCGCTGGGGTGCAAATCGGGGTGATGAACGTCCTCGGAGACCGGCCGCCACTCGACAGTGCCAGCGACCGGCGCGCGCCAACTAGGCTCGGCCGCGAACAGCTTGGTACGCCAGGGCACCGATGGCTGCGCCCAGGGGTGGGGCCGTCAGGTAAACCCAGAAGTCCAGCCACTGGCCGGCAACGAGCGCCGGACCGAATGAGCGCGCCGGGTTCATCGACGCTCCTGTAACCGGGCCGCCGAACAGCGCGTCGAGCCCGACAGTTCCGCCGATGGCGATGGCCGCGGCAGCGCCGACCGCCCGCGTGTCGGTCGCCACGGCCATGATCACGAACATCAGGAAGGCCGTCAGGATCAGCTCGTAGACGAACGCCCCGCCGACGCCGACGCTTGGGACCGTTGCGCCCAGCTCAGCTGGCTGATCCGGCCAAACGGCCAGCAGAACCAGCGCGCCGGCGACCGCCCCGGCGAGCTGAGCGGCGATATATGCGACCGCCTCGCGGGCGGGGAAACGACGCGTCAGCGTGAAGGCGACCGTCACGGCCGGATTGATGTGCGCGCCGGACAGGTGGCCCGTCGCATAGATCATCACCATGATGATCAGGCCGAAGACAAGGCCGATCCCGACCGTCCCCAACGCGCCGTCGTAGACCGAGCTTGCGACGATCGCGCCACAGCCGGCAAAGACCAGTGCGAACGTCGCCAGGCCCTCGGCGGCAGCCCGCCGGGCCAGGTCAGGCCGGGTCATCCGCGACTAGCTCTCCCAGTAGCCGGCGGACTCGCTCCTCGATCTCGTCGCGGATACGCCGCACCGTGTCTAGGTCCTTGCCGGCTGGGTCCTCCAGCTCCCAGTCCTCGTAGCGCTTGCCCGGGTAGAGCGGGCACGCGTCCCCGCAGCCCATCGTGATCACGGCATCGGCAGCTCGTACGAACTCGTCGGTGAGCGGCTTCGGAAACTCTTGGGAGAGGTCGACCCCGACCTCGGCCATGGCGTCCACCGCCGCCGGGTTGATCTCATCCGCCGGGTCCGAGCCAGCCGTGCGGACGTGGACGCGACCCTCGGCCAGCCTGTTGAGCAGACCCGCGGCCATTTGACTGCGCCCCGCGTTGTGGACGCATACGAACAGGACCTCGGGCACTTCCTTGGTCAGCATTTCGTCGGCTTGCGCCAGCGCCCTCAGCCTCTCACGAGCAAACCGGTGGACGAATAGGGGGACGAAGTTCTTGACCCGCGCCGCGCCGATCTCGCTCAGCGACTCGGCCATGTAGCGCTCGATCGTCTCGGGGCCGAAGATTCCCGAGAACTCTTCCTCCAGCGCCCCTAGCCCTCGCTCCAGGTGACCGCGGGTCACTAGGTCCACGTCGAGCTGCGCCAGTTGTGTAGCCATTGCTGATCCCTTCATCTGCCCCGGTTCCGGTTGACTCTCTTACGCACGCTCTCAGACTATTCGATTGACAAATATCTTTTCAATCGATATATGTAGATAGATGCCCATCGATCTGGAGCTTGCCCCGAAGACCAAGAGCCCGAACGGCCAGCCGTGCTGCGAGCCGGTGGTCTACCCCGACATCGAGCGCGAGCACGCCGAGCGGATGGCCGAAGTGGCCAAGGCGCTCGGCGACCCGGTGCGGATGCAGCTCGTCGACGTCTTGCGCAAGCACGCCGGCAAGGTGTGCGTCTGCGAGCTCGTGCCGCTGTTCGATCTCTCGCAGCCCACGGTTTCCCACCACCTGAAGAAGCTGCGGGAGGCCGGGATCGTCGGCTCAGAGCGCCAAGGTCTGTGGGCCTACTACTACGTCAAGCCCGAAGCACTGGAGGAACTGTCCGCATGGCTGTCCTGAGACCGCACCTTGCGCTGACCGTCGAGAGCATCGATCGCGCCCTGCCCTTCTACGAGGCCCTGTTCGGCGTCGCGCCAAGCAAGCTGCGCCCGGGCTATGCGAAGTTTGAGGTCACAGAACCGGCGCTGAACTTCACCCTGAACGAGGGCGAGCGCCAGGGAGCCGGCGCGTTCAATCACGCCGGCATCCAGGTCGGGTCGACAGACGACGTGTTGCGGACCCGCGCCCGCCTGGTCGAGGCTGGCCTCGCCACCTTTGACGAGATGGACACCACTTGCTGCTATGCCAAGCAGGACAAGATTTGGGTTACCGCTCCGGACGGCGAGCGCTGGGAGGTGTTCGTGACTCACGGCGACGTGGAACCCGCGAACGAGACGACGAGCGTCGCCTGCTGCTAGGTGGGTGGCGCAGCAGATCGCCGATTGAGATTTTGTGCTCGCCTCCGCCGTTCACCGTCGTAGTGCGCTGCGCAAAAACGCCGCCGCCAGGCTAGTAGCCGACGCCGCTCCCGCCGCCGGAGTAGGCGACCAAGAGGACGACGATCGCGATGGCGACGAGGGTCGCGATGACGATCCAGGCCCGCCGCGAATGGAACAGGGTGCTCATCGAATCACCTCCTTCATCACTGAGTGTGCGACCAACGGGTAAAGACGGCCTTCCCGGCGCCTCAAGCGATGTTAAGAACTTCGCGGCCTCGTAGATGACGGCCCGCGCCGTGGCGTCGTAGCACGACAGGGGAGCCGAGGTCCGGGTGCAGCTCGTGCTGACGCCAGGGAGTCGAGGCGCCGCCGAATCATCCAATTCGGCTGATGACCGGTCACTCAGCCGTCACTCAGACTCTCCCCGCACTCATCCAGTCTTGATTGGTTACCCAGGAGGAAAGAACAGATGCCG
>CAWGCG010000004.1:0-1046069 GCA_963821025.1 uncultured Solirubrobacterales bacterium | reverse complement strand
CCCATGCAGACCCGCCAGCTCGCATCCACCGGTGTCCAGGTAAGCCCGCTCTGCCTCGGGGCGATGATGTTCGGCGCCTGGGGGGAGCCGGATCACGACAAGTCGATCGCGATCATCCACGCGGCGCTCGACGCGGGGATCAACTTCGTCGACACCGCCGACGTCTACGCGCGCGGCGAGTCGGAGGAGATCGTCGGCAAGGCGCTCGCCGGGCGGCGCGACCAGGTCTTCCTCGCGACCAAGGTGCACGGGAAGATGGGCGACGATCCGAACCAGTTCGGCAACTCGCGCCGCTGGATCATCGCAGGAGGTCGAGAACTCGCTGCGGCGGCTCGACACCGACTGGATCGACCTCTACCAGATCCACCGCCCCGAGCTCGAGACCGACATCGACGAGACGCTGGCGGCGCTCAGCGACCTGGTCAGCGCCGGCAAGGTCCGCTACATCGGCTCCTCGACCTTCCCGCCCTCGGCCGTGGTCGAGGCCCAGTGGGTGGCCGAGAAGCGCGGGCGCCAGCGCTTCGTCACCGAGCAGCCGCCCTACTCGATCCTCGTCCGCCAGATCGAGCGCGACCTGCTCCCGACCTGCGAGCGCTACGGGATCGGCGTCATCCCCTGGAGCCCGCTCGCCGGCGGCTGGCTCAGCGGCCGCTACCGCCTCGACTCCGACCTGCCCGAGACCCGCCGCGCGCAGATGATCCCCGACCGCTACGACATGTCGATCGCCGAGAACCAGGCGAAGCTCGAGGCCGCCGACGCGCTCGCCAAGCTCGCCGACGAGGCCGGGCTGACGCTGATCGAGATGTCGCTCGCCTTCCTGCTCGAGCACCCGGCGGTGACCGCGCCGATCATCGGCCCGCGGACGATGGAGCAGCTCGAAAGCCAGCTTCCCGCCGCCGAGATCCGCCTGAGCGCAGGACGTCCTCGACCGGATCGACGAGATCGTGCCGCCGGGAACGACGGTGAACCCGGTCGACGACGGCTGGGTGGCGCCGGCGATCGACGATCCGCGGCTGCGGCGGCGGAGCCTGCAGGGGCTTTAGCCGCGCGCTTCTGGCGCCGCGCCGGGGTCGGATATGCGGCCAGCCCAGGGTTGAGTCCTCGATTCGCGGAAACAGGGGACTAACCGAAAGGGGGTGGTCGAGGCGGCCGCGTGGGGCGCGGTCGCTTCGGCCCGGAGATGGAGGGTTCGCAGGGATGAACACACGCAGGGTCGCGGGATGCGCCGGGTCGGCGCTCGCCCTGCTCGGAACCCGGTTCGCCGCCGCTCCGCGACCCTCCGAGGATGAGGCCGTGGCCAGGGTCGCAGACCGGTCCGCGAAGCTCGAGGCCGACGAGCGCACCCTGGCGCTGTCCGAGCTCGCCGATCTCGACGCGATCGCCTCGCCACGAGGTGCGGTGCCGGCGCTGCGGATCTGCGGACCTGGCGAGCTCGAGCCGGCGCTGCTGACGCTCTCGAGCGCGGGCGGCGTTGGCGCAGACGGGGGCATTCTGATCGAGGTCGTGTCCACCGACGGGCGCGAGCTCGAGCGCTACGCCGTGCCGAGGGCTCGGCTCAAGCGAGCGCTCGACGACGCCGAGGCCGCGGCGCCAACCCGGCGACGCTCAGCTCAGGGTCCGAGCTCGCTCGCCGCCAGCGGGAAGACGTCGGCGATCGTGTAGGCGCGCAGCGACGGTGGCAGTTCGGTCCCCGCCGGGATCCGCAGCCGCACCTGGGAGACGTTGCCGGCGGCGTCGACCACAGGGTTGGTCAGGGCGCGATAGTCGAGCGGGACCGGGGCGCCGGTGGCAGCGTCGACCAAGAGGATCGAGGCGAGGTGGGCGCCGGCGCGGTATCGGGCGCCGCCGCTGAGCGACAGCGACACGGTCGCCTCGCCGTCGGCGGTCGCGGTCGGGCGGGTCAGCGCCACCTCCCCGGCGCTGAGACCGCGCGGCTTCAGGTTGGCGCCGCCGCGCTCGTAGCCGTCGCCGAGGAAGGTCCCGTAGGACGCCAGGGTGTCGCTCTCGTTGCAGACGCCGGCGATCCGCAGCTGGGCCGAGTAGTTGGGGACATCGGCGCAGCTGACCTGGCCGTAGAGGCTTGCCCCCGGGGCGAAGCTGCGCGTCGGCGTCGAGGCCGCCGCGGAAGTCGAAGCTGCGCAGCGGCACCGAGCCGAAGCTGAACTGGAGGTTGACCTGGCTGGCGTTGAGGGCGATCTGGTCGCGCCGGTAAGTGCCGTAGAGGGGGAAGGCGAAGCCGCCGTTGGGGTCGACCTTGGCGGCGCCCGACTTGCCGCGCCGCGCGCCGACCACCCAGAGCAGGATCCGGCCGCTTCGGGGGCCGGTCTTCTGCTTCGCCAGCGTCCCGGCGATCAGGTCGTAGGAGTCGAAGCCGATCTGGTTGACGCTCGGCAGCAGCGCCGGCAGCGGCAGCGCCAGGCGGCTGAGCTCGAGCGCGCCGACCTCGCGCCTGCCGACCGCGAGCGGCAGCTTGCGCCCGCCTGCGGGCTCGGTCTTGAACCGAAGCGTGTCGTCGAAGCCGCCGGCCTCGTCGCCGGCGCTCCAGCCGCCCGCCACCTGGACCCGGTACTTGGTGTTCGACCGCAGGATCCCGTCGGGGCGGATGAACAGGTAGTGGCCGTCGCCGGAGAGCTGGGTCTCGAACTCGAACGGCGGATCGGCGCTCACCTGGACGCCCGGGTCGATCGCCGCGTCGAGCGTCAGCCCGCCGCGGCGGACGATCAGCCGGGTCGCCAGCGCGGTCGCTGCGGGCACCCTCTCCTTGGAGCCCGTCAGGGTGGTCCCGCCCGGAGTCACCGGGAAGACGCGGTCGACGTCGGCGCCGAACTCCTGGCCCGGGTCGGTGGAGCAGCGGCGGTCGTCGACCTCGCGGCAGTAGTCGTAGGGGACGAACCAGACCCGGCCGTGCTCGCCGCCGATGTAGACGCCGCGGCGCGCCGAGCGCCGGCGAGCCGTTGAGGTCGTTGCGATCGGCGAGCGCGGCGCCCTTCGGGGTGGTGTCGAACGACCAGCGCCGCGCCCCGGTCGCGGCGTCGAGCGCGTAGAGCTTGCCGTTCGAGGAGCCGACGTAGACGATCCGACCGTCGCCGCGCGGCGCCCGCCCGAGCACCGGCGAGGAGCGCACCGGCTCGCCGGTGTCATAGCGCCACAGCTGGGTGCCGTCGGGCGCGACCGCATAGACCGAGCCGTCGGCCGAGCCGATGTAGATCGCGCTGGTCGCGCCGGAAGCGTCGCTGGCGAGCGCCGGCGAGCTGTAGATGTGGTCGGCGGTCGGGAAGGCCCAGCGCTCGGCGCCGGTCGCGGGGTCGAGCGCGTGCAGGGCGCGGTCGAAGGAGCCGACGTAGACGGTGCCGTCGGCGCCGAGCGCCGGCGAGGAGGTGACGTAGCCGGGGGTGAAGGTCTGCCAGCGCTGGTTGCCGGCCGGGTCGAGCGAGAAGGCATAGAAGTCGACCGAGCCCCAGTAGCTGTTGCCGGCAGCGTCGAAGGCGGGCGTCGTCCAGACCGAGTTGTCGCGCTGGACGACCCAGCGCTGCTCGCCGCCGGGGGTCAGTGAGAAGGTGCCGCCGCCGGTGTTGCCGACGTAGAGGTTGCCGTCGGGCCCGTAGGCCGGGTTTCCCTCCCACCAGTTGACCAGCTGCCCGGTCGCCGGGGCGAGCCCGGTGCGGAATTGCCAGCGCAGGCGCTTGCGGCGCGAGAGCGGCCGGTCGGCGCTGCGCAGCTGATAGAGCGTCTCGTCGCCGGAGCCGATCGTGATCGGGAACTCGCGACTCGGGCGGCGGGCGCCGAGCGCCGCCGCCGCGTCGATGATCCCGCCGGTGCCGAAGCGCCACTTGCGCTCGCCGTAGCGGTCGAGCGCGTAGAAGCTGCCGTCGGCCGAGCCGACGTAGACGGTCTCGTCGGCGCCGAGCACCGGGGTCGAGAAGATCCCGCGCCCGGTCCGAAACGACCACGGCGCGTCGCCGCGATAGCGCCCGCGGATCGGGCTGGCGGCGGTGTTGCGCGAGTCGCGGCGCATCTGCGGCCAGGGCGAGTCGGCGAGCACCGGGACTTCGTAGGCGTAGCGGCCGGCGGGCTCGGTCGCGCGCGCATCGGCGAAGGCGGGCACGGTGAGCGCGATCAGCGCGACCAGGGCGAGCGCCGGTCTCATCACGCGCCAAACCTACCTCCGCGTGCCGTCAGGGCCCGGCGCCATCATCCGACTCGATCCAGATGGCCTTCGACTCCCAGAGCCCGCTTCCCGGCGCCGTCGTTGCCGACCAGGCCGCCGCCGACCCCGATCTGCCGGGCCCGTATGAGGTCGGCAAGTGGGCCGCCGGCTTTCGCGACTTCCTGCGCGCCCGCCCGCGGGTGCTGCTGATCGGCGAGGTCTTCAACCTGAAGCAGGCGCGGACCAGCACCTACTTCGAGCTCCGCGACTCCGAGGGAGCTGTCCGCTGCGCGATCTGGAACGACGCCCTCGAGCGGCTGAAGCTGCCCGAGGGCGCGCTCAAGGACGGCGCCGAGGTGGTGATCGGCGGCGGGCCCGACTACTACCCCGGGCAGCGCCACCGCCTCGCCGAGCTTCAGCTTCCGCGCCACCTACATCCGCCTCGCCGGCGAGGGCGACCTGCTCGCCCAGCTCGAGCGCTCGCGCCGGCGGCTCGCCGCCGACGGTTTGCTCGAGCCGCAGAAGCTGCTCGACCGCCCCCTGCTGCCGAAGACGATCGGGGTGGTGACCGCGCGCCAGAGCGCCGCCTGCGCCGACCTGCTCGCCGGGCTCGAGCGCCGCGGCTGGCGGGGGACGATCGTCTGGGCCGACGCCCCGGTCCAGGACCGCCGCGCCGCCGGCGCGATCGCCGCCGCCCTGCGCGGGCTCGCCGAGGTCCCGGCGGTCGAGGTCGCGGTCGTCTGTCGCGGCGGCGGCAGCCTCACCGACCTGTGGGCGTTCTGCGACGAGGATCTCTGCCGGACGATCGCCCTGCTGCGCCTGCCGGTCGTCAGCGCCGTCGGCCACGAGGTCGACCGGACGCTGATCGACGACGTCGCCGCCGCCTGCTGCTCGACCCCGACCCACGCCGCCGAGACCCTGATCGGCCTCGACCTGGCCGCCGCCCGCGCCGGGCTGAGCGAAGCCGCCAAGACCGCCGGCCGAGCCGGCACCGCCGCGGTCGCCCGCCGCGCCCAGCGCCTCGCCGAGTGCTCGCGCGCCCCCGAGCGCGCCCTGCGCGGCGAGCGCGGTCGCCTGCACCAGCTCCTGCGCGAGGTCCGTGCCTCGGCCGACCCGGCGAACGACGGCCCGCCGCGACCTCGCCCGCACGCACGCGCTGGTCGCCTCGCGCAAGGCCTCGGCCTTCGCTGCGGCCGATGCCGCGGCGCGCCGCCAGCTGACCACGGCCGCGCAGGCGATCGACGCCCACGATCCCCAGCGCACGCTCGAGCGCGGCTATGCGCTGGTCAGCGATCCGGACGGCGCCCCGATCGCGAGGGCTGCGGCGGCCCGCGAGCGCGAGCGGGTTGTCATCCGCTTCGCCGACGATGCTGTCGGGGCAAAGGTGGAAGCGGATGGAAGCGACGAGCGCACCTGAGAACTACGAGACCGCGGTCGCGCGACTCGAGGCGATCATCGCCCGGCTCGACTCGGGCGAGGCCGAGCTGCGCGAGACGCTCGGGCTCTGCGTCGAGGCCAAGGGCCTGATCGAGTTCTGCAAGGCCGAGCTCGACGCGGTCTCGGGCGAGCTCAAGGAGCTGAAGCTCGACGAGCTGGTCGCCGAGCTCGAGCGGCCGGCGGGCGACGGCGCCTAGCGGCTCCGAACCACCTTGACCTGCTTCGCCGTGCGCTCGACCTCGCCGGCGCAGAAGGGCGGGTCGACCCACTTCTTCTGCGAGTAGAGCCGGGTCTGGTCGGAGTGGTACTTGGAGGCCGGGTTCTCCGAGAGCGAGTAGGTGAGGATCGAGCGGTCCTTGGGGCAGCCGCCCTCGAAGCTGGTGACCATGACGAAGCTGGAGCCGTCGCTGATCTCGTCGTAGCCGATCCCGGGCTTGAACTCGCCGTAGATCGCGTTGAAGATCCCGTCCGGGTCGCCGGTCCCGCCGTGGATCGGGATCCGCTCGGAGCCGCGCTGCTCGTAGTGGTAGTCGCCGTAGGGCGCGTCGAGCGGGATGTTCGAGCTGCGCAGGTCGGTGACCGCGTCGGCGAGCGCGGTGCCCACCGCCGGGTCCGAGGTGTCGAGGCCGTTCGGCGTGTTCACCGGGTCGGCGAGGTCGAACGGATTCGCGAAGGGGAAGTCGCCGAGGTTGGCGAGGAAGCGGTCGAAGAGCAGCGCCCCGGTGCTCTCCAGGTTGACCTTCAGGTCCCAGCCCTCGAGCGCCGGGCAGGCCTCGGCGACGTCGACGGCGGCTCCGCCGGAGTCGGTCAGGGTCGGGTTGGCGCGACAGAAGGCGGCGAGGTCGTCGCGGAAGAGCTCGCCGCCGTAGTGGCGGTTTTGGAAGACGAGCTTTCGCACCTGGTTGCGGGTGAACTTGTTGCCCGCAAAGCCGTCGGTGCCGGCGAGCCGGCCCTCGATCATCTTCAGCCCGAGCCGGGTGCGCAGCGAGCGCGCGGTGCCCTCGTCGCCGACGATCCGCGGGTAGCCCTCGAGCGGCTGGGCGGGGTTGGTGAGCCAGTAGCTGTCGTTGCTGTTGGCGACGTAGTCGCGGCGCTGGAGCACCGGCAGCTGCGAGGCGCCGAAGATCCCCGGCGCCGCCGAGTCGGGGTCGGTGCCGGGCGCGCACTCCGAGCGCGAGCCGTCGAGCACCGGCAGGCCGAAGGCGGGGAAGGAGAGCACGCCGATGCCGCCGGCGCAGTCGACCGCCTTCTCGTCGGGGACGTTGGGGATCGCGCCGATGTCGGCGTAGAGCGCCCGGCCCTTGGAGTCGGCGGCGATCGTGTTGACCCAGGGGATGCCCTCGAACTTGCGCAGGATCGCGAGCGCGTCCTTGGTCGACTGCGCCTTGTTGATCTCGAAGAAGTGGTTGATCAGGCGCCCGTTGGCGGCGTTGACGTCGTACATCGCGTAGGCGGAGTCGGCGGTCCAGGCGAACAGGTCCTGGCCCTGGATCGAGTTGACGATCGGGCCGTAGCGGCTGCTGTAGAGCGTCCGCGTCTGCGGCGCGACCGAGCCGTCGGGCTGCAGCACCTCGACCGTGGTCTCGTTCGCCGTCATCGGCTCGGGCTGGCCGTCGACGAGGTAGGTCGTCGGGTCGCCGGGGGCGAGCTCGAGGAACATCGGCGTGAACCTGTACGCGGTCGAGACCGTGTGGCTCCAGGCGAGATTGCGCGTGTGCCCGATGTTGATCACCGGGGCGCCGAAGAGGCTGGCGCCGGAGACGTTGAACTTGCCCGGGACCACCAGGTGCGACTGGTAGAAGCGCCGCGGGCCCTGCCAGGGGAAGTGCGGGTTGGCGAGGACGATGCCGCCGCCCGACTTGGTCACCTCGCTGCCGAGCCCCCAGGCGTTGGAGCCGAGCGCGTCGGGCTCCAGCGCCCGCCCGAGCCGCTCGACCGCGCCGCGGCTCGGCCTCGGAGCGGGCGGCGTCGCCGCACCCGGCGGCTGGGCGCCGGCGATCCCGTCGATCGCGGCCCCGGCGCTGGCGTAGAGGTCGAGCTCATAGAAGCGCCGGTAGACGTCCCACTTGTCGATCGGGCGCACCCAGGGCTCGCCGGCGCAGCGCGGGTCGGGGAGGTTGTCGACGCCGGTCCTCTCGAGGTAGAGGTTGTAGCCCTTGACGTAGCCGGCGACGGCGCGCCTGACGTTGCGCTTGGGGCCGTCGGGCGGCGGCTGGTTGGTGAGCTCCTCGACCGTCCGCTGGTCCTTGATCCGCTGGTAGAAGAAGTCTGAGTCGAGGTTGGTGAAGCCCTCGGGCGTCTCGGCGTCGGGGCCGAACCAGCGCGAGCGCTCGGCGTTCGAGGTCAGATAGGTGTCGGCGATCGTGCAGATGTTGTCCTTGGCGAAGGCGTAGCCGTAGCCGTAGCCGAGGCTCTTGAAGTCGTCGGCCTCGATCGTCGGGATCCCCTGGGCGTTGCGGGTGATCGTCGCCTCGAGGCCACCCTTGGCCGCAGCCGGAGCGGCGAAGGCGGCGCAGGCGAGCAGCGCGATCAGCGCAAGCCCCCCACTTCGGCTTGACCTGTTCATCACTCTCCCTTTGCCGGCGACGCGGCGACTCTATCGACCGCGGACCGAGGAGGGCGCTTCCATAACCTCGTCCGCGACCTCGACCACGTCCATCCGGGCGACCAGCCCGGCGTCGTCGAAGCGGTAGCGGTGCAGGACCTGGCCCTGGCCGATCAGATCGCCGGAGGGATCGTTGACGACCTGGTGGACGCGGACCTCGACCGTGCCGTCCTCGCGGAGCGCCACCCGCAGCGGCTCGACCCGCGGGTCGATGACCGCGAACTGGCGGGCCCAGTAGTCGCGCACCGCGTCGCGGCCGAGCAGGCGGCCGCCCTCGAACGCGTTCGGCCAGTCGACGTCGGCGCGCATCAGCTCGGTCAGCGCCTCGATCTCGCGCGCGTTGAAGAGCCGATAGAAGCGCTCGATCTTGCGCCGCGCCGCCCACTCGGACTCGAGCACCGACATCACCTCGAGCGGCTCATAGGCGTCGTCGAGCCGGATCACATCGCGCATCGTCGCCTCGTAGACGAAGCCGACCGCCTCGTAAGCGCGTCGGGCGCGCTCGTTCTCGGGCTTCAGGTCGAGCCAGACCCGATGGGCCTCGTGGACCTCGAAGCAGCGGTCGAGCGCCAGTGCGAGCACCCGGCGCCCGGTGCCGCGCCCCGGCGCGGCGACCACCATCCGGCGCAGCTCGAGCGAGCGGTGCTCGTGATTGAGATCGGCGATCAAGACAATGCCGACAGGTTCGCCCGCCTCGGCGACGATCAGGTGATCGTGGGCCGGATCGCCGAGCGAGCGCCGGTGGAGCGCCCGCGGCCAGGGAACGATCCACGGCGCCGCCTCGGGGTCGGCCTCGATCGCGGCGACGTAGTCGAGGTCGGCGGGGGTGGTCGGGCGGAGCTCGAGGCTCACCCGGGGCAGGCTAGAGCGCTCGTCCTAAGACCGGCCGGGAACGCCGAACTGGAAGCTGAGCTTCTCGGGCTCGACGTCGCGAACCAGCGGCACCCCGAGCCGGTGGGCGATCCGCCAGGTCCAGGCGTAGGGAAAAGGGACCGGCACCAGCGGCTCGAAACGCTCCGTGTGGCCGTCCTTGGCCTCGACCTCGATCGTCACGGTCGAGGTCGGGATGATCAGCCCCCGCGGGTGGCCGATGCTCACCAGGCGAACCAGCTTCGGGCCACCGCCGCCGAGGATCCGGCGGATGTCGCGAACCGCGGCGCGGATCAGGAACGGGTTCAGATAGCGCAAGCGGCTCACCCTCCGTTAGTACCCGGATCGAGCCCGCCAACCCAGCGTTTGGAGTCGCCGAGAACCTGAGGTAGGGTCGGCTTCGTGACCAGATTGCGCTGCCTGCTCGTCGTCCTGGTGCTCGCCGCGCCGTTCGCCGCCGCCGCACCTGCGGCCGCCGAGCCCACCCACGGCTGGGACGTGCGCTGCGGCCAGAGCTTCGACGACGGGCTTCGGCTGGTTCAACCTCAAGGGCTACAACGTCGCCTGCTCTGTCGCCCGCAAGGTCGCCAACCGCTACGTGTTCAAGGGCGAGAATCGGCCCAAGGGCTGGCGGTGCTCCGAGGCCCAGATCGGCGACGAGGTCTTCCGCGTCAACTGCAAGCGGACCAAGGACGGCGAGCACCAGCACGTCCGGTTCAAGTTCGGCGCCTGAGCCCACCTCTGACTGAGGAAGCGCCGCCTCGGATCATCTCACCGGGATCGGTCCCGAGGCGCCACCAGGCCGCGCCCCGCGGTCGCCGGCGCTGAGAGCGTTCGAGGACCCGAGGGCTGAGCGCCGACTCGGGCCGCCCGGCGAGCTTCGGCGCGTAGAGCGCGACCGGCTCGCTGAGCCCACGCAGCTCGACCTTGCCCCGGTTCTCGGCCTCGAACTCGTGCGAGAGGCGGACCCAGGTCTCCTGGGTGATCAGGATGTCGTCGTCGGTCTCGCGGGTGCGCGCCTCGACCCGGGAGGCAACGTTGACCGCGCCGCCGATCACCGAGAAGTTGAGTCGCCCCGCCCCGCCGACCGCCCCGGCGATCACCTTGCCGCTGTTGACCCCGACCCCCACCCGCAGCCCGCCGGCGCGGTCGCGCTCGTTGACCTCGACCCCGATCTCACACGCCGCCCGCACCGCGCGGTCGGCGTGGTCGGCGAACGGCTCGGGGGCGCCGAAGACCGCCAGCAGGCCGTCGCCCTCGAACTTGTCGATGTGGCCGCCTTGGCCGGCGATGATCGGCACGATCACCTCGAACAGGCGGTTGAGCGCGGCGACGACCTCGGCCGGGGTCGCATCGGCGGCGAACTCGGTGAAGTCGCGGACGTCGCAGAACATCACCGTCACCTCGAGCTCGACCCCCTCCTCGCTGAAGCCCTCGGAGAGGATGTACTCGGCGATCTCCCGGTCGACGTAGGTGCCGAAGGCCTCGCGGATGCGCTCGCGCTCGGCGAGCCCGGCGACCATCCGGTTGAAGCTCGCGGCGAGCTCGCCGATCTCATCCCCGGTGGTCACCGTGACCGCGGCTTCGTAGTCACCGTCGCGAACCCGTTGCAGCGCCCGGCCGAGGTCCCCGAGCGGGCTCAGGATCGACTTCGACAACAACACCGTGAGCTCGAGCGCGATCGTGGTCGAGACGAGCAGCGCCACGATCACGTCGAGGCCGAGGTCCGAGGCGCCGTCGCCGCTCGAGGTGAGCGCGGCGACCACCAGCCCGGTGATCAGGTTGATCATCGGCAGCGCCACCAACAGCCGCCAGCTCAAGGGCACGGCCCAGAAATCGGAGGAGAGCCGCGGCGCCGCGTCGGAACCGATCTCCAACAACACCGGCCGCATCGCCGCCTCGGTCGCCAGGTAGTGGAGCATGGTCGAGTAGCCGATCGCGATCGCCGACCCCGCCAGCAGCGGGAAGATCGAGTACCAGGCGAGGCCGAGGATCGCGATCCCGCCGATGCAGATCGGGAACACCGAGAAGACCACCGGCGCGACCAGCGCCTGCTTGATCAGCCGCGGCGGCAGGTCGATCGTCGCCGCCCAGGCGCGCTCGGTCGACTCCGGGTCGCGGGCGCCGTCGATCCACTCGCGAATCGGGCGGATCAGCGGCCGGGCGCGATAGAGGGTGGCCAAGATCGTCAGCTCCGTGAGCACCAGCGCCAGCCCGAGCACGGTCAGGTACTCGGCCCAGCTGCCCTCGTAGTAGAAGCTGAACAGCCCCAGGGTGCCGGCGACGATCAGCAGCGCCGTCTGCAGCTCGACCGCGAGGAAGGCGACCGGATAGGCGCCACCGAGGCGCCGGTAGAGATACGTCATCGCGCCGACGACCATGGCTGGATCATGCCTGACCCTGTGGCCGCGATCACGGTGCCGGCGGCTCGGGCTCGGAGATACTGGCGGCGTGCGCCCGGGAAGCCTCCTGCGCAATCGCGACTTCGCCCTGGTCTCGACCTCGGTCGGGCTCTCGGCGCTCGGTGACTGGGTCGCGATCGTCGCCCTGGGGCTCGAGGTCCGAAACCTCACCGACTCGAGCTTCGCCGTGGCGCTGCTCTGGATCTGCCTCTTCGGCCCCTCGGTCGCGGTCGCCGGTCAGGCCGGGGTCCTGGTCGACCGCCACGAGACCACCCGGCTGCTGGCGGCGATCTCGGGGGCCGGGGCGGTGATCGCCGCGGTCTGCGGGCTGACCACCGCGGTGGTGCCACTGCTGGCGCTGACGGCGCTGCTCGGGGTGGTCTTCGCGATCGCCCAGCCGGCCGAGTTCGCGCTCGTGCCGCCGCTCGCCGGCGCCGAGCGCGTGCAGGAGGCCAACGGCCACGTCGAGACCTTCCGCTACGTCGGCTTCGGCATCGGCCCGGTGATCGGGGCGCTGCTCTACTCGGCCGGCGGACTCGAGCTGGCGATGGCCGCCGACGCCGCCACCTTCGCGGCGGTCGCCGTCGCTGCGCTGGCTCTGCGCGTGCGCCGCCCGCCGGCCGCCGGGGCCGAGGAGCAATACCGGGCTCGCGACGGCGTCACGATCCTGCTTCGCGAGCGCACCCTGGCGCTGGTCATGTACGTCGCCTTCGGCTCCCTGCTGTTCATGTCGGCGGTCTGGGTCGCGGAGCTCTTCTTCGTCGAGGAGGTGCTCGGCGGCGGCGACTTCGTCTACGGGCTGATGTTCTCGGTGTGGACGGTGGGGATGGCCCTGGGGGCGCTGCTGATCTCGCCGCGGATCGCCGCCGGGGCGGTCGCCGCCACCGGGCTCGCCGCCGCCGCGGTCCAGGGCCTGGGGCTTGCTCTGCCGGCGCTCTTCATCGGAGTCGGCTTCTACCTGGCGTCCTCGTTCGCCGGCGGCGTCGCCCACGGGGTCAAGAACGTGATGTTCCGCAGCCTGATCCACGTCCGCGTCCCCGACCAGCTGCACGGCCGCGCGTTCGCCGCCTACAACGCGATCCGTAACTCGGCCGAGCTCGGCGCCTTCGCCGCCGGCGGCCTCCTGGTCGCGGTGATCGGCCCGCGGGGCACGGTTGCCTACGCCGGCGGGCTCTCGGCGCTGATCGGGCTGATCGGGCTGCTGGTCCTGGTTCGCCGCTACCAGGGCTGGGTGCCGACCGGGCCGATCGGCCCGGCACGGCCGCTCGGCGCCAGCGGCGAGCCCCCGGGACCGGCAGGGCCCGCGCCCGAGCTCGAGGGCTAGGATTCGGGCATGGCGACCGCCACCGCCGAAGCGCTCTCCGATGCCGCCCGCGGCTTCATCGAGCGCGCCCCGCACTCGCTGCTGATCGGCGGCGAATGGGCCGAGGCCGCCGACGGCTCGACCTTCGAGACGATCGACCCGGCAACCGGCGAGCCGATCTGCTCCGTCGCCGAGGCCGGGCCCGAGGACGTCGACCGCGCCGTCGCCGCCGCCCGGGCGGCCTTCGACGGTCCGCTGCGCCGGGTCTCGCCGGCGAAGCGCTCGGGCCTCATGCACACGCTCGCCGAGCTGCTGAAGGCGAACGGCGCCGAGCTCGCCGAGCTCGAATCGCTCGACAACGGCAAGCCGCTGGGCGCCGCCAACGGCGACATCGCCGCCTCGGTCGCCCACCTGCGCTACTACGCCGGCTGGCCGACGAAGATCGAGGGCGAGACGCTGCCGGTCTCGGCCCGCGACCTGCTCTGTTACACGCTGCGCGAGCCGGTCGGCGTCTGCGCCCAGATCGTCCCCTGGAACTTCCCCCTGCTGATGGCGATCTGGAAGATCTCGCCGGCGCTCGCCGCCGGCTGCCCGCTGGTGCTGAAGCCGGCCGAGCAGACGCCGCTGACGGCGCTGCGCCTCGGCGAGCTGGCGCTCGAGGCGGGCTTTCCGCCGGGGACCGTCAACGTGCTCACCGGCGACGGCGAGACCGGCGCCGCGCTCGTCGACCACCCCGGAGTCGACAAGGTCGCGTTCACCGGCTCGACCGCGGTCGGGCGCGAGATCGGCGCCAAGTGCGGGCGGGCGCTGAAGCGGTGCACGCTCGAGCTCGGCGGCAAGAGCCCCAACATCATCCTCCCCGACGCCGACCTCGAGGCGGCGGTCAAGGGCTCCTTCCTCGGCCTCTACTCCAACTCCGGCCAGGCCTGCAACGCGGCCTCGCGGCTGTTCGTCCAGGCCGAGATCTTCGACGAGGTCGTCTCGCGGCTGGCCGAGTTCGCCGCCGAGGCCAAGGTCGGTCCCGGCCTCGACCCCGACTCGCAGTTCGGGCCACTGGTCTCGGCCGAGCAGTTCGGCCGGGTCAGCGGCTACATCGACTCCGGCCTCGACCAGGGCGCCGAGGCGGTCGCCGGCGGTCGGCCCGCCAACGGCGACGGGGCGGCTACTTCATCGACCCGACCCTGTTCACCGGGGTCTCGGACGAGATGACGATCGCCCGCGAGGAGATCTTCGGGCCGGTCCTGGTCGCGCAGCCGTTCGAGGACCTCGAGGAGGTGGCGCGGCGCGCCAACGACACCGAGTACGGGCTCGCCGCCGGGCCTCTGGACCCGCGACATCTCGAAGGCGCACAAGCTCGCGGCGCTGCTGCGCGCCGGCTCGGTCTACATCAACAACTGGGGCGCCGGCGACCCGTCGGCGCCCTTCGGCGGCTACAAGGCGTCAGGGATCGGCCGCGAGAAGGGGCACCACAACCTCGACGCCTATCTCGAGACGAAGTCGGTCTACGCCCAGCTCTGACTAGGGGGTCGGGCCCCAGTAGGGCCTCAGGTCTGCGGCAGGCCCGAACATCATCCTCCCGGACCCGACCTCGAGGCCGCGACCAAGCCTCGACCTCTACTCGAACTCGAGCCAGGCCCGCAACCCGGCCTCGCGGCTGTTCGTCCAGGCGAGCCTCTGTCGGTCTACGCCCAGCTCTAGGCGGGGGCGCCTCCGCCCTCCTCGAACATCGCCAGCAGCGGGTGCGTGAGCCCGTGCTCGGCACAGATCCGCGGGATGCTCTCGATCTGGAACTCGAGCCCGTAGCGGCTCGCGATCTCGGCCATCGCCCCGGGCTCGGGCGCGGGGAGCGCGCCGATCTCGTGGAAGTAGTGCTCGAAGCCGCCCGGCGAGATGATCTCGAGGATCCGGCAGGGCCCGTCGCCTGCGTTCCAGAAGGTGTGCCACTGGTCGCGCGGCTTGAATGCGAGGTCTCCCTGCTCGGCGTGGACCACGTCGTCGCCGAGCAGCGCCCCCATCCTCCCCTCGAGCACGAAGCTGTATTCGTCCTCACGGCTGTGCTTGTGAAGCGGCGCGCACAGCGAACGCGGCGGGATCGGGTGCTCGACCAGCGAGAAGCCGCCGCCCGACTCCTCGGTCCAGACCATGTAGCGGACGCCGAGCGCCGCGAGGTCGGAGTACTCGCCGTCCTCGGGTCCGAGCTTGCGGGGGCCCTGGGAGGCGTCGAAGCGCCGCAGGGCCGAGCCGATGTCCGTGGTCATGATCTTCGTTCCTTTCCGTTGAACGGTAGTGTGCAGCGAACCTAACACCGTCGGAGCGACCTGTCAAGATTGATCGCACATAAGTGTCTAGTCAAACTCCCAAGCGCGCCTACCGCAAGCGCCGCCGCGCCGAGCTCGAGGGCGAGACCCGGCAGCGAATCACCGAGGCGACGATGCATCTGCACGAGACCGTCGGCCCGGCGAAGACGACGGTGAGCGCGATTGCCGGCGAGGCGGGCGTGCAGCGGGCGACCGTGTACCGCCACTTCCCCGACGACGACGCCCTGATCGCGGCCTGCTCGACGCTTTGGGCCACCCTCAACCCCCCGCCCGACCTCGACCGCCTGGGCCGCGATCGCCGATCCCGGCGAGCGGCTCGAGAGAGCGCTGTCCGACGTCTACGCGTGGTACGAGCGCACCGAGGCGATGCTCGAGCGACTGCTGCGCGACCGCTCAGTCGTTCCCGAGATCTCGGCGCGGCTCGAGGCACTCGATGCGTACCTCGATGCCGCCGTCGAGACGCTGCTCGCCGGGCGAGGACTTCGCGGCCGGCGCCGTCAACGCGTGCGGGCGGCGATCGCCCACGGGCTCGAGTTCGAGACCTGGCGCTCGCTGGTCCGCAGGCAGGGTCTCTCCGCCGAGGAGGCGGTCGACCTGATCGCGCGGCTCGTCTAGGCGCTCAGCGGCCGGCCGCGATCGCCGCGCGCTTCGTCGCTCTAGGATCGCTGAGCCCGGGTATCCAAACTGGTAAAGGAAGTGGCCTTAAAAGCCGCGGCTCGAAAGGGCGTTGCGGGTTCGAGTCCCGCCCCGGGTACTGAGCCGGCCGCGGCCTTTATCTGGGCTACATCTCGCCGCGGCAAGATCTCTCGCGCAGCGCAACCTTGGCACTGTTACGGTGTTCAGTAGGTCAGCACGCGCGCGGTACGGATGGAGGCCTCAACCCTCACACATGCGAGTAGAGGCGGCGTTCTCGGCCGTCGTTCGCCCCTGCTCAAGCTGGCCGGCGACGAGAAGCTGGTGGCGATGATCCGCGCCGGACACGAGCACGCCTTCGAGGCCTTGTTCGAGCGCTACCACTCGCGCCTGCTCGCTTTTTGCCGGCACATGCTGCGCTCGACCGAGGACGCCGAGGACGTGCTCCAGGAGGTCTTCGTCAAGGCCCACGCGGCGATGCTCGCCGACGAGCGCCCGATCAACGCACGCCCGTGGCTCTACCGGATCGCCCGCAACCGCTGTCTCAACCAGCTGCGCCGCCCCGCCCCCGAGGGCCAGGACTCGATGGACGTGATGGTCGGCGAGGGCGGCGTCAGCACCGCCGAGCGCGTCCAGAGCCGCGAGGATTTCCGCGCCCTGGTCGCCGACGTCGGCGACCTTCCCGAGACTCAGCGCACGGCGCTCTTGCTGCGCGAGATCGACGCCCTCTCCTATGAGGAGATCGCGCAGACGATGGACACCACCGTGCCCGCGGTCAAGTCGCTGCTGGTGCGCGCGCGGATGTCGCTGGCCGAGGCGAGCCAGTCGCGCCAGCTCACCTGCGGCGAGGTTCGGCTCGAGCTCGCCGAGGCGGTCGAGGGACTGCGCAAGGCCTCGGGCCCGGTGCGCATGCACGTGAAGCGCTGCGATCCCTGTCGCGCCTTCCGCGGCGAGCTGCGCTCGAACAACAAGGCGCTGGCCGCGCTCGCCCCGCTCGGGCCGCTGGCGCTGCTGCACCAGGCGATCGTCGGCAAGCTCGGCGGACTCTTCGGTGGCTCTGGCACCGCGACGACCGGCACGACCGCCGGCGGCGGCGCCGCCGCCAGCGGCTCTGCGGTGGCCGGCAGCGGTGTCGCCGCCGCGGGCGCCGGCACGGCCGCGGTCGGAGCCGGCGGTGCCGCCGCCGTCGCCGGTGGCGGTGCCGGCCTGACCGGCGTCGGCGCCACCGCCGCCGGGGCGGGTGGATTCGCCGGGGCGCTCGGCGCCAAGGCCGCGGCGACCGCCGCAACCGCGGCGCTGCTGACCGCGGGCGCGGTCGAGGTTCGCCAGATCTACTCCGGCAAGCCCGAGAGCGCCGACAAGTCTCCCGAGGCGGCGAGCGTTGCTCCTGCCCACGGACGCGACCACGCCGCCGCCGGCGGGACCGTGGTCCATACCAATGCTTCCCCACCGACCGCGACGGTCGAGGCACCACTCAAGCAGCCGCCGCCGGCCCAGCCGGCCGGCAAGCCCGAGTCGCCCCCGGCGACCGAGAACCCCCCGGCCGAGGAGCCACCGATCGGTCCGGCCGATGACGGTGTCGTCGGCCCCTCCGAAGGCGGCGAGGGCGCCGGAGCGGGCGCCTCGGAGAGCGGCGCCGATACCGGCACCGTGGTCGTCGCCGATGCTGCTGCTGCCGGCCCCGCGATCGCAACTCCGATCGCGGTCGCGCCGCCGCCGCCTCCGCCGGTCGCGACGCCGGCGCCGGTCCCCTCGCCGCCGATCCCGGCGCCCGAGCCTCCACCGGCCCCGCCGACCCCGCCGGCCGAGACCGCGCCGACCCCGGATCCTCCGGCCCCGACACCGGCACCCGACGAGCCGGTCGCGGCGGCCGTGCAGGCCGAGCCGGCACCGACCGCGCCCTAGCACCTCGGGCCGGGCTCTATCCCGCCGGCGGCGCCAAAGGTAGCCGCGCCCGCGCCGTGGTCCCCTTCGACGAGCTCTCGACCGTGAACTTGCCGCCGGCGGTCTGCACCCGCTGGGTCACCGAGGCGAGCCCGATGTGGCCCTGGGCGAGCGCGCTCTCGCGCCGTCCCGGCTCCATCCCGGTGCCGTCGTCGCTGACCTCGAGCTCGAGCGCATAGCTGGAGCGGTAGAGGCGCACGGTCGCCCGCTCGGCGTCGGCGTGGCGGGCGATGTTCGTGAGCAGCTCGCGAGCCACCGCCAGCATCACCTCGTCGTGCAGGTCGAGCGCATCGGGGGCGATCTCGAGCTCGACCTCGAACCCGCCCTGGCGTCCGGCCTGGCGGGCGACCGCCCCGAGCGCCTGCTCGAGCCCACCCTGCTCGAGCGTGACCGGGTGCAACGCCTCGAGCGCCTCGCGCAGCCGCTCGATCGCGGCGGCGACGACCTCGTGGGCGCGCTGAACCTGCACCCGTCCCGGCGCCGCCTCGATCAGCTCCTGGTTGGCGGCGAGCAGGGTCTGCAGCGAGTCGTCGTGGATCAGCTGGGCGATCCGGCGCCTGACCTGGTCCTCTGCCTCCATCACCTGCGCCACCAGCAGCCGGCAGCTGTCGAGCTCACCCCGCAGCTCGGCGAGCTCGGCCCGCAGGCGCTGGTTCTCGGCGCGAAGCTCGGCCCCAGCGTCCTCCCCGGGCGCTTCGGCCACTACTCGAGCAGCCCTCTGCGCATCGACTCCGCGACCGCGGCGGCGCGGTCGGAGACGCCGAGCTTCTCGTAGAGCGAGTGCAGGTGGCTCTTCACCGTCGGCGTCGAGAGCCCGATCTGCTTGCCGATCTCGGGCGCCGAGAGCCCCTCGGCGACCAGCTTCAGCACCTCCTGCTCGCGCGCGGTCAGCGCCGGGCGCCCGCCGGTGCGCTCGCGATCCTGGATCTCGCGCGCCAGGCCCGCCTGCGCCTCGGCGGCCAGCGCGGTACCGCCGCGGGCGATCGTGCCGATCGCGTCGCAGACCTCCTGGCGCGACGACTCCTTCGAGAGATAGCCCTTGGCGCCGGACGCCACCGTCCGGTAGGCGAGCTCGGGGTCCATGAAGGCGCTGAGGAAGAGCACCTCGGTCTGGAGCCCGTCGCGGCGCATCGCTGCGAGCACCTGCGTCCCGTCGAGCTCGGGCATGCGGATGTCGAGCACGGCGACCGCCGGCGCCAGCTCCTTGATCTGCTCGAGTGCCTCGCGCCCGTCGGAGGCCTCGCCGACCAGATCGAGATCGGGGCGCTCCTTGATCGCCCGAACGATCCCCTCACGGTAGATCGGGTGATCGTCGGCGACCAATACGGTCACTCGGTCGGAGGTGGAGCTCACGGCCGCTCGAGTCTACGCGCCGCACTGCTCCCAGTGCCTCGGTTCGAGGCCCTCCATGACCTCGGACCGAGACTTACTGGGGAACGCGCCGAGCGCCGGTGGGGCCGACACCCGGCAGGGGGGTTAGGGGAAAGTCCATCGTATCCGACGCTCGCTCGTTCGCGGGTCGAAAAAGGGACCTAATTCGATCGGTCGGTCGACGCGATCGATCGATCGAAGCGGGGAGTCAACTCGGCGTGTAGGTCTCGCCGGGAGCGAGGATCACGACCTCGGATTCGGTCGCCGTCTCGACCTCGGCCTTGAAGGCGCCGACGTCGGTCTCGATCGGGGGGAAGGTGTCGTAGTGACAGGGGATCACGGTCGGCGCCGCGAGCAGCTCGCAGGCGTGGACGGCATCGGCTCGGTCCATCGTGTAGTGGCCGCCGATCGGGACGATCGCGAGGTCGAGCGGGTGGCGCTCGCCGACCAGGGCGAGATCGCTGAACAGCGCCGTGTCGCCGAGGTGGTAGACGACCAGGCCGCCGAACTCGATCACCAGCCCGGCGGGCGAGCTGATCGCGACCGCACCGTCGGGGCTGGTGTTGGTGTGCATCGCCGGGACCAGCTTGACCGAGCCCCAGTCGAAGGCGACCGTGCCGCCGAGGTTGGGATCCGAGCAATCCTCGACCCCCTGGTCGGCGAGCCAGTCGGCGAGCTCGGTGATCGCGACGCAGTGGGCCCCGGTGCGTGTGGCGACCGCGACCGCGTCGGCGGCGTGGTCTCGGTGGCCGTGAGTGAGCAGCACATGGGTGGGGTCGACCTCCTCGGCGCTGACCCGGGCCGCCGGGTTGTGCGGGGCCAGGAACGGGTCGATCAGCAGCCTGGCCTCGGCGGAGACGAGCTCGAACGTCGCATGGCCGATGAACCGGATCTCCATCTAGTCGCTCTCCTTCGGGTCGGATTGCCGCAGTCGTTCGGCGAGCGCCCAGCCGACGGCGACCCCGACCATCATCCCCATCCGGGTCTCCTCGGCGAGCAGGGTGCGGATCGCGGTCGAGCGCGCGGCCTCGTCTTCGAGCTCGAGCGCGCGGCGCAGCTCGGCCTCGTGGGATTCGCCGAACCAGCCGCCCGACTCGAGCGCCTTGGCGAGGATCATCTGCAGCTGCGGCGCGGCGCGGTCGACCAGCAGCTCTGCCTCGCGCAGGCCCGCCGATCCGCTGATCTGATCGATCGCCGCCTCGAGCTCGGCGTCCGAGTAGGCCTCGCTCATCCGGGCTTTCGGCGCTCATAGAGCTGGATTCGAAACTGCGGCCGGTAGCCGAGCGCCACGTAGAGCCGCTCGCCCATCGCCGACGCCTGCAACGAGGAGGTTCGCAATCCGCGCTCGCGTCCCTCGCCGAGCGCCGCCGCCATCAGCCGTGTCGCCAGGCCCTGCCCCCGGTGGGTCTGGTCGGTGGCGACGAAGTAGACGCCGAGGTCCTCGCCGCCGTGATCGATGGCGCCGAGCACGCAGGCGACCTCGCCGTCGACCCGCGCCTGGTACTGGCGCGCGAACTCGGGCGGGGCGCTGAGCGCCGCCGCCATCCCGTCGTTCGGCTCGACCGCGTAAGCGCGGTCGTTGAGCTCGCCGGCGACGAGGCCGTCGCCGTCCGAGTCCCAGTCGAGCTCGCCGATCGCGGGCAGCTCGGCGTGCTCGAGGTCGTCGAGGACCATCCCCAGCGGATCACCGTCGAGGATGTGCCCGGCGGCCTCGAGCGCCCCGACCACCTCGCCGTCGGGGGCCGGAGTCCACACCGTCCAGGCGACGATCCCGGCGCTCTCGTAGAGCTCGGCGAGCCACTCGAGCGACTCGATCAGGGCCTCGGGATCGGAGTAGGCGACCGAGTTGACCAGCGAGCGCCCCGGGGTCACCGGGACGACCGCGGCGCTCACCCCGTGGCGCTCGTGGACGCTCGAATCGGGGGCGCTGGCGCCGAGCATGCGGACGAAGTCGCGCAGCCCTCGCCGCTGGATCGCAAGGTCGCGCTCGCGCTCGCCGGTCAGGATCATCGCTTGCGGGCGAGCATGACCCCATCGGCGATCCCGAGCATGACCGTGTCGACGCGCTCGTCGGCGCTGACCAGGTCGTTGGTGGCCCGAATCGCCTCGATCTGCTCGGTCACGGTCCCGTTCTCGTGCCCGGAGGCGACGTGGCCGCCGCCGAGCACGTTGTCGATCATGATCAACCCGCCGGGCCGGGTGCGGGCGATCACGAGCTCGTAGTAGGTGGGGTAGCCGACCTTGTCGGCGTCGATGAAGGCGAAGTCGAAGAGCTCGCGCTCGGGCAGCGCCGCGAGCGTCTCGGCAGCGGGGCCGATCCTGATCTCGATCCTCTCGGCGACCCCGGCCGCCTCGAAGTTGGCGCTCGCGATCTCGGCGTACTCCTCGGAGAGCTCGCAGGCCAAAAGCCTGCCGCCCGGCTCGAGCCCGCGGGCGATGCAGATCGCCGAATAGCCGGTGAAGGTGCCGAGCTCGAGCGCCTCGCGGGCGCCGATCAGGCGGCAGAGCACGGTGATCAAGGCGCCCTGGTCGGCGGCGATCTGCATCCGCGCCACGTCCCCCATCGCCGCGGTCTCCGCCTCGATCCGGCTCAGGACCTCGTCCTGGCGGGTGCCGTGGGCGACGATGTAGTCGTGCAGCTCGTCGGTGAGCGCCGTGTACTTGCCCATCAACCCGCTCAGCGTCCCGCAGCGGTGCGACCGCCGAGCGCCGCCACCAGACCGCAAAGCGCGCCGACGAGGCCGCCGACGATCCCCGCCCACGGATCGGCGAAGTCCTCGACCAGCGGCAGGCACAAGAGCACGATCGCCGCGATCGCGACCGCGAACCGGTCGTACTCGTCGGTCGGGTCGGCGCGCCGCTCGGCGTCTCTGAGCACCAGCCAGCAGGCGAGCACGCCGAGGGCGATCCCGTTGCCGCCGGCGGCGACCTCGACCCCGTCGCCAAACGACGAATCGAGCCCGCTCGCGGCGAGCATCCCCAGGGCGCCGCAGCCCAGCACCAACAGCAGCGAGGCGAAGGTGCCGATCCGGCGCTCGATCGCCGGCAGGAAGATCGCGATCGCGAGCCCGCAGGCGAACAGGTAGCCGATGTCGTCATAGACGAAGGGCGCGGCCAGATAGCGCCACCACTGGTCGCCGACCGGACCGGAGATCGCGCCCAGGTCGACGACGGTGAGGTCGGTGGCGCGCTCGATGATCACCACCAGCGCCGAGGCGACCAGCGCCGCGATCGTGACCAGCGGCCGGGCGGTCAGGTCCGCGGCCAGGTCGCGGCGCTCGGCGAGGCGGCTGCGGCGCTCGGCGGCCTTGCGCCGGCGGCGCTCGCGGCGATCCTCGCGGACCTTGATCTCGTCGCCGTCGCGCTCGAGCGTCGGCGCCCGCTTTCGCAGCCGGGTGCCGCAGTAGGGACACTCGGTCACGTAAGGGCTCACCTCGGAGCCACAGCTCTTGCAGACGACGCTCAGCTCGGGCCCGGCCATCTGTCCAAGTATGCCTTAGGGCTTGGTTTTCTCGACGATCTCCTCGACGATCGAGCGCAGGTCGCCGCGCTGCTCGTGGATCGCGAGCTGGCGGTGGGCGCCGGTGCCGTTGACGAGCAGATCCTCGACCCCCTCGAGCTCCGCGCGACAACCGACCTCGTCGGAGTGATCGCCGAGCAAGGCGACCAGGTCGCGAGCCATTTCCGGAGTCGGGATCTGCCTGCCGCGTCGAAAGTCGACCAGCTTTCCGTCGGTTCCCCGGCGAGCGGCGCGGATCTTGTTGTCGTCGATCAGCTCGCTCGGGTACTCGATCATCGGCTCGCGCGCGTCATAGAGCGAGCAGAACCGGTGGGCGAGGCAGACGACCAGTGACGCGAGCGCGGTGGTGTGCTCGACCCGGGTCTGCTGGTCGAGGATCCGGACCTCGACCGTGCCCAGGTTCGGGTGCGGGCGCACGTCCCACCAGAGGAACGTGTAGTCCTCGATCGCGCCCGCTCGCATCATCAGCTCGACCCGGTTCGAGTAGATCTCCCAGGTCCCGTAGTGCGGCGGGATGCCCTCGCGCGGGAAGGCCCGGAAGACCGGCACCCGGGCCGACATCAGCCCGGTCAGCTCGCCCTCCCAGAAGGGCGAATTGGTCGACAGGGCGAGCAACAGCGGCAGGTAGCGGCGGATCCCGTCGGCGGCGTAGATCGCCCGGTCGGGCCCCTCGATCGCGACGTGGACGTGGGTGCCGAAGATGATCTCGCGCTTGGCGATGTAGCCGAGCTCGTCGAGCAGCTCGCGGTAACGCGGGCGGTCGACGATCTTCTGATCGCGACAGAGCGCGAACGGATGGGTGGCGGCGGCGCCGACCTTGAGCCCGAGGCCATCGGTGACCTCGATCAGCATCTGGCGCAGCCCGCGCAGCTGTTCGCCGGCCTCGCGCACGTTCTGACACGGGGTCGTCGCGATCTCGAGCACCGCCTGCATCAACTCGGGCTTCACCTGGCCGGAGAATTGCTCGGGCAGGGCCTCGAGCACGGGCTCGATCGCCTGGGCCAAGTTCAGGCTCTCCCCGTCGAGGAGCATCAGCTCCTCCTCGATCCCCACCGTGAAGGGCGGGCCCGTGAAGTTGTGCTCGAGCAAGATCCCGAGCCTATACTCAGGCCGATCCGATGACGGCGACAAAGGACCGATCCAGACGATGGAACTGAGCACCGCGACCGAGCAGAAGTCACTCCTCGCGACCCTGGCACCGGGCAAGCGCACCCGCCTGCGCCGGCTGCTGTTCGAGTTCGGCCCAGGCAACGGAACCCTGTTGCTGTTGCCGATCGACCAGGGGATCGAGCACGGCCCGCGCGACTTCTTCGCCAATCCGGCCTCCAAGGACCCCGAGTATCAGTTCCGGCTCGCCGCCGAGGCGGGCTACTCGGCGATCGCCTGCCAGATCGGGCTCGCCGAGAAGTACTACCCCGACTACGCGGGCCAGGTGCCGCTGGTGCTGAAGGTCAACGGGAAGACGGACCTGCCGCCGTCCGATGACGCGCTCTCGACCACCAACGCCTCGGTCGAGGACGCGGTCCGCCTCGGCGCCGACGCGGTCGGCTACACGCTCTACGTCGGCTCGCCGCGCCAGGACGAGGACCTGCACCAGCTCAAGGGCGTGCGCTCAGACTGCGACCGCTACGGCATGCCGCTGGTGATCTGGGCCTATCCGCGAGGCTCGGCGGTGGCCGCCAAGGGCGGGCAGAACTCCTTCTATGCGATCGACTACGCCGCCCGGATGGCGATGGAGATGGGCGCCGACGTGGTCAAGCTCAACCTGCCGAGCCCCGATCCGAACAAGGACTCGCCGGCTCCCTACGACGAGCTCGAGGTCACCCAGGAGGAGGCGGTGCGCCAGGTGGTCGAGTCCGCGGGGCGCTCCCTGGTCGTGCTCTCGGGCGGCTCCAGGATCGACGACGACCAGCTGCTCAACCAGACCCGCTACATCATGGAGGCGGGCGGCTCGGGCGTGATCTACGGGCGCAACGTCTGGCAGCGCTCGCACGCCGAGGCGACCGAGATCGTCGAGCAGATCAAGGAGATCATGCTCAGCTCGGTCAGCCGGATCCCCTAGCCCCTCAGCGCCTGCCGCCGCGCCTACCCAGCCTCGGATCGCTCGTCCTGCTGGCGATCCTGGTCGTCGTCCTGCTGACCGGCAACGACGGCGACGACCCGCGCGCCCGAGGCCGAGAGCCGCGGCCAGTCGCCGGCGCGGGGCGTGATCGTGCCGGTGGTCGACGTCGTCGACGGCGACACGATCGAGGTCGAGCTCGACGGCGAGGTCGAGGACGTCCGCTACATCGGCATCGACACCCCCGAGTCGGTCAAACCCGACTCGCCGGTCGAGTGCTTCGGCCCGCAGGCGAGCGACGCCAACAAGGAGCTGGTCGGCGGCGAGCGGGTTCGGCTCGTCTTCGACGCCGAGCGCCGCGACGTCTACGGACGGCTGCTCGCCTACGTCTACGTCGGCGAGCGCTTCATCAACGCCGAGCTCGTCCGCGGCGGCTACGCAACGACCCTCACGATCCCCCCGAACGATTCCTTCGCCGGCCTCTTCGACCGCCTCGAGCAGGAGGCCGGCAACGCCGGGCGGGGTCTCTGGGGCGCCTGTTGACCCTCAGTCGACCGCGAGGCTGTGGGCGCCGCGAATCAGGTCGCCGGGGTCATAGGCGGCCTTGACCTCGCGCAGCCGGGTCAGCGTCTCGGGCTCATAGAGGGTGGCGGCCGGGGTCGGGCGGTCGGCGAAGTTCGCATAGGCTCGCCCGGTCGACCACGGCTCCAGCGCCTCGCGGATCTTGCCGAGGCGATCCTGGATCGGGCCGGCGAGCTGTGGATCGATCAGAGCGCCGATCCCGTTGAAGACGAAGGCCGCGTCGAGCCGCGCCATCGCCCCGGCGCCGGGTTCGGCGCGGGCGAGGGCGCCGCCGGCCTGGCGCAGCTCGGCGACGGTCAGCGGCGAGTCCGAGCGCGGCCCGGCGACCTCGATGAAGGCGTCGATCGCCGCGGCCGGCAGCTCGCGCAGCAGCGCGTGATCGCCGAGCCCCGGAGTCGGCTGCTCGGGATCCATGTGGATCGTGGTCAGGGCTGCCGCCGGGATCGTGGCGAAGGTGTCCATGATCGGCTCGCCAAGCGCCCGCAGCGGCGCGATCAGCTCCTCGCCGTCGGCGACCGGGCCCGCGTGGCAGGCTCCGAGCGTGACCAGCGGGCGGGCGCGCAGCGGCTCGGGGATCTGGTCGAGCGGTGGCAGCTGCAGGAAGCGCACGATCGAGGTGATCTCGTCGGGGACGCCGGCGGCCCAGTCGGCGTAGGCGTGGACGATCTCGTGCGTGTGCTCGTCGGCGGCCAGGATCACCGTCCCCGCGTAGACGTGGGCGAGCTCGATCAGCTCGAACTCGACCGCCGTGATCACCGCACACGAGCCGCCGCCCCCGCGCAGCGCCCAGAACAGCTCCGGCTCGGTCTCGGCGTCGACGCGAAGGCTCTCGCCGGATGCGGTCACCACGTCGATCGCGACGACCCGGTTGCAGGCGAGGCCGTACTTGCGGCTGAGCCAGCCGAAGCCGCCGCCGGCGACGTAGCCCGCGACGCCGACGTCCGGCGAGGATCCCGACGGCCCGGCGAGCCCGTGCTCGCCGGCGGCCGCCAGCGCGTCGCGCCAGATCACCCCGGCCCCGAACAGCCCGCGGCGGCGGTCCGGGTCGATCTCGATCCGATCGAGTCGCTCGGTCCGCAACAGCAGAGCGCCGCCGAGCTCGCCGCGGCCGCCGACCCCGTGTCCGGTCCCCTGGGGTGCCACCTGGAGGCCGGTCGCGCCGGCGGCGCGCAGCGCCAGGGCGACGTCGGCGGGCGAGCTGGGAAAGACGACCGCCGCCGGGCGCTGCTCGACGGCGAGGTTCCAGGCCGAGCGGGCGGTGTCGAAGCTCGAGTCCGACGGGAGGACGAGGTCGCCGTCGAGCTCGCCGGCGAGCGGGCCCAGATCCGGGGTCGCGGTCTCGGCCTCGGCCATCAGGCCGCTAGGCCATCAACCAGGCGAGCGTCTCGAACATGACCACGGTGACCACGATCACCGTGAGCGTCAGCGCCACCAGCAGGAGGCCGAAGCCGACGTTGCCGCGCTTCTCGGTGCTCTGGATCCGCCGGGCGCGCGAACGATCGACCGCGCGCTGGCGCAGCTGCAACCGCCGCCGGCGCTCGATCTCGGCCTCCTCGGCGAAGGCGTCCTCGAACTGATCGAGGCTCTGGCGCATGCGTAGATCGGCCGTCATGACGATCTCGAGCCTATCAACCATCGACCACGCTACAAACGTTCGGTTAGCGATCGATGAGCGCCTACTCGCGCTCGGCCTCGTCGACCGGTCCCGGCTCCTCCTCGACCGCTTCGGAAGTCCTCCTCGACCGCTTCGGAGCTCGACCGCTTCGGTCGCCTCGACCGCGTCGGCCTCCTCGCCCCTGATCGAGAGGTAGACCTCCTTGCGGAACACCCCAACCTCGCGCGGAGCCGTGATCCCGAGCCGGATCTTGTCTCGCGAAACGGCCAGCACCGTCACCTCGACGTCGTCGCCGATCATGATGCTCTGGTTCGTCTTCCGCGTCAGGACCAACATCTCGCCTCCATTCGAGACCGTGACCGAGTCCCGCCCGTCCGCCCGGTTCCGCCAGCTTGGTTGGCTAGTATCGCGCTCCGGTAGGGATTGCCCGAAAGCAGAGATGGCCAAACCACTTAGATCCCAACTAAATCAGATTCGTGCCTGGGTCCGTCAGGGGCGCACCGACGCCTGGATCGCCCACCAGCTCGAGGTCTCGACCAGCGAGCTGCGCGAGTTTCGCCGCCGTCACGAGCTCGACGCCGAGGCCGAGGAGGTCGACGAGGGCGACCTCCGCGACGAGATCGAGGCGGAGATCGAGGCGGCCACCCGCGAGGAGGAGCTCGCCGCCGAGGCGGCCGACGAGGGCGAGACCGATGAGGATGACGAGGCTCCGGTCGAGCGCCAGCCGAGCGGCGACTCAGATGACGAAGACGGCGACGGGCGCCCCCGTAGGCGCAGGCGCCGGCGCCGCGGCGGTCGCGGGCGCTCCCGGGCGGGCTCGGCGATGCAGGCCACCTTCGACCATGGCGAGGACGACGGCTACGGGCTCTGGCTCGACGCAGCGGTCAAGGACGACCCGGTCTACAGCGAGCACTGGGCCGGCAAGCGCCGGGTCGAGGTCACGATCGAGCCCGACCGGATCGTGATCAGGCGCTCCGAGGGCGAGTAAGCCGCCGCCGGCCCTGGTCGGCTCGCTCACCCTCCCAGGCGGTATCCGGCACCCGGGCAAGGTGCGTCGCGAGGTCCTCGAGCGCGCGCAGGTCGTTCGACTCGGCCCCGGCGGAGAGCAGCCGGCGCATGCTCTGGTCGCGTTCGGCGCGCGAGACGTCCTCGAACAAGAAGACCGCGATCTCGGGGTCGTGCGAGCTCGTCGGGGCGAGCGGCAGCCCACCCGCTTCGCCGACCCGCCGCAGCTCGGTGACCAGGCGCCTGCCCTCGGTGCCGTCGTCGGCGCGCAGGCGCTCGGCCGGTAGGCGCTCGACCAGGGCGGCGCGCAGCTCCTCGCGCTCGCCCGGCTCGAGCGCTCGCAGTCCCTGCTGCGGATGGAACTCCGCCGCGCTGCCGGAGCGAACCGAGCGCACCGTGTGCATCAGCGGGCGCCAGTGGCGCTCGGGGATCACCCGCAGCGGAATCAGGATCCCGAGGAAGGCGATCAGGACCGCCAGCGCGATCGCCAGCTCGACCACGCTGCCGAGCTCGAGCAGCTGAAAGGCGCCGGCGAGCGCGGCCGCGATCAAGAACGCGATCAATACCTCACGGTAGGGATAGTCGATCGGCCGCTTGCCCGTCTGGTTGCGGGCGAACATCAGCGCCGAGGGCACCCCGAAGCCGACCAGCATCCCGATCGGCGCCGCGTAGGCGCCGATCTCGGGGGCGAGCAGGGCGGTGATCGCGACGAAGGCGACGGCGGCGCCGACGCAGCCGGCGATGAACAGCGGGCGCTTATGGGAGAGGTTGACGTTCTGGTTCACCGTCCGGTAGACGGACGGCATCACGAAGGCGGCCGCGGTGAACGGGATCAGCCCCGCGGCCCCGGCGTAGGCGGGCGGCGCCGCGTCGACGAGCACCTCGCCCCCGAGGATCATCACCAGGACCGCGAAGATGCAGAGCAAGGTGAAGTAGCCGAGCAGCTGGCCCTGCATCGTCGCCTTGCCGTACTGGTCGCGGACCGCCTCGAAGGCGGCGGACTTGCGCAGCGGGCGCATCGCCATCCGAAAACCCTGGGGGAGGAAGGAGACGACGAAGCCGAGCCGCGAGGCGAGCGCGTAGACGCCGAGATCCGTGTCGCTGATGAAGCGCGAGAGGATGAACACGTCGGCGTTCTGGATCACCCAGAAGGACATCACGATCGGCGCCCGGTGAGCGCCCCGGATCGCGATCTGCTTGACCTCGCCGAGGTCGAACGAGGGCTCGTAGCTGCCGCGCAGCAAGACAAGCCCGACGATCGCGGCCACCCCGGTGCCGATCGCGGTGCCGACGATCGCCCCCTCGACCCCCGAACCGGTCGCCAGCAGGGCGGCCAGCACGGCAAGGCTGAGCACGGGTCGGGCGGTGTCGGTGATGATGAAGGCGCCCGGGCGGCGCTCGAGCCAGAGGGTGATGTCGGCGATCTTGAACACCAGCGAGAGCCCGGCCAGGACGCCGGCCCAGACGACCAGCCCCGAGTCCTCGGGGTCTCCCAGCAGGCCGTCGGCGATCGGCTCGCGCAGTAGCACGATCAGCGCCGTCCCGATGGCGCCGAGCACCACCGCCCAGATCAGTCCGGTGCCCAGGGTCCGCGGGGGCGAGGTCGAGGCGACGTCGTCCTCGTCGTCGTCATCGTCCTCGTCGTCACCGCCGCCGAACACCCGGCGGATCGTCCCCGGCTTGACCAGCAGCGAGAGCACCTGGGTAGTCAGCCCGGCGAGGAAGAGCAAGAGCGCGAAGCGCGCCATCTCCGCGGGGCCGAGGTAGGCGGCGACGACCAGCACCGAGACGAGCTGGATCAGGTTGCTGATCACCAGCGTCGTCCCCTGGACGCCGGAGTAGCGCAGCAGGCGGACGCCGAGGACCGACCCCGAGCCACCGGGATGGTCGTGCTGCTGCTCGGTCTTCTGATTCTTGGGCATCGCCGCCCTAGAGCCTAGGGCGCCCCCAGGAGGACGCCTTACTCAGGCGTCCCAGATCTTCCAATTGGAGAAGTCGCGCCCGGTGAGCTCGCGCAGGCGCTCGGCGTCGGCGCGCAGCTCGGCGAGCGCCTCGGGCGGCAGCGAGGCGCGCACGTCGGGCCGCTTGATCTGGCGCCGCAGCGGCAACCGGTCGTCGAGCACGAGCCAGAAGTTCGAGGGAAACATCCGCCCGCGGGGGCTGCGGCCCATCCGCTCGAGCCTGACCGCGAGCCGGGTCGCCCGGGTCTTGCCGGAGGTCTGGTGGCGCTCCTGCTCGAACCGCGGATGGGTGAACTGCGGGTCGACGCCGATGAACTCGAACACGGTCCGCAGCGTCTCCATCCTCTGGTGGCGCAGCTCGGACTGCTGGAAGACCAGGATCTGCTCCTTCGGATAATGCTCGAGGAAGCGCTCGAGCTGCATCGCGTACTTGGAGCGGGTGACGTAGGAGGTGTTCGGGTGGCTGAGCGTCTCGGCCAGCGTGCCCTTCTCGCGGCGCTTGGCGTAGTTGTGGACCCAGTGCGCGGCGATCCGCTCGAGCGGGTCGCGGATCATGTAGATCAGCTTCGCCTCGGGGACGACCGAGTGCATCCGCTCGGGCACGCCGCGGTGCTGGGGAAAGGCGCTGTAGTTGGGCGAGGCCTCGCCGCGGACCCGGGCCTCGGCGTCGAAGTGGCCCTTGTACCAGTCGATCCCGCGGGGCCAGTTGCGCTCCTCGATGAAGAAGTTGAGCTCCTTCGGCTTCGACATCGAGACCTCCGGATGGAGGCTGAGGTAGTAGTGAAGGACGCTGGTGCCGCACTTCTGCGCCCCGATCACGATCAGGTTGGGGAGCGCGCCCCCGGCCGGGGTCGATTCGGCGGCGGCGCGAGGGTGATCGCCCGGCGCCGCTTGCTGATGCGGCTTTACGGGGGTGGAGGCCTCCATCTGAAGCGACCTCAGGGTAGCGGAGCACCACCCGGCGCAACCACCACATGACGCGGCTGAGGACGCTCGGCGCGGATCAACTCGAGCCGCCCGCGGAGGAAGTCCTCATAGGGGATCCCGGCGAGCTCGGCCTGGCGCGAGCCCCGCCCGGGGACGTGCTCGACCCCGACCCCGAGCGCGCGCAGCGCGGGCGAGCGCGGCGAGCGAGTCGGTGACCACCAGGGTGCGCTCGGGGTCCTCGTCGGCGCTGGCGACGGCCCTCGCGACCGCGCCGGCGACCTGCTCGTCGGCGATCCCGACGGCGAGCACCAGCGCCCGCGCCCGCGGCTTGCTCAGCTGCTGGCGGGTCAGCCGGTAGGCGGTCCTCGGCGCGCTGGCCAAGAAGCTGCCCCAGCGGCGGCGAAACTCCCTGCCCGGAGCCGTGTCGGCGCCGGCTGTCCGGCGGCCCGACCCGGTCGCGCCGGGGCGCTCCGAGAGCCAGATGGCGGCGTCGGCGGCGCCCGAGGGCTCCGGCAGCTCGGCCAGGCGGGCGGCGATCGCGGCGCGCCGGTCGGGGTCGAGCAGGCGCTCGAGCTCGGCCTCGAGCGCCGGGTCGTCGGGGCCCTCGACCCCGAGTCCGATCCCGGCGGCGGCGGCGTGACGGGCGCGCGCCGGCTGGTCGTCGGTGTCGCGGGGCATCGCCACGAACAGCGACGGGACGCCGAGCGCGATCAGCTCGTGGTAGGCGTTGTAGCCGGCGGCGGCAATCGCCGCGTCGAAGGCGCGGAAGTAGAGGCTCATCGGGTAGGTGGCGCGCAGCTGCACGACCCCGTCGGGAACCGAGTCGACCGCGGCCAGCGCCGAGGACAGGGCCGCGACCTGGACGTCCTCGCGCGCCGCGAGCAGGTCCAGCGCCCGCTGGTTGGCGGCCCGGACCTCGGCTCCCTGGCCGAGGGTGACGAGCACGTTGGTGCGCCCGGGCGCGAGCCCGAGATGGGCCTCGGCCTCGGGCGCTCGAGCAGCTCGGAGCGCTCGAGCAGGACGATCGGGTCGACCCGGTGGACGCGGTCGCGAAGCGCAACCGTCGGGCCGCGGTCCTCGGCCTCGGCGAGCTCGCCGGGCTCGAGCACGGCGTCGAAGGCGCCGGCGCGCCCGAGCGGCACTCGGCTCGACCCTGCTCTCCACAGCGGGCGCCGACACCAGACCGCGACCGAGCCGGAGCCGAGCGCGCCGAGCAGCGCCTCGTAGGGATGGGTGCCGTCGAAGACGACCACGGCCGGGTCGGCCTCGGCGATCGCCGCCCGCAGCCGGGCGCGCAGGCGCCGCGACCAGCGGTAGTCGTTACCCGATCCCGGGGTCGCGTAGGAGGCGACGTACTCGACCGGATAGCCCATCTCGGCGACCACCGGGGCGGCGCCCGAGAGGGTGAGGAAGAGCGGCTCGAGCCCGGGGCCGAGCCGGCGCGCGATCGCCATCGAGCGGGTCAGGTGGCCGAGGCCGGTCCCGTTCGAGGTGGTGAAGAGGATCCGCTCGCTCAAGCCTGATTGGCCGCGAGCGCAAGCTCGCGCTCATAGGAGCGGCGCAGCACCGCCGCGCAGTGGTAGCCCTCGGCCTCGAGGCGCTCGAGCTCGGCCTCGTAGAGCGCGCACGATCTCCGCCTGCTCTGCCTCGGAGAGGCCCTTTCGCCAGCGCTCGCGGTGGGCGGCGTCGGCGCTCATCTCCGAGTCGAAGAACTCGCGCATCGCGGGCTCGTCGTCGACGCCGAGAAAGCCGAGCAGCGCCGCGTAGGCGTCCTCGCGATCCGACCAGACGAGCTCGTCGAGGCTGATCACGCAAAGGCGCTCGCGATCGGCCGCGCTAAGTCCGCGGACGCCGCGCTCGGCCTGGCGCAGTCGGTCGGCCCAGAACTCGATCCCCGAGACGACGTCGGTCGGGTGGTGGGGCTTTTGGCGCAGCGAGACCTTCGAGGAGCCCGAGTCGCGACCGTCGCGCACCGAGTGGACGAAGCGCGCCTCGGGGAAGATCCGCGCGAGCCCGTCGGCGGCCGCGATCGTGAAGCAGCTCATCTCGACCAGGACCGGCTTGCCGGCGGCCTCGGCGCCGGGTTGGAGCAGGTCGTAGAAGAGCGTTCGCGAGGCGGCGAGCAGGTCGTCGCCGTGTGCTCCCTCGAACCGGTCGACCGCCTGCTCGAAGCGGTCGGGCGAAATGATCGTGTGCAGGCCCCGGACCCGGCCGCGCCCGAGCGCCCGCCACTTCGCCCGCACGTAGGCGCGCTCGCCGATTCGCACCCGGTGCCACCAATAGCCGCGCAGCTTGCGGAGGAAGTCCTCGGGCTCGGTGCGGCCCTGGACGACGTCGGCGAGCCCCTTCGGGTTGCAGTGAAAGCGACACTCGATCGGCACCCCGTGAAAGCGCGAGTGGCGGTCGAGCAGGTAGGAGACGATGTGGGTGCCGCTGCGACCGGTGCCGCCGACGAAGACCAGATCTGCGGGATCGACGCTCATCTAGGGCGTTCGATCGTAGACGTAGGCCAGCGGCTCGTCAGCGCCGCCGCTGCGCTCGTAGGCGTGGCGCAGGAGCGGCGCGCAGCGAGCGCCGTCGGCCTCGAGCCGCTCGAGCGCCTGCGGCGTAGAGCGCCTCGATCCGCTCCGCCTTGCGCCCCGAGATGCCGCGGCGCCAGCGCTCGGTGTTCGCCTCCTCGCTGGTCATCCGCTTGCGGAAATAGCGCCGGGTGCGCTTGGTCAGCGGCACCCCGAGGAAGCGGAACATCGGCCGCAGCGCCGCCCGCGCCCGCGGCATGCAGCAGCAGCTCGTCGAGGCAGACCGTCAGCAGCCGGCCCGGGGCGACCGCGTCGGCACCGGCCTCGATCGCGCGGATCCGCTGCTCCCACCACTCGATCCCCTGGACCCGGGTTCGCGGGCGCACCAGGCCCCGCGTCTGGGCCACCCGCGAGGCCGAGGCGTCGCGGCCGTCGCGGACGACGTGGATGAAGCGCGCCTCGGGAAACAGCCTGGTCAGCGTCGGCGCGGCGGCGATGTTGTCGGTGCTCTGCTCGATCAGCGCCTCGCCCTCGGCTGCCTTCTCGCCCTCGCTGGTGCGAAACCAGAGCAGGTCGAAGAAGAGGTTGCGACAGGCCTGCTCGAGCCCCTCGGCGTGCTCGGCCTCGAACCGCTCGACCGCTGCGGCGAAGCGCTCGCGATCGACGAACCGGTACATGCCGCGCATCCGGTTGGTCTGAAAGCCGCGCCACCAAAAGCCGCGCAGGCGCCGGGCGAAGGCCTGTGGCGTTACCTCGCCGGCGAGCAGGCCGGGAAAGCCATCGGGATCGGTGTGAAAGCGAACCTCGACCGGGACCAGGGCGAAACGGGCGTGGCGCGAGATCAGCTGCGCGAGCACATGCGTGCCGCTGCGCCCGGTGCCGCCGACGAAGACGACCGGTGGCGGCGCGGGCGCGCGCTCGACCTCGATCCCACCGAGCACCGGCGAGGGCGCCTCGGCGGGCGTCGGGAAGTCCTTCACGAGCCGGCCTCGCCGCGGCGCTCGAGCGCGAAGCGGTCGACGTAGCGCTCGCAGGCGTCGGCGATCGCCACCGCCTTCGGGTCGGCGACAGGGCTCGCGGCGACGTCGCCGAGCCAGACCCGGCGCTGGGCACCGACCGCGTCGGCGAGCCCACTCGGCTCGGCGGAGCGCACCCGGATCACCCGGTTGCCGGCGCGGTCGCTGCTGAACTCGCCCGCCGGCCAGAAGGCGCCGCGCCCGGCGCCACTCAGGTACATGCCGTCGAGCGACGCCGGCAGCTCGGCGATCGGCTCGCCTTCATAGAGCACTTCGAGCGGCACCTGGGAGTGGTATTGGATCGAGAGCTCGTAGTCGCCCGGGCTGGGCAGCTCGAGGGAGATGCTGGCGCTCTCACCGGCGTCGAAGCCGCGCTCCTGGCCGGCCGCGGCGTCGCCGCTGCGCCGCGGCAGGTCCCAGGCACGGTATGGCGCCAGGACCGGGTCGGAGAGCACGATCGCGGTCCCGGTCCGCTTCGCCAACCGCGCCCCCTCGCCGCCGTCGCAGTCGAGCACCGCGCCCGGGTTGCCGCGTTCGTCGCGCGAGCACCCGGCTGCGCGGGGTCTCGCCACGGCGCTCCCAGAGGACGTAGTCGCCGGCGCGCTCGATCGGTGCGAAGTTCTCCGGCGGGCTCGAGCCGTAGGCGGCCGCGGTGGTGATCGCGTAGTCGAACTTGTCGAGCTTCGCCGGGTCGACGGTGTCGAAGTCCGCCGCCATGCCCTGCTGCCAGGTCTTCTCCGGTCGCGACTCGATCTCCTCGGGCACGTAGCCGGCGGGTGCCCGAGCGAGCGTCCCGCGCAGGTAATAGCCGGAGAAGCGGTCGACGCCGAGGAAGACGACCGAGTCGCCGTCGACGCGCTCGGCCAGGCGCTCGAGTCCGAGCTGGCGCTGGTCGTAGCCGATCGGCGCGGCGCGGAGGGCGAGCAGGGTGGATGCGAGGGCGCCGACGAGCACCAGCGAGCCGAAGGCGTAGCGGACGGCACTCGCCACTCGTCGCTCGCCACTCGGGCTCTGCCCGCCGCCCGCTGCCTTGCTCCGGCGTTGCGCCAGCAACCCGCGCAGCGCCACCAGGAGGACCAGCGGCGCCGCCACAGCCAGCGCCTTCGCCTCGACGTGGATCTCGGCGAACGCGCGGGCGCCGAGGTAGACGACGCCGCCGGCGATCATCATCGCCAGCAGCGCCAGCTCGCGGCGGCGAACCAGCGCGTAGAGCCCGTAGGCGACCGCGACAGCCGCGACCGCGACCGCGACCAGCGAGCCCGAGACCTCGCCGCGGACCAGGCGGAAGTCCCCGGCGGGCCAGATCCCGAGCGCCTCGCCCGGGAAACACCGGCGAGCTCAGCCGGCCGGCCGATGCCTGGACATCGTTGATCTTCTCGATGAACTCGGTCGCCGGTCCGATCACGATCACCGCGATCGCGAGCAGCACCAAAGCGGTGATCGCGGTTGCGAGGCGGTGGGCGAAGACCGCCTCGCGCAGCGCGCCCCAGTCGATCGGGCTGCGCCCCGCGAGCTCCTCGAGCGCGAGCCAGAGCGCCGCCGCCGCCACGAACCAGGCGAGCCCCGGGATGCTGAAGGTGAACACCGCCGCCGCCGCCAGCAGCACCCCGACGACCGAGACCGCGCGCCAGCCGGCGCGCTCGAGGCCGGCCAGGGCGATCGCGAAAGCGAGCACGAACAGCGCCATCGCCGTTTCCTTGAAGGCGCTCTGGGCGAGAAACGACGCTGCCAGGTAGGGCAGGCCGCAGATCGCGGCGATCGCGATCCGCCGCACCGGCGGCATCCGCTCGAGCGCGCCGAGCGCGGTCAGCGCGGTGAGCGCCGGAATCGCCAGCAGGAGGCCGTTGAAGGCGCTGACCAGCGAGGCGCCGCCGGCCTCGGCCGCGATCACCGCGACCGCCTGCGGCCCGATCGGATAGCCGAAGCGGACCGCGCTCGGCTCGGGCCCGAACGCGTTTTGGAGCCAGTCGGCCCAGTAGAGCTGGGCGGCGTGGTCGTTGGTGTAGATGCCCTCGCCGAGGACGCCGACGCGGTCGTGGAGCACGAACGGCAGCGTCGCCAGCGCCAGCGTGATCGCGACCACCGCGACCGCCACCGGCCACTCCGGCCAGGGCCGTGTACGCAGGCAATAGAGGGCGGCGGCGAGGACCGCGATCCCGATCACGATCGCCGCGGTCGTCGCGCGACCGGGCAGGCGAAGCAGGAAGGGGGCGACGATCACCAACACGGCGAGCCCGGTTGCGCCCGAGAGCCAGGCCGGCCGCGGCCAGCCGGCGAGCTCGAGGACCGCGCGGCCGATCGCCAGCGAGGCGACCCCGATCAGCAGCGTGCAGGCGTAGATCGAGAGCATCAGGGTTGGTTAGCGGTCGGATCGGCGTTCACCGAGTCCCCGTTGAGCTCGGCCGGGCTGAGGTCGGGAAGCCCGGCGCAGCCGGCCGCGCTGGGGGCGCCGTCGAGCTCGAACACGCTCACCGGCCCGTCGCGCAGGACCTGCTTGGCGGCCGGGTCGCGGCGCGTCCACAGCGCCTCCTTGGTGTCGGTGAGCCCGCCCGGGTTGAACGGATCGTAGGTGGTGACCACGTGGGTGTACCCGCCGTCGGCGAGCGCCTGGCGCCACTCGGCGCAGGTCGCGATCCGCTCATAGGCACCGTCGGGACCCTCGACGCCGAGCCATTGGACCTCGTTCGAGAGGTCGGTGCCGTAGAAGGGGTACTGATTGAAGACGCCGCGAATTCCGCCGACCGCGACCTTGGCGTCGGTCAGGTCGCGCGCCCAGCGAACCGCGTCGGCGATCTTCAGCTGCGGGCTGAGGTTGTCATAGCGGCGCTCGAGATAGTGGTTCTGCACCCACGCGCCGGCGGCGAGCGCCCCGACCGCGACCACCGCGCCGAGCGCGGCCAGCGCCCGTGGCGGCGCCGGCGAGCCGACCAGATCGCGGGCGTGCAGCCAGCGCAGGATGGCGAAGCCGGCGAGCACCGCGACCCCGGCGGCGACCGCACCCTTGACGTGGCCCTGTTGCCACTGCACCAGTGAGGCGACCGTCGCGGTCAGCAGGACGACGAGCACGGCGAGGGTGAGCCGGCGAGCGCGGGCGCTGCTTCGGGCCGCCGGCAGGCAGGGCAGGATCGCGAGGCCGACGGCGACCGCCGGCGCCAGGTAGCGGACGTTCCAGATGAAGGCGATCGGCTCCCCCTCCTCCCCCGCGGCGGTCAGCGGCGTGAACACGTAGGCGACCGCGGTCACCAGGACGACCGCGCCGAGCATCCGCAGCAGCGGCTCGCGCCCGCGCCAGAGCGCGTAGACGCCGGCGCCGAGGAAGGCGGCGAGGACGAGCGGCCAGAGCACCCCGAACGAGTCGTCGAGCCCGGGGAAAAACCAGTCCGACCAGACCCGCGTGTCGGTCGCGTAGTGGAAGACCGAGAAGCCGGGGCGCAGCTCGAGCGAGCGCTCGGGGGTCGGCAGGTCGAGCGGCCCGAAGCCGGTGAACGGGATCGGGTTGCCGACCGCGATCAGGTTGCGCACGTACCAGTAGCCACCGGCGGCGAAGGCTGGGATGGCGAAGGTCGCCGCGGCTCGAACGCGGGCTCCGCTCCCGGCGATCGCGACGACGCCGACGAACAGGGCGATAACGGGGGCGAGAAAGCTGAGCTTGGTCCCGGCCGCGAGCCCCGCTGCGATCCCGGCCACCGCGAGCGCCGCCATACCGAACATGGGTGGGCCGGGTTTTTCCGCCACCGCCGGCGTTTTCCGCCCCACCCCAGCGGCGGCCCACGCGTTGACCAGGATCGCGACCGCGGCGAGGATCAGGGCAACGCCGACGATGTCGTTGAGCGCCTCGCCCGCCTGGAACTCGACCAGCTGCTGGGAGCCGAGCGCGATCGCGCCGCCGATCAGGCTCTGCGGCCCAACCCCGTAGGGGCGGCCGATGCAGTAGGAGGAGAACAGGCCGAGCCCGAGCCAGCCGAGGTTGAGCAGCGGCGAGACGATGTCGCGGTCGAAGGCGAGGATCCCGAGCGAGTGCCAGACCTCGGAGTTCGCCGGGTAGTAGGAGGCGAAGAAGATCGGGTCGAAGAAATCGATCGCGCCGAGGTTGCCGCCGAGCGCGAACCGGGTCGCCAGCGGCATGTGGTACCAGAGCGAGTCGGCGCGGTCCATCCCGCCCGCGAGGGCGGCGAGCGTCGGCACCATCCAGCCCGCGACCACCGCGGCGACCGCCGCGGCGGCGAGCCAGGTCGCCAGCGTCGACGCCGCGGGCGCAGGCGGCGCCCCGAGCTCGGCCCGGTCGAGGCGCGCGCAGACCAGGTGAGCGAGCGCGGCCAGCGCCAGGCAGCCGACGATCATCGTCAGCTCGCCGTAGGCGCCGAAGGTGCCGAGCAGCTCGGCCAGCGCGATCGCGGCGAACAGCGCCAGGATCGCCTCGACCAGGCGGGCCGGGGCGCCGCTCCAACCTCCGAGCACGGTCGCGCGCACCCGCCAGCCCGCGTAGGCGAGCGCGCCGACGATCAGGGCGAGCTCGAGCGCGCCGAGCAGATAGGCGGCCGCGTCGAGGGTGCGCTCGGACGCGGGCGCGATCGAGAAGCCGAGGCTCACGCCGAGCCCCCGGCGCTAGCTAACGACCGAGCCCCTTGATCGAGTAGGCCGCCTCGCCCGGGATCACCATGCCCTGCTTGCGCGCGCCGCGCTCGGCCGCGCTCTCGTCGCTGAGCGTGGCCAACCGCTCGCGCAGCTTGGTGTTCTCGGCACGCAGCTCGGTCAGTGAGCTGCGCTCGGAGCGCGAGTCGCGCCAGGCATCGAGGAAGTTGATCGACGGGCTCACGTAGGAGACGAGCACGAGGAAGAGGACGATCACCAGGGCAACCCGGCCGACCTTGTCCCAACGCACCCGGCTGACCGGGCTCCCGTTGCGACGCGACCGGGGCGCCGGGCGCATGCGGTAGCCGCGGGCGGCCTGTGCGCGGGTGCTCACGCCTCATCGGTTCAACGCCGGAGGCGATCTACCTGCCGGCGAAAGCAGAGAGTCCCGGATAGGTCGCGGCGTCGCCGAGTTGCTCTTCGATTCGCAGCAGCTGGTTGTACTTGGCGACGCGGTCCGAGCGCGACGGCGCCCCGGTCTTGATCTGGCCGGCGCCGGTGCCGACCGCGAGGTCGGCGATCGTCGTGTCCTCCGTCTCGCCCGAGCGGTGCGAGATCACCACCGTGTAGCCGCCCTCGCGGGCGATCGAGATCGCCTCCAGGGTCTCGGTCAGGGTGCCGATCTGGTTCACCTTGATCAGAATCGAGTTGCCGACGCCGAGCTCGATCCCGCGGCGCAGGCGCTCGGGATTGGTGACGAAGAGGTCGTCGCCGACCAGCTGGCAGCGCCCCCCGATCCGCTCGCTGAGCAGCCTCCAGCCGTCCCAGTCCTCCTCGGACATGCCGTCCTCGATCGAGATCACCGGGTAGCGCTCGACCACCCCGGCCCAGAGCTCGACCATCTCCTCGGGCGTCAGCGCTCGATCCTCGTGCTCGAGCACGTAGGCGCCGTCGCTCTCGCGATGCAGCTCGCTGGTCGCCGGGTCGAGCGCGATGAACACGTCCTCCCCGGGCCTGTACCCGGCCGCCTCGATCCCCGCGACGAGCGCCTCGAGCGCCGCCTCGTTGGAGTCGAGGTCGGGGGCGAAGCCCCCCTCGTCGCCGACCGTGGTCGCCAGGCCCGCCTCGGTCAGGGTCCGCTTGAGGGCGTGAAAGACCTCGGTCCCGGTTCGCAGCGCCTCGGCGAACGTACTCGCGCTCGCGGGGACGACCATGAACTCCTGCAAGTCGACCGAGTTGTCGGCGTGGGCGCCGCCGTTGATCACGTTCATCATCGGCACCGGCAGCACCGTCGCCCGCTCGCGGCCGAGGCCGCAGAGCTCGGCGACGTAGAGATAGAGCGGCACTCCCGCCTCGGCAGCCGCCGCGCGCGCGGTCGCCAGCGAGACTCCGAGGATCGCGTTGGCGCCGAGCCGCCCCTTGTTCGGGGTTCCGTCGAGCTCGCTCAGGGTCTGGTCGACCCCGGCCTGGTCGGTCGCGCGAGCGCGGGTGAGCGCCTTGGCGATCTCCCCGTTGACGTTTTCGACCGCCTTGCCGACACCCTTGCCACCCCAAGCCTCGCCGCCGTCGCGAAGCTCGGTCGCCTCGAACTCCCCGGTCGAGGCACCGGACGGGACCGCGGCCCGGCCCGAGGCCCCGGAGCCGAGCTCGACCTCGACCTCGACCGTCGGGTTTCCGCGCGAGTCGAGGATCTGGCGTGCGTGGATGTGAGCGATCGCGCCCATCGCGGAGCGGGAGGCTACCCGTCCCGCAGCGACTCGTCGCGCAGGCGAGCGGCGGCGGCGCGCACCGCCAGCTCGGGGTCGACCCCGAGGCGACGAGCCTCACGGACCGTGTCGAGCAGGGCCTCGCCGATCCGCGCCTCGTCGCGCGTCGCGGGTCTCGCGGTCGGCGGGCGAACCGCCCTCGGGGTCGTCGCGGCGGAGGATCTTGCGGGCATAGAGAAGCCCGGGAAGGTTCTCGGGCACGTCGGCGAACCGGTCGCCGCCGCCGCGGCCCTCGACCTCGCGCTTGATCCGATCCCAGTTGCGCAGCACGTCGGCAGATGTGAGACGAGGGGCCGTAGGGCCCCGAGAGGAGCGTGTGTCGTTTGAGGTATTTGCGGCCTCGGCCTCGCCGAAGACGTGCGGGTGGCGGCGGATCAGCTTGGCGGCGATCGTCTCGGCGACCTGATCGAGCGAGCCGGCGCCGCGCTCCTCGAGCAACAGCGCCAGGAAGTAGACCTGGAAGAGGACGTCGCCGAGCTCGTCGAGCAGCTTCTCGTCGTCGCCGTGGGCGGCCGCGTCGGCGAGCTCGTAAGCCTCCTCGACCGTGTGCGGCACGATCGAGCGCTCGTCCTGCTCGCGATCCCAGGGGCACTCGCGGCGCAGCCGGCGGGTGATCTCGTCGAGGCGCGCGAGCGCGCCCTGAGCGGGGTTGGGCGGCTCAGCCACCCGGGGGCGGCGTGCCCGGCGGGGCCGTGCCCGGCGGCGCGGTGCCCGGCGGGGCCGCCTGCGGAGCCGTGCCCGGGGCCGGAGCGGCGCCGCCCGGCAGGGTCTGCAGGCCCGGGGGCAGGCCGTTGGCGGGCACCGCGGCCTGCGGGGTGATCGGGCCCTGCGGCAGGCCGGTCGGCGCCGGCGCGCCGAAGACGCCGGCGGTCCCCGGCGGGATCGGCCGGATCGACGGCACCGGCGCGTCGCAACCGTCGGTATCGGCGACCTTCTCCGTGCACGCGCTCGGGGGCGGATCGGCGTTGGCGCAGCGGTCGATCCGGTAGCCCTCGGCGCAGAAGGTGCGCGAGACCCACTTGCTCTGGAAGTCGTCCTGGAAAGCGGTGGCGATCTGTTGCTGGCGCGCCGCGAGCAGCGTCTGGCGGATCTGCTCGGTGGCGTCCTCGAGCGATGTGGTCGCCGCCGGCGTGATCTTCTCGACCCGGATCACGTAAAAGCCGGCCTCGGTCTCGAACGGCCCGACCAGCTCCCCCTCGGGCGCCGCGAAGATCTGCTCGTCGAGCGCCGGCTCGGACTGACCCTCGACCACGGCCTGGCGCAGCCCGCCGGTGTCCTTGGTCGCCTCGTCGATCGAGAACTCCTTCGCGACCGCGGTGAAGCCCTTGGCCGAGTCGTCCTGCTGCAGCTGACCGAGGGCCTCCTCGGCATCGGATTCGGTCTCGGTCAAAACGACGCGGACGTCGCGCGTTTCGGGCTGCTCGAACTGCTGCGGGTTCTCCTCGTAGTAGGCCTTGATCTCATCCTCGGAGACCGGCGGCTCCTTCGGCAGGACGGCCTGCTGGATCTGATCGGAGACGAGCTGCAGCGCGATCCGCTCGCGCGCCTCCTCGAGGGTGAAGCCGGAGTCGTCGAGGAACTTCTGGAACTCCTCCTCGGAGCCGAACTGCTGCTCCTTGACCGTCTCCAGCTCATCGTCGATCTCGGTCTCGGTGACCTCGATTCCACGGTCCTCGGCCTCACCTCGGACCCAGCGCGAGAGCACCAGGTCGGAGATCGCAGCTTCGGAGAGCAGCTCGAACTGCGGATCGTCCTCGGCCGGGACCTCCTTCAGCCCCTGGCGGGCCGCGGTCTGCTCGATCGCACGGTCGTAGTCCTCCTGGGAGATCGTCCCGTCCGGCGCGTCCTCGACCACGGCGATGGCGCCGTCGGGGACGCTGGGGCCGCCGATCCCCGAGGCCGCGGCGACGACCACGAACGAGCCGACGACGAAGACCGCGAAGACGACCAGGGCGATGCGCTTGGTGGCGTTCAAGAGGCGGGGAGCATAAACGCCCGCGACATCCCCCGCTTCGCGTTCGGTGCCGCGGGGATTGTCACGCTTCAAGCGCGATTTCGTCGACGGCATCCGTCTCCGCAAGCGCTGCGCCGAGCGCCTCGGTCAGTGCCAGGATCGCCGCCAGGCGGGCGGGCGGGTCATCTGGAACCCGCAGCGAGAGCGTCTGGTGGCGCAGCTCGTAGATCGCCTCGGGAACGCGTTCGCGCAGGCGCCCGACCGCGGCCGCGTCGAGCTCGAGCGGGACGATCGAGAGGCGGCCGCCACGGACCTCGGCGGTCCGCGCGCCGGCGGCCCCGAGCTCGATCCGCGCGCGGGCCAGCGCGAGCAGGTTGGCGACCGGGTCGGGCACCGGGCCGAAACGGTCGCGCAGCTCGTCGCGGATCGCCCGCAGCTCGCCGGCGCCGCGGGCGCCCGCAAGGCGGCGGTGGACGTCGATCTTCGCCGCCTCGAACGGGATGTAGTCGGCCGGCAGGTAGGCGTCGACCTCGACGTCGAGCCGCACCCGAGCCTCGGCCGCAGCGCCGTCGCCGCCCTGGGCCCGCAGGGCCTCGACCGCCTCGTCGAGCAGCGAGACGTAGAGCTCGAACCCGATCGCCGCGACGTGGCCCGACTGCTCGTCGCCGAGCAGGTCCCCGGCGCCGCGAAGCTCGAGGTCGCGCATCGCGATCGCGAACCCCGAGCCGAGCTCGGTGTGGTCCGAGAGCGTCGCCAGGCGAGCGCCGGCGTCCGCGCTCAGCGCCTCCTCGGAGGGATAGAGCATGTAGGCGAAGGCGCGCTCGGAAGAGCGTCCGACCCGGCCGCGGATCTGGTATGCCTGGGCGAGCCCGAGCTGATCCGAGCGCTCGACGATCAGCGTGTTGGCCTGGGGGATGTCGAGCCCCGACTCGATGATCGTCGTCGCGACCAGGCAATCGGCGTCGCCGCGCAGGAAGCTGAGCATCGTCGTCTCCAGTGCAGACTCCTCCATCTGGCCGTGCGCCTCGGCGAAGCGCACCCCCGGACACAGGGCCCGGAGCCGCTCGGCGACCTCGCCGAGGGTGTCGATCCGGTTGTGGAGGAAGAAAGCCTGGCCCTCGCGCGCGACCTCACGTTTGATCGCCCGCTGGACCAGCTCCTCGTCGAACGGACCGACGTAGGTGCGAACCGGGCGCCGGCCCTCGGGCGGCGTTTCGATCACCGAGATGTCGCGAAGCCCCGCCAGCGACATCTGCAGGGTTCGCGGGATCGGCGTCGCCGAGAGCGACAGCACGTCGACCTTGAGCTTCAACTGGCGCAGCAGCTCCTTCTGCTTGACCCCGAAGCGCTGCTCCTCATCGACGATCACCAGGCCGAGCTCTTTCGCACGCACGTCGCGCGAGAGCAGTCGGTGGGTGCCGATCAGGATGTCGACCTTGCCGTCGGCGAAGCCGGCGAGCGCCGCGCGCACGTCGGCCGGCCTGCGCAGGCGCGAGACCAGCTCGATCTCGAGCGGGAACTCGGCAAGGCGCTCGCGGAAGGTGCCCAGGTGCTGCTGGGCGAGGATCGTCGTCGGCACCAGCATCATCACCTGGCGACCCTCGGAGGCGCACTTGAGCGCCGCCCGCAGCGCGACCTCGGTCTTGCCGTAGCCGACGTCGCCGCAGATCAGCCGGTCCATCGGGCGGTCGGCCTCCATGTCGCCCTTGACCGCCTCGATCGCGTCGATCTGGTCGGCGGTCTCGCGATAGGGAAAGGAGCGCTCGAGCTGCAGCTGCCACTCGCCGTCGGGCTCGAAGGCGTGGCCCTTTCGCGCCTGGCGCTCGGCGTAGAGGTTGAGCAGCTCCCCGGCGAGGTCGCGGGCGGCGCGCCGGGCCCGTGCCTTGATCCCCTCCCAGCGCTTCGAGCCCAGCGCCGAGAGCTGCGGGGCGTCACCCCCGGCGCCGACGTAGCGGGTGATCTTGGCGAGCTGGTCGGTCGGGGCGAAGACCTTGTCGGCGCCGCGGTACTCGAGCTCGAGGTAGTCGCGGGTGACCCCGGCCAGCGTCTTGGTCTCGAACCCGGCGAAGCGGGCGATCCCGTGGTCCTCGTGGACGACGTAGTCGCCGACGCGTAGGTCGGCGAAGCTCGCCAGTCGCCCACGCGCCGCCTGCGGGGCGGCGGGGCGGCGGCGATGGACGAGCCGGCGAAACGGGATCACCGCGAGTCGCAGCTCGGGCGAGACGAAGCCCTCGCTGAGCGCTGCCTCGGCGAACAGCACCGCGGCCTCGTCGGGCGGCCCGGACTCGTCGAGGAAGCGGGCGTCGACGCGGTTGAGGTTGTAGCGGGCGCGCTCGGCCTCGCCACGGCCGGCGAAGGTGACGATCACCCGGTAGCCGGAGCGCAGCTCGCGCTCGAGCGTGGATTCGGCTTCGGAGATGGAGCGCGCGGCCGAGGTGGGGGTTTGGGCGCGAATGACCTCACTCGTCGCTCCTCGCCCGTCGCTCGGGTCCTCTTCGGAGGTGCCGCGGAGGTTGAGCAGGGAACGTTCGCGCAGGGGGTCGGCGACGTCGACGTAGAGGTGGCGCGCGTCGGCGTCGTGCATCGCCGTGGTCACGTCGTCCCAGTGGTCGGCGAGGGCCACCGGGATCTCCTCGGCCGCGGCGAGCAGCACCGCTGTCTGATCGGAGATCAGGTCGAGCGGCGGCCGGAAGGAATCGACCGGAAGGAGCTCGGCCACATCCGGGCGCTCGCCGTCACGGCCACCCGGCCGGCTGCTCCGCTCCGCGTCCGCGCCGGCCGGGTCTGCGGCTAGTTCTGCGAGCTCGCGGTGCTCGAGCGCGAGCTCGGCGGCGGGGTCGAGCTCGACCCGCTCGGCCTCCCCGAGCGAGCGCTGGGTGAAGGTCGAGAACCAGCGGATCGACTCGATCTCGTCGCCGAACAGCTCCAGCCGAGCCGCCCGCTCCTCGGTCGCCGGGTAGACGTCGAGGATGCCGCCGCGAACCGCGAACTGGCCCCGCTCGAAGACCTGGTCGGTGCGCTCGTAGCCGGCCTCGGCGAGAAGCTCGGAGACATCGCCGAGGTCGATCTCCTCGCCGCGCTGCAGAGTGAAGCCCTCGGGACGAAGCGAGGCGTCGGGGACGGCCTCGGCCAGGGCGACGGCGCTGGCGACCACGATCGCGGGCTCGGTGTCGTCGGAGGGGTCCGCGGTGAGCGCGTCGAGGGCGCCGATCCGCAGCCCGACCAGGTGCGGTGGCGGGGCCAGATGCGACTCGTACCCGGTCCCGCGCGACGGGTAGTAGCGGACCCGGCGGGGGGCGACGTAGGCGCCGAGCGAGCGGGCGAGATCGCGGGCGCCGACGTCGTCGGCGGCGACCACGAGCGCCGGCCTGCCGGCGAGCCCGTCGCCCGACTCGAGCAGCGCGGCGAGCAGGTAGGGGCGGATCGAGGCCGAAGCGCGCAGGTCGACCGCCTCGCCCGACCGGATCGAGGTCGCGAGGGAGGCGAGACGCTCGTCGCCGAGCGCTATGTCGAGCAATGTCCTCAGCAGTCGACCGACGATCTTAGATGGGGTGGATAAGCTGCCCGCCACGATGGCCGCCGAAGAGGAACTGCTCGACGAATCCGCGGCGATCGATGCGCTCAACGAGGCGCTCGTGCTCCAGTACCGCTCGGCACTGCAGTACTCGCTGGTCTCCTCGAGCCTGACCGGGCTCGAGGGCCAGGCGATCGGCGGGCGGCTGATCGGCTTCGGCGACCTCGAGCTCGCCGACGTGCGCAGGCTGATCGAGAAGATCGTCTCCTTCGGCGGCACGCCGACGACCGAGGTCGCCGAGATGCGCCATCAGCCCGAGGTGAGCCCGGCGCTCGAGTGGCTGATCGAGTCCGAGACAGAGGCGATCGAGGCGCTTCAGCAGGCGATCGAGCCGACCGGGCGCGAGGGGCGCTCGGAGGCGCTCGAGCACATGCTCGAGCACATGATCATGCGCAAGCAGGGCCAGGTCGACCTGCTGATCCGGGCACGCAGCTGAGTTAACCGCGGGCCTCGATACGCTGACGGCGTGAGGGCGACAGCGCGACGGATTGCCGCCCCGGTGTTGACCGTGATCGCGGTCCTGGCCTTGCTGGGCGCCCTGATCAGCGGCTACTTCGCCGTCGCTGTGCTCGACGCCGACCAGTTCGCCGACCGCGCCTCGGCGGCGCTCGAGACCGAGGCCGTCGGCACCGAGATCGGCGACAGGGTCTCCGAGCAGTTGATCGAGGCGAGCCCGAACCTGATCTCGGTCCGACCGGTGCTGCGCGAGGTGATCGCCGGTATCGCCCGCTCGAAGGCGTTTCGCGATCTCTTCCGGCTCGCGGCCCGCGACGTCCACCGCAGCCTCTTCGACGAGGACGCCAACACCGTCACCCTGACCCTCGCCGACATCGGCACGACCGCGCGCGGGGCGCTGGAGGCGTTCGCGCCCAGGCTCGCCAAGCAGATCCCGGCAACGGCCGATGTCGACGTGCTCGAGGAGAAGCTGCCGCAGGTGGTGGCGGCCGGCGTCGCGCTCGCCGACGGCTTTCGAGTCCTTCCGTTCGTCCTGCTGGTGGTCGGTCTGCTGGCCGGGGCCGGCGGGATCTGGGCGGCTCCCGACCGCCGCCGGCTGATGGCGGTGCTCGGGGTCGGGTTGATGATCTCGGGTGTGCTCGCGTTCGTCGGCATGCGAGCGCTGAACGTGGTCGTCCTCAACACCTCCGATCCGGGCAACACTCGAGACGCGGTCAACGCGATCTGGGGCGCCTACTTCGGTGACCTGCAGAAGGCGCTCTTGCTGTTCGCCGCCGCCGGAGCGGTGATCACCGCCGCCGCTTCGTCGCTGTTGCGGCCGGTCGACATCGGAGCGCCGCTTCGCCGCGGCTGGGAAGTGGTCGCGGCGGTGCCGGAGAGCACCCGTTTGCGCGTCCTGCGCGGCGTCTTGATGCTGGTAGTCGGGATCCTGATCGTGGTCGAGAATCGGTTCTTCCTCGAGCTGATCGCGGTCCTGATCGGCCTCTACGTGGCCTACGCCGGCGCCTCGGAGCTGATGCGTCTGACGATCCCGCACACCAGCCAGGACGAAACCGAGGCCAAGCGCGGGCGCGCCGCGCTGATTACTGCGGGCGTCGCGGCCGTCGCGATCGTGGTCGCCGGCGCCGTGTTCGTACAGGCCGGCGGCGCCAGCGAAAACCCGGCGACGATCGAGACCAGCGGTTGCAACGGCTCCGAGGCGCTCTGCGACGCAACCCTCGACCAGGTCGCCTTTCCCTCGACCCACAACGCGATGTCGGCGGCGACCAACCGCGACTGGCTGTTCGCCGAGCAGCAGGCCGGCTTTCCCGACCAGCTACGCGACGGCATCCGCGGGCTGCTGATCGACGCCCACTACGGGGTCGAGACCGAGGACGGCACGATCAAGACCGACCTCTCCGACCTCACCGGCCCAGAGCGCAAGGTCTATGAGCAGGAGATCGGCCCCCAGGCCCTGGACGCCGCGCTGCGTATCCGAGACCGCCTGGTCGATTCTTCGGTCGTCGGCGAGCGCAAGGTCTATCTCTGTCACCGCTTCTGCGAGCTCGGCGCGATCCCGATCGATCAGGCGTTTCGCGAGTACCGCGACTTCCTCGCCGCCAACCCCGACGAGATCCTGGTGATCGTGATCGAGGACTACGTGGCGCCCGAGGACATCGAGAGCGCGGTCGAGTCCAGCGGCCTGATCGATTACGTGTACAAGGGGCCGCTGGGGCCGCCCTGGCCGACCCTCGGGGAGATGGCCGAGTCGAACGGGCGGGTGCTGATGATGGCCGAGAACGATGCCGGAGGCGGCTCGATCCCCTGGTACCACGAGGCCTACGAGGGGCCGGTCCAGGAAACGCCCTTCACCTTCAAGGAGCCGCCGCTGCTGACCAAGCCGAAGAACCTCGACGACAGTTGCGAGCCCAACCGCGGCACCAAGAACGCCACGCTGTTCCTGCTCAACCACTGGATCGAGACCGCGCCGGCCCCGCGGCCGACCAACGCGCAGAAGGTCAACACCAGGGAGGCGCTGTCGCGGCGGATCAGGCGCTGCGAGAAGTTGCGCGGGCTCCCGGTCGGCCTGATCGCGGTCGACTTCTACCGCACCGGAGGCCTGTTCGAGGTCGCCCGCAAGCTGAACGCCCAACGCACCCGCTAGCCAGCGTCTCCGCCCCGCTCCGGCGCCCCGTTCGCCGCGCCAATCCGCCGGGGCGAGAAACGACCGCTATGCGAGCGAAACTCGCCCCGGCGGGCTGGCGGAGCGGCTCCGGGCTCGCCCGGCGGGCTGACGGAGCGGCCCGGCCCGCCCCGGCGGGCCGGCGGAGCGGCCCCGGCTCGCGCGTCAGTCGGTGAACGGGAGCCCGGGGCCCGAGCGCTGCCACTCGATCTGGCCCTCGCCCTCGAGCGTCGAGCGGCCCTCGACGCCGTCGAGGTCGTGGAGCATCCGCTTCAGCCTCGCGACCGCCTCGGGCTCGTGCGCGGCGACCTCGGTGGCCAGGCGCAGCGCCGCCTCTTCGGTCCGCGGCGCCGGGACCACCTTGTGGATCAGCCCCCAGCGGTAGGCCATGTCGGCGTCGACCTCCTTCGACGTCAACAGCAGGTACTTGGCGATCGAGAGCCCGCAGAGGGTCACCAGACGGGCGGGGCCGACCGGCACGCCGAGCGCCGCGCCGGGAAAGCGCAGCCGCAGGTTGGAGCCACCGACCCTGAGGTCGCAGGCGACCGCGATCTCGGCGCCGGCGCCAACGCAGGCGCCGTGACAGGCGGCGACCGTCGGCTTTGGATACGCGGTCAGCCCGTCGTAGAGCTCGGCGAAAAGCTGCATCCGGCGCACCCCGGCCTCGGCGTCGAGTTGCTCGCGCATGTCGGCGCCGGCGGAGAGCCCCATGTGGTCGGTGGAGGAGACGACGAGCGCGCGCACCTCGGGGTCCTCGCGCGCCGCGCCCAGGTGCTCCAGCAACTGCTCGAGCATCGCGGTGTCGATCGCGTTGCGCGCCTGCGGGCGGTCGAGTTGCACCAGGGCGACGCGGTCGGCCACCGAGTAGATGGTCGGCGTCTCACCCATCGTCGTCCTCGACGATCCTCTCGACCAGGCGCTCGCTCTCGTCGGCCGCGTCGGCGATCAGCGCCCGCAGCTCATCCTCGGGCTCGCTGAAACGGCCGAGGACATGGGCCGAGACCACCTCGGGGTCGGTGCTGTCGGGCCGCCCGACGCCGACGCGGACCCGCCAGAAGTCGGCGCTGCCGAGCCCGCGCTTGAGGCTCTTGAGCCCGTTGTGGCCGGCGACGCCGCCGCCGAGCTTGGTGCGGATCTCGCCGAAGGGCAGGTCGATCTCGTCGTGGATCGCGACCACCGCGTCAAGCGCGACCTTTAGCTGGCCCCGGGCCGGGCCCGCCGAGTCGCCCGACTCGTTCATGTAGGTCTGCGGGATCAGGACCGCCACCCGCGGACCTCCGGGGCGGATCCGGCCCTCGGCGATCAATCCCCTGTACCTCTGCCTGGCCCGCGGCAGGTCCCAGCGGCGCGAGAGCTCCGCGGCGACCTCGAAGCCGACGTTGTGGCGAGTCTTCGCATAGCGGCTCCCCGGGTTACCGAGGCCGACTACGAGCGCGCGGTCGCCGGGCTCCGCGGAGCGGCGGCGAAAGATCGACAGGGCCTACTCCTCGGAGGAGTCGCCGGAGTCGTCCTCGGGGGCCTCGGCTTCGGGGCCCTCCTCGCCCTCCGGCACCTCGCCCTCCTCGCCAACCAGCTCTGCCTCCTCCTCGAGCTCGGGCTCGGGCTCCTCCTCGATCCGCGGCGGAGACAGGGTGGCGATCGTGATCTCCTCGGCGTTCTGGTCCTCGCCGAGGAAGAACTCGACCCCCTCGGGAGCGATCAGCGAGACGAGCTGCAGCGTGTCGCCGATGTCCATGCCCGAGACGTCGGCCGGAATCGTCTCCGGGATCGCCGTCGGCAGCGCCGAGATCGTGATCTCGTGGGTGACGTGCTCGAGCACGCCGCCCTCCTTGACCCCGGGCGCCTCCTCGGTGCCGACCAACTCGATCGCGACCTCCGCCTGGATCTCCTCGTCGAGCTTGACCTGCTGTAGGTCGAGGTGGATGAGCTCGCCGCGAACCGGATCGCGCTGCTGCTCCTTGATCACCACGGGCACCGCGCTCGAGCCCTCGATCTCCATCTCGATCAGCGCTCCGCCGTGGACGAGGACGTTGCGGACGTCGCGCTCGGCGACCTGAAACGCGCGCGCCTCCTCGCCACCGCCGTAGACGACGCCGGGGACCATGCCCGAGCGTCGCAGCCGGCGGCTCGTGCGCGAGCCGAACTCGGTCCGCTGCTCGGCCTTGAGGGTGGCGCGATCGGAAGCCATGCGGCGGCTGAGGATAGAGAACCCGCGATCGAGTCGGTGCACGACCTGGGTGGGGCGGGAAACGCCGGCTCTAGCGGCGAAATCCGTCCCACCGGGGGCGACGGGCTATCGTCGCCGCCGTGTGGGCGCTCGCCTCAGCTGCGATCGACTCATCGGGGCGCGACCGCGGCGAGGCCAAGGCGCCGGCTGCATTGCGCGCGGCGGGGCTCGCCGAGATCGCTGGAGTCGCGGATCGTGGCGAGCTGGCGGCGCGGATCGCCGACCCCGGGCGAGATCCCGAGACCGGTGTGATCGGGATTGCCGACCTCGTCGCCTCGACCGAGGCGATCGCCGCCTGGATCGCCGAGGCCCTCGCGGGCCCTGAGCGTCCGCTGCTGATCGGCGGCGACTGTTCGCTGCTCCCCGGGGTCTTCGCCGGCCTGCGCCGGGCCGGGGTCGACGCCGGCCTGTGGATGATCGACGGCCACCCCGACGCCTACGACGGCGCCAGCTCGCCGAGCGGCGAGGCCGCCGACATGGACCTGACCTTTCTCACCGGGCGGGCGCCGTCGCGGCTGGCGGCGGTCTGGGGCGACGCGGCCTCGCTGGTCGAGCCTCGACGGGTCGCGGTGCTCGGCCATCGCCGGCCGAGCTCGGACTCCGAGGTCGCCCGCGAGCTCGAGATGGTGCCCGAGGGGGTGCGCTTGGTCGACGCCCCCTCGATCATCGAGCGCGGACCCGCCGGGATCGCCGCCGAAGCGCTCGAGTTGCTCGACGGCGGACCGGCGTGGCTTCACCTCGACCTCGACGTGCTCGACGCGGCCGCCTTTCCCGCGGTCAGCTACCCGCAGCCGGACGGACTCGACTGGGAGGCGCTCGAGCAGCTCGCCGCTCCGCTGGCCGGGTCCGGCTCGCTGGTCGGGATCAGCCTCACCGATCTGGAGCCCGGGCGCGACCGCGACGGCGCCCATACCGGGCGCGTGGTCGAGTTCATGGAGGCGCTGCTGGTCTAGTCAGAGCCCGCGCGGCGCAGGGCGATCCCGGTAAGCAACTCGAGCACGATCCGCGAGCCGGCGAGGGCCGTGATGTCGCCGCCTCCCGGCGCCAACGGGAGCACCTCGACCACGTCGGCTCCAACCAGTTCGAGCCGGCGCGCGGACTCGCGACAGGCCCAGAGCAGATCGGCGGTGGTCATCCCGCCGGGCTCGGGCGTGCCGGTTCCGGGCGCAAACGCCGGGTCGAGGACATCGATGTCGACCGACGCAAACGCCGGGCCCTCGCCGACCACGGCCACGGCCTGGTCGATGACGGCGGCGATCCCACGCTCGATCAGCTCGCGCATGAAGATCGCCGTGATCCCCTGCTCGCGCTGCCAGGCGAACTCCTCCGCGCCGGGCCAGTACCCGCGCAGGCCGATCTGGACGTAGCGAGCGGGGTCGACGTGGCCTTGCTCGACCAGCCGGTACATCGGTGAGCCGTGTGAGACCTCGACGCCCCAGAGCTCACTCCCGGTATCGGTGTGGGCGTCGAAGTGGATCAGGCCGAGCGGTCCGTGGCGCTCGGCGCAGGCGCGGATGTCGGGCTCGGCGATCGAGTGATCGCCGCCGAGCACCAGCGGGATCGCGCCCGCCTCGCAGACCTCGCCGACGAGCGCCTCGATCGCGGCGTGCGAGGCGAGTGGGTCGGCTGGGATGATCGGAGCGTCGCCAAAATCGACGACGTCGAGCGCCGAGAGCGGCTCGACCTCGGCGTCGAGGTGGCGCCCGGGACTGCCGCTCGCGCCGCGGATCGCCCGCGGGCCGAAGCGAGTGCCGGGACGGTCGGAGACGAGCTCGTCGATCGGGGCTCCGACAATCGCCACGTCGGCGCCCGCGAGGTCGGCGACCGACTCGGTGTAGGGGCAGCCGCCGAAGGAGAGCAGGCCGGCGTAGTCGGGTCTGCCCAGCTCTCCCCACCGCTGCTCGGGATCGATCCTCGCCACTCAGAGACCGTATCCGCGATCCGCGCGCCTGGCTACTCTGGCCTCGTGGGTGAGGACAAGATCCCCAAGGGCCGGGTGCGGCGCTCGGCCAAGCTCGGCACCGCGCTCGGCGGCCAGGCCGCCCGCTACGCCGGCACCCGCGCGGCGGTCGTCGCGCGCTCCCCCGACGAGGCTCAGGAGCGGCTCGAGGCGCGCCACCTGGAGACCGCGCTGAGAATGGCGTCGATCCTCGGCGAGATGAAGGGCGCGGCGATGAAGCTCGGGCAGCTCGCCTCGTTCATCGACACCGAGTTCCTGCCGCCGGAGTACCGGGAGGTCTACCAGCGCGAGCTGGCAAAGCTGCGCACATCGGCCCCGGCGATGGGCTGGGAGCAGGTCTCGAAGGTGATCGAGGGCGAATACGGCGAGCCCGCCTCAGAGCACTTCGCCGAGATCGAGCCAGAGGCGTTCGCCGCCGCCTCGATCGGCCAGGTCCACCGCGCGAGGTTGCTCGACGGCCGCGCGGTCGCGGTCAAGATCCAATACCCGGGCGTCGCCGAGGCCCTCGAGGCCGACCTGGCCAACGCGGGCATGCTCGTCCGCCTGGCGAAGACGCTCGCCCCGGGCCTCGACGCCAAGGCGGTCGCCACGGAGCTGCGCGAGCGGGTGCTCGAGGAGCTCGATTACGAATACGAGGCCCAGAACCAGCGAAGCTTCTCACGCGCCTACCGCGCCCACCCGTTCATCTACGTCCCCGACGTGATCACCCGGCTCTCACGCCGGCGGGTGTTGGTCACCGAGCTGGTCGAGGGCGCCGGGTTCGAGCAGGTGCTCGAGCTCGACCATGAGCAGCGCAGCCGCTTCGGCGAGATCGTCTTTCGCTTCTGCTTCGGCTCGGTCTTTCACCTGCAGCACTTCAACGCCGACTCGCACCCGGGCAACTACATCCTGATGGGCGACGGAAGGGTCGCCTTCATCGACTTCGGGATGACGAAGAAGCTCGAGCTCGACCAGATCCGGCTCGAGCAGCGGGCGATCGACGCCGGTGTCCGTCGCGACCCCGCCGAGCTGCGCGAAGCGCTGCACGACCTCGGCTTCGTCAAGAATCCCTCCAAGCTCGACGCCGAGCGGCTCATGGACCACGTGATGGTGGTCGGCGGCTGGTACATGGAGGACCGCGATTACCAGATCTCCTCGCGACGGGTGATGAAGATCATCGAGTCGACCTCGGACCCCCGCTCGGAGTACTTCGACCTGATGCGCCGCGAGAGCCTGCCCGCCGACGAGCTGATGGGACGACGGATGGAGACCGGTGTGGTCGCCGTGCTCGCCCAGCTGCGGGCGAAGCGAAACTGGCACCGGATCATGCGCGAGTGGGTCTACGCCGACCCGCCGGCGACCGAGCTCGGCGAGCTCGAGCGCGAGTACTTCGAGCGCCGCGGCGGCCGCAGGGTGCCCCCGATCGCGGCGCCGCCCTAGGCTTCGGCGCGCCGGCCGCTCATGCCTCGGCCGGCTCCGGGACCGCCTCGGCGACCGGATCGGGGCGGACCCCCACGATCGCGATCAGGAGCCCGATCAACGCGAGCGCGCCGACGATCCGAAAGCTGAACTGGGCCCCGGCGACGAACGAGTCCTTGACCACGGCGAGCACCCGGTCGGCGACCGAGGTCGAGAAATCCGAGAAGGCGGTCTGGCCCGGATCGGTGCCCACCAGCACCCCGTGGATCACCGACGCCTGCTGGTCGCTCATCCGCAGGCCGAGGTCGGCGGCGTCGCCGGCGATCTTGTCCTCGGAACGAATCGTGAACAGCGCTGTGCAAAGGCCGAGGCCGATCGCCCCGCCGGCGACCTGGAACATGTAGGCGATCCCGCCGGCGAGGCTCGACCGCGAGGGATCGAGCATGCCGACGGCCGCGGTGGTCATCGTCGGGTAAAAGAAGCCGGCCCCGATCCCGGTCGCGACCAGGCCCGGGATCAGGGCGCCGTAGCTCGAGTCGGTGCTGAAGAAGGAGAGCAAGAACGGCCCGGCTGCGAGCAGCGCGGTGCCGGCGATGATCATCGTCCGCATCCCCAGCCGGGCCACGAACCGGTCGGAGAGGAAGGCGACGGCGCCGAACGTCCCCAGCATCGGCAGCATGCCGACGCCGGCCTCGAGTGCCGAGTAGCCGAGGATCTTCTCCATCAGCTGCGGGACATAGAGGATCGCGGAGAAGAAGACGGCCGACAGGAACAGGATCGTCAAGCAGGCGGCGACGAAGCCGCGGTTGGCGATCACCTCCTCCGGTACCAGCGCGGCGCTGCCCATGCGTGGCTCGACCACCGCGAAGGCGGCGAACGAGATCAGCGCCAGCGCGACCATCCCGAGCACCCGCGGGTCGCCCCAGCCCCAGTCCGCCGACTGGTCGAGGGCGAGCAGCAAGAGCACCAGACCGAGCGAGAGCGAGATGATCCCGGCGTAGTCGATCCGCTCGCGCGCCCCCTCGTCGACCGGCTGGTGGATCTTCGCCGCGGTCACGGCGACGGCGAAGGCGGCGATCGGGACGTTGAGGAAGAAGATCGCGCGCCAGCTGAGCTCGTCGGTGAGCACGCCGCCGATCAGCGGGCCGACAGCGTTGCCGAGCCCGGCGACGCCGAGGATCAGCCCGCCGGCGAAGGCGGCACGCGCCGGGGGCACCGCGGCAAAGGTCATCCCCAGCACCGCCGGCCACATCAGCCCGCCGCCGACCCCCATCCCGACCCGCATCGCGATCAGCTGGTCGGCGTTCTGGGCGAGCCCGCCGAGCAGCGAGAACCCGGCGAAGATCGCCGTGCCGATGAAGAAGATCCGGCGGCGGCCGAACATGTCGGCGAGCCGCCCCCCGGTGACCAGGACCATGCCGAAGGTGAGCGCGTAGGCGTTGACCGTCCACTGGATCGTGCCGACGTCGACGTCGAAGTCCTGCTCGATCGCCGGCAGGGCGACGTTCAGCGCGGTGAAGTCGTTGGCGATCACCAGGATCCCGAGCCCCATCGCGAACAGCGCCATCCCGGTGCCCTTTGCCGCTGCGCTCCCGGTCACGTTTCTCCACTCTAGTCCCGCTGCCAGACTGCCGATGAAACGTCCGCGAGCTATCGACCGAGGAGGCCTGATGGGCCGGTTCAAGCAGGGCTGGGAGCTGACCAAGAAGAGCTGGAGCGTGCTGCGCTCGAACCGCCAGCTGTTTCGCTTCCCGATCTTCGGGGCGCTCGCGACGCTGGTGCCCGTGGTGGTGCTGATCGGTCCCGGCGTCTATCTGATCGACGACGGCCAACGCGTCGTCGGAGGGCTGCTGACCGCGATCGGCATCTACCTGGCCTCGTTCATCGCCACCTACTTCGCGGTCGCTCTCGCCTCGACCGCCGACGCGATCTTCCATGGCCGCGATGCGACCTTCGGCGAGGGGATGGCCGCGGCGCGGGGGAAGGTCGGCGCGATCGCCGGCTGGGCGGCGCTCTCGGCCCTGGTCGGGACGCTGTTCGCGGCGCTGCGCCAGAGCGGCAGCATCGGCGAGGTGATCGTCGGCTCGATCGGCGCCGCCGCCTGGGGGCTGATCACCTTCCTCGCGATTCCCGTGATCGCGATCGAGGGCCTCGGCCCGCTGGCGACGCTGAAGCGCTCGGCCTCGATGTTCAAGCAGCGCTGGGCGGGGCAGGTGACCGGCAATGTCGCGATCGGCGGCATCGTCGGCCTGCTCGGAGTGTTGCCGGCGATCCTGCTGATCGCTCTCGGCGTCTTGCTGTGGATGTCCGACGACAGCGGCGGCGAGCTCGCGGCCGGGGCGGCGATCGTCGTCGTCGGCGCAGCGCTGCTCGCGGTCTCGATGCTGATCATCCAGGCGATGCGAGGAGTCTTCGGGGTCGCCCTCTATCGCTTTGCCTCCACCGGCGAGGTCGCCTCTGGCTTCACCGACGCAGAGCTCGAGTCCGCGGTCCGCACCAAGTAGCCGCCGCCGGCTAGCTCGCGTCGGCTAGCAGGCGGGGGTCGTTCGAGCAGATCCCGTCGACGCCGAGTGCCGCCAGCTCGACGATCCGGGCCGGATCGTCGACGGTCCAGGCGATGATCGCAACGCCGGCTCCGTGGGCCGCCTCGACCAGGCGGCGGGTGATCAGCGGGTGATAGACCCAGCTCGCCCACGCTCCCAGCGCCGGCGCCCGGGCGCGGATGATCCCCGGCAGCCGCGCGCGCAAGGTCGCCGACCCGGCGAGGAACGCGGGCCGCAGGATCCGGCTGCGCGACCAGTCGCGGCTCACCTTCGGCAGGGTCCAGCCGCGGTCGAGCCCGGGCGCCGAGTCGCACAGCCAGCGGAGGCTGTGGACCTCCATCGTCGACACCATCCCCCGCCCGATCAGCCGCCGCTCCCGTAGCGCCGCGACGACCTCGTCCTCGCGCCCGGCGAGCTTCAGGTCGAGGTTGAAGCGAACCCGGTCGAGCGGAGCCGCCGAGAAGGCGTCGAGCGTCTGCTCGAGGGTCAGCGCCTCGCGGCGGCGGGCGTCGGCCCAGTCGTGGGCGACCACCAGCGGTTCCGACCCCTCCGCGGGACCCGCGGGGCGCGGCGCCAGTCCGAGCCGTCGGCGAAGTCGGCCTGCGGGCGCAGCAAGTCGAGCTCGATCACGTCGACGCCGGCGGCGACCGCGGCGCCGAAGCTCTCCAGCGTGTTCCCCGGCGCGATCGCGTCCGCACCCTTGTGGCCGATCCGCAGCATGGAGCGCCGGGCCTAGTTTCGCTCGCGGTGCTCGGCGACCTTGAGCCTGACTATCGCCCCCAACCCGGCGACGATGCCAGCGCCGGACAGCCCACCCCCGAAGGCGACGATCGCGAGTACCCCGCGCGCCTGGCGCTGGGCGTTCGTATCGAGGATCACGGCGTCGTCGGAGGTGAGGATCGCGAACGCGCCGATCAGCGAGAGGCCGAGCACCGCGACCGCGGTCCACAGCAACGCGCGTCCGAGCACATCGAGCATGTCGAGCGTCCGCGCGTTCATCGGCGCAATCTATCCGGCGGGAAGCCCTACTGCGAACGTCCAGCGATCGCGGATTTCGGCGAGGTTTTCGTCGCTGGTGCCGATCGATGATTGATGGCCTGCGATCACTCCGGGGCACAGAGCGGCGAGGCGCGATACCTGCGCACGATGGGCCAGCTGCGCCTGGTGGTCGTCTGCGACGCCTGCGGGGCCGAGTGCGCGGAGCTGGAGCGAATCGGCTACCGGCCCGACGCGCGCTGCGTCGACGGTCTTCTGGCCGAGCAGACCGCCCGCGAGCTCGGCTTGAGCGAGCCGACGATCGCCCGGGTGAGGCTGGCCGCCTTGCTGCGCGACGTCGGGCGCGATCAGATCCCCTTGGAGATCCTCAACAAAGGAGGGCCGCTCGATGACCGTGAGTGGGCGCAGATTCGCCGCCAGCCCGAGCTCGGCGCGGCGCTGCTCAGCGACGTCAGCTTCGACGACATCCGCGAGTGGATCCGCTGTCACCACGAGCGGCCGGACGGCGGCGGCTACCCGCGCGGGCTGGCCGGCGATCAGATCCCGATCGAGGCGCGGATCGTCGCGGTGGTCGATGCCTATACGGCGATGACCAGCGAGCGTGCGTTCCGTGCCGCGCGCGACCACGACGACGCCTGCGGCGAGCTGCGGCGCTGCGCGGGCAGCCAGTTCGACCGTGGGGTGGTCGAGGCGTTCGTGTCGGCGACCACCCGCGGTGATCAGCGACGGATGCTCGCCGCCGTCTGACCGCGCTCAGAACAACAACGCGATGCCCACCGCGAGCAGCCAGATCGACCATCCGATGTAGGTGATCGGAGTCAGCGCCCCGGCGAGCCTCCATCCCGACTCCTCGAAGCGCCCGACGAACTCGAGCGAGCAGAGCAAGAAGAGCGGGCCGATCACCACCCCCAGGACACCGAGCCAAGCCGCAACGGCGGTCGTCTCGATCAGCGCGATCCCGGCGAGGATCGACCAGATGCCGGTGAGGCCGTAGCCGAGATGCTCGCCGACGCCGACGCCGAGGTAGCGGTTGAAGGCTTGAAAGACGACGTCGACCGCCTCTCCGCGCGGCGAGTCGGGCTCCGCCTCGGCGGCGACCCGAGCCAGATAGGGGACCGCGAACGGCCACCGGATCAGGCCGAGGAACTGGACCAGCGAGGCGAGGACTCCGGTGACCGCGCCGAGGACGACGATCGTGCGATCGGCATCTTCGACCGCGATCGCGAGCAGCACCGCGAGCGCCGTGAACGACACGGCCGAGAGCGCGAACAGCCACCAGATCAGGATCAGCGCGGCTCCCCCGGCCCGAAACCGCTCCAGGACCTCGTGCGTCGGCCGGCGAAGCACGTCGGGGTAGTCGAAGCGCTGGGCGAGCAGGGTGAAGCCCGCGTTGAAGAAGACCGGGACGGCGATCAAGACGATCCCGGCGACGTCCTGCTCGCTCATCGGCTCGCTAGCTGTTCGGGGCTCAACGGTCCCGGTCGGACTCGCGCCGCGAGAGCCAGCCGACAAGCGCGCCGATGGCGACCCCGGCCTCGGGGGCGAGTGGGATCTCGGTGGTGACGCTGATCAGGATGCCGAGCGCCAACCCGATCACCGCACCGAGCGCGATCGCCGCTCCGAGGCTCATCTCGGCATGGCTAGAACAGCTGGTTCTCGCCGGAGAAGATCTCGGAGACCGAATCGTCGGCGAAGATCCGGCGGATCGAGTCGGCGAGCGTCTGGGCGGTGGACAGGACCTTGATGTTCTCCGGCTGGCCCGGCCGCAGCTGGATTGTGTCGGTGACCACGATCCGCTCGATGCCGGAGTTCTCGTATGCGAGGCGCTCGTATGCGGGGCCGGAGAAGACGCCGTGGGTGGCACAGGCGATCACCCTGGCGGCGCCCTCGTCGAGCACCGTGCTCGCGGCGGCGCAGAGCGTGCCGGCGGTATCGATCATGTCGTCGACGAGGACCGCGGTCTTGCCCCTGACGTCGCCGACCACGTAGCCGATCTCGGCGACCTGCTGGGCGGGGCGCTCCTTCTCCATCACCGCCCAGTGGACGCCGACCTTGCGGGCGAAGTTGCGAGCCACCTTGACCCGGCCGGCATCGGGCGAGACGATCACCAGGTCGTCGTCCCAGGCCTGGTCCATGAAGTACTGGGTCAGCATCGGCATCGCGGTCATGTGGTCGACCGGCTTGCTGAAGAAGCCCTGCACCTGGCCGGAGTGAAGGTCCATGGTCAGCACCCGGTCGACGCCGACGGCCTCCAGCGTCTGGGCGACCACCCGGGCCGAGATCGGCTCGCGCGGCGCCGACTTCTTGTCCTGGCGCGAGTACCCGTACCAGGGCATGACCGCGATGATTCGATGCGCCGAGGCTCCCTTGGCGGCGTCGATCATCACCAGCAGCTCCATCAGCGCGTCGTTGGGGGTCATCCCCTGCGCCTTGTTGGCGGCGGTCGACTGGACGAGGAAGACGTCGGCGCCGCGGATCGACTCCTCGTAGCGGCAGTAGACCTCGCCGTCGGCGAAGGTGCGTAGGTCGACGTTGCCGAGGTCGAGGTCGAGCTTGTTGGCGATCTTCGCCCCGAGCTGCATCGAGGCGCGCCCGCCGAAGACCATCAACCGCTTGGTGTAGTCCTGCGGAATGGAGCTGATCACCTGGGGGTTCTCCTCGAGGATGCTCACTTCAATCGCCGTCCTCTGCGCTCGCCTCTCGCGCCTTACCCCTCGCGTAGTCCTCGATGTTGCGTTGGTCGTTGCTCGACACCCCGAGCCCACCGTCCGGCACATCCTCGCGAATCACCGCACCGGCGCCAGTGTAAGCACCGTCGCCGACGGTCACCGGGGCGACCAACGAGGTGTTGACCGAGATTCGCGCACCTTCCCCGATCTTCGTCCGGTGCTTGGCGCGGCCGTCGTAGTTGGCGGTGATCGCCCCGGCGCCGACGTTGGCGCCCGCCCCGATATCCGCGTCGCCGATGTAGGCGAGGTGCGGCACCTTGGCGCCGGGGCCGACCCTCGAGTTCTTGATCTCGACGAAGCCGCCCGCCTTCGACCCTTCGGCCAGGTCGGCTTTCGGGCGCAGGTGCGTGAACGGGCCGACGACCGCCTCGTCGCCGACGCTCGCATCGACGAGGTAGGAGTGAAAGACGCGCGCCCCGGCCCCGATCCGGCTGTCGATCACGGTCGAGTGCGGCCCGATGATCGAGTCGGTGCCGATCGAGGTAGCGCCGTAGAGGCCGGTTCCGGGCTCGAGCGTGACGTCGGCGGCGATCTCGACGCCGGCGTCGACCCAGGTCGAGCCGGGGTCGATCATCGTCACTCCGGCGAGCATGTGGCGCTCGCAGATCAGCCGGCGCGCCTCGCTCGTCGCCAGCGCGAGGTCGACCCGGTTGTTGACGCCGAGGTTGACGTTGGGATCGGTGGACAGGTGGGCGACGACCCGAAGGCCCTGATCGCGGAGCATCGGCAGGACGTCGCCGAGGTAGTACTCGCCGGCCGAATTGTTGTTCTCGAGGCGGTCGAGCGCCTCGACCAGCGGCTCGGCGTCGAACACGTACGCGCCCGTGTTGATCTCGCGGATCGCGAGCTCGTCGGGGGCCACCCCTGCCGGATCCTTGGTCTCGACGATGCGCTCGACGTCCCCGGCCTGGTCGCGGACGATGCGCCCGTAGGCGGCGGGGTCGTCGAGCTCGACCGTGAGCACGGTGGCGCCGGCGGCGGCCGCACGATGGGTCTCGAGCAGCGCCGCGATCACCTCGGCGGTGATCAGCGGCGTGTCGCCGGAGAGGACCACGACCGCCTCGGAGTCACGGACGATGTCGTGGGCGGCGCGGACGGCACCGCCGGTACCGTCGGACTCGGGCTGGACCACGGTCTCGGTTCCCTCGGGCAGACCCGGGGTGAGATCGCGGTCCGGGGACACGATCACCGCAACGCGGCCGGCGCCGGCGTCGCGCGCGGCGAGCACCGGCCAGGCGACCATCGGGCGCCCGCAGACCGGGTGCAGGACCTTGGGCAGCGAGGAGCGCATCCTGGTGCCCTCCCCCGCGGCCATGATCAGGACGGTCGGCCCGCCACCCATCGAGTTGGCGCCGCTCACGGGCGGCATCGTAAAGCCGCGGGGGAGCTCAGTGGCGCCAGCCCGCGTCCGCCGAGCGGCACCGCCCAGGCCCGTCCCGCCGAGGGGCCCAGTCCCCGCCGAGCGGCAGATTGCGTGGCACTACGCCACGTTTGCTGCCGCTCGGCGGTCCCGGCCCGGCGCTCCTGAACTGGGGAGCCAGGATTTGAACCTGAATCTCACGGCTCCAAAGGCCGGCGTCTTTCCATTGGACCACTCCCCAAGAGGCTTCGGGAACATAGCTCGCCTCTACCCCTCCGCCTTGCCCCTCACCTTTGCCCGCCCCGCCTCGGTGCCGGGCTCGAGCGCGGGGCCGCGGGGCGGGGCGATGCCGAGGACGCGCATCGCCTTGAGCCCGAGGCCGAGCTTCTCGCGGCCCTCGGTCGAGGTTATGTCGTGGCCGCAGAGGTCGCGGGCGCGCTCGAGCCGGTAGCGGATCGTGTGCCGGTGGGTGAACAGCTGCGCGGCGGTCGGGGTGACGTTGCCGTCGTTTTCGAGGTAGGCCTCGATCGTCGCCACTAGCTCGGTCTCGTACTGCTCGTCGTAGGCCGAAAGAGGGGCGATCGTCTCCCCGTAGAAGCGCTCCAGCTCGCCCGAGTCCTCGCTCATCGCCGGCAGCAACAGGCGATAGGAGCCGGTGTGCTCGAAGGCGAGCAGCTCGAGCCCGTCGGCCTCGGCGACGTTCGCGGCCAGCAGCGCCTCCTGGCCGGCCCGGTAGAGGTCGACCGGGTCGTTGACCGAGCGGCTGTGGGCGACGGTCACGTGAAAGCCCGGCAGCGAGGCGGCGAGCTCGCGGGTCAACGAGGCGGCGGCGCGCTCGAGCGCCGTCGCCTCGCTCGCGGGGACGATCGCGGTCACCTCGGCGCGTTCGCCGTTCTCGGCCAGGGCGGCGATCGAGCCCGAGCTCGACGAGCGCAGCGCCCGCAGCGAGACCACCAGTACCCGGGCGCGCCAATCGCCGGTCTGGGCCGCCCGCGGGACCGCGCGCGCGATCACGACCCCGCCGCCGGCATCGACGTCGGTCGCCAGCTCGCCCGCTCGAGCGACGATGTCGCCGCGATCGGTCACCCGGCGCTCGAGCACGGCGCGGACGAACTCGCCGGCCGCCTCGTCGCTCGCCCATTCCGGCGCCCGCGAGCGCTCGAGCTCGAGCGCCAACAGGGTCGAGACCATCCGCATCAGCGTCGCCGAGGGCTGTCCGCCGCGGGGGCGGTAGCGCAGCTCGCCGACCGGCGAGTCGGCGACCCGCAGATGCAGCGTCTCGACCCCGGCCGAGGCCGAGAGCAGCTTGCCCTCCTCGGCCGAGGAGCTGGCGGCCACCGCGAGCACGGCGCTCGACCGGTCGATCAGCGCAACGCTGCCGCCGAGCGCCGCCGCCGCGGCGCGGGCCACCGCGGGCAGACCGGCGCCCGACTCGATCGCCTCCGAGAGCGCCTCGAGCGTGGCGGCATCGTTCTTTTTCGCGGCGGTCTCCCCCGCCGCCGGCTCAGCGGGCACCGGGCGATTCTAGAGGCGTGATCCGGGTTCTCAGCCGCCGAAGAGCTGGATGATGTCGTCCCAGTAGTAGACGATCGCGACCCCGACCGCGACGCCGATCGCCAGCAGCGCGACCAGGACGAAGAACGAGACCAAGACCGCGGTCGCCTTCTCCCAGGTGCGCCCGAAGGAGCCGATCGCGGGCGCCAGGATCAGGGCCGCGAAGGCGAGCAGGCTGATCACGCCGGCGCCGCCGAAGAGCAGATACTCGGTCCCTATCTTTGCCGAAACCAGGGTCATGGATCCGATGCCTGGGGCGGATTCTGTCGCAAGCGCCGCAGGTGTGAGATCGCCATCGCGACCGCGGCGCAGCCGGCGAACGCGGTCACGCCGAGAGCCCATCCGCCGCTGACGTCGGAGAGGTAATGCACCCCGAGGTAGGCGCGGCTCAGCCCGACCGCCGCGGTGAGCGCGAATCCGGCCATGATCACGGCCGATCCGAAGGTCCACCCTGGCCGCACCCGGACCGCGATCGTCAGCGCCAGCCAGGCATAGATCACCGAGTGCGCCGCGTGCCCGCTCGGATAGGAGTAGCCGGCCGCGTCGATCAGACCGCCCCCCGGGCGCGGTCGCTCGACGATCTCCTTGATCACCGGGACCGCGATCAACAGGATCGCCACCGACGCCGCCAGCACCCCGACCTCGGTCCAGCGCCGTCGCCACCCGAGCACGCCGCCGGCGATCACCGCGACCGGGATCAGGGCGGCGGTCGAGCCGAGCGCGGTGACCACCTTCGAGACGTCCGTGAGCCAACCGGCGCGCAGGCTGTCGATGACGTCGATCGCCTCGCCGTCTCCCGGGGTCGGCCCGGCGTCACCCGAGACCACCAACCCGTAGCCGATGAGCACGAACAGCGACACCGACAGGATCGCGATCAGGGTTGTGAACTCGAGCCCGAGCCCGCCTGGGGTCAGCCGCTCCCAGGTGAACCGAAGCTGCGGCACCAACCGCCGCAATCCCGGCGTCGACTCGATTCGCGCCGCGAGCTTGCTGCGGTTCTCGGACTTGCGCAGATAGCGCGAGATCACGATCGTGCCGACGATCACCGCCACCAGCGAGCCGAAGATCAGCGCACCGGTGCCGGCGATCTCGGTCGCCTTGTCGAGGCTGTTGGCGAGCAGGTAGCCGAGGAGCGAGAACGCCGCCGCCCAGAGTCCGGTGCCGAGCACGCTGTAGGGGACGAAGGCCCTGTAGACCATTCCCGAGCTGCCGGCGATGAACGGGGCGAGCGCCCGGACCAGCCCGATGAAGCGCCCGACCAGGATCGTCTTGCCGCCGTGACGATCGAAGAAGCGCTCGACCTGCTCGAAGCGGTCCTTGGTGATCAGCACCTTCGACCCGTGCCTGAGGATGAAATCGCGGCCGAGCTTGCGGCCGATGAAGAAGCTGGTCGTATCGCCCGCCCAGGCACAAAACCAGACGATCGCGATCGTGATCACGATCGACGTCTCGCCCTGGCCGGCCACCGCGCCTCCGAGGATCACCGCGCTCTCGCCGGGAAAGATCAGGCCGACGAAGGCTCCGGTCTCGAGGAAGGCGAGCAGGCCGACCAGCAGGTAGGTCCAGCTACCGAGCCAGCTCGAGAGATCCTCGAGGATCTGCTCGACGTCGATCTCGGGCCCGAACTGCCGGAAGGCGAAGAAGCCCGCGACGATCACGGCGGCGATCACCGCCAGGCGGACGCGGTCGCGCTTTTCGCCCTCGAGCTTCATCGCGCTCGCAATTATCGAAGCCGCTGCGGCGCCGAGACGATCGCGTCGGCAAAGCGGGGTGGCAGCGCCGCGGCGGCGGCCTCGGCGGCGGCCAGGTCGGCGAACAGGCCGAAGGCGGTCGGCCCCGAGCCGGTGACCAGCGCCCGCGCCGCGCCGACCTCCTCCAGCGCGGCCAGCGCTTCGGCGATCGACGGCCGCAGTGAGATCGCCGCCTGCTCGAGGTCGTTGACCAGGAGCTCCGTGTACCCGAGCGGCGAGGTGGCCGGCGCCCGTTCGCGCAGGCGGTCGGCGATCCGCTCGAGCTCGGTGGCCGAGCGCCCGAGGCCGAGCGAGTCGGCCTCGGCATAGACCATGGCGGTGTCGAGGCCCTCGTCGTCGGCGATCAGGACGACCGCGAACTCGCCCGGGTCCTCGAGCGGCTCGACCAGCTCGCCGCCGCCGGAGACCAGGGCGAAGCGCGGGTCGAGCTGCGAGGGCACGTCGGCGCCGATCCCGGCGGCGATCCGGGCCGGGTCGGAGAGCTCGTCGGCGCCAAGGCGGATCACCGCGGCGGCGTCGGCACTGCCGCCACCGAGCCCGGCCGCGACCGGGATCCGCTTCTCGATCTCGATCCGCAGCGGCGCCCGCCGCCACCCCCGGGCGCGCATCGTCTCGAGCGCGACGCCGACAAGGTTCGGGGCACCGACCCCGGGGCAGACGACCTCGTCGACCGCACCGGCGGCCTCGGAGACCTCGAGGCGGTCCGAGAGCACCAGCGGGCAGAACAGCGAGCGCAGCTCGTGCAGGCCGTCGTCACGCCGTGGGCCGAGGTAGAGGCAGAGGTTGAGCTTCGCCGGCGCCCTAATGACCACGCAGTGTCTCCTCGAGGGCGACGAACTGCGCCGGCGAGAGCTGCTCGGCGCGGGCGTCGGCGGCCAGCCCGAGCTCGACCAGCGCCTCGCGGACGGCATCGCGGCTGCCCGGGCGGGCGTACTCGAGCGAGCGCGCCAGCGACTTGCGCCGATGAGCGAAGGCGGCGCGAACCAGGGCCACCACCTCGTCCGAGGCGCCGGGACCGATGCGGACCAGGCCGAGCAGGCGCCGAGCGAACTCGAGGCCGAGGGGTGAACACGGCCGGGTCGACCTTGCGCAGAAGCCGCGCCTCGCAGGCGATTTGGACGAGCACGCTCGGCGACCCGTAGACGCGCGAGCCGGGGCCGGCGCGAAGGCGGTCGGCGATCTCGCGCTGGACCATCAGCGTCCAGCGCGAGATCCGGTCGAGCTCGGCGATCGTCCGCAGGATCAACGGGGTGGCGATCGAGTAGGGCAGGTTGGCGACCATCCGATCGGGCGCCGGGTCGAGTCGGCGCAGGTCGGCGCGCATCGCGTCGGCGAAATGGAGCTCGACGTTGCCGTGCTCGGCGGCGACCCGCTCGAGCCCGGGGCGCAGGCGCTGATCGAGCTCGATCACGTGGACCGCCGCGACCCGCGGCGCCAACTCGCCGGTCAGCGCGCCCTCGCCACCGCCGACCTCGAGCACCACATCCGAGCTGCCGAGCTCGGACTCGCGGACGATCGCGCCGAGCAGGTTGGTGTCGGCGAGGAAGTTCTGCCCTAGACGAACCACCGGCCGCCTCCTCTGCTTCGCGCCCGGAGGCTGCCGGGTCTCACCACTGAAAGACCTGCGCGCCGTTTGCCTCCACCATCTGTTCGAGCTCTGGATAGGAGACTCCGCGAAGCTCGGCGAGGCGCTCGGCGGTGGCGACGACGTTCGCGGGCTGGTTCGGCTTGCCTCGCGTCGGCTGCGGCGACAGGAAGGGGGCGTCGGTCTCGACCAGGAGCAGGTGATCGGGGACCTCGCTCGCGGCCTCGCGCAGCGACTGGGCGCTCGGATAGGTGAGGTTGCCGGCGAACGAGCAATACCAGCCCCAGTCGGCGGCCTGCGCCGCGCGCTCGGCCGGGGCCGAGAAGCAGTGCAGGACGACGGTGACGCCGACGGCCTCGGCGCGCAGGAGCTCGAAGGTCTGCTCGAGCGCCGCGCCATCGGTCGTCTGGCCGCCGTCGCGAACGTGGATCACGAGCGGCTTCGAGTGTCGCCTGGCGATCTCGATCTGGGCCCGAAAGGCGCGGTGCTGATCCTCGCGGGCAGCGCGGTCGCGATAGAAATCGAGCCCGGTCTCCCCCACCGCCGCCACCCGGGGATGGGCGGCGAGCTCGGAGATCCGCGCCGCGGCGGCGTCGTCGAACCCGCTCGCTCCGTTGGGGTGGCGACCGACGCAGGCGAAGACCTCCTCGTGAGCCTCCGCGGCGGCGATCGCCTCCTCGCTCGCCCCCTCGTCGATCCCCACCGTGAGCATCCGCCGGACCCCGATCCGGCGCGCATCCGCGACCAGCTCGGCGTCGGGCGGCTCGCAGAGCCCGAGGTGGCAGTGACTGTCGATCACCGCGGCCGAGTCTGTCAGAGGTCACGCCGGGCGAATCCGCCAACGGCGAGCCCGACCACGGCGGCCGTGTAGGCGAGCGCGTAGAGGACCATCAGCGGCCCGGCCTCCTGGGCGCCTCCGAACGGGCCCAGCTGGACCACGGTCCCGGTGAGCCCGAGAGCGTCGGAGGTGAGCAGGTAGAGGCCCTGCTGGTAGAGCGCCTCGAACGGCACCGCGTATGTCGTCAGCTCGGAGATCCGCTCGAGCGTGCTCGAGTCGATCGCATCGCCGATCTGGCCGAGCAGGCCCGCGACCAGGCCGGCGCCGAAGACCATGAACACGGCGATCCCCTGAGCGGTCGCGGTCATGAACACCGATGCCAGGACCGAGAGCGCGGCGATGATGACGACGCCGAAGGCGAGCGCCAAGCCGGGGAGCACCACATGGTCGGGGGTCCAACCTCCGAGCGCGGTGGTCAGCACCAGCGAGATCGCGTAGACCACCAGCACGTAGACGGCCGCGGCGATCGCCGCCCCGCCGAACCGGGCCAGCAGCATCGTCGGTCGCCCGAGCGGTCGAACCACCAGTGGCTGCAGCAGCCCGGTCTCGGCGTCGCCGCGGACGACGCCGATGGTGAGGAAGACGGCGAGCACGGCGCCCAGGAACAGGGTCGCGAACATCGCCAGGCCGAAGACGGTGGAGCCGACCAGGGTTTGCTCGTCGAGCAGGGCGCTGCCGACCAGGTTCTCGCCCGAGACCTCGTCGAAGGCGACCTTGACCCCGAGCCCGTAGAGGGCCAGGAAGGCGACCGTCAGCGCGACGACCACGGCGAACACCCGGCGACGCAGGCTCTCGGCGATCGCGAAGCCGACGATCGCGCGGGCACCGGCGAGCTCGGCCGGACCGGCGCTCATCCGGGCTGCTCCCCGACCGCCGCCAGGTAGGCGTCCTCGAGCGTGCTAGCCAGCACCCGGACCTCGTAGATGCGCTCGCCCTCCGCGACCAGCTCGGCGACGATCCGCGGCGCCTGCTCTCGATCGGCGCCGGCGAAGGTGCGAGTCCCGTTCGCCGTCTCGACCTCGATCCCGCGCGGGCGGGCGAGCTCGGCCGGCGTGCCGCGCTCGACGACCTGACCGGCGACGAGGATCGCGACGCGGTCGCAGACCAACTCGACCTCGCCGAGCAGGTGCGAGGACAAGAGCACCGACACACCGCGTGAGCGCACCTCGGCGAGCAGCCGTCGGACGACCCGGCGGCCCGCCGGATCGAGGGCGCTTGTGGGCTCGTCCAATAACAGCAGCTGCGGGTGTCCGATCAGGGCCTGGGCGATCCCGAGCCGCTGCTGCATGCCCTTGGACATCGCGCCCACCCGGACCCGGCCCGCCTGCTCGAGGCCGACCAGGGCGAGCAGCTCGGCGCGCTCGGCGGCGCCCCCGGGCGACCCGGCGAGTCGCTGGTGAAGGGTGATCAGCTCCTCGGCGCTCGCCCAGGCCGGGAAGCGAAAGAGCTCGGCCAAATAGCCGACCGCCCGCCGAGCCTGGCGGCTGCCGGCCGGCGCTCCGGCGACCTCGGCGGTGCCGGCGCTCGGGCGCACGAGCCCTGCCGCGATCTTGGCCAGGGTCGACTTGCCGGCGCCGTTCGGGCCCAGCAGAGCGACGACCTCGCCCTCGGCGACCTCGATCGAGACTCCTCGCAGGGCGTCGGTCGAGCCGTAGCGCTTCCGCAGGCCCTCGGCGGCGAACACCCCTGGCACCGCAGCCAGGTTAGATGTCGCCCCCGGCCGGCGGCGGCTAATCGAGCTTCGGGAACATGGGCTCGATCCGCTCGATCCGGGCGCCGCCGCCGCGGGCGCCGAAGGCATCGAGCTCGCGCTTGGGCTCGGCGAGCGCGTCGAGCAGCCGGCCACTGGTCTCGGGCATGTAGGCGACCAGGGCCAGCGCCAGGACGCGGATCCCCTCGGCGAGGTTGTAGAGCACTGCGTCCAGGCGATCGGCCTTTGCGTCGTCCTTGGCCAGGTCCCAGGGCCGGTTCTCCTCGACGTAGCGGTTGAGCCGGCGCACCCGTGCCCAGATCGCCTCCAGCGCCTGGCTGAGCTCGGCCCGATCGAGCAACTCGCGAACGACGGCGTCGATCCCGGCGAGCGCGCCGTCACCCTCGGCCAGCGCCGGGTCGGGCGCGCCCTCGGGGACGATTCGGTCGCGATAGCGGTCGATCATCGCCAGGGTGCGGCTGGCGAGGTTGCCCCAGTCGTTGGCGAGCTCGGTCTCATAGCGAGCCTCGAACCCGGCCGCCGAGACGCTGCCGTCCTGGCCGAAGGAGACCTCGCGAAAGCAGTAGAAGCGCAGGGCGTCGGAGCCGAAGCGGTCGATGACCTCGTTCGGATCGAGGACGTTGCCGAGCGACTTCGACATCTTCTTCTCGCCCATCAGCAGGTAGCCGTGGATGACCATCCCGCGCGGCGGCTCGATCTCGGCCGCGATCAGCAGCGCAGGCCAGATCACCGCATGGAACTTGAGGATGTCCTTGCCGAGCACGTGCCGGTTCGCCGGCCAGAAGCGCTCGGTCAGGTCCTCGCCGTCGCGCGCGAACGAAAGCGCGGTGTAGTAGTTGAGCAAGGCGTCGAACCAGACGTACATCCGCTGGCTCGGATCCCAGGGCAGCCGCATGCCCCACTTCAGCTTCGGTCGCGAGAGCGAGACATCCTCGAGCCCGCGCTCGATGAACGAGAGCGCCTCGTTGCGGCGGTATTCGGGGACGACGAAGTCTGGGCGCTCCGCGTAGAGCCGCTTGAGGTCGTCCTCGAAGGCCGAGAGGCGGAAGAACCAGTTCTCCTCGCGCTCGCGTTCGAGCGGGATCTCGTGGATCGGGCAGGTGTTGCCCGGCCCGAGCTCGCGCTCGGTGTAGAAGCTGGCACAGCGCGGGCAGTACCAGCCCTCGTACACGCCCTCGTAGACGTGGCCGTTGTCGTACACCCGCTGCATCACCTCGGCCACCCTCGCCTCGTGCCGGGGATCCGAGGTGCGGATGAAGAAGTCGTTCGAGGCGCCGACGCGCTCGCCCATCTGCTGGAACCGTGGTGCGTTGCGGTCGGCCAGCTCCTTCGGCGGGATCCCCTCGCGTTCGGCGGCCAGCTCGACCGGCTCGCCGTGCTCGTCGGTCCCGGTGAGGAAAAAGACGTCCTCGCCGCGCTCGCGCATGTGCCGGGCGAGGACGTCGGCGGCGATCGTCGTGTACGCGTGGCCGAGGTGAGGCTCGGCGTTGACGTAGTAGATCGGGGTGGTGACGTAGTAGCTCACGGGTGGATGAGGATATGGGGCGCCGGATCTAGACTCGGGGGCAATGGCCTCGGACCTCCAGTGGAAGCTGGTCAACATCGCGACCGCCGCCCACGTCGCCACCTATCGGCTCACCGGCGGGCGCTTTTTGATCGGGCCGCTGGGCGCCTCGCGAACCGTTCTCGTCGACCACGTCGGCCGCAGGAGCGCGAGGAAGCGGACGACGCCGCTGCTCTACCTCGCCGATGGCGACGATGTCGTCGTCGTCGCCTCCAAGGGCGGTTCGCACAAGCACCCCGCCTGGTGGCTGAACCTGCGCGAGATGGATGAGACCCAGATCCAGATCGGCGGCGAGCGCCGCGTGGTCAGCGTGCGCGAGGCGACGCCCGCCGAGCGAGCGCGCCTGTGGCCGCGGTTGATCGAGATCTGGTCGGACTACGAGCGCTATCAGCAGCGAACCGAGCGCGAGATCCCCCTCGCGATCCTCAGCCCCGCCGGCAGCTGAGCGCGGCCCATGCCACTCGGGCTCAGCGGCTCCACCGGCCGCCCCCCACCGGTGGGACGGAAAACGCCGCGAGGACCGGCGAAACCCGGCCCACCACGAACGGCCCGCTAGAGCAGGCTCTCCTGGCCCTTGGCGCCGCGCCGGCGCGGAATCCCGGCTGCCTCGGCGAGCGCCGCCTCGACCTCGGCGAGGATCGCGCGTTCCGAGCGCGAGGCGACGATCGGCTCGCTGAGCCCGTCGACGTGGACGTAGGTGCGGCGACCGTCGCCGCGCTCACTCGCGCCAAGTGGCACCAGGGCGAAGATCCGGTCGGCGCGCGCGTAGCGCCCGTAGCCGAGCGAAACCAGCCGCGGATCGCGCTTCGTCGCCATCAGCTTGAAGGGTACGCCCGCTCGCCGGCGCCCGGCGTCACTCCTTCGGCTTCGGATCGAGCTTGTTGAGCTTCTTCTTCGCCCGCTCCTCGCAGTCGGGCGCGAACGGCGGCCTGCCCTCGACTCCGGCGTTGCCCTGCTTGCTGGCGATCACCAGCCCGAGATCGTCCTTGTCGGCCGCCGAGTTGACCTCGTCGGAGTTGTTGAGCAGCCGTTTGGTCACCTCGCAGAAGGGGTCACCGTCGATCGCATAGCCACCGCCTTCGGTTTTCTCGAGGTTGAGCTGGTCGACGATCTTGGTGTCGTTGAAGCGGGTCTGCTCCTCGCCGCAGCCGGCGAGCGCGGCGAGCACCGCGGCCAGGACGATCAGCGATGCACCCAACCTCTCCACGCTGGCGGCAACCTATACGAGCGCGCGGCCGGGGCGTCCCAAGTTCTCTCAGCTCAGCTCGGCTTACGCTTGCATTTCTGTGAGTCGGTGGCCCGCTCGCTGGAGCCGTCGTCGTAGGTCACCGTGCGGCGGATGCCGACCTTACCGTCCTTGCAACGGGCAACCGTGACGCCACTCGACCTGAAGATCGTCGCGTTGAACTTGGTGATCAAGAACGCGTCGCCGCCGGCGTCCGGTGCATCCGCGACCAGCAGAGCCGGGCCGTAGTTGCGCGACTTCGACTGGATGATCTCGCCGAACACGGTCGGCGCGGCGGCGCCGAGCGTCGGGCTCGAGGTGTGCAGCCGGACCTCGTTCTTGCCTGGGCCGTTGAAGACCGAGACGGTGATGTCGCTGATCCGCGACGCCCCAAGGTTGACCTCGGCCTCGCCCACCCCGATGTAGGACTTCGGCGGGCAGACGTCCCTCGCCTGCTCGGCGGTCAGGCCCGGCACCTCGATGTCGGCCGTGCATCGAGGCGCGGCGTTCGAGATCCACTTGCCGTCGTCGTCGTACTCGATCAGCTCGGTTTCGGGGTTCGCCTGCGTTCCGGTGACCGGTCCCTCGGTGCGCACCCCGCTGAACAGCGCGATCGGCTCGTAGTTCTTGCGGTCGAGCTTCGCCGGCTTCACCGAGCCGTCGACGTAGGCGGTGTTGTCCGAGACTCCGTCCGCGTAGGCGAGCGTCCCAATCCCCAGTGCAACCGTCACGCCAATCGCTGCGGCCGACCAGACTCTGCTCACGATCCCGCTCCTCTCGATCCCTTCTGCGACCCCCAAGACCGGCAACCTAAACGAAGGAGGGCGGCCCTTGGGCCGCCCTCCTCACTCAACCTGGTTTGCGAACGCGAAGGCTTCCTACTTCTTGCCCTTGCGCTTGCACTTCTGCGTCAGCTCGGCGGTCTCCGTCGAGCCGTCGTCGTACGTGACCTTCCGCAGGAACGGGATCTTCTTCGACTTGCAGCGGGCCGTCGCGACCTTGCTGCTCTTATCGATCGTCGAGTTGAACTTGGTGATCAGGAAGGCGTCGCCACCGGCGTCCGGAGAGTCCGGGACGTCGAGCATCTGGCCGTACTTGCCACCCTGGTTCGACTTGATGATCTGACCGAACACGGTCGGTGCGGCGGCGCCGAGGGTCGGGCTCGACGTATGCAGCCGGACCTGGTTCTTGCCCGGTCCGTTGAACGTCAGGACCGTGATGTCGCTGACCCGCGACGCCCCGAGGTTGACCTCCGCCTCACCGGTGCCGAGCAGCGATTTGCCGGGGCACATGGCCTTGGCCTGATCTGCGGTGAGACCCGGAGTCTCGATGTTCGCGGTGCAGACCGGCACCTTGGTGCCGTCCCACTTGATGTCCTTGCCAAGCGAGATCTGCTCCTGCTCGGGGTTCGCCTGGGCGCCGGTGACCGGGCCCTCGGTGCGAACGCCAAGGAAGAGGTTGATCGGCTTGTACTTGTTCTTGTCGAGCTTCTTCGGGCTCACCGAGCCGTCGACGAACGCCTCGTTGTCCGAAACTCCGTCGGCGTACGCCATCGTGGCGACGCCGATGGCGAGCGAAAGCCCCACCGCGACCGCCATTCGTGACTTACGAATCACTGCTTCCTCCTATCGAAAAGGCGCGGCCGGACGGCGCGCGCTGACCTACATCTCTCATCTCTCGAGCTTTCTCCTCCGAGACCGCGATCTGTGACCGCGATCACACGCAACAAACCCCGAACCGGCCGCGAAGTTTCGCCTCTCGGCCGCCCCGTGGCGCCCGGGTAACTCTCTCCTTACCCGCCGCCAGTCTATGGGAACGGGAAAACGTGGAGGTAGTTGCTGATCTCGCTCGGCGCACCGATCGACTGGAACGGGCTCTGCTGGTTGCACGGTGGCGCAGCGATCGAGGCCGAGCTCTGCTGGTCGTTGAAGCCGAACAGCTGCAGGCGGTCGTAGAGCTCGCCGGCGTTCTCGAGGTCACCGTCGGTCCGGTCGTTGAACGCCGGGTCGGCGATCGTCGCGGCGCGGTCGGGCAGCGTCACCACCTCACCCGCGGCGCAGTGGCGGGTCTCGAACGAGGCCAGCGCCGTGCGCACGTCGAGCGCGCTCCCCGCCTTCAGATATGGATTGGTGCGGTTGATCTGCAGGCGATCGGTGGGGTAGGTCGTCAGCGCCTCGGGCGTCTGCATCACCATCGTGCGCAGGTAGCTCTGCGGGCCGATCGAGCTGTTGAGCTGGCCGTTGGTGGCCGCGGCAGCGTTGGCGAGAAAGCCGGTCACCTCCGACCTATAGATGCTCACAACCTCGAGGATCGGATTGAGCTGAGCGAGGAACGGATCGAAGCGCCCGAGCAGCGGCGGCAGGTCGTCGCCGAGCAGGCGGCGCAGCGCCTTGGAGCCCGCTGGAGCCGCGTCGATCGTCCCGCGTAGGCCGGCGAAGAACGGGTCGAGCTGATTCGAAAGGCGACCGAGCGCCGTGAACGTCGGGTCGATCTCGTCCGCGGTCGGCAACAGCGCGCGGACGACCGGGTCGCTGTCGGTCGCGAAGCGTTCGAGCCGCGCCAGGGTCGCCCGCGACTCCCGCAGGAAGGTGGGGAAGATCGTGAACGCGGTCGCCAGGTCCTCGTTGCGCTGCGCGGTGGTCCGGAAGACCTGGTTTCCGTTCGTGATCAGCCCGCGCAGCTGACCGGGGTTCTCGGACAAGGCCCCGAACACCTCGCCGGCGTTGCGGAAGAAGCCCGAGACCGCATTCGACTGCGAGTCGAGCAGGCGAAGCGCCGTGTCCGCCTCTTGGGCGAACGGGTCGAGGCTGGCGATCGCGATCGAGAAGTCGTCGCCGCGACCGCGGAAGGCGGCGGCCTGGCCCTGCATCCAGGCCTGGAAGGCGGCGCGGGTGCGCGAGTCGAAGGTGCGAAAGATCTCGTCGAGCTGCACCGACTCGGCCACCTGGGCGATCGGCAGCGCACCGTCCTCGGGCAGCGGCTCGGATTCGGCCGATCCGGGCGAGAGCTCGACGTAGGTCTCTCCCAGCAACGTCTTCTGGCGCAGCGTCGCGCGGGTGTCGGAGGGAATCGGTGCGTATTGCGCATCGAGCTCGACCGTCGCGTCGGCGTTGCCCGAGTCGGACAGGTCGATCGCCTTCACCTTGCCGACCGAGACCCCGGAGATCCGCACGTCGGACTCGACCGCGAGCTGGGTCGCCTCGTCGAAGGGGACGCTGAAGCGGTAGCTCTGCGGCTTCAGCGGGATCGCCCCGCCGAAGGCGAGCCACAGGAAGAGGGCCAGGGCGAAGCAGGAGATCGCAAAGCCGACGGCGATCAGCACCCGAGCGATCGTCGGTGGGCGGGTCTCCATCAGGAAGCCTCGAGCGGGGTGGTCTTGGATCGCGGGGTCATGGTTCGATCGGGGGCAGCGGCGGCGCCGTCGGGTCGAGCGGGCAGATCTCCGATGACGGCGGCACGTTGGTGAGCTGCTGCACGGTGCGCAGGTAGGGGCGCGACACCGTCAGGCTGTCTGCGAGGTAGGCGGTGTTGCACGACTGCAGCACGTTGCCTCGCGCCAATGGGCCGTTGGCGTCCTCGGCGAGGAAGACGTTGTTCGTGTTGTGGTTGAGCCAGGCGAGCCAGAAGAGGTATCCCTCCTCGGAGCCGGGCGGGTTGTAGGCGAGGGCGTTGAAGAGCTGGTTGAGCTCGTCGAGCGAGCCGGCCAGCCCCTTGGTCGTCTTCGCCAGCGGCTGTGAAGCCTGCTTCAGGTGTCGGACCGGCTTCTGGACCTCGCGGCTGAAGGGCCGAATCTGATCGCGGATCGGCTCGTAGGTATCCGTGAACAGCGCCTGCGCGGACTCCTGCGCCGGGCCGAACGCCCGCGCCGCCGGGATCAGCGCCTCCGAGGCGGGGCCGAGCTCGTTCGCCAGCGTCTCGCCGCTGGCGAGTGCATCGCGGGTGACGGCGAGCGTGGGTGGGAGCTCGCGCAACGTCTCGCGGATCGATGCCTCCTGATTTGCGAAGGCACCGATCGCGGCGTTCTGCGAGGAGACCCACTCCGCGAGCCGGGTGTCCGACTTGCCGAGCTCCTCGCCCAGGGCGCGGAAACTGGTGATCGTGCGAGCGATGTTGCGGCGCCGAACCGAGAGCGCGTTGCCGATCCGAGCCAGGTAGCGCGCCAGAGGCTCGAACTGGCGCAGCCCCGCCGAGAGCTGCTTGGCCCGGCCGCCGAGACCCTCGGCGCCGCCGGCGATCAGCAGCTTCAGATAGGCCTGGGTGTCCCCGTCGAGCGAGGCCAGGATCTGGTCCGGCTGCACGTTGGGCTTGGTCTGCGACTCGGGGATCACGGTTCCCTCGGCGACCGGCTCGCCCTCGGTCCCGGGGTCGAGCTCGAGGGTCATGTCCTGAAGGCCGGTGCGCGGGCGCAGCAGGATCGTCGCGTCGGGGTGGATCAGCTCGGCGTACTGCTGCTCGACCAGCATCGTCACCACGGCGCGCCCGTTGACGAGCTCGACCTCGGTGATGTCGCCGGACTTGACCCCGGCGATGTTCACCGTCTGGCCCTGCCCGGGGATCACGGCCTGGGCGGTCGAGAGCTCGGCCTTGAGCTCGAACCGGTCGTCGCCGAGGAACGGGATCCAGGACGGGTAGGGCTGTTGCTGCTGGCTGAGGATGTAGCCGGTGATCCCGATCCCGACCACGAACAGGGCCGCGATGGCGATGAAGTCGCGCAGGTGTTCGCGAATCGCTCTTCTCATGGGGCAGGCGTGAGGTCGGATGGCCCGGCCGCGGAGGAGGGCCCGTTGATCGCCGGCACCGGGTTCTTCTTGCAGGGGAAATCGAGCCGGAACGGCGGCGCTGCGCCCGGCAGCACCGGCTGGATGCCGTCCGGGGTGTCGATCACGTTCGAGAAGTTGATCGTCCCGCCCGCCGTGCCGCCCGGCACCGGACCCTGGACGAGCTGCGGCCCGCCTCCCGACTGGAAGCGGAAGTAGGGACCGTTGCCGTCGAAGCCCTGAGAGGCGCCGTTCAGGTTGACGACCGTGTAGAGGAACTCGTTGTAGTTGGGCTGGCCGGTGCTGGCGCCGTCGCTGATCACGATGTCGCCGGTCGGTATGAGCACGTTGGAGGTGCAGCGCGCGAGCAGCGTCTGCTGTGTGAACAGGCCCTTCGAGGCGGCGGTCGTCTGAGCGAGGCCGGGCGCAGCGCCCTTCAGCAGCCGCGCCAGCTCGCCGAGCTCGTTGCGACGCAGCAGGGCGCGGGTCTGGTTCAGCCACGGATTGCCGGCGGCGATCGTCTCGGGCAGCTCCTGGATCGCCGGCCGCGACTCGATCGCCAGCGCCCGGACCGCCGGCAGGGCGTCGCTGAGGGCGGCCAGCGAGGGCTCGGCCTCCTCCAGGGTCGGCGCCAGCTCCTCGATCGTCCGCGACAGGTTCGCCGACTCGGCAGCAAGGGCGCCGGTGAACACGTTGAAGTTGGTGATCAGCTCGGAGAGCTCCTCCCGCCGGCTGGCGAGCTTGCCGAACGTCTGTCCGAGTCCCCGGATCAGACCCGCGAGATCGCCCGGGTTCTCGCCCCGGAGGGCGGTGTTGACTATCGCCGTCCCGCGGCCGGCGTCACCGCCATAGCGAAACGAGTCGTTGATCGCCTCGGCCGCGCTCTCACCCTGGACGCTGGGGGCCTGGCCGATGTCGTCGGCCGCGGTCGGCTGGTAGGTGAGCGCGGTGCCGTAGGCGTTGAGCAGCTGCTGCAGCCCGCGGCGCTGGGGCTGTTGCAGGGTGGTCAGAACCTCGTCGAGCTGGACCGCGGTCGTCGTCTGGGCGATCGGGATCTCACCGTCGCTGGGGAGCTCGGGGGCGCTCGGGCTCCCCGGCTTCAGGTCGAGGAAGAAGTTGCCCTCCAAGAACAGCCGCGGGCGAATGCTGACCTGGGCGTCGTCGTGGATCGGGCGTCCCTGCTCGTCGACCGTGAAGGTGACCTTGGCGGCGTCGCCCTCTGCCTCGACCCCGGTCACCTCGCCCACCTTGACCCCGGCGATCCGCACCGGCGAGGTCGACCGCAGGGTCGCCGCGTTCTCGAACGTCGCCGTGAGCTCATAGCCCTTGCCGGTGAACGGGATCTCCTTGGCGAAGGCGAGGTACGAGGCGATCGCGATCACGATCGCGATGATCAGCCCGAAGACCCACGGCGCCGGCCCGGTGTAGCCGCGGCCCCAGATCCGGTCGTCGGGACCGGGGGCGCCCGCCTTGCGGGTGCGCTCGCGGCGCCAGAAGGCGAGCCTCATCCGCCCTCCTCCTCGGCGGCCGCCTCATCGGCCGCGTCGTCGGAGACCCCGGGTTGGTCGTCGGTGACGTCTCCCTGGTTGCCGGGCACGTTGCCGATCACCTGCTGGCCGGTGAGGAAACGCTCGTTGCCCGCCTCGCACTCGCGCGGCTGGCCCGGCGAGGCCGTGTTCGGATAGGGGTTGAACTTGAGGAAGTTGCCGGCCGCGCCGCCGCCGTTGGCCGGCCCGGAGGCGACGCCGCCGATGTTGTTCGGGCCCTCGGCCGGTCCGAAGACCGAGAATCGCTGCCACTTGGTGCCGTTTCCGCCCTCGGAGAAGGCGCTGCTCAGGTTGCGGGTGAGCAGGCTGCCGTAGTTGCACACGGTCTGTGCCGGAGCGATGAAGCGAATCGCCGGCCCGAGGATGTCGGTGGTCTGGGTTAGACGGGCGAGGCCGTCGCGCACCACGTCGTCGTCGTTGAACGCCAGCAGCGCCTCGGAGGTCGGGATCAGCTCCCGGTTGAGCTTCGGCGAGTCGCGCACCACCGGCGTCCCCGTCTCCAGCGTCTCGGTGATCGCCGGGGCGTAGCGGGCGATCGCGTCGACGCCGGGTTGCAGCCTCGTGAACAGCTCGGCGCTGTCGTCCAAGAACGGCCGGATGACCGGCAAGGCGCGTTCGGCGACGGCGAAGGTCGGCGGCGTCTCGGAGATCGTCTCCTGGATGAAGGGCCGGGCGACCTCGGCCAGCGCGGTGAAGGTGATGTCGAGGTTGACGAACAGCTCCGCCTGGATGTCGGCAACCGGGGCCACCTCGGCGGCCGCCGCGGCGCTGGCGCTGACGAAGCGCTCGAGCCCGGTTGAGGCCGAGCCCAGATTGCGCGCCACCGGCTCGAGGTAGCGCAGCACCGCAGGAAGGCGGCCCAGCGCCTCGTTCAAGGCGGGCCCGCGGCCCGCGAGCGCATTGCCGAACTCGACCAGGTTCTGCTGGATCGCCGTCCGGGTGGGCGCGTCGAACATGCTCAGCACCTGGTCGATCTCAACCGGCTCGGGGCGCGCGGCCGAGAGCGGCAGGATCGACCCCGCCGCATAGCCCTTGTCGGAGGTGCCCTGGTCGATCTCGAGGTACTTGAGGCCGAGCGCCGAGCGCGAGCGCACGATCACGGTCGAGTCCCTGGGCAGCGGGTCGAGGTCGGGATCGAGCTTCAGGTCGAGCTGGGCGACCGCGGAGCCGTCGTCGCGCTCGACCGGCTCGATGTTCTCGACCAGGCCGACGCGGACGCCGCCCAACCGGACCTCGTTGCCGCGCACCAGCGTGTTCGCGTTCGGGACCTGGACCGAGAGCCTGTAGGAGGGCACGAACGGCAACCCGGTGTTGGCGTTGTAGGCGAGGAAGACCGCCAGGATCACGATCATCACCGTGACCGCGCCGACCAGCGGTCGGGCTGGCGGCCAGGCTGGAGGCGACTCCGCGGCGCCTCACCGCTTGCCTCCGGCCCCGCGCTCGCCGATCAGGAAATCGAGCAGGTCGCGGGCTGCGCGCATCCGCTGGGCGCTCGAGCCGAGGCCCTCGGCCGAGCCCTCGGGGGCCTCGTCGGCAGATTCGGGGACGTTCGGGGCCGCCGTCGACCCCGCCGAGCCGGGCTCGATCTCGACCGGGCCGAGCGAGCTCTCGGGCGCGGCCTGCGCCTCATCGGCGCCTTCGCCGCCGCGATCGCCGCCGGCGTTCTCGCCCTCAGCCGCGCGATCCTCGCGCTTGCGCCGATCGCGAGCCGTGTCCTTGGAGCGGTCCCGCCGCGCGGGCCGGGCAGGCGCGGAGAAGGTGGCGGCAGCGAAGTTGGCGCTGCATCCGGCCTCGGGGATGGTCTCGTAGTCGACGCAGTTGTTGGTCGGCAGCAGGGCGCGGATGAAGTGGCCGTACTGGTCGAACGGGTTGACCGCACCCGAGGCGTTGAAGAACAGCCTGGCCAGATTGCGGTAGCCATCCGTCTTTCGCCAGCTGGTGAGGAACTTGCGCAGGTTCGTCGTCGCCGGCTTGCCGGATTTCGCCAGCTTGCGCACCTGGCGAATCACCGGGTCGGAGGCGACGATGTTCGGCCCCGCACCCTCGGTCGCGTTCCCGAGGCTGACCAGGGCCTTGGTGGTGGCGTCGGAGAACGGCCCCAGGGCCCGACTCGCCCGGGTGAGCGTGGGAGCGACGTCGCCGAGGTCGGAGAAGACCGGTGTGGCGGCGGTCGAGAAGGCATCGAGACGGTCCATCGTCGAGCGCAGCTCGCGCAGGAAGCTGGGGAAGCGTGCGAACGTCTCCTCGAGGTCGCCGGCGCGCTCGGCGGTCGCCGCGCCAACCACCTCGGATTGGTTGATGAAGCTCGAGATGCTGCTCCGCTCGCGCGCCAGGGCGCCGATCACCGCGTCGGAGTCGGTCGCCAGCTGGGCCAGGACCCGGTTCTGGCGGGCGAGGATCGCGAGCACCTCGTTGGTCTCGCGCAGCGCCGGGTTCGAGCGCTCGATGATCTCCCCGAGCTCGTCGCCGCGGGCGGCGAGGCCGGCGCCGAGGTCGTTGAGGATCAGCCGGAAGCGATCCGGATACGGGGCCTCCATGATGTTGTTGACGAGGTCGAGGTCGACCGACTTGCCGTTGTTCTCGAGCGGCAGCAGCCGCTGGCCGGCGCCCGGCTGGCCGTCCTCGATCGTCGCCAGCTCGGGAGGAGGCTCGGACCCTGCGGCGCGCGGCTGGGTCGGCTCGCACTCGACGAACTTCTCGCCGATCAGCGACTGCGGCCGAATCAGGCAGGAGGCGTCCTCGCGAAAGTCCTGGAACCCTGGATCGTCGATCCGCAGGACGAGGGCGGCCTTGCCCGGGGAGGGCTCGCCGTCGACGGTGGCGATCTCGTCGTTGCCGGTGACCGCGAGGTCGGAGACGACGCCGACATTGGCACCGGCGACCCTGACCTCGACCCCCTCGACCGCGAACCCGGCGCTGTCGAAGATCGCCCGCACCTCATAGGTGCCGTCGTCGCCGCCGGCGCCGCTACCGGTGGCGAGGATCGCCGCCGAGGCGGCGATCGCGACGAGGATGGCGGCGATCCTCCTCATGGTCCCGGGGGCACGTCGGATGGATCGCATTCGCCGTCCAGCGCCCCGCCGTCGAGGAACGGGTGGTCGGTCGGCGTCGGCCAGCCTGCGTTCGGTTGCGTAGAGCCGCCCGGGCATCGCGTGAACGGACCGAGGCCGACGTCGGTGAACTGGTCGAACTGCTCCGCCGGGGTGATCGGCGTCAGGGTTCCGCCCGTGTTCTCGAACAGGTTCGCCCCCGCCGGGAGGACCCGTGCGAAGTGGCCGTTGGCGTCGTAGTAGGCGGTGATCTGGCCCAGGGAGCCGAGCAGCCGGAGAAGGTCGGGTGAATAGGCACGGGTGAGCTCGATATTCGGCTGAGCGTCGTCGAGCGCCGCGATTGACGGCGCCACCGACTTGCGCGCCCGCTTGCGCGCGCCGGGCAGGGTCCGCAGCGAATCGGTGAGGTCGTTGTTGGCCCCGGGCTTCGCGATCGCCTGGGTGAGATCACGAAAGACCGGCACGCCCTCGTCCGCGGCCGCGGCCGTCTTGCGCAGGAAGCCGGGCAGGTCCGGGGCCACCTCGCCGAGGTCGGCGATCAGCGGGTCGAGGTCGTCGAGCGCCGCGCGCAGGTTGACGAAGGTTGTGTTCGCCTGGCGCATCGCCGGCGGCAGCGCCACCAGCGAGCGGTCGAACTCCTGGTTGCGGGCGGCGATCGCGCCGAACGCCTGATTTGCGTTCGAGGTCAGCGCGGCGAGGTCGTCGCGGCGCTCGGCGATCGCTCCGAGCGCGTCCGATCCGTCGACCAGGAAGCGACTGAGGCTGGTTTGATCGCTGTTGAGCTCGGCCAACAGCCGCGTGGTCGCCTGCAGCCCGGGGGCGAAGAACTTGTAGGTGCGCCGTGCCCCCTGGGTGTTGCCGGTGTAGATCGTCGCCTGGCCCTCGAACACCTTCTGCAGCGCCCTGCGGGTGCGGTCGTCGAAGGTGTCGAAGAGCTGGTCGATGTCGACCGGCGAGGTGGTCTGGGTTGAGGGGATCGGCTGCGCCGAGTCGAGCTCGGGCTCGCTGTTGGGGCCCGGCGAGATCGAGATGTAGCGGTTGGCGATCCCCGAGAGCGAGGTGGCGCGCACGGTGGCCGTGGTGCCGTCATGTAGCGCGCGGTCGACGTTGATCTTGACCTCCGCCTGGGCGTCGTCGGTGAGGCTGATCTCATCGACCGTGCCGATCGGCTGGCCGCCGACCAGGACCTGGTTGCCGGGGACGAGCTGACCGCCGGTCTCGAACAGCAGGCTGTAGTCGTAACCCTCGTCGCTGCCGAGCAGGACCATCGCCGCGAGCACGACCGCGACGAGCAGGGCGACGACCCCTGCTATCCGGGCCACCAGCCGTCCCGCGCCCGAGCTGTCGGAAGGTTCTCCCTGCACCCGGGAACGGCGCTTAGCCTTGCTCCTCTCTAGCCACTGGCAACCTGCATCAAAGAGGCGTCAATCCAAGTCCGCCCCGTCCGGGCGCGCGACCCGTCGTTCTGTACCCGGGCGCCATCCTAGTCGCTCGTGCCACTACCGAGCGAGCCCCAAGATCGTCAACGCAGGCTCAGGGCTCGATCATTCGCGCGGGTCGCGACCGGTGAGACCGCGGTAGAGGTCGTTGGCGCGCGTCCCGGTGAGCGCGGCGACCACCCCGGCGGCGGCGCGCGGCCGCGCGCCCGACTGGACCAAGCGCCGCAGCGCGTCGACCGCGAAGGCGACGTCGGGAGCACCCGCCGCCCCCGCCGAGGGTCCGATGACGAGCACGATCTCGCCCTTGACCTCGTCGCGAAACCGGCGCGCGAGCTCGCCCAGGGTCCCACGGGCAACCTCCTCGTGGAGCTTGGTCAGCTCGCGACAGACGGCGGCGGGCCGATCCGGCGCCAACGCCGCCAGCGCCGCCAGGGCCGCGGGCAGTCGCCGCGGCGATTCGAACGCGACCACGGTCTCGGTCGAGCCGAGAACGCGCTCGAGCTCGCCCGCCCGCCGTGGCAAGAAACCCTCGAAACGCCAACGGTCGGCGGGCAGCCCCGATGCGACCAGGGCCGTGGTAACGGCCGACGGGCCCGGCAGCACCTCGACCTCGAGGTCGCGCTCTATGCAGGCACGAATGAGGCGAAAGCCCGGGTCGGAGATCACCGGGGTGCCGGCGTCGGAGATCAGCACCACCCGAGCGCCGCGCTCGATCTCCTGCGCGAGACGGCGAGCGCGCTCGGCCTCGTTGCCCTCGTGATTGGAGACCAGCCGCGGGCGGCTGAGCTCGAGCCGCTCATAGAGGCGGCCGGCGCGGCGCGTGTCCTCGCAGGCGACCAGGTCGGCCTCGACCAGCGCCCGGCGCCCCCGCGGGCTCAGGTCCTCGACGTTGCCGATCGGAGTCGGGCAGACGGTCAGCCGACCGGCCACTAGCTGGCCGTTCCGAAATGCTGTGCCTGAAAGCGCGGTTTCGGGTGCACCGTTGCTCGGCGGTCCACTAGCGGGCGCTCTCCTCGAGCGCCATCTGCGCGGCACCGATCATCCCCGCTTCGGGCCCGAGCTCGGCGGCGACGACCGAGGTCGCGTTCATCGGCGGCAGCGCCCTCGACCGCAGCTCGATCCGAGCGGGTTCGAGCAGCAGCTCGCCGGCCGCCATCACCCCGCCGCCGATCACGATCACGTCGGGCTCGAAGATGTTCGCGAGGCTCGCCAGGGCGACGCCGAGGTGCCGGCCGATCACGCCGACCGCCTCGATCGCGACCGCGTCGCCCGCGATCGCCGTGTCGGTGACCGTGTGCCCGACGATCACCTGACCGTCGGCGAGCGCCCGGCCGAGGGCCGAATCGGGGTTCTCCTCGGCGGCGATCCGCCCCTCGCGCCCGAGCGCCGTCCCCGATGCGAGCGCCTCGACGCAGCCGTGATTGGGGCAGTTGCCCTGACAGCGGGGGCCGTTCTCGTCGATGACGATGTGGCCGAGCTCGCCACCCGCTCCGGTTGAGCCGTGGTAGAGCTCGCCGTTGAGCACCAGGCCGCCGCCGATCCCGGTCCCGATCGTCAGCAAAACGGTGTTGGTGGCCTCGACCGCGGCCCCGAAGCGATGCTCGGCGAGCGCCGCGACGTTGGCGTCGTTGTCGATGAAGGTCGGAAGCCCGAGGCGCTCGGAGATCAGGTCGCGGATCGGGATGTTGGCGATCGGCAGGTTGACCGAGGCGATCGCCACCCCGCGGACGCGGTCGATCGTGCTCGGGATCCCGAGCCCGACCGCCTCGGCCTGGGGACAGGCCTCGTGCGCCGCCCGCAGGTTCGCCTCGAGCTCGTCCAGGAGCTGCTCCAGCTCGATCCCCGCGCTCGGCGCGGTTGCCCGATGGAGGATCTTCTGCTCGGCGTCGAGTACCCCGATGGCCATCTTGGTGCCACCCAGGTCCGCCCCGATCGCTGCCCTCACGGGGTCGTGCGCATGCAGGAGTTTCCGCCGGGCATGAGGTATTGATAGCTCAATGCCCCCCTCGGACGAGGGCGAGCGCTCGAAGCCGCCCGAGAAACCCGAATACAACGTCTACAGGTCGCGCCGCCGACTCGGCGACCTGATCCGCAGGCCCGATCTCTCCGGTCTCACCGACCGGCTCAAGCGCCGCGGCGAGCCGGGAGAGAAGCCGCCGAAACCGCTGTCCGAGCCCGACGAGCGGCCGCTGTGGAAGCGGATCGGCAAGTGGGCCGCGATCGCGGCGCTGGCCTGGATCGCGCTCAGCTTCCTCGCCTTCGCGGTCTCCGCCCAGATTCAGAAGTGGAAGCTCGCCGACGGGATCACCGAGACGCTCGACGGCAACCCGTTCATGCTCTTCAGCGGCCAGACGATCCTGGTGCTCGGCACGGACGTGCGCTCGGGGGCGTTCGCCGGGCCCGACGAGGCCGAGACCGAGAACTGCATCGACGCCGTGGTCAGCGGGCGGCCCAAGGACGGCAGCTGCAAGACGCCGCCGTACCGGTCGGACACGATCATGCTGATCCGGGCCGGCGGTGGCAGCTTTCGCAAGCTCTCGATCCCGCGCGACACGCTCGCCGAGATTCCCGGCGAGGGTCCGCAGAAGATCAATTCGGCCTATGCCTCGGGAGGCGCGAAGCTCGCGGTGCGCACGGTCGAGGGCCTGCTCGGGATCGACATCGATCAGATCGCGATCATCGACTTCGACGGCTTTCGCAGCTTCATCGACACGATCGGCGGGATCGACGTCGATCTGCCGACCCCGGTCTGCTCGAACGTCTCCGACGGCGCTTTCAAGCTCGACCTCGAGGAGGGCGAGAACCACCTCGACGGCTTCCAGGCGATCACGCTGGCGCGGACGCGCGACAACAGTTGCGGGACCGGCGACTTCAGCGGCACCGACGTCGAGCGGGCCCAGTTCCAGCAGCTGATCCTCGATGGGATCAAGGGCAAGCTGACCAGCATCACCAGCCTCCCGGCGAACTTCATCAAGGGGCCGTTGATCGGCTGGAACGCGCCCAAGGCGATGGTCTCGAGCATGGGCATGCTGACGATGCCCCAGCTGGTCCTCTCGGCGGCGATCGGCGGCGGCGGCACCGACGTGCTCACGCCCTCGAGCACTACCGGCGCCGGCAACCTGGTGATCTCACCCGAGGAATGCGAGCGCGCCGCCGAGGAGTTGCTGGGCGAGAAGCCGCCGCGTTCACCGAACTGCCCCCAGAGCTAGCCGCCAATCACGCCGGGGCGAGTTTCGCTCGCATAGCGACCATTTCCCGCCCCGCCGTTTTGGCGGCGCACGCTCGGGCCGACCCCTACGTGCCCGCCGTTCGGGAACCTGGCGACGTTCAGTCCTTCGAGGAGCTCTTCGCCTTGTCGCTCGATCCCGAGGACTTGGAGCCCGATGAGGAGGAGTCCGACTTCGACGAGTCAGACTTCGACGATTCGGACTTCGAAGACTCCGACTTCGCCGGGGCGCCGTCGTCGGAGGACTTGTCCGATCCCTTCTTCGCGTAATCGGTGGTGTAGAACCCCGATCCCTTGTAGTGGACCGCGACCGGGCTGAAGATCCGCTCGACCGGCTTGCCGCAGACCTCGCAGACCGAAACCGGGTCGTCGGTCATCGACTGAAACACCTCGAAGTCGTGGCCATCCGGGCAGCGATACTCGTAGATCGGCATGTGGCGCGCGATTATGGCAGCGGCTGTAGGGTCGCCCGCCATGTCCGCTCTCAGGCGAAGCCTGGCGGCCGCCGCCGCGATCGTCGCCTCGCTGGCGTGCGCCGCCTCGGCGAGCGCCTTCGGGCTCAGCGGCCTCTCGGCGGCACCGGCGAACGGGGGCGCAGGCGCCAACAGCGACTTCTCGATCAGCCTCGACGTGACCGAACCGTCGGCCGACCTCCGGGACCTGACGATCCACCTGCCGCCGGGTCTGGTCGGCAATCCGCTCGCCACCCCGACCTGCAGCGAGGCCCGGCTCGCCAACGACGCCTGCGCCGCGGCGAGCGATGTCGGCGACGTCACCAACGGGGTCACGGTGCAGGTCGGCGGCTTCCTCCCGGTGCCCCTGACCGTCAACGGCAACCTCTACAACGTCACCCCACGCCTCGGCGAGCCGGCACGCTTTGGGATCGTTCTCGACTCGGCACCGGTCCCGATCGCCCTGCCCGGCGCGGTGTTCCCAAAGATCATCCTGCAGTCGGCCGCGCGGCTTCGCCAGAGCGACTTCGGGCTCGACACGATCCTCGACGACCTGCCGAGGACGACCGTGGTCGCCGGGATGACGTCGAACATCGACATCACCTCGATCGACCTGACCCTGAAGGGCGAGGTCGGCAACCCGCCGAAGGGATTCCTCCGCAACCCGACCTCGTGCAAGCTGCACAGAGTCGGCTTCGACGCGGTGGCCTACAGCGGCGAGACGGCGAGCGGCGAGACCAGCTTCAGCACGAACCGGTGCGGGCGGCTGCCGTTCTCGCCCAAACTGCGCGCCGTCTCCGACGGCAAGGGATTCGGTCCGATCGAGTTCTCGACCACGATCTCGCAGACGCTCGAGGAGGCGGGCCTGGCTACCGCCGAGGTGGTCCTGCCGAGCGGACTGACCGGCGACAACGAGCTGCTCGGCATGCGCTGCCCACGAGCGAGCTTCGAGGCCGGCAGCTGTCCGGCGAGCACGATCGTCGGCACCGCTCGCGCCGAGTCACCGCTTCAGTCCGAGGCTCTCGTGGGCACGGTCGCGATCATCGAGCCGTCCGATCCGGGGCTGCCCGACATCGGCCTCGACCTGCGTGGCCCGCTGGCACTGAAGCTGACCGGCGAGCTCGGCCTCGACGCGTCCGCCCGGGCGGTGACCACCTTCGCCGGGCTGCCAGACATCCCGATCTCCGACTTCAAGCTCACCTTCACCCGCGAGCCGGGATTCGTGATCGCCGGCGTCGACATGTGCCAGACCCGCCTGGTCGTCGACGGGGCGTTCCTGGCCCATTCCGGCGCCAGGACCTCGGTCGGGGCGCCGATCCGCGCCCGCAGGTGTGGCGGGCAGGCGAAGCGCAAGCCGAAGGCGAAGCTGAAGCTGCGCAAGCTGGGCTCGAACGAGCCGACCCTGCGGCTCAAGGTGAAGGCCGGTGACGAGCGCATGCGCCGCGTCGCGCTGCGCCTACCGGGGGCGCTGGGATTCGATTCGGGCCGGTTCGCGGGCGGTGTGGTCGCGAAGGCCGACGGCAAGCGACTGCGGTCGAAGGCGATCAAGCACAGCGGCCGCGTCCTCAAGCTCAAGGGCAAGAGAGCCATACGGCTCGTCGCCAAGATCGGCGATGGCGCCCTGACCGCGAAGCCGAACGCCGAGCGCCGGATGCGGTTTGCGGTCAAGGTCGTCGACGTCGCCGGCAAGCGGACCAAGCTCAGGGTTCGATCGAAGTAGCGGCGGCTGTAGCTACGGTTGCGGGATGAATGACGTCCCCGCGCCGAGCGGCGACCCGAGCCTCGACGAGGTCGTCGCGCTGTGCAAGCGGCGCGGGTTCATCTTCCCCTCCTCGGAGATCTACGGCGGGGTCGGCTCGACCTATGACTACGGCCACTACGGCGTCCTGCTGAAGAACAACGTCAAGGCCGAGTGGTGGCGCTCGATGCTGCAGGAACGCGACGACATCGTCGCGATCGACTCGGCGATCATCCAGCATCCGCGGGTCTGGGAGGCCTCGGGCCACCTCGCCGGGTTCACCGACCCGCTTGTCGACTGCAAGACCTGCAAGCTTCGCTTTCGCGCCGACCACCTGGAGAGCTCGCAGTGCGGTCAAAAACCGTCGAAGCGAGCCGGCGAGGGGCCCGACTGCGAGCTCACCGACTCGCGCGAGTTCAACCTGATGTTCGAGACCACCGTCGGCCCGGTGAAGGACTCCGGCTCAGTCGCATACCTGCGCCCCGAAACCGCCCAGGGGATCTTCATCAACTTCAAGAACGTGCTCCAGTTCGCGCGCAAGAAGCCGCCGTTCGGGATCGCCCAGATCGGTAAGTCGTTTCGCAACGAGATCACGACCGGCAACTTCATCTTTCGCACCCGCGAGTTCGAGCAGATGGAGATGGAGTTCTTCTGCCCACCGGACGAGGTCGAGAGCTGGCACCGACACTGGCTGGCGAAGCGGCTGGGCTGGTACACGGATCTCGGCATCCGCCCCGACCACCTGACCCTTCGCGCTCACGGGGCCGACGAGCTCTCCCACTACTCATCCGCGACCTCCGACATCGAGTACCTGTTCCCGATGGGCTGGTCAGAGCTCGAGGGGATCGCCAACCGCGGCGATTTCGACCTCCGCCAGCACGCCGAATACTCGGGCGAGAAGCTCGAATACTTCGACCAGCAGACCAAGGAACGCTACGTCCCGTACGTGGTCGAGCCCGCGGCGGGGGTCGACAGGGCAATGCTCGCGTTCATCGTCGACGCCTATGAGACCGAGCAGGTCAGCGGGCGCGAGCGCACCGTGCTGCGCCTGCACCCACGCCTGGCTCCGGTCAAGGTCGCGGTCTTGCCGCTGGTCTCGAAGGAGGGGATGCCCGAGCGCGCTCGCGAGATCTTCGATTCGCTGCGCCACCGGATCCCGGCCGAGTACGACGAGGGCGGCACGATCGGCAAGCGCTACCGGCGCCAGGACGAGATCGGCACGCCCTGGGGGGTCACGGTCGACGGCCAGACGATCGAGGATGGGACCGTGACCCTGCGCGAGCGCGACTCGCTCGAGCAGACCCGGGTGGCTGCGGGCGAGCTCGGCGACCTGCTCGAGGATCGCCTGCAAGCGGACTGGCGCAGTCCGAAGGCGTAGTTGCCGCTTGCCGGTGGCCGGTCGCTAGGTCAAAGCGCCGCTTCGGCGAGCAAGTCCACCTGCTCGGGATCCGACGAGCTCGGGAAGATGATCAGCTCTTCACAGCCGGCCTGCTCGAACGCCTCGACGTAGGCGCGAACCGTGTCGGGGTCGGTGGCGGCGCTGGCGGCGATCTGATCCGCGTACTCGCCCAGGAATGAGTAGTAGTGCTTGAGGTAGGAGTTCGCGTTCGCCTCGCCCTCGTCGCCGAGCGAGAAGTAGGCGAGCGACATCCGGTGCGGCTCACCGTCGCGGCCGGCCTGCTCCCAGGCGGCGTCGAGCTTGCCGCGGCCCTCGGCGAACATATCGGGGGTGCCTCCGCCCATGATCCAGCCGTCGCCGAGCTCGGCGGCGCGGCGGTAGGTGGCGTCGATCGAGCCGCCGATCACCAGCGGCGGCGGGTTATCCGAGACGTCCGGGCCGATCGTGTAGGCGCCCGATGAGTCGGCCCAGGTCCGCTTCAGCCGCTCGAGCGTCGCCTCGAACCCGTGACCGCGGCTGTCGAAGTCGACGCCGGCCTGCTCGTAGTCGTCCTCGCGCCCGCCGACCGCGATCCCGAGGACCAACCGTCCCCCGGAGAGGTGTTGGACCGAGGCCGCCTGCTTGGCGATCAGCGCCGGGTTGTTGCGGATGGGGGCGATCAGGATCGTGGTCGCGAGCCCGATCCGCTCGGTCACCGCGGCGGCGGCCGCCAGCGCGACCAGCGGCTCGAGGTTGGGATAGACCAGCCGGTCGATCGTCCCGAGGGTGGAGAAGCCGGCGGCATCTGCGCGGCGCGCCCACTCGGTCAGCTGCTCGCCGGTCGTCCCGGGGACCGCGTTCGGGAGTCCGATGCCAACGTCCATCTCGTTTCCTCCTGCTCGCTTAGTCTCGGCCGATGGTGTTGGAGAACCTACCCACGTGGGCGCGTGAGCTAATCGCCGCAGAGCGAGTGGCGAGACTCGCCTTCGTCGACGGCGACGAGCGTCCGCGGGTCCTGCCCGTGACCTTCGCCGTCGCCGATCAGGCCGTCTGGAGCGCGATCGACCGCAAGCCCAAGCGCGCCGCCGAGCCCGCGCGGGTGCGCTGGCTGCGCCGCCGACCCGAGGCAGCCCTCTGCATCGACGTCTACGACGACGACTGGGAGCGGCTCGCCTGGGTCCAGCTGCTCGGGCGCGTCGCCGTGCTCGCCGCCGCGGACGCCGCGAACGCGCTCGCCGCGCTGAGCGCCAGGTACCCCCAGTACGTCGTCGAGCCGCCGCCCGGGCCGCTGCTGCGCCTGGAGCCGGAGCGTGAGCTGCACTGGCGCGCCGCCGGTCAGGCCGAGTAGACCGCCTGGTCGAGGCCGACCTTGCGCAGGTCGTCATCGAGGATCGCCTCGACGTCGATCTCTAGGTCGATCCAGTTGGAGACGACGACCCCGCCGCCGGGGATCTCGTCGTTCCAGGAGACCCCGAACTCGTTGCGATTCAGCCGGCCGCGCAAGGCGAACCCGATCCGGGTCATCTCGCCCTTGTTCTCATCGCCCTCCCAATAGGGCGTTGTCCACTGGCCGAGGTAGCGGACGTCGAGGGGGACCTCGGCGGTGTTGCCGCGGATCGTCAGCTCGCTCGAGGCCCTGAAGTCGATATCGCCGACTCGCTCTGTGAAGCGGCCGGTGAAGCTGATCTCGGGATGGTTCTCGACGTCGAAGAAGTCGGCGGTCCGCAGGTGTGCGTCGCGGTCGGGCTCGCCGGTCCAGACAGCGCTCGCGTCGATCAACCCGTCGAAGCTGGTCGCCATGCAGTCGTCGAGGTCGAACAGCACCCGCCCGTGCACGTCCTTGAACGCCCCGCGCACCCAGGTGACCATCATGTGGCGAGCCCTGAACTGCGCAGCCGTGTGTCCCGGCTCGAACGACCAGCTCCTCATCTCGTCCGTCCCTCGTGAGCTCACCAGCGACGCTAGCGAGGCCGTCAAGTGACTAAACTTCGTCATCGGCCGGTGTAAAGGTTCAGCGCATCCGAGGAGGACACCGATGAGCGTCGCCCAGAAGGACGGAATCACAGCCGTCGCCTCAATCAGCTACGACGACCTCTACCGGCGCTGGGAGGACGGTAACTGGCGCGCCGCGGCGATCGACTTCTCCGGCGACCGCGAGGGCTGGAACGACCTCAGCGAGATCCAGCGCAAATCGGCGCTGTGGATCTACTCGATGTTCTTCTACGGCGAGGACTCGGTCGCCGACAACCTCTCCCCCTACATCGACGCGGCACCGACCTCCGAGCAGAAGTACTTCCTCGCCACCCAGCAGGTCGACGAGACTCGCCACTCGGTCTTCTTTCACCGCTTCTTCTCCGAGGTGATCGGAGCCGGCGACTCGATCGCCTCGACCCTCGCCTACACGCAGTCGCAGCTCGGCTGGGGCTATCGCAACGTCTTCGCCCGTCTCGACGCGATGGCCGACGACCTGCGCCGCGACCGCTCGCTGCCCAACTACGCCCGCGCGATCGCGCTCTACCACATGGTCGTCGAGGCGACCCTGGCGCAGCCCGGCCAGCACTACATCGAGGACTACTTCGTCAGGTCGGGAACCATGCCGGGCTTCAGCGAGGGAATGGCGAATGTCTCACGCGACGAGCAGCGTCACATCGGCTTCGGCGTCAAGGTGCTCTCCGAGTGCTTCGCCGAGTCGGATGAGTGCAGGCGGGCGGTGGCCGAGCTGCTGCGCGAGGTGATGCCCTACTCGCTCGCCGTCTTCACGCCCCCCGGCTGGGACCGCGAATACACACGCTGTTACGGATTCGAGCTCGAGGACATCTTCGCCTTCGGGCTGCGCTCGGTGCGGACCAAGTGGCGCGCCACCGGCTATCCGCTCGAGCAGATGCCCGGGGTGTTGCCGATCGATCCGGCGCTGGCGCCGGAGGAGATCGCGGCGCGCCAGCTCACCCTGCTCGAGGCCGGGGTGATGGGCGAGCCCAACGGGCGTCCCGACTCCTCGCCTGAGATCCAGCGCCTTTACTTCGACATCGTCTCCCGGGTCGCCCGCATCGAGGCGGCCAACGGAACCCCGATGACGATCCAGTGGCGCTTCGACGACGCCGAGCCCTGGCACCTGCGGATCGCCGACGGCGCCTGCGTCGCCCATCCGGGTGTGGCCGCCGACGCCGACCTGACGCTCGAGGCGAGCTGGCGTGACTGGATCGCCGCCTCGATGCAGGGCGAGGACCCGCGGCGGCTGATGTTGCGCCGCCGGATCCGCCCGCGCGGCTCGCTGCGCGCGCTGGCGCGGCTCGGCAAGGTCTTCCCGGCGCGCCCCAACCGGCTCGGCTGAATCCGTCGCGGGCGTGGTCGGCGGCCGCTGTCAGTTCGGGCACGGAGGTGTCCCCGCCCGGGGTGGGGCGGAAAACGCCGCGAGGAGCGGCGAAACCCGTCCCACCCGTCGGGCTCAGCCGCCGGTGAGCAGGAAGCGCGCGACCTCGCGCTCGGCGCGGGCGGAGGCCTCGCGGTCGAGGGCCGGGTCGGCGAGATGCCGGACCGCCGCACCGTCGCGCGCTGCCAGGATCTGATCGATCACGGATTCGGCGTCGAAGCGCAGGCGCACGATGCCGGCGCGCTCGCGCTCGCGCAGAATCTCGGCGAACTGCGCCCGGGCGCGGCCGAGCACGGCGCCGAGCTCGCGCAGCAGCCCGGGGTTGTGGCGGGCGGCGACGAGCAGCTCGGAGACCATGTAGAGGTAACCCCCGTCCTCGCCACCGTCGCGCTCGAACCCCGGCATCAGCGCCTCGACCAGCTCGTCGAGGTCGCCGGCGGCGGCCATCGCCTCGCCCAGGGCCGCGATCCGCCGCTCGGTGTCGCGGCGGATCACCTCGATCAGCAGGCGCTCCTTAGTGTGGAAGTAATAGTGAAGAAGCCCGCGGCTTACCCCGGCCTTGGCGGAGACGCGGGCGAAGGTCGAGCCCGCGACGCCGACCTCGGCGACCGATTCACGCATCGCCTCGACGATCCGGTCGGCGCGCTCCCCGCCCGGCAGGCTTCGCTTTTCGGGGCGCTGCGAGGGCTAGGACTCAGTCGCCGCCGGGGACGCCGCCGGGGTGGTGGTCGAGGTGTACTCGAACTCCTCCTCGGCGCCAAACAGCTTGTCGAGCACGGTCTTGCGCAGGTCCTCGCTGATCACCAATGCGAGCACCGCGCCAACGATCGCGATCAGGAGGAAGCGACGGCCCCAGTGGCGCTTCTTCTTTTCGCCGCGGAAGCGCTCGGACGCGTCGCGCAGGTTCTGGGCGGCGGTCTTCAGGTCCTTATGGACCTTCTTATCGTCGATCGCGGTGTCGATCACGCTGCCGTTCGAGGAGAGCCGGTCGTAGGCGTGGCGGGCGGCGTCGACCGCGTTGCGAACGCTGTCGCGGAGGTCCTCGTCTTCCATCACACGGCGCAGGTAGGGGTTGTCCGCGGCCGATCCGACCGCGTCACGCGCGCGCTTCGTCTTGGTGTCCTTGGCCATCGGTTCCCTCTCTGTCAGTCGTCTTCGGTGTCGGCGCTGGTCAGGATATACCCGCACCGGCCGCGCGTATCCATCGGGAGGTCGTCAACCGTCGATCGCCGCTGCGAGCGCCTTCTCGATCCGGTCGACGTAGACGAACTCGAGCCCGGCCCGCTCATGCTCGGGGATCTCGAGGATCTCGCCCTCGTTGCGGTCGGGGACGATCACCCGCTTGATCCCGGCGCGCAGCGCCGCCAGCGACTTCTCCTTCAGTCCGCCGACCGGCAGGACCTGGCCGGTCAGCGTGATCTCGCCGGTCATCGCGACCTCGCTGCTGACCGCTCGGCCCTTGACCAGGGAGCTGAGCGCGGTCGCCATCGCGACTCCGGCCGAGGGCCCATCCTTGGGCACCGCACCGGCGGGCACGTGGATGTGGACGTCGTGGGTGGCGAACCAATCGTCGGGCAGCTCGGGATTGAGCCGGCGCTCGTGCCCCCGCACCCACGACAGCGCCGCCTGAGCTGACTCCTTCATCACCTCACCGAGCTGGCCGGTAATCGTCAGCCTGCCCGAGCCCGGCATCGCGGTCGCCTCGATGAACAGCACCTCGCCACCGACCGGGGTCCAGGCGAGCCCGGTTGCGACGCCCGGGTCCTTGGTCCGTCGCCTGGTCTCGGAGAAGACGCGGCGGCGGCCGAGCAGCTCACGGACGCGCTTCGCCGAGACGGTCTGCTTGGCCTTCGCCTTGCCCTCGGCGATCTCGCGGGCGAGCTTGCGAAAGACGGTACCGATCTCGCGCTCGAGTCCGCGCACCCCGGCCTCACGCGTGTACTCGTCGATGATCGCCCGCAGGCCGGCGTCTGAGAACGAGACCCGCGAGCCCTTGAGCCCGTTCTCGGCCAGCTGGCGGCCGACCAGGTAGCGCTTGGCGATGTGGAGCTTCTCGCCCGCGGTGTAACCGGCGAGCTGGATCACCTCCATCCGGTCGAGCAGCGGCGGCGGGATCGTCTCGAGCGTGTTCGCGGTGGCGATGAACAGCACCTCGGAGAGGTCGAAGGTGAGGTCGAGGTAGTGGTCGCGAAAGGAGTCGTTCTGAGCCGGATCGAGCACTTCGAGCATCGCGCTCGAGGGGTCGCCGCGGAAGTCCGATCCCATCTTGTCGATCTCATCGATCATGAACACCGGGTTGACCGACCCCGCGTCGCGCAGCGCCCGCATGATCGTCCCCGGCATCGCCCCGATGTAGGTGCGGCGGTGGCCGCGGATTTCGGCCTCGTCGCGTACGCCGCCGACCGAGATCCGCTCGAACTTGCGCCCGAGCGCGCGGGCGATCGACTTGCCGAGGCTGGTCTTGCCGACGCCCGGCGGGCCGAAGAAGCAGAGGATCGGGCCGTGCGACTCGGGGTTGAGACTGCGCACCGCCAGGTACTCGAGGATCCGATCCTTGACCTCCTCGAGGTCGTAGTGGTCGGCATCGAGGACCTCGCGGGCGTGGCCGATGTCGAGGTCGTCGGTGGTCCGCTGCGACCAGGGCAGATCGACCAGCCACTCGAGGTAGGTGCGGATGACCCCGTACTCGGCGGCGGCAGCCGGGAGGCGCTCGAGCCGCGAGAGCTCGCGCTCGGCGACCTTGACCGCGTGCTCAGGGAGCTCGGCTGCGGCCAAGCGCTCACGCAGCTCGGTGACCTCGGCCTGGGTCTCGTCCTCCTCGCCGAGCTCGCGCTGGATCGCCTTGAGCTGCTCTCGCAGGTAGTACTCGCGCTGGCCCTTCTCCATCTCCGACTCGACCTCGGACTGGATCCGCGACCCGATCTGGATCACCTCGAGCTCGCGGGCGAGCACCTCGGAGAGCCGGCGCAGACGCCGGGTCACGTCGACCTCCTCGAGCAGCTCCTGCTTCTCGGCGACCGAGATCCGCAGCGCCCCGGCGATTAGGTGCGAGAGCGCCGACGCATCCTCGATGTTGGTGACCGCGAGCTGCAGCTCCTCGGGCAGGTAGGGGATCTGCTCGATGATCTCGCTGAAGGTCCGCTGCACGTTGCGGGTCAGCGCCTCGAGCTCGTCGCTCGCCTCGAGCTCATCGGGCAGCGGCTCGATCCGCGCGACCAGATATGGCTGCTCGGCGATGAACTCGCCGATCCGGACCCGCTCGGTAGCCTGGACGAGGATCCGGATCGTGCCGTCGGGGACCTTGAGCATGCGGGCGACGACCCCGGCGACGCCGACGTCGTAGAGCTGCTCGGGGCCGGGCTCCTCGACCTCGGAGTCGCGCGAGGCCGCCATCACCAGGGTCCGCTCGCCCGAGAGCACGTCGTTGACGAGCTTCATCGAGCGCTCCTGGCCGACTGCCAGCGGGGTCAGCGTGTCGGGGTAGGCGACGATCTCCTTCAGCGGCAGGATCGGCAGGGCCGAGGGCAGCGGCCTGTCACTGCCCTGCCTGACGGCCTCCTCGACGTCGGCGGTCTCGACCACCTGGATGCCGTTGCCGTTCGCCATCACTCCGCCTGATCGATCGGCACCCGGCGCGCGACCTGGCCCGCGAGCGGCAGCTCCACCCGCAGGACGCCGTCCTCATAGCTGGCCCTGGCGCGCTCGGCGAGGACGTCGACGCCGAGCTCGACCACTCGCCGGAAGGGGCCGGCCTCGATCTCGACCTGCTGGTAGACACGGCCCTCGGTCTCCTGCACCGGACGCTCGCCGCTGATCACCAGGTCGCGGCCGGCGACCTCGAGCGCGACCGAGTCGATCTCGACCCCCGCCAGCTCGGCCTTGACGATCGCCCGCGGCGGGCTGCCGCAGTAATAGACGTCGACGCGGGGTGAAAAGCCCGGCTGAGCGCGCTGGGCGGTGGTGAGGCGTTCGGCGAACGGGTCGCCGATCAACTCGTCCATCTCCCGCCACATGCGCTCGAAGTTGACTACGAGGGCGCGCTGTCGAGCCATGGCGCAAATTTAGCCACTCGCCACTCGCCATTGGCCACTGGCCGCTGGCCACTCGCCGCTCGAGTGGCGAGTGACGAGTGGCGAGTGGCGATTCAAACCTCGAATACGTCCCCCGCGCGGGCCACCTCGACCGGCGCACCGAAACCGCGCTCGCCCTCCTGGCGTGCCCACTCGGCATCGAGCTCGTCGGAGATGTGGGTGAGCACACAGCGCTTAGCGCCCGCCCGCCGGGCGTGGTCTCCCGCCTCGCCCGGGGTCAGGTGACCGCGGATCCCGGTGCGCTCAGGGCGCGGCAGGGTCGCCTCGACCAGGAGCAGATCGGTATCGCGGGCGGCCTCGACCAGCTCCTCGCAGGGACAGCAGTCGGCCCCGAAGGTGAACCGCCCGGGCGAGCTCGACGAGACGAGGTTGACGGCGTGGGTGAGGATGTAGTGGGGAACCTCGGCAAAGGTGAAGGTCAACGGCCCGACCTCGACGGTCGAGTCGCGGTCGTACTCCTCGATCCGGAAGGCCTGCTCGATCAGAGCCTCGTCGCCCCAGCATCCGACCACCGAGCGAAAGAACTGGGCGGCGCCCGGCGGAGCGATCAGCCGCGGGCGGGCCGGGTCGTCGGTGCCGGGGTGACCGGCGACCGGGACCGGCTGCTGGCGCGGGGTGAGCATCAGCGCGTAGGCGTAGGGGATGAGGTCGATGAAGTGATCGGCGTGCAGATGCGAGATCACCACCGCGTCGACCTCGGTGTAGTCGCGATGCTCGCGCAGCTTCGAGAACACACCGTTGCCGCAATCGAGCAGCACCGCGGTCTGCGCTTCGGCGACCAGATACCCGCTGCACGCGCCCCCCGCGTCCTGCCATGCCGGCGACTTGCCGAGCACCGTGATCCTCATCTGCCGAACAGTATTCCCGCAAAGGCCGCAAAGCCACCGATTCGCGCCGGCGCGAACTTCGGGCGATTTGCGGACAAGACCCTGGCGCGGGCGTCGCGGCGCTGGGATGATCGCCGCGGCAGGCAGTTGACCGCGAAGCGAGGGAGGACCAGTGTCGATCGAGGTTGAAGAGGCGACGCGGATCGCCGAGTCGCTGGGACTGCGGCGAAAGGGAGCGGCCAAGCGCCGCTTGCGCAAGAACGGTCGCAGCTGCGAGGACTGCTTCTTTCACCGCAACATGCTCTGCGCGCTCGATCTCGACCAGCCGTGCTCGACCTTCCGGCCCGACACCGCTCAGGGCCTTGTTCCCCCGCGCCAGCCGGCGCTCCTCGTCCGCGACTGATAACCAACCCGCGAGGTTCTAAGATCTTGGGACGATGTCCTCCGAGCGCACCGCCACCCTGAGCGCCTCGCCGCCTCTGTTCAAGAGCCGCTTCCTCGACTTCTTCTCGCGCATCCATCCGGTGGTCCCCGCGGTGATCTACACCCCGGTGATCGTCGCCCTCGTCGTCCTCGGCGCCCGCGACGGCCAGGGAGCGCTCGAGCTCGTCGCGCTGGTGCTCGCGGGCCTTTTGATCTGGACCCTGTCGGAGTACTGGCTGCACCGCAAGGTCTTTCACTGGGACCCCGACCATCCGATCGGCCACCGGCTGCACTTCATCATCCACGGCGTTCACCACGATCACCCCAACGACCGCATGCGGTTGGTGATGCCGCCGGGTGCGAGCATCCCGCTGGCGGCGCTTTTCTTCGGCGCCTTCTGGCTGATCTTCGGTCTGCCCACGGCCTACCCGCTGTTCGCCGGGTTCCTCGCCGGTTACCTCGTCTACGACTACACCCACTACTACCTCCATCACGCGGTGCCGAAGTCGCACTTCGGAAAGCACCTGCGCGAACAGCACATGCGACACCATTTCCAGGACCACCGTTACGGCTACGGGGTGTCGACGCCGCTGTGGGACGCGATCTTTCGCACTCTCCCGCGCACTCGCCGGACCTGACGGTCAGTTACCCTTTCGCTTACTGTCACGATTTTTCACTGATGTTCACCTCCAGGGGAGGTGAATCGGAAGGGGAGCACCTATGTCACCCGTGTCCAACACCGTGGATGAGGCGGCGGGCCTGATCCGCAAACGGATCCGCGAGCTCGACTCCGAGCGCGGTCAGCTCGAGCGCGCTCTGGCGAGCCTCACCGGCGGCCGCGAGGGCCGTCGCGGACCAGGGCGCCCGAAGGGCTCCGGCGGCCGCTCGGCCGCGCCCGCAACCAGGCGCCGCCGCCGCCGCGGCGGCGGCACTCGCGCCGATCAGGCGGTCAAGCTGGTGCAGGCAAAGCCGGGGATCTCGGCCTCCGAGATCGCCAAGGAGATGAAGATCAAGCCCAATTACCTCTACCGGGTGCTCGCCGATCTCGAGAAGCAGGGCAAGGTGCGCAAGGACGGTCGCACCTACCAACCCGCCTAGGCCTACAGAAGGTCGAGCTCGGTGACGGCCTTGCGCTCGTCGTCGAGCTCGGCCACCGAGGCGAGAATCCGCTCGCGCGAGAACTCGTCGATCTCGAGGCCCTCGACGATCGACCACTCGCCGCCGGCGCAGGTGCAGGGAAAGCCCGAGATCAGGCCTTCGGGGACGTCGTAGGAGCCGGCGGAGGGCACGCCCATCGAGACCCAATCGTCGGCGGGGGTGCCGAGCATCCAGTCGTGGACGTGATCGATCGCCGCGTTGGCGGCCGAGGCGGCGCTCGAGGCCCCGCGCGCGTCGATGATCGCGGCACCGCGCTTGGCGACCGTGGGGATGAACTCGTCGGTGACCCATGCCTCGTCGTCGACCGCGTCCCAGGCATTGCGGTCCCCCACCCGAGCGTGCTTCAGGTCCGGGTACTGGGTGGTCGAATGGTTGCCCCAGCTGGTCATCCTGGAGACCTCGGAGACGGCCTCGCCGAGCTTGTTGGCGAGCTGTGAGATCGCCCGGTTGTGGTCGAGGCGCATCATCGCGCTGAACCGTTCACGCGGCACGTCGGGGGCGTTCGACATCGCGATCAGGCAGTTGGTGTTGGCCGGGTTGCCGACGACCAGGATCCGGACGTCGTCGGCGGCACCGGCGTTGATCGCCTCGCCCTGCGGCTTGAAGATGCCTCCGTTGGCCTCGAGCAGGTCGGCGCGTTCCATCCCCTTGCCACGCGGCCGGGCGCCCACCAGGAGGCCGAAGTTGGCTCCCTCGAAGGCGAGCGTCGGGTCGTCGGTGATCTCGATTCCGGCGAGCAGCGGGAAGGCGCAGTCGTCGAGCTCCATCGCGGTGCCCTCGGCCGCCTCGAGCGCGTCGGGGATCTCGAGCAGGCGCAGCTCGACCGGGGTCTCGTCGCCGAGCATCTGTCCGGAGGCGACCCGGAAGAGGAGCGCGTATCCGATCTGCCCGGCGGCGCCGGTAACCGTCACTTTCACGGGACTGCTCACGAAACCATCTCCTTTTGCAGGTTCTCGTCGATCGCCCCGAGGAACTCCTGGGTGGTCTGGAACTCCTGGTCGGGGCCAACCAGCAGGGCGAGGTCCTTGGTCATCTTCCCGCTCTCGACCGTCTCCACACAGACCCGCTCCAGCGTCTCGGCGAAAGCGGAGACATCTGGAGTGCCATCCATGCGCCCGCGCGCAGCCAGCGCCCGCGTCCAGGCGAAGATCGAGGCGATCGGGTTGGTGGATGTCGGCTTGCCCTGCTGGTGGAGGCGAAAGTGGCGGGTGACCGTGCCGTGGGCGGCCTCGGCTTCGACCGTCTTGCCGTCGGGGGCCATCAGCACGCTCGTCATCAAGCCGAGCGACCCGAACCCCTGGGCGACGGTGTCGGACTGAACGTCGCCGTCGTAGTTCTTGCACGCCCAGACGTAGCCTCCCTCCCACTTGAGCGCGGCGGCGACCATGTCGTCGATCAGGCGATGCTCATAGGTCAGTCCCTTGGCCTCGAACTCGCGCCGGAACTCGGCCTCGAAGATCTCGGCGAACAGGTCCTTGAAGCGGCCGTCATAGGTCTTCATGATCGTGTTCTTGGTCGACATGTAGACAGGCAGCTCGCGCTCCAGCCCGTAGCGAAACGAGGCCCTGGCGAAGTCGCGGATCGAGTCGTCGAGGTTGTACATCGCCATCGCCACGCCGCCGCCCTCGGGAAAGTCGAAGACGTCGAGCTCGATCGGCTGCGAGCCGTCGTTCGGGGTGAAGCGGAGCATCAGCTTGCCGTCGCCGGGGATCAGGGTGTCGGTGGCTCGGTATTGATCGCCGAAGGCGTGGCGGCCGATGATGATCGGCTTGGTCCAGCCGGGAACCAGCCGGGGGATGTTCGAGATCACGATCGGCTCGCGGAAGATGACCCCGCCGAGGATGTTGCGGATCGTCCCGTTCGGCGACCGGTACATGCTCTTCAGACCGAACTCCTCGACCCGGGCCTCGTCAGGGGTGATCGTCGCGCACTTGACCCCGACCCCGTACTCCTTGATCGCGTTGGCCGCGTCGACGGTGATCTGGTCGTCGGTGGCATCGCGGCTCTCGATCCCGAGGTCGAAGTACTTGAGCTCGATCTCGAGGTGGGGCAGGATCAGCTGGTCCTTGATCAACGCCCAGATGATCCGGGTCATCTCGTCGCCGTCGAGCTCGACGACCGGCGTTCGGACTTCGATCTTGGCCACTGACATGGGGGCGGGCGATCCTACCCACCGCTGCTGTTTCCGTCCGTCGCGCTCGCAAACCTCGCCACATCTGGCTCGTTCACATCATCTGCTCGGGACGCGAATGCTTCGAGGAGCTCGAGTTGATCGTCGATGAGCTCGACGAGCTCGACCGGGTCGGCTGCGCTTGCGGGCATGGCTTCATCGCGCTCTCGATCTCCGAGGCCGTGCCGGTCGGCCTGACGTAGAGTGAGCGCGGTGGACGCCGAGCGGGCTCTCGGCCGCCGCCGCGCTGGCGCTGGAGGCCGAGCTGCAGCGGGGTTGCTGGCCGCGATGCGACAATCGGGCTGATGGCGACGGTCGAGCGCCCTCGCGCCGACACCCACGACGTAACCAACCAGGCCTCCCCGCTGGAGGACTACAACACCTTCGAGAGCGACCGGGTCCTGGTCGAGGCGCTGCGGCGCGAGGGCGCGGAGTGGGCCGGCGATCGAGCCCGCGAGGTCGGCGCCTTCGCCGGTTCCGCGCGCGCGATCGAGCTCGGGCGCGAGGCGAACGAGAGCCCGCCGAAGCTGCGCACCCACGACCGCTTCGGCAACCGCGTCGACGAGGTCGAGTTTCACCCTGCCTGGCACGAGCTGCTCGGCGCCGCGGTCGGCTTCGGGCTCCACGCCCTGCCCTGGCGAGAGCCCCGGGCCGGCGCCCACGTTGCCCGCGGGGCGATGTTCATGGCCTTCTCCCAAGCCGAGGCGGGGGTCGGCTGCCCGATCTCGATGACCTACTCGGCGATCCCGGCGCTGCGACGCCAGCCCGAGCTGGCGGCGGAGTGGGAGCCACGGTTCACCTCGCTGGGCTACGACGGCGAGCAGCTGCGCCCGGCCGCCGACAAGGCCGGGGCCCTATGCGGCATGGGGATGACCGAAAAGCAGGGCGGCTCGGACGTCCGCGCCAACACCACCGTCGCCACCGCGCTCGACGACGGCGGCGGCGCGGCCGAGTACGAGCTCACCGGGCACAAGTGGTTCATGTCGGCACCGATGTGTGATGCCTTCCTCGTCCTCGCGCAGGCCGAGGGCGGGCTCTCGTGCTTCCTGATGCCGCGGTTCACCGCCGACGGCGAGCGCAACCGGATCCAGATCCAGCGGCTCAAGGACAAGCTCGGCAACCGCTCGAACGCCTCCAGCGAGGTCGAGTTTCGCGGCGCCTGGGCGCAGATGGTCGGCGAGCAGGGGCGCGGGGTGCCGACGATCATCGAGATGGTCAACCACACCCGCCTCGACTGCGCGATCGGCGCCGCCTCCGGGATGCGGGCGGGCACCGCGGCGGCGATCCACCACGCTCAGCGCCGCGCCGTGTCCGGCAAGCTGCTGGTCGACCAGCCGCTGATGCAGAACGTGCTCGCCGACCTCGCGGTCGAGTCCGAGGCGGCGACGATCGCGGCGATGCGCCTCGCCCGCGCCTACGACGAGTCGATCGCCGGCGATCAGGGCGCGACCAGGTTCAAGCGAATCGCCAACGCGGTGCTCAAGTACTGGCTTTGCAAGCGCGCTCCGGCCCACGCCGCCGAGGCGCTCGAGTGCTTCGGCGGCAACGGCTTCGTCGAGGAGTCGGGGATGCCGCGCCTCTACCGAGAGTCGCCGCTGAACTCGATCTGGGAAGGCTCGGGAAACGTCCAGTGCCTCGACGTGCTGCGGGCGATGGTTCGCGGGCCGGAGGCGCTCGAGGCGTACTTCGCCGAGGTCGGCGAGGCCGCGGGTGCCGATCCGCGACTCGACGTCGCCGCCGCCCGGCTTCGCGCCGAGCTCGCCGACCTCGAGGCGATCGAGTCGCGGGCGCGTCGCGTGGTCGAGCGGATGGCGCTCGTGCTGCAGGGCTCGCTGGTGGTCCGCTTCGCAGACCCGGCGGTCGCCGACGCCTTTTGCGCGACTCGCCTCGGCGGCGACTGGGGACACGCCTTCGGGACGCTCCCGGCGGGCGCCGACTGCGAGCGGATCGTCGAACGCCACACGGCGGTGGGCGCCTGAGCATGCGGACCCCGCAGGGGTGGGCCGGAAAACTCCGGTCCTGCCGGACTAATCCGTCCCACCCCTTTGGGTGTCAGAGCCAGCGTTCGTCGAGGCGGCGGATCAGCGCCTCGACCAGGCGGATCGCATCGGCGAGGGTGTCGTAGTCGACGTTCTCGGCGGTGTCGGTGGGCCAGTGGTAGTTGGCGGGCTGCTTCAGGTCGGTGACCGAGCACAGGGTCACCGTCGGGTAGCCGGCGCAGAGCGGCTCCAGCCCGTCGGTCCCGTTTCGCAGTCGCAGGTTCGGCATCGTCTCGATCGCGAGCTCGCCGGCGAGGCCGTCGATCAGCGCCAGGGCGTCGGCCGGGTACTCGTGCATCTTCAAGAACCCCTCGCCCCTGAGCACGCTGAGGGTCGGCGATCCGAGGGTGTCGACGCAGACAAAGAAGGTGCTCTCGCGCGGCAAACGCGCGAAGTGGCGCTCGCCGAAGGCCTTCATTCCCTCGCTGAACGACTCCTCGGAGCCGGCCGAGAGCAAGATCACACGGGTGGACCGGGTCGGCTCGGCGACCAGCGCGCGCGCCAGCGCCAGCAACAGGACGACGGCGGTGGCGTTGTCGTTGGCACCCGGGACCACCCCGCGTGCTCCGATCTCGGCCATCGTCGCCGCGTATCCCGCGCCGAGCGCGATCCCCAGCTTGGCCGCCGGGCGGCTGCCGCTGAGCGCCGAGACGAGCGCCAGCAGCGGCGAGGCCATCAGCGGCCACATCAGCGCCGGGCTGGTGTCGAAGCGCCCGATCGGGACGCCGAGACGGCGAAACAGCGTCTCGGGAATCTGCGGGTGAAAGACCCAGCCGGAGTGGGCGGCGTCGTGATGGGCGACGACGACGATCGTCCGCTCGGCGTCGGCGGGACCGAGCTCGCAGATCACGTTCGCGGTCTCCGACTGCGCCAGGCGGTTGCGAAGCCGCCGCCCACCGGGCGGATATTCGTCGGCGATCGCCGCGGCCGCGGCGGCGGCGAGCGCCGCGGCGCTCAGCCGGCGGCCGCGGAGGGCTGCGACCCCGGCGATCGTGGCGCAGCCGGCCCCGATCCCGAGTGGCCACCAGTAGGTGCCGTGGGCGCGTTCGGTCTCGATCCGCCCCGGCGCTCCCGCATCATCGAGGCGGGCGACGATCCACTCGGCGGCCCGGCGCTCACCCGCTGAGGCCGAGGGCCGCTCGATCGCCGCCAGCTCGGCCACGGCCGCGCGCAGCCATGGCTCCTCGGCGACGATCCGGGCTTCGGTTCCGGCGGCGGACATCGAGGCGGGAAAATACCGGCAGCGCTCAAGCGCCCGCCGTGCTCGACCGATCCTTGAGGCATGAGCGCGGTCGACGACGACTCCCGACTCGAGCTGCCCCGGACGACGGCGGTGCAGCGCACCCAGGTGCTCGGGATCCTGATGGTCGCCGGGGCGGTGCTCGCGGGCGTCACGGCGGTGCTCCCACCGGACGCGACAGGCTCTGAGTCGCTGGTGCTGGCGATCGGCGCGCTGGCCGGCGCGATCGGCGCGGTGGTCCTAGTCGCCAGGCTGGCCCTGCGAGAGTGGGCGGTCGGGCTGATCGGGCTGGTCGGGACCGTGCTGATCACCGTCGCCACCTATGAGGGCGGCGAGTTGATGACCGGGACAACCGACAACGAGATGCTCTACGTCTGGGTCGCCCTGTTCGCCTTCTACTTCCTTCGCCCTCGCCACGCATTCATCCAGCTGGGCTTCATCGGTCTCGCCTACGGGTGGCTGCTGGCGATCCAGGACGTCGGCACCGACGACGCGGTCACCCGTTGGATCGTCACCCTTGGCACCCTGCTGGTCGGCGGTCTGGTGATGCTGCGGCTGCGCTCCTCGATCGAGACCCTGGTGGTCGAGCTCACCAACCGGGCTCGCCTCGACGGCCTGACCCGGCTTCGCAACCGGATCGGGCTCGAGGAGCGGGCCACGGTCGAGTTCGCGCGGGCGCGGCGCGACGGCTCTGAGATCGGCCTGCTGGTCGCCGACATCGACGGCTTCAAGACCGTCAACGACACCCTCGGGCACCCGGCCGGCGACCAGGTCCTGCTGCGGATCGCTGAGGTGCTCGAGCGCGAGACGCGCGCCGTCGACGCCGTCGCCCGGCTCGGCGGCGACGAGTTCGCGGTCCTGCTCCCCGACGCCGACCGGGCCGAGGCGCAGCTGATCGCCGATCGCCTCCGGGTCGCCGCACGACGCTCGGCGGGCGATGTGCGGCTGCGGCTCTCGCTCAGCATCGGGATCGCGATCGCACCGGGCGAGGGCAACACGCTCGAGCTCCTGTGGAAGGCGGCCGACCGGGCGATGTATGAGGCCAAGCGCAGTGGCGGCGACGCGATCAGTCCGGCCGCGGAGCGCGAGGCACCTACGATGGAGGTATGCCCGCCCGCACCCAGCTGACCCTGCTGCGAATCCGCGGAATCCGGATCGGGGTCGACTACTCGTGGTTCCTGGTCCTCTTCTTGGTGATCATCTACCTCTCGGGGGTCTACCGCGACGTGCTCGGCCCCGAGCACTCCGACACCCAGTCCTACGTGCTCGCGGTGATCACCGCGCTCGCCTTCTTCGGCTCGATCCTCTTGCACGAGCTCGGCCACGCCGTGGTCGCGATCCGCAACGGGATCCCGATCTCCGACATCACCCTGTGGCTGTTCGGCGGGGTCGCCCGGATGAGCCGGGACACCGACTCGCCGGGCACCGAATTCAAGGTCGCGGTCGCCGGCCCTCTGGTCACCGTCGCGATCGCGCTCGTCTGCGCCGCGGTCGGGGTCGCGGTCGCCGGACCGGAAGAGTTCTGGAACGCGATGCGGGCCAGCGAGGACACCGACATCTCGCCCGCGCTCGCGGTGCTCACCTGGCTCGCCAGCATCAACGTGCTCGTGCTGATCTTCAACCTGATCCCGGCGTTTCCCCTCGACGGCGGGCGGATCGCGAGGGCGATCGCCTGGCGGATCACCGGCGACCGCAACCGCGCGACCCGGTTCGCGGCGCTGGTCGGCCAGGGATTCTCCTTCGCCTTCATCGGGCTCGGGCTGGTGTTGGTGTTCTACGGCGACCTGGTCAGCGGGATCTGGCTCGGGCTGGTCGGCTTCATCCTCGGCCAGTCGGCGCGCGGATATGCGCTCCAATCGGAGTTCTCGACCCGGATCGAGGGGATCAGCGTCGCCGACGTCATGGACGCCGATCCGGTTGCGATCCCCGAGGACGCCAGCGTCGAGCAGGCGATCGACGAATACTTCCTCCGCTACCGCTGGCCGTGGTTTCCGGTGGTCGATGCCGCCGATCGTTTCCGCGGCCTGCTCGTCCGCGAGGTCGCCGACGCGGTGCCGGAACTGAACCGCTCACACCAGACCGTCGGCGAAGTGTTCGAGCTCGACGCCGGAGCCACCCTGAGGGTCCGCGACGACGCCCCGCTCGAATCGTTGCTCGGCAACGACGCGCTGCGCAGGCTCGGCGGGCTCGCCGCCGTCGACGCCGACGGCCAGCTTCGCGGCGTGATCACCGCCGATCAGGTCGGCCGGGCCCTGCGCGAGGCGCTCAACCGCCGATAACCGCCTCCAGGCCCCGGTAGCCGCGCTCACCCGGTCGATAGGATCGGGAGCAGATGCCCACGCATGACGTACTCGTGATCGGAGCGGGACTCGCCGGCCAGCGGGCCGCGCTGGCGGCCGCCGAGCAGGGTGTCTCGGTGGCGATCGTCTCCAAGGTCCACCCGGTGCGCTCGCACTCGAACGCTGCCCAGGGCGGGATCAACGCCGCGCTCAACCCGGAGGACTCGTGGGAATCCCACGCCTTCGACACGGTCAAGGGCTCGGACTATCTCGGCGACCAGGATGCGATCGCGATCATGTGCCGCGAGGCACCCGAGGAGATCCTCCATCTCGAGCACCTCGGGGTCCCCTTCCATCGCAACGAGGAGGGCAAGCTCGGCACCCGCGCCTTCGGCGGCGCCTCCGCGGCGCGCACCTACTACGTCGCCGACATCACCGGCCAGGCGATCATGCACGTGCTCTATGAGCAGCTGATGAAGCACTCCGAGATGGTCGATCGCTACGAGGAGTACTTCACCACCTCGCTCGCCCTCGACGATTCGGGCAACTGCGTCGGGGCGATCCTGCGCAACGTCCGCGACGGCTCGATGGAGCTGTTCGAGGCCAAGAACGTGATCCTCGCGACCGGCGGAAACGGCCAGGCGTGGCAGCCGACCACCAACGCGCTGATCTGCACCGGCGACGGGATCGCAATGGCCTACCGCGTCGGCGCTCCGCTGATGGACATGGAGATGATCCAGTACCACCCGACGACGCTCGCCCGCAAGGGCTTCTTGATCACCGAGGGCGCCCGTGGAGAGGGCGCGCACCTGCTCAACGCCGAGGGCGACCGGTTCATGGAGACGTACGCGCCGAACAAGATGGAGCTCGCATCGCGAGACGTCGTCTCTCGCGCCGAGCAGACCGAGATCAACGAGGGTCGTGGCTTCGCCGACGGCACCGTCGCCCTCGACATCACCGTGGTCCCCCGCAAGCGGATCCACGAGGCGTTGCGAGAGATCGTGCTCGTCGGCCGCGACTTCGCCGGGGTCGACATCACCAAGGAGCCGATCCACATCAAGCCCGGCAACCACTACACCATGGGTGGGGTGAAGACCGACGCCGATGGGGCAACCGAGATCCCGGGGCTCTATGCAGCCGGCGAGGTCGCCTGCGTCTCGGTCCATGGCGGCAATCGCCTCGGCGCCAACTCGCTGCTCGACACGCTGATCTTCGGTCGCCGCGCGGGCCTGCACGCGGCCAACCGGGCCAAGCAGACCGCTGTCGGGCGGCCCTCGACCGCGGCGCTCGCCGACGAGGAGCGCCTGATCGCTGCGATCGTCGGGCGCGAGCGCGGCTCGGGCAGGCGGGTGTCGGAGATCCGCAGGGAGCTCGGCGAGACCATGGACCGCCATGTCGCCGTGTTTCGCGATCAGGAGGGAATCGATAAGGCGCACGAGATCGTTCGCCGGCTGAAGCAGGAGGCCGAGACCGCCTACATCGACGACCGGGGCACGATCTTCAACCAGGACGTGCTCGGAGCGCTCGAGCTCGGCTACATGCTCGACTGCGCCGAGTGCGCCTGCGTCGGTGCGCTCGAGCGCACCGAGAGCCGCGGCGCCCAGTACCGGACCGACTTCCCGGATCGAAACGACGACGAATGGCTCAAGCACATCGACCTGACGATGAACGGTGAGGGGCCGGAGATCACCTACTCGGACGTCACGATCACCGAATGGCAGCCGATGGAGAGGACGTATTGAGCACTGAGCAGGGAGCAGAGAGCAGGGAGACCGCGGCCCGGGACCCGGAGACCGAGAGCTACACGCTCAAGGTCCGCCGCTTCAAGCCGGAGGTCGGCGAGGGGCCGGAGGGCCCCTACTGGCAGGAGTTCGAGGTCGAGCTCGACCCGACGCTCTCGGTCCTCGACGGTCTGCTTCAGGCCAAGGACCGCGAGGACGGCTCGCTCGCGGTTCGCTGCTCGTGCCGGGCGGCGATCTGCGGCTCCTGCGGGGTGAAGATCAACGGCGAGTCGACGCTCGCCTGCCTGACCCAGATCGGCGAGGCCCACGAGGCGGCCAATCGAATGAATGGCTCCGACGATCCGATCACGGTCGAGCCGATGGGAAACATGCCGGTGATCAAGGACCTGGTCACCGACATGGAGGCGACCCACTGGACCAAGATCCGCCGGGTCACCCCGTGGCTGCTCGACGACGGCGATCCGCCCGAGCGCGAGCGGATCGTGCCGCCCGAGTCGATGGTCGACATCACCCAGACGATCGCCTGCATCCAGTGCGGCGCCTGCGTCTCGGCCTGCCTGTCGATGGAGGCCGACCCCGACTTCATCGGCCCGGCGGCACTCGCCAAGGCCTACCGCTTCGTCGGCGACCCCCGCGACGACCAGCGCCGCGAGCGTCTCTACGACCTCGCCCAGGACCCGCACGGGATCTACGACTGCACCCACTGCTTCGCCTGTGTCGACGCCTGCCCGAAGGGGGTCGCGCCGATGGACCAGATCATGCGCCTGCGCCGGCTCGCCGGCCACGACGAGGAGATCGTCGATCGCAACAACGGCCACAGCCACGAGGCCGCCTTCGTCAAGATCATCGAGAAGAAGGGCACCCTGGACGAGTCGCTGCTGTTGCAAGAGTCCTACGCGCCCGGCGTCAAGGGCAAGCTGATCCCGAAGATGAGCGCGCTCAAGGGCCTGCTCGGGTCGATCCCGACCGCGGTCCGCGGGATCCGCTCGGGCAAGATGCGCTCGCTGCCGAAGCTGATCCCCGGCGTCCACCACAAGCTTCCCGGTGACTCCCAGGAGCAGGTGAAGAAGATCTACGAGCGAGCCGAGGACAGCCGGATCGAGCTCAACCTCTACATCACCGGCGAGGAAGAGGTCGAGCCCGAGCCCGACGAGGAGGAGCTGAGCCAGCCCGAGGCCTCGCCCGGACCGAAGGGAAATGAATGAATGCCCCACCGGCAGCCGATGCTTTCGCCGCTCAAGCGGCTCAATCATGAAACTTGCTTACTGGCCCGGCTGTGTCTCACGCGGCTTCACCACCGAGCTCCACGGCTCGATGGCGGCGGTCGCCGACCGGCTCGGGATCGAGCTGGTGACCCTCGACCGCGCCAACTGCTGCGGCGCCGGGGTGATCGCCGAGCACAACCAGGAGCTCGCCGACACGCTCAATGCACGCACCTTCGCGCTCGCCCAGCAGACCGGGCTCGGGATGATGAACATCTGCTCCACCTGCCAGGGCGCCCAGTCGGAGTGCCAGCAGCGCCTCGACGCCGACTCGGCCTATCGCGCCCACATCAACGAGGTCCTCGCCGGCGAGGGGCTCTCCTACGAGAAGGACAAGGAGCGGTGGGAGAACAAGAACTTCCTCTGGATCCTGGTCGAGGACTACGGTCTCGAGCAGCTGAAGGAGAAGGTGACCCGGCCGCTGTCGGGGCTGCGCATCGGCCCCTTTTACGGCTGCTACATCGTCCGGCCCAAGCACCGGCTCGGCTATGAGGAACATCCCGAGCGCGACCTCTACCTCGAGCAGGTGATCGGCGCGCTCGGCGGCGAGGTGGTCGAATACGACGGCTCGCGCCGTTGCTGCGGCTTTCCGGTGATCACGATGAACCGCGAGACCTCGCTGCGCCAGGCCGGTACCCACCTCGGCGACGCCCTCGACCAGGGCGCCGACTGCCTGGTGACCCCGTGCCCGCTGTGTCACCTGAACCTCGACATGCAGCAGCCCGAGGCGGCGAAGATCGTCAACCGAGACCTTGGGCTCGCGGTCCTGCACCTGCCGCAGCTGGTCGGCCTCGCGCTCGGCTTCAATCCCAAGGAGCTGGGGATGGACCGCCACATCGCCACGACCGAGTGGGTCAGCGAGCGACTCACCGGCGTCACCGTCTGATCAGCGACTAGGAGCTCCCCGCCGGCGCCCCGCCCCCGCCGCCCGAGGTCGAGCAGGCGGCGCTGCTCGGGCACATCGACGACGCGGTCAGCCTCTACGTCAAGTTCACCGACGTCGACCCCGAGCTCGCCCGCCAGGTGGTCGAGAGGCTCGCCGACGCCTAGGGCTCCCCGCCGCCAGCTCGCATCCTCCGCTCGATCCAGTGGGCGCCGATGGTGTCGGTGAGCCCGTGGGTGAGGATCGAGGCGAGGATCGCGAAGGCGGCAATATCGAAGACCAGCGAGCCGTTGGTCACCGGCTCGTCGAGGACGAGGATCGCGAACAGCATCGAGGCGACGCCCTTGGGGCCGAACCAGGCGATGAAGCCCTTCTGCGGCCTCGGCAGCCGGGTCCCGGCCAGCGACAGCATCACCGCCACTGGCCTGGCGACCAGCAGGGCAAAGAGGACGAAGGCGCCGAGGGCTGGGATCGAGGCCTCGAAGCCGGTGGCGACGATGATCGCACCGAAGACGAAGAAGGTCAGCACCTGGAAGATCGCGCTCAGGTTGTCGGAGAAGTCGACGAACTGGTCGGTGATCTCGTGTTCGAAGAATCCGAGCGTGATCCCGGCGACGAAGGCTGCGATCAGCCCGTTGCCGAAGGTGACGTCGGCGAGGCCGTAGGCGGCGAGGCCGAAGCCAATCGCATAGATGCCGGCATAACGGGCGGTGACCCCGCCGGGGACGACACGGTGAAGCCAGCCGCCGAGCACCCCGAGCGCGACCCCCTCGAGCGCGCCGACGCCGGCCTCGCCGAGCAGTTGTGCGGCCTCCGAGCCGGCGTCCCCGCCCGGGGTGGCGAGGACCAAGAAGAAGAGGACGAAGGGAAGCGCGAGCCCGTCGTTGAGCCCCGACTCGAGATTGAGCGTGTGGCGAATCGTCTCCGGGACCCGACGCGCGGTGACCACCGAGGATGTGACCACCGGGTCGGTCGGGGTGAGCACGGCGGCCAGCAAAAACGCCTCGGCCCAGGCGAGCTCGCCGAACAGCAGCTTGGCGCCGAGGGCGAGCAGGCAGAGGGTGATCGGCATCGCGAACACCAGCGCCCTGGCCGGCGGTCCCCAGTGGCGGCCGAGCAGCTCGCGGTCGACGTGCAGGCCGTCGGCGACCAAGGTCAGGATCAGGGCCAGCTCGATCAGCTCGAGCACGCCCTGGTCGTCGACGTCGATCGAGATCACGCCGAGCTCGGCGAGCACGATCCCGAGCACCACCGAGAGCACCGAGGCCGAGAGCACGGTGCCGTGCATCAGGCCCGAGAGCGCCGCCGAGACGGCGAGCAGCGCGCCGATGATCAGCAGCGCCTCGCCGAACCCGATCTCCATCAGCGCCGGTACCAGTCGACGTAGTCCTCGCAGCCGGGGCCGCGAACGTCCCCGGTGGCGGTCGCGGCGAGCGGCCCGAGATGGGCGACGGCGCGAGCTCCGAGCAGCCGGCCGACGAGTGGGGGGCGCTCGACCGTGGCGGTGAGCTCGATCGGCTCGTCGCCGCCGACCGCGAGCGTGCCCGCGGCCCAGAACGGCGCGGCGCCACGGTAGTCGAGGTTGGCGGGCAGGGTCCGCTCGAACCCGGGGGCGCTCAGGGTCAGAGGCCGGGTCGCGTCGTAGCGCAGCGACAGCTCCCACGTCCCCCGGGCGAGCTCGAGCTCGGTGATCGAGCTGTCCCCGCTCTCGACCGTGGGATCGCTCCACTCGGCCGCGAGCACCGGTTCGCGGGCGAAGGTGGCGACCCGGCGGGGTTGGCCCGAGCAGCCGCCGAGGCGACCGGGAGCGTCGTCGTCTTCGCCCGGCAGCCGGCCTGCGACCGGGCCTGCGCGCTCCCAGAGCACGTAGCTGTCGGTCTCGGCAAGTGGCCGGTAGCCCGGCGGCGGACCGCTCGCATATGCCGCCCGGGTGGTGAGCACATAGGGAAAGCGGACGAGCGTCTCCGCGGTCACCGAGTCGAAGTCGAACTTCGAGCCCACGTCGGCGAGCTCGAAGTTGGGCTCGACGAAATACGGGTCATAGAAGTTGCGCACGTGTGTGAACGGCTTCGAGCCGCGGAGCTCGTGGAGGACGAAGTTATCGCGGCCGAGGAAGAGCAGCTTCTCGCCCTCGACCAGGGGGCGGATCTCGGCGAGCTCGTCGGCGTGGTCCTGCGGCGCCACCGGCGCCTGGCGCAGGATCAGCAGGCTGGAGAAGGCGGCGGCGAGGGCGAAGGTCACGCCCACGGCGACCAGCCCGCGGCGGGGGGCGCCGAGCAGGCCGCCGAGCGTGATCAGCGCGATCAGCGGCGCCGCGATCGCCAGCGCCTTGGCCGAGGTGTAGACGGTGCCCAGCCCACGGGCGGCCAGATAGAGGACCACGGCGGTCGCCAGCGCGGCGGGAATCGCGGGCCCTCGGTGGCGCAGCCATCGTGGCGCTGCGAGGCAGAGCGCGACCAGCGCGAACAGGCCGGCGGCATAGAAGACGAGCGCCGGCAGGTCGGAGGCGGTCGCCGAGAGACGGAACTCGCCGGTCGGCCAGATCCCGAGCACCTCCAGCGGCGACAGTTGGCCGGGCAGGTTGCCGAGCCCGCCCTGGTTGGCGCGGTCGGGGTCGAGGGCGCGGAAGTCGGCGAAGTCGCGCAGCCGATCGAGATCTGGCAACACCGCGACGGCGAGCACGAGCGCCGCCACTCCAACCGCGATCGCCACCCCCGACAGGGTGGGCCGGAAAGTTCCGGCAGTACCGGCGTTATCCGTCCCACCCTCCTGGGGTGCGGGGCCGGTGTGGCGCTCGCGGAGCACCAGGAGGGCCACCCAGAGCAGCGCGGTGCCCGCGAGCCAGGCGAGCCCCGGAAACGAGTAGACGTACACCGTCCCGGCGGCGAGCGCGCCGAGCGCGATCCCGTCGCGCCACCCGCGCGCGCTCGACAAGAGCAGCGCGAAGGCGAGCAAGAAGAGCGCGATCAGCGGTTCCTTGAACGCTTCCTGGGCGAGGTAGGCGGCGGCCAGGTAGGGAAGCGCCACGAGCGCCGCGGCGCCGATCCGGGCTCCGGTGCGCAACCCGGCGAGCGCCGAGTAGGCGACCAGGGCGGTCAGCGCCGGGATCGCCATCGTCAGCCCGGCGAAGACGTCGACCGAACGCGCCCCGAGGATCGAGCCGAGGCCGGCGACGAGCGCGTGCGGGCCAAGCGGATAGCCCTGGTCGATCAGCACCGGCTCGGGGCGAAAGCGCTCGGCGATCCAGTCGGCGATCAACAGGTGCGAAGCCATGTCGTCGTTGACCAGGCCGACCCCGAGGATGCCGATCTGGCCGCTGGCGATGAACGGGACCGAGGCGAAGCCAACGGCAAGCACGGCCGCTGCGAGCGCACCCGGATCGAGTTGGCCGAAGCCGCGCCGAGCGAGCAGCAGTGCGGCGGCTCCCAGGGTGATCGCGCCGACCACGACGGCGATCGCGGTGCCCCGTCCCCCCCACTCGGCGGTCAGCGCCGCGGCGACCACCAACAGCGCCAGGCCTACTGGCCCGGCGAGCGCGGTCGGCCGGCGCCGGCCGCACAGCGACAGCACCGCCGCGCCGACGACGAGCGAAGCGACGACGATCAGCGCCGCCGAGGCGAGTGCGGCGAACAAGCGCCGTTAGGCCGCGAAGGAGGCGCTTGCGGGCACCCGGACCAGGTCGCGCTCGACCAGCAGCTCGGCGACCTGGACCGCGTTGGTCGCCGCGCCTTTGTGCAGGTTGTCGCCGACGACCCAGAGGTTGAGACAACGCTCGTGCGAGGGGTCGCGACGGATCCTCCCGACCAGGACCTCGTCACGCCCGGTCGCGTCGATCGCCAGCGGGTAGATGCCCTCGCCCGGCGAGTCGACCACGACCACCCCGGGCGCGGCGGCGAGCAGCTCGCGACAGCGCTCGGGCGAGAGCGGCTCGCGCGTCTGGAGGTTGATCGACTCCGAGTGCCCGGTGACCACCGGCACCCGGACGCAGGTCGCCGAGATCGCCAGCTCCTCCTCGGAGCGGTCGAAGATCTTCCGCGTCTCGCGCATCACCTTGCGCTCCTCGGTCGTGTAGTCGTCGCCGTCGGCGAACCTCTCGACCTGGGGGATGACGTTGAAGGCGATCTGATGGGGGAAGTTCGAGATCGGCGGCCGCTCGCCCTCGAGCACGGCGACGGTCTGCGCGCGAAGCTCCTTGATCGCCTCGCGCCCGGTGCCGGAGACCGACTGGTAGGTCGAGACCACGAGCCGCTCGATCCCGACCGCGCGCTCGATCGGCGCCAGCGCGACCACCATCTCCATCGTCGTGCAGTTCGGGTTCGCGATCAGGCCGCTGTGTGCCTCGACGGCGTCCGGATTGACCTCGGGAACGATCAGCGGGACGTCCTCGTTCATGCGCCAGAAGCTGGTGTTGTCGACCACCACCGCCCCCGCCTCGACAAGCCGCGGCGCCCACTCGGAGCTGACCGCGCCGCCGGCAGAGGAGAGCACGATCTCGAGGCCCTGGATCGATTCCGTGGACAGCGCCCGGCACTCGATCTCGCCGCCGCCGTAGGGCAGCTTCGTCCCGGCCGAGCGCTCGGAGGAGAACGGGACGACCTCGGTGACCGGAAACTCGCGCTCGGCGAGCACCTCGAGGATCGTCGTGCCGACGGCGCCGGTGGCGCCGACCACGCCCACCCGATAGCTCACGAGGTCACCCGCGGGCGGTGCTCGCCGGCCGGGTCCTCCTCGCGGACGGCATCGGCGCCGAGCTCGAAGGTCTCGTGGATCGCCCGGACCGCCTCCGGCACCTGGTCGGCGGCGATCACGCAGGAGATCTTGATCGGCGAGGTGGAGATCATCTCGATGTTCACCCGGTGCTCCCCGAGGGTGCGAAAGACCTTCGCCGCGACCCCGGGATGGCTGCGCATCCCGGCGCCGACGATCGAGACCTTGCCGATGTTGGCATCGGTCTCGATCCTCTCGCCGACCTCGAGCGGCGCAAGCACTTCGGTGGCGGCGTCGAGGTCGTCGCTGGCCACCGTGAACGAGAGGTCGGCCTTCTGGTCGTCGGAGACCGGCTCGTTCTGAATGATCATGTCGACGTTGACGTTGGCATCGGCGAGGGCGCCAAAGACGCGCCCGGCGACGCCCGGCTCGTCGCTGAGTCCGGTGAGGGTGACGCGGGCCTCAAAGGCGTGCGTCACGGCTGTGACCATCGGGCGTTCCATCGTCTCGTCCTCGCCGAGCACGAGGGTACCGGGGCCGTCCTCGAACGAGCTTCGGCAATGGATCCTGACGCCGTGGTTACGCCCGTACTCGACCGCGCGCAGCTGCAGCACTCCGGCCCCCGACGACGACATCTCGAGCATCTCGTCGAAGGAGACCTGGGCGAGCTTGCGCGCCCCCGCGACCAGCCGAGGATCGGCGCTGAAGACGCCGGCGACGTCGGTGTAGATCTCGCAGACGTCGGCGCCGAGCGCGGCGGCGATCGCGACCGCGGTGGTGTCCGAGCCCCCGCGTCCCAGCGTGGTCACGTCCTTGCTGTCGCCGGAGACGCCCTGGAACCCGGCGACGAGCACGATCCGGTCCTCGCCGAGCGCCGCTCGGATGCGGTCGGCGCGTACGTCGATGATCCGCGCCTTCGTGTGCGAGGAGTCGGTGACGATCCCCGCCTGCGACCCGGTGAGCGAGATCGCGCTGTGGCCCATGTCATGGATCGCCATCGCGCAGAGCGCGCAGGAGATCCGCTCCCCGGTCGAGAGCAGCATGTCCATCTCGCGTGCCAGCGGGCGCTCGGAGATCTCGTAGGCGGCGGCGACCAGGCCGTCGGTGGTCTTGCCGCGCGCCGAGAGCACGGCGACGACCTGGGTGCCCTGCTCGCGCGCCTCGACGATCCGCCTCGCGGCGCGCTTGATGTCCTCGGGAGAGGCCACCGAGGTGCCGCCGAACTTCATCACCACGGTCTGCGCCATCGGCACGCAGAATACGGTGGGACCCGGCTAGGGCCGAACGAATGTGTCCGGGTCGGGTCCGATCCGCTCGCCGGCGTCGAGTGATTCGACCGCCGACATCTGCTCATCGGTGAGGTGGAAATCGAAGACGTCGAAGTTCTGCTCGATCCGCTCCGGCGAGGCCGATTTGGGGAAGACCACGTTGCCGAGCTGCAGATGCCAGCGAATGACCACCTGGCCGCGGTGTCTTACCGTGCGATTCGGCGATCTCGGCGATCGTCGGATCGTCGAGGACCTCGCCCTGTGCGAGCGGGCTCCAGGCCTCGGTGACGATCCCGAGCTCCTCGTGCTCGCGGCGAAGTCCCTGCTGTTGGAAGCGCGGATGCAACTCGACCTGGTTCACCGCCGGGGTGACGCCGGTCTCGCCGATGATCCGCTCGAGGTGGGCCGGCTGGAAGTTGGAGACGCCGATCGCACGGGTCAGCCCCTCGGCCTGGAGCTCGATCAGGCCCTTCCAGGTCTGCACGTACTTGTCGTGCGCGGGGACCGGCCAGTGGATCAGGTAGAGGTCGACATAGTCGACCTCGAGCCGGTCGAGGCTCGCCCGCAGCGCCCGCTTTGCCTGCTCGTGACCGTGATCGTCGTTGAAGCACTTGGTCGTGATGAAGACCTCGCCGCGCTCGAGGCCGGCTGCCCGGACCGCCTGCCCGACCTCGGCCTCGTTCTGGTAGGCCTCCGCGGTGTCGATGTGGCGGTAGCCCGCATGCAATGCGGCCGTCACCACCTCGGTCGTCTCCTCAGGTGCGACCTGAAAGACCCCGAATCCGAGCTGGGGAATCTCGACCCCACCGCGCAGCGCAATCGTTGGAACCGTTCCCGCCGTCACCGATCTGGGGTTACCCAGCCCCGGTCGGGCGAAACGGTCGCCGCGCGGCTCAGCCGACCGAGTGGCGGCCGGCGAGCGCCCGTCCGAGGGTGACCTCGTCGGCGTGCTCGAGGTCGGCGCCGACCGGCAGGCCGCTTGCCAGGCGGGTGATCGCGACCCGGCCACGCAACAGCTCGGCGACGTGGTGGGCGGTCGCCTCGCCGGTGGTGGTCGGGTTGGTCGCCAGGACCACTTCGGCGACCTCGTTCCCGGCGGCGCGCTCGACCAGCTCGGCGATCCTCAGGTCCTCGGGATCGATCCCGTCGATCGGCGAGAGCGCGCCGCCGAGCACGTGGTAGAGGCCCCGGTACTCGTGGGTGCGCTCGATCGGGATCACGTCGGCGGGCTGTTCGACCACGCAGATCAGCGAGCGATCCCGGCGCGGGTCGTCGCAGATCTCACAGCGCGGCCCCTCGGCCAGGTTGAAGCAGACCTCGCAGAGCCCGACTTTCTCGCGGACCTCGCGGACAGCGTCGCTGAGCGCCAGGGCGTCGGCCTCCTCGGAGCGAAGGATGTGGAAGGCGAGCCGCTGCGCCGTTCGCTGGCCGATCCCGGGAAGCTTGGCGAGCTCGGTGACCAGCCGGTTGATCGGCTGCGGGTACATGGACCGTGAAGCTAGCGAGCGCTGCGGACCGGGTCAGGCGAAGCGCCCGCGCTCGAGCGCCTGCGCGAGCGCCTCGCGGTCATATGCCGGCAACTCGCCCGTTCGCTCGAGCTCCTCGACGTAGGCGGCCATCGCGAGCTCGGCTTCCGGCGAGCCGAGCGCGGCCATGAACTCGGCTCGCTCCCGACGCAGGCCCGAGGCCAGCGGCAGCGTGGAGCCGAGGTTGACGGCCCGCTTGACGGCGGCGATCGCCGCCTTCGGCCGACGCGCATAGCGCGTCGCCACGGCGAGCGCGCGGTCGACCAGTTCAGCCGGGTCGACCAGCTCGTCGACCAAGCCGAGGTCGAGCGCCTCGCGGGGGGTGAGCGGCCCGCCGTCGAGGCAGATCCGCAGGGCAGCCCCGCTGCCGAGCAGTCGCGCCAGTCGCTGGGTGCCGCCGCCCCCGGGCGGAAAACCGAGCAGGATCTCCGGCTGGCCGATCAAGAACTCCCCCTCGGCCATCAGCCTGGTGTCGCAGGCGAGCGCCAGCTCACAGCCGCCCCCCATCGCCGAACCGTTGATCGCCGCAACGACGACCGCCCCGGCGGTCGAAAGCCGGGTCAGCACCTCGCCGAAGCGCTCCGCCTGGGACAAGCCGGCTGCGGGGGTTGCCGCGAGCGCCTCGCGCCCGCCGGGAAGGCGCCGGATCGCGCCGACCGCCGACAGCGACGAGCGGGCGACGAGGGGGGCGACGCTGGGCGACTCGCGCGCCCCGGTGAGCAGCTCGCCGACGTCGTAGTGGGCGACGAAGCGTTCCGGGTGGGCGCCGGTGAGCACGATCCCGGTGAGCTCGGGGTCGCTCTCGGCCCGCTCGGCCAGCGCCTCGAGCCCGTCGACGATCGGGTCGTCCATGAGCCCGTGCGGCGGGTTGGAGATCGTCGCCAGGATGACGCCCTCGCCCCTCGACTCCAGTCGCAGCTCACCCATCGACGCCGAGCCTATCCACCGGCTAGAGGCCAGGGAGGCCGAGGCCGGCGGCGCCGCCCGCCCCGGCGATTCCGCCCATGCGGCTCGCGGCAAGCTCCTGGGCGGCGCGGATCGCCTCGTTGACCGCCGCGAGCACCATGTCCTGAAGCAGCTCGGGGTCCTCGGGGTCGATCGCCTCCGGGTCGATCGCGATCTCGAGCAGGCGCAGGTCGCCGCTCATCTTCACCTTCACCATGCCGCCGCCCGCGCTCGCGTCGACGATCTCGTCCTTGAGCTTGTCCTGGGCCTCGGTCATCTCGGCCTGCATCTGCTGGACCTGCTTCATCATCGAGTTCAGGTCGAACCCGCCGGCGCCCTGGGGTAGCCGCGTCATCCTTCCGCCTCCTTCGCCTCGGCCTCGCCGTGATCCGGCTCGGCGACATATTCCTCCGCGTCGAACTCGCTTCGCATCAGCTCGACCAATTCGTCTTCGGTCAGCGGCGCCTCCGCGGGCGTCTCGATCTGATCGGAATCCAAGAGCACGTAGACGGGGCGCAGCCGCTCGCCGACGATCGTCTGCACCGCCTCGGCGAAGCGATCGCGGGCCTCGGCCGCCTCGGCCTTGCGCTTGTTGAACGAGGCCGAGGGCGGAAAGCCGACCTCGAGCACCGCCTGCTCGCGGTCGATCGCGACCGGCCGCGCGGCGACGAGCACATGCGAGAGCAGCTCCGAGCCCCCCTGGCGCAGCTGATCGAGCACCGCGGGCCACAGCGTCACGAGCTTCTCCAGGTCGGGGCCGCCGGCGCTCTCAGCTTCGTCGTTGGGCTCGGCCGGGGCGGGCTCGGGCGGGTCGGGCTCCGCCGCGGCGGGCTCGGGCGGGTCGGGCTCCGCCGCGGCGGGCTCGGGCGGGTCGGGCTCCGCCGCGGCGGGCTCGGGCGGGTCGTCGGCGACTCCCCCGCGCTCGCCGGCGACGTCTCGTGCCTGCTCGAGGCGCTCGAGGCGTTCGAGCACCGCCTCGCGTGAGGGGTCGAGATGCGGGCGAGCGCAGCGCAGCAGCGCCAGCTCGACCGTCATCCGCGGCTCGTCGCCCTCGCGAATCGCCGCCAGCGCGGCGGAGAGCGTGTCGACGCTGCGCCCGAGAGCGAGCTCGGAGATCGCCTCGGCCTGGAGGCGAAGGCGCTCGGGCTCGGCGGCGGTGACCGTGAACGACTCGGGTGCCTCGCCGAGGGTGCGGACGACGATCAGCTGGCGCAGATGAGCGAGGAGATCGCGGGCGAACTGGCTCACGTCGCGACCGGAGCGCGCCAACCGCTCGCTGACCTCGAGCGCGGCGCGCCCGTCCCCGGCGGCGATCGCATCGGCCGCGCCGAGCACGAGCTCGGCATCGGCCACTCCGAGGACCGCGAGCACGTCCTCGGTGCCGAGCTCGGGGCCGCCGTAGGAGACGAGCTGGTCGAGCGTGCCGAGGGCGTCGCGAAAGCTGCCGCCCGCGGCCCGTGAGATCGCCGCGATCGCCGCGTCGGAGACGCCGATGCCCTCGCTCGCCGCGACCCGACGGACCACCTCGGCGATCTGCTCCAGCGACGGGCGTTGGAAGTCGAAGCGCTGGCAGCGGTCGACGATCGTCGCCATCACCTTGTGCGGCTCGGTGGTGGCGAGGATGAAGACCGTGTTCGCCGGTGGCTCCTCGAGCGTCTTCAAGAACGCGTTCCAGGCCTCGCGGGTGAGCATGTGCGCCTCGTCGAGGATGTAGACCTTCCAGCCGCCGGCCGTCGGCGCGTAGGCGACGCGCTCGCGGAGATCGCGGATATCGTCGACCGAGCGGTTCGAGGCGGCGTCCATCTCGATCACGTCGAGCGAGGTGCCGGCGGCGATCGTCAAGCACGACTCGCACTTCCCGCACGGGGTCACGGTCGGGCCCTCGACGCAGTTGAGCGAGCGTGCCAGGATCTTCGCCAGCGAGGTCTTGCCGGTGCCGCGCGAGCCGACGAACAGGTACGCGTGGTGGACGCGGTCGCGCTCGACCGCGTTGCGCAGGGTCCGCACCACGTGCTCCTGGCCGACCACCTGATCGAAGGCCTGGGGACGGTGGCGGCGGTAAAGGGACGTCTCGCCGGTCACCGGTTCGAGTCTAGATGAGTCCCCCGAGGCCACCGGGATCGGAAGTTCGGTGTCTGCGAGACTCGCGGCGTGGCCGGCACCGCCAACCGCGCGACGTCCGCTTCGCTCGCGGCGCTCGCCGTCTTTCTGCTCGGATCGGGTGCGCTCGCCCACGCCGACGGCGGGGCGAAGACTCGGATCAGCCTCGAGCGCCTGCGCCACAGTGGCGCCGCCGGCGAGGTGAGGTCGAGTCGGCCCTCCTGCGAGCCGAACCGCAAGGTGACCCTGTTTCGCTATGACGGCTACGTCTCTGAGAAGGTCAAGATCACCTCCTCGAACTCCGGCGGCAGGTGGAGGGTGAGGAGGGATCTCGAGAGCGGCAAATACTTCGTCAAGGTCGACAGCGCCCAGGGCTGTCGTTACGACGTCTCGCGAAACAAGCGCCTTTGAGCAAAAAGATGACCGTGCGGGCCCGACTTCGTGAGTGGTCTCCGGGCGTGCTCGCCCTGGCTGGCTCGAGTCAGGCTTGTCCGCGGCACATGCCCGCTACCGCTTAAGGCTGCTTCCTTCCGGACCTGACCTGATTCGCGGACGCGCATTGCGCGGGACCTGACCGTCAACGCTGCCCGTGGCGTACTGGCCCCGAAGACCACGACCCTCAGTCGAGCGTTCGGCCCCGCTAGAGCGGATTGCGGGTACAGGGCACCGCTAATTCCCCGCCTAGCACGGTCGGGAGCCATCGTACAGCGCTAAGGGCCTTTAACGTGTTCGCCGATGGCAGGGTCTATGGGGAAGCTCCGTCGCACGCTGGTGCTCGCGCTCGCCGTCGCCCTGCTCGCGGCGGCGCCGGCGCCCGCGACGATGCAGAGCACCAAGCTCGGCCCGAGACTGTGTGAGACCACCGGCGGGGGCAGGTTCGTGCGGATCCCGGGCTTTCCCGGCGAGCGGATCGACAGCCGCCTGCTCACCGACATTCGCTGGTTGAAGCAGCGCTATCGGATCTTCGTCACCGACGGCTACTCGCTCGACCCCGTCCACGCCGAGAACGGCGAGCATCCGCTCGGCCTCGCGCTCGACATCGTCCCCGACCGCGACGCCGGCGGCAGCTGGAACACGATCGACCGGCTTGCCGCGTGGGCCGAGCCGCGACGCAACCGACCCCGACAGCCGTTCCGGTGGGTCGGCTACGACGGTGACGCCGGCCACGGGCGCGGCGACCATCTGCACCTCTCCTGGGGGCATTCGGAGTCGCGCAAGGGGCCCGGGCACCCGGTCAGGACCGTCTACACGATCCGCTGCCCCGCGCCGGCGCCTACCCCGCCGCCGCCGGTCGAGCCGACGCCCGAACCGCCACAGCCGCCCCCGGACGGCCAGAACGGAGGCGGCGGAAGTGGAGGCGGTCCGGGAGGCGGCGGTAGTGGAGGCGGCGGTCCGGGAGGCGGCGGTAGTGGAGGCGGCGGTCCCGGAAGCGGCGGGATCGGCAGCAGCCCGAGGCTCGCCCCGCCTGTGATCGAGCTCGACGGCATCGGCCGCGCCGACCGCTGACAGCGCCCCGCATCATCCGTAGGGTCTAGGCGTGGATATCGTCCTCGCCCTGGTCGCGGCGCTGCTGTTCGCGATCGGCACGGTCTTGCTTCAGCGCGCCGGGCTCGACGAGCCCGAGGGAGGCTCGAGCTCGGGTTTGATCCTGCGCCTCGCCCGCCGCCCGGTGTGGCTCGCCGGGATCGCGACCGAGGCGCTCGGCTTCGTCGCCCAGGCGGCGGCGCTCGCGGTCGGCCGGCTGGCTGTGGTCCAGCCGCTGCTGGCGAGCGCGATGGTCTTCGCACTGCCGCTGGGGGCGAAGATCACGAATCAGAAGGTGCGGGCGCCCGACATCGCGGCCGCGGTGCTGGTCACCGTCGCCCTGGTCGTCTTCCTGACGATCGCCGACCCCTCGGGCGGGCGCGACAACGCTCCGTTCAGGGAATGGATGCTTGCCTTCGGGGTGATCGGCGTGATCACCGCCGTGCTGGTGATCGCGTCGTTGCGGTTGCGACCAGGCCTGAAGGCCGCGGCGCTCGGGACCGCCGCCGGGATCCTGTTCGCGCTGACGGCGGCGCTGACGAAGACGGTCACCGATCAGCTCGGCGACGGCCTGATCGAGATCTTCAAGCACTGGCAGGTCTACGCGCTGATCGCGATCGGCTACATCTCGATGACGATCAACCAGATCGCGCTCGGCACCGGCGCCCTCGCCCCGGCGATCGCCACCAGCATGGCCTTCGACCCGATCGCCAGCGTCGTGCTCGCGGTCACCCTGCTGCAGGAGTCGATTCACGAGACCCCCGCCGGGATCGCGGGCACCCTGATCGCGCTGGCCGCAGCGCTCGCCGGAATGGTGCTCCTCTCGCGGACCCAGCCGACCGGGGTCGGGACGAAGCCGAGCAAGGGCACGGTCGCGGCGCCCAAGCCGGCCGAGGCGCCTTCGCCGGCATGATCTAACGCGCCGGGTCGAAGACCAGCGCGGTGACCACGAGGCCGCTCTTGAATCGCAGCGACCTCGTGCGTGTGAAGCGAGCGCTCTTCCACTGAGGCGCACAGACGTCTACGCCATGGCCGAGATGATCGGCGAACCCGGGGCGTCAGGTCGGCGGAGGCTCGGGCGCCGCGAGCGCCGCGGCCAGCTGGTCGCGGGACCGAACGTCGAGCTTTTGGAACGTGTGGCGCAGGTGAGTCTCTACCGTCGCCGTGGTGACGAACAGCTCCTGGGCGATTCGCCGGTTAGTCAGCCCGGCCGTCGCGAGCTCCGCAACCCGCCGCTCGGCGGCGGTCAGCGACTGCGCGCCCGAGAGGGCGAGGCGACGTGGGCGGGCTCCCGTCGCCCGCAGCTCGTCGCGGGCGTGCTCCGCGAGCTTCATCGCGCCGCACGCGTGCGCTAAGTCCATGCCTGCCCGGAGCGGCCCGCGGGCGTCGACGCGCCGCCCCGACCGGCGCAGCGCCCCGCCGAGGTCGACCTGGGCGCGGGCCAGCTCGAGCCGCGCGGGCGAGTCCTCGAGCGTGCCCACCGCGGCCGCGAGCCGTTCGACGTCACGCTCGACGAGACCCGCGCCGCGCAGCGCGAGCCCAATCGCGAGCGGTGTGCCCCAGCGCTCGGCGAGGGCGAGCTCTTCGGAGATGAGCTCGCGCGCTCGGCCGCTGTCGCCGAGCGCCTGAGATTGCACCGCGGCGAGCGACCGCCACGCCGGCACGGCGCGCCGGATCCCCAGCCGCTCGTAGCGGCGCCCGACCTCGATCGCGTCGGTCAACGCCTGCTCGCGCCGGCCTTGGAGGGCGCGCACGCGGGCGCGCCCGTAGAGCACCGGGGTCATCACCTGGTGCTCCAGCAGCTGCCCCGTCATGGCGTGCTCGTCCAGTAGCCGCTCGGCATCCTCGAGGCGGCCCTGCTCGGCGTGGACGAGTGCGAGCAACACCGCGAGCGATCCGGCGGGGCCGCCCAGCTCCTCCGTCAGCTCGATTGCGGCCCGCAGCTCGGCCTCGGCGAGGAGCAGCTCGCCGCGCTCGAGCCGCAGGTAGCCGCGCATGCCGACGAGCAACGCGTACGACGCAACCCGCCCGTCCCGGCGAGCCTCCTCGAGCTCGGCGGCGACGAACGCCTCCGCCTGCTCGAAGCGCCCCGCGCGCATCAGGGTCGTCGCGATGTCGGTGCCGGGCGAACCGGGCGGGCGGACCCCACTCTTCGCGCTGGCGATCATCAGTTCCGCCGTCCGTGCATGCTCCTCCGCGGTGTTCTCCGGCGTCATCGCCGCAACGCAGGCGAGCACGTAGCACTCCGCGGGCGTGTCACCCGCCAGCTCCGCGGCCCGCCGGCGCAGGCGCTCGGCCTCATCGCCCCCGATGCTCGGGTCCATCCGCGCGCACGTCGCCAGCAGGCCGTCGAGCAGCAGCCCGAGCTCGCGGTCGCGGTCGCCGAGGTCGTGGCGGGCGCGGCGGGCAGTCGCAGCGGCGTCCGCCCACCGGAACATGGGGACGAGCCAGTCGGAGAGCTCGAGCGCCAAGCGCGCGCTCCAGAGCGGATCCTCGACCAGGGCGATGGCCGCCTCGAGCTGCCGCGCGCCCTCCGGGCGCCCCGCCGCGAGCTGCGCCGAGCCCAGCTCGCTCAGGACGGCGGCGTGGGCGTTCGCCGGCGGGGGCTCGGCCAGCGCCCGCGCGAGGTGGGTGGCGGCGAGCTCCGGCGAGCCCTGCGCGCGCGCCTCTCGAGCAGCCTCCCGCAAGCGCTCGACGACCCACGCGTCGGCGGCGGGCGCCGCCGCCAGCAGATGGGTGGCGACCACCGCCGTCGCGGCGTGGCGCTCGCTCAGCAGGCGGGCCGCCCGGCCATGGGTGGACGCCCGGGCCACTGCCGGCATCGCGTCCGCCACCGCCTGGCGCACCACGGGATGGCAGAAGCTCAGCGGGACGTCGTCCACCAGCACGTCGGCGGCGGCGAGCGCGGCGGCGGCCTGCACCACGGTCGCGGCGTCGAGCCCGGCGAGCCGGGCGGCGAGGTCGAGCGGAGCGCGGTCCCCGAGCACCGCCACCGCCTGTGTCAGCGCGGCCGCCCCAGTGGGCAGGGAATCGATCCGGCGCAACACACCGCGCGCCACGCGCGCGGGGCCCATGGTCGGGACGGCGTGGGCAGCCGCGGCATCGGGCGCCACCCCGCGCGCCTCCAGCCCGCGCATGAGCTCGCGGACGAGTAACGCGTTGCCGCCGGTGGCGTGGTGGCAGGCGGTCGCGAACGCCGGGTCGGCCGGCGCGCCGAGCCGAGCCGCCGCCACGGCGCTGACCGCCGCCCGGCTGAGCGGCGCCGGCCGCAGCCCGATCGCGCGCTCGTCCTCGAGCAACGACTCGACGAGGGCGCTGTCCTCGCCAGGAGCCGCGGGACGCAGCGCCACCACTAGCGCCACGGGCGAGCCCTCGAGCCGGCGCGCCAGGTAGGCGAGATAGCGCTGGGAGGGCCCGTCGACCCAGTGGAGGTCGTCGACCGCCAACAGCACGGGCTCCTGTGCGGCGAGGTTCGCGGTCAGCCAGTAGAGACCGTGCACGACGGCCTGGAGGGTCTCGCGGTCCGCGGGCACACCGGACTCCCGGCCGGTGGGGCCCAGGCCGAGGGCCGGAAGCGCCAACCGCGCCGGCCCGTCGAGGAGCGCGGCGCGCCCGCCAGCGTCCACCGCCGCGAGCACGGGCTCAAACAGCGCGCGGGCGATCCCAAACCCGTAGGCGCGCTCGAGCTCACTCCCTCCTGCTCTGAGGGTGGTCATCCGGGCCACCCGAGCCTGCTCGCAGGCGGCTCCGAGCAGTCGCGTCTTGCCGATGCCGGCCGATCCCTCGACGGTCACCAGCGCCCCGTCGCCCGCCCGCGCCGCAGCCACCGCCGCCGCGAGGAACGCGAGCTCGGATTCCCGCTCGAGCAGCGTCGCCTCAGGGTCCCCGGCCGCAAAGTTCACGGTCGGTCCTCGATGCCGAATCGGCCACCCATCGCCACGATCGTGACCCACCAGTCAAATCCAGGAGGACCAATGATGACTACGATCGACGAGGCGGCGCTGATCGACGACGCGCTGGACGAGCTGAACGCAGGGATTCGGGGACGCGTACTCACGTCGACCGACCCCGGCTATGACGACATTCGTCCCGCCTTTAACGCGATGCATCAGGGCCGCCCTTCGGTCGTCGTCGGCTGCGTCGGCACGGCCGACGTGGTCGATGCCGTCAACGTCGCACGCGACCGGGGCCTGCCGGTTGCGGTGCGTGGCGGCGGGCACTCGATCGCCGGCCTGTCGACGATCGACGACGGCCTGTTGATCGACCTCGGCGAGATGAACGGCGTCCAGGTCGACACCGAGCGCCGGCTCGTCCACGTCCAGGGCGGCGCGGTTCTGGGCGATGTCGACCGCGAGACGCAGCGATTCGGCCTCGTCGCGCCGAGCGGGGTGGTCTCAGACACGGGGGTAGCCGGACTGACCCTCGGCGGAGGCTATGGCTGGCTGCGACGTAAGTACGGGCTCGCATGCGACAGCCTCGTCGAGGCCCAGGTCGTATGCGCGGACGGCGAGGTGCGCACCGCATCCGCGGACTCGAACCCGGACCTCTTTTGGGCGATCCGCGGTGGCGGCGGCAACTTCGGGATCGTCACGTCGTTCACGTTCCGGTTGCAGGAGCTCGGTCCAGAGGTGGCGTTCGCGGCGGTGATGTACCCGATCGAGGAGGTCCCCGACGTGCTGCGCAAGTGGCGCGACTACGTCGAGCAGGTCCCCAACGAGGTGACCTCCGTCTGCGTCACGGTCACGTTCCCCGCCAACCCCGAGATGCCCGAGGCCGTCCACGACCGGGCGGTCGCGATCGTCGGTGGCGTCTACGCCGGTGACGTCGATGAGGGCATGCGGGTGATGCAGCCCTTGCGGGAGCTGGGCACCGTCCTCTTCGACATGTCTGGCCCGACGCCGTTCGTGGGCGTGCAGAGCGGCTTCGACGCGCTGTTCCCACGCAACCAGCTGCGCGCCTACTGGAAGGCGCTCTACCTGAAGGACCTCGACGACGAGGCGATCGACGTGGTCGCCGCACGCGCACAAAACCGGCCGGCGCCGCCCACGCTCGTCAACACGTTCCACATGGGTGGGGCAATCGGCGACATCGGACCCGAGGACAGCGCCTTCGCCGAGCGCTCGGCGCCCTACATGATCTCGATCGACGGCCAGTGGACCGATGAGGCCGACGACGGCGCCAACATCGAATGGGTGCGCTCAACGTTCGCCCAGCTCGAGGAGTTCGGGACCGGCAGCGTGTACCTCAACTTCACCGGCCGGGCCGACGAGGCGCCGAGCGCCGGTGTCGACAGCGCGTTCGGTCGCAACCTCCAGAGGCTGGCCGAGGTCAAGAAGGCTTACGACCCGGACAACTTCTTCAACCTAAACGACAACATCACACCGGCTCGCTCGGGAAGCGCGCGCGGTTGACCCGGCGCGCCGCCGCCGAGCTTCGCCTTCGTCACGCCGCGCCCGAGGCTCGAGAAGCCGCTTTAGAATCGTCCGCCGAGGGCGCGTAGCTCAGTGGGAGAGCGCTCGCTTCACACGCGAGAGGTCGCTGGTTCGAAACCAGCCGCGCCCATGGCTTAGACAAAGAGGAATTGGCCGAATCACCCGGCTCCTCGACCCGCCGCGCGTTGGGAAGACTCGCGTGGCGAGGATCCGCCGTCGGATGCGGGAACTGGTCGAGGGCCGGGCCGAACCAATCATGCATCGCCTCGCGGAGACGGCTCTGCGACAGGCGATGCGTTGCATGGAAAGCGACACTTCGCGCGATGCCGCGGGTAAAGTTCGTACGTGGCGCTTCGGCTCGCATTCACACTCGCTGCGGTCGCGATCATGGTTTGGCTGCTCGCGACCGGGCACCCGCTTGGCGGATTGGTGATCGTCCCGCTTCTGGCGATCTGGGTTCGTCAGCGGTTCGACTCAGCTAACGCCCGCTGATCCGACGCGCTGAAACCTGCCGCTTTTGGACGATAAGCGGCACTTTCCGTTTGGGCAAACGACCGCTCGTTTGCCCAAACCGAGCCAACCGAGCGACTCCAGCGACACCGAAACCGCCTCCCTCAGGCACGGACCGCATGGACAAGCGGCTTCCGAGCCGCTTCACACGCGAGAGGTCGGTGGTTCGAAACCAGCCGCGCCCATGGCTTGATCGGCTTGACCAAGCGATAAACGGTCCGCCCCATTACGTCTGGAGCGAGCCGTCTCGCCACCGTCCGTCCTTTCTCCGGACAACGTCGCCACGAAATGGCGCCTACCGTGCGCCGAAAACAGAGTCAGCGACGCCTGACTTCTTCCGAGGATTGGAGGACCGCTCGCGCACGAGGCCAGCAGTCACTGGCGCTGTAGCCAGGGCACGCGCGGCGCCAGCTCGGCCAGCGAGAGAAGCTCTACTTCCTGCACCGACGGATCGGAGTGCTCGTCGACGTCCTGGCAGCCACCCGGAGCAGGTTCACGCCGACGTACTCAACCGTGACGTGGCCGCGCTCGGACGCAAGCGAACAATCCCTGGCTGCCGCAGATTAGGTCAGGGTGAGTGACGAGTGCGCGCACTGTCGGCGATCCGATGCGGAGCCGGTGCCGCGCAGCGCCGACCGTGCCGCCCAGTAGCCGCACATCCCATGGACCCCACCTCCTGGGGGCGTGGAGGACGAGCAGATGAACAGTCCCGGCACCGGCGTCGAGTAGGGGACCGCCCCCGCCACCGGCCGGGCGAAGAGTTGACGCACGTCCTGCACGCCGCCGTTGATGTCACCGCCGACGTAGTTGGGGTTTCGCCGCTCGACCTCAGCGGGGCCCATCACCGAGCGTTCCAGGATTCTCTCAACGAAGCCGGGCGCGAAGCGCTCCACCTGGGCCTCGACCGCCGCCGTCATGTCACGGGTGGAGCCGCTGGGGACGTGGCAGTAGGCCCAGGCCGTGTGCCTACCGGCCGGCGCCCGGGCGCTATCGAAGAGGCTCGCCTGCACGAGCAGGACGAAGGGCCGCTCGGGATGGTCGCCGCCGCAGACGGCGTCCTCCGACGTAGCGATCTCCTCAAGCTTGCCGCCGAGGTGCACCGTTCCGGCCCGGGCAACCTCGGGTGCGGCCCATGGGATCGGCCCGTCGAGCGCCCAGTCGAGCTTGAACACGCCGGGCCCGTAGCGGTAGCGAGCCAGACGCCGTCGATATGGCTGCGGCAGCGAGGGCCCCGCGATGCGCAGGAGTTGGCGCGGGGTCACGTCGAGGAGCGTCGCCCCGACGGCGGGCAGCTCGGCGAACGATTCGATCAAGCGCCCGGTCTCGATCCGCCCGCCAACCGAGCGCAGGTGCGCCGCCAGGGCATCGGCCAGCCGCTGCGAGCCTCCCGCGGCCACCGGCCAGCCAACCGCATGCGCGCCGACCGCCAGGACGATGCCGAAGGCGGCACTGACCGGTGCCCGGAGGGAGAGCATCGAATGCGCGCAGCATCCTGCCAGCAGCGCCCGCGCCCGCTCCCCTTCGAAGCGCGAACGGGCAAGCCCCACGGCCGAGCGGATGCCGCTGCGGCCGAAGCGACCGATCAGGAGAGGATGGCGCGGCGGGCGCAGGGGGCCGAGAAGGTCCTCGGCCAACGGCTCGGCGTTCCGCACCAGCGGCTCGAAGAGTCGGCGGTATGCACGCCCGTCCGGTCCAAGCGAGCTTGCCGTCTCCCCGACCGAGCGCTCCATGATCACGGCCGACCCCCGGTCGAGGGGATGGGCGAGCGGAGCTTCGGGGTGCACGAGCTCCAAGCCGTGGCGGGCCAGGGGCAGCCGACGCAGGAACGGCGAGAGGAGCGCCAGGGCGTGGACGGTCGAGCACGTGTCGTGAACGAAGCCCGGCAGGGTGAGCTCCTCCGATCGCGCCCCACCGCCGACTGTCTCGGCGCCCTCGATCAGTATCACCTCGCGACCGGCCTCAGCCAGGGCGATCGCGGCCGCGAGCCCGTTGGGGCCGGCGCCGACGACGACAGCCTCGTTGTCGAGTTCAGTCAACCGGGCGATCGCGCTTGAGCACGTGCTTGACGGCCCGTCCGGGGGTCCCGAGCGTGTATAGCGTGGAGCGGATGGCGGAGCTTTGCCACACGTTCCTCCACTTGGACCACTGCCGCTTCCGGTCGACGCAGACCACCTTTGTGTCGACCTCGGCTTCGTGGTCGAAGTGGGCGGCGAGCGCCGTCAGAGTCTGGCTCCAGAAGCGGTCCTCCTGCTTGTGACCGCCGAGCGTGAGCCCGAGCTCAAAGATCGGATCGCTCGCGCGCATCAGCACCTGGGCCTGGGCGACGGTCTGGCCCTCGACCTCGGTCGCGCTGAACGTGATCCATCCGGCGAACATGTGGCCTTCCGGGGTCATCAAGGTGAATGATTCCTCGTCGGCGAACAGCACCATGACGCCGGTGGACAGCTTCATCCTCCCGGGCAGGGTCATGTCGAGCAGCGCCACGTCGCCGGGCTCAATTCCGGTGAGCGGCCCGTAGAAGCGGTTGCCCTCCGGCCAGAAGTCCGGGAACCGCTGCCTCCAGGTCGCGATCAGAGCGGTGTTCGAGACTCGGTCGGACGGGATGCGCACCTGATAGGTCTTCTGCCACATCTTGCCGAAGCCCTGGATCGGCGAGGTCAGGCGCCGACCCTCGACGTTGATGTTGACTGCGCCCTCGGGGACCGCGGAGACGTTCAAGTGGGAGACCGACTTCGCCCAGCTCGTCGCGTCGCGCGCGGTAGCTCGCTCCTCGGTCGTGACCTCTTGTGGTGTATCGCTCATGGTTTCCCCTTTGAATCGCCGGCCGCAGCCAGAGCTTCGTCTTCGGTGTCGTGGATGCCGACCGCTTCGTCGAGCCGGGTGAGCTCGAAGATCTGCCGGTAATGGTCCGACAGCCCGTAGGCGAGTACGCGTTGGCCCCGGCGCTGGGCCCGCACCAGCACCGTGACCAGCAGGCCGATGCCACCGCTGTTCATGTAGTCGAGATCGCTGAAGTTGAGGACGACGGCTCGCACCCGATCGCCGTTCGCGCGGCCGTATGCATCCATGAGCACGTCCTCGCTCTGGGCGGTGATGTCGCCCTTGATATCGATCACCCGCGTCGCCTCGGAGACCTCGCGCACGTCGAAGCTTGTCGCTGCCTCAGGCATCGCCTCTCCCATCCGCAGCGCTCACGGCGCCGTCTTCCGTGTCGGTGATCGTCATGAAGTCGGCCAGCCGCGTGATCTCGAAGATCTCCCGATAGTGGTCCGACAGCCCGCAAGCGGCGACCTTCACTCCCTGAGCCCTGGCCTGACCCAGCAAGCCCACGATCAGGGCGATTCCGGTGCTGTTGATGTACTCGGCTCGGGCGAAGTTCAGGATCACCGAGTTGGTCCGGTTCCGAGTGGCCTCGGCGTATGCGCTGTCGAGCGCCAGCTCGGCCTTGGAGTCGATTTCGCCCCGCAGATCGATGACCGCCGTTTCGCCTCGCTGGCGGACGACCGGGTCCAGCTCAGACATCTCCATCGTCCTCTTCCTTCAGGCGCATGACGAGCTCGAGGGTGCGCCCCTGCGCACCGGTCTCGACCCGCGCCTCGTCGACCATCTTCTCGATCAGGAACAGGCCCCAGCCGCGGGGCTTCTGGCGGCCCTCAAGCTTCGCCTCGAGGTCGGGCGCCTCGGGCTCCGGCAGCTCGCCGGCCTCGCCGCGATCTGTTACCCGCACACGAACGGTGTCAGCCCGGTGCACGACGCGGATTCCGACCTTGACGTCCGGCCGGTATTCGTTGCCGTGCTCCATCGCGTTCATCGTCGCCTCGGCCAGGACGGTTTTGAGGCGCTCAAGGCGGGCCGGCTCCATCCCCAGGCCGGCGACGGCGAGCTCGACCCGACGTATGGCCTCGCGCTCGTTTCCCGGCTCGCTCGCCAGCTCGAATTGCGCCAGAACCGTCTCGCCGGAGTCGGCGGAGGACGGGTTCGAGGCTCCCGAGCGCTCGAGGGTGACCATGGTGATGTCGTCCTCCTGCTCGGCCCCGGCGCCGGTGAAGCCGGCGAGATCGCGAAGCACGCGGTCGATCAGCCGCTGACCGCCGGGTGCGTCGGCCACGGTCTCCTTGAGTCGCGGGAAGCCGAACATCTCGCGGTCCGGGTCGTGCGCCTCCACGATCCCGTCCGAGTGCAGGAGGACGCTCTCGCCGGGCGCCAGCACCGCCTCCTTCTCCTCGTAGTCCATTCCGGGCATCAGGCCCAGCGGCATGCCCCGCGCACGTAGCTCCTCAACGCCCTCCGCGGTCTTCACATAGGGCACGTCGTGGCCCGCGTTCGCAAAGCGGAGCAGCCCGCTCGCGGGATCGAGCACCCCGTAGAGGCAGGTGACGAACATCTTCTCGGGCATGTCGGGGCACAGGTGCTCGTTCACCCGCTCGAGCACCGCGCCGGGCTCGATCAGGCGCTGAGCCGAGGCCCGCAGGACACTGCGGGTCGCGGACATCACCAGGGCGGCCGGCACACCCTTGTCGGTCACGTCGCCGACGACGAATCCCACCCGCCCGTCGGGCAGGGGAATGACGTCGTAGAAGTCGCCGCCCACCTCACGCGCCGGCTGGTAGTAGGCGGCCACCTGCCATCCCGGGAGCTCGGGAAGCTCCTTGGGCAGGAAGTTCTGCTGAATCAGCCGGGCGACCTCGAGCTCCTGCTCGAAGCGCTGCCGGGTCACTGCCTCGGCCTCCTGCTCGCGGACGAGCTGACCCACCCGCAGCGCCGGCGCCGCCTGAGCCGCGAGATTCTCGAGCAGTTTGCGGTCGTCGGAGGAGTACTCCTGCTCGGACATCCGCGGCCCCAGGTTCAGAACCCCGATCAGCTCGCCCTGGCTGACGAGCGGCACGACCAGCGTCACGCCGGCCGCCCGCAGCTCGGCGAGGGCCGGCGAGTCGAGCTTCAGGGTGTCGATCTCCACCGGCCCGCCGGCGCTCTGGAGGTAGGCGAGCAGCGGGTCGTTGGGGCGGATCTCCACCGGCGCCTTTGTGGGCGAGACCTCGACGCCCCGCGGCCGTGGCGCCTCCGGGTCGGCGGGCGCGGGATCGTGGCCACCTCGCCGCGAGCTCCGCCGGAACCGTCTGCTCAGAGCTGCCATCGGGACTCCTTTGTAGGCCGCTGGCGTCCCCAGAACGTTACGACTGCCCCGGGGCGTCCCCCCACCGGCCCACTCTCGCCGTTCGAGAACGATCTTGCAAGGTCGTTTTGGCGCATGACGGCGGCGGGTTCCGGCCGCGACAGCCATCGCGGGCCGCGGCGCTGGCGGTGACTCCGACGCGAGCGCACACCCCCGACGCCAACCGTAACTGGAGCACGCGCAAGTGGGCTGAAAGGGCGAGGAGTGGCGTCGATCGCTGTCGACCCGTGACGATGAGGCAAGCCTGCGCACCTAGTCAGAACCCCAATCGCTTTGCCGGGGTGGGAAAGGCAGCGCCTTGATCAGCCGGCGGTGGGTCCCGTCCGGGCGCATCCGGTAGAGCCCGAATCGCTCGCGTTCGACGTTCTCGACCCGAAAGACGATCCAGCGCCCATTCGGCGAATAGGAGCCGGCAAAGGCTCCCTGCTCTCCGCCTTTGTAGTGGGTCAGCATCCGCAAGCGAGATCCGTCGGGCCTGATCGTCGCCACATTCGGGGACTTGTGGTTGGGGTAGTCGGCGTCCGTGGTGATCACGATCTGCCGCCCATCGGGCGCCCAGTCGTGTGTGATCGCGACCTCACGCTCGTAGCTCGTCAGCTTCCGCAGATCGCTGCCGTCGATGCCGACCGCGTAGAGCGCCTGCAGCTTGCCGCCTACCTTGTGGCGGACGAAGGTGACGGTTTGGCCGTCGGGCGAGACCTCCGGGTCCTCGTCGCCCTGATCGCGAAACGGGTTCGTCGTCAGCCTCACGCCGGGGGCATCGGAGCCATCGTCGCGGATCAGGAAGACGCCGTCCCCTCCCTCGCACGCGTCGCACCAGTACACGAGGTGGTCTCCGTCGGGGGTAAACGCCGGCTCGCCGCCCGGCGCCGTCACCTGGTGCAGGTCGCCGCCGTCGGCGTCCATCAGGTAGACGGCCTTGTCCTCGATCCCGAACACAATCCGGGTGCTGTCGGGTGACCAGTCGGGCGAGCCAGCGTCGCCCTTGACGTGCGTCAGTCGGCGCAGGCCGCTGCCGTCGGCGTTGATCGCGTAGATGTCGGCGCCCGAGCCCTTGTCGCCGGAAAACACGATTGCGCCGTTCCGTGCGGGGGAAGTGGCGCCACTCGGCTCTCCGCCGACCACTAGGGCAACGATCAGACCAGCCAGGACGATCGCAGCGGCGGCCACGGCCAGCACTCGAGCACTGATTTGCCGGGGCTCGGTCACGGCGCCGTCCCCCAGTCCGAGTTCGTCGGGAACCGCCTTGGCATGTGGGTCAACCGCTTGGCCCCGGTTCCGTCGGGATGCATAATGTAGAGGTCGACGCCACCCCCGTCGGCGAGCCGCTTGTTGACCGCGGCCGTGAACACGATCCGGGTCCCGTCCGGCGACCACGACGGCCTGAAGGAGAACTGCTTTCCGTCGCGATTGTGGGTCAGCGCGGTGCGCTTGCCGCCCGAGGCCGGGATGGTGATCAGATCCGCGGACTTGCCGCCGGGAGAATCCCAGTAGGTGTTGAAGGCGATCGTCGATCCGTCGGGCGACCAGTCCGGGCTCGCGGCGTCGAGCCTGTAGGGGGTCAGCTGGGTCAGCCCGCTGCCGTCGATGTGGATCGTGAAGATCGCCGCCTTGCGCTCGTTCTTGACCCGCGTGAAGGCGATCGTCGTGCCGTCGGGTGACCACTGCGACTCGGTGTCGAAGCCCTCCTTGGTGGCGAAGCTGGTGGTCAGGCGCCGGGCGTCGCTGCCATCGGCATCGGCGACGAAGATCCCGTGGACGGTCCCGCCGGCGGAGCGACCGACGTCCTGGTCGAAGGAGATCTGCTTGCCGTCGGGCGAGTACGCCGGGTCTCCGTTGAAGTTGCGGACCGCCAGCGGCAGTTCCATGAGGTCGCTGCCGTCCGGCGCGATCGTGAACAAGTTGACCCGGGTGAACAACGGAGCGGTGAATCGGGTCGAGGCGTTGAAGGCGATCCTGGACCCGTCCGGCGACCAGGACGGTTCGTAAGCGCCCGGCCCCGGGTCGTCCGTCCTCAGGTCGGTCACCTGGGTCAGCCCGGTGCCGTCCGGCCTGATCGTGAACACCTGGCCGTCGCGACCGACCTGGGCCTGAAAGACGATCCGGCCGTTGGTTGCGAGCTCTGGCCCGCGACGGCTCGCTGCGCTTCCCGGCGTCGCTGCTGCTGGGATGGCCACGATCGCCGCGGTCAGGACGAGCATCGAGGCAACGAGGATGCGGCGCTTCATCGGTCCTCCCTTTCGTTGTTCTCGGCGGGTGCCATGCGTCTTCTCTTCTACGCCCGCCGCGTCCGGGATCCGTTACGGGATCCGCACGCCGTAGATCTCGACGGGCTTGGTCTTGCCTCTGAGCTCCACGGAACCGCGATGCGCGAGCTCGGCGGCTTCGCTTTCGAGCAACGAGCGCGTCGCCTCGGTCACCAGCAGCGGCTCGCCGAGCTCCCGGGTGGCGCCCTGCACGCGGGCCGCCACGTTCACCGGGTCGCCGATCACCCCCAGCTCGGTGAGATCTCCCCCTCCGATCGTCCCGACCAGAACGAGCCCGGAGTTGACGCCGATCCCGATCCGACAACGCTTGCCGAAGTGAGACTCGACCGAGCCCAGGATGCTCCTTGCCCCGCCGAGCGCGCGGTCGGCATGGTCGGGTAGGGGCTTCGGCGCGCCGAAGACGGCAAGCAGCCCGTCGCCGAGCAGCTTGTTGGCGTGCCCGCCGTGCTGGCCCACCATCGGCACCACGAGCTCGAAGAACTCGTTCAGGTAGTCCACCGCCTCTCGGGCGGTGGCGCGGTCGGCGAAGCTCGTAAAGCCTCTGATGTCGACGAACAGAACCGTGACCATCGCCCACTCGGGCTCGACAGGTGCCGTCACCTGGGCTCGGGCGCGCGCAGCCACAGCGACACGTGCGCGGGCTGCATCGTCTCGACGACGACGCCGCGAAGCTCGGCGTCGAGCGCGCTCAAGTCGACTTCGTCTCGCAGCCGGGCGGAGAAGCCCTCCAGCGTCCTGGCGGCGTCGTATTTACGCCGGTAAAAGCGCCGGTCGACGATCCCCTGGATTCGCGAGCGCGCGGGCCGGAAGAGCGCCGCGATGCCGAGCGTCGAGGCGGCGACGGAAAGGCCAGAACCCGCCGTGAGCCCGCTCAGCGCGAGCTGAAGTACGAGCACGCTGGCGAGGTAGGCCGCCGCGAGAGTCGCCGTCAACGCGCCGTAGACGAGGGTGCGGTTGATGACGACGTCGATGTCGTAGAGGCGGTAGCGCAGGATCGCGACGCCGGCGGCGATCGGGAGGCCGATGACGCTGAGCATGATCGCGACGTTGGAGACGGCCTCGCCCCACAGGTCCCAGCCCGCGAGGGCGATCGGGAAGACCACGGCCACGATCGCCCCCGCGAGCGCCAGCCACCTGATCTGCAGGCGCTCCTCGCCGGCGGCGCGGCGGAACCGGACGATCAAGGAGGCCGCCGAGCCGCCGATGCCCACCAACATCAGGAAGAAGGCAAGCGCCGTGAATGGATCGAGCACGGAGCTCGTCACCCCGTAGGGGTTGATCAGCTGCGGATAGTCCTCGAGTGGTCCGGGGGTCAGGCCCTGCGTCAAAAACCCTCCGGCGATGCCCAACGCGGCGCACCATGCGATCGGCCGCCAGCGGGGCGAGAGCAAATGGCCGTCCGGGAACAGCAGGAGGAGGAAGGTCGCGGGCACGAGGATGAACGGGATCCAGGAGAGGCTCGCGTACCAGGCTGCGGTCTTGGCGAGTGCCTCGGACCCTCCGTTACCGCCGACCCAGTAGTCGGCGTATGCATGGGCGACCTCTGCCAGGCCCGCGGTCACCGCCACCGAGACGAAGATCCAGCCGATCGCGTTGCCGGGGTGACGAGTCGCGATCATGGCGCCGACGCCCGCGAAGACGAGCGCGATCGCCCAGATGAAGAAGCTGAGCGAGACGCCCGAGCCGCCCGCGGCATAGATCACCGTGCTGGACACCAACATCGTGACCGCGAGCGCCACCAGGCCCCAGGTCAGTCGCCGCGCGGTTCGGTGGCTCATCGAGGCGCCTCCGCCCCGGAGGCGACGGCCCTCAGCCTCCGCGTCACGCGATTGGTGCGCTCCGCAGACTCACTCATTCGGTCCCCATTCTCTCCTCGGTCGGCCGCATTGCAACCTCCGAAGGTTCCCGCGTCGGCGTCCGCTACCCGTTACGAGATCCTCCGGGCGGCGGTTATCGTGGCGTACGTGTCGGTGGAAATCACCCTGCTCGGGCCGCCGCGCGTCAAGCGAGACGGCGAGCTGGCACGCTTCGACACCCGCAAGGCGGTGGCGCTCCTGGCTCACCTCGCCCTCGTCGACGGCCCTCGCTCGCGCGATTCCCTTTGCGAGCTCCTTTGGCCCCGGCACGATCCCGAGCGGGCCCGGGGCGCGCTGCGGCGCACGCTCTCCACCCTGCGCGGAGCAATCGGGGAGGAGTGGGTCGAGGCACCCGGAGACGCGATCGCCCTGCGGAAGGGGGCGCAGCTCGATCTCGACGTCGCCCGCTTCCGCGCGCTGGCGGCGGACGGGTCATCGATCGAGGGTTTAGACGAGGCGGCGGCGCTCTTCTCCGGGGACTTGCTCGAGGGCTTCGCGCTTCGCGACAGCCCGGAATTCGACCACTGGCAGATCCGCCAGTCGGATGGCCTCCGACGCGAACTGACCTCGGTGTTGCGACGCCTGATCGAGGGCCACGCCGAGCGCGGCGAGCTCGAGCGGGCCCTTGGGTTCGCCGAGCGCTGGGTCGAGCTCGAATCCCTGCACGAGCCGGCGCACACCGAGCTCATCCGCCTCTACGCGCTGACGGGCGACCGCGGTGCGGCATTGCGGCAGTACAGGACATGCGTGCGCGCTCTGAGCCAGGAGCTCGGGGTCGCTCCGCTGGAGGAGACCACGGCCCTGTTCGAGCAGGTGAGCGAGGGGACGTTGCCGCCGACGCCGACCACAACCCCTGACGCCGGGCGCCGAGTGCCGCCTGGGGCGCCGCAGGACTTCCCTCTGGTGGGGCGCAACTCCGAGCTCGACGTCCTGCTGGCAGCGCACCGCGCGGCCGCCGAGGGTGGCGTCCGCGCCGTGGTCGAGGGCGAGGCAGGCATCGGCAAGACGCGCCTGTGCCTCGAGCTTGCGACAGCTGCGGGTGCGAACGGGGCGCTGATCATGGCCGCCCAGTGCCACGAGGACGAGGCGGGTCTCCCCTACGCGCCGATCCTGGAGCTCCTGACCAGCGCCCTTCGAACCGCCGACGGCTGGGTGGATCGCGTCTCGCCCCAGCGCCTTGCCGATGCCTCCCACCTGCTGCCCGACCTGGCAGCGCTTTCCCCGGACCGGCCGAAGCCTCATTCCCTCTCGGCACCGGGCGCCCAGGTCCGGATGTTGGAAGCAATCGCCGCGGTGCTCGATGCCGCCAGCAGCGGTCCGGCGCCGGGCGTGCTCTTCCTGGACGACGTGCACGCGGCCGACGCCGCAACCGTGGACGTCCTCGCCTACCTGGCACGAAGGCTGGATGAGCACCAGCTCCTGCTCCTGCTGAGCTGGCGCAGCGAGGCCGTGCCCCCGGACCATCGGCTTCGCCGACTGCCGGTCGATCCGAAGCGCGACGGCGCGGATTGCATCGTGCGGCTGGACCGGCTGGGCAAGATCGAGGTGAGCAGGCTCGTGAGAGCGGCTCGCCCGTCGAGCACCGAGGAGCTGCAGGACCGGGTCTTTCGCGAGAGCGAGGGCCTGCCGCTGTTTGTCATGGAGTACGCGATGGCGCTCAGGGCGGGGAATGACGCAACGGCCGAGGCGCTTGGAAGCGAGGCTCGCACCTTCCTGGCCGCGCGCCTCAGCGGAATCGGCGCCGTGGAGCGCCAGGTACTGGGCGCCGCTGCGGCAATTGGCCGCTCCTTCGACTTCGACACCGTGCTCGCGGCGAGCGGACGCAGCGACGACGAAACGGTTGCGGCGCTCGACGAGCTGGTCACGCATGGTCTCGTGCGGGAGATCCCCGCGGCGGAGCCGCTCTATGACTTCACCCACCAGAAGCTGCGCGAGCTCGTCTACGAGGAGACCTCGCCCGCGCGGCGCAGGCTCCTCCACCGGCGCATTGCCGCGAGCCTGCCGCGGGAGGACGAGACGGCGGCGCTGGTCGCGCATCAACTCCGGCTGGCCGGCGCACACCGCGAGGCCGCAGAGCAGCTACGGATCGCAGCAGACCACGCTGCATCGCTGCTCGCGCATGCCGACGCCCTCGCTCATTTGGAGACGGCCCTCGCGCTCGACCCGGTCCGCGCCGCGGCATTTCACGAGCGGCTCGGCGACTTGCACACCCTCGCCGGCGAATATGCCGGCGCCCTCGCAAGTTACGAGGCGGCAGCGGCCGAGAGCGAGGGATCCACGCTGGCGATGCTCGAGCAGAAGCTGGGAGGCGTCCACCTGCGGCGCGGCGACTGGGAGCGCTCAGAAGCGCGACTGACAGCGGCACTCGACGCCGTGCCTACCGAGGGCAGCGGATTGCGTGCCCGGATCGTCGCCGACCTCGCGCTCGCGCTTCATCACGGAGGCCGACGCGACGAAGCGGCTGCGCGCGCGAGCGAGGCGCGCGCCCTGGCCGAGGAGGCCGCTGACTTACACGCCCTGGCACAGGCCCACAACATGCTGGGGGTCCTGGCCCGGACCGATGGCGACCCGACGACGGCGCGAACGAAGCTCGAGCACAGCGTCGCGCTGGCCGAAGAGCTGGACGAAGCTCCAGCCCAGGTCGCGGCGCTCAACAACCTGGCCCTTGTGGAGCGCGACGCCGGCGAGCTCGATCGAGCGCTCGAGCTGACCGGAAGGGCGCGCGAGCTGTGCGCGGCATACGGCGACCGGCATCGAGAGGCCGCGCTGGAGAACAACCTCGCCGACTTACATCATGCGCTCGGAAGCGACGAGGAGGCGATGGCCCATCTGAAGCGGGCCGTGGCGATCTTCGCGGAGGTGGGAGCCGACGAGGGCACCCGGCTACCAGAGATCTGGAAGCTCGTCAGTTGGTAGTAAGGCGAGCAGACCACCAGATCTCGGTACCCATTCAGCAGACACGCGCCGTGTCTGCCAAAGAGTCCAATTGAGCCTGATCGCACGAGACTCGCCCTAGGCGTCATCGTCGCCTCGAAGTTGCTGATCGTCGTTCGAAGCAGCCGTGTCGTTAGGCGCTACAACTGGCGAGGTTCACCAGAAGGGAGGCAAGCGTGTTCACCATTGAGCAGCGGAATGCTCTGCGCGAGCGCGTGCTGCGGCTCGCGGAGGACGATGATCGTGTGGTCGCGGGCGCCGATGTCGGTTCGCTGGCGGTGGACGAGGGCGACCGGTTCTCCGATCTCGATCTCACGTTCGGCATCGCCGACCACGTCCCCGTCTCCGCCGCCCTCGCCGACTGGACGACCACGCTCATCGACGAACTCGCCGCGGTCCAGCTTGCCGATCTCGAGCGCGGCCGCACCATCTACCGAGTGTTCCTGCTACCGGAAGCGCTTCAGTTCGACCTGTCGATGACCCCCGCGTCGCAGTTTCGGCCTGCCGGTCCGCGATTTCGGCTGGTGTTCGGCGCAACGGCTGCCGGCGAATCCGAGGTTCGTCCGCCGGTAGGCGAGCTCTTCGTCCCCACGCCGGCGGTCGCGGAGGATCTCTTTGGATGGGGCGTCATCTACGCGCTTCACGCCCGCGCGTGCATCGAGCGTCGGCGTGTGTGGCAGGCCGAGCACTACGTCGGCGCCGTGCGCGATCACGCGCTGTCGCTGGCATGCCTGCGCCGAGGGCTACCCGCCGTACAGGCCCGCGGGTACGACAATCTGCCCGCTGAGACGCTTGCTCGATTCGCGCAAACGCATGTCGACGCGGTCGCGCCTGAGTCGCTCCGAGCAGCCCTCGCTGCCTCAGTTTCGATGCTGATGCACGAGGGGACGGAGGCGGATCTCCTCACTGCGAGCGTCGTCGCGGAGCGGATCGCGGAGCTTCGCTGACACACCGTTTACCCGGGCGTCGCGGGTGAGCCGGCATCTCCGATGCCGTACTGCCGAGACGGCACCAGCTAGTCACCCTCCTCGGCGCTCCACGGGGGCTGCGGCGGCGTCGCCGCGAACGCTTTTCGAAGGAGCGTGACCAGCTGGCGGCGCTCGGCGGAGGACAAGCCCTGAAGGACGTCGCCCTCGACCTCCTGCGCCAACTCCCGCGCCCGTTTCAGGGTCCGTCGCCCCTTTGGCGTGATCAGGACCTCGCGGGCACGGCGATCCTGGGGACGCGGCCGCCGCTTGGCCAGGCCGGCGCGCTCGAGCTGATCGACCAGCGAGACCATCGTGCTCGGGTCGATCCCCATCGCCGAGCCGATCTGCTGCTGGATCGCGGCGTCGCGCGCCCGCAGGTGGTTGAGCACCGCGAAGAGCGCCGGTGTCAGGCCGACCGATTGCAGCGCCGCGGCGGTCTGGGTGTGGGAGGCTCGCCAGAGCCGGAAGAACAGCTGGCCGGCGAACTCGGCGCCTCTGATCTCGGTGGAGGGATCTGCGGACATCGAGCGCGATCTTTGCACATTTAGTTCGCGCGACGAATCATTTGTGGCTACAACTCCGTACAGCCAATCATTTGTGTTACAAAGTAGATTCGACACCCCGGGTCGATGTGACCCACGACTACAGGAGTGACCCATGACCGGCTCTTCCACCGAGGGAATCAAGACGGTGCTGCATCCCGTGTCCGACCTGGCGGCGGCCAAGGCGGTGTACACCGCCCTGCTCGGCATCCCGCCGCACACCGACGGGCCCTACTACGTCGGCTTCGAGGCCGAGGGCCAGCACATCGGGCTGGTGCCGGCCGGTGGACCGCAGGAAATGACCTCACCGGTGGCCTACTGGCACGTGCCGGACATCGAGGCAAAACTGGCGGAGGTGACCGCCGCAGGCGCCACCGTGAAGGAGCCCGCGCACGACGTCGGTGGCGGCCGCTTGGTGGCAGCCTTCACCGATCCCGATGGCAACGTCCTCGGGCTACTTCAGGACCGATGAGTGCCGACCCCCGCCCGCGCGCTCAGCGTCGTCGCGACACCGAGCACCGGCTGACCCGCGACATCGATGTCTGGGTGGCCAGTGCCTCGGCGGACGGTGCGCCGTATCTGGTGCCGCTGTCCTTCGACTGGGACGGCGAGGCGCTGCTGGTGGCCACGCTGCCCGACAGCCCGACCGGGAGGAACCTTGCCGCCACGCGAACCGTTCGACTGGGGCTGGGCGGGACCCGGGACGTGTCCATGATCGATGGCGAAGTCGAGGTCATCGAGATCGATTCGCTGCCGCAGCAATGCGGCGACCGGTTCGCCGCGCGCGCCGGCTTCGACCCGCGGGCGGCGGCCACGCCGTACTGCTGGTTCCGCATACTCCCGCGCCGCATCCAGGCTTGGGGTGAGGTGAACGAGCTGCCCGACCGCGAGCTGATGCGCGATGGCCGCTGGTTGGTCTGAAGCCCTGGCCGGAGACCGCGAAGGCGCCCCCGCCCGAGAGATGGCGACACGATGAGCAAGGCGGCGCGCGTCACAGGAGCGCGGCCAAACCCAAGTCACTATGAGGAGGTTTCCATGAGCCCAAAGAAGGCCACGAGAAAGCCCGCCAAGAGCGGCACCGCGAGCCGCAAGAAGGCCAAGGGATTCACGGCCGAGGAGCGAGCAGCGATGAAGGAGCGCGCCCAAGAGCTGAAGGCAGAAGCGCACCGCACGGACGGGGAAAAGGCCGTGCTCGCGAAGATCGCCGAGATGCCGAAACCAGATCGCGTCATGGCCGAGCGGCTCCACGCGATCATCAACGCCAGCGCGCCGGACCTCTCGCCGAAGACCTGGTACGGGATGCCCGCCTATGCCAAGGACGGCAACGTCGTCTGCTTCTTCCAAAGCGCGGAAAAATTCAAATCGAGGTACGCGACGCTCGGCTTCAACGACGCGGCGAAGCTCGACGAAGGCGCCATGTGGCCAACGACCTTCGCTCTGAAGAAGTTGACCGCCGCCGAAGAGAAGAGGATCGGCGCGCTGGTAAAGAAAGCGGTGAGCTGAGGACTGATCTCTCACCCGGGCCGAGAGCGGTCAAGGGTTGGCGGATGCGGCACGATTGCGCGGTGGCCGTGAAGAAGTCGATGGCCGAGCGCGCGATCCGCGCTCGGATCACTGGAAAGGTGCGGGATGTGGGCCTCCGGAGCGCCGCCGTCGGGCGCGCGGGCGAGCTCGGACTGCTTGGCTGGGTCAGGCTTGGCGCAGACGAGGACGCGCTCGTCCACGCCGAGGGCGGTCGCGACGAAGTCGAGGCCCTGATCACCTTCCTCCGGGAGGGCCCCGCCGGCGCCCGGGTTGACGCCGTCGAGGTCGAGGAGGTGAAACCGGAGGGCCACGAGCAATTCGCAATCCGCGGGGTCGACGCCGGGGTGTTCGTCGTCCAGGAGCACCAGGCCACCGCCCACCACTTCGACCTGCGGCTCGAGGTCCGGGGTGTGATGCGCTCTTGGGCCGTGCCCAAGGGACCGTCGATGGATCCCGGGGTGAAGCGCATGGCCATTCAGGTCCCAGATCACTCGATCGAGCACAACGACTTCGAGGGCGAGACCGAAGGCGGTTGGGTCCGCATCTGGGACCGCGGCACCTACGAGCAGGGAGGCCGCGTTCCCTGGCCCGAGGCTCTCGATCGCGGTCACGCCGTCTTTGTCCTTCACGGCGAGCGCCTCGAAGGCGGCTTCGCCCTCCAGCGCACCCGCGGCGGCGAGAAACCTCAGTGGCTGCTGATCAAGCGCCGCGATGAGCAGGCGCGGTCGGGCTCGGACGTCGTGACCGAGGCCCGGGCCGACTGAGAACGACACGGGCAGGAGTCAGGGGCGACCTACGCGTGAGTGCGCCGCTTCCCGTCAGGTCCCTGGGCTCAACTCAACGCCGCCCCGGAGTCGAGATCGAAGAAGTACAACCTCTCGACGTCCACCGTGAGCCGCGTGCGCTCGCCGGGGACGACCCGGGCAGCGCGGTCCAGGCGTGCGGTCAGCGCCTCACGCGCAATCGACGGAGTCTCGACTGCGCTGCCGAGCTCGTCTTCAAGCACGCCAGGGCTCGCGCGCGCGCCCGCCGTGTGGAAGTAGACAAATAGCTCCGAACCCAGCGACTCGGCGCGAGTCACCGTGACCTCGATCCCGTCGGAGGACGCAACGGGAACGGCCGCCAAAAAGTCCTCGGGCCGGATGCCGACGCAGATCGAGCGTCCCACGTACTGCGCCAGCTGAGCACTGCGAGCGGAAGCCGCGGACGGGATCTCGACGCGCGAGCCGCCGATCAGCAGATGCGGAATGCCGTCCCGCGTCTCGCAACGCGCCTCGATCAGATTCATCGCGGGCGAGCCGATGAACGACGCCACGAACATGTTCACCGGCTGGTCGTACAGCTGAGCCGGAGTCCCCAGCTGCTCGAGGATGCCGTCGCGCAGGATCGCGACCCGGTCGCCCATGGTCATCGCTTCGGTCTGGTCGTGAGTGACGTAGAGCGTCGGCGTTGCCACTCGCCGCTGCAGGCTGGTGATCTCTCCTCGCATCTCCACCCGCAGCTTTGCGTCGAGGTTGGAGAGCGGCTCGTCCATGAGGAAGGCTGTCGGCTCGCGCACGATCGCCCGCCCCATCGCCACCCGCTGGCGCTGGCCGCCGGAGAGCTGGCGGGGCTTTCGGTCGAGCAGCTCGACCATCCCCAGGACCTCCGCCGCCTCGGCGACCTTCGCGGCGATCTCGGGCTTCTTCAGCCCGGCCATCTTCAACCCGAAGCCGATGTTGTCGCGGACCGACATGTGCGCGTACAGGGCGTAGCTCTGGAAGACCATCGCGATGTCACGTTTGCGCGGCGGCAGCTCGGTGACGTCGCGCCCCCCGATCCGGATCGTCCCGGCGCTCACCTCCTCGAGCCCGGCGACCATCCGCAGGGTGGTGCTCTTGCCGCAACCGGACGGACCGACGAGGACCGTGAACTCGCCGTCGGCCACCTCGAGGCTGAGGTCGTCGACCGCGACCACCCCGCCGCCGAACTCCTTGCGCACCCCTTCAAGCACGATCCCGCTCATCGAATTTCTCCCAGCCGGCGTGTCTTGAAGGGTCGGCTAGCCACCGGCGCTCAGCATTCCCCGGATGTGTCGGTTGAGGACGAGGGCGACGATCGCAGGAGGGATCATCGCCAGGATCCCCGCCGCGGTCAGCAGCGGGTAGTCGGTCGTGTACTTGCCGATGAACTCGGTGATCACCACCGTCACCGGCTTGGTCTCGACGGTCGACGTCAGCAGCAGCGGGATCAGGAACTGACCCCAGACAGCGAGCATCACGATCGCCGTCAGCGCCGCGATCCCCGACGTCATCTGCGGCAGGACAACCCGACGAAAGGCTCCGAAGCGGGTGCAGCCGTCGATCAGCGCCGCCTCCTCGGGCTCCGGCGGCAGCTCTCGCGTGTAGTTGTAGAAGAGCCAGATCGCAAGTGGCGACGTGACACTGACGAAGACCAGTACCAAGCCGAGGAAGGTGTTGATCAGATCGAACTCGGCCATCAGCCGATAGAGGGCGACCACCAGGGTGAACACCGGGATGATCATCGTCGCGACCACCACCCAGAGCAGCGGCCTACTGCCCTTGAACTCCAGCCGGCTGAAGCCGTAGCCCGCAAATACGGCGATCAACAGCACCACCGCCGTGGTCACGACCGTGAGCAGGGTGGTGTTGAGCAGCGCTCGCCCGAACTGGTTAGCGTCGGCGGCCGCGTCCGAGACCCCCGCCTCCTGCTTGCCCCCGAGCAAGGCCGAGTAGGAGTTCAGCGTCGGATCGCCGGGCACCCACCTGGCCGGCACCTGCTGCGACTCCTTCCGGGTCGAGACACTGGTCGAGATCCCGACCAGGATCGGGGCGAGCGACCAGACGATCAGCAGCGCGACGCCGACCGTGCGGGCGGTGAGGGCGAGTCGCGAGGGGCTCATACGGTCCTCCGTCGCAGGACGACGACGTAGAAGGTCGCCAGGATCGCGGTCGCCGCGGCGACCATGAACGCCAGCGCGATCCCCTCGCGCGAACTCACCGTTCGAGAAGGTCGTTGTGTAGACCTCCATCAGAATCGAGCGGGTGTTGAGCGCGGTCCCGTTGAGCACGTAAATCTCGTCGAAGATGTTGATCGAGTTGACCGTCCCGACGACCAGCGCGACGACCAGCGACGGACGCAGCAGCGGCAGCGTGATGTGGCGGAACTGGCGCCAGGGCGACGCTCCGTCGACCGCCGAGGCGCTGTAGACCTCGTCCGGGATCGCCTGCATCCCGGCGAGGAAGACCAGGACGACGAGCGGCAACACCCCCCAGACGTGGACCAGGGTGATGAACAGCGTTGCCCAGCCCGGGTCGGCGAGCCAGACGTGGGGCTGGTCGATGATCCCGAGCTGGACCAGGGCGCTGTTGAGGAGCCCCGTGTCGGGATCGAAGACGCGCCGCCAGAGGACCCCACTGACCACGGACGGCAACGCCCACGGGAGGATCAGGATCGCGAGCACCAGGCCGCGCCCGCGGAAGGCCTGGTGGAGCAGCACGGCGATCGCCAGGCCGAGGCCGACTTCGAGGACCAGCGCGGTAAGCACGTACCAGACCGTCTGCACGGTCGAGTCGCCCACCGACGGCTGCTTGAGGACCTCGGAGTAGTTCTCGAGCCCCACGAACGGGCTCGCCGTCCCGAGCGTCCCGGTCGCCTCGTGCACGCTGGTGCTGAGGCCGACGATGATCGGATAGACGACCAGAACCCCGGTGAACGCCAGCGCCGGAAGCACCATCCAGCGACCGAGCCAGGCGTTCTCTCGCGCGGCGCCGGTGAGCCCGAATCCGAGCGCGCGGCGGACGCGGCCCCGGGTGCCGGGTTTCGTCTCCTCGGCCACTTGGGGCCGACCGGCCTTGCGGCTACCCCTCCGACTGAGCCAGCTCGGTGGCCTTGTCGGCGAGCTGGTCGAGCGCGTCCTGAACGGGGACATCGCCCTTCCAGGCCGCGTTCAACAACCCCTGGGCCTCGGAGCTGAACTGCGAGTACCACTCCGGAGCGCCGCCGGGGAAGAGCGGCTGGAGCTGCTCGAACTCCTGCGTGATCACGTCGCCGCCCTCGAGGTCACCGCTCTTCGAGAGCTGGTCGAGCGCCTGCCTACCGCAGGGCAGGAAGCCGGCGCCCTTGTAGAGCTCGACCTGGTTCTCGGGCTTCAACATCCAGTCGACGAACGCCTTGGCGCCGTCCTTGTTCTCGGCCGTCGACGGGATCCCGAACCCCTCCTGGAGACCGAACGAGCCGCCCGGCCCGGTCTCGCCCGGGACCAGCGCCGCCGCGGCGTCGCCGGGGATACTTGAGACCTTCGGGTCGTTGGCCTCCGGCAGGTTGCCCGGGGCGGCGGAGATCGCGACCGCGGCCGCGCCGCCCGTGAATCGCTCGAGCGCCGGTCCGTCGTCGAGCGTCACAGACCCCGGCGACACCCAACCGTTGTTGAGCGCGTCGACCTGCCACTGCAGAGCCTTGACGCCGGCCGAGTCCGGCTCGTTGAAGACCGGCTCGTTGTTCTCGTCGAAGAGCTCACCCCCCATCGCCAGCGTGAGCAGGTACCAGGGCGTGACGCTGCCCTCGGTCGCCGCCATCGGCATCGTCATCGGCGAGTCGGCGACCCCCTTGGCGCTCAGCGTGTCGAGCGCCTGATCGAGGTCGTCGAAGGTCTCCGGGAAGCCGTCGAGCCCCGCCTGCTTGAACATCGCCGTGTTGTACATCGAGAGCTTGAAGTCGTTGCTGTAGCAGGCGGCGTACAGATTGCCGTCGCTGGTGAACGAGGCCTTCGTGGTTCCGAGGTCGTCGAGCAGTGCCGGGTCGAGCACGTCCTGGAGCGGTTCGTACCAGCCGTTGCCGCCGAACTGCCCGGTGAACGACCAGTCGAACTCGGTCACGTCGGCGATGTAGGTACCCGCCTGGTGGGCGACCACCAGCTTCGAGGCGATTCCGTCCCAGGCGCCGGTGCTGTACTGAACCTCGATCCCGGTCTCGTCGGTGAACTGCGCGAGCAGCTCCTCCGGGACCTTGTACGGCATCAGGACTTTGATTTCAGTGCCCTCGAGTTCGGACGGGTCCGAGTCCGAGAATCCGCTCTCGGAAGACGAGTCGTCCCCACCACAGGCCGAGAGCGCCAGCGCGGCCCCAACGATCAATGCGAGGGCCGCTCGTAGCTTCGTCCGTCTCATTTACTCGTCTCCTCCTTGCGGGTTGTTCCGCACTCGGTTTTCAACTCAGGCGAGGGCCGAGATCGCCGGCGTTCACGCTATCGGTGAGCATCCGGGCGCCACCCTACACCCCTATTGCGACGGGTTGAGAGCGAAAACGCTCATAAACGCTCATCCAGGCCAACACCCACGTCCAACGGATGTGAACAGGAATCCCGGGGGTCCGATCTCAGCGCCGCGGCCATCAGGTTGTCGTGATCTTGAGCCCACCATCTCGCAGGGATCGCAGCTGCCCGGCGTCCGCCGCCGCATCGGTGATCAGTTCGTCTACCTCGCTCAGCTCGCAGATTCGCGCGAACGCCACTCGTCCGAGTTTCGACCGGTCCGCAACCACGATCGCCTGCCGCGCCCGCTTGATCAGGGCTCGGTTCGTATACGCCTCGACCTCGTGGTGGGTGGTGCAGCCGGCGTCGGCCGAGATGCCGTCGACGCCGACGAAGACCAGGTCGAGGTTGAGGCCGGCAAGCGCCGTCTCGGCGATCGGGCCGACCAGCTCGTAAGAGGACGAGCGTGCGACGCCGCCCGGAACAACCAGCTTCAAATTCGACCGCACTGCGAGCTCAGAGGCAATGTTGAGGGCGTTGGTGACCACGGTCAGGCGCGGGATCTCGTTCAGTGCGCGTGTGACCTCGGTCGAGGTCGTACCCCCGGTCAGTCCGACCGTGCATCCCTCCTCGACGCGCTGGGCGGCGACGGCGGCGATCCTGCGCTTCTCCTCTTGGTGGCGAGCAACCTTGTAACGGAGAGGCAGCTCGTAGAGGATCCCGCGGGCGATCGCGCCACCGTGGACTCGTGAGGCGAGTCGTTGCTCCTCGAGGAGCTGCAGATCGCGGCGCACGGTCGCGACCGAAACCCCGAAACGCTCACTCAGCTCGGCGACGCTGACGCTGCCGTCGGCCGAGAGCTCATCGAGGACGCTCGCGAGGCGGTCCGCCTGACGCATGCGGGCAAGATAACCGACACTTTCCGCTCGATTGCCGCGATCGATCCTTACACGTTCCTGTTTGAATTCGGCCTGAAAACCGTCATAAACGCTCATTAGTGCCTGCAACGACCTCGATGGCCACCGCTCACCCACTCGACCCGCTGACCGCCGACGAGATCTGGCTGGTCAGGGGCACGGTGCTCCAGGCAGAGCAATACGCAGCGATGGCGCGCGGCGCTCGCTTCATCACGATCGAGCTTCGCGACCCCGAGAAGGCCGACCTCGAGGCCCGCATCGAGTCGATCGAAGAGGGCGAGTCACCCGGAGGGGCGCCGCTCGACCGCCTCGCCGATGTCGTCCTGCTCGACCGGGAGGACGCCTCGACCCACGAGGTGGCGGTCGACCTCGAGGGCCCAACGGTGGTGGCCTGGAACCGGCTGGAGGGTGTTCAGCCGCTAGCGGTCGTCGAGGAGCTCGCCGAGGCCGAAGAGCTGGTCAAGCACGACCCCCGCTTTCAGGCGGCCCTGGCGAGGCGGGGAGTCGAGGACTTCGACGCGGTCCAGATCGACGCATGGCCGGCCGGCAACTTCGGCGATCCGAGCGAGACCGGACGGCTGGCGCGCTGCGTCGCGTTCTTGCGACCCAACCCGGGTGACAGCGAGTGGGCCCACCCGGTCGAGGGATTGATCGCGCTGGTCGAGCTGACCTCGCTCGAGGTCTTGCGGATCGACGATCACGGAGTTGTCCCGATTCCCGCAGAGCCTGGCAACTTCGACGTCGACGCCGCGGTCGAGCTGACAGGTGGCCTGCGCGAGGACATCGAGTCGTACGAGATCTCGCAACCGCAGGGGCCGAGCTTTGAGGTCGACGGCCGCTTCGTTCGCTGGCAGAACTGGGAGTTGCACGTCGGCTTCACGCCGCGCGAGGGCCTGGTCCTGAACCAGGTCGCTTACCGCGACGGCGGAGTCCGACGCTCGATCATGCACCGCGCCTCGCTCTCGGAGATGGTCGTTCCCTACGGCGATCCCAGCCCCACGCACTACTTCAAGAACGCCTTTGACCTGGGTGAGAACGGGGTCGGCATTGCGGCCTCATCTCTGAGGCTCGGCTGCGACTGCCTCGGCGAGGTTCACTATTTCGAGGCCACGGTGTCCAACGGCGCCGGGGAGCCGATGCCGATCCCCAATGCAATTTGCATGCACGAAGAGGACATCGGCGTTCTGTGGCGTCACATCGACTGGCGGACCCGCGAGGGCGAGGTGCGGCGAGGACGGCGGCTGGTGATCTCCTCGTTCTCGGCCATCGGCAACTACGACTACGGCTTCTTCTGGTACCTGCATCAGGACGGCTCGATCGCGTTCGAGGTCAAGCTCACAGGCGTGCTCTCGACCGGCGCTGTGGATCCAGACTCCGGTCAGCCGACGCATGGCGTCCTCGTCGCCCCCGGCCTCAACGCAATGATCCACCAGCACTATTTCAACATGCGCCTCGACCTGGATATCGACGGAATCGATAACTCCGTGATCGAGGTCTCGACCGAGTCGAGCCCGCCGGGTCCAGAGAATCCTTACGGCAACGCGTTTCGCGTCGACCGCCGGCCGCTGCGCAGCGAGGAGCAGGCCAAGCGCCGTCTCGATCCCGCATCGGCTCGGTGGTGGGAGATCGTCAACCCGAGCAGGCGCCACCGGCTGGGTGCACCCGTCGGCTATCGCCTCGTTCCGGGCGAGAACACCCGGCCGTTCGCGCAGCCGGACGCGCCGGTGAGCCGGCGCGCCGGCTTCATCGGCGAGCACGTATGGGTGACCCCGTACGAGCGCGAGGAACGCTACGCGGCGGGCGAATATCCGAACCAACACCCAGGCGGAGCCGGACTTCCCAGCTGGACCGCCGCCGACCGCCCGATCGTCGATACCGATCTCGTGCTCTGGTACACGTTCGGCCATCATCACGTGCCGAGACCCGAGGACTGGCCGGTGATGCCCGTCGCCACGATCGGGTTCCAACTCAAGCCGGTGAGCTTCTTCACACGCAACCCGGCCCTTGACGTGCCGCCGTCGGTGACACCCGACGCGTCCTGCGATGGTCCAAACGCGGGCTCAACCCGATCCGCCGAAGGAGGCGACTGATTGATGACCGACCTCGACGGCCGAGTGGCCTTGATCACCGGGGCGAGCCGCGGCCTGGGCGCCGCCATCGCCCGGGAACTGGACGAACGTGGCGTCAAGCTCGTACTCGGCTCGCGAACGGGGGCCGACCTCGGGATCGAGGGAGCGGTCGCGGGCGCGTGCGACGTCCGAGATCAAGCTCAGGTCGAGGCGCTCGTCACGTCGGCCGTCGAGAGCTTCGGAGCGCTCGACATCGTCGTCGCCAACGCGGGGGTCGGGGGCTACGGCGACTTCCTCGACGGTGACCACGCGTTCGACGACGAGATGATCGACACGAATGTCAAGGGCCTGCTCAATACGGCGAGAGCCAGCCTCCCGGAGCTGATGAAAAGCGAGGCCGCCGATCTCGCCGTGGTCGCCTCGGTCGCCGGCCAGCGTGCGCCGGAGGGCGAGGCCGTCTATGCCGCCACCAAGCACGCGCAGGTGGGCTTCATGCGCGCGCTCGACCATGAACTCTGGACCAAGGGGATTCGCTGCTCGATCGTCTGTCCGGGAGGCATTGCGACCGAATTCGCCATGGGCCGCGGCCGCAGTCCCGACGATCCCGACCTCGCCAACTTCATGAACGCCGAGGAGGTTGCTGCGGCCGTCATCTACGCGCTCGAACGCCCCCGAACCCAGCGCGTGCTCGAAATGAGTGTCTTGCCCATGGCGGAGGACTCGATGGGCTAGCCGCCGTTGCGAAACGGAAGAAAGCGAAACCAGCATGAGCACAAAGGTGACGATGATCGGCGGAGGCTCGAGCAGCTTCGTGCCTCCGCTGCTGCGCAGGTTCATCGAGTCCGACGAGCTCGGCGATACGCAACTGACGCTGATGGACGTGGACGCGAACCGGCTCGAGACGATGGTCGCGCTCGCAGGCAAGCTGGTCGAGACCGAGGCGAGCCCGCTGAAGGTCACCGGATCGCCCGACCAGCGCGAAGCCCTGCGGGACGCCGATTTCGTGATCGCCGCGATCTCGGTCGGCGGCATGGACGCGTGGGCCAACGACATCGAGATCCCGGGGCGCTACGGCATCTTCATGAACGTCGCGGACTCGGTCGGACCCGGTGGCATCTTCCGCACGCTTCGCAACGCACCGGTGCTTGAGAGCGTCGCCCGGGACGTCGCCGAAGTCGCACCCGGCGCCCGCATCTTCAACTACACCAACCCCGCGCCGGTGCAGGCGCTGGCGATGCTCACGGTCCCTGAGGCGAAGGTGACCTCGCTTTGCTCGTGTACCCAGCATCCGGCCAGCGCGGAGTGGCTGGCGCACCAGGCCGGAGTCGAGCCCGAGTTGATCCAGATGCCGCCGCTGGTGGCCGGGCTCAACCACTGCGCCGGGGTCAAGAAGCTCCGGCTGCGAGACGGGCGTGACGGACTGGAGCTGGCTCGTCAGCGAGCGACCGAACCGATCGTCAAGTTCGCGCTCCAGACCTACGGGATCCTGCCCTACTGCTGGCCCCATTGGACGGAGTTCTTCCCGCAGATGCAGCGACTCGATCGTCCCTACGAAGCCCGCGCCCAGGGAATGCCAATGCGCTACGGGATCACGATCCACGACATGGAAAAGGAGCGGGGGCGTGTCAGCGGGCTGGCCGAGCTCGCCGCGCAATGGACGTCGCCGGATGCCGGGATGGTGGGGCTGGCAGACCTCCCGCCCGGCGACGAGGAGGAGGGAATCGAGGTGATCGAGATCATGGAGGCGATCGTCGCCAACCGCAGCGAGGTCCATGTCGTCAACTCCCGCAACGACGGTGCGATCCCGAATCTCCCAGCCGACGCGGTGGTCGAGTGTCTCGCCGAGGTCAACGGACACGGGGTGATGCCACTGCATGCGGGCCCGCTCCCCGAGGCCTTGGCAGCGCACCTGCGCCACTACGTCGCGGTGCAGAAGCAGATGGTGAGAGCGGCACTGAGCGGCTCAAGGCTCGATCTGCTCCACGCCTTCATGCTTGATCCGATGACGCAGGCGCACCTCGACCTCGAACAGACGGAGGCGATGATGGACGAGATGCTCGCAGCCAACGCCGACCACCTGCCGCGGTTCTCGGCGCTCGCCCAGATGTAAGGACCGCAAATGGCGCGCCATCCCGAGCAGACCAGGCGACGCCTCGCTCAGACCGGTACACGCCTGCGGTCGCTGGCCTATCGCGAGACCATCGCTCCCGACTTGCTCACGGTCAGCGAGCGCACGGGTCGCGAGGGCTGGGAGGCGGCCCGGAGCCTCGTGCACCGCCCGGTGGAGATCGGCGAGGAGTTCGGGCCGCTCTGGTCCACCTACTGGTTTCGGATCGGAACCACCGTGCCCGGTCACTGGGCAGGGGAGCGTGTGGACCTGCTCTGGGACAGCGGGAGTGAGGCGACCCTTTGGCGCGACGCGGCGATTCTCCAAGGCCTGTACTCCGGCTGGCGAGCCCTGCGCACGTCGGCGAAGGTTGCCAACCCCGCCGAGGGCGGCGAGCGACTCGAGGTCGAGGTCGAGATGGCCTGCAACAGCTGGGCGGGGGACGAGCCCGATCCAGATCCTGGCGTCGACCCCGAACAGGCGGCACGCTATCGCCTGGGACGAACGTGGACTGAAGCGCCGGCCCTGCAGGCTCCGCGACACGAGCCCCCTCGCGCGCGACTGACCCAGTGCGCGTTCGGCCTTCACGATCCGCTCGCCTGGCGGCTGGCGTCGGACTTCGAGCTGTTGCGCCGGCTCGAGGCCGAGCACGCGCGCGGGCTCGAACCCGACTGGAGCGGTGCACTGCTGGCCGAGCTCAACCGATTCTGTGATCTCTGGAGAGCCGGCGACCGGGCGACGTGGGAAGACTCTGAAGCTGTCCTCGCCGGACTGCTCGAGCGCGGCGGACCGCGCCCGCGCCATCGAGCGTACGCAGTCGGACACGCGCACATCGACACCGCCTGGGTCTGGCCTGTGGCCGAGACCAGGCGCAAGATCGTTCGCTCGACGGCGAACCAGCTCGAGCTGATGGAGCGTTATCCGAATCACCGATTCGCGGCCTCGTCAGCTCAGCACTACGCCTGGCTGGAGGAGGACGATCCGGACCTCTTCGCGCAGGTGGTGGATCGCGTGGCGGAGGGCCGCTGGGAGGTGGTCGGGGGATCGTGGGTCGAGCCCGACTGCAACCTGCCGCGTGGCGAGTCGTTGCTCCGTCAGCTCCTTTATGGGCAGCGCTGGTTCGAGGGCCGTTTCGGCCGCCGCTGCGAGATCTATTGGAGTCCGGACACCTTTGGCCACAACGGTCAGATGCCGCAGATCCTGCGCCACTGCGGGCTTCAGCGCTTTCTGACCCAGAAGCTTTCCTGGAACCAGTTCACCCGCCCACCCCACGACTCGTTTCGCTGGCTCGGCATCGACGGGTCGGAGGTGCTCGCGCATCTGCCGCCGATCGGGACCTATAACGCCGAGCTCATGCCAGGCGAGCTGCGCGACGCGGTTGCGGCGTTTCGCGACCACGACCGCAGCGACATCAGCCTCGTCCTTTTCGGCCACGGTGACGGGGGCGGCGGACCGACCGGTGAGATGCTGGAGATCGCCTCGCGGGCAGAGGACCTCCGCGGCCTGCCACTCCTCGAGCTGAGCCCAAGCTCGGCGTTCTTCGAGCAACTCGAGGCACAGCGAGATGCGCTTGGGACGATCCGGGGGCAACTCTATTTCGAGTATCACCGAGGCACCTACACGAGCCAGGCCCGGACCAAGCGCGGCAACCGGGCGGGCGAGCGGGCTCTACACGAGGCCGAGGCGGCGGCGACGGTCGCCTGGGCCCGCGGTCTCGCGCCCTACCCGGGCGAGGAGTTCGCGAGATTGTGGCCGGTGTTGCTGCGAAACCAGTTTCACGACATCCTTCCGGGCACCTCGCTGCGCGAGGTGCACCAACGGGCCGAGCGTGAGCATGGCGAGCTCCGCGAGGCTGCCGACCACCTGCGCGACCGATCGACCGCTGCTCTCGCAGCTGCTCGACCCGGCGACGGGGCGCCATTCAACCTCGACGGCTTCGCTCGACGCGAGGTGGTCGATCTCCCAACCGGGCCAGCCGTCTGCGAGAGCCCGGCTTTCGGTTTCGGCCGGGCCGTCGAGGCTGCGGATGAGGTCGCCGTCGAGCGCGACGACGGGGCCGTCCGCCTGGCCAACTCGGCCCTAACCGCCGAGCTCGCGCCGGATGGCACGCTGACCAGTCTGAGGCTCGCCAACGGTCGCGAGGCGCTGTCGGGCCCGGGCAACGTGTTCGAGCTGTTCGACGACCGCCCGACGGCGTTCGACGCGTGGGAGCTCGAGCCCTACTACGCCGAGTCCGGTGAGCCGGTGGCAGGAGCGCATGAGACCGAGGTCTTGAGCTCCGGGCCGTTTCGCGCCGAGATCGTCTTCCGCCATCAATTCGGCGCCGAGAGCACGCTCGAACAGTGGATCCGCCTCGACGCCGAAGCGAGTCGGCTCGAGTTCCGCTGTCGAGTCGACTGGCGTGAGCGGCACCGGCTCCTGAAGGTCTCCTTCCCGCTGGCCGCGCGAACCGAGAGCGCCACCTACGGGGCCCCGTTCGGCGTCCATGCAATGAGCACGCACCGCAACACCGATGCCGACCTGGCTCATTTCGAGGCGCCGGCGCTTGGCTTCGTCGATCTCTCCGAGCATGGGTTCGGCGTGGCGGTCCTGTCCAGCACCAGCTACGGGTTCAGCGTCCTTGACAACGTCGTCGGGCTCAGCTTGTTACGCAGCCCTACCGATCCTGATCCCGAGGCGGACCAGGGAGTTCACGACCTTGCTTACGCGTTACACCCCCACTCCGGTGACTGGCAGGGAGCCGGCGTAGCGCGCGGTTCGACCACGTTCGATCAACCCCAGACGTGGGTCGCCGGAGCCGCCCCGACCAGCGCGTTCGCGGAGATCGACTCCAACGATCTGATCCTCGACACGATCAAGCGTTCCGAGGATGGCGACGACCTGATCCTGCGCCTGTACGAGGCCCACGGGGCGAGCGGTGTCGCCCGGCTACGCCTCGACGCCGCAATCGGAGGCAGCGCCGTGAGCGCAAACGGGCTCGAGGATCCCGGGACCGAACTCGATCGCGACGGCGACTCGATCGTTGTGGTCTACGAGCCTTTCGAGCTGATCACGATCCGGATTATCAGTCCGTAGCGGTCGGCTCCTCCAGAGCCGCTCAACGTCTCGAAGTGTTTCCCGGGGCGACGAGCCCCGCGATCGATCGATGGCGCTGATCGAAGCCCCGCGGTAGCCTCGAAGCTGCGTGGCGGGCAAGCCGAACAGAGAGCCCCAGTAGTAGTGGGCGTTTACGCCGAGCATGTCCTCCCCCGGATCGTCAACGCCGCCTGCGGACTGAAGAGCGGCGAACCGCATCGGCGCCGCGTCTGCGAGGGACTCGGGGGCGAGGTGGTCGAGATCGGCTTCGGCTCGGGGCTCAACGTGCCCTTCTACCCGGCGGCCGTCACCCGCGTCGCGGCGGTCGAGCCGGCGGACGTCGGCTGGAAGCTGGCCGCCAAACGCCTGCGGGCGACCAGTGTCGCGGTCGAGAGATCCGGCCTCGATGGCCAGTCCCTGCCGTTCGCCGACGACAGCTTCGACACGGCCTTGTCGACCTGGACGCTGTGCACGATCCCGGACGTCGCCACTGCCCTCTCGGAGCTGAGACGTGTGCTCAAGCCGGGCGGCACCTTTCATTTCGTCGAGCACGGGTTGGCGCCGGACGAGCGGGTGCGTCGCTGGCAATATCGCCTCGAGCCCCTGCAGAAACGCGTCTTCGGGGGTTGTCACCTCACGCGGCCGGTCGTCGATCTGCTCAAAGCGGCCGGCTTCGAGATCACCGACCTCGACGTCTTTTATGAGGACGGCGCCCCGAAGGCGGTCGGCGCCGACTCCCTCGGCACCGCCACATCGCCCTAGCCCACGCCCGGTAGGGGTACTCGGCCGCTCCAGGACCGGAGATCGGCCGCGCGATCTCACTCGAGCGCGAGGGTCGTCCGGACTTACCCACAGTCCACCCGGGTCGCCGAATGCGACTTTATCGGCACTTGTAATGCGTACCGGCGAGGGTTAGGTTCGGGTGAACGCGTCCTGGGCCAGATCGGAGGATTGCGGCCATGAGGACCGGGGGGACCCGCCTACGTCTTCATACAGTACTCGCGATCGGCCTGGCGGTAGCAGGCACGTTCGTACTCGCTCAAGCCGCGCAGGCGGCGACGCCGAGTCACGTCCAAAGCCAAGCCAAGGAGATCACCTCAGGGACGCTCAACAGCCTCCCCTTCTCGAATTCCAACACCGCCGGCGACCTGATCGTCGTGCACGCGCTCTGGGACAACGCATCGGCGGCGACGCTCACGGACACCGCAGGGAATACCTACGCCAGCGCCGCGCCGGCAACGCGGTGGAACAACAACACCTGGAGCTCCCAGGTCTTCTATGCGAAGAACGTCGCCGGCGGCGCGAACACGGTCCGAGCGACGTTCGCCACTGCGATTCGGTCCTTCGGGATCATCTACGTCCACGAGTACTCGGGGATCGACACGGCCAACCCACTGGACGCTTCCGCTGCGGCGATTGGCTCTGCCAAGGCGATGAGCAGTGGTTCGGCCACCACCACCAACGCCACGGACCTGATCTTCGGCGCCGGTGCCTCGAGTCATACGGTGACCGCCGCCGGTAGCGGGTTCACCACCCGGCTGACCGACTTCGGCAACCGCACCGAGGACAAGGTGGTCACCGCTGCCGGTCCGCAGAGCGCGACCGCGACGCAGAACTCCTCGGCCTGGGTGATGCACATGGTCGCGTTCAAGGCCGCGGCAGGGTCAAACGACACCACACCGCCGACGGTCGCGATCACCGCGCCTCAGAACAACGCCACCGTCTCCGACATCGTCCAGGTGACCGCCAACGCGGGCGACAATACGGGGGTGTCGGGCGTGCGCTTCCTGGTCGACGGGACGGCCACCGGAGCCGAGGACACGACCGCGCCGTACGCGCTCAACTGGGATAGCCGCGCGGTCGGCAACGGCGCCCATACCCTGACCGCCAGGGCGAGAGACGCGGCCGGCAACACGACCACATCGGCGCCGGTCAACGTCAACGTGGCCAATACCGACTACTTCCAAAACGAGATCCTGGCAACCGGGTTCGATCTGCCGACCACGCTCGAATTCCTGCCCGACGGGCGCATGCTGGTTGGCGAGCTACAGGGCAAGATCAAGGTGCTGCCGCCGCCATACACGCAGCCCGACCCAGGACTGTTCCTGCAGATCAACAACGTCGGCTCGGCCGGCGTCCAGCAGGGCATCTACGACATCGCCCTCGATCCGAACTTCTCCTCCAACCGCTTCTACTACGTCTTCTACACGCTGGGCTCGCCCAACCACGACCGCGTCTCGCGATTCACCGCCAACGCCGCGCTGACCGGCACCGTCCCGGGCAGCGAGTTCGTCCTCTATGAGGACCCCCAGAATGCGGACGCAGAACACCACGGCGGCTCACTCAACTTCGCCAACGACGGCAAGCTCCTGTTCACCACCGGCGAACACTTCAACCCGTCATTGTCGCCGCTGCTGACCAGCCCGCGCGGCAAGGTACACCGGATAAACACGAACGGGACGGTCCCAACGGACAACCCGTTCTACGACGGCGCCGGACCGAACATCGACACGATCTGGGCGCGCGGCCTGCGCAACCCGTTCCGCGCCTACTACGACGGTCCGACGGGTCGTTATTACATCGCCGACGTCGGCGGTAACAACGCCTCCACCGCGGTGGAGGAGATCAACCTCGGCCTGGCGGGCGCCGACTACGGCTGGCCCGACAGCGAGGGCCCGTGCTCGTCGCCGTGTCGCAGCCCCCTGCACTCCTATCCGCACAACGGCCGCGACGCCTCGATCACCGGCGGCTTCGTCTACCACGGCACGCAGTTCCCGAGCAGCTACCAGGGCGCCTACTTCTACGCCGACTACGCCCAGAATTGGATCAGGGGCCTGCGGCTCGACGCCAACGGCGCGGTCTCGGACACGTTCAACTTCGAGCCCTCCAACGGCACCACCGACGGTCCCTACGGCGACATCGTCTACCTCGCCGAAGGTCCCGACGGTGCCCTCTATTACGTCGACCTGGGTTATTCCGACGTCACCGGCACCGTCGGTGTCAGCAAGATCCGCCGGATCAAGTACGTGCGCTCGAACCAAGCACCGGTGGTCGCCGCGTCGGGCAATCCGACCTCCGGGCCGACGCCGTTGAATGTCGCCTTCTCGAGCTCCGGCTCGTCGGATCCCGAGGGCCAGCCACTCACCTACTCGTGGGCGTTCGGCGATGGAACCACCTCCACGGCCGCCAATCCCTCCCACACGTACGCGACCGCGGGCACCTACCAGGCGCGGCTGACCGTCTCGGACGGCGTCAACAGCTCCACCTCGACCCCGATCGCGATCAGCGCCGGCGACGTCCCCACGGCCACGATCTCATCGCCGACCGACGGCAGCCAGTTCCAGGCGGGCGACGTGATCGCCTATAGCGGCGACGGCACCGACCCCGACGACGGTCGTCTGCCCGACAGCGCCTTCACCTGGAACATCGACTTCCTCCATGACGGCCACGTGCACCCGGGCACCCCGGTCACCGGGGTGCGCAGCGGCAGCTTCACGATCCCGACCTCCGGGCACGACTTCAGCGGCAACACTCGCTACCGGATCACCCTGACGGTGCGCGATTCGACCGGTCTCAGCTCGACCAAGTCGGTGACCGTCAACCCGCGCAAGGTCAATCTCAGCTTCGACACCGTGCCCGCCGGGCGGACGATCTACCTCGATGGCATTGCCAGGGTGGCTCCGTTCACCTATGACACCCTCGTCGGCTTCAACCACACCATCGAGGCGAGAACACAGACCGCCGGGAACACGTCCTACACATTCGCCTCATGGTCTGACGGTGGCGGTCAGCAGCACACCATCACCGTCCCCTCGACGTCGCAGAGCTATACGGCGACCTTCAACTCCAGTTCGCTGCCAACTGGTCTGATGGGCGGCTGGAGCTTCAACGAGGGCTCGGGCACCGCCGCTCGCGACTCCTCAGGCAACGGCAACCACGGCACCCTGTCCGGCGCCGGAGCCACATGGGACGCCAACGGCAAGTACGGGGGTGCGCTGTCGTTGAATGGCTCCTCGGGCAACGTCACCGTGCCGTCCGCAGCGTCGCTCAATCTCGCATCGAGCTACACACTCGAGGCCTGGGTGAAGCCGACCGCGCTGAGTGGCTATCAGACGATCCTGATGAAAGAGGTGACCTCCGGTTGCGGGTATTGGCTGCAGACCAGCGGAACGAGAATCAACAGCGGGTTCAACAATGCCGGCTGTCGCGAGAACGTCAGCCCTGCCACGCCGGCGATCCCGCTCAACCAGTGGTCCCACCTGGCCGCGGTCTTCAATGATGCGGCCAACACCTACACCCTCTACCTCAACGGCGTGGCCATATCGACCGCGACCGAGACCACCTCGCCGGTACCCAACTCCCAGGCGCTGGTGTTCGGCCAGTCCGGGTGTAGCGGCTGCGGTTTCGAGCGCTGGCGCGGTCTGCTGGATGACCTTCGGATCTATAGCCGGTCGCTGACCACAGCGGAAGTCCAGACGGACATGAACAGCGGCCTTTAGTCAGCGGCCTAGGCGCTCGGCCGAAGCTAGCCCAACGAGTCGAGGATCTCGCCGACGTCCTCGACCGTTGTCGCCGGGTTGACGAAGCAAAAGCGCAGCAGGGTCTCGCCGTTCCAGGTCGTCGGCGCGGTCAATGTCAGCCCGGCAGCCAGCGCCTCAGCCGACCACTCCTCGTAGTCGCGGGGTTGCCAGCCAGTCCGGCGGAAGACGACCACCGACAGATCAGGGTCGAAGATCAACTCCAGGTGAGGGGCGCGCCTGATCATCTCGGCGGCCTCACGAGCCAAGCCGAGGCCATGCTCGATTGCGTTCGCATATGCGCGGGCGCCGTGCGTGGCCAGTGAGAACCAGAACGGAAGTCCGCGGGCGCGACGCGAGAGGTGAATCGCGTAGTCGGACGGATTCCAGTCCAAGGGCGCCTCGACCGCATCGATGTACTCGGCGTGTTGTGTGAATGCGGCCTTTCCCAGCGCCGGATCCCGGTAGAGAAGGGCGGCGCAGTCGACCGGAGCGAAGAGCCACTTGTGCGGATCGACGACGAAGGAATCGGCACGCTCGATGCCCGCGAATCGGCTGCGAGCGCTCGGTGCGGCGAGTGCGGCGCCGCCGTAGGCGCCGTCGACGTGCATCCAAAGCCCGTGGTGCTCGCTGACATCGGCGATTCCCTCGAGATCGTCGATCACGCCGAGGTTCGTCGTCCCGGCCGTCGCTGCGACCGCGCAAGGGTCGAGGTCGGACTCACCGAGTGCCCGTCGCAAGGCGGAGCCCGACATTCGGCCGCGCTCGTCACCTGGAACCTCGAGTACCTCGAGATCGAGCACCCGTGCGGCCAGCCGCAGCGACGAGTGCCCGCCGGCGGTGATCGCGACAGCTTCACGTCGCTCGTGATCGGTGCCCCGGCGCCTTCGGGCGTCGCGCGCGGCCGCCAGGGCGCTGAGATTCCCCGCGGTGCCACCGCTGACGAAGACGCCTCCCGCGTCCTCGGGCCACTCGAGCAGGCCGGCGATCCACGCCAGGGCCTCGTTCTCTGCGTGGATCGCGCCCGCCCCCTCGAGCCACCAGTCGGCGAAGATCCCCGAGGCCGACAGCGCCAGGTCGAACAGGGTCGAGGACGTCGTCGGAGCATGCGGGACGAAGCTCAGGAATCGGGGGTGGCTGACGTTCACGCATGCCGGGGCCAGGACCTCGCGAAATATGCGGAACGCCTCGGCCGCACCGAGGCCGTCCTCGGTCACCGTCTCCCCGGCGAGCCGCCGCAGCTGGTCCGCCGATAGGGGCGAGTTCAGCCGTGGAGCTCCACCCAGGCGAGCTTCGATGTAGTCGTAGACCTCGCCGGTGAGCGCTCGAGCCTCGGCGTCGAACAAGTGCATTCGAGCGGCCTCGGTGGCCGCATCGCTGCGCTCACCGGGGTCGGCGCCCGCATTCGCAGACATGTCCCGCACCCTAGCGGCGGCTTTGGCGGCGGACGGGGCCAGTCAGCCGCCGCAGGGTCGTCACGGCCGCGCAGCTCGAGCGCGGTCGACGATCCGAGCGACGTCGGTGCGCGAGGAGACGTCCAGCTTGCGAAGGATGTTCCGCATATGGGTCTCTACCGTCTTCACGCTGCTCTCGATCGGAGCCGCCTACGGCGTCCTGGTTCTCGTCGTCCAGGACGGCAACGGTGAGGGTGTCCTCGACTTCAGCTCCAACGGCGGGGTCACCTCTTGGCTGCCGCTGTTCTTGTTCGTGATCCTGTTTGGCCTTTCGATGGACTACCACGTTCATCCTCTCGCGCGTGCGTGAGTTGTGGCAACGAGGGATGAGCACCGAGGATGCCGTCAAGAACGGGATCTCGAGAACGGCCGGGACGGTGACCAGCGCGGCCGCGGTGATGGTCTTCGTGTTTGCGGTCTTTATCACCCTCACCTTCCTCGATTTCAAGGAGATGGGCGTAGGTCTCGCGGTTGCCGTGCTGATCGACGCTACGATCGTCCGTGGCGTGTTGCTGCCGGCCTCGATGAAGATTCTCGGCGACTGGAACTGGTATCTGCCGAAGTGGCTGGAGTGGATTCCGCGCGTCCATGAGCCCCAGTTCGCGCCCGTAGCCAAGCCGCCCGAGCCCGAGCCGACCGGCGATGAGCCCGGTTCCGGCGACGAACCCGAGCCGGCCCCGGCGTAAGCGAGCGCAAGCGACCATGGAAGCAGACGCTCAGCCACCCGAGACGCGGCCACGGTCGAACTGGACCGCCGGCCGCGTCGCGGCGGTCGTCGGCGGCAGCATCCTCGCCCTGATCGGGCTTCTACTCCTGCTCGGCGGGCTCGCCTTGATCGCGGCGCACGGATTTGCCCGTGACGATGACGGTTACTACACGACCGATCGTGAGCGGCTGGCGACCGACTCCTACGCGATCAGCAGCGGGCAGATCGACCTCGGCGCCGATCCAGTCGATGTGGCGCCCGAGGAGCTCCTCGGCACCGTGCGGGTCCGGGTCGAGGGCACAAACGGTCGTCCCGTGTTCCTCGGCGTCGGCCCCACGGAAGATGTCGACGCGTATCTCGACGGGGTCGAGCATGCCGTCTTGACCGACTTCGAGGGGGGCGACGCCCGCTACGACCTGCGCGCCGGCGGCGCGCCCAAGCGGCCTCCGGCGTCCGAGCCCTTCTGGGTGGCCGAGAGCCAGGGCGGCGGCGACCGAAGCGTCGAGTGGGACGTGGAGTCGGGCGTCTGGTCGATCGTCGTGATGAACACCGACGCCGAGCCGCAGATCGAGGTCGAGGCCGACGTCGGAGCAAAAGTCGGGTGGCTGATCTGGGTGGGACTGGGGATGGCAATCATCGGCCTGCTGATCGCCGCGGCCGGGGTGACTTTGATCGTGGTCTTCGGACGGCGGGCTTCGCGAACCCGCCTGAGCGGGGAACAGGCGCCGAACGCCTCGGCCTAGGCGAGCTAACGGCCCAGCGTGCGCAGGAACTGGCGCGCACGGAGGGGGGAGCCGTCGAGCAGCTCGCGGACCTCGACCAGGCCGGTGCGCAACTCGGCATCGCCGGCCTCGATCGGCAGCATCGAGTCCTGGAGCTCGGCGAGCTGTCGGTCGGCCTCGGTCGACGCCGCCACCGCGCGCTCGACCAACAGCTTCACGCCCTGCGAACTGAGGCCCGCCGACGGAGAATCGAAGCTACGCGCCGGAAGCCCGGACCGTTGCGCGAACTGCGCATGGGTGCGTTTTGCCCGGCCGTATGCCTTTTGCACCGGCCGGAAGAGCTCGCCCTCGAGGCGATCGGCGGTGATCTCGTCGAGCTGCTCGTAGGCCTCGCCGAGACAGGCGGTGGCGAGGGCGATCTGATCGACCGCAATTGCGAGATCGTCGAGGATCCGAGTGCGCGCTTCGACGGCGGTGAAGGCGATGCCTAAGGATAGTCCGCCGCGGTGGCGCGGATCGAGCTCGCCGACGGGGTGCGACGGATCGTGGTGTGATCGCGCCGTGAGCCGCGCCGTCGAGGAGTCCAACCGCTGGATGCTGCGCGCCCGCGACATGATCGACCGCACATACGCGCAACCGCTCGATGTCCGCACCCTTGCGCGCACCGCTCACGTCTCGGAGGCGCACTTCATCCGCACCTTCCGCGCCACCTTCGGCGAGACGCCGCACCGTTACCTGCAGCGACGGCGAGTCGAGCGGGCGATGTTCCTGCTGCGCGAGACCGAGACCAGCGTCACCGAGATCTGCCTCGAGGTCGGCTTCACCAGCCTCGGGACGTTCAGCCGGACCTTCCGCGAGATCGTCGGCGAGCCGCCGAGCATCTACCGCGACCGAGCCGAGGTCGAATCGGCCCCGACCTGCTTCACGATGAGCTGGATGCGACCGAGCAGTTTCGGAGAAGCGACCCCTCCGGCAGCGGGCTAGGGTCGGCAGATGATCAACAACATCCGCATTTCATCCGTCTATGTCCTCGACCAAGACGAAGCGCTCGACTTCTACGTCGGCAAGCTCGGGCTCGAGGTGAACACCGACACCGATCTCGGCTTCATGCGCTGGCTCACCGTCAGCGTCCCTGGTCAGCACGACCGCGAGATCCTGCTCGAAAAGCCCGGGGCGCCGGCGCACGACGATGCGACCGCCGAGCAGCTCCGTGAGCTGGTCACCAAGGGCGCCGGCGGCGGTTGGATCGGGTTCACCACCGACGACTGCCGCAAGACCTACGAGGAGCTGCTGGCAAAGGAGGTCGAGTTCACCCAGGAGCCGGTCGAGCAGTCCTACGGGGTCGACTGCGCGTTGCGTGACCCGTTCGGCAACGCGATCCGGATCGTGCAGCGGGCTGAGTGAGGCTCAGTCTTCGACCGCGACCATCACGTCGGAGGCCTTGACCAGGGCGATCACCTCGCTGCCCTCGGTGATCCCCAGCTCGTGCATCGCCTCGACCGTGATCGAGGCGACCAGGCGCTGCCCGCTGGCATCCATCTCGACGTTGGCGATCGCCTCGCCGTGAGAGACGCCGACGACGGTGGCGCGAATCTGATTTCTCGTGCTCAGCTTCATCGCTGTCGCTCCTCTGCTCGGGAGGGCGACACCCTAGCCCGGGCCGGTGCTCAGGTTTCCGTCTCGGTGACCGGCTCCCAGGTGCGGACAGTGCCGCGGCCGATCACCTCTACCTCCTGACCAGGGCTGCAGGCGGCGATGTCGTGGGCCTCGGTCTGCAGACGCCGGCGCAGGATCGCGAGCGCCGGGAGGCCCAGCAAGGCGGGGATCGCGAGCAGCAAACCGCGGTAGGCGATCACGGCGACGGCGGCCGCGGCAGGTTCGACCCCATAGATCACCAGCGCGCCGATCAAGGCGCCGTCGACGCCGCCGATCCCACCCGGGAGCGGGATCAGGCCGCCGAGCTGACCGACGAGGTAGGCGAGCAACAAGACGCCCACGGGCGGGACCTCGTTGCCGAAGGCGGTGAAGCAGACGCCGAGCATTGCGACGTCGAAGAGCATGTAGCCAGAGGCGCCGAGGGCGATCCCCAGCGGCCGCGACCGCAGCAGAAAAAGCGCCTCGACGATCCCGTCGCCCACCGTACGCAACACGGTTTCGAGCCGGTCGCGGCTGGTCCAGCGCGCCAGCGCGTGCGCCGCCGGGCGGACCGCGAGCGCGAGCCCGATCGCCGCGAACCCGACCAGCGCCGGCACCACCCCGAGCAGCAGGGTCGGCGAGCCCGAGAGCAGCCCGGTCGCCAGCGCCAAGCCGCCGATCGCCAGAAAGCCGACGTTGGCGAGGCTGGTGAGCAGGAAGAAGGCGACCGTGCGTCGGGCGATGTGGTCGCGCGCGACGCCGCCGCGTCCGAGGATCCAGGCGCCGAGCGCGAGCCCGCCGGCGCCGCCGACCGAGAGGACCGAGTTCGCGCCGAGCTCGGCGAGACCGATCTGGACGCTGGTGCGCAGGCTCGTGCGACGACAAAAGACCGTGCGGAAGATGAGCACGTAGGAGGCGCAGGAGCCGAGCTGCAGCACGGCGGCGACCGCGAGCCAGAGCGGCTCGGCCCCGGCGAAGCTGTCGCGCAGCGAGGCCAGCCCCGGGATCAGGGTGATCGCCGCGACCACGAAAGCGGCGATCGCGGCCAGAATCAGCAACGAACGGCGAAGGCTCGATGAGGAGAACTCCTCCGGCAGCGGCTCGGCCTCGATCTCGACCGGCTCGAGGTAGGTGACGTCGAGTTCGCGCGTTTCGGCCACCCATCCAGGCTAGAGGCCTGACTAACTACCCTCCGAGACCGACCGTATGACCCGATGCTGACCTTGACCCAGGTGCCGCTCGCCGCCTCCCGGCTGCTGCGCTCGACCGTCGTTCGCCACCCCGAGCCCCCCGAGGCGGTCATGCCGGCGGGCCCGCCGGCCGGCAGGTCGACGTTCGGCGAGCTGCTTACCGCGACCGAGCCGGCCCGGCTGCTCACGCGGTCGCCGTGGCTCGCGAACGCGCCGCGCGGCGACGGCCGGATCGTCATCGACATACCCGGCTGGCGCGCGCCCGAGCTCAGCTTGGCCCCGCTGCGCGCCTACCTGAGCTGGCTCGGGCACTCGACCCGCCCCTGGGGCCTCGGCCTCAATCGCGGCGATGCCGAGCGCGATGTCGCCCTCCTGGCCGAGAGCGTCGCCGCGCTCGCCGCGAGCCGCGGGCGCCCGGTTGCCCTGGTCGGCTGGAGCCTCGGAGGGGTGATCGCCCGCGAGACCGCGCGCGAGATCCCCGACCACGTCGCCGGCGTGGTCACCTTCGGAACGCCCGTGATCGGTGGCCCGAGCTACACCCTCGGGGCCACCTCCTACGGAGCCGAGGAGTGCACGCGGATCGAGGCGCTCGCCACGAAGCTCGACCGCGACAACCCGATCCGGGTGCCGGTGACCGCGATCTTCACCCGCAACGACGGGGTGGTCGCCTGGCAGGCCTGCATCGACCGGACCACGCCCGGGGTCGAGCACATCGAGGTCCGTTCGACCCATCTGGGCCTCGGACTCGACCCCGACGTCTGGCGCGCGGTCGCCGGCTCGCTGGTCGGGCTTCGCGACTGAAGCGCAGTAGGTTGCGGCGGTGACAGTCGAGGGCGAGCGCCTGATCCGCCGCGCGTTTGGAGCATTCGCCGCCCGCGACCTCGACGGCCTGCGGGCGATCTCGGACGAGCGGGTCGAGGTCTCGACGGTCACCGGGCTGCTGGCCGGGCGGTCCGAGCCCTATCGCGGACACGACGGCCTCGCCGACTACATCGGCGACCTGACCGAGACCTGGAAGCGCCTCGAGCTCCAGCCTCAGGACTTCCACACCATCGACGACGAACGGGTGCTGGTCTTCGGCCGGGTCCGCGCCTGGCACGAGAAGGGCTTCCTCGATACCTCGAATGCCTGGCTGTGGACGCTGCGCGGCGGCAGGGTGCAGGCGGTGCGGGTGTTCGCCGACCCGTCCGAGGCGCGGCGGGTGTTCGGGCGCGAGTGAGCGGGCACCGGCGCCGCGGTCAGGCCTGCTTGAAGGCCTCGAGCGACGCCCTTCGCCGCATCTCGTCGAGTCGCGAGCGCTGGCCCTCGGCGCGCAGCTCGAGCTCGGCGAAGTCGATCCCGTTGAGGCTCTCGCCGAGGGTCGAGCGCAGCGACTCCCACATCGCCTGCTTGCCGGTGACGCCGATCACCAGACCCTCGAGCTCGACCACGCGGCTCAGCGGCGAATAGGAGAGCACGCTGTTGTTGGGCTTCAGCCGGCCGAGCTTCTCGGCGGTCCACCCGCCCGCGTCCTTGAGCCGGCTCGGCTTCACCCCAAGGCGCTCCATCACCCGCTCGAGGGTGTCGCGATCCTCGGCGATCTCGTCGGCGAGCTCGGCGAGCTCGGTGCCGTAAGCGCCGTCGGCGTTTGAGCCGGCGGCACGCCGAGCGAGCTCGACCCCGACCGTCGCCCCGGCGTGATGGTCCTGAAGGTAGGTGCGCAGCATGTCCGACACTCACCGCCGACCTACCCCGGCGGATCGCAGCGAAAACCGCGCGGCGACCGCCGCTAGGCGATCCGGTCGCCGACCGCGGCCTCGCGGTCGGGGCGAATCAGGACGACGCCGAGCTCGGGATCGAGCGCGCCGAGGACGAGCACCTCAGAGACGAACGGCCCGATCCGCTTCGGCGGGAAGTTGACCACGGCGACGATCAGGGTGTGCTCGAGCTCCTCGCGCGAGTAGTTGGTGATCTGGGCGGAGGAGCGACGGCGACCGACCTCGGCACCGAAATCGATCTCGAGCTTCCATGCCGGCACCCGCGCCTCCGGGAACCCCTCGACGGCGACGATCCGGCCGACCCGCATCTCGACCGCCTCGAACTGGTCCCAGTCGATCTGCGCCGGGCTCTCGCTCATGGCGTCAGCACGATCTTCAGCGCCTCGCGGCGGTCGTAGATCGCGTAGGCCTCGGGTGCCGCGTCGAGGCCCATGTGGTGCGTGACCAGCGGGCTCGGGTCGAGCTCGCCGCGCTCCAGCGCTGCAAGCACCGGGTCGACGTGCTTGATCACGTTCGCGTGTCCCGTCTTCAATGTCAGCGCCTTGATCCAGATGATCCCCAGGTGGACTTCAGCGCGCTCGGCATAGACGCCCGTCGCCGAGACGGTGCCCGCCTTGCGGGTCAGCCGGCAGGCGAGGTCGAGCGCCTCCGGGTGGCCGACCGCGTCGATCGTCGCATCGACGCCACGTCCCTCGGTGGCCGCCTTGACCGCCCCGCGCGGGTTGCCCTCGGTCAGGTGGACGGGCTCGGCGCCGAACGAACGCGCCATCTCGAGCCGCTCCGAGACCGTGTCGATCGCGATCACCTGCGCCGCGCCGGCGGCGAACGCGGCCTGGACCGCGCACAGCCCGACCGGGCCCAGACCGAGCACGGCGACCGCGCTGCCGGGCTCGACCCCGGTCTCGGCGACCGCGTGCCAGCCGGTGCCCATCACGTCGCCGGCGAACAGTGCGACGTCGTCGGACATGCCCGCGGGGACCCTGCGCAGGGTGAGGTCTGCGTTCGGCACCGCGAGCATCTCGGCCTGGGCTCCCGGCAACGACCCGAGCGCCGCGCCGTGGCCGAACACTCGCCCGGCGTCGCACTTGTGAAAGTCGCCTCGGAGGCAGAAGAAGCAGCGGCCGCAGGCGGTGCAGTAGGTGCCGAGGACGCGGTCGCCGACGGCGACGGCGCCGACCGCCTCGCCTGCGGCGACGATGGTGCCGACGTACTCATGACCGATCGTGAAGCCGGGCTCAATCGCGACTCGGCCGTGGTAGATGTGCAGGTCCGAGCCGCAAACGCCGCTCGCCTCGACCCGGACGATCGCCTCGTCGGCGCCGCTCAACTCCGGCTCCGGCACCTCGCTGACTCGGACCTCGCCCGGCGCCTCGAAGGTCACGGCTCGCATCGCGCGCTGACTCTAGTAGTAGAGGTCGAACGGCCATCAACCCGATCGCAACCGCGAGCGGTAGGGTCGAGCCGGCTTCGACCAGGAGGCGTGAGATGAGTGACGACCCCGGCGCGATCCTGATCACCGGTTGTTCGACGGGGATCGGGCGCGAGACCGCGAGCCGGTTGGCGGGCAAGGGATGGACGGTCTACGCGACCGCGCGTCGACTCGAGCAGATCGCAGAGCTGGAGGCCCACGGCTGTCGGACGCTGGCGCTCGACGTCACCGACGAGGCCTCGATGAGCGCCGCGGTCGCCGCGGTCGAGGCCGAGCACGGCACCGTCGGCGCCCTGGTCAACAACGCCGGCTACAGCCAGTCGGGGGCGCTCGAGACCCTGCCGATCGAGCGGGTGCGGGCGCAATTCGAGACCAACGTCTTCGGCCTCCTGCGCATGTGCCAGCTTGTCCTGGCGGGGATGCGACGGGCCGGGCGCGGGCGGATCGTCAACCTCAGCTCGATGGGCGGCAGGCTCGTCTTTCCCGGCGGCGGCGCCTATCACGCGACCAAGTACGCGGTCGAGGCGCTCTCGGACGCGCTGCGCTGGGAGGTTCGCGGCTTCGGGGTTCGGGTGATCATCGTCGAGCCCGGACTGATCACGACCAACTTCGGCGAGACCGCGGCCGGGTCGTTGTCGGACGCCGAGCAGCCGGGCCCCTCGGCCTCGAGCTCGGATCCCTACGCCGACTTCAACGCCGCCGTCGGCGCCGCCACGGTCGGCGCGTACGAGGGGCCGATGGCGCGGCTCGGCGGCGGGCCCGAGGTCGTGGCGAAGGTGATCGAGCGGGCGATAGCCTCCGCGAACCCGAAGCCGCGCTACAAGGTCACGGCCTCGGCACGGCTGGCGATCGCCCAGCGCTCGTTGCTTCCCGATCGCGCCTGGGACGCGATGCTGCGAAGCCAGTTTCCGTCTCCCGGGGCAGATCGTTAACGAATCGCCGTGGTCGCTGAACGATCGTCCACATTTCAGCGCTCGTCCTGACGCGGAGCGGCGAAAACTGCTTTGCTCCCGGGCGAAACGTCAACGGGGCTGCGGTCCACAGGGTCCGCGCGGAGGTAAGAATGAGTTCGAAGGTAGACGGTCACGGACGCCGCGCGAAGCTGTTTTCGCTGCTCGCGGCGGTGGCGGTGGCGTCCAGCGCCACGCTCGCCGCGTGCGGCAGCGACGACGAGGAGTCAAGCGACAGCGGCGCGGCGGCCTCCGGCGGCGAGATCACGATCTCGCAGACCTCGCAGCCCGACTACCTCGACCCGGCCTTGACCTACACCGTCAACGGGGTCGAGCCCGGCTGGCTCGTCTACACGCCGCTGCTCACCTACCGGCGCGCCGAGGGGGTCGAGGGCGCCGAGCTGATCCCCGGCCTCGCCGAGGACCTGCCCGAGATCTCGGCCGACGGCAAGACCTACACCCTGCAGCTGCGCGACGGGCTCAAGTACTCCGACGGCACCGAGGTCAAGGCCTCAGACTTCGAGCACACGATCCAGCGGGTGCTCAACCTGGAGTCCGGCGGCGCCCCCTTCTATGAGGTGATCGAGGGCGCCGACAAGTACCTGAAGGCGGGCGACCCCGAGGCCGACATCTCGGGGATCGAGACCGACGACAAGACCGGCGAGATCACGATCACCCTGGTTGAGGCTGACTCCTCGTTCTCCAACGTGCTGGCGATGTGGTTCGCCGGCCTCGTCCCCGGCGACACCGAGTTCAAGAACCTGACCGAGGAGCCGCCGCCGGGCGTCGGCCCCTACATGTACACCGAGTCGGTGCCCAACCGCGAGTTCGTGATGGAAAAGAACCCGGAGTTCGAGAAGCTCGGCATCCCCGACATCCCGCCGGGCAACATCGACAAGATCACCACCGAGATCATCAAGTCGGCTCCCCAGCAGGCCCAGGACGTGCTCGACGGCGAGCTCGACTACATGCAGGACCCGCCCCCCTCAGACTACCTGCCGCGGGTCGAGGAGCAGGCCTCAGATCGCTATGAGGAGCACACGACCGCATCCACCTACTACATGTTCATGAACGTGCGCGAGGCGCCGTTCGACGACCCCAAGGTCCGCGAGGCGGTCAACTACGGGATCGACAAGCCGGCGCTGGCGCGCCTGTTCGGCGGCCTGCTGGCCCCGGGCTGCTCGTTTTTGCCGCCGGGGATGCCGGGCTATGACGAGGCCTTCGACACCACCGAGTGCCCCTACGGCGACCCCTCACAGCCGCCCGACCTGACCAAGGCCCAGGACCTGATCAAGCAGGCCGGTGCCGAGGGCACCAAGGTCACCGTCTGGGGCAACAACGACGACCCGACCGACAAGGTGACCGAGGCCTATTCGGACATGCTGAACCAGATCGGGCTGGACGCGACACCGAAGATCATCGACGGCGGCGTCTACTTCCAGACGGTCGGCAACCAGAAGACGGCGGCGCAGACCGGCTTTACCAACTGGTTCCAGGACTTCCCCCATCCGCTGAACTTCTTTTTCCTCGTCGATGGGGACACGATCCAGCCGACCAACAACCAGAACTACGGCAACGTCGACGATCCGAAGATCAACGACGAGATCGACCGGCTCAGCCTCGAGACCGACCTCGAGTCAGTCGCCGGCGACTGGGCCGAGCTCGACAATTATCTGGTCGAGCCGCCGCAGAGCTACGTCGCCCCCTACGGGCACCGCAAGCTGGCGACGTTTTTGAGCGAGCGGATGGACTTCGAGAGCGCGATGTTCAATCCGGTCTACAACAACGACTACTCGAGTTGGTCCCTCAAGGAGGGCGAGTAAGCGAAAGCGGAGAGAGGGGCGCCTGAGGGCGCCCCTCTCAATTGCTTGACGATGCGCCCGCGGGCGAGAATAATCGGCGATTAGGGTGGCTCCGGACGACGTCATCACGGCTGACACGAGCACCGACTTCCTGGGTTCCCCGGAGGCCTTCTCGGAGCAAGAGGCGAGCGCGACCGCGGGCGCCAGCCCGTGGCGGCTGGCGGGGCGGCGGCTTCGCCGTGACAAGACCGCGCTCTTCTTCGGCGCGATCTTCATTCTCCTGGTGGCGGCTTGCCTGGCGGCTCCGATCTGGGCCAACAAGGTTGCCCACACCACCCCGGATGAGAATCACCTCACCGACACGATCGAGCAGGACGGCGAGACGGTCAACGTGGTCGACCTCGACGGCGTCCCGATCGGCCCGACCTGGCGGGCCGAGTTCTTCCTCGGCGCCGACGGCAACGGTCGCGACAACATGGTCCGACTGCTCTACGGCGGCCGCAACTCGCTGATGGTCGGGGTCACCGCGGCGATCGTCACCACCCTGCTCGGGGTCTTGTTCGGGGTCATCGCCGGCTACTTCAGGGGGTGGTCGGACAGCGTCATCTCGCGCTTCATGGACATCCTCTGGGCGTTCCCTGTGATCTTGCTGGGGATCGCGCTGGGCACCTCGCTCGCGCTCGGGGGGCTCGACTTCGGCGACTTCTCCTTTGGTCTGATCCCGATCTCGATCTCCGGCAACAGCCTCGCGATCCCGATCTTCGTTATTTCGATCGTCTACGTTCCCTACCTGGCGCGCCCGATCCGCGGCCAGGTACTGGGGCTGCGCGAGAAGGAGTTCGTCGAGGCGGCGCGTGCCCAGGGGATGGGCTCGTGGCGGATCATGCGCTCTGAAGTCCTGCCGAACATCAGCTCGACAATCATCGTCTTCTTCCCGCTGCTGGTCGCGAACGCGATCCTGCTCGAGGCGGCGCTGTCGTTCCTCGGCGCCGGCGTGCAGCCGCCCGCCCCTTCGTGGGGGACGATGATCGCCGAGGGAGTCGAGCGAATAGTCACCGCGCCCTACCTGGCGATCGTCCCCGGTGCGATGCTGGTCCTCACCGTGCTCGCCCTGAACGCGTTCGGCGATGGCGTCCGGGACGCGCTCGACCCCCGGGCCAAGGTCAAGATCGACCACTGATGGGCCGCTTCATCGCACGCCGGCTGGTCTCGATGGTGTTCGTCTTGTTTGCCGTCTCGGTGATCACCTTCTTCATCTTCAACGTGATCCCGAACGACGATCCCGCGGTGCGAATGGCGGGCAAACAGCCGACGGAGACGCAGATCGAGGCGATTCGCGAAGAGTGGCATTTCAACGATCCGCTCTACACCCAGTACTTCACCACGATGAAGAAGCTGTTCACCGGCGACATGATCAGCTACTTCACCCAGCTCGACGTCGTCAACGAGATCTGGAAGGGGCTGCCGCGGACGCTCTCGCTGGCGATCGGCGCCGCGATCATCTGGATGTTCTGGGGGGTCGCTCTGGGCCTCTACACGGCGATGCGAGCCGGAGGATTTCAGGATCGATCATTGACCGTGTTCGCCCTGATCGGCATCTCGATGCCCGTCTTCTGGGTCGGGGCGCTGATGAACTACTACCTCGGCTACTTGCTCTCCGACAAGCTCGGCTTCGAGCTCTTCCCCAACGGCGGCTACGTGCCGTTGACCGAGAGCCCGTGGGAGTGGTTCCACCACCTGATCTTGCCGTGGATCGCGCTCTCGATCCTCTTCATCGGCCTCTACTCGAGGGTGCTGCGCGGCAACATCCTCGAGACCGTGAACGAGGACTTCGTGCGTACGGCGCGGGCCAAGGGGTTGTCGGAGCGCCGGGTCCTGCTCAAGCACGTGCTCCGTAACTCGTTGATCCCAATCGTCACCCTCTGGGGCCTCGACTTCGCCGTCGTCATCGGCGGTGGCGCGATCCTCACCGAGACCGTCTTCAACCTCCAGGGGGTCGGCCAGTACACGGCCGACGCGATCGGCCAGCTCGACCTGCCGCCGCTCCTCGCGGTGACCATGTTCGGCGCCTTCTTCGTCGTCTTCTTCAACACGATCGTCGACATCGTCTACGCGATGCTCGACCCGCGGATCCGCCTGGAAGCCGGCGAAAGCGCCTCGTGAGCGCGACGCCCCTGCTCGAGGTCGACGACCTCGCGGTCGACTTTCGCACCGAGGACGGTTTCGTCCACGCCGTCTCCGGCGTTTCGTTCGAGGTCAACCCCGGCGAGGTCCTAGCCGTGGTCGGCGAGTCCGGCTGCGGCAAGTCGGTCACGGCAATGAGCCTGATGGGGCTCACCCGCGGCCCGAACGCGTCGATCTCCGGGACCGCCCAGCTCGGCGACACCGAGCTGATCGGGGCCAGCGACGACGAGTTGCGCAAGGTCCGCGGCGAGCAGCTGGCGATGATCTTCCAGGACCCGATGACCTCGCTCAACCCGGTCTATCGAGTCGGCGACCAGATCGCCGAGCAGATCCTCGCCCACCGCGACGTCTCCAAGCAGGAGGCGGCCGACCAGGCGGTCCAGCTGCTGACCGCCGTCGGAATTCCGGCGCCGGAGGAGCGGGCACGGGCCTACCCGCACGAGTTCTCCGGCGGCATGCGCCAGCGGGCGATGATCGCGATGGGGATCTCGCTGGAGCCGCCGATGCTGATCGCCGACGAGCCGACGACGGCACTCGACGTCACGATCCAGGCCCAGATCCTGGAGCTGCTCAAGGAGCTCAACCGCGAGCAGGGCAAGGCGGTGATCCTGATCACTCACGACCTCGGGGTCGTCGCCGACATCGCCGACCGGGTGCTGGTCATGTACGCCGGCCGGGTGGTCGAGACCGGCACCCTCGACCAGATCTTCTACGACCCCCAGCACCCCTACACCTGGGGGCTGCTGGGCTCGATCATGCGCCTCGACCGACCACCCTCGGACCGGCTCGCGCAGATCAAGGGCCAGCCGCCATCGCTGATCTCACCGCCAGAGGGCTGTCACTTCCGGCCCCGCTGCCCGCATGCGTTCAACCGCTGCACCGAGACCCCGCGGCTCGAGCAGCGGGGCGGCGAGCACGGCCACCTCGACCGCTGCTGGCTCTCGGGCGAGCAGAAGAAGGCCCTGCGGGTGGTCGAGTCCGGCGGTATCGGTCTCGAGGCGCCGGCCGCCTGATGGAGGCCACGACCACACCACAGCCCGCCGGGGCGTCGACCAATGGCGGCCCACTGCTCGAGATCACGAACCTGGTCAAGCACTTCCCGATCAACTCGGGACTCCTGATCAACCGCCAGGTCGGCGCGGTGCAGGCCGTCGACGACGTCTCGTTCACGGTCGCTGAGGGCGAGACGATCGGCCTGGTCGGCGAGTCCGGCTGCGGCAAGTCGACCCTGGCGCGCACGATCCTGCAGCTGCTGCGCCCTACCTCCGGCTCGGTGCGCTTTCGCGGGACCGAGCTCACCGAGCTCGGTCGCAAGGATCTGCGCGAGCTGCGCCGTGAGATGCAGATGATCTTCCAGGACCCCTACGCGTCGCTCAACCCGCGCAAGCGAATCGGCCAGATCGTCGGCGACCCGCTGAAGCTGCACGGGATGGCTTCGGGCGCGGAGCTCAAGGAGCGCGTCCAGAGCCTGCTCGACCGGGTCGGCCTGGCGGCCGAGCACTACAACCGCTTCCCGCACGAGTTCTCCGGCGGCCAGCGCCAGCGGATCGGAGTCGCGAGGGCGCTGGCGCTCGAGCCGAAGCTGGTGATCGCCGACGAGCCGGTGTCGGCGCTCGATGTCTCGATCCAGGCCCAAATCATCAACCTGCTCGAGGATCTCCAAAACGAGTTCGGGCTCACCTATGTGTTCGTCGCCCACGACCTCGGCGTCGTCCGCCACGTCTCCGACCGGATCGCGGTCATGTACCTCGGCAAGATCGTCGAGATCGGCCCGGCCGAAGACGTCTACACCAAGCCGATCCACCCCTACACGGTCTCACTGCTGTCGGCGGTGCCGATCCCCGACCCGCGACTCAACCGCGAGCGCGAGCTGGTGGTGCTCGAAGGCGACGTTCCCAGCCCCGCGAACCCGCCCGAGGCGTGCCGCTTCCACACCCGCTGCCCGCGGGCGACCGAGATCTGCGCGGAAGTGGAGCCGCCGCTGATCGACTACGGCAAGGGCCATTGGGCGGCCTGCCACCACCCGGTCAACCGCAGCGAGCAGCCTGCCAAAGCGGCGGCGCAGACGCCGGGCTCGTAGGGGCGCGGGCCGGACCCGGGCGCCGAGCTGAGAGTTAGTCAGCTATAGGACGACTAACCCACGGCTCGATGAGCCTCGACATGCGAGCGGGCGGGAACCCCCACCCGTACGTGCCGCGTCCTTCGCGCGTTCGCGCCGCCTCACCCGCGCGGCAGCGCGTTGCGCCTGGCGATCTTGCCGTAGAGACGGGCGCTCCGACGTGGGGTCCGTTTCAGCGTCTCGGGGTCGTATGAGTAGAGGCCGAACTTGGGCTGATAGCCGTAGACCCATTCGAGGTTGTCGGTAAGCGACCAGTGGAAGTATCCGCGGACGTCGAGATCGTCGTCGCGGATCGCCAGGCGCAGCTGGCGCAGGTGGTCGAGCAGATAGCCCGGGCGCTGGTCGTCGTCGGCGTCGGCGATCCCGTTCTCGGTCACGTAGAGCGGCAGCCCGTACTCGCTCGCGGTCCCGAGCACCTGCCGAAAGCCCTCCGGGTAGATCTCGGCGCCGAGCTCGCTGCAGCTGGTCGGGCACGGCGGCAGCGACGGCGCGGCCGGGGTCGCATACGACGTCGAGGGAAGGAAGTCCAAGATCGGGATCGACTGCGTCAATGGGGCGCCGGCGGCGGCGACGCGGCCGCGGAAGTAGTAGTTGAGCCCGACGAAGTCGGCCTTGCGCCGGTGCAGGTCGGCTTCCTCGGCGCCGATCGCGCCATCGCCGTTGCGATCGACGTCGCCGCCGACCACCCCGTTGAGGAAGAGTCGGTTGAACAGGTAGTCGGCGTGCTCGGTCGCCTCCTGGTCGGCGGTCGAGGCCGGGTCCGCGGGGGTGAAGGCGATCATGTTCATCACCGGCCCGACCCGCGAGTCGCGGCGGTCGCCGTCGGCGTCGGCTCGGTCGAAGCGCTTGAGGGCGTTGTAGGCGACCGTGTTCGCGCGCTCGAGGTTGGTCAGCGCCGCGATCGCGCCGCTGAAGCTGAAGGCGCCGGGCGGCCAGTAGGCCTCGACCAGCCCCGGCACGTTGACGAAGCCGTTGGTGACCTGGACCAGCGGCTCGTTGAGGGTGTTCCAGTAATCGGCGCGGTCGCCGAGCCTCCAGCCCAGGTAGGCCGCGTACTTGGCGAACTCGTCGACCGTTTTGGGGTCGAGCCAGCCGCCGGCGGCGAGCTCGGGGAGCGGCTCGTCGGGGCCGCGGCCGGCGAGCGCCGCCTTGGTCGCCACCGGGTCGTGCAACCAGCTCGGGATCGTCCAGTGGTGCAGGGTCACGAAGGGCGTGATCCCGCGCTTGGCGGCGGCGCGCAGCTCCTTTCGGTAATGGCGAACCGCCGCTTGGTCGGCGCGCTTGTCCAAGCGCTTCAGCTCCCTGCGGTCGATCCGGGCGCCGACGTCGATGTCCTCGGTCGAGCGCGGAAAGATCCGCGGCCACTCGACCGAGAGCCGAAAGGCGTTGTTGTTGAGTTCGTCGGCGGCGAGGTCGAGGTCGCGTGCGTAGCGCCTCCAGTGGCCGGGGCCCTGCTCGGGGAGGTCGCCGCTGACCGTGCCGTCGGCGATGTTCGACGGATCGTGGGTCCAGGCGAACCAGTCGCTGCTCGGATCGAGGTTGCGACCCTGGCCGGCCTCGGTCTGAAAGCCGGCGATCGCCGTGCCCCAGAGAAAGCCCGTGGGAAAGTGCTGCGCGGCGAGCGCTGAGGACGGAAGCGACAGCGCCATGGCGATCGCCGCGAGCGCAGACGCAAACGCTGGACCCCGCTTCACCGGGCCCACCCTATTGCACCCTCGAACGGCTCAGACCGGGTTGGCAGTCGAGCCGCCGCGGGTTCGCGGCCAGATCAACAGCCCCACCGGCCCTAATCGTTGTAGCGGCGAATCAGCGAGGTGATCGTCGGCATCATCGGGGAGTCGCGAGGAGCGTTGAAGGTGTATATCGAGCTCGGGTTGTTCGGGTTGCGCGCGCATTCGGGGAAGAAGACCGGGTAGCCGAAACGGAAGTCGTTCGCCTGCTGCTGCTTGGCGCGGCGGTTGACGTAAGCGCGCCGCTGGTCGGTCTCGAACTCGTTGATGAACTCGCAACCGTCGCTCTTCGCCAGCGCCGGGCTGTTGCCGAGGTGAAAGACCACCGGGAGCTTTTTGGCAAGCTCGCGCACCGCTTGCAGGTCGATCTCGAAGTCGAAGTCCTGGACCGCGATGAAATCCGAGCCGGGAGGGATCGGCGGATCGGAGGAGAGCCCGAAGGCGTTGCCGCCAACCCACTCGTCGTTGCCGTGGGCGGCGGCGACGGCAGCCTCGACCACCTCCGGGCGCTCGCGGTAGGCGGGGGTGAAGAAGTCGAAGAACCAGCCGTCGTTGTCGAACTTCGGCCGGATCGAGCTCATCATCTGCTCGACGTCCTCGGCGGTCTCGTACTCCTCGGCATTGAGCTCGATCCCGAACTGGGCGTTCGGGCTCGCCTTGCGGACGGTGTCGCGGATCTCGTTCCAGGCGGCAATCTCCTCGGCTCGTGGCTCCTCGCCCTCGTCGTAGCGGATCAGGCTCGAAACCCAGGTCGGCTTCAGCGAAGCAAGCGCCTTCGCGACCGAGGCGGGGGTCTCCCCGGGAATCGTCCAGTCGTTGTGCTGGTAGATCCGCACCGTGGCCACCCGGGTCGAGTCCGGGGCGCCCGGACCGGCGCTGTCGTCATCGCCACCGCAGCCGAGCGCCAGAGCCGAGGCTGCGAGCGCAACGACCAGCGCGCCGCGCCGGCGGTGGTTCTCAGCTCGGCCCACGGATCTCAAGCTACACCGCCGATTTGGCGGTGGCGAACCGGTCGCGGACGAATGATCGAGGCCAGCTCCGCGAAGTACCGCCGGGGCGAGTTTCGACCGCTATGCGAAAGGAAGTCGCCCCGGCGGACTGGCGGCGCGGTTCGTGGGGCGCGTTTCTCCCAGCGGCGGCCCGGGTAACGGCCGCGTCGGAGGAGGAAGAGTGTACGAGCAGGTCTTCGATCCGGTCAGTAACTCACTGGGTCTCACCACGATTTTTGCGGCGCTCCCGCTGCTGACGCTGTTCATCCTCCTGGGCGCCTTCCGGGTCACCGCCTGGGTCGCTGGTCTGGTTGCGCTTGCGGTGGCGCTCGTGGTCTCGATCATCGTCTACGACGTCCCCGTCGGCCAGTCTCTCGACATGGGCCTCGAGGGCGCCGCCTTCGGGCTCTTTCCGATCATGTGGATCGTCATCAACGCGGTCTGGATCTACAACATGACCGAGCGGACTGGCCACTTCGCGGTCCTGCGGCGGTCGTTCGCGACGATCTCCGACGACAAGCGGATCCAGGCGGTGATCATCGCCTTCTCCTTCGGCGCCCTGATCGAGGGCCTCGCCGGGTTCGGGACCCCGGTCGCGATCACCTCGGTGATGCTGCTCGCGCTCGGGTTCAAGCCGCTGAAGGCGGCGGCGCTGGCGCTGATCGGCAACACCGCCCCGGTCGCCTTCGGCTCGATCGCGACCCCGATCGTCACCCTTTCGGCGCAGACCGAGCTGCCGCTCGACGACCTCGGGGCGATGGTCGGGCGCCAGACGCCGTTCCTGGCGCTGATCGTCCCCCTGGTCCTGGTCGGCGTCGTCGACGGCATGCGCGGCGTGCGCCAGACCTGGCCGGCCGCGCTGGTCGCCGGCGTCACCTTCGCGATCGCCCAGTTCCTCTGCTCCAACTACATCTCGGTCGAGCTCACCGACATCATCGCGGCGCTCATCTCGACCATCTGCCTGGTCGGCTTCCTGCGCTTCTGGAAGCCGGCCGAGCCCCTGGTCGACGAGGCCGGTGGCGGTCCGCAGCCGGCGGTCGCCGGCGCCGAGGGGCACGACGCCGCGCTCGAGCGCGGCGTCCGGCTCAGAAACCAGGAGCAGGACTCGACTCGCGAGAAGCTCGAGGCCTATGCGCCGTACATCATCATCGTCGCCGTCTTCGCGATCGCGAAGCTGGTCGACCCGGTCGAGCGCTTCCTGTTCGAGTTCTCGGGCGGGATCAAGTTCGATCGAGTCAACGAGACGGTCAATGGCTTCGACTGGCCCGGCCTCAACGTCATAACTCCCGAGGGCGAGGCGCCCTCGGCACAGACGTATGCGTTCTCGTTCTGGGACACGCCGGGCACGATCGTGCTGATCTGCGGGCTGTTGACGATGGCGGCGCTGCGAGTCCGGGTCGGCGAGGCGCTGCGCGCCTACGGCGCCACTTTGGACCAGCTCAAGTTCGCGATCATCACCGTGATGGCGGTCCTCGGGCTCGCCTACGTGATGAACCTGACCGGGATGACCACCACTCTCGGACGCTGGATCGCCGGCGCCGGCGGCGTCTTCGCCTTCCTCTCCTCGATGATCGGCTGGCTCGGGGTTGCGATCACCGGCTCGGACACCTCATCCAACGCGCTGTTCGGAGCCCTGCAGGTGGAGGCGGCGAAGGAGGCGGGGATCTCCGACGTCCTCATGGCCTCGGCCAACAGCTCCGGGGGCGTGCTCGGGAAGATGATCTCGCCTCAGAACCTGGCGATCGGCGCCGCCGCCGTGGCCCTGGCAGGCAAGGAGGGCGATATCTTCCGCCGGGTGCTGTTCTGGAGCCTGGCGCTGCTGCTGGTGATGTGCATCATCGTCTACCTGCAGTCGACCTCCGTACTCTCCTGGATGGTTGTCTGAGGACGATCACAGCCTGATCGTGCAGCTCGAGTCGATCTGCGGCGCCGAGCACGTCTACACGCATCCACACCAGCTGAAGACGTATGAGTCCGACGGGCTGCTCCAGTACGCGCAGGTGCCGGCCGCGGCGGTGTTGCCTGCCTCGGCCGAGGAGGTTCAACGCGTGGTCCGCGCCTGCTACGAGGCCGAGGTTCCGTGGGTGGCCCGCGGCGCCGGTTCGGGCCTCTCGGGAGGGGCGATGCCGGTGGAGGAAGGGGTGCTGATCGCGCTCTCGCGGATGAACAGGGTGATCGAGGTCGACCTGGCGAATCAGCGCGTGGTGGTGGAGCCGGGGGTGACCAACCTCGACGTTTCGAAGGCCGTCGCCCCCGAGCACTTCTACCCGCCCGATCCCTCGAGCCAAATCGTCTGCTCGATCGGGGGCAACGTGGCCGAGAACTCGGGTGGCGCGCACTGCTTCAAGTACGGCTTCACCACCAACTACGTCACCGGCCTCGAGCTGGTGCTGGCCGACGGCGAGCTGGTGCAGGTCGGCGGCAAGGAGCTCGACCGCTCCGGCTATGACCTGCTCGGCGCCTTCGTCGGATCCGAGGGCACGCTGGGGGTGGCGACGAAGATCTGGCTACGTGTGATCCCGAAGCCTGAGGCGGTGCGCACGCTGGTCGCCTTCTTCCCGACCACCGGCGAGGCCGGCGAGGCGGTGTCGGAGATCGTCTCCAAAGGCATGGTCCCGGGCGCGATGGAGATGATGGACCGGCTCTCGATCCAGGCGGCCGAGGGTGCGACCAACGCCGGTTATCCAACCGACGCCGGCGCGGCGCTCGTGGTCGAGCTCGACGGCTCCGAGCATGAATGCGACGCGGGGTTCGAGAAGGTGGTCGAGATCTGCGAGCAAAAGGGAGCGACGGGAGTCCGGGTCGCCCAGGACGAGGCCGAGCGGGCGCTGATCTGGAAGGCGCGCAAGGCCGCGTTCGCCGCGATGGGCCGTATCGCGCCGAATTACTACGTCCAGGACAGCGTGATCCCGAGGACGCGGCTGCCGGAGGTGCTGCGCCAGATCGACGAGCTCTCCGAGGAGCATCAGCTGCAGGTGGCGAACGTGTTCCACGCCGGCGACGGCAACCTGCACCCGCTGGTTCTCTACGACGGCGCCAAGGAGGGCGAGCCGGAGCGAGCGGAGGAGCTCGCCGGGCTGATCGTCCAGGCCTGCGTCGATGCGGGCGGGTCGATAACCGGCGAGCACGGCGTCGGCATCGACAAGAAGCGCTACATGCCGTCGATGTTCTCCGAGCCCGATCTGGCCACGTTCCAGCGGCTGCGCTGCGCGTTTGACCCCGACGGCCTCGCCAACCCCGGCAAGGTGATGCCGACCCCGCGCCTGTGCGGCGAGGTGCCCGGGCCCTATCGCCGGCACCCGCTCGAGCAGGCGGGGGTCGCGGAGCGATTCTGATTTGGCGTCCGGGACCGTGACCCGCGAGACCCCCGCCTCGCACGAGGAGGCAGCTGGGCTGCTGCGGCGCTGCTCGGATGAGGGCGCACGCGTGTGCCCGGTGGGGGGTGCCACCAAGCTCGCCTGGGGAGGCCTCGGCGAGCCCGCCGACCTCGAGCTCTCCACCGCCGGCATGGCAGACGTGGTCGAGCACAACGTCGGCGACCTGACCGCCGTGCTCGAGGCCGGCGCGCCGCTGGCGACCGCTCAGACCGCCTTCGCCGAGCAGGGACAGATGCTGGCGCTCGACCCTCCGCTGGGTGCCGAGGACGCGGCGACGATCGGTGGGGTCGTCGCAAGCGGCGACTCGGGTCCCCTTCGTCACCGCTACGGGGCCGCGCGCGACTTGGTGCTGGGGATGACCATGGCACTCGCCGACGGCACCGTCGCGCGGGCGGGCAGCGGGGTGATCAAGAACGTCGCCGGCTACGACCTTGCGAAGCTGCTCTCCGGCTCATTCGGGACGCTCGGCCTGATCGTTCGGGTGATCGTCCGCCTGCATCCGCTGCGCCCGCGCGTGACGATGCGCTTGGCGGCCGAAACCCCCGAGCAGCTCGCGGCCCTGAGCGCGACGCTCTCGCACTCGCATCTGGAGATGGAGTCGCTCGACGCGAGTTGGTCTGAGGGCGCCGGCGCGGTGCTCGCGCGCTTTGCAGGCGAGGCCGCGGCCGACCAGGCCACGGCCGCCGCCGAGCTCGCCCGTGGCGGAGAGCTGGTCGAGGACGACGCGGGGCTGTGGGATGCGCAGCGGTCGCTCCAGCGTTCGGAGACCGGTGTGGTGGTGAGGGTGTCGGGCGTGCAAACGGACCTCGCCCAGCTGGTGGATGAGGCCGAGCGCGCGGGGGCCACCCTCTCGGGGCGGGCGGCGCTGGGGATCTCGTGGCTCGCTTTCGAGGGCCTCGACGACGATGCCGCCGCGGTCGCGGTCGGCGAGCTTCGCCGCCGCCTCGCCCCCTCGCCGTGCGTGGTTCTCGACGCCCCTCCCGGGGTGCGCCAGGCGCTCGACGTCTGGGACGAGCGCGACCCGGGCCGGCTCGAGCTCGCCCGGCGCGTGAAGGAGCGCTTCGACCCGCAGCGCACGATGCGCCCGGGCATCTTCGTCGGGGGGATCTGATGGCCACCGAGCGCGCCTTCGACGAGCTTCGCCCGCCGAGCATGGAGTTGATCGACGATTGCGTCCACTGCGGCTTCTGCCTCACCACCTGTCCCACCTACGCGCTCTGGAACGAGGAGATGGACTCGCCCCGGGGCCGGATCGTGCTGATGCGCGCCGGGCTCGAGCAGGGCAGCGAGATGTCGACCGAGCTGGTCACCCACATCGACCAATGCCTCGGCTGCATGGCCTGCGTCACCGCCTGTCCCTCGGGCGTTCAATACGACAAGTTGATCGAGGACACCCGCGCTCAGGTCGAGCGAAACGCCGACCGCGGTCCGGCCGATCGCCTGTTTCGGCGCCTGTTGTTCGAGAGCTTCACCCACCCCGGCCGCCTGCGCGCGCTGGCGCCCCTGCTCGCCGGCGCCCGTCGTCTCGGCCTCGACCGGATCGCCGCCGAGAGCGGCCTGCTCGCCCGCTTCCCACGGCTGCGCGCGCTCGCCGCCCTCACCCCCCGCACCCCGCTTGGCTCGTCGCTGCGCCAACTGCCCGAGAGCTTCTCCCCGCACGGCCCGGCCCGGGCCCGGATCGGGCTGCTCCAGGGCTGCGTGCAGCGAGTCTTCTTCCGCGACGTCAACCTGGCAACGGCGCGGGTCCTCGCCGCGGAGGGGTTCGCCGTGACCGCGGTGCGCGAGCCTCGTTGCTGCGGCGCCCTGCAGCTGCACTCCGGCTATGACGCCGAGGCGACCGAGCTCGCCAAGCGGACGATCGCGGCCTTTGAGCGTTTCGACTTCGTCGCGGTGAACGCGGCCGGGTGCGGGTCGGCGATGAAGGACTACGGGCACCTGCTGCGCGAGGACGGCGAGTGGGCCGAGCGGGCGGCGGAGTTCTCGGCCAAGGTGCGCGACGTGACCGAGCTGCTCCACGACGCCGAGCCGCGTGCCCCGCGCCACCCGGTGGCACTCCGAGCCGCCTACCACGACGCCTGCCACCTGGCCCACGCCCAGGGGGTGCGTGCCCAGCCGCGCGAGCTGCTGGCGCAGATCCCCGAGCTCGAGTTGCTCGAGCCCGCCGAGTGGGAGCTCTGCTGCGGGTCCGCCGGCGTCTACAACATGCTCCAGCCCGAGCCCGCGGCCGAGCTCGGGCAGCGAAAGGCCCGCAACCTGCTCGACACCGGTGCCGAGGCCGTGATCGCGGGCAATCCGGGCTGCGCGCTGCAGATCGCCGCCCAGAGCGAGAAGCTTGGTCGCCGGCTGCGCGTCTACCACCCGATGGAACTGCTGTCGATGTCGATTGAGGGAGGACGGCCGAGTTGAGCATCGAGATCCGCGCGCCGCTGGAGGAGCGCTTCGACGAGGTCCTGACCGACGACGCGCTCGCCTTCGTCGGTGAGCTGCACGAACGCTTCGAGCCCGGCCGCCAGGAGCTCCTGCGCCGGCGCGCCGAGCGCCGGGCGCGCTTCGCCGACGGCGAGACGCTCGAGTTCGGTGACGACACCCGTGAGGTCCGCGAAAGCGACTGGCGGGTCGGACCGCCGCCCGCCGACCTCGAGGACCGCCGCGTGGAGATCACCGGCCCGACGCAGCGAAAGATGGTGATCAACGCGCTCAACTCCGGCGCCCGCGGCTTCATGGCCGACTTCGAGGACTCCAACTCACCGACCTGGGCGAACATGATCGGCGGCCAGGTGAACCTCTCCGACGCGATCGCCCGCACGATCGAGTTCAGCTCGCCGGAGGGCAAGGAGTACCGGCTCGACGACCAGGTGGCGACCCTGCTCGTTCGCCCGCGGGGCTGGCATCTGCCCGAGCGACACCTGCTCGTCGACGGCGATCCGATTGCGGGCGGGCTCTGCGACTTCGGGTTTTACTTCTTCCACAACGCCCGCGCGCTGCTCGAGGCCGGGAGCGGACCGTACTTCTATCTGCCGAAGATGGAGAGCCATCTCGAAGCCCGGCTTTGGAACGATGTGTTCGAGTTCGCACAGCAGTCGCTCGGCGTCGAGCGCGGCACGATCAAGGCGACGGTGCTGATCGAGACCCTGCCCGCGGCCTTCGAGATGGAGGAGATCCTGTTCGAGCTGCGCGACCACTCCGCCGGCTTGAACGCAGGTCGCTGGGATTACATGTTCAGCGCGATCAAGTGCTTTCGCGAGCGGCCCGAGTTCGTGCTCCCCGACCGCAACTCGGTGACGATGACGGCGCCGTTCATGCGCGCCTACACCGAGCTGTTGGTGAAGACCTGTCATCGGCGCGGCGCGCACGCGATGGGCGGGATGGCCGCCTTCGTCCCCAGTCGCAGCGACGAGGAGGCGAACGAGAAGGCGATGGCGAAGCTGCGCGAGGACAAGAGCCGCGAGGCCGGGGACGGCTTCGACGGCACCTGGGTCGCGCACCCCGACATGGTCGGCGCGGCGACGGAGGAGTTCGACGCGGTGCTCGGCGATCGCCCGAACCAGGTCGACCGGATGCGTGAGGAGGTGTCTGTGTCGGCAGGCGACCTGCTCGACATCGCCGCCACGCCGGGCGAGATCACGCTCGAGGGCCTGCGCAGCGACGTCAACGTCGGCATCCAGTACATCTCATCGTGGCTGCGCGGCAACGGCGCCGCGGCGATCTACGGGCTGATGGAGGATGCCGCGACGGCCGAGATCGCGCGCTCGCAGGTGTGGCAGTGGATCCGCTACGACGCCGAGCTCGACGATGGCCGCACGGTCGACGCGGCGCTGGTGCGCGAGATCGAGGACGAGCAGCTGGAGCGGATCCGCGAGGAGATCGGCGACGACGACTGGTTCGAGTCTGAGGGCCGTCCGGAGGCGTCCCGGGCTCTGTTCGAGCAGGTGGCGCTGGCGGAGGAGTTCGTCGAGTTCCTCACCCTGCCCGCCTACGACTTCCTGCTCACCGAGATCGAGCCAGCTCCAGACCGGCCTGCCTGAGCTCCTCGAGGTCGGTCGCCTCGCGAACGCTGGTGAGCGCGATCTCGGCGGAGGGATCGAGCTCGCTGCTGCCGACCACGGCGTGGCAAGCCACTCCGGCCCGTTGGCAGCGGGCGGCGAGCTCGCCGACGACCTTGCCCGCGAGGGTCTGGGCATCGAGCTTTCCCTCTCCGGTGACGACGAAGGCCGCCGCGCGCATCCGCGCGTCGAAGCCGATTGCATCGAGGACATAGGCGGCGCCGGGCACGAGGGTGGCGTCGCGAAATGCCCACAGGCCGCCCGACAGCCCGCCGGCACAGCCGGTCATCGGCTCGCCCCGGGGGTCTCGAGGCGCGGTTGTCGCGAGCGCGTCCAAGCGCTCTTCGAGGCGCGCGACCATCGCCTCGTCGGCCCCCTTTTGCGGGCCGAACACACGCGGGGCGTCCTCCCAGGGCGTGCGCACGTCGCAGACCACCTCCAGCCTCGGCTCCACCCCGGCTTGGTCTAGCGCCTCGAGCGCACCGGCGCCGCCGTCGGTGGTCGCACTGCCACCGACGGTGACGACGACGGTCGAGGCACCGGCCGCCGCCGCCGCCGCGATCAGCTCCCCGGTGCCGCGAGTCGTCGCCGCCCAGACGTCGCGTTCATGCTCGGCCACCAGTCCGAGCCCACTGGCCTTGGCCATCTCGACCACCGCCCGGCCGTCGGGCAAGAGCCCGAAGCGCGCCTCCAGCGGGCGGCCGAGCGGATCGCTCACCGTGGCCGTGCGGTACTCGCCGTCGAGGGCCTCGACCAGCGCCTCGAGCGTGCCCTCCCCGCCATCGCCGACGGGCAGCTCGACGGCGTCGATCCCGCCGGAGCGGAGGCCTTCGGCGATCGCGCCCGCCACCTCCGGGGCGCTCAAGGTGCCCTTGAACGAGTCGGGCGCGACGACCGCGGGCTGGGATGTCACCGCGCTAGACATTCGAAAGCGCGCTCGCGAGCGCGAACCCGACAGCGGCGGCGAGACCCGCGCGGCGGCCCGCCTGACGGCGCGCCTCGGGAATCATCGAGTCGATCAGCATCACCAGCAGGGCTCCGGCGGCGAAACCGTCGACCGCCGCCTGAAGCTCACCCGAGATCGAGTCGGCGACCGCGTAGCCGACCACGGTGGCGCCGGCGCAGACCACGCCGACGGCCAAGAACAACCGCAAAACACTGGCGCGGGAGGTGCCTGAGCTCTGCATATCCGTGGCCGCCCCGATCCCCTCGGGCAGGTTGGAGACGAAGATCGCGGCGAGCAGGGCGACGCTGATCGACTGACCGCCCGCAAGCCCGATGCCGAGGACCAGCTGTTCGGGGATGCCGTCGAGGAAGGAGCCCAAGGCGAGGCTGAGCCCGGCGTTGTCGCCATCGGATCTCCCGCGCTTACCCCGGCCGGTGCCCGTGCGGTCCGCGATCAGGCCGTCGGCCAGGTAGTAGCTGATCGCTCCGATCGCCAGCCCGATCCCCACCGACTGCGGGCTCCCGACTTTGATCCCCTCCTCGGCGAGCTCGAAGCTGACCGCGCTGATCAGGGCCCCGGCGCCAAAGGCGAGCACGAGCCCGACTACCGCCGCGGGCCAGCGCCGGGCGAACGCGAGCAAGACTCCGAGCACCAAGGAGGACGCGGCGAGCGCGCCCCAGCCGAGGGCGGCTGCCATTCAGCGCTCTCGTAGACGCGCCGAGAGCCGGGCGCGAAGCGCCAGCCAGAAGGTGCCGAGCGCCGGGGCCAGCCCGAGCAACTCCTCGATCGGCAGCGCTCCGACGTGGGCCGCGATCATCGAGCCTGCTCGTACTCGTCGTGGAACCGCCACCACGAGTAGGGCGGCGTCTGCGGACGTCCGGGCGGAGTGTCCTCCCATTCCTCCTGGCGGCCGAGCGGGGTCAGGTCGAGAAACGTCCAGACGCTCCCCAGCGCCTCGACCCCGCGGGCGGTGGTCGCATAGGTGAGGAAGACCCGCTCGCCGTCGCGGATGTAGACGTCGAGCGAGAAGTACTCGCTCGTCCCGCGCGCTTTCTGGAAGTCCTCGCCGATCACGGTGTACCAGGGGATCGACCAACCCATGCGGCGCTTGAACTGCTCGATCTGGCCCTGCGGCGCCCGCGACACCAGTGCGAATGAGACGTCACGCGCCTGCATGTGGGCAAGTGGGCTGACCTGGTCGGTGAACATCGTGCAGCCGCCGCACGGCTTCTCGTCCGGGGCAAACCAGAAGTGGTAGAGGATCAGCTGAGCGCGCCCTTCGAACAGCTCGGGCAGCTTGACGACACCGTCGGGGCCCTCGAACTCATAGTCCGGCGGAGATCTCGGTCATCGGCTGGCGCCGGCGCTCGGCGGCGAGCTCGTCGCGCTCCCTGGTCGCCTGCTTTTCCTTCGCCAGCAGCTTCTCATGAGACTGCTGCCACTCCTGCTCGCTGACGATCGTGGGTAGTTCCATCGTTGCCTCCTATGCGGTGTCGCTGGATCTGGGTTCCTTTGAGAAACGCACCTTACCGGTTTAGGTTCCTTGAGGGAACTAAGCTAAACCGATGCAGCGAACCGACTTCTCGCAGATGACGTGCTCGATCGCCCGCAGTCTCGCGATTGTCGGCGAGCCGTGGTCGCCGCTCGTCATCCGCGACGTCTTCATCGGGATCAACCGCTTCGACGACCTCCAGCGCGACCTCGGGATCTCCCGCAAGGTCCTCGCCGAGCGGCTTCGCCACCTGGTCGAGGCCGGGGTGCTCGAGCGCCGCCCCTATTCCGAGCGCCCGCCGCGGGACGAATACGCGCTCACCCAGATGGGATGGGAGTTCGTCGACGTGCTGATGGCGATGGTCGCCTGGGGCGATCGCTGGACCGCCGGCGAGGCCGGTCCGCCGACCCTCTATCGCCATCGCTCCTGCGGCCAGATCACCCGGGCCGAGCCCCACTGCGCAGCCTGCGGCGCGATCCTGCACGCGACCGACGTCGACGTCGAACCCGGCCCCGGCCTCGCGGCGGTCACCGGCAACCCCGGCGCGGGACTCGCCTGACACGAAGTCGGGGTGAACGCTCCCCGAGCTACTTCAGCACGCGGATCAGCTTCTTGTTAACGAACTCCTCGATCCCGTAGCGGCCGAGCTCGCGGCCGAAGCCCGATCGCTTGACGCCGCCGAATGGCAGTTCGGCACCGTCGGCGCCCACCCCGTTGACGTAGACCATCCCCGTATCGAGGCCGTCGGCCACTCGGAGCGCTTGGTCGGGATCGTCGGAGAAGACGTACGAGCCGAGCCCGAACGGCGTGTCGTTCGCCAGTTCGATCGCCTCCTCCTCGGAGCCGACCCGGTAAACGCTCGCGACCGGCCCGAAGAACTCCTCGTGGTAGGCGTCGTTCTCCGCAGTGACTCCAACCAGCACTGTGCTCGAGAAGTAATTGTCCTTCCGATCCCCGCCGGCGGCTATCTCCGCGCCCTGGGCGACCGCCCGATCGAGTTGATCCTGCAGGGTCTCGGCGGCATTCGCTGACGAGAGCGGTCCCATCTCGGCGCTCTCGGACATCGGATCGCCGGGCTCGGCCGCGGTCATCGTGGCGGTGAACTTCTCGAGGAAATCGTCGTAGAGCTCGTCGGCGACGATGAACCGCTTCGCGGCATTGCAGGACTGGCCGGTGTTGTCGAGGCGCCCGGCGACCGCGGCCTCGACCGCCTCCTCCATGTTCTCGGCTCCCAGGAGGATGAACGGATCGGAGCCGCCGAGCTCGAGCACGACCTTCTTCAGGTTGCGCCCGGCGATCTCGGCGACCGCGGCTCCGGCCCGCTCGGAGCCGGTCAGCGAGACGCCCCGGATGCGCGGATCGGCGATCGTATCGGCGATCTGATCGTTCGAGGCGAAGATTGTCTCGTAGGCGCCGTCGGGGAAGCCGGCGTCCGCGAACATCGTCTGAATCGCCTCCGCCGACTCGGGGCACTGGTGCGCGGGCTTGAGCAGGATCGGGTTGCCGACGACGAGGTTCGGCCCCGCGAAGCGGGCTACTTGGTAGTAGGGAAAGTTCCAGGGCATGATTCCCAGGAGCGGGCCAACCGACGTCCGACGGATCAGCGCCGTGCCGTCGCCGGCCAGCAGCGAGATCGGCTCGTCCTTGAGGAAGTCCTCTGCGTTGTCGGCGTAGTAGCCGTAGATGTCGGTGCAGAAGTCGACCTCGCCGAGGGCCTGCTCCATCGGCTTGCCCATCTCGCGCACCGCGGTCTCGGCAAGCGTCTCGCGCCGCTCGGAGTGAAGCTCGGCAACCCTCTTGACCATGGAGGCTCGCTCGGAGACCGAGGTCTTCAGCGCCCAGTCGCGGTGCGCGGCCTCGGCCGCCGCGATTGCCGCCGAGAGATCCTCGTCGGAGATATCCGGGTACTCCTTGACCGTCTCGCCGGTTGCGGGGTTAACGACTGCGTACTTGCCCATCTCTCTCCACTCCTCGTGCGGTCGCATGGCGTTGCCGCTGATTGCCTGATCCCTGACCCCAGGCTACCCGTGTCCGCCCGAAGGCCGTCGCGTCGTAGCCGTCGCGAAGTGCTGGGCGGGGTGGACTTCTGCTTCCTCAGCTGACTGCTGCCGCGCGCTTCCGGCGCCCGGTTCGCCTCAGCTACCGTCCGCCCACGCCGCCGGGCCTGTCGTCTCGCCTCGCTGCGATCGTCGATGCGCTTGGTCATCGCTCCTCCTCCTGCACGCGCTTGATCTTGCGCCAGCCCCCCGCCCGGTTGTTGGCGATGATCAGTCGCAAGATCTCGCGCAGCGCGTCACGGTTGATCTTCTCGCCCTCGTGGATCGAGATCTGGCGGGCGGTCTGGTTCTCGTGTCCGTGGGTGATGATCCCGTCCGGGTCGGGAACGATGCCGCCGTCGTAGAGGAACACGCACACGTGCTTTTTCGCCGCGAGCAGGGCGCACACGTTGCCCTCCAGGACGAAGTAGGGCTGCACGCGGCGCTTGATCGTCTCCTCGACCTCGGGGTCCGCCCTGTGGACGATCTCCCGCACCTCGCGGCAGACCGCCTGCTGCCACTCCGGCAGACCTTGGATGTACTCGTCGACACGGGTATCCCTGTGCTCGTTCATCGCAACCCTCCTACTGCAGGGCGCCGACGATGGCGCCGGTCAGGCGAGCTTCACCAAAGCACAACTTTCAGCTGAACAGATCGCGCGGCTTCGGGATCTGCGGCTCGAAGCCGGTGAGGCGGCGGGCGAGGGCAAGGGCCGTCAGGCCGATGACGATGCCCGCCACGTCGTCAACCACGTAGTGCCAGCCCAGGTAGATGGTGGCGACGAAGCTAAGCGCGAACAGGGTCCATATTCCGATCCGCAGGTTCCGGCCTAGCCCGAGCATATGCGCCGCGACCGCGGCCGTGAAGATGATCGAGACGTGCAGCGAGCCGAAAGCCGCAATGTTCTGAGCCGCGTCCGGAGCTGCCGGATCGCGAAGGAAGTCGATTCGCTGGTCCAGCATAAGGCCCTGTAGGTGGGAGACCTCGGTAGCGGGCAGGTCGGCAAAGCCGCCCGGCGCAGCGTATATCGGTCCCATCGCAGGTAGCAGGAAATAGCTCACGATGCCCAGGCCCCAGTTGATCGACATGGCTGTGGCGTAGAAGATGCCGCCCTGCCGGTCGGGGGAGAACACGAGGGCGATGGCGAGCGAGATCGGCACAAGCGCGATGAAGACCACGTACACGATCGAGAGGATCTGCGCTGCCATTCCGGTGCCCAGGAGGGTGTGCAGCAGGCCGGCGGGATCGTTTCCGCCGAAGAGGCTGCGATCGAAGTCCGCCAGCTGAGCGTCGAAGAGCTCATCGGGCCTGAGCAGCGGAATGATGCTCTTGAGATTTCGATACGCCAGATAGGTCACGTAGAAACTGACCAGAGCGATGGCCACGGCCGCGACCTGGCGTCGGGTCCAGCGCTCGCGCTGGACGCTTCGGATCGCCAGGCGCGACGGTGTGAGCTTCCGCGACCGCCAACCGGCGCGGACGACGATGTCGAGCAGGACCAGCAGCGCCACCCCACACGCCACCAGGGCCAAGCGTCGCCCGACGACATGGTCAGGGTCGCGAAACGGCACTCCCACCGAGTGCGTCGCCAGTAGCGCCGTGAGCAACGTAACGGCCGCAACCACCGGTCCCGCCACCACGCTCCGGCTTGTAGGGAACTCAGGGGTACCTGGATCCGCAGCGGAGGTCACGCCGCGTCGCGTTCACGGTAGTCACACGACGGCAGTTTCACGTCGGACGTGCCGCTTTCCGTGCAAAGCGACACTTTGGCCTCGTAGCTCCAACGCAGGAGGTCCATCTCGTAATCGGACATCAGTGATTGGACGAAGTGGGGATCGTCGAGCTCCGGTACACGAAACGATCCGAAAGAGGTCCTGTCGAGGGAACGCGCTTCATGGAGAACCTGGGCTTCTCGACCGAGCGTGATCCGGGCCACGGCGCGGCAGCGTACCGGCGAAGTCGGCGCCGGGTGCGCGTCCACCCATTGCGGCTGATGTGAAGCAACCGGCTGGCGGCGGCGCTCCCATGCTGCCCCGTGATGCATCGCCGTACGGGCCTCGTCGGCCGCCGGTGCTCGTTCGCTCTACTCGCAGAAGGCGATGAACGGCACGCCGAACGCGGTCACCTTCTTGCTCGAGACGTCGACCGCGATCTGAAACTTGCCGCCGTCGGCCTTCGGGACTTTGGCGAGTGTGATCCCGAACACGTCCTCGGTCCCGTGGTCGAACTTGACGTGCGGGAAAGCCGCCTTGACAGCGTGCTTAGAGGACCCGATTCCGACGCCTGAGGCCTTCGCGCCCCCGGTGACGAAGATGCTGTCGGCGCGGCGCGGTGACGTCGTAGTGAAGTTGACGACGCCCTTCAGCGGAGGCTTCAGCTTTGCGCTGCGCGTGTTAGGAGCGAGCTCGCACCCGGGGCGGAGGCGGCCGATCAGGCCCGCCTGCTTGAGCTTGGACGCCTTGGCGCCGATCTCGACGTCGCCAACGCCGTCGCCAGTGACCTCCGGAGCCACGGCCAGCGCCGCGGAGGCGCCGATCAACATCGTCGCTATGAGGGCAACCGAGGCTTGGAGCGACCTACCGACCGGCACGCGCCGAGCCTACCCCCGACACCCCAGTTACGCAAGCGCATACCAGCCAAGCTGCTGGTTTCTTCCCCGTGGACGGTCTCCGGAAGGGCGGCGTCGCAGACGCCGCCGATCAGGCGGTCGACGGGGAACCGACTATGCACGAATGCACACACGGGCTGTGCAGGAGTGCGTGGTCGAGACCGCGTCGCGCGCCTACGGTCGCTGAAGGGATGACCGCCGTGGCAACAATCGCAGATCCGCAGTCGAGTACGAGCATCTCAGCGCTCGCCGACGCGATCACCCGACGCTCGATCGAGCGCTCGATCTCCGAACTCGGCCCGCCCCCGTGCCCGCTGACCTGGTTTGCGCTCGGCAGCCACGGCCGGCAGGAGCCGGCACCCGGCTCGGACATCGATTCCGCCCTCGCCTGGGACGGCGACGAGGATGACGAGGAGGCGAGGAGCTACATGCACTCGCTCGGCTCTCGAGTAAGCGAGGCCCTCTCGCGCAGCGGCTTTGCAGCCGACGAGCGCGGGGCGACCGCCGGGCAGGACCTCTTCAATCGCCCCGTCAGCGCCTGGCGCCGGCTGATCCGCGCGTCGATCGCTAATCCGACCGAGAACAAGGGCTTGATCGTGATCTCGCTGTTCTTGGACGGCCGCGCGATCTTCCAAGAGGGTGGCGCGCCGGACCTCCAGCGGGAGTTCGAGACGGCGAATCGGCGACGGGGGCTGCTGCGGCTGATGCTGAGCCTGGCCTTGGCGCAGAGGCCCGGGGTCGGCCGCCTGCGCGAGTTCGCCCTCGAGCGCTCCGGCGAGCACCGCGGCCGGCTCGACATCAAGCACCGCGGGCTGCTGCCGGTGACTACGATCGCCCGCTATGCGAGCCTCGCGGCCGGTGCGATTGCGCCCTCCTCGACGCCGGCGCGCCTCGCCGCCGCGTCCGCCGCGGGAACCGTCGACGACGAGGACGCCCGCTCTCTGGATGCCGCATTCGAGCTCTTCCACTCCCTGCGTCTCGAGCACCAGGCCGAGCAGCTCGAGCGCGGGATCGAGCCCGACGATTTCCTCGACCCGAAGGCCCTGGAGCCGGCGCAACGCCGCCGGCTGCGCGATGCGCTGCGCGAGGTGCGCGCGGTGCAGAGGCGGATCGGCGGCCGACTGAGCGGCGAGACCGCGTTCGGATACGGCGGCTCGGAGTCGCCGATCGACGGCCCGCCCCGTCCCCTTGATTTTGGCGGACTGCGGCCGATTCCCAGCGGGCTTCAAGCGACCTGAGCCCGTCAGTCCGCATGCGGAGTCACGGCGGAGGACTCGATGCGAAATCCTGAGCACTCTCGCCGCCGCGATGCGGTCGTCACGACTCACGATCGAAGGCATTCATCGGAGGGTCCAAAGGCGACTCCAGCCCTCGACTATCTGCTCGATTTTCGCTTGATACAGCCGATTCGCGTCGACGAGTTCGCCGAGCGGAGCGAAGCCCTCGAAGCCGCCGGGCTGTCGGAGTAGCCCAGAAGTACCGCTTTGGACGAAAGCGGTACTCCGCTGATATGGGCTAAGCGGACTATCTACCTCGGTGCCGCATGGCCCAAAGTGCCCGCTTAGCATGGAAAGCGGTACGGCCGCGCGGCGGGGCCCAGCTCTCCGCTCCAACTACCGCCGAAGCTACCTCCTGCCCACGTCCTTGATCCACCTTTCCGTGATGAACCAGGCAGAGTTCTTGGCTTCGAACTCCACCGACTCGCCGTTCGTGAACTCCGCGTAGGCGTAGTGGTCCTGGACACCGACCCGCTCCACCGTCGCATCGGCAAAGGACTCCCGAAACTCCGCCGACACCGGCGTGCAGTTCTTGATCGGCTGGTCGCCCACGCGCTCGCAGCCCATCCGCTCGCATGCTGGCTGGCCCATGTAGCTACAGAGCGAGGGCGCGTAGCCCCCCTGCGCGAAGAGCGGCGCCCACTCGTTACCCCTCCTTGTGATGAGTTGCTCATCACTGAGCCGGTTCTTGATTCCGGGGTCGGCCTCCGTGGCCGCCTTGCCGAAGCCGACCTTAATCACAATCCTCGATGACGCCCCCGGTAGGTTCGTGCACGCCTCATAGCCGCCGGTCGCGCCTTCCGGTCCGCTGCACCGCCATTGATACGGGAGCCGGTTGTATGCAACGCGGTGCATCAAGCGCCGCGCCTCGCGACACGAAAAGTCGCCTTCAACCACCGTGAGCCTCCAGCGCTCAGAGGTGCCGCAGAACTTGTTATCGGCGGGATCGGCGGCGAGTTCGTCATAGTCATATGGGTTGCCGTCACCCGTGGTCTCGCTCTCGGACGCTGCGGTGGCCTGATCGTCGTCGTCTCCTCCGCAGGCGGTAAGCCCAAGCGCACCGAGCGCCAGCAGCGAGAGCAGCAGTGCAAGCTTTTTCATCCGCGTCCTCCTCGAATCGGCTGTCGCATCCGATCATCGACGCGTTCCGTTTCAGGTCTGTTTCAGTTCAGCAACAGCGCTCAGCGTCCGGCGCCGGGAGGCCAGGCAGATGAAGCGCTGCCGCGCCACATGGACGAGCCTCTATTCGAACTTGATCGATTCGACGATCTGTTGGACTTCCTGCTCGAAGTCGCGGCTGGCCCACTTTTTTGTCTCGGCTTCGATGAAGAGGCGCGTACCGTGCACATCCACGATCCATACCCTGATCGTGTCGCTTACGCCCGTCTTCGGCCACAACGCACCGCCGAACACGTCTTTCCAGGTGTAGAAGAATCCCGGGTCGCAGCCGACCCGCTCGCGAACGGTGAGCTCCACGTGCTTCGCGGGGCGCCCGCCCAGGGCTACGTTCGAAGGCCCTGTGAGGAGCTCGGTGCCCGGCGCCGCCGACACTGCGGCCGCGAGATCGGCGGCCGATGAACCAACCGGTGGGCTCAGCAGACGGGCGCACGGATCGGCGTATTCGCCGGCGGGGAAGCTGGTCCAAAAGATGATCGCCTCTGCGCCTTGTGGCCCCGTTTCGGACTTGTTGATCGAGATCGGCCCTCCGGCGGACTTGTCGGTAGAGATGCTGGAGAACCTTTCCCACCATCCTTCCGTGCCGCGGTCGAAGTGCCCAACCGGCACCCTGAACGAGAACGGAACGCCCTGCTCGGTCACCGTCTGCCTTGCGGCGTGAGGATCCTCGGTGGGACCGACGCCCGCAGGGGTCGGCGGCGGACTGGCCGCCTCGCCGCCCGACCCGACCGTGGTCTCGGTCTCGGACGCCTCCATCGGGTCCGGCGTTTGGCCACCCTCGTCTATCGGGGCGCGCGCCCTGATCTTTTTCACTGATGGCGTCCTCACCGCCTTCTTGCACGACTTGAGGCCATCGAGTCCCCCGCACCTCCACGAGCCCACGAGCGCGATCTCCCCGAGGTAGGGTTCGGACGCCACCAAGTCGTCGACCCTGCCGTGGTAGAGGTCCTCGATCACCCGCCGCGCCGCGCGACACGGAACGTCGCCCTCAACCACCGCGACCTCGACCAGCGGGAACGGGCGGCCACTGACCCGGACGTCGCCGCAGGACGTGCGGTCACGCGCGGTCTCGCTCTCGGACGCTGCGGCGGCCTCATCGTCGCCGCCTCCTCCGCAGGCGGCAAGCCCAAGCGCGCCGAGTGCCAGCAGCGAGAGCAGCAGTGCAAGCTTCTTCATCCGCGTCCTCCCAGGATCGTCGGTCGAATCCGATCATCGACCCGGCCCGTTTCAGGTCCGTTTCAGATCGGCAACAGCCCTCGTCGAGACGAAGAGCGATCGTCCGCGATCAGGCCGGTAGGCGTTGTCGCTCGACAATCCCTGCGTCGCAGCGAGAACGAATCGGGCCGAGCGCACCTCAAGCGGACGACACGCGTTACGCGCCTGAAACCGCGTTGTAACCGCGGCCTGCACAGATCCTCGCGAGGCGCCCTATCGTTCCCGCAGCCGCCGAAAGTGAGGATGCGCACGTGCAAGTGAGCGATGACCCGCAGGTCGGCACCGAGGTCGCCGGCTACCGGATCGAGTCGCTGCTGGGCTTCGGCGGCATGAGCATCGTCTACCTGGCCGAGGATCTGCGGCTGAAGCGGAAGGTTGCGCTGAAGCTGCTCGCTGCCGGCCTCGCCGAGGACGAATCGTTCCGTGACCGCTTCCTGCGCGAGTCGGAGCTGGCCGCGTCGATCGACCACCCGAACATCGTCCCGATCTACGGGGCCGGGACGACCGACGATCTGCTCTTCATCGCCATGCGCTACGTCGAGGGGCGTGACCTGAAAGAGCGCCTACGCCGAGGCCGTCTGGACCCGGGGGACGCGATTGGCATCGTCGCGCAGGTAGCCAGCGCCCTCGATGCGGCCCATGCCCACGACCTCGTCCATCGCGACGTCAAGCCCTCCAATGTGCTCCTCGACAGGGGCGCCCGTCCCGACGGCTCCGACCACGTCTACCTGGCGGACTTCGGGCTCACGAAGCGGGTCTCCGAGGAGACCGCGATCGGCGAGGACGGCCACCTGATGGGCACGATCGACTACGTCGCACCCGAGCAGATCGCCGGTGAGCAGTCCGACGGGCGGGCGGACGTCTACTCGCTCGGCTGCGTGCTCTACGAGTGTTTGGTCGGGCAGCCGCCGTTTCGGCGTGACTCGGAGACCGCGGTCGTCTTCGCCCACCTCGAAACCGAACCGCCAGCGCCGAGCGCAGAGCGGCCGGAGTTGCCGGCGGCGCTCGACGCGGTGATCGCGCGGGCGCTGGCGAAGGAGCCGGAGCGGCGCTACGCGAGCTGCCGGGAGTTCGCCGGGGCGGGGCTCGCGGTCGCGGTCGACGAGGCGAGCCGCGTGCTCGTCGATGTCGCCTCGCGTGCCGCCGGCGGCCGCAGCGACCTGAGCGAGGTCGAGGCCGAGCTGGCGGGGAAGGTGGTCGACCTCCAGCTCGCGCGCGAGCAGGCGCGGACCCTCGCGGGCCCAGTCACCCCGGCCCGCGTGTCCACCGACGGGATCTGCCCGTTCAAGGGTCTGGCGAGCTTCGAGCCGGTGGATGCCGAGTATTTCTTCGGCCGCGAGCGGCTAGTCGCCGAGCTCGTCGCCCGCCTCGTCGGGGTCGGCTTCCTGGGCATCGTCGGGCCGTCGGGCAGCGGCAAGTCGTCGGTCGTCCGCGCCGGTCTTCTCCCGGCCCTCGCCGGAGGAGTCCTGCCGGGCAGCGAGCGGTGGCGCCGTGTGCTGCTGCGCCCCGGCGAGCGGCCGCTGGACGAGCTTCGCCGCGCGCTCGTGTCGGGAGCGAGGGATCCTCTCGTCGAGGCCCTCGACGGACTGCCCGCCAACGAGCGCCTCCTGCTCGTGGTCGACCAGCTCGAGGAATTGTTCACCGCCTGCCAATCCGAGGCCGAGCGCAGCGCGTTCGCCGACACCCTTGCTCGCGCAGCCACCGATCCGGAGGGTCGAGCGGTCGTCGTGGTCGCGCTGCGCGCCGACTTCTACGGGCGGTTCGCCGCCCACCCGGGACTTGCCGAGCTGCTGGGTGCGAACCACGTGCTGGTCGGGCCGATGCAGGCCTCGGAGTTGCGGCGTGTCGTCGAGCTGCCCGCCGGGCGGGTGGGGCTGCGGGTGGAGCCGGAGCTGGCCGACGCGCTGGTCGACGACGTCGAGGGCGAACCGGGCGCGCTGCCGTTGCTTTCCACCGCCCTGCTCGAGCTCTGGCAGAAGCGCCAGGACGACGCGCTGGCCCTCGCTGCCTACCGCGAGTCCGCCGGCGTTCACGGCGCCGTTGCGCGGCTGGCCGAGGGCACCTACGCTCGCGTCCCCGACGGGCGCAAGCAGCTCGTGCGCGCGATCATGTTGCGCCTGGTCGGCGAGGGCGAGGGCGAGCTGCCGGTGCGCCGCCGCGCTCCACTCGCCGAACTCGACCTGGAGCGCAACGAGGACGTGGCCGACGTGCTCGCGACGCTGGCCGATAGCCGCCTCGTCACCGTCGGCGAGGGCTCGGTCGAGGTCGCTCACGAGGCGCTGCTTCGCGAATGGCCTCGCCTGCACGAGTGGATCGAGCAGGATACCGAAGGGCGCCGGCTTCGCCATAACATCACCCAGGCGGCGACCCAATGGGAGGCGGAAGGGCGCGATCAGGGCGAGCTCTACCGCGGCGCGCGCCTCGCTGCGGCGCTCGAATGGACCGCCGATCATGCGCTCGACCTGAACCAGCTCGAGCGTGAGTTTGTGACCGAGAGCCGTGAGGTCACCGAGCAGGAGACGAAACGGGCCCGGCGCACCAACCGGCGTCTTCGCGCGCTGCTCGCCGGGGTCGGGGTCCTGCTGGCCGCCGCCCTGGCGGGAGGCATATTCGCCCTGATCCAGCGCGGCGAGGCACGCGACGCGGAGACAGCCCAGCTCGCCCAGCGCCTCGGCGCCCAGGCGCTCGTCGAGGAGGATCTCGACCGTTCGCTCCTGCTCGCCCGCCAGGCGGTCGCGATCGACGATTCGGCCCAGACCCGCAGCTACCTGTTCTCCGACCTCCTGAGGGCGAGTCCGGCGGTCGGGATCATGCATGGCGGTGGCGCCGGGATCGCCGTCAGCCCTGACGGGAGGACGCTGGCCGTACCCGCCGAGGGAGGCGTGCTCCTCTACGACGCTCGAACGTTCGAGCGGATCGGCGAGCCGCTGCGAGGAACGGGGGGCGACAGTGTCGAGGAAGCCGGCAGTGTCGCGTACAGCCCTGACGGAGCGACGCTCGCGATCGGCGGTGAGGGCTACGTTCGCCTGGTCGATGCGCAGACCCGGGAACGGCTGGCCGAGGCGCAGATCGGGCGCCGAAGCGCAAGCCGCATGGCTTTCACGCAGGACGCCGGGCGGCTTGCCGTGCTCGAGGCCGTTGGAGGAGGTGACGAAGGCTCGGCACGGATCATGATCCGAAGCGCCGCCACCCTGAAGCCGATCGGCTCCCCGATCGAGCCGCCGGGCTTCCTCGGGCGCTACATCTCCCAGTGGTGGACCGACCACAACTTCGCGCTGACGGCCGATGGCGACGCGCTCGTCACCGCTTCGGCGGGCGAGCTCGCCTGGTGGGACCTCGCCGGCCACAGGAAGTCGCAGACATTCGAGATTCCACCCGGCTACCGAGCGCTGGCGCTGAGCCCGGATGGCCGCACGGCGGCGATCGGTCTCGACCGCGGCCTCCGGCTGATCGACCTGCGCACGGGAGCCGTGCGAGAGGCGCCGGGCACGGGCGCCGCGGGCACGAACCAGCTGCTGTTCAGTCCCGACGGCAGGACGGTCGTGTCGACGAGCTTCGACGGAACCGTGACCCTGTGGGATGCGGGCTCCGCGACTGCTCACGAAACGCTCAGCGGCCACTCGGCCTCGGTCCAGCAGCCCGTCTTCAGCCCCGACGGCGAGACGCTCTACACCGCGAGCTTCGACGGGACGGCGATCGCCTGGGACCTCGGCGGGGACCGCGGTCTCGGACGGGAGTTCAGGTTCACCGACGACGGCGCGGCCGTCGAACCAGGCTATGAGGCCCATCCGGGGCGGTTCAGTCCCGACGGGCGGCTGTTCGCCGTCGGCCTGAAGGGGGACGGGATCGGGCTCTGGGATACGAGCGACCTGACCGACACCGGCCCGCCGCTGAAGACCGATGGCGAGGTCAAGGGCCTCGCTTTCACTCCGGACGGGCGAACGCTCGCGGCCGTCACCCTGGACGGCGACGCCACGCTCTGGGACGTGGCCTCGCGATCGCAGCGCCGGGGGCCGATTCCTGTTGGCTCGGCAGGCTGGGGCGCGAGCATCAGCCCGGACGGGACCACACTGGCTACGAACAGCTACGCGGGCGACATCAAGCTGATCGACGTCGCAACCGGCTCCGCGCTTGGCGGATACTTCAGCGACGAGGGCGATGTCGTCTTCAGCCCGACCGAGCCGGTCGTCGCCTTCATGGGCGCCGACGCTGACGAGGTGGAGCTCTGGGACCTTGAGCGGAACTCGCGGATCGCCGGCTTGCCGGTCGATCGCGGCACGTTCTTCGCTTCCGCCGCGTTCAGCCCGGACGGACGGACGCTCGCGACCGGCGGGTTGGTCCCGACGGTCCGCCTCTGGGACGTAGATACAGGCGAGCTGATTCGTGAGCTCGACCAGGGCAGTGCCGGCGCGATGACGCTCGACTTCAGCGCCGACGGCACGATGCTCGCCGTTTCCGGCTTCGAGGGGGGGGCGGCCCTCTGGGACGTCGCCACCGGCACCCAGATCGGCCCGAGGCTGAAGGCCGGCGAGCGCCGGGCGGCGATCGACCTCTCCGCCGACGGGCGCCGCCTGCTGCTCACCCACGGCGACGGCCACGGGGCCGTCTACGACGTCGACCCGGAGTCATGGGCCCAACGTGCCTGCAGACTCGCTAACCGCACGCTGACGCCCGCGGAGTGGGAGCAGTTCCTCCCGGACCGGCCGTACGAGCCCGCTTGTGCGACCTGAGCGGCTCCGACCTGGCCCTAAGGGCGAATGGACCAGGTGAAGCGCGTCAGCGCCGGCGGCGGAGCGAGGCCGCCAGGGCGCAGACCCCGCCGGACGAGGAGCGTCGGCGGGGTGGCCTCGGCGGCGAGTCTGAGGCGGGCCGGGCCGAGGCCCTCGCGGTGCCACCTCGTCGACAGCCCGACGACGAGCAGACCGGCGTCGCGGCTCGCCTCCAGCATGCCCTCTTCTCCCGGCGGAGCCAGCAGCGGCTCGGCCGAGATGCCGAGGACCCGTTGGACCGCGAGCGCGCCGTGCGAAAGCAGGCGGCTTGCGTCGCGCCTGCCGTGCTCCGGCACTGCCGCGGCACCTGCGAGCCGCAGCGGGACATCCTCGGCGCGCGCGAACCAGGCGCCGAGCTCGACCGCCGCCCAATCGTGCTCGGCCCCTCCGAAGGGGACGAGGACGGGGCCCTCGGGCGTCGCGTCCCGAGCGGCGAGCAGCGCCACGTCGCAGGGCGTCTCTGCAAGTACGGCGGTGAGCTGCTCGTCGGGCGCTCCCTCGGCCAGGAGCTCTTCGGGGGCGTCGGTCATCAGCAGATCGACGTCGAGCTCGGTGGCGAGCCGAGCCAGCTCCTCTCCCGGCGCCGTCGACGTGAACGCGGCCGCACGGGCTGGGACACCGCGCGCTTCGAGCGCACACCGGTGCTCTTCGAGCCAGGCTGACGCCGACCCAAGCTCGGCCGCGTCGGAGACGAGCCTGGCCAGGACCATCACGCGAGGCGGGTCTCGGACAAGCGGCTCGGCCACCGCGAGCAGCGCGTCGACGCATGTCTCCTGCGTGATCGCGACGAGAATCGAGCGCTCGGCGGCCTCGCCGACCGACGCAGTCGCCGGGAGGTTCAACGCCGGTTGCTGCCGAAGGATCGCCCGCTCAAGCTCCTGGAGCGCAGCACTCGGCTCGATCCCGAGCTCGTCGACGAGGGCTCGGCGCCCATCCTTGTAGGCGTCCAGTGCCTCCGCCTGCCGACCCGACCGGTAAAGCGCCGTCATCAGGTAACCCCTGAGACGTTCGCGGAGTGGTTGCTCGGCGACGAGGGCCTCGAGCTCGCCAACGAGCTCGTCGTGGCGCCCGAGTGCGAGGTCGGCGTCGATCCGGAGCTCGACCGCTGCCAACCTGATCTCCTCGAGGCGGGCGATCGCCGCCTGGGCGAAGTCCTCGTAGGCGAAGTCCGCGAGCGCCGGGCCCCTCCACAGCGACAGCGCCTCGCGCAGCCGCTCCGACGCGTCGGGCGCCAGGCCGCGGGCAAGCAAGCTCCTCCCCTCGTCCACCAGCCGCTCGAATCGCTGGAGATCGAGATCGTCGGGCTCGACCCGGATGACGTAGCCCGGCGATCTGGTCGTGAGCACGTCCTGCGCAAGCCCCTTGCGAAGTCGCGAGACGTTGACTCGCAGCGCGGCGGTGGCGCGGTCGGGTGAGTCCTCGCCCCAGAGCTCGTCGATCAGCCGGTCGGCGGAAACGACCTCGTTGCAGTGCAGGAGAAGCAGGGCGAGAAGCGCACGCGGCTTGCGCCCGCCCAGGGAAACCTCGCAACCTTCGTCCCACACCTCAAGCGGTCCCAGGATCCGGAACTCCATTTGGCTGGCCTCCCGGCTCCGACGCTAACAGCTGTTGCTTGGTTGAAACGGGCCTGAAAACACGCGAGCGCAACCTTTCGCGGCATGAGATCACACCTGCACGCCAATGAGAGGAGCGCGACGTGAAGAGCAACACCCAAAGATTCGTGCGCGGCTTGGTCCTCACCATCGCCATCTGCGCGCTCGCGGTATCTGTCGTTTGGGCTGCCCCCAGCGTCAACGGACCCACGAGCGGGACGCCCCAGACGGCGCGAGGAAGCGATGCCTCCAGCGTCGTGTTGCGCCGGGATGGCTCGCAGGCCGTTCCGTTCGTCGCCGACGTCGGCCCCGAGGCCACGGCGACCAGCGACGGCTTCGATTGGGGCGACGCCGGGACTGGCGCGACCGCGATGCTCGCGCTCGTCGCGATCGCCGGCGGTGCGGGGCTCGTCTTCGGGCGCCGACCCAGAATCAGCCACACCGTCGCCCAGCGCGACCCCGACCCTGGGAGGACGTAGATGAAGAAGCTTGCATTACTGCTCTGGCTCCTGGCCCTTGGCGCGGCCGGGCTTACCGCCTGCGGAGGCGGCGACGATCAGGCCACCGCAGCGTCCGAGACCGAGACGATCGCAGCGTTCGAGACGGAGGGCACCGTTTCAGTGTCCGAGTTCGGAAGTAAGTCCTGCGGAAGCGCCTTATTCCCCGGGGGGCCAGCCGGCGCGGTAATGGGGAGGGTTGAGGTGGTTGAAGGCTACTTTCCGTGTCGCGTGGCGCGCGGCGTGATGAAGGGCACGTACCGCCCCAACAACCCAAGGGACTCGACCTGGAGTTGTCACGAACTACACCGCAGCGTGGTGTGCAAGAAAACGATCAAGGCAGACTTCGCCCAGGACGGACGCGGATGAGAAAGCTTGCACCGCTGCTCTCGCTGCTGGCACTCGGCGCGCTCGGGCTGGTCGCCTGCGGACCGGGGGGCTGGTTCTTCAAAGGTGGATCAAGGCGATCGCAAGAAGGAACTTCGAACCGTCGGTAATGGGGCTTTTCTGCTGTAACAGGTCTGTAGCGGGCCTGAAACCCGCGCACCAGAACCTCCCCGGTAATCGGCACCAGGGCCCTCGCCTCGCTGGAGACCCGGGTCCGGGCCACGACCAAGGGAGGCCCACCGTGAGGGCTCAGACAAAACGTACTTTCCACGTGGAGCTGACAATCCGGGCACGCCGAACCGGTTTGCTTGTCGCTCTCATAGCGCTGCTCGCGCTGGCCGCAGCACCACTCGCAAGCGCTCGCACGCCAACACCGCCGCAGAGCTCCGACACGGTGCGCGAGTGGAACCTCAATGCCGTGAACGCGCTGGTCAACTCACCCACCGCGCCTATTCCCGGCGCCGGTCAGCCGCCGCAAGCCTCGGAGTTGCATCTCGCGATGGTGCAGGGGGCCGTCTATGACGCCGTCAACGCGATCGATGGCGGGCATCAGCCGTATCTGACCGGACTTCCACCCGCGTCGCCGTCGGCGTCGCAGGAGGCCGCGGTTGCGACCGCCGCGCACGACGTCCTCGACGGACTCGGGATCGGGCTCGTGCCGCCGCTAGCTCCGGTGGTCCGCGATCGGCTCGACGCCCTCTATGCCGAGGCGCTCGCAGATATTCCCGACGGTCCCGCCAAGACTGGTGGGATCGCGGCCGGGGCCGCCGCCGCCGCGGCAATGCTCGAGACGAGAGCGACCGACGGGCGCTACGTGCCGTTCTCGTTCTCCGTCGGCGACGACGCGGGCGCCTGGCGTCCGACCCCGCCTGGGTTCGCCAACGACCCGTTCGCATGGGTGGCGAGGGTTGAGCCCTTCCTTCTCCATGGCCCGTCGCAGTTCCGGACGAAGGGCCCGCACGCGCTCACGAGCCACGCCTACGCGAGGGAATACAACGAGGTCAAGAAGCTCGGGGGCCCGACGTTGGGCAGCCCGCGGAGCGCCGGGCAAGAGGCCGTTGCCCAGTTCTACACCGTGAATCCGGTGGAGCTGTTCAACCGAACGTTTCGAACGATCAGCGAGGACCGCGGGCTGACGCTCGTCGAGGAAGCCCGGCTCTTCGCGACGCTGAACCTGGCTGGCGCAGACGCCTTTATCAACTGCTGGGATGACAAGGCGCTCTGGAGCTTTTGGCGGCCGATCACCGCGATTCACGAAGGCGACGATGACGGCAATCCCGGGACCACCGGGGATTCGGATTGGACACCGCTCCTGGCTACGCCCCCGTACCCCGACCATCCGTCCGGATACAACTGTGTGACGAGCGCGTACATGCATACCGCGAAGGCCTTCTTCGACCGCAAGAAGCTGGCGTTCAGCGTCGTCAGGGTCGTCCCGGGCGTGCCCGACGTGACGCGCACCTACAGGCGCTTCACCGACGTGATCGACGACACCATCGACGCACGCGTGTACCTCGGCATCCACTTCCGTACGGCGGATGTTCAGGGTGCAGGGATCGGCAAGGACGTCGCCCACTGGCTCGATAAGCGCTACTTCGAGCAGGTGAAGTGCCGGTAACGTAACCCGAGATCCCGGATGGCCCCGCCTCAGCCGCCGGCCATCCGGGATGGCGGTCATGAAGGGCCGCCTTTCGCGCATTGCACCAGGCGCTTGCCTTTGGTTTCACTCGGATGCGCCGGAATTCCACATCGACACATGTCATCTGGAGGCACTCAACGAGTAGCTTTCTACGCACGCTTCTCGTCCAAAAGCGGCGCTTTCCATCGGGCTACGCAAAAGAAAGAACCCGGCCGAGCCTCGGAAGGCCCGACCGGGTCGATGCGACGCGAGCGGCGCGCTGGCTGTGAGCCAGGCGCTGTCGCAGGTACTAGTGACGGCTCCCGTTGGAGTCGTCACGGGTGTCCGTGTACGGATCACTCGAGCCGGCCTTGGCCAGGCCGCGGCTGATCATGTAGGCGCCGGCGACGATCGCGACATAGAGCCACGCCTGGCGGGCGATGAACTCATCGGTTCCGCTGGTGTCGCCGCCGTTGATCGCGGCCGCGCTGACGAGAATCGCCACGATGACGCCGACCATGGCCCAAAACTCGGTGGTCTTGAAGGCCTGCTTGGTCTCGGTCGCCAGGCGGCGGATGACGCCGGTGTGACGAACTGAATCGGTGCGCGCGGCACCGCTCATGGTTGCTGCTTCCATAGGTTCCGCTTCTCCTGTTCTCTGGTTCCGCCCTGGGCCGTGCAGGGTGACTCGAAGTCACTCCCGCCCATTTGCTCCCAGCCGGTTGGCAGGTTGCATCGCGTCTTGGCGACGCAAAAGCTGCCTAACTCCTTAGTACCCGGGCTACGGGCGCCCAAGCAGATGTTCGTAGCGAACGCCAAACTCAGTGTTCCGCTTTTCATGCAAAGCGATACTTTGCGCGCGGCGGTCGCTAGTGCAGTGACCCGGTGGCCAGCCCTAAGAAACTCGTGGACGCAGGCGCGGATGTCTCGGCGTTCTCTGCGTTGTCTGACTCCATCGCCCATTTCGGGTTCTCGATGCTTGCTTCCTCTACCTCGGCGAGCTCCTGAATCAGCCACACCCGCAAGCGTTCGGGGTCGATGCGCTCGCTGCATCCTGGCGTGCGGGAGTGTCGGCCATCGAACGCATGTTCGCACAGACTCGGTTGGCATGGCAAAAAAAGCCGCTTCGCATGGAGCGACTATCTCTCCACCCGGTGGGGCCAGGGGGCCACAAACGCATTGCCGCCCTCCGCCTCGCAAGCGCTAGACGCCCGGGGTCAGCCCGAGACCAGCGGGTAAGTGCAAGGCGAAGGACTCCCCGGAACCCACCGATTCCCAGGCTGGGATGGAGTCCGTGATCCCCGCGAAGGAGGCAAAAGTGAAAGCGAAGGACGTTGGGAGGGCCGGGCTGGCGGGATGGCGACAGAAGGTCGCCGACCAGGCCGCTCCGCCGCTCGCGGCCAGAACCCCGATGGATGAAGACTCCGTCCGAGCCGCAATCGGAGCTTTGTTCTTAGGGCTCTCGTTGATCTACGTGGTCGGAACGATCAAGCGAGCGCTTGAGGCGTGAGCAGCGGGTCAGAGCCCCGCTGAGGGCGTGGGCCTTCTTTCAAAGCCGAACTCTCACCGGTCGCGGACGGAAATCGTTTGTCGACGCGGGCCGCGGGTAGCCCCATTCGAGGAAGCGCTACGGAAGGGGACGCAATGCCGGACGTCAGGAAAATCGCGGGCGGTTCGTTGGGAACAGCCGTAGGTCAACGGATCAAGGGAGAAAGGCCGCACGCCGTCCGCGCGCTCGCCGGAGCGACGGTCGCCGGCGCGGCAACCGGCGCCGCCGTCTACAAGCTTTTGCGTCAGTAGCGGGCAGCGCGAGCGACGACAATCGGGACTCGTCTTCTCAAGATGTCCTCGGCGACCCGATCCTCGAACAGGCTCGACTTTGTTAGGTCGATCAAACCGTTCCGCCCGATCGTCGCCGGAGTCATCGCCACCGCGGCAGGTAGCGAGTTGCTGATCGCCGGACCGCACGACCCTCAACACGGGGTCGGCCTGGCCGATCGTCCTCGGCGGTCCCGCGCTGTTTTTGCTCGGCGAGAGCCTCTTCCAGTCGCGAACGACCGGCCGGACGAACGCGAAGCGCCTGGCGGCCGCGGGCCTAATCATCGGACTCGCACCGCTGGGGGACTCAGGTCTCGGCGCTCGTGCTGGCCGTGGGCGTGACCGTCGTCTTGACCGCGCTCGCGATCTCGGAGGTAAGAGTGTCGGCGCTGCGCGGCCGGACCGCGCGTATGCCCGCTGCCGGCGGGACCAGCTGAGTTGCGGGTTTAGTCGGGGCGACTGGATTTGAACCAGCGACCTTCCGGCCCCAGCCACATGCGCTGGGTAGCGTGCCGTTCTCCGGCTGCCCCTTTCGCGTGAATGCAGAAGTGTCGCTTTCCATGCAAAGCGGCACTTGGGGCCATGCAGTAACTACGTAGCGCCGCTACTTGCTCGCGGGGGTGTCAGCCCGCGTCGGATCGGACCCGGCCTGTGGTGGAGTGGCGGGGCGCTTGTGTGCGCCCCGCCACTTCCTCTCGCCTGGCTCAGCTAACTGCGAACTTGAACGGCTCATGACAGCCCATCGGCCCGGAGCGGAAGCTCTGGTGGCCGGGGATCGTTGATAGAGCCGAGGTGAGAAACGTGCGCGAAACACTTCGTGTGGGGGCCACGGCGCTCCTCGCCGCCGTTGTTTTGGGTCTGGCGTCGGCTGCGACGGCGCCCGCCGCCACCTATCCGACCGGCTTCTCCGAGCAGACCGTCTTTTCCGGGCTCACGAATCCGACGGCGATCCGCTTCTCATCCGACGGACGCGTCTTCGTCGCCGAGAAGAGCGGTCTGATCAAGGTCTTCGACTCGCTGACGGACACGCAGCCGGACGTCTTCGCGGACCTGAGGACGCAGGTGCACAACTTCTGGGACCGCGGGTTGCTCGGGCTGGCGCTCGACCCGGACTTCCCAGCGGACCCCTACGTCTACGTGCTCTACACCTACGACGCCGCAATCGGTGGCACCGCGCCGCGCTGGGGGACCGCGGGCGCCACCTCCGACGGCTGTGCCACCCCGCCGGGTGCGACCGCCGACGGATGCGTCGTCAGCGGGCGGCTCTCGCGCCTCACGGCGACGGGCAACTCGATGACGGGCACGGAGCGCGTGCTGATCGAGGACTGGTGCCAGCAGTACCCGAGCCACTCGGTCGGCTCGCTCGACTTCGGCCCCGACGGCGCCCTTTACGTGAGCGGCGGCGACGGAGCCAGCTTCAACTTCGTCGACTACGGCCAGGATGGCAGCCCGCTCAACCCCTGCGGCGACCCGCCGGGCGGCGTCGGCGCAACCCTCGCCCCACCCACCGCCGAGGGCGGGGCGCTGCGCAGCCAGGACCTGCGCACCGCGGGCGACCCCACCGGCCTGGACGGGGCGCTTCTCCGCGTAGACCCGGCGACGGGAGCTGCGCTTCCCGACAACCCCTTCGTCAGCCCTGATCCCAACGCCCGCCGCATCGTCGCCTACGGGATGCGCAACCCGTTCCGATTCGCGGTTCGACCCGGCACAGGCGAGGTCTGGATCGGGGACGTGGGCTGGAACACCTGGGAGGAGATCAACCGGATCCAGTCACCGACCGCCGGCGTGACCAATCTCGGCTGGCCCTGCTACGAGGGCGCCGGCCTTCAGGGCGGCTATGACTCGGCCAACCTGTCGATCTGCGAGAACCTCTACGCAGCCGGCGCCGGGGCGGTCCAGGCCCCTCTCTATGCTTGGAATCACGGCTCCCTAGTCGTCCCCAACGAGACCTGTCCGTCCGGCAGCTCCTCGGCCGCCGGCATCGCATTCGCGCCGCCGAACGGCAGCTATCCCGATGAGTACGACGGGGCGCTTTTCTTCGCCGATTACTCGCGCGACTGCATCTGGGCGATGCTTCCGAACTCCAACGGGCTGCCGGATCCCGCCAGGATCCGCACCTTCGCGGCCGGGGCCGCGAACCCGGTCGAGCTACAGATCGGCCCCGGCGGCGATCTCTTTTATCCCGACTTCGATGGGGGGACGATCCGGCGGATCACCTTTACCTCGGCGAATCAGCCGCCGACAGCGGTCGCGACCGGCTCGCCGACGACCGGCCAGGCGCCGCTTACCGTCGCCTTTGACGGCTCGGGCTCGAGCGACCCGGACGCCGGGGACACGCTCAGCTATGACTGGGACCTCGATGGGGACGGCGCCTACGACGACTCGACGGCGCTCGCGCCCACGTATACGTACACGAGCCAAGGCACCTATACGCCGAGCCTGCGCGTCACCGACAGCCACGGCGCCTCGGCGACTGCCGCGGTGACGATCAATGTCGGCAACACCGCCCCGAATGCGACGATCACGTCGCCGGCCGCCGGGACGACCTGGACGGTCGGCAACCTGATTCAGTTCGCCGGCGGTGCCACCGACGCGCAGGACGGACCGCTTCCCGGCTCGGCGCTCTCTTGGAGCCTAATCCTCAATCACTGCCCGTCCAACTGCCACACACACCCGCTGCAGAACTTCGAGGGCGTGGCGGGCGGCTCGTTCACGACGCCGGACCATGAGTACCCCGCCTACCTGGAGCTGCGGCTCACGGCGACCGATTCCGGCGGGCTCACCGACACCGAGTCGCTGCGCCTGGACCCGAAGACGGTCTCGATCACGCTCAATTCCAGCCCCGGCGGGTTCGCGCTGACGCTGAACGGCTCACAGCTTCCAACCCCGTTCACCAGGACCGTGATCCAGGGATCGACCAACACGATCTCGGCGCCGTCTCCGCAGACCAAGGCGAAGAAGTCCTGGTTGTTCAGCTCCTGGTCGGATGGCTTCGCGCAAACCCACAACCTGACCGCGAGCAGCTCGGCGACTTACGTGGCGAGGTTCAAGCAGCGCTGAGCAGCCGACCTCAGGCGGTATCTCGGACTGCCGGCCGAGGAAGGCGCCGATCCCGACGCCCACCACGCACCCGCGCGTAATCCCTCAGCCGACCGAGTCGTGGCTGGGCGACACGGAGGAGCCTCCGTAGGCGGGACGTAGGCGGCGCAGCACATCGCCCGCTCCGGCCTCCCGCTAAACAGCCGAGTACCAGTGGGTTTTCAGCGGGCCCGACAGGATTCGAACCTGTGACCTTCGGTTTCGTAGTTCGTAGACCGACGGTCACGGGGCGGCGGCTCCCTGCTCTAGGTACCCATCCAGCATCTCGGCGGCCTCGCCCTCGTGGCCGGGCAGTAGATGTCCGTAGCGATCGAGCGTGACTGTGATCGACGAGTGCCCCATGTAGACCGATAGGGCCTTCGCGTTGACGCCGGCGGCGATCAGGAACGAGGCATACGTGTGGCGACACTCGTGCAGGCCGATCGGGGAGAGCCCTGCCGTCTTCCAAACCTTGCCCGGCGAACCAGCGGGCCCGAGTTGAGCGCGACGCCGTGGTCATCGGCGAAGCACAGGTGGTCGTCATACGTGGCCGAGCGCAGTAGATGGGCTGCGAGCAGGGTTCGCAGCGGTCGCGTCAAGGGGACGCGGCGCACTCCCGCTCGGCTCTTCGGTTCAACCGGACCGGCCTGGTCGTCCCAGCTCTGCTCGACGCGGATCACCCCCGCATCGAAGTCCACGTCCTTGGCCCGAAGCCCGCGTATCTCTCCCCGGCGTAGAGCGCCGTCGCCCAGACCGCCTGGTCAGCCGGCTCGAGCACCTCCAACAGGCGTGCCGCCTCCGCCGGCGGGACAACTCGATCGCGAGCGCCCCTCGGCGCCGGTAGCGCGAGCCCGAGCGTGGGGTTGGTCATCACGTCGGCTCGAGCCACGGCCCGCCTGTAGATCGCCCGCAGGGGCAGGATCGAGTTGCGGATCGTCGACGGGCTCTTGCCCGCGCCGACCATCTCGTCGACGAGGTCTTGAACGGCTGCTCGGGTCACCGAGGAGAGGCGCATGTGGCCGAACGCAGGAACGACGTGAACTCGAAGCGAGCGCTCATAGCTGCGAAGCGCAGACGGTTTGTATGGAGTTCCCGAGCGAGTCCTAATTACCTGCGCCTTCGCTCCGGCGAGCCATTCGTCGGCGGTTTCGGCGACGGTGGTCCGGGTCGGTGCGCGCAGCGTCCCAGCCCGAAGCGCCGACTGCGCCTCCGCTCGCCAGGCGCGGGCATCGGAGAGCGTGCGAAACGTCTTCCGGATCGTCTTTCGATCGCGCGAAGAGAAGACCTGGGCCTGGTAGCCGGGGCGACAGTCACACGAGCCGCCGCCCATGCTCGCGCAGCGTGATCGGTGGCGGATCACGATTCCCTCGGGTCTGCGGGCGGCCATCGCCTGTGTGTGAGCTCTAATTGCGCTGGATTGGAAGTCTGCCCGGCGCCCTTCTTGCGATCGGCGTGTGATCGGAATCTTGGGCGTCAGCGTGGATTCAGGCCCGTTTATATGGCAGAGCCACCCGTCGCGTAGCCCCATGCCCGAGGTGCGCGGCCGAATGGAAACCGTCAGATTCCAGGAAGTTCAGCGCGCGAACGGAGGGGGAGGGATTCGAACCCTCGATGGACGAGAAAACGCCCATAACGGTTTTCGAGACCGCCGCATTCAACCGCTCTGCCACCCCTCCGGATGACGGCGAAAAGAGGCTAGCGAGTGCGGTCGCCCTCGAGCGGGTAGCGACGTAGGCACGGCGTCGAAACACGAGGAGAAATCAATGGCCAAGACCAAGCGCGACAAGAAGCTATACAAGCGCCTGCGAACCAGGGGCGTGCGAAAGAACGTCGCCAAGCGGCTCGCGGACTCGCTGCCGCGCCAGGGGGCAGCGAAGACGAAGCCGGCCCGGCGAGCGGCCGACGAGCTCTCGGCCGCGGTCGACGAGATCAAGGACCGGGTGAAGAGCGGCCCGCGCAAGCGCTCGCAGGCGGCGAAAAAGGGCGCGAAGACACGCAAGCGAAAGGCAGCGGCGCGCAGCCGTTCGGCGAAAAAGGGCACGAAGAAGCGGGCGCGGCGCTAGCGGCTCAGACGCGAACGCCCGGGCCGGCGACCGCGTAACCGAGAATCTCAACCACCTGCTCGGGCGTCTCGGCGGTCGCCATTGCGGCGCGGTCGACCTCCTTCAGCGGATGGGTGAGCTCGGGGTCGTGCAGGGTTACCAGCGGCTTGCCCAGCGCCGCCGCGTAGCCCGCCTCGAAGGCGGCGTTCCACTGGCGGTACCTGTCACCGAAGCGAACGACGACGATGTCGGCACGGCGCAACAGGGTCTGGGTGCGCACCGCGTTGACACCGGCGCCCTTGTGGTCCTTCCAGAAGCCCTCGGTCTCGGCGCCGAGGATGTCGGTGCCGACGTCGTCGGAGGCGCCGTGGTCGGTGACCGGCGAGTGCAACTCGACCTCGAGCCCGGCCTCGCGAACCCCCTCGGCAATCCGCTCGCGCCAGTCGGAATGGATCTCGCCGGAGAGGTAGACGTTCCAGATCCCGTTCGAGTCGGCCATCGCTCGATCTTAGGCGACCGCTGGCACCATGCCTCGATGCCCGCCCCGCCATACAATCGCGGCCCCGCCAGGTCCGAGAGAGGAGACGCCTTGAGCGCCAGCGATCAGACTCAGTTTCGGTTGTCGGAGTCGGAGATACCGACCCACTGGGTCAACCTGATGCCCGACCTCCCGGGCGAGCCGCTGCCGCCGCTTCATCCCGGCACCGGCGAGCCGCTCGGTCCGGCCGACCTGGCGCCGTTGTTCCCGATGGCGCTGATCGAGCAGGAGGTCTCGGCCGAGCCCGAGATCGAGATCCCCGACGAGGTGCGCGAGATCTACAAGCTCTGGCGGCCGACGCCGCTGCTGCGCGCGCGCCGGCTCGAGCGCGCGCTCGAGACCCCGGCGCACATCTACTACAAGTACGAGGGCGTCTCCCCCGCCGGCTCGCACAAGCCGAACACAGCCGTCGCCCAGGTCTTCTACAACCACCAAGCCGGCATCCGCAAGCTCTCGACCGAGACCGGCGCCGGCCAGTGGGGCTCGGCGCTGGCGATGGCGTGCCAGATGTTCGGGCTCGAGTGCGAGGTATTCATGGTCGGCGCCTCCTACAACCAAAAGCCGTTTCGGCGCTCGATGATCGAAACCTGGGGCGGCACCGTTCACCGAAGCCCCTCGGAGCTGACCGAGGCCGGGCGCTCGCAGGGCCAGCACTCCTCGGGCAGCCTCGGGATCGCGATCTCCGAGGCGGTTGAGGTCGCCGCGAAGAGCGAGGACACCAACTACTCGCTGGGCTCGGTGCTCAACCACGTCTGCATGCACCAGACGGTGATCGGCCAGGAGGCGATCGCGCAGCTCGAGCTCGCCGGGGAGTACCCGGACGTCGTGGTCGGCTGCGTCGGCGGCGGCTCCAACTTCGCCGGCGTCGCCTTCCCGTTCATTCGCGCGAACCTGCGCGAGGGCAAGTCGACACGCTTCATCGGCGCCGAGCCGGCAGCCTGCCCCACCCTGACCCTGGGCGTCTATCGCTACGACTTCGGCGACACGGTCGGGCTCACCCCGCTGATGCCGATGTACACGCTCGGGCATGACTTCGTGCCGCCGCCGGTACACGCCGGAGGCCTCCGCTACCACGGCGCAGCGCCGAGCGTCAGCGCCCTGGTCAAGGAAGAGATCGTCGAGGCCCGGGCAGTGCCCCAGACCGCCGCCTTCGAGGCGGCGATCGCCTTCGCCCGCAGCGAGGGGATCATCCCGGCGCCGGAGCCGTCGCACGCGCTGCGGGTCGTCTTCGACGAGGCCGAGGAGGCCAAGCAGGCCGGCGAGGAGCGCGTGATCTTGGTCAACCTCTGCGGCCACGGCCACTTCGACATGTCGGCCTACGACGACTTTCTCAGCGGCGAGCTCGCCGATCTCGAGTTCAGTGAGACCGAGATGGACGCCGCGATCGAGCGCCTGCCCGAGGCGCCGGTTCCCGGCTGACCACCGCTATCTTCGGGGCCGTCCCGGAGAGGTGACCGAGTGGCTTAAGGTGCGCGACTGGAAATCGTGTGGGCGGCGAAAGTCGCCTCGTGGGTTCGAATCCCACCCTCTCCGCTTAGTAGTGCCGTTATCGGCGTCTTTTCGGCGCCGCCGCACGGCCCTGAGCAGGTCCGATTGCAACCCGATTGCAACCCGACGGCTCACGCGCCGTTGATCAGCGCCGCCACCTTCGCCGCCGCGTCCTCCTGCATCCCCGGCATCACGTGCGAGTAGCGATCGAGCGTGAACGCGACCGTGGCGTGTCCGAGTCGCTCGCTTACGACCTTCGGATTGACGCCGGCTTGCAGCGCGAGCGACGCCCAGGTGTGGCGCAGGCCGTGAAGTGATACGCGCGGCACGTCGAGCCCGCGAACGAGCTCACCGAAGCGCTTCGAGACCGTGCTCGGGTGAAGCAGGGTGCACTGGTCCAAGGTGCTGATGCTCGCGTCCTCAACGCGCCATCGCCGTAGATGTCAGCCAATGGTTGAGCTTGGCCCCTCCGCGGCCTCGCCCTTGTCCTCGTCATGACCGCGGAAAGAGCGCTCTCGCTTCGGGCTTTTGAAGTGAATTTGTTGAGCGATCGTGCCGAAGAGCAACGAAACCACGGCAATCGATGTGAAATCGGTTGCCACAGCCAGAACGCGTCCTTCGGTCGTGATCGGGTTCCGCAACGATGAGGAGACGGTGGTCATCTGCGAGCTTGTCCAGAAGAGTGCGTCACCGTAGTTCGTGATCTCCGTGCCGGCCGCATCACGCTCCAGGAGATAGAAGGCGAATGCCACTAACAGGTCGATCGCCACGGTGGCGAGCGCCAAGGCCATCAGTCGAGCTACCAAGAGCTCGTTGGCGGACCGGGGGTGACGCAGGCTCGGGAGCAAATTGTGATGTCTGGACATGCGCCGAACGCTATCTCCAATCGTTGGACGGTCGAGCCGCTGTTAGCCGCCGGGACCGCACCCGAGGAGATCACCATCGAGGAGGCCGAGGAGGTTATGCGGGAGGCTGACCGCTGCGTGCCGAGTGGATCGGCCAGGACCCGGATTCTTATGAGCTGCTCCCCCGGTCACAGCGTCTCCGCGCTGCGCAAGAACGCCGCCGCGGATACTGCGCGGGCGATGTCGCAGGAGAACGTGGAGATCGTGCGACGCGTCTACTCCGAGAGGGCGCGTGGCAACTCCGCGGCTGGCGCAGAGCTTTTCGCGGCCGACGCCATCTGCACCTGGGAGGTTCCGGAAGGCCGGACTGTCTCCCATGGGCTGGAGGAGTAGCGCTCGCGCACTGGCGCGCATCGCCGCTCGTCCAGTCTCCGCCGCCGCCGACGGCCTGGATGCCCAGACCGCGGTTGCGCACGGCACGGTTCTCTGTGAGCGTCCTCCTCGGGCTATCGACGATGATGGCGGCGCGGCCTTCACCAAAAAATCACGCCAGCGGGCCTGGATATATGGGGGGCGCCGGGTGTATGGTCGGCGTACCGAGGGTCGTTCGCGAGCTGAGTCTCAGGTCGGCGCGAAGGATCCGCAATCACGACCTTTGAAGGGACGGATATGGCTCTATCGGATGATCTGAACAAGCTGGCCGCACGCGCCCAGGAGGCGGAAGCCCACGCGGCCACGGCGCAGAGCAAGGCCAAGGCCGACCTCGAGGCCGACGTCGCGAACGCCCGCGCATCGGCTCAGGCCCAGGCCGACAGGCTGCACGAATCGGCCGACGCGAATCGGGCCAGAATCTCCGCCTGGTGGCACGACGTGCAGCGCTCATGGAGCCAGCACGTGGCGGCATTGAAGGAGGACATGACCGACCGCAGGGCCGAGCACGACGTCGACCGGGCGAACAAGAGGGCGGAGAACGCCGAGGGCGACGCCGCCTTCGCGATCGACTACGCCGTCGCGGCGATCGATGAAGCAGAGTACGCGGTGCTCGACGCGGCGCTAGCAAGGAAGGAGGCCGACGAGCTCGCCGGGGCCAGCGCTTAACGGCGGGCGTTCTTGAAACAGGCATAGCCAGTGGCCTCACGTGAGGTGCGGCTCGTGGCCGTTCCCGACAAGACCGACGCCCTCGGGAGAGACGATTCGCTGCCGGGTCCACCGCCACCGCCTACCCCGCGATCGAGGCAGCCTGCAGTCGGCGCAGCGGCGTACTGATCCGGTCCTCCTGACCCTCGCTCGATCACACATTCGGCTGGCCTCCCACGCGATCTCGATGGGTGCGGACCTCCAGGGCCTGTTCGGGGTCAGCTCGCCGACGCGGGCGGCCGTCGGGTGGAGCCCGGCGACGTGATCGCGACCGGGACGCCCGCCGGGATCGGCGCGGTCCGCCAGCCATTCCCGGAGGGCCTGCTCAAGGTCGGCGACACGGTCCGGGTCGAGATCGAGGGGATGGGCACGCTCGAGAATACGGTCGTCGCCGAGCCGGAGGGGTTTTTCGCCGCGGCGGCGGAAGCCGAGCAGGCATGAGCGTCCTGAGCGCCGAACTCGCGGAGTTCCTGGATGCCCATCGCATCGGCGTCCTCGCTACCCAGACAGCCGAAGGGAGGCCGCGCCAGTCGGTCGTCTACTACTCGAGGGACGGCGAACGACTGCTGATCTCCACCGAGTCGAAGCGCCTCAAGGCGCGCGACGTGCACCGCACCGGATGGGCATCGCTCTGCGTAATGGGACACACGCAGCCGTATCCGTCGGCGGTGTTCTCCGGCCGCGCCGAGATCCTCACCGAGGGCATCGGCCCGGCGACGGCGGCGATCATGCAGCGCATCGCCGGCACGGATGAGCCGCCCGAGCCACAGACCGATTCGGCACTGGCGGCGATCGACCGCGTCATCCTGGCGATCACGGTCGAGCGGGTCGGTCCCGTGAATTACATCGATACGGCGATGGCGACGGGATGACCCCGGCCGACAGCCACCGTTATCGCCTCGCAGGCGGTGATCTCGGGCGCCTTCTCGCTCGCCGGGAGGACCCGCGTTGACCCCCGCTGACTTGCGACGGTTCGAAAGAACGGCCCCGGCCCGGTTTCGGATGGTGTTGGCGGTGGCGGCGTGCTCACCTCGCGGTGAGATTTCGTTCCCCCAGGGAGGCCAAGACTCCGTGCTCAGCCGAGCACGGCAGCGCGGGGTAGCATTCGCCATGCTTGGCAACGGGCTAGCGTGCGAACGGAATTCCGAGTGAAGCTGATCGTCTTCGGTGCCAGCAGAGGTGTCGGGCGCTCTCTGACAGAGCTCGCTCTCGCTGACGGTCATCGTGTGACCGCGGTGGTTCGCAACCCGTCCACCGTCGAGCTGAACCACGAATCGCTGGAGGTCGTTGCGGCCGACGTGACAGATGCGGACAGCGTCCGGCGATGCCTCCCGGGGCATGAGGTGGCCTTCTGCACCGTCGGTGCCGACGAGCGCGGCGCGACGACCCTCTACTCGACTGCCGCACGCAACATCGCCAGCGCGATGGATGACCAAGGGGTTCGCAGGCTCGTGTTCTTGTCAAACTTCGGCGTGCTGGGAGAGAAGGGCTCCGGCGCTCGCACAGCTGCGGTCGTCTTCATCGCCAAGCTCATGCTGCGGCCCACGCTCGAGGACCATCGACGGGCACTCGACGAGCTACGGAAGCACAACTGGGAGTGGATCGCAGTCCGCCCGATGCGGCTTACCAACGGGCCTAGGACCGGTCACTACCGGGTCGCCCCGGACGGGCTTCCGAGGGACGGTACGCGCATCTCGCGAGCCGACCTGGCCGACTTCATGCTGAAGCAGGTCACCAGCAGCGAATACGTCCACCGGGTTCCAGCGATCGCGTACTAGAACGGTTCGCCGAGGTGGCGCGTTCAGGTGCACCTTGACCCCCGGGCGGCCGCTGGGCGAGGCTTATGTGCTGCGGCGGGCCGGTCCGGGACGGGGCTCGGCTGGATTTCGATCTGCTCCCTCCAGGTGGACCCCGGCGGCGCTTGCCGGTCCTGACTGAGCGATCTGGGCACGCTGATCCGAACCAACTTGACTCCCAGCCGCCACACATTCACTCCCTGGTCAGTACCACCCGAGCCGGGGCACCGTCCGAGCCGGTGATCTTCATCGGCATGCAGATCAACCCGTACGCGCCGGGGGTCACCTCGCGCAAGTCGAGACCCTCGACGGGCACGACACCCGCACGGAGCAAGACATGATGCGCCTGCTCGTCACCGATCGACAGGTAGTCGATCCCGACCAGCCGGACGCCCATGCCGACGATCCGTCGCGCGCCGCTCTCCACGAATCTGACGAAGTCGTGCGAGAAGGTGTCGCTGTTCCACAGCTCAGAGCTCCGTGTCTTGAAGATCAGCCGCTCGGCGCCATCAGGCAGATCAAGCGTCTCCAGGGCCGCCTCGTCGATGTCCTCCTCGAGCGACGTTGCGTCGACCACGACCGCCGGACCGATTAGCGCCTCGAGCGGCACTGCCTCGGCACCGGCGGCCCCGTCGATGAAATGCAACGGCGCATCGATGTGCGTTCCCGTGTGCACGCCGAGGTCCAGCCGGCTGATGTTCGCGGGATCTCCAGCGGCGATCGAGTAGCTGCGCTCGAGATGTACCTCGGGATCCCCCGCGTACACCACCATGCCGGGACGGATCGGAAGCGTGATGTCGATCAGCTCCATCTGGCCTTACGTCCTTGGTAGCCCGCCGGTGCGCACAGAACTGTTTCGAAGCAGCGCCACCGCTTCGGCCGAAGGCCAGTCACAGTCGCGATACTCCATCAGCGCGAGGCCGAGCGCAAGATGTATGCCTCGGGTCAGAGGGACCGAGAGCTCGTAGTAGGTTGGCGGCGCGGTAGGACGCGGGTTGATGAATTATCGATCGCCGAAACCGGGTGGCGCCCACGAGACGGCTCGCCGGCGCTTCGCGGTGGTCGGTCATGTCGAGTGGGTTGACTTTCTCGACGTCGAGCGCGTACCACTCGCCGGCGAGATCGTGAACGCGCCCGAGTGGTGGTCGGAGGCCGCGGGCGGCGGAGCAGTCGCGGTCGTCCAACTGGTGAAGCTTGCGGGCACGGCCACGTTCTTCACCGCGCTCGGAGACGACGAGCTGGCGCACCGCGCCGCCACGCAGCTGCGCGGCCACGGCGTCGACCTCGTGGCGGCGACCCACGAGCGGCCGCAGCGGCGGGCCGTGACTTTCCTCGACGCCCGCGGCGAGCGCACGATCACTACGGTCGGCAGACGGCTGGTCCCTACGGCCGCCGACAGGCTTCCGTGGGACCGGCTCGCGGAGATGGACGGCGTCTACTTCACCGGCGGCGACGTGGGCGCGCTTCGCGCGGCCCGGAAGGCGCGCATGCTGGTAGCGACCCCGCGTGCGCGGGACGCGCTCGACGGCAGCGGCGTGACGCTGGACGTGCTCGTGCGGAGCGGCAGCGACCGCGGCGAGCAGGATGATCCGGAGCGGCTCGGCTACTTCGCCGAAGCGATCGCCACGACGCACGGGGCAGAAGGCGTCACTTACAGCACTTCCAGCGGCACGAGCGGCTCGGTTGACGCTCCCCGGCTGGGCGGGCCGGTGGTCGACGCTTACGGCGCCGGCGACTCGTTCGCGGCCGGGCTGACGTTTGGTCTCGGCTGCGGTTTCGACATCGAGTCGGCGCTCGCGGTCGCCGCGCGCTGCGGCGCCGGGAACCTGACGGCGCGTGGGCCGTACGCCGGACAGCCGCACGCGGAGGCTCTCGACCTGCCGCGCTCCAACCTCAAGCAGGGATGACGACGACGTGGCCCACCGAAGTGCCCCGGGCTCCTCGCCAGGCCGGCTGCGTCAGGACTGCCTGGCGCGGAAACCCAACGCGACCGGTTCAGCGGCCAGATCGATGGGCGAAACGCCCGGATGGCGTTCGGCCAGCGTGAGCGACCGGGAAGCGTTGACGAGCGCAAAGTGACTAAAGGCCTGTGGGAAGTTGCCGATCTGCCGCTTACGCTCAACGTCGTACTCCTCGGCGAGCAGGCCGAGGTCGTTCGACAACCCGAGCAGCCGCTCGTGCAGGGCCCGCGCATCGTCCACCCGGCCGCTCAGGGCAAGGGCGCCGACCAGCCAGAACGAGCAGGCGAGGAACTGCCCCTCGCTCCCCGGAAGGCCGTCGTCGGTCTCGGCCGTCGAGTAACGGGACACGAGGCCGTCCACCGTGAGGTCGCGCTCGACCGCCTCGATCGTGCCGATCACGCGCTCGTCGTCGCTCGGAAGGAATCCCACCACCGCGATGTTCAACGCGCTTGCGTCGAGCTCCTTCGAGTCGTAGTACTGGGTGAAGGTGTTGCGCTCCGGGTCGTAGGCGCGCTCGCAGACCTCTTCGTGAATCTCGTTGTGGACCTCTATCCATCGCTCGACCGGGGCCTTCAGGCCGAGGTGCTCGGCTATCCGGAGGGAGCGGTCGAACACCGTCCACGCCATGATCTTGGATGACGTGTAGTGACGCCGCGGGGCGCGCGGTTCCCAGATCCCGTCGTCCGGCTCGCGCCAGACCTTTTCGACGTAGTCGACGACTCCGACCCACCGGGCCCAGTCGCGCATCGGCAAGCCGAGCTGAGACCCCATGTGAATGGCCACCATCAGCTCGCCGTACACGTCCAGTTGGAACTGCTCCGAAGCAGCGTTGCCGACCCGCACGGGGCTCGAGCCCTCGTAGCCGGGCAGCTCGTCGACCTCGAACTCGGTCAGACGGCGCTCGCCGCCAACGCCGTACATGATCTGGACCTCGGACGGATGACCGGTGGCCGCCCGGCGGATGTAGTCCGCATAGGCCAGCGCCTCCTCCGTGTAGCCGCCGACGAAGAACGCGGTGAGGGTCAGGGCCGTGTCACGCAACCAGCAGTACCGATAGTCCCAGTTGCGTATGCCTCCGATGTCCTCCGGAAGCGAGGTTGTCGGGGCGGCAACGACGGCACCCGTCACCTCGTGGGTCATCGCCTTGAGCGTGATCAACGACCTCAGCACCTCGTCGCGGTACTCGCCGTCGTAGGTGCAGCGATCCGACCACTCGCGCCAGGCGACCTCGGTGCGCGCGAGCGCCGATTCCGCGTCCTCGACCGGGGGAGCCGGGTCGAAGGACGGATGCCATCCGAGCACAACCGCTCCCGGGCACCCTCAATCGCGGGGAACTCCGCCACCACCGTCCCGTCTTCGGCCGATAGCGCCAGGGGGGTGGTGAGCCAGAAGGCATCGGGTCCCGCCGCGACGCTCATCCCGCCCGGCGCCAGATCGATCAACGGCACGATCGAGCCGTAGTCCGGCCGTAGCGACAGCTCCATCTTCATCGGCACACGCCCTCGCAGACCCTCGACTATCCGAATCAGCTGCGGCGATCCACCGCCCCGGCGCGGCATGAAGTCGATCACTCGCACGGCGCCGTCAGCGGTCTCGAAGTCCGTCTCGAGCACGAGCGTGCCGGGGCGGTAGCGGCGTGAAGTCGAGCGGAGTGCGCCTGCTGGCGCCAGCTGCCAGCGCCCGTGGCGCTCGTCTCCGAGCAGCGGAGAAGCATGACGCCGAGTCGAAGCGCGGCAGGCAGAGCCAGTCGATTGATCCGTTGCGCCCGACGAGCGCCGCGGTCTGCAGGTCACCGATCAATCCGTAGTCCTCGAGCTTCATCCTCGAACACCCCTGTTCTGAAAGTCGATTACCGTCTTCACGTCGCCGGGTTGCCTTTCGAACGCCTCCTGCCAGCGGTCGACCGGCACGCGCCTGGTGATCAGGCGCTCGAGCCACGAGCGATCCGCAGCGGCAAGGGCATCGGCAGCCGCCTCGTAGTGCCGGCGGTTCGCATTGACCGACCCGAAGACGACTTCGTTGCGCAGGACCATTGCGCGCGCACTCGTGCTGAAGTCGATCTCGATCGTCTTGCCGCTCGCCGGGACTCCCGTGAAGCAGACGATGGCGTTCGGCGAGATGTGCTCTCTGATCCCGAAGACCACCTCCGCGGCTCCCGTGCACTCGATCACCACCTCGGCTCCCTGCGATGCCTCCTCGATGTCGGTGTGGTAGACGCCTCCGAGATCCCGGACCAGCTCCGGCTTCGGTCCTTCGGTCATGCGGTCGAGCACATGCACTTCCAGCCCACGCTGCACTCCCAGCAAGGCGGCGAGCAGCCCGATCGGGCCGGCGCCAGTCACCAAGGCGCGCCGCGGCGCGAAGTAGGCGCGCGAACCGATGCGTTCGATCTGCTCCCACGCCTTCGCCACCACGGTCGTCGGCTCCAGCAGCACGGCCAGCAGGCCGAGGTTGTTGTCGACCGGAACCGTGAACTCGGGCTCGACCAGATAGCGCTCGCGCCCATAGCCGTCGCGGCCCCAGATCCCGCCCTCGGTGTAGAGGCCGTTGCTGCACATGTCCCACTCCCCGTGGGCGCAGGACGGGCACGGCTCGGGGTCGGGCCGGCGGACGATCGCTACGACCAGCTGGCCGGTCTCGAGCGCGCTGCCCGGCGGTGCATCGAGCACGCGCCCCAGGGACTCGTGACCGAGCACGAGGCGCCGCGCATCCGGAGGTGCCATCCCGTAGTCACCGTCGACGATCTCGATGTCCGTGCCGCAGACACCGAGCGCGACCGCCTCGACGAGTACGGCCCCTTCGGTGACCAGCGGCTCCGGCAGATCGTCGAGCCGGAGGGAACCGGCATTTCCGGGCTCGACGGTCAGAGCCTTCATCGCGCCTCCACCTTCAGGTCGGGCTCGACCGCGCCGGGCTCTCGTGCCGGACTTGCCGCCGACGATTCTGCGCGCCGCACGTCGTCGTCGATCTTCATCTCGAGTTCCTCCTCGGCCCGTTAGAGGCCAAAGGCAGTTTCTCATCACAGCTGCGCTCGCGCGGCCCCACGCCGACGGCATAGGCTTGCCACGTGGACGCCGGCGCAAGGCGCGCTCTGACTAACTCGGCGCTCGTGGTGGGGGCGCTCGGAGTGGTCTTCGGGGACATCGGCACGAGCCCGATTTACACGATTCAGACCGCGTTCGACCCGGGCGACCCGCATCCCATCGAGGCCTCGCTCGAGAGCGTCTACGGCGTCGTCTCGCTGATCTTCTGGTCGGTGACGTTGATCGTCACCGTCAAGTACGTCGGCTTCGTGATGCGCGCCGACAACGACGGGGAGGGCGGGATCATGGCCCTGATCTCGCAGATCCGCCAGATGGGGAAGGAGCTCCCAGCGCGGACGAAGTTCGTGCTCGCGGGCGTCGGCGTGTTCGGGGCGGCGCTGTTCTTCGCCGACAGCATGATCACGCCGGCGATCTCCGTGCTCTCGGCGGTCGAGGGGACGGAGACGATCTCGTCCTCGATGGAGGATTTCGTGATCCCGATCACCCTCGCGATCATCGTCGCCCTCTTCGCGGTGCAACGCCACGGCACAGGCCCGCTCGGCCGCCTGTTCGGCCCGATCATGCTCGTCTGGTTCGCCACGATCGGCGCGCTCGGGATTCGCGGCATCACGATGCACCCCGAGGTCCTCGAGGCGCTGTCGCCGACCTACGCGTTTGACTTCCTCTTCACTGGTGGCGGGTTCTTCGCGCTCGCCTCGGTGGTGCTCGCGATCACGGGCGTCGAGGCGCTCTATGCCGACCTGGGTCATTTCGGCCGTCCCCCGATCGCTCGCGCCTGGCTGCTGCTCGTCTTTCCGGCATGCATCCTCAGTTACCTCGGCCAGGGCGCGCTGATCATCGACGACCCCGACTCGATCGATGCCCCTTTCTTCCGGCTCATGCCGCAGGGCGGCCTGGTCCCGCTTGTCGCACTGGCGACCGCCGCCACCGTTATCGCCTCGCAGGCGGTGATCTCGGGCGCCTTCTCGCTCGCCCACCAGGCGGCCAAGCTCGGGTACCTGCCGCGCCTGCGCGTGATCCACACCTCTGAGCGCGAGTACGGGCAGATCTACGTGCCGGTCATCAACTGGCTCCTCCTGGGAGCCGTGCTGGCCCTGGTGCTCGTGTTCCAGAGCTCTGAAGAGCTCGCGTTCGCCTTCGGGATGGCGGTGACCGGGACGATCGTGATCACGACGATCCTCTTCTTCGTCATCGTCCGTCGCCTGTGGCGACGGCCCCTCTGGCTCGCGCTCTTGGGCGCGGGGCTGTTCCTCGCCGTGGAGCTCACGTTCTTGGCGGCGAACCTGACCAAGTTCGTCCACGGTGCCTGGGTCCCGCTGCTGATCGGGGTGGTCCTCTTCACCGTCATGACCACCTGGTTCCGTGGGCGCGAGCTGGTCACCGCCGAGCGCTCCGAGGTCGAGGGGCCGCTACAGGCCTTCGTCGACGACCTCAGGACGATGGACCCGCCGGTGATCAGAACCCCAGGCACGGGAGTGTTCTTGAACCGGGGAAAGGAGACGGCGCCGCTGGCGATGCGCGCCTGCGCCGATCGCCTGCACGCGCTGCCCGAGCACGCGATCATCCTTTCGCTCGAGACGCTGCCCACCCCGCGGATCAGGCCATCGGACCGGCTCGAGATAGACGATCTGCGCTACAAGGACGACGGCATCACTTTCGTCCGCGCCAAACACGGCTACGCCGAGCACTACGACGTGCCGGCCCTGGTCAGGCAAATCGCCGAGGCTGGCGTGGAGAGCCCCGTCGACGCACGAGACACCTCCTTCTACCTCTCCAGGATGGAGCTGAGGCCCACCGACCGTCCTGGAATGAGCCGCTGGCGCAAGCGCCTCTTCCTCGAGACCCGGGTCATCTCAGCCGAGCCCGCTCAGTACTTCCGGCTGCCTCGCGACCGGACGATCACGGTCGGTGGGGAGATCGAGCTCTGAGGGACTTGCCCGAGTGGGCGCCACACGGGGCTCAGCGACCGGCTCGAGGAGTGTCAGGCGCACGGTCGTCACGCATCGCGCTCAGGACCGTCGACCCGGAGCCGAGAGGGCCGGGTGAACCAAACCAGGGACGCACCTTGCCCTGACGGTTTTCAAAGGGCATGCGGCTCGCGCCAAACCGCCTGCAAATCGGCGGTTCGGCCGAGTCGTTGAGAGGGAACGAAATCTTCGGGCCGGTCCAGTCAGGCAGGTCGCTGCTGACCAGCGTCGGCGGCGGCGATCTCAGCTCTTCTCTCGGCGGTGGTCTCCTCCAGGACGATCTGAATCGCGGCGGCGATCGGCACGCCGATAATCGCCCCGATCACGCCGAAGAGCGACCCGAACACCAGGACGCTCACGATCACGGTGAATCCGGAGACGCGCGCCGCCCTGCCGATGATCGTCGGCTGCAGGACGTAGTTCTCGATCTGCTGGTAGACGACGATCACGATCACGAAGGCGATCAGCGCCCCGAGGCTTACCGAGAGGGCGACGATTCCGATGATGATCCCGGCGAGAAGGGCCCCGATGTTCGGAATCAGATCGAGGATTCCGGCGACCACGGCGAGAGCGAACGCGTGGGGAAGCCCGAGGATCACGGCAGTGATGCCATAGACCGTCCCGCAGATCACCGAGATCGCGAGATTGCCGAGCATGTAGCGGGACGTCGTCTTGATGATCCGGTCCGTCAGGCGCTCATAGCGCTCGCGGCTGTCTCGATAGAGCATGCTCCCGATGGCGCCCCGAACGCGGGGCTCGTCGACAAGCCCGAAGAGCGTCAAGAAGGTGACCGAGAAAACGAGCGTGACGACACCAAAGGCCGACACCCCCACGTCCGCCAGGCCGCCTGATGCCTTGCCAAGGCCGCTGGTTATCTCGCCGGTGTGCTGCTTCAGGACGTCAAGCGCGTCGCTTTGGCCATTGATCAGACCACCGAGGTCGCTGTGGCGGGCCTTGTCCACCAGCTCCGGCAGGGCTTCGCTGAAGTTCCGAACTCCGTCGACGATCGCCCCCAGCAAAACAACCACGAAGCCGATGCCGACGATGGCTATTCCCGCCACCAGCACCGTCGCGCAGAGCGCCCGGCTCCATGGCAGCCGCCGCTCCATCGCGTCCACCACGGGCGAGAGAACGGCGACGCTGAAGGTCGAGACCAAGATCAGCAGCAGGACCTTGCCGATCGAAGCAAGTGCAAGGGCAACGGCTACAACTGCCGCGACGACCAGGATCGTCCGGATCGAGATGGAGACTTCGACTTCGCGCCGACCCGTGTTCCCGGTTGCCGAGCCTGCGTCTGGGCCGATCATCTCAGCCCTTCATCTCAGCTAGCTCTCGTCCCCGCTCAGGCACCCCACGGCAGCTCCTTCTTGCGGCGCTTGATCTCGTGCGCCATCGCGTCGAGGGCCTGTGAGGTGCGCTGCGCGCGCACGACCTCGATGCCGAGCTCACGCGAACCTCGTCGCTGGCCTCCTCGAGCTCTCGCTGCCATTCCACGTCTGCTCCTTGTGCCGGGCGCGCAATTCCTGAGCGCGGCCCGTCACGTCTCCCTTCAGGTCGTGAAGCAGCTCACGCATCCGCTTAGCCGCCGACCCGGTCGCCGCCCGCATCTCGGCTTGCGCGCCCTGACGCGCTTGGGTTCAGGTTGTCGAGCGCGTGCTCCGTGTAGTCAGCAGCCGTCTGATCGATTGCCTCGGTCTGCCTTCCCATCTTCCGTCCTCTCTGTGCCGGCAGGTGCTGTCTCGCCGCATGCTGGACCGTCGTGGGGTGAGCCGTCGTCACACGTTCTTGGTGATCCGCGCGGTCAACGGGGCCGCGGGGGGAATCGTTCGAACTGAGGGACGACGAATCCACCTCGCCGCTCACGCTGGGTGCCATCCGAAGAAGTCGTCCGAAAACACGAAGAGGAGGGCACATGGCCACGACGAACGAGGCGAAGGATTCACACAGGATGCGAGGACGCTCGCAGACGCTCAGCTCGTCCAGAAGCGGGGGCTCCTCCGCCCGGCGCGTAGCCGATGAGCCGGCCAGCAGGTCGAGGATCTCGGAAACCAGCGGTGAGCGTGGTCTGGACGGTTTGCGCCGAGAAGCCGACGAGTTGATACCCGACCGATCCGGCGGTCACGGCATCCCGATATTCGAGAACCAGCCGCTTACGTCGACTCCGACGAGCTCGAGTACGACGACGAGCAAGGCGATCTCGACGCTGGTGATACCGTCGCACCGGATTGGATCAAGACTCGCCGCGCTCTCCGGTGCGCCGGGCGTTGCGAGAGCTGGTCGGGCTGTATTGGGAGTCTGGCATCGCCGCGGACATCCCGGCGCTCGCCTGGTACCTGCTCGCATCCCTGGTGCCGCTCGCGCTGGGCCTTACCGCGCTGGCTGCCGTCGTGCTCGGCGACTATGCAGAGGCTCAGGCGCTGGCGGCGCGTGTGTCCGACGTCCTCCCAGAGGACGTGCATGACCAGATCGTCGCACTGGTGCTGAGGACAGAGAGAGACTCACCGTTTCTGATCGCCGGCGCCATCGTGGGGATGGTGTGGACGAGCTCGGGGTCCGTGGGAGTTATCGATCGCTGTCTCAGCCGAATGCTCTCGATCAAGGGCCCGAGCCTCCTGGTGGGCAAGCTGCGGAACCTGGCCGTGGCCCTCGCCGTGGCCGTGCTGGTGGTCGTGATGGTGGTGCTGGCGACTGCCGGGACCGGGTTGGTCGAACGCCTTCACGTGAACGCCACGCTGCTGCGGATCGCCTTGCCGCTCCTCCTGCTCACCGTGATCGTGCTGATCTGCGCCAGCGTGTTTCGCGTGCTGGGGGGCGAAAGGGTCAGCTGGCGTGCCGCGCTCGCGGGAGGTGGAGTCAGCGGGGTGATCCTGATGGTCACGCCAACCCTCGCCGGCTATTACACCCACTGGGTTGCCAGCAACGCCCCGGTAAGGCTGTTCCTGGTCCTCGCGGGCGTGCTGGTCACCTGCTACATCGTGGCTTTCGGGATACTGCTCGGAACGGGAGTGGTGGCGCGCCTGGAACTCGGGCAGAGGGTCCGAGCGGCCTGAACTCGCTCGCCGGAGTGGCCGCAGGCCGGGTTCCATCGTTCCGGTGGAGGTGACGGTCGTCGACCGCACGAACCATCACTTGTTCCAGCCGCTGCTCTAACAGGTAGCGACGGGCGTGCTCTCCGAGGGAGACATCGCGCCGCCGATCCGCGGACCCCTGCGCAAGCAGCGCAACGCCCGCGTCTCCGGCCCGCGTAAGCAGAACATCGAGCAGCGCATCGGGGTATCGCCAGATGCTGGAGCGGCCCGCAGTGGCCGCAATCATCCAATTCGCGTGATGCCAGCTCACATCGCGCACCTTCATGCTCAGGATCGGCTCGACTTCCCCACCAACACGAGGAGCGCTTTCAATGCTCAACGAGAACCTCATCAGCGACGAGATCCGAGCGAACTACGGTCGCGACCCCCGCATCCCGCACCCGGGCGAGGTAGCCGTGTCAGAGCGAGCAGGCGCGGTGACGCTCCGAGGCACTGTCGGCACACCGCAGCAGCGCCACGCGGCGGTTGAGATCGCAAAGTCGGTGCGCGGCGTCCGCGACGTGTATGACGAACTCTCTGTCGATCCGCGCGATCACTGGGAGGACGCCGAGATCCGGGGTGCCGCGCTGCAGGCGCTGATGTCAAGCCCCGGCGTGCGCGCCGACCAGATCGAGGTCAAAGTGGACGCCGCCTGGCTGACCATGAAGGGGGAGGTCAAGCGCCAGGACGAGAGCGATGCGGCGTTCGAGGCGGTATCTCAGGTCCCGGGCGTCGGTGGAATCACGAACAGGATCACGGTCATCACGGCGGGCGGCCACTGACCGATCGCGCCATCACGGCCCCGCGGTCCGATGGCCGATGACGCGCGGCAGCCGGAAGGCGATCCGCAGCCACACCTGAACGAGGCGCTCAGGCGGAAAGGGCGTCGAGCCGTGAAAACGGAATCGGGCCTCGTTCGTGCCCCCGGCCGGCCGCGCCGACATCCTGTGACGGGTCACCGCCGTCGACCACATCCCAGGAGACGCTCGGAAGATCACGAAGAATGGATGACGCCTGCTCACTCGGCCATCACTCATCCTCGGCTCAGTCAACGACAGGAGGCTGAAAATGGCCGTATCGGAAGATCTCACCAAGCTCTCGGACGAGCTGCGCAAGCTGTCGGCTCGCGCGGAGGAGGCCGAGAAGCGCGTCGCCGCGGCGAGGGATAAGACCAAGTCCGACATCGAGGCCGACCGTGATGCGGCGCGCGCCGTCGGTGAGCAACAGGCCCAGGAGCTGCGCGAGAAGGCCGACGAGGGTCGCGACCGGATCTCGTCCGGGTGGTCCGATGTCCAGCGAAGCTGGGACAAGGCGGTCGCCAAGATTCGCGCCGACATCGACTCCCGCAAAGCGGAGCACGACGTGCACAAGGCCCAGCACCACGCAGACCGGGCCGAGGAAGAGGCGCGGTTCGCGATCGACTTCGCCTATTCGGCCGTGGTCGAGGCCGAGTACGCCGTGCTCGACGCCGCGCTCGCGCGGATGCAGGCCGACGACCTGTCCGAGGAAGCGGCTCTGGCCGCCTAGGCGGCGCAATCCCTACCGGTGCGGAGGACCCAGTCGATGGGTCCTCCGCGCACACCATCTCTGCCGACCGTTGCGCCGACGGCGCTCGACGGAGATACTGGCCTGCGATGGATCGCAATGGGGACCGCGGCAGGGTCCCGCTCGCACGGGTGCGAGGGCCGTCCAGCCACGGGCGTCTCGTGCGTCGCGAGGCGCTGTTCGAGCAACTGTCTGCGGCCCCGGCCGACTGCGTGGTTCTCGTCTGCGCTCCCGCAGGCAGCGGCAAGACGATGCTGGTGCGCTCGTGGCTCGAGGACAGCGGGGTCTCTGAGCACACGGCGTGGGTCGCAGGCGATGAACAGCAGGTAGATCAGGTTGATCCCGATCAGGCGCGCGTCGATCGCGGCCAGCCGGTTGATGAAGCTGTGGTGGGCGACCCAGTAGCGACCGATGACCAGGAAGCTGATCACGAAGCTGATGAAGCTGGGGAGGTCATCGTTGAGCGCCCCGGCGAGCTCGTCGACGCTGTCGGTTTCGCTGAGCTCGGGGACCTCGATTCCGACCACCAGCAGGGTCATCGCGATAGCGAACACGGCATCGCTGAAGGCGAGCACTCGGGTGAACTCATCGGTGCCTCGCTGATAGCGCCGGGTTGATCGCCCGCCGGCCGGTGGCTCGTGCGCCTCCACGGCCGGCCAGCCTAACCGCGGCGGGAAGCGAAGAAGTCGCTCAACAAGGCCGCCGAGCGCTCGGCAAGGACGCCCGCGTCGACCTGCGGCCGGTGATTCAGCCGCGGGTCGGAGAGCACATCGAGGACGCTGCCGGCGGCGCCTGCCTTCGGATCCGAGGCGGCGAATACCACCCGCGGCACCCGGGCGAGCACGATCGCCCCCGCGCACATTGCGCATGGCTCCAGGGTCACGTACAGCGTCGAGTCGGGCAACCGCCAACCGCCGAGCCGCCCCGCGGCCGCGCGCAGGGCCAGGATCTCGGCGTGGGCGGTGGGGTCGGCGCGCAGCTCACGCTCATTGCCGGCGGCGCCGAGCACCTCATCGGCTCGTGTGAGGACGGCGCCGATCGGGACATCGCCATGAGCGGCCGCGCGCTCGGCCTGTTCGAGCGCCAGGCCCATCAGCCGGCGGTCGAGGTCGTCGGGGCTGAGCTGCGACATCGGTCCAAGTATCGAGAACTTTCGCCATCCTTCGGTGTTGCGTGAACTGGGGGGCGGCGGCGGGCACTCCTGGAAAATGAATCGCATCTCGCTGACACTGGCGCTCGGCTGCGCCGCCCTCGGGCTGGCGTTGATCGCGCTGCCCGCGGGCGCCGGCGCCCGCAGCCATCTCCCCGGCGAGGTCGTCATCGGCTTGGGCGAGGGCGAGACGCGGGTCCTCAGGGTGGCGCCGGGAAGCTCGGTCGGCGGAACGATCTCGCGGCTCGAGCGCGATCCCCGGGTGCGCTTTGCCGAGCCGAACTGGATCGCCCGGGCGTCGGTGGTCCCGTTCGACCAGGGCAGTTCGGGCACGCCGGGTGGCTGGCAGGCCGATCAGTGGAACCTGCTCGGCCGCCCCGGCGGGATCCGGATCGGCGCTGCCTGGGACCGGGCGATCGCGGCGGGCGCGGCCGGCGGCGCCGGGACCACGGTCGCGGTGGTCGACAGCGGGATCGCCTACACCTCCGCCCCGGGCGGCCAAGTCGCGCCCGACTTCTCGCCGGCGCAGTTCGTCCCCGGGATCGATCTCGTCGACGACGATTCGCTGCCGCTCGACGAGAACGGCCACGGCACCCACGTCGCCGGAACGATCGCCGAGCAGATCAGCCTCGAGGGGCCGTCGTCCAGCGACGACTTCCTCACCGGGATCGCCTACGGCGCCGAGCTGATGCCGGTCCGCGTCCTCGATGCCGCCGGGGCCGGGAGCGCCACCGACGTCGGCCAGGGAATCCTCTGGGCGGCGCGAAACGGCGCTCAGATCATCAACGTCTCGCTCCAGTTCGACTCCGCCGTCAGAAGCTGCGAGCAGGTCCCTACCGTCTGTGCGGCGGCGCGCAAGGCGAGGCGGCTCGGATCGCTGGTGGTCGCGGCGGCCGGCAACGCGCTCGATGGCAACGGCCGCCCCCGGGCGCTGTTCCCCGGCGCCGCGCCCGGGGTGCTCGCCGTCGGCGCGACCACCGAGCACGGCTGCCTCGCGGCCTACTCGCACTATCGAAAGCGCACCGACCTACTCGCGCCGGGCGGCGGAGTTGCGCGAGGAGCCGCCTCACGAAGCGAGTGCGCGGCCGACCTGCGGCCGATCTTCCAGCTCACCTACGAGTGCTTTCCGGGCGACTGCGGCAGTGGTTTGAGGCGCTTCGGGCTGCGCCCCGACCTCGGCACCTCGATGTCGGCGGCCCACACCAGCGGCGTCGCCGCCTTGGTTCGGGCGACCCGGGTTTCGGGCGCCGACCCGAGCCCGCAGCGCCTCGCCGAACGGCTGCGGTGCACGGCGCGGCCCGGTTCACCGAAGCGTTTTTACGGCCCCGGGGCGCTCGACGCGCTGCGCGCGACCGAGCCGCAGCGCCACTGCGACCGGCCCTGAGCACCCCGATCAGGTGGTGCGAGCGATGAACACACCGCAGGGGGCGTGGTGGGAGATCTTGTTCGGGACGCTGCCGAGCATGAATCGGCGGGCCCCGGTCATGCCCTTGTTGCCGACCACGATCAGGTCGGCGCCGATCTCCTCCGCAAGGTCGAGGATCACGGCCGCCGGATCGCCCTCGCGGGCGTGGGTGGTGACCTCCAGACCGGCCTCCTTGGCCGGGCCGGCAGCGTTCTCGAGGATCACGTTGACGTCCTCGCGCGGGCCGACCGCGTGGGCGACGTCGCCGGGGATCTCGCCCGACTCCTCGCGCAACCGATACCCGCCGACCGGCTCGTAGGCGCTGACGATCTCGAGCGTCGAGCCCAGCGCCGTGGCGAGCTCGATCGCCTGAGCGACCGCCTCGGCCGCGGTGCTCGATCCGTCGGTTCCGACCACGATCCGCTTCAGCAACCCAAGCTCCCTTCCCGAAACGCGCGCGCGCATACTATCCGGGCGGGCCGCAGCGTTCGCCGACCGATGCCGAGAAGCTGGAAGTACATGATGATCGTGCTCGTCGCCTGCCTGCTGGCATCGATGGTGATCGCCGTGGTCAGGCTCACCTGAGGCGGCCGGCCGCGCATAGACTGAGCGCCGCGATGACCGCGATCGAGACCGTAACCGGGACCATCGACCCCGCCGATCTCGGCACCACGCTGATCCATGAGCACCTGCGGACGCGCGACGAGGCGGTCCACGATCAGTGGCCGAACGTCGGCAGCTCCGGCGGCATCCCGGAGCGGGCGATCGAGCCCGGTGGCGAGCACGGGGCAGCGGTCGAGGCGGCGAGCGCCGCGGTCGAGCTCGGGGTGCGCTCGATCTGTGACCCGACCGCGATGTTTCTCGGTCGCGACGTCGAGTTCATGCGCAGCGTCTCCGAGCAGACGGGGCTCCAGGTTGTCGCCTGTACCGGGATCTACACCTATGACCATCTGCCGACCTTCCTCATCAGCCGCGACGCGGATGCGATCGCCGAGCTCTTCGTCTCGGACATCGAGCAGGGGATCCAGGGCACCGAGATCAAGGCTGCGTTCATCAAGTGCGCCGCCGACGAGCCCGGGGTGACCGAGAACGTCGAGAAGGTTCACCGCGCCGCCGCGCGCGCCAGCCTGCGAACCGGCGCTCCGATCATGGCCCACTCGAGGCCCGCGAGCAACACGGCACCACGCCAGGTCGAGATCCTGCTCGAGGAGGGCCTCGAACCGAGCAAGATCCAGATCGCCCACACCGGTGACAGCGACGACCTCGGCTACATCGAAGGGGTGCTCGAAACCGGTGTCTGGATCGGGATGGACCGCTACGGGCTCGAGATGTATCAGCCGTATGAGAACCGCAATCGCACCGTCCTGTCTTTACTCGAGCGCGGTTACGCGGACCGGATATTCCTCTCGGCCGACTCGTGCGCGACGATCGACTGGTTTCCCCACCATGTGGTCGAGCAGATGCTCGCCGCGGGGATGGCCAAGGACTGGGACATCCGGATCATCCACCGGCGCGTGATCCCGGACCTGCTCGAGGGCGGCATGGGTGAGGACCAGCTCGAGCAGATGCTGGTCCGCAACCCGGTTGCCTGGCTCACCGCCGCCTGACCCCGGCGGGCGGTCGGCTCAGGCCGCCACCGCCTGCTCCCAGTCGGCCCTGTAGACGCGCTGGGTCCCGGCGAGCCCCTTGAGCTCGATCTCGCGACCCCGGTCGAAGTCGAGCGCCGCCGCCGCGCCCTGCACTCGGCGCTTGAGCTCCTCCGAGACCAGGATCTCGCCTCCGCCGGCCTCGGCGGCGATCCGCGCCGCCACGATCACGCTGCGACCGAAGAAGTCGCCCTCCTCGCGGATCGCCTCACCGGCGTGCATGCCAATCCGCACCCGGATCCGCTCGCCCTCGGCGAGGTCGCCCTCGGCGAGCGCCCGCTGAATCGCGATCGCGCACTCGACCGCGCGGCCCGAGTCCGGGAAGACGAGCATGAAGCCGTCGCCTTGGTTCTTGACCTCGACCCCTCCGTGCGCGGGCACGAGGCGACGAAAGACGGCGTTGTGGGCACGCAGGACGGCGAGCCAGCGCCGGTCGCCGAGTCGCTCGGTGATCAGGGTCGAGTTCTCGATGTCGGAGAACAGGATCGTCACCTGGCCGTCGGCGGCCGCGTAGGCGGTGATGTCCGGGCGCTCGGAGGAAACCGCCTCGATCATGAAGTCGATCGAGGCGGTCGTGTCGAGAGCGCTCAGGCCCTGAGCGTCGAGCCGGGCGGCGAGCGCCTCCTCGGTGAGCCCGACCATGCCGATCTCCTGGGCGGTGTCGAGCGCCGCGGCGAGATCTTCGAGCGCGCGCCGCCGATGCTGGTCGTCGTCGCGCTCCAGCAACAGCGAGGCGAGGTGCAGCCTGATCCGCGCGCCCATCGGCCGGTCGCCCATCGCTTCGGCGAGCTCCAGCGCCTCGCCGTGATGTCGCTCGGCGTCGCGATCGCGCCCGGTGGCCGAGGCGAGCAGGCCGAGCACCCGGGCGACCGGGCCCTGACAAACGGCGGCGCGTCCAGTGACGATCGTCAGCCCGTCAAGCGGCAACAGCAGCTCGTAGAGGTGCTCGCAGCGCTGGATGTCACCGAGCGCCACTGCGACCTCGCCGAGCAGCGACAGCGAGAGCGCCCACTGAGCGTCGAACGGCAGGTCCTCGAAGCCGTTGGCGGCGAGCGGCTCGAACACGGCGCGAGCCTCGCCGAGATGGCCGAGCTCGGCGTGCGCCGCGGCGAGCGAGCAGCGCCAGGCAGGGATTGCGGGGTAGCGCTCGGCGAGCTCACCGAGCAGCGGCGGCGATTCGGCGAGCCGGCGGACGTCGTCGGGCCGCCGGCGCAGGCGACAGAGCTGGCTCAGCTGAGTCGCGTGATACATCGCCGCGACCGGCTCCTGGGCGCGCTCGCCGCCAACCCGCGCCTCGCCGATCAAGCGCTCGGCATCATCGAAGCGCCCGTTGATCAAGGCGCGCATGGCCCGCAGCAGCGGGATCTGCCACTGGTAGTTGGGCTGGCGCAGCTCGCCGGCGAGCCGCTCGAACGCGGTCAGGTCGGCGTCGACGCCGACGATGTCGCCGAGCTCGAGCCGGTCGCGCAGCCGGTAGACGTGCGCGCGCAGCTCGAGCTCGAGGTCGTCGTGGCGCTTGGCGAGATCGTGCAGCTCGCCGCTCTCGCGCAGCCGCCGCTGGGCCTCGGCCACGCCGACGCCACCGGTGAACTGGCGGCGGATCAGCGCCAGGGCCAGCGTCTCGGTGTCGTCGAGGCGGCGCGCCATCTCCAACGCCTCGAGGCCGAGCTCGTTCGAGCGCCCGGCCGGATCGATCCAGTAGAGCTGAGCGGCGAGGCCGCTGAGCAGCTGCGAGCGCAGCGGCGAGTCGCGCTCGCCGACCCGCTCCAGCGCCTCGGTGAGCAGTGCGATCAACGGATCGTCGATCACCCCGGCCTCCGCCAGGAGGCAGATACCGAGCGCCGCGCGAGCCAGATCCTCGGGGCGGTCGAGCGTTCGCGCGAGATCAGCGGCGCGCTCGAACGTCGGCCGGGCCTCGCTGGCCTCGGCGGCCCGGCGCCGGCTCTCACCGAGCGCCAGCAGCAGCTCGAGCTCGCGCTCGGGCTCGTCGGTCGTCGCCAGCTCGAGCGCCTCGAGTGCTCGCGCGTAGAGCCCGGCGGCCTCCTCGTGGGCGAGCCGGGCAGTGGCGCGCGCGGCGGCCCGGGTCGCATAGTCCACCGCCCGCGCACTGTCGCCGGCAGCACCGGCCTCGAGGAAGTGGTGGGCGAGCTCGCCGAGATCGCGATCGAGCCCGGCGCTGCCGACCGCCTCGAGCGCCTCGGCGATCTCGCGGTGGATCACCGCCCGGCGCGCGGCCGGGACCTCGGCCTGAAGGGTCTCGCGCACGAGCGCGTGGGCGAAGCGGTAGCCGCCCGGCACACCGGGTGACTCGCTGACCAAGCGCGCGTCGAGCGCCTCGTCGAGCGCCGCTTCGACCTCGGCCGCCGGTCGCCGGCTGATCAGCTGGATCACCTCGAGGCGGAACTCGCGGCCGCAGATCGCGGCCAGACGGAGGACGTCGTTGGCAGCTTCGGATTGGCGGTCGAGCCGGCGCCCGAGGACCTCGCGGACCCCCTGGGGGATCGCGACCTCGTCGCGCGCGCCTTGCTCGCCGAGGCGGCCTTCGGCGGCCATCAAGCGGACCACCTCGCCGATGAAGAAGGGGTTGCCGCCGGTCTGGTCGCGGATCGCCTCGGCGAGGTCGGGCGGCGGGCGGTCGACCCCGGCGGTGAGCTCGATGTAGCTGGCGATTCCCTCGGGGTCGAGCCCTCGTAGCGCCAGGCGCCGGGCGCCCTCGACCCCGGAGAGCTCGCCGAGCGTCTCGGCGAGCGGGTGATGGCGACCGAGCTCGACGTCGCGATAGGTGCCGATCACCAGCAGGCCGGTGCCGGCGAGCCGGCGGGCGACGAAGCGCAACAGCAGCAGCGACGACTCGTCAGCCCAGTGCAGGTCGTCGAGGACGAGCACCAGCGGCCGATCGCTCGAGGCGCCGCCGAGGAACTCGGCGACCGAGTCGAAGACGCGAAAGCGCGCCTGCTCGGACTCCATCGGCCCGAGCTCGCCGAGGTCGCCGAGCCGCTCGGCCACCTCGGGCACGATCCGGGCGACGTCGGCGGCGCGGTTGCCGAGCTGCCAGCGCAGGCCGACCGGGTCGGCATCACGAACATAGGCGCGGATCGCCTCCGACCAGGGCCAGTAGGCGGGCGCCCCCTCCGCCTCATCGCAGCGCCCCCAATAGACGCGGGCGCCACGGACGCGGGCGTAGGTCGCGAGCTGCTCGGCGGTTCGGGTCTTGCCGATCCCCGGCTCGCCGGTGAGCAGCAGCAGCCGGCCCTGGCCGCCGAGCGCGTCCTCGAGCAACGTCCGCATCTGGTCGAGCTCGGCATCGCGACCGACGAAGACGCCGCCCGCGAGCCCCTCGAGTGGATTCGCCTCCGGCTCGAGACCGCCGGGCGCCTCGTCGGCCTCGGCGACCGCCGCCAACGCTCGCCGCGCCGCGGCCGCGCTTTGCGGACGATCCTCGGGTGACTTCGCGAGCAGCTCGAGGACCAGGCGGTCGAGCGCCGTCGGGACCTCAGGCCGGTGGTGAGAGGGCGCAACGGGCTCGGCGTTGAGGTGCTGGCCGATGATCGTGACCGCGTCCGTGCCGGGGAACGGGGGCTCGCCGGTGAGCAGCTCATAGAGCATCGCCCCGAGCGAATAGAGATCGGAGCGCGCATCGGAGCTGCGCCCGAGCGCCTGCTCGGGAGGCAGATAGGCCACCGTGCCGACCAGCATTCCCTCGACCGCGTCGCGCGAGCGCCGGTCGGTGGTCGCGAGGCCGAAGTCGCCGAGCCGCGCGGTGCCGTCGCCGCCGAGCCAGATGTTCGCCGGCTTCAGGTCGCGATGAATGATTCCGCGCGAGTGGGCGTGCTCGAGCGCCCGGCAGACATCGGTCGCGATCGCCAGCGCGCGGTCGAGCTCGAGCCGGTGGTCCTGAGAATCGTCCAGGGCTCCTGCGAGGTCGCCGCCGCCGACGTATTCGCTGACCACGTAGGGGACGCGGCCGTCCTCGCCCGAATCGAGCACACGGACCACGTGCGGGTGCTCGCCGAGCTTGCCCATCGCCTGGGCTTCGCGGCGCGCCCGGGCGAGCACTGTCTCCTCGATTCCCTCGGTTTCGAACACCGCGACCGCGACCTCGCGGTCGGCGGCCTCGACATCGTGGGCGCGATAGACCCGCTTGCGCCCTCCGCGCCCGAGGAAGTCGGCGACCCGGTAGCGCCCCGCGATCAGGTCGGGTCCGTCGGCCGCCGGCGGGGCGGCCTGGGCCTCGGCCGGCGCCTCCAGCGGGGTCCCGCAGGAGTCGCAGAACCGAGCCTCGGGGCGATTGAGGTTGCCGCATGACGGGCAGCGCATCCTCCACCCAGGATAGGTCCCCGCTAGTCTGATCGACCATGTCCCAAGCCACGCTTCAAACCAACGCAGGCCCGATCACGGTCGAGTTCTTCGACTCAGACGCCCCGAAGACGGTCGAGAACTTCCGCAAGCTCGCCGCCGACGGCTTCTACGACGGGCTCACCTTCCACCGGGTGATCACCGACTTCATGATCCAGGGCGGCTGCCCCGAGGGCACCGGCACCGGCGGGCCGGGCTACACCTTCGAGGACGAGTTCAACGACAACAAGATCGTCCGCGGCGCGCTCGCGATGGCCAACGCCGGCCCGAACACGAACGGCTCACAGTTCTTCATCGTCACCACCGGCGAGGCGCCCTGGCTCGACGGAAAGCACACGGTCTTCGGCCGCGTCAGCGACGGCATGGACACGGTCGATGCGATCGAGGGCACCGAAACCGGCGCCGGCGACCGCCCGGTCGAGCCCCAGGTGATCGAGCGGGTCGAGCTCAGCGAGTAGCGCGCGCGAGTGCGGCGATCGTCGCCTCGGGGCGGGCCGCGACCTCGTCGGGATCGAACCGGATGACGGTGTAGCCGTGAGTGGCGAGCTCGCGATCGCGAGCCTGATCGCGCCGGCGGTCGGGCCGCGAGGAATGGAACGGGTATCCGTCGACCTCGACGACGAGACGATGATGCGGCCACAGCAGGTCGACCTCGAAACCGAGGATCCGCGCGTTGACCTGCGGCCGCGGCAGATCGGCTTTGCGAATCAGCTCGAGCAGCCGGCGCTCGGCCTTCGAGCGCGTGAAGGCCGGGGTCCCGTCGAGAATCCTGCGCAGGGCGGGCGTGCCGGGTCGCCCCCGGTAGCGGACGAGCAACGCTTCGAGCGCCTTCGGGGTGCTCAGCCGCCTGCGGTGGGCTTGAGCGACGGTCTGCTCGAGCTCGGCAGTGGTCAGCTGCGCAGCAAGGTCGAGGATCGTACGGGCCGCGGTGGTCAGCGGGATGCCGTGGCGGGTGGTGCGTTCGTCGGAGGGCATGGATTGAACGCGGTGTATGAGAACGCCTGGTCTGCGACGGACGTGCCTCCCGATCAGGGTCACGTCGACCATGGCGACCCGGGCTGGGTAGGGGATGAGGTGGTGGACGACTGCGGCGCTTCCGTGGCTGAGAATTGCGTCGTCGCCGCCGGCGAGAACAGCGGCCATGAACGGCGCGAACGGCGGCACGATCGGGCCGACCAGATAGATGCCACGATGCAGCGGGGTGAGCCGCCGCGCCTGGGCGCGCCGGTCGATGGTGCGCGGCGGGATCCCCATTGCGAGTAATTGCCGGCGGCTGACGACCCCGTGTTGGCGCCTGGCCAACGCGTGGATCGCGCCGACCGAGACTCGGGAAACGCGCCAACTGTCCGGCGCGGCCTCATCGCTCGCACGTTTGCGCCGCATACCGTCGTCAACCCCACAACCACGCCGGCGCGCCCCGGCGAGTGGCGCGTTTGCGACAACCCGCGACCCCCTCCCTACCCAGCTCGCTGGCTGGGCTCGCGGGGCTGTCGGCAGCCGGCTACTTCGGAGGGTTGGAGCCGGCGTCGATGCCGGCTTGGGAGAGTGCCGCGAGGATCCGCTTCTGCATCTCGCCGTAATCGGCCGGGTCGATGTCCTGTTCTGCGCCTGCGGCCTCGGGGTCGATCCCGTGCTCGGCCATGATCTCGCGGATCTGGTTGCCGAGGTCGGTGCCGCGCATGTCGATCGTCTGCGGCTCGCCGATCGAGACCTGGGCGTTGCCCTCGGCGATCGCCTTCTCGATCATCGGCGCGAGCTGGGCGAGCATCGCGAGGCCGTCGGCGCCGCTCAGCCCTTCGACCGCGACGACCTGATCATCGTCGACCTGGCGGCCGACGACCTGCTGACCCTCGGTGTCGGCGAACGAGCCAAGCTCGGGCTCGGTTTGCGACTGGGGGATCGCGCTCTCGCGCTCGCGGCGGCGGCTGAAGAAGCCCACGGGCCGATCCTATCCCGGCCGCGGCGGGTCGCCTAGAGCTCGTCGGCCGAGAAGGTGTCGCAGGCGTTCGGATCGCCGGACTCGTATCCGGCTTCGAACCAGCGCCGTCGCTGTTCGGAGCTGCCGTGGGTGAAGCTGTCGGCGTCGACCCTGCGGCCGGCCTGCTCGGCGAGCCGGTCATCGCCGATCGCCTCGGAGGCCGTGAAGGCCTCGTCGAGGTCGCCCGGGTGAAGGGCGCCTTCGGCGAACACGGTCGCCGCCCAGACCCCGGCGTAGCAGTCGGCCTGGAGCTCGGTGCGGACCGAGAGCTCGTTCGCATCGCCGGGGTTGGAGCGCTCGAGCTGAGAGACCTCGTCGTTGGTTCCGGTCAGGTTCTGGACGTGATGGCCGACCTCGTGAGCGATCACGTATGCCCAGGCGAAGTCGCCGGAGCGCCCCGAGCTGGCGGTTCATGTCCTCATAGAAGCTGAGATCGAGATAGACGCGCTCGTCGGCGGGGCAGTAGAAGGGGCCGACCGCCGAGGTGGCGCCGCCGCAGCCCTCGGTGGAGACCGCGCCGTCGTAGAGGACGATCTTGGCGCGGTCATAGCCCGTCCCCTCGGCCCCGAAGGTCGAGGCCCAGGTGTCCTGCGCGTCGTTGAAGACGTAGATGGAGAACTCCTTCAGCTTGCGGTCGGGATCCTCACCGGGCGGGATCGGCGACTCGTCGTCGGCACCCGGCGCCTGCACGCCGGAGCCGAAGGCCGGCCCGAGGTCGAAGCCCGCGCTGCCGCCGCCACCGCCACCGCCGAAGAGCTGGATCGCAACGACGACGATCAGCACGATCACCCCGGCTGTGCCGCCGAGCCCGGCGGCCCCACCGGGGATCGGCAGCCCACCGCCGCTACCGAGCCCGCCGCTCCGACGACGCGCGCCCGCCCGACTTAGAGGCGCCGCGGACGTCGATCACGTCGCGGTCCTGGCGCCCCTTCGATCGCTTCCACTTCATCGGGCCCGGCAGTCTAGGCTTGATCTCGAATGGGCCTCGGCGATCGAATATCGCGCATGTTCAAGGTCGCCGGGGGCGGGCCTCATGCCGACGGCCTCGCCGAGCTCAAGGTCGGAGACGCCGCCTACGACGACTGGGACGTGGTCCGCGACTTCGCCGAGCTCGAGACCGCGCGAGCGTTCCGCCAGGCGCTCACGGACCAGGGCGTCGATGCGGTGCTCACCTCCGACTGGCCACTCGACGAGTGGGGCCGCGGCGACATCGCCCTTCGGGTGCCGGCGGGCAGGGGGATCGAGGCCGAAGAGATGCTCGACGACCCCGAGTGAGCCCGCCTGCTCGGCTCGCTAGGGCGAGCCGAGCAGGTAGTTCATCGACCGCCCGAGCACCTCGTTGCGCTGCGCGGCGGTGCTGATCCCCTCGAAACCGAAGCCGAAGAAGAGGCTGTCGTCGGTCGAGACGACGGCGCCCTCATCGAAGCCGAGCGAGCCGGTGCGCTCCCAGTCGTTGGGGTTCGTATTCGTTCCCTCCGGTGCGCCCGGGACCTGCCAGCCGTCGAACGGGTCGGCATCGTCCTCGAACGAGGTCGTGCCCTCGCCGGTGGAGACGTCGATGTCGTCGACGAACGCATTGACATTCTGGACGCCGGGATCGCTGGCGACCGTGATCGCGAGCTCGACCTGCTCGCCGGCGTAGTCGGAGAGGTCGATCTCCCACGGCTGCCAGCCGCCCGAACGCCCGGTCGCCGCGTTCCATTCACCCGGAGGCGAGCCCTCGGTGCCGGTCGGCGAGCAGGTGCCGTCGTCGTTGAGGGTCTGGTAATGGGCCAAGAACGGGTGCAGGTCCTCGATCCAGCCGTCGCTGCAGCTGATCCCGGTGGGGTCCTCGCCGGGCTCGGGGTCAGTCGCCCCGTTGGCGTCGGGAAGCGTCGTCCAGTCGTCCTCGCCGACCGTGTGCGCCTCGACGAACATGTAGTCGAAGTCCACCTCCAGGTCGTATGAGGTCTGGAAGGTGAGCGTCGCCCCGCCCGCCGGCACGTCGATCGTCCTCGAGAGCCGCTTGTAGGAGCCGTTGGCGCGGTTCGAGTACATGTACTTGCTGCCGTCGAACGGCTCGAACGCGCCCGCGACCCCGTCATCCCACTCCGCCGGCGCCTCGCTCGCGAACTGCGGGAACTCGTCGGGCGGCAGCAGGCTGCTCGTGGTCAGGAACGAGTTCGCCGAGTCCTCCGGTTGTCGGCACCGTCGCCGCCGTTGAGCTCCCAGTCGAGGGACTCGAACGGGGCGCTGAGGCCGTGGACGGGTAACGGCTCCGGGCTCTGCGGCCGGGTCGATGAGGCCGGCACCCTCGTTGAACAGATACGCCCCCAGGTAGTACTGGAGGAAGTCGCTCGAGAGCAGCTGACAACGCGTGTCCGTGCGTCGTCTGGGGTCGCAGGGCTCGTTGGCGACCGGGTCGAAGAGGTAGGCGTCCTGGTACTGGACCCCGGCGTTCTTGCCGGTGAACAGCAGCTTTCCGCCCTCGTTCATGAACGCGCGCACCTCGAGCATCTCATCGTTGGCGAGCCGCGACGCGGTTCCCGGAACCTGATCGGACTCGCGGGTGATCGACATCGTCGCCCGTGTACCAGATCACCGCGTCGTAGTGGCTGAGCACACCGAGCGCGTCGGGCGCGGTTCGTCCCTCCGCATCGACGTCATAGACGTCGGAATCGATCCCGTTGGCGTCCAGCGCGTCGGTGTAGTACTTCAGGTAGTTAGGCTCCGGGGTCCGGGTCCGGGTTGGGGCTGATCCCGGTGTAGTCCTCGGCCGCCATGACCAGCGTGCCGGCGCCCGACTCGGACTTCGCCTCGTAGGTGAACGACGTCGCTGCGGACGACCCGGAAGCGCTTGCCCTTCCTGGCCTTGCCCTTCTTCTTCGACTTCTTCTCCTTGCCGGTGAACCAGACCGCGACCGAGTCGCCGGGGTTGGTCCCGGTGACCACGCCGCGGCGGACCCCGTAATAGTTGTCATAGCCCTCGCCGAAGGTCTCGCCGCCCTCCCAGCGCGGCGCCCTCACCTTCTGGGTTGCGCCGCCGTTGATCTTGTACTTGAGCTTCACCTTGCGCAGCTCCTGGCGGGCGAGGATGTCGACCGGTTGCGGGTCGCCGTAGGAGCTCTCGAAGCGGAAGTCCGCGAGCGGGTTGTTGGCGAAGCTCGGGTCGGCGTCGGTGAGGTCGAGGTAGAAGGGCTCGGTGGTGTTGCCGAGGTGCGACTTCGGTCGCGCCGGATCGCCCGCCGAGCGCGCCAGGTCGGTCGCGAACGGCAGGTTGATCTCGAACTCACGCTGGACCAGCGCCTCCTCGTCGGGGAAGACGAACCCCTTGCCGGGGCGGCCCTCCTCGAGCTCGGGGGTCCAGGCGAGCACATCGTTCGAGCCCTGTGCCCAGTCGGTGAACTCGCCGTTGGTGGTGTAGAGCTCGGCCGACACGTCGGGGTCGAAGCCCTCGACCGCCGGGTTGGCGTCGTTGCCGGTCAGCGCCAGGTAGACCGGAAGGTCGCGGGCGGGCGTCTGCACCTGCCAGCCCTCCGGGTAGAGCAGCAGCGGCCCGTAGGAGTGATAGCTGAGCGCCATCACCGGGTCGATCTTCTGCACGAAGGCGATGTTGGCCTGGGTCTCGGGCTCCGAGGCGGCCGAGGGACCGCGGTAGGTCTCGGACGAGATCTCGGGCTCGGAGCCCTCGTTGTCATAGCCCCAATGGTCGGGGTAGTTGCGGTTCAGGTCGACGCCGTCGAGGTTGGTGATCTCGCCGTCACCGTCGTTGTCGCGCAGGTTCTTGCGCCACAGCCGCTCGGTGTCGAAGGTGTACTGATAGCCGTCCGGGTTGACCACCGGCAAGAACCACATCTGGCGGTGCTTGCGCAGCCGCTTGGCGTCGGGCGAGCTGCCGGCGAAGTGCTCCATCAGCCGGCGGGTGACCTCGGTCGAGATCCACTCGCGGGCGTGGGTGGTGCCCTGGTAGAGAACGGAGGGCCGCGCCTTGAGCTTGGCCCGCGCCTTGCGCGCCTTCTTGCCCTTGCCGCCGACCTCCTTGGTGATCCTCACGGCGACGATCTCGCGCCCCTGGGTGGTCTGACCGATGACGACCAGCTTCGCCACCTTCTCGTGTGCGGCGACGAAGTCGGTCAGGTACTGGCGCAGTCCGTCGCTGCCGTCGTATTCGCGCCAGACGTTGTAGCCGCCGGCGGCCTGGCGGGCGGCGAGCTGGCGAGCGGTGAACCCACGGGCGTCGCGGAAGAGCTCGAGCTCGATCCCGCGACGAGCGACTGCGGCCCTCTCGCTGGGCGAGAGCACCAGGTCGACCGAGACTCCGCCGGCAACCGGCTCGGGATCGACGACGTCGAAGCCGTCGCTCTGCAGCTCTTGAAACTGCTCGGAGGTGACCGCGGCCTCGTACATCTGAAGCCCCTCGGTATCCTCACCGGCGGCGAACGCCGATGCGGTCTGGCTCAGACCACCGATCAACGCAGCCGCCACACTCGCGATCAACAGCCTGCCACCGAACCGCTTGCCCATGCAATCTCCCTCGTGATCGCAGGCGCTCCCTACGCGCCTGCATGGCGCACACGCTAACCGGGCCAGGTGATCTCTAAACCAAGCGCGGCAAAATCGCAACGAATCGCGCCCGGCACCGGCGATCGCGCCCGGATCCAGCCGCGAGCACGTGGTTTCGTTGTCGAGTGACTCGGCTCACGATGCACGCGAGGCGGCGAGCTGGCCGCAGGCGGCGGCGATCTCGCGCCCGCGGGTCAGGCGCACGGTCGCCGGCAGTCCGCGCTCGACCAGGGTGGCGCGAAAGCCCTCGATCGCCTCCTGACCCGATCCGCGCAGCCCGCCACCGGTCGGGTTGTAGGGGATCAGGTTGACCTTGAACGCTTCGCGCGGGACCAGCAGGTCGGCGAGCGCTCGGGCCTGTGAGCGGCGGTCGTTGACTCCGCCGAGCATCAGGTACTCGATGTAGACCCGCAGCCCGCGCTGCTCGCGCCAGGCCAGACAGGCCGCGAGCACGTCGGCGAGCGGATAGCGCTGGTTTACCGGCATCAGCTCCGAGCGCAGCGCGTCCTCGGGCGCGTGCAGCGAGAGCGCCAGACGCACCCGCGGCCCCTCGGTGGCGAGGCGCTCGATCCCCGGCAGCCAGCCGACGGTCGAGACCGTCGTATGCGAGGTCGCGATCCCGATCTCGGGAAGGCGTTCACAGGCCGCGAGCACGCTGTCGAGGTTCATCAGCGGCTCTCCCATCCCCATGAAGACCGCGTGGTCGACGGGCTCGAGCCGGCGGAAGTGAAGCGCTTGGTCGAGGATCTCGGAGGCGCTGCAGGTTGCGGCCGAAGCTCATCGCGCCGGTGGCGCAGAAGCTGCAGGTGAGCGGGCAGCCGGACTGGCTCGAGAGACAGAGCGAGCGCCGGCCGTCGCGGTAGCGCATCAGCACCGCCTCGACCGGTCGCCCGTCGGCGGTCGCGAACAGGGCCTTCTCGGTCCCATCCGCGGCGCGCGCGGTCCGTTCGACGCTGAGGGTCGAGAACGGAACGCCGTCGGCGAGCGACTCGCGCAGCGCCAGCGGCAGATTGGTCATCTCGGTGTAGGAGGCGGCGCCCCGTGCACTCCATTCCCACACCTGGCGGGCGCGGTAGGCGGGCTCGCCCCGCTCGGCGAGCGTCCGGTCGAGCAGCTCGAGGTCCATCGGCTGCGAGTGTGACAGCGTTGGCGCCGATGGCCCGTTGCTTCGTCACCCGCGAGCTCCCAGGTCCGGCGCTCGACCGATTGCGCGCGACGCACGAGGTCGAGGTCTGGGGCGAGCGCTCGCCGCCCCCGCAGGCCGAGTTGCTCGCGAGAACGCACCAGGCGGAGGACCTGGTGGCGCTGCTCACCGACGCCGTCGAGATGCCCCACTGCGTCAACCCCGAGGTGTACCGCTAGGCGATCCCCTTCTCGCGCAACTCGCGCTCAGCCTCCGCGGTCTTCTCGAGCTCCGCGGCCCCGATCGCGGCGAGCACCGCCGCGGTCTTCGTGAATTGGATCTGCCGGTAGTCGACGACCTGGATCCGATTGCCCCATGGATCGAGGAAGTCGAGCCCTCGCCCGGGGAGGATCTCGGCACCGGCGTCGGTGAGCGCCTCGCGGGTCGCCTCGAGGTCGTCGACGACAAGGCCGAAGTGCCGGGAGTCATCGGGATCCTGCGCGCGCCCCTGCGAGAGGGCGATGAACTGATCGCCCATGTCGATGAACGCCATCCCGGGCGCTCGGCCGCGCAACTCGAACTCGAAGATCGCACCGTAGAACTCGAGCGCCGCATCGAGGTCGCCGACCTCGAGCGCCACGTGGTTGATGCCGATCAGCTTCGGTGCGATCGACCCATGCTCTCAGCTTCTGCGATCGGTTAGAGGCGGCGAGTGATGGCGAACGTCGTCGGCCTGGTCTAAGCGGCGCCCCGCGGCGTCAGGCCAGCGAGGTGATGAACAGGATCGCGGCGATCACGAAGTAGGCGATCGTGAGCCAGATCAGCCCTCGGCGGTCCGCGCGCGAGGCGACCGCGACGTCGCCGGTCGCATCGACCCACGAGTTGCGCACGATCACCGCGATCGTCAGCACGACGAAGCCATAGGAGAGGATGTAGAGCTTGTCGAGCAAGAGCAGGTAGTTGACCTCGGGCAGGGTCGAGCTGGTGGTGATCTGGAGGGCGACCAGGGTGAGCAGCGCGGTGATCCCGATCCCGATCCGGCCCTCGACGAACTGCGGGTGCACCGAGAGCGCCAGCGCGGCGGTGAGGGCGACCAGCAGCATCGGCAGCAAGAGCTTGAGCGCATAGGTGCCCTTCGGCCGGGTCACCGGCAGGGCGATGATCACCCGGGAGTAGGTCGGGTTCACAGCGGAGGGGTCGCCGAAATCAGTCGGGTAGGAGTTCTCGACCACGCTCAGGGTCGGCTCGCCGATGTCCCAGCCGGGGATCGTGATCCCCTCCGAGAGCGCGATCGGCCGCCGGTCCGGCACATAGACCAGGTTCTCGGCGGTGTTGTCGGAGTCCTCGATCTCAACCAGCAGCTGCTGGGTGTCGAAGGGGTACTTCTCCAGCGGCAGCTTGGCGTTGAACTTGCCCTGAACGCGGATCACCTGGTAGAGGGAGCCGTCGGGCAGGCGCTCGGGCTCGGCGGTCTCGTAGGTGGTGATGTGCCCCCAGAGCTCGTAGGCGTTCATGAACTCATACGAGCGGTGCGGGTCGAGTTTCGGGTCGTCCCACTTGAACCACATGTACATGTCGACGCTGTAGGAGTGCGTCTGCAGCTCGAGCTGTTGGATGTCGTTGAGCAGGGCGCCGACCCGGACCACCTCGGCGTCTCCGGCGCCGGCCTCGGCGGCCGCCGAATCGGCTCCCGAGGCCTCCTCGGCGCCGGCAACCGGCGCCGCGGGTTCCTGAGCGGCCGCGCCGGTGCAGGCGATCGCGCAAACTGCCAACCCGGACACCGCGACCACCACTCCCCGCATGGGCGGTCGATCCAATCACATTTGGCTCGATCAGCCAACCTTTCGACGGCGGGCGAGCGATACGGTCTGCGCGTGCGACGACCGCTGACCGTCCTGACGCTCGCAATCGCGCTCGGCCTCACCGGCTGCGGCGATGCTGAGGAACATGACGCCGGGCCGCAACGGGCGCCGTCGGCCGAGCTCCAGCGCTGCGGCTCGATCCCCAACGCCGAGGGGTTTCGGTGCGGCGAGATCGAGGTCCCGTTCGAGCGCAGCGACGACTCCTACGGGACGACCGAGGTCGCCTTCGCGGTGCGCGAGCGCGACCGGGCGGACAAACCCCCGCTGGCGACGATCTTCGCTCACGAGGGTGGACCTGGCTTCGGCAGCACCGGGACCGCGAACACCTACTCGAAGCTGTTCGGCCCGCTGCTCGAGCGGCGCGATCTGGTCGTCGTCGACCAGCGCGGCACCGGGCTCTCGGAGCGCTATGACTGCCCCGACCTGCAGAAGGGACGCGGCCCCGAGTTCCTGACCCTGTCGACCTGCGCGCGCCGCCTGGGCAAGCGCTTCATCTCCTACCGCAGCTCGGCCGGCGCCGACGACGTCAACGACATTCGCGAGGCGCTCGGGCTCGACAAGATCGTTCTCTATGGCGACTCCTATGGGACCTTTCTGTCCCAGTCCTACGCCTTCCGCCATCCCGACACGTTGAAGGCGCTGGTGCTCGACTCCGCCTACCCCGCCCGCGGCGAGTCACCCTGGTACGGGAGCCTGATCCGGACCGGCAACCGGGTGCTTGAGCTCGCCTGCCGGCGGGCGCCGAAGTGCAACGGCGACGCCGGCGCCCGGCTCCAGCGGTTGGCCACCTACCTGCGCGAGACCGGCCGTGGCGTCGGCTCGCTGCTCGACGCCTTCTCGGGCGCCACCTACGGCACCCCGCATTCCTATGTCGAGATCGATCACGCCGGCGCCGCCCTCGTCGACGGCCATCCGAAGCAGTGGGAGGAGCTCACCGCGGCGCCGCTGAAAGCGTCCTCGGGAGACGCGCGCGGTTACGTACGGGCGGGTGAGCTCGCAGTCGGCTGCAACGACTATCCGATGATCTGGGACAAGCAGGCCGACGAGCCCGAGCGCCGCCGCCAGCTCGAGCGCGCGATCCGCGAGCACGACGACAACTTCGGCCCGTTCAAGCCGCGCGAGATCGCGCTCGACCCCGACTTCGGCTATCTCGAGTGCCTGACCTGGCCGAAGCCGACCGATGTCTACGAGCCGCCGATCTCACCCGGCGACGAGCCGACCAAGGCGCCGGTGCTGGTGATCTCCGGCGAGATGGACAACCTGACCACGGCGCAAGAGGGCAAGTGGGTCGCCGACGAGTTTCCGAACTCGCGCCAGTACATCACCCGCAACGCCGGACACGTCAATGCGACCTACTACCGCAGCGGCGACGGCGCCCGAGAGGTAAGGCGCTTCATCCGCGAGCACACCACCGGGGACTGAGCCGATGGCAGGAGCCTTGCTCGCGGTCGACACCCCCTCGATGCTCTATCGCGCCTTCCACGCCCTGCCGAGCTCGATCAAGGGCAGCGACGGAACGCCGGTCAACGCGCTGCTCGGAGCCGCCAACCTGATCATTCGCGAGGTCGAGCGCCACCAGCCGCGCGCGGTCGCGCTGTGTTTCGGACCCGATGCGGCGACCTACCGAGTCGAGCTCTACCCCGCCTATCACGCCGCGCGACCGCCGATGCCCGATGAGCTCGTGCCCCAGTGGACCGACGCCGGCGAGTTCTTCGGCGCCTTCGGCTGGACGGTCACCGACCACGACTCGCTCGAGGCCGACGACCTGCTCGGCTCCTACGCCAGGGTCGAGGAGCGCGCCGGCGGCGAGGCGTTGCTGCTGACCGGCGATCGCGACCTGTTTCAGTGCGCGACCGAGCGCACGACGGTGCTCTACGTGAGCACCGGCGGGGCCAGGGGCGGCGAGTCGATCGGGCCCACGGAGGTCCGGGGCCGCTACGGGATCGACCCCGAGCTCGTTCCCGACTTCATCGCCCTGCGAGGCGATCCCTCCGACGGCCTGCCCGGGGCCAAGGGGGTCGGCGAGAAGACCGCGGCTGAGCTGCTTCGCGAGCACGGATCGCTCGAGGGGGTGCTCGAGCACGCGATCGGCGAGCGCCGCCCGGCGCTGCGGGCCTCGCTGCTCGGTGCCCGCGAGGAGCTGCTGGCGTTTAAGGACATCGCGACGCTGCGAGATGCCAAGGTCGGGCGGCCCCGGGCCAAGCGCACCGATTGGAGGGCCGCGGCGAAGGCCGCCAAGGCTCGCGGGATGAACCGGCTGGGCGAACGCCTCGCCGGGTTCGGTTAACGGATAGGCTCGATCGGCGCGTGAACGAGGGGGAAGCAGCCGCATCGAGGGGCCGCCGGGCGCTGCCGATCGCGTTGATCGTGATCGCCTCCGTCCTGTTGGTGATCGGGAGCTTCGCGGTCTGGGCCAAGCGCCAGGTGCTCGAGACCGAGACCTGGACCGAGACCTCGACCAAGCTGCTCGAAAACGCCGAGATCCAGGACGCGCTCGCCGAGTTCCTCGTCACGGAGCTCTACTCGAATGTCGACGTCGAGGCCGAGCTCGCGTCGCGACTGCCGCCCGAGGTGCAGCCGCTCGCCGGACCGGTGTCGGGCGCGCTGCGCCAGCTCGCCGACGATGTCGCCCACAGAGCCTTGGCCCAGCCCAAGGTCCAGGATCTCTGGGAGGCCGCCAACCGCGCCGCCCACTCGCAATTCCTGGCGATCATCGATGACGATGAAGGCGCGCTCTCGACCAGCGGCGGCGAGGTCACCCTCGATCTGCGCTCGATCGTCGACCAGATCACCGCGCAGCTCGGGATCAGCGCCGATCTCGCCTCGAAGCTGCCCGCCGACGTAGCCCAGCTGCAGATCATCAAATCCGACGAGCTCGAGGCGGCCCAAAACGCGGTCAGGCTGCTGCGCACCCTCGCCTGGGTGCTCGCCGCGCTCGCCCTGATCCTCTACGCGGTTGCGATCTACATCGCCGGCGACCGACGCCGCCAGACCCTGCGCGCGGGCGGGATCAGCCTGATCGTCGTCGGCGCCCTGATCCTGCTGTTGCACCGGATCGCCGGCAATGCGGTGGTCGAATCGCTCTCCGACGTCGCCAGCGCCGACGGCGCGGTCGACGCGACCTGGACGATCGGCACCTCGCAGCTGACCGAGATCGCCGAGGCGCTGGTCCTCTACGGCGTCTTCATCGTGATCGCGGCGTGGCTCGCTGGTCCGACCTCGATCGCGACCTCGATCCGCTCGGCGATCACTCCCTGGCTGCGACGGCCCGCCTATGCCTATGGCGGGCTCGCGGCACTGTTGATCCTGCTCTTCTGGTGGGACCCGACCGAGGGAACCCATCGGTTGGTGCCTTCGCTGGTGTTGATCGCCCTGTTGGTGCTCGGCACCGAGCTGCTCAGACGCCAGGTGATCCGCGAGTTTCCCGACCGGGTCAGCGCGGACTCCAGCGAGGGTGTCGCCCAGGCCCTCGCGGCGCGGATGCGCGAGGCTCGCGAGCGTCGCACCACGGCTGGGGTCGCTGCGCAGGCGCCGGCGACGGCCGGCGCGGACACCAGGATCGACGAGCTCGAGCGGCTGACGCGCCTGCGCGACTCGGGCGCGCTCGGCCCGGACGAGTTCGCCGCCGAGAAGGCGCGGATCCTCGGCGGCGGGTACTAGCCCGCGGGAGCGGGCACGGGCGCCGGCGCGCGGACGAGCTGACGGGCCTCGGCCCAGGTGACCAGCCGCCCGCTGTCGGTGTCGATCAGCTTCAGCCGCACGCACCTGAAGCTCTCGCGCATGGTCAGCACCGGGACGTCGTGGAAGACCTCGTTCTCGTCGTGGGCGCGCTGCAGGTTGTAGTTGGGAATCCGCGCGTTCAGGTGATGGACGTGGTGGAGGCCGATATTGCCGGTGAAGAACTGCAGCGGTTGCGGCAGCTTCAGGTAGGAGCTGCCCTGGAGGGCGGCGTCCGCGTAGCTCCAGCGGTCGGTGCTCTCCCAGTAGACGTCCTCGAACTGGTGCTGGACGTAAAAGAGCCAGACGCCGGCCATCCCGGCGAGCAACGCAGGCACGATCTCGATCAGCAGGAACTCCTTCCAGCCGACGAAGACGACGAAGGCGCCGATCGCCGCCGCCAGGGTCAGGTTGGTCAGGGTGATGCTGTTGCGAAGCCGCTTGCGCTTCTCGAGTGAGCTCAACCGCGGCCCGACCATCAACGACCAGATCGGCCCGATCCCGAACATCACCATCGGGTTGCGAAACAGGCGGTAGCCGAGCCGCTGGTGCCAGGGGCGCTCGTAATACTCGGCGACGGTCCAGGTCGGGACGTCGCCCTGGCCACGGCGGTCGAGGTCGCCGGCGGTGCCGTGGTGGACGGCATGGTCGTGGCGCCAGTTGGCATACGGCTGCCAGACCAGCAGCGCGGTGAACCGGCCGACCCAGCGATTGAGCGCCTTGGTCGGCAGGAACGAGCCGTGGCCGCAGTCGTGAAAGACGATGAAGGTGCGGAGCAGGAACCCTGCGGTCGGCACCATCAACGCGATCGTCAGCCACACCGAAACCTCGAAGGTCAACCACATGAGTACCGAGAGCGCCAGGTAGGGGACGACCGAGGTGCAGAGGTCCAGCACGCTGCGGCCGAGGTCGGGCCGCGAGTAGGTGGACAGGTCGTGCTTCGGTCCCACCGTCTCACCCATCAGTCGCCTCGCATCATCGTGTTGTCGCCCTCAGTCCACTGGTCGTCCCGAGCGGCGCCTGCGAGCATGCTACGCGAACCGGAGTCCGTCGTGTTAGGGCTGCCTACTTTTCTTCGTTTTCCTGAAGGAAGCCGATCACCGTCTTCAGGAACTCGTTGCGCTTCGGCGCGGCGACCAGCGGGTCGAGATGGCTCTGCGCTGGTGCTCCGTTGACCAGCATCGACTCCTTCTTCGTCGTCTGCGCCCGCTTCACCAGCGCCCTCGCGCCCTGCCCGATCTGATGGACCTCGACCTGGTCGTAGGCATCCGGCCCCGGTCCCTCGGAAGCGATCGAGGCCACCTTGTCGATCGCCGCCGCCGGGGCGGCGGCCATCGCGATCGCGCCTGCGGTCGCGAGCGCCGTGAGAACTGCGCGCTTCATCCCTGCCTTCTCGATCCTCCGTGGACGCGGGAGGCTACCGGCGCGCCACGGAGGATCTCGAGGATCAGACGGTCAGGCCGAGGTGGGTCCGGCGAGACAGTCCTGGCCGAGGCCGAGCTCCTTCGCCTGCGTGTTCACCGCCTCGAATTGCGAGCCGTCGAAGATGATCTCCGGGTCATCCTTGATCGCGTCGCGGGTTGCGGTCGAGTCGGTAAGCCAGGTGTCCCACTGCGTGCTCAGGTCCTCGGGCGGCTCGAGCGCGCCGAGCTGACCGATCTGGGCGCTGTACTGCGGCAGGACCACCTCCTTGGTGGTGACGCGGACGTCGACCGCGGCCGGCTCGCCGCCCTTGCTGATCTCGACCACCGCCGAGTTGATCGCATCGGCGTGCTCCTTGCAGATCTGATCACCCTGCGAGACCAGATCCTCCGAGCTCAACGCGGCCGTCGAGGAGCCCTCCTCGCTCGAGTCGTCGTCTCCGCAGGCCGCGAGGCCGCCGAGAGCCAGCGTTGCCGTCGCCGCCAGTGCGAGCGCGTTCTTCAATCTCACTTTCACCGTGCCATTCCTCATTTTGTTGACTAACAAGATCGGGAAAGCTACACAAACAGTGCGACGGCGCGCGTTCGCACTCCGAGCAGGTCAGAGCCGCGTCGCGATCCCGGGGTAGTCGACGACGATCCCGTCGTCGTCGAAGACGATCTCGGCGACGAAGTCACCCTCGTCAGGATTCGGGGCGACGAAGCTCACGGCGCGGCGGCGCGCGTCGAGCGAGCGGGCGAACTCGTAGCGCTGCGGCGAGCGATGAAGCGCGAGGTCGGGGACCGAGATCCAGACCATGACCAGCTCCGGCGAGCGACCGCGATCGAGCAGCCCATGGCGAAGCACCGGAATCGAGTTGGTCGCCGGCGAGAGCGCCAGGTCGGGGTCGAGCGCTTCTTCGAACGGGGCCATATCGGGTGCGCCGGGAGCGGGCAGGTCGAGCTCACCGTCGGCCGAGGCGTTGCAACTCCATCCTCCGTCGGTCGTCCTGCGCAGCTCGATCGCCCGGCGCCAGCCGTCGCCGCGCGCGACCACCTGCAGCCGCGTGGTCACGAACCCGGCGGCCGTGTCCAGTTCGTAGTCGAGCCGGTAGCCGAGCGGCGCCGATCCGATCGCCACCCCCTCGATCCGCAGCCGATCGGCGGCGAGCTCGAACTCGGCGTACTCGTTTCCGGGAGGGTCGTCCTTCGACCAGGCGACCGAGCGGTGGTGGGCTCCCATCGGCTGCACGCTAGCCACCGGCGGCTTGACAAGATCCCGGCCTGGTGAGCACCAACGGGATCCGCGCGCCGGTCCGGGCGCTGGGCGAGGTCTTTCGAAACCCCGCCCTCGGGCGGCTGCAGATCGCCTGGGTCGGGGTCTCGTTCTCGAACTGGGGCTTCGCGATCACCCTGGGCGTCTATGCCTACGGCGTCGGCGGGGCGGCCGCGGTCGGGCTCGCCGGGCTCGTCCGGTTGCTGCCGGGCGCCTTGGCCTCGCCGTTCGGCGCCCTGCTGGGGGATCGGTACTCGCGCCGCTCGGTGTTGCTCGCGAGCACCCTCGCCACCGGCTTCGTCCTCGCTGCCGCCGCGCTGGCCGTCGCGATCGAGTTGCCGGCATCGGTGGTCTTCGCTCTCGCCGGCCTGTTCACGGTGGTGGCGAGCCCCTACATTCCCGCCGAGAGCGCGCTGATGCCCCAGCTCGCCCGGACCCCCCAGGAGCTCTCGGCGGCGAACGTCGCCCACAGCGCGATGGACAACCTCGGCTTCCTCGGAGGCTCGCTGCTGACCGGCGTCCTGCTCGCGCTGAGCTCGGTCGAGGCGGTGTTCGCGGTCGCCGCCCTCGCGGCGGGGGCGAGCTGCATCGCGCTGCTGACGATCCGACCGGATCGCAGGCCCTCGGTCACGGACACGGCGCGGGCCGGCGGAATCGCGCGCGAGACCGCGGCCGGGGTTCGCGCGCTGCTGCGAGATCCGCGGCTGCGCCTGCTCGGAATCTCGCTCACCCTGCTCGAGTTCGTCCTCGGCGCCGCGGACGTCGTGGTCGTGATCCTGGCACTCGAGCTGCTCGGCCTCGCGGACTCAAGCGTCGGTTATCTCAACGCCGCGTGGGGCGTGGGGGCGCTGCTCGGGGGGGCGGCGTTGGCGGTCATGGTCGACCGCGGTCGGCTGGTCTCCGGATTGGTCGCCGGAAGCCTGATCGTGGGACTGGCGATAGCGCTGCCCGGCGCCGCGGCGACCGCAGCGGCGGCGTATGCGGGCTGGCTCGGCGCCGGGTTCGGCTTCACCCTGGTCGAGGTCGCGGGCAACACGCTTTTGCAACGGCTCGGAGACGACGAGGTGCTCTCCCGCGTCCGCGGCTCGCTCGAGACAGCGCGCCTGCTGGCGATGGCGGCCGGGTCGATCGTGGTCGCGGGGCTGGTCGAGCTGCTCGGCGTTCGCGTTGCGGTGCTGGCGATCGCCGCGATCCTGCCCGGCTTCGCGCTCTTGAGGTGGGGACGTCTGCGCTCGTTCGAGATCGGGGCCCCGGTCGAGCAACGGCGGTTTTCGCTGTTGCGAGGCGACCCGATCTTCGCGCCGCTGCCGCTGGCCACGCTCGAGCGCCTCAGCCACGATCTGGTCGCTCTGGAGGTCGGCGAAGGACGGGAGGTGATCACCGAGGGCGATCGCGGCGACCGCTTCTATTTGATCGACTCGGGCGAGGTCGAGGTGCTGAAGCAAGGCGCGCACAGAGGCAATCAGGGTGAGGGTGAGTCGTTCGGGGAGATCGCCCTGCTGCGGCGCGAACGACGCTCGGCGACCGTTCGCACCGTCACCCCGACCAGGTTGCTGAGCCTCGACCGAGCGCGCTTCGTCGCGGCGATCACCGGTCACCTGCGCTCGCGCCAGAGCGCCGATGCCGTGATCGACGAGCGGCTCGAATCACCCTAGCCGAGAACCCGTGCGTTCGAGCTCTCGGCCGCGAACAGCCGATGCAGCTGCGCGACCACGACCGAGCCCTCGCCGACCGCCGAGGCGACCCGGTTGGTGGAGCCCTCGCGGACATCGCCGACGGCGAACACCCGCGGCATGCTCGTCTCCAAGGCCAGCGGCGGGCGCTCGAGCGGCCATTCGCTCGGCAGGGTTCCGTCGCGCAACAGGTCCGAGCCGGTGAGCACGTAGCCCCAGCGACCGCGCTCGATCTCGGGCGGAAGCCAGTCGGTGTGCGGCTCGGCGCCTATCAGGACGAACAGGCCACCGGCATCGTGGCTCTCGACGGTCCCCGAGGCGACGTCCCTGAGCATCAACCGGTCGAGCCATCCATCCTCGTCGGCCGCCGCATCGACGACCTCGGCCCGGTAGCGCACCTCGATGTTCTCGGTCGCCGAGAGCGCATCGCGCAGGTAGCGCGACATGCTCTCCCCCAGGCTCTCACCGCGGATCACCAGGGTCACCCGCCCGGCATAGCGCGAGAGGTGCATCGCCGCCTGGCCGGCCGAGTTCCCGCCCCCGACCACGAACAGCGCCTCCCCCGCGAGCGCCTGAGCCTGGGTGCTGGCCGAGTAGAAGACGCCGGCGTCGGTGAGCTGCTCCAGCGCCGGGACCCGGAGCCGGCGGTACGAGGCGCCGGTGGCCAAGACGACCGTGGCGGCGCTCACCTGCTCGCCGGCGACTTCGAGCCGCAGTCGCTCGCCCTCGGAGCTCAGAGAGGTCACCTCGCGCATCAGCAGGAAGGTGGCGCCGAATACCCAGGCCTGCTGGTAGGCGCGCTGGGCGAGCTCCCCGCCGCCGACCCCCCGCGAGAACCCGAGGTAGTTGCGAATCAGCGAGCTCGAGCCGGCCTGGCCGCCGATGAACTCGCGCTCGACGACGAACGTCCGCAGGCCCTCCGAGGCCGCGTAGACGGCGGCGGCCAGCCCCGCGGGTCCCGCCCCGACGACGACCAGGTCGAACTCGCGCTCGTCGCCGAGCTGCGTGTTCACCCCGAAGGCCTCGGCGAGCTCGATCTTGGTCGGGTTGATCAGCGTCGGACCGTCGCGGACCATGGCGATCGGCCCCTCGGCACGCGTGCGGCCGGCCCGCTCGAGCAGGGCGCGACCGCGCTCGCAATCGTCCTCGACGAACGCGTGCGGAACCCCGTTGCGGGCCAGCAGGCTGCGGAGCTCATGGGTCCGGGGCGACCACTCGCCACCGACCAGGGTGATCTCGCTCTCGGCCGGCGAGCGGGTCTGCGCCCACTCGTAAAGGAACTCTGAGATCAGCCGGTGAAACTGCTCCTCCCCGGGCCGGGCCGGCTTGAGCACGTAGTAGTCGAACCGCGACTCGGCCATCCCGCTGACCATCCCCGACGCCCGCTCGGGATGCGCCCAGTCGCCCCAATGCACGAGCAGGCCGCGCTTGGCGGCCGGGTGCAGCCGGCGCACCCGGTCGAGCAGATCGGCGCCCCCGAGCTCGGACATCTCCTGGTCGGCAAGTACCAGCGCCACCTCCTGTCGGCCGTCGCGGGCGGCTTCGAGGATCTCCAGCGCGCGCCGGGGTGAGCGCTGGCAAACGACCTCGTAGTCGGCGCTGTAGCGCTGGTTGAGCTCACGGATCAGCCTGCGCAGCGCCTGCAGGTCGTCGTCGATCGCGACGATCAACGGCCGGCCCGACTCGACCTCTCCCGCCCCCGGCCGATCGTTTTGCTCAGACTCCTCAGCCATCTGCTCCATCCACGATTCGGAGCCGATTCTAAGCCGCCCCCGCCGGCGGCCGGCACGAGCTGAATCCGCTGCGCCGCGCCGAACGCCGGCGCTCAGCCGGCGACCGCGGTCGGGCCGGCAACGACCCGATCGTCGTGCAGGCGCCCGATCTCGGTCTCGCTCAGCGACAGCAGGTCGGCCAGGATCTCGTCGGTGTGCTCGCCCAGCGTCGGCGCCGGCGATGGAGGCAGGCGTCCGTGCTCGGAGAACAGGAGCGGCGAGCCGGCGATCAGGTAGCTGCCGATCCCCGGCTGCTCCACCTGTTCGAACATCGGGTTCTCGGTCGAGCAGCGAGGGTCTTGGTCGACCAACTCCATGAACGTCTGGTAGGGGCCCCAGCAGACGCCATGGCGATCGAAGATCTCACCGATCTGCTCGAGCGTGTGGGTGATCGTCCAGGGCTTCAGGATCGCGCCCAGGACCTCGCGGGCGGCGAACCGATCCCCCTCCTTGGAGAGGTCGACGTCCATCGCCTCCTCGACCAGCTGGAAGGCGGCGTGCAGCTCGGTCGCCTCGACCAGCGCCTCCCATTGGGTCGGCGTCAGCGCCACCACCATCACCCGCCTGCCGTCGGCGGTCAGGAAGTCGCGGCCGAAGGCGCCGTACAGATAGTTGCCCTCCTTCTGGCGCTCGCGCCTGCAGAGCTGCGCCTCGGCGATCTTTCCGAGATTGCCGACCATCGCGAAGGCGACGTCGGAAAGCGCCACGGTGACCGACTGGCCCTCGCCGGTGCGCCGCCGGTGGCGCTCGGCGGCCAACACCCCCGCCGCCACCAGGGTTCCGGTGATCGCGTCCCATGCCGGCAGCAGGTGGTTGAAGGGGACGCCGAGGTTGCGGGGCCCGGTCGCCCAGGGAAATCCGGTGGCCGGGTTCACCGTGTAGTCGACCGCCGAGCTGCCGTCGTGGTTGCCGGTGATCGTCGCCATGATCAGGTCGTCGCGGTGTTCGCGCAGGCGCTCGTAGGCAAGCCATCCGCGGGCGGGAAAATTGGTCAGCAGGATCCCGGCGTCCTCGCCGGGCTCGGAGATCAGCGCCGTCAGCAGCTCCCTGCCGCGGTCGGAGCGAAGGTCGACCTGGATCGAGCGCTTTCCCTTGTTGAGCCCGGCCCAGAACAGACTGGCGCCGTCGTCGGTAACCGGCCAGCGGTTGCGATCGAGCCCGCCGCCGATCTGGTCGAAGCGGATCACGTCGGCGCCGAGCTGCGCCAAGGTCATGCCGCCGAGCGGCGCGGCAACGTAGGCGGAGCCCTCGATCACGCGTAGACCGTCAAGGATTCCGGGCATCTGGTCCTCCAATCAGGCGAGGACGCCGACGAACGCCCAGTCGAGCACCTGCTCGGGCGATTCTCCGGTTCCTCGGTCGGCGTGAACGATGGCGCGCAGATCGGCTACCCAGGCGTCCGCGTGCTCGTCGCGCGACGCGGCCTCGACGGCCACCTCGGTGCTGAGCAGATCGCCCTCGAACACCGGGGCGGAGTGCTCGCAACTTCGCCAGGCGATGATCGTCGCCAGCGTCGGCAGCGCCAGCGTCGCGTGAGCGGCGGCGATCGAGATCGTCTGTCCCCCGTAGACGAGGCGGCGACCGTGGGCGCCGGCGCCGGCGTCGCGGTGGGTCATCGCCAGGTTCAGCGTCAGCCGCGCGAGCTCGGGAGCGGCGGTCACCGTCTCGCGGCCCTCGATCGCGTGGATCGTCCCCGGCTCGACCGCGGCGGCACCGACCCGCGCCCGGATCGACTCGAAATCCCAGTTCGGGATCGCCGCCTTGACCCGCTCGGGGTCGAGCTCCCTGGAGATCTCGTCGAAGCCGTCGGCGTGGCCGGTGGCGACGCCGGCGTCGCGCAGCGGGATCATCGGGCAGCGGTAGAAGTCGAGCACCGGCTCGCCGCGCTGGTTGTCGGTCTGAATCCGCAGCACCGCCAGCCCGGAAGCGCTGCCATCCGAGCGCGCCCGGTTCTGCTTCATTGCGACCACCTCGGTCCGTGTCCGCAGGGTGTCGCCGATGAACACCTGGCGCAAGAGCACCAGGCCGCGGTAGAAGAGGTTGCCGAGCACCCGTTGGGTCGGCACCGTCGACTGGCCGATCGCCACGTCGCAGACCAGGTTCGGGTGCGCCAGCCCACCCTCGGCGCCGGTCGCCTCGCGGCTCAGGGGCGCGTCGAGCGCCAGCAGCAACCGATCGCCCGTGATCGCCTGGTGAATCGCGGCGTGACCCCAGGTGACGGTGAGCGCGGGTGCGTCGAAGACCTGGCCTCGCTCCAGGTCCTCGAAATAGGGACCACCGATGGTGACCCTCCGGCTCTCCTCCAAAGCGCCTTTCCTCCCGAGTCTGAGGCGACCGAGCCTAGCCGAGAGCCCCTATGCTCGGGGCGGATGAGGGTCCGGCGCTCCTGCCTTTCTGTACCGGCTCGCCCTAACCGGAAACTCGAGAAAGCGTCGGAGCTGGTTGCCGACGAGATCGTGATCGACCTCGAGGACTCCGTGGCGACCGCGGAGAAGGAGGAGGCCAGGGCCGCGGTGACCGAGGCGCTCGCCCACGGCCGGTGGGCCTCCGAAACGGTCAGCGTCCGCGTCAACGGAACCTCGACACCCTGGTTCGAGGACGACGTGCGCGCGATCGTCGGAGCCGGCGAGCGCCTCGATTCGGTGATCGTGCCGAAGGTCGAGGCCCCCGCCGACCTGGGGCGCGCCGAGGCACTCGTTTCGGAGGCCGAGCGCGAGCGGCCGGTCGGCCTCCAGGCACTGATCGAGTCTGCTCGCGGGCTGCGCGACGTCGACGAGATCGCCGAAGCCTCACCGCTGCTGGAGGCGCTGATCCTCGGACCGGCGGACATGAGCGTCTCGCTCGGCTTTGCCTCACCGGAGGACGGATCGCGCTGGGACTTCATTCGCGGCGCCGTGCTCGTCGCTGCCCGTGCCGCCGGCCTGCAGGCGATCGACGGGCCGTTCCTGCAGATCTCCGATCTCGAGGGACTGCGCGAGTCCGCCGGGCGGGCGCGCGATCTCGGCTTCGACGGCAAGTGGGCGCTTCATCCCTCACAGATCGATTCGCTGAACGAGCTGTTCTCGCCGACGGCCGAGGAGGCGGCGCGAGCCAGCGCGATCCTCGAGGCCCTTGACGGAGCGGGCGGCGGCGCTGCCCTGCTCGGCGGAGAGATGATCGACGAGGCAAGCCGCAAGCGTGCCGAGGCGCTGCTCGCCTCGGCAACTGCCGCGCAGCGGCCCGCAACCGGATCGACGCGATGAAGTGGATCCAGGAGTTCTCGGAGGGTTCTCGCGACCAGCGCGAGCTTTTGGGTGGAAAGGGCGCGGGGGTCGCCGAGATGACCCGGGTGCTCGGCGCCGAGCGGGTACCGGGCGGGTTCACGATCACGACCGAGGCCTGTGTTGCCTACATGGAGGCGGGCGACGAGCCGCCTCAGGGCCTGACCGAGGAGGTCGATGAGGCGCTGGCTGCGCTCGAGCAGCGCACCGGCGGCCGGCTCGGCGATCCGGACGGCCCGCTCTTGGTCTCGGTCCGTTCAGGCGCGCGCGTATCGATGCCGGGGATGCTCGACACCGTTCTCAACCTGGGGCTCAACGATGAATCGGTCGCTGGGCTGGCGCGAACCACCGGCGATCAGCGCTTCGCCTGGGACTCCTACCGCCGCTTCGTGCAGATGTTCGGCAACGTCGTCCGCGGTGTCTCGGCAGCGAGCTTCGAGCAGGCCTTGGAGCAGGCCAAGGAGAGCGCCGGCGCGAGCGCCGACATCGAGCTCGGCGCCGAGGAGCTGCGGGCGCTGACCACGAGCTTCAAGGGACTGTTCGAGGAGGCGACCGGTGAGGACTTCCCGCTCGATCCGCGCGACCAGCTGCGCCAGGCGATCATCGCCGTGTTCGACTCCTGGAAGGGCGAGCGCGCGGTCGCCTACCGGCGCATCAACGGCATCCCCGACGACTGGGGCACCGCGGTCAACGTCCAGCAGATGGTCTTCGGCAACCGCGGCGACAGCTCGGGTTCCGGGGTCGCCTTCAGCCGCGACCAGCGGACCGGCGAGCCGACCCCGTCGGGTGACTTTCTCCCCAACGCCCAGGGCGAGGACGTCGTCGCGGGTACCCGCGACCCCGAGGACCTCGCCGGGCTGGCCGACCGCCTCCCCGAGGCTCACGCCCAGCTGCTCGACGACCTCGGCCGGCTCGAGTCCCATTACAAGGACATGCAGGACGTCGAGTTCACGATCGAGGAGGGCCGGCTCTACCTGCTTCAGACCCGCTCCGCGCAGCGGCCGGCGCAGGCGGCGGTGCGATTCGCCGTCGACGCCGTAGCGGAGGGTCTGCTGACCCGCGAGGAGGCGCTGCTGACGATCGACGCCGAGACGCTGGAGGCGCTGCTGCACCCGATCTTCGACCCGTCCCAGGAGGTCGAGGCGCTGACCACCGGGGTCGCGGCGTCGCCCGGCGCGGCCAAGGGAGCCATTGTCCTCAGCGCCAGGGAGGCTGTCCGGCGCGCCGCCGACGGCGAGGACGTGATCCTGGTGCGCCCGTTCACCGAGGCCGACGACATCGCCGGTTTCCACGCCGCGCGCGGGATCCTCACGGCCAGGGGCGGCGCTGCCTCGCACGCTGCCCTCGTCGCCCGTGGCATGGGACGGCCCTGCGTCGCCGGGGCGTCCGCGGTCAGGGTCGACGCCGAGGCAGGTGTGATCCGGATCGGCGAGACCGAGCTCGCCGCCGGCGAGCAGCTCGCGATCGACGGCAACACGGGCACCGTCACCGCCGACGACGTCGGGCTGGTGGAACCCGAGATCAGCGAGGGCTTCGAAGAGGTGCTGCGCTGGTCGGACGAGATCCGCCGCCTCGGAGTGCGGGCCAATGGCGACACCGCCGAAGACGCCGCCAAGGCGCGCTCGCTCGGTGCCGAGGGGATCGGCCTCTGTCGCACCGAGCACATGTTCTTCGGCGAGGACCGCGGCGAGCTGGTGCGCGAGATGTTCGTCGCCGCCGCACGGTGGCGGCGCGCCGAGGTCCAGGCCTCGGCCGACGACGGTGAAGCGCCGCCGGGGCTCGAGCGCGCCAGGGGCGAGTTCCACGAGGCACTCGACCACCTCGAGAAACTTCAGCGAGAGGACTTCGCGGCGATCCTGCACGAGATGCAGGGCCTGCCGGTCACGGTCCGGTTGTTGGATCCGCCGCTACACGAGTTCCTTCCCCTCGAGCTCTTCGAGGCGGAGGTGCGGCGACTCGAAGAAAGCGATGACGAGCGACTCGACCGTGCGCGCGAGGCGGCCGAGATCGTCCGTGACCTGCAGGAGGCAAACCCGATGTTGGGCACGCGAGGGGTCCGACTGGCGTTCCTTTATCCGCAGATCTATGAGATGCAGGTGCGGGCGGCGATCGGGGCCGCCGCCGATGCGGCCGAGGCCGGGGATTCCCCGATCATCGAGATTATGATCCCGCTGGTCGCCTATGAGACCGAGCTTCGCCAGCTTCGAGAGCACGTCGTCAATGTCGCCGAAGAGGCGCGCGCGGCGGCCGGCAGCGAGGTGCCCTACTCGGTCGGGACCATGATCGAGCTTCCGCGCGCCTGCCTGATCGCCGGCCACATCGCCGGCCACGCCGACTTCTTTTCCTTCGGCACCAACGACCTCACCCAGACGACGATCGGCCTCTCGCGCGACGACGTCGAGGGCAGCTTCATGCAGGCCTACCTGGCGGGGCGGATCATCGATCGCAGCCCGTTCGAGGTGATCGACGGGCCCGGCGTCGGCGAGCTGGTGCGAATCGGCGCCGAGCGCGGCCGCGAAGCCAATCCCGAGCTGAAGCTCGGCGTCTGCGGAGAGCATGGAGGCGACCCGGCGAGCATCCGCTTCTTCGACTCGATCGGGCTCGACTACGTCAGCTGCTCTCCCTACCGCGCCCCGGTCGCCCGGCTCGCCGCCGCCCAGGCGGCGATCGGCTAGGCGCCCGGTGGCGACCGCTATCAAGCTCGATCAGGGCGCCGTGGGCGAACTCGAAGCCTCCTTTCGCGGCCGGCTCGTCGGCGCAGAGGATCCCGTCTACGACGAGCAGCGCAAGGTCTGGAACGGATCGATCGATCGCTCTCCGGCCCTGATCGCCCGTTGCGCCGGGGTCGCGGACGTGATCGCTGCGGTGCGGTTTGCAAGACAGACCGCTCTTCCGGTCGCGGTACGAAGCGGCGGCCACAGCTTTCCCGGACTCTCCGTCTGCGACGGCGGCGTGGTCATCGACCTCGGGCTGATGAAGGGGATCCGTGTCGATCCCGAGGCGCGCACGGCGAGGGCGCAGGCCGGCGTGCTCTGGGGAGACCTCGACCGCGAGACGCAGGCGTTCGGGCTCGCGACCACAGGTGGGATCGTCACCCATACCGGCGTCGCGGGACTCACACTGGGCGGCGGCATCGGCTGGCTTCAGCGAAAGCACGGGCTGACGATCGACCAGCTGCTCTCGGTCGACCTGGTCACCGCGGAGGGCGAGTTCGTGCACGCGAGCGAGACCGAGAACCCGGATCTGTTCTGGGGCCTGCGCGGCGGCGGCGGCAACTTCGGAATCGTCACCGAGTTCGAGTTTCGCCTGCATCCGGTCGGGCCGATGGTTCTTGCCGGACCGGTCTTCTGGCCGATCGAGAGGGCGCCGGCTCTGCTTCGCTTCTATCGCGAGTGGAGCGCCGAGGCAGCGGACGAGCTGATGACGATCGTCGTCCACCGCAAGGCGCCCCCGCTGCCGTTCATTCCCCCCGACCTCCAAGGGAAGCCGGTCGTCAGCGTCGTCTGCTGCTATGCGGGACCCCTGGATGAGGGCGAGGAGGTCATCCGTCCGCTGAAGGCGTTCGCCTCGCCGGTGCTCGATCTGTGCGAACCCAAGCCCTACGTCGCACATCAGGCGATGTTCGACGGATCCTTCCCGCACGACTGGTGGTACTACATGCGAGCCTCCGACGTGGCCGAGCTCACCGACCCGGTGATCGACATCGCGGTCGAACACGCTGGGCGTATCCGCTCGCCGCTGACCGCGTTCCCGATCTGGCAACTCGGAGGTGCCGTCGCGCGGGTCGCCGAAGCGGAGACCGCATTCAACGGGCGCGGCGCCGGCCACACGTTCAACATCACCGGCATGACGGCAACGGCGGAGGGGTTCGACGCGGAGCGAGACTGGGTCAGAGACTTCTCGTCCGCGCTGAAACCCCACCAGACCAGCGTCTACGTCAACTTCCTCATGGACGAGGGACCGCAGCGTGTCCGCGAGGCCTACGGGCCCGAGAAGTACGACCGGCTGACAGCGTTGAAGCGCAAGTACGACCCCGACAACTTCTTCCGGCTCAACCAGAACATCCCGGCCGAAGGGGCGAACGCGTTGGACTAGGCGGGGACGCCGGAGAGGCGCTCGTGGACGAACCGAACCACGGTTGCGCCCTCTCCTACAGCTGTCGCGCAGCGCTTGATCGAGCCCGAGCGCACATCGCCCGCGGCGTAGATACCGGGCACGCTCGTTTCCAGCAGTCCCTCGGCTCCGGCGTCGTCACCGGTGAGGATGAATCCCTTCTCGTCGCGGGCAACCGTGTCGCCGAGCCAGTCGGTGCAGGGCACGGCGCCCAAGAACAGAAACAGATATGAGAACGCGAGCCGCTCGCCGTCTCGCAGGGTCACCGCCTCGAGCTCGCCGTCGGTTCCGTGCAGCTCGGCGACCTCGCTGCGGTCGCGTACGGCGACCCCGTAGCGCTCGAGCTCTGCGATCAGATACTGCGACATCGTTTCGCTGAGATCTGCACGCCGATGGAGCAGGGTGACAAGCGCCCCGCCCCGGGCCAGCCAGACCGCGGCCTGCGCCGCCGAATTGCCGCCGCCGATGACTCCGACCCGGGTGGCGCCGCAGCGCTGGGCTTCGGGCGGGCCGGCGGCGTAGAAGACGCTGATCCCTTCGTAGAGCTCGAGCTCGGCGACCGGTAGCCGGCGATACTCGGCCCCGGTGGCGAGCACGACGCTGCGGGCGGCGATCTCGTGCTCGTCCTCGAGCCGGACGAGATGTCGATCGTCGCCCGGCTCGAGCGCGATCGCCCGGTACGGCGTCGCCGTGCGGGCGCGGAATTTGCGCGCCTGGGTGACCGCCCGGCTGGTGAGCTCGGTGCCGCTGATTCCGGCCGGGAAACCGAGGTAGTTCTCGATCCGACGTGAGGAACCCGCTTGGCCGCCGAGGGCGGTGCTCTCCACGACCAGCGTCTCGAGCCCCTCCGAGGCGCCGTAGACCGCGGCGCCTAGTCCGGCCGGGCCGGCGCCGATCACAACCAGGTCGGCCTCCTCGTGCGGCTCGAGCTCGAGCCCGATCCCGAGCGCCCGGGAGAGCTCGCCGTTGCTCGGCCGGTCGAGCTCGACGCCCCCCGGCAACCGGACACGTGGAAGCTGCTCGGGTTTCAGCCGCTCGACCAGCGCCGCGGCCTCCGGGTCGTCGGAGTGCTCGGGGTCACGCCATTGATGCGGGAGCCGGCTTCGTTTGGCGAAGTCGATGATCCGCCGGGTCTGATCGGAGGAGCGCGGGCCGATCACCTCGATCCCGATCCCGTCCTGGGCCTGCAGGGCCTCGCGGCGGCGGATGAAGGTCGAGAGCAGCAGGTCGGCGAGTGATCCGTCCTCGAACAACAGCGGGCGCAACACGTCGCGATCGACGGCGATATAGCGCAGCGGCCGGGTGACGACGGCGGTCAAGAAGACCGTCTGTCCCGAGAGCAGGTTCATCTCGCCGAGAAACCCGGACGGACCGTGGCGGACGATCTCGTGCCCGGCGGCGTTCTGGATCGCCGCTTCGCCCTCGATGATCGCGATGAACGGATAGCTGCGGTCGCCGACCTCGAACAGCTTCTCGCCGATCGCGGCGGTGCGCTCCTCGCCGAGCTCGGCCAGCGTCTCGAGCTGGGACTTCGAGAGGACCGAACTGACGGGACTGGGCATGCAAGTGAGCGTACTGTCAGGGAAGAAAGGTCCGACGACTTCCGTTGATCAGCCCGACCACGCTCGCCCGAGAGATCGTGCCGAAGAGAAAGCCCGGCGGCTCGCGGGCATCCAAGCTCACCTCGGCGCGAACCGCCTCGACCCCGTCGTAGGTCTCGCGGACCACCTCGACCGCGTCGAGCGCGTCGCTCAGCGGCTCGCCCGAGCCGGGGTCCCGTGCCCCGGGGGCGAGCGAGCGCTCGAGCGCGCCGGCCACCTCGTCGGCCCGCTCAGCGGTTCCCCCGAGCACGCAGAGCACCTCGCCCTCGGACCTGACGCCCGCGGCCACCAGGTCGATGCCGAGCTCGACCGAGAGCAAGAGCTTGTCGGGGACCAGCCGAGCCGCGACCACATCGCCGAGGCAATCGGCTGCCGCGCGGTAGGTGGGCTCGTCGAGCAGGCGGTCGCCCCGGCCGAGTAGGGCCGTCCGCGCCCGATCGGAGATCGCCAGAACGATCAGGCCACGGCTGAGGGCGTCGAAGGCGCCGAGCCCGAGCACGCCCGAGCTCAGCAGGGGCTCGGGGACGACCGCGTAATCGCCGATCTCGACCAGTTCGAGCCCGCCGCTCTGCCGCGACCGACCGCCGTCAGCCTCCAGTGCCCGTGCGAGCCGGCGGCCGTCGACGCCGTCGAGGCGCAGGCCGAATGCATACGAGCCCCCAACCGAGATCAACCGCTTCGCCTCCAGGGGATCGAAGCCGAAGCGCCGGCGAAGCCGCACGGCCGCCTCGACCACGCTGCCCGCGTTCGGGCCCAGTGCCTCGGCGATCACCCGAGCTCCGAAGCCGCTCTGCGCGACCAGGCGCGGATCGGCCCAGCCGAATCCGAGCGAGCCGCTCGCGCCGCCACCGGCGACATCGCCCAGGGCCTCGGCCAGCGGACCCTCCGGCGGCGGCGAGCTCTCGGAGTCTCCACCGCAGCCGGCGAGCGCAAGGGTCAAAGCCGCGACGACGGTCGCGATCGAGTAGGTGGCCCGCCTGATCGCCGGTTTGTGGATGACGGCTACTCAATCCTCCAGTTCCGCTTGAGTTCCGCGCCGAAGCAGCGCGTGCGCGAAGGCGACGTCGGCGCCCGCGGTGATGTCGAGCGAGACGCTCGACCAACGCTCGATCAGCGCCCGGATCTGCTCCTCATCGTCAGCCATGCCTTGGTCCCTTTCGAGGATGCCGCAATTCGGTCGACTTGCGTTGACCGAGCGACGTCACACGCCCCGTCACACGGGGTCCCGGCATGGTCGCGCTGTCACTCACGAAAGGAGCGCACCGATGACCCCCACCATCTACCCCGTCGATCAGAGCCTGACCATCCGGATCGCCACGCCCGCCGACGGCGTCGCCCTTACGCGGCTTGCCCAGCTCGACTCCGCGCAGCCGCTCGGCGACGGACGAGCGCTGGTGGCCGAGGTCGACGGCGAGCTCGTTGCCGCGCTGCGGCTTTCGGACGGCGGAGCGATCGCGAACCCGTTCCGGCACACCGCCGGCATCGTCGCGCTGCTCGAGACACGCGCGGCAGACCTGGCGAGCAGCGAGCGGCCGAGGCTGCGACGCCGCCGCCTGCTCGGCTCGCTCAGGATCTCGCTCGCCGGGCGTGCTTAGTGTCGGCGCAAGCGGGATCAGCGAACGGGAGGGTTAGCATCGCCGGGCGCATGTCGCTGACCATCCAGTTGCTGGGCAAGCCGCGGCTCGAGCGCGGTGGCGAGTCGGTCCCGGCGCCACGAGGGCATAAGGCGTGGGGTCTTCTCTCGTATCTGATCCTCAGCCGGGTCCGCGAGCCGTCGCGCGAGCACCTGGCGGAGATCCTGTTCGCGGAGGCCGACGATCCTCTCGGCGCCTTGCGGTGGAACCTGGCCGAGCTACGCCGCCGTCTCGGCGCCGCCGCGCTCGCCCGCGGATCGACCCGGCTCACCTTGCCGCCCGATGCCTTCATCGACGTCCACGCCCTGCTTCGGGGAAGCCCGCACGAGGCGGTCGACCTCAGCGGCCTCGGCCGAGAGCTGCTCGAGGCCATGGACTTCGGTGCAACGCCGGGCTTCGACTCGTGGCTCTTGAACGAGCGCCGGCGCCTCATCGGTGCGGCGGAGGCGGCGCTTCACGATGCCGCCCTCGATCTGCTTGCCGCCGCCGAGCCGGGCCGCGCCGCGTCGCTTGCGAGCCGCTTGGTCGAACTGAACCCGCTCGATGAGAGCTTCCAGGAGCTCCTGATCCGAAGCTATGCCGAGTCCGGCGACCGCAAGGCCGCCGAGCGCCAGCTCCGAAGCTGCGTCGATCTCTTTCGCTCCGAGCTCGAGCGCGACCCCGGCGCTCCCGTGTTCGAGGCGGCGAAGGCTGAGCCACCTCGGCCACCGTCGGCGATCGGCGCCGGCGGGGATCAGGCCGCGCGGGCGCAGCTCCAGACCGGCCGCTCGGCGATCGACGCCGGCGCGATCGATGCCGGCCTCGCCTCACTGACTCGCGCGGTCGCGGCGGCGAGCGCCACCGGCGATCGAGACCTTCAATCCGACGCGCTGCTCGCGCTCGGCACCGCGCTGGTTCATTCCGGCCGCGGGCGCGACGAGGAGGCGAGCACCAACCTGCTGCGGGCCGCGGCGCTCGCCGAGGAACTCGGGCTCGGCGACCGCGCTGCCGCGGCAAACCGCGAGCTCGCCTACGTCGACGTGCGGCAGGCCCGCTACTCGCGCTGCGCCCTGCGCCTCGACGCAGCAGCCGCATTGGTCCGCTCGGACGCGGAGCGCTCCGGGATCGAGGCAATACGTGGGATGGCGGCGGCCGACACGGGAGTTCACTTTCGCGCGATCGAGCACTTGCGACGCTCGGCGAAGCTGGCCGAGCGGAGCGGGACCGCCAGACAGGGTTCCTTTTCCCTGTCGTTCCTCGGGCGCTCGCACTTGATCTGCGGCGAGCTCGCCGAAGCCCGCGTGGCGCTCGAGGGCGCGCTCGCCCTCGCCCGCGAAGCCGACTGGCTCACCTTTACGCCGTGGCCAGAGGCCTGGCTGGCCGAGGTCGAGCTCGCCGACGGCGACGGCGATGCCGCGAGGCACGGACTCGAGCATGCCTTCGCGCTCGGCTGCGAGCTCGGCGACCCGTGCTGGGAGGGGATCTCAGGCCAGGGTCTCGGCCGACTCGCGCTCCGCGACGGCCAGACCGCGCACGGTCTGCGTTTGCTCGAGCAGGCGGTCCGCCGCCTGGGCCAGGTACCCGACGCCTACGCCTGGGTCAGGGCCTACTCCCTCGCTGCGCTCGCCTCGGCGGCGGTCGAGTTCGACCACCGGTGGGCCGACGCCTGGGTCAGCGACCTCGCCTCTCTGGCCGCCCGAACCGGGATGCGCGAGTTCGCGGTCCGCGCCTGCCTCCTCCGCCACACCCGAGGGGAAGCCGGTGCCTACGACGCGGCGCTCGTCCTCGCCCGCGAAATCGAGAACCCGTTGCTTCACGCCGAGCTCGAGACGGTCCAAACCCGCGCTTGAGCCGGGACGATCATGGACGCAGTTGAAAGGGCGGGTAGCGGTCGGTCGTTAGGACGAGCATGTAGCCGACGACCCTGTTGTGCCAGCGGATCACACCCTCGATGTAGTCGAAGAGACCGCGCGGGTAGCGACCGGTGAAGACGATCGCGAACCAGGCACCGATCGCCGCGAAGGCCGCGCCGATTGTGAGGAAAAACAGGACGACGTAGTGCGGAATGGCGAGTAGCCACTTGACCAACGGAAGCCATCGGTTGAGGCCCTCCTTGGCGTCGGGATAGTCCAGGTCAAGCCGGACCGATTGCTGCTCGTCGGTCGAGGGGTAGCGGTCGTCCAGCAGCGCGAAGTAGGCGCCGACCCGGTTGGTGAAGCGAAGCAGCTCGAGGTTCCAGTCGAACCACCAGCGCGGGTACTTCTGGCGGAACAGGATCATCAGCAGCGGTGGCAGGAAGAGCAGCCCGATGCCGCCGACGGCAACCGTCGTCGTCTGTGCCGCGTCTCCGTAGGTCGCGCTGTAGCCGCCGATTGCCGCGAGCACGATCGCGATCGGGATCACCGTGAAGAGCCGAAAGGCCGTGGTGACCCGGTTGAGCGGCCGATCGGGATACTCGACTGAGAAGCGCACGGGGTAGTCGGCGTGCATCTGAATCACTCCTTACGCGGATTTCTTCAACAGCGATCAATTCGAGGCGCGAGCTCGATCTCCGCTCGATTCGTCCGGTTGGTCGCACGTGTGCTTTCTCGGACGAGCTGGTCCCGGCCCGCGGCGGTTCTGGGAGGAACACTCGGTCTGAGCTGCAGGCGGCGGGCCGCTGCGACACTCCTCCCGTGCGTCGCCACCTGCTCGTCCGCCGGCCGTCCCCGCGACTTGCCGCCGGCGAGCTCACGCACCTGGACCGGGCATCCGTCGACGTCGGCCTGGCGCTGGCGCAGTGGGAGGGTTACGTCGACGCATTCCGCACCCAGGGGTGGCTCGTCATCGAGCTCGAGCCCGCCGACGAGCACCCCGATGGCGTATTCGTGGAGGACACCGTCGTGGTCTTCGATGGTCTCGCCGTGCTGACCAGTCCGGGTACCCCGACCCGCGTTGGCGAAGTCGCGTCCACCGAGCGCGGCGTGGCCGACCTCGTGGCCGCAGGCCTGCCCCTCGAGGTCGCGCGCATCGAGCCCCCAGGGCACCTCGACGGCGGCGACGTGCTCAGGGTCGGGCGTGTCGCCTATGTCGGCCAGAGTGCCCGGACAGACGCCGAGGGCATCGCGCAGCTGCGCGCACTCATCGAGCCGCGTGGGTGGACCGTCACGGCGGTGCCGGTCACCCGGGTGCTGCACCTGAAGTCCGCCGTGACGGCGCTCCCGGACGGCACCGTCATCGGTTGGCCGCGCAATGTGGACGACCCCGGCATCTTCCCGGAGTTCCTGCCGGTGCCGGAGGAGCACGGGAGTGCCGTAGTCAACCTCGGCGCCGAGCGCATACTGATGTCCGCCGATGCGCCACGGACCGCAAAGCTGCTCGCCGCCCGTGGCCTGGCGGTCGAACGGGTGCCGTTGAGCGAGTTCGAGAAACTCGAGGGCTGCGTCACCTGCCTGTCGGTCCGCGTGCGCTGAGGCGGGGGCGGCGTAGGCTCCGGCGCGTGAGCGAGGGGCGAGGGGCGATCATCGTCGTCGGGGGGATCAGGAGGCGTGCGCGAGCACGTTGACGACCGTGCCGCCGGGATCCTCGACGAAGAACCGGCGTACACCCCACGGCTCGTTGGTGAGCGGGTACACGACCGCCAGCCCGCGACGCAGGACCTCGGCGTGCACCGCGTCGACGGCCGCCGGCGAGCCGACGTCGACTCCGAAGTGCGCCTGCGGATCCTCCACTCCGGGCGGCGAAACGATCAGCTGCGCGCTCGGATTGGCGGGGGATCTGAGCGCCAGCACCGGCTGCTCCATCGCCACCTCGAACCCCAGCACCTCGGCGTAGAACTCGCGTGAGGCGTCGAGGTCAGCGCCATTGGCGTAGGGAATGACCCGCTGGACCTCCACCACGCCTATCCGCCGCTCCCGTACTCGCGCGTGATCAACTCGTGGTTGTGACCGTCCGGATCGGCGAAGTAGAGACCGCGCCCGCCGTCGTCACGGTTGATCTCGCCGGCGCGCTCGTGATGCGGGTCGGCGTAGTAAACGATCTCGGCCGCCTCGATCCGGGCGAGGATCGCGTCGAACTCCGCGTCGGAAACCAGAAACGCGTAGTGACGACCGTCGACCTCATCGGGGTCGGCGTCCATGAAGTAGAGCTTGACGCCGTTGGCGGCCTCGACCGGCACGAACGGGCCGACGGGCTCGCCGGGCTCGAGGCCGAGAATCGACGCCAGGAACTGCGCCGCCGCCCGCTTGTCGGTGGCGGGGATGATCGTGTGGTCGAAGCTGATGGACATCTCGAGCGAGGTGCGACGATCGTGTATCGCACTTGCCTTCTACCCGCGACCCGCCGCCTTCACCCAGCCTCAGGTCTAGGCTCGCTCAAGCGAGAACCGACAGTCCCGGGAACGAGAAGCGGAACGGGCCCGACAGGATTCGAACCTGTGACCCCTAGGCCGCCGCGAGCCACTCTTCGAAGCTGGGGCCGGCGAGCTTCGCGCCCGGGTTGGGCAGCGCGGCGCCCTCCGCATAGGCCGTGGCGTCGGGGTCGGGCCGGCGGCCCTCGCGGATCTCGAACGAGTCACCTCGGCTGGCGAAGAGCGCGGCGGCAGCATCGGCGAGGCGCTCCTCCTGCGGGCCGGCGACTTCGGTGATCCTGCCGTTCTCGATTTCCGGCTCCTCGGCCACATCCGCGAGGGTTTCGGCGACGACGCGGGCAGCCACGAGCTGCGTTCGGAACTCGGGCAGGTAGGCGACGCCGTCCTGGATCGTCCATCCGACCAGCTGATCGACGAACTCGTGGAACTGGGCGGCACGAACGATCCGGACTGGGAGCGGGCCTTCGAGAAGCGTCTGCTCTTGCGCCAGCTTCGCCGCGTTGTAGCCACCCTCGAACTTGTCGATGCCGATGATCGAGACGACGACGATCCGTCTCGCCGCGGCCGCGGTGCCGGCTCGCTGGAGGTTGCGTGCCGAAGCGGTGAAGAACTCCGTTGCCGCTTCCTGGTCGGGCGAGGGCCCGGTCGCCGTGTCGATGATGGTCTCGGCCCCGGCGAGCGCCTCGTCGAGACCCTCGCCGCTGACCACGTCCACACCCTCCGCGCGCGCGATCGGGACCACGTCGTGTCCGCGCTGCTCGAGGATCTCGACGAGGGACGATCCGACCCGGCCGGTGGCGCCGGTGACGGCAATCTTCTGGTTCGTGTTTTCGGTCTGCATCGTTTCTCCTTTCGAAGCGCCGGCTGCGCTTTTCACCGTTCACCCTTATGACGAATGGGACCCTTCAGATCGACAGATCCATGTCGGACCGTGGGCGTCCCGACGCCTCCCGGTTTAACCGAGGAGCGAGCTCGCGTGACACACGGTCGCCCGTGCTCCGTTTCGCTGCTCTACGGCGCGGCGGTACGGTTGGACAGACGACGACAACCCGGGAGAGTGCTAATGCCCAAGTTTCTATTCGAGGCCTCGTACACACTGGACGGCGTCAAGGGAATCCAGAGTGCCGGCGGAACCAGCAGGCGTGACGCGGTGGCTCAGGTGGCCGAGAGCGTTGGCGGACGACTGGAGAGCTTCTACTTCGCCTTTGGCGACCGTGACGCCTACGTGGTCGTCGATCTCCCCGACAACGAGAGCGCCACGGCCGTCGCGCTCACCGTCAACGCGGCTGGGGGAGCGACGGTGAGGACGGTGGTGCTCGTGACGCCGGAAGAGGTCGACGCGGCGGCGAAGCGCTCGGTCGACTACCAGCCGCCCGGAGCCTGACGAGCAGTGAGCCGGTAGCCCTAGTCGATAACGGCGCTTCCGGTCAAGAGCGGCGGCGGGAGCACCCACTTCGTCCGCAACAGAACGCTGTCAGCTCGACGGGCCGCGTTCGCCGCCGCGTGCGCCCGTCTTCGAAGGCGAACAGTCAGACGAGAGACCGGTTGGAAATCGGCTCTATGCGGCCGCGTCCTCCTTGGCCGCCGCCTCGATCTCGCGCTTAAGCTCGTCGGCGTCGGCGTCGATCTGCTTTTCGATCAGCTTGTTGGCGCGGGTGACCGCCTTCTCGAGCTGCTCCTCGATCTTCGACTCGCCGAGCACGATCACCGCAGCGCTGCCGGCGTCGAGCTCTGAGCCGAGCTCCTTGAGGTCGTCGCGGGAGATCCCCCCTCTTAGATGCCCGATCAGCCCACCGGCCCCTGCCCCGACGATCGCGCTGCCGATGATCGCGGGCGGGAAGATGATCCCGACCAGGGCGCCGACCCCCGCCCCGGTCCAGGCGCCGTGCTGGGTCGGCTTCTCGGTCTTGGTCACGCGGACCTTGCCGTCCTCCTCCTTGCGGATCACCGCGGAGTCGAAGGTGCCGATCGCTCCGGCCGCGTGGAGGTCGAAGACGGCCTCGTAGTCGGCCTCGGCGTCGGCGATCTCGTCGTAGATCGCGGCGTAGAGGAACACGGGTCTGTCTGCCATTTCTGGATTCCTTTCAGGAGGAGGGTGGTGTGTCGCTCGCGCCCACGGACGCCGACGCCGTCGCGATCAACATCGCGAATGGCATGCTACCGCTTGTTTGAAGGCGTCTAGGCGGTTTTCAGGTGCGCTCGCTCTTGCTCGATTGGGCTCGGCCAACCGGCCCGGACCGAACGAGAACGCGCGCTCAGCATTCAGCTCTCACCCGGCGAACGAAGCCAGGTTCCGGCCCGGGGAACCGGTGATGATCGAGCCGTGACGACAGGCGAGGGAGCAGGGAACGCTCCCGCAGAGACACCGGGTAGCCGGCGCCTTGGACTACTGCTGGGGGCGGCGAGCTTCGTGCTCGTGGTCGACACGTCGCTGATGAACGTTTCGATCTCGGCCGTGGTCGACGACCTCGACACGACGGTCAGCGACGTCCAGTCAGCGATCGCGCTCGAGGCACTCGTCTCAGCCGCCTTCATCCTGATCGGCAGCAAGGTCGGAGACCTGATCGGGCGCAAGCGCGCCTACGTGCTCGGCCTCGTCGGCTACGCCATCGGTGCGCTGGCCATGACCCTCGCCCAGGACCTTGCCGCGCTCATCGTCTTCTGGGCGATCATCGGTGGCCTCGGTGCCTCACTGCTCCTACCAGGGATGCAGGCACTCGTCCACGGCAACTTCACCGGCGAGGCCCAGCGCAAGGTCTACGCCCTGGTCGGCGCCGCCGCCGCGATCGCCGCCGCGGTCGGGCCGCTACTCGGCGGCTTCATCACCACCCTGCTCTCCTGGCGAGTCGGCTTCGCGCTCGAGGCAGTGATCATCGCGATCGTCCTGCTCAACATCGGACTGGTCCGCGACGTCCCGTTCACCGGTTCGCGCGGCGTCGACATCGGGGGCGCGGTCCTGTCGGTGATCGGGATGGGTGGGATCGTCTTGGGGATCCTCGTCTGGCAGGAGGGCGGCGAGGCGGTCGCCGCGCTGCTTGCGGTCGGCCTGCTTGGCCTCGGATCGCTGGTCTACTGGCTGTTGCGGCGAAAGCGCGAGTCAAAGCAGGCGCTGATCGACCCCGACCTGTTTCGGTCCAAGGGCTTCCGGCTCGGCGTCACCGGCCACATGCTGGCCCAGATCGGCCTGGGCGGCTGCATGATCGCGCTGCCCATCTACCTCCAGATGGTCTTCGAGTACAACGCGCTGCAGGCGGGCATCTCGCTCGCGCCCCTGTCGCTGAGCACGTTTGCGGTCGCCCTCATCGCAGCCCGCAAGGCCGGCGACCGCCGACCGAGCGCCATCATCCGGGCCGGCTTCGCGCTGCTCGTCGTCGGCGTTGTGGTCCTGCTGCCGATCATTCCGCGCGCCGACGACGCGTGGGCGCTCGTCATCCCCCTACTGATCATCGGATCCGGGCTCGGTCTGCTCGTCTCGCAGCTCAACAACTACACCCTCGCCCCGGTGCCAGAGGAACGGGTCAGCGAGGCTGCCGGGGTCAACTCCGCTGGTGGCTCGTTCGGCCTCTCGTTCGGTCTCGCCTTTGCAGGCGCGATCATGCTGGCCGCGCTCTCGATCATCTTCACCGACTTGGCCAGAGACAGCCCCGTCCTCGCCCCGGCCGAGCAGGAGCGGGTCGCCGACGCGCTGGAAGACGACGCCGAGGTGATGAGCAACACCAGGCTTGAGGAAGTGCTCGCCGGCCAGCCTGAGGACGTTAAGGCCGAGATCATCGAGATCAATACGGACGCGCGCCCGCGGGCGCTTCAAATCGCCCTCCTCGTCCCGCTCCTGGCCGGGCTGATCGGTCTCTTCAACGCGTTCCGCATGGTGCGCTTGCCGGAGGAGGCGAAGCCGTCAGGATCGGCAGGGGTGCCGCCATAGGGCTGACCAGGCCGGGGCCTCGGTCGGAGGGACGTGGCCGGCCGACCCGGGCGTCAGCCGCTGTCCGCCTCGGCGACCCAGCGCTTTGCCTCGGCGAGATCGGTCACGGCGAAGCCGCGGACCTTCCCGGGCAGAAGGGCCGAGAGCACACGTAGCGCGGCAGGTGCCCAGTCCTCGTCGCTGACGACTACAACGCGCTCGAAGGAGCTTGCGTGGCGGGCTCGGAACTCGGCTCCCGCCTTCATCGCGTCGCCCTCGAGTTCCTGGCTCTGAGTCCCGAACAGGTAGAGCAGGCGGATCTTGCGCCCGGCCGCGATCTCCTCGCGCAACAAGGGCTCGACCGCCTCCTCCCAGTCGTCGTCTTCGACCTCGCCGATCGCCTCAAAGCCGAGTGTCCCGGTGGGCATGTCTGCGATTCGTCGAAGCATCGCCCTCAGCCCGCCAGCGCCTTGGCCTTGATCGAGTCGAACTCCTCTTGGGTGATCGCGCCCGCGTCAAGCAGCTCCTTGCCCTTGGCGATCTCGCTCGCCGAGCCGCCGGCGGTCTGCTTGACGTAGCTGTCGAAGGCCGCCTGCTGGTTTTGGGCCTGCTTGAGGCTGCGCTCGCGCATCCCGTCGTGCTGGGCGATCAGATAGACGAGTACGCCCAAGAACGGGATCACGATGATGAACACGACCCAGGCCGCCTTGTGCCAGCCGCCGATGTCGTCGCGGCGGAAGATGTCGATGAAGCAGGTGACTGCGATCCAGATCCAGGCGAACCAGGCGAAGAAGACGATGATCGTCCAGAGGACGTCGAGGAACGGATAGTCGGCGGCAATCAGCATGGGTTTCTCCTTTTCGCCTGCGGGCGCGTTCCCTTAGGCGGCGCTCCTTCGCCCTCCGTAGGCGGCGAGCCCGTAGATGACGAGGATGTCGACGATGAACAACATGAATGCCGCGAACGGGAACGCGTTCACGGTGAACAGCAGGACCAGCGCGTTGAGGCCGGCCGAGAAGATCCCGAAGAACTGGCCGAACCCACCGCCGGCATAGATCGAGTAGGCAGCGATGAACTGCAGCACCCCGATGATGAGGAAGAACCAGCCCCAGGTATTGAGGCTGTCGAAGACCACATAGCGCCCCTCGTCGGTGAAGAACGCGGAGCCGTCGATCGCTGCGATGCCCCAGATCACGTTGACGACGCCGGCGAACGCCAGCATCGACCCGGCGAAGATGATCCAGCCCTCTCCGCGCTGGGCCGTGGGTGTCGGTTCGCTCACTTGCGGACTCCTTTCAAGTACACGCGTCGGCGGCGACTCGACTATCTCTCAGGCCGCGGCCGGATGCTAGCGGGCAGCCGGCCCTGCATGTGAGCGCCCAGGCTTCCGTCGGCTTCCTGACGAGTCGCCTCAGCGCTGGCCGGGCCGCCTTGCGCCTGCGTCCAGTCGCGGCGCCCTCAGCGCTGACCCGACGAGGCGCTGCAGGGCACGTGAGACGCGACCTCGATCGGCGCGATGCTACGTAGAGCCGATCCGACGAGGGGCACAAAACCGTCCCCGTTTGGGCGTGCTGCGCTGGGGGCACACACCTCTTGACAAGGAGGAGAACATGAAGAAGTCGGGTTCGACCGAGGGCCGGTCGGCATCTGAGCTGATTGACGAGATAATCGCCGAGCTAGGGGACTGGCGCGGGGAGAGCTTGAGCAGGATGCGCAAGCTCATCAGAGAGGCAGACCCCGACGTCGTGGAGGAGTTGAAGTGGGTGAAGCCGACGAGCCCGGGCACTCCCGTATGGGAGCACGATGGGATCATCTGCACCGGCGAGTCCTACAAGTCGAAAGTGAAGTTGACCTTCGCCAAGGGGGCTTCGTTGAAGGACCCGACCAAGCTCTTCAACTCGAGCCTCGACGGGAACACACGGCGCGCGATTGACATCGATGAGGGGGAGGAGGTCGACGCGGGCGCGTTCAAGGCGCTCATCCGTGCCGCGGTCACCCTCAATACATCCGGCGGTAAGGCGTGAAGCTCGGCGCGAACTGACGGTAACTTCGTGCAATGGACCGCGATCCCGCAAGCATGGTGAAGCCGGCTCGCCGGCTCGCTACCGTTGCGTTATGAGCAGCCAGCGAGTGCCTGGTGGGGTGGTGCACGAATTGCCCGCGGACCTGCGCGAGGCGCTGATCGCCAACACCACGGCACTCGATGCCTGGAAGGACATCACACCCTTGGCGCGCAACGAGTTCATCTGCTGGGTCGACGATGCCAAGCAGGAGACGACCCGAGACCGTCGGATTCGCCGGACCCAGGAGGAGCTGGAGGATGGCCAGCGCCGGCCCTGCTGCTGGCCGGGGTGCAAGCACCGCGACCGCACCGGCAAGTAGCTGTGCGGTCGGCGAGTAGGCGACCTTAATCTGCTGCTTTCGATGGCTCTAGCGCGGGGCCTCGGCGGGAGCCACGTCGAAGCTGAACATCATTCCGCTCTCGGTGTGCTCGGCGATGTGGCAGTGGGCCATCCATAGCCCCGGGTTGGTGACGTCAAGCAGGATGTCGACCGTCTGGCCGGCGCGCAGAAGGACCGTGTCTTTCCAGACCAAGTTCTCCTCAGGCTCGCCGTCCCGGCTCAGCACCAAGAACCGCCCGGCGCCATGGATGTGGAACGGGTGGTGCATTGGATGGTCCTGGTCCATCTCGTTGGCCAGGCGGATCTTGACCCGGTCGCCAACGCGGAAGGCCCAGGTGATGCCGGCGTTCTCGGCTCCGGTCTCTTTGTCGATCAGCTGCCAGACCATGTTGCTCGTGTTGGTCTGGCGGTTGATCTCCGGCATCAGGTCTTCCCATTCGAGTCCATCAGCGTGGTCATGAGCATGCTCGTCGCCGCCATGCTCGTGAGCCTGGTCGTGGTGCTCGTGCTCGCCCTCGCCGGCACCCGGAACCTTGTCGCCGCGAACAAGCTTCATGCCGCATTTCGGGCAGCTCGACGCTTCGCTGTCAGTGACCTCGGGATGCATCGGGCAGACGTAGGAGGTCGGAGCCGACTGATCCGGGACCAGCTTCATACCGCACTTGGGACAGCTCGACGCTTCGCTGTCGGTGACCTCGGGATGCATCGGGCAGACGTAGGAGGACGCCTCCGCCACCTCACCGCCGTAGAGGATCGGCATCTGGGAAACGAAGGCCAGGGTCTTGTCGGGCTCGCGTTCCATGTCCGCATGGATGCCCTCGCGCTCGGCCGAGAGCTCGGGATCAAGCCGCAGTTCGTCGAAACCAGCGGCCGCCTCGCCGGCCGCTTCGCCGGAGACCGTGATCCGCCCGAGCTCGTAGGTGTGGTCGGGGGTCCGGTTTTCGAGAGTGACCTCCCCGGGCTGATCAAAGAGGACATCCACGATCGCGCGCTCCGAGGGCGAGAGAAGGACCTCGTCAACGAACTCTTCGCGCTCGACCCGACCGCTGTCGCCACCGACAAGCTTCATTCGCGCGCCGCTGATGGCGAAGTTGAAGATTCGGGTGTTTGCCGTGTCGACCAAATGCAGGCGGACGACCTCGCCGACCTTGGCGTCGGCGCGGTAGTCGGTCTCGCCGTTGGTCAGCATCACGTTGCCGAAGCGACCCATGGCCGTGAAGGTCGGTCCGGAGCGGTCAAAGGGAGCGATCTGCCCGTCCTCGATGAGAACATCGTCAAGCGTGATCGCAAGCTGACGGTCGCTCGGCGGCCAGTAGTCGGGGTCCTCGGGCTCGACGAGGATCCCCGCGTAGAGGCCCATCTCCTGGGCGAAGTCCTCGCGGATGTGCGGGTGGTACCAGTAGAAGCCCGGGTCGGGGCACCGCACCCGGTAGGTGAAGGTGCCCCCGTGGGGAATCGGCGCCTGCGTCTCCTCGGGGACGCCGTCAAAGCGGTTTTCGAGCCTGAGCCCGTGCCAGTGCAGGGTCGCGTCAACGTCGCCGAGGTTGGTCGCCTCGATCGTCACCTCGCTGTTCTGGTCGACATGCAACATCGGACCAGGAATGGAGCCGTTGTAGCCGAGCATCCGCACCTCGGCGCCATTGATCCGCTTCCGCACCGGCTTTATCTCGATCTCGTGGGTCTCGCCATCCCGGAGGCGAATGACCTCGGGGCTCTTGGCCTCCTCAAGGCCTTCGACGTCAGTGCTGAAGTCGACCTCGTGACTGGTGTGCATCTCTATCCCTCCTAGGTCAAGAAGTTGTTGTGGCGAGTGATTCGGACCGGGCCGGCCCTGGCTTTGCCGTCTCAATCTGATCGGCCACGAACGTGGCGTCATTTCCGACCCAGCCGAGCAGCGCCGACGTGCGCGTGTATTGCCAGGTCATCCCAAGCAGATATAGCCCAGGCGCCTCGGTCACGCCGCGGACATGCTCGACCTGGCCTCGCTCGTCCTTGACCTCGGGGAGGTCAATCCATGAGTGGTCGATCCGAAAGCCTGTCGCCCAGACGACACCCTCGTAGTCGGCTGACTCGCCGTCCTCGAAAGTAATCGTCCGGCCGCTGGCGCCAGTGACTCGGGGACGGACCCCGACGCCGTGCCGGCGCAGCTCACGGAGGCCGCCACCGATGACCACGTCGCGCTGGGACAACCGCTGGCCGAGCCGTGAGGAGACCGGCACCCGGGCGAGTCTGGTCGCGGTCAGCCACCACCAGATGTCGCGGCCCAGCGGTCGTTGCGGCAGCGTCGGCAGCCTCTCGCCGATGGCAATCTCGACCTGGCGCGAATCGGACAGCTCGAGCGCGATCTGCTGTCCGGAGTTGGCCCCGCCAACGACAAGAATCCGGCCCTCGCGCAGATCGTCGGGGCCCTGGTAGGAGGCGCTGTGAAGCTGCGTCAGCTCCGGGTCGAGCCCGTCGGCGATCCCCGGTGTGAATGGGACTTGGAACGGCCCGGTGGCAACGACCACCTGGCCCGCTCGAATCGGGCCGGTGGTGGTCTCCGCGAGATATCCGTCGTCACCAGCTCGGCTGAGGCGAGTCACGGTCGTGTCGAGGCGCACCGGCAGCGCGAACTTCTCGACGTAGGTTCGAAGGAAGTCGGCGACCTCGTCCTTGCCCGGGTAGCTGTCGCGGGCAGCAGGAAACTCCATCCCCGGGAGGTTGTTGTAATGGCCCGCGGTGAACAACTTCAGTGACCTCCAGCGGGAGCGCCACATGTGACCAACCTCGGGATTGGCGTCCGCGACCACAAAAGTGAGTTCGCGCTCGGCAAGGTGGTGGCCCATGGCCAGCCCAGCCTGGCCCCCGCCAATGACGAGGACCTCGACCCCCTCGGTAGCGACCGAGTTGCCGTTTGCCACGCGACGAATCTAGCGACTCACACTCGGAAATGAAGACGCGGCTCCCGGTCTCAGCCAACACTCGCAAGGAGCACGGTGGTCATAACCTTCGTGCTAAGCCCCGGCGTCCGCCGGCTTCGGTTCCGGCTCGCGCCCGTCCGCCTCGGCCTCGCCTGGCTCGAACGGCTCTATCCCGGGCTCGTGGGTGACGTGGGGCAGCCACTCCAGCCAGGCCGGGAGGTACCAGTTCCAATCGCCCAGCAGCTTCATCGTCGCCGGGAGCAGCACCCCGCGGATGATCGTCGCGTCGATAAGGACCGCCATCGCCAGCCCGACGCCAAGCTGCTTGAAGATCAGCAGCGAGAGGGTGGCGAAGATCGCGAACACCGCAATCATCACGACGGCGGCGCTTGTTACCACGCCCGCGGTGGTTTTGATCCCATGCGCCACCGCTTCGTCGCTTGGCATCCCGCGATCAAAGGCCTCGCGGATCCGGGTGAGGATGAACACGTGATAGTCCATCGAGAGCCCGAAAAGGACTACGAAAAGGAAGATCGGCATCCATGACACGATCGCTCCGGTCGACTCGAAGCCGAGCACCGACTCGAGATGGCCTTCCTGGAATATCCATACGAGGATCCCGTAGGCAGCTCCGACCGAGAGCAGGTTGAGCACAATCGCCTTGAATGGGATCACGATCGAGCGGAACGTAAACAGGAGCAGGATGAACGCCGCCAGCAGCACGAATGCGAATACCAGGGGGGCGTGCGACTTCAGCGTGTCGGTGAAGTCCTCCGAGTCGGCGGTATAGCCGGTCACATCGGCGGTGACGCCCTGCACTCGTCCGACCGTCGCCGGAATGAGCTCATCCCGCAGCGCGGTAAGCGCCGCCGTCGATTTCGAGTCGCTGCCGTCTCCGGCCAGCGGGATGCTGACCTGGGCGACCGTGCGGTCGGCGCTGATATCGGTCGTGATCGGCTGCTCGAAGTCAGCGCTGGAGGCGGCCTCGTTGCGCAGGTCTGCAATCGCGCCCCTCACCTCGGGTGAGGTCACGTCATCGGCGCTGACCGCGACGACCGCCGGGATTGGCCCGCCCGGGAAGACCTCCTGAATCTGGTTGTAGGTCTTGATCACGGCGAGGTCCTGCGGCAGAGTCCTGACACTCGGGTTCGCCGTGTGAAGGCGAAAGGCAGGAATCGACAGGACCACCAGCAAGCCTCCCGCAGCCACGACCGAAATGACGGGATGACGGAGGACCGGGTTCAGGATCCGTGACCACAGCGCGCTCTCCCCGGCGTTCCATGGCTGGTCCTTGATGATCGGGACCCCTCCCTTCTCGATTCGGTCCCCGAGCCAAGCCAGGGTCGCCGGAAGAACGGTCAGCGATCCGACCACCGCCACCGCGACGACGAGGATCGTGCCGGTGGCGAACGAGTGGAACGTCGACGCCCCGGCCAGGTACATCCCGGCCATCGCGACCATCACCGTGAATCCGGAGATCATCACCGCGCGCCCGGAGGTGGCGGCGGCGGCCGCCAGCGATGCCGATTCGCTGCGCCCCAACTCGCGTTCCTCGCGTTCGCGGCGCAGGTAGAACATCGAGTAGTCGACTCCCACCGCAAGCCCGATCAGCAGGATCACCTCGTTGACGGAGCTGTCTACCCCGCTGATCTGGCTGATCGGGCCCATAAGCCCGATCGTCGCCAGCACCGCGGTGAGCGCCAGCAACAGCGGCACGCCGGCAGCCACCAGTGCGCCGAAGGCGAGCAGCAGGATCAGCAGGGTGATCGGCAGAGAGGTGAACAGCGCCTGTTTGAAGTCGTCGCTGATCGACTGGTTGAGCTGCTTGTTGACGCTGGCGTCGCCGGTTTCGCCGAGCGTGAAGCCCGGGTTGGCCGCCTGCGCGGCGCTGACCGCGGCAAGGGCCGGCCCAACTCGCTCCTCCGTCTCGGTGTCGTCGCCGGTGATCTTGAAGCGAAGCAGGGCAGAGTGGCCGTCGGCGGAGATCTGGCCGCTGTTGCCCGTCGCATAGGGACTCTCGAACTCCTGGGCGTAGGGCACCTCCTCGAGGCGCCGTTGCACGTCGGCGACCGCGGCGCGGAAGCTCGGGTCGGTCGCCGTCTCGGTGTCGCTCTGGACAAGGACGAGCTCCTCGGCACTTCTCGGGAACGCCCCCTCGATCGTCTGGTCGGCGCGGCCGGACTCGCCGACCCCGAGCTCGTCCTGCTGGAGGACCTTTGTCCCTACCGCGCCGCCGATCGCAAAGGAGACGATCACAAATGCCAGCCAGCCCCAGATCGCCGCCTTGCGGTGGGTGGCGCTCCAGCGCCCGGCACGGGCTGCGAGGCTGCGGGGCTGGTTCATCCTCGGCTCCTCCTCGTTCCCGCCTCGCTGGTTGGCAACCGGACCCTCTCATCCAACCCTGCGAAGTCAAGACCGACGAACCGAAACGAACCCAAGGGTCGACCGCCTGCGTCGAGCGCATTCGGCGGCCCCTCGTCTGCGGGATGGCTTCCCACGCCTGTCGCCCGGACCACCGGCCTGGGCACCCGACGCGGCGCGACAAGGCGAGACGCGAAACTCGCTTGATCAAGCGAGAAATGCGCGAGATCTTAAAGCGGGCCCGACAGGATTCGAACCTGTGACCTTCGGTTTCGTAGACCGACGCTCTATCCGGCTGAGCTACGGGCCCATACCCAGTATTCAAGCGGGATTCGGCCCTTCGGCCGCCCCTCTCGAATCGGGCCGCGCCTACGTCCCGCCTACCAACGGAGCGGTTCGGGATCGCGACGCGGCCCTCGATGCTAGCGCCAGGAGGGAGGCCGAGCCACACGACTGGCGCAGCCCGGTCGCCCTCGCGGGGCGGTCTTAGTCGGTTGTGACCTCCCGCCCCCTCAACGCTTCGATCAGAGCGGGCCGCTCAGCCTCAAATCGCGCGTCGAGCTGGTCGGCTTACGCGCGACAAACGTCGCGGCTGCGTCCCTGAGCAGCCGCGACGTGGCGCGCTTTCGAGTCTCGGACGACCAGCAGGAGCACGCGGAACCGCGCAAACGGCGCGTGCTTGGGTCCGCGAAGCGGCGTTGCGAGAGATTGGGCCTCAGGCGTGAGAGGCGGTCAACGATCAGCCGGCGGTATAACCGTGTCGTCGATGCTGGCGATCGAGATCAATCGGCACGGCGGGCCTAGAGTGCTGCGGCCGGTCGAGCGCCCCGAGCCGGTTCCGAGCGCCGACGAGCTCCTCGTCCGCAACCGCTGGATCGGGGTCAACTACGTTGACCTCCAGCATCGCGAGGGCCGGCCCTACCCGGTCGACCTGCCGCTCGTGCCCGGGATCGAGGCCGCCGGCGAGGTGGTCGCGACCGGCCCGGACGCCGACGCCGCGCTGCTCGGGCGCCCGGTCGTCCACTTCGGGCACCTCTCGGGCGTCTACGCGGAGCTGACCGCCGTGGGCCCGAAGCACGTTGTCGCGCTGGCGCCCGACGTGCCGCTCGACGTCGCCGCCGCGGTCGCGATGTGCGGAACGACCGCCCATGTGCTCACGCGCGAGGCGGCGCGACCAGGCGCCGGTGACGCCGTCGTCGTGCAGGCGGCCGCCGGCGCCACCGGGGGCGCGGTTGTACAGCTCGCCGCCGCCGCGGGTGCGACGGTGATCGGCCTGGCCTCGACGCCGGCGAAGGCCGCCGCGGCGCGCGCGCTCGGGGCCGATCACGCGTTCGCGCTCTCCGAGACGCCGGATCCGGTGGGAGCGGTGCTCGGCGTGACCGGTGGCGCCGGCGCGGCGCACGTCTACGACGCCGGCGGCCGCGAGAGCTTCGACGCCAGCCTGGCGATGCTGGCGACGCGCGGCACGCTGGTGCTCTACGGACAGTCGAGCGGGCCGGTGGAACCGTTCGATCCCGGGCGCCTGTCGGGGATCACCGGTGAGGGCCGGGCCGGATCGCTGACCGTGCGATGGGTCTCGGCCAGCAACGACTACCTGCGCACCGGCGCAGACCGCGCGCGGGCGCTCGCCACCATCCTCGAGGCGGTCGCGGCCGGGCGCTTCGACGCGCGCATCGCCGACCGCTTCGAGCTCGCGCGCGCCGCCGAGGCGCACGAGCGGCTGGCCTCGCGCGGCGTACTTGGAAAGCTGCTCCTGCGGGCCTGACGATCCGAACACGCGGTCAGCTCCCGACGAGGGTGCTGCAGTTCCGCTCTTGCGCGGATACGAGCTAGGTGTGGTGACCTGCCGCCGAACCCACAACGGCCGACGCCAGGTCGTCAAGTTCAAGACCGGCTCGTAGCGCCGCGCTCTACGGGCGAAGCTCGACAACGTTCGGCTCGGCGGTCGGCTCGGCCGGCGCGGACTCGAACATCTCGCCGAGGCCGTCCGAGAGCCCCGCGTCAACGCTGGGGACCAGGTGGCCGTACAGATCGACGGTCGTCTTGATGCTCTCGTGGCCGAGGCGGACCTTGACGGCGTGGAGGGTTGGCGAGACCGCGAGCATCAAGCGCGCACGTATGGCGCAGGTCGTGCCAGCGGAGGCCCGCCTTGTCAGCCGGCAGCACCCGCTCGACGGCGGGATCAAAGACCCGCTTCTTGAACAGGTTCTGGCGCACCGGCTTGCCGGTCGGCGTCGTGAACACGAGGTCATCGGGACCGTTACCGAGCGCGAGTAGAGCGGCCCAGTTGTCGCAGTCCATCACCGCGCAGTGGACCACGTCGCCAGGACGGCTCCTCCTTGCGTGGTCCGCCTACGTCCCGCCTACGGCATAGCGGCTTACGGCGGGTTCTAGCGGTACGTCGCGGCGTGCCCCGGAAAGTCGCCCATAGCAGGCATTCTTGACGGATTCATGGCCTTAGCAGGGCTTCATTGGATCGAGCCGATTCGGTTTCGTAGACCGACGCTCTATCCGGCTGAGCTACGGGCCCCGCCGACGATTCTAGGCGGGCGCGCCGGGGAGAGGTGTAGGTTCGGGCTCAAGCTACCGAGGAGGAATTCATGTACGCGAGAGTTGTGCGGTTCACGGGTGTGGACGCCGATTCCCTTCGCAAGAACGTCGCCGATATAAGCGAACGGACCGGGCCGCCCGAAGGGGTGCCGGGAAAGGCATTCACGATGCTGGCGGACGAGGCGAACGGCACCGTCGTCGCGATCGGCTTCTTCGACACCGAGGAGGACATGCGCAAAGGCGACGAGGTGCTCAACGAGATGAGCCCTCCGCGGGGAGCGATGGGAACTCGCGCCTCGGTCGACCTCTGCGAGGTCAAGCTGGAGATGCAAGCGCCCTAAGCCCTCTCCCCCGGCACCGGCCGCAGCCGGGATACGATCGGCGGGTGGCTGCCGATCCCGCCGCCAACGCGAAGCTGATCGATCGCTTCTACGAAGCGTTCGGCCGGCGCGATCACGAGACGATGGCGGCCTGCTACACGACCGACCCCACCTTCTCGGATCCGGTCTTTCGCGACCTGCGCGGCGACGAGGTTCGGGGGATGTGGAGGATGTTTGCGAGCGCGGCACCGACCTGGAGATCACCCACTCCGAAGTCGCGACCGAGGGCGAGCGCGGCTCGCGCGCACTGGGTCGCCGATTACAGCTTCAGCGCCACCGGCCGCAGCGTGCGCAACGAGATCGATGCGTCCTTCGTCTTCTCCGACGGCCTGATCGCCGAGCACACCGACTCCTTCGACCTCTGGCTGTGGGCGCGCCAGGCGCTCGGGCCGGTCGGTGTGGTGCTGGGCTGGTCGCCCGCCGATTCAGAACAAGATCCGCGGCCAGGCGCGCGAGAACCTGGAAGCGTTCATGCGGTGAACGACCGGCTCGCGCGCTGCCCTCGAGGCGGCACTGGTCGAGCAGCTGGGATCCCGGCTAGCTTCGGATGATCACCGGGGTCCCTAGCGGCACGCGGTTCACCAGCTCGCTGACCTTCTCGTCCGCGGCGCGGATGCAGCCACTCGAGACGGCGGCGCCGAGCGTTCCCGGATTACCGTGGATCGCGATCCTGTTGCCACCGAGCCAGCCCGAGGGTAGGTTCGGCTGGGTCGCGCTGAGCGCGACCGCGCAGCAACCGTAGGCGGAATTGAGGTTGCCGCGGAAGGTGTCGGTGACGGCGAAGCGCCCGGTCGGGGTCTCCGATCCGGGGGCCCCGACGGTGACCGCGAACGAGTCACTCACCCGGTCCGCCGCCCTGAAGCTCGGCGCGCCGCGCGGAGAGGTCGACGACGAGCGAGAGCCTCGTCCACCCGGCTCGAGCTGATCTGCGATCGAGGCGCAGCCAGGCGAGCTGATTGTTGGGCAGCGCCGGCGTCGTCACCCCGGCCCATTCGCCGCGCTGGCGGACCACGCCGAACACGCTCAGCGAGCCGAACTCGGTCTGCCGGTCGGCTCGCTCGACCACCTCGCCACCCGGGCGAGACCGCAACACGGCGGTCCTCCCCCGCTTGACCCAGACCACGGCGCTCGCCTGCTCCGGTATCTCGAGGGCGATTCGAGACCCGTCTCGCTCGCCGCCGGACGCGGCGGCCGGGGCCTCGGTGGCGGCCGGAGCCGTCAACCGAACCTCGCTTCCGGCCGTGGGGGTCGCCTCGTCATCGAGCAACCACCAAGCCGCGGCCGCACCGAGCAACAGCGTCAACGCCGCAATCGCGGCGGCGATCAGGTTTTCGCGTCTCGACATCTTCCTCCGACAGTCTGAACAGGCCGGGCGCGAGAGCGGAGAGGGCGGGATTCGAACCCGCGAGAGAGCTTGCGCCCCCTACTCGCTTAGCAGGCGAGTGCCTTCAGCCACTCGGCCACCTCTCCTCGGGGACGCAGCCGATTCTAGGGTCCCAGACGATCCTCGGCGTCGGGCGGCCAGATACCCTCGCGGCCCTTGGGCGAGACTGCCGACAACATCGACCGCGAGGCGCTGAAGGCCCGCTACGACGCGATCCTTGCCTCCGCGACGCCCCCTTTCGCCTTCATCGACCTCGATGCGATGGGCCGAAACGCTCGCCTGATGCTCGACCAGGCCGGGGGACTGCCGATCCGGGTCGCCTCCAAGTCGGTGCGCTCGAGCGCGGTCCTGCGGCGCATCCTCGACCTCGATCCGGGCTTTCGAGGGGTGCTCGCCTTCACCGCCCCCGAGGCGCTTCATCTGGCGAAACGGGGCTTCGAGGACCTCGTCGTCGCCTACCCGACCGTCGATCGCGGCGCGATTGCAAAGGTCGCGCGGCTCGCCGCCGAGGCGCCGGAACGCGCACCGGTGTTGATGGTCGACGACCGGCCCCACCTCGACCTGATCGAGGGCGCGATCGGCGGCGGGCCGGCGCAGGTTCGGGTCTGCCTCGACATCGATCTCGGCTGGTGGCCGTTCGGGGGCCGGGTGGCGCGGATCGGGCCGAAGCGTTCGCCGGTGCACGATGCAGCTCGCGCCCGCCGGATGGCCCGCGAGATCGAGGATCGCCCGGGCACCAAGCTGGCGGGAGTGATGGCTTATGAGGGACAGATCGCCGGGGTCGGCGACCGGATTGCCGGCAAGCCGCTGCGCTCGGCCGAGATCCGCGCGATGCAGGCGGGCTCTGAGCGAGACATCCACGCGCGCCTTCCGGGGATCATCGCGGCGGTTCGGGAGACGGTCGGCGCCCGGGGCGGCGCGCTCGAGTTCGTCAACGGCGGCGGCACCGGCAGCCTCGCCCGAACCGCCGCCCTCGGCGCGGTCGACGAGCTCACCGCGGGCTCGGGGTTCTATGCCCCGGGGCTGTTCGACAGCTACCGCTCGCTCGACCTCGAGCCCGCCGCCTTCTTCTGCCTGCCGGTCGTCCGCAGGCCGGTCGGAGGCGTGGCGACGTTGCTCGGCGGCGGCTACCCCGCCTCGGGAACGGCGAGCGCCGATCGCCTCCCCGAGCCCTACCTCCCGGGCGGGCTTCGACTCGACCGCCAGGAGGGAGCCGGCGAGGTGCAGACGCCGGTGCACGGAGCCGCCGCCCACAGGCTGCGGATCGGCGACCGCGTCTACCTACGCCACGCGAAGGCCGGGGAGCTCTGTGAGCGCTTCGACTCGCTCTATCTGATCGAGGGCGAGCGGATCGTCGACGAGGTCGAGACCTATCGCGGCGAGGGCCGGGCGTTCCTCTAGGCGGGAGCTACGGAGGGGGCTGCGGTCGGCGCTCGCCGTCCCAGTAGTCAACCGCGTCGGCGCGCCGGACGATCACCGAATCTTCCTCCAACCCGGTGAATGTGCCGAGCTTGTCGCTGTCGGGATAGACCGCAATCGCAGGGTGGGTACGGGTCGAGACGATCATCACCCGGGCCGTCTCGGGCGCCCTGTTGAGCACCTGGTGGGCGCCCGACGGCCCCGCTGGAAAGCAGACGACCTCGCCCGGAGCGAGCTCCTCCTCTCCCTCGACCGTGCGCACCGACGGGGTCCCCTCGAGGACGAGGAGCCACTCCTCCTCGGGATCCTCGTAGTGGTAAGGACAGACCGCCTCGTCCTCAGGGATCTCATAGAGGCTGGCGCCGAGCTTCTCGCCGCCGATCGCCTCGCGCATCCGCACCGCCCCGCACTGGAATCCGGGCGGGTCGGACCGGTCGTATTCGAACTCTGGGCTGTGGAAGCTGGTCCGTCGAAGGGGGATGGACGCAGACTATCCCGAGATCTCGGCGACCGTGCCAAGCACCCGGTCGGTGTAGGCGTTGGCGAAGCGGCCCTCGGGATCGAGCCGAGCCCGCAGCCTTCGGAACTCGTCCCAGCGCGGATAGCGCGGCGCCAGGGTCTCGGCGGTCTGGAAGTGGCGCTTGCCCCAGTGAGGCCGGCCCCCGTAGGTATCCATGATCTGCTCGACGCCGCGGAAGTAGGGCTCCCAGTCGAGCTTGCGATCCTGGTGGACCGCGACGTAACAGGTGTCGCGGGCGTGCGCGGCGCTGAGCAGGACGTCATCGGCGGCGACGAAGCGGACCTCGATCGGGAACGCGACCCGGTGCTCGGGCCGGGCCGCCAACTGCAACACGCGGCGCACCGCCTCGGGCGCGTGCTCGCGGGGGATCCCGTACTCCATCTCGGTGAACCTGATCCGCCGATCCGATGCGAAAACCCGGTGGCTGCGATCGACCTTGGTCGAGCGCCCGACACCGGCGGCGGCGATCCGCGACAACCGCTGGATCTGTGACGGGAACCGACGAGCGCCGAGCACGAACAGCTGGCCGACCCAATTCTCGAGCATCACCTCCTGCGCGTAAACGGCGGCTCGCGGGCGCGCGCTCGGCGGCTCGTCGGTGCGCCGGCTCTCGCGACAGAGCGCGATCTCGGTGTGCGGGAAGACATAGAACTCGAAGTGATCGACGCTCGCGTTGAGGTCCTCGAGCGACGACAGCACCTCGTCGAGGGGGCGTGGGCGATCGACCCGGCGAAGCGTGAACGCCGGCACCGTGCGAATCGTCGCCGCGTAGATCAGGCCAAGCGAGCCGAGCCCGATCCGCGCCCCGGCGAGGGCGCCGGGGTCGTCGGCACCGAGCGCGAGCGAGCTGCCGTCGGCGAGCACGAGCTCGACCGCCTCGATCTGGGCGGAGACGCTGCGAAAGCGAGCGCCGGTGCCGTGGGTCCCGGTCGAGATCGAGCCGGCGAGGCTCTGTCGATCGATGTCGCCGAGATTCTCGATCGCGAGACCGAGCCCATCGAGGCGCTGGTTGAGCTCGGCGAGCACGATTCCCGCCTCGACCTTGACCAGACCGGCCTCGCGGTCGACCTCGAGGATCCGATCGAGGTGGTCGAAGCGGACCATGACTCCGTCGGTGAGTGCGATGTCGGTGAACGAGTGGCCCGAGGCAGAGGCCCTCACCCGCCGCGCGCGGCGGGCCGCGTCGCCGACGATCTCGGCGAGCTGCTCGCGGGTTCGAGGGTGCTCGATCGCCGCCGGGGTGCAGCGCTGGTCGCCCGCCCAGTTGCGCCACTCCGCCATTCGAGCAAGGCTATTCGAGCTCCGATCCCGTCAGACTGCAAATGCGGTCCCCGGAGGGGTGGCAGAGCGGTTGAATGCGGCAGCCTTGAAAGCTGTTGACCGGGTTCTCTCGGTCCGTGGGTTCGAATCCCACCCCCTCCGCTCCCGGTCCCCGGCGCCGGCCTTGGCGGCGGTGAACGAAGGCGCCCGGAACACAACCAAACCGTCGCTAGCGTGTTGGCCGTTCGATGGGAGCTCGAGGAATCGTCGCGGGACTGATCGCCGCGCTGGCGCTGGCCGCGGCGCCCGGCGCGAGCGCCGCGCCGACCTACGCGCCACCGAACGGCCCCGCGTTCCACGGCGTTTCCGACACCGGCGAGATCGCCGACTTCGAGCGCTTCAGCGAGCAGGTCGGCGCCCACCCGGCGGTGCTTCAGGACTTCTTTCACTGGCGGGTACCGCTGACCACGGGGGCGCTTTATCGCTGGGGCAAGACCGACACCCGCGGGGTGCTCAGCCTCTCCACCGCGACCGGGGAGGGCGAGGAGGTGATCACCCCGCGCCAGATCGCCAAGGGCACCGACGATCGCTACATGCTGCGGCTGGCATCGACGATCGAGGAGACCGGGCAGACGGTCTATGTGCGGCTTGATGGCCGAGATGAACGGCCATTGGAACGCCTACTCGGCCTACAACGCCGACGGCACGCTGCGCCGCAACGGCCACTCGACCCGCTGGTACAAGCTCGCCTGGCGGCGCTTCACCCTGATCATGCGCGGCGGCGCGCGAGCGAAGGTCAACCGCAGGCTGGTGCGGCTCGGCCTGCCGCGGCTGTTGCAGGCGAGGTCGCAGAACGATCCGGTCTATGAGGGCGGGCCCGACGGGATCCCGCTGCCTGTGCCGCAGGCACCTGCCGACCCCGCGGGTGGCGATGATGTGGGTTCCGCAGAGCTTCGGCTCGCCCAACATCGCCGGCAACCAGCCGGCCGACTACTGGCCTGGCGGAAAGTACGTCGACTGGGTCGGCTTCGACCTCTACGCGAAGTTCCGGACGGCTTTCGGCCGCGACAAGGCGTTCTTCGATCAGTACAAGCGCAAGCCTTTCGTGATCGGCGAGTACGGCCCCTGGGACAACGACCAAAGCGGCGCCTTCACCGGCGAGCTCGTGCGCTGGGCCGAGGCCCACGACCGGGTGAAGATGCTGATCTACTACCGCGGCGTCGATCCGGACAACATCTTCAACCTGCAGTTCTATCCGGGTGCGCGCCGGGCGCTTCGCAACCACCTCGACCGAGCCCCGCTGGCTCGAGTTCGCGCCGGGGTGAAGGGCTCAGCGACCCGCCGGCGCCCGAGCCGCAGCCGGATCGACCCACCCGAAGCGCGGCCCGTCCCTCGGCGAGGCAGCGGTTGACCTTGGTGTAGGTCCAGCCGCATCGCGCGCAGATCTCGGCGTAGGAGTAGCCCTCGAGCCTGGAGCACCAGCGCGAGGCGCTGGTCGGGCTTGAGCGCGGCGAGGGCGCGGCGAGCGGCGGCGGTGCGCTCGCGACGCTCGGCGCGTTCGGGCGGGCCCGGGCAGCTTCGGCGCCGAGGCCGTCGAGAGGGTCGCGGGCCGGTCCGCCGTCTTGGCGAACGGATCGGGCGAGCAAGAGACGCTCGCGGGCCGCGGCGAACCGCGAGCGCCTCGCGGCGGGTGACCACGGTCATCCAGCCGATCAGCCGCGCCCCTTCGATCTCGGGCGCCTTGGTCAACATGATCTCGGCGGCGCGCTGGAGCGCGTCGTCGGCGTCGTCGGAGCAGATCGAGACCCGGCGAGCGGCGCGGCGCAGGGCAGACAGATGCGCGGCGAACAGCTCCTCCGCCGCTCTGGCGCGGTCGAACTCAGCCGCTGCACGGTCCACGCCACCTTCAAGCCCGGGCGGGCCCGGCGCGCCCCGCCCGCCGTTATCCTCGCCCCGCGATGAGCACCTGTCTGATCAGCGGGGGCGCGGGATTCCTCGGCTCGCACATGTGCGACCACCTGCTCCGCGACGGCCACCGAGTGATCTGCGTCGACAACCTCGACACCGGGTCGCTGCAGAACGTCGAGCACATCCGCGACGACGCCTTCGTCTTCATCCAACACGACCTCACCGAGGCCTTCTTCATCGACGAGCCGATCGACTTCGTCTACCACCTGGCCTCGCCGGCGAGCCCGATCGACTACCTGCGCCTGCCGCTGCACACGCTCAAGGTCGGCTCCTACGGAACCCATCACATGCTCGGGCTGGCGAAGAAGAAGCGCGCCCGATTCATCTTGGCCTCGACCTCCGAGGTCTACGGCGACCCACAGGTCCATCCCCAGCCCGAGAGCTACTGGGGCCACGTCAACCCGATCGGCCCCCGCGGCGTCTATGACGAGGCCAAGCGCTACGCCGAGGCGCTGACGATGGCCTATCACCGCCAGCAGGGGGTCGACACGGGGATCGTGCGGACGTTCAACTCGTTCGGGCGCTCGAATGAGGCCCCACGACGGACGCGCGATTCCGACCTTCCTGCGCCAGGCGTTGCAGGACAAGCCGCTGACCGTGTTCGGCGACGGCAGCCAGACGCGCAGCTTCTGTTATGTCGACGACCAGATCCGCGGTTACGTCGCGATGGCCGACTCGGATGTCCACGAGCCCGTCAACATCGGCAACCCCGACGAGTTCACGCTGCTCGAGGCTCGCCGAGATCGTGATCGAGGTGACCGAGTCGCGCTCGGAGATCGTCTATGAGGCGCTGCCCACCGACGATCCCCAGGTGCGCCAGCCCGACATCACCCGGGCGCGCCAGCTGCTCGGCTGGGAGCCGCAGGTCGGCCTGCGCGACGGCGCTGCGCATGACGATCGACGAGACCGGCGTCGAGCGGCTCGTCGGCGCCGGCGATTAGCGGCGGGGCGCCGGGCGCCGGCGCGCGCCCGGGCAAGCCGCTGCGGATCGCCCATCTGACCGCGACCTTCCCGCCCTACCGAGGTGGAGCCGGAAACACCGCCTTTCGCTTCGCGCGCGAGCAGGCGACCCGCGGCGACCACGTCGAGGTGTTCACCGCGCCGGCGCCTGGGGAGATCCCGGACACCGGCGCCGCTGCCGTCCATCGGATCGAGCCGGTGTTCGCGATCGGCAACGCACCGCTGATCCCGAGCCTGGCGACGCGATGGAGGGTTTCGACGTCGTTCACCTCCACTACCCGTTCATCTTCGGCTCGGAGCTCACCCTGCTGGGACGCCTCGCCCGGCGTCGCGCGCCGTCAGGCTCTGCTCGTCCACTACAAGAACCGGCTCGTCGGCAAGGGGCCCCGCGGGGCCGCCTTCGAGGCCTACGAGCACATCGTGGCGCCCGCGCTGATCGCCGCCGCCGATCGCGTCTGCGTGCTCTCGCAGGATCACGCCGACTCGGTCACCTACCTGCGCCGGACCGGCGAGCGCCGGCCCGAGAAGCTGGTCGAGATGCCGAACGGCGTCGACGCCGAGCAGTTCTCCCCCGAGGGCGGGCGATGCTGGCCTGCGCGAACGGCTCGGGATCGCGCCCGACGAGCTGGTCGTCGCCTTCGTCGCCACCCTCGACCTCGCCCACCACTTCAAGCGCGTAGACCTCGCCATCGACGCCCTGGCCGCGCTCGGCAACGAGCGCGTCCACCTGCTCGTCGCCGGCGGCGGCGAGCTGCTCGAGGGCTTTCGCCGGCGCGCCCGCGCCAGAGGTCTCGGCGAGCGCGTCCACTTCCTCGACGCGGTCCCTCACCACGAGCTGGCGAAGGTGCTGCGCGCCGCCGACGTCTTCCTGCTGACCACCGAGCCGCCGGAGTCGTTCGGGATCGTCCTGATCGAGGCGATGGCCTGCGGCCTGCCCGTAGTCGCGACCGACTACCCCGGCGTGCGCGCGGTGGTCGACGCCGGGGAAAACGGGCTGGTGGTGCCGCGCGGCGATCCGTCGGCGGTGGCCGGGGCGATCGGCGAGCTGATCGAGGCCGGCCCTGAGGGGCGCCGGCGTCTCGGCGAGGCGGGACGGCGCAAGGCGCTTGCCAAGTGGAGCTGGCCGCGGCTGGTGGAGCGCATGGACGGCGTCTACGGCGAGGCGATCGCCGCCCGGCGCGCGAAGAGCTCGGCCGATGAGCCCTCGGCAGATCCTTCTGGTCGCCTACTTCTATCCGCCCTGTCGCGACACCGGGGTGCTGCGCCCGGCTTCGATGGCCAGATGGCTGCGCCACCTCGGCCACCGGGTGACGGTGCTGACCACGTCGGCCTTCGGACCCAGCGAGGAGGCCGACGTTGTCCAGACGGCCGACGCCCAGCGCTGGCGCGCCCGGCTGCGCGGAGCCGAGCGCGTCGATGCGCTGTTCGACTCCGACACCTACGGCGGGCGCCCGCACCCGCTGAGCCGTGTGATCGTGCCCGAGCCGCTGGCGCGTCGCCTGGGCCCCGTTCGCACGCTCGCGAGCGCTGGCGCTGCACCGGGAGCGCGGTTTCGACTGCGTGATCACCACCTCGCCGCCGGAGTCCGTACACGCGGTCGGCCTCGCGCTTCGCCGCCGCGGCGTCGCCTGGGTTGGCGACCTGCGCGATGCCTGGAACTTCGAGCCCCTGCGTCCCTCGTTTCCCACCGGGCTGCAGCGGCGCCTCGATCAGGCGCTCGAGCGACGCTGGCTCGGCGGCGCTGACGCCTTGGTCGCAGTCAGTCGGCCTGCGATCGAGGATCTGCGCCGGCGGCTCGGACTCGAAGCCGAGTACGTGCCCAACGGTTGGGACCCGCAGCTCGCGTCCCGCGGGTCGCCGGCGACTCGACCGGGCTGCTCGACCCCGAGCGCAGGTCGCTCGTCTACACGGGGCGCTTCGGCAGCTACGGCCGCGACCCGCGGGCGCTGGTCGAGGGCCTCGCGAGGCTGGCGGGCGAGCGCCCGGAGGTGGCAGCGGAGCTCGAGCTGGTGCTCGCCGGGCCGCTGACCGAGGCCGAGGCCGAGCTCTTCTCGCGCGACGTCTCCCCGGCGCGAATCGTGATCGCCGGCAGCCTCGAGCGCGGGCGTGCGCTGGCGCTGCAGCGTGAGGCCGATGCGCTGCTGCTGGTCGCCCAGCCGACCCGGTCGCAGCTGCTCAATATCAAGCTGTTCGAGTACGCGGCCGCGGAGCGCCCGATCCTGGCGCTCGCCGCGGGCACCGAGGCCGGGCGCGTGGTCGAGGAGATCGGCGGCGAGACCGTACGCGCCGACGACCCGGCGGCGATCGCCGCAGCGCTCGCCCGGGTCGCCTTCGGTGAGCTCGAGGCGCCGTCGAGCGACGCGGTCGCCCCCTACGCATATCCGGCGCCCGCCGAGCGCATGGCCGACGTGGTCGAGGCCGCGATCGCGAGCCGCTCCCGACGTTGACGCGACCGCCCGGCTGAGCGCCGGCGCCGGTCCCGGGCGCGACCTATCCTTAAGCCGTGGCCACCCCGGACACAGAGAGCGCCTCGAAGGCCGATCGAGAGACCGAGCGGGCGGTCGAGGCCGACCTGCACCGCTTCGTCGCCCCGGTGGTCGGGCCCGACGATGAGCGCGTGTTCACCGACTCGGGGATCGAGATCGAACGCGAATACGACGAGTCCGATGTCGCTCCCGAGCTCGAACGGCGGCTCGGCGAGCCGGGGGCCTACCCGTTCACCCGCGGCATCCACGAGGGCATGTACCGCGACCGGCTGTGGACGATGCGCCAGTACGCCGGCTTCGCCAGTCCCGAGGACACCAACGAGCGCTACCGCTATCTGATCGAGCACGGCTCGACCGGGCTCTCGATGGCCTTCGACCTGCCGACCCAGCTCGGCCGCGACTCCGACGACCCGTTGTGCGACGGTGAGGTCGGCCGCACCGGAGTCCCGATCGACACGATCGAGGACATGCGGATCTGCTTCGACCAGATCCCGCTCGACCAGGTCTCGACCTCGATGACGATCAACGCGCCGGCCGCTGTCTTGCTGTTGCTCTACGAGCTCGTCGGCGAGGAGCAGGGGGTCGAAGCCGACAAGCTGCGCGGCACGGTGCAAAACGACGTGCTCAAGGAGTACGTCGCCCGCGGCAACTACATCTACCCCCCGGAGCCGACGATGCGGCTGACCACCGACATCTTCGAGTACTGCGCCGAGCGGGTGCCGAAGTGGAACACGATCTCGATCTCCGGCTACCACATCCGCGAGAAGGGCTGCTCGGCCGTGCAGGAGGTGGCCTTCACCCTCTCCAACGCGATCGCCTACACCGAGGCGGCGCTCGACCGCGGGCTCGAGATCGACGATTTCGCGCCCCGGTTGGCCTTCTTCTTCAACTGCCACAACAACGTCTTCCAGGAGATCGCGAAGTTCCGCGCGGTGCGTCGGATGTGGGCTGAGCTCGTGCGCGAGCGCTTCGGCTCGACCTCGGAGCGCTCGCAGATGATCCGCTTCCACACCCAGACCGGCGGGGTGACCCTGCAGGCCCAGCAGCCCGAGGTCAACATCATCCGGGTCGCGCTGCAGGGCTTCGCCGCCGTCTGCGGCGGCACCCAATCCCTCCATACGAATGGCTTCGACGAGGCGCTGGCGCTGCCGACCGAGCGCTCGGCGCGGATCGCGCTGCGCACCCAGCAGGTGCTCGCGAACGAGTCGGGGGCGGCCGACACCGTCGACCCGTTCGCCGGCTCCTACTTCGTCGAGTCGCTCACCGACGAGATCGAGGCGCGGGCGCGAGAGCTGATCGACAAGGTCGCCGAGCTCGGCGGCTCGGTCGAGGCGCTCGACTTCATCCAGCGCGAGATCGAGGAGTCGGCGCTCTCCTACCACGAGCGCTATCGAACCGGCCAGGACGTGGTCGTCGGCGTCAACAAGTACGTCACCGAAACCGTCGACGACGTCGACATCCTCCGGGTCGACCCGGAGTCCGAGCGACGTCAGAAGGAGCGCCTCGCCAAGTTCAAGGCCGAGCGCGACCAGGCAGGCGTGGAGGCCAAGCTGGAGCAGCTGCGCGCAGCCGCCGGCGGCGAGGCCAACCTGCTGCATCCGATCCGCGAGGCGCTCGCGGCCGACGCCTCGATCGGCGAGGTCTGTAACGCGATGCGCGACGTGTTCGGGGAGTACAAGGGCGGGTCGTTCTTTTAGCTCGCCACTCGCCGCTCGCCACTCGCCGCTCGGGTGCCGACGGGAGCGCGGTTGCAAGCCGCTCAGTGGGTGCAGGAACCGCGTTCGGGCGGGCGAACTTGGCGCCAATGGAAGCGAAGGCCAAGCGCACCCTGGTCAAATCCGCCCCCGAGCTCTGGGAGCTCGCCGACGACCTGACCCGGATGGAGGCCTGGATGGCGGGCCTGGTCGGCACCGGTCGGCCGATCCCGGTCGAGGTCACCGACCGCGAACCCGAGCGGATCCTCGCCTGGCGCTCCGCTGAGCCCGGAGCGTTCGCACGGATCGCGATCGAGCTCGCCGCGGGCGGCTTCGGCACCGCGGTCGCGATCACCGCCCAGCACTCGTGCCCCGACCCCGGGGAGGCGATCGCTGCGCTGGAGGAGTTGCTCGACGAGCTCGGATCGCCCGAGCGCCGGCCGTTCGCCCCGGCCTAGCCGCCCGGTCAGCGCGGGCGCGGCTCGGCCGGCGGTCATAGAATCGGCGCCCGGTGCGCGAGAAGAACCCGATAACGCTCGAGGAGAAGCTCGCCTACCTGCGCGAGCTGCGCGACCAGGCCGTTCATTCGGCCTCCGAGGAAGCGGTCGAAAAGCAGCACGCGAAGGGCAAGCTGACCGCGCGCGAGCGGATCGTGAAGCTGCTCGATCCCGGATCGTTCGAGGAGCTCGACCGTTTCGTCCGCCACCGCACGCACGAGTTCGAGATGGATCGAAAGCGCCCCTACGGCGACGCCGTGGTCACCGGCTACGGGACGATCGACGGGCGCCCGATGTTCGTCTTCAGCCAGGACTTCACCGTCTTCGGCGGTTCGCTCGGCGAGGTGATGGCGGAGAAGATGTGCAAGGTGATGGACCTCGCCGCCAAGGTCGGCGCGCCGGTGATCGGCCTCAACGACTCCGGCGGCGCGCGGATCCAGGAGGGTGTGGTCTCGCTCGGCGCCTACGGCGACGTCTTCGTCCGCAACGTCCAGTGTTCGGGGGTGATCCCGCAGATCTCGGCGATCATGGGGCCGTGCGCGGGCGGGGCCGTCTACTCGCCGGCGATGACCGACTTCATCTTCATGGTCAAGGAGACCTCGCACATGTTCATCACCGGGCCCGAGGTGATCAAGACGGTCACCGGCGAGGAGGTCGAATTCGAGGAGCTCGGCGGGGCGATGACCCATAACTCGAAGTCCGGAGTAGCCCACTTCGCCGCCGAAGACGAGGAGCAGTGCCTCTCCGACATCCGCTATCTGACCAGCTTCCTGCCGCTCAACAATCTCGAACTGCCGCCACGGGTCGAGCCCTACGACGACCCCGAGCGCGCCGACGAGGCGCTCGACTCGATCGTTCCCGCGGACCCGCAGAAGCCCTACGACATGCGCGAGGTGGTCTCGCTGGTCGTCGACGACGGCGAGTTCTTCGAGGTCCAGCAGCACTTCGCCCAGAACATCATCGTCGGCTTCTCGCGCCTCGACGGCCATCCGATCGGGATCGTCGGCAACCAGCCCAAGCACCTGGCCGGGGTGCTCGACATCGAGTCCTCCGAGAAGGCGGCCCGCTTCGTTCGCTTCTGCGACGCGTTCAACGTCCCGCTGGTCACGTTCACCGACGTCCCCGGATTTCTCCCGGGCACCTCGCAGGAGTGGAACGGGATCATCCGCCACGGGGCGAAGCTGCTCTACGCGTTCACCGAGGCGACCGTGCCGAAGCTGACCGTGATCACGCGCAAGGCCTACGGCGGCGCCTACGACGTCATGAACTCGAAGCACATGCTCGCCGACTTCAACTTCGCCTGGCCCCAGGCGGAGGTCGCGGTGATGGGCCCCGAGGGGGCGGTCAACATCATCTACCGCAAGGACATCAGCCAATCGCCGACCCCCGACGAGCGCCGCCAGAAGCTGATCGATGACTACAAGGCGCACTTCGCCAACCCCTACTCGGCCGCCGAGCGCGGCTACATCGACGACGTGATCGAGCCGCACCAGACGCGCCCGAAGCTGATCCGGGCCCTGCGCACGCTGCAGACCAAGCGCGTCGACCAGCCGAAGCGAAAGCACGGGAACATCCCGCTCTAGGGGGGCCTCTCGGCACCGTTCGTGCGCCACCCGCGCGCTTTCGCCTGGGGGCCGGCGTCTACGCGCTCGGTCCGTCGGCGCTCTCACAGCGTGCCGAGCTCGCCCTCCGGGTAGGGTCCGCGGTCGATGTCGCCCCAGCGGACCACCAGACTCGATGCCGGGATGCTGCTGATCGGGCTCGGCGCGCTGGCGCTGCTGATCAGCCTCTTCCTCGATTGGTACTCCGGTCACGGCAGCGAGTTCGGCGCCGCCGTCGCCTTCAGCGGCTGGCAGTCGTTCGAGCTCGTCGATCTGGTGCTCGCGGCGCTCGCGCTGGCGGCTCTCTATGCGGTCGCCGAGACGCTCGTGCTCGCAGGCAGGATTCCGCCGCTGCCGGCGCTGGTCGCGCTTGCCGCGGGTCCGCTGGCGCTGTTGCTGGTGGTCGTTTCGCTGATCGATGAGCCGCCGCTGATCAACGTCGTCTCCGGGTTCGAGCCCGACACCGGGGTGTGGATGGCGCTGGCCGCCGCCGCGGTGATGACGATCGGCGCGCTGCTCACCCGGGTGCGGATCTCGCTCGTGCTGACCTCGCGCGAGCAGCGCGATCGCGCCGCCGACCCGGCCGCCGAGACGCAGACGATGCCCGGTCCTAGAGACTGATCGTCGGCGCCTCGAGGCGCCCCGCGCGGTGGGCGTCGAGAACGGCGAGAGCGATCGCCAGGTCCTGGATCGCAAGCCCGGTCGAGTCGAACAGGGTGATCTCCTCATCCGAGCCACGGCCCGGCGCGCGCCCGACGAGGACGTCACCGATCTCGGTCACCCGCTCGCGGTCGATCGCGCGGGCGGCGACTCCGCCCGAGAGCTCGCCCCCCCTTGAAGCCTGCTCCCACTCGTCGCAGAACAGGCGACAGTCCGCCAGCGCCTCGAGCTCGACCTCGGCCTTGCCGTGAGCGTCGGCCCCGAGCGCGGCCAGGTGCTGGCCCGGGCGCAGCTGACCGGCGCGGATCACCGGGCTGTCGGCCGGCGTCACGGTGACGACCACGTCCTCAGCGCCGGCGCGCTCGGGCGAGCCGGCGCTCCAGCCGAGCTCAGCCGCCAGCTCCTCGGCAGCCTGCGGGCGCGAGTCGGCGCAGACGCCGGGCCCGTAGCCGGCGGCAGCGAGGCAGCGCCCCGCCCAGGCCCCGTTGACACCACAACCGATGAGGCCGATCGAGCGCGCATCCTTACGCGCGAGGACCTGCGCCGAAACGGCCGCCGCGGCGCCGGTGCGAAGCGAGGTCACGGCGGCGCAGTCGAGCAGCGCCAGCAGCTCCCCGGTCTCGGCGCTGGAGACCAGCAGCGCGCCGGTGACCGCGGGCAGGCCGCGCTCGCGGTTGTGCGGGAACGAGGTAACCCATTTCAGCGTCGCGATCCCGTCGCCGCGGGCGGGCATCGCCCGGAAGTCGCCCGCGGGCGGCGCCTTGAGGTAGACCTTCGCCGGCATCACCCAATCGCCTGCGGCATGGCGCTCGAACGCGATCCGGGTCGCCTCGATCGCCGCCGCCGCTGAGACGGCGGCGAACACAGCCTCGGAGTCGAACACCGCCACCTCGCCCATCCCGGGCAGGCTAGAGGCCTCTAGGCTTGCGGGCGATGAGCGGTCCCAACGGCAAGCGCCGGCCACCGCGTCCGCGGATCGAGCTGGTCACGCCGACCGCCTCGGCCGGCGAGGCGGCGGCGATCGTCGCCGGGCTCGAGCAGTTCCTCGCCGACACCGCCCCGGCGCCGGCCGCAGAGGCGGCGCAAAGCCGATGGCAACGGGCCGCGCTGGAGGAGGGAATCGCGGCTCGCCAGGTGAGCGGGGCCGCGTGGGGGCACGCGCCGCGATAGAACACCTCCACCGGCCGCGTTCGAGCCGGCCGCCAAGACGAGGAGGAGACCGTGGCCGTAGTCAAGATCATCGAGCTGGTCGGCAGCTCGAAGGAGTCCACCGACGATGCCGCCAAGCAGGCGCTGACCCAGGCGCAGAGCTCGCTGCGCAACATCCGCGCGGTCGACATCGTCTCGACCGGGATCCGCGGAGACAACCTCGACGAGTACCGCGCCCACGTCCGGGTCGCGTTCCTGATCGAGGACTCCGACGTCGACTGATCCCGGCGCCCGGGGGCGCGCCGTCGCCAGGGCACGAGGCTAAATACCCTAATCCCAATCGGGATTTGTGTATTATGCCGCGCCATGGAGCCGACGGCCGCCCCCGAGGCGACGAGCGCCGCAGCGCGAATCGCCGCCGAACACGAGCTCGAGGTCGCGCCCGCAAAGCCGCAGGAGGGCAAGGGCAGGCTCGGGTCGCTGACCAACCCTGAGGTCTATGAGAACGTCCCCGGGCACCTGATCCCGATCATCGAGCGCGAGTTCGATGACTTCGACTCCGAGGCCGCCAACTTCCTCGATGGCCAGACCCCCGAGAACGAGTTCATCGGCTTCCGCCTCAAGCAGGGTGTCTACGGCCAGCGCCAGCCCGACGTGCAGATGTGCCGTGTGAAGCTGCCGATGGGCGGCATCACCCCGGCGCAGATGGACGCCTTCGCCAGCGTGGTCGAGAAGCACGCGCCGCTCGAGAAGGCCCACATCACCACCCGCCAGAACATCCAGATCCACCACATCCCGCTGCCGCAGATGGCCGAGCTGATCCGCGAGATCTCCGCGGTCGGGCTCTCCTCGCGCGAGGGCTGCGGCAACACAGTCCGAAACGTCACCGGCGACCCCTATGCCGGAATCACCGAGGGCGAGCTCTTCGACATCACCCCCTACGCCGCGGCCTACGTTCGCTACTTCGTTCGCCATCCGACCACCCAGCTGATGCCGCGCAAGGTGAAAACGGCGTTCACGGCGACCGACGAGGACGTGGCGATCACCGGCATCCACGACATCGGTTTCATCCCGCGCGAGCGCGACGGCGTCCGCGGGGTCGAGATCCGGGTCGGCGGCGGCACCTCGATCATGCCCCGGGTGGCGCCGACGCTCTCGGAGTTCGTCGAGCTCGACAACGGTGAGTACCTGAAGGTCGCCGAGGCGGTCTTCAGGATCTTCGATCGCCAGGAGTGGCTGCGGGTGAACCGGGCGCGCGCGCGGATCAAGGTCCTGATCGACAAGATCGGAATCGAGGCCTTCCGCGAGCTCGTCGCCGAGGAGCTCGATGGCGATTGGGTGGCCGAGCGCGATTTCTCGATCGACCACCTGGTGTTCGACGACGACGAGCGGGCCAACGCCCCGGCCGCGCCGCCGGCCGCGTCGAGCCCGAACGGCGACCGCTCGCGGTTCGACCGCTTCCGCGCGGCCAACGTCCGTGCCCAGCGCCAACCGGGCTTCAGCGCGGTGACCGTGAAGATCACCCGCGGCGACCTCACCCCGTCGCAGTTCCGGGGCCTGGGCCAGATCATGCGGGAGTTCACCGGCGGCTACGCGCGCACCACCGTGCAGCAGAACCTGGTCTTGCGCTGGGTTCGCGACCAGGCCGTCTACGAGGTCTGGGAGCGCCTCGGCGAGCTCGGGCTGGGCGAGGCCGGCGCCAGCGAGGTCACCGACGTCGTCTCCTGCCCCGGCACCGACAGCTGCAAGCTCGGGATCACCAGCTCGATGGGGCTCAACCGAGCGATCTCCGAGCGGCTCGAGCAGATGGCGATCACCGACCTGCTGACCCGCAGCGTCCACGTAAAGATGTCCGGCTGCCCGAACGGCTGCAGCCAGCACCACATCGCCAATATCGGCTTCTACGGCGCCTCGCTCAAGGTCGGCGGGCGCCCGATGCCGGCCTACATCCCCCACCTCGGCGGCAACTATGAGGGCGGCGAGGTGATCTATGGCCAGCGGCTGAAGTCGAGACTCCCGGCCAAACGCGTCCCCGACGCGGTCGAGCGCTGGCTGCGGCTCTATCAGGCCGAGCGCAACGACGCCGAGCCGTTCAACGCGCTGGTCGAGCGCCTCGGCACCGCCCGCTTCGAGCAGGAGGTCGCCGACCTCACCCTGCCGGCCGAGTTCAGCCTCGAGACGATGAACCAGTTCATCGACTGGAACCGCTCGGAGCCGTACAAGGTGGAGCGGGGCGAGGGCGAGTGCGCGGTGTGAGCTCGCCACCCGCCACCCGTCGCTCGCCGCTCGAGCGCCCGGGGCCGTTCGACGATGATCGGACGGCTGCAAACGGGAACGGCCATGGCCGGCTGCCGATGATCGGTGGTGAGCCGGTCGATCCCGAAGCGGTCGCCGCGGAGGTCGAGCGCTTGACCGCCTCCGAGGCGATCGCCTGGGCGATCGAGCGCTTCCATCCCGACCTGCGCTTCGCCATCTCGTTTCAGAAGACGAGCTCGGTGATCGTCGACGTCGCCCACGCGATCGAGCCCGAGGCCAACTTCTTTTACCTCGACACCGATCTGCTCTTCGACCAGACCTACGCGACCCGCGATGCGCTCGCCAATCGGTACGAGATCGAGTTCGATCGTTTCTCGGGTATGTCACTCAGGATGCAAGAGAATGTCCACGGCGCTAGTCTCTGGCGCCGTCATCCGGACGCCTGCTGCGGGATTCGCAAGGTCGAGCCCATGCAGGCGGCGCTTTCGGAAGCCGAGTGCTGGGTCTCGGGAATTCGCAGAGTGGATTCCGAGTCGCGGGCCGGTGCAGCCAAGTTCGGCTGGGACAAGCGCTTCGGCATGTGGAAGCTCAATCCACTGGCGGACTGGACAGACGAGCAAATCTGGAACCACATCCGGGAGAACGAAGTGCCTTACAACGAACTTCATGACCAGGGCTACACCTCGGTCGGCTGCACCCACTGCACGGTCCGCCCCGGCGCGGACAACGACACCCGCTCCGGCCGTTGGGTCGGTCTCGACAAGAACGAGTGCGGCATCAATGGGTAGCGGCCCGGTGGCCGGCGAGGCCCTGGCGCTGACACTCACCGCGCGCCAGGCCTCGGACTTCGAGCTGCTCGCAAACGGGGGCTTCGCGCCGCTGAGCGGCTTCATGGGCTCGGCCGATCACCAGTCGGTGTGCGATCGGATGCGGCTCGCCAGTGGTGAGATCTGGCCGATTCCGATCACGCTGGCGACCGACCTCGCCTGCGAGGCCGGCGACGTGGTCGAGCTCAGCGCCCCCAACGGCAAGGCGCTCGGGCGGTTGACCGTCTCCGAGATCTTCGATCGCGACGTCGAGCTCGAGGCCGAGCAGGTCTACCGGACCACCGACGGCGAGCACCCCGGAGTCGGCGCCATCCGTGAGGAGGGCGCGCGCTGCATCGCCGGGGAGATCGAGGCCGACGCGCTTCCCGACCACGACGACGCGTTCATGAAGCGCTACCAGACGACCGAGGAGTCGAAGCGGGCGTTCGCCGACCGCGGCTGGAAGCGGATCGTCGCCTTCCAGACCCGCAACCCGATTCACCGCGCCCACGAGTACCTGACCAAGGCGGCGCTGGAGATCTGCGATGGCCTCTACATTCATCCGCTGATCGGCGAGACCAAGAAGGGCGACATCCCGGCCGACGTGCGGATGCGCTGCTACGAGGTCCTGATGGACAACTACTACCACCCCGATCACGTGATGCTCGGCGTCAACCCGGGCAAGATGCATTACGCGGGCCCGCGGGAGGCGGTCCTGCACGCGATCATCCGCCGCAACTACGGCTGCACCCACTTCATCGTCGGCCGCGACCACGCCGGCGTCGGTGACTACTACGGGACCTACGATGCGCAGCGGATCTTCGACGACATCGACACCTCAGAGCTCGGGATAACGCCGTTGTTCTTCGAGCACACCTTCTGGTGTCACGAGTGCGAGGGAATGGGCTCGGCCAAGACCTGCCCGCATCCGCAGGAGTCCCATCTGTTCCTCTCGGGGACGAAGGTGCGGGAGATGCTCGAGAGCGGCGAGAAGCCGCCGCATGAGTTCTCCAGGGACGAGGTTGCAGAGATCCTGATCGACGCTTACAAGGAGGAAGACGACTGATGGCCGACGAGAAGGGGTTCTGCCTCTGGTTCACCGGGCTCTCGGGCTCGGGCAAGTCAACGATCACGACCCATCTGGTCAAGGAACTGCGCAAGCGCGGTTCCAAGCTCGAGGTGCTCGACGGCGACGTCGTGCGTGAGAATCTCTCCAAGGGGCTGGGGTTCTCGAAGGAGGATCGGGACACCAACATCCGCCGGATCGCCTTCGTCGCGAACCTTCTCTCGCGCAACGATGTCCCGGTGATCACCGCGGCGATCTCCCCCTACCGCGAGATCCGCGACGAGGCCCGCGAGATGATGGGCGACCGCTTCGTCGAGGCCTATGTCAAGGCCTCGGTCGAGGTCTGTGAGCAGCGCGACGTCAAGGGGCTCTACGCGAAGGCCCGCTCGGGAGAGATCAAGGAGTTCACCGGGGTCTCGGACCCGTACGAGCCGCCGGAGAATCCCGAGCTGGTGCTCGAGACGGAGCAGCAGTTACCGGAGGAGTCCGCCCAGCAGATCCTCGCCTACCTCGAGGAACGCCAGCTGGTTCCCGCGGCCGTCGCCGCCTAGCGCGATAACCGGCCAGGCAGCGGAGCCGTTCACCCGCACCTATCGGGCCGCGATGGCGGCCTGTGTCCCGGTCGCGACCTGGTGGGGCCGGATGCGGGTCGAGGGCCTGGAAGCGCTGCCGCGATCGGGGCCGGTGCTGCTGGCGGGCAACCATGACTCGAACATGGACCCGGTAGCGATCGGGGTCGCCGCCCGCCGACACCGCCAGATACGCGCGCTGGCGAAGTCGAGCCTGTGGAAGGTCCGGCCGCTGGGCCCGATCCTCGACGGCATGGGCCAGATTCCGATCAACCGCGGCGCCGGCGATGCCCACGCGCTCGACAACGCGATCGAGGCCCTGCGCGCCGGAGCCTGCGTCGGGATCTTTCCCGAGGGCACCCGCTCGCTGGGGCGCACGCTGCGCCCCCGGGGCGGGATCGGCCGGCTCGCCGAAGCGGTGCCCGAGGCCAGGGTCGTCCTGGTCGAGGTCACGGGCACGACCGATGTGGTCAGGTTCCCGACCCGGCCGCAAATCTCAGTGTCGTTCCGCCGTCCCCAGGGCGGTGACTACCGCCTCGGCGAAGACCACGGCGAGTTCGCCGCTCGTCTGGTTGCCGAGCTTCGGGCCGGCGTCCCGGTCGTCGCCGCAGGACGACGGAGGTCCGAGCGCCAGGAGGGGCCTTGAGGCGAGCGACGATTGGCGCGTTCGCGACCCTCGCCGGCTCGCTGATCGCGGCCGGCGCGGCGGCCGCGATGCCCTGGGACCAACCCGGGTCCGTCGCTCCAGATGTCACTCCGCCGGCCGCGGCCCCGGACCCCTACTGCGACCAAAGCTATGCCGACGACCCTGCCGAGGGCGGACCGAGGCTCGGGTTCGGGATCGGCCCGCGGCTGGCCGGAGAGGCGGGCGCGGCGCAGACGACGCCGGTGGTCCCCGAGGACAAGGCAAAGCGCGACGCCGCCCTGCTGCGGCTGGCGGGAAGAGGAGCGCTGAAGCTGCGGCTGAATCGCCTCTTCCAAGCCGACGGCAAGGCCGGGATCGAGGAGTTTCAGCGGATGGCTCGCCACTACTCAACGCTCGGGTTCGAGGTTGAGCTTCAGGTTCGCTACCACCCGTCCCCCGAGCAGGACGGCGACATCGGCGCCTGGCTCGCATACGTACGCCGAGTTGTCAGGGCGTTCGGGCCGATCGAGAGCGTCGTCGGGCTTCAGATCACAAACGAGGTCAACATCTCGTTCTCGCCGAACACCTCCGACGGCGCCTACGCTAACGGGGTCGAGGCGCTCGCCCGCGGCCTCCCGGCGGCCAAGCGCGAGGCGCGCAGGCTTGGATATGACCAGCTCGAGACCGGCTTCAACTATGCCTGGCGCTATGGCGACAGCGACGCCGATTTCTGGCGCGCGGTCGGCGCGGTCGGCGGCCGGCGCCTGCGAAAGGCGACCGATTGGGTGGGGCTCGACGCCTACCCGGGCACCTTCGTCCCGGGCGCTGTTGCGAACCCGGGTGACTCCCTGCTCGAGGCCGTCGCGCAGGTGCGCGAGTGCTACATGCCGCTGGCGGGCTTCGGCGACCGGACCCCGATTCATCTCGAGGAGCTCGGCTACCCGACCGGTCCCGGGCGCAGCGAGGGGTCGCAGGTGGACGCGCTGAAGTCGTTCGTGAAAGCCGTCAGCCGCTACCGGGGCACCTACAACGTCACCGACCTGAACTGGTTTGGCCTGCGAGACAACAACAGCGAGGGTCCCAACTTCCAGTCGTTTTACGGCCTGCTGCGCGACGACTACTCGCGCAAGCCCGCCTTCGATGCCTACCGCGGGTTGATCCGCAGGCTCGGCGCCTGATGTCGGCCTGTCGCGCCCAGGCGCTGATCGATGCGCCTCCCTCGATGATCTGGGACCTGGTCGGGGATCCTCGCCGCCATCCGGAGTGGTGGCCACGGGTGGTCGAGGTTCGCGGCCAAGCGTTCGACCAGGGCAAGAACTACGCGCAGGTAACCCGAAGACCCGTGGGTGGCTCGATCGAGACGACGATGCGCGTCGAACGCCTCGAGGACCTGCGCGAGATCGAGATGAGGTGCGAGAACACCGGGACCTACGCGCGCTGGCTGCTGACCGAGGCCAGGGGCGACACCTTCATCGAGGTCGAGTTCGGGATGGACCCGATCGGCCCCGCCAACCGGGCCTTCGACCTGACCCTCGGCAAGCTCTACTTCCGGCGCTGGCTCGATCAGTCGCTGGCTGCGCTGGAAACCGCCGCCGGGCGTGGTCGCTCGGGCACCCGCGGCTCGCCGAGGCCGTAGGTGTCATATGCGCCCCAGCGGCTGAAGGTCTTGTGCGTGGGGCCGTGGAAGTCAGACGACGCGGTCGGCACCAGGTCGAACTCCTCGCAGAGCGAGAGACAGTGCCGGGTCTGCTCGGCGGTGTGGGGCGGATAGAAGCTCTCGATCCCGTCGAGGCCGACGTCGCGCACCAGGCTTTCAACCAGATCGCGCACCTGCTCGGGATCCTGGACGTCCCAGTACGGATGGGCGATCACCGCGACCCCGCCCGCGTCGTGGATCAGCTCGACCGCCTGCTCGGCGCTCGGCCACTTCCGAGAGACGAACGCCTTCGCCCCCGGGACCAGGTACTCCTCGAAGAACGGCCCGAGGTCGGGGCCGGCTCCGGCGGCCTTGGCGATGTGCGGGCGCCCGATCGCATCGGCTGCGCCGGCCTTGGCGACCGCTTCGTCGAAGGTGACCTCGACCCCGTGGGCATTGAGCCGGGCGATAATCTCCTTGGCGCGGTCGACGCGCTCCTGCTGGGCCCTCTCGCAGGCCGGGCGGATCGCCTCGGTGTCGACCCAGTAGCCGCAGATGTGGAGGTCCTCGGAGTAGCGGTGCACGCAGGACATCTCGACCGCCGGCAGGTTGAGGATCCCCGCCTGCTCGGCCACGGCTGTAGCCTCAGCGACGCCCGCTACGCCGTCGTGGTCGGTCAGGGCCATCACGGTCACCCCGGCCTCGATCGCCGCACGGGCGACGTCGGCCGGTTGGAGTTGACCGTCCGATACGGTCGAATGGCTTTGTAAATCGATCAACGAAGTCGGGAAGTCTAGTCATGCGGATCTCAGCCAAAGCGGACTACGCGGTGCGCGCCGCGCTCGAGCTCGCCTCCCACGCAGACGGCGAGCCGGTCAAGGGCGAGCGCCTGGCCGAGGCGCAGGACATCCCGCTGCAGTTCCTCGAGCACATCCTGCTCGAGCTCAAGCACGCCCGCCTGATCCAGGCCCGCCGCGGCGCCCGCGGCGGCTACTGGCTCGCCCGCGATCCCGCCGAGATCACGGTCGCCGACGTTATCCGGGCGGTCGAGGGCCCGCTCGCCAACATTCACGAGAACGCGCCCGAGGAGCTCCACTACGCCGGCGCGGCGGAGAAGCTTCGCGACGTCTGGGTCGCGGTGCGGGCCGCGCTGCGCTCGGTGCTCGAGGACGTCACCCTGGCCGAGCTCGCGGCGGGCGAGCTGCCCTGGCGCATCGACGCGATCCTCAACGACCCGGAGGCGTGGATCAAGCGCTGAGGATTGATCGATGGACCCAGTCGTGACCATCTTCGGCCTCGGGATCGACCCGACGATCATCCTCTTCGGGTTCGGTATCGGCCTGCTCGTCGGGATGACCGGCATGGGCGGCGCCTCGCTGATGACGCCGCTGCTGATCCTCGTCTTCGGGATCCAGCCGGTGACCGCGATCGGCACCGACATCTTCTATGCCGCGGTGACCAAGACCGTCGGCGGCTACAAGCATCTGAAGCTCGGCACGGTCCACAAGGCGCTGGCCTTCTGGCTCGCGGTCGGCAGCGTGCCCTCGGCGATCGCCGGGGTTTGGGTGATCGAGCTCTTGCAGCGCAAGTACGGCGACGATCTCGATGCGTTCGTGCTCGGGATGCTCGGCGGCGCGTTGCTGGTGGTCGGGATCGCGACCCTGTTGCGCTCTCTGTTCCTCGCCGGGGTGATCCAGGAGCGCTCGGCGATGCACCTCTACCGCCGCCACATCATCGCCGCGGTGGTCACGGGGATGGTGACCGGCTTCGTCATCGGGCTGACCTCGGCGGGCAGCGGCACCCTGATCGCGATCGCGCTGATCGCGATCTTCAGGCTGACCCCGCAGCGAGTGGTCGGCACCGACGTCTTTCACGCCGCGGTCCTGCTCTGGGCCGCCGGGATCGCCCACTGGCTCGGCGGCAACATCGACTTTCTGCTCGCCGGGACGATCCTGGTCGGCTCGGTGCCCGGGGTGATCGTCGGAACCAACCTCTCGGTCAGGGCGCCGCAGAAGTTCCTGCGCTACGCGCTCGCCGTGGTCCTGATCGCGTCGGGGACGACCCTGATCAGCAAGGAGGGCTCGCCCGCGGTCGTGCTGCCCGCGATCGGCGTTGCCAGCGTGATGGTCGGGCTGCTGTTCGCCGCTCAGGCGATCACCCGGGGGCGGGCCAAGGGCAGCCGCCCGGCGGGCGCTGCGACCGGCTGAGCACCGCGAGATAATCTGAGGGCATGGACTTCGAGCTCAGCCCGCGGGTCGCCGAGTTGCGCGACCGCATCCGCGAGTTCATGGCTGCCGAGGTCTACCCCAACGAGGCCGAGGCGCTGCGGGCGCTCGACGAGGAGGTCGTGCAGGGCGCCGGCGTCGTCTACCCGCGGATCCTGGTCGAGATCCGCGAGCGCGCCAAGTCCGAGGGCCTCTGGAACCTGTTCATGGCGGACTCAACGCCCTCCGGCTCCTCCGCTTCGCGTCCGGGGCCGGAGGGGTACGGCGCCGGGTTGACCAACTGGGAGTACGGGGTCTTGTGCGAGGAGATGGGTCGCAGCCCGGCGATCGCACCGATGGCCTTCAACTGCGCCGCGCCGGACACCGGCAACTCGGAGATCCTCGCCGAGCACGGCACCGAGGAGCAAAAACAGCGATGGCTGGGACCGCTGCTCGACGGCGAGATCCGCTCCTGCTTTTCGATGACCGAGCCCGAGGTCTCGGGCTCCGATCCGCGGACCCTGCAGTCGCGCGCGAAGCTCGACGGCGACGAGTGGGTGATCAACGGCCACAAATGGTTCACCTCGGGCGCCGTCGGTGCCGCACTGGCGATCGCGATGGTGGTCACCGACCCCGACGCCCATCCCTACGCTCGCGCCTCGATGATCCTCGTGCCCACCGATGCGCCCGGCTTCGAGCTGGTGCGCCCGGTCCCGGTGATGGGCCACGACGGTGGCCCCGGGCACTGCGAGATCCTCTATGAGGACTGCCGGGTCCCAGCCTCGAACCTGCTCGGGCCGCGCCAGGCCGGCTTCGTGATCGCCCAGGACCGGCTCGGGCCGGGGCGCATCCACCACTGCATGCGGGCGATCGGAAGCTGCGAGCGGGCGATCGAGATGATGTGCCGGCGCGCAAACGACCGCGAGGTGTTCGGCTCGAAGCTGGCCGAGAAGCAGTTCATCCAGGACTTCATCGCCAAGTCGAGGATCGAGACCGAGCAGGCACGGCTGTTGACCCTGATGGCCGCCTGGAAGATGGACACCTACGGCAAGAAGGAGGCGCGCCGCGAGATCTCGATGATCAAGGTGGTCGCCGCCAACGTGGTCATGGACGTGCTCGACCGCGCGATCCAGGTCCACGGATCGCTGGGGATGTCGGACGACACCCCGCTCGCCGGGATGTGGCGCTACAGCCGCATGCTCAAGGTCGCCGACGGCCCCGACGAGGTCCACAAGATGGTGATCGCTCGCCGTGAGCTCAACCACTGGGCCAAGCAGGCCGAGGCGGCCGCCGCGCCGGCTGCGCCCTCACCGACCGCGGTCTGAGCAGCCCAGCGTCCGGCCTGGGTGGATCAGATACCGGCCGCGTCGGCGGCCGCCCGCACCAGTTGCTCGACCACGTCTCCTTCGCGCGTTTGCTCGGGCTCGCCGTACTGGCCGGCTCGATAGCGCGCGAACACGCCCTCGAGCACGATCGCCAGCTTCCAGAGGCCGAGCGCGACGTAGAAGTCGATCTGCGAGAGGTCGCGCCCGGAGCGCTGCGAGTAGAGAGCCACGACCTCGTCGCGCGACTGAAAGCCGGGCGCGGTGGTCGCCGGCTCGAGCAACGGCGTCAGCTCGTCGCCCTCCTGACCCCAGTAGACGAGCAGCAGGCCGACGTCGGCGAGCGGGTCGCCGAGCGTGGCGAGCTCCCAGTCGACCACCGCCGCAACCTCGCCTTCCGGGGTCAGGATCATGTTGTCGATCCGGTAGTCGCCATGGACGATCGTCGCGGACCCCTGTTCGGGGACGCGCGCGGCAAGCCGCTCATGGACCGTGTCGACGAGCGGCAGCTCCCGCGTCCGCGACTTCTCCCACTGCCCCTGCCAGCGGCGCAGCTGCCGACCGACGTAGTCCTCCTTTCTGGCCAGGTCTCCGAGCCCGACCGCGTCGGGCTCGACCTCGTGGATGGCGACCAGCGTGTCGATCACGCGCTCGCCGATCGCGGCTCGCCCGCTTAGGTCCGGGAAGATCTCGGTCTCGGACTTCGAGCGAAGAATCGGTCCCTCGACCCAGTCCATGACGTAGAAGGGGTCGTCGCCGTCCTCATCGATCCCGACCGCGGGCGCCACCGGCACGCTGGTGCCCCGAAGAGCCGAGATGATTCGAAACTCGCGGCTCATGTCGTGAGCCGAGGCGAGGCGCTTGCCGAGCGGGGGACGGCGCAGTGCCCACCGCCGGCCGGCGGCATCGGCGACCTCGAAGGTCAGGTTGGAGCGCCCACCCGAGACCCGCCGGTAGGTGAGCGGCGGCGCGACCGCGCCGACGTTGGTCTTGAACCAGGCCTCGACGCGGGCCGCGTCTATGCCCTCGAGCTCACGGGTAGCCTGCTCGCTCATGGCGCGCAAGCATATGGCCCTCGTGGTCGACTTCGGTGGTGTGCTGACGACCGATATCTGGGTCGCGTTCGCCGCCTTTTGCGAGGCCGAGGGCCTCGACCGCCGGACGGTCAAGGACCTGTTTCGCGAAGAGCCCGAGGCGTTGAGGCTGCTGCGCGGGCTCGAAACCGCGCGGCTTCGCGACGCCGACTTCGAACGTGACTTCGCTGCATTGCTGGGCCTCGAGCGCAGCGACGGTCTGATCGAGCGAATGTTCGCCGGCCTCGAGCCTGACGAAGCGATGATCGGAGCCTTGCGGGCGGTCCGGGCGACCGGGCTGCCAACCGGATTGATCTCCAATTCCTGGGGGCTCGGGATCTACGAACGCGCGCCGACCGACCTCTTCGACGTCACCGTGATCTCCGGCGAGGTCGGCCTGCACAAGCCCCAGCCTGAGATCTACCTGCTCGCCTGCGAGCGGCTCGCGGTCGCGCCCACTGAAACGGTCTTCGTCGACGATCTGCGCGAGAACTGCGCCGGCGCGGAGGCGGTCGGGATGACCGCCGTCCTCCACCGTGATTCGGCACAGACGATCGCGAAGCTGGAGCGGTTGCTCGAGCTCGAGCTCAGCACGAGTCTCCGCTGAGCCTGGCACCGACCGTGATCGCCTGGTCCGGCGCCCTCGACTCGACCAGGGTCGAGCCGTCGGCGGCCTCCCTGAGGCAGGCGTCGCCGCCGGTTACCCGCCAGTAAGGCGTCCAGTTGATCTTGGTCGGGTACTCGCCCGGCTTGGCAGCGTCGATGGTGAAGCGGTCGAGGTCGACCGCGACCAGGTCCTCGGGCGATTGCGACGGCTCGACCCGATAGAGGCTCCAGTCGGCGTCCGACCAGATCGGCACGAGGTAGCTGAGCCCGGTCTCGATCAGCTCAACCTCGTCCTCGGCGAGGTAGTCGCGGGCGGCGTTCGGGACGGCGACGTAGCCGACCCCGTGGCGCTCGAGCCAGTCGCGGTAGGCGTTCGCGGTCAGGTGGCCGCCTGTGAACAGCTCGAAGTCCTCGGACTCGAGCTGGCGCAGCCAGCCCCGTGCGATCGGATGCTCGGGGGCGACGTAGGCCGACTCGAAGCGGTTCTTGGTTGGCGGGATCTCGACCCGGAAGCTCTCGCCATCGGCGGCGATCCGATCGAGCTCGGCCACCAGCGGCTCGTAGAAGGCGCGCTCGGTCGAGGGATCGCCGGCCGCCTTGCGGACATCGCGCACCGGAGCGATCAGCTGCCAGTAGAGCAGCGGCAGCGAGACGCAGACGACCACCAGGCGCCCGCGCGGCCACAGGGCCAGCGCCAGCACCGGGCCGGCGAGCAGCGCCCCGAGCCGAGTGATGTTGCCGCCGATCGGGGTCGCGATCAGGAAGCCCGCGAGCGCCAGCAGCGCGTAGAGCACGGCGCCGATCCGCAGCGCCTCGTAGTCGCGCGGCACCAGCCACAGGACCACCGCGGCGAGCAGCGGAATCGCTATGAAGGCCGAGAACACGAAGGGCTCCTCGCCGCCGGTGGGGAAGGCGAGGTTGAGGGCTGCGATCGGGATCCCGGCGCCGACGGCTATCGAGAGCCCGCGCAGACGCTCACCTGCGAGCGCGATCGCGACCCCCGCAATCCCGGCGAAGAGCCCAGCGACCGGGCTGGCGAGACTGGCCAACGCGGCGAGGGCGCCGGCAAGCGCCGGGCGCCCGCGATCGGCGGCGAGCAGCGCTCCGAGGCCGAACGGGACCGCGACCAAGAACGGGATCCGGCCGGTCAGCAGCCAGGCGCAGACCCCGAACGCAAACCAAAGCGACGCGACGAGGCTCGCGCGCTCCTCGCGACGCCCGATCAGGGCCGCGAACACCGCGGCGGCGGCGACCGCGGCCAGGGCGCCGCTGAGCCGGACCCCGAGCAGCGCGCCGAGCGGCGGGAAGAGGACGCTGTAGGAGAGCAGGTAGTGGCCCGAGTACCAGTCGTTGCTCCAGATCGCGAAGCCATGCTCGGAGAAGGTGTCGGCGCGAAAGATCGCCGCGGCGAGGTCCTGGCTCTCGGGAGCCCAGACGAGGTAGACCGCCGCCAGCACCGCGGCGAGCAGCCCAGGCCCGACGATCGAGCTAGTCCTTCGCGTACTCGACCCGGATCTGCTTGCCCTCGAGCTTGGTCCCATCGAGGCGGTCGAGCGCCAGCTTGGCCTGCTCGTCGGGCAGCTCGACGAAGGAGAAGCGCTCCAACACCCGGATCGACCCGATCTCGGTCTCGGGAATCACCGCGCCCTCGGTCAGGGCCCAGCGCAGGTTTTCCTCGCTGATCCCGCTGCGCTCGCCGCGGTTGACGAACAGCTTCACGTGCCCGTCGTCGGCGGGGAGCCGCTCGGGCCGAGGCGGCGGGCGGCGCTCGGACTCGTGGTCGCGCCGGCGAGGGCGCGGGGCGTGCTCGATCCGCTCCTCCGGCGGCTCCCACTCGCCGATCGAGGTCTTCGCCTCGCGCTCGATTCGCGGGATCTCGTCGCGCTGCTTGGCGGTGGCGAAGGTGATCGCCCGGCCGGTGCGTCCGACCCGGCCGGTGCGACCGATCCGGTGCACGTAGATCTCGGTGTTGTTGGGCATGTCGTAGTTGATCACGTGGGTGACGTGCTCGATGTCGAGCCCGCGGGCGGCAACGTCGGTGGCGACCAGCAGCGGCATCCCGCGCTCCTTGAACTGGATCATCACCCCGTCACGCTGGCCCTGAGTCATGTCGCCGTGCAGCGCCTTCACCCGCAGCCCACGGTCGCGAAGCTGATCGTCGAGGCGGGCGGCGCCGATCTTGGTCCGGCAGAAGATGATCGCCTGCTCGGGCTCCTCGGCGCGCAGCACCTCGATCAGCCGGTCGGTCTTCTGGCGCGGCTCGACCTCGACGAACGCCTGCTCGATCGCGTCGACGGTGAGCTGTTTCGGCGTGACCTTGATCGTCACCGGCTCGTACATGTGGCGCTCGGCCAGGCGTGCGATCGGCGCCGGGATCGTTGCCGAGAAGAGGCCGGTCTGGCGCCCCGACGGGCACATCCGCAGGATCTTCTCGACGTCCTCGATGAAGCCGAGGTCGAGCATCTCGTCGGCCTCGTCGAGGACCACGTAGCGGGCCGAGGTCAAGACCAGCGAGCGCCGCGAGATCAGGTCCATCATCCGCCCGACGGTGGCGACGACGACGTGCGCCCCGCGGCGCAATCGCGACTGCTGGGTGGCGATCGGCGCTCCGCCGAAGACCGCGACCACCTCGATCTCGAGGTGCTCGGCGTAGGCGCGCAGGGCCTGCGTGACCTGGATGCAGAGCTCGCGGGTCGGCGTCAGGACGATCGCCTGAGTCTCCTGTGAGGCGGGATCGAGGTACTGCAACAGCGGCAAGCCGAAGGCGGCGGTCTTGCCGGTTCCCGTCTGCGCCTGGCCGATCACGTCGTGGCCGGCGAGCAGCTCGGGGATCGCCTGCTCCTGGATCGCGGTGGGCTCCGTGTAGCCGAGCTCTTCGAGGGTCAGCAGGAGCTGCTCGCTCAGCCCGAGGTCTGAGAACTTGCTCATGCCGCCGGGTCCAGCAGGAGCTTGCCCGAGCTGCGGCGCGCAGCGAGGTCCTCGTGCGCGCGGCGGGCCTCCGAGAGCGGATAGACGCCGCCGACGATCACCTCGAGCTCCCGCGCGGCGACCGCGCCCAGCAGCTCGCCGATCATCGTCGCGACCTCGTCGCGGCGAGGGATCAGATGCATCAGCCAAAAACCGATCACGGCGCGTGAGTGTCGCAGCAAGTGGCCGGTTGCGACCTCGTTCTGCTCGCGCGAGGCGATCCCGAAGACGACCATGCGACCGAATGGGGCGAGGGTGCGCAGGCCGGCCTCGAAACTCTGCCCGCCGGTCATCTCGAGGACGGCATCGACCTGGTCGCCTGCGTTGGCATCGAGGATCGCCTGCCCGAGGTCATCGGCGCGCGAGTCGACGGTCGCATCGGCGCCGAGTCGCGCGGCCAGCTCGCGCTTCTCCGGGCTCGAGGCGCAGGCGATGACCCGCGCCCCGGCGCGCTTGGCCAGCTGCACCGCAAGCGTGCCGGTTCCGCCGCCGGCGGCCTCGATGACGACGCTCTCTCCCGGCACGAGCCTCGCGCAGCGATGAACGAGCGCGTGCGCAGTCAGACCCTGAAGGAGCAGCGAGGCCGCCTGGTCGTCGGAGACCTGGTCGGGCAGGGGCACCAGCCACGATTCGGGCACGGCGACCTTCGAGGCATAGCCGCCGGTGGCGAGGATCGCGGCGACCCGGCGACCATCGGGGGTGCGGCCGGAGACCTCTCCGCCCGGGACCAGCGGCAGGGTCTGCTCGGCGAGGTAGTCGTTGCGGGTCGCGTGCGTGTCGGCGAAGTTGACGCCGCAGCGGGCGACCTCGACCACGACCTGCCCCTCGGCGGGCTCGGGGTCGGGGAGCTCGACCGGCTCCATCACCTCGGGGCCCCCGAACTGCTCGATCCGAATCGCTCTCACGGGCGCGTGGGCACCCTGAGGGTGCGGGCGATGAAGCTCGCGGGCGCGTCGACCATGTGGGCCAGCGCGATCAGCAACGGTGTCTTGTTCATCCCTACCTTGTGGCTCGATTACCCGGGTTTCCCCTAGTCTGCCGCACCCGTGGCCCTCACCGTCGTCGGATCGATCGCGTTCGACAGCGTGCGCACCCCGTTCGGTGAGCGGGAGCGGATGCTGGGCGGCTCCGCTGTCCACTTCGCGCTCGCCGCCAGCCTGTTCACCGAGGTCACCGTCGTTGGCCCCGTCGGCGACGACTTCAGCGACGAGCACCTGGCGGTGCTCGCCAAGCGAGGGATCGCCACCGACGAGATCGAGCATGTGCCTGACGGCGAGACCTTCTTCTGGAGCGGCCACTACGAGCACGACATGAACGTCGCCCACACCGACGACACGCGGCTCAACGTGTTCGCAGATTTCGTGCCCAAGCTGACAGGCCGCTCGCGCGAGTCCCAGATGCTGTTCTTGGGCAACATCCAGCCGGGGCTCCAGCGCGACGTGCGGCGCCAGTCCTCGGCCTCCTGGGTTGCGCTCGACTCGATGAACCTGTGGATCGAAACCGCCCGCGAGTCGCTGCTCGAGGCGATCTCCGAGATTGACTGCCTGATGCTCAACGACGCCGAGCTGCGCATGCTCACCGACCGGCCGAACCTGGTCAGGGCAGCGCACGCGGCGATGGAGCTAGGCCCCGAGGTGGTCGTCGCCAAGCGCGGGGAGTACGGAGCGGCCCTGTTCACCGCCGACGAGATCTTCGCGATCCCCGGACTGCCGCTCGAGGACGTCCGCGATCCGACCGGTGCCGGCGACAGCTTCGCCGGCGGCTTTCTCGGCTACCTCGACGGGGCCCGGGTCGCCGATGAGCACGACGAACGCTCGCTGCGCCGGGCGATGGCCTACGGCTCGGTGATGGCGTCGTTCAACGTCGAGGACTTCGGCACCACCCGCGTTGCGTCGGTCTCGGCCGAGGAGGTGGCCGAGCGCCTCGACGCGTTCAAGCGGCTCACCCACTTCGAGGAGGCCCCGCTCGGGGGCTGAGCCTGCGAGCCACCGCGCCGATCCGGGACTGGCCGCGACGTACCGCCTGCGAGAATGGGTAGTGGAGACGGAACCGATCGAGGAGAGGCGATGGCGACCGAGCAGAAGACTTCTGGGGACGGAGCGGGCGCGGCGACCGCCGACGGCGCAAAGGACACGCTGACGGTCACCGACAACCGCACCGGGCGCGACTATGAGCTCGAGATCACCGACGAGACGGTGAAGGCGATCGATCTGCGTCAGATCAAGGTCACCGAGGACGAGTTCGGGATCATGTCTTACGACCCGGCGTTCACCAACACCGCCTCCTGTCGATCGGCGATCACCTTCATTGACGGCGACGAGGGCATCCTCCAGCACCGCGGGATCCCGATCGAGCAGCTGTGCGAGCGCTCCAACTTCGTCGAGGTCGCCTACGCGCTCGTCTGCGGCGGACTGCCCACCGCACCGCAACTGGAGCGCTGGGTCTTCGACATCACCCACCACACCTTCGTCCACGAGGACATCAAGAACCTGTTCGAGACGTTCCGCTACGACGCCCACCCGATGGGGATGCTGCTCTCCGGGGTCGGAGCGCTCTCGACCTTCTACCCGGACGCCAAGCACATCGACGACCCGGAGGAGCGCTATATGGCGGCGATTCGGCTGATCGCCAAGGTGCCGACGCTGGCCGCCTTCGCCTACCGGCACAACATGGGCCTCCCCTACGTCTATCCCGACAACGACCTCTCCTACTCCGAGAACTTCCTCTCGATGATGTTCAAAAAGACCGAGGTCAAGTACCAGCCCGACCCGCGGCTGGCGAAGGCGCTCGACGTGCTCTTCACCCTCCACGCCGACCACGAGCAAAACTGCTCGACGGCGGCCGTGCGCAGCGTCGGCTCATCCCAGGTCGACCCCTACTCTGCGGTCGCGGCGGGGGTCGCGGCGCTCTACGGGCCCCTGCACGGAGGCGCAAACGAGTCGGTCCTGCGGATGCTGCGCCGGATCGAAACAACCGACAACGTGCCGGATTTCCTCGAGAGGGTCAAGGACCGCGAGGAAAAGCTGATGGGCTTCGGCCACCGCGTGTACAAGAACTACGACCCGCGGGCGCGGATCATCCGCAAGCACGTCGACGAGGTCCTGGAGGCGACCGAGTACAACCCGCTGATCGAGATCGCGACCGAGCTCGAGAAGCGCGCCCTCGACGACGACTTCTTCACCGAGCGCAAGCTCTATCCGAACGTCGATTTCTTCTCCGGGCTGATCTACGAGGCGCTGCAGATCCCCACCGACATGTTCACGGTGATCTTCGCGATCCCGCGCACGGCCGGATGGGTGGCGCAGTGGCTCGAGATGGTCGACGACCCGGAGACCAAGATCGCTCGCCCGCGCCAGATCTACACCGGCGAGCGCGACGTCGACTACGTCGCGATCGACGAGCGCGAAGGGCCGGAGAAGATCAGAACCGACTCCGTGCGACGGCCCGTGCGCCAGCGTCGCGGCGCCTGAGCTACCGACTGACAATCCGCCACGGCTCGAAGGTGAGCCGCCAGAGGTTCGGCGATCTCGGCGATGCGGTCGAGGAGATGCGCAGTCGAGCGGAGGAGATTCGCGCGGGCGGGCAGCTCGATAGCGTGACCATGCTGCGCGAGTTCGAGCCCGGCGACCGAGTCGCGGCGCGGCTCGAGATCTCGACCGGGGGATTCATGCGCGGCGGCGAGGACGCCGGCGTCGACCTGATGGGCGACGGCACGATCGTCGCCTTCGCCGGCGGGATCCGCCGCGAGCCGCTCGAGTTGAAGCCAGGCCAGACGCCGTTCGACGCCGTCCGGCGCCGGCTTCGCTGACTAGTCTGCGATCCGGTGGAAGAGCAGCCTGCCGAGATCCCGAAAGGCAGCTATGCGGCGGGCCGGCGGGTCGTGCTGCCGCGCGGCGCCGAGGCTCCGATCGTCGTCTACGTCAACGGAATCGCCCAAAGCGAAGGCGCCGACTACGAGCTGCGCCGCGGCGAGATCGTCTTCAACCGACAGATCGTCAAGGAAACCGTCACCGCCGGGCGCTGGGCGGCGATGTACCTCGGTCTGTTCGGGACCTATCGGAAGAACGAGACCGTCGACGTCGAGTACCGGCTCGGCGGCAAGACGCTGCTCGCCTCCGACGTCGACCTGATCGCCGGCTGATCGACCTACAGCCCAACGAGCTCGGCGACCCGTTCGCGATGGCGGCGCGGGGTGCCGAGCAGCTGCGCGGAGACGCGCGCGCGCTTGAGCAGGAAGTGGACATCGTGCTCCCAGGTGAATCCGATTCCGCCGAAGGTCTGGATCGCGTTGTGGGTGACGGAGTTGGCGCTGTCAGAGGCTCGCGCCTTGGCCATCGACGCCGCCAGCGGCAGCGACTCGGGCTGCGCTCCCGCACACCAGGCCGCGTAGTAGACCAGCGAGCGCGCCTCCTCGACGTCCCAGAGCATCTCGGCAAGCCGGTGGGAGACCGCCTGGTAGGCGCCGATCGGGCGCCCGAACTGCTGGCGCTCCTTGGCGTAATCGACCGCCATGTCGAGGGCACGCTGGGCGACCCCGACCAGCTCGGCGGCGAGCGCCACGGCGCCGACGTCGACCGCGGGCGAGACCTCGCCCGGGAGCCGATCACCGCCCTCGGCTGAGGCGCGATAGTAGGCGCGGGTGGTGTCGATCAGGTCGACGCGCTCGAGGCTCACGCCGTCGGCCTCGACCAGCCGGGCGACCTCGCCGTCGTTGAGGACCAGCACGGCGGCGCCCTCGGCGGCTCCGACGAGGGGCTCGGGCTCAAAGGTCAGCGCAGCGGCGCCGCGGGGCTCTCCGGCGGCGATCCCGGGCAGCCAGCGGGCCTTCTGGGAGTCCGATCCGGCGATCTCGATCAGCGTCCCGGCGAACGCGTTGGAGACCATCGGCGATGGCGCCAGCGCATAGCCGAGCTCCTCCTGAAGGATGACCAGCTCGAGCACCCCGAGCCCCTGGCCGCCGTGGTCGGTGGCGATCGCGATCCCGGCCCAGCCGAGCTCGCACATCTCCCGCCATAGCCCGTCGTCATAGGGGCTCTCGGACTCCGCCAGCTCGCGCACCTTGTCCGGCTTGAAGCGAGCGGCGATGAACTCGTGCGCGATCGATTTGATCTCGCGCTGCTCGTCGTTGAAGTCGAACTCCATTCGGCTCCCCCGCGTCTCAGCGCAGCTTCGGCAGGCCGAGCACGCGCTCGGCGACGATGTTCTTGAGCACGTCGCTGGTCCCGCCCTCGATCGAATTGGCGCGCGAGCGCAAGAAGCGGTAGGCCCACAGGTTCTCCGTGCGAAGCGCGTCGACGCCGCCGACCTCGAGCGCCAGCTCGGTCAGCGCCTGGTTGGTCGCCGACCACTGCAGCTTGGCGATCGAGCCTTCCGGCCCCGGGGTCCCCACCTTCATCGTCGCGGTCAGGGCACGCATCGCACCGAGGCGCAGGCCCTCGATCCCGATCTTCAGCCGCGCCGCCTTGTCGCGGACGATCGGGTCGGCGCCCAGCCCTCGCTGGTTCGCCAGCTCGACCAGCTCGTCGAGCGCGTTGGCGAGCCCCAGCGCCGCCGAGGCGCCGAGCCCGGCGCGCTCGTTCATCAGGGTCGTGATCGCGACCATCCAGCCGTTGCCGACCCCGCCGACGACGTTCGCATCCGGAACGTAGGCGCCCTCGATGAAGAGCTCGTTGAACTCCGACTCGCCGGTGATCTGTCGCAAAGGCCGGATCTCGATCTCGTCCTGCTCCATATCGAGCAGGAAGTAGGTGAGCCCCTTGTGCTTGGCGACCTCCGAATCGGTCCGGGCGACGAGCATGCACCACTTCGCCTCGTGGGCGATGGTGGTCCAGACCTTCTGGCCGGTGATCAGCCAGCCGCCGTCGTCGGCGACCGCCTTGGTCTTCAGCGAGGCCAGATCGGACCCCGACTCGGGCTCGGAGAAGCCCTGACACCAGATCTCCTCGGCGGAGAGGATCGGCTCGAGGAAGCGCTCCTTTTGCTCGTCGGTCCCGTGGGCGATCACCACCGGTCCGCCCATGACCAGGCCGAGGACGTTGGCCGGCCGCGGGGCCTTTGCTCGCGCCAGCTCCTCGCCGAAGATCGACTGCTCGGTCAGGCTCGCCCCGCGCCCGCCGTACTCCTTCGGCCAGGAGACCCCGGCCCAGCCGGCCCGGTGGAGCTCTCGCTGCCATTCGCGCTCGAACTCGAACTGGGCCTGGTCGCCGCCTCGAGGAGCGGGACCGGGATGGTGCTCGGCGATCCAGGCACGCAGCTCGTCGCGAAACGCCTGCTCTTCCTCGGTCAGGGTCAGGTCCACGCCGAGGCGGACCCTACTAGCTCGCCAACGCGGGCTAATCGACCACGTAGAGCATCAACAGCGCCGATCCGACCCAGGTGACCCCGGCGAACACCATCCCCGGGTCCTCGGTCAGAATCGCCGCGGTCGAGCGGGTGTCCCGGCGGTCGTAGACCAAGTACAGGTAGCGAAAGATCCCGTAGAGGACCGACGGCGCCGTCGCCAGCATCTTCGAGCCGATCCGCGGCGAGTCGACCGTGTAGATGACGTAGCTGAGGATCGCCGCCGCGGTGACCATGGCGATCATCTGGTCGAGAAACGGGATCGAGTAATGCTCGAGTACGGGCCTCGAAGCAACAAACGTTCCGCCCGCCTCCTCCGCTTCGCGTCCGGGGGCGGCCGGGTCAGCCGGAGGACTGGCGTCGCGCGCTTCCATGATCGCCTCTTGGCGGCGCTTGGTGAACCCGAGGAAGAGGGCCAGAAACCCGGTGCAGACGAGCAGGAACTCCGACGCCTGGGCGCCGACGGCGACCGCGCCGGCCACAACGCGGAGGATGAACAGGGAACCGATCGTCATCACGTCGATGATCACCAGGCGCTTCAAGACCAGCGAGTAGGCGGCGGTGATCACGCCGTACAGAGCGACCAGGCCGCCGATCTCGGGATCGACCGCGAGCCCGAGAGCGATCGCGCCCGCGCCGACCACGACGGCGAGCGCGGAGGCGGTTCCGGTCGAGACCAGGCCGCTGGCGATCGGGCGGTCGCGCTTTTCGGGGTGGCGGCGATCGTCCTCACGGTCCCGCAGGTCGTTGAGCAGATAACCGGCGCTGGAGATCCCGCAGAAGGCGACGAAGGTGAGCATGGCGTCGACGAGTGCGCCGCTCTCATCGAGGCGCCCGGAGAAGAGGACGCCCGCGAAGACGAGCAGGTTCTTGATCCACTCCTGCGGGCGCAGCGCCCGGATCAGCGGCGGCATGACCGCAGGAGGTTAGGCAGACTTCTGCCGAAGTCCCCCTTCTGGGCGAGGAGAGCAAGCGAATGCCCGAGCGGCTGACGCTGTTTCACGTTGGGCGAAGGCAAACGACCCCGCCTGAAGCTCACGGGTCGATCAGCACGCCCGGGTTGAGCAGCGCGGCAGGGTCGAGCGCGCGCTTGGCCGCTCGGAGCGCCTCGGCGAACGGTTGCGGGCGCTGGCGGTCATACCAGGGACGATGGTCGCGGCCGACAGCGTGGTGGTGGGTGATCGTCCCGCCGGCGTCGATCAGCGCCTCCGAGACCGCCGCCTTGACCTGATCCCACTGCCCGACCTCCGAGCCGCGACGCGCCGGCGCCAGCACGGTGAAGTAGGGCGCCGCCCCGTCGGGATAGACGTGGGTGAAGCGGCACATCAGCTTCGCCTTCGTCGGGCCGCCGCCTGATGCCTCGGCGAGCGCGCGGTGCGCGGTCTCGGTCACGGTCGCGTGGAACTCCGCGAACCGGTCCCAGGTGATCGCCGTCTCGAACGTCTCACTGAGCACTCCGCAGGCGACCAACGTGTCTCGCAAATAGGGGGCGCCGAGAAACGCGTCCCTCCACGAGCTCACGGGATCCCGGCCCTCCCTGCTCCCCGCTCCCTGCTCGTCCGTGCGCCCGCCATGGTCGCGCGCCAATTCCAGCCCCTGCTCCATCAGCCCATCCACGGGCAGGTGCGCGGACTCGAAGCCGAGCACGAGGGTGGCCGTGGCCCCGTCGCCGGCGCCGGTCAGCTCCGATTCGGCCCGGTCGAGCAAGCGGCAGTTGGCCGGGTTGAGGCCCGATTGTGAGAGCGCGCGGACCGCCTCGGCGCCGGCGGCGAAGGAATCGAAGGCGACGCCGGCCGAGAGCTTGTGGCCGGGGCGCTCGTGGACCCTGATCCAGGCCTCGGTGATCACGCCGAGGGTCCCCTCGGAGCCGATCAGGATCCGGTCGGGGCTCGGTCCGGCACCCGAGCCAGGTAGCCGCCGGCTGGACCAGATCCCGCGGGGGGTGACGGCGCGCACCGACTCGACCAGGTCGTCGATGTGCGTCCACACGGTCGCGAAGTGACCGCCGGCGCGGGTCGCGATCCAGCCGCCCAGGGTCGAGTACTCGAACGACTGCGGGAAGTGGCGCAGGGTGAGCCCGTGGTCGGCGAGCTGGGCATTCAGCGACGGCCCCAGAACACCCGCCTGGATCCGCGCCGCTCGCGACACCCGGTCGACCTCGAGAACCCGGTCGAGGGCACCGAGATCGATGCTGACGGAGCCTTCGTAGGCGCCACCGAGGCGAGGCTCGATCCCGCCGCAGACGCTGGTTCCGCCCCCGTAGGGAATCGCGGCGGCACCGGCCTGCTCGCACCACTCGAGGACCGCCTCGACCTCGGCCTCGTCGCGCGGGCGCGCGACCAGGTCCGGCGGGTTTTCGATCTCGCCGCGAAAGCCGCGAACGACGTCGCGATAGGCCTTGCCGAGCGCGTGGGTGACCCGCTCGAGGCGGTCGTCGGAGAAGACCGCAGAGAGCGCGGTGGGGACGCTCAGCCGCGGGGCCGGCAGCTCGATCTGCTCGAGCCCGACCGGTTGCTCGGGCGCCGAGCCGAAGCCGAGACGCTCGCGGACCGTCGCCGCGGCGGCCTCCAGCCGGCCCGGCGACGGCTGCTGATCTGCATAGCCCCAGCCCCAGTGCTTGCGGGGCCGGGTGGCCGCTACCAGTGCGTACCTCGCATCAGGTACGCGAAGGCGACCTGCTGGCGCGTGGCCTGGTTCTCAGCGGTCTGCGGACGCGTTTGCGTGCTTCCGTCGGTGGCCGGCCTCGCCTGCTTCGACTCGCCCTTGGCGGCGCTCGAGTCCGGGAACAGGTGATAGGCGCTGTTGAGGATGTAGTCGATCGACTTCGGGTTGATCGCGTACAGCAGCTGACCGAGCGTGCCCAGCGGGGTGGCGATCCGCTTCGGCTTGTGGATGATCGCCTCACAGATCATGTCGGCGGCCTCATCCGGGGTGATCGTCGGAAAGCGGTCATAGATCTTCGTCGGGGCGATCATCGGGGTCCGGACCAACGGCATGTTGATCGTCGTGATCCGCACGCCGTCGTCGAAGATCTCCGAGGCGATCGAGCGCGAGAAGGCGTCGAGCGCCGCCTTCGAGGCGACGTAGGCCGAGAACCGCGGCGGGTTGGTCTGCACCCCGATCGAGGAGACGTTGACGATCTGGCCCGACTTGCGCTCGCGCATCGCCGGCAGCAGCTTGAGGATCAGGCGGACGGCACCGAGGTAGTTGAGCTGAATCGTCCGCTCGAAGTCGTGCGGGCGGTCGTAGGAGAGCGCGATCGAGCGCCTGATCGAGCGGCCGGCGTTGTTGACGAGGATGTCGACGTGGCCGTGGCGGGCGAGTGCTTCCTCGGCCATCCGGTCGATGTCCTCGGGGTCGGAGAGGTCGCAGCGGTGGATGTGGGCGACACCCCCGATCGCCTCGATCTGCTCCAAGGTCGCCTCGAGCTTCTCCGGGGTCCGCGCAACCAGCAGGACGGTCCCACCCGCCTCGGCGATCTTCATCGCGGCTGACTTGCCGATCCCCGAGGATGCCCCGGTGACCATCACCACCCGGCCACGGACAGCCTTTTCGAGCGAGACCGAACCCTGCAGGCGCCGCCCGAGACGCATCAGCTCGTCCGGGATCTGCTGCTCGATCATCTGAGTCAGCCCGCCGATCAGGCCCATGCGCCCGCGCGCCGCCCCCATCAGGGTGCGGTCGCGAAACAGGTCCGGGTCCAGGTGTCGCTCCCAGTAGTCCCAGAGCTTGCCCGCGTAGGCCTCGAGCGGCGGCGCCGAGATGTCGGTCCCGGCGAGCGCGGCCTGGGCCTGGCGCGAATCGAAATGGGTGGGGTAGTTGATGTAGATCAGCACCGAGCGGGGGATGCCGAAGTCGGCGAGCGCGCCGTTGACGGCGGTGTCCCCGAGCGGGACGACCGAGACGCCGAAGGCGAGCAGCGGCGCGAGCGCGTCGACCGCTCCCGCGGGCAGCCGCAGCGAGGACTGGGGCGCGTGCGCCGCGCGGGCGAAGATGTCGATCACGTCACCGGCGCTTGCCGGGTTCGGATCGGTCAGGTGAAAGGCCCTGCCGTCGAGGCCGTCCGCGTGGGCGATGTGGTCCATCGCCCTGACCACGAAGTCGACCGGGACGATGTTGATCTCGCGCCCCTCGACCCCCGGGATCGGCATCCACTGGGGGACGGTGTTTCGGATCCGCCGGATCAACTTGAAGAAGTAGTAGGGGCCGTCGACCTTGTCCATCTCGCCGGTCTCGGAGTGGCCGACGACGATGCCCGGGCGGTAGACGCGCCAGGGACGAGTGCATTCGGAGCGAACGACGCCCTCGGACTCGTGTTTGGTGCGGAAGTACGGATGGGTGTCGAGCTCCTGTGCCTCGTCGAACATGTCCTCGCGCCAGGTCCCCCGGTAGAGACCCGCGGCGGCGATCGAGCTCACCATGTGCACTCGCCCCGCTTCGACGGTCTCGGCGAATTCGACCATGTGGCGTGTGCCCTCGACGTTGGCGAGACGCTGGGACTCGGCATCGGCCGTCATGTCGTAGATCGCGGCGAGGTGGAAGAGGTGGTCGACGTTGCCCTCGAGCCGGGCCAGGTCCTCGGCAGAGATGCCGAGGCCCGGTTCGGAGAGGTCGCCGACGATTCCGACCACCCGGTCGGGATCGGCGCCCCAGCGGTTGCGCAACTCCGCCAGCCGGCCCTGGGAGCCCTCGCGCACCAGCACGTAGATGGTGCCCTCGCGCTCGAGCAGCACTTCGACCAGGTTGCGGCCGATGAAGCCCGTCGCTCCGGTTACGAAGTAGCTCACGTAAGTCTCCTCCTCGGCGACCTCTGCCGGGCTGACCCTACTATCTGCAAGATGGGTTTTGAACTCGCCCCCGACCCCGGCGACCGCGGCGAGCCCGACATTAAGCTCGGGCGCACCGGGGCCTCGGCCGCCGCTGAGGACCCACGGCTGGTCAGCGACGGCGTCGAGGTCCTCGCCCGCGGAGCGCTGGTCTGCCCGCAGTGCACGCTGCCGATCTCGCCGGCGCCGCGGATCGCTCCGCGGGCCGAGCTTCGCTGCGGCTATTGCGACCACGCCGGCGCCGCGGTCGAGTTTCTGGCCGAGGACGTCTACGACACCCTCGCCAACGAGGTGATCCTGGTCGCCCGCGTCGCCTGAGCTGCCCCGGGTACCTTCCCTCGGTGGCGGGAACCACGACCGGGATCGTCTGGCTTCGTCGCGACCTGCGGGTCCGCGACCATCCGGCGCTGCGCGCCGCGCTGACCGAGCACGAGCGCGTCGTCGCCGTCTTTTGCTTCGACGACCGGCTCCTGCACGGACGCCACCGCTCCGGCCCCCGGACGCAGTTTCTGCTCGAGTGCCTGACCGAGCTCGACCGGGAGTTGCGCGAACGCGGCGCCGGGCTGGTGATCCGCCGCGGACCGCCGGAGCGCGAGCTGGCGAAGCTGGCTCGCGAGCTCGGCGCCGAGGCGATCCACGCGACCCAGGACGTGAGCCCGTTCGCGCGACGGCGTGGCGAGCAGGTGCGGGTCGCCCTCGCCGGCGCCGGCTGCGAGCTGCGCTCACACCTCGGCCTGAACGCGATCGACGTATGCCAGATCGAGACCAAGCAGGGCAAGCCGTACACGGTCTTTTCCCCCTTCCATCGCTCCTGGCTCGAGGCCGAGCGCCGCCAGGTGCTCGAGGCGCCGTCCGAGCTGCCGCCGTTGCCGTCGAAGCTGGCAAATGGCCGGATCCCATCGCTGAAGAAGCTCGGACTCGCTCAGGAGGTCAGCGACCCGGCGCGCGGCGGCGAGTCCGAGGCGCGGCGGACATTCGAGCGCTTCCTCGACGGGCCGATCGACGAGTACACCGAGATCCACGACGCCCTCGGGCGCGACCGCACCTCTCGCCTCTCGCCCTACCTGCACTTCGGTTGCATCTCGCCGCGCCAGATCGAGCGGCGGCTTCCCGACGGCAAGGGCGCCGACGCCTTTCACCGACAGCTGTGCTGGCGCGACTTCTACCACCACGTGCTGCTCAACTTCCCCCGCAACGCGAGCTCGGAGTTTCAGGATCGATACCGCGGAAGGATCCGCTGGAGCCATGCCGAGAAGCCGTTCGAGGCCTGGTGCGAGGGCCGCACCGGCTACCCGCTCGTCGATGCGGCGATGCGCCAGCTGCGCCGGGAGGGCTGGATGCACAACCGCGCCCGGCTCGTGGTCGGCTCATTTTTGACCAAGGACCTCGGCATCGACTGGCGCTGGGGAGAGCGTTGGTTCATGCGGTTGCTGATCGACGGCGACGAGGCCAACAACAACGGCAACTGGCAGTGGATCGCCTCGGTCGGCACCGATCCGCAGCCCGCGTTTCGCCGGATCTACAACCCCGCGCGACACCAGGAGCGCTACGACCCCGAGAACGAGTACGTGCGCCGTTACCTCCCCGAGTTGCGCGGCGTTCCCGATCGCTGGCTGCGCGAGCCCTGGGAGATGCCCGAGGAGGTCCAGCGCGAGTCCGGGTGCGTGATCGGCGAGCACTACCCCGAGCCGATCGTCGACCACCGCGCAGCGCGCGATCAGGCGCTCGAGCGCTACAAGGTCAATTAGCGGGTAAGCGGATTGCAGGGCCGAAAACGCGGCGCCCCCGCGCGGGCAACCTCATAGACTCAGAGGAACAGATGGCAGACGGGATGATCGAGGTCCAGATGCCCCAGATGGGGGAATCGGTGACCGAGGGAACGATCCTCGAATGGCACGTCTCCGAGGGACAGGAGATCGCCGAGGGCGACACCGTGGTCGAGGTCTCGACCGACAAGATCGACGCCGAGGTGCCTGCCCCGGCCGCCGGCGTGGTGACCAAGATCATGGCCGAACCCGACGACACGGTCGAGGTCGGCCAGGTCCTCGCCCGGATCGATCCGAACGGGACCGGATCGACAGGCAACGGAGCCGAGCCGTCGCCGCTGAAGGAGAGCGAGGGCCTGGTGATGGGTGGCGGCGAGGGCGACGAGGACCTCGGCGACGACACCCCCTCCGACTCACCGCAGCCGGGTCAGGTGACGACCGAAGTCACCGAGGCCGAGCCCTCGGCTGACCCGTCCGCCCCCGGAGGCGAAGCTGAGCAGGCGGGCGGAACCCTGGTCGTGTCGATGCCCGAGATGGGTGAGTCGGTCACCGAGGGCACGGTGCTCGAATGGCACGTCGAGGAGGGCCAGCGGGTCGCGGAGGGCGACACCGTGGTCGAGGTCTCGACCGACAAGATCGACGCCGAGGTTCCCGCACCGGAGGCGGGGACGATCACGAAGCTGCTGGCCTCGGTCGACGACACGGTTCAGGTGGGGCAGGCGTTGGCGGAGATGGCGCCGGGGACCGCGGCGAAGGACGAAGGAGCAGGCAGCAGGCAGCAGGCAGAGGTGGATGATGGAGCGGAGGCGCCGGCTCCGGCGAGCGCTGAGAACGGGCGAGCCTCGCCGGTGGCGCGCCGGGTCGCGGCCGCGAAGGGGGTCGACATTGCCGGGGTCGACGGCTCGGGACCGGGCGGCAAGGTGACCAAGGAGGACGTACTCGCAGCCGCTGCCAACGGCCCCCCGAGCGCCGCCCCACCGATGCCGGGTGCGGGCGGCGAGACGAAGCCGTTGAGGGGTCCGGCGGCGATGCTCGCCAAGGCGATGGACGAGAGCCTCTCGATCCCGACCGCCACCTCCTTCCGCACGCTGGCGGTCGACACGCTCGACGCGAAGCGAAAGGCGATCAACGGCGCGCTCAAGGATCGCGGGATGAAGGTTTCGTTCACCCACCTGATCGCCTGGGCGATCGTCAAGGCGAGCGCCGATTGGCCGGTCATGGGCCGCAGCTTCGCCTCCGGCGACGGCAAGCCGCAGGTGGTCGAGCCCGACCACGTCAACCTCGGGATCGCCGTCGACGTCGAGCGCAAGGACGGCTCGCGCAGCCTGATGGTGCCCTGCATCAAGGCCGCCGAGACGCTCGACTTCGCCACCTTCCACGCCTCCTATGAGGACCTGATCTCGAAGACGCGGGAGAACAAGCTGACCGCGGACGACTTCCAGGGAACGACAATCACGCTGACCAACCCCGGCGGTCTGGGCACGGTCGCCTCGGTCCCGCGTCTGTTGAGCGGGCAGGGGACGATCGTGGCCTGCGGCTCGCTCGCCTATCCGGTCGAGTGGAGGCACGCATCCGCCGACAAGATCAGGGCGCTCGGGGTCTCGAAGGTGATGACGACCACCTCGACCTACGACCACCGGGTGATCCAGGGCGCCGAGTCGGGCTCCTTCTTGCGCCGCATCGACGAGCTCCTGCAGGGCGAAGACTCTTTCTACGAGTCGGTCGCCGAGGCGATGCAGCTCCCGACCAACCTGGTCACCACCGCCCACCCGGCCTCGGCCTCAGCGCCCCCGCTCGGAGCCGCGGCACCGGCGACCGCAGCGGCCGTGGCCGAGCCCGACCGCGAGCTGTTGCAGGCCGTGCAGGCCGCAACCTCGCTGCTGAAGGCGTTTCGGACCCACGGTCACCTCGCCTCCAGGGTCAATCCGCTCGGCGGCGCGCCCAAGGGCGACCCGGCGCTCGAGCCCGAGACGCTCAACCTGACGCCGGAGCTGATGTCGCGGATTCCGGCGTCGATCCTGCGAATCGGCGTCGAGGGCGAGACCCTGCTCGACGCGCTGCCGCGCATGCAGCAGGCCTATTGCTCGACGATCGCCTACCAGATCGAGCACCTGTCCTCGCATCAGCAGCGGATGTGGCTGCGCGAGATGATCGAGACCGGCTGGCACCGCGCGCCGCTGACGAAGGCCGAGCGCCTGGGGCTGCTCTCGCGCCTGACCGCGGTGTTTCAGTTCGAGCGCTTCCTGCAGAAGGCCTACCTCGGTCAGAAGATGTTCTCGATCGAGGGGCTCGACGCGACGGTGCCGATGATCGACGAGATCGCGACCCTGGCGCGCCAGAACGGCGCCGAGGAGGTGGTCATCGGGATGGCCCACCGCGGCCGCCTCGCCGTGCTCGCGCACAACCTCAACCGCTCGGTGGAGTCGATTCTGGCGGAGTTCGAGGGTGCCAAGGCGCTCGACCGGGTGAAGGCGATCGCCCACATCCCCCACGCGGGGACCGGCGACGTCAAGTACCACCACGGTGAGGAGGGCACGTACACCACCCGCGACTCCGAGGAGGTGAAGATCCGGCTGTACCCGAACCCGAGCCACCTTGAGTTCGTCGATCCCGTTGTCACCGGGGGGGCGCGGGCGGCGCAGACCGAGCACTCGGGGCCCAAGCTCAAGCACAACCCACATGCCGCGGTGCCGCTGCTGCTCCACGGCGACGCCGCCTTCCCGGGCCAGGGCGTGGTCGCCGAGACGCTCAACCTGCAGGCGCTCGAGGGCTATTCGACCGGCGGAACGATCCACCTGATCACCGACAACCAGGTCGGCTTCACGACCGATCCGCCCGACGGCCGCTCGACCCCGTACGCAGGCGACATGGCGAAGGGCTTCAACTGCCCGATCATCCACGTCAACGCCGACGACGTCGAGGCCTGTCTCGCCGCGGTGAGACTGGCGATGGCCTACCGCGAGCAGTGGGCACGCGACGTCGTCATCGACCTGATCGGCTACCGCCGCTACGGCCACAACGAGACCGACGAGGCCGCCTACACCCAGCCCCGGATGGCCGCACAGATCAAGGAGCACCCGCCGGTTTCCGAGCTCTACGCACGCAAACTGGTCGAGGAGGGCGTGGTCAGCGCCGAGGAGGTCGAGATCTACGCCGACGAGCATCTTGCCGCCCTGCAGTCGACGCTCAAGCAGCTGCGAGGCAAGATGGAGGCGGGGGAATACGAGGACCCGAGCTCGACCGCGCTCGGCACCGGCGAGCTCGACCGCACCAAGAGCCCCGAGGTCGAGACCGCGGTCTCAGAGCAGCGGCTGCGGGGGCTCAACGAGGAGCTCCTGCGGGTCCCTGACAGCTTCGCGATCCACCGTAAGCTGCGCAAGCCGCTGCTCTCGCGGATCGAGAAGCTCGACCAAGGGGAGATCGACTTCGGTCACGCCGAGAGCCTCGCGTACGCCTCCCTTCTGACCGAAGGCACCCACATCCGGCTCACCGGCCAAGACACCGAGCGCGGCACCTTCTCTCACCGCCACCTTGCCCTGCACGACGAGAAGACCGGCCTTCGCTACGTACCGATCCAGAACCTCTCCGGCGCGCTGGCGCCGTTCGAGCTCCACAACAGCCCGCTCTCCGAGGCTGCCTGCCTCGGCTTCGAGTACGGCTACTCGGCCGCATCGCCCGAGAGCCTGATGCTGTGGGAGGCCCAGTTCGGCGACTTCGCCAACTCGGCCCAGGTGATCATCGACCAGTTCATCGTCGCCGGGGAGTCGAAGTGGGGTCAGACGACCCGTTTGACGCTGCTCTTGCCGCACGGCTATGAAGGCGCCGGACCGGAGCACTCGAGCGCCCGGATCGAACGCTTCATCCAGCTCGGCTCGGAGGGCAACATCCGGCTCGCCAATCCGACCACCGCGGCCCAGTACTTCCACCTGATCCGCCGCCAGGCGCGGATCGCCAAGCCGCGGCCGCTGATCGTGTTCACGCCGAAGGGCCTCCTGCGCCTGAAGGCCGCCGCCTCGTCGCTCGAGCAGCTCACCGGAGGGAGCTTTCAATTCGTGCTCGACGATCCGCGGGCGCCCGAGAGCCGTGAGCAGGTCGAGCGGCTGGTGCTCTGCAGCGGCAAGCTCTTCTACGACATCGACCAGCACGAGCGGCGCGAGTCGGTTGCCGACGCCGCGGTCGCCCGGGTCGAGCTGCTCTACCCGTTCGCCCGCAACGAACTGCAGCGGCTGATCGGCTCGTACCCGAACCTGAAAAAGGTCGTCTGGGCGCAGGAGGAGCCGAAGAACATGGGCGCTTGGAGCGTCATGGCTCGGCGCATGCCCGAGCTGTTGGCCGAGGGCGTCGAGTTCGCCTACGTCGGGCGACCGCAGCGTTCGAGCCCGAGCGAGGGCTACCCCGCCGCCCACCGGCTCGAGCAGGAGCGGATCGTGCTCACCGCGCTCGAGGGGTGAGCGCGCGCGGCAAACGGCTCGGGCCTGGGCGCCAACACGCCGGGGCGACTTTTCGTCGCATAGCGACAGTTTCCCGCCCCGGCGTGTTGGTGGCGCGGGCTCGCCGCTAGCAGGAGCGCTTGCGGTCCCTCCCGGGGCCGCCGGCGCAGCGGTCCTTGCCGTGCCCGCCCTTGAGCCGATCCTTGCCGGGGCCGCCGAGGAGGCGGTCGCGGCCGGCGCGGGCGCAGATCAGGTCGCGGCCGCCGCCGCCGCGGATCTTGTCCTTGCCCGGCGAGCCGACGATCACGTCGGGGCCCGTGCTCCCCTTGAGGCGCCCTGCGGCGGCCATCGTCGCCACGCGGCCGCCACAGCGGGGTGGCGGTGCGGGGGCGCCGCTCGGGCAGGCTGCGGGGCTGTCGCCGGCCAAGCGCGAGACCTCGCCCAGCAGCGAGACCACGTAGACGCGCCCGCAGGAGTCCTCGCCGAAGCTCACCGGACCTTGGACCCGCAGGCCCGTGGGCCTATCGTCGGCCGCGTTCGGCAGGGCCGGGAGCAGCGAGCGGATCTCGTCCCCGTAGGCGTCGGCGTAGAGGTAACGGCCGTATAGGTCGGCGACGCTGCGGTCGCGGACCACGTAGCCGCCGGTGACCGCCGCCTCGCCTCCCGAGTGCGGGTACTCGAGCATCGGGTCGGTGAGGCCCGCGCCGCAGCCGGACGCTTCGAAGCCGTGGCGGCCCTCGCGACAGTCCCAGCCGAAGTTCACTCCCCGCCCGGCCCGCGGTGCCGGATCGAAGTCGAGCTCCTCCCACTCGTTTTGGCCGACGTCGCCGATCAACAGATCGCCGCCGAGGCGATCGAAGCTGAAGCGCCAGGGGTTGCGCAGCCCCCAGCTCCAGATCTCGTCGGCGTTACCACCGGCGCCGTCGGCGAACGGGTTGCCGGCGGGGATCGCGTAGGGGCCCGCGGCCGAACTCCGCGGGTCGATCCTCAGGATCTTCCCGAGCCGGGAAGCGAGCGACTGCGCGTTCTCGCCCGGGTCGCCGGCGCCGCCGCCGTCCCCGGTGCCGATGTAGAGGTAGCCGTCGGGCCCGAACTGCAGCTGGCCGCCGTTGTGGTTGGTGGCGGCGCGGTGGGGGACCGTGAGCACCGGCCTGCGGCTCGAGAGCGGTGCCCGGTCGCCGACGACGGTGAACTCGTCGATCTGCAGGTCGCCGCTGCCGGCGCGCGTGTAATAGACGTAGAGGTAACCGCTGATCGCGTAGTCGGGCGCCGCGGCGACCGAGAGCAGACCCTGCTCGCCACCGCTGGCGACGAGGTCGGGATCAGGATCGGTCAAATCGAGAACCGTGGTGCGGGCGCCGCCCTGGGCGAGGATCACCTGGCCGCTTTGCTGAACGATCAGCAGGGCGTTCGGGTCGGCCGGTTCGGAGGTGACGAACACCGGCCGGTCGAAGCTCCCGACCGGCTCCAACGTCGCCGCGCCGGCGCCGGCGCTCAGCGACAGCGCTGCCGCGCAGCCGACCGCCGCGATTGTCTGTGCCCGCCGCATCGAAGCCGTGCCTGCACCGGCAAGCTACGCCAATGACGGGCACCGAGTCGACTGACGACTCAGGCGGCGATCGCGGCCCGGCGGATGACCGCGCTCACGAACGCCGCCCCGCCATCGACGGCGCTCGGATCGGCGAGCGAGCGGCCGGTGATCTCGGTGCGAGGCGCTATCAATCCGAATCGATGAGCAGCGAGCCCGAAGCGGTCCTTCGAACCCCGGTGCCGGGACGGATGTTCGGCTGGGTGAAGATCGCCTCCTGGGCGGAGCTGGCGCTGTTCGCCTGCCTGCTCGTCGTCTGGCTCGCCCCCGGCGCCGACGGCGCGACCTCGATCCTCGGGCTCGCCCACGGGCTCGGGTTCGTCGCCCTGGCGATCTTGATCTGGATCGCGATCCTGCGTCACGAGGCTCCCTACACGCTGCTCGCCGCCACGCTGACACCGGTCGGGCCGGTGGGGAGCGTGATCGCGATCCACTACATCGAGCGCCGCGGCCCCGGAAAGTAGGAGGGGCGGGACCGCGAAGGGGGTCACGCGGCCCGCCCCATGCTCCGAACTCGCATCGACCTGTCCCCTTGCTGGCCTACAGGTTCCCATCGGGGCAACGAGGGAAAAGGGACAACCCCTGGCCGGCCGGCCAGTCGGGCCCCCGGCCGTGGCAGAACTACTCCCGAGACTTGCTCGGGGGTAGTTGGCGGGGCGGGGCCGCGGGAGGCAGGGGGTCCACACGGCCCGCGCCACCGCCAGCGCGTCGGTAGCCAGGGAGGGATGCCGACGCGATCGCCCCCGGAGGCGGGACTGGCCGGGGACGAGTTCTTAAGTTATCCCTCCCGCGGGCTGTACCCCATTCTGACCCATCCGATTGGTTGGTGTCAACCGTTGCTAACAGTTGCCCCGTCGCTCAGGAACGCAGGTCCCTGAGCACGCGGTGCAGTATGCCACCGTTTTGGAAATAGCGCACCTCGTTCGGCGTATCGAGCCGGACCCTGGCCTCGAACTCGATCGGCTCGGCCCCCTGGCGTGAAGCGACCACGCTCACCGACTTCGCATCGCCGTCGGCGAGGTCGCCCAGGTCGACGGTTTCCTCACCGGTGATGCCGAGCGATTCCGCGCTCTCACCGTCGGGCAGCTGCAACGGCAACACTCCCATCCCGATCAGGTTGGAGCGATGGATGCGCTCGAAGCTCTCCGCGAGCACCGCCCGCACCCCGAGCAGCGCGGTGCCTTTGGCCGCCCAATCGCGCGACGAGCCGGAGCCGTACTCCTTGCCCGCGAAGATGACCAGCGGCACCCGCTCCTCCGCATAGGCCATCGCCGCCTCATAGATCGTCGTCTCCTCGCCGTCGGGATAGTGGCGGGTGAAGCCGCCCTCGCGCTCGACCAGGCGGTTGCGCAGCCGCACGTTGGCGAACGTCCCCCTGATCATCACCTCGTGGTTGCCGCGGCGCGAGCCGTAGGAGTTGAACTCCCGCGGCTCGACCCCGTTGTCGATCAGCCAACGGCCCGCCGGGCTGTCCTTCCTGATCGCGCCGGCGGGCGAGATGTGGTCGGTGGTGACGCTGTCGCCGAGCACGGCCAGCACCCGCGCTCCGGTGACTTGCCCAACCGGCGCCGGCTCGGCGTCCATGTGCTCGAAGAACGACGGCTTGCGGACGTAGGTCGAGTCGGGCCACGTATAGCGATCGCCCTCCGGCGTCTCCAGCCCGCGCCAGCGCTCGTCGCCGCTGAAGACGTCGGCGTAGCTGCGCTCGAACATGTCCTGGCGAACGGCGTCGGAGATCGTCTCCTTGATCTCGTCGGAGCTCGGCCAGATGTCGGCCAGGTGGATCGGGTTGCCGTCGGCGTCCTCGCCGATCGCGTCGGCGAGCAGGTCGATGTCCATCCGCCCGGCGAGCGCGTAGGCAACGCAAAGCGGCGGCGAGGCGAGGTAGTTGTTGCGCACGTCCTGGTTGATCCGGCCCTCGAAGTTGCGGTTGCCCGAGAGGACCGCGCAGACCACCAGGTCGTTTTCGTTGACCGCCGACGAGATCTCGTCGGCCAACGGCCCTGAGTTGCCGATGCAGGTGGTGCAGCCGTAGCCGACCAGGTTGAAGCCGAGCCGGTCGAGGTACTGATCGAGTCCCGCCCGCTCGAGGTACTCGGTGACCACCGTCGAGCCGGGCGCGAGCGAGGTCTTCACCCAGGGGCGGCGCGTGAGGCCCTTCTCGACCGCGTTGCGGGCGAGCAGACCGGCCCCGATCATCACCGAAGGATTCGAGGTGTTGGTGCAACTGGTGATCGCCGCGATCACCACGCGCCCGTGATCGAGCTCGACCTCCTCGCCGTCCTCGAGCTCGACCATCACCGGGCTCGCCTCGCGCTCGGCAATCGCGGCCAGGCTCTCGCCGCTCGCCGCGGCCTCGAACGGGCGCGGCTTGCCGGCGTCACCATCGTGGTCCTCGGCCGGGGAATCGGAGGCGGGAAACGATTCCTCCATCGCCCGATCGCGACCGTTGCCGAGCGCCTGCGCGGCATCGGGATCGAACTCGGCGAGCGACTCGATGAACGCCGACTTCGCGTCGCTGAGGGCGATCCGATCCTGCGGGCGCTTCGGGCCCGCAATCGAGGGCTCGACCCTCGACAGGTCCAGATCCAGCTGCTCGGAGAAGGTCGGGTCCTCGGAGCTCTCGTCGTGGAACATCCCCTGCTCGCGAGCGTAGGCGTCGACGAGCTCGATCAACTCGGTGGGGCGGCCGGTGAATTCGAGATAGCGAAGGGTCTCACGGTCGACCGGGAAGATCGCGCAGGTCGAGCCGAACTCCGGCGACATGTTGCCGATCGTCGCCCGGTCGGCGAGCCCCAGCGTGTGCAGGCCGGGCCCGAAGAACTCGACGAACTTCGACACCACCCCGCGCTCGCGCAGCATCTCGGTCACGGTCAGCACCAGGTCGGTGGCGGTGGCGCCCTCGGGCAACTCGCCGTCGAGCTTGAACCCGACCACCTGAGGCAGCAACATCGAGATCGGCTGGCCGAGCATCGCCGCCTCGGCCTCGATCCCGCCCACACCCCAGCCGAGCACGCCGAGGCCGTTGACCATGGTGGTGTGAGAGTCGGTGCCGACCAGCGTGTCGGGATAGGCCTGGGCGACGCCGTCGCGCTGACCGCGAAAGACGACCTGGCTCAGGTATTCGAGGTTGACCTGATGGCAGATCCCGGTCGCCGGAGGCACGACACGGAAGTTGTCGAACGCCTGCTGGCCCCAGCGCAGGAAGGCGTAGCGCTCGCGATTGCGCTCGTAGTCACGATCGGCGTTGATGTCGAAGGCGCGCGGGTTGCCGAAGGCGTCGACCTGGACCGAGTGGTCGATCACCAGATCCACGGGGACCAGCGGGTTGATCTTTGCTGGATCCGACCCGAGCTCGTCGATCGCGTCGCGCATCGCCGCCAGGTCGACGATCGCGGGGACGCCCGTGAAGTCCTGCATCAGCACCCGGGCGGGCTGGAACGGGATCTCGTCGGCGGGCTCGGCGGCGGCGTCCCAGGCGGCAATCGTCTCGACTTCATCGGCGGTGACCGAGTCGCCGTCCTCGAGCCGCAGCGCGTTCTCGAGCAGTACCTTGAGCGAGTAGGGCAGGCGCGCGGTGTCGAACTTCTCCTGGAGTGCGTCGAGCCGGTAGATCTCGTACTCGGTGCCGGCGACCGTCAGCGTGTCGCGGGCTCTGAATGAATCGCTCATGGGACCAGTATTCCCGATTGCCGCGAGCGCCAGCCGCCTCTTTCGCTCAGCGCTTGTCGGTCTGGCCGCGGGCGATCTCGTCGGCGACCTCGGCCGCCTTGCGCCCGGCAACCCGCGCGGAGAGCTCCGGTGCGTTGGCGGCGATCCGAGCGAGGGCGCGCTGGCGCAGCGGCGCGATCGTGACCTCACCCCGGTCGTGCTCGATCGCGCGGACGACGCCCGCCCCGACCTGCTCGGGTCTGGCGGTGCCGAGCAGGGGGTGCGCCTCGACCTCGGCGTCGGCGAACATCCCCGCCTCGCGGATCGTTCCCGGGCTGACCACCGAGACCCCGACCCCGAGGCCCCGCAGGTCCTCTCGCAGGCAGAGGGCGAAGCCACGGAGGCCGAACTTGGTCGCGGCGTAGAGCGACGCGCGCGCGGTCGCGGCGCGGCCCGAGATCGAGGAGACGAAGACCAGGTGCCCGCGGCCGCGCTCGGCCATCGCCGGCGCCAGCTCACGCGCCATCCGTACGGGCGCCTCGAGGTTGACCCTCAGCGCGCGGCCGATCTCCTCCTGGCTGAAGTGGTCGAGCCTCCCCGAGGCGGGCAAGCCGGCGTTGGCAACGAGGCCGTCGAGATCGCCGGCCTGCTCGAGCAGCCTCACGGCCTCACCGTCGGCGGCGAGGTCGGCGACGATCGTCCGGTGCCCGGTGCCCGGCAGGGAGAGCGCCAGCGAGTCGAGCCCGTCGGCCTTGCGCGAGCTCAGCACGAGCCTCGCCCCGCGCGCGTCGAGGGCGGAGGCGATCGCCCGGCCGAGCCCGCCGGTCGCGCCGGTGAGCAGGACAGTCGTGCCGGCGAGCTTCACGGCCGGAACCTAGCAATCGCACCAGTTCAGGCTCCGCACCCGTCTCTTGTGTAACTCGGCACAAGTTCGTGAGCAGGTCCTCGCAGTGCGCTGGCGAACTTTGTACACTCTCGGCGCTCGATAACCGGTAAAGCCGAATTCCGGGCCCCAGTGAGTAAAGGGGGGCCAGGGAGCGGGGGAACCATTTGTTGGGGCTAACTCGCCGGACCCTTTGCGGGGCGGCGAGGGCGCAGGCTCTTTCAGCGCCAGCCCGTCAGCTAACCCCGTAGGCCGACGAAAGGGACTGGTTCAGTTGACCTACAGAAGAGACTCGAGGCCGGGGCGAAGACTCGGTTTCGCAATCGGCGGGCTGACCGCGGCGGCGTTGATCCTCGTGCCCGCTCAGGCGGGCGCCGCGGGCAGCGGCGGTATCGGCATGGGCGGCGGCGTCGAGGCCACCGCCCCGACCACGGGGATGACCACCCCGGGCGCAACGGCGAAGCTCAAGCGTGGGTTCGCGATCCCTCCCGCCAGCGCGCCGCGCAAGGTCGTGCGCGCGATCGAGGCCGCAAACGAGATCGTCAAGACCAAGCCGTACTGCATGGGCGGCGGCCACGCCCGCCGCAAGGACCGCTGCTATGACTGCTCCGGCTCGGTCAGCTACGCGCTCACGGGCGCCGGGCTGCTCGAGTCGGCGATGCCCTCGGGGTCGTTCATGGACTGGGAGAAGGGCGGCAAGGGCGCCTGGATCACTACCTACTCCAACGAGGGGCACATCTACGCGGTGATCGCCGGGCTGCGGCTCGACACCTCGATGACCGCCGGCGAAGGCCCCGGTTGGAGCACCCAGATGCGCTCGGCAAGAGGTTACGTCGCCCGCCATCCGGCGGGCTTCTAGGCCTTTCAGGCAAACGAATAGCCGCGCCCCACACGGCCCGCCAGAATGGCGGGTCGTGTCAGTTGAGTTGCGAGACGAGGCGGGCATAGCCGAACGGCGCCGCTCTGGCGAGCCCAGCGAGCCAGACGAGCGCGGGCGGTTTCGCCGCGGCCTCGCGATCGGCGTCCCCTACGGGGGCGCCACGCTCTTGTTGGCGATCTCGTTCGGGGTTTTGGCCGAGCCGGTGATGGGCAGCGTCGCGCCGATCGTGATGTCGGCGCTGCTGTTCGCCGGCTCGGCGCAGCTCGCGGCGACCGCCGTCTTGAGCGCCGGTGGTGGCGCGGCCGCCGCGATCGCCGCCGGGATCCTGCTCAACCTCCGCTATGTGCCGATGGGAATCGCGCTGGCGCCCTCCTTGCGCGGCGGGCGGCTGCGCCGGGCCGCGATCGGCCAGTCGATGATCGATTTCTCCTGGGCGGCAGCCAGCCGCGGCGGCGGGCGCTTCGATCCGTCGTTCATGCTCGGCGCGACCGCGCCCTCATACCCATTGTGGGTGGGCGGCACCGCGATCGGCGTCTTCGCCGGCGACCTGATCGGCAACCCGGAGGCGCTCGGCCTCGACGCGCTCTTTCCCGCCTTCTTCCTCTGCCTGCTGGTCGAAGGCGAGCTGCGGCCCGGCCTGCCCGCCGTCGTCGCCGCGCTCGGCAGCCTGATCGCGCTGGTGCTGATCCCGTTCACGCCCGCCGGGGTCCCGGTGATCGCGGCATCGGCGGCGGCGCTGCTGGGCCTGGTCGCGCCGGCGCCGGCGCGGGAGGAGCAGGCGTGACCGAGGTCTGGGTGACGATCGGCGTGCTCGCAGTCGGCACGGCGCTGATCCGCGCCTCGGGACCGGTGCTGCTGGGTGGCCGCGTGTTTCCCGGCCGCGCTCAGGGCGTGGTCGCGCTGGTGGCGCCTGCGCTGCTCGCGGCGCTGGTCGTGGTCGAGACCCTCAGCGCCCCGGCGGGAGGAGCGTTCGAGCTCGATGCGCGGATCGCCGGGGTCGCGGCCGCGGCCGGTGCGCTTGCGATCGGCGCCTCAACCCTGCCGGTGGTCGCCGTGGCCGCGCTGGTTGCCGCGCTGGTCCGCGCTCTCCTCTAGCGCCCGCTCGCCGAATTGTCGGACCGACAATCCGATCTTTGTTCGGGTAGGGGGTGGCACAGCTCGTACGGTTGGAATAACGTCATCACGCTTGAACCCCGTCTCGGCTTGTACACAGTGGAGCAGCTGAACGCGCCCGGCGCCGCCGAGGCGCCGACCGCAGCGCCCGACATTCGCCTCAGCGGGGTGCGCAAGGCCTACGGCGAGGTCGTCGCCGTCGACGGGATCGACCTCGAGGTCGCTCACGGCGAGTTCTTCACCATGCTCGGGCCCTCGGGCTCGGGCAAGACCACCACCCTGCGGATGATCGCGGGGTTCGAGCTGCCGGACTCCGGCACGGTCGAGCTCGGCGGCCGCGACGTCGGCTCCCTGCCCCCCTATGACCGCGAGGTCAACACGGTGTTTCAGGACTACGCGCTGTTTCCGCACATGAGCGTCGCCGAGAACGTCGAGTACGGGATGCGAGTCCGCAGGGTCGCCGGCGACGAGCGCGCGCGCCGCCGCGACGAAGCCCTGGAGATGGTCCGCCTCGAGGGCTACGGCGATCGCAAGCCCTCGGAGCTCTCGGGCGGTCAGCGACAGCGGGTCGCCCTGGCCCGCTCGATCGTCAACCGTCCCCGGGTGCTCTTGCTCGATGAGCCGCTCGGCGCCCTCGACCTGAAGCTGCGCGAGCAGATGCAGGTCGAGCTCAAGGGGATCCAGGGGGACGTCGGGATCACCTTCGTCTACGTCACCCACGACCAGGAGGAGGCGCTGACGATGTCCGACCGGATCGCGGTCTTCAACGAGGGCCGGATCGAGCAGATCGGAGCGCCGGCCGAGATCTACGAGCGGCCCGCCAACCGCTTCGTCTCGGGGTTCGTCGGCGTCTCCAACGTGCTCGAGCGAAACGGAGACCAGTTCACGATCCGACCGGAGAAGATCAGGATCCTCGATCCCGGGGAAGACGCCGACGGCGCGCACACCGAGGTTGGCAGGGTTCGCGACGTCGCCTATGCGGGAGTGCTGACCCGTTACCTGGTCGCGCTCGACACCGGTGGAGAGTTGCAAGTCGTACGCCAGAACGTGGAGACTTCCTCAAAGGAGGCGCTCGCTCAGGTCGGGCGGGAGGTCGTCGTCGGATGGCGGCCGGAACACACGGTCGCGGTCCAGACCGCGGTAACGAGAGGAGACAGTGATGCGTAGTGAGGGAGGAAGTCCCGCCAAGGTCGCCTGGTTGGTGATCGCGGGGTTGCTCGTGTTCATGCTCGCGTTTGCCGCCGGATGCGGTAGCGACGACGACTCGACGAGCAGCGAGAGCGACGCGCTCCAGGAGGTCGGCGAGCCCGAGGGCGAGGTCAACCTGATCGCCTGGGCCGGTTACGTCGAGGACGGCTCGACCGACCCGAAGGTCGACTGGGTCACCGACTTCGAGAAGGAGTCCGGCTGCCAAGTCAACGTCAAGATCGGCGGCACCTCGGACGAGATGGTCGAGCTGATGCGGTCCGGTCAGTACGACGGCGTCTCGGCGTCCGGTAACGCCACCGCGCGCCTGGTCGAGGGCGGCGACGTCGCCCCGGTCAACACCGACTTGGTGCCCAACTACGCAACGGTCTTCGACGATCTCAAGGACCAGCCGTACAACACTTTCGACGGCGTTAACTACGGGATCCCGCACGGGCGCGGGGCGAACGTGCTGACGTGGAACACGGACGCCGCGCCGGACGTCGACGGCTCGACCTGGGCGCCGCTGCTCGACCCGGAGGTGGCTGCGAAGTACAAGGGTCAGCTCAGCGTCTACGACGACCCGATCTACATCGCCGACGCGGCGCTGTACCTGAAGGCTCACCAGCCGGACCTCGGGATCGACAACCCGTACGAGCTCGACGAGGATCAGTTCAACGCCGCGGTCGACCTGCTCAAGGAGCAGCGGCCGAACGTCGGCGAGTACTGGTCCGATTTCGCGAAGCAGATCTCGTCGTTCGCGAACGGCGACGTCAGTGTCGGAACGACCTGGCAGTACCAGTACTTCACGCTGCTGGGCGAGGGCGACCCCGTCGCCTCGACCCCGGCCTCAGGGGGCTTCCTCCCGGAGGAGGACGCGACCGGGTGGTCGGACACCTGGATGATCAGCAACGAGGCGGCGCACCCGAACTGCATGTACCTGTGGATGGACCACATCATCAGTCCGGAGGCGAACGCCAAGGTCGCGGCCTGGTTCGGCGAGGCGCCGGCCCAGAGCAAGGCATGCGCCGAGTTCAAGACCCTGGATCCCGCGTACTTCGGGGCTCCCAACCACTGCGAGCTCTACAACGCGGACAACCCGGAGTTCTGGCAGCGCGTCTACTACTGGGAGACGCCGCTCGCCGATTGCGGCGACGACCGTGGTGAGGAGTGCATGGACTACAACGACTGGGTCTCGGCCTGGACCGAGATCAAGGGGTAATCAAGCGCACACGTCCCGTATGAAGGAAGGCGTTCCGTGGAAGCCGGCGTAGCGACGCCGGCGCCGAGGAGGTCGGTGGGCCGCAGGCTCGCCGGCCTCTTCCACGGCCGTCCCCGGCTGCAGGTCGGCGCCCTGCTCGCCGGGCCGGTCGGCTGGCTGGTGATCGGCTACCTCGGCTCGCTGGTGGTCATCCTGATCACCGCGTTCTGGGGGGTCAACGCGCTCAGCGGCGAGATCGAGCGGAACTTCACGCTCGACAACTTCCAGACCATCTTCGAGGAGCCGGTCTATCGCACGATCGCCGGGAGGACGATCGCGATCGCGGCGCTGGTCACGGTGACCGACGCGCTGCTCGCCTTCCCGATCGCCTTCTACATGGCGAAGGTCGCCAGCGGCCGGATGAAGGCGGTGCTCGTTGTCGCCGTGCTGCTGCCGCTGTGGTCGAGCTACCTGGTCAAGGTCTACGCCTGGCGGACGATCCTCTCCAGCGGCGGGATCCTCAACTGGGCGCTTAACCCGCTCGGGATCGACGGGCCCGGCTACGGCAACGTCGCCGTCTGGCTGGTGATGAGCTACCTCTGGCTGCCGTTCATGATCATCCCGATCTACGCCGGGCTCGAGCGGATCCCGGATTCGGTGATCAGCGCCTCCGAGGATCTGGGGGCGTCGCCGCTGACGACCTTCAGGCGGGTGATTTTGCCGCTCGCCTTCCCGGCCGTGATCGCCGGCTCGATCTTTACCTTCGCGCTCACGCTCGGCGACTACATCACTCCGGCTCTGGTCTCCAACAACCAGTTCATCGGCAACGTCGTCTACTCCAACATCGTCAACAACCAGCCCCTGGCGTCCGCGTTCGTGATGGTCCCCGTGGTGGTGATGATCATCTATCTGCTGGTCGCGCGGCGGCTCGGGGCCTTCGAGCACCTATGAGGCTCTCGAATCGATCACAGGTGTTGCTGCGGATCGGCGTCGGCCTGACGTTGGTGTTCATCTACGTGCCGCTGATCGTGATCCTGGTCTACGCCTTCAACGCCGGCAAGACGCTCGAGTGGCCGCCGGCAGGCCTGACCATTGACTGGTTCGGCAGGGCGATCGACAACACGGGCGCCCGGGACGCCTTCGTCACCTCGATCAAGGCCGCAGTCGCGGCGACCGCGATCGCGATCCTGCTCGGCACCCTGACCTCGCTCGCGGTCTCGCGCCATCGCTTCTTCGGGCGCGAGACGATCTCCTTCCTCGTGCTGCTGCCGCTCGCGCTCCCCGGGATCGTCACCGGGATCGCGATCAACGACACCTTCACCCAGGTGCTCGGGGTCGACCTGAGCCTGTTCACGGTGATCGTCGGCCATGCGACCTTCTGCATCGTGCTGGTCTACAACAACGTCGTCGCGCGCCTGCGGCGCGTTTCCGTCTCGCTCGAGGAGGCATCGGCCGACCTCGGCGCGCACACCTGGCAGACCTTCCGCCTGGTCACCCTGCCGAGCATGCGCACGGCGCTGGTCGCCGGCGCCCTGCTCGCCTTCGCGCTCTCCTTCGACGAGATCATTGTCACCCGGTTCACGATCGGCGCCGACCTCGAGACGCTGCCGATCTGGATCTACAACAACCTGTTCCGCTCGAACCAGCTGCCGATCGTCAACGTGGTCGCGGTGATCGTGATCGTGATTTCGATCATCCCCGTCTACTTCGCCAACAAGCTGACCCAGGAGACCGGCGGGGTCGGAGGCCGGGCCGGGCAGCCCAAGCCCGAGCCGCTGGCGGCCGAGGCGACCGCGGCCCCCTAGGCCGAGAGCTCCGCCGCGGCGCGCCGGCCGCTGCGGATCGCCCCCTCCATCAGCCCGTTGAAGGGAACCCCCAAGTGACCGCCGATTTGCTCAGCGCAACACCAGGCAGTGCTCGGGCAGCCAGCCGACCTTCACCGGCATACCGGGCTCCCAGCGATCGTCGGCGCGCGCTTGGTGGTAGGCCTGCTCGAGCGCGACCAGACGGGCGCCATCGTCGAGCGAGACCGTGAGCTGGGTCATCACCCCGAGATAGACCCGAGCCTCGACCGTGCCCTGCATCGAGACCATCTGATCGGTGACCTCCTCCGCGATCGCGATCTTCTCCGGGCGAATCGAGAGGTTGACGGTGTCGCCGCGCGAGATCCCGTCGGGCAGCTCCGCCTCGACCTGGGTGCCGTTGGCGATCCGCACCTGACCGCCGTCGGCGACGATTCCCGAGATCAGGTTCGAGATCCCGATGAAGCCGGCGACGAACTCTCCGCTCGGATGCTCATAGATCTCCTCGGGCGGCCCGCATTGGGCGACCCGCCCGAACTCCATCACCGCGATCCGGTCGGACATCGAGAGCGCCTCTTCCTGGTCATGGGTGACGTAGACGAAGGTGATCCCGACCTCGCGCTGGATCGCCTTCAGCTCGACCTGCATCTGCTTGCGCAGCTTCAGGTCGAGCGCGCCGAGCGGCTCGTCGAGCAACAGCACCTTCGGCCGGTTGACCAGCGCCCGGGCGAGCGCGACGCGCTGCTTTTGGCCTCCGGAGAGCTCGTTGGTGCGCGCGCCCGCACGCTCGGCGAGATTGACCAGCTCGAGCGCCTCGCGGACCCTCTGTTCGATCTCCTGCTTCGAGACCTTGCGTCGCTTGAGCCCGAAGGCGACGTTGTCGGCGATGTCGAGGTGCTCGAACAGCGCATAGCTCTGAAAGACCATGTTGACATCGCGCTTGTAAGGCGGCACCTCCTCGACCGGCTCGCCCTCGAGCAGGATCCGGCCCTCGCTCGGGACCTCGAATCCGGCGAGCATCCGCAAGGTTGTCGTCTTTCCGCAGCCCGACGGCCCGAGCATCGAGAAGAACTCGCCCTGCTCGATCTCGAGGCTGATGTCGTCGACGGCGACGTGCTCGCCGAAGCGCTTACTGACGTTCTCGATCCTGATCGCCTCCGACATTGCCGTTCCTCCTTATCCCTCGCTCGCGGTCAGCACCTTGAGCCCGCTCTCGCGCCTGCCGAACAGGCGCGGCAGGACCACGGCGAGCGCGATCGCGCTCAGCGAGACGACCATCATCAGCGTCCCGATCGCGTTGATCGTCGGCGAGAGCCCGAACCGGATCGCCGACCAGATCCGCACCGGCAGCGGTTGCAGGTCCTCGCCGGTGGTGAAGAAGCTGAGCACGAAGTCGTCGAACGAGAAGGCGAAGACGAGCAGGCCGGCAGCGAGCACCGACGGCCAAAGCGCCGGGACCAAGACCATGCGCACCGACTGCCAGCGGGTGGCGCCGAGGTCCATCGCCGCCTCCTCGATCTCCTGGCTGATCGAGGCCATCCGCGCCCGCACGACGATCGTCACGTAGGAGATCGAGAAGGTGATGTGGGCGATGACGATGGTCCAGAACGAGAGCGCGATCCCGATCTGGCTGAAGATCAGCAGCGCCGAGATCCCGGCGACGATCTCGGGGACCACCAGCGGCACCAGCATCAGGATGTTGGCCCCGGGTGCCCAGCGAGCGTGCGAGCGCACCAGGCCGATCGCCAGCGCGGTGCCGATGATCGTCGCCGCGATCATCGTCACGAAGGCGATCTCGAGCGAGGTGAACAGCGACTCGCGCAGGGTCGGGTCGTTGAGGAACTCCTCGTACCACTGCAGCGAGAAGCCGTCGAAGACGTTCAGCGACTTGACCGAGTTGAAGGAGAACAGGATGACGACGAGGATCGGCGCGAACAGGAAGACGTAGACACCGAGCGCGAAGATCCGCAGGAACCGCGGGCGGTCGAAAGCATGCGACTCGTTCATATCGCTGCCCCCCTGACGTCGCGCGCCGCCGAACGCAGGTAGCCGATCATCCAGATCGAGAGGAAGAGCATCATCACCACCGTCAAGGCCGCGCCGAAGGGCCAGTTGTTGGCGGCGAAGAACTGGTCCTGGATCAGGTTGCCGACCATGTAGGTCTGGGGCCCGCCGAGCAGCTGGGCGGCGACGAAGTCGCCGACCGCGGGCAAGAAGACGAGCACCGAGCCGGCGAGGATCCCCTGCTTGGTCTGCGGAAGGGTCACGTGGAGGAAGGTCTGCAAGGGCGAGCCGTAGAGGTCCTTGCCGGCCTCGACCACCGAGCGGTCGAGCCGCTCGAGCGCCCCGTAGACCGGCAGGATCATGAACACCAGGTAGCCGTAGGTGAGCCCGCCGATCACCGCCCACGGGGTATTGATCATCCGAATCGGCTCGCTGATCACGCCGAGGTCGATGAGGCCGTTGTTGACCAGGCCCTCGTCGGCGAGCAGTGCCACCCAGGCGTAGGTCCGGACCAGGTAGTTGACGAAGAACGGCAAGACCAAGAGCGCGATCAGCGCACTGCGGTAGCGGCCGCCGAAGCGGGCGATGTAGTAGGCGACCGGATAGCCGATCGCGAGGCAGAGGACGGTGGTCGCGAGCGCATAGAAGACCGAGCGCAAGAGCACCGGGAAATAGGTCGGGTCGAAGGCGTCGGCGTAGTTGTCGGTCTGGGTCGCGTAGACGGCGCGGCCGAGGTCGTCGACGTATCCGAACGAGAGCGCGAGCACGAAGACGAGCGGGACCAGGAACAGCGCCACCAGCCAGATCCCGCCCGGGAGCAGGAACCGGTTCCAAAAACCGCCCGCGGTCACCCGCGGGCCGCCTCGCTCACGACGCCTTGACCTCGGTGAAGACGTCCGTCCACAGCCGCCGCGCGTCGGGATCGTCGAGCCGGTACTCGAGCGCCGAGTCCGCGAGCGCGGCCAGGTCGACGTCGATCGACGGCTCCTCCTTGACCAGGCTCGCGAACTCCTGCTTGGCGCCCTCGCAAGGCTGCGGATAGCCGTTCCAGGCGACGTTCTGGGCCGAGTTCTCCGGATCGATGATCCAGTCCATGAACAGCATCGCGGTCCCGGGGCTCCTCGCCGTGATCGGGATCGACATCAGATCGGTGCCGACAGGGACCCCCTCGGAGCAGGTCTCGTACTTGTAGAGCTCGGGATCGTCGACCTGGTTACGGACGTTGACGATGTCGCCGTTCCAGGCTTGGTGCAGGACGGCGGTCCCCGAGACCAGGTTCTGGACGGAGTTGGTGGAGAAGCCGCGGGCGTTCTCCTTCTGGGCGAGCAGGGTCTCCTTCGAGGTCTCGAGCTCGTCGGGGTTCGGGGTATTGAGGTCGAAGCCGTTGATCAGGTTCGCCTCGCCGATCGCCTCCTGGAAGTCGTCGAGGATGAACATCCGCCCGGCGCCGTCGGGGTTGAGCAGGTCGTTCCACGAGCCGGTGATCCCCGAGACCTCGTCCTCGCGCCAGGCGATCCCGGTCGTGTAGTAGGTGTAGGGAACCCCCAGTTCGTCGTTCGGGTCCCACCAGGGGCTGGTGTAGAAGTCGAAGATGTTGTCGTTGTTTCGCAACAGCGAGCGATCGAACTGCTGCAGCAGGCCCTCCTTGTTGAGCCGGAAGACGTACTCGGTGCTGGGCCAGATCAGGTCGTAGCTGGCGCCGCTTCGCAGCTTGATCACCATCGCCTCGAGGTTGTCGTAGTTGACCTCGTTGACCTCGACCCCGTACTTCTCCGAGAACCCCTTCTTCAGCGCCGGGTCCATGTACTGGGCCCAGTTGTAGATCAGCAGGTCGCCGTCGACCTCGGGCTTGACGATCCGCCCCTCGGCGGAGCGGTCGATCTGGCGCTCGACGGTGCACCCGCTGAGCCCGTAGGCGCCGAGCGCGAGCCCGGCGCCGGCCTGCAGCAACTGGCGCCGCGAGAGCTCGCTCACGCGGCGACCCCCCGCGGCTCGAGCTCGGTCTCCAGCAGGCGGGCGGCGACTTCGAGGCAGGTGGTCCGCATGACCTCGGGCGAGACGGAGCTGTCGCCGAGCGCGACCTGAACCGCGAGCCCGTCGATCAGCGCTCCGAGCTCGACCGCCGCCCGCGAGGGCTGCGGCCCGGCGAAGTCGCCGCGGGCCTGGCCCTCGGCGACGATCGCGGCGATCTGCGCGCGCCAGCGGTCGTCGAGCTCCTGGCGCGAGCGGGCCAGCGCCTCGTCGCGCAGCGCCCGCGTCCAGAGCTCCATCCACAGCAGCCAGTCGTCGCCGCCGATCGAGCTCTCGATCAAGGCGACGAGGCGCTCGCGTGGCCCGGCCAGCCCGGCGAGGCGGAGCTCGAGCTCGTCGTAAAAGCCGTTCTCGGCAAAGGTCAGGGCCTCGGCGAGCAGCTGATCACGTGAGTCGAACCAGTAGAGGACGCCGGGGGCGCTGGTGCCGGCGCGCTCGGCGACGTCGGCGATCCGGGTCGCCTCGATGCCGCGCTCGGCGATCACCTCGGCCGCCGCGGCGAGCAGCTGCGGCCGTCGTATGTGCTCTATCTGCGGGCGTGGACTCATCGCCCGATCCTGCCCTCCTCGTGCCTCCTCGCGGCCAAAGCTGAACCGCGATTCAGCAAGCTACAACCCCAAAGCTGCAGAGTCAATCCGAATCCAGCAGGACCTCTGGGGCGACCCCGAGCTCGACCGCGAGCACCCCGGCGACGAGCTCACGCGCGCGGTCGAGGTCGACCTCGGGATCGCGGACCAGGGCGCGAATACCGAGTCCGTCGACCAGTGCAACCGCCAGGTCGGCGAGCTCTGCGACCGGCTTGCTCGATTCGAACTCACCCGACTCGAGCCCGGCGGCGATGAAGGTCGCAAACCACTCGCGATAGCGACCGTAGAGGTCAGCGGCGAGCGGGCGCAGCGCCGGGTCGCGGACCGCCCGCAGCCACAGCTCGACCCAGAGGGTCCAGTCGCGCTCCTGGTCACCGGGCAGCGGCAGCGAGGCCTCGATCGCCCTGCTCAGCCCGCGGCTGGGGCTCGGCTCGCCGTCCGGCTCCTCGGCGAAGCGCTCCGAGCCCGCGGTCTCGAACGAGTGCACCAGGGCCTGTTCGAGCAACTCCTCGCGAGTCGAGAAGTAGTGGTGGACGAGCGCCGTCGACGCCCGCGCCCTGGTGGCCACGCGGGCGATGCGGACGTCATCGATGCCGTCGGAGGCGATCAGGTCGCAGGCGGCCTCGAGGATTCGCTCGCGCGCATCGCTGGCCACCTTTCGAGCGTACCCACGCGCCCGGCGGTCTCCGGCGCGGGCGCGGTTCGCTCGGCCGCGGCCGGGCTCAGTAGCGCCCGCGCTGCTGGCGCGCCTCGAATGCCCTGAGCCAGGAGCCGGCATCCGATTGCGCCTGAGCTTTGCGGGCGGCGCGGGCCGCCGGACCATCGAGCGCCGGCTTCTCACCGGTGAACAGCCAGGTCTCGAACAGGTCGTCGAGCTGGGTGCCCGAGATCCGCTCGGCCAGGGCGATGAACTCGTCCGTCGTCCCGTTGCCGCCGCTCTGGGTCGTCGCCCAGCGGCGCAGGATGCGGAAGAAGGCGTCGTCGCCGACCTCGTCGCGGAGCGCCTGCAGGGTCATCGCCCCGCGGACGTAGACCGCGTTGTCGAACAGCAAATCGACTCCCGGGTCGCCGATCACGACCGACCAGAACGGGTCGTCGGCCGGAATCTCGTCATAGGTCGCCTGGAAGATCTCCGCCGGCGTTCCCTGGCCCTCGTGCTCGGACCAGAGCCATTCGGCGTAGGTCGCAAATCCCTCGTTGAGCCAGATGTCCTGCCAGCGGGCCAGGGCGACGTCGTCGCCGAACCACTGGTGGGCGAGCTCGTGGACGATGACCGAGTCGCCGTTCACCGGGTTGCCCGCGCGGTCGAGCCAGAAGCGCTTCGAATAGACGGGCCGGGTCTGGGTCTCGAGCGCGAAGAAGAGATCGTCCTGGTTGTCGACAATCGCGCCGACGGTGCTGAACGGATAGGGGCCGAAGGCGTCACCGAGCAGGTCGAGCACCTCGTCCTGGCGGGCGAGCGAGGAGTCGATCTCGTCGCGCAGGCCACCGGTGATCGCCGAGTCGACCGCGTCGTAGACGGGCAGGCCGTCGTCGGTGCGGTAGCGACTGACATCCCAGAAGCCGACGTCGATCGTCGCCAGGTAGGAGGCCATCGGCTCGCGCGCTCGCCACTCCCAGGTGGTGCGCCGACCACCCGCGTCGACGTCGCGCAGGAAGCCGTTGGCGGCCACCTCGTAGCCGCTGGGCACGGTCACCTCGAACTCGTATGAGGCCTTGTCGAGCGGGTGGTCGTTGACCGGGAACCACGACGCCGCGACCTCGGGCTGGCCGGCGACGGTGACCCCGTCGGGGACCGCCATGAAGCCGGTGCGGATGTCGAAGCCGGGAAGCTCGAACTCGACCGGCACGCCGCTGTAGCGGACCTCGACCTCGAATTTGCGCCCGCGCTCGAGCGGCTCCTTCGGGGTCACGGTGAGCTCGTCGTCATCGCGCGTCCACCGCGCGCGGCGCCCGTCGACCCGGATCTTTCGCACATCGAGGCCGACCAGGTCGAGGTTGAAGCGACAGACGCTCTGCGTGGCACGGGCAGCGATCGTGGCGTCGCCGTCGAGAACGTCGGTCGTCGGGTCGTAGGCGACCTCGAGGTCGTAGTTGCGGACGTCGTAGCCGCCGTTGCCGTAGGTCGGGTAGTACTGGTCGCCGATCCCCGCGGCGCCGGCGGGACAGCCCTGCGGCGCGCGCGCCTGCGCGGAGGGCGCGCCCGCAACGAGCAGCGCCGCCGCCGCGATCGTGCCCAACAGACCCCACTTGCAACGCCGCCACGAGTTCCGCATCCAAGTCCTCCCTCTGCCCACGCCCAGGCGCGGGTTCTGATTGGCCCAACGGGGGAGCTACCCCTCGCGAGCGTGGGTCGAAACCACATAACGCGATCGCTCGGGCGGCATTGACTTTGTAGTCAGTAATGCGAAGATGGACCCCGTGCGCCGGCTGACCGCGCTTCTGCTCACCGGCCTTTCAATCGGCGGGCTGGTCGCCTGCGGCGGCGAGGACGAGCCCGCCCCGGCGGAGGACGCGGACGCGGTCGAGCTCACCGTGATGAGCTTCAACATCTGGTACGGCGGGGTCTCGGTCGACTTCGGTCAGGTCGCCGCCGCGGTGCGCGCGGCCGATGCCGACATCGTCGGCGTCCAGGAGCCCGAGGCCAACCTGCAGCGGCTCGCCGATGCCGCCGGGCTCCCCTACGTTGACGAGAGCCTGCACCTGATCTCGCGCTACCCGTTGTTCGCGGTCGAGCGCGACGGGGTCCGCTTCGCCTATGCCGAGGTCGCCCGCGACGCGGTGGTCGCGGTCGAGAACGTCCACCTGCCCTGCTGTCCCTACGGCCCCAATCTGGTCGCCAACGGCAAGCCGGCGGCCGACGTGGTCGCGTTCGAGCGCAAGGCGAGGCTACCGGCGATCGAGCCCTACCTCGATCCGCTGGCGAAGCTGGCCGCGGACGGCGTCCCGGTGTTCATGACCGGGGACTTCAACTCCCCCTCACACCTCGACTGGACCGAGGACGCGGTCGAGGCCCGCGATCTCCCCTATCCGCTCGAGTGGCCGGCCTCCAAGGCGCTCGCCGACGCCGGCTTTCGCGACTCCTACCGGGAGGCCCACACCGACCCTGCGGCCGAGCCGGGGCTGACCTGGACCGCCGGCCAGCCGCCGCCGCGGATGCGTCCCAGCGAGACCAACGACCGGATCGACTGGGTGCTCACCGCCGGGCCGTCGGAGACGCTCTCCAGTGGGGTCGTCGGCGAGCAGGACGGGCCCGACGTCGAGGTCGGGGTCAGCCCGTGGGGCTCGGATCACCGCGCGGTCGCCTCGACCTTCTCGGTCGAGCCGGCGCCGGCTCCGTATCTGGTCAGCGCCGCGCCGCGGGTGGTGGAGGCAGGCGAGCGGGTGACCGTGCGCTACGCGCTCGCCGGCGGCGGACCCGGGCGCACAGTCGGGATCGTCGCCGGCCCGGATCCGGAGCGCGACCCGGCTCAGACGATCCCGATCTACGACGCCTCCGACCACATCGCCCCGATGCTCGGCACGGCCGGACTCGACCCCGGGACCTACCGAGCTGTGTTGCTCGACGGCGAGGGTGAGCCGCTCGCCTCCTCGCCGTTTTGGATCGCGGCCCGTGATGCGCGGCCCTCGATCGAAACGACGCAGCCCTCGTTCGCGCCCGGCGAACCGGTGGGCGTGCGCTGGCAAGACGCTCCCGGCAACAAGCTCGATTACGTGGCCATCTTCAAGGCCGGCGATCCGAGCGTCTACGGCTATCTCGGCTTCCTCTATGTCGACGCCCGGCCCGCCGGGGAGCTCGAGTTCACGAAAGCCGACAGCGGCCGGCTCGCCCCCGGGCGCTACGTCGCCCGGCTGATGCTGGACGACGGGTACTCGATCCTCGCCAACGCCCCGTTCGAGGTTCGGCCCTAGCGGCCGCCCCGCGCCGCGCCCGACGCGGTTCACGCGGGCGCCTCCGCGGGCTCGCGCAGGCCTTCCATGTAGCGGTCGGCTACGAGGAGGTCGAACGCGTGCACGTCGACCTCCTCGGCCGAGTAGCGCCCGGCGGTATAGCCACGTGTGCGCACCCCCTTCTGCGTCAGCTCGCACACGTACCAGTCCTGCTTGTTGACGGTGTCCCAGAAGCCGATCGCGTCGCTGGGATCGAAGTCCTCGCGGGCGATCGTCGCGGGCTCGAAGAACCACTCGCAGACGATGTCGGTCTTTCCGGCGGCGCGTGGCCACAACGTATGGACCATGACGTAGTCGGGGTGCAGCGAGACCAGCGCGTTGGGAAACAAGGCGAAGTAGAGGACGTTGTTGACCTGATCGTCGGAGAGCCCGGCAATCGGCGGGCGCCCGTTCGAGTGCCCGCCGGCGGCGAACGCCATCGTCGTCGTGCCCTCGCGCAGGGTCATCGAGCCGCCGCACCAAGAGCCCTCGCCGACGACCTCCTCGCCGCTCATGTAATCGCTCAGCGCCTGCAACTCGGGGTGGACGCCCGGGCAGTGCAGGCACTCGTTGTAGTTCTCGGCGATCCCCTTCCAGTTCGCCTCGACCGTGTACTCGATCTTGCCGCCGCGCTCGAGCGAGTCGAGCCGGTAGCGCTCGAGGTGGTCGAGCAGTTCGCCGACATGCTCGTCGATCTGCGGCGCCTCGCCGGAGAGGTCGACCAGGACGAGGCCGCCGACGACCGCGAGCCGGACCGGGATCAGTCCCCAGCAGGAGAAGTCGAAGTTCTCGACCTCGTCCATGTGCGGCGCGGCCTTGAGCGAGCCGTCGAGCCCGTAGGACCAGGAGTGATAGGGACAGCGCAGCCGCTTGCGCACCTTGCCCTCGGCCTCCTCGACGATCCGGGCGCCGCGGTGGCGACAGACGTTGAGGAAGGCGCGCGGGCGCCCGTCCTCGGCGCCGATCACGACGATGCTGTCGGGGCCGAGCTCGCGCATCATGAATGTGCCGGTCTCGGCGACCGCCGAAACGTGGCCGACGCAGACCCAGCCACGAAACATGTTGTCGAGCTCCCAGGCGAGCACGCCCTCGTCGGCGAACGCGCGCGGAGGCAGCATCGTCGCCCGCTCGACCGGCTCCTGGGTGCGGGCGACCTCGCGCGGATCGAGGTCGAGCGTGATCGTCGAATTGCTCTCGGTGCTCACGGCGCGGCCTCCTGACCCAGTCGGCGCCCCCGCGGGGGGCGCTGGTTGACCTTGTAGTCAATCGCATGTTACCCTGTCGGCCCGATGGAGGTCAAGGCCATTTCCGACGCTGCGCCCACTTCCACGGCTTCATCCTCGGGGGTCGACGGGGCGGGCGAGGTCGCGCTCGGCGCCGCCGCACGCGCCCTCCAGTCGCGCGCCCGGCGCTTCGTCGAGGAGGTCCTGATCCCGCTCGAGGCCGAGGCCGAGCGCCGCGGCGGGCGACTCGAGCCGGAGACGATCGCCACGGTCAAGCGCGAGGCGGTCGCCGCCGGGCTCGGCGGCGGCATGCACGCCCGCGAGCACGGCGGCCAGGGCTGGACCCGGCTCGAGTGGGCCCTGGTCGAGGAGCAGTACGGGCGCACCACGAACGCGATCCACTGGCACGTCCCGCAGGCCTACAACGTCTGGGCGCACGCCTCGGCCGAGCACATCGACCGCTACCTGCGGCCGGCCCTGCGCGGCGAGCTCAAGGACGCATACGCGGTCACCGAGCGCGACGCCGGCTCCGATCCGTCGCAGATCGCGGCGACCGCGGAGCGCACCGACTCGGGCTTCCGCCTCAACGCAGAGAAGTGGTTCGTGACCGGCGGCGACCACGCCGCCGTCTACGTGGTGATGGCCAACCTGATCGAGGCGCGCGAGCGCCTGCCGACGCTGTTCGTCGTCGATGCCGGGCTCGAGGGGATCGAGGTGGTCGACGACCCTGCGTTCACGCACAACTACCCGGACGGGCATCCGACGATCCGCTTCGCCGACGTCGAGGTCGCAGAGGCCGACGTGATCGGCGGGATCGGCGGCGGCGACGAGCTGCAGCGCTCCTGGTTCACCGAGGAGCGGCTCGGGATCGCCGCCCGCTGCTGCGGGGCGATGTGGCGGCTCCTCGACGAGACGGTCGCCTGGACCACGGCGCGCGACCAGGGCGGCGCCCGCGTCTTCGACCACCAGGGCGTCTCGTTCCCGCTTGCCGACTCCGCCGCCGACGCGGCGGCCGGGCGGCTGTTGACGCTTGCGGTTGCCGAGCTCGCCGACTCCGCCGCCGATCCGAAGATCGTCCACCACAAGGCCTCGATGGCGAAGCTGTTCACAAGCGAGGCTGCCTGGCGCTGCGCCGACCGCTGCGTGCAGGCCTTCGGCGGGCGCGGCTACCTGCGCTCGAACGTCGCCGAACGGCTGCTGCGTGAGCTGCGGGTCGACCGGATCTGGGAGGGAACGAGCGAGATCCAGCGGCTGATCGTGGCGAGGGGACTCGAGCGCCGTGGCGTCGAGCGGATCCTTCACTAGCCCGCGACTCGCCACTCGTCAGCCGGCACTCGAGCTCGATCTGAGCCCGCTGCTGGAGCCTCGCTCGGTGGCGGTGGTCGGGGCCAACGACCGGCCCGGGTCCTACGCGGACACGGTCTTCGCCAACCTCGAGCTGGCCGGGTTCGAGGGGCCTGTATACGGGGTCAACCCGAAGCGCAGCGAGGTGCGCGGCAAGCCGTGCGTGCCCGGCGTCGCCGATCTCCCCGAGGCGGTCGACGCGGTCGTCGTCGCGATCCCGGCCGTCGGGGTGCCGCCGGTGGTCGCCGCCGCCGCCGAGCGCGGCTGCGGCGGCGCGATCGTCTTCGCCGCCGGCTTCGGCGAGGTCAACGAGGGCGTCGAGCTGGAAGCAGAGCTGCGCCGGGCGTCGCACGAGCGGCGGTTCCCGGTCTGCGGCCCGAACGGCAACGGGGTGGTCGCGGTGGCGGCGCGGGCGCCACTCTGGGGCGACTCGGTGCCGGCGCTGCGACCGGGGCGGGTGGCGATGATCTCGCAGAGCGGCAACGTCGCCGTCAACGCGATCGGCTCGCGCCGCGGGCTCGACTTCCACACCATGGTCTCGACCGGCAACCAGACGGTACTCGACGCCAGCGACTGGCTCGCGGCGCTCGCCGACACCGAGGGCGTCGGCTCGGTCGCGCTTTTCCTGGAGGCCGACGGGGACGGCGCCAGGCTCGCCGAGGCGCTCGCCCGCTGCGCCGAGCGCGGGATCGGCGTCGCCGTGCTCAAGGTCGGCGCCTCGGCGGCGGGGGCCCGGGCCGCGGCCGCCCACACCGGAGCGCTGGCGGCCGACCAGCGAATCTTCCGGGCGCTGATCGAGGAGGCCGGCGGCGCCTGGGCCGCCGACCCGCACGAGCTGCTCGAGCTCGCCCGGGCCTTGGCCGAGCCTCGCGCCCGCCCGCGGGGTGACGGTGGACTCGCCGTGCTCACCTGCTCGGGCGGCGACTCCGGGCTGGCGGCGGACGAGGCCGAGGCGATCGGGGTCGAGCTGCCTGAGCTCTCGCCCGACACCCGCCGGACCCTGACCGAGCTGCTGCCGGCGGCGGCGACCGTCGCCAACCCGCTCGACTACACCTCGCTGATCTGGGCCGACACCGATCGCCTGCGCCGGATCACGGCCGCGGTCGGCGACGATCCGGCGATCGATCAGCTGCTGCTCTGCTATGACCATCCCGAGAACCTCTCCCCCGAGCACGAGGTGGAGTGGGCGGCCACCCGAGAGGGGCTCGCCGCGGGTGCCCCCGCCTCCGGCGCCGCGGCGCTCTTCGCCGCCACCCTCCCGGACCTGCTCGACCCCGAGATCGCGCGCCAGCTCGGCGCCCGCGGGATCCCGGCGATCGCCGGGCTGCGGACGGCGATGCGCTGCGCGCAGGCGCTGCGCCGCCCGCCCGCCGACCCGGCCCGCCTGCGCCAGATCGCGACCGCGGCGACCGGCGCAGCTGCGAGCGAGCTCGAGGACGGCTGGCTCGCCGAGGCCGAGGCCAAGGAGCTGCTGCGGGCGGCGGGGGTCCCGGTGCCCGAGGGCCGCGTTGCTACGGACGCCGAGGACGCGGTCGCCGCCGCCCGCGAGATCGGCTGGCCCGTCGCGTTGAAGCTCTCGGCGCCCTCGCTGCTGCACAAGAGCGAGACCGGGGCCCTGGCGCTGGCGCTCACCGACGAGACGATGGTGCGTGCGGCCGACGCGCGGCTGCGCGCGCTGCCGGCAGCCGGCGGCGCCGAGATCCTGGTCGAGCGGATGGCGGCGGGCGGGATCGAGTTCTTCGTCGCCGCCCGCGCCGATGGGGTGGTACCGGCGCTGGTCATCGGGCTCGGCGGAATCTGGGCCGAGGCCTTCGACGACGTCGCGATCGTGCCGCTGCCGGCGGACCCCGAGCGGATCGAGCGCGGCCTGCGCTCGCTGCGCGCCTCGGCGGTCCTGCACGGCGGCCGCGGCTCGGCGGCGATCGATCTCCAAGGGCTGACCGAGCTCGCCGCCCGGGCAGGGCAGCTGGCTCTCGACCGCCGACTCGCGCTGCTCGAGCTCAACCCGGTCGCCGTCGGCGCCGAGGGCGCCGTCGCGCTCGACGCACTGGCACGATTGAGCGGATGAGCGCGGGCGAGATCGAGACGGTCGGCATCGTCGGCGCCGGCTTCATGGGCTCGGGGATCGCCGAGTCGGTTGCCCGGGCCGGGCTCGCTGCGCGCGTGCACGAGCCCGACGCCGAGCCGCTCGCGGGCTCACGCGAGCGGGTCGAGCGCTCGGTCAAGCGCGCGGTCGAGGGCGGCAAGCTGGCGGCCGCCGAGGCGAAGGCGCTGATCGGGTCGATCGAGTGGACCACCGAGGCAAGCGAGCTCGCCGGATGCGATCTTTGTGTCGAGGCGGTGACCGAGGAGCCGCGGGTCAAGGCCGCCGTCTTTTCCGAGCTCGATCGGCTGCTCAGCCCGGAGGCGATCATCGCCTCGAACACCTCCTCGATCCCGATCGCTCAGCTGGCCGCGGCGACCGGCCGGCGCGAGCGAGTGATCGGACTTCACTTCTTCAGCCCGGTGCCGGTGATGAAGCTGGTCGAGGTGGTGGTCGGGATCGACACCGCGCCCGAGACCGTGGCCCGCTGCGAGGCCTTCGTCGAGCGGCTCGGCAAGCGCCCGATCCCGACCAAGGACCGCTCCGGCTTCATCGTCAACATGCTCCTCGTCCCCTACCTGATGGCGGGAGTGAGGATGTTCGAGGAGGACTTCGCCCAGCGCGAGGCGATCGACGAGGCGATGCGGCTCGGCTGCGGGCACCCGATGGGCCCGCTCGAGCTCGCCGACTTCATCGGCCTCGACGTCCTCTACGCGGTCTGCGACTCGCTGTTCGAGGAGTTCAAGCGCCCCGAGTACGCGCCCCCGCCGCTGCTCAAGCGGATGGTCGTCTCCGGTCACCTCGGCCGCAAGACCGGGCGCGGCTTCTACGAATACGACGGCTGAGCGCGATGAGACGGACGTATATTGACCTTGTAGTCAATTGCACGTTCTGGTAGGCTGGCGAAATGGAAGCCGCCACCCGCAAAGCCACCCCGCCCCCCGACACTTCGACCAACGGCGCGCCCGCTCGAGGGCCCCGCTCCTACGACGCGATCGTCGTCGGCGGCGGCCACAACGGCCTTACCACGACCGCCTACCTGGCTCGCGCCGGCCTGCGGGTGATCTGCCTCGAGCGCCGCGAGATCCTCGGCGGGGCCTGCGTCACCGAGGAGCTGTGGCCGGGCGCCCGCGTCTCGCGCTGCTCATACGTGGTCTCGATGCTGCAACCCAAGATCGTCTCTGACCTGCGCCTCGAGCAGTTCGGCTACAAGGCGATCCCCCTCGACCCCGCCTACGTCTCGCTGACCGACGAGGGCCCGATCTTCTTCTTCAACGAGGTGCACGAGACCGCGGCCTCGATCGCCAAGTACTCGCGTAAGGACGCCGAGGCCTACCCGGAGTTCGAGGCGCTGATGGATCGCGCCGCGCGCTTCGTCAAGCCGATGATGCTGCGCGAGCCCCCGGCGCTGGGCTCGCGGGCGCCCGGCGACCTGGCGGCGCTGCTGCGCGAGGCCGGGCGCATGGCGGGCTTCTCCAAGCGTGAGATCCACGAGTTGGTGCGGGTGTTCACGATGTCGGTCGGCGACCTGCTCGACGATTACTTCGAGCTCGACGGGCTCAAGGGCTCGACCGCCTCCAGCGGCGTGGTCGGCGTCTGGGCGGGCCCGCGCACGCCGGGCACCGCCTACAACCTCCTTCACCACGCGCTCGGCGAGTGCGGCGGGATCGAGGGCGCCTGGGGCCAGGTGATCGGCGGCATGGGCGCGATCAGCGAGGCGATCGCGGCCTCCGCGCGTAGCGCCGGCGCCGAGATCCTGACCGGGGCCGAGGTCGCCTCGATCGACGTCCGGAACGGCTCGGCGATCGGCGTCACGCTCGCCGACGGCACCGAGCTGTGCGCCCCGGTCGTCGCCTCCGGCGCACACCCGAAGACGACCGTGCTCGAACTCGCCGGCGCCGAGCATTTCCCCACCGAGATCGGTGAGGACATGGGCCGTTACCGCACCCGCGGCGGCTCGGTCAAGGTCAACATGGTGCTCTCCGAGCCGCCCGTCTACGAGGGCGTCTCGGATACCGAGCAGCAGCTGATGCGCACCGCAGGGGTCAACATCTGCCCCTCGATCGACTATCTCGAGCGCGCCTGGCAGGACGCCACCCTGGGCAAGCCCGCCGAGCACCCCTACGTCGAGGCCGAGCTGCCCTCTGCGGTCGATAGCTCGCTCACCGACGATGGCCGCTGGGTGATGACGATGTTCACCCAGTATGGCCCGCCGAGCCAGGAGCAGTGGAAGCCGGGCGACCGCGAGCGCTACGGCGACGCCTGCATCGAGCAACTCGGCCGCTTCGCGCCCAACCTGCCCGGGGCGGTGCTCGAGCGCGAGGTGCTGGCGCCCCCCGACCTCGAGCGCATCTTCGGGCTCCAGGGCGGCTCGATCTTCCAGGGCGAGCAGGGCATCGACCAGATGGCTTTCATGCGCCCGCACCCGGAGCTGGCCCAGTACGCGACCCCGGTCAACGGTCTCTATCTGTGCGGTGCGGGAACCCACCCCGGCGGCGGGGTCACCGGCTGCTCGGGCCACAACGCAGCTCACCGGATCCTCAAGGACCGCAAGCGCGCCCGGCGACCGTGGCGCCGGCGCAAGGCCGCCGCGGCGTAGGCCGCGCCGAGCTCGGCGACAGCCACCGTCCAAGTAGGCTCGCCGGGAACCATGGCGGTCGACCTGGTGATCGACGTCGAGAACTCCCCCGGGGCTCTTGCCGGGGTGGCCGCCGCGATCAGCGATGCCGGCGTCAACATCGCGGCCGCGACCTGCGTCGGGCCGGGCGAACGTGCCGAGCTCCACGTCCTCGTCCCCCACGCCGAAGCCGCCAGGCACTCCCTGGCGATCTCCCAGGTCGCGGTCACTCGCGAGCGCGAGGTGGTCGTGATCGAGGTCGAGGATCGCCCGGGCGTACTGGCGGACCTGACGCGACAGATCGCCCGCGCCGGAGTCAATCTCGATCTGGTCTACGTCGCGACACGAAATCGCGTCGTCTTCGGGGCCGCCGACCTCGACGCCCTCCGGGCGGCGCTCGATGCCGCAAGCTGAGCGCACATTCGCTCGCGGCGCTCCGGTCGCCGGCCCCTGCGGACGCTAGGCGCCGGCGGCGGCGATCTCGGCGAGCGCCGCGGCGAGGTCGTCGACCTCGGCCGCGGTGTTGTAGTGCAGGAAGCCGAGGCGCAGGGCGCCGTCCGGCAGCAGGCCGAGGGCGCCCAGGGGGCCGATCGCGTAGTAGTGGCCGTCCCAGGCGAACATGCCGCGCTCGCCGAGCGCGGCGGCGGCGGACCGCGGCGAGGTGCGGTCGAGCGAGACGCAGAAGGTCGGCGTGCGCTCGCGCAGGCGGGCGGGGTCGGCGATCCCGTGCAGGCGCAGGCCCTCGATCCCGGCGATCGCCCCGAGGAAGCGGCTCGCGAGCTCGTCCTCGTGGGCGCCGATCGCCGCGAAGGCCGCGTCGAGGCGTCCGGCGCGGTCCCCCCCATCCGGCGCCAGGTCGGCGAGATAGTCGATCCCGGCGACGGTGCCGGCGAGCGCCTCGTGGCTGAGCGTGCCGGTCTCGAACCGGTGACCGGCCGGGTAGGGGTCGGCGGCGCGGACCCGGTCGGCGGGCAGTCGCTCGGCGAGCTCGCGCCGGATCACCGCGACCCCGGCATGCGGCCCAAAGAACTTGTACGGCGAACAGAGCAGCACGTCGGCCCCAAGAGCTGTGCGGTCGATGCGCCGGTGTGGGGCGAAATGGACGCCGTCGGCCCAGGCGAGCGCGCCCACGCGGTGGGCTGCGGCGGCGATCCTGTGCGAGTCGGGGATGCTGCCGAGGGCGTTCGAGGCGAGCGGGTAGGCGACCACGCGGGTGCGCTCGCCGAGCAACGACTCGAGCGCCTCGAGGTCGAGCGAGCCGTCGGCGAGGTTGATCGGCGCCACCCGCAGCTCGAGCTCGTAGTCCTCGGCGGCGCGAAACCAGGGGCTTACGTTTGCGTCGTGGTCGAGCTGGGTGACGACGAGCTCGTCGCCGGGCGTCAGCGTGCGCGCGAACGCCCGCGAGAGCGCGAAGTTGAGCGTTGTCATGTTGGCACCGAAGGCGATTTCCTCGGGCTCGGCGCCGACCAGGTCGGCGGCCGACCGATGGGCGCTCACCAGCAGCTCGTCGGTCTGGCGCGAGCTCGCGAACGCTCCACCGGCGTTGGCGTTGGCGCCTTCGAGGTAGGCGGCCATCGCCTCGATCACGGTGGCAGGCACCTGCGATCCGCCGGGCCCGTCGAAGTAGGCGACCGTCCGTCCGCCGACCCGGCGGCGCAGCGCGGGAAAGCGGTCGCGGATCGTCTCCGGGTCGAGGGCGGGCGTTGTGGCGGCGGTCACCGCCGCCATGCTCGCATCCCGGCGCGGGCGGCGCTCAGCCGGGGAGCTTGTCGGCGAGCACGTCGACCTTCTCGATCTTCGGCTCCGAAGCGAGCAGCTCGGGCGCCTTCTCCATCAGCGCCGCCAGCCCTACCCGGATCGGGTCGGCGGATATCGTGGCGCCGCGCATGGGTTTCGACCAAGACACCGCCCTGCGCCCGGCGGGCGAGGCCAGCTGGGAGGGGAAAATCGTCGGCGGCTGGGACACGCCGCGCGGTCCGCTCGGCGGCTACGTGATGGCGATCGTCTTGCGGGCGCTCGAGCTCGCAGTCGACGACGGCGAGCGCAGCGCGAGGTCGGCGACGATGCATTTCCTTCGCGTCCCCGAGCAGGGGCAGGTGACGGTCACCACCAGGGTCGAGCGCGCCGGGCGCTCGCTGACCTCGGCCAGCGCCCGACTCGAGCAGGGCGGAGAGCTGCTCGGGATCGCGCTCGGCGCCTGGTCCAAGCCGTGGCCGGGGCCAAGCTTCGACGAGGCCCCGATGCCCGTGGTGGCGGCGCCCGATCAGCGTCGCTCGATCGAGCGCGGTTTCGCTCGCGATCAGCCACCGGCATTCACGCAGCAGCTCTCGATGCAGCACCGCTTCGGCGATCAGCCGTTCAGCGGCTCGGCCAGTGGCGAGGTCGGCGGGTGGCTCGGCCTGCTCGAGCGGCGCCCGCTCGATGCGCTCGCGATCGCCGTCTGCGCCGACGCCTGGTTTCCGTCGCCATGGCCGCGGCTGACCGAGCTCGCGCCGGCGCCGACGATCGACCTGACGATCCACTTTCGCACCGCGCTGCCGCTGCTCGACTCGCTCTTGCTCGGGCGCTTTCGCAACCGGGTGGTCCGCGACGGTTTCTTCGAGGAGGACGGCGAGCTCTGGGCGCCGGACGGCACGCTGGTTGCGCAGTCGCGGCAGCTCGGGCTGCTGATCGGGGCATAGCCCGCTGCGCGCCTGCGAGTTACAGCGGGCCGGGCGCCGTCGCCCGGCCCGCCGGCCGCGATTCGTAGCTACCCCCCGGTCTACTCCTCGAGGTTGAGCATCACGTGCTTGACCACGGTGTAGTCCTCGACCGAGTAGGCCGACATGTCCTTACCGTAGCCCGACTGCTTGAAGCCGCCGTGGGGCATCTCGGAGGCCATCGTGATGTGGTTGTTGATCCAGACGGCGCCGAAACGGATCGCGTTGGCGACCCGGAAGGCGCGACCCGCATCACGGGTCCAGACCGAGGCCGCGAGACCGTACTTTGTCCCGTTGGCCCACTCGATCGCCTTGGCCTCGTCATCGAAGCGCTGCACGGTCATCACCGGGCCGAAGATCTCGTCCTGGACCATCTCGTCGTCCTGTTCGAGGTCGGCGACCACGGTCGGCTCGTAATAGAACCCCGGCCCATCGGGCTGCTTGCCGCCGGTGACGACCTCGGCGTGGTCGGGCTTGCGCTCGATGAAGCCGGCAACCCGCTCGCGCTGGACCTCGGAGATCACCGGGCCGAGCGTCGTCTCAGGGTCGTTGAGGTCGCCCATCGTGTACCCCTGGGCCTGCTCTGTCAGCCCGCTGACCACGTTGTCGTAGACCTTCCCGGAGGCGAGGATGCGGGTCGCGGCGGTGCAGTCCTGGCCGGCGTTGAAAAGTGCCGTCGCCGCGATGAACTCGAGCGCCGTATCCATGTCGGCATCGTCGAAGACGATCACCGGCGCCTTGCCGCCGAGCTCGAGGTGGACACGCTTGAGCGTGTCCGCCGCAGCCTTGGCGATCCACTTGCCGGTCGCCGGCGAGCCCGTGAGCGAGACCATGTCGACGTCGGCATGGGTGACCATCGCCGCGCCCGCCGGGTCGCCGTGACCACCGATCACGTTGAGCACGCCGGGCGGCAGGATGTCGGCCGCCACCTCGGCCAGCCTGAAGGTCGACAGCGGGGTGTTCTCGGCCGGCTTCAGCACGCTCGTACAGCCGGCCGCGAACGCCGGCCCGATCTTCCACATCGCCATCATCAGCGGGTAGTTCCAGGGCGTGATCTGGGCGGCCACGCCGACCGGCTCGCGGCGCACCATCGAGGTGAAGCCCTCTACGTATTCGGCCGCGGCCTTGCCCTCCATGTTGCGCGCGGCCCCGGCGAAGAAGCGCAGGTTGTCGGCGCACATCTCGAGCTCCTCGTCGACGAAGGCCTGGCGCGGCTTGCCCGCGTCGGCGGACTCGATGTCGGCGAACTCGTCGCCGTGCTCGAGGATCGCGTCGGCGAGCGCCAGCAGCGCCTCCGAGCGGCTCCGGGGGGTCGACTTGCCCCAGGTCTCGAAGGCCTTCCGCGCCGCCACCACCGCCCTGTCGACGTCCTCGGTGGTCGACACCGGCGCCTGGGCGATCACCTCGCCGGTCGACGGGTTGATCACGTCCTCGACTCCGCCGCTCGGCTCGACGAACTCGCCGCCGATGAAGTTCTTCAGTTCGGTTCCGGTAACGGTTGCCAATTTGTGTTTCTCTCCTTTGAAGTTGTTAGTTGTTAGTGGTCAGTTGTTAGTTGCTGGTCTGGCCGCTGCCAGCTGCATGCTCAGTGCGCGTTCGGCGCCGCGTGGGTCGCCGTCGCCCCAGCCCCGTCCGAGCCCGGCATGCTTTCCTCGGGCTCGCCGATCCCGAGCGCCAGCTCAGGCGCCGCGTAGTCCATCCCGACGCCCTCGGCGACCGCGGGGTGGGTGACCCGTCCGGCGGCGACGTTGATCCCCAGCCGCAGTCCCGGATCGCGGCGCGCCGCCTCGGCGAGGCCGTGGTCGGCGAGCGCGAGCACGTAGGGAAGGGTGGCGTTGGTGAGCGCGTAGGTCGAGGTGATCGGGACCGCGCCGGGCATGTTGGTGACGCAGTAGTGGATGATCCCGTCGACCTCATAGGTCGGGTCGCCGTGGGTGGTCGGCCTCGAGGTCTCAAAGCAGCCGCCCTGGTCGATCGCGACGTCGACCAAGACCGCGTGGCGCTTCATCAGCCCGAGCTGCTTGCGGGTGATCACGTGCGGGGCGCGGGCGCCGTGGACCAACACCCCGCCGATCACCAGGTCCATGTCGGGCAGGCGCTGCTCGATCGAAAGCGTGGAGCTGAACACGGTCGAGGCCCGCCCGCCGAAGGCGGTGTCGAGCTCTCTGAGCTTGTCGAGCGAGACGTCGTAGACGAAGACGTCGGCCTCCATCCCGATCGCGATGAAGGCGGCGTGCATGCCGACCGCGCCGCCGCCGATCACCATCACATTGGCCGGTGGCACCCCGGGCACCCCGCCGAGCAGGATCCCGCGGCCCCCCAGCGGGCGCTCGAGCATGAAGGCGCCGGCCTGGGTGGCGATCTTGCCGGCGACCTCCGACATCGGCGCCAGCAACGGCAGGCGCCCGTGGGCGTCCTCGACCGTCTCATAGGCGACGCAGGTGGCACCCGAGGCGCAAAGTCCCTTGGTCAGCTCGGGGGCCGGCGCCAGGTGCAGGTAGGTGAACAGCAGCTGGCCCGAGCGCAACAGCTCGACCTCCTGCGGCTGGGGCTCTTTCACCCCCAAGACCATCTCGGCCTCGGCGAAGACCTCGGCGGCGTTGGCCGCGATCTGCGCGCCCTGGGCGGTGTAGTCGGCGTCTGAGATCGCCGAGCCCTCGCCGGCACCGGCCTCGATCAGAACGTCGTGGCCGTGCTCGGCCAGCTCGCGGACGCCGACCGGGGTGATCGCGACGCGGTATTCGTCGGGCTTGATTTCTGTCGGTACGCCGACCTTCATCGCTTGATCTCCATTTGTTCGAGTAGGCAGTAGGCAGTTCGCAGTAGGCAGACCGCCGGCCGCCTCTGCCTACTGCCGACTGCCGACTGCCGACTCATCTCACCAACTCCCGCGCCCTGAGCGCGAGCCAGAGCTCGATCCGGTCGGTCGCCCGGCCCAGGTCGCGCCCGGTCAGCTCCTCGATCTTGCGGATCCGGTAGCGAAGCGTGTGACGGTGACAGTAGAGCTGGCGCGCGGCCCGCTCCCAGTTGCCGTTGTTCTCGATGAACGCCTCCAGCGAGCGCAACAGCTCGCCTCCGTACTCACCCTCGGTGCGCTCGATCGGATCGAGCAGGCCGTCCGAGTAAAGGCGCAGGGCGTCGTCGTCCTGCAGCGCGAGCAACAGCGTGAAGGCGCCGAGGTCGCGATGCGAGGCGACCTCGGGCACCTCGCCCTCGGCGAGCGAGGTCGCCTCCAGCGCGCAGCGGGCCTCGTGGAAGGCGCGGCGCAGCGAGCCGACCGAGGCCGGGCGGCTGGCGGCGGCGCGGATGCCGTTGCGACCGGGGCCACCGGTGAGCGCCTCACGCGCTCGTCTGGCGGTGCCGACCGGGTCGCTCGACGCTGCGTCGACGACGGCGCACAGCAGCGGCCGGCCTCCGGCGGCGCTGGTCGCGACCAGCGCCGGCACTCCCGCCTCCGAGAGCGCGCTCTCCAGCGGCGCCTCCGCCGCCGGCGGATCGTCGAGCTCGAACACCAACACCGCGGCCTCGCCGCCGATCCCGAACGGACGCAGGCGGCCGCGCAGCTCATCGGCCTCGAGCCGGCCGCCGAGCGCGTCGGCGAGCAGGTCGCCGGCGAGCCGGCGCTCGGTCTCGCGCACGACCCGCTCGCGCATCAGCTCGAGTCCGACCACGATCGATGCCTGGCGGGCGATCAGTCGTTCGAACTCCCCCAGCGGCGGCTGGTCGCTGATCACCGTCATCCAGGCGACGGGCGAGCCCCCGGCCCGCCCCGGCACCGGGACGCACAGCGAGCGCTCGGCGAGGCCGTTGTCGGCGGGCGCGAACGACGCCGGCGCGCCGTTGTTCGGTTGAGCGGCGATCTCGAGCGCCAGGGTGGTCGCGGCTTCGCGGTCGAGCCCGCCGCGGCGCGGGTGGCGCGAGAGCTCGCGTCCGCCGGCGTCCTGGACCAGCGCTGTGCCCGCGATCGCCGCCGCCGTCGAGGCGACGATCTCGTCGAGCCCGCCGCCCTCGATCACCAAACGCTCGAGCCGCTCGTGCACCTGCGTGCCGCGCTCGAGCACGTCGAACTGCTCGTTGACGAGGGCGCCCGCCGCCCGCTCGATAATCGCGATGAACGGCATCTCGTAGGGCACCTCGAACAGCGGTAGCTGGTGCTCACGGGCGGACTCGAGGATCGCCTTGGGCATCCGCTTGTGATCGAAGCCGATGCCGAAGCCGAGCCCGGCCAGTCCCTTGCCGGCGAGCAGCTCGACGTAGCGGCGCTGGCGTGCCGGGGTGCCCAGGTTGTAGCCCGTGGTCAGCAGCAGCTCGCCGCCGGACAGCCAGGGCGTCGGATCCTCGTGCTCGGAACTCGCCACCCAGCGGATCGGAGTCCCCGCTCGCGACTCGCCGGCCGCGAGCTTGAGCCCGCACTCGGAGACCAGGGCGCCGACGGTCAGCATCGGAGCGCCGCTTACAGGTCCTCGCTGCGAAACCCCGAGTGCATCCGCTCCGAGGCCTCGGTCAACACGGCCCGCAACACCGACTCGATCTCCTCGAACTGCTCGGTGTCGCAGATCAGCGGCGGCGAGAGCTGGACCACCGGGTCGCCCCGGTCGTCGGCGCGGCAGATCAGCCCGCGCCGGTAGAGCTCACCGGAGAGGAAGCCGCGCAGCAGGTGCTCGGACTCCTCGTCGGAGAAGCCCTCCTTGGTCTCCTGGTCTTTGACCAGCTCGATCGCGTGGAAGAAGCCGTCGCCGCGGACGTCGCCGACGATCGGCAGCTCGCGCAACCCGTCGAGCATGCCGCGGAACTCCCCCTCCTTGCGCAACACGTGACCGCAGAGATCCTCGCGCTCATAGATGTCGAGGTTGGCCATCGCCGCCGCGGCGGCGACCGGGTGGCCGCCGAAGGTGAACCCGTGGGTGAACGACTCGGTGCCCTTCGAGAACGGCTCATAGACGCGATCGGAGGCGATCAACGCCCCCATCGGGGCATAGGCCGAGGTCAGCGCCTTCGCCGAGGTGACGATGTCGGGCTGATAGCCATAGCGCTGGCAGCCGAAGTAGTGGCCGAGCCGGCCCCAGGCGCAGATCACCTCGTCGGAGATCAGGAGGACGTTGTGGCGGTCGCAGATCTCGCGCACCCGCTCGAAGTAACCCTCCTGAGGTGGAATGCAGCCGCCGGCGTTCTGAAGCGGCTCGAGGATCACCGCGGCGACGGTCTCGGGCCCCTCGAAGACGATCTTCTCCTCGATCTGGTCCGCGGCCCAGAGCGGGTCGCGGTCCTCGGGCCAGTGATAGCTGTTGGTGTTCGGGGCCTTGATCCCGCCCGGCACCAGGGGCTCGAAGTCGGTGCGCAGGGCCGGGATCCCGGTCGCCTGCAGGGCGCCCAGAGTGGTCCCGTGGTAGGCGATCTCGCGGGTCAGGAACTTGATCTTGCGCGGGCTCCCGGTCCGCTGGTGATAGGCGCGGGCGAGCTTGATCGCCGATTCGACCGCCTCCGAGCCGCCGGAGGTGAAGAAGACCCGGTTGAGGTCGCCGGGGGCGAGCGACGCGATCCGTTCGGCGAGCTCGATCGCGCGAGGATGCGCGTAGCTCCAGATCGTGACGAAGTCGAGCTCGGAGACCTGCTGGGCCATCGCCTCGCCGATCTCGCTGCGACCGTGGCCAGCGTTGACGCAGAACAGCGCCGAGAGGCCGTCGAGATAGCGCTTGCCGTGTTCGTCGTAGACGTAGGCACCATCACCGCGGGTGATGATCGGGACCTCGTTGACGCCGTCATAGGCGCCCATCCGGGTGAAGTGCATCCACAGGTGGCGCTTCGCCATCGCTTGAAGATTGGAAGTCTCCGCGGGTCTGGTGATCGTGTCCGTGCTCGCCATCTGGTCTCCCTCCTGCGACTGCCGGTACACCCGGCCTCGACATTCCGTATAACCGTAACTGGCCGCGAAGGGGAAGGCAAGCCGCTGCGGGGTGAATTTGGGTTCATGCTCTTGTACGAATTGCACAACCACGCTTGGACGTTTTGGGGTTTTCGCCACTTGCGCCACCCCGGCCTCGATCGTTAGCCTTACCGGCGCGTGCGCGGAGCTGGAGGAGGAGGAGGATGGGTTGTCTGAGCCAGAGAGAGCAGTGAGCGAGCCGACCGTTCGCCTGCGGGGCGTGAATAAGGCGTTCGGGGATTTCGTCGCGGTTCGCGGAATGGACCTCGACATCCCCGAGGGCGAGTTCTTCACCATGCTGGGCCCCTCGGGCTGCGGCAAGACGACGACGCTGCGGATGATCGCGGGCTTCGAGCAACCGACCGAGGGCGAGGTGCTGATCGAGGGAAGCGATGTCGCCGGCCTGCCACCGCACAAGCGGCCGACCAACACCGTCTTTCAGAGCTATGCGCTGTTCCCGCACCTCAGCGTCGGCCAGAACGTGTCCTTCGGGCTCGAGCGCAAGGGGGTTGACAAAGACGAGGTCAAGCGGCGGGCCGAGGCCGAGCTCGAGCGCGTGGGTCTCGCGGATGCGAGCAACCGGCGACCGAATCAGCTGTCCGGCGGGATGCAGCAGCGTGTGGCGCTCGCCCGCGCTCTGGTCAACATGCCCAAGGTGCTGTTGCTCGACGAGCCGCTCGGCGCGCTCGATCTGAAGCTCCGCAAGGGCCTGCAGGTGCAGCTCAAGCAGATTCAGCGCGATGTCGGGATCACGTTCGTCTACGTCACGCACGATCAGGAGGAGGCGCTGACGATGTCGGACCGGATCGCCGTCATGAACCGCGGCCAGATCGAGCAATGCGACGGACCTGAGGCGGTCTACGAACGGCCGACCACGACCTTCGTCGCCGGCTTCATCGGCGTCTCCAATCTCATGCCCGGGAAGGTGACTCGGGCCAACAGCAGCGGCACGCGGGTGCAACTCGATGCCGGCGTCGAGATCGAGGCGCCCGTGGAGGGCATCGCGACAGGCGAGCGCTGTCACGCCGTCGTCCGACCGGAGAAGCTTCGTCTCGATCCCATGGACGCCCCGGCACACGACAGCTGGCCCCAGGTCGAAGGCTTGGTCGAGAGCTCGGTGTACCTGGGGACCGCGACGCAGATCGTGGTCAGGCTCGCCGGAGACGTGCGGATGACGGTGCTGGTCCCGAATGCGGACGAGGCTGAACGCGCCCGCCTACCGGGCGGCGGCGCCAACGTCCGCCTTTCCTGGGCGCCCGAGCACATCCACGTCGTCAGAGAGTCCGAGAACCACGCTGAGTCGAATGGGCACTAAGCCGGCGGAGCGGGTTCCGGTGCTGCGACGGCTGGTGCTGGCGTCTGTCGTCTTGGCCGCCCTGGTCCTCGCCGGATGCGAGGAGGCGGTCATCGGCGGGCCGCAGACAGGCAGTGTGCAGACGGTCGATGCCTCCGCAACTCCCTCGGGCGAGCTGACGATCTCGAACTGGCCGCTCTATATCGACAAGCAGACGATCCCCGACTTTGAAGCAAAGACCGGGGTCACGGTCAAGTACATCGAGGACGTCAACGACAACGCCGAGTTCTTCGGCAAGGTGCAGCCGCAGCTGGACCAGGAGGAGTCCGGCGGTCGCTCGATCTTCGTCGTCACCGACTGGATGGCGAACAAGATGCACGAGCTCGGCTACCTCCAGAACTTCGACAAGGCGGCGATGCCGAACGCCTACAAGAACCTCGTCCCGAGCCTCCAAGACCCGCCTTTTGACCCCAGCCGTGACTACTCGATGCCCTGGCAGACCGGGCTCACCGGGGTGATCGTGCGTAAGGACCTGGCGCCCGATGTGACCTCGATCGCGGACCTCTTCGACCCTCAGTACGCGGGGAAGGTCGAGATGCTCACTGAGATGCGAGACACCGTCCCGCTGGTGATGAAGTCGATGGGCGTCGATCTGGAGAATGCGACGGCGGATGACTGGCTGGCAGCAGTTGACAAGATCCAGGGCGCCGTCGACTCGGGACAGATCCGCCGCTTCACGGGCAACGACTACGCCCGCGATCTGACCTCGGGCGATGCCGTCGCGGTGATCGGCTGGTCGGGGGACGCCGTACAGCTCCAGGCCGACGACCCGAATATCGAGTGGCGGATGCCGGAAGAGGGCTGCATGCGCTGGTCGGACAACATGGTGATCCCGATCGGCGCGCCGAACCCGACCGCCGCCGAGGCGTTCATGAACTACACCTATGACCCGAAGCACCAGGCCCAGATCGAGGCCTACGTCAACTACGTCTCGCCGGTCGCGGGGACCAAGGAGGTGCTGCTCAAGGACGACCCGGAGATCGCCAAGAACAAGTTGATCTTTCCCTCGGAGAAGTTCACCGAGCCGTGCGACGAGGCGCCCGTGATCACCGGGAATGAGGAGCAGGAGATCACGGAGGCGTTCGAGGCCGCGGTCAGTGGTGGCTGAGGGTTGAACCGGTGAGGAAGAGCAGACTCACTCCATATCTGCTGCTCGCACCGGGCTTGTTGTGGCTGATCGTCTTCTTCGTCATCCCGCTCTACTACTCGGGCAAGCTCTCCCTCTACGGTGGCGACACGCTCGAACAGGGCTACAGCTTCGACTGGGACTGGTCGAACTTCGGGGACAGCCTCTCGCTCTATGACACCCAGTTCGTGCGCTCCCTCCTTTACGCGGGAAGCGCGACAGTTCTCTGTCTGCTGATCGGCTATCCGCTCGCCTACGCAATCGCCTTCAAGGCCGGCCGCTGGCGCAACGTGTTGCTGTTCGCGGTCGTCGCGCCATTCTTCACCACCTACCTGATCCGCACCCTGGCGTGGGAAACCATCCTCTCCGACGAGAGCCCGGTTGTCGGCGTTCTGCAGACGATCGGGATCGTTCCCGACGGTGGCAGAGTGCTGGCGACCGGACCCGCTGTGGTCGCGGGCCTCACTTACAACTTCCTGCCGTTCATGATTCTGCCGCTCTACGCCAGCCTCGAGCGCGTGGATCACAGCTTGATAGAGGCGGCGAAGGACCTCTACTCGAACTCGGCCACGGCGTTCCGGAGGGTGACCCTTCCGATCACCGCACCGGGGATCGTCGCCGGCACCCTGCTGACCTTCATCCCGGCGATGGGCGACTACATCAACGCGTTCTTTCTCGGCGGCGCCAACAACAAGATGATCGGCAACACGATCCAGTCGCTCTACATCACCCAGCGTGACTATCCGTCGGCGGCGGCACTCTCGTTCGTGCTCATGGCCGGAATCATGGCGCTTGTCTTCGTCTACATCCGATTCGCCGGCTCAGAGGCCTTGATGGGCGACGAGGAGAAGCCGGCGTGAACTGGCTGCGTCGCAACGGGCTGATGATCTTCGCCGTGGTTGCGGTGATCTACATGCTGCTGCCGATCGCCGTGATCATCGGCTTCTCCTTCAACGACCCCTCCGGCCGCTACAACTTCACCTGGGTCGGGTTCACCCTCGAGCATTGGCAGAACGCCTTCGGCATCCCGGAGCTCAACGACGCGATGCTGAAGAGCCTCGAGCTGGCGGCGCTCTCGACCCTGGTCGCGACGATCCTCGGGACGATGATCGCGCTGGCGCTGGTGCGGTATGAGTTCTTCGGCCGCGGTCCGTCGAATTTCCTGATCGTGATCCCGATGGCGACACCGGAGGTGGTGATCGGCGCCGCGCTGCTTTCGATGTTCCTCATCTACGGAATCTCGCTCGGTTTCCTCACCCTGTTCATCGCCCACGTGATGTTCTGCATCAGCTTCGTCGTCGTCGTCGTCAGGTCGCGATTGATCGGCTTTGATCGAAGCCTCGAGGAGGCCGCCCAGGATCTCGGTGCGACCCCGTTCACGACCTTTCGAAAAATCACGCTGCCGTTGCTGATGCCGGCGCTGGTCGGCGGCGCGCTCCTCTCCTTCGCGCTCTCGATCGATGATTTCGTGATCTCGAACTTCAACTCCGGAACGACGGTCACCTTCCCGCTGTATATCTTCGGCGCCGCTCAGCGCGGCATCCCGGTTGAGGTCAACGTGATGGCGACGCTGCTCTTCGGGCTCACCATCGTCGCGATGGTGTTCACGATCTGGCAGCAGCGAAGGGCCGAGAAGCTCGCCGAGCGCGCGGCCGAGGACGACGGCGCGAGCTTCGTCAGCGCCGCACCGGCCCCGCCCGCGCCGGGCGCCGCCACGAGCTGAGCGTCGTCTGCCCGGACGCTTAGCCGCGGTCGTCGCGCAGGTCGCGAACCAGCGGAGCGGCGAACCAGGCCCAGCCGATCGCGAGCGCGACCGCCGCCGTCGCCGCGGCGGCCACGCCGGCGTCATAGACGACGTGGGAGACGAACAGGATCACCCCGGCGATCGCGAGCGCCAGGAAGCTCATCCCGGCGATCGCGTACTTGTGCGAGGTATTGACGATCCACTCCTTGTCGAGGTCGCGGAAGCGGATCCGGTGGCGCGCGGTCGGGGCCATCAGGCAGACCGACGAAGCCGCGGTGAGCAGCAGGGTGACGTAATAGACGCGCTTCTCGAAGTCGGTCACGTCGACCCACCCCTGCTGGAACGGGACCACCAGCAGGAAGGCGAACAGGAACTGGATCCCGGGGATGACGACGCGTAGCTCCTGCAGCAGCTCGCCGAGGTTGCGGTCGAGGCGCTCCTCCTCCGACTCGTCGCGCCGACCGGCCTGCTTGGAGCTCGAATCGGCCATCGCCTCGCGACCATACCCTCCCGAGGCGGCTCGAAGCGCCCGTGCCGACCGCCGAAGCGTCCAGCGCGGCGGCCCGGGCTTGTACTCGAAGCGGAGCGCGCCGGCGCTAGCATCGCCGCATGGGAGAGCGCGAAACGCGGCTTTGGATCGGCGGCGAGCGGATCGGCGGCGAGGGCGAGCAGCTGGCGGTCGAGAACCCGTTCACCGAGCGCACCGTCGCCACCGTCGGTCTGCCATCGGCCGAGCAGATCGAGGCAGCGATCAGCGCCGCCGCCGAGGCCCAGCGCGGCTGGGAGCGCACCCCCGCGGTCGAGCGCGCCGAGATGCTCCACGAGGTCGCGACGCGGCTGCGCGCGCAGACGGATGAGCTCGCCGAGCTGATGACCCTGGAGGGCGGCAAGCCGAGGCTCGAGAACGTCGACGAGATCGGCTGGACCGCGGCCGCCTTCGATTACTACGCCGAGATCGGGCGCGACTCGGCCGGACGCGTGATCCCATCGATCGAGTCGAGCCAGCTCGCCCTGGTGGTCAAGGACCCTGTCGGGCCGGTCGCCTGCATCGTCCCCTGGAACTACCCGCTGCTGTTGTTGGCGTGGAAGCTGGCCCCGGCGCTGGCCGCCGGCAACGCCAGCGTGTGCAAGCCGTCGGAGGTGGCGCCGCTGTCGACCCTGGCGCTCGGCGACGCGTTCGATCACCTGCCGGCCGGCGTCGTCAACCTGATCGCCGGCGCCGGCGAGGTCGGCGCCGCGATCGTCGGCGACGAGCGGATCGCCTGCGTCGCCTTCACCGGCTCGGTCGAGACCGGCAAGAGGATCGCCGGGGTGTGCGCCGAGCGCGTCGCCCGGGTCAACCTGGAGATGGGCGGCAAGGACCCATTCATCGTCTGCTCGGACGTCGCCGACAAGCTCGAGATCGCCGCCAGGGGCGGCGCCTGGGCCGCGTTTCTGAACGCCGGCCAGGTGTGCACGTCGGCGGAGCGCTTCTATGTCATGGACGACGTCTACGACGAGTACCTGCAGGCGTTCACCGACCACACCCGCTCGCTGGTCGTAGGCGATCCGCTCGATCCGAGCACCGATGTCGGGCCGATGGTCTCGGCCTCGCAGCGCGCCAAGGTCGCGGATCAGGTCGAGGCCGCGGTCGCCGCCGGCGCCGAGCTGGTCGTCGGTGGCGACTCAGCGGGGCATGACCGCGGTCACTTCTACGCGCCGGCGGTGGTCACCGGGGCCGCCACCGAGACCGCGCTGCTGACCGAGGAAACGTTCGGGCCGGTAGCCCCGCTGGTCGCGGTCGGCTCGCTCGAGCAGGCGATCAAGCTCGCCAACTCGACCCGGTTCGGCCTCGGCGCCAACGTCTACACCGAGGACATGAAGACGATGCTTCGCTGCATGCGCGAGCTCGAGGCGGGCACGGTCTGGTTCAACGACCCGCTCACCGACAACGACGCCGGCCCGTTCGGCGGCTTCAAGCAGTCCGGGCTCGGCCGCGAGCTCGGCCGCGAGGGCCTCGAGGCCTTTCAGGAAACCAAGCACGTTCACATCGAAACCGAGATCGAAGCCAAGGAGTGGTGGTACCCATATGGCGACTGAAACCCAGACGAGGACATTGCGCAACTACATCGGCGGCGGCTGGGTAGAGGCCGCCGGCTCGGGCACGCTCGAGGACCGCAACCCGGCGACGGGCGAGATCAACGCGCTGGTGCCACTCTCGGCGGCCTCCGACGTCGACGCCGCCGCCCGCGCCGCGCGCGAGGCCCAGCCCGCGTGGCGAGCGGTGGCCCCGCAAAAGCGCGCCCGCGCGGTGATGGCGCTTCGCGAGGCGCTCTGGGAGCACCAGGAGGAGATCGCCCAGCTGGTTACCGCCGACATGGGTAAGACACTCGCCGACGCCCGGGGCGAGGTGATGCGCGGGATCGAGTCGACCGAGGCCGCCTGCGGGATCCCCCACCTCCTCAAGGGCGAGAACCTCGAGGGCGTCGCCGGCGGAGTCGACGTCGAGCTGGTGCGCCAGCCCGTCGGAGTCGTCGCCGCGATCACCCCGTTCAACTTCCCGGCGATGATCCCGCTCTGGTTCTTGCCCTACGCGATCGCCTGCGGCAACAGCTTCATCCTCAAGCCCTCGGAGCGCGACCCGCGGCCCTCGGAGCTGATCTTCGAGCTCATAGACGAGATCGAAGAGCTCCCCGACGGCGTCCTCAACCTCGTCCACGGTGCCCACGACGCGGTCAACGGGCTGCTCGACCATCCCGAGATCGACGCGATCTCGTTCGTCGGCCAGGCGAAGACCGCGCGCTACATCGCCGAACGCTCGGCGGCCGGCGGCAAGCGCTTCCAGGCGCTCGGCGGGGCCAAGAACTCGCTGATCGTGATGCCCGACGCCGATCTGGCGACCACTGTGCCGGCGATCATGTCGTCGGCCTTCGGCGCGGCGGGGCAGCGCTGCCTGGCGGGCTCGGTCGCCGTCTTGGTCGGAACCGCCGATCAACAGCAGCGGGCACTCGACGCGCTCGCGGCGGCCGCCGCCGATCTCGGGGTTGGCCCCGGCGACCAGGAGGGGGTCGAGGTCTGCCCGCTGGTCGGCCCCGAGGCTCGCGATCGGATCGCGGCGGCGATCGAGGCCGCGGCGGCGGGCAACGACGAGGTCGTCCTCGATGGACGTCGCGATGCCGGCCCCGGCGGGACGCTGATCGGGGCGTCGATCGTCGCCACCTCCGAGCCGGAGTCCGATCTCGCCCGCGAGGAGCTGTTCGGCCCCCTGCTGGCGGTGGTTCGCGCCGACGATCTCGACGCGGCGCTCGAATTCGCCAACGGCTCGCGCTACGGCAACGCCGGCTCGATCTTCACCACCTCCGGCGGCGCCGCCCGCGCCTATCGCTGGGGTGCCGAGGCCGGGATGCTCGGGGTCAACGTCGGCGTCGCCGCCCCGGTCGCCTGGTTTCCGTTCTCGGGCTGGAAGGACTCGATCGACGGCGACCTGCACGCCAACGGCTCGGACGCGGTCGAGTTCTACACCCGCAAGAAGGTGGTCACCTCGCGGTGGTGAGCGGAGTAGATCCGGCCACCGGCCCTGCGTGAGCCCGCACGAAAAGCGCCGGCGAAACGTCGCGATCGCCGCCTACGTGGGCAGCTTCGCGCTGCCGCTCGCGGGCCTGGTCGGCGCCGCCTTCGTCAACTCCAGCGGCGACCGCTCGCTCGCTCGCGGCGTACTGATCTCCGCCCTCCTCGGCACCGTCTTCTGGGTCCTGTTGCTGACGCGCTGAGATCGCCGAGCGCGACGCTTGCGCCACGCCGAGTCAGGCGGCGGGCAGCAGGGTGAGGGGCGCCGGCGCCGGCGCCCGCTGCTCGGCCTCGAGCGCGAACGAGGCCACCCGTACCCCGAGCAGGCGCACCGGGCGCGGCGGCGCGTAGGCGCGCAGCAACGAGCGCGCCGTGGCCGAGATCAACTCGGCGTCGTTGGTCGGCGCCGCCACGGTCTGCACTCGCGTCACGGTGGTCCAGTCGTCGAGGCGGACCTTGATCCCGATCGTGCGCCCGGCGGTCCGGCGCTCGCGCAACTCCGCGGCGAGCCGCCGCGCCTGCTGGTCGAGGATCCGCTCGAGCCTCGCATGGTCGGCGATGTCGTGATCGAAGGTGGTCTCGACCGAGCGCGACTTGGCCTCGCTCCGAGCCACCGCCGAGTCGTCTCGAAAGTGCGAGCGGTCGTGAAGGGCCCGCCCGTGGCTTTCGCCGAAGCGGGCAACCAGCTCATCGACCGGACGGCGCTGCAGGGCCCCAATCGTCTCAACCCCGAGTGCGGCCAGGCGCTCCGCGGTCTTCGGCCCGATCCCCGGGAGCAGTCGGGGAGGGGCGCCGGCGAAGCGCTTGGCCGCCTGCTCGCGCGTGAGCACGACGAAGCCGCGGGGCTTGTCGGCGTCGGAGGCGACCTTGGCCACCAGCCGGTTCGGTCCGACCCCGACCGAGGCATCCAGCCGCAGGCGCGCGCGAATCGCTCGCACCAGCCCGCTCATCCGTGCGATCGGGTCGGGCAGCCCGCTGAGATCGAGGTAGACCTCGTCGAGCGAGACCGGCTGGATCGGGGCGCCGAGCTCGCCGACGAGCTTCATCACCTCGGCCGAGCGCTCGCGGTAGTGGGCCATGTCGACCGGCAGGTGGACCAGATCGGGACAGCGCCGGCGCGCGTGGGCGACCGGCATCGCCGAGCCGACCCCGAACGGCCGCGCCTCATACGAGGCGGTAGTGACCACCGCACGCGGCCCGCTCCCGGCGACGATCACCGGCTTCCGGCGGAGCTGCGGGCGCCGCAGCAACTCGACCGCGACGTAGAACGCGTCCATGTCGAGCAATCCGATACACCGGCCATCCGGACCTCGCATCGGGCGAGCCTAGCCGCGCGAGCGGCGGGGTGGCCGCGTGTTCTTACTGACAGCAGCGGGTTGGGGCGCTTAGGCTTGCCCGAGAGCTCAGACAAATGGGGCCCGCGCGATTGCAGTCGCCGCCCCCGTGGCCCACAGGCAGGATCGGTTCCTAGCCATAACAGCGGAGTACCGCTTTTCGTCCAAGCACTACTTTTCGAGTCCGGCGGCTTCGAGGGCTTCGTCAGGATCGAGGTACGCATGGATATATGCGATCCGCCGCTCGCTCACTCGGCAGACGAAGCCCCAGCGATACTCGTGTTGGAGGCCGCTCGCCCGCGCCTCTCCGGCAAATCGAAAGATCATGACCACGGAGTCGCCGCCAGCGTCGAGAACCTCCTCCAACTGGACCCTTGCATCCTTGCCCAGCACGTCCATGACCTCCCCGAAGCGTTCCACGAGCGCCGATGGCCCGACGGTCGACCGCGCCTCCGGCCATCTTCTGTCGTCGTGATACTCGACCTCCGGGTCGAGCAGGTTCTGGTCGGCGACCTTCCCAGCCCGCCTCGTTCCACGCCGCCGCCATCCTCCGCACCAACTCCACGTTCTCCTGCGACATCCCTCGCCCAGTATCGCGGGATCCATCAGGAGTACCGCTGTCCATGCAAACCGGCCTCGTAGCACTGAGAACAAGCGCCATAGAGCTCGCGATCTCGACCCGTGATCGCGAAGGTCACGGGAACGCCCTCTGCATCGGCGCGTGCATTGAGGCGCCGGCTCTCATCGAACGCATGTTTCGCACACCGGTCCGGCCCGAGCGACCGACTGCGCTAGCGAAGACTCTCCACGAGGGCGAAGGCTGCGAGTGAATGGCGTCGCCGCGCGGTTGCGGGGTAGGGTTACCCGGTGGCGGCGGAGATGGGCGAGGACCCAGCCGAACCGGAAGGACTGGGCGATGACTCGCGCCTGGGCGAGGTGCTGCACGCCGGCGCGCGCGGGGCGGTCGGCGCGATGGCGATGACCGGAATGCGCGTGATGACGACCGAGCTCGGACTCTTGGAACAGACTCCGCCCCACGCCGTCAGCCATCAGCGCGCCCGCGGGCTGCGGGCTCTGCTGCGGCGGGCGCCGCGTAGGCAGCGCAGGGGGCTGGTCGAGGCGGCCCACTGGGCCTTCGGCGCCGGCGCGGGCGCGGCGTTCGGGGCGCTGCCCGGTCCTGTGCGCCGCCGTCGCTGGGCTGGCCCGATCTATGGGCTCGTCGTCTGGCTGGGCTTCGAGCTGGGAATCGCGCCGGCCCTGGGCCTCAGCCAAGCTGAGCGGGTGCGTCCAGTCGACCGCCTCGCGCTGGCCGCCGACCACGTGCTCTACGGCGTGGTGCTCTCGGAGCCGCGCCAAAGCGCGCGAGGCTAGCCAGTGATTCACGCCGCGCCGATCCCGGACAGCGAAAACGCTGTTAACGGGAACCCGCACCGGCGCTCAAGTGGGACAGCGAAAAGACTCGACGGGAAGGGAGCCGTGCGTCACTAGCCAAGGCGTAGTCGTATCCGTCTAGGGCGCCTCCCGATTCGATAAGGCACAAGCTGAGGAGACGACGTGGAATCTGAAGAGCGCGCCGCAGAAGAGACGCATCCCGACGAGCCCAGCGGCAACGGCGAGCAACCGTCAGAGGGCGAATACGAGGGCGATCACCGAGACGACCCCGTGCCTCCCGATGAGTCGAGGCCCGCCGAGGACCTTGTCGAGCGGACCCCCCAGGGCCCGATCCACGACGCCACGTCGAAGCGGAACCTGCCACGCCGACCCTAGCGACCTGAAGGGCGGTCCGCTCCCAAAGTCGAAATGAGCATCAGGCTCTCGCGCCCGCCCGCCACCGTTCGTGCCTCTAGAGGGCGGTCGCCACGATGATCCTTGGACTCGCGCTCGCGGTTGCCTGCGCCGTCGCGACGAGTGTCGCCCTTTTTACTCAAGCACCGCGGCGCGGTTCTGGCGCCGCCCGTGCGGATCCGCCACCCGCTGCGAAGCGCGGTCGGCCTCTTTCGCTCGAGGTCGTTCGCGATCGGCTGGGTCGTGGCGGTCGGCGCCTGGGTGCTCCACGTCGGCGCGCTCGCGCTCGCGCCATTGTCGATCGTGCAGGCCGTCCTCTCGGGCGGGCTCGTGTTCCTCGCCGTCTTCGCCGAGCGCTTTTTCGGCTTCCGACTCGGACGCCGCCAGTGGGTAGGGGTGATTCTCACCGCGGTCGGACTCGCGATCATCGGGCTGACCCCGGTCCGGGCGACGGCGATCCGCCGGGCTACGCTCCGGCGGCGTTGATCGTGGTCGAGTGCGGCATTCTCGTCCTCAGCGGCGCGGTCGCCGCGATCTCCACCCACCGCAGCGTCTCGCCCGCGGCGCAAGGTCTGCTCCTAGGCGCTGCCGCGGGGGCGCTCTTCGGCGTCTCCGACATCGCGATCAAGTACCTGGCGGACGCGGTCGAAGACGGAGCGCTCGAGTTGATCAGCCCGTGGACCGGGGCGGCGCTGGTGGCCTCGGTGGGCGCCTTCTATTCCTCGGCCCGTGGACTGCAGTTGGGGCCGGGCGTCGAGGTGATCGCGCTGACCTCGGTTACGGCCAACCTCACCGGCATCATCGGCGGCATTCTCGTCTTCCGCGACCCGGTCGGCGCCGGGGCGCTGGAGATCACCGGGCGGATGCTCGCGTTCTGTTTGGTGATAGCGGGCGCGGCGCTGATCCCCGCTCCGGTCCGCGCCACCGACGCAGCGCCCGATCTATCCAATTAAAGAGAGCGGCCATCGCGATCGCGTTTGGCCTGTTGGTGTTTGGGGCTGATTCGGATGACGTCCCATGCGAGATCCCAGCGTTCCAGCCCGGCGATCAGCCAACCGCCCGGGTCGAGCTGCCAACGCTTCAATCCATGGCGGGCGGAGGTGGGAAGGCGTGATGGTTGTTGTGCCAGGCCTTGCCGAAAGCCCGGTCAGCCGAAGTCGAGCACCTTGAACCGGGTCGAGTCGATCGTCGAGCCCGCCACGCAGTCGCCGTTGGAGCCGATCTGGATCGTCAGCGTGCGCTGCTCGGGATTCAGCGGCCCGATCGACGTCCCGGCTCCGAGCTCCCCGGTGACCTGCTCGAGCGTGGGCGAGTTGGTTTGGATCTGGCCACCACCCACCTGCTGGCCGTTGATGCGGAGGTCGAAGAACACCTGACAGGAGCCCGAGCCGGTGCCGTCGTAGGCGAGCGTCGCGGTGGCCTCGCCGAAGACCACGTTGATCGCGTTCGCTCGCTGGGTCCACTGGCCGCCCGAGATCGGATAGGGATTCGGCTGGCCGCCGGTCACCGGCTGGGAGCCGCCCGAGGGGCTGGCGGTGTAGAAGACGGGGAAGGTCAGCTTCTGGGGCTCGATCGAGTCGTCTTTGACCTTGGCGTTGGTGACCGCGCCCTCGGCGAGCTTGGCGGTGCCGACCGCGCCCTCGGCGAGCTTGCCGTTCTTGACCGCGTCCGGGGCGAGCTTCTTCTGGGTCACCGCCTGGCGCTGGATGTCCTTGGTGCGGATCTTCGAGGCGGCGTAGACCACGCCTCCGGTGAGCACCAAGAACAGGGCGATGGTCGAGACGACGTTGGCGTAGGTGAGGCGCTGGCGCAAGGATCTTTTCCCTTCGGGCGGAGGTCGACGGTGAGCGAGGAGAGGCGGACAGACGGCGCGGCATCCAAGGATGTGTCGGCATCGCACCTCGAAGACTTGAGGTCCACCCGACGTCATCCTGACCCTAGTCGACGACGCGGACGAACTCCTCGGCGAGCAGATCGATCCAAGAACAGGTCGAGTCCCGCGTGGCGAAACATCGGGTCGGTCTCCGCATACACTGCAGCTCTCGCAAGCGGGCATGGTGCTCGGGCGCACAACCGACCATTGCACTCGCGGCCCGCTGAGCTCGGGGGGCGGATCCGCCAACCGGTCAGCGCCCGATGTGGATCCCGATCCGCTCGGGGATGCCGGCCACCAGCCGGGTGACCGGATCGGGGCGCTCGCCGCGCTCGAGCGCAGCCTCCTTGCGCAGGATCGCTTGGCGGATCACCGAGCCGCCGAGGTAGCGGAAGGGCTCGGGCGGAACCCGCTGCGGCGCAGGGGCCACGAAGGCGAGCCGGCTCGCGTCGTCGCGGCGGTCGAGCGCCAGCGAGGCGAGCGAGCGCCCGACCATGTGCGAGGGCCCGACCCCGTGGCCGGTGTACCCGTAGGCGCAGTGAACGCCGGGCTCGAGCTCGCCGATCACCGGCAGATGGCTCGGCGAGACGTCAATCGGCCCGCCCCAGGCGTGTTCGACCCGGCGTCCCTCGAGGCCGGGGAAGAACCGGACCAGATGGCGCTCGATCTGCTCGGTGACCAACGGGTCGACCTCGGCCCTGCCGTGCGTTTGCGCGCCCTTGGCGACCCGCCCGCCCCCCCAGCCAAAGGCGATCCGCCCGTCGGGAGTTGTGCGGAAGTAGTGGATCATCGCCCTCGAGTCGGTGATGCACTCGCCGCCGGTCCAGCCGATCTCCTCGAGCAGCTCGGGCACCGGCTCGGTGATCACCATGTGGCTCGAGGTCAGGGTCAGGCGGCGGCGCATCGGCGGCAGCCCGACCAGCGCTCCGCCGGTCGCCATCACGGCCGCCCCTGCGCGCACCGTGCCGTCGTCGGTCTCGGCGACGATCGTCCCGTCGCGCCGGCCCACCGAGCGCACCGGGGTGCGCTCGAAGACCTCGACCCCGGCCTCGCGAACGCGGTCGCGAAGCCCTCGCGCGAGCCGCGCCGGCTGCACGGTCGCCGCCCCGGGATAGAGGGCGCCGGCGCGAAAGACCGGTGAGCGACACCGCGCAGCGACCTCGTCGGTGCCGAGCGCCTCGCAAGCGCCGACCTGACCGAGCACGCGACACGACTCGACGACCGCGTCCCAGGCGTGATCCCAGGCAGGCGCGGTCGAGACCTGCAGGTAGCCGCGCTGCGTGAACCAGGCGTCGACCTCGTGTTGGTCGCAAAAGCGGCCGATCGAGTCGACCGAGGCCTGGGCCGCAGCCCCGACCTTGGCCGCCCCCTGGTCGCCGAAGCGCTCGCGCATCGCCGGCAGCCCGAACCAGAGCGCGTTGCAAAAGCCGCCGTTGCGCCCGCTCGGCCCCTCGCCGCAGACCTCGACCTCGCACAGCGCGACCGCCGCCCCGGGCTCGAGCTGCTTCAGCTGCCATGCGGTCCACAGCCCGGTGTAACCGCCGCCGACGATGACCACGTCGGCGCTGCGGTTGCCCGAAAGCGGCCCCGCGGGTTCGGCGCGACCAGCCTGCTCGAGCCAGTAGCCGCGGGGAGTGTGGACGGTGGCCACTCGAGGTCAGATCGCGGCGGGCGCCTCGGACTTGGCGGCCGAGGCGGTGCGCGCGAGGTGGCGCTCGATCATCTCGTCCTGAAGGTTGCGGGGGTCGCCGTCAGGGCTGCGTCGAACCCAGCCGCCGTCGCTGTGGAGCTCCCAGGCGTTGGTGTCGTCGGCGAAGGCGCGGTCGAGCACGTCGCCGAGCTCCGCGCGCAGCTTCTCCTCGCGTACGGGTGTGACCAGCTCGACTCGGTTGTAAAGGTTGCGCGGCATCAGGTCGGCGGAGCCGATGTAGACGCTCGCCGGCTCTCCGGGGCGCTCGAAGGAATAGATCCGCGAGTGCTCGAGAAAGCGCCCGACGATCGAGACGACGGAGATGTTCTCGGAGACCTCCTCCACCCCGGGGCGCAGCGCGCAGATTCCGCGCACGTTCACGTCGACCTCGACCCCGGCGTGCGAGGCTCGATAGAGCGCCTGGATCATGCTCGGGTCGAGCAGCGAGTTCATCTTCAGGCGGATCCGCGCCGGGCGCTCGGGCGAGTGCGCCGAGATCGTCGCTTCGATCTCCTCGAGGATCCCGCTCTGGAGGTTGAACGGGGCGACCAGGACCTCGCGGTAGTGGTGCGGGCGCGCGTAGCCGGTGAGCGAGTTGAACATCTCGGCGATGTCGGCGCCGATCTCGGGATCGCAGGTGAAGATCCCGAGGTCGGTGTAGATGCGCGCGGTCTTCGGGTTGTAGTTGCCGGTGCCGATGTGGCAGTAATGGCGGATGCCGCCGCCCTCGCGGCGGACGATGAGCACGCACTTGACGTGGGTCTTCAGCCGCGGGATCCCGTAGACGACGTGGACCCCCGCCTCCTCCAGCTTCTTCGCCCATTTGATGTTTGCCCGCTCGTCGAAGCGCGCCTTGAGCTCCACCAGGCAGACCGCCTGCTTGCCGCTCTCGGCGGCGTCGATCAGCCCCGGAACCAGCGGCGAGTCGGCGCTGGTGCGATAGACGGTCTGCTTGATCGCGAGCACGTTGGGATCGGCGACAGCCTGTTTGACGAACCGCTCGACCGTGGCCTCGAAGGAGTCATACGGGTGGTGGACGAGGATGTCCCCTTCGCGGATCGCGCTGAAGAAGTCGCCCTCGCGGCTGTCGTCGCTGGTCAGCAGCCGCGGCGGCGTCACCGGGGTGAACGACTGGTCGCGAAGCTCCTTGTGGCCCGCCACCCCGACCACGTCCCAGAGGTCGGCGATGTCGAGCAGGCCGTCGACCTCATACACCTGGTGATCCTCGATCCCGAGCGCGGCGACGAGCTGCTGGCGCAGCCGTGGGTTCATCGCCGACTCGACCTCGAGCCGGACGACCTCGCCGAAGCGGCGCCGGCGAAGCTCCTCCTCGACCGCGCGCATCAGGTCGTCGGCCTCATCGGAGACGTCGTAATCGGTGTCGCGCGTGACCCGGAAGAGCGAGTGGTCGATCACCTCCATCCCCGGGAACAGCGACCCGAGGTTCGCGGCGATCAGCGAATCGAGCGGGACCAGGGTGTCGCCGGCGCGCCCGACGTCGAGGAAGCGGCCGAGCACCTCCTTCGGCACCTTGACCCGGGCGAGAATCTCGTTCTCGACCTGCTCGGGGTCGCGGAGGACGACCGCGAGCGAGAGCGAGAGGTTGGAGATGTAGGGAAACGGTCGCCCGCGCCCGATCACGAGCGGGGTCAGCACCGGAAACACCTGGTCCTCGAACAGCTGCTCGAGCTCACCCGACTCCTCGCTCGAAGCAGCGTCGAGGGTGATGATCTGGATCCCGTGCTCAGCGAGCGCAGGACGGAGGTCGGACTCCAGCGTTCGGCTGAGGCGATCGCGCTGGGCGATCACCTGCTCGCGGGCCGCCATGATCTGCTCCATCGGCGCCATCCCGTCCGCGCCGCGTGCCTGGTTACCGGCCTCGACCTGATCGTGCAGGGTCGCCACCCGGACCATGAAGAACTCGTCCAGGTTCGATTCCCAGATCGCGGCGAACTTGGCGCGCTCGAGCAGTGGCACCGAGGAGTCCTCGGCCAGCTGCAGGACGCGATCGTTGAAGTCGAGCCAGGAGAGCTCGCGGTTGAAGTAGAGGGCCGGGTCCTCGAGATCCGGAAGGGTCTCGTCGGCCGGCGCGTCGGCGGTCGGCTCGCTCTCGCGTACCGCCGTGGTCTGGGTATCGAGCGGGTCCATCCGGTCGCACCACAGGCTACCTCGCGCCGGTGCTCACGCGACCTCCTCCAGCGACCTGGGCTCGGGCTTGCGACCCGAGCGCGCCACCACGTGGGCGAGCTCAGCCGCCCATATCCCGCCCACGTGCGGTTGGTCAGCCGTCGCGGACCGCCTTGAAAGGCGGCTCCAGCAGGACCGCCGCAGCCGCGGCGACCAGGACCACTGCGCCGCCGGCGAGGAAAGCCGAGTCCGTGCCGTCGGCATCGACGAGACCGCCCCCGGCGGCTGCTCCGAGCGCGACCCCGAGATTCATTGCCGTACTCACCCAGGTGAAGGCGACGGCGGCCGGTCCCGCCGGCGACAGCTCCTCGATCAGCAGCGAGTTGGCGATGAACACCGGGGTGAAGGCGAGCCCGGCGAGGCCGGTGAGCGCGACCAGCGCCGGGAGCGTCTCGGGCACCGTGAGCAACAGCAACCCGGCGCCGAGCGCGGTGAGTAAGAGCGCGTAGTGGCGGGCGGTCGAGCCGCGCCAGGCGCGCGAGCCGTAGACGAGGGCTCCGCAGATGCCGCCGATCGAGAGCGCGGCGAAGAGCAGGCCGGCGCCCGCCTCCGAGCCCTCGGCCTGAGCGAAGGCAGCGACCGCCACCTCGAAGAAGCCGATCCCGGCGCCCATTCCGGCCATGCAGGCGAAGGCGAGCACCAGCGGCCGGTTGACAGATGCGGGCTCCCCCTCGCGCTCACGCCGGGGTGGTGCCCAGTCTCGGGCCCGAGCCCCCAGGGTCAGTCCAAGCCCGCCGAAACCGACAAGGGCGGCCGCCAGCCCGAGCGCCGCCGCCGGGCTGGCAACCGCGATCAGCACCCCGCAGAGCAGCGGTCCGAACACGAACGCGGACTCCTCGAAGATGTTGTCGAGTGTGTAGGCGCGCCGCAGCCGCTCGCCCTCGAGCCGGCGGGCCAGCCCGGCCCTGGTCCAGGCGGTGAACGGGGGCGCGACCACACCGGCGAGGCCGGCGAGCACGACGTAGCTGAGCGCCCGTGGGCCGACCGCGGGGGTGAGCGCGATCGCCGTGATCAGGGCGGCCTCGGCCAGCGTCAGTGCCAGCATCGCCGCCGGCCCGCGCCGGTCGACGAGCAAGCCCCGGGCCGGCGCCAGCGCGGCGCTGGTCAGCCCGAGGGCGCCGACCGCGATCCCGGCCGTCGCGAACGAGCCGGCGGCGTCCTCGACGTGGAAGAGCAGGGCCAAGCCCTCGACCCCCCATGCGAGCCGGGCGATCCCCGAGACGACCATGATCCTCGCCGCCGGGGACCGCAGGATCTCGAGATAGCCGCGCATCCGCGCGAGGCTAGCCGGGTCGGGACGACCGTCCCCCGGCCGTTATCGGACGTTCAGGGCTTTCCCGGCTGGTACAGGTACCGCTGGAACAACGGGTCGAGCTCCTGGCCGGAGTTGGCCTCGGCGAGGGCGATGAACTCGCCGATCGAGGCGTTCGCGTAGGCGTGCTGGGTGGCCCAGTCGCGCATGGTCATGTAGAAGGCTGGATCGCCGATCTGCTGGCGCAGCGCCTCCAACGCCATCCCGCCGCGCTCGTAGACCGAGCCCGCGAACAGCTCGCTGGGATCCGGGATCGCGGCCGGTGGCGGATCCCAGGTCCGGTTCTCGCTCGCCGGTGTGCGCTCGAGCTGCGCAAACGCCTCGGCGGTCGTGCGCCCACCGCGCTGCTCGGCCCAGCGCCACTCGGACCAGGTGGCGAAGCCCTCGTTCAGCCACATCTGCGGCCAGGTCTCGAGGCTGACGCTGTCTCCGAACCACTGGTGAGCAAGCTCGTGGGCGACCGTCGCCTCACCGGGCGCCTGATGGTAGACCGGCCGGGTCTGGGTTTCGAGGGCGTAGCCGACGTTGGGGGCTTGGTCGACGATCGCACCGGTCTCGGTGAACGGGTAGGGGCCGAAGATCGAGCTGTAAAAGCGGACGATCTTCGGGATCTTGCGCAGCGGCCTGCGCGCCTCGGCGGCCTCGCGCGGGTCGACCGCGACCACCGACTCGATCCCGTCGAAGCGCGAGCGCTCGAGCTCGAACTGGCCGACGGTCGTCGTCGCCAGGTAGCTCGCCATCGGCTGCTCGGCGCGCCAGACCCAGGTCCTGCGCGCGCCCTTGCGCTTGCGGGCGACCGGGGAGCCGTTGGCGATCGCCTCGAGCCCTCGCGGAACGGTGATCCGGAAGTCGTAGGTGGCCTTGTCGTCGAGAGCGTTGTTGCACGGAAACCAGCCCGGGGAGCCCTGCGGCTCACCGACGGCGAAGGCGCCGTCGTCGGTACGGACCCAGCCCTCCTTGGAGTCGTCGGGGTCGGTGATCTCGCGCGCTCGGCCGCGGTAGGCGACCGCGACCGTGAACCCGGCGCCGTCGGTGATCCCCGCCGCGGGAGCGACGAACAGCTTCTTGTTCGAGCGGCTGAATCCGGCCGCTTCGCCGTCGACCTTCACCGACCTGACCTTGGGACCCCGATAGTCGAAGCTGAAGCTGCTCAGGTCCTGGGTCGCGTTCGCCGTGATCAGCGCCCGCGCCCGCAGCCGGTTGCCGCGGGGCGTGTAGTTGAGCCGCAGGTCGTAGTTGACGGCCTCATAGCCCCCGTTGCCGGCGTTGGGGAAGAACGGATCGCCGACGGCGGCGGCGCCCGGGGTGAACTGCGCTCGCGCGACCCCGGCACCGAGGCCGGCGAAGACGAGCGCGCTCGCCACGACCAGCGCGAGCCGTCGGCGGGTGTTCCTGCGGATCACCACGCACCAGACTCTAGGAGATCGCACGCCGCGCTACTGCGCGAGGTCAACCGTCTTCACCCTGGGCCCGGCGGGCTTCGACCAGCGCCTCGGCGGCGCGGCGGGCTCGCTCCGCCGCCTCGCGCTCGGCGAGCTCGGCGGCCTCGAGCTCGCGCGCCGCGCGCTGCGCCCGCTCGATCGCGGCGCGGCGTTCGCGCGCCTCGCGCAGCCGGCGTTCGATCGCGCGCTCGAGCCGATCCCAGGTTCCGTTGCGCTCGAGCTCCGTCCACAGACCGACGAAGCGGTCGAAGAGCAGCGAGCGGCGGGCCTCGAAGTGGATCGCGAGGATCTCGAGTCCGCGGTAGGCGGTGCGGTGGCGAGCACGAATGACCAGCGCTGGATCGAGATCGGGGGCGTCGCCGGCGCGGGCGTGGATGACTCGCGCATCGTCGCTTCGCAGCCGGTCGACGTGCTCACAGGCCCGCGGCAGCATCACATCGCAATCGTGGATCTCGCCGAGCACCTCCTGCAGGTCGCGGGCACTGCGCCGCGCCGACTCCGCGGGTCGCCCGAAGCAGAACTCGGTGATCTCGAGCACATAGCGCAGCCGTTTGGCCGCGATCCGCATGTCGTGCTGGATCTCCGCCTCGGCCGGGTCGAGCGCCGCCGGGGCGAACGAGCGCAGCTCGTCGAGACGCACCCGGACGATCCGGGCCGCATTGTCGACCAGCGGCCCGGCGGGGTCGAGCTTCTTCACCGGCCGCGCCTTCACTCGGCCTCCCCGGGCGCAGCCGCCGCCCCGGCACCGTTGTCGGCCGCGGCGCGCTGGAGGCGCTCGGCGCCGGCCGGCGGCGGCTCGGCGCCGGCCGGAACGAGCGCCCGTGCCTCGGCGACGAGCTCGCCGATCCGCTCGGAGAGCGTCGCCAGGCGCTCCTCGGTGACGTGCGGCGCCAGTGCCTGGTTTGCCTCCTCCTGCTCGTCGCGTTGGCGCGCGATCAGGCTCTCGATCCCGGGGCGGTCGGGGCGCCCGATCCCCTCCGCGAACGAGACCAGCGAGGCAATCGTGACGTCGCGGTCGCGGCGTTCGCCGAGGGCGTCGGCGAGCGCCTTGACCTCACGCAGAGCCGGTTTGAAGCGCTTGTGGGGAAAGCAGGGCTCGAACACCTCGAGCGCCGCTCGCAGCCGCCGGGTCGCCACCCGCATGTCGTGGACACGCTCGATCTCCTCGGTGTCGAGGACCCCGGGAGCGTTGCCGAGCAGTTCCGCCGCCCGGATCTCGACCACTCGCGCGGCGACGGCCGCGTAGGGCTGCTCGCTCTCCAGTCCTGCGATCGGCCGCGGCTTTGCCACCGCCGCAGCCTAACGCGGCACGGCGCAGCCCGACCGAGGTTCGGATCAACCTAGGCGGCGAGCACGGTCGGCTTGCCGTCGGCCTCGCCGTTTCGGAGCAGGTCGAGGATGATCCCCTCGCGCAGCCCGCCCTTGCCGATCTGCAGCGGCTGGCCGAGCAGCTCGGAGAGCTTCTCCAAGATCAGCACCCCGGCGGGGAGGATCCGCACCCGTCGCGGGTCGAGCTCGAACTTCTTCGCGACGTCGGCGATCGGATCTCCGGTCAGCACCCGGACCGCCCGCTCGAGCGTCTCGTACTCCAACACGGCTCCGACCAGGGTCCGCAATGAGGTGGCGCTGCCGCCCACGGCGACCGCCTGCGCCGGCTGCTCGACCTCGGTGGAGGCGAAGAAGTCGTCGATGTAGTCGCGCAGTGCGCGGATCTCCGAGGCCGAGGGTGGATCGTTGGTGAGGAACTCCTCGGCCACGGCGCCGGAGCCGATCTTGAACGATCGCACCACGCTGGCGCCCTGGGCGACCGTGCCGATAACGATCTCCGAGGAGCCTCCGCCGACGTCGACAACCCCGATCTCGCCCTGGACCGGGTGTCCGAGCGCCTTGGTCGCGCCGATGAAGGCCAGTCGCCCCTCCTCCGCCTCGCTGAGGACGTCGACCGAGCGACCCGCGACTCGCGCGATCTCCTCGGCGACCGCCCCGGCGTTCTTGGCCTCGCGGATGGCGGCGGTCGCGACGATCCGGATCGCCTCAGCGCCGAGCTCCTCGGCGAGCCGAACCTGGGTGGTGACCACGTCGGCGAGCTCGGCCGTCTTCTCGGGGGTGATCTTGCCCTTGCGCCTCGAGCCTTTGTCGAAGCGGGTGTAGGCGCGCTGCTCCATCACCTTGCGCAGCTGACCGTCCTGGGGCTCGGCCACCAGGACGCGGGTGGTGTTCGAGCCGATGTCCACCGCGGCACAAAGCATCGCCTCGATCATCGCAAAGCGAACGGATGAGCCACGCCCGGCGCGGCGGCGATAACCGTCTGTTCACATCTGATTCACCCGGGTTTCACGACCCTGGCGGCGCGGCGGTCGAACCTGGTCACATGACGACGCGTGCGCGCGAGTCCGAGCCCCGTCCCGCAGCCGCGAACGCCGCCCGCGATCGACTGCATGGCCGCCTCGGGCTCAGCGTCCCGCACGAATGGTGGCCGTCGGCGCCGCTGCTCAAGTCCTACGAGGCGGCCGGCTTTTCCTGGGTACAGCTGCACGCCCCGCCACTCTCGGTGCTCACCGACACTCGCCAGGCAACCCGCCACGCCGCCGGCGCCGCCGCTGCTCTGCGGACCACCGGCCTTTTCGCCGTCATCCATGCGCCGAACGGACTGCGCGCCGGAACGTCCGACGGCGACCGCATCTTCGCGGCGCTGCTCTCCTACACGGCCGAGGTCGGCGCCACCCAGGTCGTCTACCACGCGCTCGCCCTGCCTGAGAGCCACGCCAACGAGGCGGCGTTGGGCTCGGAGGCGCGCTCGCTGGCGGTGCTGGCCCGTCTGGCCGAACGCCTCGAGCTGACGATCGGGCTCGAGAACCTGGCGCCGCTGTACCCGGGGCCGGAGACGCTGTCGGCGAGCCCACTGACCCTGCGCAGCCTCGCCCGCAAGATCGACTCGCGAGCGATCGCCCTCTGCCTCGACGTCGGCCACGCCCACGTCACCGCCGATCTGCGCCACACCTGGGTCGACTCGCTTTGTGAGCCGGTCCTCGACACCGTCTCCGTGTTTCATCTACACGACAACCTCGGCGCCCGCAGCCGACCGAGCGGTGACGAGCTCGGGGTCGATCCGCTGCGCCTCGATCTGCATCTGCCTCCGGGAAGGGGAACGATCGCCTGGGAGCGGGTCGGGCCGTTGCTCGCAGCCCATCGCGCGCCGTTGATCTGCGAGGCACACCCTCCGTATCGACCGCGTACCGCCGAGGTCGCCCACGACCTCACCCGGCTGCTTGCCCGACGCCCGCGTCGCTGAGCCTCCGGCAGGGCGCTTTCATCGGGCTTTCACGTTTGTAGCGAAAATCGCTCTCGAGATGAGAGTTCTGATCGTCGAGGACGAAGTCAAGATGGCGAGCCTTATCCGCCGCGGTCTGCGCAAGGAGGGGATGGCGGCCGACGTCGCGATCAAGGGCGAGGACGCGCTCTGGATGGCCGAGGCCACCGAGTACGACGCGATCGTCCTCGACGTGATGCTCCCGGGCATCGACGGCTTCGAGGTCTGCAGGCGGCTGCGGTCGAGCGAGGTGTGGGCGCCGATCCTGATGCTGACCGCACGCGACTCGGTCCGCGACCGGGTCGCCGGCCTCGATACCGGCGCTGATGACTATCTGACCAAGCCGTTCTCCTACGCCGAGCTGCTCGCCAGGCTGCGGGCGCTGGTCCGCCGCGGTCCCGTCGAACGCCCCACCGAGCTCGAGGTCGGCGAGCTGCGGCTCGACCCGGCGCGGCGACAGGTCTGGCGCGGAGCGGCAGAGATCGAGCTCTCGGCGAAGGAATTCGCGATCCTCGAGACCTTCATGCGCCGCCCGGGCGAGGTGCTGTCGCGCTTCCAGTTGCTCGAGCACGCCTGGGACTACGACTACGAGAACCGCTCCAACGTTGTCGACTCCTACGTGCGCTTCTTGCGCAAGAAGATCGACAAGCCGTTCGGCTGTGAGTCGATCGAAACCGTCCGCGGCGCCGGCTATCGCCTGCGCACCGACGGTGGCGCCGAATGAGCCGGATTCCGATCCGGATCCGGATCACGATCGCCTTCGCCGGGGTGATGGCGCTGTTGCTGACGGCGCTCGGCCTGTTCATCTACGTGCGCTTCGGCGACCAGCTCGACCACGCGATCGACCAGGGCCTGCGCTCGCGCGCGAAGGAGATCTCGGCGCTGGCGGAGGAGAGCGACGCCGGACTGCACACCGACAGCAACGAGGTCCTGATCGAGAGCGACGAGAGCTTCGCCCAGCTGCAGACGCCATCGGGCCGGGTGGCGGACAGCTCGCCCCAGCTCGACGGCGAACCCCTGCTCACCCCGGATCAGCTCCGGCGCGCTGGTGTCGAGGGCTCGCTGTTCTCTGAGCGCAGCGGGATCGGTCCCGTCGACGGCACCGCACGCCTGCTCGCCGTCCCGCTCGCCGACGAGGGGCGTCCGTTGGTGGTCGTCGTGGGCGCCTCGCTCGACGACCGCGACGACGCGCTTGCCGGGCTCGCGGCGCTGCTGCTCGCCGGCGGGGCGGCGGCGCTCGTGCTCGCCTCGCTCGCCGGCTATGGGATGGCGACCGCGGCGATGCGCCCGGTTGAGGCGATGCGGCGGCGCGCCGCCGCGGTCTCGGCTGACGACGCCGGCGAGCGGCTCCCGGTCTCCGCCGCAGACGACGAGCTGCGCCGGCTGGGCGAGACGCTGAACGCGATGCTGGCCCGGCTCGAGACCGCGCTCGAGCGCGAGCGCCGCTTCGTCGACGATGCCAGCCACGAGCTCCGCACCCCTCTCGCGATGCACAAGACCGAGCTCGAGCTCGCGCTCCGCTACGGCGCCTCCACCGAGGAGCTGAAGGACTCGATCGCCTCCGCGATCGAGGAAGCCGACCGACTGATCCAGCTCGCCGAGGACCTGCTGGTTGTTGCTCGTTCGGAGAAAGGCAAGCTCGCGCTGGAGACCGAAACCATCGCGATCGAGCGTCTGTTCACGGACGTCGCCAGCCGGTTCGAGTCGCGGGCGAAGCAGGGTGACAGGTCGCTGCTCGCCGAGCCGACGGCCGATGGTCTCGTCGTCGAGGGCGATCGGCTGCGGCTCGAGCAAGCGCTCACCAACATGGTCGACAACGCCCTGCGCCACGGCGCCGGCGAGGTACGCCTGTCGGCTGGCGGCGGCGATTCGATCGAGCTGCGCGTCACCGACGAGGGTGCCGGCTTTCCGCCGGAGTTCATCGCCAAGGCCTTCGACCGCTTCAGCCGCGCCGACAGCTCGCGCGCCCGCGGCGGCACCGGGCTCGGGCTCGCGATCGTCGACGCGATCGCCCGCGCCCACGCCGGCAGCGCCCACGCCCGAAACCTCCCCGACGGCGGCGCCGATGTCTGGATCGAGCTCCCCGGACTCCATCGTGGTTTCACCGGCGGCTCGTAGGCCTGGCCCTTCGTCGTTGTCACGGAACTTTCATCTGTCCCTGGGATAACCGGCGGCACCACCGACGAAGGGATCCCCGATGACCTCGAAGACCAAATCCGCGGCCCTGCTCGTCGCCTCGTTCGGCGTGGTCGCCGTCGTGATCGCCGGCTGTGGCTCCGGCGACGACGCACAAGCGGGCGCAGCGAGCGATTCGAGTTCCTTGCCACAGGGCTCGGAGCCGGCAAACCTGGATCCGGCTGAGTTCACGACCACCATCGACAACCCGTACTGGCCGATGTCCCCGGGGAGCCGGTGGACCTACCGTGAGCTCGACGGCCGGTCGGTCCTGAAGGTCGTGGTCAAAGTCACCGACCGGACGAAGACGGTCGACGGGATCGAGGCTCGGGTGGTCAGCGACGTGGTCAGCGAGGCCGGGGTCCCGATCGAGGTCACCGACGACTACTACGCGCAGGACTCGGCCGGCAACATCTGGTACCTGGGCGAGGACACGACCGAGTACGAGAACGGCAAGCCCGCCTCGACCTCGGGCTCGTTCCTCGCCGGCATCGACGGGGCCGAGGCCGGGGTGGCGCTCCCAGCCGACCCGCAGGTCGGCATGCAATACCGCCAGGAGTACTACGCCGGAGAGGCCGAGGACGAGGGCGAGGTCCTCAGCGTCGACCAGGAGGTCGAGGTCCCGTTCGGGCACTTCAAGGGCGCCCTGCTGACCGAGGACACGAACCCGCTCGAGCCGCGGGTCTCGGAGCACAAGTTCTACGCCCGCGGCGTCGGACCGGTGCTGACCCTCGACATCTCCGGCGGCAGCGGTCGCGAGGACCTGCTCTCCTACACCGCCCGGGAGCTGAGCCGGCGCCGGGCCTTCGGCACCCGCCCGGCACCACCCCCACGGGTGGGACGGATTTCTCCGGCAGGACCGGAGTTTTCCGCCCCACCCATTGCGGGCGAGGCGGGGTGTCAGAGCCCGCGGGGATGGCGGACGGCGAAACCGCCCTGGCGGAGCTTGGTGCGGCTCCATCCCGGCCCCTCGCCGGCGGTCATCGAGGTGTCGAGGCGCAGCCCGGCGATCACCGCGTACATGTGGCCGCCGTTTGCATAGACCGTGATCCAGCGACCGCGGCCGCGCTCGCCCCAGCGCATGAACGACCCCGACGGCATCGGCGCGTCGATCACCCTCGCGCCCCGATCCCCGAGTGCATAGCTGACCGTCCCCGAGCAGTCGTAGCAGCGCGCGTTCCAGGCGCCGTGACCACCGCCGTAGCAGTAGGGCTTGCCCTTGACGATCCGGTTGGCGGCCTCGATCGCGCGGGCGACCCGGGCCGGCGCGCCGGCGGGCGCCACCGCGCGACCGCCGACGAGCTTGGCCTTCGCGCCCTTGACCGTGGCCGGGACGACCTCCGGCCCGACCCCGCCTCCGGATGCGCCAGCGACATCCGCGCCGCCGAGCGCCAGCGCCGTCGCGCATCCGAGAACCCCTGCCGCGCGCGCCGCTGCGCGCCCAATGGACCTGCTCAAGACCTGCCTCCTTCGTCGGCCTACGGGGTTAGCTGACGGGCTGGCGCTGAAGAAGCCTGCGCCCCCGCCCGGTCGGGCGGGTTAGCCCCAAGAAATTGGTTCCCCCGCTCCCCCGCGCTGTCGGCGAGGGACTCGGCGTTTATGAGTATCTGCTCACGATCAACACCGCCTGGCCGGCGAAGTCGCGGTGCTCAGGTCGGAATCGGGGCGCCCGGGTGCGAGGCGTCCTGGAACTCTCGGAACAGGCCGGTGACGACGAAGGCGACCTGCTCGCCGATGTCGACGCTGTTGTCGCCGATCCGCTCGATCGCGCGGGCGACCAGGATCATCGTCATCGCCCACTCGCGGCGGTCGTGGTCGTCGCCGATCTCGAGCGCGATCCTGAAGATCTCCTTGTTGAGATTGTCGACGACGTCGTCTTGGCGGACCAAATCGCGAGCCATCTCGACGTCGCGGGTCTCGAACGCTCGCTTGCACTGCGAGAGCTGGGTCTTCACCTGCTTGCCCATGGTCACGATGTCCTTGACGATCCGCGGGTCGGCGGGCGGCTCGTGGCCGGCGATCGGGATCAGCTTGGCGATGTTGACGCACTGGTCGCCCATCCGCTCGATCGCCTTCATCAGGTGGAGCAGGGCCGCGATCAGGCGCAGGTCGGTGGCCACCGGCGCCTGGGTCGCGAGCAGGGTGAGGATCGACTGGTGGACCTCGAGGTAGCGCCCGTCGATGACGTCGTCGGAGGCGATGATCAGCTCGGCGAGCTCGCTGTCCTGATGCTCGACCGCCTCGGCCGCTCGCTCGAGCTGGCCGGAAACCAGCTCGATGCCGTCGAGCGCGCGCTGCTCGAGGTTGGCGAGCTCCTCCTGGTAGTGGACGCGGACCGAGTCGGCCATCAGCCGACCTTCCCCGAGACGTAGTCCTCGGTGCGCTGGTCGGACGGGTTGGTGAAGATCTTCTCGGTGTCGTCGTACTCGACCAGGCGTCCCTGGCGGTGCTTTTCGTCGGCGTCGAGCTTGACGATCAAGAAGGCGGTCATGTCCGAGACCCGCGCCGCCTGCTGCATGTTGTGGGTGACGATCACGATCGAGTAGTCCTTGCGCAGCTCCAGCATCAGGTCCTCGATCTTGCCGGTCGAGATCGGGTCGAGCGCCGAGCACGGCTCGTCCATCAAGATCACGTCGGGATCGACCGCGAGGCAACGGGCGATGCAGAGGCGCTGTTGCTGACCGCCCGACATCCCGAAGGCGTTCGAGTCGAGGCGGTCCTTGGCCTCGTCCCAGAGCGCGCCGCCGCGCAGCGCCCTCTCGACGATCTCGTCCATGTCCCCCTGCATCCCGAGGATCCGGGGGCCGAAGGCGATGTTGTCGTAGATCGATTTCGGGAACGGGTTCGGCTTTTGGAACACCATCCCGATCCGCTTGCGCACCTCCACCGCGTCGATCCTCGGGTCGTAGATGTCCTCGCCGTGGTAGAGCACTCTGCCGTCGACCGAGGCCGAGGGGATCAGGTCGTTCATCCGGTTGAGGCAGCGGATCAGGGTCGACTTGCCGCACCCCGAGGGCCCGATCAGCGCCGTGATCCCGTTTCGATACATGTCCATCGTCACCTCGGACACCGCCGGCTTGCCCGCATAGGAGACGGTCACGTCCTCGAGCTTGAAGACCGGGTCTTTGGTGCTCGTTCTGCGCGCACCATGCTCCGAACGAGCCTGCCGTGCGGTCGCCGCCACGTCGACGCCGACCGCTTCCTGCGCATCTGAGGTCTGCTCGGGCTCAGTCACGATCCTCTCCACAGCTAATCACCTACCACTTCTGTTCGTATCTGTTGCGCAGCCAGATCGCGACCGCATTCATCGCCAGCAAGATCACCATCAGGACGATGATCCCGGCGGCTGCAAGCTTCTGATACTCGGGCAGCGGCTCCGAGATCCAGCCGAAGATCTGAATCGGGAGCGCGGTGACGTCATCGAAGGGGCTGCTCGGCGAGGTCGTCGCGAAGAGCGCCGCGCCGACGACGATCAGGGGCGCGGTCTCGCCGATCGCGCGCGAGAGCGAGAGGATCGCCCCGGTGGCGATCCCGGGTACGGCCGCCGGCAGCACCTGCTTCCAGATCGTCTGCCACTTGGTCGCCCCGAGAGCCATCGAGCCCTCGCGGATCGACGGCGGCACCGCGCGAATCGCTTCGCGTCCGGCGACGATCAGCACCGGCAACACCAGGAGCCCCAGAGCCAGCCCACCGGCGATCAGGATGTTGCCGAGGCTGAGCGGTCCGCGGACCAGAAACGCGAGGCCGAGGATCCCGTAGACGATCGAGGGCACCGCGGCGAGGTTTTGGATGTTGAGCTCGATGAAGCGGTTGAACCAGTTCTCGCGGTTCGCGAACTCCTCCAGGTAGACCGCCGAGGCCACCCCCACCGGGATGATGAAGACGATCACGACCAACATCAGCCAAAGCGTCCCGGTGAGCGCGGGTCCGATCCCGGACGACTCCGGATCGACTCGCGACGGAGCGTCGACGAGAAAGCTGAGGCTGAGCGAGCTGAAACCCTTGACCACGACCTGGACCAGCAGGGTGACGAGCACCGCCAGCGCGATCACCAGGCAGGCGATCAGGCTCCCCTTGAAGGCGAGATCGAGCCAGCGGTTCTGGCGTCCGGTCGCAAACTGACTGCGGACCGCGGCCGCCGCCGGGCTCTCGGTCGGCTTCGCACTCACTCGTAGACCTCCCGGTACTTGCGAACGAAGCGGATCGCCACCATGTTCATCAGCAGGGTGAGTACGAACAGGGTCAGACCGCAGGCGAAGATCGACTGGTAGCCGATCGTGCCGACCGGGTTGTCGCCCTTCGCGGTGGCGCCCATGAAGGTGGTGATCGTGGCGTGGCCCGCGAGCGGGTTGAGGCTCGAGCTCGGCTGGAGGCCGGCAGCGATCAGAACAATCATCGTCTCGCCGACCCCGCGGGAGATACCGAGCACGACCGAGGCCACCACCCCTGAGATCGCAGCGGGGAAGACGACCTTGGTCGCGACCTGGCGCTTGTTCGCGCCGAGGCCGTAGGCACCCTCGCGCAGGCCCTGAGGGACGGCGCTCATCGAGTCCTCGGAGATCGAGGCGATCGTCGGCACGATCATGATCCCCATCACCAGACCCGCCGCCAGCGCGTTGAAGACCTGGACGTTGAGGTTGAGGAGGTCCTGGAGGATCGTCGGGGTGACGAAGGTGAGCGCGAAGTAGCCGAAGACGATCGTCGGCACCCCGACCAGGACCTCGAGGATCGGCTTGACGCGCCTGCGGGTGCCCGTGCCGGCGTACTCAGAGAGGTAGATCGCCGAGCCGATTCCGATTGGGACGGCGACCACGATCGCGATCCCGGTGATCAGGAAGGTCCCGATCAGCAGCTGGCGAATCCCGAACGTTGCTTCGGCGAACAGCGGCGACCACTCGGCGTCGCTGAAGAAGTTGAGCCCGACCTCCTGGAAGAACGGGACCGACTCCTTGACCAGCGCGACGACGATCAGGATCGTGGTCAGGACCGAGATCGCCGCAGCGAGGAAGAGAAGCGCGCGGATCGCCTCCTCGCCCCAACGGCGGCGGGCGACGCCGAGGGGCTTTGCCCCCGGCGTCGCACCTGCCACCTGAGTGCCGGCTTCCACCGTGTGCTCGTGTTTCGGCCGGCGACCCCTCGAGGGGCTTTAGCCGATCGCCTTCTCGGCGGCCGCCTTCGCGTCGGAGGCCTGCTGCTCGTCCATCGGCACGATCAGCGCAGCCTCGGCGATCGCGTCGTAGTTGTCGACCACGTACTGGATGAACCCTGCGACCTCGGGCTTCTTGATCGCCTCGCCCGACGGGTACATGAACAGCGGCCGCGACAGCGGCGAATACGAGCCGTCCTGGATCGTCTCGGCGTTCGGGGCGACGCAGCCGTTGCCGTCGTCGACCGAGATCAGGTTGAGCAGGTCCTGGTTTTGCTCGTAATAGCTGAACCCGAAGTAACCCGAGCCGCCCTCGTCGCCCTCGACCCCCTGGACGAGCACGTTGTCGTCCTCGGACGGCTGGTACTCCTTGCGGCTGACGCCTTCCTCGCCGTTGATCACGTCGGTGAAGTAGTCGAAGGTGCCCGAGTCGGTGCCGGGGCCGTAGAGGCTGACATCGGTATCGGGCAGCGGCTCGCCGGTGTCGGCGTCGTCGCCCAGCTCTGAGTAGTTGGTGACCTTGTCGTCGACCCACAGTTGCTTCAGCTGGTCGGTGGTCAGGCAGCTGATCTCGATCGCCGGGTTGGAGACGTAGGAGATCCCGTCGTTGGCGACCTGGACCTCGTCGTAGGTGACGTTGCCCTTCGAGCAGAGATCCTCCTCCTCGGGCTCGATCGGCCGCGAGGCGTCGGAGATATCGGTCTCACCGGCGCAGAACTTCTCAAAACCGCCGCTGGTCCCGGCCGCACCGACTGTGATGTTGACGTCCGGGTTCTCCTCGTTGAAGAGCTCCGCGGCCGCCTCGGCGAACGGCTGCACCGTGCTCGAGCCGTCGATCGCGATCGACCCCGAGAGTCCGCTGGCGGTGTCGCCGCCGCTGGAAGAGCTGTCGCTGCTTTCGTCGTCGTCACCGCAGGCCGCGACTCCGAGGGCGAGCACGATGCTGGCGCCCGCGGCGGGCAGCCACTTCTTAGAGATCACTTGGATGGGTCTCCTTCTTGTTCGATTGGAGCGGGAGCCCGGCACACCTGGGCACCCCCGTGGGAGCGAGCACACTCACACCGTTGCCGCGCAGCTTGCTACCTGCCGGTCGTGAGGGTGTGAAGAAGGTGTGAAGGGTGCGAAAGCCGCCCGCGCCAGGCGGCGGGTCGCTCAGCGAACGCTGGGGGCGCCGGCCTCGGTCTCCGGAGCGAGCTCGGTCTCCTGGCGGGCGACGGGCGGCATCGCCGACTCGTCCGCGGCCGGCTCTGCCGCCTCGGGCTCGAACCGGTAGCCGACGCCGAAGTGGGTGTGGATGTAGTCCCAACCGGGTGAGTGCTTCTCGATCTTCGCCCGCAGCTTTCGCACGAAGACGTCAACCGAGCGGTCGCCGTGGGCCATCGCGTAGCCCCAGACCCGCTGATAGATCTCCTCGCGCTCGATCACCCGGCCGCTGGCCTCGGCCAACACCTGGACGAGCTCGAACTCGCGCCGGGTCAGGTCGAGGCTGCGCCCGGCGACGAACGCCTGGTACTGATCGGCGCGGATCTCGATCTCGCCGGCGACCACCGGCCCAGCCTCGCCCCTCGGCCGGCTCCGGCGGCGACGGCGAACGATCGCCTCGATCCGCGCCATCACCTCCTCGGGGTGCGAGGGCTTGGCGATCCAGTCGTCGGCGCCGAGTCGCAGGCCGCGCACGCGCTGAGCGACGGTCGAGCCCTGAGTGCAGACGACGACGCCGAGGTCGGGGAGCATCCCGCAGACGCGCTCGAGAAACTCCCAGCCGACCGGGCCGAGCACCGAGAGGTCGACGAGGACGGCGTTCAGCTTCATCGCGACCAGCTCCTCGGGCGGGACCCCCGAGGGGTGCACCCGGTACTCCCACCCGGCCGCGTCGAAACGGCGCGCGAGAACACGCAGGAAACCGCTGTCGTTATCGATTACGGCGAGACGGACTGTCCCAGGCTGTGGATTCATGCTCCCTCGGCCCAGGGCCGCCGCCGCCTTCGGGCGCCGGCTCCTGCCCCGGTCCTCTCTAGCGACCTTCATCGTAGAGGGCCGGTCGGCTCCGGATCGCGCGTTAACAGGACTTTCACACGCAAATTCTCACCTTTTTCACGATTGCGACCGTCCTGATACGCAGACTGGTGTCCACGAGATCCTCTCTCGTGCGGCGTCCGGCCTCACTCCCTGCCCCGGGTCGGGCGCCCATCTTGATCGGATGCGACGGCTGACCGCGGCGAGTTTGGGGGGTTGCCGTTGGTCGGCGGTCGCGTCCAGACCAGGTCCGCGGGCTCAGCCGGCAGGCTGGGACAGCTTCGGGTCGTCGGCCGCCTTCGCGCCCTCGTCGCTGGCGAGCGCGGTCGCCTCGAGCGCGCCGTCGTCGGGGTCGATCGAGACGCTCACGTCGAGCGCTTGGCCGGCCCGCAGGGGTGAGAGCCGCAGCGGCTTCGGTACGCGCAGAACGACGTCGCCGCCGGAGCGGTCGACGTCGTCGGCCGAGAGCACCAGCTCGCGCGAGCCGCGACAGACGCCCTGGACAATGCCCGCGATCTGGACCGCGCCGACGAACTCGGTCTCGACCTCGAGCGCCGATTCGGTCAGCGTCGAGAGCGGCGCTGGCGGCGGTTTCGGGCCCGCGCCGCAACCGTCCGGCAGCGCCTGCACCCGCGGGGCGGGCAGCGGTGGTGGTGTGCGCCCCGAGGTGTTCGGCGTGCGTCCGCCGGTGATCCCGCCGACCGGGGGCGGGTCGATGTTCACGTTGGCGTCGATGACGGTCGCCTCGCCGACGCTGAGCGCGGCGTCGGAGATCTTTGCGTCGAGGACCACCCTCGCCCCGACCGGCGGTGGCGCCGCCGGGCCGGCCGCCCGCACCCGAGCGTCGATCAGGATCGAGCTGCCCGCGCCGGAGACGGTGTAGTCGCCGCTGCGCGAGTCGCGCCAGGTGACCAGGCCGCGCAGTTCGGCGCGCGCCCGCCGACCGCCCTCGACCCGCTGCGCGTCCTCGGCATAGGTGCCGTTGGCGAGCTGGCGGACCTCGGTCTCGACGCTGGTGCCGGGGACCGGCAGGTCATGAGTGTGCACCGCCTGCAGCTGTCCGTCCTCCCCGGCCAGCGTGTAGCTGCGCGCCACCGGGTTCAGGTGGACCACGGTCCCCGAAAGCACCAGCGGCTCGGGCTCGGTGGTGGTCGACTCGTCGGTCGGGGTGGTGGTCGGTGTGGTCGTCGGGGGCGTGTACGGAGCCGACGACGTCGACGGGACCGAGGGAATCGTCGTCGAGGGCGACAACGGGATCGACGAGTCCAAGGACGGCGTCCCGTCCGTACCGCCGTCGCCGAGGTCGTCAGCGCCACCCCCGCCCTGTCGATCGGCCTGGTCACCAGTGTCGGCGGGGGCCGTCTTCGGCGCCGTCAACGGCGGCGACACCTGGGTAAGCGCCGCTGACTCGGCCCCGGTGCCGAGGGTGCCCTCCACGTTCGGTCCCAGCGCGACCCCGATGAAAACGCCCATCCCGATCGCGCACGCCGCCAGCGGAGCGGTCCAGCGCCGGTCGCGAATCGGCAATGCCGCCCAGCGCAGGCTCGCCCACCCGAGTAGGGCCGAGCGGGTCGAACCGGGCCGTGGCCGGGCGATCCGCAGCCTCATCCGGCTCGCTCCTTCGCCTGACCAGGGGTAGTGGGCGCGGGCTCGGCGACCGTCGGCTGCTGATCGGTGGTGGCGGGAGCTGGGGCCTGGCTCGCTGCCGGTGGCGCGGCCGAGGGCTGCGTGGACGGTGGCGACGGCTGCGCCGAGGCGCCCGGCGCCTGCGCGGACGCCGGCGTCCCCGGAGGGCTCGCGGCGCCGGCTGTGGTCGCGGTCGCCGCCGGCATCAGGCTCTTGCCGCACTGCCAGCAGAACATCGCACCCCGAGAGTAGAGCGCGCCGCAGGCAGGGCAGGTGCCCGCCGCGCCGCCCTGCTCGGTGTGGAGTAGGCGCTCGACCGCGGCGAGCTCGGCGTCGATCGTCCGCAGCTGGGCCGCCTGGCGGACGAGGAGGTCGAGACGGAAGTGGTCGCGAATCGCCATCTCGTACGCGAGCCCGCCGAGATCCCACTGCATCTCGGCCAGGTCACGGGCCAGCGACTCACGACGGCGCACCAGCTCCTGGTTGCCGACCGGTTGGGCCGGGGCGAGGGTCGCGCTCTGGGACTTCGCGCGCTTTCGCTCGCGCCTCGATCGCTTTCCGGCGGCGGGCTGGGCCACGTTGGCGGCGGCCGAGGCCCCAGCGCCCGGCGAGGCGGCCGACGGTTGCCCCGCGGGGGTGGCGGCGGGACGAATCGGCTTGCCGGTCTGCGGGTCGCGCTGGCGCATCTTGAAGTAGGGACCGAACCGCTGGGAGAGCGTCTTCTTCATTCCAGTCCCTCCAGGCCGGGGAGGTCAGGTGTCGAGGCGCCGCCGCTTCCGGCCGAGTCGGTTCCCGCCGAGACCTGCGCGACTACCGCCTCCGAGAGCTCGGGGTCGAGCGCATCGAGGGCGTCCTCGGCGTCGGCCCTGCTCGTATAGACGCCGGAGTAGAAGACGTAGCTGTCAGCGGCCAGGCTCGGGTAGAGGTCGGAGTCGAGCACCCCGACGTCGGTCGCTCCCTTGAGCTCGAGATCGGCCCGGGTGGCCTCGATGTCGTCGGCCGTGGTCCCGTCCTTGGCCAGGGTGCCGAGCTCGACCGTGAACCCGTCGGTGTCCGCGGGCCACTCGCTGGAGACCTCCCCGCCCACCGGCGGCGGGGTCGTCCCGGCGGTCGAGGGATCGCTGGTCTGCTCGGCCACCGGGGTCGACGATGCGGCCTGCTCGTCCTCGCCGCGGCCGAGCAAGACGCCGATCAGCAGCATCCCTCCGAGCAACGCGATCCCGAGCACCGCGGCGAGCGGTGAGACGTCGCTTGCCCGCGGCTCCACGGTCACCTGCCGGACCGCGACTCCCTCGGCGCTGCCGTTTCGAACATAGTCGGCGAAGGCCACGCGCGGCTCTCCGCGACGGGTGCCGCAGTTGAGGCAATAGCGCTGGTCGGCAAGCAGCGGCGCTCCGCAGTGCGCGCAAGGCTCACCGGGCTCGCCCAAGGAGGGCTCCTGGACCGGTTTGGGATTGGCCACCGTGCCCGAGATTATTGCGTGCGCGCCACCCGCGAACCGGCCCGGGTGAGTCTGACCGTTAGAGTTCAGCGGGTGAGCAGGGTTCTGCGCACCGCCTATGTTCTCGTCGTCTCAGCAGTCGTCGCGCTGGCGCTGGCGCCGCTCGCATCGGCCGCAGACGGCGTTGGCCTGTGGGGCCGCACCGACGACAAGGTCGTCACCTACTTCTCGTTCGCGGTGATGGCCTTCTTCGCGCTCCTGGTCGTCGTCCTCTCGCTGATCCAGGCACGGCTCGAGAACCGCAAGGAACGCGCCCGCGAAGAGCTCGAACGGCTGCGGCGCCCGTAAGAACTCCCGCGCCTCCTCCGCTCCCGCTTTGAATCAATGGTCCGCGGCTACGCCGCGGACATATTTTTCTGCTCCCGCGTCCGGGGCGCGGGGCGTCGCTCGGGGACGTAGGCTGGGCCGGTGGCGAAGGTCTCCTACGAGCGCAGCGGCGCCGCCGCGGTGCTCACGATCACCCGGCCGGAGCGGCGTAACGCGGTCGACGACGAGACCGCAGCACTGCTGCTGGACGGGTTCAGAAGGTTCGAGGCAGATGACGGCGCGCGGACGTTGGTGCTCACCGGCGAGGGCCCGGAGGCCTTTTGCTCGGGCGCCGACCTGAAGGCGTTCGCCGAGAAGGCCGATGCGTTCTCGGGCGCCGACGCCGAGGCGGCGATCGGCGCATGGCTCGATCAGCGCCCCGACGGCCCGCTCGGGTTCACTCGACTGACCGCGTCGAAGCCGACGGTCGCCGCGATCAGCGGCTGGTGCCTCGCCGGGGGGCTCGAGCTGGCGCTCTGGTGCGATCTGCGAATCGCGACCGAGGACGCCCGCTTCGGGTTCACCGAACGGCGCTTCGGCGTGCCCCTGATCGATGGCGGCACCCAGCGGTTGCCGCGGATCGTCGGTATGGGCAGGGCGCTCGAGATGATCCTCACCGGCCGGCTGATCGAGGCTGCAGAGGCGCTCGAGTGGGGCTTGGTCAACGAGATCGTCCCGGCGGGCACGGAGCTCGAGCGAGCGCTCGAGGTCGCCGAGGGCCTTGCCGGCTTTCCCTCGCCAACGATGCTCTCGGACCGGCGCGCTGCGATCGAGGGGGCCGGGATGACCTTCGCCGAGGGACTCGCCCTGGAGGCCGAGCTCGGACGCGCGTCGGTCTCGACCGGGGCCGCGGGAGCGGCTCGGTTCGCCGCGGGCGAGGGGCGCGGGGCCGGCGGCGCCGGCCTGTAGCCTGCTCGCGCGATGAGCACGATCGAGGCCATCGTCCTCGGCCTCGTTCAAGGGCTGACCGAGTTCCTGCCGATCTCCTCCAGCGGGCATCTTCGAATCGTTCCCGCGTTCTTGGGCTGGGAGGACCCGGGCGCGGCCTTCACCGCGGTGATCCAACTCGGGACGATGGCCGCGGTGCTCGTCTATTTCCGGGCCGACCTGTGGCGAATCGCGACGGCCTGGGTCCGGGAGCTGGGCACGCCGCTGCGGCGCGCCAGTCACGAGGCGAAGCTCGGCTGGTTCATCATCTTGGGAACGATCCCGATCGCGATCTTCGGCCTCGCCTTCAGCGATCAGATCGAGTCGGGCGCGCGCGATCTCTACCTGATCGGCTCGATGCTGATCGCCTTCTCCTTCGTCATGCTGATCGCCGAGCGGGTCGGCTCGCGCCAGCGCGAGCTGGCCGAGATGGATGGCCGGGACGGCCTGGTCATCGGCCTCGCCCAGGCTCTGGCGCTGGTCCCTGGCGTGTCGCGCTCGGGGGCGACGATCTCGGCGGGACTGCTGCGGGGATTCGACCGCGCGGCCGCAGCCCGCTACTCGTTCGTGCTCTCGGTCCCCGCGGTCGTCTTGAGCGGGCTGTTCGAGCTTCGCGACGTGGGCGGGTCCGGCGATGCCTCGGTCGCCTCGACCGCGATCGCCACCCTGGTCGCCTTCGCCTCCGGCTACGCCGCGATCGCCTGGCTGCTCCGCTACCTGGCCGGGCACACTCTCGACGTCTTCGTCGCCTACCGAATCACGTTGGGGATCGCTGTCCTGGTGCTCGCATCGACGGGCGCGATCAGCTGACGGCCGCGCCCCGCACGGTGGAAAGCTCTCAGATCCGAAATTCGGTCAGCAGCCGCTTCTCGGCCTCACCCTCGACCGTCGCCAGCACCTCGACGTGCTCGGACAGCGGGGTGCCACGCAGCTTGGTCGCCAACAGGTCGTCGACCTGGAAGATTCCGGCCGAGTTGTTCATCGCGATCTCGATCCGTACCGCGCGCTCGCTGCCGGCCGAGATCTCGACCCGGTCGATCGCCGCCGCGGAAATCGCGTGGATTCCCATCTCACCCGATTCGACCGGCAGGCGCGAGCGTCCGTGCGCCATGTCGAGCGCGTCGGCGACCCGGACCACACCGGCCTCGACCGTGTAGGGCTCGCCGCGGCGCCGGTGGCCGATGATCGCGTGCAGGGCCTCGGCGATCACGACCGCGCGGTCGGCGGGCTCGCGGTAGACCTCGGCGAGCAGCTCGCGCAGCTTGCGCTCGGCCAAGAACAGGCTGTAGGCCTCGTGGTCGCTGCGATGGATCGACATGCCGACGTCGTGCAATAGCGCCCCCGAGGCGACCACCACCTCGGCGTCGCGGTCGCGCATCGCGTGGTCGGAGACCATCGCCGGGCGCACCCCGCCCTTGGTCAGCAGCCGCAGGATGCGCAGGGCGATGTTGAGGACCACCTGGACGTGGACCCAGGAGTGGTCCGACATCCCGAGGCGCTCGGACTGCACCTGGGCCATGTGCCACCACGAGCGCACCTCTGCGTCGGCGTTGATTCCCTCCAGCAGGGCCTCGAGCCGGCGGTTGCCGCGGCTCGGCGCGCGCACCTGTGCGGCGGCGATCGCCTCCGCCGGGCTGCGGCCGCGTTCGCCCGGCCCGGCCGGGCCGGCGCCCGCGTCTGGGATCGAGTTCTTCACTCGCGGATCATCGCACGCCGTTTTTCCGCCGCTCGGCGCTCTTAGGCTGCACCCGTGGCAGCTGCGGGGGCACGGAAGCCGACGTGTTCCGAAACCGGCCTGACCGTGCCGGAGTGCAGCTGCAAGCGCTGTCTCGAACAGATGCTGCGCGAGTTCCGCCCGGCGCTGCTCGCCGAGGAGATCCGTGTCTCGCGTGCGGGCGAGCCCGACGAGCCGACGCAGCGCCGCCAGGCCGCCTGAGCCGCCCCGTCGCCTCGATCACGGCCTAGAATTGCTCTCCGATGCCGGACCTGGTGACGATCGAGCGCAAGGGCGGGGTCGCCCTGGTCACCCTGCGGCGCCCCGAGAAGCGCAACGCGTTGTCGATCGAGATGCGCGAGCGTCTCGCCGACACCTTCGGCGCGCTGAGCAGCGACGACGGGATCGGCTGCGTGGTGCTCACCGGTGCCGGTAGCGCCTTTTGCTCGGGCATGGACACCGATCAATTCGGTGGCGATCGCAGTCACCGGGAGCGTCTGGTCGAGACCAGCTCGATCGCCGTTCAGGCGGTCGGCGGCTGCCACCGACCGGTGGTCGCAGCCGTCAACGGGCCGGCGCTCGCCGGGGGCTTCGCGCTGGCGCTGCTCTGCGACCTTCGAGTCGGCGCCAGCTCCGCCAGCTTCGGCTACCCGGAGCTGCCGAAGGGGATCCCGCCCAGCTATGCGGCGGCGCGGGCGGTGCTCCCGGCCACCGTCGCCCAGGAGCTCTGCCTGACCGGGCGCGTGGTCGAGGCGCCGGAGGCTCAACGGCTCGGGATCATCCGAGAGGTCGTCGCCGGGGACGTCGTCCCGCGCGCGCTGGCGCTCGCCGAGCGGATCGCCGGCCTGCCCCGCCAGGCGATTCTCGAGACCAAGCGCAGGACGCTGCTCGAGCGTCGCCATCTCTGGGGCTTTTTGTTCGACGAGGAGGAGCGGGTCTTTCGCCGCGCCCTGCTCGGCGAAAAGCAGGCCGCTGCGTAGCCGCAGTTCGCCGCTCAGCCGCAGACCGGCCACGGACTCGAGCCGGCCCGGCTGTAGAGCAGCGAGGCGCGATGGTCCTGCTCGGCCGCCGACGCCTCGGCGGGGCTACCCGAGCCGCCGACCGAAGCCCAGGTGGCGGTGTCGAACTGGTACTTGCCGAAGTAGGTGCCCGAGGCGTCGACCGCGGTCGGGTCGCCGCCGGACTCGCAGGCCGCGATCGAGTCCAAGGTCGTCTGGGAGACCCCGCCGACGAGCTCGAACGCCGCGGCCTCGGCGCGCCGCTGCTCGCGCTCGCGCTCGATCCGCCCGTTGACCAGCTCGACTCCGCGCCGCAGCCGGGCGCTCGAGACCCGGTCGTCATCGAGCAGCTCGGCATCGGCCGCCACCCCGAGTCGACGCGCGTCGGCGATCGCCTCCGTATAGCGGAGCACCAGCTTGTGGGTCTCGATCGAGCGTTCGAAGCGCTCGGCGGGCTGGCCGACGACCTGCAGGTGCGGAGCCGCGGCAGCGGCGGTGGCGCCGAGCGCGAGAGTCAACGACGCCACGGCAAGCTTGATCGTGCGATGCATGGAAACGACTACCTCCGTTCGGGGCGCCCAGCGGGGGCGAGCAAAATCGCCGCCCGGTCTCAATTGATGAGGGCGGCTGCGGGCCCCAGGGCGGCGCTAGGCTCGGTCGGCGGTCGCCGTGAGCTTGCCCGTGGGGCCTGACTGCGAACGCGGCAGGATTCCAGCGGGACATCCAAACATGTGTGACGGTGGTCACAGTTGCAAGCAAACGCTCATAAACCCCGCCTGCGGCTGATCCGGCGCGGCTTTCCCGACCGTCCGGCGTTCGGGACGGCGGTCTCGGAGGCGACCCTGATCCGGGTCGCCGCGGGCGAGCTCGGCGAGACCTTTCGTATGCACCGCCCGGCGCGCGAGCTCGCCTTCTCGAAGCAGGATCGCGCCGCTTCGGGATTCGAGCGGGCGATCGAGGCGGCTCGAGCCGCGGGCTTCGAGCCGGTCGTCCGCCTAGCCGGGGGGCGGGCCGCGGGCTTTCACGAAGGCACCCTGGCGCTCGCCTGGGCGAGCCCGCAGGAGCGCCCGGTCGAGGGCACGCGCGAGCGCTTCGAATGGTTCGCCGGCATCTGCACCCGGGCGCTCCGTCGCCTCGGCGTCGATGCGCGGGTCGGCGAGGTCGAGGGTGAGTACTGCCCGGGCGCCTGGAGCATCAACGCCGGCGGACGGACGAAGCTCGCCGGGATCGGCCAGCGGATGATCGCCGGAGGCGCGCACGCCGGCTGCGTCCTCGTGGTCACCGACTCGGGATTGCTGCGCAGCGCGCTCGAGCCGGTCTACGCGGCGCTCGAGCTCGACTGGGACCCGGCTACGACCGGCGCGCTCGAGGACGAGGTTCCCGGGATCGGCCTCGCCGATGCCGAGCAGGCGATCGTCGTCGAGCTCGGCGAAAGCTACGAGCTGCTCGCGGCGGGGATCGATCCGCGAACGCTCGAGCTCGCGGCCGAGCTCGAGGCAACGCACCGTGCCGTGGGATCATCCGCGGACACGTGAGGATCCTCGCCTTCAGCGACCTGCACCGCGACCTCGACGGCGCCGAGCGTCTGGTCGAGCTCAGTGCCGACGCCGACCTGGTGATCGGCGCGGGCGATTTCGCCTCGATCCACGAGGGACTCGCCGAGACGATCGCGGCGCTCGCTGCGATCGAGGCGCCGACGATGCTCGTCCCCGGCAACAACGAGACCGAAGCCGCGTTGCGCGCGGTCGCGACCGAGTGGCCGGCGGCGACCGTCCTACACGGCGAGCGCGCCGCTGTCGACGGGGTCGAGTTCTACGGGCTCGGCGCCGGGATCCCGGTCACGCCCTGGGAGTGGAGCTTCGACCTCTCCGACGAGGAGGCCGAGGCGCTGCTGGCCGACTGTCCCCACGGCGCCGTCCTGATCGTCCACTCGCCGCCGCGCGGACACGTCGATCAATCCGGCTCGGGCGACCACCTCGGAAGCGGTGCGGTCCTCGCCGCAATCGAGCGCACCGGCCCGCAGCTGGCGGTCTGCGGGCACATCCACGAGAGCTGGGGCGAGCGCTCCTCGGTGGGCGAGACACCGATCGCCAACCTGGGCCCCGACGGCGCCTGGTTCGAGCTCTAGCTGCACCGGTGGCGGGAACCCGACTCGAGGCGGCCCGGGCGCTGGCGGACCGAGCCGGTGAGCTCGCGACGGAGTCCGAACGGCTGCGCCGGCTGCCGCCGCAGCTATCGCGGGCGCTGGCCGAGGCCGGCCTCTATCGGCTCTGCGTCCCGACCGAGCTCGGCGGAGCCCAGGCGCCGCCGCAGGAGCTGCTCGAGGTGGTCGAGGCGCTGGCAAGCGCCGATGCCGCGACCGGCTGGTGCGTCGCCGTCTGCGCGACCTCGGGGATGCTCGCCGCCTACCTTGAGCCCGATGCGGCGGCCGAGGTCTTCGGCGACCCGCTCGGCGTCGTCGGCGGCGTCTTCGCCCCCTCCGGACAGGCGCACGCCGGGGACGGCGCGCTCGAGGTCAGCGGCCGCTGGCGTTTCGCCAGCAACGTCGACAACTGCGACTGGTTGATGGGCGGCTGCCTGATGATCGAGGACGGTGGCCCGCGCAGGCTGCCCGCCGGGCGCCCGGACGTCGAGCTGGTGCTGATGGAGGCCGAGGCGGTCGACGTGATCGACACCTGGTCGGTCTCGGGCCTGCGCGCGACCGGCAGTCACGACATCGCCGCCGACGGCGTCAGCGTCCCGGCCGCCAGGTCCGTATCACTGATCAGCGACCGCCCGCGAGCCGCGGGCGCCCTCTATGCCTTTCCGCCGTTCGGGCTGCTGGCCGCCTCGATCGCGGCGGTGACGTTGGGGATCGCCCGCGGGGCCCTCGGTGACGTGGCCGAGCTCGCCGGCGCCAAGACCCCCACCCTGTCCTCGCGAAGGCTCGCCGAGCGCCCGGCCACCCAGGTGGGGGTCGCCAGGGCCGAAGCCGGCGTACGGGCGGCGCGGGCGCTGCTCTTCGATGCGGTCGAGCGCGCCTGGGCGCGGGCCAACGCCGCTGCATCGATCTCGGTCGAGCTGCGCACCGGCCTGCGCCTCGCGGCCACCCACGCGGTCGAGGCGGCGACGGCCGCCGTCGATCAGGCTCAGAGGCTGGCCGGCGGCAGCGCGATCTATGAGACCAGTCCGCTGGAGCGCCGGTTTCGCGACATCCACGCGGCGACCCAGCACATGCTGATCGCCCCGGCGACCTGGGAGCTCAGCGGACGCTCGCTGCTCGGACTCGAGCTCGACGACTCGCAGCTGTAGCCAGCTGTCAGCCGCCGGCGCGCTCGTACGCGGCGATCTCGGCGACGCGGCGGTCGAGCCGGCGCTCGATGTCGCCGGCATCCCCGGGGGCAACCCAGAAGACGGCCCGGTGGACGCCCGCGCGCTCGTAGCGCTCCAGCACCTCGGGCTCGGCGGTGGCGTTGGCGAGCGTGGTCGGGATCGGCCCCCGGCCGGAGTCCTCGCCGGCCTTTCGCAGGCGCTCGGTCCGCGCACAGATGCGCTCGTCGTCACCGATTCGGTTCGGCATCCACTCGTCGCCGTAGGCGAGCACCCGGTCGATCACGCCCTTGCCGTGACCGCCGACCAGAACCGGCGGGTGCGGGGCCTGCAGCGGCTTCGGCCAGCACCAGATCCGCTCGAAGTCGACGTGGCGGCCGTGATAGCTGGCCTCATCGGAGGTCCAGATCTCCTTGATCGCCTCGACCCGCTCGCGCAGGATGCCGAAGCGACGCGCCGGGTCGGTGCCGTGATTGCGCATCTCCTCGAGATTCCAGCCGGCGCCGACGCCGAACAGCAGCCGCCCGCCCGAGAGCCGGTCGACGCTCGCCGCCTGCTTCGCAGTGACGATCGGGTCGCGCTCCATCGCCAGGCAGATCCCGGTGCCGACCCGCAGTCGGTCGGTCGCCGACGCGGCGGCCATCAGCGCAACGAACGGGTCGTAGGTGCGCGCGTACTCGCGCGGCAGCTCGCCGCCGGCCGGGTAAGGCGTCTCGCGGGCGGCCGGGATATGGGTGTGATCGGTGAAGAACAGCGACTCGAAGCCGCGCTGCTCGGTCATCCGCGCGAGCGCGACCGGGTCGATGCCCTCGTCGGTGGGGAAGTAGCCGATGCCGAAGCGCATCGGCTCGCTCAGCACTTCTCGACCTGCTTGGCGATCAGGCGCGCGCGTGCCCGGTAGCCGGTCGCTGAGACATGGACCCCGTCGCCCGCGAGCCAGCCACGATTGCGGGAGACCAGCCCGGCCCAGTCGACCTGGCGGAAGTTCCTGTTGCGGCGCGCCAGAGAGGCGATCACGTCGTTGAAGCCGGCGTAGCCCGCTCCGCCGACGGCGGGGCGGACGATGTTGGGCACGACCACGCAGCGGGTGCGCCCGGCGATTGAGAGCACCGAGCGAAGCGCGTTCTCGAAGCTGCCGACGCTGTGCGGATCGTCGTTGGTGCCGAGGGCATAGACGATCACCCCGGGAAGGCTGCCGCGGCTGCGCAGGATCGAGACCCCCTGCGGGGCAAAGCGCGAGATCGACACCGACTGGTCCACTTTCCAACCCGGTAGGGCGCCGGCGAGGTAGGGCTTGGTGCCCTCGCCGAGCGAGTCGCCGATCGAGAACACGCTTCGCTCCCGGACCACCAGGCTGTCACGATCGACGGCCTTGCCCTCGGCGAAGAACGCGAGCTGGTATTTGCCGGCACCGTCGAGATCGAAGCGGGTGCGCGAGCGCTGGCCGGGATTGTTGGTTTTGCGCTCGCGACAGCGTCGGTGCTCGCCGCGCTTTCTGAAGCAGAGCTTGTACGCAACTTCGCGACGCCCGAAGACGCGCAGGACCGCCGTCGGGTGGTCGCCCTCGAAGCAGAAGCGGTCCGAGTGCTTGCCCTTGGCCCCGCAGGAGACATAGGCCGTGAACGGGCGTCCGCGCTCGATCGCCGCCGCCGGCGGCGCTGCGATCACCGCGAGCGCGACGCAGAGCCCGATCGAGGCGGCGAGCTTCACGGCGCAGGAGGCTATCCGGCCGCCAGGCGCCTGCGGGTGCGCCGGTCATAGGGGCGCATACCGCGAGCCTCGTAGTTGGCGAGCGCGTGCTCGCCATCGAGCGTGTTGGTCGAGACCCAGACGCGGTCGGCGAGCTCGAAGCCGCGTGCGATCGCGCGCGTGAGCGCATGGCCGCCGAGCCCGAGGCCCCGATAGCGGTCGAGCAGGCCGAAGTTGGCGATCTGCACCGACCGCTTCTCGACCGCGAGGTCGAAATAGCCGGCGCGCTCGCCGTCGACACGGACAACCCAGGTCTCGACTCGTTTCGCCCGCTGGCGCCAGGCGCTCTCAGTCCAGCCGAGCCGGTCGGTCCAGCCGAAGTCGGCGCCGATCCGTAGATAGAACCACCGGCTCAGCAGCGGATCGGTGGCTCGCTCGAGCTCGAACTCGACCCGCGCCGGACGCGCCGGCGGGCGCAGCGCGGCGCGGTCGGTGAGCTCGAGCCGCGTGATCGTGACCTCGCTCGGCTCGGCGCCCATTCCGGGACGGTAGCGGTCCGGTCGGGAGTGGTCCGGTCGGGAGTGGTCAGCCTGTGGCCGGCTGGGTGCGGCGCAGGACGAGCTCGTTGATCCCCCAGAGCACCAGCCCGACCGCGATCAGGATCCCGGCCCGTACATAGACCTCGCCCTCGATCTGGGTCAGCAACGCGATCGAGACGCCGACGCCGAGCACCGGAAACACCGATGGAATCCGAAAGTGATCGTGGTCGACGGGGTCGCGCCGCAGGTAGAGAACCGTGGCGTTGACGATCCCGAAGACGATCACCAGCAGAGCCACCGTGGTGTCGGCGAGCTTCTCGAGATCACCGGTGATGATCAGCACCGCGGCGATCGCGGTCGTGAACAGGATCGCCACCCATGGCGTCTGTCGCGAGCTGCCGACGATCCCGAGCGGTGCCGGGACGACGTCCTCCTTCGCCATTCCGTAGAGCAACCGCGAGGCCATGATCATGTTGATCAGCGCGCCGTTGGAGAGCGCCAGCAGCCCGATCGCAGAGAACAGCTTCTCGGGGATCCCGAGCGGGCCCTGCTTGACCACCTCGAGCAGCGGACCGCTGGATGCCGACAGATCGCCGGTTGGCACCACTGCCGAGGCACCGACGGTGACCAGGAAGTAGAGGACGCCGGCGATCCCGAGCGCCATGAACAAGGTGCGCGGGTAGTTGCGACTCGGATTCTGGGTCTCCTCGGCCACGTTGACCGAGTCCTCGAAGCCGATCAGGGCATAGAAGGCGAGCGTGGCGCCGGACAGCACGACCGCGAACACGCTGCTTCCCTCCTTGAACTCGAACGCGCGCGAGGTCTCTGCGTCGCCTTGGAAGATCGCGACCACGGCGATCAACACGATCAACAGCAGGCCGCCGATCTCGACCAGGGTGAAACCGACGTTCAGCTTCACCGACTCGGAGATCCCCCGCAGGTTGACGAGCATGATCAGCGCCAGCAGCGCCAGCGCGCCGAAGACGATCTTGAGGTCGACGAACTCGCTCAGGTAGTCGCCGCCGAAGCCACGGGCGAGAGCGCTGGCCGAGGTGATCCCCGAGGCGACCACGGCGAAGGCGACGATGAAGCTCAGCAGGCGATTCTTGAATGCACGGTTGACGTAGAGCGCGGCGCCGCCGGCGTGCGGATACTTGGAGACCAGCTCGGCGTAGGAGCCGGCCGTGAACGACGCCATGATCAGCGCGAGCAGGAACGCGGTCCAGATCGCCCCGCCCACCTCGGCGCCGACCTCGCCGACCAGAGCGTAGATCCCTCCGCCGAGGACGTCGCCGACGATGAACAGCAGGAGCAGCTTCGGCGTGATCGCGCGGCGCAGGCCGCCGCTCTCCTCGTCGCGCTCTCCCTCTCCCATGCGCAGGGCTTTACCCCCAAGCGGCCTGCTTACGCCCGCCGCAGCGACGGCGCCGCTCCAAGCGCCGCCAGCGTGAGCGCGAAGAGGACCGCGATCGAGGCGTAGGTGACCCCGTCCGAGGTCTGCTGGGCGAGCGCGGCACCGAGCGATCCGCCGAGCACCTGCCCCCCGGCCCAGGCGAAGCTGACCAGCGCGGTGGCGAAGGCGAGATCGAGGCCGGCCGCCTCGGCGTCGTCGGAGAGCAGCGCCATCGCCGGGGTCCAGAGCAAGCTCAGCGCCAAGAACACGCAGATAACCGCGATCCCGAGGACCGCGGCGGTGCCCGGCAGCGGGATCGCCACGGCGGCCAGAGCGGACGCGATCAGGCCGAGCCGGATCGGGCTGAAGCGCCCGCGACGGTCCGAGAGCCTGCCGATCGAGGGGCTGATCGCGGCCTCGATCGCCGCCGCGATCAGGAAGATCGCGCCGACCGCGATCGCACTCGCCCCGAGATCATCGAGGCGCAGGGGCGCGAGCACGTCGACCGCACCGGCGAGGATCGAGGGGAGCGCGACGAACCAGAAGGCGAGCATGATCGGCGAGCTGAAGATCGCGCTCGCGGCGTCCCGCAGCGACGCGTTCGCCGAGCTCGCCGGCGGCGCCAGGGTCAGCACGCAGGCGGCGAGCGCGACAGCGCCGACGGCGATCGCGCTGAACACCGGCTCGGGGCCGAACACGCTGGCGATCCCGCCGAGCACTGGCCCGAGCAGGATCCCGGCGATCGCGGCCGCCAGCGCCGAGCCGATCAGCTCGCCGCGGCGGCTCTGGGGCGCCGCCATCAGCAGCCAGGCGAGGCCGCCGGTCCAGCCGCAGGCGCCGCCGACGCCCTGGGCGAAGCGGGCCAGGTCGAGGGCGACGGCGTCGTCGGCGAAGGCGAAGACGAGGCTGGACGCGCCGAGCAGCGAGAGGCCGATCAGCATCGTCGGGCGCACCCCGACCCGGGCCGCCAGCCATCCCGACGGTAGCGCCGCGAGCAGTGTCCCGGCCGCGTAGGAGGCGCTGAGCACGCCGGCGGCGCCCTTCGAGAGGCCGAGCTGGTCCGAGTACTCGGGCAGCAGCGGCACGATCGCCGCGTAGAACATCGTGTCGACCAAGATCACCGCGGCGACGATCCAGAACAGGCGGCGCATCAGCCCGACGCTAGCCGAGCGGCGCGCATCGGCTCGGGGTGCGGCGCGAGTGGGTGGTCAGCGGGGGCTGTGGCTCAGCCCGCGGGTGCGGCGGGCACGGCCGGGCCGGTGGCATGTTGGGCGCCACCACCGAGGTCGAAGAAGAGCACGCTGGCGACGAGCGCCGCGAACGGCGCCGCGAGGACGTTGGCGATCACGCCGAGCACGATCGCGCCGACCAGGCCGGCGATCGCGCCACCGATAGCGGCAAAGAGGATGCCGAACGCGACCAGGATCAGGAAGGCGACCACGATCGCGCCGAACACGGTCCAGCCGTGGCCCTTGACCAACTCATAGCTGCGGCCGAAGGCCTCGATCGGGCCGCGGCGCTCGGCGACGATCGCCGGGGCGACCACCGCCCAGATCGTCAGCAGGTAGAGGCCGGGGATGATCAGCAAGACGAACCCGATCGCGATCCCGATCGCGAGCAGGATCCCGTTCAGGATCAAGGGCACGATCGCGTGACTCGCGGAGCTGAGCAGCTCGCCGACGGTGAAGTCGCGCTTGCCGTCACGGACGTCAGCGACCAGGCTGACCACGAACCCGGTGTAGAGCGTCCAGGCGACCAGCGAGACGATCGAGGCAAGTAGCGCGAGCACCCACGAATCGGTGTCGTTTAGTACGCCCTGGACGATGCCTGAGATCAAGAAGATGACCACCGCGACCCCGAGCAGGACACCGGCGTGAGCTCGATAGTGCTCCAGGGCCTGGCCGATGACCCCGCCGACGGTCAACTCCCGGCCTGGGGGTGCCGGCTGTGCGGGCGGAGTGGCGGATGCCTCCATCAGCTGCGCATCCTATGCGTAACGGCGGTCGGACGCCCGGCGAGGGCGGCCTGGGCCGCGATTCGCCCGTTGAGCGCGATCACCGAGCCGCCCGGATGGGTCGCGGCGCCGCAGAGGAACAGCCCCTCGATCGGAGTCTGCGCCTCGAGCCTTCGCTCCCACATCTGCGTCGGCAGGACCTGGCCCTGGAAGATGTGACCGCCGCTGAGCCCGACCCGTTCCTCGATGTCGGGCGGTCCCAGCGCCTGCAGCTCCTCGATGCAGTCGCGCAGATCGGGAGCACGGGCCTCGATCGCGTCGAGCGCCATCGCCGCGATCTGGTCGCGCCGGCCCTGCCAGTCCCCTTCGGCGAGCCGGTAGGGGACGTACTGGCAAAAAACGCTCATCACCTCGCGATCGGCGGGGACGACCGAGGCGTCGTAGGCGCTTTGGAAGTAGAGCTCGCAAAAACCGATCGCGGGCTCGCCCCCGCGGGCCGCCTCGACCGCCGCCTGAGCGGCGTCGATGCCGTCCGTGATCGTCACCATCGCGCGCTGGGGCTCGATCCCGTCGGCGGCGGCGAAGGTCGGGAACCGACGCAGGGCGACGTTGAGCTTGAGCACCGGTGAGCTCACGTCCCAGCCCTCGAGCCGCTGCCGATAATCGGCGGGGATCGGCGCCGAGCCCGCCTCGAGCATGGCGAGCATCCGCTTCGGGTCGGCGTTGCAGAGCACGATCGGCGCGCGGATCAGCTCGCCCGACTCGAGCTCGACCCCCTCGCCCGGGAGGATCGAGCCGACCCGAACGCCGCAGGCGAGCCTCGCCCCCACCTCGAGCGCAGCCTGCGCGATCGCGAACGAGACTCGGCCGAGGCCGCCCTCGACGTAGCCCCAGACCGAGCCGAGCCCGAGCAGGTCTCCCTGGTGGAGCAGCAGCCGCACCGAGGCGGTCCCGGGGTCGCGTGGCCCGGCGAAGGTTCCGATCGTGCCCTGGCAGCCGATCGCGTCCTTGAGCCGCTGGTCGTCGAGATAGCGATCGAGCAGCGAGGCCATCGACTCCTCGAAGACGACCGAGACGAGCTCCGGCTCGTCACCGAGCAGCCACTCGATCTCGGCCCGGTCCGGAGACGCGCGCTGCCAGGTGTCGCCGCCATCGCCCGCGCGCAGCAGGTCGCGGATCCGGTTGAAGAGCGCGTTGAGCTCGCCGAGCCCGGCGATGTCGCGCTCGGCGAACCCCTGCGATCGCAGGTACTCGGCGGTGCGCTCGGAGTCGATGAAGCCGGCGTAGGAGGTGCCGTCGGCGAACGGGCACCAGACGTTGGGGTCGGCCGGGGTGACCCGGTAGCCGTGGCGGGCGAGGTCGAGCTCTGAGATCACCACCTGGTCGAGCAGGCCGACGACGTAGGCGCAGGGGCTGACGATGAACCGCTGATCTGCGAACGGGCGCTCGAGCGTGGCGGCGCCGCCGAGCTGCTCGCGCTGCTCCAAGACCAATACCGAGCGCCCGGCGCGGGCGAGATACGCCGCCGCGGTGAGACCGTTGTGGCCGCCGCCGACGACGATCGCGTCCCAGTCGCGGGCGGCGAGCTCGGAGACCGGTGCCGGAAGGCCGACCCTTCCCAGTGCCGCGTTAACGTCGATCGCGTTCATCGGCGACGCCACGTTACCTGCGTCCCCATTGCGCGTAGGATTCCCGGGTTCCGCTCCCGAGCTCGAGGACGAGGCCCAATCGTGTCCAAACTGCGCATCCCGACCCTGCTCCTCTGCGCGTGCGCGTTGTCGATCTTCGCCGGCTGCGGCTCAGATGACGATTCCGACGACTCCGGCTCCGACACCGGCGCGGTCTCGCTCTCGGACTGCACCCCCGACCAGCTCCAGACGGTGGCCGACGGCAAGCTCACCGTGGGCACCGACAAGCCCGCCTTCCCGCCCTACTTCGAGGACAACGACCCCACCAACGGCAAAGGCTTCGAGAGCGCGACCGCCTACGCGATCGCCGATCAGCTCGGCTACGCCGCGGCCGACGTCGAGTGGACCGTGGTCCCCTTCAACGCCTCCTACGCCCCGGGGCCGAAGGACTTCGACTTCGACGTCAACCAGATCTCGATCACCCCGAAGCGCGCCGAGCAGGTCGACTTCTCGGCCCCCTACTACGAGGCCGAGCAGGCCGTGGTCGCGCTCAAGGACTCCGACGCCGCCGGGGCGACCTCGATCGCCGATCTCGCCGACGCCAACATCGGCGTCCAGATCGGGACCACCAGCCTCGACGCCGTCAACGAGGTGATCCAGCCCTCGAACGACCCGCAGGTCTTCGACACCTCCAACGACGTCGTCAGCGCGCTCAAGAACGGACAGGTGGACGCGGTCGTCGTCGATGTGCCGACCGCCTTCTATCTGACCGCGGTCCAGGTCACCGAGGCGACCACCGTCGGGCAGTTCTCGGCCCCCGGCGGCGACGAGTGGGGCGCCCTGCTGGAGAAGGACTCGCCGCTCACCGGCTGCGTCTCAGCGGCGATCGAGGAACTCAACTCGTCGGGCGATCTTCCGGCGATCGAAAAGCAGTGGATGAGCGAGGCGACCGGCGCCCCGGTCCTCGAGTAGTCGTGTGAGCGAGGCCCGGGCGGACCGTCGCGCCGAGCGGGCCGAGGCCCGCCGGCGTCAGAACCGGCGCGGGCAAGCGATCGCGGCGGTCTCGACCGTGGTCGTGCTCGGAGGGCTCGCGGCGCTGATCCTGACCAGTCCCGGGTGGTCGGAGGTCCGCCAGACCTTCTTCAACGTCGAGGTCTTTCGCGAGTCCTTTCCGGACATCCTGCGCGCGTTCTGGCTCGACATCAGGGTCTTCTGCCTGGTCGAGGTCGTCGTCTTGATCCTCGGGCTGGTCGTGGCGCTCGTGCGGACGATCGACGCCCCGGCGCTGTTTCCGCTGCGGATGCTGGCGATCGTCTACACCGACGTCTTCCGCGGGATCCCGACGGTGCTGCTCGTCTACCTGGTCGGCTTCGGCATTCCGGCGCTCGACCTGAGCGGGCTGCCGACCGAGCCGGTGGTCCTCGGCGGGATCGCGCTGACGCTCTCCTACACGGCCTACGTGGCCGAGGTCTACCGGGCCGGCCTCAGATCGATCCATCCGGGCCAGCGCGACGCGGCGCTCGCGATCGGGCTCACCGAGCGTCAGGCGACACGCCACGTGATCCTGCCGCAGGCCGTGCGCCGAATGGGCCCGCCGCTGCTCAACGACTTCATCGCCCTGCAAAAGGACGTCGCCCTGATCGCGATCATCGGCGTCACCGGCGAGGCCTTCAGGGTCGCCCAGATCCAGGCCGCCTCGGACTTCAACTACACGCCGCTGATCGCCGCGGCGATGCTCTACCTGGCGATCACGATCCCGATGGCGCGGCTGCTCGACCGCTGGGACTTCGAGCGGGCCCGCTGATGGCGGCGCCGGTGCTCGAGTTCGACGCGGTGACGAAGGCGTTCGGCGAGCTCGAGGTCCTGCACGGCATCGACCTAGTCGTCGCCGAGCACGAGGTGGTCGCCGTGATCGGCGCCTCGGGCTCGGGCAAGTCGACCCTGCTGCGCTGCGTCGACCTGCTGATCGAGATCGACGATGGCGACATCCTGCTCGACGGCGAGGTGATCACCGACCCCTCGGTCGATCCGGTGGAGGTGCGTCGCCGGCTCGGCTTCGTCTTTCAGGCCTACAACCTGTTCCCGCATCTGACCGTGCTCGAGAACGTCGTGCTCGGGATCACCCGAGCCCACGGGGTCCCGCGCGACGAGGCCGAGGCATCGGCCCGGGCCCAGCTCGACCGGCTCGGGCTCGCCGGCCGCGAGGACGACCGTCCCGACCGGCTCTCGGGCGGCCAACAGCAGCGGGTTGCGATAGCCCGCGCCTTCGCCGCCCGCCCGCGGGCGATGCTGCTCGACGAGGTCACCAGCGCGCTCGACCCCGAGCTGGTGGGCGAGGTGCTGGAAACGGTGCGCACGCTCAAGGACGAGGGCGTGACCATGCTCATCGCGACCCACGAGATGGGCTTCGCCCGCGAGGTCGCCGACACGGTGTGCTTCCTGCACGAGGGCCGCCTGATCGAGGTCGGAGCTCCCCAGCAGGTGCTCGAGTCGCCCGCGCAGCCCGAGACGCAGAAGTTCCTGCGCCGGCTGCTCGAGGCCGGCCGGGCCTAGGAGGCCGGGCCGCCGTCGCCCACAGCGCTAGGAGGCGAGCGCCGCGGCAGCCAGCGCCAAGGCGATCTCGGCCCGCGAGCGCAACGAGTCGCGGTACACGTACTCCTCGGGGTGGTGGGCGTGACCGCCGAGCGGCCCGAGGCCGTCGAAGGTGAGCGCGATGTGAGCCGCGAGGTGGCTGGCGTCGCTGGCGCCGCCCCGCTCGCCGGCGACGAGCGGCCGTCCGAGCAACTCGCGCGCCGGCCCGAGCACCCTCGCCTCGACGACCTTGCGGGTGTCCATGCCGGGCCAACGACGGACGAGCTCGGCCTCGAGCCCGACGCCGTCGAGCTCAGCCGGAACCGCCGCCAGCACCGGTTCAAAGGCGTCGAGGTCGTCGGCGCGCAGATCGCAGATCAGCTCCCCCTCGGCCGGGACGACGTTGAAGGCGGCGCCGGCGTTCAGCACCGTGGGTACCGCGGTCAGCCGCTGAGGTCCCGCCGGGTCGTTGCGCTCGGCGATGCGGTGGGCCGCGCTGCCGAGCGCCAGCAGGGCGTTGCGACCACGCTCGGGGGCAGAGCCCGAGTGGGCGGCGATCCCGTTGGCGCGAACCCGAAGCGTGCCCGCGGCCTTGCGCCGGGCGACGACCGCATGCTCGCCGCCGGGGGCCAGCTCTCCGCCCTCGAAGCAGAGGCAGGCGTCGAAGCCGGCGAATCGGGGGCCGTGCGAGAAGCCGCCGACCCGCCACTCCTCGTCGTTGACCGCGAGCATGCTGACCTCAGCGAAGGCGTCGGCGACCTCGGCGAGCTCGCGCATGACCCCGAGCGCGAGCGCGATCCCACCCTTCATGTCGACGGCGCCGGACCCGATCAGTCGATCGCCGGCCCGCTCCAGTGATCGATGATCCTGATGGGCGACGACCGTGTCGAGGTGACCGAGCAACAACACTCGGCCGGCGCCGTCGCCGTTGATCGTCGCCAGCAGGTCGGGGGCGTGGCCCGCGGTCGAGCACGGCGGGCGTTCGATCGCCGCGCCCGCGGGCAGCAGAGCGGCCGCCACCGCGCAGGCCTCCTCGGCCCCGGCGACGTCGCCCGATGGCGAGGAAACCCCAACCAGCGCCTCGAGCTCGCGCTCGGCGCGCTCGGCGATCCGGTCGGTCGCCGCCGCCAACCAGTCGGGTGAGAAGCTCGAGTGCAAGGAGCGAGGAAGGGTAGGCGTCCGAGCCGGCGAATAACCGGTCAACCAAAGAGGGAGATTGCTCATGGAGGGTCGAGCCGGGGACGAAGGCGTGCGTGAAGCCGTCACCGGGTTCTCGCGGATGTGGTGGCTGTGGATCGTCTTCGGGATCTTCTGGGTGGTGATCGCGGCGGTCATCCTGCAGTTCGATCAGGCCTCGATCAACACGGTCGGCGTGCTGATCGGCGCGATGTTCCTGGTCACCGCGATGCAGCAGTTTCTGGTCATGAGCCTGGTGGACGAGTTTCGCTGGCTCTACGGGCTCTTCGGGGTGTTGTTCGCGATCGCCGGGGTGATCTCGCTGATCAGCCCGGAGGACACCTTCGCTGCGCTCGCCGACATCCTCGGGTTCCTGTTCTTGATCGTCGGCGTCTTCTGGATCATCCAGGCGTTCCTCGCCCGCGACGTCAACGAGCTCTGGTGGCTGGGGCTGCTCTCGGGGATCCTGATGGTCGTGCTCGCCTTCTGGACCGCCGGCCAGTTCTTCATCGAGAAGACCTACGTCTTGCTTGCGTTCGCCGGAATCTGGGCGTTGATGCAGGGGATCACCGACATCGTCCGCGCCTTCCAGATCCGCAAGCTCGGCCAGATGGTCTGAGGCGCTCGCGCCGGCCGAAGCTCAGGGGCTGAGCTCGGGGATGTGGCGTTCGACGTGGACGGCGATCGTCCGCCGGACCCACTGCTGGGTCTCCGAGTCGGCCATCCGGTAGCGGCCGAGGAGCATCTTCTGGTCGTCGAGCGGCAATCCGGCGATCTCCCAGGAGACCGCGAGGCGCTCAAACAGGATCTCGGTGCGCCGTCGCCAGGCATCCTCGGAGGAGGCGCCGGCCTTCGCCTGGTCGGTGGCGAGCTTGGAGATTGTCGCGGCGCTCAGCGACCCGCGCAACCGCAGCACGTTGCCCTCCTCATCGAGGTAGTCGAAGGTCTCGGCCGCGGGGCTGTCGCGCCGCTTACGACGGCGCCGAGCCATCGGCTGCCTCCTCGCGTGATCGCCATTGCTGCGCCAAGAGCCCCCAGATCAGCGAGTCGCTGGGCTTGCCGTCGACGACCCAGCGCTCGCGCAGCAGGCCCTCCCGCCGAAAGCCGAGCCGCTCGAGCGAGCGCGAGGAGGCCGAGTTGTCGGGATGCGTGTCGGCCTCGAGCCGGTGCAATCCGAGCTCCTCGAAGGCGAAGCGGACCACCCGGCGCTGCGCCTCGCCGGCGTACCCCTGGCGCCAGTGCTCGCGCCCGATCATGTAACCGAGCTCGGCGCGGGGCTGCTGCGCGGCGGGAATCAGGGTGATGGTGCCGAGCAGGCGGCGGTCGCTGCCTCGCTCGATCGCCCACTGAAGCACCCGGCGTTCGGCGAATGCCGCCTCGATCGAGGCGATCATCTCGCGCGTGCTGCGCTCGTCCGCGTGCGGGAGCGAGCTGTCTCGCCAGTAGCGCATCGTCTCGGCATCGGAGAAGAAGGCGTGCAGCTCGCCGGCGTCGTCGAGCTCCATCGCGCGCAGCCTCGTCCGCTCGGTCCGCAGCTCCGGCGGGGCCTCGATCGCGGCGAGCTCGGGTCGCATCGGCTTCGATGGTAAGCCGTGATCCCCGGTCGAGTCGACGCTCGGCGCCCGATGGGGGCGCAAAGCGTGCAACGACGGCGCGCGCTCCCCGGGCAGGGAGCGCGCGTCAGTGGAGACGGCCGGGTTTGAACCGGCGTCCGCGGTCGTGAACGAACAGCGTCTACAGGTTTAGCCGGCGCTTTGATCTCGCTCCCCGGGGTCCGCGCCGACGGGCACTTCGGGGAGCAGAGCCTCCGAAAGAGTCCCCGGTCGGCGGAGGCGAAGCCTTCCGGGCGAGCCCGTTGTTGACGCCGGAACCCCACCCCACGGGCCGAGGGTGGGCCGACGCCTCAGTACTTAGATCTAACTAAGTAGCGAGGGCGAACTCATGGTCCGCAATTATGTTTTTTGCCGGTGTTTTACGAGGCCTCCGGCAACCTCGACCTGCAACCGTTCGCACGAGCGACCACGTCGAAGCCAAATCGTCCCCGTGCTATGTCGCCAGAAGGATAGCCCGATCGATCCCGGGCGGTCGGGGAAGCCCGTCGGGCACTCGCGAGATCGCCACGGCGACCATTGACACGCGCACCGACCGGCGGTTAGGGTCGGGTCAATCCGGCGGGCCACCGTTGGGAGCCGCTCCGCGAGTCCCGCCGTGCGAAGAGAAGGGGACGACATGACCGGCACCCGCTCCTGGACCTCGGAGTCGGCCGGGCGATACCCGGGCGCGTGCACCACACGCGGCCCCAGAACTCGTCAGACGAGGCTGGCGCTCCTCCCGGCCGCGCTCTGCCTCGCGCTCGGTGCCGGTAACGCCGCCTCGGCAGAGGCCGCGACCACCTCCTTCGTCTTCACCGGCGCCGAGCAGACATTCACGGTCCCCGCCGGGGTCACCAGCGTCGACGTGGTCACGATCGGCGGTCGCGGCGGCTCCGGCGCGCCGAGCAACACCGCCAGTGGCGCCGGCGGTTTCGGCGCCAGGGCGTCGGCGACGATCCCGGTCACCCCGGGGCAGGTGCTGTTCGTCGAGGTCGGTGGCAACGGCGGCACGCCGACCGGCGGTGCGGCCGGGGCCGGCGGCTTCAACGGCGGCGGCAACGGCGGTGCCAGCGGCGACTTGACGAACGGCCACGGTGGCGGTGGCGGCGGTGGCGCCTCCGACGTGCGCACCGTCTCGCGCTCGGCCGGAGCCTCGTCTCTGGGAACGCGCCTGATCACGGCCGCCGGCGGTGGTGGCGGTGGTGGGAACAGCGCCTTGGCGACCGGGACTGGCGGTGGCGCCGGCGGTGCGGCGGGCACGAATGGCAGCGCCGGCACGACCGGCACCGCGGGCGGCGGTGGCATCGCAGCGACTCCCACTGCAGGCGGCGCCGGCGCCAACAACGGCACTGCCGGAGTCCTCGGCAGAGGGGGCATCGGTGGAGGCGCTGCCCCGATGGTCGCCGGCGGTGGCGGCGGGGGCGGCGGCGGGGGCGTCTTCGGCGGCGGAGGCGCCGGCGTCGGCAGCGGCGGCAGCAGCGCAGGCGGCGGTGGCGGTGGCGGCTCGAGCGCGTTCGCCGCAATTGCGACCAACAACACGCTGAGCGCGGACGCCACCGGCACCCCGTCCGTGAAGTTCACGTTCGCCGGTCCGGGAGAGGTCGACAACGACTTCAGCTTCGGCAAGGTGAAGAAGAACAAGAAGAAGGGCACGGCGAAGCTCGCGGTCGAGCTGCCGGGACCCGGGACCGTCGACCTGACCGGCAACAACCTCAAATCCAGCTCCAAGCAGGCGGCGGCCGCGGGCGAGCTGAAGCTGAAGATCAAGGCCAAGGGCAAGAAGAAGCGGAAGCTGAACAAGAAGGGCAAGGCCAAGGTCCAGCCGGCGGTCACCTACACCCCGACCGGCGGCAAGGCGAAGACCAAGAACACGAAGGTGAAGCTGGTCAAGAAGTAGACGCCGGGTTGGGCGCGTCGCGACCCGGTCGATCGACTCGCCCATGTAGGCGGGAGAGCTGCCCGGGCAATTGAGGGGACGGTTAGGTCGCCTCCCTATCCTCATCTGCGAGATGAGCGACTACTCGAGCAGGTCCTGGCAGCCCGAGCCGGCGCCGGTTCCGCCACGGTCACCCGATCGCGACTACGAGCCGATCCAGCCCGGCTCGGGGCGCGGCGACTGGCGCCAGCGCCTGAAGCGGGCGCTGGGACCGATCGCCGCCGGCGCCCTGCTGTTGGCGACCAAGCTGAAAGCGCTGCTGCTGCTGTTGCCGAAGCTCAAGCTGCTGACGACCTCGGCGACGATGTTGGTCTCGATCGCCGCCTACGCGCTGATCTGGGGCTGGTCGTTCGCGGTTGGCTTCGTCGTCTTGCTCTTGGTCCACGAGATGGGCCACGTGTTCCAGCTTCGCCGCGAGGGGATCGAGGCCTCGGCACCGATGTTCATCCCCTTCCTCGGCGCCGTGGTCGCGGCCAAGTCACTCGGCGACAACGCTGCCGCAGAGGCGAGAGTCGGGCTCGCCGGGCCGGTGCTCGGCACGATCGGCACGCTGGTCCCGCTGGGGATCTGGCTGGCGACCGGCAACGAGTTCTGGCAGGCCCTCGCCTTTGTCGGCTTCTTCCTCAACCTGTTCAACCTGCTTCCGGTGCTGCCGCTCGACGGCGGCCGGGCGATGGCCGCACTCTCGCCGTGGGTCTGGTTCGCCGGCTACGCCGGGCTGATCGCGCTGATGATCGTCTTCCCCAACCCGATCCTGCTGCTCGTGCTGATCGTCGGCGGATTCGAGAGCTGGAACCGCTGGAAGAACCGCAACACGCCCGAGTCGCGCGCCTTCCACGCGATCCCGACGCGCACCCGGGCGCTGGTCGCGGTCGTCTACCTCGGACTTGCGGCATTGCTCGCGGTCGGCATTACCGAGACCTTCCTCGAGAAGAGCCTCAGCAACGTCTGAGCTCTGAAGCCGGCGAGCGCTTGCTCGCAGCCGCCGAGCCGGACCGCCGCGGCGGTGGCACCGCCAAGGTCGTCGGGCGCCGGCCCTAGCCGGCCGGCACTTCCCGGACCACCTCGGCGGCGGGCTTGTCGTCGCGCAGTCCCTTGTAGGAGGGATGGCGCAAGGTTCCGGCGTTGGTCCACTCCGAGAACTCGATCTCGGCGACCAGCTCGGGCTCGACCAGCGTCGTCGCCTTGGGGGGCTGTCTACCTTCGAACGGGCTCCGCTTCGTCTCCAGGGACTCGAGCCGCTCGCCCAAGAGCCGCAGGTCGCGCGCCCCGAACCCGGTCCCGACCTTGCCGGCGTAGCGCAGCGACCCGTCCTCGGCGTGATATCCGACCACCAGCGCCCCGAGCTCGCCCTCGCGCCGCCCCTTGCCCGCGATCCAACCGCCGATCACCAGCTCCTGGCTGCGGACGTTCTTGACCTTGAGCCACTCGCGACCGCGCTTGCCCGGGCGGTAGGGGCTGTCGAGGCGCTTGGCGACGATCCCCTCGAGGCCCTGCTCGGCGCTGATCGCGAGCAGCGCGGCGCCGTCGCCCGGGTGCGCGGCCGGCGTCTGCCAGTGCTCACCGTTGAGCTCCAGCGACTCGAGCAGTTCGCGGCGCTCGACGTAGGGGCGCTCGAACAGGTTCTCGCCGTCGTAATGCAAGAGGTCGAAGATCGCGTAGGTGACCGGGATCTCGGTCATCCGCCGGCGGACCTCGGCGGCCGAGGCGAGGTGCATCCGGCGTTGCAGACGCTGGAAGCTCGGCCGCCCCTGCTCGTCGAAGGCGACCAGCTCGCCGTCGAGCACCGCCCCGACCCCTCCAAGCTCGAGCGAGATCGCACCGATCTCGGGGTATTGCCTGGTCAGCTCGCGCAGGCTGCGGCTCTCCAGGCGCAGCTGGCCCGGCGGGCAGTAGGCGATCGCCCGCACACCGTCCCACTTGATCTCATAGGCCCAGCGCTCGTCCCCGTCGGGCAGCGTCGCCAGCGTCGCCTTCATCGGCTCGATCCGCTCGGGCATCGGCTCGCGGCCCGGCTCGGGCGGGTCCATGCGATGGATCATCCAGTCCTTGCCGCGGGTGCGAAACAGCGCGTAGCGTCCCCGCACCCGCTCGCCGTCGAGGACGACGACGACCTTCTCGTCCTCGAACTTCTCCGCCTCATAGGTGCCCCGATCCCAGATCGTCACCCGGCCGCCGCCGTACTCCCCCTTCGGGATCTCGCCGGCGAAGTCGATGTAGTCGAGCGGGTGGTCCTCGGTGTGGACGGCGAGTCGGTTGTCCTCGGGCCGGTCGGGGATCCCGCGGGGCAGCGCCCAGGAGACGAGCACCCCGTCGCGCTCGAGCCGGAAGTCCCAGTGCAGGCGCCTGGCGTGATGTTCCTGGACTACGAAGCGAGGTTCGCCGCTCGCCGCTCGTCGCTCGCCACTCGGCTCGGGAGTCTTCTCAAACGAGCGTTTGCGTTTGTAATCGCTGAGCCTCTCGTTGGACTTGGGCATGGCTGGTGTCTACCCGATCGCTGCGGCTGGGTAATGCTGAGCGGGAAACCGAGACTTGGAGGACGGATGGCGCAGCGAGAGTTCGATGTGATCGTGATCGGAGCCGGGCCGGCCGGAGAGGTCGCGGCCGGGCGCCTCGGCGGCGAGGGGCTCGAGGTCGCCCTGGTCGAGCAGGAGCTGGTCGGGGGCGAGTGCTCCTACTACGCCTGCATGCCCTCGAAGGCGCTGCTGCGACCCGGTGAGCTGCTCGACGAGGTCGACCGCGTGCCCGGTCCGCGCGAGCTGGTCTCGGGCGAGCTCGACCCCGAGATCGTGCTCGCCCGCCGCGACGAGGTCATCCACGACCGCGACGATTCCGGGCAGCTTCCCTGGCTGGAGAGCCGGGGCGTCGAGCTGATCCGCGGACGGGCGACCTTCGCAGGCGAGCGCGAGCTGACCGTCGGCGCCGATCGGCTCAGCGCCCGTCGCGCGGTGATCGTCGCGACCGGCACCACGGCGGCCGTCCCTCCGATCGAGGGCCTGGGCGAGGCGAGCCCGTGGACAAATCGCGAGGCGACCACGGCGAGCGAAGTTCCCGAGCGGCTGCTGATCCTCGGCGGCGGTGTGGTCGGGGTCGAGATGGCCCAGGCGTGGAGCAGCCTCGGCTCGAGCGTCACCCTGGTCGAGGCGATGGACCGGGTGCTCGCCGGCGAGGAGCCGTTCGCCAGCGAGCAGGTCACCGCCGGCCTCGAGCGCTCCGGCGTCGACGTCCGGGCGGGGGTAAAGGCGGCCAGCGCGTCGCGCGGTGAAGGGGGGCAGGTGGCGCTCGGCCTCGAGACCGGCGAGGAGCTTCGCGGCGACCAGCTCCTGGTCGCGGTCGGGCGCCGTCCGCGCACCGACGACATCGGGCTCGAGCGGGCCGGTGCTACCGCCGGCGGTTACCTCGACGTGGACGATCAGCTCCGGGTGGAGGGATCTGACTGGCTCTACGCGATCGGCGACGTCAACGGGCGGGCGCTGCTCACCCACATGGGCAAGTATCAGGCGCGAATTGCGGCCGACCACATCCTCGGCCGCGACGTCGCCGCCACCTGCGATACGAAGGGCTCACCCCGGGTGGTGTTCACCGAGCCCCAGGTGGCCGCCGTCGGGCGGCCGCTGGCGGCGGCCGAGGCGGCCGGGATCGAGGCTCGCGCGGTCGACGTCGATACCGCGGGCAACGCCGGCGCCAGCTTCGTCGGGCGCAACGCTCCCGGCACCTCGCGGATCGTCGTCGACGCCGATCGCGAGGTGATCGTCGGCGCGACCTTCGTCGGCCCCGAGATCGCTGAGTCGCTGCACGCGGCGACCATCGCCGTCGTCGGCGAGGTGCCGCTGAGCAGCCTCTGGCACGCGGTCCCCGCGTTCCCGACCCGCAGCGAACTCTGGCTCAACCTGCTCGAGGGCTACGGGCTCTAGTCAGCGGTTGCGGTCGCGCAACTCGCGCTCGACGTCGCGCTGGATGTCGCGATCGCGAATCTCGCGGCGGCGGTCGTGCTGCTGCTTGCCGGTGGCGAGCGCCAACTCGACCTTCGCCCGGGGGCCCTTGAAATAGATCCGAGTCGGGATCAGCGTCAGTCCCTTGCGCTGGCTGCGGCCGATCAGCCGCTCGATCTCATAGCGGTGCAAGAGCAGCTTGCGCGGGCGCTCGGGATCGTGATTCTCGTCGGCCGCCGGCGCGTACGGAGGGATGTGGGAGTTTCGGAGCCAGACCTCGCCGTCCTCGATCACCGCGTAGGCGTCACCGATCTGGGTCTTGCCCTCGCGCAGCGATTTGACCTCCGATCCGCGCAGCTCGATCCCGCATTCGTAGCGCTCGATCAGCTCGTACTTGTGGCCGGCGCGCCGGTTGGTGGCGACGTCGCCCGAGGCGAGCTTGCGTTTGCCGCGCTTGCTCATCGGCGGCCGCCGATGCCGACCTCGCCGGCCGGGACCAGATCGACCCGGCCGCGGGCCGCCTCGACCGCGTCGACGCGGACCTCGACGGGGTCGCCGAGGCGCACGGAGCGTCCGCTGCGACCGCCGACGAGCGCGGTCTCGGTTTGGTCGAGGTCGAAGCGCTCTCCGCGGATCCGGCGCGCGGGGAGAAAGCCCTCGTAGACGTCGCCGAGGTCGCCGCCGAAGCGGACGAAGGCGCCGGCACCGATGACGCCGGAGACCTCGCCCTCGAACGGCCGCCGCCAGCCCGACTCGAACAGCTCTCGCTGGAGCAGGAACGCCGCGCAGACCTTGTCGGTATCGCGCTCGATCCGGATCGAGTCGCGCTCGCGCTCTGAGCACCAGACCGCGGCCTCGCCGACCTCGGCGCGCTCGGGCTCGTGCTCGCCGGCGCCCAGCAGCGACAGCAGCGCGCGGTGTGCGATCAGATCCGGGTAGCGGCGGATCGGGGAGGTGAAGTGCGAATAGGCGGAGCTGCCGAGCCCGGCGTGGCCGAGGTTGCGGTCGCTGTAGCGGGCCTGCTTGAGCGATCGGAGCACGAGCGATGTATACGCCGCTCGGCCATGGCGGCGCCGCTCGGCCTCGCGGCTGACCATCCGGCTGGCCTCGGCGACCAGCTCCCCCGCGGCGGTCGGCGAGATCGACTCCGGCAGCTTGGGCGTCGGCAGGTCGAGCGCCGCCAGCTGTTCGAACAAGACTTCGATCCGCTGCGGATCGGGCCGCTCGTGGACGCGGTAGAGCGTCGGCACGCCGCGTCGTTCGCAAAGCTCGGCTACCCGCTCGTTGGTGAGGATCATCAGCTGCTCGATCAGCCCGTGGGCCTCCGTCTGGGCGATCGAGTGGGCCGCGACGACCGCGCCGTCGGCGTCGAACTCGAACTCCGGCTCGGCGGTCGAGACCTCCAGCGCCTCGCCGCGGCGGCGGTCGCGCAGCGCCGCGGCGGCGCGCCGAGCGAGGGCGAGCGGCTCGGCGATCAGCTCCGGCGGTGCTTCGCGGCCGGCGAAGAAGCGATCGAGCTCGTCGTAGGAGAGGCGGTGATCGGAGCGGATGCGACTGCGATAGAAGCTCGTCGACCGGGGCTCGCCATCGCCCCCGAGCTCGACCTCGGCGGTGACGGCGAGGCGGACGTCCCCGGCCGAGAGGCTGCAGGCTCCACTCGAGAGAGCCTGCGGGAGCATCGGCTCGACCATCTGAGGGACATAGACGCTGTTGGCGCGCCGCAGGGCCTCGCGATCGAGCTCGGTCCGGGGACGGACGTGAGCGGCGACGTCGGCGATGTGGATCCAAAGGCGGACGCCGTCGCCGAGCGGCTGGGCCGAGACGGCGTCGTCGAAGTCGCGCGCGGTCACCGGGTCGACGGTGAAGGTGTCGAGCTGGCGCAGGTCGCGGCGCTCGACCTTCGCCCGCGGCGCCTCCTCGGCGGCGCGCGCCGCCTCCTCCTCGACGCCGGGCTCGAAGCCGGCGGCGAGCCCGCGCTCGGCCATGAGCGCGGCGACCACATCGCCGGCGCGGTCGGGGCGGCCGAGCTGCTCGAGCACGCGAATTCCCTTCGGCCCGCGCTCGGCGAGGACCATCTCGCCGCCGCCGACGCGCACGCCCCCGGCGACGTTCTCCTGCGATCCGCGCTCGAACAGCGGCTCGGCCACCAGCACCCGCCGGCCCCGCCGCTCGACCACGGCGACGAACGGGCTCACAGCCGGCGGCTCAAGACCTGCAGTGCTCGCTCGAGCGCCTCGTCTTGATCGGCGGTGCTCGCGTCGTCTTCCACCCGGACCTGGGGCTTGACGCCCTCGCCGAGGATCGAGGTCCCGTCAGCGGTCAGGTACTGGCCGATCGTCAGATCGAGCGCACCACCGGCGGTCAGCGGGATCACCTCCTGAAAGGTGCCCTTGCCGTAGGTCCGCGTCCCGACCACGGTGGCGAGGTGGTATTGCTCGAGCGCCGCGGTGAGGATCTCCGCCGCCGAGGCCGAGTCGCGGTTGACCAGGACCACCGTCGGTCGCGGTCCGAGCGCATCGCCGACGGCCTCATAGTCCTTCTCGCCCTGGGTGCGGCTGCGGGTCGAGACGACGTTCCCGTTCTCGACGAAGATGCTCGCCGAGAGCACCGCCTCGTCGAGCAACCCGCCCCCGTTACCGCGCAGGTCGAGCACCAGACCCTCTGCGCCCTCGCCATAGAGGCGCTCGATCTCACTGCGCAGCTCGCCGTGGGCTCCGGAGCTGAAGGTGGTGAAGGTGACGTAGGCGACCTTGCGCCCGCCGATGCGCCTGATCTCGCCGGTGACCGCCGGCACGTGCACCTGCGCCCGTTCGACCGCGACGGTTCGCGGATCGCCGCCTTGGGCGGGGACCACTCGCAGGCTGACCTCGGTCCCGCGCGGGCCCTTGATCCGCGCGGTGGCGACGTCGGCGGGCTCCCCGCCGATCGACTCGCCGTCGACGCCGACGATCAGGTCGCCCTCCTCGATTCCGGCTGCTTCGGCGGGGGCGCCGGGGAACACGGTCGCCACCCGCAGGCCGCGCTCGACCTCGCTGACCGAGAGCCCGACCCCCGAGAAGCGGCCCGAGGTCGCCGCCCGAAACTCCTTCAGCTGATCGTCGGTGAAGTAGTGGGAGAAGCGGTCGTCGTAGCGCTTGCGAAGCTCCTCGACCACGCCGTCGATCGAGGCGTCGTCGAGGCGCTGGGGCTCGACCGCCTCGAAGTAGTTGTCCTCGATCGTCTGCAACGCCTCGTCGACTGAGCCCTGGTCATCGTCGGAGTCGCCGATCACTCCGAGCAGCACTCCGGCCAGCGCAGCGACGACCAGCCCGGTCACCAGGCCGGTGACGACGCCGGAGCCGAAGCGACCCCGCTCGCCCGAGCTCACACCCTGAGGAAGCGGCGCAGCGTGATGCCGCTACCGAGCGCCGAAACGAGGATCGCGGCGCCGACCAGCATTCCCACGAGGGGAACGAACCCCATCGTCGACAGGTTGTCGACCAAGGCGAAGTCGTCGGCTAGTGGATCCACGATCGTGACCTTCCCGAGGAGAAGTATGCCGACCGCGATTCCCGCGCCGGCCAGGCCGACGATCACACCCTCGATCATGAACGGCCAGCGGATGAACCAGTTGGTGGCTCCGACCAGCTGCATCACCTCGACCTCGCGCCGGCGGGCGTAGATCGAGAGCCGGATCGTGTTCGCGACCAGCAGCAGCGAGGCGATCAGCAGCAGCGCCGCGATCACCAAGAGGACGATCTTGACCGCGCCGGTGACCTCGCGGATCTTGGTCGCGTTCTCGCGGTCCTGGCCGATCGGCGGGTCGATCGCGGCGCTGATCGGGGTCGGCTTGCCGGCCGAGTTCGGCGGCAGCAGGGAAGCCCGAACCGCCTCGAGGTTGTCGGGATCATCGAGGCTGAGGTCGAAAGCCGGCGGCAGCGGGTTCGAGTTGAGCTCCTTGATCGAGCCCTCGAGATCGCCCTTGAGCTCGCCGGCAAGCTGTCGCTTGGCGCACGTCGGCGAGCAGAACTGAACTCCGTTGACATGCGGGACGCCGTTCAGCTTGCGCTCCAGCGCCTCGATCTCACCCTTGGTCGCGTCGCGGTAGAGGAAGACCTCGAGCCCGATCTGGTCGCGGACCTCGGTCGCCTTCGATTCGCTCGCGCGCAGGACCGGCACGAGCACGCCGAGCAGCAAGGTGGTGACCACGATCGTCACGATCGCGGCGATGCTCGGGGCGGCGCTGCGCCGCAAGGCCCGGAAGGCCTCGGATAAGAAGAAGACGATCCGTCCCATCGGCCTATTGCTCCGAAACGGGGTGTCCGTTGGTGCCGCCCTCGTCGCCGACGCCCATCTCGGCGCGCATGCGGGCCGCGAACTCGGTCGTCGACTCGTCCTCGTGGTAGCCGCTGGCGTCCTCGTCACGGACGAGGCGGCCCTCCTCGATCGCGATCACCCGGCGACGCATCTTGTCGACCATGTCGCGGTCGTGGGTGACGACGAGAACGGTCGTCCCGGTGCGATTGATCCGATAGAGCAGCTGCATGATCCCGATTGAGGTCTCGGGGTCGAGGTTCCCGGTGGGCTCGTCCGCCAACAGCAGCGGCGGGTGGTTGACGAAGGCGCGGGCGATCGCCACCCGCTGCTGCTCGCCTCCCGAGAGCTCGTCCGGGTAGTTGTGGATCTTCGCCTGCAGGCCGACGAGGCGAAGGATCTCGGGCACCTTCTTGCGGATCTGCGAGCGCGGCTCGCCGATCACCTGCAGGGCGTAGGCGACGTTGTCATAGACGGTCCGGTTGGGAAGCAGCTTGAAGTCCTGGAACACCGTTCCGATTCGCCGCCGCAGGTACGGGGTCCGGTCGTGGGGAAGCTGGTTGATGTCCTTGCCGGCGATCACGACCCGGCCGGCAGCTGGCTCGACATCGCGGATCAGAGCCTTGATCAGGGTCGACTTGCCGCAACCCGTCGGACCGGTGATGAAGGCGAACTCGCCACGGTCGATCTCGATCGAGAGTCGGTCGAGGGCGACGTGCCCACCGGGATAGACGACGGTCGCCTCCTGCACGTCGATGATCGGCGGCTGGCCGCTCTCGGGGCGCTTGCGCACCCGCCGCGGCTGGCTGTGACGATGGTCGTCGGCCTCGCGCCGTCGCGCCCTGCTCGCTCTGCGTGATTTGAGTAGTGGCATGCGGCCCTCTTTTCTGCGGCGTGCGCCTCAGTCCTTCGTGCTCGGCGCGTGCGCGTCCCCTGCATCGAAACCTGCGGATGCGAAATCCGATTTCGCGGCCGGGAAGCTAGCGCAGTTTGTTAGCGATTGCTAAAGACGACACCTCGCCTGATGCGATCCGCACGGATAGGGTCTGCGGGTGACCGAGCGCGCGCCCGAAACCGAGTGGGAGCCGGCCAAGCTTCGGCTGCGGCCGCTGCGGCTGGCCGTCGCCTGGATCATCTCGGCGGCGTCCGTTTACGTCGCCGCCTCGCTGATCCCCGGGGTCAGCATCGACAACCCGGGTGGCGCGTTCCTGGTCGCGGCGATGATCGCCGTGATCAACGCGATCCTGCCGCCGCTGATCGCGGCGCTGCGGCTGCCGTTCACTCTCCTAGTCGGCTTCCTGCTGGTCTTGTTCGCCGACGCCGGCGCGCTGATGGCGGTCGACGAGCTCTTTCCCGAGGTCCTCGGCATCGACTCGTTCGGCGATGCGATTCTCGCCTCGCTGGTGATGGCCGCCTTCGCGATCGTCCTCCAGGCGATCACCGGTACCAACGACGACGATCAGTACTCGTTGCGGGTGATCCAGCGGATCGCGCGCCGCCACGGCGCCGAGGCCGCCGACCCGGCGCCGGGGATCGTCTTCCTCGAGATCGACGGCCTCGCGCTGCCGATCCTGCGCAGCGCGATCCGCGACGGCAGCGCTCCCAACATGGCCCGGTGGATCGGCGAGCGCGGCTATCGGCTGACCGAGTGGGAGACCGACCTCTCCTCGCAGACGGGGGCCAGCCAGGCCGGGATCCTGCTCGGATCGAATGAGGGCATCCCCGCGTTTCGCTGGGTCGAGAAGCGGTCCGCGACCGTGGTCTCGTGCTCGGCGCCGGGCGACTGCGCCGAGATCGAGCGGCGGTTGTCGACCGGGCGCGGACTGCTCGCGGACGGCGGCGCCAGCCGGGGAAACCTGCTCTCGGGCGATGCCGACGAGGTCATCCTCACAGTCAGCAGGATGGAGGCCGAGAAGCGCGCCAACCCGGGTTACCGGGCCTTCCTCGCCAACGGGTTCAACGTCACCAGGTCGCTGGTCTTGTTCGGTTGGGAGGTGGTACTCGAGTGGACCGCCGCGACAAGGGCGATCCGTCGCGACGTACGGCCGCGCGGTCACCGCGGCGGGATCTACCCCTTCTTGCGCGCGGCGATGTGCGTGATCGTCCGCGACCTGATCGTCTTCGGGGTGCTCACCGACATGATGCGCGGGCGCCCCGCGGTATACGCGACCTTCTCCAGCTACGACGAGGTCGCCCACCACTCGGGGCTGCAGCGCGCCGACACGATGGAGGCGCTGCGAAAGCTCGATCAGCAGTTCGGGCGAATCGAACACGCCCGCGCCTACGCCGCCCGGCCCTATGAGATCGTCGTCCTCTCCGACCACGGTCAGACCCAGGGCGCGACCTTCAAGCAGCGAAACGGCTACGGGCTCGACGATCTGGTCGAGCGCTCGCTGAGCACGGGCGAGGTCGCCGAGATCCCCGGCGGCGACGAGCAGACCGCGATGGTCGGGCACGCGATCAGCGAGGCGACCGGGGGCGATCGCGAGGCCAAACGCGCCAAGAACGACGTCTCGGACCGCGCGGTTGTCGTGCTCGGCTCCGGAAACCTCGGCCTCGTCTATCTGATGGAGGAACGTCGCCGTCTGATGCTTGAGGAGATCAACGAGCGCCACCCCGGTCTGATCGACGCGCTTTGCGCCCACCCGCACGTCGGCTGGCTGCTCGTTCGCTCCGCCGAGCGCGGGGCGCTGGCGCTGGGCAAGGGGGGCGTTCACCACCTCGGCGACGGCCGCGTCGACGGCGACGACCCGTTGGCCGCTTTCTCCCCGAACGCGCCGCGCCATCTGCTGCGAACCGACGGGTTCGACCACGTCGCCGACATCATGGTCGGGAGCTTCTACAACCCCGAGCTCGACGAGGGCTGCGCATTCGAGGAGTTGATCTCCTTCCACGGTGGCCTCGGCGGGCCGCAGACGCGGCCTTTCATCCTCCATCCGGAGGCTCTGCGCTTGCCGCGCGAACCGATCGTCGGGGCGGCGAGCGTGCATGCCCTGCTCGTGAACTGGCGACGCGAGCTGGGGGGCGGCCCGCAGCGAGATCGGGTGACGTCAGACGCTCTGGCCGAGCCCAGCAAAGCCGGGTAGTCCAGCGCCGGCTCAAGTGACCGCGATAAGCTCGCGTCCCGACGGCTGGTTGGGGGGTCGAGCACCGGCATGAATTCGAACGTCACCTCGCGGCAAGGGCCCGCGCCCGGTCCGGGCTCGGTATCGATGCCGCGCCCGCTGACCGTCCGGCGCCCGCGCCTGGTCAGACGCTTGCTGACCAGCGGCGAGACTCCGGTGGTCTTGATCGACGCGCCGGCCGGATTCGGCAAGTCGACCGTGCTGGCCGAGTGGGATGCCGCCGACGGGCGCCCGTTCGCCTGGCTGACGCTGGGAGACCGCCATGACGACCCGGTGCTGCTGACCGCCTCGATCGCGGGAGCGCTCGGAGATCTGTTCCCGGTCGACGATGGCGTCTACGCGGCGCTCTACGGCTCGCGGCCGGCAACCCTAAAGGTCGCCGTGCCGCGCCTGCTCGAGTCGCTCCACCACTCGGCCGAGCCGCTCGTCGTCGCCCTCGACGACGTTCACGCGATCCACGATCCGGGTTCGCTGGGGATCGTCGGCGCACTCTGCGAGGGGCTCCCTGAGGGCTCCCAACTGGCGCTCGCCTCGCGCCACCAGCCCCCGATCCGCCTCGGACGCCTGCGCGCCCGGCGATCGCTGACCGAGCTCACCGCCAAGGACCTGGCGATGACCGAAGGCGAGGCCGCCAGCCTGTTGCACGGATGCGGCCTCCGACTCGCCCCCGAGAGTGTCGAGGTCTTGGTGACGCGCACCGAGGGCTGGCCCGCGGCCCTCTACCTGGCGGCGCTCTCGCTCGCAGCCGCGGATGACCCCGATCTTGCCGCTCAGCGCTTCGCCGGCGACGAGCGGCTGGTGACCGAGTACCTGCGCGATGAGTACATCTCCAGCCTGACCCCGGAAGAGCTCGAATTCCTGATCCGCAGCTCGGTTCTGGACGAGGTCTCGGCGGAGCTCTGCGACTCGGTCCTCGGGATCGAGGGGTCGGCGCTGACGCTGAAGACGCTGGCCCGCTCCAACGCGCTGGTCCAGGCGCTCGACTCGAGAGGGCAGCGATTTCGCTACCACGCACTCCTGCGCGAGATGTTGGGCTCTGAGCTGCGCGTGCTGCGGCCCGCCGAGGAAGCCGATCTGCATGCGCGGGCGGCGAGGTGGTACGTCGACCGCGGCGACTTCGATCGCGGGGTTCCCCATGCGATCGCCGCCGGCGACGCGGAGCATGCGGGCGATCTGATCTGGAACCACACGGCCGAATACGCCAGCACGGGACGGGAGGTGACCCTCGAGCGCTGGCTCGACGCGTTCACCGAAGCCGAGATCGCCTCGATCCCCACTCTGTGCCTGGTGCGAGCGACCTGCGAACTGACCCTCGGCGACGGAGGCCAAGTCGATCATTGGACGTCGGTCGCGGCCGCGCTGCTCGACGCGAGCACGCGCGCTGACCGAGAGGCACTCAAGGTCGTAGCGAGGGCGATCAGGGCTTCAGCCGCTGCTCGCGAAGGCGCCGTGCAGATGGGCAAGGACGCTGCTGCGGCCTACGTGCTGCTCCCCGACCCGAGTCCGTGGCGGCCGCTATGCCGCCTGATCGAGGGCGTGGCTTGGCAGCTGGCCGGAGATCGGGAGAAGGCGCGTTTGGCGCTCGAGGACGGCGCCCGCCGGGGCGCAGTGACGACGCCGTCGGTGAAGTGCCTCTGCCTCGCTCAGCTCGCCCTGCTCGAGCTCGACGACGACGATCTCGCAGCCGCGCGGGCTCTGGTGGAGGAGTCCGCCGAGATAACCGAGCGGCACGGGATCGACTGGTACCCGACCTCGGCGTCAGTGTTCGCAGTTGCAGCGCTGGTGCGCGCCCGCTGTGGAGAGGCTGATCGGGCCGACCGTGACGTTCGCCGTTCGATCGGGCTGCTCGCCGAGCTCAGCGACCTCAGCCCCTGGTATGAGATCGAGACCCGGATCGCACTTGCCCGGGGGCTGACCGTGCTCGATGACATCAGCGCGGCCCGCGAACAGCTCGCGATCGCCGGGCGCCACATGCGCCAGGTACCCGATGCGCCGGTTCTGGGCGATTGGATTCAACGGGCATGGAAGGAGGCCGACTCGGCTACGGTCGACGGGCGCTGGCCGCTCAGCCCTGCCGAGTTACGGTTGCTGCGCTACCTGCCGACTCACCTCACCTTCCGTGAGATCGCGGATGAGCTCTTCGTATCGACCAACACGGTGAAGACTCAGGCGCGATCGATCTACGGGAAGCTCGGGGTTTCGTCACGCGCCGAGGCCGTCGCCTGCGCCCGGACGGCCGGGTTGCTGGGAACGACCGACGAGCCTCGACGATAAGCCCCCGATTTCACCCGAATCGCGCGATGCCGGAAGCGGCGGATGAGGTTTGATCTGCGAACCAACGAGGAGGTCCAATGAGCGACGCGGAAATGCGCGACCTGGCGAACCGGCTCGGCGGCCGATGGCTGATCGAGGGTGCCCCAGACGATGAGATGCCCCGGGACGGGATGACACCGCTGGCGGCGAAGCGCCTGATCCAGGAGGAGATGGTGCTCGACGGAATCCCCGAGCGCAACCTGGCGACCTTCGTCACCACCTGGATGGAACCCGAGGCCCGGGAGATCGTCACCGAGAGCCTCGATCGGAACTTCATCGACCACGCCGAGTACCCACGGACGGCGGAGATCGAGCAGCGTTGCATCAGGATGCTGGCCGAGCTCTTCAACGCCCCCGGCGAGACCACCGGCGCGCGCACCCAGGGGTCGTCGGAAGCGATCATGCTCGGGGCGCTCTCGCTGAAGTGGAAATGGCGCCAGCGTCGCGAGGCGGCGGGTAAGGACACCGACAAGCCCAACCTGATCTTCGGCGGCGATGTGCACGTCGTCTGGGAGAAGTTCTGTCGCTACTTCGACGTCGAGCCCCGGATCGTGCCCCTGCAGCCCGACAAGTACACGATCGGCCCGGAGGATGTCGAGCCTCACGTCGACGAGAACACGATCGGTGTCGCCGCCGTGCTCGGCACGACCTTCACCGGGCATGCCGATGACATCCGCGGGATCAACGACCACCTCCTCGCCCGCAAGAACGACGACGGCCTCGACGTGCCGCTGCACATCGACGGCGCCAGCGGCGCCTTCGTCTGGCCGTTTCTCTATCCCGACTCCGAGTGGGACTTCCGCCTCGAGCAGGTGCGGTCGATCAACGCCTCGGGACACAAGTTCGGGCTCGTCTACCCAGGGATCGGCTGGCTGATATTCCGCGAGCCGGCCGACCTCGCCGAGGACCTCGTCTTCTACGAGAACTACCTCGGCAAGACCGACGCGACCTTCACCCTCAACTTCTCGACCGGTTCGGCGATGGTCCTCGCCCAGTACTACAACCTGATCAGGTTCGGGCACAGCGGTTATCGCTACGTAATGAAGGTGATGCAGGAAAACGCCGAGTTGCTCGCTGACCGGATCACGTCAGAGAAGCGGTTCGAGGTCGTCGGCGCCGGCGAGGAGCAGCTGCCGCTGGTCGCCTTCAGGCTCGCGGGCGACGAGCCCTTCGACGAGTTCGACATCGCCTGGCAGGTGGCGGCCGAACGCGGTTGGATGCTGCCCGCCTACACGATGCCGCCGAAGGCCGACCACGTGAAGATGTTGCGGGCGCTGGTCAAGCTCAACCTCACCCATGCCCTGGTCGACACGCTTGCCGACGACATCCATGCGGCCTGCGAGACGCTCGAGAAGAAGGGCGGCCTGAGCAAGCACGAGCGCAAGCGGGTGAAGACCGGCGTCGGCTATTGAGGCGGGCGAAATCACCCGCTTGGGGGGATGCGAGGCCACACCCCGGGCGTAGGTTTTGACCAGCGTCGCAATGGCGTCGCGTCAATTCGATCCAAGGAGGGCACGTGAGCACGTACGACGCAGAACCTCATCGAGGCGACGGGTGGGTCCTGTTCGCCGGGGTGATGATCGTGATCGCCGGTTTCCTCAACTTCATCTTCGGGATCGCCGCGATCGACAACTCGTCCTTTTTCACCGACGAGGGCCGATACGTCATCTTCACCGACCTCAACACCTGGGGTTGGATCCTGCTGATCGTCGGTGTGCTGCAGCTGATCGCCGCGTTTTCGATCTGGAACCGCCACCCCTACGGCCGGATCATCGGTGTCCTTACCGCCAGCCTCAGCGCGATCGCGATCCTGTTCACCGTCAACGCCTACCCGTTCGCGGCGTTCATGCTGTTCATCATCGACATGCTGGTGATCTACGGCCTGGTCGTTCACGGTGGCCGCAGCGAGGTGGCGCGATGACCGGCGTCAACCAGGAAACCCAAGACGCGCTCGCCGGGATCTCGGCCGGCGAGGTCGACGTGATCGAGGCGGCGCTGGAGCTGCGCGAGGCCCAGCTCGAGGCAACCGGCCTCGATCCGCGGACCTTCGCGCTGGTCAAGGTCGCGACCCTGATCGCCCTCGACGCCCCGCCGGCCTCGTACGCGTGGCAGGTCGCCAACGCGGTCGAGAGCGGCGCCACCGCCGAGGACATCCTCGGGGTGCTGCGCGCTGTCGCGCCGCAGGTGGGCGGTCCGAAGGTTGTCGCGGCCGCACCCGAGATCATGCTCGCACTCGGGCTCTCGCTGCCCGAATTCTCAGAATAGGAGGAAGCGATGCCATTGATGATGCGTCGACGCCCGCTGCTACGCGCCGCCGCGGTCGGCGGCGGCGCCTACTACGCCGGAAAGAAGCGCTCCGAAGCCCAGCAGCGCGAGTACGACGAGCAGGCGCGGATCGGACAGCTCGAGGCACAACAACAGCCTCCTGCGCCGCAGGCGGCGCCGGCGGCGCCCGCTTCGGGGCCGGCGTCCGACACGATCGACCAGCTCAAGCAGTTGGGCGAGCTCCACCAGCAGGGCGTGCTCACCGACGAGGAGTTCGCCGCTCAGAAGGCGAAGGTGCTCGGCAGCTGACCGCGCGAGCGCCGGCGGCCGCGGCGCGCCCCCGCCGCTCGAGGCGGGGGCGCACTCGCGCGCGAGCCTCAGCTACGGGCGAGCGCCTGAGTCGTCAGCTGGGCGAACGCCGTCCCCAAGAGCGCTCCGGCGACAACGTCGCCCGGGTAGTGGACGCCAGTGTGCACCCGCGAGTAGGCGACCGCCGCCGAGAGCACATGCAGACCGACCGCCGGCCACGGCATCACACTGCCGACGCCGGTCGCGAAGGCGAACCCGGCGGCGCTGTGACCCGACGGCAACGAGCTCGAGGTCGGCATCCGCACGTGACGCGCCAAGGGCACCTCCTGCGCAACTCGATCCGGTCGTGGCCGTCGCCACAGCGGCTTGATCACCGCGTTGACCACGGTCGCCGTGACCGCCACCGACGCAACCCCCATGACGGCCGCGCGGCGCCCGCGCTGACCACCGACCAGGGCGAGGCCAAGCGCCGCGATCCCCCACAGGCGGGAGTAGTCGGCGGCGCTCGAAAGACGGCTCATCGCCCTGTCCGTGGCCGGGGTCGGAGTACGGGCGATGGCTGTGTAGATCGCGAGGTCGAGGCGCTCGGCCTCGCGAAGCCACGAACGCCGCCAAGGGGCCACGGATCCGGGGGTAGTGCCAGTCAATTGGAGCCGATCCTATGACCAAGAGGCGCCCGACCGCGCTTGCAGCTCTGATCGAAAGCATCCGGGCGCCTCGCCGTCAGCGTTGGCCCCGAACGGAGGCCGGGAAGGGATCGGGCTGCTGGCCTCGATCGCGGCGGGCCGCGACCCAGGGGCACCTAGCCGAGCAGATCGATCACGCCCCGAGTCGTGAAGTAGGCGCCGACGACGATCAAGGCCAGGGTCAAGATGGCGCGCTGGCGGCTGTGCATCCAGGCCGACACCCGGCCGACTGCGTCGCGAACGTCAGCCGGCCGCCTGACGCTGACCACGAGGGCGCCGATCGGGATCGCCAACCAGATCGCATCGAAGATCAGCACCGAGACGATCCCCTGCGCGAGCGGCGGGTCGCCGGCGGCGATCGCGTTCAGGCCGAGCAGATAGAAGAGCCCCGGCAGGTGGGTGGCGATCCCGGCGCCGGCGGCGATTCGCATCGAGGGTTCGCGCAGTCTGCGAACGAGCCGGGAGTCGCCCGGCGTCCGCGTCGTGCGCGAGCCGGTCTGCCACCGCCCGGAGACGATCGCCGCCGCGAATCCGAGCGCCGCAGCTCCCCCGACGAGCTCGATCACCGCGTTCGCGGTCGAGGTCCCGGTCTCGACCCGGACGCCGTGAAGCACGGCGACTACCACCACCCCGCCGACGATGCTGGACGCGAGCCCCGCGATCGTATAGGCGGCCAGCGGCCGCGAGGGGCGCGGCGCCGCGAGCAGCGCGTACACCGCCGCCAGCGCGGTCGGGCGAAGGGCGCTGAGCACGGCCAGGGCGAGCGCCTCGACGCTCACCCGGTCGACTCCGGCAAAAGCCACAGCGCCCCGACCAAGAAGCAGACCGCCCCCGCGGCGGTGGTGAAGTTGGCAGCCCCGAGGGCGAGCACGTCGCCGGTCTTGGGAAGCGTGTAGGAGGCCACCGCCGAGACCTGAAAGGCGACGCTGCCGGCAAGGTTGACAACCGCGATCCGCCAACCCGTCTCCCGCCGACGACGCCACCGCAGGCTGCCGGATGCCTCGACGTAGGCAAGGTAGCTGGCGACCAAGAAGCAGATCGAGCCGAGCATGTCGGGGCGCCAGATCAGCTGGTCGGTGGCGCTCGTCCCGAGCGCCTCCTCGAGCGCGCGAAAGGTGCTGAGGTTGAAGAAGACGGTGCCCGCGAGCTGAATCAGCGAGCTCCACCAGTCGATCCGGCGCGGCTCGAAGGTGAGCAGGCGCAGACGCCGGCGGCGCTGCGCGGGGCCCTCGTCGGCGTTCGCCGCCTCCAGGTATTGCAACAGCGCCGCCGAGGTGAAGAAGATCGAGCCGACGAGGAAGACGGTCGCGTCGGCCTCCGGGCCGACCAGCGCCAGAAAGCCGGGGAACGGGCCGACGACGAAGCAGGTCGCACCGATCGCGAACAAGACGCCGATCCACCAGGCGGCATCTCGGGGCGCCCAGCGCCGGGTGCCGCGCGCCCGCGAGAGCAGCGAGGCGTGCTTGCGATGCAGGCGAGAGGACCACTGCGCCCTGGTTCCATCGGCACGGCGGTAGGAGACGTGGGTGGTGAACGGCCCGACCCGGTTGCGGTCGACGACCGTCCAGCCGGACGGGGTACGGGGATAGCTGATCATCGGCGGCTGCAAGCCTGACCGAAACCGGCGACGCTCGAATCACCCGCACCGGATGACGCCCCGGCCGTCTCGGCGCATAGGCTCGCCCTCGGTGGCGGAGACCTCGAAAGCGCCAGGTCGCCCGAAATTCGTGCTCGCCGCGCTGATCCTGGTGGCGGCGGTCGCCAACCTCAACCTCGCGGTCGCCAACGTCGCGCTGCCGGACATCGGCAAGGCCTTCGACGCGGGCCAGGTGGCGCTCAACCTGGTCGCGGTCGGTTACTCGCTGGGGTTGGCGGCGTCGGTGCTCTACCTGGGCGCGATCGGCGACCGTTACGGGCGCAAGCGGATGCTGATCCTCGGCGTCGGGCTCTCGATCCCGGCCTGCCTGCTGGCCGCGTTCGCTCCCTCGATCGAGGTCCTGTTCGTCGCCAGGCTGATCGGCGGGATCTCCGCCGGGATGGCATTTCCGACCACCCTGGCGCTGATCACCGCGCTTTGGTCCGGGCCGGCGCGGACGAAGTCGATCGCGCTCTGGTCGGCGCTCGGGGGCGCGATCTCGGCGCTCGGCCCGCTGATTGCGGGGGCGCTGCTGCTCGAGTTCGATTGGGGCTCGGTCTTCTTCATCACCCTGCCGCTGGCGGTCGTGGCGCTCTACATGGCGGCGCGTTACGTGCCCGCGCACGTCAACGAGACCACCGACCCGGTCGACAACCTCGGCGGACTGCTCTCGATCTTGTTGGTGGCGGCCCTGGTCTTGGCCATCAACTTCGCCGCCGTGCCCAGCGCCGGCACGGTCGCCCTCGGTCTTGGGGCGATCGCGATCGCGGCCACCGTCGCCTTCGTGATTCGCCAGCGACGCGCGCGGGTGCCGCTTTACGACCTCGGAGTGGCGTCGCGGCGAATCTTCTGGGTCGCCGCAGGCGCGGGAATCATCGTCTTCGGAACCCTGATGGCGGCGATGTTCATCGGCCAGCAGTACCTCCAGAACGTGCTCGAGTACTCGACTCTGGACGCCGGTTTGGCGATCCTCCCGGCGGCCGTCGGGATGGTGATCGCCGCTCCGAGGTCGGCGCGGTTGGTCGAATCGCGCGGATCGCGGCTCACGCTGCTGATCGGCTACGCCTTCTGCCTGCTCGGGTTCCTGGCGATGTTGTTGCTCTGGGATGAGTCGAGCCCCTACTGGCAGATCGGACTCGGCTACGCGCTGGTCGGGATCGGGGTCGGCTTTGCCGGCACCCCGGCGTCCCACTCGCTCACCGGCTCGGTGCCGGTGACCCGCGCCGGGATGGCGTCCGGGACCGCCGACCTCCAGCGCGACCTCGGCGGAGCGATCATGCAGTCGATTCTGGGCGCCGTGCTGACGGCCGGCTATGCCTCCGCGGTCGCCTCGGCGATCAGCGCGGCCCCGAATGCCGACAAGCTCAGCGACAAGGTCGAGGGCGAGCTGCAAAAGTCGTTCTCGAGCGCCGCCGAGGTGGCCGAGCAGTACCCGCAATACGCGAAGCCGATCATCGCCGGGGCGCGTGACTCGTTCCTGCAGGGCGACGACTGGGCCTACACCGCCGGGATCGTCGCGATCTTGCTCGGCGCGGCGCTGGTCTACTCGATGTTCCCCAAGCACGACGACGAGCGGGCGCTGCTCGAGCGCTACCGGGCCGAGGACGCCTCTTCGGTCGACGCCACAGCCCCGACCCCGGCCTAACCGAGGACGGCGTCGATGCGCAAGTGGTCGGTCCTGCTGGTCCTCTCGGCCGCGCAGTTCCTGATGGTGCTCGATCAGTCGGTGATGAACGTCTCGATCTCGCAGCTGGTCGCGGATTTCGACACCAGCGTGACCGCGATCCAGGCCGTGATCACCCTCTATTCCCTGGTGATGGCGGCGCTGATGGTGACCGGGGGCAAGCTCGGCGACATCTGGGGCCGCCGGCGCGCCTTCACCGTCGGTCTGGTCATCTACGGCCTCGGCTCACTGCTGACGACCTTCTCCTGGAGCGTGCCGAGCCTCGCCTTCGGCTGGTCGCTGCTCGAGGGGATCGGGGCGGCGCTGGTGTTGCCGGCCCTGGTCGCGCTGGTCGCCGGCAACTACTCGGGCGGCGCCCGGGCGACGGCCTACGGCGTGCTCGGCGGGGTGGCCGGCGCCGGGATCGCGGTCGGCCCGATCCTCGGCGGCTGGCTGACCACAAACCTGACCTGGCGGCTGGTCTTCGCCGGCGAAGTCGTCGTCGTGATCGCGATCCTGCTGGCGGTGCGGCTGCTGCGCGAACCGACTGAGACGGAGCGCCCGAAAAGCCTCGACTGGGTCGGCTCGGTGCTCTCGGCGCTCGGCCTCGGGCTGGTCGTCTTCGGCGTCCTGCAGGCGAGCAACTGGGGATGGCTGACCCCGCGCAACTCACCAATCGAGCCCTTCGGGTTCTCGCTGACCCCGTTCGTGGTCCTCGCGGGAGCGCTGCTGCTCGGCGCGTTCCGCGCCTGGGAGCGCCGCCGCGACCGCGGAGGCCAGACGCCGTTGGTCCACTTTCGCCTGTTCGAGATTGCCAGCCTGCGCGGCGGCCTGGCGATGTTCCTGGCGCAGAACCTGATCCTGATGGGCGTCTTCTTCACGATCCCGCTCTACCTGCAGATCGTCCAGGGCTTCGACGCCTTCGAGACCGGGCTGCGGATGCTGCCGGTGTCGGTCGCGATGCTGCTCACCGCCGTCGTCGGCGCGCGGCTGGCCACTCGGATCGCGCCACGGACGATCGTCCGCGCCGGGCTCACCCTGCTGCTCGTCTCGGTGATCCTCCTGTTGAGCACGATCGATCCCGAGATCGACAGCTTCTGGTTCGGAATGGCGATGGCGGTGCTCGGGACCGGCCTGGGGCTGATCGCATCGCAGCTCGGCAACGTGGTGCAGTCCGCGGTCGGCGATCGCGATCGCAGCGAGGCCGGCGGGCTCCAGTTCACCGCCCAGCAGCTGGGCGCGGCGCTCGGCACCGCGCTGATCGGCGCCGTGCTGATCAGCGGTCTGATCACCGGTTTCACCACCAACGTCAGCGACGATCCCCAGATCTCGGGCGAGGTCAGCCAGGAGGTCGGGGTCAGGGTCGAAGGGCAGGTGAGCTTCGTCTCCGCAGACCAGGTGCGGGTCGCCGCTGACGAGGCCGGTCTCGACGCGCCGGAGGCCGACGCGGTCGTCGTCGCTTACGAGGACGCCCAGCTGCGGGCGCTGAAGACGGCACTGCTGGTCGCCGGCTTCATCGTCGTCGCCGCCTTCGCCGGGACCCGCAAGCTGCCGGACCGGATCCTTGACGAGGGCGGACCGCAATCACCTGATCGGGGGGATGTCGCCCAGCCTGCCCGCGCGTAGCATCGCCGTTGAGACGAGTGTCAAGCGACGAGGAAGGGAACCATGGACGTTTTCGAGATCGAACAGAAGGAGACCCTGAGCCGCAAGGAGATCGCCACCCGGCTGCGCCACCTGGCCAACATGCTTGCCAAGGACGACGACATCGAGTTCGAGCAGGGCGGGATGAAGCTCAAGGTTCACATCCCGGACGAGGTACAGGTCAAGGTCGAGCTCGAGGTGGAGACCGACGAGCGTGAGCTCGAGATCGAGCTCAAATGGTGAGCGATCCACGAGCCTGCGCGCGCCTAGCGTCGGCGTCGGTATGAGCCCCAACGAACAGCCGGAGACGAGCGACCTCGCGGGAGCCGGGATCGCGGCGTGGGTCATCGGCTGGGTGTTGGCGATCTGCGTCGCCTTCTTCTTCATCGGCGCGGTGGTCGGGATCATCGTGGTCGCGGTCGCTGTGATTGCCTCGGGCTTCCTGGCAATCCGCGCGGTCGGTCGCGCGGATGAGTCCTGAGCTGCGTTCGCGCGACGACGAGGTTTCATCCGATGAGGGTGATGCGTGATGATGGTCGCGGCTGAACAATCGGTCGACATGGAAACCACAGGCGACGACACTCCGAGTCCGGCCGACGTCCTCGTGATCTTCGGGATCACCGGCGACCTCGCCAAGGTAATGACCTTCCACTCGCTCTACCGGCTGGAGCGCCGGGGGCTGCTGGACTGCCCGATCGTCGGCGTCGCCGTCGACGACTGGACCGTCGATGACCTGAAGCAGCGCGCTCGCGAGTCGATCGAGGCGACCGGCGAGGCGATCGACGACGAGGTCTTCGAGCGGTTCGCGTCGCGGCTCTCCTACGTCGCCGGCGACTTTGCCGATTCCGCCACATTCGAGCGCCTAGCCGCGGCGGTCGGCGACGTCGAGCAGCCCGTGTTCTACCTCGAAGTCCCGCCGTTTCTGTTCGGCACCGTGATCGAGGGGCTCTCGAAGGCCGGGTTGACCGGGAACGCCAGAGTGGTGGTCGAGAAGCCGTTCGGACACGACGTCGACTCCGCCCGCGAGCTCAACGAGCAGATCCACCAGTTCATCGACGAGTCTCAGCTCTACCGGATCGATCACTTCCTCGGCAAGATGGGCCTTGCGGAGATCCTCTTCCTGCGGTTCGCGAACACGATGTTCGAGCCGATCTGGAATCGCAACTACGTCTCCTGCGTGCAGATCACGATGGCCGAGAGCTTCGGGGTCGAGGACCGGGGGCACTTCTACGACCCGGTCGGCGCGGTTCGCGACGTCGTCGTCAACCATCTGATGCAGGTCGTCGCCGCAGCGGCGATGGAGCCACCCCCGGGACGCGCGCGCGTCAAGGACACCCAACACGCGCTCTTTTACTCGATGCCGAGCGCTGATCCGTCGGACTATGTGCGCGGCCAATACGAGGGCTACCGGGAGATCGATGGGGTGGCCGACGACTCGAGCACCGAGACCTACGCCGCGATGCGGCTCGAGGTCGAGAATTGGCGCTGGACCGGGGTGCCGTTCTTCATCCGCACCGGCAAGCACCTGCCGATCACCCAAACCGAGCTGCGCCTGGTCTTCAAGCGACCTCCGAGGCTCAGCTTCCATCATGTCTTCGATCGCCTCCCCGAGGCCGATCACCTGGTGATCAAGCTCGACCCGAGTACCGGGATCAGGGTCCTGGTCGATGCTCAGCGAAGCACTACCCAGGAGCCGGCGCAGATCAACCTCGACATGGAGTTCGGCGATGAGGGCGGTGAGGGAGCGACCCCTTACGAGGTTCTCCTACACGCGGCGCTGATTGGTGACAGCTCCCGCTTCACCCGCCAGGACACGGTCGAGGAGACCTGGCGAATCATGCAGCCTCTGCTCGACCGCCCGCCGCCTCCGAACGGCTACGAGAAGGGCTCATGGGGACCGGAGGCCGCCGATCGGCTGGTCGCCGAGCACGGTGGATGGCACGCGCCATGGGCATGAGCGACAGCGCGGTTGGCGAGCAGAGCGCAGCGGCTCCCTCGCCGTATCCCCCGATCGCCGACTACGGCTTTCTCTCCAACTGCCACACCGGCGCCCTGATCGCCCCCGACGGCGCGATCGACTGGCTCTGCGTGCCGCGATTCGACTCGCCGAGCATCTTCGGGACGCTGCTCGACCGCCAGGCGGGCTCCTTCCGATTCGGCCCCTACGGCATCAACGTGCCCACGGCCCGGGTATACGAGCCGGGCACCAACATCCTGCTGACGACCTGGAATACGCCGACCGGCTGGGTCATGGTCCGCGACGCTTTGACCATGGGGCCCAGCCACCGCGAGGACGAGATCACCCCGCATACCCGGCCGCCCGCCGACGACGACGGCGAGCACATGCTGGTGCGCACGGCGCTCTGCCTCGCCGGCAGCGTCGAGATGGAGCTGATCTGCGAGCCCGACTTCGACTACGGGCGGGTGCCGGCAGAGTGGGCGCTCGTCGGGGACGATCGCCACGCCGCCGACGCGAGCGCCGAGGGCACGACGGTGAGGCTGAGCACCAGCATGGCGCTCGGGATCGAGGGCGACTGGGTCCGCGCCCGTCACACGCTCCAGCAGGGCGACCAGATCCATTGCGCGCTCTCCTGGGCCGAGGGCCTCGCCGTGCCCGCCGACAGCGATGACGCCAACGCGCGACTCGCGGCAACCAGCCGTTACTGGCGCGGCTGGCTCGGTCGTGCGCGGATGCCCGACCACCGCTGGCGCGAGCCGATCCAGCGCTCCGCCTTGGCGATCAAGGGGCTCACCTACATGCCGACCGGGGCGACGGTCGCCGCGCTGACGACCTCGCTGCCGGAGACCCCTGGCGGGGAGCGCAACTGGGACTACCGGTTCACGTGGATGCGCGACACGACCTTCACGCTGCAGGCGCTGCACTACCTCGACCTCGACTGGGAGGCGGACGAGTTCATGCAGTTCGTCGCCGATCTCGAGGCCAACGAGGACGGCTCCTTGCAGATCATGTACGGGATCGACGGTCGCCGCGACCTGACCGAGTCCACGCGCGATGAGCTCTCGGGGTACGCGGGCGCGAGCCCGGTCCGGGTCGGAAACGGCGCCTTCGACCAGCGCCAGAACGACGTCTTCGGCGCCGTGCTGGACTCGATTCACCTGCACACGCAGCGCAGCCAGCGACTGCCACGCCGCCTGTGGCCGATCGTCCAGGCACAGGCCGAGTGCGCGACCAAGGTCTGGCGCGAGCCGGACCAGGGGATCTGGGAGGCGCGCGGCGAGCCCAAGCACTACGTCTCCTCGAAGCTCATGTGCTGGGTCGCGCTCGACCGCGCGGCACGGATCGCCGCGATCGCCGGCGAGCCCGACCAGGAGAAGGTCTGGAGGGCGACCGCCGACGAGATCCATGCCGACATCCTCGAGCACGGGCTTCGCGACGGCGTCCTGCGCCAGCACTACGACACCGATGCCCTCGACGCCTCGACCCTGCTCGCCGCCATCTTCGGTTTCTTGGCGGCCGACGACGAGCGGATGCGCAAGTCGGTTGAGGCGATCGCCGACGATCTGACCGAGGACGGCTTCGTCCTGCGATATCGCACCGACGAGACCGATGACGGCCTTTCGGGCAAGGAGGGCAGCTTCCTGATCTGCTCCTTCTGGCTCGTCTCGGCACTGGCGGTGGTCGGCGAGGTGCAACGCGCGCGCGACCTCATGGACCGCCTGCTCGGTGTCGCCTCGCCGCTCGGGCTATACGCCGAGGAGTTCGACACCGCCACCGGCCGACATCTCGGGAACTTCCCCCAGGCCTTCTCGCATCTCGCGCTGATCGAGGCGGCGGGGCGGATCATCCTCGCCGAGCGCCTGGCGGAGCTGAACGCGTGAGCTCCTACGACGTGATCGTGATCGGCAGCGGCGCCGGAGGCGGCACCCTGGTGCACCGGCTGGCGCCCTCGGGCAAGCGCATTCTGCTGCTCGAGCGCGGCGACTGGCTGCCGCGCGAGCCCCAGAACTGGAACGCGACCGACGTCTTCGTCGACAACCGCTATATCTCGCCCGAGACCTGGTACGACCGCGAGGGCAAGGGCTTTCAGCCGCAGGTCCACTACTTCGTCGGCGGCGCGACCAAGCTCTACGGCGCCGCGCTCTATCGGCTGCGACAAGAGGACTTCGGCGAGCTCACCCACCACGACGGGGTCTCGCCGGCCTGGCCGATCGGCTACGACGAGATCGAGCCCTACTACACGCAGGCCGAGCACCTCTACCGCGTCCACGGCGCCCGGGGAGAGGATCCGACCGAGCCGCCGGCCAGCGCCCCGTATCCGTTCCCGGCGGTCTCACACGAGCCCCGCATCCAGCAGCTCTCCGACGACCTCGCCGCGGCCGGCCTGCGCCCCTTCCACGCCCCATGCGGGGTGATGCTCGAGGAGGCGAACATGCCCTACAGCGCCTGCGTGCGCTGTCCGACGTGCGACGGCTTTCCCTGCCTCGTCCACGCCAAGGCCGATGCCGAGGTCCTGGCCGTGCGCCCTGCGCTCGAGCACCCGAACGTCACCCTGCTGACGAACGCCGAGGCGGTCGCGCTGCACACCAACGAAGCCGGGACGGCGGTCACCGAGGTCGAGGTCGAGCGCGGCGGTGCCCGCGAGACCCACACGGCCGACCTCGTCGCCGTCTCGTGTGGGGCCGCGAACACCGCGAAACTGCTGTTGACCTCGGCCAACGACCGCCATCCAAACGGACTCGCCAACGGCTCCGACCAGGTCGGTCGCAACTACACCTTCCACAACAGCCAGGCGGTGCTCGCGCTCTCCAAGGAGGAGAACCCGACGGTCTTTCAAAAGACGCTCGGGGTCAACGACTTCTACCTGCGCGGCGACGACGGGTTCGACTACCCGATGGGCAACATCCAGATGGTCGGCAAATCATCGGCGCCGATGTACCGGGGCGAGAAACCGCTGGAGACGAAGCTCGCGCCGACGCGGACGCTGGAGGAGATGGCGCGACACGCGGTGGACTTCTGGCTCTCGACCGAGGACCTGCCCCGGGCCGAGAACCGGGTAACGATCGACCGCGACGGACGCCTGACGCTGACCTACTCGGCCAGCAACGACGAGCCGAAGAAGCGGCTCTATCACCAGCTCAAGTCGATGCTCGGCCGGCTTGGGATGCAGGACGACCACCTGCCGCACCGCCACGCCTATCTCAAGAACGAGATCCCGGTCGCCGGGGTCGCCCACCAGGCCGGCACCTGCCGTTTCGGGACCGACCCCTCGAGCTCGGTCCTGAACACCGACTGCCGCGCCCACGAGCTCGACAACCTCTACGTCGTCGACACCAGCTTCTTCCCCAGCATCGGCGCCGTCAACCCGGCGTTGACCGCGATCGCAAACGCGCTGCGCGTCGGCGACCACCTGCTCGAGCGGCTCGGCGCGGGCAACGGCCGCTGATCGGCGATGGAGCAGAGCACCGCGAGCCGTCCCCGTGTCCTGATCCTCGGCGGCGGCTTCGCGGGCATCGGCGCCGCCCGCAGGCTGAAGAAGGCCGAGGCCGAGGTCGTGCTCGTCGACAGCCACGACTACCACACCTTCCAGCCGATGCTCTACCAGGTGGCGACCGACGTGCTTGAGACCGCCGCGGTCGCCCATCCGCTGCGCGATCTCTTCCACGAACAGCCGAACGCGGCAGTGCACCAGGCCACTGCGACCTCGATCGACCTCGACGCCCGGCGGGTCGAGTTCGATCAGATGGCAGCGATCGACTACGACTACCTGGTGCTCGCGCTCGGCGCCCAGGTCTCCTATTTCGGCGTCGAGGGTGCCGCCGAGCACGCCTTTCCGATGTACACGCTCGAGGATGCGTTGCGGCTGCGAGAGCACGTGCTGCGTCGTTGGGAGGCTGCCGATCGTGACCCTGCGCTGGCCCAGGACGGAGCGCTGCGCGTCGTCATCGTTGGCGGAGGGCCGACCGGAATCGAGAGTGTCGGGGCGCTGGCCGAGCTCTACAAGAGCGACTTCGCCAAGGACTACCCGAATCTGCCGCTCGATCAGGCGCAGCTGACGGTGGTCGAGGCCGGGAACGCGCTCTTCTCGATGTTCCACGAGGAGCTCCAGACCTACACCCAGCAGACGCTCGAAAAGCGTGGCGTCGAGATCCTGCTCGGCGAGATCGTGGCCTCGGTCGAGCCGACCCGCGTCACCCTCAAGTCGGGGCGCGTGCTCAATGCCCATACGCTTGTCTGGGGCGCCGGGTTGCAGGCCCACCCGATTGCACAGTCACTTGGGCTCGAGCTCGAGCACGGCAACCGGATCCCGGTCGAGCCCGATCTCAGCATCGACGGCCACCCGGATGTCTTCGCCGTCGGCGACATCGCCTGGATCACCGACACCAAGACCGACGAGGTCCTGCCCCAACTCGGCTCGGTCGCGCTGCAGGCCGGCGAGCGAGCGGGCGAGAACATTATTCAGCTGATCGCCGGCGAAACGGCCGAGCCGTTCGTCTACCACGACAAGGGAACGATGGCGACGATCGGGCCCGGCGCCGCCGTGATCCAGTTCCCGAAGGGCCGGACGATGAAGGGAAAGACCGCGTTTCTGGCCTGGGGCGCCGTCCACCTCGCCCTGCTCTCGACCGGCGAAGATCGGACCAAGGCGATGCTCGACTGGACCTGGGCCGGATTCACGCGCGAGCGCAGCAGCCGCATCGTGGTCGGCTCAGACTCAGAGGAATGAGCCGCTACGTCACCCGGTTGGGCGGCTCGGCACCGCGCAGCGTCGCCAGGATGCCGTCGGCGACCAACGCCGACATCCGCTCGCGGGCCCTCACGGTGGCCGAGCCGATGTGCGGCAAGAGGACGCAGTTCGGCGCCTCGAGCAGCTCGCGCGGCACCCGAGGTTCGTGCTCGTAGACGTCGAGACCGGCGGCGCCAATCGCGCCGCTGCGCAGGGCGTCGGCAAGCGCACTCGCATCGACCAGCGAGCCGCGCGCGGTGTTGATGAGGATCGCCGACGGCCTCATCGCCTCCAGCTCAGCCGCGCCGATCAGCCCGGCGGTCTCCGCGGTCGCCGGCAGGTGCAGGCTGACCACGTCGGCGCGGCGAAGCAGCTGGGGCAGCTCCAACCGGGATGCGCCGAGCTCGCGCTCGGCCTCCTCGCTCGGGCTGCGGCCGGCATAGAGGATCTCGCCGGCGAGTGGAACGAGGAGCTCGGCGTACCGATGCCCGATGCGGCCCATGCCGACAACCCCGAAGCTGGCGCCGCTGAGCTCGGCTCCGAGGAAGGCGCCCGGTTCGATCCCGGTCCAGCGGCCAGCCCTGAGCTCGCGCTCGGCTTCGCCGATTCGGCGAGCGGCGGCGAGCGTCAACGCGAGCGTCAGCTCCGCCGTGGCATCGGTGAGCACGTCCGGGGTATTGGTGACGACGACGCCGCGAGCGCGGCAGGCGTCGAGATCGACGTTGTCGTAGCCGACCGCGAAGTTGGCGACGATCCGCAGCTCGGCGCCGGCGGCCGCGAGCAGCTCGTCGTCGATGCTGACCGCCGGGTCGGCGACGATCGCCGCCGCCCCGCGAGCGAGGCCGCGAAGGTCCGCGGCGGTCGCCTCGAGCCCACCCTCGATCAGCTCCGAGGCCGCGGCGAGGCGCTCGCGCCCCGGCGAGGGCAGCGTTCGGGCGACCACGACAAGCGGTTTCGAGACGCTCGTGCTTAGCTCGTCCGACACCGCCCGACAGTATCCGGGTCGATGCGCGTAGCGGTGGTCGGACATGTCGAGTGGGCGGAGTTCGCCCGGGTCGAGCGGGTGCCTGAGCCCGGCGAGATCGTCCACGCCGTCGAGGCTTGGGAGGACGCCGGCGGCGGCGGCGCGGTCGCCGCGGTCCAGCTCGCCAGGCTCGCCGGCGGCTGCCTCTTGATCACCGCACTCGCCGACGATGAGCTCGGCCGTAGGGCAAAGCGGCGGCTCGAGGGGCTCGGTGTCCGGGTCGAGGCGGATTGGCGCCCCAGCCCCCAGCGGCGCGCCTTCGTCCACACCGACGACGCGGCCGAGCGCACGATCACGGTGATCGGCGAGCGGATCGGTCCGCACGGCGACGACCCACTGCCCTGGGAAGAGCTCGAGGATGCGGACGGCGTCTACTTCACCGCAGGGGATGCGGGCGCCGCCCGGGCGGCGCGGCGGGCCCGGCGACTGGTCGCCACCGTGCGCGCCAAGCAAGCACTGCTCGAGGGCCAGACGCAGGTCGATCTGCTGGTTGCCAGTGTCAACGACCGCGGTGAGACCTACGCCGCGGCAGACCTCGAGCCGCCGCCGCTCGGGGTCGCGCGCTCGGATGGCGCCCGCGGTGGATCGTTGACGGAGCTCAATGGCGAGGTCTTGCGTTGGGCCGCAGCTCCGCTTCCCGGGCCGCCCGTCGACGCCTACGGGGCGGGCGATTCGTTCGCCGCCGGCGTCACCTACGGTCTCGCTGCGGGCGGCGAACCGGCCGAGGCGCTCGCCCTCGGCGCCCGCTGCGGCGCCGCCTGTATGGCCGGCCGCGGGCCTTACGATGGCCAGATCGATGGGTGATCTCGATCTCAGCGCCGCCGAGTTCGAGGCGCTGTTCGAATCGGTCTCCAACTGGGGCCGGTGGGGGCAGTCCGACGAGCGCGGCGCGCTCAACCTGCTCGGGCAGCCGGAGGTGGCGGCCGCGGCCACCCTCGTGCGAAGCGGCGAGACCGTGAGCCTGAGCTTGGCGGTGAACACGCGCCTGGCGATCGACAACCCCGAGCCCGCCGTCCACCGGATGACGATGCTCGCCGACGTCGACGTCGGCTCGGGGACGCTGCGCTTCGCCAAGGACTTCATCGGGCTCGACTACCACCACGAGTCGCACAGCCACATCGACGCGCTCTGTCACGTCGCCCTCGACGGCGCGCTCTACAACGGGCTCTCGAGTGACTCGCTGACCGCCGCCGGCGCCACCGTGGACGCAATCGACGTGCTCAAGAACGGGCTCGTCGGCCGCGGGGTGCTGCTCGACGTTCCCCGCCTGCGCGGGGTCGACTGGCTCGAGCCCGGCGAGCATGTCGCGGCCAGCGAGCTCGAGGCCTGCGAGCGCGAGCAGCGGGTGACCATCGGCCGCGGCGACATCCTCCTGGTCCGCACCGGCCACGCCCGGCGCCAGGGCGAGCTCGGACCGTGGGACATGTCGAACGCGAAGGCAGGGCTGCATCCCACCTGTGCCGCGCTGCTTTCCGAGCGCGGCGTCGCTGCGCTCGGATCCGACGGCAACAACGACACCGCGCCGAGCACCACCGAGGGGATCGCCTTCCCGATCCACGCGCTTGCGTTGAACGCGATGGGCGTTCACCTGCTCGACTACCTGCAGCTCGACGACCTCGCCGCGACCTGCGAGCGCCGCCGTCGCTGGGAGTTCTTCATGGTCGCGGCGCCGCTGCGGATTCCCGGTGGAACCGGATCGCCGCTGAACCCGATCGCGATCTTCTGAGCCGATGGTGGGAAAGCGCACGATCGACGACGCCGAGGCTCTGACGCTCGGCTCACAGGCCGCCGGCGGGCTCGAGGTGGCCTTGGTCCCGAGCGCCGGAATGGTCGTCTGCTCGCTGCGCCACCGCGGCGAGGAGTTGCTGGGACAGCGTGGCGGGGTGCGCGCCTACATCGAGCAGCGCTCGACCATGGGCATCCCACTGCTCTACCCGTGGGCAAACCGACTCGGCGCGACCCGCTTCCAGGTAGCGGGCCGCTTGGTCGACCTCGAACGCGCCTCTCCAGCCCCCTCGCACGACCCGGCCGGGCTTCCGATTCACGGCCTGCTCGCCGCCGCGGATGGCTGGCGGGTCGATCGCCACGCCGTCGCGGGCGACGGTGGCGTGCTCGCGGCGAGCTTCGACTTCGGCGGCCACCCGGGTTTGATCGCCGCGTTCCCGTTCGCGCACCGGCTCCGCTATGAGGCAACGCTGGACCGGGCGACGCTCTCGATCAAGACGATCGTCGAGGCCGGGGAGGACTCCCCGGTGCCGATCGCGTTCGGGTACCACCCCTACTTTCGCCTCCCGGGTGTCGAGCGCGACGACTGGGAGGTCCGGATTCCGGTTCGCGAGCGGCTCGGTCTCGACGTCCGGATGCTGCCGACCGGCGAACGCGCGCAGGTAGCGATTGCCCCGGGGCCGCTCAGCGCGCGCACCTTCGACGACGAGTATCTGGCGCCGCCCGAGCGCGCACCGTTCGTCCTCGCAGGCGGTGGCCGAAGGATCGAGGTGGTCTTCGGCGATGGCTTCGACTTCGCCCAGGTCTACGCCCCAGCCGACGACGACGTGATCGCAATCGAGCCGATGACGGCGCCGACAAACGCGCTGATCAACGGCGGACCCCAGTTGCCCGTCCTGGCGCCCGGCGAAACCTACGAGGCGAGCTTCTCGATCACGGTTCACCCCGACCGGGTGATGCGGGGGTAGCGACGGTGACCGAGCATCCGGGCGTGAGATGAGCACGGTCCTGACCACCTTCGCCGCCTCCTCGGAGCTGCTGCCCGCGCGCAGCCAGATGGCGTTCACGCTTGGCTTCCACATCATCCTTGCGAGCCTCGGCGTCGCCTTCCCGGCGATGATGCTGATCGCCAACTACATCGGCCTCAAGCGCGACGACGAGGTCGCACTCGAGCTCGCCAGGCGCTGGTCGAAGGTCGCGGCGGTGACCTTCGCCGTCGGCGCGGTCACCGGGACGGTGCTCTCGTTCGAGTTCGGCCTGCTCTGGCCGGCGTTCACCGGCCGTTTCGGCGAAGTCTTCGGGATCCTGTTCGCGATCGAGGGGATCTTCTTCTTCTTGGAGGCGATCTTCATCGCGATCTACATCTTCGGCTGGAAGCGACTGCGGCCGTGGACCCACTTCTGGACCGGCGTCCCGATCGCGATCTGCGGCATCGGCGGCGCCTTCTCGGTGGTCGCGGTCAACTCATGGATGAACCAGCCTCAGGGCTTCACCCTCGACAGCGCCGGCAACGTCTCCGACATCGATCCGCTCAAGGTGATCTTCAACAACGCCGTTCCGTACGAGGTCCCGCACATGATCCTCGCCGCTTACCTGGTCACCGGGTTTCTGATTGCCTCCGTTTATGCGGTCGCGATGCTGCGCGGGCGCCGCGACCACCACCACCGCCTCGGGCTGCTGATCCCGCTGACCGTGGCGTGCATCGTGACCCCGATTCAGTTCATGGTCGGCGACACCGCGGCGCGCGCGATCGCGGAGGATCAGCCGATCAAGTTCGCGTCGATGGAGTGCGTGAGGGAGACCTCCAGGGACGTGACCGAGTATCTCGGAGGCCGCTGCACCGACGACGGGGTCAAGGGAGGAATTGGGATCCCCGGCTTCGATTCCTTCCTCGTCGGCTTCAGCACCGACACCAAGGTGATCGGCTACGACACGGTGCCGAGCAAAGATCAGCCGCAGGCCAAGACGCTGTTGCACCTGGCATTCGATGCCATGGTCGGCATCTGCTCGGCGATGATCCTGCTCGCGCTCTGGTTCGGGATCACCTGGTGGCGAAAGCGCGATCTCCCGAGCACGAAATGGTTCCTGCGCGCCGTCGCGGTCTCCGGGGTGGCCGGGATCGTGGCGCTCGAGTGCGGCTGGATCGTGACCGAGGTCGGGCGCCAGCCGTGGGTCGTCTACGGGATCATGCGAACCGAGGACGCGGTCACCGGCGCCAGCGGGGTCTGGGTCACCTTCTCGATCGTGCTCGTCCTCTACACGCTCCTCGGGATCGCAACCGTGCTCGTGCTTCGCAACATGGCGCGGCGCTGGCGAGAGTCGGCGGACGGCGAGCCCGAGGTGCCCTACGGGCCGCGCGAGGGCCCGCCCGCTGCGGTTCCGGGCGGCTCGGAGTGAGCACGGCCGACGCCGTTGCGGGCGTGCTCTGGATCGGCGCAACCCTCTATGCAGTGTTCGGCGGCGCCGATTTCGGCGCCGGTTTCTGGTCGCTGCTGGCCGGGGACGGCGAACGCGGGGAGCGAGCGCGGCGGTTGATCGATTGGGCGATCGGGGCCGTCTGGGAGGCTAACCACGTCTGGCTGATCTTCATCCTGGTCGTCTTGTGGACGGCGTTCTCGAGCGCCTTCGAGGCGATCACGTCGACCCTTTTCATCCCGCTCAGCCTGGCAGCACTCGGGATCGTCCTGCGTGGCGCCGGGTTTGCCTTTCATGAGACCGCCGACCGCCTCGGCCGTCGCCGCCTCGCCGAGCGCCTGTTTGCGCTCTCCTCGGTGCTCACGCCGCTGTTCATGGGGACGGTGGTCGGTGCGATCGCCTCCGGTCGGGTTCCCCCGGGGAACGCCGCCGGCGACCCGGTCACCAGCTGGCTCAATCCGGTTTCGCTGCTGATCGGCGTCCTCTTCGTCGCCACCGGCGCCTACCTCGCGGCCGTGTTCCTGGTCAGCGACGCTCGGCGGGCGGGTGACGGCGACCTGGAGCGATACTTCGCCTCTCGGGCGATGGCGAGCGCGCTCGCAACCGGAGCGATCGCGCTCGTCGGGATCTTCGTCCTGCGCGCCGATGCGCGCTTGCTCTATGACGGGCTCGTCGATGAAGCCCTGCCGTTGGTGATCGCGTCGGCGGCCTTCGGATTGGGGGCGCTCGTGTTGCTCAAGCGCGGCGCACGGCGTGGGATTCGCGAGCTCGCAGTGGCAGCGGTGGTCGCGGTCATCTGGGGATGGGGTGTGGCTCAGTTCCCGTATTTGCTCCCGGAGACCCTGACGATCTCCGAGGGCGCCGCCACGAGCGAGACCCTGGCCATGGTCCTGGGAGTCTTCGGGGTCGCCGTCGTCCTGGTGCTGCCGTCGCTGGCGCTGCTTTACGTCCTCGCCCAGCGGGGAGTGGTGGAGACCGACGGGCACGACTCATGACTGACCGGTAGCCGAGGTTGCCGGGCTCACCCGGCGCCGGCGATCGCGTCGCAGAGCTTGCCGAGGGCGTCTTGTGCCTCTCCGGAGGGCAGGCTCGATACGGTGCTGCGGCACGACTTGGCCGCCTGCGAGAGCGCTTGCTTGGCCTGCTCGCCGCCGCTCTGCACCGCCTGCTTGGCACTGTCCCCGACGCTCGTGCAGGCTCCCGAGAGCGCCGTTCCGGCCGCGCCGCCGAGCTGGTCGGCCGAACTGGTGCACGCGCTCACGGCCGAGTCAACCGTCTGCTCGGCACCTGAGCCCGCCGAGCCGCCGGAAGCGGTGGTGGTGGTTTCGTCGCTGTCGCCACAGCCGACCGCGATCAGAGTCGCGACCAGCGCGGTTGCGAGCGCGGCGGGCTTTGCGTGGTGGTTCAGTCGCATCCTGAGTCCTTTCTTGAAGCTCTTTCCCATGCTGCTACGTCGTCGGCCGATCGTCGCAGCTTTCAGCCTCGCGCCCGCGCGGCGTGCTGTCATCACCCGAGTCGGGTGATGTCCGGGGTCAGCTCTCTCTGCGGAGTGCACTCGAGCGTGAATCACCCCAAGCGGACGATGCAGACGACCGGGCGGCGTGGTTGGATTGGCCCGTGAGGCACGGTCGTTGACCTCGAGCGCGCGCGCCGGTCTCCAGCCGGTCGCTCACCGATCCGCCGCCGAGCGGGCCGCGACCGGCAAGGCGGCCCGGTCCGAGGTGCCCCGCTCGAGCCACGGCCGCTGGGAGCGCGCGGGCGGCCGGGTTGATCCGGTCGAGATCCTCCAGCGCCAGGCCGCTACACGGGTCACCGAGCTGGTCCCGATTCGCCACGGGCGGATGCTGGCATCGCCGTTTGCCTTCTTTCGCGGCGGCGCCGCGGTGATGGCAGCCGACCTCGCGGAGACGCCGCGAAGCGAGCTCGAGGTGCAGCTCTGCGGCGACGCCCACCTGTCCAACTTCGGCGGCTTCGCGGCCCCCGACCGCGAGCTCGTCTTCGACGTCAACGATTTCGACGAGACGCTCCCGGGGCCCTGGGAGTGGGACCTGAAGCGGCTTGCGGCGAGCCTCGAGATCGCCGCGCGCGAGCGCGGCTTCAGCGACGGCGAGCGGCGGCGGCCGCTGATCGCTGCCACCCGTGAATACCGGGAGACGATCCGCGGGTTCGCGGGAATGTCCAATCTCGAGACCTGGTATTCACGCCTCGACGTCGCCCGAATCCGGGGCGCGTTCGCCGCCGGGGCGCCGAAGAAGGGGCTGAAGGCGCTCGATCGGAACATCGCCAAAGCCCGGACCAAGGACAGCATCCGGGCGCTCGCGAAGCTCACCCAAAGGGTCGACGGCGAGCTGCGGATCATCAGCGACCCGCCGCTGATCACCCCGATCGAGGAGCTCAGCGGACAGGAAGCCGGAGCCGAGGCCGGAATGGTCCGCGACCTGCTGCGCACCTACCGCTCGAGCCTCCCCGACGAGCGCCGGCTGCTGCTCGAGCGCTACCGCTATGTGCACGCGGCCCGCAAGGTCGTCGGAGTCGGCAGCGTCGGCACCCGCGCCTGGATCGTCCTCCTGGTCGGACGCGACGACGACGATCCGCTCTTCCTCCAGGTCAAGGAAGCGGAGGCCTCGGTGCTCGAGCCGTATGCCGCCCCGAGCGAGTACTCGCACCACGGCGAGCGCGTCGTCCAGGGCCAGCGCCTGATGCAGGCGGCGGGCGACATCTTCCTCGGCTGGCTCCGCGCGATCGGGCTCGACGGCGCCTCGCGGGATTTCTACGTGCGCCAGCTGTGGGACTCGAAGGCATCGGCGAAAGTCGAGCAGATGTCGCCGGAGGTGTTCGAGGCATACGCTCGCATCTGCGGCTGGACCTTGGCCCGCGCCCATGCGCGCTCCGGCGACAGCGTCGCGATCGGCGCCTACGTCGGTGGCGGCGACTCGCTCGATCGTGCGATCGCCGAGTTCGCCGCCGCGTACGCCGACCAGAACGAAAGCGACTACGCAGCGGTCAAGGCCGCGGTCGAGCGGGGGCGGCTCGCCGCCGAGGAAGGCAAGTGAGCACGATTCGCGGGCGGCTGCGCCACTCCAGCGGGCCCGAGACTCAAGCCTCCAGCGACGAATACGTCGAGATCGACCCGGGACAGCTCAGCGGCATCTTCGCCGCCCCCGGCTGGCTGCGCGACGTCGGTTTCAGCGCCTGGCTGTTGGTCGGTGTCGCGCTCTTCCTCGTCGGCGCCGTGTGCCTGCTGTCGCTGACTCAGACGATCGTCGTCCCGGTGATCCTTGCTGCCGTGGTCGCCGCGGTCGCCTCACCGCTGGTCGCCTTGCTTCAGCGCCACCACGTCCCCCGGGCCGCCGGCACCGCGCTGCTGCTGGTGGCCGCGATCGCGCTCGGCGCCGCCGTGATCGTGATCGTCCTCGGCGGGATCACCAGCGAGGTCTCGGCGATCAGCGGCCACCTCTCGGACGCAAAGGACACGATCGCGGGCTGGCTCAAGGACATCGGGGTCGATCCCGGCAGCGCCGAGAACGCCACGAACGAGGCGAGCTCGTCGATCAGCACCTCGGTGTCGACGCTGCTCGACGGGGTCGGCAAGGGAGTCAGCGCGCTCTCCTCGCTTGCGTTCTTCCTCGCCCTGACGGCGCTCAGCCTTTTCTTCCTGCTCAAGGACGGGCCCGAGATCCGCGCCTGGGGCGAGCGCCACACCGGCCTCCCGGGACCGGTCGCGCGGATCGTCACCCAGCGCACCCTAGGCGCCCTGCGCGGCTACTTCCTCGGGGTCACGATCGTCGCCGCGTTCAACGCCGCTGTCGTCACCGTCGGAGCGCTGTTGCTGGGGGTGCCGCTGGTCGGCACGATCGCGATGGTCACCTTCCTTGGCGCCTACGTCCCCTACCTCGGCGCCTGGGGCGCGGCCGCGTTCAGCGTCCTGCTCGCGCTCGGCGGCGCCGGCACCGACGCGGCCGTGGGGATGATCGTGGTTCAGCTTCTCGCCAACGGGATCCTTCAGCAGCTGGTGCAGCCGTTCGCGATGGGCGCGGCGCTCGGCATCCACCCCCTGGCGGTCCTGATCGTCACGATCGCGGGCGGCGCCCTGTTCGGCGCGGTCGGTCTGATCCTCGCCGCCCCGGTCACCTCGGCCGCGGTCCGGATCTCCGCCGACCTGGCGCGGGCCCGCGACGAAAGCGAAGTAGCCGCCGACGCAAAGGCGCCCGCAACGGCATAGCGGCGGGCACTCAGCCCGCGAAGTCCGCGGGGAGAATCGCCGGGCCGGGCGATCCTCTCAGATCACGGCAAGTCGCGCCGGCGCTCGCCGCCCTCGGACAGACGCCGGAGATCGACCCGAACCTGGTCGAGCTCGGCCGCCATCCGGTCGAGTCTCTGGATCACCGGGTCATCCCCGGACGCGCGCCGCTCCGCCTGGGCGCGGGTGACGAAAGCGCTGGTGATCGTCCCGGTGACCACGGCGAAGAACGAGAGCCCTCCAATCATCAGCACGGCGCCGATGACCTGTCCCGCTGCATGCTGGGGAACCACGTCGCCGTAGCCGACGGTGGTCACGGTCTGCGTCGCCCACCACATGCCGAGCCAGACGGTGTCGAAGCTCTGCGAATCGACCAGATGCTCGACGACTCCGAAGACGACGATCGCGATCAGCCAAAGGATCGCGATCACCGCTGCCGCCAACCGCGGTCGCAGCCCCTTCTTCTCCACCCGCCTCGCGATCAGGCGGGCCGGCCAGTTCTGTCGAGCCGGCTCCTTCACTGGCTGCGTGTTCGCCGCCTCTCGCTACAGCCCTGCCGGAGGCTGCGGCCAGGGGGCTCTAGATTCAGACTTCGGACGCAAAGATGGTGCCTGTGAACCTGAGAATCTCGATCGCCGCCGGCGGCCTCGTGCTCGCCATCGCGACGGCGCTCGGTTGTGGTGGCGATGAGCCCGAGCCGGAGATCACCGCCCCGACCACCTCGATCAGCGCGCCCTCGGCGACCACGACCGCGCCGGGGTCGGGGGCGGGAGACCAAAGCGGCGACGCCAAGCCCACGGATGGGAGCTCCGGGCAGGCGAGCGGGCCTGCGGAGGGTCCGGGCGGCGATCCCCGGCTCGAAACGCTCGCTCGCGAGGCCGAGCGCACCGTGCGCGCCCTGGTCTCCGCGCTCGATGCCGGCGACGGCACCCGCGCCTGCGCCTTGCTGGCCCCGGGCGCGATCGAGCAGATCGAGTTGCCGCGACCGCGCGGCGGCTGTGCCGCCTCCCTCGACGCTTCGATCGGCTATCGCGACCCGCGCGGGCTGCCGGTGTGGCGCGGAGCGGAGGTGAGCAAGGTGGAGGTCTCCGAGCTCGGTCCCGAGCGCGCGAGGCTGATCGCGACCGTGGTCACCCGGTTCGCCGACCGCGCCGAGGTCTCAATCGAGGACGATGTCCTCTACCTGGTGCGATCGGATGGCAACTGGCTGGTGGCGAAGCCGAGCTCGACCCTCTATCGCGCCGTCGGGATCGCCGACGTGCCGCCGTCGGTGCTCAGCCCGCCGGCTCCTTAGGGGAAGGGTGTGGATAACCGCCCCACGCCGGCCCGCCGCGCCGACCACAATGCGAGCTCGACCCGCAAGGAAAGGAACACTTTGACCGACTCCGACGCCGGACCGATCGTCTCCGCCACCGAGCTCGTGCGTGTCTTCGGTGAGGGTGAGGCGGCGGTGCGCGCCCTCGACGGGCTCGACGTCGAGTTCCCGTCCCGCCGCTTCACCGCGATCATGGGCCCGTCGGGCTCGGGCAAGTCGACCCTGATGCACTGCCTGGCCGGCCTCGATCGTCCCACCTCGGGAACGGTTGTGATCGATGGGACCGACCTTGCCGGCCTCGACGACGGTGAGCTCACCGAGCTGCGCCGCGACAACGTCGGCTTCGTGTTTCAGTTCTTCAACCTGCTCCCGGTGCTCGACGCGCGCGAGAACATCCTCTTGCCGCTGAAGCTCGCCGACCGCAAGCCCGACCCCGAGCGGCTCGAGCAGCTGATCGCCGCGGTCGGCCTCGGCGACCGCCTCGACCACCGCCCGGCAGAGCTCTCGGGCGGCCAGCAGCAGCGAGTGGCGATCGCGCGGGCGCTGCTCGCCGCGCCCGCGGTGGTGTTCGCCGACGAGCCCACCGGCAACCTCGATTCGCGCTCGAGCGAGGAGGTGCTGGCGCTGTTGCGACGCGCCGTCGACGAGTTCGGCCAGACGGTGGTCATGGTCACCCATGACCCGGTCGCCGCAGCGGTCGCCGACCGCGTCGTCGTCCTCGTCGACGGCCGGATCGTCCGCGACGAGGCCGCGGAGAGCCCGGAGCAGGTCCTCGACCTGATGAAGCAGGTCGCCTAGTGCCGACCGGCTTGGACGGGAGGTTCCCTAGATGACGGCGATCGCCCTGCGGACGATCTGGGAGCGCAAGATGCGCGCCTTCCTGACCGCGCTGGCGATCGTCCTCGGGGTGATGATGGTCGCAGGCACCTACGTGCTCACCGATACGATCGACAACTCGTTCGAGGAGATCTTCACCCAGTCGAACGAGGGGGTCGACGCCGTGGTCACCACGCGAGAGGTGATCGAGACCGACACGGGCGTCGTGCCGCCGTTCAGCGACCGCGTCCTCGATCAGGTTCGCGGCGTCGACGGGGTCGCCGAGGCAGCCGGTGGGATCAGCGACCCGCAGGTCTCGATCATCGGCGCCGACGGCGATCCGCGCGGTGGCAACGGCGCCCCCAGCTTCGGCTTCTCGACCGTCCCCGAGCGCTTCGACCCGCTCACCTACGTCGAAGGCCAAAAGCCGAGCGACGACGACGAGGTCGTGATCGACAAGGCCTCGGCCGACGACGAGGGCTTCGCCGTCGGCGACACGATCGAGATCGCCGGCAAGGAGGCGGTGAGCGAGTACACCCTCGTCGGGATCGCGACCCTGGGTGACGTCGACTCCTTCGGCGGCGCCACCCTCGCCGAGCTCACCCTTCCCGAGGCCCAGCGAATCACCGGCAAGCGGGGCGAGCTCGATCAGATCTCGGTCGCCGCCGACCAGGACACCTCCCCCGAGCAGCTCGCCGCCAACCTGAACGCGGCGCTGCCGAGCTCGGTCAAGGCCGAGACCGGCGCCGAGAACGTCGAATCCCAGCGCGAGGATGTCGGCGAGTTCATCGGCTTCCTGAAGACCGCGCTGTTGATCTTCGCCGGCGTCTCGCTGTTCGTCGCCGCCTTCCTGATCTTCAACACCTTCTCGATCACTGTCGCTCAGCGCACTCGCGAGTTCGCGATGCTGCGCACGCTCGGCGCAAAGCGCCGTCAGATCCTCTCGACCGTCGTGATCGAGGCCTTCGTCACCGGCCTGATCGCCTCGATTGTGGGAGTGCTCGTGGGGATCGCCTTCGCCCCGGCGATCGGCGCCCTGTTCGGGGCGATCGGCATCGACCTGCCCTCGACCGGGACGGTGGTCAAGCCGCGGACGGTGATCATCGGCCTGGTGCTCGGCACCGGGCTGACCGTGCTCGCGGCGCTGATCCCTGCGCTGCGCGCCACCCGGGTGCCGCCGGTGACCGGCCTGCGCGAGGGCGCCGTTCAATCGACCCAGCGAGAGCGTCGCCTTCGCGACCTCGCGGGAGTCGCGTTGACCGCGCTCGGCATCGTGCTGATGTTGCTGGGCCTGTTCGGGGCCCTGACCCCCGGCGAGGCATGGGTCGGGGTCGGCGCGGCCGCCGTCTTCTTCGGCGTCGCCCTGCTCAGCCCCCGCCTGGTCACCCCGCTCGCCTCGATCGTCGGGGCCCCGCTCGAGCGTCTGCGCGGGGTACCTGGGCGGCTGGCGCGCGAGAACGCGATTCGCAACCCCGCGCGGACCGCATCGACCGCCGCCGCCCTGATGATCGGGCTGGCGCTCGTCTCCTTCGTCACCGTGTTCGCCGCCGGGATCCGGGGCTCGATCGACGATGCGATCGACCAGACCTTCGTCGGCGACCTGATCCTCTCCAACGACGACGGCTTCTCCGAGATCCCGATCGGCACCGTCAACGCGGTCGGCGGGATCGACGGGATCGATGTCGCCTCGCCGCTGCGCTACACCCAGGATCGGGTCGACGGCGCCGGCGACGGCTTTCTCACCCTGGTCGATCCGGCAACCGCCGCGCAGGTGCTGACGCTCGACTGGAAGGAGGGCTCGCAGCAGCTGCTCACCGACCTCGGGCCCACCAACGCGGTGATCGACGAGAAGTGGGGCTCCGACAACGGCTTCGCCGTCGGCGACACCTTCGACGCCAAGACCGCCTCGGGCAAGACGCTCACCTATACGGTCACCGGGACCTTCGAGGACAAGACCGACTTCATCGGCGACTACGCCGCCTCCGACGTCAACGCCGAGGCCTTCGGGGTGGGCTCGACCACGACCAACGTGTTCGTCAACCTCGCCGAGGGCGCCGACAGCGGCGCCGTCCGCAGCGGGATCGACGGTTTGCTCGAGACCGAGTTCCCGACCGCCCAGTCCCAGGACCAGGAGGAGCTCAAGGACTCGATCGCCGAGCAGCTCAACGCCCTGCTCGGGGTCGTCTATGCGCTGCTGTTGCTGGCCGTGATCGTGTCGCTGTTCGGGATCGTCAACACCCTCGCCCTCTCGATCCACGAGCGCACCCGCGAGCTCGGGCTGCTGCGCGCGGTCGGCACCTCGCGCAGCCAGGTGCGGCGCATCGTCCGCTACGAGGCGGTGATCACGGCGCTGATCGGGGCGGTCCTCGGCGCCGTCCTCGGGGTCGTCTTCGCGATCGTCGTCAGCCGCCCGCTTGCCGACGAGGGCTTCACCTTGAAGATCCCGATCGCGACCTTGATCCTGATGCTCGTGCTGGCGATGGTCGCCGGGGTGATCGCGGCGATTGGCCCCGCTCGCCGCGCCTCGAAGCTCGACGTGCTCGAGGCGCTCGCCTACGAATGACGCCGGTGCGACGGGCGACCGCCGCCGACGCCGCCGACGCCGCCCGGCTGCTCGACGACTTCAACACCGAGTTCGACGATCCGACCCCCGGGGTGGCGGTGCTCACCGAGCGGTTCGCCCAATTGCTCGCCAGCGGTGAAGTGGTCGTCGTGCTCGGCGGCAGGGGGCCGGACGGCTTCGCCCAGCTGCGCTTTCGCCCCTCGCTGATCACGGGCGCCCTCGACGCCTACCTCGAAGAGCTCTACGTCGCTCCCGCCGTGCGCGGGCAGGGGCTCGGGCGGGCCCTGCTCCAGGCGGCGATCGAGGCGGCCCGTGTCCAGGGCGCGGCGCGGATCGAGCTCGGGACCAGCGAGGACGACGTCGCCGCCCGCGATCTCTATGAGAGCGCCGGCTTCACCAACCGCGAGGGCTCACCAGACGGTCCGGTGATGTTCGTCTACGAGCGCGAGCTCTGATCCCGCTGGCCCGCCGAGCGCCAGATTCCGTGGCATAACGCCACGCTTGATGCCGCTCGGCGTGTCGCTCAGAGCCCGGTCGAGAGGATCTTCTGGCGCGGCGCGGTGCCGTTGATCTGGGTGACGTAGGCGCGCTTGCCGCCGAGCGCCGTCGACCACAGCGTGCCGCCGCGGCGGCTCAGCAGCGTACGCCCGGCGCCGCCGCCGAGCGAGCTCAGCTTGAGCTTGTCGGCGCGCGCGGTGTGGCGGACGTAGAGCAGGCGCTTGCCGCGGACCGATGGGTTGGAGAGTCCCTCGGTCCGCGAGCGCATCACCGTCGTCTTCGCCCGCTTCTTGCGCTTGGCGCCGAGCAGGCGCTTGACGATCGAGTTCTCGTGGCGGGTGGCCCGCGCGTAGACCAGCCGGTTGTCGTCGAGGCTCGGGCGCCCGAGCTGGGAGCTGCCGCCGGCGCGACCGAGCGACCGCTCGGGCCCGGCAGCGCCGGGCTCGGCCACGTTTCGTGCCCGCAGGTAGTCGCGCCCACCGGCATGGGCGCGCCAGACGAGCCAGCGTCGCGAGATCGCGAGCGCGTCGGCATCGGGGGCGGGGACACGGCCGAGCTCGCCGGAGTTGACCGCCGAGAGGATTGCGATCTCCCCGCCGTCGATCACGGCGACGCGCCCGTCGCCAAGCGCCGGGTCGCGGCCCGGCAACCTCACGCTGGCGCCGTCGCGGTGGACGAAGCCGGTCCGGTCGGGCGCCTGAAAGGCGACGTCACGGCCGCCCACGGAGGGATCGGCCGCGGGCGAGGCCTCGATCTTGGCGGCGTTCGCGGGAGCGCCGAGCGCGAGCGCGAGCGCCGCTCCCAACAGCGCCAGCCCATCGCCGACACGAAAGCCCCGGTAGATCGCCGGCCGCCCCGCCATCAGCTCGGTGACCCGGATCCCGGCGCGCCGGTCGACGACCGGCGCCACCAGCGCGATCGGCAACCCGCGACCGATGCCGAAGGCGAGGCCGACGGCGATTCCGACCCCCGGCTCGCCAACCGCGAGCACGATCGCGGCGAGCGCGAAGACGGCGAAGCTGAGCACGAAGGTGGTGAAGCCGAGGCCGAGCAGGACGCCGTACAGCCCTGCGGCGACGGGCATCGGCAGCGCCCGTCGCCAGTGCTCGGGCAGCTGCCGGCGGATCTGCGGCGAGATCGAAGCGCCGCGAATCTCGGCGATCGCCGCAACGAGGGCGATCGCAGCGCCGGCGAAGTAGGCGAGGCGGTCGTCGGCGCCATGCAGGATGGCACCCAGCGTCGACAGCGTGCCGAAGATGGCGATCCCGCCGACGAGCGCGCCGAGGGTCAGCGTGGCGCAGGCCGCGGCCGTGGTCGAGCGCCCGCGGCGGTGCCCCACCGGGCCGATGGTCTCGATCATCGAGAACCCGCACGGTGACCAGGTGCCGGTCAACCCGGCGATCACCGCCGCCAGGACGAGGGTCGACTCGAGCCCGCTCAACACGGCACCTTGGTCTGGAAGTACATGACGCAGAAGACCTTGCGCCCGCGATAGCAGTAGCCCTCGAGCGCGGCGTCGCCGTTGATCCGCTTGCTCGAGTGGGCGCAGCAGTCGACGAGCTTGCGCACCTGCCCGCCGCAACAGCGATACCAGCCGCCGTCGATGTGGTCGTCGAACCCGTAGACCCGGCCGGTGGCCTCGCAGACCTTGGTCCGCGGCGCCGGCGGCAGCGGCCGCCCGTCGGGATCGCGTAGGGCCTCGCCCTTGCCGTTGACGGGCTCGCCCTTGCGGTTGACGGCGCGACCGAGGTCGTCCACCGGTTCGCCATCGGAGGCGCGCAGCGGATATCCGTGGCCGTCGATCCGCGGCAGCCCGGTCGGGTGCAAACAGGAGCCGGTGGTGAAGATGTGACCGCAGAAGTGGAAGGCCTCGGCCTCACCGGGCTTGACCGCCTTGGCGACCAGCCCGCCCGCGGTCAGCGCGGTCAGCGCCCCACCGATCCGGGCGAGGAAGCCGCGACGCGAGCTGTCGGCGGCGAGCGAGTCGAGCGCCCTACCGACGTGATCGCGCTCAGACACCCGCCGCGTCCATCAGGCGCCGCTCATGCGCGCGCCGCTCGGCGGCGGCGAGAACGCTCTCGAGCTGGGCCAGGTTGTTGAAGGTTCCCTTGGCGAGGACCGAGCCCTCGCGGTCGAGGGCGACCGCGAACGGCGACCCGGGGATCTCGAGCTCGCTCCAGACCTCGCTGTCGGCGACCTCCTCGAAGCTGGCCACGGCCACCAGCGGGTCGCTCGCCAGGGTCGTCACCGCCGGCTCCAGCGCAGCGCAGACGTGACAGCCGTCGGAGACGAAGACCGCCAGCGCGAGTCGTGCCTCAGGCTCGAGTGCGAAGCGGTCGATCGCCGCCGCCTGCGAGCCCAGCGGCGGGCCCTCCTCGGGGATCTCGAGCGCTCCCTCGGGCCCGAGGCGCAGGCGCAGTATTCCCAGCTCGCGCGCCAACGCCAACACGGCCAGCGCCAACCCCGCGCACGCCACCAGGGCGACCGCGAGCCCGAGCCCGAGCCATTGGTCGGTGGAGAGCTCGTCCGCGGGCAGCAGCGGCAACGCCGCGAAGGCCGCGGCGAGGGCCGCGTTGCGGATGACCGCGGGCCAACCGACGGTCGAGCGAGCGCCGAAGCAGGCGCATGGCGCCCCGGCCCGGCCGCGCAGGATCGCCGCCACCATTGTCGCCGCGAACGCCGCCATCAGCGCGGCGGCGAGCCAGGCCGCGGTCGCCGAGCCGGCGATCACCCCGGCCGCGAGCGCGAGCTCGGCGGCGATCAGCGCCGGAAAGACGACGGCCTGGGCACGGCGGCCGGTGATCGCGAAGGTCGCCAGCGCTGCGCGGCTCGATCCGGGGCTCGCGAGCTTCGCCAGGCTCGCCCCCGCAAGCAGACCGCCGAGGATCAGTCGCGCCACAACCGCGAACACGTGCGCAACCTACCAAGGCCCATGGCTCGCTCGCCGGCTCTGTGAGGAGCGGTCAGCCGATGCTGACCATGCGGTCGATCGGCAGCCGGGCGCGCTCGGCGATCTCCGGCGCGACCTTGACCTCGACCTTGAGCTCGCGCAGCGAGTCGCGGACCTTGGGGAGCGTGATCATCTTCATGTACTTGCAAAAGGCCATCCGGTTTGCCTCGATCAACCGCGCCTTCGGAGCCGCCTGCGCCAGCGGGTAGAGCATTCCGGTCTCGGTGGCGACGATGAACTCACCTTCGGGATTCGACTCGACGTGCTCGAGCATTCCCGAGGTCGAGAGCATGTGAACGCCCTCGGCGTCGACGTCGCCCGAGGCGACGTATTCCATCGCCTGGGTCGAGCAGCCGCACTCCGGATGGATCAGGAACTCGGCCTGCGGATGCTCGGCCCGGGTGCGGACGATGTCGGCGGGCCGAATCCCCGCGTGCACGTGGCATTCGCCGTCCCAGACGTGGAAGCGCGCGTAGCGCTCGGGGTCTGCGACCAGGCCCGTCTCGCGGGCGACGAACGAGCCCAGCCACATGTCGGGGCCGAAGAGGATCTCGGTCTCGGGGCCGTGTTCCGCCCAGATGTGCTCGACCACGCTGACCGCGTTCGAGGATGTGCAGCAGTAGTCGGTCTCGGCCTTGACCTCGGCCGAGGTGTTGACGTACATGACCACCAGCGCGCCGGGATGCTCGGCCTTCCAAGCGCGCAGCTGGTCGGCGTCGATCGAGTCCGAGAGCGAGCAGCCCGCGTCGGGATCGGGGATCAGCACCGTCTTGTCGGGCGAGAGAATCGACGCCGTCTCTGCCATGAAGTGAACCCCGCAGAAGACGATCACCTCGGCCTCGGTCGAGGCGGCGCGGCGCGAGAGCCCGAGCGAGTCGCCCATGTGGTCGGCGACGTCCTGGACCTCGGGCACCTGGTAGTTGTGGGCGAGGATGACCGCGTTGCGCTCGGCGGCGAGCGTCCGCACCTCCTCCGAGATGCTCGCGATCTCCTCCGCCGAGAGCTCGGCGGCCGGGTTCGGTTGAAGTGTCGGCAGCTGCTGCATCGAGCGCCTTTCTTCGATTCCTATGTTCGCCTGCCCGTGCACGGCCTCTGCCGGCCTCAACAGCGCGAATGACGGCTCTAAGTTTACGGCACACACCAATGCCCGAACTTCCTGAGGTCGAGATCACAGCCCGCCGCCTCGCAGCCGCGCTCTCAGGCGCCGAGGTCGAGTCGACCCTGGCCCCGGGGATGGTCGCGGTGAAGACCGTCAGCCCTCCGCTCTCGGCGCTCGACGGCCGCACGATCGAGGGCGTCTCCCGGATCGGCAAGATGCCGATCGTCCAGTTCTCCGGTGGCGAGCGGCGAGGGGCGAGTGGCGAGCGCCTCGACCTCCTCGTTCACCTGATGTCGGCCGGGCGATTGCAGCTGTTCGACAAGCGCGCCTCGCTCAAGGACCGGCGCTCGCGGGTCTTGATCAGGCTCACCGACGGACGCGAGCTGCGCCTGCGCGAGTTCGGCACCAAGCAGCGGGCCTGGGCCAAGCTGCTCGGCGAGGGCGAGGTGGCCGGCGATGAGATGGTGGCGACGCTCGGCCCCGAGGCGTGGCCGGCGCCGCCGCTCGAGGCGCTGGCGAGCGCCGTCGATCAGCCCCGTCACCTGCACCCGCTGCTGCGCGACCAGCGCGCGATCGCCGGGATCGGCCGCAGCTGGGTCGACGAGATCCTCTGGGAAGCGAGGCTGGCGCCATTCAAGAAGGGCTCGGACCTGGCCTCCGAGGAGGTCGAGAGGCTCTATGACGGACTAGCGGTGCTCGGCGGAGCGATCGACCACTACGAGGAGGTGGTCGCCGACCAGGTCCCCGACAAGCTGCCGATGCCGCTCAAGGTCCACCGACGCGAAGGTGAGTCCTGCCCGCGCTGCGGGACGACGATCGAGGCCGTCTACTTTGCGGAGCATCAGACCAACTACTGCCCGCATTGCCAGACCGGCGGGCGGGTGCTCAAGGACCGGCGGCTCTCGCGATTGCTGAAGTGAGTTCGCCCGCCCCCGAGCGCGCTCGGCGCGGTTAGCGAATCCGGCGGTGGAGGCCGCCCCGGGCGAGCGCCTGGCCGATGGTCAGCGGGTGGTTGAAGACCGTCGCCACCCGCCCCTTAAGCGTCAGCGGGTCGTGGGCGATCCCGAGTTGGCGCAGGATCGTGTTCGAGTCGAAGTAGACGCGCTCGCAGACGAGGCGGTCCTGCTCGAACAAAAACAAGGCGCAGAAGCGCATCTCGAACTCGCGGCCGGTCGGCGGCAGCCCGCGAAACGACCCCAGGTGAGTGCCGCGCAGCGTCGCTTCGACGACCACCGCCTCGTCAGCGTGGTGGAGCGCGATCAGCTCGTTTCGTTGATCGGGAAATGCGGCCCTGGTCTCCTCGAAGTACGAGGCAACCTCGTCCGGCCCGTCGTGGACGTCGCCGGTCGCGATCAGCTCGTAGCGGGGATGGTCGAAGGTCTCGAGCGCGACGTCGAACTGGTGGCGGTTCTCCGACTCCATGTGCTCGACGACGATCGCCTCGCGCTTCTCGCGCATCGCCTTGGTCGGACCGGTCGCCACCGCCGCAAGCCTAGAGGCAGATCAGCCGGCCTCGATCGCCGCCTCGGCCTCGGCGCGATCGAGATAGACGCCGAACTTGGCGAACCGGCCGCCGTCGACCTTGCCCGCCGAGATCCACGGGGTCTCGAGCACGTTCGGGCTGGCGCGCCCGCGCATTCGCGCGGTGCCCGTGGCGAGGACCCAGTCGCCGCGCTCCTCGGCGCGCCAGTCGCGGATCTCGACGAAGGCCCAGAGCTCGTCGAGCCGGGCGAACCACTCCCGCACTCCGGCGTGACCGCGGAGCTTAGGGCCGCCGAGGCGGTCGAACAGGGTGGTCAGCTCGACATCGGGCTGGCACATCCGGATCGCCTCGTCGACGCTCCCGTGATGGATCGCATCGACCATCCTCAAGGCCAGATCCGAGCCGACGCCCATGTACGAGAGAACCTATCCGCTCAACCCGGCTCGAGCAGCATGCTCAGGTCGAGCGCGGGGGCCGAGTGGGTGAGCGCCCCGACCGAGATCAGCTCGACCCCGGTGGCGGCGATCTCGGCGACCGTGCTCAGCTCGACGCCACCCGAGGCCTCCAGCCTGGCCGGGCTGCCCGCACGGTCGCGCTCGGCGACCGCGGCGCGCAGCTGATCGGGGCTCATGTTGTCGAGCAGCAACCTGCCGGCGCCGCTCGCCAGGGCCTGCTCGACCTCGGCCGCGGTCCGGCACTCGACCTCGATCTCAAGTTCCGGGTGCGCGCTGCGGGCCGCGGCGACCGCGCGCTCGAGACCGCCCGCGAGGGCGATGTGGTTCTCCTTGATCAAGATCGCGTCGTCGAGCCCGCGCCGGTGGTTGCGCCCGCCCCCGGCGACGACCGCCGCCTTCTCCAACGCACGCAGCCCCGGGGTGGTCTTGCGCGTGTCGAGGATCTCGGCGCCGCTCCCGCGAACGGCGTCGACGAAGCGCGCGGTCGAAGTAGCCACCCCCGAGAGGTGGCCGAGCAGGTTTAGCGCCGTTCGCTCGGCGAGCAGCAATGACTGGGCCGAACCGGAGGCGAGCGCGATCTCGGCCGGGACCCGGTCGCGCCATTGTCCCTCCGCCGCGAGCACCTCGAAGCACTCGGCGCCCGCCTGGGCGAAGGTCTCGGCCGCGAGCTCGAGCCCGAAGACCACCCCGGGCTGCTTCTGCACGATCCGCGCTCGTGCCCGCGCCGACTCGGGCACGGTCGCCGCGGAGGTCAGGTCGCCACCGGAGGCATCCTCGGCGAGCGCCCGCGCAATCAGCTCACGGCTCGATACGCTCATCCGCCGCGCGGAAATACCGCGATCGTCGCGGTGAAGCCGTGGAGGAAGTTGCGCCCGCCCACGGGGCCGATCTCGCCGGCGCAAAAGAAGCCGCCCGCCGGGGCGCCGAGCGCGTCCTCGACCGCGGCCGCGTCGTGGTCTGGGACCGCGAACATGTGCGAGCCGCGCCCGTTGCAGGTGAACAGCAACGCGCCCGCCGCGCCGCCGACGCCGAGCGCCTGGACCTGCACCCGCAGCGCCTCGCGCAGATCCTGGTCGGCGGTGGCGCCGTCGCGGACGTGCATGCGCACGGTCTGGCCGATCCGCACCCGCTCGCCGAGCGCCAGGGTCCCGGCGTCGGGATCGGCGCCGATGATCGGTCGCACGAGGAAGTCCCCGCGCTCATACTCCGGCTGGTTCTCCTCGATCACGATGCCGAGCATCAGGCCTTCCGCGGCGAGTGCCTGCTCGCGCCCGTTGAGCTCGCTGATCGCCTCGCGCAGGCGTGCGATCGCCGGCTGGGAGGCGAGCTCGGTGATCAGGTTTCCGCGCGCCTCGGTGATCGTCATCTCTGGGCCGATGGGGATCGCGCCCTGGGAGACGCAGGGGACCAGCTCGACGCCGGAGATCGAGCAGGCGACCGCCCCCGCGTGCAGGACCTCGCCGTCGCGAAACAGTGCCGCCGACCCCGCCGCGGCGGCGCTCGCGAGTCCGCCCAGCACCGGCATCCCGGGTCGCTGGTCGTTGAGCAGCGCAAGCAGCGCCTCGGCGCTGAAGGTGTAGGGGTCGGCGAGCACGATCAGCGCCTCGCCGAGGCGCGCCGGATCATCGAGACCGCCGACGACGACTGCCCCCTCCGTCGGCTCGACCTCGAAGTGGTGGGTGCGGACCTCGGCCTGCGGCGCCGACAGCGCCCAGACAACCGCCCCGGGACCGCCCTCGAGCTCGCGGCCGTCGCCGAGCACGCCGCCTGCCCCGCAACCGATCAAGGCCGCCGGTTCGAGCCGCTCGTGGACCTCCGAGAGCAGCGACTTCGCGTGACCGAGATGGGGAGCGCCGGCGAACACCAGCGCCAGCTCGCAGCTGCCGTCGAGCCCTGCTGCGGCCACGTCGGCGGCGGCGGCGAAGGCCTCGACCGGATCGAGCTCGTCGGAGATCCCGACGGCGATGCTGACCGTCATCGGTGCGCGAGCTCCAGGCAGAACTCGCGCACCGCCGCGTTGAAGGCCGCGGGCTGCTCCATGTTGCTCATGTGCCCGGCGCCCGCAATGACGACGAGCCGGGCGCCGGCGATCGCGGCGCGAAACCGCTCGGCGACCGCCAGCGGTGAGCGCTCGTCGTGCTCGCCCCAGATCAGCAGCGTCGGGACGGCGATCCGGGCCAGCAGGTCGCGCTGGTCGCAGGCGGCGATCGCGGTCGCAGTCCGCCGGATGCTCGCCGGCCGCGCATCGGCCATGATCGCGTCGAGCTCCTCGACCAGGGCCCCGGGCGGATCGGGCGCGAACAGCCCCGGCAGGGTCGGCTCGTGCCGATCGGGCGGCAGGCTCGACTGCTCGAGCGCGTGGGCGAGCCGCTGAGCGCACTCTGCCTTTGAGAGCGAGCCCTTCCAGCCGGCGTAGGTGTCGGCCAGGATCAGCGAGCTGACGCGGTCGGGATGGCGGCGGTAGAGCTCCTGAGCCACGACCCCGCCCCAGGAGAGGCCGGCGACGTGCGCGGCGCGGTATCCGAGCGCATCGATGAATCCGGCCAGCCGGTCGGCGTAGTCGGCGAGGCCGAAGTCCTCGGGCAGGTCAGCGGATCGGCCGGCACCCGGCTCGTCCCAGGCGACGACGCTGAGTCGATCTGAAAGTCCCGCAAGCTGGGCGTGCCAGGTCCTGCCGTCCGCGACCGCGCCGTGCAGCAGCACCAATGGCGGTCCCCGCCCGGCGCGCTCGTAGGCGATCCGGAGGCCGGCGACGTCGACGCTCGTCATCGGCGGCCTCAGCCCTGCCGTTCGCGGGCGGCGCTGAGCAGGTACTCACGGACGAAGCCGTCGAGGTCGCCGTCGAGGACCCGGTTGGCATCGCCGACCTCGTGACCGGTGCGATGGTCCTTGACCCTGGTCGTCGGATGCAGGGTGTAGCTGCGGATCTGCGAGCCCCACTCGGCGGCCTTCTGCTCGCCGCGCTCGGCGGCCAACTCCTCGGCTCGCTTGCGCTCCTCCTCCTCCAGCAGCCGCGCCCGTAGCATCCGCATCGCGGTCGCCTTGTTCTGCGTCTGCGAGCGCTCGTTCTGGCACTGGACGACGATCCCGGTGGGCTGGTGGGTGAGCCGGACCGCAGAGTCGGTCTTGTTGACGTGCTGGCCGCCGGCGCCGGAGGCGCGGTAGGTATCGACGCGAATGTCCTCCTCGTCGAGCTCGATCTCGACCGCGTCGTCGACGAGCGGGGCCACGTCGACCTGGGCGAAGGCGGTGTGGCGGCGCGATTGCGCGTCGAAGGGCGAGATCCGGACGAGGCGATGGACGCCGCGCTCGGCGGCGAACAGGCCGTAGGCGTTCTCGCCCTTGGCGATGAAGCTCGCCGATTTGATCCCGGCCTCCTCGCCTTCGGACGCCTCGGCCATCTCGACCGCGAAGCCGCGCCGCTCGGCCCAGCGCAGGTACATCCGCAACAGCATCTCGGCCCAGTCCTGGGAGTCGGTGCCGCCGGCGCCCGAGCGCACTGTGACGACCGCATCGCCGCCGTCGTAGGAGCCGCTGAACAGACGGGCCTCCTCGAGCTCGGCGAGCCGTGACTCGACCGAGGCGAGCTGGCCCTCGAGCTCGGCCGCGAGCTCGGCGTCCTCGCCGGCCATCTCGGCGAGCTCATCGAGGTCGGCGGCGTCGCGCTCGAGCCCCCGAAAGGTCTCCAGGCGCCGTTGGATACGAGCGTGCGCGGAGGAGGTGGCGGCGGCGCGCTCCTGGTCGTCCCAGAAACCCGGCGCACCCATCTCAGCCTCGAGCCGGGCTAGCTCCTGCGCGAGCGCCGGCGGGTCAAAGGTAGTCCGAGAGCAGGGTCAGGCTCTCGCGGATCTCGCCGATCCGCGCGCTCACGGCCTCCGTCGAAGGTGCCTCGGCCATGCGACGAGCTTAGTCGCTAGCGGCGCCTCCGTTTGACCTTGAACGCGTCGGAGGCCGACGCGCCTTGGTCGCCGATGAAGTTGGTCGCCGCGATCTCCATCCTGTGCCTACCCCTTTTCAACTTCTTCGAGAACGGCGAGCTACAGGGCGCCGGCGGCTTCCGATCGAGCCGGCAGGTGAAGGTCGCGCTCGGCTCCGCCGCGCTGAACTGATAGATGATCCTCGCTCGCCTGCGACCGCGCTTGGTCTTCGTTCTGTTCTTCGGGCGCTTGGTGATCACCACGTCGGGCGCGAGCAGCGGCTTGGCACCGGAGCCGAGCACATCGATCCCGGCGACCGATCGGACGCCGTTGGCGACCGCGGAGCGAATCGGATCGTCGGCGAGTCGCCCGTAGACGCCGGGGCGGTTGGGACGCGCGCAGCCTTCGCCGAAGCTCGTGTCCCCGACCAGCCGGAACCCACCCCCGGAGACCGGAACGGTGAGCGGCCCGCCGCTGTCGCCCTGGCAGCTGTCGACGCCGCCGGCAAGCACACCGGCGCAGACCATCGTCTCGGGTAACACCGGACCCGTGGCCGAGCCCGCGTAGAGGTCGACGCAGGTCGAGTCGGCAAGCATCGCGATCCTCGCCTCGAGCAGGCTGTCGGTGCCGTTCCCTCCCTCCGAGGTCGCTCCCCAGCCACTGATGAATGCGGGCTGACCGGCCGCCCACGTCGGCTCCTCGCCGGGCCCGGCGAGCTTGATCGTGCCCGCGCTCGAAGGATTGGACAGCTCGATCAGGACGACGTCCCACTCGAGGGTGAACGGATTGAACAGCGGCTCCCCGGCACCGTCGGTGAACACGTAGTAGGTCGCCAGGCTGGATTCCTCGCCGAGGCCGCCGGAGAGCACGCTGCGTCCGCTGATCACCGAATAAAGCGTTGCCGAGTCGAAGTCGAGGTCCGGTGGGCCAGGCTCGAGCACATCGAAGAAACAGTGAGCGGCGGAGACAACGATTGTCGGCGCCACCAGAGTGCCGCCGCAGAGGTGGCGGTCGAGGCCGTTGCCGAGGAAGGCCTCAGGGCTGGCGTTGATCGAGGTCTGCCAAGGATGTCGCGCGACATCGGTCGGCGAGCCGCCGACGATCCTTGGAGCTCGTTTGAGCCGCTGAGCTGCCGGGGTGGACTGTTCGGGCGAGCGCTCGCCGATCGCCTGCAGCCAAACTCCCGGGCCGACCGCGATCGGTTCTGCGGCCGAGGCCGAGGCGGTGATCGCCAAGCAGGACCCGATCAGGATGGGTGCGATGACTCGTCGCAAAAGCACTGAGCACCTCGCCAGGTGGAGCTTTAACCCTAACGCGCACTGACCGGACAGCGGCTGGGACCGTCTCAGATCGCGTCGATTGCGTCGACAATCGAAGGGAAGTTCTGGTGCCAGCCGACGATCCGACCGTCGCGCAGCTCGAACAGGGCCCCGAAGCGCTCCTCCTCGGCGACCTCGTCGTTTCCCTTCCAGCGCCACTGGCGGCGAGCGTCGACGGCGACGTGGCGGTCTCCCACCTCGCGGACCTCGTCGACCTCGACCCGTGAGAGGAGCTGGCCGTCGAGGTTCGGCTTCGCCCATCCGAGCACTGCATCGCGCCCGCTGAAGCTGCCCTTGGCGCCGACCGCCTCGACCTCGGGGTCGAGCTCGGCTGCGGTCGCCTCGACGTCGCGGGCCCTCAGGGCCGCCAGCAGGCGGCGGACCGCGGCGGCGTTGTCGCCACCGCCATCTAGGCCCCGTGACACTTCTTGTACTTCTTGCCCGAGCCGCACCAGCAGGGATCGTTTCGCCCGATCTTCTCCTGCTCGGTCTTGACCACGGTCGCGGGGTTCACCGCATCGCCGGATCCGTTGCCGGTGCCCTCGGCCCGTGGAGCGGCCGCCGGCGCGGCGGCCCCCGACGAGCGGGCCTCGGCGATTGCCGAGGGCTGCTCGGCCTCGGCGCCGCCCGAGTAGCTGACCTGGCCGCCGCCGGCGCGATCGTCCTCCGCTTCGAACAGCTGCTCTGCGGCCGCGGGCTCGATGTTGACCTCGACGTGGAAGATCACCCTCGTGAACTCCTCCCAGATCGAGGCCATCAACTCGCGGAACATGGTGAAGCCCTCGTTCTTGTAGGCGACCAGCGGGTCGATCTGGGCGAAGCCGCGCAGGTGGATTCCCTCGCGCAGGTAGTCCATCTCATAGAGGTGCTCGCGCCAGCGGTTGTCGATGATCTGCAGCAGGATCTGGCGCTCGAGGTAACGCATCAGCTCGGCGCCGAACTCCTGCTCGCGGCGGTCGTAGGCGGCGAGCGCGTCGGCGGTCAGCAGCTCGGTGATCTCCTCGCGGCTGGAGGAGCTGGTCGGGTCGAGCTCGGTCAGGCTGACGCCGAGCGGCCAGAGCCCGCCGGCGTGCACCTCGAGCCCGCCCAGGTCCCAGTCCTCGAAGATCTCGCCCGGGGTGTAGGTCTCGACCAGGCGCTCGACCACCTCCTCGAGCTCCGTGTGGGCGACATCGGACATGTCGCGGCCTTCGAGGATCTCGCGCCGGTACTTGTAGACGACCCGGCGCTGCTCGTTCATCACGTCGTCGTACTCGAGCACGCGCTTGCGGATCAGGAAGTTCTGCTGCTCGACCTTCTTCTGCGCGTTCTCGATCGTCTTCGTCAGCATCTTGGCCTCGAGCGGGTACTCCTTGCCGTCGTCATCGACCGGCCCGAGGCGGTCGAGGATCTTGTAGATGCGCTCGCCTGCGAACAGCCGGATCAGGTCGTCCTCGGCGGAGAGGAAGAAGCGCGACTCGCCCGGATCGCCCTGGCGCCCTGAGCGGCCGCGCAGCTGGTTGTCGATCCGCCGCGATTCGTGGCGCTCGGTGCCGCAGATGAACAGCCCGCCGAGCTCGCGCACCCGCTCACCGGCGGCCTCGGTCTGCTCGCGGTGGCGGGCGGTGTGTTCGACCAGCTCGCCGTCCCAACTCTCGTCGCCCGGCGCGATCCCGAGCTTGCGAAGCTCGGCGACCGCCATCTGCTCCGGGTCGCCGCCAAGCTTGATGTCGACGCCGCGGCCGGCCATATTGGTGGCGATCGTGACCGCCCCGAGGCGCCCCGCCTGGGCGACGGTCTCGCCCTCGCGCTCGGCGTACTCGGGCTTTGCGTTCAAGACCGCGTGCTCGACCCCGGCCCGCTTGAGCTCGCCCGAGAGCATCTCGGAGACCTCGACCGAGATCGTTCCGACCAGCACCGGTTGGCCCTTCTCGTGCCTGGCGGCGATCTCGTCGGCCACCGCCTGCCACTTGCCCTGCTTGGTCTTGTAGATCTGGTCATTCTCGTCGGCGCGGATCATCGGCCGGTGGGTCGGCACCTCGACCACCGAGACCTCATAGATCTTCATGAACTCGGTCGCTTCGGTCAGCGCCGTGCCGGTCATCCCGGCGAGCTTTTCGTAGAGGCGGAAGTAATTCTGCAGGGTGATCGTCGCCAGGGTCTGGTTCTCCTCGCGGATCCGGACCCCCTCCTTCGCCTCGACCGCCTGGTGCAGGCCGTCGGACCAGCGCCTACCCTCGAGGATGCGGCCGGTGAACTCGTCGATGATCTTCACCTCGCCGTCGATCACGGCGTAGTCGGTGTCGCGCTTGAACAGCGACTCGGCCTTCAGCGACTGGATCAGGTGGTTGACGAGGGTGCCGTGCTCGGAGATGTAGAGGTTGTCGACCCCGAGAAACCTCTCGGCCTTGGAGACCCCGCCCTCGGTCGGCGCCACCGTCTTGTGCTTCTCGTCGAACTCGTAGTCGTGGCTTGCCTCGGAGGTATCGCGCGACTCGCCCAGCGACTTCAGCTTCGGCTTCATCTCCTCGCCGACCATCTGCTTGGCCAGGCGGGCGAAGGTGTAGTAGGTGTCAGCTGCCTGCTCGGGGCGCCCGGAGATGATCAGCGGCGTCCGCGCCTCGTCAATGAGGATGTTGTCGACCTCGTCGACGATCGCGAAGGCGTGCTCGCGCTGCACGCACTCCTCGAGCGAGCCCGCCATGTTGTCGCGCAGATAGTCGAAACCGAACTCCGAGTTGGTCCCGTAGGTGACGTCGCGCGAGTACATCTCGCGGCGCTGCGCCGGGTTCATCTCCGACTGGATCACGCCGACCGTGACCCCGAGCAGCTCATAGATCGGTGCCATCCACTCGGCATCGCGGCGGGCGAGGTAGTCGTTGACCGTGACCAGGTGCACCGGGTCGCCGGCGAGGGTGTTCAAGAACACCGCCAGGGTCGCGGTCAAGGTCTTGCCCTCGCCGGTCCGCATCTCGGCGATCGCGCCCGAGTCGAGCACCATGCCGCCGATCAGCTGCACGTCGAAGTGGCGCTGGCCCAGGGTTCGCTTGCCCGCCTCGCGGGTGAGCGCGAAGGCCTCGGGGATCAGGTCGTCGAGCGGCTCGCCGTCGCGGGCGCGCTCACGCAGCTCGTCGGCGCGCTCGCGGATCTCGGCGTCGTCGAGCAGCTCGAGCTCGGGCTCGAACCGGTTGATCGAGTCAACCCGGCGCTCGTAGTCCTTGAACTTGCGCCCCTCGCCGAGTCGCAGCGCCTTGTCGATTATTCCTCTGGCCACGACCGTTCAGGGTAACGACCGGCGCTCGCCGGATCGCCGGCGCGGTGCCTAGGCCTCGCGCCCGCGCAGGCGGCCGAACATACGCCGCGTCTTGGCGCGGCCGCGGCGCTTCTCGCGGTGGCGCTTGACCTGGCGGCGGATGTCCTCGGCGAGCTCGTGGATCGAGTGCAGCATCTCCGGCGAGGCCTCGCGGGCGCGCAGGGTGGTTCGCTTCAGATGCAGCGTGGCCTCGGCAACGTAGCGATCGGCGATCGACGGGTTGCGCTCCTCGGTCAGCTCGACCTCGAGGCTGGCGAGCTCGGAGACCTGCTTGGCGACGCGGGCGAAGCGCTTCCGGACCGCCTCCCGAAGCTCGTCGGTGACCTCCATGTTGCGGCCCCTGACCTCGATCTTCACGCTGCCTCCTTCGTTCACCGGGACGCGCTCGCACCACCAATCTTAGGCCGATGACCGCCGGGCGCAAGGGTGCGAGCAAACACCGCCGCGCTCACGTCGACGCAGCCGCTTCGCCGCAGCGCCGCCGCGCAGGCGCTCAGGGTCGCGCCGGTCGTCAGCACGTCGTCGATCAGCAGCGCGGGCGACGGGGCTGGGCCGCCGGCGCGCACTCGGGGCGCCGAGGTCAGCCGCTCGACCCGCCGGCGTCCGACCTGGCGCGGACCCTGGGTTCGCCGCAGCGCCGGCGTGAACGCCACGCCCAGTTCGGCCGCCACCGAGCGGGCGATCAGCTCGGCGGGGTCGAAACCGCGCCGCAGCCGGCGAAAAGGCGCCGGCGGGACCGCGACCACGGCGCCGGTCTCGCGGCAGCGATCGCCGATCGCGGCGACGATCGCGCCGGCGGCGACCCGGGCGAGCCCGAGCCGACCGCCGAACTTGAGCGCGGCGACCAACTCACGCGCCACCCCGTCATACGGCGCCGCCCAGCGCACCGCCCCCACCCCCAGCACCCCGGCGGTCCCCGGTGGAGCCAGCTCGAGCGCGGCCTCGCAGCCGCGACAGATCACCTCCGACGAATGACAGGGCGCCGCGCAGATCGCGCAGGAGGGCGGCGCCAGGGCTCCTCCGAGCAGTCGCAGCGCGCTCGTCAATGACACCCGCCGAGGATCGCGCCTGTGATGGCGCGCGGTGCGCGCGCTTGGTGCCGAACTCGACCAGGCTCAGTTGAAGACGACGCGCTCGACCGCGGCGAGCTCGGCCTCACAGCCGACCACCGCGGGGGCCTTGCCGAGCGCCGTATCCGGGTCCTTGAGCCCGTGTCCGGTGAGCACGCAGACGACTGTCTCCGGCGCCGGCTCGCCCTCGGGCACGGTCAGACCGTGGACCAGCAGGCCCGCCACCGACGCCGCCGAGGCCGGCTCGCAAAAGACGCCCTCGCGCGACGCCAGCAGCCGGTAGGCGTCGAGGATCTGCTCGTCCGAGACCGCCTCGACCCGCCCCCGCGAGGAGGTGAACGCCGCCATCGCCTCCTCCCAGCGCGCCGGGTTGCCGATCCGGATCGCCGAGGCGACCGTCTCCGGCTCGGCCACCGGGACGCCGGTGACCAGCGGCGCCGCGCCCTCGGCCTGAAAGCCGTAGAGCAGCGGCGCTGCCGCGAGCTCGGAGAAGCCGCGCCACCAGGCGGTGACGTTGCCGGCGTTGCCGACCGGGATCGCGAGCGCGTCGGGCGCCTCACCGAGCTCCTCGACGACCTCGAAGGCAGCTGTCTTCTGGCCCTCGATCCGGTAGGGGTTGATCGAGTTGACGAGCTCGACCGGGTGGCGGGCGGCGAGCGCCCGGACGATCTCGAGCGCCTGGTCGAAGTTGCCGCGCAGGGCGATCACGCGGGCGCCGTGCATGAGCGCCTGTGCGAGCTTGCCGATCGCGATCTTGCCCTCGGGCACGATCACCGCGCCGCGAATCCCGGCACGCGCGGCATAGGCGGCGGCGCTCGCCGCGGTGTTCCCGGTCGAGGCGCAGATCACCGCCTCGGCCCCCGCCCCCTTGGCGCGCGAGACCGCGACCGTCATCCCCCGGTCTTTGAAGCTGCCCGTGGGGTTCGCCCCCTCGAGCTTGAGCAGCACCCGAGCCCCGATCTGCTCGGAGATCGTCGGCGCCTCGACCAGCGGCGTCGAGCCCTCGCAGAGGGTGACGACCGGGTCGCCGGGATCGAGGGGGAGGCGGTCGCGGTAGCGGTTGATCAGGGGCTCGGGCAAGGTGCGAAGACCCTAGTGGTCACTCGTCACTCGTCGCTCGAGCGCAGGCGCTTGCTCAGGAAGACGCGGTTGAAGCCGTGCTCGCCGCGACGGTCGTACTCGCTGTAGCCGAGATGGGCGTACAGGGAGAGGTTCTCGGTCATCAGCTCGTGCGTGAGCAGCCGCAGCTCGGGGCGCCCGAGCTCGCGCGTCCGTGCCTCGGCGAACTCCATCAGCTCGCGACCAAGGCCTGTGCCCTGAAGCCGGGGCTCGATCGCGATCACGTCGAGGAAGGCGTGATCGGTCTCGATCCGCAGCACGACGATACCCGCCGGCGGTTCCCCGGTGACGTAGACGTGCTCACGGTCGATCAGCGTCGCGTAGTCGGCGTCCATCGGTGCGGGCCGGAGGCCGATGCGAGACACGTAGTGGGCGAAGGCCCGCTCGACCAGAGCCGCGATCGCGTCGGCATCGTCTGCCGCAGCCGCCCTGATCGAGGCGCTCAGACGAACTGCTCCTCGATCACCCGGATCGCTCGCGGGGCGCCGCGCAGGAACTCGAGCCGGCCGATCTCGGTGAGGGCGGCGTAGAAGTCGCGCTCGGGGGCCTCGTGCAGGACCATCACCAGCCGCGCGTCGTCGCCGAGCCCGCGCTGGACGACGCTCTGCACCGAGATCCCGTTGCGGCCGAGCACGTCGGCGATCCGGGCGAGCACCCCCGGTCGGTCGGCGACCTCGAGGTGGAGGTAGAAGGATGAGGAGACGTCGGTGACCGCCGCCAGCTCCCGGCGTACCTCGTGCACCGGAGCCTCACCGGCGAGGATCGAGACGACGTCGCCGAGGACCGCGGTCGCGGTCTCGATCCCGCCGGCCCCCGGGCCCGACATCGTGATCTCGTTGATCGTCGGCGCCTCGACCGTGACCGCGTTGAACGGTCCTTCGACCGGCGCCAGCGGGTGGCCACGGTGAAGAAAGCAGGGAAAGACGCGGACGCTGACCCCGCCGTCGCGCAGCTCGGCGACGCCGAGCAGCTTCAGCGACAGCCCCAGCTCCTTCGCATAGGCGAGATCGTCGGGCTGGATCTCGGAGATCCCCTCGTAGGTGACGTCGGCGAGCTCGAACGGGCTGTGAAAGGCCAGCCGGGCGAGGATCGCCATCTTCGCCGCGGCGTCGGCACCACCCACGTCGTCGCTGGGGTCCGCCTCGGCATAGCCGAGCTCCTGGGCGCGAGCGAGCGTCTCGCCATAGGAGGCACCGGTCGCCGCCATCTCGCTGAGGATGAAGTTGGTGGTCCCGTTGACGATTCCGACCACCCGGGTGATCTCGGTCGCCGCGAGGCTCTCCTGAATCACCCTGATCACCGGGACGACCCCGGCGACCGCCGCCTCGAACCGAAGCTGGACCCCGCTCGCGCGCGCCGCCTCGAACAGCTCCTCGCCGTGCTGAGCGACCAGTTGCTTGTTGGCGGTGACCACGTGGCGGCCCGAGCGCAGAGCGCTGAGCACGTACTCGCGGGCGGGGTCGGTGCCGCCGATCAGCTCGACCACGATCTCGCTGGCTTCGAGGATCCGATCGAAATCGCCCTGGGTTCGACCGAGCACGCCGACCACCTCGAGCCGCCGCCCCGAGATCGCCGCGACCTCATCGGCGCGCCGACCGACCAGCTCGGCGAAGGCGCCGCCGACGGTGCCCTTGCCGAGGATCCCAATGCGGGCCTGGTCGGTCATCCGGCTGCTCATTCGAGATCCCGTCCGACCAGATCCGCCACCGTTTCGCGCCGCACGACCACCCGCGCATCGCCGTCACGGCAGAAGATCACCGGCGGGCGCAGGGCGGCGTTGTAGTTGCTGGCCATCGCGTGGCCGTAGGCGCCGGTTGCCGGGGTCACCAGCACGTCACCGGGCTTCGGGTCGGCGAGCAAGGCATCGCGGATCAGCATGTCGGCCGACTCGCAATGCATGCCGGCGACCGTCACCGTGGTCCGCGCCGGCTCGGCGGCGCGGTCGGCGACGATCGCCTCGTAACGCGAGCCGTACAGCATCGGGCGAACGTTGTCCGACATCCCTCCGTCGACGGCGACATAGGTCCGGATCCCGGGCAGCTCCTTGACCGTGCCGACGCGGTAGGCGGTGATCCCGGCGTTGCCGACCAGCGACCGGCCGGGCTCGATGCAGATCCGCGGGACCGGGTCGAAGAGCCGCTTGACCGCGGTCGTCTTGAGCTCGACGTAGGACTCGATCGAAGGCGGCTCGTCGGCGGCCGTGTAGGCGATCCCGAGACCCCCACCGAGGTTCAGCACCCGACACCAGGAGGGGTCGGCGAGCTCGGCCAGCGCCTCGATCGCTCGCACGTAGGGGTCGAGCTCGAGGATCTGCGAGCCGATGTGGGCGTGCAGACCGACGAGCTCGAGCCCCGGGGCGGCAAGTGCAGCCGCGACCCCGCGGGCGGCGAGCCCGCCGGTGAGCCCGAGGCCGAACTTCGAGTCGAGCTGGCCGGTTCGCACGAAGGAGTGGGTCTGGGCGTCGACCCCGGGGGTCACCCGGATCAGGACCCGCTGGACCCGTCCGAGCTCGGCGCAGATGGCATCGAGTCGATCGATCTCGATCAGCGAGTCGCAGATCACCTGGCCCACCCCTGCCTCGACCGCGGCGCGCAGCTCCTCCTGGCTCTTGTTGTTGCCGTGAACATGGATCCGCGCCGGCTCGAATCCAGCCAGCGAGGCCATCTGCAGCTCGCCGGCGGAGGCGACGTCGACCGAGAGCCCCTGCTCGCAGAGCACTCGGTAGATGGCCGTGATCGGGGCCGCCTTGCTCGCGTAGACGACCTCGTAGTCGTCGGCGCGAGCGGCAAGCGCGTCGACGTAGGCGCGAGCGCGGGAGCGGATGTCGTCTTCGGCGTAGATGTAGGCCGGCGTCCCGAACTCGTGCGCGACCTCGACCACGTCACAGCCGCCGACCTCGAGCCGGCCGCGTTCGTTGACGCGGCTGCCGAGCGGATAGACGGCTGAGCCCTGAACCGGGTTGGTCTGCGTCGTCGTCCCCATGGGGCCGGTCATTATCCCGACCGTGCCCCGCAGCCTCCCTGCGCCCCAACCGCCGACCGAACGAGGCGTGCACGACGGCCGCCCCTTCTGGTTGTGGCTGCCCGCCTCGGCGCCGCCGTGGCCGGCGATGGTGATCGTCCACGGTGCGGGGTCGAGCAAGGAAAGCCATGCCGACTTCGGTCGTGCCTGCGCGGCCGCGGGCTGGGCGGCCGTTTCATATGACCAGCGCGGTCACGGAGAGTCGGCCGATGAGATGACGCCGGCGGCTCTCGGCGACGTCGCTCGGATGGCGCGATTCCTGGCCGCCCGCGACCAGATCGACTCCGAGCAGGTGTGCGCGCGCGGCTCGAGCATGGGTGGCCTGCTGGCCATCCATGCCGCCGCCCGCTCACCGGAGATCGCCGCCGTGATCGCGATCTGCCCGGCCCGCGAGGAGCAAATGCTTCGCGGCCTCCGCGCCGGCGAGCTCCAGATGCGTGCCTCACCGCCCGCCCGCAGGGCCCTCGAGGCCTGGCTAGGCGAGCACGACCTGCGCGAAGCGGTCGAACGGCTCGCCGGCAAGCCGCTGTTGCTGATCCATGCCGAGGGGGACGAGCGGATCGCGAGCGACTGGTCGGCCGAGCTCTATCGGCACGCGCTCGAGCCGCGCAAGCTGATCCTGCTGCCCGGCGGACACCACAGATCGGCCCAGCACGACGCCGAGCTCCAGGGTGTGGCGCTGCGCTGGACCGAGCGGGCGCTCAGGCGTTAGGGACCGCTGCCGCCAACCAGGCCACCCGTGGCCCCACCGACGGCTCCGGTGGCGCCACCGACGGCTCCTCCCGTAGCACCGTCGACGGCTCCGACGGCACCGTCGACGGCGCCGGTGGCACCTCCGACCGCATCGTCGACCGTGTCGTTGACCTGATCACCGAGCTGCGGGTTGCCGACCGCCCCGCCGACTCCGTTGAGCGCCCCGCCGACCGCGTCGTCGACCGGGGCGGTGACGTTGTCGGTGACCTCGCCGAGCGGGAGATCTGCGACCTGGTCCGTGGTCTGCTCGACGTTGTCGACCGCGCCTCCGAGCCCTCCGCCCGAGCCGCTGGTCGAGCCGCCCGTGTCCTTCGCGGGTGCCGCGGCCTGCGGCGGCGCGGCTGCGGTGTCGGTCGGCGCCCCGCTCGCTGACGCAGGGGCGGTGCCGCCACCGGCGGCAGAGTCCACGGCGCCACCTTCACCGCGGGTGCCGTTGGCGTGAGTTCTCGCGTCCCGGGCGCCGGGCGAAGTCGCTCGCGATCGGCCCGGCTCGCCGCGGCCGCGGGCACTGCGGCCGCTGTCCGCGGTCCGGGCGCTTGCCGTCTCGGGAGATTTGGCCCCGATCACCAGCGTGTCGCTGTCGGCGTCGCCGCCGCCCACCGGCAGCCCGTTGAAGGCGACGTACGCGGCCAGCGAGGCGAACAACACGATCGCACCGGCGATCAGCGCCGTCGTCGCGGTGCCGCCCGCGAGGTAGCTGCGCAGGTCGAAACGCCGTCGCGCCGTCGGATGTCGCTCAATGACCGTGCTCATCGGCTCATTCCTAGATACTCCTGCATACCCAAATATCGCTCGGGCATGCCTCCGATCTCGATCAGCCTACCGGACGGGCGATCGGCGGCTGTGAGGCCTACAGGTAGCCGAGCGGGTCGACCGCGGCGCCGTTGACCCGGATCTCGAAGTGCAGGTGGTCGCCGAAGCAGCTGCCGGTGCAGCCGACATAGCCGATCACGTCGCCCTGGCCGACGTCCGCCCCGACGCTGGTGGCGTAGCTCGATTGGTGGGCATAGCAGGAGGAGAGCCCGCCGCCGTGGTCGATGCAGGTGTAGTTGCCGTAGCCGCTGGTCGGGGCGGCAAGGATCACCCTCCCGGCCTTGGCGGCGCGGATCGGGGTCCCGGCCGGGACCGCGATGTCGATGCCCTCGTGCATACGCCCCCAGCGCCACCCGAACGGCGAGGAGAGGGTTCCGTTGACGGGCCAGATGAAGCCCGAGCTGCCGCCCTGGATCGGCCCCGCCGGCAGCGGGGTCGTCGGGGTCGACGAGGCGGCCTGGATCTGCGCCTGGATCTGGCCCTGGATGTCGCCGATGTCGCCCTCGAGCTTCTCGATGCTCGAGTGCACGTCGTCGAGCGCCGCGGCCTTTTGGTCGCGGACCGCCGCCAGCTCGGCCTCGCGCGCCTCGAGCTGCTCGCGGGTGCGGACGAGCTCGGCCTTCTTCGCGGCGATCTCGTCGCGGGCCGCCTCGATCCGGGCGACCGTGTTGCGCGAGGTGTTGCGCAGTCCGCGGACGCGGCCGACGATCGAGGCGTCCTGCTCCTCGATCCGCTGCAGGTACTCGTAGCGCGAGACGAGATCGTCGAAGCCGTCGGCCTCGAGCATCACCGTGAGCACGTCGGGACGATCGGAGCGGTAGATGTCGACCAGGCGCTCGCGCAGCTCATTGAGCGAGCGGCGGAGCTGGTGGCGAAGCAGCTCGAGGCGCTCACGCTCGCGGCGAAGCTCGGCCTTGACCCTGTCGAGCTCGGCCTGCACGATCGCCTCGCGGTTGCGCAGGGTCGCGACCTCGCCGGAGAGCTGGTCGACGCGGTCGGAGTAGTCGTCGAGCTCACTCGAGAGCACTTCCTGCTTGCTCTTTTCCTGGTCCAGCTGCGCCTGCTTGGAGTCGAGCTCGCTCTGCAGGTCCTGACCGCCGGCGCCGCCCGCTGCGCCGAGCAGGATCGCGAGCGCAAGCGCGCAGGCAAGCGCTGCCAGGGTCGGGAGTCGGGAAATTCGGTTGTCGCCGCTGCTCATCTGTTCTCGCCTGCGGAGTTAGCTGACGGGCTCGCGCTTTCGCGCTAGGCGTTCGCGGATCTGGCGATCCAGGCCATTCGCCCCGAAACGAGTGAGGGTTGGTTCCCCCGCTCAGCCGGGGCTCGGTGCCCCGGCCGACTCGGCGATGCTCGCGCAGGCTAGCAATCAGGATGCCGATCGCCGGCTGGCAGGGGCCTCGATTGAGATCAGCGTGCAAGCCGGTTTTCAGCCGGCCGCGAGGTCAAAGACGAAGAAGTGTGAGGGTGACCGCTATTGGGGCGTCGCGGCGACCGAGCCTCCAAGCTCGGGCTCGGTCGCCTCGGCGGCGATCGCGGCGGCCTCGATCAGGCGCTCCTGGTAGGTCGCCACCTGCATCCTCGAGATCACCAGGCGCTGGATCTCGGCCGTGCCCTCGAACAGTTCGTAGATCTTGGCGTCGCGAAACCACTTCTCGAGCGGGCACTCGCGCGTATAGGCGAACGGGCCGACGAGGTCCATCACGGTCCGCGTGACCCAGACGGCGACCTGCCCGGCCTTGAGCTTCGACATCGAGCCCTGGCCGCCGGTCATCGGCATCCCGTTGCGACCCATCCAGGCGGCGCGCTGGACGAGCAGGCGTGCGGCCTCGATCTCGGTCGCGACCTGGGCCAGGACCTGCTGGTTGGACTGACGCTGCAGCGGCGGTTTGCAGGCGGTCGAGCTCTGGTCGAGCGCGGCCTCAAGCGGATCGGCGGCGATCGCCCCGTCGCCGAGATAGGCGAGCGTCCACTCGTAGGCGGCCTGGGCGATCCCAAGCGCCGAGGCGGCGACCATCGGCCGGGTCAGCTCGAAGGTCGCGAGCGCGTTCGAGGCCCGGCCCGAGGACTCCCCGGTTCGCGCTCGTTCGAGCTTGCGCTCCAGCTTCTCCGTGCCCCCGAGCAGGTTCTCGAGCGGGATCCGGCAGTCCTCGAGCACGACCTCCGCGGTGTGCGAGGCGCGGATGCCGAGCTTCGTCTCCTTCTTTCCCTGGCGCAGCCCGGGCGTGTCCTTGGCGATCACGAAGGAGGCCTGGCCGCGGTGGCCGAGCTCGGGGTCGACGGTGGCGACGACGACGTGCACGTCGGCGATCCCTCCGTTGGTGATGAAGACCTTGGTCCCGTTGAGGACCCACTCGTCGCCGTCGCGCTTCGCCGTCGTCCGCAGGCTCTTGACATCGGATCCGGCCTGCGGCTCGGTGACGGCGTAGGCGCCGAGCTTGATCTCGTCGCCGGCGCCGAAGCACTCGGGCACCCAGCGGGCGATCTGCTCGGGCGTCCCGGAGGCGGCGAGCCCGGCGGCTGCCAGCCCCGAGCCCGAGATCGCGAGCGCGATCCCCGCACAGCCCCAGTGCAGCTCCTCGGCCGCGATCACGCCGAGCATGCCGTCGGGATCGCTTCCCATCACCTTCATGTACTCGAGGCCGCTGAACCCATGATCGCGAGCGGCGCTCATCACCTCGTACGGGATCGACTCCTCGGCGTCGTGGCGAGCGGCGACGGGGCGGATCACATCGGCGGCGAACCGCCGGGCCCGCGCCTTGAACTCGAGCTGCTCGGGGTTGAGTGCGAAATCCATTTCTGCCTACACCTCCGTGTCGCCAGCGAAAAAAACGCTCCCGATTGACTGATCAGTCAATCGCGATCGCCAGCATATCGGCGGACGCGGATATCGGCAACGCCCGCGCGCACGGCGGTTTAGCCTTGCCGCCCGTGCTCGCGCGCCTTCGCAAACCCAAACCTGGCGTGGCGCTCGTCTTGGTGGCGCTGGCCGCGGCCGGAGCGGTGGCCTACCTGCTCGCCGACTCGGGCTCAACCGAGCCGCGGGCCGTCGATTCGCCGGCGCCACGGGTCCTGATCCGTGAGCCCGCGGCGCCCGAGGACACCGCCGATCTCGGCTTCCCGGCCTTCGCGACCAAGAACACAACCCGGGTCGCCGGGGTCGACCCGGCCGCCGACGCCGCCGCGATCGCCCTCGCCGTCCATCCCTCCACCGGCGGCGTCCGCGGGCCGGACGCGGTCACCGTCGTCGACGCCGAGGACTGGCAGGCTGGGATCGCCGCGGGCTCCCTGGTCGCGGCGCCGATCGGCGCGCCGGTGCTGGTCACCGAGTCGAACGCGCTCGGCGAGTTGACCGCGAGCGCGCTGCGCTCGCTCGATCCCCGGGGAAGCGCCGCGACCGCGGGGCGCCGGTTGTTCGCGCTCGGCGACGCGGCGGTTCCGGAGGACCTCGAGGCGCTCTCGCTCGGGGTCGCCGACCCCGCCGCGCTTGCGGCCGCGGTCGCGCGCCTGCGCGAGCGGCTAGCCGGCAAGCCCGAGCATCTGCTGCTGGCGAGCAGCGAAGACCCGGCATACGCGATGCCGGCGGCATCGTGGGCGGCGCGCTCGGGCGATCCGGTGCTGTTCGTCGAGCGCCGCCGCGTGCCGAAGCCGACGATCAGAGCGCTCGAGCGCCACCCTAGGACGCCGGTCTACACGCTCGGCCCCGAGTCGGTGATCTCGCCGACGACGATGAGCCGGATCGAGCGAGCTGCACCGACAGCCGTTCGGGTCGGAGCGGCCGACCCGGTCGCCAACGCGATCGCCTTCGCCCGCTACGCGGCCGGCAGCTTCGGCTGGAACATCAACGATCCGGGCCACGGCTTCGTAATCGCCAATGCCTCGCGCCCGCTCGACGCCGGCGTCGCGGCGCCGCTGTCGGCCAGTGGCACCTGGGGCCCGCTGCTGCTCACCGACGAGGTCGACGAGGTCCCGGCGCCCCTGCGCGGGTATCTGCTCGATCTCAAGCCCGGCTATGACACCGATCCGACCCGGGCCGTCTACAACCACCTCTGGCTGGTGGGCGACGACGACGCGATCTCGGTCGACTTCCAGGCACGGGTCGACGAGCTCGCCGAGGTCGCCCCGGTAACGTCAGGCTCCGGTGCGGCTCCGCAGCCGCAGGCCGACTCCGAGCCCCTCCAAGACCAAGACCAGGCAGAGCCGAACCAATGAGTGAGAGCGAACGTCCCGATCGCCTCGGCGGCCGCCGGATCACGGTCGAGGACGTGCGCTCGCTCGCCGGCCCCTCGACCCCGCATTTCGCGCTCCAGATCCGGAACCGGATCGAGCGGTTGATCGCCCCCCTGGCGGCCGACGACCCGGCGCGTCTCGAGGGCGAGCGCCAGGTCGCTCGGCTGACCGAGCTCGCCAACCACTCGGGGGACCCGCGCGGCCCCGACCTGTGAGCGACGCCGGCGCGCGGGCGGGCATCGCCGCGGTCGACCGCCTCAGCGAGCTACTGACGGCCGATGCCGCCGGAACCGCGGCCGACCGCGGCCTAAACTCGGCCGGCTACCTCGATCTGCTCGATGGCGACCTCGAGTCCACCGGTGCGACCCAGGACCTGATGGTCAGCCGTCTCGTCCCGGCGATCTACGAGCGCTACTGGCGACCGGCGCTGGGACGGCTGTTCAAGGGCGCAACCGGCCCCGGAATGGCCGAGGAGATCCGGATCGCCCGGCTGCTGCTGGGCCTCGGCGAGGGTGACGCCGTCCTCGACGTCGCCTGCGGCCCGGGCAACTTCTCGCGCGAGTTCGCTCGCGCGGTCGGGCCGCGTGGCCTCGTCGCCGGGATCGACGCATCCCAGACGATGCTCGAGCGCGGCGGTGAGGAGCTCGACCGCCACGACCCCGGCAACCTGGTGTTGATCCGCGGCGACGCGACCCGGCTCCCGTTCCGTGACGCGAGCTTCGATGCCGTCTGCTGCTTCGCCGCTCTGCATCTGTTCGCCGATCCCTTCGGCGCCCTCGACGAGATGCGGCGCGTGCTCGCGCCCGAAGGCCGGATCGCGCTGATGACCTCGGTGCGCCGCGAGCTCACCCTCCGGCCGCTGAAGCCGGTGCTCGAGCGCGCCAGTGGGATGCGAATCTTCGAGGGCGACGAGATCGTCGTCGCGCTCGAGCAGCGCGGCTTCACCGGGATCCATCGGCGGCTGTCGGGCCTGGTCCAGTTCGCGGGTGGCCGGCTAGCGGGCTGACGGCGCCGCGGCAGGCGATCCCGGTGCCGACCCGGACGCTCTCGGTCTGCGAGGCCAGCCACATCGCCTGGGTCAGCGAGCTCCGAAACAGCTCGACCGCCCAGACGCAGTCGATTCCGGCCGCGCGAGGTCGGCGGCCGAGTCACCGAGCCCCGCAATCTGGACGCGATCGAGCGCGGCCCGACCGCTCATATCATCACCCGACGCGCGTGGTGCGCGTACGCCTCAGCTGCCGCACTCCTTCAGCCCGTAGGCCTGGGCAAGCTGGTTTGCCTTCGCGAACGGGTCCCCGCCCACCACCAGGGTGGGGTCGTCTGAGACCTGATCGAGGGCGTCCTGAGCAGCGTTGACGATCGCCTCGACCTGCGCTTCGTCCCCGGCGGGTGGTGCGAGGGCGCGAATCCCGTCGAGCTCGGTGGTGATCGCCGGCACCACCGTGTCGTCGACGAAGCCCTCGAGCACGGCATCGGTCGGATCGGCTCCGAGCTGCTTGCCGGCCTCCTCGATCGCCTGGTTGCCGGTCGCGCAGAGCGCGTCGGCCTGGGCGATGAACTTCGACTTGCTCAGCGGTGGCCCGGAGGCCGTCGTGGTGGGCTCGGGCTCGTCATCACCGCAGCCCGCGGCGACGAGCGCCAGCGCGCACAGGGCCACGGCGACTGAACCGGCGAGTGGTCTCATCCGGTCCAATCTATCCGGGACGGTCGGACCGCACACGATTTCGGCCGAGACGCCGCGATCGAGCGATCGCGGCCTCGGCGGCTAGACCCGCTCGATCAGCGTCCCCGTGCCGAGCCCGCCGCCACAGCACATCGTCACCAGGCCGGTCTGCTTGTCGTCGCGCTCGAGCTCGTGCAGGAGCGTGGTGATCAGCCGGGCGCCGGTTGAGCCGAGGGGATGTCCGAGCGCGATCGCGCCGCCGTTGACGTTGACGCGGTCCATGTCGGGGTCGAGCTCGCGGCGCCAGGCCGCGAGGACGGATGCGAAGGCCTCGTTGACCTCGATCAGGTCGATGTCGGAGATCTCCATCGCATTTCGCTCGAGCAGCTTGCGCGTCGCCGGGATCGGTCCGGTGAGCATCAGCACCGGGTCGACGCCGACCGTTGTCTGATCGACGATCCGGGCTCTCGGGGTGAGCCCGAGCGCCGCTGCCTTGTCCTGCGCCATCAGCAGCACCGCGGCGGCTCCGTCGGACACCTGCGAGGAGTTGCCCGCGGTCACCTTGCCGTCCTCCTTGAACGCCGGCTTCAGCTGCGAGAGGGCCTCGAGATTGGTGTCCGGGCGGATTCCCTGGTCGGTCGTGTAGGTGTCACCGTTGACCTGGAAGGCAACCATCTCGCGGTCGAAACGACCTTCCTCGGTGGCCTTGGCCGCGCGCTGGTGCGAGCGCACCCCGATCTCGTCGAGCTCCGAGCGCGGAATCTCCCACTTGTCGGCGATCATCTCGGCAGAGATCCCCTGCGGGACCAGGTTGTAGCGCTCCATCAGTTGCGGGCTGAAGGCGAAGCCGTGCTCCTTTTGCACCTCGATCGAGTCGGCGAACGAGATGTGGCCCATGTGCTCGACCCCGCCGCCGATGACGACGTCGTGGACGCCGGCGGCGATCAGCGCCGCGGCGAAGTTGACCGCCTGCTGGGCCGAGCCGCATTGGCGGTCGACTGTGGTGGCCGGTGTCTCGATCGGCAGGCCCGCCTCGAGCCAAGCGTTGCGGCCGATGTTGATCGCCTGCTCACCGAACTGCTGGACGCATCCGGCGATCACGTCCTCGACCTCCGCCGCCTCGATCCCGGCGCGATCGATCAGCTCCGAGTAGGTCCTCGCCAACAGGGTCGAGGGATGGACGTCCCTGTAGTAGCCCTTCTCCGGATGCCCGCGCCCGACCGGGGTGCGAACCGCCTCGACAATGACGACCTCGCGTCCACTGAACCTGCCGTTTGCGGCCATCTTGAATCCCTCCGTGGGGTCAGCGACACGGGCGGATCCGTGCCTGGAAAGCGTCGCCTCGGACGATACTCGATCGGTTGACTGATCAGTCAATCGCCAGGGCGCGAACCGACGCCGCGATCCGAGCCTGATCAGAGCCGGTCGACCGCCTGTGAAAAACTCGCCCGTCCATGTGGCGGCGACTCCTCACCCTGCCCGCCGGCCGGCGGGCCAAGTGGGCCTTTCTCGGGGCCTGGCTGATCGCGATCGCCGCGATCAACGCGGCCAACCTGCCGGCCAAGTTCGACGACGCCCAGTCAAACGAGTCGACGTCGTTCCTCCCCGCCGATGCCGAGTCGACCGAGGCCCTGGCCGAGACCGAGAAGCTGCAAGGGGCCGAGATCGCGCCGATCGTGATCGTCTACAGGCGCGAGGGCGGTCTCACCGGCTCCGATCGCGCCCGGATCGCCGCCGACCGCGAGGCGCTCAACTCCGACGTGCCTCCGCGGACCAGCGCCTACGGCGAGCCGATTCCCTCGCCCGACGGAAGCGCAGCGCTGCTCACCGCCGAGATCAGCGCCGACGGCGAATCCGAGACGATCACCGGGCCGGTCGATCAGGCGCGAGAGCAGGTCGGCGGCGCTGATGACCCGGGCCTCGAGGTCGCTGTCACCGGCGGTGCCGGGTTCTCTGCCGACGCGATCGATGTGTTCGAATCGATCAACGGGACGCTGCTCGCGGCGACCGCAGGGATCGTCTTCATCTTGCTGCTCGTCGTCTACCGCAGCCCGATCTTCTGGTTCTTCCCCCTACTCGCCGTAGGCTTCGCCGAGATCGCGTCGCGGGCGATCGGCTTCGGGCTCACCGAGATCGGGGTCACCGTCAACGGCCAGTCCGCGGGGATCCTGCCGGTGCTCGTGTTCGGCGCCGGAACCGACTACGCGCTGCTCCTGGTCGCTCGCTACCGCGAGGAGCTTCGCCGCCACGAGGACAAGCACGAGGCGATGGCGATCGCGCTCGGGCGCGCGGGACCCGCGATCGTCGCCTCCGGGCTGACCGTGATCGCGGCGCTGCTCTGCCTGACGATCGCCGACGTCCAGGGCACCGCCGGGCTCGGGCCGATCGGCGCGACCGGGATCGGGGTGGCGATGATCTCGATGCTGACCGTGTTGCCCGCGCTGCTGGTGGTGACCGGGCGCTGGGACTTCTGGCCGTTCGTTCCGCATGTCGGCGACGAGGCGGCCGACGAGACCCACGGCACCTGGAGGCGGATCGGCGAGTGGATCGCCCAGCGCCCGCGCAAGGTGTGGATCGGCGCGGTGATCGCGCTCGTGGTGATGAGCTTGGGCTGGCTCGCCTTCGACACCGGGCTCACCCAGGGCAACCAGTTTCGCGAGGACGTCGAGTCGGTCCAGGGTCAGCAGCTGCTCGAGCGCTCGTTCCCGGCCGGCGCCTCAGCGCCGACCGACATCGTCGTCGGCGACCCGGCCCGCGCAGCCGACGTCCAGAAGGCCCTGGTGGCACTCGACAGCGTCGAGGACGTCAGGGTCGTCGACCGCGGGCCGCCGGTGTTGTTGCAAGCGATCCTGAGCCTCGACCCCTACTCGACCGAGGCCTTCGACGAGATCCCCGCGATTCGCGAGACGGCGAAGCAAGCGGGCGGTCCCGACACACTCGTCGGCGGTGCCACCGCGATCGAGCGCGACCTCCGGGTCGCGGCGGCGCGTGACACGAAGCTGATCCCACCGATCGCGCTTGCGGTCGTGTTCTTGATCTTGGTCGCGCTCCTGCGCTCGCTGGTCGCGCCGTTGGTCTTGATCGTGACCGTGATCCTCTCCTTCGCGGCGGCGCTCGGGGTCGGGTTCGTGGTCTTCGATCTGCTCTTCGACTTCCCCGGCGCCGACCCGTCGCTGCCGCTGTTCGCGTTCATCTTCTTGGTCGCGCTCGGGGTCGACTACAACATCTTCCTGATGGCGCGCGTGCGCGAGGAGACGATCGAGCACGGGACGCAGCTGGGGACGCTGCGCGGTCTCGCGGTCACCGGTGCGGTGATCACCTCGGCCGGGATCGTCCTCGCCGGCACCTTCTCGACCCTGGCGGTCTTGCCCTTGGTCTTCCTCACCGAGCTCGGCTTCGTCGTCGCCTTCGGCGTCTTGCTCGACACCTTCCTGGTCCGCTCGGTCCTCGTGCCCGCGCTGACGCTTGACCTGGGCGATCGCATCTGGTGGCCCTCGCGACTCGCCCACGCCGGCGAGCGCCAGGCTCGAGGCGAGTGAATTGAGCGCCAGCTACGAGCGCCCCGGGATCGCCGGCAGCGGAGCGATCGCCTGCGGGCTCGCCGCCTGCGCCAGCGCGCTCGGCGAAGTGCGGCTGCAGGCGCGCAGCGACGCCTCGGCGTGGCGAGCCGAGGAGGCCGCGCAGACCGAGTCGAAGCGGCTCGAGGAGGGAGCGCCCGAGCGGATCCGGGTGACGACCGAGCTCGCTGATCTCACGGACTGCGACCTCGTCGTCGAGGCGATCACCGAGGACGCCGACGCCAAGGCGACGCTGCTCGCCGAGATCGTCGCCGCCTGCCCCGACGCCGATCTCGCCTCGACCACCTCGTCGCTGCCACTCGACGAGCTACGCGACCGAAGCGGCGCCGGCCGACGCTTCTTCGGACTCCACGTCTTCAACCCGGTGGCGAAGATGGAGCTGGTCGAGCTCTGTCTGCCCGATGACGTTCACGAAGGCCTGCGCGAGCGCGCCCACGCCTGGTGTGACGCTCTCGGGAAGACCGCGATCGAGGTCCCCGACCAGGCCGGCTTCGTCGTCAACCGGCTGCTCTTTCCGCTCTTGTTCGAGGCCGTGCGCTTGGTCGAGTCGACCGGGATGGCGGCGCCCGACGTCGACTCGTGCATGAAGCTCGGCGCCGGGCACCCGATGGGCCCGCTGGCGCTGCTCGACTTCGTCGGGCTCGACGTCGCCGCCGCGATCGGCAGCTCGCTGCATGCCGACAGCGGCCGCGAGAGCGATCAGGTGCCGGACCGCATCCACGAGCTGATCGCCGCGGGCAGGCTGGGGCGAAAGTCAGGCGCGGGCTTTTACACCTACGACTGAGCTAGGCGGCCCGGCGGGCGGGCAGCGGCCGCTTGGACGCGCGCGACGAGCGTGGTGCCGCCGGCTCGCGGTGGCTACCGCAGAGATCCCAGACGACCTCCGCCTCCGAGACACCCTGGCGGCGGGCCTCGTCGGCGACCGACTCCCAAGGCAGTTGGGCGTCGGGAAGCTCGTCCCAGCGCGCCAGCTCGAGCGCCTCCAGGGCACCGCGCAGAGCAGGTCCGAGATGCTCCTCGGAGCGCAACATCGCCCTCAGGACCTCGAGCTGCTTATCGGTGAGCCGAACTAGCCACATCTGCACCGCGAACGCTAGATCGCCCCACGGACGTAACTGGAATCACCCGCGCCACCTCCTCGGCGCTCGCCTCGAATCAATTCTCCGCGGCCGCGCTGCGGTTGGCGGGCAGGGCGCTGTGTTCGGCGGTGACGGCGTGGATGCGGACGGCGACGATCCGGTTCTCGCGCACCGACTCGACCCGCAACTCGTAGCCGTTCGCGCGGATCTTGTCGCCGCGCTTCGGCAGCCGGCCGAGCTCGGAGAAGACGTAGCCGCCGATCGAGTTGAAGGCGTCGGAGGAGACCGGCAGGGCGATTCCGGCGTCCTCCAGGTCGCCGAGCGGCACGTGGCCGCGCACGTACCAGTCGCCGTCGGTGAGCCGGCGCAGGGAGATCGCGCGGGCGTCGGTCTCATCCTCGATCTCGCCGACCACCTCCTCGAGGATGTCCTCGATCGTGACGATGCCGACGGTGCGCCCGTACTCGTCGGAGACGATCCCGATCGACGAGCGCTGACGCTGCAGCTCGGCGAGCAGATCGTCGAGCGGTTTGGTCTCGGGAAAGACCGGCACCCCCCGCACGGCGGGTTCCACCGACGCGTCGCCGCCGGTGTTCATGTAGAGGCGGGCGAGGCTGTTGTTGTGGACGACGCCGCGGACCTTGTCCGGGTTGTCGTCCTCGACCACGACCAGCCGCGTGTGCCCGGAGCTGACACACCGCCGCAGCGCCTCCTCGACGTTCTCGTCGGCGTTCACCGTGACCACCGCAGGGATCGGGGTCATCACCTCGCGCGCCTGCTGCTCGTGCAGGTGAAAGACGCCGCCGAGCATCACGGCCTCGCCGGGGTCAAGGCTGCCGCCCTTGGCCGAGGTCTGGATGATCTCCTTCAGGTCGTCGGAGGTGTGCTTCTCACCGAGGTCACTGGGGTCGACGCCGAACAGCCGCACGATCGCGTTCGACGCCTTGTTCAGCGCCCAGGTGAACGGCGCACTGATCTGCCGAAACGTGGCCAGCGGGCGAGAGAGAGCGCGCGCGGTTGGCTCGGCCCGGGTGATCGCGAGCATCTTCGGCACCTGCTCGCCGATCGTGATGTGGAGCGAGGTCGCGATCGCGAACGCGAGCACGAACGAGATCGCCGTGGCGACGCCGTGGCCGACCGGGCCGTCGAGCACGGGCTCGATCAGCGTCGCGATCGCGGGCTCGCCGAGAAACCCGATCCCGATCGAGGCGAGCGTGATCCCGAACTGACAGGCGGCCAGCGACTCGTCGATCTTGTCGAGCTGCTCGAGCGCCTCGACCGCCCCGCTCTCGCCCTGCTTGGCGAGCGCCTCGATCCGGCCCTTGCGCGTGCGAACGAGCGCGAACTCGGCCGCGACGAAGAGCCCGTTGAGCGCGATCAGGACGAACAGGAGGGCGAGAAAGAGACCGGTCATCGCCGAGCATCCGTCCGAGCGGGGCCCGCGGGCAGCAACCGCGAGGCGGGCCAGCCGGGGGAGTGGTTACTTCGAGGTCGGTCGTCGTCCACGGGGACGAGCAGACGGTAGCAGCAGAGGTAGCCAAGTAAGTTCAGCGCGTGGACCAGGACACCACGCCATACCTCGATGCCCTGGTGCAGTACGCCGACCGCGATCCGGGACGCTTTCACGTTCCCGGCCACAAGGGGGGTCCCGGCGCCGACCCGGCGCTGCGCGAGACCTTCGGCGAGCGCATGCTCGAGCTCGACATCCCGGCCGGGATCGAGGGTATCGACATCGCGCCGGATCCTGCCCACACACCCTTCCAGCTCGCCCAGCGGCTCGCCGCCGACGCCTGGGGCGCACGGCGCAGCTGGTTCCTCGTCAACGGCGGCTCGGGCGGCAACCACGCGGTCTGCATGGCGCTGGCCCATGCCGGCGAGCGGGTGGTGGTCCAACGCAACGTCCACTCGTCGATCATCGACGGCCTGGTCCTCTCCGGTCTGCGTCCGCGCTTCGTCGCCCCGGAGCTCGACCCGGAGCTCGGGATCGCTCACTGCCTCACCCCTGAGTCGCTCGATATGGCGCTCGCCGCGGAGCCCGAGGCGGTGGCGGCGATGGTCGTCTCGCCGACCTACTTCGGCGCCGTCGCCGACATCGCTGCGTTGGCCGATGTCGCGCACGCGCGGGGCGTGCCGCTGATCGCCGACGAGGCCTGGGGCGCGCACATGCACTTCTCGGGCGCGCTCCCGACGGCGGCGCTCGAGAGCGGGGCCGACGTCGTGCTCTCTTCGGTGCACAAGCTGGTCGGCTCGGTGACGCAGTCGGCGATCCTGCACCTCGGCGACTGCGGTGACCGCTTCGACGAGCGCGTGCTCGACCGCGCCGTCACCCTGATCGAGACCACGAGCCCGAACGCGATCCTGACCGCCTCGCTCGATGCGGCCCGCCGCCAGGCCGCCGTCCACGGGGAGGCGCTGCTCGCCGAGACCGTCGCGTCGCTGGCGGAGCTGCGCGACCGGATCCGGGCGATCCCCGGGCTTGATGTGCTCGACGAGCGCATCGTCGGGCGCGCCGGGGTGCACGCATACGATCCGCTTCGCCTCGTCGTCGACGTCCGCGGCATGGGCGCCACCGGGCACAGGATCGCGAGGCTGATGCGCGAGAGCGACGACATCAACTTGGAGCTCTTCTCCGAGAACGTCATCGTCGCCGTTTTCGGGATCGGGGAGCGCGCGGCCCGCACCGGGGAGCGCCTGGTCGAGGCGCTCGAGCACGCCAGCCGGCGGATCGGCGAAGAGGGGGAGGAGCCGTTGCCGCCGTTCGCCGAGCCACCGCCCTGGGGGCCGCCCGGGCTCTCCCCGCGCGAGGCGTTTCTCGCCGCTCAGGAGGTGGTCGGGTTCGACCGCGCCGAGGGCCGGATCGCCGCCGAGTCACTCGCCGCATACCCTCCCGGCGTACCCAACGTGCTGCCCGGCGAGCTGCTGACCAGGCCGACGCTCGACTACATCGCCGACAGCGTCTCCCACGGCGGCTTGGTCCGGGGGGCAAGCGACCGGACGCTGAAGACGATCCGGGTGGTTTGCGATGAGTAGGCACGAGACACTGGGCAGAACGAGTGACGAGTGACGAGCAACACAGCTGGGGCGCCGATTCGGAATACGGCCTCCTCCACGACGTGCTGCTCGGCCCGCCGGAGAACTTCCGCTGGCTACCGACCAGCGCGATCTCGAAGGCGACGCTGGAGAGCGGCGCAGCGTTCGACTCCGAGCTGGCGCGCTCCGAGCACCGCGAGCTGGTCGCCGCCTATGAGTCGGCCGGCGTCCGGGTGCACCAGCTGGAGCCCGACGAGGCACTCCCCTACCAGGTGTTCGCCCGCGACTCGAGCGTGATGACGGCCGCCGGCGCGGTCGTCACCCAGCTCAAGCAACAATGGCGGCGCGGCGAGTACGCGCCGGTAATCCGCTTCTATCAGGCAAACGAGATCCCGATCCGCGGAATGATCACCGCCGGGGCGATCGAGGGCGGCGACGTGACCATCGTCGAGCCCGGCGTGATGCTGATCGGCAACGGCGAGGAGCGGACCGAGATCCAGGCCGCGCGCCAGCTCGCCGGGTGGATGCAGGCCGACGGCTGGGAGGTGCGGATCGAGCCGATTCCCGGCCAGTTCGTCCACATCGACGTGCTCGTCTCGATCCTGGCACCGAAGCTCGCCGCGGTCTGCGTCGAGGCTGCCTCGGGCGGGCTGGTCGCGTGGTTGCGCGCCAAGGGCTTCGAGATCATCGCGGTCTCGCTCGCCGATGCCTTCAAGCTCGGCGTCAACGCGATCTCGCTCGGCCGCGACCGGGTGATCTCGACCGCCGCGTCCGAGGATCTCAACGACCAGCTACGCGGCCTCGGGCTCGAGGTCTATGACCCCGACCTGTCGATGTTCACGGCCGGCGGCGGCGGCGCCCACTGCCTCGCCCAGGCGCTGCGCCGCGATCCGATGGGCTGAAACCGCGTGGCCGCGCCGGCGATCGATGCGGGTCGGGTGATCGCCGACCTGCGCGAGCTGCAAGGTCGCACCGGCACCGAGCGTGGCGCCCAGCGCCTGTGCTGGACCGAAACCTGGCAAGCGGCGCGCGGCTTCGCTGATCAGCTGCTCGCCGAGATCGGGCTCGAGCCCGAGAGCGACGAAGCGGGCAACCGATGGGCCCGACTCGACGGCGCCGACCCCGGCGCCGCGGCGCTGGCGCTCGGCTCGCACATCGACTCGGTCCCTGACGGCGGCTGGCTCGACGGCGCGCTCGGGGTGATGGCCGCGATCGGCGTGCTGAGGGCCTGGGCCGAGGCCGGCGAGGCGCCGCCGCGATCGCTGACGATGGTGGACTGGGCCGACGAGGAGGGCGCCCGCTTTGGCCGCAGCCTGTTCGGCAGCTCGGCCTTCACCGGCACCCTCGATCCCGCGTCGCTCGGCGATCTGCGCGACGCCGACGGCAACCCGATCGCCGAGGTGCTCGCCGCCAACGGGGTCGAGCTCGACCACGCGGCGGACTGTGGCCGTCGGCGCGAAGGCCTCGCGGCCTACCTCGAGCTCCATATCGAGCAGGGACCGCGGATGGAGTCCGCCGGTCTGCGGGCGGCAGCGGTGAGCGGCTGCACCGGGGTCGAGCGAGTGCGGTTCTCGTTCACCGGCCAGGCCTCGCACGCGGGAACGACGCCGATGGACGCCCGCCGCGACGCGGGGCTCGCCGCGGCCGCCGCGATGCTCGCGATCGAGCGGATCCCCGACGCCGAGGGCGGGGTCGCGACGACGGGCGAGCTGCGACTCGAACCGGGGATACCGACCGCGGTGGCCGGGCGGGCGACCCTCGCCGCCGACCTGCGCCATCCCGATGCCGCGGCGCTCGCGCGGATGCTCGACGCCGCCGACGCAGCCTGCGCCGAGGCGGCCGAGCGGTGCGGGTGTGAGCTCGAGCGGTCGCCGCTTTGGAGAATCGAGCCGATCCCCTTCGACCGGGGCTTGGTCGCCGCGGCGCGGCGGGCCTGCGCCGAGGTCGCCGGCGAGCCGGCCGAGCTCGCGAGCGGTGCCCTACACGACGCCGCCGAGGTCGCCCGGGTGATGCCGGCGGCGATGCTCTTCTGTCCCTCCAAGGACGGGATCAGCCACGCGCCCGAGGAGGACACCGACGATGCCGATCTCGCGGTCGCGATCGAGACCTTCGCCGGCCTCGCCGGCAGCGTGGTCGCGGCGCTCGGCTGAGCTCAATCGAGCCCATGTCTTGGTAGTTCATGTGAGCTTCTGATTAGGAAGCACACATCTATCTGCGTTCTCGGTTACATTTCGCCTGCCAAATCCCCAGGCCTCGGAGGCTCGGGGAACGGAGGACCCAAGGGGGAACACCCACCCCGGGGGCGAATCGGTCCACGTAACGGGGCCGTAGCGCGACTCTTTCCGCGCGAGCCCGTCAGCTAACTCCGTCGGCGATAGAAGGAGAACGAAAGGGGTCCGCCCGATGAACTCGCCGACGCGTAACCGCGCGAAGGTCGCCGTGCTGAGCAGCCTCGCCGGGCTCGCCTCGATCCTGCTGATCACCGCTCCCGGCGCCGCCGCCGACCTCGTCGCTCCGAGCCATGACTGCGCCGGCCAGCAGAACCCCAACGCCCCGCGCCCTGTGCAAAAGGACGCGATGCGCTGCTTGATCTCATACGCGCGCGATCATGCCGGCGCCGGTCGGGTGAGCCAGAACGACACCCTGAACAAGGCCGCGGGGCGCAAGGCCGGTGACGTGATGCGCTGCGAATTCAGCCACACCGCCTGCGGCCATCCCGCCGACCTCTACCCGCGGCGCTTCGGCTATGCCTCGGGGTCCTGGGGTTGGGGCGAGAACCTGGCCTGGGGCAAGGGCAGGCGCGGCACCGCGCGGAGCATCCTGATCGCCTGGCTGGGATCGCCCCCGCACCGCGAGACGATGCTCAACCCGAGCTACGAGGACCTCGGCGTCGGGATGAAATCTGGCAGCTTCAGCGGCCAGAGCCGGTCCTCGGTCTGGGTGATGCAGGTCGGCTGCCACGGCTGCGGCTGAGCGCGCTCACCGGCTGATCACGAGCTTGCCGGTGTGCCCGGCAACTGCCTCCGCCGCCTCGTCGAAGCTCGCCCTCTCCCGGGTTACGAGCTCCGGCCTGAACGCGCCCGAGCGGACCAGCTCGAGGATCGGGTCGATCGCGGGCCGGGCATGGACGCGACCGGTGTGGAAGCGGACACCCTTCGTGTACATCTCGAGCAGCGGCACCGGGGTCTGTTCGGCGAAGTAGATCCCGATCGAGGTGCAGATCCCGTCGGGCTCGGTCGAGCGCAGCGCGCAGGCCAGGCCCTCGACCCGAGCGCTCGCATCGACCGTGATCGGGTAGGGGCCGGCCCGCTTCGGGAACTCGGCCTCGAGCAGGCGGGCGCCGAGGCGCTCGGCGAGCTCGCGCTCGAACTCGCGACCGCCGGCGAAGTCGACCTGGCCGGCGCCGGCCGCGAGCGCGAGGCCGACCGCGTAGAGCGCGATCGAGCCGGCCCCGGCGCAGATCAGGATCGCCGCGCCGGGCTCGGCGGCGAGCTGGGGACCGACCGTCCGCCAGGCGTCGGGGACGTTGTCGGAGAGGCTGGCGATCGAGGCCGGCTCGATCCCCTCCGGCACCGGTGCCAGCATCGCCTCGGCGTAGGGGACGCGGACGGCATCGGAGACGAAGCCTCCGTTGTCGGGGCCGAGCGGCAGCCCGTAGGTGGAGAGGAAGTCCACCGACTCGCAGTTGCCGGTTTGGCCGCGCCGACAGCGCTCGCACTCCCCGCACGAGAGCTGAAACGGGACGCTGACCAGATCGCCCGGGGCGAGTGAGCCGACCGCGTCGCCGAGCTCGACCACCTCGGCGACGCATTCGTGGCCGAAGGCGAACTCACGCGCCACGGGCGCGTTGCCCCGGACCAGCGCCAGGTCGAGGTCGCAGGTGGCGACCGCCAGCGGGCGCACGATCGCCTCGCCGTCGCCCCGCAGGCGGGGTTCGGCGACGTCACGCCAGGCGAGCTCGCCGGGAGCGAGGAAGGTGAGCTGGCGCATCGCCTCGAAGGTGTAACGAATCCGGCGCCGCCAGGACTACCGGTCCGCCGAGCCGATCAAGGAGGAAGCATGAGCTCAGAGCCGGTCCTGAACCAGATCCAAGAGCAGATGATCGCGTCGAGCGAGACCGACTACTCGGACCTGCGGGCGCTGTTCATCAACTGCACCCTGAAGCGCAGCCCGGAGGTCTCCAACACCCAGGGACTGATCGACATCTCGATCGAGATCATGCGTCGAAACGAGGTCGCCGTCGACTCGATCCGGGCGATCGACCATGCGATCGCGACCGGAGTCTGGCCGGACATGACCGAGCACGGCTGGGAGGCCGACGAGTGGCCGCAGCTGTTCGAACGGGTGCTGGCCGCCGACATCCTCGTACTCGGAATGCCGATCTGGCTGGGCGAGAAGTCATCGGTCGCGACCCAGGTCATCGAGCGCCTCTACGGCAACTCCCACCTGCTCAACGACGCCGGCCAGTACGCCTACTACGGCCGGGTCGGCGGCTGCCTGGTGACCGGAAACGAGGACGGGATCAAGCACTGCGCGATGAACACGCTGTACTCGCTGCAGCACCTCGGCTACACGATCCCGCCGCAGGCTGACGCGGGCTGGATCGGGGAGGCGGGGCCGGGCCCCTCCTACCTCGACCAGGGATCGGGCGGCCCGGACAACGATTTCACCAACCGCAACACCACCTTCGCCACCTGGAACATGCTTCACCTGGCGCGAATGCTCAAGGACGCCGGCGGGATCCCGGCTCACGGCAACCAGCGCACCGCCTGGGACGCGGGCTGTCGCTTCGACTTCCCCAATCCCGAGCACCGCTGATCGTCAGATAGGGTCGGGCGATGGAGAGCGCCAGCATCGCCGCAGGGAGCGCGGCGCCCGAAACCGAGGTCGGCGACAAGGGGCTGAAGAAGGACGCGATCGGCTTCACCGACGGGCTCTGCATCGGGCTCGCGTCGACCGCGCCCGCCTACTCGCTGGCCGCGGTGATCGGCTCGATCGTCGTCGCCGTCGGCATCCACGCCCCCGGCTTGCTGCTGCTCTCGTTCGTGCCGATGTTCTTCATCGCCGCGGCGTTCTTCTACATGAACCGGGTCGATACCGACTGTGGCACCACCTTCTCCTGGGTGACCCGGGCGCTCGGCCCATACGCCGGTTGGCTCGGAGGCTGGGCGATCTGCACCACCGGGATCCTCGTGGTCGGCTCGCTCGCGGACGTCTCCGCCTACTACTTCTACGACCTGCTGGGGCTCGAGAGCGGCGGCAAGCCTCTGTTCAAGAACGAGCTCGCGGTCGCCGCGCTCGCCGTCGTGATCATCGCCGCGATGACCACGGTCTGCGTCATCGGCACCGAGGTCTCGGCGCGGCTGCAGCGGGTGCTGACCTTCTTTCAGGTCGGAGCGCTGCTGCTCTTCGCAGGGGCGATCTTCGTCCGGCTGATCCTCGGCAAGGTGCCGGCGAGCTCGATCGACCCGCAGCTGAGCTGGTTCTCGCCGTTCGGGGTCGAGTACTCGGGGCTGCTCACCGGGGTGTTGCTCGGGGTCTTCATCTACTGGGGCTGGGAGAGCGCCGTCAACCTCTCCGAGGAGAGCAAGGACTCCGCCCGCGGGCCCGGGCTCGCCGGCGTCGTCAGCACCGTGGTGCTGCTCGGGACCTACGTCGCCGTGGCGGTGGCGCTGATCGCCTACGCCGGCCTCGGCAAGGTCGAGGGCTTCGACGACGACGCCGGGGTGCTCGGCACGGTCGCCGACAAGGCGCTGGGCTCGGCGCTGGGGACGCTGCTGGTGCTGGCGGTGATCGTCTCCGGGCTCTCCTCGGCGCAGACGACGATCCTGCCCGGATCGCGGACCTCGCTCTCAATGGCGGCCGCCGGGGCGCTGCCGCGGCGCTTCGCCGAGATCCACCCGCGTTACCTGACCCCGGCGTTCGGGACGATCGTCGTCGGCGTCCTCGCGACCGTTTGGTACGTGCCGGGGAAGCTGATCTCCGAGAACTTCCTATTCGACTCGCTCTCGGCGCTGTCGCTGATGATCGCCTTCTACTACGGGCTCACCGGGATCGCCTGCGCGATCTACTGGCGCCGCGAGCTGACCAAGTCGGCGAAGAATCTGCTGTTCATCGGCGTCGCTCCGGTGGTTGGCGCGCTCATGCTCACCTACCTGCTGTACGAGTCGGCGAAACAGCTCGCCGACCCGAAGACCTCTTACAGCGGCTCCCAGGTGCTCGGCCTCGGCATGCCGCTGTTGATCGCCCTGGTGTTCACGATCGGCGGCCTCGTGCTGATGATCGCCTGGCGAGTCTTCGGCCCGGAGCCGGCGCGCGAGTTCTTCCGCCGCAAGCCGTTCGAGTTCGTTCCCGCCGAGGTCGCGCGCGGCGACGTCGCCACGGTCGAGGCGATCGGCGTTTCGGAGGAAGCGGCCGACGCCGGGGTTACCGAGAAGACCTGATGACCCGCTCGCTGGTGGTCGGCTATGACGGATCCGATTGCGCGCGCGCCGCGCTCGAGGTCGCGATTTACTTCGCCGGCACGACCGGCGACGAGATCGTGATCGGGTTCGGCTACGAGCCCGGTGGCTACGGCGAGGAGCACGCCGCGCACCGTGAAGCGGTGCGCAAGTTCGGCGAGCGCGCGACCGCGCCGGCGATCGAGCGCGCCGGCGAGGCCGGGGTCAAGGCGACCCTGGCGCTCGTCCCGGAGCGACCGGTCGACGCGCTGGTGACGCTGGCCGCCGAGCACGACGCCCGCGCGATCGTCGTCGGCACACACGGCGAGAGCCCGATCCGGGGGGCGCTCCTCGGCTCGACCCCGCACAAGCTCCTGCAGCTGTCGGAGCGCCCGGTGCTCGTGGTGCCGGTCGGCGCCGACGTCTGAGCGTCAGCGCCGCGGTCGGTAGCCTGGCGGCCGTGAGCGCCACCTACGACCGCCTCGCCGAGCTTCCGCTGCGAATCGACGACTACGAGCTCAGCGGGCACGACCGCAGCTTCGGCGAGTTCACCCGGCCCTCGACCGTCGTCCACCTGCGCGGCGACGGCCACGAGGGGATCGGCGAGGACGTGGTCTATGACGTGCTCGACCACATCGCCCACCGCGACGCAGGACCGGTGCTCGACCTGAGCTCGCCGACGAGCCTGGGCGCGGCCTGCCAGCTACTCGGCGAGCTCGACCTGTTCCCCGGCGCCGCCCCCGAGCGCGAGGCCTCGCGCCACTACCGCCGCTGGGCATATGAGTCGGCGGCGCTCGACCTCGCGCTGCGCCAGAACGGCCTCGCGTTGTGGGAGGCGATCGAGCGCGATCCCTCGCCGCTTCGGTTCGTCTGCTCGACCCGGCTCGGCGGCTTCGGCGAGGACGCCTCGAAGTCCAATACCGAGCCGATCCGAAAGCGGCTCGATGCCTACCCCGGGCTCGAGTTCAAGCTCGATCCCGAAAACGACTGGGATGCCGAGCTGATCGCCGAGATCGGCGAGCTGGCCACGGTCAGGGTGCTCGACCTGAAGGGCATGTACAGCGGCACCCCGGTCGACGTCGACACCGACCCGAACCTCTATCACGCAGTCGCCGAGGCCTTCCCCGAGGCCTGGATCGAGGACCCCGACATAAACGACGAGACGCGCCCGGTGCTCGAGCCCTACGACGAGCGGATCACCTGGGACGCGCCCCTGGAGTCGCTGGCCGACGTCAAGGAGCGCGCCCGCAAGGCGATCAACTCGAAGCCGTCGCGGTTCGGGTCGCTGCGAGAGCTGCTCGAGATCTACGAGTACTGCGACGGCGAGGGGATCGCGATCTACAGCGGCGGCCAGGGGGAGCAGATGTGCGGCCGCGGTCAGACCCAGTACCTGGCCTCGCTGTTTCACCCCGACACCTCCAACGACATCGCCCCCTCGGGCTACAACGACCCGGCAGTGCCACGAGGGATGGCGACCAGCCCGATGGATCCGGCCCAGAGCCAGACCGGATTTCGCTGGGCCGAGTAGTACGGTCGGCTCGGATGGCAACGCAGCGAACATTCTCCGAGGCGCTCAACGAGCAGATCGCAAACGAGTTCGCCGCCTCGATGCAGTACATCGGCGCCGCTGTGCACTACGACGCCGAGACCCTGCCCCGGCTCGCTGCCTTCTTCTACCGCCAGGCCGCCGAGGAGCGCGACCACGCGATGATGATGGTGCAGTACCTGCTCGACGTCGGCGAGCGGGTGCGGATCCCCGAGATCGCGGCGGCCGAGTCCTCGTTCGCCGACGGCGTCGCACCGGTGCGGATGGCGCTCGAGCAGGAGCAGCGGGTCGGCGAGGAGATCTACAGGTTGTTCGAGCTCGCCCGCGAGAGCAAGGACTACCGCGCCGAGCAGTTCATGCAGTGGTTCGTCAAGGAGCAGGTGGAGGAGGTCGCGCTGATGCAGGACCTGCTCCAGGTGGTCGAGCGCTCGCGCGACAACCTGCTGCTGGTCGAGGACTTCATCGCTCGCGAGACCCTCGGCGAGCAGGGCGCCGCCGACCCAACCGCCCCGCCTGCGGCGGGCGGCTGAGGTCCGAGCCACCCGCCGGCCCACCTGCGCACGGGAGGAGCGAGCGTGATGCAAGCGTTCGCTCCTGGGTTCGTCCGTAGGCAGAAGCAAGCAAGCGGCGGTCAGCCGGGATGCCTGCTTGCCGGCGGATGCAGGTGTGCCGGTTGCGGCCCCTGTGGTGCAGTCCCCGGATCGCCGTCGGCGATCCGTACGCGATGAGGGCCGGCAAGGCGTGAGGCGGCAGTGCGGCGCCGTTGCGCCGAGCGGCTGGCTGGGGCAAACGCGCTCCAGGCGAACCAGCGCCCGAAGGACCGCTGGAGCGCCCTCGGGCCGCTCATCGTCAGCTTGCGCGCTCGCGCCGCGCCGCCCAGCTCGGCGCGCCCCAGGTAGACGCTGTAGAGGGTGGCGGTGTCGACCTTGACCTCGAGATCGACGTCGAAGCCGGGATGCTGGAGGCAGACCGAGACCTCGGAGGGCTCGAGCACCATCCAGTAGCGCTTCGCCGGGTCGCGGAAGTCGAACTGAACCACGGTGCGGTCCGCCGGGAGCTGCTCGCGATCGACGTGCCGGGCCATCCAGACGATCAAGAGGTCGGGGTCGAGCTCCTCGGCGCGGGGATCGGTGAACGACCAGGTCACCCCCCACTCGCCGATCGCCTGCACGACCGGCTGGAGGTCACGGCCGGCGGCCGTGAGGCGATATTCGAGGGTGCGGCCTTTGGGGCCCGTCCTGCGCTCGATGACTTCGGCCCGTTCGAGCGCGCGCATGCGGTCGGTGAGGACCGAGCGCGAGATCCCTGGGAGGCCGCGTTGGAGCTCGTTGAAGCCGCTCGCGCCGCCCAGCATCTCGCGCACGATCAGAAGCGTCCAACGGTCGCCGAGGATCTCGGTGGCCTTGGCGACCGGGCAGTACTGCGCGTAGCTGCGCATCGCGTCACCATGCTAGCCGCGAATCGGCCAACAGGTCTGCTACTCGAACCGGTTGGTTCGAAAGTAGAACTAGTCAGCCCGGGCCGACAAGCCTACGTTTGGGCTCATCGAGCACTACCGGGAGGACGAGATGAGCGCCATCGAGACACCACAAGCACCGCCCCTCGAGACGACCGCGTTCGATGAGCTCGGCGGATCGTTCCACGGAGAGCTGCTGCTGCCGACCAGTCCCGGCTACGACGCTGCGCGCAGGATCTGGAATGGCGCGGTCGACCGCCGTCCGGCCTGCATCGCCCGCTGCACGGGCGTGGCCGATGTGGTCGCGGCGGTGAACTTCGCGCGCGAGCGCGACCTGGAGATCGCCGTACGGGGCGGGGGCCACAACGTGGCCGGCACCGCGGTGTGCGACGACGGGGCCGTCATCGACCTCTCGGCGATGCGGGCTGTGTGGGTCGACCCCGCCGGCCGCACGGCGTGGGTGCAGGGTGGTGCTCTGTGGGGCGACGTCGACCGCGAGACGCAGGCCTACGGTCTGGCCACCACCGGCGGCATCGTGGGGCACACCGGCGTCGCCGGGCTCACCCTAGGCGGCGGCATCGGCTTCCTCATGCGCAAACACGGGCTCACCGTCGACAACCTGCTTGCCGCCGAGGTGGTCACCGCCGAGGGCAACATCGTCCGTGCGTCCGCCGACGAACACCCCGATCTGTTCTGGGCGCTGCGAGGCGGCGGCGGCAACTTCGGCGTCGTCACGTCGTTCCGGTTCTCTCTCCATTCCCTCGGCCCGACCGTGATGGCCGGGCCCGTCTTCTGGGCGGCCGACGACACCACCGACGTGCTGCGCTTCTACCGGGACTTCGCCGCCGAAGCGCCCGACGAGCTCGGCAGCGTCGTCCGGCTCGGCACCGTCCCCCCACTGCCGGTCATCCCCGAGGAGCTGCACTGGCGGCCGGCCATCGCCGTCGCCTGCTGTTACGCCGGCGCCGTCGAAGACGGCGAGCGTGCGGTGCGGGGCCTTCGTCGGTTCGGGACGCCGCTCGTCGACCTGCTCTCATCCACGCCGTACTCCGCCTTCCAGGGCGGCCTCGACGACACCGTCCTCCACGGGTGGCACTACTACTGGAAGGCGACGAACCTCGCCGGTCTCTCCGACGACGTCATCGCCGTCATCGCCGACCACGCCTACGCCGCCAACTCGCCCCGCTCGTACGCGACGATGTTCCACATGGGTGGCGCCGTCGCCCGAGTCCCCCACGACGCCACCGCTTACGCCGGTCGCGACGTGGCCCACAACATCATCATCGACGCCGTGTGGCTCCCTGACGAGTCCGGCGAGCACGCCGCGGCCGAGACCGCTTGGGCGCGGCGGTTCCTCCAAGCCCTACGACCGCACCGCGCCGGCGTCTACGTCAACTTCCTTGATTCCGACGACGACTCCAGCCGGGTTCGAGAGGCCTATGGCGATCAGATTTACCGGCGACTCGCCGAGGTCAAGGCCAAGTACGACCCTGACAACGCTTTCCACCACAACAAGAACATCCAGCCCGGCTGACGCCCGCGCCGGGCCGACGGGCCCAAGGGATTTCAGAAGGTCGCCCGGGCGAGCGTTGCTTGACCGGCGGGTCCGCTCCTCGTCGCGTGGGAGGAGTAGCGGTCGGCCCGGCGCCTCCACGCTGGCCCGGCTTCGCCTCAGCTACGAGTCCGTTTGGTACCCGAAGCTGGTACCCGATCGTGGCGCAGCGAGACAGAGTATCGCTTGGGACCGAGTAAACCGCTTGTTCAAGCGGTTCCGAGAAACGGGAGCGACGGGACTCGAACCCGCGGCCTCCGGCGTGACAGGCCGGCGCTCTAAACCAACTGAGCTACGCCCCCGGGTGGGTGTCGGGGCGCCTGCAGCTGCCCTGACGCGGGCCCCGGAGCGCCCGCCGCGCTGATTCTAGGGAGATAGCCTGGGCAGCGGTGCGACTGGTGAGCTACTCGTCGGAGGCGGGCCCGCGCGCGGGGGTGTTGCGCGAGGGCGGGGTCCTCGACGCCTGGGATGCGCTCGGCGGCGGCGGCGAGGGGATGCGCGAGCTGCTGGCATCCGGCCGGCTCGGCGAGCTCAGCGAAGCCGACGGCGATCCGGTCGGGCTCGACCAGATCGAGCTGCTGCCGCCGGTGCCCGATCCGCAGAAGATCATCGGCATCGGGCTCAACTACAGTGCCCACGCGGCCGAGGGACGCCGGGAGCCACCCTCGAGCCCGACCTTCTTCGCCAAGTTCGCGAATGCGCTGCGCGCCGACGAAGCCACCGTCGAGCTGCCCGCGGCCAGCGCCAAGGTCGACTACGAGGCGGAGGTCGCCTTCGTGATCGGACGCCGCGCGAAGGACGTCGCCGAGGCCGAGGCGATCGACCACCTTGCCGGCTACACGCTGCTCAACGACCTCTCGGCCCGTGATCTGCAGTTCGCGACCCCGCAGTGGATGCCGGGAAAGGTCTTCGACGGCTCCGCGCCCTGCGGCCCGGCGATCGTCACCGCCGACGAGGCCGGACCGGCGGACGCGATCGGGATCGCACTCGACCTCAACGGCGAGCGGATGCAGGAGTCGACCACCGCCGACCTGATCTTCTCGATCCCGGCATTGGTCGCCCACCTCTCGATGCTGATGACGCTCGAGCCCGGCGACATCGTCTGCACCGGCACCCCGGCCGGGGTCGGCGGGGCGCGCGAGCCAAGCGTCTGGCTGCGACCCGGCGATGAGATCGTGATCAGCTCGCCGCAGCTCGGGCGCCTCACCACCCTGATCGGCTGATCCGGCCCCGGCCTCTCTGCGTAGGGCAGTTGAGAGGGGGGATCGATCCACAACGCCCTTTCGGGGGACAGGAGGACCACGGTGAGTCAACCGGAGAATCTCGCCTACGAGGCGATCGACGAGGAGTTCGCGGAGGAGTCCGCGAGCACCCGGCGCAGGTTTGTCGGCGGTGCGGCGGCGACGCTGGGCAGCATGGGTCTGCTCGGGCTCAGCAGCAGCCCCTCGGCGCTGGCGGCAATGGAGAAGAACGACCCGGCGACGATTCTCAACGTCGCGGCGACGGCCGAAGTGCTGGCGACGATCGTCAACACGGTCGGTGGCGAGCGCGTCGCGCTCGACTCGGTGACCAAGGCCAATGTCGACGCGGCCGCTTACGAGGAGCTCGTCCATTACAAGGTCCTGCGCTCGCTCGGTGGCCGTCCGGCGACCAAGAAGATCTGGGTTCCAGACGCGGTCTTCGGCAGCTCGACCGGTTTGCTGGGCGCTCTGGTCACCGGCGATCAGATCTTCATCAACGCCTATCTGATCGGGACCACGGCATTCGGCAAGGCCGGCAAGGGCAACTTCGCCCGCTATGCCGCCGAGTTCATGGGCGCCGAAGCGGTCCACCGGGCGCTGGCGCTGCAGTCGCTGGGCCAGCTCGGCAACGACCGGGCGTTCATGCGTTACAAGTTCACCGGCATCAACGCCGCGCCTCGCCTGCTGATCAAGGCCGGGTTCGGCTTCGGCAAGGAGGGGGCCGCTCCCGGCGCCTTCTATGACTTCGACGACGTCAAGAGGCGGACGCCGGCGCCGGCGGGCGTGAACACGCTCAAGCCTCGCTGAGGCTCGACGCAGCTGCGGAACGGACAGGCCCCGCTTGGGGCCTGTCCTCGTTTCCGGGCCCGGGATGCGGACCGATCCGCCGCTGCGACGCGAACGCGGCCACAAGGACGAAGGGCAGGAACCAGACGACGTAGAAGTAGAACCAGTGAGTGGCGGTGAGCTGGACCGCGATCGTCACCGCGGTGGCCAGAGCGGCGAGCTGGACCGGTGACTTGAACCGCGGATAGAGGGCGACGCCGAACGCCAGCGTCGCCGCCAGCACCCTGACCGGCGCCTGCAGCGACTCGAGCGAGGGCGCCTGGCCCCAGACGCTGAACGGGGAGCTACGAGCTGCCTGATAGCCGAGGGTGCGGTCATAGAACTCGCCCAAGTCACCGCCGGCGAGGGGCAGCACCACGAGCGCGAATACCGCGGCGAAGGCGAGGCCGAAGATCGCCGCCGAGCGCCACCGTCGATCGCCGCCCGCGGTAGCGAAAAGGGGCGCCAGCGCCGCGGGGCCGAACTTGGCCGCCGCGGCCAGCGCCAGCAGCGCGCCGCGTGCCGGGGGCGAGCGCAGCGCCAGCAGCGCCCCGATCGAGAGCGCCGCGATCAGCGAGTCGTTGGCGTTGGCGTTCATCGTGTAGAGCGTCCACGGGCAGGCCGCCCAGGCAAAGCCGAGCGCCCAGCCCAAGAGCCGGCCCTCGGCGCCCTCCCTGAGGCGGCGCCCGAGCGCCACCAGCCCGACGATGCAGAGCAGGTCGAAGCCGATCGCGGCGGCGTGCGCCGCGGGCACCTCCCCCCAGGTGCCGTCGAAGCCGAAGAACCCGACGAAGGGCAGGTAGGCGAGGTAGTTGGCGGGGCCGTAGACATCCCCCCGCAGGCCGGGAATCTCGGAGAACGTCCCCTGATAGAGCGCCGCGCCGTCGATGATCCGGTCGGCCCCGATCACCCCCGCGACGCCGATGTCGATCACCCGCGAGTCGACGACGTTGAGCGCGATCCGCGCCGCGGCGAGCGCAAGCAAGCCGATCGCCAGCAGACGGGCGGGGGCGAACGGAACCAGCGGCCCCCGGTGCTCGCGCGGCCACAATCCCGCGACCAGCATCCGAATGAGGAAATAGCCGAGCACCGGGTAGGTGAGCGCGACCGAGGCGCTGATCTCGGCGCGGTTGAAGAAATAGAGCGAGATCCCGAGGCCCATAAGGACCAGGAGGTCGAGGTGGAGCAGGCGCAGCGGCCGGCGCGGGTCGAAAAACGGAATCACGAAGACGAGGCTGAGGGCGAGCCAGACGTAGGGCGCGTTGACCTTCTGGGCGATCGCGTCCTGATAGCCGCGAGCGAGCTTTGTCTCGACCTGCTGATCGTGCCAGGCCTCGATCACCTCGCCGCTGCGACCGTCGACCACCACCTCGGCGACCTTGGCGCCGCCGGGGTCGAAGTAGTCCACCTGCCAGCGCCGGCCACGGATCAACGCGCGCGGCTTCGACCCCGAGGTTCCGGCGAGCTCGTCGCCGACCACCTCGGTCGCGGCGGCGGCCTCGATGGCAGCGCGCGCGGAAACCTCGAATCCCGGTGGCGGCAGGCGCTGCGAGTCGGGCTCGACCAGCGCCGGCGGTGCTTGGCCGCCGAACGGAGGCTGGGCCGCGGGGTCATCCTCGGCGAGCGCCGGCGACGCGGCCGCCAAGGCGATCGCCAACGCTGCCGGCGCCAGACAGAGCTTGAGCCGCGATCCCCGCATCGTCAGCGGGCGAGCCTAGACGCTCGATTGGGTACGGGGAAAGGCTCGGGCCGCGCTCGGCGGCCGAGAAGCTCATCCGATCGGAGACCCCCCGCGTAAGGACTGGCGTGCGCAATCAACGTCCAAAGACCGCCGTGATCGGCACCGGAATCGCCGGGCTCACCGCCGCCCACCTGCTCGATCGCGAGCGCGAGCTCGTCGTCTTCGAGGCCGACTCGCGGATCGGTGGCCACACCAACACGATCCGGGTGCAAGACCCGTCAGGCCCGATCTGGGTGGACACCGGGTTCATCGTCCACAACGACCGCAACTACCCGCAGTTCACCCGGCTGCTGGAGGAGCTCGGGGTCGTCACCCGCGACTCGCAGATGGGGATGTCGATCTCGTCGGGGGACGGGCGCTTCGAGTTCGCCAACACCAAGCGCGGGCTGTTCGCGCAGCGCTCGAACCTGCTGCGACCGCGGTTCTGGCGACTGATCCGCGACCAGCTTCGGTTCAACCGCGAGGTGAGGCCGCTCGCGGGCCGTCCCGATACCCCGACGGTGGGCGAGTTCCTCCATGACTCGGGGTACTCGCGCTGGTTCATCGAGCGCGCGGTCGCTCCCGAGGTCTCGGCCGTGTGGTCGGCCGATGCCGCCGGGGTCTGGGACTTCCCGCTCGGCTTCCTCGCCGAGTTTCTCGACAACCACGGCCAGCTGCAGCTCACCGGCCGGCCACGATGGCGGACGATCGAGGGCGGCTCGCGCGCCTATGTCGAGCGGATCGCCGCGCCGTTCGCCGATCGAATTCGGCTGCAGACGCCGGTGCGGGCGATCGAGCGCCTGCCCGAGGGCGTGCTCATCGGTGCCGACGGTTGCGGCACCGAGCTCTTCGACGAGGTGGTGATCGCCTGTCACAGCGACCAAGCGCTGTCGATGCTCATCGATCCCAGCGATCGCGAGCGGGCGGTCCTCGGCGCAATCCGCTACCAGCCCAACCGGGCCGTTCTGCACACCGATGCCTCGCTGATGCCGCGCCGCCGCCGCGCCTGGGCGAGCTGGAACTTTCACCTCGCCGAGCCATCCGGCGGCGGCACAGCGGTCACCTACTGGATGAACAACCTGCAGCGCTTCGATGCCGAGCGCGAATACTTCGTCACCCTCAACCTGGACCACAGCATCGACCCCGAGACGGTGATCGAGACGATCGACTACGCCCACCCGCAGACGACGCATGCGAGCGTCGCCGCGCAACGGCGCTGGGGCGAGATCAGCGGGCGCGGCGGAGTTCACTACTGCGGCGCCTACTGGCGCTGGGGGTTTCATGAGGACGGCTGCTGGAGCGCGGTTCGTGCCTGCGAGTCGCTGCTCGCCGCTGAGCGGATGCCGGCGATCGGCGCGCCTCTGGAGGTCGCAGCATGACCGCATCCGCGCTCTATGAAGGCTGGGTGCGACATCGCCGCCTGGAGCCGGTCGAGCATCAGTTCCGCTACCCGATCTTCATGGCCTATCTCGATCTCGGCGAGCTGCCCGAGGTGCTCGACCCACTCTCGGGCTGGTCGGCTCGCAGACCGGCGCCGGCGTGGTTTCGGCGCGCCGATCAGCTCGGCGACCCCGGCACGCCGCTGTCCGAGGCGGTCCGCGAGGCGGTCGAGTCCGATCTCGGCGAGCGCCCCCGGGGACCGGTGCGCACGCTGACCAATCTGCGCTACTTCGGCCACAACTTCAACCCCGTCTCCTTTCACTTCTGCTTCGCCGACGACGCCAAGCGGGTCGAGTCGGTGCTCGCCGATGTGTCCAACACGCCCTGGGGCGAAAGCCACCAGTACGCGATCCGCGCCAACGGCTCGCGCGTGATCAGCGCCCGGCTCGACAAGCGCTTCCATGTCTCCCCGCTGATGGGCATGGATCACGTCTATGAATGGCGGACGACCGTTCCGGGCGAAGACCTCCAGGTCCACATCGCCAGCCATACCGAGGGCCGGCTCGCCTTCGACGCGACCCTCTCGCTCGAACGCCGCGAGCTCTCACCCGACACCGCCCGGCGAATGCTGATTCGCTACCCGGCGATGACTGCGCAGGTCGTCGGCAAGATCTACTGGCAGGCGCTGCGACTGCGGCTCAAGGGAGCGCCATGGCACGCCCACCCGGAGCGCGCGGAGTGAGCCTCGCGCGCCGGGGGGTGTTTCGCGCATTCTCGACGATCGAGGGCGCGCATCTCGAGCTCGAAGAGGCCGGCCGGCGCTATCGGTTCGGCGCTGCGGAAGCCGACCTGCGGGCGGGGGTCGAGGTTCACGACCGGCGTGCCTACGCCTGGCTGCTGCGCGGCAGCACCGGGCTCGGCGAGGGCTACGTCGACGGTCTCTGGTCCACCGACGACCTGGTCTCGACCGTGCGCCTCGCCTGTCGCAACCTCTCGGTGTTCGATCGCTGGCGGGCCCGCATCCATCCGCTCGTGGGCCCGATCCAGCGAGCGCTGGCGCTGGTACCCCGAAACACCAGGGACGGCGCCGCCGAGAACATCTCGGCCCACTACGACCTCGGCAACCGTCTTTTCGAGGGGTTCCTCGACGAGCAGCTGATGTACTCGTGCGCCTTTTTCGCCGATCAGGACGCGACGCTCGAGCAGGCGCAACTGGCGAAGCTGGAGCGGATCTGCGAGCAGTTGAAGCTCGGTCCCGACGACCACCTGCTCGAGATCGGCACGGGTTGGGGCGCGCTCGCGGTCCACGCCGCCGAGACCCGCGGTTGTCGGGTGAGCACGACGACGATCTCGCGCGAGCAGTACGCCTACGCGCGCGAGCGGGTGCGCGAGGCCGGGCTCGACGATCGAGTCGAGGTCTTGCTGCGCGACTACCGCGACCTCGAGGGACGCTACGACAAGCTGGTCTCGATCGAGATGATCGAGGCGGTCGGCTGGCAGTACTTCGAGACGTTCTTCGACAAGTGCGCCGAGCTCACCGTGCCCGGCGGGGCGATGTTCCTGCAGGCGATCGTGATCGAGGATCGCCTCTATGAACCCGAGAAGGGCGCCCGCAGCTTCTCCAACAAGCACATCTTCCCGGGTGGGTGCCTGCCTTCGCTGGGCTTGATCGCGCGTCTGGGAGCCGCGCGCGGGATGCCGGTGACCTGGTGCGAGGAGATCAGCGATCACTACGCCCGCACCCTGGCGATCTGGCGCGAGCGCTTCAACGATGCCTGGCCGGTGCTGCGCACGCTCGGCTACGACCAGCGGTTCAGGCGCCTGTGGAACTTCTACCTCGCCTCCTCGGAGGCGGGCTTTCGGGAGCGGCGGATCCGCGACCTGCAGCTCTTGCTCACGACGCCCGGCTGGCAGGGAGGGGCACCGGCATGGGACTCAGCTACGCGCGCCGCGGCTCCGGCGAGCCTCTCGTCCTGATCCACGGCCTCGGCGGGTCGTCGCGGATCTGGGATCCGGTGCTCGACCGGCTCGCCGCCGAGCGCGAGGTGCTCACCGTCGACATGCCCGGCTTCGGCCGCTCCCCGCGGCTCCCGACCGGGATCGCGGCGACCCCGGCCAACCTCGGGGCCGCGGTCGGCGAGCTCTGCGCCGAGCTCGGTCTCGAGCGGCCCCATCTGGGCGGCAACTCGCTCGGCGGCTGGGCGGCGCTCGAGATCGCCAAGGCCGGCGGCGCTGCCAGCGTCTGCGCGATCTCCCCAGCGGGACTCTGGCGCCGGCCGCTCGGGCCCCGGCGAACCAACCTCCACGGCTGGGGCCGCCTGGTGCGCCCGTTGCTGCCGCTGGCGATGCGCTCGGCGGGCGCGCGCACGGCCGTGCTTCAGACCACCCTGACCCACCCCGAGCGGCTCACCGGGGCGGAGGCGACGGCGCTGATCGGCGACTGGCTCGACTCCTCCGGCTACGACGACGCGAACGTCGAGATGCGCGCCCAGGTCTTCGAGCATCCCGAGCTGGTCACGGTCCCCGCGACGATCGCCTGGGGCTCGGAGGACCGCCTGGTGGCGCCGCCGCGGCCCGAGCGGATGCCGCCGGACGCGCGCTACGTGGTGCTCGAGGGCTGCGGCCACACGCCGACCTGGGACAACCCCGAGGCGGTTGCCGCGGTGCTCTTGGAGTCGAGCGCAGGTCAGGCGGGGTCGGGCAGCTCGGCGGGCGAGGCGCCCGTCGCTCTCTGACGGCTCAGGGCTCGGGCACGAACCGGAGCCGGCGGCGGCCCGCCTCGGGCGCGATCAGCGCCAGCAGATCGATGCCCTCGCGGCTGATCCGCTCGACTACATCCGTGGCGTCATCACGGAGACGGGCGAACCGGTCTACGGTCAGGGTCGCGATCCCGGGCTCTTCGCCGATGCTCCAGTTGGCCCGGTAGAAGCCGTCGACCAGCAGCGTGCCGTTCGCCTTCCCGCGGGGAAATGGCGCCCCCGGGCCGTTGCCGCTTAGGATCCGCGAACGATCGGCGTGGGCGAGACCGACGTTGTCGTACTCGGGCAGGAATCTCGGCGGCGCCGGGATCCGGGGATCCGGGCGAGGCGCGGCGGGCAGATCGAACAGCTGCTTGCCGTTTTGGTCGCTGAACAGGCGCAGCTGCGGGCGTAGGCGCTCGATCACCCCGCGGAGGCCGGTGAGCCCCGACCAGGTGCGCAGATCCGCTGTGGAGGCCGGCCCGAAGGCGTCCAGGTACCTGAGCACGAGCGCATCGACGTCCGCCTCGGCGGCGAGCTCTGAGCCCAACCAGTCAGCGGTCGGCGCCCAGGTCGCCTGGCCCGAGCGCCCCCAAAGCCCGCGGGGCGGCACCTGGACCAGGGCAGTGTTGAAGGTGACCGCATGGGCGAGCGCCTGCGGGTCGGCTCGCGGCCAGCGCGGCGCCAGCAGCTTGCTGAGCTCGGCCCGGGTGCGAGGGCCCTCGGCCAGCAGCTCGAGCCCCGCGGCCACCACCCGGTCGAGATTCGCGCCGGCGAGCATGGCGCCCCAGGGGCTCGTGAACGTACGGGCGAGGATCGGCAGAGCGATCGGCTGCAGCGCGAGGCAGTCGCGCGCGGAGACCAGGTGGATGGTCGCTCGCATCAGCTGCGCCCGAACCGCTCCGCGAGCGGCGATCAGCTCGCTGAGCTCGTGCGGGTCGAAGTCGCTCAGCCTCGACCAAAGACCGAGATACGGGTCGTGAGGCTCTTGGGCCTGCATCCCGACCAGCCGCTCGACCATCTCGATCGCCGGCGTCGGCGAGCGCTCCAGCAACCCTTGTCGTTGGAGCAGCGCCCGGTTGAGCGCCCGCGGACTGAGGAACTCGTCGGCGACCGCCGAAACCATAGGTCGCGGCCGGGCACAGGATGATCGGGTAGAACGCCGTGGTGATGGGCAGGCCAGTGACCGGCGGGCGAAGCAGGCGACCCGTGGCGTTGATCGGGGCGCCGACGAGCGCCGGGGCGTTCGCACCCGGTCAGGAGGACGGCCCGGAAGCGCTGCGCGCAGGCGGTCTCGCCGACGCCCTGCGTGCCGGCGGCCGCGAGGTTCGCGACCAGGGCGACACGGCGAGGTTTCGTTGGCGCGTCGACCACAACGATGCGCGCGCGATGAACGCCGACGCGGTCGTTCGCGGCGTCGCCGAGGTCGCCGACCGCGTCGAGGCCGCGATCCGCGCCGGTGAATTCGCCGTGGTGATCGGGGGCGACTGCACGGTCGGCGTCGGCACGGTGGCGGGAGCGGTGGCGGCTGGCGCCGAGCCGCGGCTCGTGTACCTCGACCTGCACGCCGACCTAAACACTCCATCGTCGGTGCCCGACGGCGCCCTCGACTGGATGGGAGTCGCGCACATGCTCGATGTCCACGGCGTCGATCCACGCCTCGCCAGCAGCGGTCCGCGGCGCCCGCTGCTGCGTGACGGCGACGTCGTCCTCCTCGGCCGCGACCCGGAGCAGAGCACCGGCGCCGAGAGCGAGCTCATCGCCTCGCGGGGGCTTTCGACCATCGACGTCGCCGAGCTCGCGGCCGACCCGCGCGGCGCCGCCCGCAGAGCCCTGGATTTGGCGACCGCGGGCGAGCGACCGTTCCTCGTCCACTTCGACGTCGACCTCGTCGACTTCTCCGACGTGCCGCTGTCGGAGAACACCGGGCGCGGGATCGGCGTCAGCTTCGGCGCCGCGCTCGCCGTGCTCGAGGAGCTCGCCCGCGGCGATGTTGCGCTCGCGATCACGGTGAGCGAGCTGAACCCACACCATGGCGCGGAGGACGGCTCCGATGTCGCCCGCCTGGCGACGGCGCTCGCCCGCTCGATCGGCTGAATGGGCGGTGCCGGACTCGAACCGGCGACCTACGCGGTGTAAACGCGTTGCTCTCCCAACTGAGCTAACCGCCCGCCGGGATTGTGGCCGATGGGCGCCGGGCGGGCGACTACGGCGACGCCGAGTCGAGCCGGGCTCGCTCGAGCAGCTCGAGAACCGTCACCGCGTCGGCTGCATCAACCGGGGGCGCCGAGCCCGCCCGCAGCGACTCCTCGAGCTCGGCGTAGAAGTCCGGCCAGGCCCCAGGCTCGGAGCGCACCGGCTCAGAGCTCTGGCCGCGCACCAGACGACCCCAGCGGCGCGGCGGCTCGACTCCCCACTCGCGACCCGGGGCGGGACGATCGCCTCGAGCCAGGGCCTCCTCCTGACCGTCGAGCTCGTCGACCAGGTAAGCGGCCTGGCTGCCGAGCACCCGCAGCCGTGGACCGGGCGCCGCACACACCGAGGACGCCCAGACGTGGCTGCGGACGCCCGACTCGTGGGTGAGCCCGAGGAAGGCATCGTCGTCGGCGACCTCGCCGCGGCGCGCATCGACCTCGCCATGGACGCTGCGGACGGGCCCGAACAACGCCAGCGCCTGATCGACCAGATGCGTGCCGAGATCGAGCAACAGGCCGCCGCCGCGGTCGACCGGGGTTGTCTCGCGCCAAGCTCCCGGCCGGGCTCGGGGGCGCCAGCGCTCGTAGCGCGACTCATAGCGGAACACACGACCGAGGGCGCCCTCGGCGATCAGGCGCTTCAGGGTGAGTTGGTCGGAGTCCCAGCGACGGTTGTGAAAGACGGTCAGCGCGACGCCGCGACGCTCGGCGCGCTCGACCAGGCCGCGCGCCTCGTCGCTGGTCGGGGCGAGCGGCTTGTCGACGACCACGGCGAGGCCGGCGTCGATCGCCCCCGAGGCGAGCTCGACGTGGCTCGCGTTGGGGGTGGCGATCACCGCCAGATCGTGCTCCTGAGCCCGCTCCCAGACCCGTTCGGGCCGCGCCTCCACCCGCACGCCCCGATGCTCGCGGCGAGCTCGGGCGGCGCGCTCGGGGTCCCCGGTGACCACGGTCGTCAGGGAAAGCCCGGGAGTTGCCGCGACCAGCGGCGCGTGAAAGACGGATCCGGCCAGCCCGTAGCCGACCACCGCGACGCGGAGCTCGCCCGGCGCTCCGCTCACCCCCGCGGGCGCGCGCCGACCGGCGGAGCGCTGGTCGCTGCCAACCCTCAGGTCAGCGCGCGGCCTGGCGCCGCTGGCGGGTCACAGCGTCGATGGTGACCGCGCCGAGCAGGACGGCGCCGGTGATCATGAACTTGACGTCTGAGTCGAGCGCCAGCAGGTCCATGCCGTTGGAGATCGAGCCGATCACCACCGCGCCGAGCAGCGCCGACCAGATGTAGCCGCGACCGCCGAAGAGGCTGGTGCCGGCGATCACCGGCCCGGCGATCGCGAGCAACAGCACGTCACCGGAGCCCGATTGCTGGTTGACCGCGAGCAGCCGCGAGGCGGCGAGGATGCCGCCTGCGGCGGCGAGCATCGAGGCGAGGGTGAAGACGCTGAGCTTGATCCGGCGGACGTTGATCCCCGCTCGGCGCGCCGCCTCCTCATTGCCGCCGACGGCAAAGATGTGACGGCCATAACGGGTTCGTTCGGTGACGAACGTGAACACGACCATCAAGACGACGACGATCACCGCCGCGAGCGGTACGCCGCGGTCGGCGTTGAGGATCGCGACCGCGGCGATCACCGCAGCCGCGACGAGCACCAGCCGGATCACGAGTCCCGACATCGGCGAGACCCCGAGCCCCGCCGCCTGGCGCCGGCGGCGAACCGCGAGCAGGCTGGCGGCGTAGGCGCCGACGGCTGCGATCCCGAGGATCCAGCCGATCACCGGGTCGAAGAAGGTGGTGGTCAGGTCGGTGATGATGCTCGGCGGCAGGTTGACCGAGCCGGTGTCACCGAGCACCCACAGCAACGCCCCCTGCCAGGCGAGCAGGCCGGCGAGCGTGACCACGAACGACGGCACCCCGAACTGGGTGACGATCAAGCCGTTGAACGCCCCGATCGCGAGCCCGATCGCGAGCCCGGCGGCGATCCCGAGGATCGGGGACCAGCCGTGCTGGACGCTGAGCACCGCCATCACCCCCGCCGCCAGGCCGCTGACCGCTCCGACCGAGAGGTCGATCTCGCCCAGGAGCAGGACGAGCACGACCCCGATCGAGATCGTCGCCACCGCCGCGATCTGCAGGGTCAGGTTGGAGAGGTTGACCGCGCTCAGAAAGCGGTCGTTGGAGAGCTGGAAGATCGTCCAGATGACCGCGATCCCGATCAGAACCCGGACCGAGGCGAGATCGCCCCGGGCGAGGGCGGCGAACGCGCGGCGCAGCGAGAAGCTCGTGCCGGCGTCGGCCGGTTCCGTGCCGATCGTCGTTTCGGGCGTGCTCATAGCGGGTTCTCCTCCGTCGTCCGCTCGCTGACGTCGGCCCCGGTGATCGAGGCGACGATCTGCTCGTGGCTCACCTCGCCCGCCTTGAAGGTGGCGGCCATTCGGCCCAGGCGCAGGACCGCGATCCGGTCGCATACCGCGAAGACGTCGGCGAGGTTGTGGCTGATCACGATCACCGCCAGGCCGCGTTCGCGAAGCCGCTCGATCAGCTTCAGGATCTGCGCCGTCTGCACGATCCCAAGCGCCGCGGTCGGCTCGTCGAGGACAACCATCTTCGGCTCGCCGAGAAGCGACCGGGCGATCGCCACCGCCTGTCTCTGCCCACCCGAGAGCGAGGCGACCTCGGTGCGCACGCTGCGCAGCGTCGTCACCCCGAGCGAGCTCAGCAGCTCGACCGACTTCTGCTCCATTCCCACCTCGTCGAGGACGTGAACGCCGGGCACGGTGTTGACGACCTCCTGGCCGAGGAACAGGTTGGCGACCACGTCCAGGTTCTCGGCCAGCGCGAGATCCTGGTAGACGGTCGCGATCCCGAGCGCCGTCGCGTCCTGCGGCGTTTGCAGCCGCGTCGGCCGCCCCTCCCAGGTCGCTTCTCCGGAGTCCGCGGGCTGAGCGCCGGCGACCGCCTTGATCAGGGTCGACTTGCCGGCGCCGTTGTCGCCGACGAGGCCGACCACCTCGCCGCGGTGGACGTCGAGGTCGACGTCCTTGAGGGCCTCGACCGGCCCAAAGCTCTTCGAGAAGCCCTTCAGCGCGAGGAGAGGTTGCGTGGCCGTGTCGGTCCCAGAAGGGTCCGCGGTGCTTTGGCCTTGACTCATCTCTCCCCTCTCCTCGCGCCTCAGGCTATATGTCACTACTCGATTCCTGCGTCCTTGCAGTCCTGGGCGAACTGCTGCGTGCAGATCTCCTTCGCGCTCCAGTAGCCGTCCTTGACCACCGTGTCCTTAACGTTGTCCTTGAACACGGGGATCGTGTCGGTGATCGCCGTCGGTACCTGCTCGGTCCCGTTGTCCTCCTCACCGTTGATCACCTCGGACTTCGCCGGGTCCTCACCGTTGACGACCGCCACGGCGAGCGTCGCGGCGTTGTCGGCGAGCGGCTTGATCGGCTTGTAGACCGTCATGTACTGCTCGCCGGCGAGGACCCGCTGGATCCCGGCCAGCTCGGCGTCCTGACCGGTTACCGGGACCGTCGTCGGGTCGATGCCCGCGCCCTGGAGCGCAGCGATCGCTCCGCCGGCGGTTCCGTCGTTGGCGGCGAGGACACCGTGGAACCCGTCCTTGCCGAGCGCCGTGATCGCCTGGTCCATCTCCTTCTGGGCGTTCTCCGGCAGCCAGTCGGGAGTGTCGTACTCCTGGGCGACTTCGATGCCCTTGTCCTCGAACACCGCGGTCGCACCCTCCTTGAACAACTTCGCGTTGTTGTCCTTGGGGTCACCGTTGATCTGCACGATCGGTCCGCTCGGGTCGCCGCCGTCGGCGAGCGCCTTGCTCAGCGCCTCGCCCTGCTGCTTACCGACCTCGGGGCTGTTGAACTCGGCGTACGCGGCGAGATCAGCGTCCAGGATCAGCCGGTCGTAGCTGATCACCGGGATGTCGGCCTGCTGGGCGCGGGTCACCATCCCCGCGGCCGACGTCGAGTCGACCGGGTCGAGGACCATCACGTCTACACCCTCGGTGACCGCGGCCTCGACCTGCGACTGCTGCTTAGTCGGATCCTGGTCGGCGTTTTGATACAGGATCTCGCAGTCCGGGCAGAGCTCCTGGACCTTCTGTTCGAACAGCGGCTTGTCCTGGGTCTCGTAGCGGGCCGTCTGCGTCTCCGGCAGCAGGAAGCCGATCTTGCCGCCGCCGCTGGAGCCGCTGTCGGCCGAAGTGCTGTCTGAGCTGTCGTCGTCACTGCCGCACGCGGCGATGCCGAGCGCGGCGACCATGCCGACGACCGGCACCAGCACGCGTCTGCGTGTTCTGCTTCCGATCATCTGCGAGCACCTCCGTTGGTGTGCGATTGCATCACTGGGATCCTTTCCTCTCTCGCGCTCCGCGATGGGTCGCGCTCGTTTTTACGTTATCCACATTCGTCATGCCGCCTCCGGCATCAGCTCGGGGGCGATGAAGCGGTCCGACTCCTGCATCACCAGGGCCAGCGCCCCGAGCAGCTCCGCGCGCTCCCCGAGCACGCCGGCGACGATCTCGAGGTCGTCGACGGCGCTCGGGATCGCGTTCCGGCGCACGGTCTCGCGCAGCGGGTCGAGCAGCACCTCGCCGGCCCCGCTGAGATCCCCGCCGACGATCACGCACGCGGGGTTGAGCAGGTTGCAGAGATTGGCGACGGCGACGCCGATCGCGCGGCCGGCGTCGCCGATCAGGCGCTGAGCGGCCGCGTCCTCGGCGGCACAGAGCTCGAGCACCCGGCGGCTGGTGATCTCCTCGGCGCGGCTGGCGCTGAGCAGCTCGGCGATCGAGCGCGTCGAGGCCAGGGTCTCGAGGCAGCCGCGGTTGCCACAGCGGCACACCGGTCCGCCGTCGGCGATCACCGTGTGGCCGAGCTCGCCGGCCGTCCCGCCGACCCCGTGCTGGAGCCGGCCACGGGAGATGAGACCGGCGCCGATCCCGGTGGAGACCTTGATGTAGGCGACCTCCGACTTCCCCTTCGCCGCCCCCCAGACGAGCTCGGCGAGCGCCCCGAGGTTGGCGTCGTTCTCGACCGCGACCGGCAGGTCGAAGCGCGCCGCGGCCTCCGCGGCGGCGTCGACGCCGACCCAGCCGGGAAGGATCGAGGCAGCCTGAACCGCACCGGTCGCGCGGTCGATCGGGGCCGGCAGGCCCATGCCGACGCCGATCACCCGGGCCCGGTCGACCTCGGCCTCGTCGAGCACCTGCTCGACGAACTCGGCTGCGGTGTCGAGCCCGTGATCGGCGGAGTGGTCGACGTTGAGCTCGCGCCAGGTCTCGGCGAGCACCGTGTGCGACAGGTCCGATACGGCGACGCGCAGGTGGCGATGGCCGAAATCGACACCCACGGCGAGCCCGGCGGATGGGTTCAGGGACACCATCACCGGCGGCCGCCCGGCGTGGGCCTGGCCCGCGGAAAGCCCGTCGCGCTCGCCGGCGAGGCCGCTATCGAGCAGGTCGCCGACGATCGTGGAGACGGTCGATCGCGAGAGCCCCGTGATCCGGGCGACCTCGGCGCGGCTGGCGACGCCGCGCTCACGCAGGGCGTCGATGACGCGCTTTCGGTTGCCCTCTCTCAGGGAGGCCAACGAGCCGCTCCTCCTACTCACAGCAGCGCATTAGTTCACACCCGGCGATATTTGTCAAGGCTTCGATGAAATAAGGGTTCCACGCACCGTTGTATGTCCAATAAGTGACGGAACTCGCGCTCCGCCTAGTATGGATCAGCACGATCTTCATCTCGGGTCCGGTCGAACCCGGCGGTGGGCCGCGGCGCGCCGTTGGTCGCGGGCACATACGATCGCCCGGGCAGACGATCGAGGAGGAAGCCGATGAAGATGCGCGCCGCGGTGCTGGAGGAGTTCGAGCAGCCGCTGGAGGTTCAGGAGGTCGAGCTGAGCGATCCGCGGGAGGGCGAGGCGCTCGTGCGGCTGGTCGCCTGCGGGGTCTGCCACACCGACCTCTACACCGCGTCGGGCGTCGACCCGTCCGGTTACGCGCCGACCGTGCTCGGCCATGAGGGTGCCGGGGTGGTCGAGGCCGTGGGACCGAACGTCAGCGACCTCGAGGTCGGCGATCACGTCGTCACGCTGTTCAGCCCCCAGTGCGGCAAATGCATCCACTGCGTCGACGACCGCACGAATCTCTGCATGGCGATTCGCGAGCAGCAGGGCAAGGGCTATCTCCCCGATGGGACCACCCGGCTGCACCGCGACGGCGAGGAGGTCCGCCACTTCATGGGCACCTCGACCTTCGCCGAGTACACGGTGATGCCCGAGATCGCGCTCGCCAAGATCGACCCCGAGGCGCCCCTCGACCGCGCCTGCCTGTTCGCCTGCGGGCTCTCGACCGGGTTGGGCGCGGCGATCAACACGGCGAAGGTGCGCGAGGGCTCGACCTGTGTCGTCTTCGGCGCCGGCATGGTCGGCCTGGGCGCGGTCGCGGGCTGTCGGCTGCAGGGCGCCGAGCGGATCGTCTGCATCGACCTCTCCCCCGAACGGCTCGAGCTCGCCACCGGCCAGGGGGCGACCGAGACGATGGTCGGCGGCGACGACGTGGTCGAGAAGATCGTCGAGTCGACAGACGGGTTCGGGGCCGACTACACCTTCGAGGCGACCGGCAACGTAAAGGTGATGCGCCAGGCGGTCGAGGCAGCGCGGATGGGCTGGGGACTGGCGACGATGGCCGGTGTCGCCGGCAAGGGCGAGACCCTCGACATCGTCCCGCGGCTGCTGATCACCGGGCGGCGCGTCGCCGGATCCTCCTTCGGTGGGGTCAAGGGCCGCGAGGGGGTGCCGAAGCTGGTCGACCGATATATGCAGGGCGACATCGACGTCGACGCGTTCATCTCCCACCGGATCACCCTCGACGACGTCAACCGCGGCTTCGAGCTGATGGAGGCCCAGGACGGGATCCGCTCGGTGATCGAGTTCGACTAGAAAGGGACCGACGTGATCTTGCAACGTGTAGAGCAAGCGGAATGGCTGTCCAATGCCTACCTGGCGGTCGACGAGATCGGGGGAACAGGGGTCCTGATCGACTCCAACGGGGTCACCGAACCGCTCGCCGAGCGTGCGGAGCGCGAGGGCACCGAGATCACCCACGTCCTGCTCACCCACCACCACTGGGACCACGTGTTCGAGATGGAGAAGCTCGCTCAGCGCTTCGGCGTCCCGATCCTCGCCCACGAGCAGACCGCCGAGCTGCTCGATGGAGTGGGCGAGACCTTCGCCGACGGCGACGTGATCGAGACCGGGGGCCTGCGGATCGAGGTGATCCACACGCCGGGCCACTGCGCCGACCATTGCGCGCTGGTGATCAACGGTGACGACTGCCTGACGGCCGACGTGATCTTCAAGGGAACGGTCGGTGGCACCAGGGCGCCCGGGGCGACCGGTTTTGGCGACCTCAAGCACTCGATCATGGAGCGGCTGATGAAGCTCGACCCCGAGACCCGGATCCACCCGGGCCATCGCGAGCCCTCGACGATTGGCACGGAGTGGGAGCAAAACCCGTTCGTGAGGATCTGGCGCGGGCTCGACGAGGAGGGGGCCGATCCGGTCACCGTCGGGCCCGCGGACTCCGAGCAGCGCGAGGAGGCGACGATGGTCCTCTGGGCGCCCGACTACGACGGCGGCAACAAGGCCTGGGTTCGCTTCGCCGACGGCTCCGACGCGATCGTCGGCGGCTCGCAGGTCAAGCGGGAGGGCTGAGCTCGGCGAGCACCGCCGCCGCCTCGTCGACCAGCGATTGGACCAGCTCCGCGGCTCCTCGCTCCCTCGTCAGCGACGCCGCCTGCCCGAGCCAGAGAGCGCGCGCGGCGCGCGGGTCCGCCGCGGCCTCGCCTAGCGGGGCGGTGAGCGAGAGCTGGGCAGGGAACGCGAGGGTGTCGTCCGCGATGACCTCGGTGAGACGGTTGCGTACCGCCCTCGCGGGCCGGCCCGAGAACGCGCGGGTGATGATCGTCTCCTCCGCGCTGGATTCGCGAACCGCATCTCGATGGGCGGGGTGAACACTCGCCTGGGGACAGGCGAGGAACGCGGTTCCGAGCTGCGCCGCCGCGGCACCGAGCGCAAACACGGCCGCGAGCCCGCGGCCGTCGGCGACCCCGCCCGCGGCGATTACCGGGACCCGAACCGCATCGACTGCCTGCGGAATCAGTGCCAATGTGCCGACGGGCCCGTCGTCGCCGGGAACGAGAAAGCTACCGCGATGCCCGCCGGCCTCGGAGCCCTGTGCGATCACCGCGTCGACCCCGCCAGCCTCCAGCGCAACCGCCTCAGCGACGGTCGTCGCCGTCGCGATCACTCGCGTACCTCGCTCTCGAATCGCGCCGACAGCCCCCGCGCCCGGGAGGCCGAAGTGGAAGCTGACGACCGCGGGTTCGATCTCGAGTACGGCCTCGAGCCGGTCGGTATCGAAGTCGAACGGCGGCGCTGACGGCTCCGGGGGGCCGTCTATCCCGAGTTCCGCGTAAAGGGCGGCAGCGCGCTCGCGGGCTACGTCGTCCTGCTCGCCGCCCATCCGCGGCGGCGTATGCGAGAAGAAGTTGAGATTGAAGGGGGCGCTGGTCAGCGCGCGCACGGCGTGCGCCTGGCGGTGCAGGTCTTCCGGCGGCAGGATTGCTGAGCCGATCGCTCCTAACCCGCCGGCCTCACTGACCGCAGCGGCCAGCTCGGGGCCGGCGACGCGCGCCATCGGCGCCTGCAGGACCGGCAGGCGAATCCCGAACAGCTCGTTGACGGCGGTCGGAAGGGTCATCGGGCGATCGATGCGTAATCATCCCGATCGCGAGAGCTGAACGAGCGGACCTGGGACAGGAGCGGCGATGCAGGGAAGACTGAGGGGCGGGTGGAGGGCGATCGCGCTCGCGGTTGTCGCCGGCGCGCTGCTGGTCCCGCAGGCGGCGCAGGCACAGATCGACGCTGTCTTCGGCAGCGACGTCGAGTGCCGGGTGCAGGGCGACGGGGTCCGCTTCTGCAGCAACTTCGGGCTCGAGCCGCGGAGCACGACCAAGACCTTCGACGGTGTCCCGATCGACGTCAACGCCGCCTTCCCGCCCGCCCCGGCGACGGGTGCCGACGGGAATTACCCGCTGGTGATGCTGTTCCACGGCTACGGTGGCGGCAAGATCGGGCTCTCGCAGATGCAGCGCTTCCTCGACGCGGGCTACGCCACCTTCTCGATGACCGACCGCGGGTTCCGGGAATCGTGCGGGTCGCCGGCCTCGGTCGCAGCCGACCCGGCCGGCTGCGCCGGGGGCTACGTCCGCTTGATCGACAACCGCTACGAGGTTCGCGACGCGCAGCTGTTCGCCGGCGAGCTCGTCGACCAGGGCCTGGTCGCCCCGACCAAGCTGGCGGCGATCGGCGGCTCCTACGGGGGCGGCATGTCGCTGGCGCTGGCGGCGCTGCGCGACCGCACCGCGCAGCCCGACGGCAGCCTCGTTCCCTGGACCAGCCCGGCCGGCACGCAGATGGAGCTCGCCGCCGCCGCTCCGTCGATCACCTGGAGCGACCTCGCCTACTCGCTGGTCCCCAACGGCGCGACCCTCGACTACGTCGCCAAGGCGCCCTACCGCGGCCGTTTCGGGGTGATGAAGGAGTCGCTGATCAACGGCCTCTACATCTCCGGTCTCGGTGCGCCCGGCTTCTACTCCCCGCCGGGCGCCGATCCGAGCGCCGACCTGACCGGCTGGCGCAGCCTGCTGCTCGCGGGCGAGCCGTATGACGGCAATCCGCAGGCGCAGGCGATGCTCGACGAGATCACATCGAACCACTCCGCCTACTACATCGACGACAGCGTCGAGCCGGCGCCGATCCTCTACTCGAACGGGTTCACCGACGACCTCTTCCCCGCCGACGAGGCGCTGCGCTTCTACAACAAGACCCGCCAGAAGTACCGCGACTCCCACATGTCGCTGATCTTCGGCGAGGTCGCCGGGCATCCCCGCTCGGTGTCAAAGGCGAACGTCAACGACCTGATCAGAGAGCGCGAGCTGGAGTGGCTCGACCACTTCGTCCAGGGCGAGGGGCAGCGGCCGTTCGAGGGTGTCACCGCCTTTACCCAGACCTGCCCGGGGAGCACCCCCGGCGGCGGCCCGTACACGGCGCCCAGATGGGCGCGGCTCGCCAAGGGCGAGATCGGCCTGCGCCGGGTCGCTGCTCGAACGATCGCCCCGACCTCGGGCGACCCCGCGATCGCCGCCAGGTTCGACCCGGTGGGCGGCGGCGGCGCCTGCGCAACCGCCCCCGCAGCCGATCAGCCCGGCAGCGCCAGCTACCGGCTGGCGCCGGCGCCGCCCGGCGGCTACACGCTGCTCGGGTCGCCGACGGTGATCGCCTCTTTCAGCTTTGCCGGCGACACATCTCAGGTGGCCGCACGCCTGCTCGACGTCGGCCCCGACGGCCGGGAGACGCTGGTCGCGCGGGGGCTGTGGCGGCCGGCGGCGGGTGAGCCGGGGGCGGAGCCGTTCCAGCTGCACGCGAACGGCTGGCATTTCGACGAGGGGCACGTGGCCAAGCTCGAGCTGCTCGCGGCCGACGACGGCGAGGGAGCGCTCGGCGGTTACGGCCGCGCCTCCAACGACCAGCAGCCGATCGCGGTCTCGACCCTGCAGCTGCGGCTTCCCGTACGTGACAAGCCCGGATCGCTCGACGGCCTGGTTCGCGCGCCGGCGCCGCGCCTCGTCCCGGACGGCTACAAGCTCGCTGCCGACTTCAACCGCGATCCGCGAGCCAAGCTGACCGCGGGCCCGATCCGGGTGGATGGCGCGAACCTGCGCACGAAGGTCAAGTGCCCGCCGAGCTTCGCCCTCTGTCGCGATGGCGGGATCGTGCTCAAGTCCCGGCTCGGCTCGCCGAAGCGGCGGTTCAAGGTGGCCCGAACCGAGTTCTCGCTCAAGGGCGGCGCGCGGCGGTCGATCACGATGGCCCCGACCGCGAAGGCGCGGCGCTATTTGCGCGACCACTCGCGACTGCCGGTGATCGCCAAGGTGACCAGCGCCGAGACCGTCGGTGCCGCCGAGCAGATCAAGGGCATCCGCAAGCGCGGCCGTCGCTGAGTACCTAGCCGAACTCGGCCCCGACCCCGATCGCCTTGGCGAGCTCGCCGGCGAGCGCCTCGACCGGGCTCGGCGGTCGCGGCCGGCGGCCGACCGGGCGGGGTTTCGGCTGCGGCCGATGAGCCTCCGAACGCCGACCGCCATCTGGCTCCTCGGGCGCGCCGCATGAGGCGATCGCCTCGGCGAACAGCCGGGCTCGCAGCGCGTAGCCCCGGGTATCCGAGTGGACGCCGTCGAAGACGAGCTCCGGCTCGGCGGCCACCGCCCCGTGCCAATCGACGACGCGCACCCGCGGGTCGCGGGCGGCAAATGCGGCCACCGCACGGTTGAGGCCGCCGACCGAGACACCGTTCAGCGGCGGACGGTTGAGGGTCGCGACAACCAGGCAGCGCCCGCCGGAAAGCTCGCGGGCCCGGGCGAGGTCGGCGGCGAGCGCCGCCGGGGTGGCGGAGTCGTCATTGGTGCCGAGATCGAAGACGACGACATCGTGCTCCGGTGCCAGGAGCGAGCCGAGGACCTCGACGCCGGCTGCGCTCGGCCGGGACTCGCGCACGTCCGCGATGATCGCCTCCGAGCCGAGCAGTCCGCGTAGCCGCGGCACGGTCCCGACTCCGAGGCTGTCGCCGACGTAGAGGACCGCGGCGCTCGCCGGCGCCGCACCGAGTGCTGCGAGCGCTACGGCGAGTCCGAGGAGGCGACCGGCCACGCGCGGATTGTGGCGGGCGGGCGCCCGAACTTGCGCGCCAGCACGAGCGAGATCTCGAACAGCCCGTAGAGCGGCGCCATCGAGATCAACATCGTCACAGGGTCGGTGCCCGGCAGCAGCATCGCCGCGATCGCGATGATCAGGACGGCGTAGCGGCGATTGGCGGCGAGCTGTTCAGGGGTGACGACCCCGAGCCGGGTCACCGCCAGCGTCCCGACCGGAATCTGGAACAGCACCCCGACCGAGATCAGGGTGAGGATGAAGAAGCCGTAGTACTCGGAGGCGCGAATCTCGATGTTGAAATCGTCGGCGTTGAAGCCGAGCAGGAAATCGAGGGCGGCGGGCATGACGACGATGTAGGCGAAGACGGCACCGGCGATGAACAGCACCGGGACCATCAGCAACAGCGGCAGGACGGCCCGCTTCTCGCTCGGCTTGAACGCCGGCAGGATGAAGGCGTAGGCCTGGTAGAGCAGGATCGGCAGCGCCAGCAGGATGCCGCCGTAGAGCGACAGCTTCACCGTCGTGAAGAAGGGCTCGGTGACCCCGAAGGTGAGTGGCTCGCGGTCGCCCGGTAGGGGAGCGTTGGCGACCTCGAGCAGGAGGCTGTTCTGCCAGAAGCAGAGAGCCACCGCGACCACGAGCACGCTCGCCGAGGCGATGATCCGGGTGCGCAGCTCATCCAGATGGCCGACGAGGCTGAGCTCGTCGTCGTGGCTGGCTCTCTTTGACTTCAGACGGGGCATCGACTAGGAGGGGTTGGCGACGACCTCGCCGTTGACACGCTCCTCGGATTCGGTCTGCTCAGCGCTCTGCATCCGCGCGGGCTCAGTCTTCGCGGGCTCGTCTTCATCGCCACCGTTGCCGGTGATCGAGTCCTTGAACTCGCGGAAGCCCTTGCCGGCGGACTTGCCGAGCTCGGGTAGACGCGAGGGTCCGAAGATCACCAGCGCGATGATCAAGACGATTGCGATTTCGAGTGGGCCGATGTTCGGCATCTCTTTCCTCTCACTTTCAGGCCGAGGACTACTTGACCTCGACCGTCGCTTTCATGAACGGGTGAAACCGGCAGTAATACGCATAGGTGCCGGGCTTGTCGAAGCTGGCCGACCCCTGGTCGTCGAGGTCGAGCGTCCCGGTGTCGAACGAGCTGTCGTCCGCGGTCGCGGTGTGCGCCGCCTCGTCGCTGTTCGTCCAGGTGATCTTGGTCCCGGCGTCGACGGTGATCGTCTCGGGGTCGTACTTGAAATCGGCGATGTCGATCCGGTCGGTCGAAGTGGCCGAGCCACCACCGCCGCCACCCGACGTCGCCTGTTCGGAGGTGGTCGTTTCGGCGACCGGCGAGGCCGTCGACTCTTCCTCGCCCGCGCCGCAGCCGGCGGCGAAGGTGCCGCCCGCAAGAGCGAGACACGCGAGGAGCACAACGGGGCCCCTCCTGCTCGAGGGGCCCGCGCCGTGGCTGTCGCTCCTGCTTGCGAACATGGACATCCCGCCTCCTTGCTGTCTGTCCGTCCCGGCTTCCACTAGGACTGGATGAACGGCTGAACCGCCTTCAGCACCTCATCGGTTGTCAGGGTCGGGTCGAACGCCTCGGGCGCGGGGTCCTCGCCTGCCGCGTAGCGGATCGACGCCGCGTGGCGAGCCTCGACCTGGACGATCCCACCTGCGGTCGCCAGCAGGTCCTTCGACTCGATCATCGGTGCGGCGCCGTTGTAGGCGCTGACTCCGGTGTCCTCGAAGGTGATCGCCAGCATCGTGAACGCCTCGGCACTTGAGAACGCATCGCCGAAGTCGACCTTCGGGGCCTTGACGGGGGTCCCGCCGAGGTCGTTGATCGTCGCGGTCAGCGCGTCGACGTGCTCCTGCTCCTCGTCGCCGAACGTCTTCACGTAACCGGCGACCTCGCTGCTCAGGCCCTTGACCCCGGCCGCCTCCTTGTAGAAGGCCGCCTCGAGGTACTCGAGCGTGAGGGCGAAGTTGAGGATGTCGATATCGCCCATCGAGCTCTGCGCGAACGCCTTGCGCACCAACGGGGTGACCGACGCCGCCCCGTAGAGGGCCCCGGCGGCGAGCGCGCCGCGGATCAGGAACGTGCTGCGGTTGAGGTTCTCGACCTCGACGGCAGCCAGCTCCGGGGCTGTATGTGTGTTCTCAGTCATCTCTTCCTTTCTTTCGGCTCGCCGGCTCAGACGAGAAACGGCTGGACCTCGTCCAGCACGGTCTGCATGTCGGCGGGCTGCGCGAACGCGCCGTCGGGGGTCGGCTCGGCGCCCGTGAGGACGTTGAGCACGGCCGCATGGCGTCCCTCGACCGAGTGGATCGAGAGCGCTGCCGCAAGGATCTCGGGATCCTCGATGTTCGCCGCCTGGCCCAGATAGGCCGCCGCGCCGAGGTTCTCGACCGTCGCCGCGAGGTCGAGAACCGACTTCGCATCGTCGAGCGGGAACTGCGCCTTGGGCGCCTCGGCGACCGGGCCGCCGAGCTGCTTCGAGGTCGCGGTGAGCGCGTCGACATGCTGCTGCTCGGCCTCGCCGATCTGCTTGATCAGCGCCAGTTCGGGCCCCTTGAAGAGGCCGCTCTTGGCGACCTCGCCATAGAAGGCGGCCTCGAGGTACTCGAGCGTGAGCGCGTAGTTGACGATTCCGAGATCGCCCTCGCCGAACTGCGAGGTCATCTCGTCGCTGGTCGTGGTCGAGCTCGCGGAGCTGCTCTCCTCGTCGTCATCGCCGCAGGCCGCGAGCAAGGCGCCCGCCGCCGTCGTGCCGCCTGTGACGGCGAAGAAACGCCGCCGCGAAACCGGGTCCCGCGGGATGCGCCGCAGAGCAGGACCCTTTCGGGTGGAATTGCTCATTCGTGTGATCTCCAGTGGTCGGTTACGGGAGGTGTTGGCTCCCCTGCTTGACCCCTGACTACGGGCCTTCAGAGGGCACGGATCACACGCGGCTAGGCGATGCGGCGATATGCAGAGACCGAATAGGCCTTCGGGCGCGCGCGCAGGATCGGGTCGTCGGAGAGCTCGACCCCGTCGACGACCCGGGTCGGGTCGAAGACCTCGATGTGGCCGTCGCGCTCGGGATCCTCGGCGATCTCGGTGAGCTCGAGGCGCCCGGCGGCGACCGTCTCGCGCTCCTTTGGCCAGACGGCGGTCGGATCGTCGTGCGGGTCATCGGCGCCGGCGAGCTGGAGCTCGAAACCGAAGCCGACCGTCGCCGTTGCGAGGCGCTCGGCGAGCTCATCGTGCAGGTGGTCGCGGCCACGCGCGCGCGCCGCGTCGTCGGCGAGCCGTCGCTCGGGCTCGTCGGGGACGAAGCGCCAGCGCGCCCAGGTGCGCTCGCCCTCCGCGTCAACGAGCCCGAACGCATGCGGGCTGTAATAGGAGGCGGCGGCGAAGCTCGCCAGCGGCTCGCGCATCTGCACGGCCTCGACCGCGGTCATCACCTCCGGGTGGCGCTCGAGGTAGGCGCCGAGCTCGGCCATGTCGGGCTCGCCCGTCGCCGGGTCGGGCCGGCGGGCGCGCATCAGCTCGAGGAAGTCCTCGACGGTGCGGGCGACGAACGCCGGCGACGTGGTCGCCAGGATGTCGGTCTCGCCGCCGTCCCAGCGCAGCTTGACGCCGATCCCGCGGCCGTCGCGATCGGCGTCGTGGGCCTCCGGGTCGCCGCTGGCGTTGGAGAAGCGAACCAGGGCGGCGACCGGCTCGCCGCGCAGGTGGGCGGCGCGGCTGAGCGCTGCGGCGGCGGGGCTGGCGCGAAAGCTCCCACGCGCCCAGGTGCCCTTCGCGTGCAGCGCCCGCGTGCGCGGCCTGGGACCGCCGTAGACGGAGTCCGCGGCGGCCACGAGCGCCTCCCAGGTGTCCCCCTCAGTCATCGCCGCGACCCTATAGCGTCAGGTCATGGACCTGACCCTATAGCGTCAGGTCATGGACCTTGGGATCGAGGGACGCACCGCGCTGGTGCTCGGCGCGAGCAAGGGGATCGGCCGCGGAATCGCCACCGCGCTCGCCCGCGAGGGTGCCCGGGTCGCGCTCGCCAGCCGCTCGCGCGAGAACCTCGACCAGGCCGCCGGACAGATCGAGGGCGAGACGGCCGTGTTCGCGGCCGACACCGCCGATCTCGATCGCCTCGCTCGACTGCCCGGCGAGGTCGAAGCCGAGCTCGGGCCGGTCGAGATCCTGGTGACCAACACCGGCGGCCCGCCGATGGGCACGGCACTCGAGGCGGAGCTGGCGCAGTGGCGCGCTGCCTATGAGTCGCTGGTGCTGGCGCCACGGGTGCTGGTCGCGGCGGTGCTGCCGGGGATGCGCGAACGTGGCTGGGGACGGATCGTCAACGTCGGCTCGAGCGCGACCCGTGAGCCGATCGAGGGCTTGACGCTCTCGAACTCGCATCGGCCCGGGCTGATCGGCTTTCTGAAGACGCTCAGCCGCGAGGTCGCCGCCGACGGGATCACGGTCAACGACGTCGCCACCGGACGGTTTGCGACCGACCGGCTGGCCGCCAACTGGGGCGGGCGCGAGCAGATGGAGCGCGGGGCGGTCGAGGGCGTTCCCGCCGGACGGCTCGGCGATCCGGACGAGTACGGGGACCTGGTTGCTTTCCTGTGCTCGCAGCGCGCGGCCTACATCACCGGAACGTCGATCGCGATCGACGGCGGCCTGCTGCGCTCGATCTGATCCATTAGCCGTCGGCGGGTGCGAGCCGCAGGGGCGGCGACTCGCGGATCGCCGCCGGCGCCTCGACGCCGCCGGCCCGCTGGGCGCGGATCAGCCAGATTCCTCCTGCGATCAGCATCGCCAGGCTGATCAGCTGCGCCTGCGTGAGCCCGAGAAAGACCTCGTCGTTGCGGCGGATGAACTCGACCAGGAAGCGCTCGCCGCCGGCGAAGACCAGATAGAGCGCGAACAGCAGGCCGGGGCGCAGAGCGTCGCGCAGGCGCCAGAGCACGTAGGTGGCGATCGCCATCGTCAGCGTCTCGTAGATCGGGGTCGGATGGACCTCGACCCCGGGCGGGGTCGGGACCGTGCCGTCCGGGTAGCCCATCGCCCAGGGCCCGTCCCAGGGAATTCCGTAGTCGCCGTCGCCGGAGAGCTGGCAGCCGATCCGCCCGACCGCGTAGCCGATCGCCAGGCCGGGGGCGCAGACGTCGAGCAGGGTGAGGTTGAGCATCCCCCGCCAGCGCGCCCAGAGCAGGACGCCGATCGCGCCGCCGATCGCGCCGCCGAACCAGACCAGCCCGGCGCCCGAGAAGATGTTGCCGAGCAGATCGTCGGAGACGGAGTCGTAGTTCTCGATCAAGAAATCGACCCGGGCGCCGACGACGCCGCCGATCAACGCGGCGAAGATCATCTCGTAGGCCCAGTCGACCGGCTTGCCGAGCTCGCGCAGCCGCCGTCCGACCAGGGTCCCGGCGGCGACGAAGCCGAGCGCGAACATGATCCCGAAGGTCTGCAGCGTCAGCGGGCCGAGTTCGATCTCGGGTTGCATCGGCGGGAGACCTTAGGCGTAACGCGCCGCGAGATAGCCCCGGCGGGAGTCGAACCCGCGCTACCAGGTTGAAAACCTGACGTGCTGACCGTTACACCACGGGGCCGCGAAGCACCCGAGTCTACGGCGGCTCGCGCCTTCAACCGTGGAGCTTTGCTGCCAACGGTCGGTGGCGAACCTCCGCGGTTCGCGGCCCGAATGCTCAGTCGACGAGCAGCTCGAGCAGGGCCTTCTGCGCGTGCAGCCGGTTCTCGGCCTGGTCCCAGACCGCCGAACGCTCGCCGTAGAGCAGTCCCTCGGTGATCTCCTCGCCGGGGTGGGCGGGTAGGCAGTGGAGCACGATCACGCGCTCGGAGGCCACCGCCAGCAGCTCTTCGTTGAGCTGAAACGGCTCCAGCTCGGCGCGGCGCTGCGCAGCACTGGGCTCGTCGCCCATGCTCACCCAGACGTCGGTATAGAGCGCATCCGCCCCGGCGGCGGCCTCGGCCGGGTCGTTGGTGGCGAGTGCTGCGAGCCCTGGCTCGAGCTCATAGCCGGGCGGCGTCGCCACCCGCACCTCGACCCCGGCGATCCGCCCGCAGAGCGCCAGCGAGCGGGCGACGTTGTTGCCGTCGCCGACGTAGCCGAGCTTGAGCCCGTCGAGCTCGCCGAAGCGCTCGCGCAGCGTCTGCAGGTCGGCGAGCGCCTGGCAGGGGTGGTGAAGCGGGGTCAGCGCGTTGATCACCGGAACGTCCGCGACCGCCGCCAGCTCGACGACATCGTCGTGCGAAGCGGACCGGATCACGATCGCGTGCAGGTAGCGCGAGAGCACCCTCGCCGTGTCGCCGAGCGACTCGCCGCGGCCGAGTTGCAGCTCGTCGGCGCGCAATGGCAGCGCCTCGGCACCGAGCTCGGCCACCCCGACTCCGAACGAGACCCTGGTCCGGGTCGATGGGATCTCGAAGTAGAGCGCCACCGTGCGCCCGGCCAGCGCCTCGGCTCCGAGTCGGTCGGCCCGTCCGGCCTTGAGCTCTGCGGCGCGGTCGATCAGCGCCCCGAGCTCGCCCGCCGAGAGCTCCTCGCCGGTGAGCAGGTGTCGAGGCGAGCGCTTCAAGCGCGGCATTCTAAGGGGGATGACTCTGCGCGCCCTGACCTGGAACCTCTTTCACGGCCGCGACTTCCCGCCGGATCCGAGTCTGTTCACGTGGCGATCGAGGGTGCTTCGGGTGAGCGAGCGCAGCGATCGCCATCTGCAGGTCAACCGCGACCTGGCGCGCGAGTTCGAGGCGGTGCTGGCCGCGGCCGAGTGGGACGTCGCCCTGCTGCAGGAATGCCCTCCGCGCTGGTGGCGGCCGCTGACGCGGGCCTGCGAGGCCGACTCGCACGGAGTGCTCACCTCGCGCAACTCGCTCGGCTTCCTGCGCGCGGCGGTCGCGCGGCTCAATCCGGACCTGATCGCCTCGAACGAGGGCGGCTCCAACCTGACCCTCGTTCGCGGGGCGAGGATCGCCGAGCGGCGAGCGCTCGAGCTGCGGCCGGGTCCCGAGCCCGAGCGGCGCTCGATGGCGTTCACACGGATCGCCGGATCCGAGGGCGAGGTCTGCGTCGCCAACCTGCACCTGAGCGCCGGCGCCGCCAACCGGGAGCTCGCCGAGCGCGAGCTCCTGCACGCGGCCGAGCGCGCCGGCGAGTGGGCCGGCGCCTCCCCCCTCGTGCTCGGCGGCGACCTCAACCTGCGGCCTCGCGACACCGCCGTCTACGCCGAGGTCGAGCGGCGCTTCGGGCTCGCCGCTCCGACCGCGCCCGGGGCCCTCGACCACCTGCTCTGCCGCGGGATCGGCGTGGTCGAGGCGCCCGCGGCATGGGCGGCAGAGCGGCGCGAGGTTCGGGCCGGCGGGCTCGCGATCCGGCTCTCCGACCACGCCCCGGTCGCCGCGACCTTCGGTTGACCGACGGCCGTCATGCCCACGGGAGGCCCCGGGATGAGATAGTCGGGGCAGTCAAGCCCGACGCCGAGGAGGCAAAGATGGCGACCAGGTCCGGAGGCTCCGGTTCCAAGCCCGGTGGAAGCACGCGCAAGGCGAGCTCGAGCGCGCGCGGGGCGAGCTCGAGCGCGCGCGGGGCGAGCTCGAGCGGCCGAAAGAGCGGTGGCGGCGCGCCGGCCAGCGGGCGCTCGGACAAGAGCGTCCAAGCCTTTCGCGAGGCGCTCGAGCGCAGTCGTGGGGCGCTCGAATCGAACGTCAACCTCTCTCGCGACAGGATCCAGGAGGTCGTCGACGATGCCGTCACCCGCGGTCGGATGACGCGGGGCGACGCGAACGAGTTGGTCTCCACCCTGGTCAGCCGCAGCCGCAAGGCCACCGATGACCTGGTCAATGAGCTCGAACGGCTGATCGAGCAGGCTCGCAGGCAGCTCGACACCCGCGCCGACACTGCCCGGCGCCAGGCGACCCGGGCCGCGGGCCGTGTCGGCCGCGCCGCGCGCGACGCCGCTGACAAGCCGCTCGCGGAGGCGGACAAGTTTCGCCGGCGCGCCGGCGCGCCCGGCTCGCCGATCACCGGCTACGAACAGCTGACCGCGGTCCAGGTCAGGTCGAGGCTCAAGGACCTCTCCAAAGCCGACCTGCGCAAGGTCCGCACGATCGAGAAGCGGGGCAAGGCGCGCAAGGGCGTCCTCGACGCGATCGAGAAGCAGCTGGCGCAGTAAGGCGCGACCCGCCGGAGAGCCGAGCCGCTCGGCGGCTATGTTCAGGGGCGTGGGCGACGTCCCGACCAAGACCCGCGCTGAGCGGCCGCGGCCGGGCGCCGAGATCGAGCTCGAGATCGACTCGCTGGCCCAGGGCGGGCGCGGCGTCGCCCGCGCCGACGGCTATGTCGTCTTCGTCTCCGGCGCGCTTCCCGGCGACCTGGTTCGTGCCCGGATCGTCAAGTCCAAGCGCCAGTTCGGCGAGGCGAAGGCTGTGGAGCTGCTGCGACCGAGCCCCGAGCGACGCCCCGACACCTGCACGCACGGCGGCGAGCCCTGCCCCGGCGCCCCCTGGCAGGGGCTGGCATATGAGCGCCAGCTGGGCGAGAAGTCGAGCCAGGTCGATGACGCCCTGCGGCGCATCGGCGGCCTCGACGACTTCGAGCTCGATCCGATCGAGCCCGCGGTCGAGCAATGGCGCTATCGAAACAAGCTCGAGTACTCATTCGGAGCGGGTTCCGGCGGCGAAGCGGCGCTGGGGTTCCACCGCCGTGGCAGCTGGTCGGATGTCGTCGACGTCGACGACTGCCGGCTCGCTTCGCAGGTCAACAACGCCGCTCGCAACGAGGTCCGCGCCTGGGCACGATCGGAACGGATCGACCCCTACGATCGCGCCTCCCAGGCGGGGACGCTGCGCAACCTGATCGTCCGCGAGGGCCGGCGGACCGGCGAGCTGCAGACCCGGCTGGTCACCTCGCCGGCGGACTTCCCGAAGCCCCCGGTGGACCTGCATACGGTGATCGATCGACCGCGTGGCGACACCTACGGGCCGACCGGGGTCCTGGGCGCCGAGTATCTGCACGAGGAGCTCTGCGGGCTTCGCTTCCGCGTTTCCCACGACGCCTTCCTGCAGACCAACACCGAGATGGCCGAGCGCGTCTACGCGATCATCGCCGACCTGGCCGGGCTCAGCGGTCGCGAGCGCGTCTTCGACCTCTACTGCGGAATCGGCACGATCGGCCTCTCGCTGGCCCCGCACGCGGGCGAGGTCTGGGGGCTCGAGAGCGTCGCGGAGGCGGTCGCCAACGCCGAGCACAACGCCGAGGCCAACCAGATCGCCAACGCCACCTTCGTCGCCGCCGATGCCAGGCTCGGCATCCGGCCGCTGATCGAGCGCGCCGGGCGTCCCGACGTGGTCGTCGTCGACCCGCCCCGCGCCGGGCTGTCGTCGAAGATCGTCCGGCGGCTGCTCGAGTGCCAAGCGCCGCGGATCGTCTACGTCTCCTGCAACCCGACGACGCTCGCCCCAAACGCCGCCCAGATCGTCGAGGCCGGCTATAGGCTGACCCGGGTGAAGCCGGTCGACATGTTTGCGCAGACGCCGCACGTGGAGTGCGTGGCGGTGCTGGAACGGTGAAGGAGCAGGGGGCAGGGAGCACGGAGAGGCTGGGGTTCGGGGTCGCCGCCGGGCTCGACCCCGACGTCGCCGGCCCCCTGGCCGAGCGCTGTGAGGAGCTCGGCTACTCCTCGATCTGGTCGAACGACCATCCCGGTGCGCTCGGGCTGGAGACGCTCGCGGTGTTCGCCGAGGCCGCGCCGGGACTCGACCTCGGCGTCGCGGTGATCGCCCTCGACCGCCATGGCGCCGACGAGATCGCCTCGCAGATCGAACGGCTGGAGCTCGATCCCGCCCGGCTGTGGCTCGGGGTCGGGGCCGGGTTCTCGGAAAAGCCGCTCACCCGGATGAGCGCTGCGCTCGCCGAGCTGCGCGCGGCGCTCCCGGACGTGCGCCTGGTGCTGGCGGCGATGGGGCCGAGGATGTGCCGGCTCGCCGGCGAGGCCTACGACGGCGTCTTCTTCAACTGGATGACCCCCGCGTTCGCCGTTTCGGCGCGCCAGAAGGTCGACCAGGGCGCCGCCGCGGTGTCGCGCGAGTCGCCGCCCGTGTTCGGGTACGTGCGCACCGCGGTCGGGCCGGACGCGGCCGAGCGGCTGACCAAGGAGGAGTCCTTTTACCGCGACCTTCACGACGGTTACCGCAACCACTTCGCCCGCCTCGACGAGCCCGCGGGCAGCGTGGGAATCGCCGCCGCAGACCCCGAGCAGGCGCGCACGGCGCTGGCCGCCTACGAGGCGCTCGACGTGCCGGTGGTCCGCGGCCTGGCGAGCGCCAACCTGGAGGCGATGGGTGCGGTCGCCGAGGCCGTCGCCCCTCGGGACCCGGCTCCGAGCACGGGCTGAGGGCGCGCCGGACGGAGCTCTAGTAGGGAGGCAGCTCGGCGTACCAGTCGCCGAGCGCGCGGAACGCCGACCAGAACTCGCGCTTGGCGCCCTCGGCGTCGAGCGAGTCGTCGATGTCGGGAACGTAGAGCGCCTCGATCGCCGGCGTCATCTGCTGCATCTCACCGAGCCGCGGGCGCAAGTCGCGCGCCAGCGGCACGCCGAGATCGTTCACGGTCTCGAGCGCGCGCTCGCCCATGACCACGATGCAACGCGGCTGCACGATCGCGATCTCCTCGACCACCCGCTCGACGCACTCGCCGGCGGCCAGCGAGGGGTCGGAGACCGGGCACTTGACGCAGAGCGTCCCGTAGACGGCCAGCGGGTCGATCCCGAGGCGCTTGAAGCTCTTCATCAGCGCGTTGCCCGAGCGGCCGTAGAAGGCGACGCCCTCCTCGACCTCGGCGGCCGTCGGCGCGTACTTGAGCAGCATCACGTCGGCCTGCGGATGCCCGGAGCCGAGCACCGGCATCAGGTTGCCGCGAGGGCAGTGCGAGCATTCCTGGAGGCGATGCGTGAGCTGGTTGAGCTCGCGGATGGCCCGCTCGAGGTATTTCTCCTGGATCTCGTCGTCTGTGGTCGGCACGGTGGGTCCCCTGGGCCCGGTTACCGAGCCGTCGGCTTTCTTTGACGGCCCCGTCCGCCCTCCTGCCGCGCCGCCCGCATGCATCAGCGCTTGCTCGCCTTCGCCCTCGCGCCCGGGCCGCCGCTGCGCCGCTTGCCGCCCCGTCCGCCGCCGGTCTGCAGGAGCTTCAGCGCCTGCACGTAAACCAGGTTGCGCTGCTTGTGGATGATGTCCGCATCGCGCATCGCCTCGAGGAACTCCTCGGCGCCGTCGAAATCGTGAACCCTGGTCATCACGGTGCCGAGACCCTGGGCGACGTGGCTGTCGGAGCCGGCGCCGGGGACGATCCGGTACTTGGCCGCGAAGCGCTCGGCCTCCTCGTTGAACGCCGACATCGCCACCCGGGGGTTGAACACCTCGAGGATGTCGATCTCCTCGACCATCTCGAGCAGGTGCTCGTAATCGGGCACCGAGTGCAGGCGGTCGAAGGGATGCGGGACATAGACGAGCCCGCCCTGGCGACGGATCTCGGCGATCGTCTCGGCCATGGTCATCCCGCGCTCGATCTTGCGTTCCAAAAAGAGGCCGATCACCTCACCCTGCTCAGCCGTCTTCACCTCCTCGGCGACGATCACCTTGACGCCGAAGTCGTCGGCGATCTCGCGCGCGGCGAGTGCCCCCGAAACCTCGTTGTGGTCGGTGATCGCGATCGCCCCGAGACCGACCTCGCTGGCGGTCGCGAGCAAGGTCTCGACCGGGGTCGCGCAGTCGGAGGAGTGGTCGGTGTGCATGTGCAGGTCGACGTCGAGCTCGCGACGCCGCGCGATCCGCCGACGCACCTCCGGATTTCCGCGCGGATCGTGTCGGCGTGCGGCGATCCGCGCGTAGATCCCGTCGAGCTGGTCGGCGACCGAGCTCCAGTCACGAATCGCGCCGCCTGCCCGTCCGACCAGATCGCGGCGTAGCGATTCGTCGGCGACCAGCCGCTCGAGCTGGCCCGCGAGCGTGATCGCGTCGCCCGGCGGGAACAGCAGCCCGCGGTCTCCGTCGGCGATCAGCTCGGAGTAGAGAGCGATCTGGGAGACCACCGGCACCGCGCCCGAGGCCAGGGCCATACGGATCAGCCCGGGCGAGACCCGCGGGCCTCCGGAGGCCGCGCAAACGACGTCGGCGCCCGCGATCAGCGCCTCGGGGCTCGCTTCGCCGGCGCGAACGATGTGGACGCGGTCGCGCAATCGCTGGCTCAGGCGAAGCTCGGTCGACCCCTCGAGCCAAACGGCGGCCTCCCAGCGCCGCTCGAGCGTCAGCCGGCGCAGGGCGCGCATGAACAGCCTCAGCGCGCCCTTCTCCTCCTCGAGGCAGAAGGCGATCCGCACGGGGCGCTTGCCGTCGGCCCGGTCGCCGGGCCACCAGGGTTGCGGACACGGGTCGGCCCCCGGCTCGACCAGCTCGTAGTTGCCGGGAAAGAAGCGGTCGAGCAGCTCGGCGGTTACCCGCGAGCTCACCGTGCGGGCATCGAGGCGGCCGAGGAAGATCTCGACCAGCGGACGCGCCACCTGGGTCGAGAGCGTGCGCTCGGTGGGCTCGTGGAAGCTGCCGACGTTGAGCGAGCGCGAGTGGCGCAGGGCGGCTGAGGAGACGCTCGGGGCGAACGGGTCGTGGACGTGGACGATGTCGAACTCGACCCCGGAGAGCAGGCGATCGAGCGCCCGGCTGACGTCGACCGGCAGCGGCGCGGCGCGGGGGCGGGGCCCGCGCGGCATCGGAATGCCGCTGCCGAGCGCGACCACGGGCGGCCCGATCTCGCCCCCGGCCCGCACGCCCCCCGAGGAGCCGTCGAAGAGCGTTGCCGGATCCTCAGCTGCGGTCGCGATCGCGCGGCGCGACTCGCGCACGGCGCGGCGCGATTCCGAGGGCGCAACGACCACGACCCGGTGGCCGCGCGCGGCGAGCTCGGCGGAGGCCCGGGCGACGAACTCGTTGACCTCGTGGGCAGCGCCCCACGGGTGCGGGGTCACCTGGGCGATCGAGAGGCGCTCGGAGTCAGCCACGCGCCCAGCATAGGACCGCATGGTCGCCGGCGAAGGAGAGGCCTGCCGGCGCCGGCGGGCGTCACGCTCGGACGCGGATACGCCGGCGCGCGGTCGTCATCGATTCATTCGCCGACCGTGGAATGAACCGGCGCCCGTTAGCGTCCAATAGGTACGAGCCTGATGCGCGATCGCGACCACGACAACCTCGACGAACGCAGCCGGCGCGAGCTGACCGCGCTCGCCGACGGCTCGCTGTCGGGGCGCCGTCGCACCGCGGTCGAGGCTCGGGTCGAGCGCTCTCCGGAGCTGCGGCTGGCGCTCGAGCGCCAGCAGTTGGCGGTCACTGCCCTGGGCACGATCGAGCCGCCCGCGCCGGCGGCGCTTCGAGCGCGCCTCACGGGCTCCGCCGCGCCGGCGCCGAAGCGGACCGCGCCTTGGCTTGGCTGGGCCGCTGGAGCGGTCGCGGCCGTTGCCGCGGCGATCGTGGTCGTGGTGATCGTGGCCGGGGGCCCGGGGGCGCCGACGATCGACGACGCTGACGGGCTCGCGGTGCTGGCTCCCACCGAGCCGGCCCCGTCGCCGCAGACCGGCGACCCGGCGCTGCTCACCGCAAGCGCGCAAGGGCTCGCCTTCCCCAACTGGGCGCGAGAGTTCGGCTGGCGAGCGGCCGGGGCGCGTACCGGCGAGCTCGGCGACCGCACCGCGACCACCGTCTATTACGAGAAGGACGGGCAAACGATCGGCTACTCGATCGTCTCCGGCGAGCCTTTGGCCCCGCCCCCCGGCGGCGAGTCGACCACCCTGGACGGGGTCGAGTTCACGGTCGCCCGAGACGGTGGGCAGACGACCGTGACCTGGCTGCGCGACGGCCACAGCTGCGTGCTCTCGGGCTCCGGCGTCGACGCCCGCACCCTGGTCGAGCTCGCGGCCTGGAAGGGCGATGGAGCCGTAGCGTTTTGATCGCACCCGCCGGCGCTCGCCGATGATCCCGGGCGCTCGCAGGCTCGATCCTCAGCGCCTCGCCGACCATCTCGATCGCCTCTACCGGGCGGCGCTGGGGATGTGCGGCTCACCGCAGGAGGCCGAGGACTTGGTCCAGGAGACCTGCGTCAAGGTCCTCGCCAAGCCGCGCTACGTTCGCTCCGGCGACGACCTCGCCTACCTGATCGGGGTGCTGCGCAACGTCTACTACACCGACCTGCGCGAGCGTGCGCGAAGCAGGGAGCAACTCGGGGCCGAGGGAGACGTCGCGGCCGAGGAGCGCGCCTCGGCACCGGCGCTCGATGCCTCGCTCGAGGCCCACGAGGCACTCGGCGCGGTCGCGGCGTTGGCGCCGGACTACCGCGACGCGGTCGTCGCGGTCGATCTGGCGGGGCTCAGCTACCGCGAGGCCGCGCGGGCGCTCAACACCCGCGAGGGAACGATCATGAGCCGGCTGTATCGCGGTCGCGAACAGGTCGCCGAGGCGCTCGGGCGCTGAGCGCAGCGACCCCAGCCGGCGCTCCGCCGCGCTCGTGAGATCCACGAGCGCGGCGGATTGACGGTCAGCGGGTCAGCTGGTGACCTTGATCGACTTGCGCACGGTGTCGGTGTTGCCCGCCCCGTCGGTCGCCTCGACCTCGAGCCGGACCTTGAACTTGCTCGGCGTTTCCTTCAGCAGGCGCCGCGAGGGCTTCAGCTTGAGCTTGCGCTCGCCCTCGGCCTCCCCGAGCGACTTCTCGGCGAGGATCAGGTCGTTGCGCTTGCGCGCGATCTCGACCGAACGTGCCGAGGCCAGCAGAGTGACCTCATACGAGGTCGCCTCGTCGGGCGTCAGCTCGAGCTTCAAGCCGCGCAGCAGCTTGTCGAGCTCGATCTTCTTCGGAGCGCCCTTGACCTTGACCTCGGGCGCCTCGGTGTCCACCGCCGGTGGCTGCGGGAGAGCCGGGGGCGGCTCCACCGCGGGCACGATCTCCAGCGGCTCGCCGTAGATGAAATCGTCCATCACGACGATGTCCGTGGGGCCGCTCTGAGAGACGTCGCCGCCGCCCAGGGCCGCGCCGCCGGTGGTGATTCGCGCCAGCGCGGCACGCTCACCAGCGTTGAAGCGAACCCCGAGGAACGAATACGTCTCCTGCCCCGGGGTCGCCGGGACGTCCCAGCTGCCGAGGCTGTCGCCATCGGCCTCGAGCAACTCGAGCTCGGTCTGACCGGCTGCGTCGACGTCGCTGAACACGGCGCCGAAGCCGTTGGTGTCGGCGTCGATGTTGGTCGCCGGGACGACGAATCGCGTCTCGGTGATGTTGCTGCCAACGGGCGCGAACAGCCGCTCCTGCGAGAACGGCTCGAAGGCCGCATCGTAGGTCGCGTTCAGGTCGGTGAAGTCGACCTGGTCGGGGTCGGCGTCGGGGCTGCCGGCGTCATCGTTGTCGTCACCCGAGACCTCGAAGCCGAGGCCGGGGGTGGAGAACAGCGCGCCGAGGTTACGGAACTGGCCCTCGGGCATGAACGAGGGGGCGGCGCGCCCGTCGGGGACGCCGTCCCAGCCGATCTGGCGACGCCCGGTCTGCGCCGGCGGTCCGCCGGCGTTGTTGTTGCCGAGGTCGTTGCGGAACTGATCGACGGTCGCCTGGATCGAGGCGGTGCTCGGGCCGGTCGCCTGGCTGACGACCGGCGCCGCGAACGCCGCCGGGGCCAGGGCAGCGCCGGCGATCAGCGTCCCGACGACTCCGGTGATCGTTAGGTACTTCATCGGTCCTCCTTGGGGGTGAGCGGTTGTCATCACCCCGGAGGACTCGAACCGCCGGCGCCCTATTCCCGTCGTGCACGCGCGGGTGACGCACGTCACACCGGCCAGGCGGGCCCCACGGTGGGCCGAGAACGAGCGAGGCCCGCGGTGGCGGGCCTCGCTGAGATCGGATACGGCTTCGCCGGCCTCAGCCCTCGGCCGACTCCTTCGCCAGCTCCCGGGTCCGCTCGGCGGGCTCTTTGCGGGCGTACTTGGCGATGAACTCCTCGGTCTGCTGGCGCGCCTCGTCATCGGGGCGCTGCGTGTGGGGAGACTTCATCAGGTAGCTGGAGGGGCCGTCGAGCTGACCGGCGATGCCCTCGTTGAGCGCCAGCTTGATCAGCCGGACAGCGTCGATGACGACGCCGGCCGAGTTCGGCGAGTCCCAGACCTCGAGCTTGAGCTCGACGGTCAAGGGCACATCGCCGAACGACTTGCCCTCGAGCCGGATGTGCGCCCACTTGCGATCGGTGAGCCAGGGCACGTAGTCGGAGGGGCCGACGTGGACATCGCGGTCGGGGAGCTCGGTTCCCATCACCGAGGTGACTGCGTTGGTCTTCGAGATCTTCTTCGAGTCGAGTCGTTCGCGCTCGAGCATGTTGAAGAAGTCCATGTTGCCGCCGACGTTGAGCTGCGAGGTGTGCTGGAGCTCGACCCCGCGATCGTGGAACAGCCGGGCGAGCTGGCGGTGGACGATCGTCGCCCCGACCTGCGACTTGATGTCGTCGCCGATGATCGGCAGACCGGCCTCGCTGAAGCGCTGATCCCAGTAGTCCTCGCGGGCGATGAACACCGGCAGGCAGTTGACGAAGCCGACCCCGGCCTCGAGCGCCTGCTCGACGTACCACTTGGTCGCCATCTCGGACCCGACCGGCAGGTAGCAGACGAGGACGTCCGCCTTGCTTCTCTTTGAGGATGCCGACGATGTCGGCGGTCTGCCCGGGAGCCTTGGTGATCTTCTGCTTCAGGTACTTGCCGAGTCCGTCGTGGGTCATCCCCCGCTGGACCTCGACCCCGAGCTCGGGGACATCTGCGAACTTGATCGTGTCGTTCTGGCCCGACCAGATCGCCTCCGAGAGGTCCTTCCCGACCTTCTCGGAGTCGATGTCGAAGGCGGCGACGAACTCGATGTCGCGGACGTGGTAGCCGCCGAGATCGACGTGCATCAGGCCCGGGACCTGCTCGGTGGGGTCGGCGTTCTTGTAGTACTGGACGCCCTGGATGAAGCTGTTGGCGCAGTTGCCGACGCCGACGATCGCGACGCGGACCTTGCCGTCGTCGGCTCGGCGGCCGTTCGAGGCGGACCCGTCGGCGCGGCCGTTTGGTTCACTCATACGAAGGGTTCCTCCATGGCGGGCGGGTGGATGGCCTATTACCCGTTCTTCGCCGGTTGGTTACACGCTCGGCGGCCTCTCAGTCGGCCGATTCGATCGCCTCGAGCTCGCCCCTGACGTGCCAAACACGCTGTCCGACGGTGAACGCGGTGAGGCCCGCGAGCACGTAGATGGACGCGGGAAGAAGGTCGACGCTCGAGATCAGGTCCCCGGCGCCGAACACGAGGCCGATCGAAAGTATCACCACGCGGACGGGCCGGGTTGCGATCCCGACCTTGCACTCGACCCCGAGCGCCTCGGCTCGAGCGCGGGTGTAGGAGACCATCAGCGAGCCGAGCACGGTGAACACACAGGCGGCGGCGGCCACCGCCTCGCCGCTGTCGGCGAAGTACCAGGCGACGGCTGTGATCACAACCCCCTCCTCGATCCGGTCGAGGGTCGAGTCGAGGAAGGCGCCGAACAGAGTTCCCTTGCCCGACATCCGCGAGTAGCGGCCGTCGAGCGTGTCCATGACCGAGCCGACGATGAATGCGAGCCCCGCCCAGAAGAAGAGCTTCTCGAGCACCAGGACGGCGGCCGCGGCGTTCAAGACCAGCCCGGTCATCGAGATCGCGTTCGGTGTCAGCCGCGATTCGATCAGGCGATGACGAGCGTAGCCTCGCCATTCGGCGGCCGTCCTCGGCTGTGCCCGTTGCTCGGCGATCCGCGGACGCTACTTCACGCAGTCGCCTCTTGGCTGCCCTCGGGCCACGCCCACGCGGCCGGGCGAAGCCGCCCCATCGCGGTCGCCACCAGCGCCGCCATGCAGGCGACCGCGGCGCCGGCCGCCGCGTCGAACCAGTAGTGGTTGCCGGTCGCGACGATGACGAAGAAGACGATCAGCGGATATGCACTCCACGCGCGGCCGGCGAGCGCAGTTCGCGCCAGCGCCCCGGCCGGGACCGCGACCATCAGCGAGAAGGCGATGTGCATGCTCGGCACCGCGGCGTATTGGTTGACGAGCAGCTTTGCCGTATCCGAGTCCTGCGCAACGCCGGTGAAGGCGGCGATCGTGTCGGTGAAGCCCTCGCCGGCGAACAGCCGCGGCGGTGCTGTCGGGAACAGCAGGTAGCCGATCAGCCCGATCGCCATCGCGGCCATGAACATGTTGCGAACGAAGTAGAAGTGGTCGTTGCGATACAGATAGAGCCAGACGAGGAAGGCGGTTGTGATGACGAAGTGGGTGTTCAGGTAGAGGAAGTTGGCGATGTCGATCGACCAGGGTGCGTGGTCGATCAGCGCCTGCTGAAAGCCCGGCTCGAAGAAGCTGCCGAGCGAGCGCTCGAGCGCGATCACGTGCCCGGCGTTGGCGTAGGCGGCGTCGATCCCCCCGTCGGTTATCCCCCTGACCACCTGATAGCCGTTGTAGGCGACGAAGAAGAGCAGGAGCTGCCACCCGGCGTCGACCCACCCCTTGGGCAAAAAACCGCTGATCTTCGCCCCGGCCGCACGCACGATGGGGCGGCATTGTAAAGACACTGTTACGGGTTACCGGTGGGGTTAACCCCCGGAGCCTCGAGGAAACCGCAGACGCGGCTGACGAGATCCGGGCGCTCGAGCCACGGCCAATGCCCGGCACCCGCGAGCTCGACCAAGTGCGCGTCACCGAGGCGCTCGGCGTAGGTGCGGCCGAGGCTCGCCGGCAGGTACGGGTCATCGGCGCCCCAGATCACCAGTGCCGGGCAGCGCAGCTCCCCGAGCCGGCCGCCGGCCGCCGCCAGGCGCTCGGGGTCGGCGGATCGGTAGAGGTCGAGCATCTCGCGCCAGGCTCCGCGGTGCCAGCCGCGCCAGATGGTCTCGATGAACTCGCGCGGCAGCGGCCCACGCCGGGGTGTCGCCGGGCGGGTGAGCAGCTTCAGCGCGGGCCTGGTCGTGACCGTGTTGGCGAGCTCGCCGACGAACCGAACCCGCCAGGCGTAGCGGGCGATCCAGTGCCAGCGATACCCCTCGAGCAGCGGCACGGCGTTGATCACCACCAGGCGCTCGACCAGCTCGGGCCGGCGTTGAGCGGCGATCAGGCCGACCGCGCCCCAGTCGTGGACGACGAGCGAGTGCTCGCCGACTCCGAGCGCCTCACAAAAGCGCCCGACGAACGCCCCGAGGCCCTCGAACGAATAGTCGAAGCGCCTGCGGCTCGGCGCCTCGCTGAATCCCCACCCGGGCAGGTCGAGGGCGATCGCCGGGCGCTGAAGGCGTTCGAGGAACGGCAGCCAGTCCTCGGAGTGGGTCGGGTTGCCGTGGACGAAGAGCACCGGTGCGCCCTCCCCATCGCGACGCCGGTAAAAGGTGCGGACGCCGTCCACATGGACGACCGCCGCTGAGATCTCGACCATCGGCGGGAAAATAACCTGCGTGGAGATGGCGGCCACTGCGACCAAGGGCCCACCCCCGGATGGCGCCGGCCGCGCCGGGCCAGGGTGCATGCGATCCGTGACCGCCTGCGCGAGCTCTACGGCCGCCCGGTCAACGATCCGCACGGGCATCCGATCGCCGAGCTCGTGCGCACGATCCTCTCCCAGAACACCAACGACCGAAACCGCGACGTCGCGTACACCCGGCTGCGCGCGGCGCTGCCGACCTGGATCGAGGTCCGCGACGCTCCGCCGAGCGAGGTCGAGGCGGCGATCAAACCGGGCGGCCTGGCGGCGACCAAGGCACCCCGGATCCAGGAGGTGCTGCGACTGTTGCCCGATGCCGACGGCGAGCCGACGCTCGACTGGCTCGCCGAGGCCGAGCGCGACGAGGCGCTCGCCTTCCTGGTCGACCTGCCCGGAGTGGGGCGAAAGACGGCGGCGTGCGTGCTGATCTTCGCCTTCGGCCGCCCGGAGATCCCGGTCGACACCCATGTCCACCGGGTCGGTGGGCGCCTCGGGCTGTTTCCCGACCGAGCCTCGTTCGAGCTCGCCCACGACGAGATGCTCGCGATCACCGACCCCGAGGACGCCTATGAGTTGCACGTCAACCTGATCACCCACGGGCGCCGGGTCTGCCGGCCGCAGCCTCGCTGCGAGCACTGCGCGCTGAGCCGGATGTGCCCCTGGTATCGACGCAACCGTGCGCGCCCCGCGGCGCCGAGCCGGTAGTTTTCTGAGCTCGGTGAGCAAGCGCCCCTTCATCGTCTTCGGCCTGTTCGCGGCGATCTGTCTGATCGTGCTGCCGATCGTCGCGCTCGGCAAGGAGGGCGACGAGAGCGCCGGTGCCGTCCAGGTGGCCGCGGCCGACGTCGAGGCCAAGAACCTGTTCGCCAACAACTGCGGCGCCTGCCACACGCTGGCGGCCGCCGGCACCGACGGCGTCGTCGGTCCCGCCCTCGACGAGATCCTCGTCCCCAGCGGGACGAACTCGGCCGATCAGTACGGCGGGATCGAGACGCGGGTTCTACGGGCGATCACCTGCGGGGTCGCGGGGCGGATGCCGAAGGCGATCGTGCTCAACGAGGAGGCCGGCCCGATCGCCGCCTTCGTCGCCGCCTACGCCGGCCAGATCGGCAAGGGCCCGACGGTCGATATCGCCACGCAGCCGGCCGGCCAGATTCCCAAGGACTGCACCGCGGGCTGAGCGCGCAGCCGGCTCGCTGAGACGGCCGGCGCGGGCGTCGGAAACCCGCTGTGCGCTCGCACACATCTGCTAGGCTCTCACTCAGATTTCTTAGAACCTGAGCTAGAAGCTAAAGGAGCAACCGTGGCCAAGACCATCGGAATCGACCTGGGAACCACCAACTCGGCGATGGCCGTCCTCGAGGGCGGCGAGCCGGAGATCATCGAGAACGCGGAGGGCGGGCGCACGACCCCGTCCGTGGTCGCGTTCACCGACTCGGGCGAGCGCCTGGTCGGCACCGTCGCCAAGCGCCAGGCGGTGATGAACCCCGAGAACACGGTCTTCTCGATCAAGCGCTTTATGGGCCGCAAGGAGGCCGAGGTCAAGGAGGAGGAGACGATCGTCCCCTACAAGGTCGTCGCCGGCCCCAACGGCGACGTTCGTGTCGACGTCCGCGACGAGCAGTACTCGCCGCCCGAGATCTCGGCGATGATCCTGCAGAAGCTGAAGGCCGATGCGGAGTCGAAGCTCGGCGAGACGGTCGACTCGGCCGTGATCACCGTCCCCGCCTACTTCAACGACGATCAGCGCCAGGCGACCAAGGACGCCGGCAAGATCGCCGGGCTCGAGGTCAAGCGGATCATCAACGAGCCGACCGCGGCGGCGCTCGCCTATGGGCTGGACAAGGAGGAGTCCGACCAGACGATCCTGGTCTTCGATCTCGGCGGCGGGACCTTCGACGTCTCCGTGCTCGAGATCGGCGACGGCGTGTTCGAGGTCAAGTCGACCGCGGGTGACAACCACCTCGGCGGCGACAACTGGGACAAGGCCATCGTCGAGTGGCTGGTCGCCGAGTTCAAGCGCGACCAGGGCGTCGACGTCTCCAACGACAAGCGCTCGCTGCAGCGCCTCTACGAGCAGGCCGAGAAGGCGAAGATCGAGCTCTCGACCACCCAGGAGACGCAGATCAGCGTCCCCTTCATCACCGCGATCAACAACGAGCCCAAGCACCTCGAGATCAAGCTGACGCGGGCAAAGCTGGCCGAGCTCACCTCCGACCTGCTCGACCGCGTGGTCGCGCCGGTCAAGCAGGCGCTGGCCGACGCCGGCGGCTCGAGCATCGACCACGTCGTCCTCGTCGGCGGCATGACCCGGATGCCGGCGGTGCAGGAGAAGGTCTCCGAGCTGGTCGGCAAGGAGCCGCACAAGGGCGTCAACCCCGACGAGGTCGTCGCGATCGGCGCAGCGATCCAGGCCGGGGTGCTCTCCGGCGACGTCAAGGACGTGCTCCTGCTCGACGTCACCCCGCTGACCCTGGGGATCGAGACCAAGGGCGGCGTGATGACCAAGCTGATCGAGCGCAACACGACGATCCCGACCCGCAAGTCGGAGATCTTCTCGACCGCCGACGACAACCAGCCGTCGGTCGAGATCCACGTCCTCCAGGGCGAGCGCGAGATGGCCGCCTACAACAAGTCGCTGGGCAAGTTCCAGCTCACCGGGATCCCGCCGGCACCGCGTGGCATCCCGCAGATCGAGGTCGCCTTCGACATCGACGCCAACGGCATCGTCAGCGTCACCGCTAAGGACCTCGGCACGAGCAAGGAGCAGACGATCGAGATCAAGGGCGGCTCGGGCCTGTCGGAGTCCGAGGTCGAGCAGATGATCAAGGACGCTGAGTCGCATGCCGACGACGATCGGCGTCAGCGCGAGCTCGCCGAGGCGCGCAATGTCGCCGAGAACGCCGCCTACAGCTCCGAGAAGCAGCTCGCGGAGATGGGCGATCAGGTCGACGAGTCGGCAAGGACCGAGATCAACGAGGCGATTGCCGCGGTTCGGGCGACGCTCGAGTCCGAGGACATCGACGAGATCAAGGCGAAGACCGATGCCCTGCAGGCCGCATTCCACAAGGTCTCCGAGCAGATCTATCAGGCGGCTGCCGAGTCCCAGCAGACAACCGCGTCCGGCGACGGCGCCTCTACCAACGGCGCCGGCGAGGAGGACGAGGTCGTCGATGCGGAGGTCGTCGATGACGAGCGGGCATAGGGAGGACGACGCTCGCCACTCGCCACTCGCCGCTCGCGAGACCCCAGAGCCGAGTGCCGAGGGGCGAGCGCCGAGCGCCGAGGGGCGAGCGCCGAGCGCCGAGACGGGCGAGGCCGCGGCCACCGAGGTGGCCGCGGACCTCGACGCCCTGCTCGCCGACGTCACCCGCGAGCGCGATGAGTATTTGGCGCTGGCTCAGCGGGCGAAGGCCGACTTCGACAACTACCGAAAGCGCGCTGCGCGTGAGGCCGCCGAGGCCGAGCGCCGCGGCAAGGCGACGCTGGCGCGTGAGCTGCTGCCGTCGATCGACGACCTCGAGCGGGCGCTGAGCGTCGCCGAGGGCGGCAACGATGTCACCCGGGGCGTTGAGCTCGTCCACGGCCAGCTGCAGACGGCGCTCGGCCGCGCCGGGGTCGAGGCCTACGACCCGATCGGCGAGACCTTCGACCCGACCGTCCACGAAGCGATTGCCACCCGCCCCGCCGACGGGGTCGAGGCCGGCACCGTGGTCGAGACGCTCGAGCGTGGCTACCGGCTCGACGGCCAGCTTGTGCGCCCCGCTCGGGTCGTGGTCAGCGAGTAGGAGCGTCGCGATGGCCACCGACTACTACGAGGCGCTCGGCGTCGGGCGAGGCGCCTCGGCCGAGGAGCTGAAGAAGGCCTACCGCAAGCTCGCCCGCGAGTACCACCCCGATCGCAACCCCGGCGACGCCACGGCCGAGGAGCGCTTCAAGGAAGTCCAGCAGGCCTACGACACGCTCTCGGACCCCGAGAAGCGCAAGCAATACGACTCCGGTGGGATGTTCTCGGGACTCGGCGGGCGCGGTGCCGCGGGCGGCCCGGGCGGCTTCGGCCCCGACATCGGCGACATCTTCTCGAACCTGTTCAGGCGCGGCGGCGGGCCGGGGCAGCCGCAGGCCGAGCGCGGACGCGACCTCGAGACCGAGGTCCAGCTCAGCTTTCAGCAGGCGATGGACGGCACCGAGATCCCGGTTACCGTGCCGAAGCAGTCGACCTGCAAGACCTGCAGCGGCACCGGTGCGCGACCCGGGACGATGCCCGTCACCTGCCCGCGCTGTCACGGGCGCGGGATCGACTCCGAGAGCCAGGGCTTCTTTTCGATCAGCCAGCCGTGCCCGCTCTGCGGCGGCTCCGGCCAGGTGATCGAGGACCCATGTCCCACCTGCAGCGGCTCCGGGCTGACCCTGCAGCGCAAGCGCTACCGGGTACGGATCCCCGCCGGGGTTCGAGACGGTAGCCGCATCCGGGTCAAGGGCAAGGGCGAGGACGGCCCGCGGGGAGCGCCACCAGGAGACCTCTACGTGGTCACGCGAGTGGTCTCGTCGCCGGTGTTTCGCCAGCGCAAGGACGGCAATCTCGAAGTCCGCCTGCCGATCACCGTGCCCGAGGCGATCGCCGGGGCCACGGTCGAGGTACCGACCCTGAACGGCAGCAAGCGGATTCGCGTGCCGGCGGGAACGCAGCACGGCAGCGTCCAGAGGCTGCGCGGGGAGGGACCGCCGAAGGCCGGCGGCTCGCGGCGCGGTGACATCCTCTACCGGCTGGAGGTCGAGATGCCGCGCGAACTGACCGCCGAGCAGCGCCGCGCCCTCGACGGCTTCGCCGAGGCGATCGACGACCACGATCCGCGCGCCGACCTGCTGCGCAAGGCGTCCGCGGTGTCGACGAAGGTTGGTTGAGAGCGATGGCCGCCCGCGACGACAAGCCGAAGCAGCCAACCGTGACCCACGCCGCCGGCGTCGATCGCCGACGCGGGGTGTTCATGATCTCGGTCGCGGCCGAGCTCGCCGAGATGCACCCGCAGACGCTGCGGATGTACGAGGCTCGCGGGCTGATCAGGCCGAAGCGCTCGCCCAAGAACACGCGCCTCTACTCCTACGAGGACGTCGAGCGCCTGCGCCGGATCCAGCGGATGACCGCCGACGACGGCCTCAACCTCGCCGGAGTCGAGACGGTGCTCTCGCTCGAGCGAGAGCTCGAGCGAGCCCGCTCGGAGGCGATGCGGATGCGTAAGCGCGCCGCCGCGCTGGAGGCGGAGATGAGCCGAGAGCTCCAGCGGGTGCGGCGCTCGCTGCGGACCGAGATCGTTCCCTACGGCAAGTACGAGGCCGACGACCCGGCCTCGATCAGGATCCCGATCGAGCGCCTCGGCCCTCGTCGCCGCGCGCCGGGTTGAGCAGGCGCTCGGCCACGCCGCGGACCGTTTCGATCCCGTAGTCGAACGACGGCTGCTCGTCGGTGAGCACGACGATCGCAAGCTTGCGATCGCCCTTGCGCTCCCGTAGCTCGGCCGCCTGGTGGACGAGGGCGTGGTCGGGCAGCCATCCGCCCTTGAAGCGCACCGCCCAGTCGTCGCCGGCCGCGGCCGGGATGCCCCAGCGCTGGGTCTCGGTCACCGAACCGAGCAGCCCTTTGGCGTACTCACGGTGCTCGCGCACGAGCGCGCGATCGAGATCGCCGAACAGCCGCGCCATGTCGCCCGCAGCGATCTGGGCGTTGCCCCAGTAACCGGCGACCGTGAACCGCGTCATCTTCGCCCGCTTGGCGACCCGGTTGAGCCCCTCGTCCCCGACCCGGGAGTAGATCGAGTCGGCCGCCTCGTTGTCGGAGTAGGTGATCATCGCCCGCAGCAGCGAATCGGTGGTCGAGTCGATGCCCTCGCCCGCCTGCTTCAGGCGGCGCACCTCGGCCGCGAGCAGCATCGACTTGACCACGCTCGCGGCCGCGTAACGGCGATTTAAGTCGCGGCCGCGAAGCTTGCCCTCGCTGTCGCTGACCCCGATCGAGACCAGGCCACCGCGCCGCTGCGCATAGCTCCAGGCATCTCGCAGCGCCGCCGCGGTCGGGACCTTGCGCCCCGGGCGATCGGGCTTGTGCTCCGGCTTGGCGCCGCCGACGTACTTGCTCTTCGGGACGAGGCGCGGAGGCCGGACCAGCGTGTCGTCACCGTGCGAAAGGCTCGTGGAGGAGACCGCCGCGGTGAGCACCACGCCGCCCGGCTCCTGCTCGCCGTCGCCGGCGTCGGGCGCCTCGATCGCGGCGCCGCCGATGACCACCGCGGCGACGCCGGTGGCGACGCCGACCGAGAACCCGTGGCGCCGGGGCGGCGGTCGGCGGCGACCCTTTGCCCGCCGCTCGCGCGACCGCCGGTCGCTTTCCTGCCAGCGCTCGAACAGATCCTGCATCTCGAGATCGAGCTTTGCAGGCATGCGCCTCCGACGCCATCCGGTCGGCGACCCGCCGGCGTTGCCGGCGGCTCAGCGGTCGCGTAGATTGCCTGCCGATGGGCGAGCCTCGATCGGCGTACAGATCCGGCGGCGAGCCCCTCGATGCCCTCGAGCGCGGCCTGGCCACGGCGCTGGCCGCCGGCCGCCTGGCGATCGGCACGGGCCTTTGGCTGGCTCCCGGGATCTCCGCCCGCGCGCTCGGGCTCAACCAGCTCGACCCCCGCGCCCTCGCTTTGGCGCGGATCGCGGCCAGCCGTGATCTCGTCCTCGGCACCTGGCAGCTGCGTTCGCTCGGCGACCGGGCGGAGCTGCGCCGCGCGACCACCGCCGTGGCGATCGCCGACGGCGGCGACACACTCGCCTTCGGGCTGGCGCTGGCTCGCTCCGAGATCCGCACCGCCGCCCTTCGAGGGCTCGCCGGCGCCGGGCCCGCGACCCTCGCGGGTGCCTGGTTGGTGCGACGGCTGGGCGACAAACTTTAGGCAATGACACTCAGATTACTTGTCAAGGTAACCATAAGCTTGTAGAATCTGGCGTCGAATGCAGGCAGATAGGTTCACGGTCAAGTCGCAGGAAGCCGTCGCCGGCGCGCAACGGCTGGCGGCGCAGTTCCGAAACGCCGAGGTCGCGCCGCAGCACCTGCTGCTCGCCTTGCTCGAGCAGGAGGATGGGTTCGCCCCGGCGGCCCTTCGAAAGCTCTCGGCCGACGTCGCCGCGATCACCGAGCGTGCTCGCTCGGCGGTCGGCTCGCTGCCGACGGTCAGCGGCGCCGAGGCGCCCGACCCCCGACCGGCCCAGGCCTTTCTCAACGCGCTCCAGCGGGCGGAGAAGGAGATGGCGGCGCTCGGCGACGAGTACATCTCGGTTGGCCACCTACTGCTGTCGCTGGCCGAGAAGGGCTCGCCGACCGCCGACCTGCTGCCCGACCGCGAGTCGGTGGCGAGAGCCGTCGCAGAGACCCAGGGCCCGACCCGGGTGACCTCGCCGAACGCCGAGGAGATGGCCGAGGCGCTGGAGAAGTTCGGCCGCGACCTGACCGCCGACGCACGCGCGAACAAGCTCGACCCGGTGATCGGACGCGACGAGGAGATCCGCCGGGTGATCCAGGTGCTCTCACGCCGGACCAAGAACAACCCGGTCCTGATCGGCGAGCCCGGAGTCGGCAAGACAGCGATCGTCGAGGGCCTCGCCCAGCGGATCGTCGACGGCGACGTGCCCGAGTCGCTGCGAAACCGGCGGCTGATCGCGCTCGACGTCGGTGCCCTGGTCGCCGGCTCGAAGTACCGCGGTGAGTTCGAAGAGCGGCTCAAGGCGGTGCTGAAGGAGGTCCAGGAGGCCGAGGGCCAGATCATCCTGTTCATCGACGAGCTGCACACGATCGTCGGCGCCGGCGCCACCGAAGGGGCGATGGATGCCGCCAACCTGCTGAAGCCGATGCTCGCCCGGGGCGAGCTTCGCTGCATCGGCGCGACGACGCTGGACGAGTACCGCAAGCAGATCGAGAAGGACGCCGCGCTCGAGCGGCGCTTCCAGCCCGTGCTGGTCGGCGAGCCCGACATCAACGACACGATCGCGATCCTCCGGGGACTCAAGGAGCGCTACGAGGTCCACCACGGCGTCCGGATCACCGACCCTGCGATCGTCGCCGCGGCGACGCTCTCCGAGCGCTACATCGCCGACCGCTTTTTGCCCGACAAGGCGATCGACCTGATCGACGAGGCCGCCTCGCGGCTGAAGATGGAGATCGAGTCCTCGCCGGTGGAGATCGACGAGGTCGACCGGCGCATCCTCCAGCTCGAGATCGAGCGCGAGGCGCTCAAGGGTGAGAAGGACGAGGCCTCGAAGGCCCGCCGCGACGCGATCGAGGCCGAGCTCGCCGAGCTCAACGAGACCGCCTCCGAGCTCAAGGCGCGCTGGCAGGCCGAGAAGGAGGCGATCGAGGCGCGCAAGGGGGCGGTCGAGCAGCTCGACGCGGCGCGCGGCGAGCTCGAGCAGGCGAACCGCGAAAACGACTTGGAGCGGGCGGCGAAGCTCCAGTACTCCGAGATCCCCGAGCTCGAGCGGATCGTCAGCGAGCAGGAGCAGCGCTCGCACGCGCTCGACCAGGCCGGCTCGCTGCTGACCGAGGAGGTGACCGAGGAGGACGTCGCTGAGGTCGTCGGGCGCTGGACCGGAATCCCGGTCTCGAAGCTGATGGAGGGCGAGGTCGAGAAGCTGATCCAGATGGAGGCGCGCCTCCACGACCGGGTGATCGGCCAAGACGAGGCCGTCGAGGCGGTCGCCAACGCGCTGCGGCGCTCGCGGGCCGGGCTCTCGGACCCCCACCGGCCGATCGGCAGCTTCCTCTTCCTCGGCCCGACCGGAGTCGGCAAGACCGAGCTGGCGCGGGCGCTGGCGGAGTTCATGTTCGACTCCGAGCAGGCAATCGTCCGCGTCGACATGTCCGAGTACATGGAGAAGCACTCGGTCTCGCGCCTGGTCGGCGCCCCTCCCGGCTATATCGGCTACGAGGAGGGCGGCCAGCTCACCGAGGCGGTTCGCCGCCGCCCCTACGCCGTCGTCCTGCTCGACGAGATCGAGAAGGCCCACCCCGACGTCTTCAACGTGCTCTTGCAGATCATGGACGACGGCAGGCTGACCGACGGTCAGGGCCGCACGGTCAACTTCACGAACACGATCCTGATCATGACCTCGAATGTCGGCTCGGACCGGATCGTCGGCCCGATGGTCGACGAGGGAATCCGCGAGCAGATCGAGGAGGTGCTTGCGACCACCTTCAAGCCCGAGTTCCTCAACCGGATCGACGACGTCGTCATCTTCCATCGGCTCAGCCGCGAGGACATCGGCCGGATAGTCGACCTGCAGGTCGGGCTGCTGGCCCGGCGGGTGCGCGAGCGCGGGATAGAGATCGAGCTCTCGGAGGACGCCCGCACACTGCTCGGCAACCTCGGCTACGACCCGACCTATGGGGCCCGTCCGCTGAAGCGCGTGATCCAGCGCCAGCTCGTCGACAAGCTCGCCCTGAAGCTGCTCGAGGGCGAGTTCGCCGACGGCGACGAGATCGCTGTCGGCAACGCCGACGGCGAGCTCACCTTCGAACGCGCCGGCGCCGCCGCCGGCGAGACGGCCGCCTCCGCGGCATAGCCCGCGCGGCTTCCAGCGCGCTCCACCAACACGGCGGGGCGACTTCTTGCCGCTATCCGGCGAAAACCCGCCCCGGCGTGTTGGCTGCGTCCCTACCCGCCCTCGCATCTAAGCTCGCGCGCGATGCGGATCGGGATCTGCGCCTACTGGTTCAACCGCGGGCAGGGGGTGGTCGCCCGACAGCTGCGCTCGGCCCTCGACGCCCTCGGCCACCAGACATACGTCCTCGCCCGGCCGACCCGGGCAGGCAATATTCGGCCCTCGTTCGTCGATCGCTCCGGCGTCTGGGACCAGCCTCAGATCACCGAGGCATCCGCCTACGAGATCCCGCCCGCAGAGCTGCTTCGCTGGGGCGCCGAGCTCGAGCTCGAGCTCGTCTTCTTCGACCAGAACTACGGCTTCGAGGCGATCGAGGCCCTTCGAGTCACCGGGGTGACCACGATCGGGCGCTATGTCTGGGAGCAGTTCGGACGCCAACACGTCGAGCCCGCCAAGCGCGCGCTCGACGTCGTCTACTCGCTGACCGAGTGTGAGCAGCAGCGCTATGCGGAGCTCGGGATCGAGAGCCCGCGAGTGCACTGGGGCATCCACCCCGAATTGCTCGCCTACGCCCGGCCCCGTTCGGAGCAGCCGGCGGCGATCTCCTTCTTCTATCCGGCCGGCTTTCTGTCGAGGCGCAAGCCGGTTGCCCAGGTGCTGAAGGCGTTTCGAAAGGTTCCGGGCGATGCGCGGCTGGTGGTCAAGGGCCAGGTCGAGCGCGAGCGCGGGACGCTCGACCGCGGCGTCGCCCGCGACCCCCGGGTCACGGTCCGGCTCGAGGACCTGCCGCTGGACGAGCACATGCGGCTGTTCGCCTCTGCCGACGTCTGCGTCGCACCAAGTCGCTGGGAGGGCCTCGGGCTTCACCTCTACGAGTCGATGGCGCTTGGGCTGCCGGTGATCACCAACGACAATCCGCCGATGAACGAGGTGATCTTGTCCGGCGACAACGGACTCCTCGTCCGCGGCCATCGGCGCGGCCGGGCGAACTCGGGGATCCCGGCCTATCTCCCGAGCGTCCGGGGGCTGACCGCCGCGATGCGCGCATGCGCCGACCCCGAGCGGCTGGCCCAGCTTCGAGCCGGAGTCGCTCGCGCGCGCGGGCGCTGGGGCTGGGAGCGCACCGTGGCCGATTACGGCGAGCTGATCGCGGCGGCGCGATGAGCTCCGCGCAGGTTCTCGAGCGCGAACAGCGGGTCGCGCTCCCACTCGAGCGGACCTTCGAGATCTACGCTGACGCGCGCAACCTGGAGGCGATCACACCGCCCTGGCTGCGCTTCCGGGTGATCACTCCGGACGCGATCGAGATGGCGGCCGGGACGCTGATCGACTACCGGCTGCGCCTGCGTGGCGTCCCGGTTAGCTGGCGCACGCGAATCGAGGCCTGGGAGCCGCCCCACCGCTTCATCGACGCCCAGGTCAAGGGTCCCTACGCGGTCTGGCATCACACCCACACCTTCGAGCCCGACGGCGACGACACCCTGATCCGCGACCGGGTCCGCTACCGGATCGGCTTCGGGCCGCTCGGCACGCTGGCGCAACGCCTGTTCGTGCGCCGCGACCTCGACCGCATATTCGACTACCGCCACAAGGCGATCACGAGGCTGATCGCTGAGAATCGTCTCGGCGGATCGCCCGTGGATCGACCTCGGTGACCGGCCGGTCGAGCCGGCGCCGCAGCTCGCCGACTGCCGCCTCGTCGATCTGTGGCCCCTCGACGATGACCACCTCGGCCGCCGCGAACTCGCGCAACTCGTCCTCGATCGCCTGCACGGTGTCGCCGTCGCCGACCCGTCCGGCGGCGTCCACATCGGCCGCGGCCAGCGAGCCGAGCGAGACCGCAACCACACGCTGAGCGGCGGCGCGGGCGGCGTCGAGGTCAGAGGCCCAGCGGTCGAGTCGCGACGACTGGGCCGGGGCCAGCACCCTGATCTCGGCGGGCTCCGTGCCCGGGCCGTGGCCGCGGCCGGCGAGCTGCGCGATCTCCTCGACCACCGGCGGGTCCTCGAGCGGCTCGGTCGTCACCACCAACAGCCGGTAGCGGCCATCGGCCGAGCTCGCGACCTCGATCCGCTCGTCGTGGCGGGCCCGCGCTGCGATCACCAGCACGGCGCCGACCGTGGCGGCGCCGATCGCGAGGCCGAACTGGGGTCCGAGGGCGGCGAACGCGATCACGCTCGGCGCGACCAGCGCGAGCACCGCGAACGGCAGCGCCGCGGAGCGCAGCATTCGGGACAGCAGGTCGGCGATGACGGTCACATACTTGCGCGATGGAGCGCGACGTGAAAGAAAGAGGGTCCCGGCCGAACCAGCGAGGAGGATCCGACCATGCCGACCTACATCATGCTCACCCGCCTGACCCCTGACGGCGTGAAGACGTTGAAGGACAACCCGGCCCGCGTCCATGAGGTCAACAAGGAGGTCGAGCAGATCGGCGTCAAAGTCGTCAACCAGTGGGCCACCCTGGGCGAATACGACTTCGTCAGCGTGGTCGAGGCGCCCGACGAGACGACGATGGCCAAGCTCTCGGTCGAGATGGGCTCCCGCGGCACCGTTTCCAACGAGACCCTGACCGCAATCGACGCGCAGGAGTTCACCTCTTCACTGTGAGCACGAGGCTCGAAAGGGAAGAAGCGGGTTCCGGCCGAGCGCGAAACCGATTGGTGTGAGAGTCCTCGTCGTCGGCGGAGGCGGGCGCGAGCACGCGATCATCCGCGCCCTGGCTCGCTCCGCTGCAGAGCCCGAGCTGCTCTGCACGCCGGGCAACGCAGGGATCGCTGACGAGGCTCGCTGCTTCGAGGCCTCCGGCGACGTCGCCGCGATCGTCGACGCCGCCGCCGCGGAGAACTGCGACCTGGTCGTCGTCGGCCCGGAGGCGCCGCTCGTCGAGGGGCTCGTCGATGCCCTCGAGACCCGCGGACTCGCCGCCTTCGGGCCCTCGGCCGCGGCCGCGCGCCTCGAGGGCTCGAAGGTGCACGCGAAGGAGCTGATGGCCGAGGCGGGGGTGGCCACCGCGGGGCACGCGGTCGTTCACGACCGCGACGAGGCGCTCGAGCACCTCGCCCGCACGCCATATCCGGCGGTGCTCAAGGCCGACGGCCTCGCCGCGGGCAAGGGGGTGATCATCTGCGCCGACGAGAGAGAGGCGCACGATGCGGTCGACGCCTTCTTCGTCGAGCGGCGCTTCGGCGAGACCGAGGTCGTGCTCGAGGAGTTCATCGACGGCGAGGAGCTCTCGCTGCTCGCCCTCTGCGACGGCGAGCACGTGCTTCCGCTGGCGCCGGCCCAGGACTACAAGCGAATCGGCGACGGCGACGAGGGGCCGAATACCGGCGGAATGGGCAGCTACTCGCCGGTCCCGGGCTTCGATCGCTACCGCGTCGAGGAGATCGCCGACACCGTCCACCGCCCGGTGATCGAGTTGATGCGCCGCCGCGGCACGCCGTTTCACGGTGTGCTTTACGCCGGGCTGATGCTGACCGGCGCCGGGCCCAAGGTGCTCGAGTTCAACACCCGCTTCGGCGACCCCGAGACGCAGGCGGTCCTGCCACGCCTGCGCAGCGACCTGCTGGAGCTCTGCCTCGCGGCCCGCGAGCCCGGTGGCCTCGCCGGTGTCGGCGCTGAGTTCTCCGACGATTGGGCGGTGACGGTGGTTCTCGCCTCCGCCGGCTATCCGGCCGGGTCGTCGAGCGGCGATCGGATCACCGGGCTCGACCGGGTCCCCGACGGAGTCGAGGTCACGCATGCGGGCACGGCCCGGACGGATGCCGGGGTGGTCACCGCAGGCGGTCGGGTGCTGAACGTGACCGGGCTGGCGCCGACCCCGGGCGAGGCTCGCGACCAGGCCTACGCTGCGGCGGAAGTGATCGAGTTCGCCGGCAAGCAGATGCGGACCGACATCGCCGCGCGGGCCGTGGACGCGGTCGCCGCCGGCTGACCAACCCCGACCGAACAGGAGCAGCGTGGAGATCTCAGAGCCAACACCCAACGCGGAGAGCGAGGTTGAATCCGCGCCCGGACCGCCCCCCGATCCGATGCCCGAGGTCGAGGCCGCGTTCGAGGAGATCGAGGTCGACGCGCCGCGCGTCGGGATCATCATGGGCTCCAAAAACGACAAGCCGAAGATGCAGGGCGCCGGCCAGGCGCTCCAGGATGAGGGCATCCGCTATGAGGTCAGGGTGATGAGCGCTCATCGCGATCCCGAGAAGGTGCGCGAGTACTGCCACGCGGCGCGCATGCGTGGGCTCCGGGTGCTGATCGCCGGGGCGGGCATGTCGGCCGCGCTCCCTGGGGTCGCGGCGGCGCACACCGACCTGCCGGTGATCGGGGTGCCGATTCTCGGCAAGAGCCTCGGCGGCCTCGACGCCCTGCTATCGGCGGTGCAGATGCCGCCCGGCGTGCCGGTTGCCTGCGTCGCGATCGACGGGGCCAAGAACGCGGGGTTGCTCGCCGCCCGCATCATCCACTCCTAGCAATGGGGTACGGGTGATCGCGAGGTACACGCGCGAGCAGATCGGCGCGGTGTGGACGGCGGAGCGCCGCATGCAGGGCTGGCTCGAGGTCGAGCTGGCCGCGACCGACGCCTGGGCGGCCGAGGGGCGGGTGCCGGCCGAGGCCGCGGCCGCCGCTCGGGAGCGCGCCTCGTTCGAGCTCGAGGCGGTGCTCGAGCGCGAGCGCGTCACCAACCACGACGTCGCCGCCTTCGTCGACGTGGTCTCGGACGCGGTCGGCGAGCACGGCCGCTGGATCCACTACGGGCTCACCTCATCCGACGTGCTCGACACGGCGCTCGCCCTGCAGCTGGTCGAGGCCGGGACGATCATCGGTTCCGGCGCCCGCGCCTATCGGGATGCGCTGGTCGCCAGGGCGCGCGAGCACGCGCGGACGGTTTGCGTCGGGCGCACCCATGGCGTCCACGCCGAGCCGACAACCTTCGGTCTCCGACTGGCGGGCTTCGCCTTCGAGGCTGACCGCAACCTGGCGCGGCTCGAGCAGGCCTTCGAGCAGGCGGGGGTCGGCAAGCTCTCGGGCGCGGTCGGAACCTACGCCTCAACCCCTCCGTCGGTCGAGGCCACCGTGATGGACGAGCTTGGGCTCCGCGTCGAGGACGCCTCGACCCAGGTGGTCCCGCGCGACCGCCACGCGCAGGTGCTGGGGGCGATCGCCCTCGCCGGCGCCGGGCTCGAGCGCTTTGCCACCGAGATCCGCAACCTGCAGCGCACCGAGGTCCGCGAGGTCGAGGAGCCGTTCGCCTCGGGCTCCCAGAAGGGCTCGTCGGCGATGCCGCACAAGCGCAACCCGATCAGCTCCGAGCGGATCTGCGGGCTGGCCCGGGTGCTGCGGGGCTACTCGCAAGCCGGGCTCGAGAACGTCGCCCTCTGGCACGAGCGCGACATCTCGCATTCCGGCGCCGAGCGGGTGATCCTTCCCGACGCCACGATCCTGCTCGACTACATGCAGGATCTCGCCGTGCGTATCGTCGAGGGGATGATCGTGCACCCCGAGCGCATGCAGGCCAATCTCGAGCTAACCCACGGCGCGCTTCACAGCCAGCGTGCCCTGACCGCGCTGATCGAGGCCGGGATGAGCCGCGACCAGGCCTACCGCGTGGTCCAGGATGCCGCCCAGGGCGCCTGGGACAGCGGCACGCCGTTCGGCGAGCTGCTCGCTTCCGCAGCTCCCGAGCTGGACCTCGAAACGGTGCTCGATCCCGACGCCTATCTGGTCCACGTCGACGAGGTGCTCGCCCGGCTCGATCGGATCGGCGGCTGAGCGATGGACCGCCGCTGGGACGTCGACGAGCGCGGCCAGGGAGTCGCCGGCGGCGGCGCCCTGGTCGAGGGAGCCCGTGAGCTGCTCGACGCGATGGGCGCGGAGAACTGGGTCGCCGAGGACCCCGAAGCCCATCTGCTGCCCCACCTCGAGCGCGCCTGCGCCGACGGGCGGCTCGGGCTGGAGCTGCTCGGCGCCCGGTTCGAGGACGCCGCCGAGTTCGAGGTCGAGCTGAGCTGGACCGGCGACCCGCGGGACTCGCGAGCTGCCCGCGCCGCCGTTTTCGCGCTCGTCGGGTCGATCGCCGAGAGCGCGACCTACGTGCGCCAGCGCCGCGATTCTGGCGGCGACGTCGACGCCGGGCGTCCGGGTGAGGAGCTGCGTTTCGAGGTCGCCACCGGGATGCTCGCGCCCGACACCGAGTTCGCGACCCACGGACACGTCCTGATCCTGCGCCTGCGAAGCGCCGACGATTAGCGCCGTCGCGCGACGACCACGCGGGTACCGTTGCGGGGCGAGAGCGTGACGTTGCGGCGCACCGGCCGCTCTGGCCGCGCCGAGGCGGCGCGCAACTCGACGGAGCGAAGAATGGTTTCGATCGCGATCCGCATCTCGAGCTGGGCGAACGAGGCGCCGATGCAGCGGCGGGTACCGCCGCCGAACGGAATCCACGAGTAGGTCTCCGGAGCACCGTCGCCGAGGAAGCGCTCGGGCCGAAACGCATACGGCTCGGGATAGGTCGCGGCGCGGGTGTGGGTGAGGTAGATCGCGGCCAGGATCACCGTGCCGGCAGGCAGCGCGTAGCCGCCGAGCTCGGTCGCCCGACGCAGCTCGCGGCCGGTGAACGGAACCACGGGGCGCACCCGCAGCGACTCCTCGATCACCGCATCGAGGTAGCCGTGCTCGCCGGAGGCGAGCTCCGCTTCCAGGCGCGCGAGCGAGTCGGCGCGGCGCAGGAGCAGGTCGAAGGTCCAGGCGAGGCCCGTGGCGGTGGTCTCGTGGCCCGCCAGCAGCAGGGTCATCAGCTGGTCGCGGATCTCGGCGTCGTCCATCGCCGAGCCGTCGTCGAAGCGAGCGCCGAGCAGCATCGAGAGGATGTCTTCGCGCTCGGCCAGGTCCGAGCGGCGACGGTGTTCGGCGATCTCGCCATGGAGCAGCTCGTCGGTGCGCGCCCGCAAGGTCGCCAGGCTCCGGTACGGCGGCAGTCGGCGCAGCGCCGGGGTGGCGAAGGCGACCGCGGTCGGCGAGGCGGTCGCCGCCAGCAACTCGACCAGCCCATCGCGCAGGCGCTCGCGCCTGTCCGCGTCCTCGACCCCGAAGACCGCCCGCAGTATCACCTCGAGCGTGATCGCCTGCATGCTCGGATGCAGCGAGAACTCCTCATCGATCGGCCAGGCGGCGATCGCGCGCTCGGTCGTCGCACGGATCACCGCTTCGTAGGAGCGCATCCGCTCGCCGTGAAACGGCGGCAGCATCAGCTTCCGACGGCGCAGGTGCTCGGCGCCAGTCTGCAGCAGCAGCGAGCCCGGGCCGAGCAGCGGCTCGAGGACGAAGTTGCGACCGGGAGCGATCGTGTGCTCTCGGTCGGCCGAGAACAGGCGCTTGATCGAGCCGGGATCGGAGACGAAGACGACGTCGCCCGGCCCGAACAGCTGGGCACGGAAGGTGTCGCCGAAGCGCCGGCGCCAGTGCTCGAGAAACGAGATCGGGCGGGCGATGAACCGGGCGGTCTGCAGCGGGCGAGACAGCGGGATCCGCGGGACGAGGTCATGATCGCCGGGCGCCCCCGGGTGGAGCGGGGTGATCGCGGGCTCAGCGGTCGCGCTCACGATCTCAGCCGGTTCGCGCGGGCCTCATCGGGCCACTTTAGCGAGCGGCGGTGCGCTTCCAATAGCCGCTCGGGCGCCCGCTGGCGCGGTGCTTGAATGCCGGTCGAGGTGACCGGGGAGATCGACCAGGCGAAGCGCTCCAGGACGGTTCGCCGGCGGCGAGCGGCGATCGCAGTCGCCGTCACCGCGGCGGTCTGTTTCGCGGTTGCCGTCGTGCTGCTCACCCGGGGACCGGGTGCCGAGGACGCGCTGGACGAGTTCCTGAACGCCTACGAGACGGGCGACTACGAGGCCGCCGCGGCGCTCACCGACGGACGGCCGGGCGAGGTCGCCGCAGCGCTCGAGGCGAACGTCGACGGCCTCGACGGCGCCACACTCGAGGCCTCGGTCGCCTCGGTCGGCGAGGACGGCGACAGCGCCACCGCGACCACCCGGATGACCTGGCAGGTGCCGGGGATCGGCGAGTTCGCCTACGACAACGACCAGGTACGGCTGCTGAGCCTCGGCGACCGCTGGCTGGTCCACTGGTCCGACGACGTCGTCCATCCCGACCTCGACTCCCCCGGGACCAGGCTCGGGACGGAGCGCTCGTTCGCCGATCGCGCCGCGATCCTCGACCGCAACGGGTCGCGCCTGGTGATCCCACGGCCCGTGGTCGAGGTCGGTGTGGTCCCCGGCGAGCTCGCCGACCCCGACGCCGCGATCGCGGCGATCTCCGCGGCGACCGAGGCGGACGCGAAGACCCTGCGACGCTCGATCGAGGCCGCGGCCAGCCCCGACAACTTCGTCCCCGCGATCGTCCTGCGCGCGTCGGAGTTCGCGCGAATCCGCGACCGCCTCGACCCGATCGACGGAATCGAGTTCGGCCAGCGCGAGCTGCCGTTGGCGCCGACCCGGGAGTTCGCCCGTGCCCTGCTCGGCACCGTCGGCCCGGTCACCGCCGAGCAGCTGGACGAGCTCGGGGAGCCGTACGCGGCCGGGGACAACGTCGGTCAGTTCGGGCTCCAGGCCCAGTTCGAACGGCGGCTCGCCGGCACCCCGAACCGCAGCGTGATCACCAGGTTCGCCGACGGTTCGCCCGCCGAGACCCTGCTCGAGATGGACGGCGAGCGCGGTAGGCCGCTGCGGACGACGCTCGACGTGATCGTGCAGACGGCAGCCGAGCAGGCGCTCGGGGACAGCGACGACGTCGAGGCCCTGGTCGCCGTACAGCCTTCCACGGGCGACGTGCTGGCGAGTGCGAGCCGGCCCGTCGACGACGCCTTCAACCGCGGCTTCGAGGGCCGGTACCCGCCCGGCTCGACCTTCAAGGTGGTGACAACCGCGGCGCTGCTTGCCGCGGGCCTCGATCCCGACCGGATCGTCGATTGCCCGCCGGCGGTCACCGTGGGCGGGCGCTCGTTCCGCAACTTCGAGGGCGGCGCGGCGGGTGCGGTCCCGTTTCGAGTCGACTTCGCCGAGTCGTGCAACACCGCCTTCATCTCGCTCTCCGACCGGCTCGCGGCCGACGATCTGACCGAGACCGCCTCGGCGTTCGGAATCGGGGGGCCTCCATACCGGCTTGCGGTACCGGTCTTTGCCGGCGACGTCCCGCCGGCGCGGGACGCGACCGAGCAGGCGGCGTCGATGATCGGCCAGGGGCGCATCCTCGTCAGCCCGGCGGCGATGGCCGGGGTCGCGGCCACGGTCGCGGAAGGCCGCTGGCACCAGCCGCGGGTGCTGGCCACCGACCCGCGCGCTCAGGGGCCGCCGCTTCCGGCGACCGACCTCGCCGAGCTGCGCTCGATGATGCGCGACGTGGTCACCTCCGGCACCGGGACCGCGCTCGCCGGAATCCCGGGCGACCCGATCGGCAAGAGCGGCACCGCCGAGTTCGGCAGCGGGAATCCGCCGCCGACCCATGCTTGGTTCATCGCTGCCCGCGGCGATCTCGCGGTCGCGGTCCTGGTCGAGGACAAGCCCTCGGGCGGGGAGTTCGCGGCGCCGATAGCGGCCCGCCTCTTCGACGCGCTGGGGTGAGCCGGCCTCTATCGTTGAAGCCGATGACGGCAACGGTCGAAGCGATCGCGATCACGCCCGTCGAGTCTGCCCTGCCCGAGACGGTCCAATCGGTCGAGGTGCTCGCGGGCCAGGGGCCGCGCGGCGACCGCTACTTCGTCCCCGCGCCCGCCGCGCGCGAGGGCGAGGACCTGACCCTGATCGAAGCGGAGGCGCTGGAGGCGTTCAGGGCCGAGACCGGGCTCGAGCTCAGCCACGAGGAGTCGCGCCGCAACCTGCTCACCCGCGGGGCGCGGCTCAATCACCTGGTGGGCAAGCGCTTTCGCGTCGGCCCGGTGGAGTGCGTCGGGGTCGAGCTCTGCGAGCCCTGCAACCACCTCCAGGGGTTGACCCGGGACGGGGTGCTGCGCGGCCTGGTCCATCGCGGCGGTCTGCGCGCGAACGTCACCCGCAGCGGCACGATCGGCGTCGGCGATCAGCTCTTTGAGCTGGGCGATAGCATCGCCGCCGATCCCCATTGACCAGTTCGCTTGCAGATCTGAAGCTCGTCGCCTCGGGGAAGGTGCGCGAGATGTACGAGGTCGAGGACGATCTGCTGATGGTCGCCTCGGACCGGATCTCCGCCTATGACGTGGTGCTACCCACGGCGATCCCCGAGAAGGGCGAGGTACTCACCCAGATGTCGGTCTTCTGGTTCGAGACGACGGGCGAGATCGTCCCCAACCACTACATCTCCCAGCAGGTGCCGGAGGAGGTCGCCGGCAAGGGGCTGCGGGTGAAGCGGCTGCAGATGTACCCGGTCGAGTGCGTCGCCCGTGGCTACCTCAGCGGCTCGGGCTGGCGTGAATACCAACAGACCGGCGCCGTCTGCGGGATCGAGCTACCCGCCGGACTGCGCGAGTCCGAGCGGTTGCCGGAGCCGATCTTCACCCCGGCGACCAAGGCCGAGGTCGGCGAGCACGACGAGAACATCGACTTCGAGCGCGCCGCGGAGTTGATCGGCGACCGGCCATTGATGGAGGAGCTGCGCCGGGCCACCCTCGAGCTCTACGAGCACGCTCGCGAGCACGCGGCCGAGCGGGGGATCCTGATCGCCGACACCAAGTTCGAGTTCGGCTCCTCGCCCGGCGCCGAGGTGGTGCTCGGCGACGAGGTCCTCACACCCGACTCCTCGCGCTTTTGGCCCGCCGACGACTACGAACCGGGGCGCGCCCAATCCTCGTTCGACAAGCAGTACGTACGCGACTGGCTCGATCAGTCCGGCTGGGACCACAGCCCTCCGGGCCCCGAGCTCCCCGACGACGTGGTCGCGGGCACCCGCTCGAAGTACGTCGAGGCCTACGAGCGGATCACCGGCCGCCGCCTCTAGCCTCCAGCCCGCCCGCCGCTCCCTAACCTCAGCCGCGATGAACCTGTTCGTTCTCGGCCTGCGCCGCTCCGGCACCACGATCCTCTACGACGTCCTCCAAGAGGATCCGGGCCTGCGCTGCTTCTACGAACCGCTGCGCGAGGACGCCCCGACCATCGGTGGTGGGAGCGGCGCTCGCGAGGTCGACGTCTTCGCCGAGACCCGCGAGCTGCGCGAGCGCTTTCGCGCCGAGCGCCACCCCGAGCTGCCGATCGAGCTCTTCAACTGGGGTGGCCCGCGGGCGCCCGAGCTCGAGCTCGAGCCAGAGTTGCCCGAGCACGTCCGAGGGCTGCTTGGCGAGCTTCTCCAAGCCGCCCCCGAGGTGGCGATCAAGGAGACCCGCCTCCATCACAAGCTTCCCACCCTCGCCGAGCTCGATCCCGACGCGGCGGTGATCCACCTCGTCCGCGACCCGCGCGCGGTCACCGCCTCGATGCTGCTTGGCCGGCGGCGACGGACCGACATCTACCCCGACGCCCAGACCTTCTTCACCGCCCGCACGGGACGTCGGCTGTGGTCGAGCCGGAGGATCTCCGAGGACGTCGTCGCGCGTCGCCGCGGGCTCGACCTGCGGGCCGACATCCCCGATTTCCTGCGCCCGCTGCTGGTTTGGAAGGCCGCATTCGAGACCACCAGTGGCGACGGTGAGCGGCTGTTCAAGGGTCGTTACGCGCTGCTCAGGCTCGAGGACCTGCGCGCCGACCCGGGAGCGGTGCTGGAGCGCGTTTACGCGCTCCTCGGGCGCCCGGCGCCCGAGGCGGTCGTCGATTGGGCGCACGACCACGTCAGCGAGGACACCACCATTCACCTCGCCGATGACCCGCGCTGGGCCCGCGCCGCCCAGCTGATCGGGTTGGAGAGCGAGCTCGAGCGCGCCGGCTACGGCGAGATCCTCGAGCTCGATCCGGCTCCCGGGGAGCCACTCGACCTGACCCCGCCGCCGGCGCGCTCGAAGCTCTCGGGGTTCATGGGACGCGCCCGGAGGCGCCTCGCCGAGCGCTAGTGTCATCGCAATGAGGGCGCGCGTGCTGATCCGGCCGAAGGACGGCATTCTCGATCCCCAGGGCAAGGCGGTCGAGCGAGCGCTGCCGGCCCTGGGCTTCGACGGCGTTTCGGAGGTTCGAATCGGGCGCATGGTCGAGCTCGAGGCCGAGGACGCCGCCGATCTCGAGGGGCTGTGTGAGAAGTTGCTGGCGAACCCGCTGGTCGAGGAGTACGAGATTCTGGTGCTCCCTACTCCCCGCTCGTGATCGGTGTAGTGCAATTTCCCGGCAGCTGCGATGAGCGCGATGCGCTGCAGGCGTGCGAGCGGGTCGACGCGGCCCGGCTCGTCTGGCACGGCGACGATGACCTCAGCGATCTCGATGCGGTGGTCATCCCGGGCGGCTTCTCCTACGGCGATTATCTGCGCGCCGGCGCGATCGCCCGGTTCGCCCCGGCGATGGAGGCGGTCGGCGAGTTCGCCGAGACAGGGCGACCGGTGCTTGGGATCTGCAACGGCTTTCAGGTCCTCTGCGAGGCCGGCCTGCTGCCCGGAGCGCTGCTGCCGAATGCGGGACTGCGCTTTTTGTGCCGACAGGTCGAGATCGAGGTCGCCAACGCGGCGACCGCGGCGACCGCGGCGTGCGAGCCGGGCGAGCGGCTCTCGGTGCCGGTCAAGCACATGAGCGGGCGCTGGTTCGCTGCGCCGGCGCTGCTGTCCGAGCTCGAGCGCGACGAGCGAATCGTCTTTCGCTACGCCGCCGGACAGAACCCGAACGGCTCCCTTGCCGACGTCGCCGGGGTCGCCAACGAGCGCGGCAACGTGGTCGGGCTGATGCCCCACCCCGAGCACGCCGTCGATCCACTGACCGGCTCGGCCGACGGCCTGAAGCTGTTCGAGTCGCTCGTCCGCAGCGCCGCGCCGGCGCCGGCGTGAGCCGAGACAGAGCGCCGGCCCCGTTCGTGGTCGGGGTTGGGCGCTCGGGGACGACCCTGCTGCGCTTGATGCTCGACGCCCATCCCGAGCTCGCGATCGGCGCCGAGACCCACTTCGTTCCCGGTCTGATCGAGCGCGCACGCGCGGGCGACGATGGTCGGCGGTTGGTCGCCGAGATCACGGCCGCCCGCAGCTGGGGCGAGTTCGGGATCGACGCCGAGGCGCTCACGGAGCGGGTCGCAGCCCTCGTCGAGCCGTCGGCGGCGGGGGTCTTGCGGGCGTTTTACGAGCTCACGGCGGAGGTGCGCGGGAAGCGGCGCTGGGGCGACAAGACCCCGGGCTACGTGAGGCGGATGAGTCCGATCGCCGAGACCCTGCCCGAGGCGCGCTTCGTACACCTGATCCGCGACGGCCGCGACGTCGCCCTCTCGCGCCGGCGGCGGGGGATGGGCGCGCAAAAACCGATCAGCGCGACGGCGGAGCTTTGGCGACGGAGGATCGAGAACGCTCGCAAGCGGGCGCGGGCGCTCCGGGGCCGCTACCTCGAGCTGCGCTACGAGGACTTGGTCGCCGACCCCGAGCCGGCGCTGCGGCGGGTCTGTGAGCTGCTCGCGCTCGACTACGACGCAGCGATGGTCAGGCACGCCGATCGCGCCGCGCAGCGACTCGACGAGCTCGGCGACCTCGGGCCGGAGGGCGATCGGCCCGCCCGCAGCGCCGACGAGCGCCGCTCGGCGCACGCGCTCGCCGCCGAGCCCGCGACCAGCGCGCGGAGCGGCATTTGGCGCGGCGAGATGCCGGAATCCGATCGGCTCGAGTTCGAGACGGTGGCCGGCTCGCTGCTTCGCGACCTCGGCTACGACGTGCCATCCTCCTGACCCGATGGCCTTCGATTACTCGCTTCGCCTGCTGCGCAACCGACACCTGAACGGGCGCTCGGAGCCGGCCGCGCCGGCTCCCTTCGTGGTCGGCGTCGGGCGCTCGGGCACGACCCTGTTGCGGATGATGCTCGACGCCCACCCACAGCTCGCGATCCCGCCCGAGACCCATTTCGTGCTCCCGTTCATCCAGCGGTCGGGCAAGCTGCGCTTCAACCCGCGGACCGCCTCGCGATCGATCGTCCGCGACGAGCGCCGGCGGTGGAACGACTTCGGGCTCGAGGAGGCCGACCTGCTCGCCGCCTTCGAGACGGTGAGGCCGTTCAACACCAGCGACGCCCTGCGGGCCTTCTACGAGCTCTACGCGGCCAAGCACGGCAAGCCACGATGGGGCGACAAGACCCCCGACTACGTGCGCAAGATGAAGAAGATCCAAAAGACGTTGCCGGAGGCGCGCTTCATCCACGTGATTCGCGACGGTCGCGATGCCGGGCTGTCTCAGAACGCCCGGGTGATCAAGCGCGGCAAGCAGCCGGTGCCCCCACGCGAGATGGCCCGGCGCTGGCGCAAACGGATCCTGAAGTCGCGCGAGGACGCCGCCGAGATCGCCGACTCCGACTACGTCGAGGTCCGCTATGAGGATCTGATCGGCGACACCGAGGGGGTCCTGCGGCGGATCTGCGAGCTGGTCGAGCTCGACTATGACCCGGTGATGCTGAGCTACCACGAGCGCGCCTCGGACCGCCTCCAGGAGATGGCGGGCGCGCTGCCCGCGAAGAAGGGGCGGCCCGAGCGCGAGGCAGGCGAGCGCGTCGCGGCCCACGCGATGACGACGAAGCCGCCGGACGCCGAGCGCGTCGCGGTCTGGAAGCGCGAGATGAGCGACACCGAGAACGCCGAGTTCGAGCAGGCGGCGGGCTATCTGCTCGACGAACTGGGCTATGAGACGCAGACGCCGAGGGACTCCTGGGTGCCGCCGGAGGAGTGGGCCCGGGCGAAGCAGCGGACCGACCGAGGCACCGCCTGATGGGCCTGTTGTCGAGGCTCAAGCGCGACGATTCCGATCGCGAGCCTGCCGTGTTCGTGGTCGGCATGAACCGCTCGGGCACGACCCTGCTGCGGATGATGCTCGACGCCCACCCGCAGCTCACGATCCCCCCTGAGACGCACTTCGTCCCCGACCTGATCAAGGCCGCGCGCGAGCCCGAGGCGACCCCCGAGAGCGCCCTGGCGGCGATGAAGTCGGCGCGCGAATGGGGAGACTTCGGGTTCTCGGACGAACAGATGCTGGCCCGGCTGCAGGCGCTGCCGAAGCTCAGACCCGGGCCCGCGGTACGCACCTTCTATGAGGCCTACATGGAAGAGCAGGGCAAGCCGCGCTGGGGCGAGAAGACCCCGACCTACGTGCAGAAGATGAAGCTGATCCAGCGGGCGCTGCCCGAGGCGCGCTTCGTGCACGTGATCCGCGACGGCCGCGACGTCGCCCTCTCGGTGCTCGATCGCACCGTCCGCGAGCTGACCGCCGGCGACATCGCCAAGCGCTGGCGAAAGAAGATCGGCAAGGCGCGCGAGGACTCGCCCAAGCTCGAGCACTATCTCGAGATTCGATACGAGGACCTGATCCTGGAGACTGAACCGGTGCTGCGCAGGGTGAGCGAGTTCATCGACCTGCCCTGGGACGACTCGATGCTCGCCTACCACGAGCGCTCGGGCGAGCGCCTCCAGGAGATGGCCCGAGCGCTGCCCGGCGACGGGCGCGCGAAAGAGCTCAGCGTCGAGCGCCGGATGGCCACCCACGCGATGACGACGAAGCCGCCCAGCGTCGACCGGGTCGCCCGCTGGCGCACCCAGATGACCGCTGAGCAGCGGGCGGAGTTCGAGGCGGTCGCGGGCGAGCTGCTGGAGGAGCTCGGGTACCCGACCGGGCCGACCGCTGGGGAGAGGGCGACGGCGCAGATAGAGCACGCAAGCGCTTGAGTCGCCACTCGCCACTCGCCACTCGCCACTGGGCCGGGGCATGCGGATAGGTCTGGTCACGAAGTGGTTTGCGAGCGGCCAGGCGGTGGTCTCACGCTACATCCGCTCCGCCCTCGACGAGCTCGGCCACGAGACCTTCATCCTGGCGAAGCCGGGTAAGGGGCCGCGTGCACAACTCGAGCGGATCGACGACCCGGTCTGGGATCAGCCCGCAGTCACGGCGGCGTCGGGGGCCGACATCCCCGCTGGCGAGTACGCGGCCTGGGCAGCCGAGAACTCGCTCGCTGCGGTGTTCACCGATCAAAACGACCAGTTCGAGGAGATCGCAGCGCTGCGCGAGCGCGGTGTTCGCACGATCGGACGCTTCGTCTGGGAGCACTTCGCCCCCGAGCACGCCGAGCCCGCGAAGGGCGCATACGACGTCATCTATTCATTCACCCGCGCCGAGCAAGAGCGTTATCGCGGCCTCGGGATCGAGAGCCCGCTGTTGGTTTGGGGGTGTCACCCGGAGCTGCTCGAGGTGGCTGAGCGGGCAGCGGGTGCCAGGCAGAGCTCGGTTACGGTGCGCTTCTACGTTCCGGGGTCGTTCATGGGCAAGCGCAAGCCGTTTGCCGAGATCGTCGAGGCCTTCACGCGAACCGCGGACCCGCGGTTCCGCCTGCTGATCCGCGGTCAGGTCGACCGCAAGGCGGGCAAGCTGGAGCAGGCCGCGGGCGGCGACGAACGGGTGCTGATCGAGCTCGAGGACCGACCGACCGACGAGCACCTGCTCCAGTTCGCGAGCTGCGACGTCTGCCTCTCTCCGTCGCGCTGGGAGGGCCTCGGGCTGCCGCTTTATGAGGCGGTGGCGTTCGGGATGCCGTCGATTACCAACGACTCGCCGCCGATGAACGAGATCGTCCTCGACGGCGTCAATGGGACCTGCGTCGATTCGGTGCCCTGGGGCGAGGCAGGCTCGGGAGTCCCAGCCTTCGACCCGGACTTCGGCCAGCTCACCGAGGCGATCGAGCGGCTCGGCGACGATGGCGAACGCGCCCGGCTCGGCGGTGGGGCAATCGAGCTGCGCGAAGGCGAGCGCAGGTGGCGGCGCACGGTCGAGGGGCTCGCGGGGCTGCTCGAGGAATGACTTCGGGCCAGGGTTCCAGTCTCGGATCTCCTTGATGCGGGTGGGTCTGGTGACCAAGTGGTTCAACCGCGGCCAGCCCGTGGTCGGCCGCCAGACGCGCTCGGCGCTCGACCAGCTCGGCCACCCGACCTTCGTCCTCGCGCGGCCGAAGAAGGAGCGCGGTCCGCGGCCCGGGGCCCTCGATCGCGACGACGTCTGGGACCAGCCCGGGGTGACCGAGAGCTCGTCCTATGAGATCACCGCCGCGGAGTACGACGCCTGGGTCGCCGACAACCGGATCGACGCCGTTTTCTGCGACCAGAACTACCAGTTCGCCGAGCTTGCCTCTCTGCGCCGGCGCGGCGTGCGCACGATCGGGCGCTTCGTCTGGGAGCACTTCGCCGCCGAGCACGTCGAGGGCGCGCGGGAGGCATTCGACGTGGTCTTCTCGCTGACCCGGGCCGAGCAGGCCCGCTACGGCGAGATGGGGATCGAATCGCCGTACGTGCGCTGGGGGTGTCATCCGGAGCTGATCGAGGCGGGGGAGCAGGGAGCACGGAGCAGGGAGAGTGGCGGGACGGTCACGTTCGTGTTTCCGGGAGGCTTTCTAGGTCACCGAAAGCCGCTCGAGCCCGTGCTCGAGGCATTCGAGGGGACGAGCGACGAGCGGCTGCGGCTGGTGGTCAAGGCCCAGGTCGAGCGCAAGCAGGTCCGCGCGGCCGAGCAGGCAGCCGAGCGCGATCCGAGGATCGAGCTGCGGCTCGGCGACCAGCCCACCGGCGAGCACCTGCGCGAGCTCGCCGCCTGCGACGTCTGCCTCTCGCCCTCGCGCTGGGAAGGGCTCGGTTTGCCGCTCTACGAGGCGATCGCCTTCGGCATGCCGGCGATCACCAACGCCGCCCCGCCGATGGACGAGGCGATTCACGACCGCGTCAACGGGCTCCTGGTCGGCTCGCGCCCGAACGGCACCGCGCGTTCGGGGATCCCGGCGCTCGAGCCCGATCTCGCCGATCTGCGGGGCGCGATCGAGCGGCTCGGCGACGACGACGCCCGCGCCGAGCTCGCAGCCGGAGCCGTTCGAGTTCGCGACACCGAGCGTCGCTGGGAGGACACCGTCCGGGGGTTCGGCGAACTGCTCGAACGGGTAGCTTGACTGGCTTCATGAGCGTCCTCGACCTGATCGACCGCTACCGCAATCGCGCCAAGATCGTGCTCGCGGGGCGGCGCCTGCGCGCCACCGGCCCGGAGCCGTCGCCGGCCCCCTTCGTCTGCGGCGTCACCCGCTCGGGCACCACCCTGCTGCGGCTGATGCTCGATTCCCACCCGGATGTCGCGATTCCCGGCGAGACCCACTGGGTGCCGAAGCTGATCAAGGCGCAGGAGCGCCGCAAGCACAGCGGTGACGAGCTCGCCGACCTGATCGTCGACCACAAGCGGTGGGGCGACTTCCACCTCGAGGCGAGCGAGCTGCGGGCGAGCTACAACGCGCTCGACCCGGTGACCGCCGCCGACGCGATCCGCGCCTTCTACATGCTCTATGCGGAGCGCGAGGGTAAGAGCCGCTACGGCGACAAGACCCCGGGGTACGTGAAGGAGATGCGCCGGATCCAACGGGTGCTCCCGGAGGCGCGTTTCATCCACATCATTCGCGACGGCCGTGATGTCTCGCTCTCGCACCTGCGGATGAATTGGGGGCCCGAGACCTACGCAGAGTCGGCCCGCCTGTGGCGCAACCGGATCCGCAAGGCGCGCAAGATGGCGCCGGACCTCGACCACTACCTGGAGATCCGCTTCGAGGAGCTGGTCGGCGACACCGAGGGCGTGTTGCGGCGGGTCTGCGATTTCATCGAGCTCGAGTTCGATCCGGTGATGCTCGGCTACCACGAGCGCGCCGAGGGCCGGCTTGCCGAGAAGGCACGCGAGCTGCCGCGAAAGAATCGGCCCAATCAGCCTGCCGAGGCGCGGATCGAGAGCCACCGGCTGGCCAGGGAGCCGCCGCGCTCGGATCGAATCGGGATGTGGCGCGAACGGATGACGCCCGCGGAGGTCGCCGAGTACGAGGCGGTCGCCGGAGACATGCTGATCACGCTCGGCTACGAGCTCGCCAGCGAGGCCGGCGAGGAGCGCGCCCGCGAGAAGGGTGCCCTGGCACCGGCCTGAGCGGGCGGATATCCTCGCCGTACCGCCACCGATGCAAGGGGGCGCTTGGAACCCGAGGGTGGTCGGGCAGGCGCTTGAGAGACATGGCACAGCAGAGCACCGAGCACGGCAGGGTGGATGTCCCGGCGGCGACGCTCGAGGCGCTGATGGACGCGGCTGCCGCGGTGCTCGCCGCCGACTCCCTGGCCGAGACCTTCGGCCGGATGGCGAGGCGCCTGGGCGAGCTGGTCCCCCACGACGACCTGGTCGTCTATGAGGTCGATCCAACCCGATCGAAGCTGGCTGCGGTGTTCGCGCACGGCGACTGGATCGACGAGGTGATGGCGGAGACGTTTCCGATCGAGGAGGGGATCACCGGACGCACCCTGCGTCAGGGTGTGACAAGCAACGTCACCCGCAGCGACCTCGACCCTGGATCGAAGATCGTGCCGGGAACCCGCAAGGAGCCCGAGTCGCTGGTCTGCGTGCCGCTGGTGGTGGAGGAGCAGACGATCGGAGCGCTGAACGTCTATCGCACGGGCGAGGACGTCACCTTCTCCTCCCACGAGGCCGAGGTGATCGAGCGCTTCGCGACGATCGCCGCGCTCGCCTACAACTCCGCGCGCCAGCGAGAGCTGCTGATCGCCCAAGCGCGGACCGACCCGCTGACCGGGCTGCTCAACCGTCGCGCTTTCCTCGAGCGACTCGATGCGGAGCTGGCCCGCGCCGAGCGGACCACCGTCGGGCTCTCGGTGGTGATGATCGACATCGACCGGTTCAAGGCGATCAACGACACCCACGGCCACACCGAGGGTGATCGGACGCTACGGGCGATCGGCGAGCGCCTGCGGGGGACGGTCCGCACCGACGAGGCGATCGCGCGGTTCGGCGGCGAGGAATTCGCGCTGATCGTCGCGGCCGGGGCCGCCGAGCAGGCGCGCGAGGCCGCCGAGCGGACCCGGGCGGCGATCGCCGGGGTCTCCGTCCACGGGAGCACGGTCTCGTCGTCAGCCGGGGTCGCGTCCTGGCCGCTCAACGGGACCAGCGCGGATGAGCTCCTGGACGCCGCCGATCAGGCCCTCTACAAGGCCAAGCGCGCCGGGCGCGGGCGGACCGAGATCGCTGAGTCTGTCGCTCAGCCGCCGGGGTAGCGGAAGTAATGCAGCCCGGTGGTCGCAGCAATGTTGACCAGCTGCGTGCCCTTGACCGCCTTCGGCAGCAGGGGCTTCGCCGAGGCGACCAGGTTCAGGTAGAGCGTCGCGGGGGCGCCGGCTGAGTCGAGGGCATCGCGGGTGATCCTGATCGCGCCGGCCTTGACCGACGTGCACGGGGTCGGATACCCGCTCGGGCCCTGGGTGCAGTTGAAGCCGTTTGCCTCGGTGGCATCACCGCGCAGCTGCACGGCGCTGCGCGCCACCCCGGTCGGGTCGGTCGAGGTCGGGGTCTCGGCGACGATCACCCGCGAGGAGATGAAGGTGTTGAAGGGCAGCTGCCGGATGCTCGCCAGATAGCCGCCGTCGAAGGCGAGCACGTCGCCCTTGCGCGGGGCTGGAATCGGGAGCGAGTGGACGACCCGGCGCTTCTCCTTCTTGCCCTCGGTCAGCGGCAGGGTCGAGTTGACGAGCTCGGAGCCGGCGAGCTCGGTCGGAGGCGCGAGCCCGCCGGGTGCGTGGACCACGTTGAGCCGGGCCTTGTCCTGGGTTACCGAGCCGTCGGGGCGGTCGGCGCCGAGGACGACGCGGTTGCCGCGCTGGGCGCGCTTGCTCGAGGCGCCGACGATCAGGTTCGCATAGCAGGCGTTGGCCGCGCAGGGGAGCGATCCCGGGTCGAGGATCGGCAGCTCGACGTTGGGAAACGCGAGCGTGCAGTGGTGGTTTCGGTTCGGCCGGCGCTGCTTGCACAGCACCTGCTTGGTCTCTGAGAGGGGAATCGAGGCGTCGGTGGGCTCGGGGCCCGCGGCCATCACCACCCGCCCCCTGATCGTCGGGTTGAAGTCGTAACGGCGACCGACACAGCGCTCGCTCGGAGCTACGCAGGTGGTCGAGACCTGGACCTCGGCGCTGGTCCGCAGGCGGTCGCCGGCGGCGAGGCGCGGCAGCTGGTCGGGGCCGAGTGAGAGCGCGGTCCGCTCGGTGGCACCAGCGGTGGTTGTGATCGGGACGGCCCTGACCAGCTCCGAGTCGTTGCCAGAGGTCGACAGGTCGGGCCTCGGCGGCTCCTTGCCCGCGTCGGCGCCCGCAGCGAGAGCAAGTGCCACCAGCGCGGCAAGCGCCGGCGCCAGGCGGCGGATCGGGGTCGAGGCTGCCATCGCCTGATCGAAACACGCCACCCGCCCCCAAGCAGCGGTCGGGTCGGCGCGATGAAAGACGACGTGCACAATCGCGATACTCCGCGGCCGTGAGCCCGACCGACCCCAGGCACCGCGAGCTCGGGCTCACCGACGCCGAGCACGAGCTGATCGTCGCCAAGCTCGGGCGCGCGCCCAACGAGGTCGAGTTGGCGATGTTCAGCCTGTTGTGGTCCGAGCATTGCGCCTACAAGCACTCGCGAAAGCTGCTGCGCCGGCTGCCGACCGAGGGCGAGCGGGTGCTCATGGGACCCGGGGAGAACGCCGGCGCGGTCGCCGTCGGCAACGGCTGGGCGGTCGCGTTCAAGGTCGAGTCCCACAATCACCCGAGCGCCGTCGAGCCGTTTCAGGGCGCCGCCACCGGGGTCGGTGGCATCCTGCGCGACGTATTCGCGCTCGGCGCGCGGCCGATCGCGGTGCTCGACTCGCTGCGCTTCGGCGAGCTCGACTCGGAGCGCTCGCGCTACCTGTTCGACCACGTGGTCGCCGGGATCGGCCACTACGGCAACTCGATCGGCGTGCCGACGGTCGGCGGCGAGGTCTACTTCGAGCCCCCCTACGAGCACAACTGCCTCGTCAACGCGATGTGCGTCGGACTTGCGCGCGCCGACGAGATGGTGCGCGCGGCCGCCGCCGGGGTCGGCAACGTGGTCGTGCTGATGGGCGCCTCCACCGGGCGCGACGGGATCGGCGGGGCCTCGGTGCTCGCCTCGGCCGAGCTCGAGGGCGCCGACGGCTCGAAGCGCCCGACGGTCCAGATCGGTGACCCGTTCGAGGAGTCGAAGCTGCTCGAGTGCTGCCTCGAGCTGCTGGGCGAGGGGCTCTTGGTCTCGCTTCAGGACCTGGGCGCGGCCGGCTTGACCTCCTCGGCGGGCGAGATGGCCTCGGCCGGCGGGGTCGGGATCGAGATCGACGTCGGCCTGGTGCCCTTACGCGAGGCCGGTATGGAGCCGTTCGAGATCATGATCTCGGAGTCCCAGGAGCGGATGCTGGCGGTGGTCGAGCCGGCGAAGGTCGACGCCGTCGTCGCCCTGTGCGAGCGCTGGGAGACGGGCGCGACGGCGATCGGCGAGGTCACCGCCTCGGGCAGCTTCCGGGTGCTGCGCGGGAGCGACGTGGTCGCCGAGATGCCGGTCGCCGCGCTCGTCGACGAGTGCCCGCTCTATGACCTGGAGCCGGAGCAGCCCGAGGGCTGGATCTACGGCAACGAGGAAACGCTCTCCGACGCCCTGCGCCAACTCAGTCCATCGGCTGACCCGGCCGCCCCCGGAGGCGAAGTTGAGGAGGCGGGAGGGACGTTGCTGGTGCTGCTGGGGAGCCCGAGCATCGCCAGCAAGCGCTGGGCCTTCGAGCAGTACGACTCGATCGTCGGCTCCCACACCATCCGCCGCCCCGAGAGCGCCGACGCGGCTGTCCTTCATCTGCATGAGGCCGAGGCGACGATCGCCGTCTCGATCGACGGCAACGGCCGACGGGTCGCCTGCGATCCCTACGCCGGGACCGTCGAGGCGGTGCTCGAATGTGCCCAAAACCTCGCCTGCAGCGGGGCCGAGCCGCTCGGGGTGACCAACTGCCTCAACTTCGCCAATCCCGAGAAGCCACACGTCGCCTGGCAGCTCGACCGCTCGACCCGCGGGCTCGCCGACGCCTGCGAAGCGCTCGGGATCCCCGTCGTCGGCGGCAACGTCTCGCTCTACAACGAGACCGACGAGGGCCCGATCTACCCGACCCCGGTCGTCGGCATGGTCGGCGAGCTGCTCGACCCCGAGCGCGCCGGTGGCCTCGCCCCTGGAGTCGGCGATTCGATCGCGATCTGCGGACCATTCTCCCCCTCGCTCGCGGGCTCGGAGCTGGCCAAGCTGCGCGGCGAGCTCGGTCCCGGCCTGCCGTCGCTGCCGATCGCCGAGGTCGAGCCGGCGATCGCGCTGGTTCGCGCGGCGGTGCGCTCCGGTGCTGTGAGCGCCGCCCACGATCTGAGCGACGGCGGCGTCGCGGTCGCGGTCGCCGAGATGGCGATCGCCGGCGAGCTCGGGATCGAGGCCGATCTCGATCAGCTGGTCGAGGCCCGCGGCTGCTCCGGCGAGACGGCGCTGTTCGGCGAGGGGCCCGGCGGCTTCCTGATCGCCGGCGAGCGCTCCGCGCTCGAAGGGCTCGGTGGCTCGGGTGTCGACGTCTTCGTCGTCGGCAGCGCCGGCGGTCAACGGATCGCGATCGAGGCCGCCGAGACGAGCATCGACGTCGGCCTCGGCGACGCCGCTCGCGCCTGGCGCTCGCTCGGCGAGCGGCTCGAGCAACCAGTGGCGCTGTAACGAAACGACGCGCGAGCCGACCACAGGGCATGCGACGCATGCTGGTCTGTGCGCTGGTGGTGGCCGCGACACTCGGGGTCGGGATGCTGGTCCTCCAGCGTTGGGTCGCCGAGACGCGCTGGGCCGCGATCCTCCTCGTCGGCGCCTGGTTCGCGGTCGTCGCGATCGGCGTCGCCGTCTACGCGTGGCGACACCCGCGAACCCGCCTCGCAACGCTCGGCACCTACGCCGCGATGCTCGTCGGGACGCTTGCGATCGGCTACCTGATCGGTTTTCGCGACATGGTTGTCGACGAGGACGTCGCGATGGCTGCGACGCGCGCAACTGCCGAGCAGCGCCTGCGCGCGCTGGCCGGCGGCGTGGCCGGGGAGCACCAGGCACCGAAACCGGTCGAGCTCGCCAGGGGCCGGTTCGCCGGGGCCGACGGGCACTCCGCAATCGGCGCGGCAACCGTGATCGAGCAGCGCGATGGGCGGCGGTTGCTCACCTTCACCGAGTTCGACGTCGATCCGGGCGTCGACGTCGAGGTCTTCCTCAGCGCCGCCGGCGACGACGTCTCGGACCGGATCGAGCTCGGTGGGCTCAAGGGCAACGTGGGCGATCAGCAGTACGAGATCCCCGCCGACGCCGATCTGCACCGCTATTCGAACGTCATCCTCTGGTGCGTTCCGTTCACCGTCCGGATCGCGGTCGCCGAGCTCGGCTGAGCTCCTCGCACCACCCGCGAAGCCCGGCGTCGTCCGCGGCCCGGGTCCGGTCTCGTTGCTAGCCTTGCTCTTGCGGGCGTCCGCCTGCCTTGCACGACGACTTCTCGGGCCGAGAGAAGCCTCCATGACCTCATTTGAGCGGTTGCCCATCGACCGCGACGACGACCCCGTTGCCGACCGGGACGGCCCGCGCGACGAATGCGGGGTGTTCGGCATCAACGCGCCCGGCCACGATGTCGCCCGGCTCGCCTACTTCGCGCTCTACGCGCTCCAGCACCGGGGGCAGGAATCGGCCGGGATCGCCACCTGCGAGGGCGGCCACATCACCACGCTCCGCGACACCGGTCTCGTCTCCCAGGTCTTCGACGAGCAGAAGCTGCGTGCCCTCGACGGCGACATGGCGATCGGCCATGTCCGCTACTCGACCACCGGCGGCGGCTCCTGGGAGAACACGCAGCCGGTTTGGCGCGACGACGGGCGGGAGGTCGCGCTCGCCCACAACGGCAACCTGACCAACGCGGTCGAGCTCTACAACGAGCTGCGCGAGCGCGGCGTCTCGTTCCGCGGCACCTCGGACTCCGAGATCATCGCCGCGCTGCTCTCGGTGGAGGAGACGCGACCGATCGAGAACGCGGTCGCCGCGGTGATGCCACGGCTCGAGGGCGCCTACTCGACCGTGGTCATGACCAAGCGCGCCGTGGTCGCCTTCCGCGACCCCCACGGGGTCCGGCCACTTTCGATCGGCCGCCTCGGCGAGAGCTGGTGCGTCGCCTCGGAGAGCTGCGCGTTCGACATCATCGGCGGCGAGCTCGTCCGTGAGGTGCAGCCGGGCGAGGCCGTCTCGCTGACCGCCAACGGTCTCGAGAGCCGCCAGGTCGTGCCGAGCGCGCGCGCCGCCCACTGCGTGTTCGAGCACATCTACTTCTCGCGCCCCGATTCGCGGCTCGAGGGGCGAGTGCTGCAGGAGGTGCGGGGAAGGATGGGTGAGATCCTCTGGGACGAGGCTCCGGTCGACGCCGATCTGGTGATCTCGGTGCCCGATTCGGGCAATCCGGCGGCCACGGGCTTCGCCCGCGCCTCCGGCCTGCCCAAGGACGACGGCCTGATCAAGAACCGCTACGTCGCCCGCACCTTCATCCAGCCGGGACAGGAGCTGCGCAAGCACGGGCTGCGGATGAAGTTCAACCCGCTGCCGGAGATCGTCGCCGGCAAGCGGATCGTCGTCGTCGACGATTCGATCGTCCGCGGCAACACCACCCGGCAGATCGTCGGCATGCTGCGCGACGCCGGCGCCAGCGAGGTCCACCTGCGGATCTCGGCGCCGCCGATCCGCCATCCATGTCACTACGGGGTCGACATGCACACCCGCGAGGAGATGGTCGCCCACGAGCGCACCATCGACGAGATCGCGGCCGAGATCGGCGCCGACTCGCTCGCCTACCTCTCGCTCGAGGGCGTCTACGAGGCGGTCGGCACGCCGCGCGCGGTCCACTGCGATGCCTGTTTCACCGGCGACTACCCACTCTCCGACGGCGGCGAGGCGAACGGCAAGTTCGCGCTCGAGGAACTGCCGGTCGTCGGTGGCACGCGCTGAGGCCCGGGTGACCGACCCGCGCTTGCTGGCGGCGCTCAGCGCCAACTTCGGCCACCCCGGCTTTCGACCCGGCCAGGCGCAGGCGGTCGAGGCGGCCGTCTCGGGGCGGGACGTGCTCTGCGTGATGCCCACCGGCGCCGGCAAGTCGCTTTGCTACCAGCTGCCGGCGCTGGTCTCGCGAGAGCTGACCGTGATCGTCTCGCCGCTCGTTTCGCTGATGACCGACCAGGTCGAGAGCCTCGGCGGCCGGGCCGAGCTGATCAACGCCCAGCGCGACCAAGCAGACAACCGGGAGGCGCTCAGGCGCGCCCTCGCCGGCGAGGTGCGGATGCTCTACGTTGCCCCGGAGCGGTTCGCGACCCCAGGCTTTATCGACCGCCTGCGCAGCGGCGCGATCGGGCTGTTCGTCGTCGACGAGGCCCACTGCGTGAGCCAGTGGGGCCACGATTTCCGCCCCGAGTACCTGCGCCTCGGGGAGGTCGCAGCGGCGCTCGGAGCGCGCTCGCTGTTCGCTGCCACCGCGACCGCGACCCCGCGGGTCGCCGCCGACGTCGTCCGCCGGCTCGGGTTGCGCGATCCGCTGCGGCTGATCACCGGCTTCGACCGGCCGAACCTCTCCTACGACGTAGTCGCGGTCGGCTCGGCCCGAGCCAAGCAGCAGGCGACGCGGGCGCTGTTGAGCGAGCCCGAAGCGCTGCCGGCGATCGTCTACGCCGGCACCCGGAAGAAGACTGAGGAAACCGCCGCGCGGCTGCGCCGCGAGCTCGGGCGCCCGGTCCCCGCCTATCACGCCGGGATGGAGCGCGCCCCGCGAGCCGAGGCTCAGCGAGCGTTCATGTCGGGCGAGGCGCCCGTGGTGGTGGCGACGAACGCCTTCGGGATGGGCGTCGACAAGGCCAACGTGCGCACCGTGATCCACGAGGCCGTCCCCTCGTCGCTCGAGGCCTACTACCAGGAGGCGGGTCGCGCGGGACGCGACGGATCGCCGTCGCGGTGCGTGCTGCTGGCCGAGAAGCGCGATAAGGGCCTGCACGTGTTCTTCATCAACCAGGTCGAGGATCCGGAGGCCAAGCGCCACCGCTGGGCGCAGTACCGCGACGTCTGGGGCTTCGTCGAGAACGCCAGCTGCCGACGGGCCGCGATCCTGAAGCACTTCGGGGACAGGTCGGAGCCCGAGGCGATCGGCAGGTGCTGTGACGTTTGCGACTCGCCGCTCGCCACTGGTCACTCGCCACTGGCGTCGAAGATCGAGCGGCGAGTGGCGAGTGGCGAGATCGCCGAGGCGATCGTGACCGTTGTCGCCTCCGCCGAGCCCAACGTCGGCCGCACGAAGACCGTTGAGATCCTCCGCGGCGGGCGCAGCAAGGCGCTGCTCAAGTACGGCTATGACTCGCTCCCCGGGTATGGTGAGTTCGACGACTGGCGCGCCGACGACCTCCTGCGCGAGGTCGACGCGCTGATCGACGGCGGCAGGCTGCGCTCGACCGGCGGGCGCTACCCGACGCTGAGGGTTTCCGAGCGCGCCGCCTGAGCTCCCGGCTGCGTCCAGAACGCGTCGGAGTCGGGCTCGCTGTCGGAATGCCAGCCGAGCGCCTCGTAGAAACGGCGAGCGCCGGGGAGGTCTTCGTCGCCCAGCGTGATCAGGTTGAGTCGCTGCTTCATTGGCGGCAGTGTGCCAATTGCAAGGCGCCGGTCGAGCTTCGACCGGGCACAATCGAGGGGTGAGCCCAGGGTTCAAGGTCGCCGTCCTCGCCTCGGGTGCCGGAACCAACCTGCAGGCGATCCTCGATCAGGTGCACGGGGTCGATGGGATCGAGGTGGTCGGCGTGGGCTCGGACAAACCCGGGGCGCGGGCGCTCGAGCGAGCAACCGCTGCCGGGATCACGACCGAGACCTTTGCGCTCGAACGCTTCGCCGACCGCGATCAGCGCGACCGGGCGATCGCCGAATGGCTGCACGAAAGCGCCGTCGACCTGGTCGTCCTCGCCGGCTACATGCAGCTGCTCAGCCCCGAGTTCGTCCGCCGCTTCGCCGGGCGGATCGTCAATGTCCACCCGGCGCTCTTGCCGTCGTTCCCGGGGCTCGATGCGGTCGGGCAGGCGCTCGAGCACGGTGTCCGGATCACCGGGGTGACCGTGCACTTCGTCGACGACGGAGTCGACAGCGGGCCGATCGTGCTCCAGCGCCCGGTCCGGGTGCCGCCCGACCGCGATCGCAAGGCGCTCGAGGCTGCGATCCACGCGACCGAGCATGCGCTGTTGCCGGAGGCGATCCGGCTGATCGCCGGCGGCCGGGTCTCGATCGTGCCCGCGACCCGCGTGGTCCGGATCGAGCCGTGAGCGAGGAGGCTCGAGCCGCGCTCGAGCGGCTGCTCGGGGACTTCCCGGAACCGGTCGCGCGAACGACGCGCGGACTGCTCGCGAGGCTCACCAAGCTCGTTCCAAACGCGATCGAGAGTTGCGAGGGCGGCGATTTCGGTATCGGAACCGCGCCCGGTTACCGGGGTCTCGTCTTCGTGATCACCCCTCAGGAGGACGGAGTCCGGCTCGGCCTTCCCGAGGGCGCCGGGCTCGCCGACCCGGACGGGATGCTCGAGGGTACCGGCAAACGTCATCGATTCGTCCGCCTCGAGCCCGGCGAGGACCTCGATCGGCCCGAGCTGGTCGAGTTGCTCGCAAGATCGGCTCGACGGCGTCGTGCCTAGACTCGGGCGCGATGAGCATCGAGGCGGCGATCGGACACGAGGGCGGCGCGGCGCCTCTCGAGCGGCCGGTGCGCGTCCGTCGGGCTCTGATCTCGGTCTCCGACAAGACCGGGGTGGTCGATTTCGCCCGCGGCCTGCGCGAGCTCGGGGTCGAGATCCTCTCCACCGGGGGTACCGCGAAGGCGATCCGCGATGCAGGCATCGAGGTGCTCGACGTGGCCGAGTTCACCGGCTCGCCGGAAATCCTCGACGGGCGGGTGAAGACCCTGCACCCGCGGCTGCACGCCGCCCTGCTCGCTCGTCGCGACGACCCCACCCATATCGCCACGCTCGAGCGCGAGGGGATCGAACCGATCGACCTCGTCTGCGTCAACCTCTATCCGTTCGAGCAGACGGTCGAGCGCGCCGGCGTCAGCGAGGCCGACGCGGTCGAGCACATCGACATCGGCGGACCGACGATGATCCGCGCAGCGGCCAAGAACCATCGCGATGTCGCCGTGCTGGTCAGGCCGGAGAGCTACGACGCGGTCCTCGCCGAGCTCGGCGACGCCGCCGGGGCGATCTCGGCCGAGACTCGCCACTGGCTCGCCAACGAGGCGTTCGCCCACATCGCCGCCTACGACTCGGCGATCAGCCGCTGGTTCGGCCTCCGCTACGAGGTATTCCCGAGCCACTTCACGGTCTCCTACGACAAGGTCCTGGACCTCACCTATGGCGAGAACCCGCACCAAAAAGCGGCGCTCTATGTCGAGACCGCGGCCCGAGAGCACGTGCTCTCGGGGGTCGGCAAGCTGCACGGCCGCGAGCTCTCGTTCAACAACGTCCTCGACCTCGATTCAGGCCGGCGGCTGCTCGACGAGCTCGGGCAGCCGGCCTGCGTGATCGTCAAGCACAACAACCCCTGCGGGGCGGCGATCGCCGAATCTGCGCTGGAGGCCTACGAGCGCGCCTTCGCCTGCGATCCGCTCTCGGCCTTCGGTGGGGTACTCGTCTTCAACCGCCCGATCGAGCCGGCGCTCGCGCAGCGGCTCAGCGAGCAGTTCATCGAGGTGCTGCTCGCGCCCGGCTTCGACCCCGAGGCGCTCGAGCTGCTCACCCACAAGGAGACGATCCGGATTCTGGAGGTCGACACGAGCGCCTATGAGCCTCGCGAGCGCGACATCAAGCGGGTCCGGGGCGGGCTCCTTGCCCAGGACGCCGACCGAATCACCGAGACCCGCGAGACGATGAGCGTCCCGACTCGCGCCCAGCCCACGGACGAGCAGTGGGATGACCTGATCTTCGCCTGGACGGTCTGTCGCCACGTGCGCTCGAACGCGATCGTGTTCGCGGCCGGCGGCGCGACGATCGGGATCGGCGCGGGCCAGATGAGCCGTGTCGACTCGGTCAGGATCGCGATCGACAAAGCTCACGCAGCGTTCGGCGACGAGCGCGCGCAGGAGCTGCTGCGGGGCTCGGCGGTCGCCTCCGACGCCTTCTTTCCGTTCGCCGACGGTCCCGACGCTGCGATCCGCGCCGGCGCCACGACCGTGATCCAGCCCGGCGGCTCGCGGCGCGACGACGAGGTCGTCACCGCCTGCGATGCCTCGGGCGTCGCGATGGTGTTCACCGGCCGCCGCCACTTCCGGCACTGAGAGGCGCGGGTTGGAGCTGCACGTCCTCCGGGTCTTCACCTCGGCCGAGGGTGAGGCCGGCAATCCGCTCGGCGTCTTTCTCGACGGCTCCGAGGTCGGTGCGTCCGAGCGCCAAGCCCTCGCCCACGAGCTCGGCTTCGCCGAAACGGTGTTCGTCGACGATCGTGACCGAGGCGCGCTCCGGATCTTCACGCCCGAGATCGAGCTGCCGCTGGCTGGGCACCCGCTGGTCGGGTGCGCCTGGCTCCTGCGCGAGACCGGGACGGCGCCGACGGTGTTGCGACCGCCCGCCGGGGACGTCGCGGTGAGCTTCGACGGGGAGCTCACCCGAGTTGCGGGCGACCCCGAGTGGGCTCCGCCGTTCGAGTTCGTCGAGCTCGCCTCTGCCGAGCAGGTGGAGGCGCTGGAGGGACCGCCCGAAGGCTACGGCTGGGTCGGCGTCTGGGCCTGGATCGACCGCGATGCGGGCTTGGTCCGCGAGCGCGTCTTCGCCGCCGAGGCCGGCGTCGGGGAGGACGAGGCGACCGGTTCGGCGGCGATGCGCCTCTGCGCGCTGATCGGGCGCCGGCTCGAGATCCGCCAGGGCGGCGGATCGGTGATCGAGGCGCGACCGCTCGCCGACGGCCGCACCGAGATCGGCGGCCGGGTGGTCTGTGACGAGGTTCGCATGATCGAGCTCAGCTCCCCCGGCCCTCGCTCGTGAAGCGGCGCTCGGACGGTCAGGGGGCGTCGTCCGGGGGCGGGCGCTTGGTCAGCCCCGGCGTGCGCCCGACGTTGGCGTAGATCCAGCGCGAGCGGCGGCTGAAGATCGGCCCCTCGGCGACCCTGGTGGTCTTTCGCACGAGCACGAAGCAGGCGATTGCCCCGACTACACCGATCCCGGCGGTGGCGTAGAAGGTGAGCTGGAAGGCGTCGATGTGGAAGTTGATCAGGTCGTCGTGGACGGTCTGCACGATCCTCGACTCGCGGACCTGGTTGAAGCCGCGCTGCTCGGCCTCGACGATGAAGTCGCGCACCTTGTCGTACTGGGCCTGGGTCGCCTTTCGGCCCATGGCCGCGAACTGATCTGCCCAGAGATGGAAGTAGTAGCCGAGCTCGAGCGCCGTCAGGATGGCGATCCCGAGCGCCCCGCCGAGCTGCTCGGCGGTGTTGATCATCCCCGCCGCCTGGCCCGAGTCCTCGTCGGGGACCGCGGTCAATCCGGTCGGATCGTTGACGGTCAGGACCACACCGAGGCCGATCCCCTGGAGCACCAGCCCGGGCACGATCGCCCAGACCGTCGCCTCGCCCGCCCCGATCGCCAGCGCGACCCCCGACAGCGCCAGGACCAAGAAGCCGCCAACCAGCGGGATCCGCCCCCCGACCCGGTCGAAGACCTTGCCCGCCAGCGGCCCGACGAGGATGATCGGGATCGTCCCGGGGATCAGCGCCAACCCGGCAACGGCCGGGTCGACCCCGATCACCAGCAGCAGGTAGAACGGCAACAGGAAGCCGAGCCCGAGCTCGACCATCCCCGCCAGCACCTGGCTGATGTTCGAGGCGAGGAAGTTGAGATGGCGAAAGAGGCGGAAGTCGAGCAGCGGCTCGGCCGCCCTGGTCTCGATCACCACGAAGGCCGCGAGGCTGGCTACCCCGATCGCGAGCGGGATCGCGGTGTCGGCGCTGAACCATCCCTGCGGCTCGCCCTGGCTGAGCCCGAAGACGAGCCCGGCGATCCCGACCCCGAAGCTGACCACTCCCGGGTAGTCGATCGGGCGGCGGTCGCCGGTCGGTGCGAGCGCGGGCGTGTAGCGCAGCGTGAGCGCGATCGTCGCCAGGGCGAGAGGTACGTTGATCCAGAAGACGAGGCGCCAGTCGATCGAGGTCAGCAGGCCGCCGAGCACCGGCCCCAGCGCGGCGAAGAACGCCGAGGCGCCGGCGAGGATCCCGAGCGCCGAGCCACGCCGCTCGTCGGGGAAGATCGAGCTCACGATCGCCATCGCCGTCGGCATCATCAGCGCCGCCCCGATGCCCTGGGTGGCGCGCACGGCGATCATCCAGACGATGTCCTGGGCGGCGCCGGCGAGCGCGGTCGAGATGCAGAAGACGACGGCCCCGGCGAGGAAGACGCGGCGCAGCCCGAGCAGGTCGCCGAGGCGGCCGCCGAAGACCATCAGGGCCGCCAGCGGCAGGATGTTCGCGGTCAGCAGCCACTGGCTCAGGTCGAGGGGCGCGCCGAGGTCGTTGACGACGTCCGGGGTCGCCAGCGGGACCGCGGTCTGGTCGACCAGGATCATGCTGTTGGCGAGCGTCATCGCCGCCAGCGTCACCCACATCGCCCGCCTGCTGTCAACTCCCGCCACGGCGCGCGCAGGCTATCCGCTCGTGGCCCGGTCGATGCCGCCGGAGAGATTCGAACTCTCGACACACGGGTTAAAAGCCCGCTGCTCTGGACCCCTGAGCTACGGCGGCCATCGCATCGTAGAGCCGGCGTGAACGCATAGAGTTGGCCGCGATGAGGGTCTCGGCGAAGGCGGATTACGCGGTCCGGGCGATGGTCGAGCTGGCCGCCTCCGATGCCTCGGCGGAGCGTCCGGCCAACGGCGAGCTGCTGGCGGCGGCGCAGGCGATCCCGATCCGCTTCTGCGAGAACATCCTCGGCGAGCTGCGGGTCCATCAGCTCGTCCACGCGACCAGCGGGGACGGAGGTGGTTACTGGCTCGCGCGCGACCCCGGCGAGATCAGCCTCGCCGAGATCATCCGTGCGGTCGAGGGACCGCCGGCGACCGTTCACGGAAAGCAGCCGGAGGAGATCGACTACCGCGGAAGCGCCGAGCCGCTGCGCCGGGTCTGGCTCGCCCTCGGCGCCGGCATCGGCCAGGTGCTCGAACCGGTGACGCTCGCCGCCGTCGTCGCCGGCGAGCTACCGGAGCCGATCGACGCCCTCGCCGATCAATCCCGCCTGCGCCGTGCCGCCTCGCGCGCCTCCCCGTCGAGTTGACGGTAGGTCGCAAAGAGCACGATCCCGAGCCAGCCGATCAGCGCGGCCAGGATCAGGAAGCCGACGGCGCCGGCCAGGCTCACGTCAGCGCGAGCTCCTCGGTCCTCGGCGAGCTGCCGTTCTCATCGAACACGCGCGCCCGGCTCGGCAGCACGTAGACGATCTGGCCCTCGGCGAGCTCGAGCTCCTCGACCTGGGCGCGGGTCAGCTGGGCGATCAGCGGGTTGGAGTCGGCGAGCGTAAGCTCGACCCGCACCTCGAAGCCGAGGTGGACGATCCGGTCGATCATCGCCTCCTCGGACTCGGGACCGGGAACGTGCAAGAGCTGGACGTCGTGGGGACGCACGAGCTTGCCGCCGATCCGGTTCGCGGTGCCGACGAAGCTCATCACGAACTCGGTCTCGGGATGGTCGTAGAGGTCGGTTGGCTTGCCCGCCTGCTCGACCGCGCCGTCGTTCATGACCACGATCTGCTCGGCGACGTCCATCGCCTCCTCCTGATCGTGGGTGACGAAGATCGTGGTCACGTGCACCTCGTCGTGGAGGCGCCGCAGCCACTGGCGTAGCTCAGTGCGCACCCGCGCGTCGAGGGCACCGAAGGGCTCGTCCAAGAGCAGCACCTTGGGCTCGACCGCGAGCGCCCGGGCGAGCGCCATGCGCTGGCGCTGACCGCCCGAGAGCTGCGACGGATAGCGGTCGATGAAGCCCTCGAGCTGGACCAGCGCGAGCAGCTCCTGGACACGCTCCCGAACCTCCTTCTTCGGCCGCTTGCGAATCTGCAGCCCGAAGCCGACGTTGTCGCGCACGGTCATGTGCTTGAACGCCGCGTAGTGCTGAAAGCAAAAGCCGACGTTGCGGTTCTGGACCGGCACCCGGGTCATGTCCTCGCCGGAGATCAGCACCCGGCCGGAGTCGGGCTCCTCGAGCCCGGCGATCACCCGCAAGAGGGTCGATTTGCCGCTCCCGCTCGGGCCCAGCAGGGCGGTCAGTGAGCCGTCGCGAACCTCGATCGAGACGTCGTCGATGGCGACGAAGTCGCCGAACTGCTTGCGCGCGTTTTCAACCTTGATGCTCATGGCCGGGGCTCCTTGTCGTCGGGGAGGTCGATGTGGGGGACGACGCCGGCGGGCTCGGCGACCACGCTCGGGGCGAGGATCGCCTTGTCGCGCCGTTGGATGAAGTTCATTGCGAACAGGACTGCGAGCGCCAGCAGCGCCAGCACGACCGCCGCCGCGTAGGCGCCGGAGACGTTGAAGGTGTCGAACAGCTTGCGGACATAGAGCGGCAGGGTCTCGGTCGATCCCGAGATCCGCCCCGAGACAACCGCGACCGCGCCGAACTCGCCCAGCGCCCGGGCCGTGGCGAGGATTACGCCGTAGGTGACACCCCAGCGGATCGAGGGCAGGGTGATCCGCCAGAACGTCTGCCAGCCGCTGGCGCCGAGCGTCGACGCAGCTTGCTCCTGGTCGTCGCCGATCTCCTGCAGCACCGGGATCACCTCGCGGACGACGAACGGGAGGGCGACGAACATCGTCGCGATCGCCATCCCGACCGGCGTGAAGATGACCTCGATCCCGACGGAGGCGAGGTCGGCGCCGAACCAGCCATCACGGCTTCCGTACAACAACACCAGGGAGAGCCCGATCACCACCGGCGAGATCGCGAACGGCAGGTCGATCACCGTGTTGAGCAGCCCGCGACCACGAAAGCGCTGGCGAACGATCACCAAGGCGCAGGCGATCCCGAACACCGTGGTGATCGGAATCGAGACGACCACCATCATGATCGTCAGATAGAAGGCGTGCTGGGCCTCGGGGGTGGTCACCGACTCCCAGGCGTTCGCGAAGCCGTCCTCGAACGCCTTGTAGAAGATGATCATCACCGGGATCAGGAGCAGCAGTGAGAGGTATCCGAGCGCGAACGTGCGCAGGCCGTAGCGGGCCAGGCGACCGCCCTGGACGATGTTCTTGGCGCCCGAGTCGGTGGCGCTAGCGGCCATAGCGTTGACTCCAGCGACCGAGGCTGTTGATCAAGAAGAGGACACCGACAGAGATCGTCAGCAGGACGACCGAGACCGCGGCGGCGCTCTCGGTGTTGCCCCCCTCGATCTGGCCGAAGATGTAGACCGAAGAGACCTCGGTGTCGAAGGGGATGTTGCCCGAGATCAGGACCAGCGAGCCGAACTCGCCGATCGAGCGGGCGAAGGCGAGCGCGGCGCCGGCGGTAATCGCCGGGGTCAGGTTCGGCAACACGACCCGGCGGAAGATCGTCAGCGGTCGGGCGCCGAGCGAGGCGGCAGCCTCCTCCATCTCGGTGTCGAGCTCGAGCAGCACCGGCTGCACCGCCCTGATCACGAACGGCAGGGTGACGAACAAGAGCGCCATGACGACGCCGATGCGGGTGAACGAGACGCCCGAGATCCCGAGCACGCCGTTGTCTCCGTACAGCGCCAGCAGGGTGAGCCCGGCGACGATCGTCGGCAAGGCGAACGGCAGGTCGATCAGCGAGTTGACGAAACGCTTGCCGGGAAACTGGTCCCGAACCAGCACCCAGGCGATGATCGTCCCGGCGATCACGTTGATCGCGACGACGACGAACGAAGCGATCACGGTCAGCTTCAGCGCCGCGACGCCCTGCGGAGCGCTGATCGCGTCCCAGAACGATCCGATGCCGCCCTCGAGCGAGGTGGCCACCACCGCCGCGATCGGCAGCAGGACCATGATCGAGAGGTAGCCGATGACCAGACCACGGGTGAGCCCCGGGCCCCCGACGCCGAGCCTGAAGCCCGGCCTCGCGGGTGCCTTCGCAGTGGCTGCCGCCCCGTTACTCATGCAGGCGCCTCAACGGCGGCGCGGTTCGGCTTCGCTTCGCTCCGCCTCAGATCAGGCGCCTCAACGGCGGCGCGGTTCGGCTTCGCTTCGCTCCGCCTCAGATCAGGCGCCTCAACGGCGGCGCGGTTCGGCTTCGCTTCGCTCCGCCTCAGATCAGGCGCCTCAACGGCGGCGCGGTTCGGCTTCGCTTCGCTCCGCCTCAGATCAGGCGCCTCAACGGCGGCGCGGTTCGGCTTCGCTTCGCTCCGCCTCAGATCAGGCGCCTCAACGGCGGCGCGGTTCGGCTTCGCTTCGCTCCGCCTCAGATCAGGCGCCTCAACGGCGGCGCGGTTCGGCTTCGCTTCGCTCCGCCTCAGATCAGGCGCCTCAACGGCGGCGCGGTTCGGCTTCGCTTCGCTCCGCCTCAGATCAGGCGCCTCAACGGCGGCGCGGTTCGGCTTCGCTTCGCTCCGCCTCACTCTGTAGCCACCCCGAGATTTCTCTCGATCTCGGCGACCGATCCGGCCTCGGTGTCGAAGAACTCCGTCGCCACCTTGTCCCAGCCTCCGAACTCGTCGATCGTGAACAGGTCCTTGGGCTCGGGGAACTCGTCCTCGTACTGGGCGAGGATCTTCTCGTTGACCGGGCGGTAGCCGCCCTCGGCGAAGAGCTTCTGCCCCTCGTCGGAGTAGAGGAAGTCGAGGAACGCCTGCGCGGCCTCGGGATCGTCCGCCTCCTCCGAGACCGCCGCCTTGGTCTCGATCAGGATGGTCTCGTCGGGAACGATGTACTCGACGTCCTCGCCGGCGTCGATCGCCCCGATCGCCTCGTTCTCATACGAGAGCAGGACGTCGCCCTTGCCGCCGATGAACGTCTGCAGCGCGTCGCGCGCGCTGGCGTCCTGGACCGGCGTGTTCTCGAGGATCTGGGCGACGAAGTCGAGCGCCTCGTCCTCGGACTTGCCCTGGGCGATCTGGCTGCCGTAGGCGGCCATCAGGTTCCACCGAGCGCCACCGGAGGTGAACGGGTTCGGGGTGATGATCTCGAGATCACCGCTGACCAGGTCCTCCCAGTTCTCGATTCCCTCCGGGTTGCCCGGACGGGTGACGAAGACGACCACCGAGTCCTGGGGAGAGCCCTTGTACTGGTTGTCCTGATAGTCCTCGGCGACCAGGCCCGCCTCGACCAGCCGGGTCATGTCGGGCTCGATCGGCAGGTGGATGATGTCGGCGGGGAGGCCGGCCTCGACCGCCCGCGACTGATCGCCGGAGGCGCCGAACGAGTTCTTGAACGACACGCCCGAGCCCTCAGACGACTCCGAGAAGGCGGGCTCGATCGAGCCCTCGTAGAGCTCCTGCGGGGTCGAGTAGGCAACCAGGTCGATCGTGCCGCCGCTGCCATCGCCACCCGACGCATCCGAGGAGCCGCCGCAGGCGACCACCCCGAGCGCGATCACGGCGGTGGCCGCGCCGGCGGCGGCAAGGCGAACGTCGCGACGGGGCCGCGCACCAGCGCGTGGGGCAGCCGCGGCCCCGTCGCGACGAAGCTTCTGCAGGAAGCGAGTGATCAAAATGTTTCTACCTTTCTTGATTGGCTTAGTTAAGAATAAGCGACGGCGCAGAGTAGCAGAAGGCCCTCGCGCGATAGGTGGGCCGGCTCGCACCGCGGCACCCACGCCGCGGCGCCGCCGCCACCCCGTGTGGCCCGGTGAGGCAGAATCGCGTCGATGCGGGTGACCGCGAAAGCCGAGTACGCCGTCCGGGCGGTGATGGAGCTCGCCAGCGGCAGCGCCGAGAAGCCGGTCAAGCGCGATCAGATCGTCGCCGCCCAGGCGATTCCCCCGAAGTTCCTCGAGAACATCCTCGCCGAGCTTCGCCGTGCCGGCCTGGTCGAAAGCCAGCGCGGCTCCGAGGGCGGGTACTGGCTCAGCCGCCCCGCCGATCAGGTCTCGATCGCCGACGTGATGCGGGTGGTCGAGGGCCCGCTCGCCAGCGTCCGCAGCCACCGCCCCGAGACGATGGAGTACGAGGGGCTGGCGACCCCGCTGCAGACGGTCTGGGTGGCGCTGCGAGCGAGCATCCGTGCGGTGCTCGACCGGGTCACGATCGCCGACCTGGTCGGCGGCGAGCTGCCGCCCGATGTGGTCGCGATGACCGCGGACCCCGACGCCTGGGTCTCGCACTAGATCGCCGAAGCCGCCGGGCCGTGATCGCCTTCTTCATCCGCCACGGGCAGTCGCTCTCCAACGCCGAGCCTGAGCGCGACCTCCCCGAGCTCGACGGGGACCACCTCTCCGAGCTCGGCCGCGGACAGGCCGAGCGCGCCGCCGAGCACCTCGGCGGGCTCGGGGTCACCCGGCTTTGGTCGAGCCCGATGGGGCGCGCGCTGGAGACGGCGGCGCCGATTTCGGCCCGGCTGGGGCTCGCGGTCGAGGAGCTCGAGGAGCTGCGCGAGATGCGCCAGGCCGATGGCTTCGGCGAGCTCTCAGGCGAACAGCAGCGGCTCGAGCGCTGGTCGAACTGGATGGCCGAGCATCCCGATCAGCCCGGCTACGCCCCGCCCGGCGGAGAGTCGTTCGACGATCTCGGCGCCCGGGTGCGCCGGCTGAAGCTGCGGCTGATCGAGGCGGGCGACGAGCGTGTCCTCGCGGTCAGCCACGGGATCTTCCTGCGGTTCTTCTTTTGCGACTCGTTTCTGGGCGGGGACTTTCGCCCCTTCCAGGCGCGGCGCCTGTGGCAGATCCGAACGCTCAACTGCGGGCTCAGCGCCTTCGAGCATCGCCCGCCCGGCGACCCGTTGAACCCGGCGCTGGAGGAGTGGCTGTGCCTCAGCTGGATGTCGCGACCGTGGGATCAGCCATGGTCGCCTGGACCGGCTGGCTCGCCGAGATCTGACTGGGATCGTTGACCTGCGCTCCCGGCGGGGGCGCCACCGGCCCGTCGAGCAGCGGGTCCGAGCACTGCACCATCCACTCGTTTGCTTCAGCATCTGGCAGAGGAGCGTGCTGCCGCTTCGCAGTGTCGCGCAGACAAGGTAGGAGCGATTGGGAGCGGTCATTGTCTACCATCCTAGTAATAAATAGCCGCGGGGCTCGAGGGGGCAAGAGACGCTGATGCTGTTCAGACAGGTGATCCACGAGGACCTCGGCTGCGCCTCCTACCTACTCGGCGATCTCGGCGCCGGGGCCGCGGCGGTGGTCGACCCGCAGTGGGAGATCGAGCCTTACCTGCGGCTCTCGCGCCTGCATGGAGTCAGGATCGAGCACGTGCTCGAGACCCACAATCACGCCGATCACGTCTCCGGGCACGGACGGCTGGCGCGGGCGACCGGGGCGACGATTCACGTGCATGAGCTCGCCGACGTCGACTACGCTCACGAGCCCTTCAGTGACGGCTGGCGCCTGGCGCTTGGCGAGCTCGAGCTGGAGGCTGTGCACACGCCCGGCCACAGGCCTGAGCACACCGCCTTCGTCGTCCGCGACAACTCGCGCGGCCCCGAGGCGATAGCGGTCCTGAGCGGCGACTCGCTGTTCGTCGGGGACGTCGCCCGCCCGGATCTCGCGGTCGAGGCTCGCGCCGGGGCGGCCGACCTCTACCGCTCGCTGCACGACCGGATCCTCACCCTGGAGCCAAGCGTGGAGGTCTGGCCCGGGCACCTCGGCGGCTCGGCCTGTGGCAGCGCCGCGCTCGACCATCGCAGCTCCTCGACGATCGGCTTCGAGCTCGCTCACAATCGCGCCCTCGGGATCGAGAGCGAGCAGGGATTCATCGATGACGCCCTCGCCGGCCTCGGCGACCCGCCGCCCAACGTCGAGCGCGTCGTCGCGCTCAATCGCGGACCGCTGGTCGAGGAGCTCGGAGCTCCGGCGCCGCTGACTCCACGCGCGGTCGAGGTGGCGATCGCCGAGGGTGCGGTGGTGATCGATGCGCGCACCAACGACCAGTTCGACGAGGCCCACATCCCGGGCGCGATCAGCGCCTCGGCCTACGACACCGGCTTTGCGACCAAGGTCGCCGAGGTGGTTCCGGCAGAGGTCGAGCTGATCGTGGTCGCCGCGTCCGACGGCTACGAGCTCGCCGCCGCCGATCTGCTCGCCTCGGTCGGCCTGCGGGTGCGCGGCTTTCTCAGCGGCGGGATGACCGCGTGGCGCTCCGAGGGGCGGCCGGTGCGGCGCCTCGAGATGGTTGATGCCGACGGACTCGCCGAGAGGATCGCCGGTGGTGAGGAGCTGCTCGTGCTCGACGTCCGCGACGGCGACGAGTTCGCCGCCGGCCACATCCCCGGCTCGATTCACATTCCCTACGGGGCCCTCGCCGACCGCTCCGCCGAGCTGCCGCGCGGTCGCGCGATCGCGACGGTCTGCAGCGGCGGCAAGCGCAGCGGCCTCGCCGCCTCGATCCTCCAGCGTCAGGGCTTCGACCGGATCGTCCACGTCAACAACGGCGGCGTCGGCAGTTGGCGCCGGCGGGGCAACCCGGTCGAGACCGGTTAGCCCGCCGGGGGCGCGGTGCGGGCGCGCGCGGCGTCGCGATCGAGCTCGGAGGTGAGGTGATCGGCGAGCTCGAACGCCTGGGTGCGGATCTCCGGGATCGCGGTCGTCTCCCAGAGGCGGCCCTTGCGCACCGGCCCGATCCCGTAGAGGACCCGAGACGCGTGACCGCCCCCGTCGTAGAGTCCGCCGCGAGAGTCGTGGTCGAGGCCGAGGCGCAAGGGTCCCGGTCGCAGGCTCGCGTCGGCGAACAGGGCCTCGAGCAGCGGCTCGCCCGTGGTCTCGAGGTCGAGCGCCGGGCCGGTGCAGTTGATCACCCTCGAGACGCTGAGCAGCTCGGGTGAGCAGCCATCGCCGCGATCGATTCGGACCTCGACCCGGCCACCACGCACGGTCATGCTCTCGATGCTGCCGCCCCCGATCGCCAGCCGGTGGCTGCGCCGCAGACGGCCCACCATCGCCGCGACCTCGGGCGCCATGCGATGGCGATGAACGTCCCAGCGGCGCGCCAGACGGTCGACGAAGTGGCGCCTGTCGGCGTCCGAGAGCCGGCGCCAGATCTGATTGGTCACCGGGCGCACCGCGTCGATCACCTGGCGCCAGTCGCCGCCGGCCGACTGCGCCTCGGCGACCTCCTCGGAGACCTTGACCACGAGCTCGTCGAGGCGGACGCGGTCGCGCTCGACCTGAAACCGTCGCGGGGGCAACGCCGCGCCGCGGCGATGGGCCTGCGGCACCAGCCCCTTGCGCGACACCGCGACCATGCGTGGCTCGACGGTCTCGCGGCCGAGCGTCAGCGCCACGTCGATCATCGTCAGCCCGGTGCCGAGCAACATCACCTGGTCGTCGCCGGCGGCGCGCTCGCCAAGCCCCGGGTCCCACGGGTCAGGCTCATACAGCCCGCTGGCGAGCAGCTGCGGCGCTGCCCCCGGCGGGTCGGCCGGGGCGAGGTTGCCGAGCGCGAGCACGACCCGGTCGGCCGCGATCGCCGGCGCTCCGGCGAGCTCGAGCCGGGCGCGTCCCCGGAGCTCGTCCACCCGTGCACCGACGACGTTGGCGCGGATTCGCTCGAGCGACACCCGTGGTCCCGCCGCTTGCTCGGCCTCGGCGAGGACCTCCGCCAGGTACGCGCCATAGAGGCCCCGGGGTGCGAACCCGCCGACGACGACCCCCGCGCCGCGCCGGCTGGCCCAGCGGAGGAAGTGGCGCGGGTCGCGCGGCAGCGCCCCCATCTGCTCCGCCGGGACGTTGAGCCGGTGATAGCCGTGCGGGGTCGAGTAGGCGACCCCGCGACCGATCTCGCTGCGGCGCTCGATCAGCTTCACCCGCAAGCCGGCTGCATGGTCCCGGCGCAGCAGCTGCGCCGCCACCAGGGTGCCGCTGGCGCCGGCTCCGACCACGGCTACGGTCGGCGTGGCGGGCTCGATCATGGACATCGTTTGTCCATATGAATTGTAGGAAAGGCTGGGACGGTCAGGCCAGCCGGCGCTCGAACGAGGTGTGCAGCTCGCGGTCGTCGCTCTCGGGATCGCCGACCGTGCGCTCGAGCTTGATTTCGGCCCGGCGGCCGTCGAGCAGCAGCGTTGCCACCTGGTTGTCGAAGTAAGGGCCTTCGGTCAGGCGCCAGCGAATCGGGTCGGCCGGAACTCCGGCCAAGCGCGCCATCGCACGGGTGATCGCCGCTCCGGGGCCCGAGTTGCCCGCCTGGATCGTGATCCGCTCCTTGCCGTCGAGCGCGTTGCGAAAGGGCGAGCACACGGCCTGGTAGACGGCGCTGCTGACCTCGGCCGAGCGCGGGAAGGCGACCTCGGCGAGATAGGCGTGGTGGACGTCGCCCGAGAGCAGCGTGATCGATGCCGGCGCCGGTCCGAACTCGCCGGCGCCGACCCGGCCGAGCAGCTTCGCCAGCCGGTCGAAGGAATCACCGAAGGCGGCCCAATGATCGAAGTCGGCGCCCTGGCGCAGCTTCTCTCCCCAGCGCGCCGCAGCTGCGCCCCAGGCCCCCGCGCAGAGCGCCTCGCCCCAGCGCTCGGCGTTGTGCAGCGCCGGCGCCAGCAACACCGGGTCCGAGGTGCCGATCAGGAGATGGTCGAAGTCACCCTCGAGGTGCTGCTCGAGCCACTCCCACTCGGGCTCGTCGAGGATCGATCGCCGGCCCTCTTCGAGCACGCGCCCGCAGCGCGAATCGAGCACGATCAGGCGGGTCGAGCCGATGTCGCGGCAGTAGCTCCAGCGAGCGCCGTCGCGGATCCCCCGCTCCTCGCCCGCGAACCGTCGCATCACCTCGATCCCGTCGCCGGCCGCGCGAACCTCGGCCAGCAACTCGCTCTCTCGCAAGAGCTCGGGGGACAGGTTGCCGAGGTACTGATAGAGCCAGTAGGTGGCGAGCCCCGCGCACTCGCGCTTCGGCCACCAGTCGAGCTCGCTCATCTCCTCGACCCAGGCGGCGGAGATGTTCCAGTCGTCGTGGATGTCGTGATCGTCGATCACCATCGCGGTCGAGACGGTCGACAGCAGCCAGCGGATCGCCGGATCGCTCCACGACTCGCGGTAGAGGCGCGTGTACTCCTCGAAGTCGGCGACCTCCTCGCCGGGTGGCTTGCGGATGTCGCGGCGCTTGCGGATGAAGGCGAGCGTCTCGGGCGAGACCTCGTCGGCGTAGACCTGATCGCCCAGCAGCACCAGCACCCGCGGCCACTCCGAGGGCGGGCGCTCGCGCATCTCCTGGGTGAGCGAGAAGAGCGCGTCGAACTCGCGCGCGTCGTCGTGCTCGTCCTTGGTCAGGGTGTAGGGGGCGTGATGGGGAAGCGAGACGCGGCAAGAGCCGAAGCACAGCCGCAACGGGGCCTCGCGGCCGAGCGTCGTGATCACGCTCGGCGGGTACTCCGAGTCGGGTTCGGGCCAGCGGCGCTCGCCGTCGAGCGCGACCTCGTACTCGCGCGTGCTCGCCGGCTCGAGCCCGTCGATCAGGACGAGGCCGAAGTGATGGCCGCCGACGCAGAACGTTTCCGCCGTCGCTCCCAGAACCTCGACCTCGCACGGCTCGTCGGCCTCGACCCAGACGACCGCCTCGGTGTCGCTGACGTACCGCAACAGGGGACCGAGAATCAGATTTGCCATGGCGCGCCGAGTACCCGGATGGTTTGCGGTGGAACCAATTGCTGGCTGCTGGGGACGGAGGCTAGTGGAGATCCGCGAGGCCCTCGCCGCTTGTCGAGGCCCGCGCGTGCAGCCGCTCCGGGATCCGTCCCGCGTGCCGGGCCTCATATCCCGCTTCCACCGCCCGGCGCATTGCGATCGCCATCCGCTGCGGGTCGGCGGCGCGCGACACGGCGCTCGCCAGCAACACCCCGTCGCAGCCGAGCTCCATCGCCAGCGCCGCGTCCGAGGCGGTGCCGATGCCGGCGTCGCAGATCACCGGGACCTCGGCCTGCTCGACGATGATCCGGAAGTTGTAGGGGTTGCGAATTCCGGCGCCCGAGCCGATCGGCGACCCGAGGGGCATCACCGCCGCGCAGCCGACCTGCTCCAGCCGGCGAGCGAGGATCGGGTCGTCGTTGGTGTACGGCAGGACCGTGAAACCATCCTCGATCAGGGCCTCGGCCGCCTCCACCAGCTCGACCGCGTCGGGCAGCAGGGTGCGGTCGTCGCCGATCACCTCGAGCTTCACCCAATCGGTCTCGAACGCCTCCCGCGCGAGCTGGGCCGTGCGGACCGCGTCACGAGCGGTGTGACAGCCGGCGGTGTTCGGCAGCGCGAACAGGTCGAGGCGCGCGATCAGCTCGATCAGCGAGCCCTGGGTCGCCGGGTCGACCCGCCGCAGGGCCACCGTGACGATCTCCGTGCCGGCGGCCACCAGGGCCGCCTGCATCTGCTCCAGGTTGCGAAAGCCGCCGGTGCCGATGATCAGGCGTGACCGCCAGCTCTTATCGCCGAGCCGCCACTCGTCACCTGTCACTCGTCGCTCGTCGCTCGTTCCGCTCGGCTAGCCACCTTGGATCGCCTCTACCACTTCGACGCGTTGACCCGCGCGCAGGCGCGTCAGCCGCCAGCTGCCGCGGGGCACGACCTCGCCGTCGACCGCGACGGCGACGCCGCGGCGCTCGCCCCCGGCTCCGAGCCGCTCCACCGCCTCGGCGACCGTGGTCGTCTCGGCGACCACGACTCGCTCGCCGTTGATCTCGATCGTCATCTCGAGACCACCTCGAACGAGCTCTGAGTCAGCGCCGCGGCGATTCGCTCGGCAGTCAGCGGCGCCAGCAGGATCCCGTTGCGGAAGTGCCCGGTCGCGAGCAGCAGACCGTCGATCGCGCCGGGGCCGATCAAGGGCAGATTGTCGGGGGTCGTCGGTCGCAGCCCGGCGGTGGCCTCGATCAGCTCGAGCTCGGCGACATCGGGCAGCACCCGGTATGCCTCGCGCAGCAGCTCGTGGACCCCGCCGGCGGTGACCCTCGTGTCGAAGCCCTGCTCCTCCACCGTCGCGCCGACGACCACCCGGCCCTCCCCCCGGGGGACGATGTAGACGCGCTCGCTGACCACGATGCGCTCGCAAAGCGGTTCGCCGGCGGGGCCCCGCAGGGTGAGGATCTGCCCCTTGACGGGACGGATCGCCGGGCGCGCGATTTCGGGCAACCACTCCGAGGCCGACCAGGAGCCGGCCGCGACGACCACGGTCCGCGCTCGGTGCTCGACGCCCGCTCGAGTCCGCACCCCGAGGATCCGGTCGTTCTCGAGCACCGGGTCCGCGACCTCGCCGACCTCGATCCGCCCGCCCGCGGACTCGAGCGCAGCCACCAGCGCCTCGATCAAGGCCCGCGGATCGACCGCGGACTCGTGGGGCGCGTGGACTCCGGCGGTCACCGCGCCGAGTCCGGCCTCGAGCTCGCGGCAGCGGCGCGGGCGCAGCCACTCGGCGCCCAGGCCGAGTGACTCCATCAGCTCGAAGCGGCGGCGCAGCTCGGCTGCCTCGTCCGGGTCGAGGGCGACGTGCAAGGCGCCGAGCTCGAGGAAGCCGACGTCGCGCTGCGCCGCGGCCGAGAGCTCGGCTGCGAACCGCGGCCAGAGCGCGTGCGAGTCGAGCGCCAGCTCGAGCAGCCGGTCCTCACCGAAGGTAGCCTCGCCGACCGGTGCCAGCATCCCCGCCGCGACCTTCGAGGCGCCGGCGCCGGGGCGCTCGCGCTCGAGCACCAGCACGTCGAGACCGCGCGCGGCCGCGCGCCATGCGCACGCCAAACCGATCACGCCGGCGCCGACGACTATCGCATCGTGTTCTCGTCTGGTTGTGGTCGCCACGGGCTTGCTCCTCTCCCGGGGCGGGCGGACCTCGCATCGTCCCTGCGCCGGCATTACCCGGATCAGGTTCAGACGGTCGGCGGCCCGTTGCCGCCCTCTCAGCCCGGTTTCAGTAGGGCTCCCGTTCGCTTTCAGAATACTCCCCCCGTATGGCAACGACGAAACCCGAGCGCCTGCTCGCGGACCGACGGGCCCGCCTCGCCCGCGCCCGCCTCTACTTCGTCTGCGAAGCCCAGCCACACGGGCACGACCCCGGGCCGCTGCTGGAGGCGGCGCTGCGGGGCGGGGCCGACCTGATCCAGTTGCGCGAGAAGGCGCCGCGATGCGCCGAGGAGCTGATCGCCTTCGCCGACCCGTTCGCTCGCGCGGCGCGCGATCACGGCGCCCTGTTCTTGATCAACGACCACCCCGAGCTGGTCGAGCGCTGCGGCGCCGACGGGGTGCACGTCGGTCAGGGCGACCTGCCGGTCGACGAGGCGCGGCGGGCCGCCGGCGAGGCGGCGCTGGTCGGCCTCTCGACCCACTCGCCGGCGCAGTTCGACGCGGCGCTCGCCGCCGACCGCGAGGCGCGGCCCGACCAGATCAGCGCCGGACCGGTGTGGGAAACGCCGACCAAGGCCGGGCGGCCCGCCGCCGGGCTCGAGCTCATCCGCCACGCCGCCGCGACCGCCCCGAACGACCCCTGGTTCGCGATTGGCGGCATCGACGCGACCAATGTCGGCGAGGTGGCCGGCGCCGGCGCGCGGCGGATCGTCGTCGTGCGCGCGATCCGCGACGCCACCGACCCCGAGGCGGCCGCGCGGCGTCTGCGGGAGGCGTTGCCCGACGCCGGACACCGGATCTGATCACGGTTCGCAGCCGGTGGACGCGGTCGATCGCCCCGCGTGTAACGATCGCCTCGAGCGGGTAGCGACACAGGCGGCGCGCCAGGGTTGGGTCCGCCGCCGACAATCTGTACGAAGGGAGACGAAATGGGTCTCAAGCGCGTAGCGGCGCTCGCCGTCGCACTCGTCACCATGGTCTGCGCCTCCACGGCGTCCGCCCAAGACGACGTCAACAGCAAGAAGTTGCGCAAGGCGGTCAAGGCTCAGAAGGTCTTCGGGCATCAGGCGGACCTGGAGACGATCGCCAACGCCAACGACGACAACCGCGATACCCGGACACCGGGGTACCAGGCTTCGGTCGACTACGTCGTCGAGCAGCTCGAGTCCTACGGATACGACCCCGACGTGGTCACCTTCAACCTGCCCGAGTGGGTCGAGAACAGCACCCCGGTGCTCGCCCGCACCGATCTCGATCCCGACGAGCCCTACGTTCCCGGCACCGCCGCGCCCGATGACGACACTCCCGGCACCGTCGACTTCATCACCTTCGAGCTCTCGCCCTCGGGCGAGCTGACCGACGTCCCGGTCGTGCCCACCAACGACGTTCAGATCCCGAGCACCGGCGGCAGCACGAGCGGCTGCGAGGCGGGGGACTTCCCGCCGGCGGTCGCGGGCGCGGTGGCGCTGATCCAGCGCGGCACCTGCCCGTTCGTGCAGAAGCTCGAGCTCGCCCAGGAGGCGGACGCGGCCGGCGTCATCCTCTTCAACGAGGGCGACGCGCCCGACGCGGCAGAACGCGCTCTTTCGCTCCGGCCCGGCCGGGCTCGAGATTCCCGCGGTGCTGTCGAGCTTCGCCGTCGGAAGCGAGCTCTACCAGGCCTACCAGCAGGGCGAGAACCCGACCGTGAGCCTGACGGTCGACGCGCAGATCGAACGATCGGTTCTTCCCTCAGGTGCTGGCGGAGACGAAGACCGGCGACCCCAAGCACGTGGTCGTCGCCGGCGCGCACCTCGACTCGGTCGCGGCGGGCCCGGGGATCAACGACGACGGCTCGGGGACCTCGGCGCAGCTCGAGATCGCGAAGCAGATCGCGCGCAAGCACCTCAAGCCGCGCCAGAAGATCCGCTTCATGTGGTTCGGCGGCGAGGAGGAGGGCCTGATCGGCTCGACCTACTACACCGAGCACCTCGACCCGCGAGAGGTCGCGAAGATCATGGTCATGATCGACATCGGACATGATCTCTTCGCCGAACTTCGCGCGGCTCGTCTACGACGGCGACGGTTCGGAGGAGGGCAACCCGGCGGGCCCGCCCGGTTCGGGCGAGGTCGAGCGGGTGTTCGCCGACTTCTGGCAGTCCCGGGGGCTGTCGTCGGAGCAGATCCCGTTCGACGGTCGGTCCGACTACGTCGGCTTCACCGACCTCGGCATTCCGGCGGGCGGCATCTTCGCCGGAGCGGAGGAGCTGAAGACGCTCGAGCAGGAGGCGATCTACGGTGGCGCGGCGGGCGAGCAGCTCGACCCGTGCTACCACGATTTCTGTGACCGCCTGTCGACGATCCTCGGCACCCCGCCCGCCGAAGGTGCTCGCCGACCCACTGTCGGCGGCGAAGATGCGAGGCGGCGGGGCGCGCTCGATGCGCCAGTTCCTGCCGGCGATGACGCACACGATCTGGCATTTCGCCAAGGCCAAGAACCCGCTGCCCGACCGGACGACGTCCGCGCGGGCGACGCGCAGGCTCCAGACGACGGATGGAGAAGCGAAACGCGGCGTTCGAGTACCAGGGTCATCAGATCGCGGCGCGCTGAGCGCGGCCGCGGACTCGAAAGCGCAACGAGGGGCGGCCTGCGGGCCGCCCCTCGCGCGTCATCGGCCCGCTGACAGACGATTGAGGCGCGAACCGTGGAGTCACTCATCTAGCCTGATCGCGGATGGCGAACCGCACAGGCAAGCGGACGGCGCGCTCGAAGCGAAAGCATCGTTCCGCCGAGCGCATCGCGGAGCAGGATGCACGCCGCGAGGCGATAGCCGCGCGCAGCGAGGCGCGCAACCAGGCCGCCCGCGAGGGTCTCGATCCGCTCGAGCCGGGCGAGCGCCCTGCCGTGGTCACCGTCGGGGCGGTGATCTCGGGTCTGATCGCGATCTCCGCGATCGCCGGCTACGCCGCCGGGGTGGAGGTGACCAGGATCGGCAGCGACGGGATCGAGCAGGGCGAGCACACCGCCCCCCTTCTCTCCGTCGTCGCCGCTGCCGGCCTGATGGGAACGATGGCCTGGGGGATGTGGAAGGCCCGATATTGGGCTGTGCTCGGCTTTCAGGTGTTGCTGGTGATCGTGCTCGTCGCTGCCTCGCTCGGTCTGGTCCAGGCGACCAGCTGGCCGCAGGCCGTGGGGACCACGCTGCTGATCGGCGGGGCCGCAGCGATCTTCTACTTCATGATCAAGGCGATGGCGCGGATCCAGATGCCCCAGCGTCCCGAGCGCGAGTGAGCGCCGAGCGCGGCCGGCGGCCGGCGGTTTTGTAGAGTCGATCGCATGGCCGATTCCTACGACGTGATCGTGATCGGGGGTGGTCCCGGCGGATATCACGCCGCGATCCGCTCGGCCCAACTCGGCAAGCGGACGGCCGTTGTCGAGGCCGACAAGGCCGGCGGGCGGTGCCTCAACTACGCCTGCATCCCGGCGAAGACGATGCTTTACACGGCCGAGGTCTTCGATCACGTGCGCGACGGCAACGGAGCGGAGCTGGGCATAAAGGCGAAGGGAGTCGGCCTCGACTGGGAGGCGCTGGCGACGCGCCGGACCAAGGTCTCAGAGACGCTCTCGGGCGGGGTGAAGATGCTCTGGGACAAGAACAAGGTCGAGGTGATCGACGGGCGCGGCTCGCTCGACTCCGACGCCAACGTCGTCGTCGGTGACACCAGCTACGAGGCGGGCGCGGTCGTGCTCGCGACCGGCTCCGTGGCATTGCCGATTCCAGACGTCGAGTTCTCCGAGCGCGTGGTCGATACCTGGGGAGCCTGGTCGCTGCCGGGCCTGCCGAAGTCGATCGCCGTGGTCGGCGCCGGCGCCTCGGGCGCCGAGATCGCCTCCGCCTACATCCGCTACGGCACCGAGGTGACCTTGGTCGAGATGCTCGACCAGATCCTGCCGCTCGAGGACTCAGACTCGGCCCGGGTGGTCGAGCGGGTGTTCAAGAAGCAGGGCGTCGAGATTCTCACCGGGACCCCAATCTCCGAAGTCGAGGCCGGATCGAAGTCGGTCAAGGCCAAGGTCGGCGATCAGGCGATCGAGGTCGACTACCTCTGCATCGCCGGCGGCCGCGCGCCCGACACCGAGGGCCTCGGGCTCGACGCCGCCTCGGTGAAGACCGCCGAGAACGGCAGGATCGAGATCGACGAATACCAGCGAACCTCGAACCCGAAGGTCTACGCGATCGGCGACCTGGTGCGGGGCCCCGCGCTCGCCCACAAGGCCCAGGAGGAGGGCGTGATCGCGGTCGAGACGATCGCCGGTGCCCCGACCCATCCTCTCGATCCGAACCTGGTCGCCGGGGCGACCTTCTGTCAGCCGCAGGTGGCCAGCGTCGGCCTGACCGAAGCCGAGGCCAAGGAGACCGGCAAGGAGATCAAGACCTCACGCTTCAAGCTCGGCGCGGTCGGCGCCGGCGCGGTCTATGACGACCGTGACGGGATCGTCAAGCTCGTGATCGACGCCGAGTACGGGGAGATCCTCGGTGCCCATATCGTCGGCAATCGCGCCTGCGACATGATCGCCGAGCTGGTCGACACGATCGCGCTCGAGGGTGGCTATCAGGAGCTGGCCCGGATCGTGCACCCGCACCCGACGATCTCCGAGGCGATCCTCGAGGCCGCCCGGGCGATCGACGGTTGGGCGATCCACCAATAGGCCCGCCGACCTTCTACTTCGATCTCGGCTCCCCCTATGCCTACCTGGCGGCGGAGCGCGTCTCAGGAGTGTTCGAGCGAGCCGGATCCGAGCCGCCCGAGTGGCAGCCGGTGCTGCTCGGGGGCCTTCACGCGCGCTTCGGGCGGGCCTCGTGGGCGCGCGGGCCGAGCCGCGATGCCGGCATGCGCGCCTGCGAACGCCGGGCCCAGGCCTACGGTCTGCCGCCGATCCAGTGGCCCGCGGAGTGGCCGAGCGACTACCTGTTCGCGATGCGAGCGGCGACCTTCGCCAAGGAGATCGGCCGCGCGGTCTCCTTCTCGCTCGCCGCCTTTCGCCAGCAGTTCGCCGCCGGCCGCGATCTCGGCGACAAAGACAACGTCTTCATCGCCGCCGCGTCATCGGAGCTTCATCCGCGGGCGCTGGAGACCGCGATCGGACGCGAGGCGATCAAGGGCCGCTTGCGGGCGGCCACCGATGCGGCCGGCGACCTCGGCGTCACCGGGGTCCCCACCGTGGTCGTCGGGGCCGAGGTGTTCTGGGGCGACGACCGGCTCGAGCAAGCGGCGGAGGCGGCCGCCCCCAGTTAGCTATGTTGCGAGTGGGTGAGCAGTGAGACGGTGAAGACGGCGGATTCGGGCGCGGATAGCGCGCCGGGCGCCCCGCGGCCGCTTCCCGACCCTGACACCTGTCTCGAGCTGCTCGAGCTGATGGCGCTGATTCGCCGCTTCGAGGAGGAGGCGGGCCGCCAGTACCAACGCGCCAAGGCAGGCGGATTCCTCCACCTGGCCGTCGGCGAGGAGGCGACGATCGTCGGCACGACCTCGGTGATGGAGCCCGAGGACTACCTGATCGGCACCTACCGCACCCACGGGCACGCGATCGCGCGCGGCACCGACCCCAGGAAGGTGATGTCCGAGCTCTTCGGGCGCGTCGACGGCACCTCCCGGGGGCGGGGCGGCTCGATGCACATCTTCGACGGCGAGCGCCGGTTCATGGGCGGCTACGGGATCGTCGGCGGCAACCTGCCGCTGGCGGCCGGGCTGGCGCTGGCCTCGGACTACAACGGGTCCGACGAGGTGACCGTGTGCATGTTCGGCGACGGGGCCTCGAACGCCGGCAACTTCGGCGAGACGATGAACCTGGCGGCGCTCTGGAGCCTGCCGGTCGTCTTCATCCTCGAGAACAACCTCTACGGGATGGGGACGGCGGTCGAGCGTCACTCGGCGGTCACGGACTTCTCGAAGAAGGCCGAGGGTCTCGGGGTGCCCGGCGTGCGCGCCGACGGGATGGACGTGGTGGCGATGCGCGAGACGGTCACCGAGCATCTGCGGATCGCCCGCGAGGAGCGTCGTCCGACCCTGGTCGAGGCGTTCACCTATCGCTTTCGCGGTCACTCGGCCGCCGACCCCGAGGTCTATCGGACCAAGGAGGAGGTCGAGGAGTGGCGGCGCAAGGACCCGATCGAAGCGTTCGCCGACCGGCTCCAATCCGAGGGCGTGATCGACGACGAGGGCCGCGCCGAGATGCGCGAGCGAATCGAGACCGTGATCGGTGAGGTGGTCGAGTTCGCCGACGAGTCCCCCGAGCCTCCGCTCGACACCCTCTACGACAACCTCTACGTGATCGGCGACCAGGTGCCCGGCTGGTACGCGGTCGATGAGCGCGCGCCGAAGCCGTTCCCCGGCGAGCGCGAAGGTGAGCGGCTGGAGGGCGAGGCGAAGAAGCTCGCCGAGGCCGGTGCCGCCTACGGCGGGCAGGCCGCGTCGACGGCCGGCCACGGCCCCGAGCCCGAAGCCACGGACCGCGACGATGACGAGGCGCTCGAGCAAGGCGAGGGCGACGATCGCGGCGAGGGCGAGCCCCCGGAGGACGAACCCTGATGGCGGTGCTGCGTACGCGCGAGGCGCTTCGCGACGCGATGGCCGAGGAGATGCGGCGCGACGAGTCGGTTTTCGTGATGGGTGAGGACGTCGCCGTGTTCCAGGGCGCGTTCAAGGTCACCGAGGGCCTGCTCGACGAGTTCGGCGAGAAGCGGGTCCGCGATACGCCGATCTCCGAGAACACGATCGTCGGCACCGGTATCGGCGCGGCGATGGCCGGGCTGCGCCCGATCGTCGAGTTGATGACGGTCAACTTCTCGCTGCTGGCCTTCGACCAGATCATCAATCATGCCGCAGCGATCCCCTACATGTTCAACGGCCAGGTGAACGTGCCGATGGTGATCCGGATGCCGGGCGGCGGCGGGCACCAGCTCGGGCCCACCCACTCGCACAGCTTCGAGGCGATGTTTCTGCAGATTCCGGGCCTGCTGGTCGCCTGCCCCTCGACCCCCGCCGACTCCAAGGCGTTGCTGAAGGCGGCGATCCGCGACGACAACCCGGTGATCTTCATCGAGCACGAGACGCTCTACGGCGCTCGCGGCGAGGTACCCGAGGGCGACGGCGACCTGCTCAGGTTCGGCGAGGCCGCGGTCCGGCGCGAGGGCGACGACGTGACCATCGTAGGGATCCTGCGGATGGCGCACGTCGCCGAGCAGGCGGCGAAGACACTCGCCAACGACCACGGCGTCGAGGCGGAGCTGATCGACCCGCGCACGCTTCGCCCGCTCGACCTCGACACGATTCTGGACTCGGTGCGCAAGACGAACCGGCTGGTGATCGTCGAGGAGGGCTGGCCGCACGGGGGTGTCGGCGCCAACATCGCCGCGCTGGTCCAGGAGCAGGCCTTCGACCACCTCGACGCGCCGGTCCAGCGGGTGACCGGCGCCGACGTGCCGATGCCCTACTCGAAGCGACTCGAGCAGTCGGCGATGCCCCACGCCGAGAACGTGATCAGCGCCGCGCTGGCGACCACGGAGGGGGCGGTCTGATGGCGACCGACATCGTCATGCCCCGGCTCTCGGACTCGATGGAGGAAGGGACCGTGCTGAGCTGGATCAAGCAGGTCGGCGACCAGGTGGAGGTCGGCGACGAGCTGGTCGAGATCGAGACGGACAAGGCGAACATGGTGTTCGAGGCGGACGCCGCCGGGACCCTGATCGAGGTCATCGCCGCCGAGGGTGACACGCTGGCGATCGGTGAGGTGATCGCGCGGGTTGGGGAGGCAGACGAGCCGAGCGAGGACTCCGGCGATGGCGACGAGGCTGACTCCGGCGATGGCGACGAGGCTGACTCCGGCGATGGCGACGAGGCTGACTCCGGCGATGGTCGAGCCTCGCCTGCCACCGCGCCTGAGCTCGCTACCGCAACCGCCGAACCCGATTCCCCTGACCAACCGCAGGTTGATCAAGGAGGCAACGGGCGGGTGAAGGCCTCGCCGCTGGCGCGGCGGATCGCCCGCGAGCGCGGGCTCGACCTGAGCTCGCTGCAGGGCTCGGGACCGGGCGGGCGGATCATCAAGGCAGACGTCGAGTCGGCCGAGTCGGCGCCGGAGAAGCCGAGCGAGGCGGCCGAACCCGCCGCTGGCGCTACCGCCACCCCCGAGACCGCCAGGGGCACGGTCGAGACGGTCGAGCTGACCAAGCTCCAACAGACGGTCAGCCGGCGGATGGCCGAGTCGAAGGCGACCGCGCCGCACTTCTATCTGCAGACCGAGTTCGAGGTCGACCGCCTGGTCGCCGCCCGGGCGCGACTCAAGGCAGCCGCCGCCGAGGGCGAGACGGTGCCCTCGGTCAACGACATGGTGGTCAAGGCGTGCGCGCTGGCGTTGCGCCAGTTCCCGCGCGCCAACGGCGCCTATCGCGACGGCAAGTGGGAGCTCTACTCGCGGGTCAACGTCGGGATCGCCGTCGCCGCCACCGATGCGCTGGTGGTACCGACGATCTTCGACGCAGATCAAAAGGGCCTCACCGCGATCGCGACCGAGTCGCGCGCCCTCGCGGCCAAGGTCAGAGAGCAAAAGATCACCCCGCCCGAGCTCAGCGGCGCCACCTTCACCGTCTCCAACCTGGGGATGTTCGGAGTGACCAACTTTCACGCGGTGATCAACTCCCCCCAGGCGGCGATCCTGGCGGTCGGGGCGATCCGCGAGACCGCCGTGGTCCGCGACGGCGAGCTGGTCGCCGGCCGGCTGATGGGCGCCACCCTGGCCTGTGACCACCGGATCCTCTACGGCGCCGACGGCGCCGAGTTCCTGGCCCGGGTGCGAGCGCTGTTGGAAGAGCCGTTGGGGCTGGCGCTCTAGGTCGATGCCCGAGCGGCTGATCGATGTCCCGATCGAGTCGCTTCCGTTCATCGACCAACGCACGATCGTGGTCGACGCGCGGGCCGCCGACGTCTGGGAGGCGCTGGTGGAGACCGTGCGCGGTGTCGGCGCCCACCGTCCGGGACGCTCCTTCGCTCATGCGCTCGGCTGCAGCCCCGGCGAACAGGCGGGGGAGGCGGGGACGATCGGCTCGACCGTGCCCGGCTTCATCGTCACCCGGGCGGTTGCGCCCGCGGTCCTGGCGCTGATGGGGGAGCATCGCTATTCGCGTTACGCGCTCGTCTTCAGGATCGAGGAGCCTCGCGAGCCCGGTCCGGTTCGGTTGTCTGCCGAAACCCGCGCCGAGTTCCCCGGGCGCGCCGGGGGCGCCTACCGCGGGCTGGTGATCGGGACCGGCGGGCACATAGTCGCGACCGCCGCGATCCTGCGCTCGGTCCGCCGCCGCGGCGAGCGCCGCGCCGGCGCCACGAATGGGAGCTAGCCACACCCCGTCGCCACCCCGAGTCGGGGCGACTCGCCCGAGCTCGGCGACGCCCTGCCGTCGCTCGATTCGCTCAGCTTCGATGCCGAGCTCGCCCTGCCAAGCGGGTCTCAGGAACCCAGGAAGGTAAGCACGGCGAGCACCCGCCGGTGGTCGGTCGAGGCGGGGCTGAGCCCGAGCTTGCCGAAGATGCTGGTGACGTGCTTTTCGACCGCCCGCTCGGTGACCACCAGCCGCTCGGCCACGGCGGCGTTCGAGCGGCCCTCGGCCATCAGCTCGAGCACCTCGCGCTCGCGCGGCGTGAGCTCGGCGAGCGGATCGTCGCGACGGCTGCGGCCGAGCAGCTGCGAGACAACCTCTGGATCGAGGGCCGAGCCGCCGTCGGCGACCCGCTGGACCGCCTCGACGAACCCGTCCACGTCCGCGACCCGGTCCTTGAGCAGGTATCCGAGTCCGGCGGCCGAGTCGGCGACCAGCTCGAGCGCATAGGTCTCCTCGACGTAAGCCGAGAGCACCAGCACCCCGGTGTCGGGGTGCTCGGTGCGGATTCGCAGCGCCGCGCGAAGCCCGTCGTCGGTGTTCGTCGGAGGCATCCGGATGTCGACCACCGCGACGTCCGGGTGATGGGCCCCGACCTTGCGCAAGAGGTCTTCGGCGTCGCCGGCCTGGGCGACCACGTCGTGTCCCTGCTCGCCGAGCAAGCGCGCGATTCCCTCGCGCAGGAGCACCGAGTCCTCGGCGACCACTACTCGCACGGGATCCTCGCCGTGACCCGCGTCCCGGACTGCGAGGCCGAGTCGACCTGGAGCCTGCCCCCGAGCGCCGAGACACGGTCGGCGAGCCCGCGCAGGCCACTGCCGCGGACGGGGTCGGCTCCGCCGACGCCGTCGTCGGCGACCTCGACCACGACGCTGCCGTTCTCGCGCGCCACCCTGACCACCGCCCGGCTGGCCTGCGAGTACTTGACCACGTTGGTGAGCGCCTCGGAGACGACGAAGTAGGCGGCCAGCTCGATCGGTTCCGGCAGGCGGTCCCCGACCCGCTCGGAGACCTCCACCGGGAGCGGCGCCCGGCTGGCGAGCGCCTCGACGGCGGGGTCGAGGCCCCGGTCGGAGAGCACCGCCGGATGGATTCCGCGAGCGAGCTCGCGCAGCTCGGCCAGTGCGAGCTCGAGCTCCTCGCCGGCGCCTTCGAGCAACCGCTCGGCCTGTTCGGGGTCCTCGCGCACGGAACGGCGCGCGAGCCGGAGATCGAGCGCCAAGGAGACGAGCCGCTGCTGGGCACCGTCGTGGAGGTCGCGCTCGAGGCGGCGCCGTTCGGCCATCCCGACGGCGACCATCCGCGCCCGCGAATCGCGCAGCTCGCCGACCTTCGCCCGCAGCTCGGCGCCGAGGCGCTCCTTCTGCAGCGCCAGCGCCGCGGCCGCTCCGACCGTTTCGACCAACTCGGGTTCGTCGAGCAGCAAGGGGTCGTGGATCAGCACGGCGATCCGTTCGCCGTCGACCGTCACCGGCGACGAGGCGCGACGCGCGTCGAGTCCGGGAAGCTCGATCGGCCGCCCCTCGGCGTCCACGTGATAGCCGGCGTCCGGCAGCCAGAAGGCGAGCTCGAGGGAGGGATCGTTGAGGGCGCGAGCCAGCGCATCGCGCAGGGCATCGGTCGCCAGCGGACTGCCGATCCGCGCGATCAGGTCGCCGACGGCTCCGCCGCGCAGCATCCTGGCACGAGCGAGGCTGGCGAGGAAGAGGTAGGGAACGAGGCCGAACGGGATCAAGGCGATCTGGTACGCGGTCTCGCTCAGGTCGATGTGGAGCAGATCGGCGAACAGGAGGACCGCGAGCGCCGCCATCAACACGCTTCCGGCAGCGAACAGCGGGGCGACGATCCGGCGCAGCGGCGGCGCCGCATGTCGCCAGCGTCCGATCAAGCGACCGAGGACACCGAGCAGGACGACGACCCCGGCGATGTCGAGGAGGTCGAACCAGGTTCGCAAGAACGGCCCGGCCGATTCGATCAGGGCGAGGTTGTCGGGACAGGCGGCGCAACCCTCGGCGGCGGGGTCGAAGGTGAAGATCACCGGAAGGAAGCCGATGATGATCACCAGGTAGGTGACCGAGACCAAGGCCCGGTCGAACCGCGTCCCCAGTCGGCCTGACGGAAATGCAAGCAGGAGGTGGATCGCCGCCGCGACGTAGATGTTCGAGAGCCAGATCCCGAGCGTGAACAGCGGCGGCGGATCGGTGAGCGCGAAGATGCCCAAGAACCAGGCGAAGCCGGTGGCGACCATCAGCGCTCCGACTCGATTCTCCGGTCGCCGGTACCAGGCGAACAGGCCGACCCCGACGAAGCCGCCGCCGATGACGACGTCGAGCGTGATCCAGAGCGCGCGATTGGTGGCGAACTCCGAGCTGGCGACGAGCGCGATCTGGACCGCGAGCAGCAGCGCCGCGGCCGCCGCGATCGCCCAGAGCGCCCGCCGGAGGCCGATCACGCGAGCAGCTCGTCCATCGTCTGGCCGGAGAGCTCCGCTTTCGAGATGAACCCCTTGGCGCCCGCCTCGAGGACCGCGGCGCCCCATTCATCAACCTCGCGGCTGGAGATCAGGATCACCGCCGGCGAGCCCGGCTGGCCGGTGATCCTGCGGGCGACCGCGAAGCCGTCGAGGTCGGGAAGGCGCACGTCGAGAAGGATGACGTCCGGGCGCAGCTCGCGCGCGGCGCGCAGTGCCTCGGTACCGTCGGCCGCCTCGCCGGCGACCTCATAGCCGGCGCACTCGAGCATCCTCCGGGCGCTGGCACGAAAGCTCGGGTGGTCATCGACGATCAGGACGCGTCGGCCGGCCATGGCTCTCTCTTTGGGCTGGACACTCGTACCGATTCTGGTGCACGAGCCCTCGCGCGCCAATACGGATAACCGCACCAGCATTCACAGGTAGGCCGCCTTGGATCCCGGCCGGGCGGCGCGCAAGCTTCGATCGATCAGTCTTCGAAGCGGAGGTAGCACCATGGACCGCAGCAAGAACCTCGCCGCCCGCATGGGACGCTGGAGCGCCGAGCACCGGGCAAAAGCAATCGGCGGCTGGCTCGTGTTCGTGGTCGCCGCGGTGCTCATCGGTGGCTCGGTCGGCACCCAGACCCTCGAGGAGGAGGACTACGGGGTCGGCGAGTCGCGTGAGGCCGACCAGGCTGTTGCCGCGAGCTTTCCCGACCGGGCATCCGAGACGGTGCTGATCCGCAGCCTCGAGGGTGAGAGCGTGACGGACCCGGCGTTCCGCGCCACGGTCGGAGACGTGGTCACCGAGCTCGAGCGCACCGAGTTCGTGGAGAAGGTGGAGAGCCCCTTCGCCAACGGCAACCGGGCGCAGGTCTCAGCGGATGGCAGCGCCGCTCTGGTCTCGTTCAAGATCCCGGAGCCGCCGGCGTCGAGCTCCGAAGACGTCGAGGACCGGGTCGAAGCCTCGCTGGCGACCGTCACCTCGCTGCAGGAAGCCAACCCGGCCTTCGAGATCGGCCAGTTCGGCGACGCCAGCGCCGCCAAGCAACTGAACGAGTCGTTCGAGAAGGATTTCCAGCAGGCCGAGGTCACCTCGCTGCCGATCACGCTGATCATCTTGCTGTTCGCTTTCGGCGCCCTCGTCGCCGCCCTGGTGCCGCTGCTGCTGGCTGCGACCGCCGTCGCGGCGGCGATCGGCCTGCTCGGTCCCCTGAGCCAGGTCTGGGCCATCGACCAGTCCGCCGCCTCGGTGATCCTGCTGATCGGGCTTGCGGTCGGCGTCGACTACTCGATGTTCTATCTCCGGCGAGAGCGCGAGGAGCGAGCTCGGGGCAGGGCGTCGGAGGCGGCGCTCGCGGCCGCGGCCGCGACCTCGGGGCGTGCGGTGCTCGTATCCGGGGTCACCGTGGTGATCGCGATGGCGGGCATGTACCTGGCCGGCGCCTCGACCTTCACCTCGTTTGCAACCGGGACCATCCTGGTCGTCGCGATCGCGGTCCTCGGCTCGCTCACGGTGCTGCCGGCGGTGCTCTCGAAGCTGGGCGACCGGGTCAACAAGGGGCGGATCCCCTTCCTGACCCCGCCGGAGCAGCGCGCCGCGCGCGAGCCCCGGATCTGGTCGGCGATCCTCGATCCGGTCCTGCGCCGGCCCGGGATCGCGGCGACCCTCGCCACCGGCCTCCTGCTGGTGCTCGCGATCCCGGTGCTCAACCTGAAGATGGCCGTGCCCGGGATCGAGTCGCTGCCCCAGGACCTGCCGGTGATCCAGACCTACAACCAGATCCAGAAGGAGTTCCCCGGCAACCAGATCCCCGCCGAGGTCGTGATCGAGCGCGGCGACGCCTCGGAGGCGGAGCTGCGCGCGGCGATTGCGGACCTCGAGACCGCCATCGCCGGCAACGAGCTCTACGAGCCACCGGTGACCACCGACGTCAGCCCCAATCGGGAGGTGGTGGTCGTCGACGTGCCGATCGCCGGCGACGGGACCAACGACGCCTCCTATGCGGCGCTCACCGAGCTGCGCGAGGAGATCATTCCGTCGACGGTGGGGCGGCTGCCCGGAGCGGAGACCAACGTGACCGGCTTCACCGCCGGCTCGGAGGACTTCAACCAGCTGATGGCCGACCGCGTGCCGATCGTGTTCGGGTTCGTCTTTGCGATGGCGTTCGTGCTCTTGCTGGCGACGTTCCGGTCGATCGTGATCCCGATCAAGGCGATCCTGCTCAACCTGCTCTCGGTCGGCGCCGCGTACGGGATCGTCACCTGGATCTTCCAGGAGGGACACCTCGAGGGCCTGCTCGGCTTCGAGTCGACCGGTGCGGTCACCTCGTGGCTGCCACTGTTCCTGTTCGTGGTCTTGTTCGGGCTCTCGATGGACTACCACGTGTTCATCCTCAGCCGGATCCGCGAGGCCTACGACCGCGGGATGTCGACCAGCGACGCGGTCGAGACCGGGATCAAGAGCACCGCGTCGGTGGTCACCGCCGCTGCGATCGTGATGGTCGCCGTGTTCGCGATCTTCGCCACCCTCTCGGCGGTCGAGTTCAAGCAGTTCGGCGTCGGGCTCGGAGTCGCGGTGCTGATCGACGCGACGCTGATCCGCGGCGTGCTGCTGCCGGCGGCGATGAAGCTGCTCGGCGACTGGAACTGGTATCTGCCGCGCTCGCTGCGCTGGCTGCCCCAAGTCGGCGGCGAGCGGGAGACCCGGCCGGCCGAGGCCTGAAACCCCGGGGCTCGGTCATCCGAGCGCCTACGACCCTCTCAGAGCAGCTCGGCGATCCCGGCGGCGGCACGCGCCGCACCGTCGCTATCGACCTCGACGTAATCGACCTCACGGTCGATCTCCTCGGCGATCGCGGCGGCGATCTCCGCCGGCCCATCGGTCTCGAAGTCCATCCTCCGACCGGCGCCGTAGCGGTCGAGCCGGTGGCAGACGTGGAAATTCTGCTCGAAGTGGTGCTTGAGCGGGAAGTAGAGAAACGGCCGCCTGTTGGCGGTCAGCTCCATCGCGGTCGTCAGCCCGCCTTGAACCACGGCGAGGTCGCAGGCGGCGAGGTGGCGGTAGAGGTCATGGACATAGGCGACCACCTCGAGCCCGTCGGCGGCGGGCAGAGATCGGGGATCGATCCTCGGTCCGGCGACGACGATCATCCGCAGGCCCGAGACGAGCTGCCTCGCCTCGGCGAACGCGTCGACCACCCGGCGAAGCAGCGCCAGTCCGACGCCCGAGCCGCCGACGGTGACGATGCAGACCCGCTCGGATGGCCGGTAGCCGAGCTCGGCGCGCAGCTTCTCGCGGTCGGCGAACTCGGCCGGATCGAAGCCGCTGACATAGCCGGGGAAGTCGTAGTGCTGCTCGGTCCAGGTGCGGATCGGGGGCAAGTCGGGTCCGAAGCTCTCGCCGACGATGTCGTCGGGCTGCCCGACGAACAGCGCCCGGTCGCGAACCCGCGGAAAGCGGGCGATCTGCTCGATCATCTCGGCGTTGTAGTCGGAGGTCAGAAACGCCTCGCGCTCGCCGCCGTCGGCCATCGGCAACCAGCCGACGAAGTCGGTCAGCCAAACGTATGCCGCGCGCTTGCGCTCGGGGTTCTCGTGCAGGTAGTAGTCGAGCTCCCAGGCCTCGTCGCCGATCCAGAGGTCGTAGTTCTCCTCAGAGACGAGATCGTCGAAGACCATGTAGTTGGCGCACAGGATCTCGTCCATGCGTCGGATCGCCTGGAAGGCATGCAGGTCGTGTTCGGCCGACTCGCTTTCGATGTGGCGGGACTCGTTGGCGAGCTCAGAGCTGGCCGGATGGATGCGCTCGCCCTCGCCCGCCAGCACCCTGGTCACCGGATCCTGAGCGAGCCAGTCGATCTCGAGCTCGGGCACCAGATGCCGCAGCTGCTTGGCGATCGCGACGTCGCGGCGGGCGTGACCGAGCCCGATCGGCGAGCAGATGTAGAGCGCTCGCCTCGGACGCGAGATCGCGCGCCTCCAGCGTTGCGGGGGCCTGGCCGGCTCGACGAAGTCGCGCAGCAGGAGATTGACCTTGACCGGATCGCGGGCGTGAGGAAGGTGCCCCGAGCCCTCGAGCGTGACCAGCGCGCCCCTGGTCAGCTCGGCGAGCGCCGCCCCGGAGTCGTGCGGGCGGATCGCGTCGTCGAGTCCGTGGATGACGAGCACCGGACAGCGGATCCGGGCAGTCAGCTCACGGACGCCGGCCTCGTCGGGAAGCCGCGGCGCGAGCTGGGTCGCGACCAGCGTTTCGGGGTCGGTCTCGAGACCCCAGCCGACGGCGTCCTCGCGCTGCTTGGTCGAGTGGGGCTCGGTGAACACCTCGGAGAAGAAGAACTCGAGGAAGTCCTCGTAGTTCTCGAGCCAGTAATGGCGGTTCCACTTCTCCCAGCCGTCATGGGTCTCGCGCCGCTCGTTGAACTCCGCGGACGCCTGCCCGCGCGGCACCGCCGACCCCAGCGGCAGTGCCGGGGCGATGAACGCCATCGCCTCGACGCGCTCCGGGTGTTGCGCGCCGAGCAGCAGCGACCGCTCCGCTCCACGCGACAGCGACACCAGCACCGCCCGTTCGGTCTCGGTCGCGTCCATCACCGCGAGCGCATCGGCGGCGAATTCGGTCTCGGTATAGGCCTCGGCATCCTGCGGCCGGTCCGAGCGCCCGTTGCCTCGACCGTCGAAGGTGACGACGCGGAAGTGGCGGGCCAGATAGGGGATCTGGAGCTTCCAGTGGCGCGAGTGGATGATCGACCAGGTCGGAAGCAGCAGGATGGTCGGCTCGCCGTCGCCGTAGACCTCGTAGAAGCTGCGCACGCCGTCGCGCTCCACGTAGCCCGTCTGGTCGGGGTAGAGCGCTCGGGTCTGTTCGCGCGGCGCTACCACCGGCTCGGTGATCGTCATCGCTTCGCCTCCAGGTTCGTGAGCCAGTCGTCGATCCAATCGAGCAGCTCTGGGTGTCCGGCCTCGATCCCCGATAGCCGCTCGAGGATGAGCCCCTCGTTGAACGTCGCCACGAGTGAGACCAGCGCCTCGAGCGGAATCGGCAGCCGGTATTGCTCCAGCGGCCCCGCGAAGGCGTCGGTCAGCACCGCCCGCCATTCGGCATCAACCTGGGCCACGCGTTCGCGCAGATCGGGCCGATTCCAAGCGAGCGATTGCAACTCGTACCAGACCTTCTGATAGTCGCGGTCGGCATCGAGGTAGCGCATCGCCGTTCGCCACTTCTCGATGAACGGGACATCAGCGGCGTACATCTCCCGCTGGCGCGCGATCAACCGCTCGGTGAAACGCTCGAGCACCCGCGCGAGCAGGCTCTCCATCGAGCCGAAGTAGTAGTGGACGAGCCCGTGGTTGGCGCCGGCCTCCCGCGCCAGGCTCCGCGTCGTGATCCCGGCATGTCCGACTTCGACCAGGAGCCGCTCGGCGGCGTCGAGGAACCGCTCCTCGACATCCGGTCTGCTCGCCCGGGCGACCGTCATCCTCGCTTCCCCTTCTGCCGTCCGCATCAGCTCTCCAGCATTTGGACGCTTGCCTTAGTCGTATGACTAACAGAAGGCGGCGCGACTGTCAAGGCCGGGTGGTGGCCTTGCGTCGAAACCCTGCCTCTCTCTGCCTCAGCAGCTGCGCTTGCTGTCGCGGCCGAGGCCGCCGAAGCCGAGCGGCTCGCCGCGCCCGCACACCAAGACCCTCGCCGTCAGCGCGGGCTCGGAGAGCTCGAGGCGATGCGTCTCGCGCTCGAGCCCGTAGCGGTCGAAGAGACCCCGTTCGGCCTCGAGGAATCCCCTAACCGAACCCATCTCACACCCGGTCCCTCGCCAGGCTCCGAGCGACGATCCGAGCGTCCTCGCCGACGCCGTAGAGGAGCGCCGACTTGCGCTTGCGCAGGAAATGGACCCCGGCGAAGTGGAGGCCCGGCGCCACGGTGCTCGCGCCGTCCGTGTGGATCGGGAAGCCGAGCTCGTCGAAGGCATTCGGGCACCGCACCCAGGAGCTGTATTCGGGGCGAAAGCCACAGGCGAAAATCGCGGCGCCGAAGCCCTCGAGATCGAGGGCCTCAGGCGGCTCAGCGCGGAACGCCGGCGGGTCCGCCATCCGCGGCGCCGCGAGCCCGCGATCGGCCGCGAACTTGCCGACCAGCTGCGCGAACTGGGCGTGGCGGGCGTCGCCCCAGGCGACGCTCTCGGCCAGGTCTGACGCGAACCGCGCGCGGCCCGCCTCGGCGCCGAGTAAGCGGCCGAGCAGGTTGACGCCGAGCCGCTGCAGAGTCCGCAAGGTGAGATCGTGTCCGCCGTCGCGGCCGCTGGTCAGGAGGTTGGCCGCGAAGCGGGCGCCCGGGCTAGGCAGCGAGTCGAGCGGCGCGTCGATGTAGCCGGTCTCGATCGCCCACCAGGCGAGGTCGCGATCGCCGATCCTGCGCGGCAGCCACGGGGCCTTGCCGCAGGCGAGGAAGACCTCGCGGCCCGACTCGCGCAGCTCCTCGGCAATCTGGCAACCCGACTGGCCGCTGCCGACCACGAGAACGCGGCCCGGGGGCAGCGCCGACGGATTCCGGTAATTCGAGGCGTCGAGCGTGAGCAGTTGCGGCGGCAGCGAGGCGGCGGCCGCCGGCCGGTGCGGGCACTGGTAGGCGCCGGTGCAGACGACGACGGCACGGGCTCCGAGCGACCCGGTCGAGGTCTCGAGCTCGAAGCCGTCGCCGCTCGGGACGAGCGAGCGCACCTCCACCCCTTCGCGCACTGGCGCCTCGAAGCCGGTGGCGTAGCGCTCCAGGTACGCGGCCACCTCGTCGCGGGCCATGAAGCCGTCGGGATCGTCGCCGTCGTAGGTGCCGCCGGGCAGCTGCACGGTCCAGTTCGGCGTCACCAGGCAGAAGCTGTCCCAGAGGCCGCGCCAGGTCTGCCCCACCCTTCCGCGCTCCAGCACCAGGTGCGGGACGCCGCGCTCGCTGAGCTCCCGGCTGACCGCGAGCCCCGCCTGGCCGGCGCCGACGACGAGTGCTTCGTGGCGCTCGGCGGCGCCGCCCCGGGACCGGCCGGTGCGGCCGCGGTCGGGTGTCTGCTTGGCGGTCATCTCCTCTTGCAGGTGCATCACAGCAGCCGCGGGCGCTCGCTTCCGTGATCTTCGTCCGCACGGGGCGACGGCGCCTCTGGTTGAAAGATCCGCGATCGGGAATACAATTGCTGTGGCGATTCGCACGAGCGATCAGCTTGCGCGCGTCCAGACATAGGGAACGGGAGCGGAACCTCTCGATCCCATCGTCCGTAGGCGCCGCGGAGGAGATCCCGAAGCGGCGAGAAGCCAGGCCGATCCAGAGGAGATCCCGAAGGGCCGGCCAGACACGAAGGGCGGAGAAGATGGAGCCAGGCAATGGCGCAGTCGCGAGCGAGCGCTCACGCGGCGAGGTCGGCGAGCGCGTGAAGGAGCTCGCATCCGGACACCTGACTCGGGACGACCGGCTGAGCCTGTTTCGATTCATGGTGATGATGCGCGCCGCGGAGGAGCGGGCGATCACCCTCTACCGGCAGGGCAAGGTGCCGGGAAGCTTTTACGACGGCTGTGGCCAGGAGGCGATCTCGGTCGGCTCCTCGTTCGTGCTCGGCCCGCGCGACCGGATGTGCATCCTGCACCGCGACCTCGGCGCCCACTTCGTCCGCGGCGTGACCCCGGACCGCTACCTCGCCAACTACATGGGCCGCTCCGGCGGGCCGACCGTCGGCAAGGACGGCAACATGCACTTCGGGGATCGCGAGCTCGGCTGCGTCGGCATGGTCTCGATGCTTCCCGATATGGCGCTGGTCGCCGCCGGAATGGCGATGGCCTTCAAGCAGCGGGGCGAGCCGCGGGTGGCGATGACCTACTTCGGGGAGGGCTCGACCGCCAACGGGCAGTGGCACGAGGCGATGAACTGGGCCGGGATCCAGGGGCTGCCGGTCGTCTTCTTGCTCGAGAACAACGGCTTCGCCTACTCGACCCCGAACGAGCTCGAGTTCGTGGTCGACCCGGTCGAGCGCGCCGCCAGCTACGGCTTTCCCGGCGTGCTCGTCGACGGCAACGACGTCGAGGCCGTGTTCGAGGCCTCGCGGGTCGCCGCCGAGCGTGCGCGAGCGGGCGACGGCCCGAGCCTGATCGAGTGCCGGACGATGCGAATGCACGGTCACGGAGCCCACGACGACATGCGCTACGTGCCGCCGGAGCTGCACGATCATTGGGCGCAGCGCGACCCGATCGACAACTACGCAGAGCGACTCGCATCCGAGCACGGCGTCACCGCCGACGTGCTCGACGGAATTCGAGCCGAGGTCAAGGCATACGTCGACGAGTGCGCGCAGGAAGCCCTCGCGTCGCCGATGCCCGAGCCCGAGACAGCGGCCGACGGCGTCTACGCCGACGAGCTGACTCCGCTCGGCGACGGCCACGCGCCCTGGTCTCACTGGGCCGAGCGTGCCGAGGTCGAGAGGAGCGCCGCCTGATGGCCGAGCTCACCTATCTCGAAGCGATCTCCGATGGGCTCCGCAGCGAGATGCGCCGCGATCAGACCGTGTTCTGTCTCGGCGAGGACATCGGCGCCTTCGGCGGTGCGTTCAAGGTCACCGACGGGTTCATCGACGAGTTCGGGGCCGACCGGGTGATCGACACGCCACTGGCCGAGAACGCGATCATCGGCACCGCGGTCGGAGCCGCGGTCGAAGGGCTGAAGCCGGTCTGTGAGATGCAGTTCTCGGACTTCATCGCCTGCGGCTTCGACCAGCTGGTCAATGTCGCGGCGAAGATGCACTATCGCCAGGGGGTCGCCGTGCCGATGGTGATCAGGCTGCCCTCCGGCGGCGGCTTCTCGGGCGGGCCCTTTCATTCGCAAAACCCCGAAGCGTGGTTCCTGCAGTCGCCTGGCTTGAAGGTGGTCGCACCCGCGACGGCCGCGGATGCCAAGGGGCTGCTGACCGCGGCGATCCGCGATCCCAACCCGGTCTGCTATCTCGAGCACAAGGGCCTCTACCGCTACGTCAAGGGCGACGTCCCCGAGGGCGACTACGCGGTCGACCTGGGGCAGGCGCGGGTGGCGCGTGAGGGCGAGGAGATGACGGTGATCGCCTACGGATCGGCCGTCCATCTGGCGCTCGACGCGGCCTCAGAGCTCGGTGGGGACATCGAGGTGATCGACCTGCGCTCGCTCTGTCCGCTCGACACCGAGACGATCCTCCGCAGCGCTCGCAAGACCGGCAAGGTCCTCGTCGCCCACGAGGCAACGCAATCATGCGGAGTCGGCGCCGAGGTCGCGGCGCTGGTCGCCGCCGAGGCATTCGAGGACCTCGACGCGCCGGTGCGGCGACTGACCGCAGCCGACGTCCCGATCCCCTTCAGCCCCCCGCTCGAGCAGGCGATCCTGCCGCAGCTGGACGACATGAAGGAGGCTTGCCGTGGACTCCTCGCCTACTAGTCCCTCTGCTGACCCGGCCGCCCCCGGACGCGAAGCGCAGGAGGCGGGCGGAACGTTGGTTTCTGTCTCGATGCCGAAGATGGGGATCTCGGTCTCCGAAGGGACGATCGTCGAGTGGCGCAAGCAGCCCGGCGACTGGATCGAAGCCGATGAGACGATCGCCGACGTGACCACCGACAAGGTCGACGTCGAGATCCCGTCGCCGGCCAGCGGCCGGCTGGCGCGGATCGTCGTCGAGGCCGGTGACAGCATCCCGGTCGGCGAGACGATCGCCGAGATCGACGCCTCGGCCACGCCTGGACAGGCGCATCCGGACGAGGATGGAGCGGGCAGCAGGCAGCCGGCACCAGGAAGCGGGCAGCAGGCAGAAGCGGCGACTGGCGAGCGGCGAGTGGCGAGTGACTCGTCCGCACCCGATCGCTCCGCCTTCTACTCCCCGGTCGTCCGCCGGATCGCCGACAAGCACGGCGTCGACCTCGGCGAGGTCGAGGGCACCGGGATCGGCGGCCGGGTGCGCAAGCGCGACGTCCTCGCGCACGTCGAAAACGGCCACGGCGCGTCAAAGGAAGCCGAAAAGCCGGCTCCGGTCCTCCATTCCGAGTCGCCCTACCGGCCGGACGTCGAGCCGAGCGAGGAGCCAGGGCCGGCGGTCGAGGGCCATCGGCGAGAGCCGATGACCGTCATGCGCAAGGCGATCGCCGAGCACATGCTCGCCAGCCGGCGCACCGCGGCCCACTGCACGACGATCGTCGAGGTCGACATGTCGAGGGTGGCAGCTCGGCGACGGGAGCTGAAGCCGGCGATGGCGCGGCGTGGCGTTGCGCTCACCTACCTCGCCTTCGTTGCCCGGTCGACGGTCGAGGCGCTCGGCCACCACCCGATTCTCAACGCGTCGGTCGAGGGCGATGAGATCGTCCTTCACGACGACGTCAACCTCGGGATCGCGGTGGCGCTCGACGAGGGCCTGATCGTCCCGGTGATCCGCCAAGCGCAGCGGCTCAGCCTCGAGGGGATGGCGGCCGCGATCGCGGACGCCGCCGAGCGCGCCCGATCGAAGCGTCTCGAACCCGACGACGTCCAGGGCGGGACCTTCACGATCACCAACCCGGGGCAGTTCGGGGCGGTCCTGGCGACGCCGATCATCAACCAGCCGCAGGTGGCGATCCTCGATCTCGAGGCGATCGTCAAGCGCCCCGTCGTCGACGAGGGTCCCGACGGCGATGCGATCGCGATCCGGCCGATGACCTACCTGCCGATGTCGTGGGACCATCGTGCCCTCGACGGCGCGGAAGCGGCCCGCTTCCTCTCGCGGGTCAAGGCCCGGCTGGAAGGCTGGGAGGGCGACTGATGGCTGTAGCGGTCGAGACCCGGACCAACGGGCGGCCGGTCGGGACGGTGCCGCCGGTGGCCTACGACCACGAGGAACTGGCGGTCCGCCGCGGACCGCGCAGCGGGCTCGACACCGTGGCGGCGATCCACTCCACGGCGCTCGGGCCGGCACTCGGAGGGGTGCGCCTCTGGCACTATCCGAGCACCGAGGACGGGGTTCGCGATGCGCTTCGCCTGGCGGCGGGCATGACCTCGAAGGCCGCCGCCGCCGGTCTCGACCTCGGCGGCGGCAAGGGCGTCATCTGCGCGCCCGCCGGCGGTCTGCGGGGTGAGCTCCGCCGTGCCGCGCTGCTCGACTTCGGCGATCTGGTCGACTCCCTCGGCGGGCGCTACATCACCGCCGAGGACGTCGGCATCTCCCCCGGCGACCTGGTCGCGATCGGCGAGCGGACCGACTACCTGACCGGGATGCCGACCGAGCGCGGTGGAACCGGCGACCCGAGTCCGTTCACGGCGATCGGTGTCGACGCGGCGATCCGCGCCTGCCTCGGCGCGCGCTTCGGGGATCCGACAGCCGCCGGACGTACGGTCGCGGTGATCGGCCTCGGGCATGTCGGCGCTGCGCTGGCGCGGCGCCTCGCCGCCACCGGGTGCGAGCTGATCGTCTCCGACATCGATCCCGACAAGCGCCGGCTCGCGACGGACCTCGGGGCGGTCTGGGTCGACGCCGACGAGGCGATGGTGGTCGAATGCGACGTGCTCGCGCCGTGCGCTCTCGGCGGCGCGATCGATGCCGGGAACGCGGTCGAGCTGCGCTGCGAGATCATCTGCGGGTCCGCTAACAACCAGCTCGCCGACGACTCCCTGGCCGAGTCGCTCGCCAATGCGCGGCGTCCTCTATGCGCCCGATTTCATCGCCAACGCCGGCGGCCTGATCCACGTCTACCGCGAGATCAAGGGCTACTCCGAGGCCCACGCGGTGCGCCTGGCGCGCGGGATCGAGCAGACGGTGGCGCGGTTGCTCGCGGTCGCCGCTCAGCGCGACGTCACCCCGCTGGTCGCGGCGCACGAACTCGCCCGGGAGCGGCTCGACGGCGCTCTGCGAGACTGAATGCGATGAGCGAGATCTGGGTGGTCCGCGCCGGCAGCGTCCCCTATGCGGAGGCTCGCGCAATTCAGCGGGAGCTCGAGCAAGCGCGGGCGGCGGGCGAGATCGCCGACGTGCTGCTGTTGCTCGAGCATCCGCCCGTCTACACGAAGACGCGGCGCTCAACCGCGGCCGACCTGCCGATGGGCGAGGACTGGTACCGCGCCCAGGGGATCGAGGTCGCCGACACCGACCGCGGCGGGTTGGTCACCTATCACGGGCCCGGCCAGCTGGTCGCCTATCCGATCATGAGCCTGTTCGAGCTCGGAGACCGCGACGACGTCCACGCCTACATCCGGCGAATGGAGGACGCGATCATCGCCGCGCTCGGCGATTGGGGCGTCGAGGCCCGGGTCTTCGCGGGACTCACCGGCGTCTGGGTCGGCGCCGAGCCGCCGCCGGCGGGCGACGCGCGCAAGATCGGGTCGATCGGCATCCACATCAGCGCCGGGGTCACCACCCATGGCCTCGCGATCAACGTCAACAACGATCTGCAGCCGTTCGAATGGATCACGCCATGCGGGATCGAGGCCGTGCGGATGACCTCGCTCGGACGCGAGCTCGGCGGCCAGCAGGACCTGGACGCGTTCGCGAGCTCGGTCGCGACCCGGCTGGCCGAGAGCTACCGGCGCCGGCCGCTCGAACGCTCGCTGGATGAGGTCGCCGGACCGCTAGCTTTGAAGGCATGACCGCCCCCGCAAAACCGGCCATCTCCTCGGCCTCGGCTCCGAAGGCACCGGCCGAACGGCTGCACGTGACCCGCTCACGGGCCAACCCGGGCGGTGCGACCGGCATCGTCGGGCGCCCGTTTCGGGAGCGCAAGCCGCCCTGGATGAAGGTCCCGGCTCCCGGCGGGCCGACCTACCGGAAGCTGAAGAAGTCGATCGAGGCCGACAACCTGCACACCGTCTGCGAGGAGGCCAACTGCCCCAACGTCGGCGAGTGTTGGGAGCGCGGCACCGCGACCTTCATGATTCTGGGCGACATCTGCACCCGCCGCTGCGGCTTTTGCAATGTCCAAACCGGGGTCCCGACCTGGAACGACCCGCTCGAGCCGCTGCGCGTCGCCACGCAGGTGAAGAAGATGGGCCTGCGCCACGCGGTCGTCACCTCGGTCGACCGCGACGACCTTCCCGACTACGGCGCCTCAGCGTTCGTCGGTGTGATCCGCTCGATCCGGATGATGGCTCCGGAGTGCAAGGTCGAGGTCCTGACGCCGGACTTTCGCGGCCAGGAGATGCCGCTGGCGAAGGTGGTCCATGAGCGTCCCGATGTCTTCAACCACAACGTCGAGACGGTGCCCCGCCTCTACCCGCGAGCCCGGCGCGGCTCGGACTTCCTGCGCTCCTGCCGTGTGCTGCGGATGGCCAAGGAGATGGGGGGCGACCGGGTGCTGACCAAGTCGGGGCTGATGGTCGGCCTCGGCGAGCAGTTCGAGGAGATGGTCGAAGCCTTCGGCGCACTGCGCGAGCACGGGGTGCAGATCCTCACGGTCGGCCAGTATCTGCGACCGACTGAAAAGCACCTGCCCGTAGTCCGCTACTGGCACCCGGACGAGTTCGACCGCCTCCGCGACGCCGCCTATGAGCTCGGCTTCGAGTCGGTCGCCTCGGGCCCGCTGGTGCGCAGCTCGTACCACGCCGACGAGGCCGCCGCCGAGGTCGCCTCGCGCGCCGCGTAGCGCCGTTTGAACGTGAACGCTCGCGGCGTCGGGCCGTGCGCGCGGAGGTGATCGATCCGGTCGCGCGCTTCGGCCACCGACGGGATCGTCCCGGCCGGCACCCACCACAGCGCCATGTAGGCGTCGGCCAACCGGGTCATCCACTCGCGCCGCCGGCGCATCACCTCGAGGTGGCGGTCGCTGTAGACGAACTCCCACAAGGCATCGATCGACTCCCAGACAGACATGTTGATGATCAGTCGCTCGTCCTCGAAAGCGCGGATCGAAGTCGCGTCGCCGCTGTCGTCAGCCAGCCGCCAGACGAAGCCCGGCGCCGAATCGGCAAGCGCGTTCACCGGTTCGAGGTTGGCGACGAACCCGGCCAGCGCCGGGGTGTCGAGCGGGGCGCGCGGGAGCGCGACGTTCACCTGGGCGACCTGCCAGCCATCAGCCATCGCGACAAGCCTAAATAGGCTCAAGCGCCGAACTTGAATCGCGACCTGCGCACAGCCCTCTTGGTCGGCGGCCTGATCTTCGTCGGCGGGTTCGCGGCGATGACCCTTGCGATCGTCGCCCAGTACGGGGTTGACGTCCTCACCTTCGCCGCGGCGGCGGTCATCCTGATGCTCGGCCTGGCGCTGATCGGCGCGATTCGAAACCCTCCCGAGGACTAGCTCCGGCGCTCGGAGCGCCCGCGGGCGCCGCCCTCGTCGATCCCTAACGAGCGAGCGCGGCGAAGCTGATCCTGGCGGCGGTCTCGAGCACGATCGCCTTCTCGACCTCTGGGTGGTCGATCCACCACAGCGCCAGCCCGGTAAGGCCGCTGGTCAACGCCTGTGCCGTCGGCTCGACCTCGGCGGATGGGATCTGAGAGCCCGCCCGAAGGCGGATGAACGCGGCGATCACCTCGCGCGCCCGCGCGCTCACCGCGAGGCGGAACTCGCGGATCTCCCCGTCGCCGCTGCCGTCCCGAAACAGCATCAGCCAGGCGTGGCTGTTGGCGCGCACGTAGTCGAGCCAGTGGTCGAGGATCGCGCGGATCGCGACCTCTGAATCTCCGCCGGCGAAGCCGGGGTCGCCGTAGGCGAAGAAGCCGGGCAGGTCTTCGCGGTGGCGCTCGAGCAGCGCCAGGTAGAGCGCCTTCTTCGACTCGAAGTGGCGGTAGATGACCGGCTTGGTGACGCCCGCGTCGAGGGCGATCTGATCGAGGCGCGTGGCCGCGTAGCCGCTGTCGGCGAAACGGCCGGCGGCGGCGCGAACGATGAGCTCGCGGCGAGCGTCGGGGGCCATCCGGGTGCGTTTGGGCGGGGCCGCTGTACTCATGCTAAGTTACCAATGAGTAACTTACATCACCGCCCGGAAGGAGCCCTCGCATGTCGGAATCCGCGCATGACCCGGTGCACCGAGCTCGATACAGCTTCGAGCGCGCCGGTGAGGACCTGATCGTCGACACCCGGCTGGAGCCGGGCGGGGGGCTGCCCGAGCACATGCACCCCCATCAGGAGGAACACTGGTCGGTGGTCGAGGGACGGGTCGAGTTCAAGCTCGACGGGACCAAGCGGGTGATCGGCCCCGAGGACGGGACGATCGTCGTCCGGCGAAATCAAAAGCACGCCCTCGCCGCCGTCGACGAGGTGGACGCACACCTGCGCTGCTTGGCGACCCCGGCTCTCGATCTCGAGGAGTTCCTCACCGACAGCTCCGCTGCCGCCCGCGAGGGGCTGTTCATCCGCGGCGGCATCCCGCGCAACCTGCGGGGGGCGAGGTGGGCGGCCGGCTTTCTCGCCCGCCATCGCGACAACGTCGTGATGAGCTTTCCGCCTCAGTTCGCGCAGCGGGCGATGGTGGCCCTGCTCGGCGGCGGATCCGGCCGAACGAAACCGCGACAAGCACCGGCCCGCCCCTCCGGGGTGGGGCGGAAAACGCCGCCATAGGCGGTAAAAACCGCCCCACCCCTGCCGGCCGGGCGGGTTGGTGATGGAGCCAGCGGGGCTCGAACCCGCGACCTCCAACTTGCAAAGCTGGCGCTCTCCCAACTGAGCTATGGCCCCAGCCGCTCAATTGTAGGTTCGCGAGCGCCGTCCGAGTTTGTCTGGCTCGTCTTCGGGCATCGGCCTTTGTGGGAGGATCGAAGCCCGAGGCGGACAGGAGGAGCACGATGGCCGAGACGGAGACGGCGGATTCGGTAGGGGAGCGCCAGCACCCCGACAAGTCGCCCGAGGCGGTCGAGGGGGCGAGGGCGCAAGAACGCGGGGCGGGGCCGAAGTCCGGTGATGGCGCCGAGGTCTCGAACCTCGACATCGTCCGCCATTACTTCGACCTCGCCGCCGATCACCTGAAGCTCGCAGACGACATCCGCGTTGTCTTCTGGACCCCGTACCGCGAGGTCACCGTGCAGATCCCCGTGAAGCTCTCGGACGGCAAGATCCATGTCTTCTCCGGCTACCGGATCCAGCACAACGGTGCCCGCGGCCCCTACAAGGGCGGGATCCGCTTCCACCCCGAGGTCGACGTCGACGAGATCCGCGCCCTGGCCTCGCTGATGACCTGGAAGACCGCGGTCGCCGGGGTCCCGTTCGGCGGTGCCAAGGGCGGTGTCAACTGCCCCGCGGACAAGCTCGAGTCGAGCGAGGTCCAGCGGATCGCCCGCTCGTTCATGGACAAGATCGAGAAGGTGCTCGGTCCGACCCGGGACATCCCGGCGCCCGACATCAACACCAACGCTCAGGTGATGGCCTGGTTCATGGACGAGTACGGCAAGCTGCACGGGCACACCCCCGCGATCTGCACCGGCAAACCGATCTCGCTCGAGGGCTCGTTCGGTCGCGAGGCGGCCACCGGGCGCGGCTGCGTCTACATGTTCCGCGAGGCGGCGCCGCAGCTCGGCCTCAGCCCCGCCGACACCACCTTCGTCGTCCAGGGCTACGGCAACGTCGGTTCGTGGGCGGCGCGGATCATGCAGCAGCTCGGCGCCAAGATGGTCGGCGTCTCCGACGCCAACGGGGCGATTCGCGCCGACGATGGGATCGACGCCAACGCGCTGCACGAGCACATCGGCGATGGCGGCGTGATCACCGAGTTCGAGGGCGCCGAGGAGGTCGACCCCGACGACCTTCTCGCGGTCCCCTGCGACGTCTTCATCCCGGCGGCACTCGGCGGCATGATCCATGAGTCGAACGCGGACCGGATGGAGTGCAAGGTGCTGATCGAGGGCGCCAACAGCCCGACCACGCCCGCCGCCGACCGCATCCTGCGCGACAAGAACGTCTACATCATCCCCGACGTGATGGCCAACGCGGGTGGGGTCGTCGTCTCCTACTTCGAGTGGGTCCAGAACCTGCAGCACTTCCGCTGGGAAGAACGCGAGGTCAACGACAGGCTCGGAACGATCATGCGCCGGGCCTATCGCGAGGTCTCAGGGCGCGCCAAGGAGGAGGGGATCGACCTGCGCGAGGCGGCCTACCTGGTCGGGATCGAGCGCGTCGTCGACGCCGCGCGCACGCGCGGCTACGTCTAGAAGTCGAAGTCCTTCGGTTCGCCCTGCTCGAACCAGAGCTCGTCGTCCTCGGGGGCGTCGCGAAGGAACTCGGGCGTCTCCTCGAGCACGTCCTCCTCGTCCTCATCCTCCTCGAGCTCGCCTTCGACCACCTCAGCCTGCTCGCCCGTCAGCGGTTCCTCGCCGCTGGCCGGCTCGTCGACCACCTCGGCGTCCTCGCCCGTCCGCGGTTCTGCGCCGGTGGCCGGCTCGTCGACCACCTCGGCGTCCTCGATCCGCTCGCTCTCACCGGTTTCGGTGATCGCGCCCTCGAATGGATGCTCGACCGTGTCCTGCAGCTCGATCGGAGGTTCGGCGGTCTCGGCGGGCGCCGGCTGATCGCTGGTTTGGTCATAGAAACCTGACTGCGAGGCGGATTCCGGAGCGTCGGCAGAGGGCGCGTCGGTGGCCGGGGGCTCGGCGCCTGTCGGCCCAGGCGTGGGAGCCGGTGCCTCGCCCGTGATCGGCTCGCTCGGCGGCGGCTCGGCGGGTGGCGGCTCGCTCGGCGCCGGCTCGGTCCCGGACCGGGGCTCGGGGGCGGGCGTTTGGGCCTGGTCGGCCACGGTCTCGGGCTCCGTTCGGGCCGGCTGCGCCTCGGCGCCATCGGGCTCGGGCCGTGTTTCGGTGGCTACCGCCTCGCCCGTCGGCGCGGCCTGCTCGGCGCCCTCTGGGGCCTTTTGGGGGAAGTCGGGATCCCCTGGCCGGCTCGGCGGTCCGAACGCCTCATCCTCGAGGCGGGCAAGCTCGAGATCATCGGCGCCCAGGCGCCGCTTCAGGTCGAGATGCTCTCGGATCGCGTCGTCGAGTATTCCCATGGCACAACGGGGTGGTGCGAAGACTACCGCGGCCTACTTTCGCCGTGCCTGCGCCGGTCCCTGCGCGCTTTGAGCCTTCTACTCACCATTGGAGGCCACGCCCACAGCGTCACCGAGACCATCGACGCTGACTCGATTCTTACCGCCGCTCTTGGCCCGATAGAGAGCGTCGTCGGCCGCCGCGATCAGCTCCTCAACCTCGGCCGCGGCGCCCTCCCGGGTCGCCAAGCCGAGACTGGCGGTCACCCGAAGCGGTGCTCCCTCGCCCTCGACGCGCTCGATCCGCGCGTCGGCCACCGCCTCGCGCACCCGCTCGGCGACCTCCAGCGCTCCCTCGGTCTCGGTTTCGGGCAGGGCGACGGCGAACTCCTCACCCCCGTAGCGGGCCGGCTCGTCGATCCCTCGCGACTCCCGAGCCAGGATGCGCCCGACCGCGCGCAGGACCATGTCCCCCTGCAGATGACCGTAGGTGTCGTTGATCTGCTTGAAGTCGTCGAGGTCCACCAGCAGCAGCGAGACGGGATGGCCGAAGCGAGCCGCGCGGGCGGCCTCCTTGTCCATGGTCTCGCGAAACGCACGCTTGTTGGCGAGGCCGGTGAGGTCGTCGGTGACCGCCTGCTCAGAGACGAGCTCGTGCAGGGCGACGTTCTCGACCGAGGCCGACGCCTGGGTGAGCAGGTAGAGGAAGACCTCGCGCTCGGTCCTCGTGAACGGTCGTGAACGTCTGGCGACCGTCATCGTTCCGACCGGGGCGTCGTCGCGGCCGATCCTGCCCATCGAGCCGGCGAGCGCGAAGGCTCCGCCGCGCTCGACCTCGACCGGCCCGCCCTCGGCCAGCGCCCGCTGCTCGGCCGCCAGCGCCGCCTCGTGGATCGCCGCGCTGGCGCCGCTGGTCTCGGCTCTGGCCCCGACGTGACCACTGAGCGCGACCAGTCCGTACTCGGCCTCGCAGCTGCCGACCGCGGTCTCCAGCAGGATCTTCAAGAGCCCGTCGCGATCGAGGCCGGAGGCGAACGCGTCGGCGATCCGCCGGACCGATTCCTCGATCTCGACCCGCTGTCGACGCAGTTGGTCCATCTGCTCGCTGAGGCGATCGCTCATCCGGTTGAACTCGGTCGCCAGGCCAGCGAGCTCGTCGGCTCCACTGACCGGGACCTCCTCGGAGAAGTCGCCGTCCCCAATCCGCTTCGCGGCGCCGAGCATCTGGCGGATATAGCCGTGGAGCGAGCGGAGGATGAACAGCACGGCGAGCAACGCGACGACGAAGAAGATGGCGACGGCGACGGCGACCCGCGGGCGCGAGGCGAAAAAGCCCTCGGGCGCCGACGGCGCCAGCAGCCCGATCCTGATCTGCTCCTCGCCGAGCGGTGCGGTCGCGGCGACCCTGAGCTGCCGACCACCCGCCTCGAGGTCCGCCGCGTCGCCGCTCGCGGGCAGACCGCCCGCCTCGATCGGGATCGTCCCCGTGATCGGTCCCCGCGGACCCACCAGTGCCGCGTCCTCGCCGGTGGATTCGGTCACGCGATCGATCAGCCCGCTCGAGTTGACCGACGACACCGTGATCGAGCCGACCCGCCGGCCATCGGTGCCGACCAGATCGATCGAGGCCGCGGCGACCGGGACCCCGCCAACCTCGCCCTCGGCCCCGGCGGCGCTCTTCAGCTTCAGCACCGGCACGTCGGCGTCGCGAGCGAGCTTTGCAGCCAGCTCGCCGATCGCCTCGTCGTCGCCGGACTCGAGGCTTCCGGCGAGCGCCGGATCGGCCGCCACCCGAGCCGCAATCCGCTTGGCGACGCGCTTGGAGCTCGATGCGGCGCGGTCGAAGACCGAGCTCGCCGCGCGCAGGCCGGAGTCGAGGCGCGCGTCGGCCTTGCCGTCGGCGGAGTCGGATGCGATCTGAGAGACGAGGATCGCAAGGGCGATCATCGGCAGGGCGACGATCAGGACGAAGAACAGTGTCAGGCGCAGGCGAAAGCTCACCGGCGGCAGCTTAGATCGGCGGCACGCGCGGACGCGAGGGCTCGGCTCTCAAGGGCGAATGCGGCCGCCGATCGAGCGTCGACTGACGCCTTCAGTGGCCAAAGCCCGTCGACCGCGACGTCGCAGAGCCGAAACACCGAGCGCTAGACTGGGCGCTGTCGCGGGGCTATAGCTCAGTTGGGAGAGCGCCTGGTTCGCAATCAGGAGGTCGGCGGTTCGAGCCCGCCTAGCTCCATCTCGGAACGCCCCGCTAATGTGAGGTTTCTGCGTTCGTAAGTCTGGATGCCCCGTGATTCGAATGCCGTCGCCGGTGCCCAAAAGGACCCCCGGACACGGATCGTCCTCGGCGCCGCGGCGTCTTCGCAGCGCTCGCCTTGTACCGACACGGCTTCGCTTCCCCTGTTCGCGCGAAGGAGCAGCCCGACGAGGGCAATTTCGATTGGAAGGACTCGCCGCGTCCCCGCGTCCAGCTCTTAGTCTCAGCGCCGATGATCGGCGGTGCCCACATGATCGTCTTTGCTCACGATCCCGAGGCGGCGCGGGCCTTCGCGCAGGACGTGCTCGGCTTTCGCGCCGTCGATGCTGGCGGTGGCTGGCTGGTCTTCGAGCTGCCGCCGGCGGAGCTGGCCTTCCACGCGGGTGAGGGCAGGAGCGGCCATGAGCTCTACCTGATGTGCCAGGACCTCGATCGCACGCGGGCGGAGTTGGAAGCGAAGGGCGTCGAGTTCGTCGCCCCGATCTCCGAGCAGCGCTGGGGGCGGACGACCCGGTTTGCGTTCCCAGGAGCGGGAGAGCTCGGACTCTACGAGCCTGCTCACCCGAGCCCGTTGGAGGGGTTCGGCTGAGACCCCGTTCGGTCCGCGTGGCGGTCATGCCGGTTTTCGCGCATAGGAGCAGCACGGTGGACAACGGACGTCGGTCCTCCTCCCATGGGAAGCGGTATGCGGAAGCGCCAGCTAGCCGCGGACGAACTCCTTGGCTAGCAGGTCGAGCAGCAGGCCGTCCTTCCAGACGCCGAAGCGGTCGCGCAAGTATTCCCGCAGGACACCGACGGGCTGAAAGCCAGCCTTGCGGAAGCACGCGATTGAGATCTCGTTCTCAACCTCTGGGTCGACCACGATGCGGTGAAAGCCATGATCGTCGATCAGGTGCGCGCACAGAACTCGTACGGTCTCCAGACCGAGCCCGCGCCGATGCACTGCCGGATCGAGGAAGAGATCGAGGCCGGCAAAACTAATAATCGTCTCGGCCTCTGAGTACCACTGGGCGAAGCCGATGACCCGCTCGTCGAGCATCACGGTGTAGTTGATGCTGCCGCTCATGCTGGCGGGGAAGTCGTCGGCCGGGTCCTGCCACCAGCGCCGCACCTCGGGCTCGAGGTGAATGTCTCGGAGGCGGGCGTGATGCTCAGGAGCGCACGGGACCAGCCCTACGTGAGGTCCGGTGAGCTCGGGCGGCGCGGCCACCCGCTGATCGTGCGCTTCGGACGACGAGCCGCCACTGCCGTGATCACGCGAAGCGGTCAGCCTGCACCTCGAAACATGACCCGCCCGTTAAGCGCTGGCGACAGCCGGGGCGCCACGCCTGACCGCTCCGGGCGGATTCCCCGTGACACGCTTGAAGGCGCGCGCGAAAGCTGCCTCCGATCGGTACCCGAGCCGGTCTGCAATCTCAGCAACTGTGGTGCCCTCCGTTTCCAGGGCGCTCTGAGCGAGCTGCATCCGCCATCGGGTGACGTACTGCATCGCCGGTTCGCTGACCAGTTCGGTGAACCGCGCGGCGAATGCGGAGCGTGACATAGCCAGCTCGTCGGCGAGCGCGGCGAGCGTCCAGTCGCGGGCCGGGTCGCGGTGGATGAGCGCGAGCGCGCGGCCGATCTGCGGATCCTGCAACGCGCCGAGCCAGCCGGTCCGCGCTGCCGGGGCGGTCTCGATCCAGCCTCGGATCGCCTGGATCACCAGGACGTCGGCCAGTCGCGTGATCACGGCCTCGCCGCCAGGATGGAACTCCCTGGCCTCGGCCGCCATGAGCTCCAGAGCACGCTGCATCCAGGTCGCGCGCGGGCCGTCGGAGGCGTCGATGTGGATTACCTGCGGGAGGATCCCGACCAGGTTGCGGGCGGCTGGATGGTCGAAGCGGACAGCTCCGCAGATCAGGATCGTCTTCGCCCCGCCGCCGCCGTGGCGGATGATCTCGTAGCGGTCGCTCGGATGCTCTAGTTCGAGCTCCATCACCGCCGGGGCGGGCGCTCCGGGTTCGCTGCGCAGGACGTGGCCTTCGCCATGCGGGACGAGCGAGACGGCACCCGGGTGCAGCCACATCTCGTTCTCTGTATCGACCTCGAGCAGAACCGCCCCCGTCGTAACGACGTGAAACCACAGGTAGCCGGGCATCGGATCGAGCGTCATCCCCCAGGGCGCAGTGAGCTCGGATCGGCAGTAAAAGGCGCCGTCCATGCGCAGGTAATGGAGCGCCTCGCCCAGTGGATCAGGAGGGGGCCAGGTCTCGGCGGCGTCCATACGAGGATTATGACGGCCCAGACCCACATGTCGACCTTCCTGGACGGACGAGCATGAACTCGCGACTCGGAGTCATAGACGGTCGCTGGTTAGTAATCGACACTGGATGGACGATGCCACCAAGTGAAAGGACGAAAGCAATGAACTCGAACCAGCAAGACGCGATCCTGGTGCTCAACGGCACCGGCAAGGGCGGCCGCCGGGTGGCGGAGCGCCTCACCGCACGGGGCCTGCCCGTTCGCATCGGCTCGCGCTCAGGCGAGCCTCGTTTCGACTGGGACGACCGCTCGACCTGGGGCCCGGTTCTGGAAGGGATCGGACCGGCCTACATCTCCCATCGCCTGGACGCGATTCCCGGGTCGGCAGAGACGCTGGGCTCGTTCGCCGAGCTGGCCGTGGAGAGCGGCGTTTCGCGTCTCGTCCTGATGTCCGGGCGCGGCGAGGAAGAGTCAACGCGAGGGGCGCAGGCCGTGCGCGCCTCCGGCGCCGAGCTGACGGTTCTTCACTCGACCTGGTTCGCGCAGAACTTCAGCGAGGACTACATGCTGGATTACGTTCTCAGCGGCGAGGTTGCGCTCCCTGCAGGCGACACGCCCGAGCCGTTCGTCGACGCCGACGACATCGCCGACGTCGCGGTCGCGGCGCTGACCGACGATCGCCACATCGGCGAGGTCTACGAGCTCACCGGGCCCCGGCTCCTCACCTTCGCGGAGGCGGTCGAGGAGATCGCCCGAGCGGCGGGACGCGAGATCCGTTACGTACCGGTCTCGATCGAGGAGCACGAGGCCGCGGCCGCCGAGCAGGGCGTGCCGAGCGAGACAATCGACCTGCTCACCCACCTGTTCAGCGAAGTCATGGACGGGCGCAATGCCCACCTGACCGACGGCGTTCAGCGTGCCCTCGGCCGTGCGCCGCGGGACTTCCGCGACTACGCGGAGGCGGCGGCGGCGACTGGCGTCTGGAACGCACCGGCGTTGGCGTCAGCGTAGAGGGCATGAGAGATGAGAGACCAGGTCCTAGCCGTGACGAGCTACAACCTCTCCGTCTTTCTCCACGTGAGCGCAGTATTGATCGGCTTCGGCGCGACCTGGGCCGAAGCCGTGATGTTCCCGGTCGCGTCGAAGACGAGCCCACGTCATCTTCCGTATGTCCATCGACTGCAGCTTGCGATCAACCGGTTCCTCGCCGCGCCGGCGATCCTGATCGTCGCCGGCACCGGCGTCTACCAGGTGTCGGAGGGCAATTGGAGCCTCGGCGATCTCTGGGTCAGCGGCACGATCGGGATCCTTGCCGCTGTCGCATTGATCCTCGTGGCCTTCTTCATCCCCATGGACCGAAAACTGCTGCCGATGGTCGAGCAGGAGATCGCCGACCTCGGAGCCGGCGAGATTCAGCTCAGCCAGCTGTCGGCCGAGTACATCCGCAAGGGGAAGCTGGAGGGCGGGATTGGCGCGCTGATGGGCGTCCTGCTGCTCGTTGCCGTCTTCCTGATGACGACCAAGCCCGGGCTCTAGGCCCTCGGTTTTCGCCGCGGTGCGTCGACGGACCAAGGTTGGAGGGGAGGACGCGCGATGAGCGGGCGTCCCAAGTCAAGTCCGCCGTCGCTGAACGCCGCGACCTTCGTCGCCCGGCTGACGGAGCTGCGCCCCAAGGGCGAGACCATCAAGAACCAAAAGCTGAAGTCGGGTCCCGACGACGTCATCCTCGGCGTGCGGATGAAGGCAGTCTTCGACCTCGCCAAGGAGTTCGCCGAGATGCCGCTCGATCAGGTGGAGGAGCTACTGGATAGCGCGATCCATGAGGTCCGCGTCGGCGCGGTGAGCGTGATGGACAAGCAAGCTCGAGGCAAGCGCACCCCTGAGAGCAGGCGCAGAGCGCTCTACGAGCTCTACCGCCGCCGCGACGACCGGATCGACCACTGGGACCTCGTCGACCGTGCCGCACCCTGGGTGGTCGGGGGCTACCTCTTCGACAAGGATCACGGTCCGCTTTATGAGCTCGCCCGCTCCGACTACGTCTGGGAGCAGCGCACGGCGATCGTCAGCGCCTACTACTTCATCCGCCAGGGTGACGTCGAGGACACCTTCGCCCTCGCCGAGATCCTGCTCGACGACGACGGGCCCTTGATGCATAACGCAGTCGGCTCCTGGATTCGCGAGGCGGGCAGGAAGGACGAGAAACGACTGCTCGCATTTCTGGACGAGCACGCGTCGACGATGCCGCGGCTCACACTGCGTTTTGCGGTCGAGCGACTCAAGCCGGGCAAGCGAACGCTTTACATGCGCGCCTAGCTGCGAAAGCTGAACGGGCCCGACAAGATTCGAACCTGTGACCTTCGGTTTCGTAGATCACACCTCGGATCCTCTCGTTCCCGCGTTTCGCGCGAAGGAGAAGCCGTTTGGCTCCGGCATCCATCGCTCCGCGAGCGACTGCGACCGCTCAGGGCCGCTCGATATCGAGGAACATTCGGGGGTGATCGACGGACCATCTGACAACCGAAGGACGGGAGAATGGGACCGCAGGACAACAAGGCCATCGTCCAGGAGTTCTATGACCAGTGGAACTTAGGAGCCATCGATTTCGAGCGTTTGGTCGACCCAGACGTCGCGAACCATCAGCCAGACCGGGATCCCGAGACCGGACTTGACAAGTTTCGTCAGGCGATCGAGGGGGTCATGGGCGCTGTTCCCGACTCGAAATGGACGACCCTGAGGCTGATCGCGGAAGGGGACCTTGTTGTCTGCCACAACAGCTGGAGTGGCACCTATCGAGGAGAAGTCTTCCGAGGCGTTCCGACCTCGCAGGGCGAGCGCTTCTCAGTCGAGCATGTCCACATCTATCGCATGACCGACAGTCGCATCGCTGAACATTGGGTCATCCGGGACGACCTCGGGATGATGTTGCAACTAGGTGCGATCTCCGCCCCCGGCTGAGCGAACTGCCCCGCTGATCCGTTTCGCGCATTGCGGAAGCGTGAGCGGGCGTCCGTGTGCCGCCCTCCCACCGGGCGCCCTATCGGGCGGGTCTTGCGAAGCTTGCTCGCGACGCGACGTTAGAAGCGCGGGGAGTGCAGCCGAGTCGCACACGGACGTCCTGAGCGCGACACGCGCGGCGCGGTGTAGCCGCTTACGCCGGGGAGGTGACGATCTCGCCGGTGCCGTAGACGGCGACCGCGTGCAGCCCGCTGTCGCCCACGGCGACCCAGCGGTGCGGGAGGCCGGCAGGGACTCGGACGACCTGGTCGGCCCGCACGATGCGCTCCTGCTGTGCGCCGAGGAAGAAGGTCGCCGCCCCCTCCTGCACGAAAACGACCTCCTCGACGGGGTGCACGTGCGCCGCCTGCTCCTCGCCGGACGCGGCGTCGACGAGCACCACGCTCACGCCGGCGCCGTGCTCGGCGCCGGCGAATAGGCGGCCGCCTTCGGCCTCTGGCAGCGCGTCGCGGGCGCGCACGCGCAGGTAGTTCCCCGTCTCCTGCAACTCGTCCTCGACCGCCTGGCCATCGAACCACGCCTCGGCGGCTGGCGGGATCGCGTGCGCGCGTAGTGCCTCGAGCACGGCGTGGTCGTCGGCGTGGCGGGCCACGAGGTCGAGGACCAGCTCGGGTGCGATCCCGAGCCGGGCCATGCAGGTGTGGTCAACGGGGCAGCCGAACGGGTAGCTGCCTGCCGTTCCGGCCACGGTGGCACGCGCCTTGTCGAGCATCCGCGGGAGCCAGGCGTAGCCCTCGAGCTCCGCGTCGAGCCCGCGCGGTGTCGCCGCGGTCAGGTCCTTGGCCGCAGCCGGCGCGTTCATCGCTGCACCGGCGGTCCGATCTCCGGCTGGTCGAGCAGCCGCAGCCAAGTGCCGTCGGCCTGGCGGCGCGCGACCTGCACCCGGACGCCGCTCCCGTCGCGCGCGATCGTGGAGGTGAGAGCGACATCGCCACTGACCAGCGTGGGCAGCGGCGGCTCGGACTCGAAGGTCGGCGCCTTGGCGAGGATCTGCTCCCACAGCCCGCGGATCGCGTCACGACCCACCGTGACCTCGCCCGGCGGATATGCCATCACCGCCTCCGGCTCGTACAGGGCGGCGATGCCAGCGGCGTCCCCCGCGTTGGCGCACTCGACGAAGAGGAGGGTCAGGTCGTCCGGCGTGAGGGCTCGCTCGTCAATCGTCATGGCTGGAGTCTGATGCCCTACGACTTAGAAGTCCAACAGATGATACTTGTCAAAGCTAGAATCAACAATTATGGAACTTCGGCAACTCGAGTACTTCGTGGCCGTGGCCGAAGAGGCGAACTTCACGCGCGCGGCGAAGCGAGTGCACATCAGCCAGTCCGGCATAAGCGCGCAGGTGCGGCGCCTCGAGGAGCAGCTCGGCGCCGAGCTGATCGACCGGTCGGGGCGCACGGCGACACTTACGCCCACGGGCGCCGCGGCGCTCGAGCACGCCCGCGCCGCCCTCGCCGCGGCCGGCGCGGTCCGGCAGGCCGTCGACGAGGTCACCGGCCTGCTGCGCGGCCGGCTCGTGGTCGGCATGGTCACTGCATGTACGGTCACGCCGCTGTTCGACGCGCTGTCGGCCTTCCATGCAGACCACCCGGGCGTTGAGCTCTCGCTGTTCGAGGACGCCTCGGACCAGCTCGTCGAGCGCGTGCGCAGCGGTGAGGCGGACCTCGCGCTGACCGGGGCCGCGGCGATGCCGGAGGGCCTGGAGGGCTTTCCGGTGATCAGCGAGCGCCTCGTGGCCGCGGTACCGGCCGACCATCCGCTGACGCGGCGAAAGCGCGTGGCCCTGGCCGACATCGCCGCCCACCCTGTGGTCTGTCTGCCCGAGGGCAGCGGTATTCGGACAGTCTTCGACCGCGGCTGCGCGGCGCGGGGGGTGCGGCCAGGCATCGCGCTGCAGGCGAGCGCGCCGGGCGCCGTCGCCGACCTCGCGGCACGCGGGCTCGGCGTCGCGATCCTGTCCGCGTCGATGGTCGACGACGGCGCCCTGTGCGGGCTCGAGATCGCCGACGTCGACACGCCCACGCTGCTCGCGCTCGTCTGGGGAGCCACGGACGCGCCCGCGCTGCGCGAGCTCGTGCGCAACTGCCGCATGGCGTTCGCGTAGCTACCCGCGCGGCGTGCCGCGTCCGGCAAATCGATTCCTCGAGTCGCACGCGCCAGCGTTGGGACGCGACGCGAGCATCTCTGGCTGGTACCGGCCGGCTCTCGACGGACGGCGAGCGACACCGTGAGTGGGGCGACGTGGCGCTCCTCCTCGTCGCGCAAGGGAGGAGGCGGGGGCGGAACTAGACTCGCTGCTGATGGTCGACCGCAAACAGATCGCTCGCGACTCCTATGCCGCGTTCGCAGCCGGCGACCGACGCTTCTTCGAGGAGCGACTGAGCGATGACTTCCTCTTCTCTGCCCCTCCGGATCCACAGCTCGACCGTGACGGCTACTTCGAGCGCTGCTGGCCCGGGGCGGGCCGCCGCCAGCGCTTCGAGTTCGTTCGGCTGATTGAGTCGGGCGACGAGGTGGTCGTCACCTACGAGAGCGACATCTCCGGCGGCGGCAGGGGTCGGAACACCGAGATCCTCACCTTCGACGACGACAAGATTGCTCGCACCGAGGTCTATTTCGGCTGGAATCTCGAGTAAGCCGCTGCCACTCGTCGCGCATTGCGATAGCGAACTCTACGTTGCTCCTCGTCGCCCGAAAGGCGGAGCAGTCATTCGAAACTATTCTCGGCGCGCGGCTTCGAGGGCCTGCGCCCTATTCCGGAACATTCGCTGACGGACGGCTTGTCCGGCTCGCAGGGTCCAGACGCTGAAGATCTCTTCAGAGACCTCAACGCCGCTGGCCTTCCCGCGACCACCGTGCTGGCCTTCGACTAGGACGTGATCACCGAAGTCGATCAGCCGGCGCAGTTCGAAGCTGTAGTCATCCCAGGCGCCGACCCATCTGGCCAGGGATCGGCGGACGCCCTGGTGTCCCCGCGAGAGGCCGGAACCGGGCTCACCCGCGGCGGAAATGTCCGGTGGTCCGAACCACTCAATATCGGTGTCGAGGCGCGCGAACACCGCTTCATAGTTGCCCCGCGCCCACCCCTCGTAGATCGCCCGTACCACTTCGACGTTCTCCTCGGACATCGCCACCCCAGTATCCCGCCGCCGGTGCGAAGCTGTGGCGGAGGTCGTCCGGCCTGACGCGCACCAGCCCGGCCGCGTCAGCCGCGCAGCTTGAACGCCCGACGGCGCCATGACTGGTAGGCAGCCAGAGTCCACGGCGTGCCGTCGACATCAGGAAAGACAAGCGTCGTCTCCGACGGCGTACACGGCACTCGCGCTGTTCGCCGGGACAGCGCTCTTCTACGTGGTCGGCAGCTCGCTGTTCGGACGCGACTGAGCGGCCACAGCGACCGAAGCCCGCCCCCCAACCGACTGGCGGCTCGGGGACGTTCCCCTGGATGTCGCAAACGCCGAAGACTCAATAAAGAGAGTCCGTTGAAACGGGGGCACTCCAGAGATACTGCGCGGGCGATGTCGCAGGAGAACGTCGAGGTCGTGCGACGCGCAACGCCACGCGTGATGAGAGGAGATCATGCGCGCTCTGATAACACGCGACCAGTACGAGGCATTGAGCCATAGCCTGTATCTCAATCAGGCGTCGTTGGGCCTCATCCCGCGCGACTCAGTCGAGGCAATGACGGCCTTTCTCCACGATGTTGCCCAGCACGGCAACGTGCGAATGTCTGACGTGGCCGAGGCTCGCGTGCTCGACGATCTGCGGGCGGCGGCCGCGACGCTGCTGGACGCGCCGTCGCGTTGCATCGCCATCATTGGGGGAGCAGGCGAGGGTCTCAGCCAAATGGCAGCGGCCCTCGCCACTAACTCTGGCGAGGTAGTCCTGGTACCCACGGACTTCCCAAGCGTCACCTATCCCTGGCTGGCGGCCCGGGATAGATTGGGCACCGCGGTCCGTTGGGTGGAGGACAGCCCACACACGGACCTAAGCGCGGCCTTGATTGAGGCGGTCTCAAGCTCCACCTCGGTGGTCTGCGTCAGTGCGGTGCAGTATGCGACCGGTACGGCGCTCGACGTTGCGGCCGTCGCACGACGGGCTCACGAGGTGGGCGCGAAGATCGTCGTGGACGTTACGCAGCTCGCTGGCGCCGCCTCGGTCAGCATGCGGGAATGGTCCGCGGATGCGCTCGTCTGCAGCGGCTACAAATGGCTCTCTGCGCACGGCGGCGTCGCGATCTTGGCTGTATCTGACGAGCTCATCGCCGCCACGCCGGGGATCATCGGATGGAAGGGAGCCAGCGACCCCTTCAACTTCACCGCGCAAACGCTTGTCTTGGCCGACGACGCTCGACGGTATGAACTATCCACGATGTCGTACTGCTCGGCAGTCGGGTTGAGTCGGTCGCTTGCGCTGCTTGCCGAAGCTGGCGCAGAGGCTCTCGCCGAACACTCCCGCGTTCTCGCTGAAGAGCTAGCCGGTCAAGTGGAACCCTTCGGCTGGACGCCGTTTCGAGCGCTTGGCGGAGGCAGCGCATGCGGTCACATCGTTTCCTTGCGGCACGCAACTCTCAGTGCGTCGGCGGTCCAAGCAACGCTGGCGGCCGAATATGGCGTGATCGTCAGCTCCCGCGGTGGCGGCATCCGGATCTCACTGCACGGATACAACGACAGTTCCGACGTCGCTGCGATCGCTGATGCACTCAAAGAACTGGCACGTTGAGGTCATTGAGTTCAGTGCCCTCTGATTGAGCCAGCCGTGGCGGAACGTTGATTCGGACTCCGCGCCTCGGTGCCCTGAGCGCCAGCGGCTCGCATCGGAGGGTAGGTTGGCTTCCCCGGTGAAGCTTCGTGAGACGCGTTTTTCCATCGCTGAGGGCTTACCAGCGTGACTGGGCTCGCGGGGACGTAGTCGCCGGGCTGACCGTCTGGGCCGTTCTCGTGCCCTCGGCTCTGGCTTACGCGACGATCGCCGGAGTCTCACCCGTCGTCGGCCTCTACGCTGCGCCGGCCGCATTGGTTTTGTACGCGGCACTCGGCAGCTCCCGCCAGCTGATCACCGGTCCATCCGCCGCCGCCGCCGCCCTGTCTGCTGCGGTTGTCGGGAACGCGGTCGCGGGCGACGGAAGCCAGTTCGTCGCGACGACGGCTGCGCTCGCGATCTGCGTCGGGCTCGCCGCGTTGATCGCCGGGCTCCTGCGGCTCGGGTTCCTCGCGAGCTTCATCTCCGAGCCCGTGCTCAAGGGTTTCATCGTCGGTCTGTCGCTGACGATCATCGTCGGCCAGATACCGAAGCTGTTCGGAGTTGAGCCCGGCAGCGGCGACTTCTTCGAGAGGGTCTGGGACTTCCTGACCAATATCAACCAGACCGAAGGCCTCACGCTTCTGGTCGGCGTGGGGTCCCTCGCGGTGCTTTTCGGGCTCCCTCGACTGGCGCCGGCAATCCCAGGGCCACTGGCGGTCGTGGTCCTGGGAATCGGCGCAGTTGAGCTGTTCGACCTCGGCGCTCACGGAGTCCTGATCGTCGGCTCGATCGACCCCGGCTTGCCTTCGCTGGGTATCCCCGACGTCAGCCTCGACCGCTTCGGGGCCCTGATGGCTGCGGCCTTGGGAGTGATGCTCGTCGGCTTTGCGGAGAGCCTCGGGACCGCGAAGACTTATGCCCAGCGAGAACACCGGGAGATCGACCCGAACCGCGAGCTGATCGGTCTCGGCGCCGCAAACCTGGGCGCCGGGATCTCCGGTGGCTTCGCCGTCAACGGGAGCCTCTCGAAGACAGCCGTGAACAGCACCGCCGGCGGACGGACCCAGCTCGTCGGGCTGATCGCCGCCGCCCTGACGATGCTCACCCTGCTCTTTCTCACCGGCTATTTCGAGAGCCTGCCCGTGGCGACTCTGGCGGCGATCGTAATCGCCGCCCTGATCGCCCTGATCGACCTCGCGGCGTTACGCGACTTCTACCGCGTCTACAGCAGCAGGCTCGGGCGCGCGTACGGCTTCGCGGCTCGAGCGGACTTCATTGCCGCGGTCGCCGCGATGCTCGGGGTGATGACCTTCGGCACCTTGGCGGGGCTGTTCATCGGAGTACTGATCTCGCTCCTGCTCCTTCTCTACCGTGCTTCCCGGCCGCCGGTCGCCGAGCTCGGCAGAGTTCCCGGGATCAGCGGTCACTTCTCTGATCTCGAGCGGCATCCGGACAACGGGCGTGTCGAGGGCATCACGGTGTTGAGGATCGAAGGCGGGCTGTTCTTCGCCAATGCCGGGTCGGTCGCGGCCGAGATCCGCAGCGCGGCCCGACGCGACCACGTTCACGCAGTCGTCATCGACGCGGAAACGATGCCGTTTATCGATGTGACCGCCGCCCAGGTGCTCGACCAGGTGGCGCGAGAGCTGCGAGCCAACGGCGTACGGATGGTGATCGCACGCGACGTCGGTCAGGTTCGTGATGTCCTCGGTGCCGCCCCGGGCGAGTCGATCCTCGACTACGGCTATCCGACTGTCGCCCAGGCTGTGACGCAGCTCGTTGCAAGGCGCTGAGTCGAGCCGCGCATGACCATGCGGTACTCAACGGTGAGCATTGGGCACTAACCACGTTCCAGTGCCCAAATCGAGCGACATCCGCAGACATCCACGGCTATCCGACGCCCTTGGATTAGCGGCTCCACGTGTGGGAATCCGCTTGATAGAGCCGATCAACGCGACTTTGTGTGGTGCGAAGGCGCCCCGCTTCGCAATCAGGCGGTCGGCGGTTCGAGCCCGCCTAGCTCCACTCAAGTCACCTCGCCGAGGAACTCCTCGAACAGTTCGAGGTAGCGGTCGACGTCGTCGCCTCCGTGGGCGACGGACACCGTGGGTCCCAGCCACCACCCCGACTCCCAAACTCCGCGATTGGCCATGAACACGCGGATCAGCGCCCGCAGGCCAGGGTCGTCGGCGGCGCGCGAGCCCGCGCCGTCGCGGGGTGGCTCGGGCGCGAAGAAGTAGGAGGCGTGCGCGCCGTACTGCGCCACGCTCCAGCGCAGCCCGGCTCTCCCGATCGCAGCCCGCAACCCGGCAGCCACCCGCTCGCCAAGCGAGGCGGTGCGTTCGAACGCCTCCTCGGTGAGGACGTCGAGCAGGGCAGCCCGCCCGGCCGCCATCGAAAGGGCGTTCGCGAACAGGGTGCCGCCGGTTGAGATCTCGTCCACGACGACTCCCGAGACCACCCGCGACTCCTCCGGCGGTGCGATCAGCGAGGCGATCTCGTCGCCCATTCCGTAGGTCGCCAGGGGGACGCCTGCCGCGATGGCCTTGCCCAGCGTGAGGAAGTCCGGCTCCAGCCCCCAGTCCTGGGCGAGACCGGCGTAGGCGCACACGAGCGTGTGGGTTTCGTCGATCGCGAGCAGGGTGCCCGCGCCGCGGGTCGCCTTGCGGAGCGCCGCGTGGTATCCGGGCTGGGGTAGCAGGAACCCCGCGTTGGTCATCGCGGGCTCGGTCAGAACGAGAGCCACGTCGCCCGGCTGGAGCGCAGCCTCCAGCGCGGCTACGTCGTTGAACTGGACGATTCGCGCCTGGGAGGCGATACCCGGGGGCAGACCGCGGTGCTCGGGAACCAGTTCCCCACCCTCCTCGACCACCAGCGTCGTATCTCCTTCGCCGTGGTACTTGCCGTCGAACATGAGCACTATCTCCCGTCCCGTCAACTCACGCGCGAGGCGGATCACCTCGGTGTTCGCCTGCGTGGCCGAAAGGGTGAACTGCCACTTCGGCATCCCGTAGCGGTGAGCCAGGTGCTCGGCGACGGTGATCGCGTCCTCGTTGGGCAGCAGAAACTGGTTGCCGAGCTTCACCCGATCGGCCACTGCGTCGACGATGGGGCCCGGCGCATGACCGCAGAAGGCGCTCATGTCCGCCACGTACATGTCGAGGTACGTGTGATCGTCGACGTCGATGAAGCTGGAGCCCGTGCCGTGGGAGACCCAGACCGGCGGGTGCTCGTAGAGGTCGTCCATCCACGCCATCGGCACGCCTCGCGGCATCGAGTGGCGCGCGCGCGCCTGAAGCGCCATCGACCGGGGCCGTTCGGCGACGAAGCGAGCGTTCTCCAGCTCTTCGAGCTCTCGCACGCGGGCTGGATTGATCCCGGTCAGGTCGGCCATGGCCACCTCCCGCCGACTTCGTTCTCGCTCATGGCAAAGCTATACCTTCGCCTGAGGTCGCAGTGGAGCGTCGGCATCCGTTGCGCACCGGTCGCATTCTGGTGCCCAAATCAGCCGGCCGGTCGAATTTGCCTCAGATGGAGCGCGATTCGTCCAAACTGACGCCTTCGGGCTCAATCTCTGCTGAACTCGGTGTCGAGGCACAAGACAGGTGTGTGATGACGCGGAGCAGACGATGACCGAGGCGATCCTCTACACCCGCATCTCGCGGATCCGCGCCGAGCTGCTCGAGCTGATCGGCCTGGTCGGATCAGAGCGCGTCGGTCGCGAGCCGAGTGCGACGGTGATGCAGGACGACCTGCTGATGGTCGCCAACCGGCTCGGCCGGGTGGCCGGCCAACTGCGGCCCGAGGACGGCGACGACGACGCTTCTCACACCGGCTGATCCGCGACCCGATTCAGCGGTGAAACCCGCGTCCGAGGCCGGCGGTTGAGCTCGTGCTCGACCAGCGCCCGCTCGGTCCGAGCGCTCATCGCGGCCAGATATCGGCGCTTGTGATCTCAATCAGATTGCCGGCCGGATCGGCGAAGTAAAAAGACCGCCGACCTTCGCTCCAACTCTGGTCGTGGGTGATCTCCACCCCGGCGTCGGCGAGACGCCGGCGCCAGGCTTGGTAGTCGTCCTCGTCGGTGGCGAGCAGGCAGACATGCCCGGGGCCGGTCGATCCATGGCGCGCGATCGGGCCCTCGCGGCGGGCGAGGCGCTCGCGCTCGAACACGAGCAGGACCCCGGCCCCCACCCGCAGCGCGGTCCCGTCGGGCCAGCGAAGGACTGGACGCAGCTCGAGCGTCTCGGCGTAGAAGCGCTCGACCTCGGCGCGCTCGGACGCAGAGCAATAGATGCAGGTTTCGAGCACCCCGCTGAGCTTCATCGAAGCGCCGCCGCCAGTGCCCTGCGCCCGTCGCCGAGCACTGGTTCCCCGTGGCTGACCAGCACGCGTTCGATCGGCAGCTCGAGCAGCGGGCGCAGGAGCTCGCGCATCCGGGCGAGGGTCAAGCCGCTCGACAGGTAGCCGAGCCAGGATTGCGGGCACAGGCGCAGTCCGCCGCCGGGCGCGCCGAGGACGCTGTCGCCCGGCACCAGCGCTCGCTGCCGGCTGAGCCAGAAGGCGACCTCGCCGGCGCCGCGCAGCGGTCTCGGCTCGACCTCCGGGGGAAGCGCGGAGCGTGCGCGCGAGGTCGTCGCCGCGTAGCGCTCGACCAGACGATCGCGGCTGCGGCGATGAAACCGGATCGTGGTCAGGGCCATCGCCCGTGCGCTCTCTTTGATCCGCGGGTCGGCCCAGGCGAAGAAGGCGTCGGCGGGGTCGGGTAGCTGGGCGTCGATGAAGACCGCGGCATCCCCCGACTGAACCAACAGCGAACCGACCTCGCGCGGCCAGTCGGCGGTGCTTTCCGGGGGGCCGGGTTGCCACCCCGGGTGAGCTGCGGTCCAGCGCCAGAGGCCGTCGGCGATTTCGGTGGGCGCAAACCCGCCGCTCACGCTCAACTGCCGGCGGGGCCGCCGGGGGGGATCGCGAGCAGGGCGCGCAAACGGCGGCCTGGCCCGCCCCCCGCCGACAGCGCGCGCCGCATCGAGCGTCTCGCCGCCGGCCCGGGCGGTGGCGGCTTCGCCGCAGCGAAGCGGTGGGCCCGCAGCGCAGCGACGTAGCTGACCAACGCCCTGCGGCTGGCGCCGGGGAAGCGACGCTCGAGGCTGCGCAGTGTGGTTTCCCCCGATACCGGCCAGCCGAGCCGCTCGAGCGCCCGGCGGAGCTCTTCGAGCTGAGCCTCGACCGAGCCCCCGGCGGCGAGCGCCCGGCGGCGGCGCCAGAAGATCACCGCCGCCGCCGCGCCGCCGAGCCCGGCGAGCGCCGCGGCGATCAGCCCTACCGTCGCCCAGGGCCCGGCGTCGCCGTCGGCGCCCGATTCCGGGACGACGCCGCCGCCGATCCCCTCCTCGAGGCTCTGGATTCGGCCCTCGCCCTGATCGGCGACGGCCCCGCGGCCGCGAAAGAAGGTGCCGAGCTCAGAGTTGACCGTCTGCGAAGCCGCGGGCGCGGCGGCGGGGGTCGGATCGAAGGTGACCCAGCCGATCCCGCGAAAGTAGACCTCGACCCAGGCGTGGGCGTCGAGATCGCGAATCTCATAGACCTCGCCCTCCTGGTTCAGGCTCCCGGGGGCGAACCCCGAGACGACCCGGCTCGGGATCCCGATCATCCGCAGCATCAAGGCCATCGCACCGGCGTAGTGCTGGCAGTAGCCGGCCTGGTCCTCGAACAAAAACGAAGCCAGCGGATAGGTGTGCTGGGGAACGTTGGGCGAGTAGTTGTAGCCGGTTCGCAGCTGTTGCTCGATCGAGCGCACAGCATCGAAGGGCGTCCGGGCGCCGGCGGAGAGGCGCCGGGCGAGCAGATAGGTCTCCGCGTAGGGCGAGGCGAGCATCTCGGCCTCGAGCGACGCGTCGGCACGCTGTGGCCACAACGGCATCGCCCGCGGGCGACCCGGCGCGAAGCCGCCGCTGACCGGGCCGTCGTCGGAGGGGTCCGTCTCGAAGGTCGGGGCGACCGTCGCCGGTAGGCCGACCAGCGTCGACGGCCGGAACTTTCGCTCCGGGTAGTGCGCCGGAGCCGCACGCAGCTGCTCGGCGGTCGGCTGGGGCGAATAGGAGAGGACCGAGTACCCGTCGCCGCGCGACAGCGGCGCTCCCTCACGGGTCAGGGTGCCGTCGGCGCTGATCCGGACACCGTTGAGGCCCTGGACCGCCTGGGTGGTGCCGGTGCCGATCACCACTCCGCTCTCCAGTGCCGTGACCTCGAAGCTGGCCTGGGTCAACCACTCGCGATGGCGGTCGGGCAGCCGTGCCCCTGGCGTCCGGCGCCGGGCATAGCGCTCCGCGGCGGCGAGCACATCGTCCGCCTGGGCCCGCTGCCAGGTGAAGCCGTCGAAGCGGTCCAGCACGCTCGCCTTCCAGTACAGCGGTCTGGTGCTGCGCACCTGGAGCAGCTCGGTGCCCCGTTGAGGCCATTCCAGCGGCCCGTAGCTGTGGTCCCAGTCGAAGGTGACCGTGTGTTCGCCGGAGAACCAATGCCAGGACTCGTAGTTCCACCATGGCTGGCCCGGGTCGAGGCGGGCGGCTGCAGGCACGGCCACGGCGCCCGCAGCGAGGATGGCCGCCGTGGCGATCGCCGCGCGCCGGGGCGCCAGCCGTGGAAACCACAGCCAGGCGGCGGCCACGAGCAGCAGCACGATCCCGAGCAACAGCTCAGAGTCGGGCGCGTCGAGAGTGACCGCTACCCCGTAGAGCCCGACCACGATCGCCAGCGCCGCCACCCGTGCCGCGGACCGCCGGCGACCGGGCCAAAAGCCGACCGTGGCCGCGAGTCCGATCCCCAGCGGGCCGCCGAGGAGGAACGCCAGCCGGGTCCAGACGTCGGCGTGGTTGTAAGGCAGGTCGTTCTGCTGCATCCCCGCCAGGCCGGTGCTGAGGTTGTCGGCGAGCTCCGACCAGTTCGTCGGCGCCAGCAGGCGCGCCGGCAGCCCGACCACGACCATCGCCGCGAGGGTCGCGCCAACGCCAACGGCGACCGCGAACAGCCGTCCGAACCGCTCGGGCCAGCGGCGGGTTGCGAGTCCGATCACGCCCGCACCGGCGACCACGATCGCCAGGGCCGCGAGCAGCCGCAGGCCGGGCGGATCGACGACCAGGCGGGCCCACTGGATGAGCGCGAAGCCGGCGAGCGCGGTGAACAGGGCGAGCTCGACCCAAAGGCGCGGACCCGCGGCCGTCGCGGCCGAGGCCTGGCGGCCCAGGCTCGGCGTTGGGACGCCGCGCCGATCGAGTGCGACCCCGGTCATGCGACGCGCTCCAGCCGTTGTCTGGTCCTGGCTCCGGCGGGGATTCCCTCGCAGCCGGCGACGGTGAAGACGGCGCCCGGCCGACCCGTTCCCGGTGCGACCAGGTATCGCCGCGCGCTGCTCGAGCCGAGTGCGCGCGGTAGCGCCGGCTGGGCCGCGGCGGTCACCCAGAAGACCGTCCCGGTGCGGACCGCGCGCGAGACAGGTGCCCGGACCCCGCCCGCTTCGACCAGCGCCAGCTTCGCGTGGACCTGGGGGAAGTTCGAGAGATCGGGGTCGATCTCGAGCGGGCGCCGCGCGCCGGGGAGCAGGGCTGCGCAGCCGCCGGCGCCCGCCAGGTGAACGCAGAGCGAGGTTGCGGCACGCACCGCCGCCTCGAATGACTCGGGGTTCACGGGAGCGGCGGGATCGAGAACCACCAGCGGCGCCGCGTCCCCCCCGGCGACCAGGCGGCGCTCGATCAGCTCACCGGTGCGCGCCACGGCGGGCCAGTGGATTCGCGACGCCGGGCTCCCGTCACGGTAGGCGCGCAGGCCGTCGACCTCGAGCTCGATCGCCCTGGCGTCGAGCCTGCTGGCGGCCAGGCCCTCCTCCAGCCCTCCGACCGAGCCCGCGCGCGCGCCGCCGGAGCCGTGGCCCGCGACGACGACCGGGTCGATGCGAGGCAGCACCAGGAGCTCGCCGAGCTCCTCGCTGCGGACGGTCCGCCGCCAGAGGCCGAGCGGATCGCGGACTTCGAGCGACGCCGTCCCGAGTCGCCGACGCCCGCGCCCGCGCAGGCGAACCTCGCCCTCGAACCGGCCCCGCCAGCGCGGCCCGACCTCGACCGGCGCCTCGAGGGCGCGATCGCCGAGCTCGCCGCCCGGCGGTGGCAGGCGAGCGCCGACCGCCTCGATCCGCACCGGGTAGGGGTCGTCCTCGACCACCCGTGCCGGGCCGGGAGCGCGGGCGAGGCGTCGCGGCCGGGCAAGCTCGACCCAGACGACCGCGACGACCGCGAGCACGACCAGCCCGACCCCGGCGACGATCAGCGAGGGTGAGTCGAAGCCGACGCCGGCGAGCGCCAGCACCACCCCGAGCACGACCGCCGTCGGCGCTCCGGGCATCGTCGTTACCTAGAGGGCGGGGACACGCTCGAGTGCCTCGGCGACCACCGCCTCGGCCTCACCCTCGGTCGCGTCGGGGGCCAGCAACAGGCGGTGCGAGAGGACCGAGCCGGCGAGCGCCTGGACGTCGTCGGGAAGCACGTGGTCGCGCCCATCGAGCGCCGCGTAGCCCTTGGCCGCTCGAAACAACATCAGCACCGCCCGCGGGCTGGCGCCGAGGTCGACCCGCGGGTCACGGCGGGTGGCTTCGCCGATCGCCACCGCGTAATGGCGCAGCGCCTCGCTCGCGTGCACGCCCGAGACCGCTGCCTGGGCCGCGCGCACCATCGCGACATCGGTTACCGGCTCGAGGTCGTGGACACGGTCGTGGCGGGCGTGCTGCTCGAGCATCTCGGCCTCGGCGGCGGCGCTCGGATAGCCGAGCGAGACCCGGACCATGAAGCGATCGAGCTGGGCCTCGGGCAGCGGGTAGGTGCCCTCGTACTCGGCAGGATTCTGGGTCGCCAGAACCACGAACGGCCTGGCGAGCTCGTGCTGATGACCGTCGGCGGTGACGTGGCGCTCCTGCATGCACTCGAGCAGCCCGGATTGGGTCTTCGGCGAGGTGCGATTGATCTCGTCGACCAAGACGACGTTCGCGAACACGGGGCCCGGGTGGAACTCGAACCGGGCCTCGCGTTGATTGAAGACGTTGGTGCCGATGATGTCGGCGGGGAGCAGGTCGGCGGTGCACTGGACGCGGGCGTACTCCGCGTCGAGCGAGCGCGCCAGCGCTCGCGCCAGCGCCGTCTTGCCGACGCCGGGGTAGTCCTCGATCAGCACGTGGCCCTCCGAGAACAGCGCCACGAGCACATCGCGAACGACCTCGTCGCGGACCTTGACCGCGCGCTGCACGTTCTCCCGCAGCCGGGCTCCCACCTCTGCCACGGCGGTCGGATCGAGCTCGGGAACCGTCGCCACGGCTCCATGGTACGAGCCCGCGGTCGCCGGCGGATCACGAGGCACCTCAAAGGCGGGAAGCAAGCGGGCTAGCGGTGGCGTCGGCCGGGGTACGCCACGGCGCCTGCTTCCCTTGATGCGCCCCGGTCGCGCGACCCGTGGCGGCAGGCCAACCCGAGCCGGCGGCTATCCGACGCCGCGAGGCGGAATGTAAAGCGGCGATCGGACGACCGGGTGTCGACCAGGTCTCCGACCGGGCACAGAAAAGCGGTCCGGGGGGACTCTCTAAGCCTGCCTCGTGCGTAGCCTTCGCTCGAACAGAAGCTCTGCGAGTCACCTTCTGAGAGGGCCTCGCGCTTGGCTTTCGCGCCGGTGTCCTCTCTCCCGAACCGCAGGGGCAAAACTAGACCTCGCTCGGCGCGATTGCAAGTCCCCGCAGCAGCGAAGTCCGCAAGTTGCGGGAAAACAGCGCCTAACGTCGCGGCGCAGCGGGCTCCTTGACGGCGAGCTCGCGCAGGTTGCGCCAGGCCCGTGCCGCGAGCAGGGCGATCATCGTCCCGGCGATCGCGAGCCCGATCAGGTCGAAGACGCTGAGCTCGAGCTCGGCGATCGTGAAGTCGAGCGCCGCCCCCAGGGCGACGGCGGTGTTCAGGGCGATCAGGATCAGCCGGATCTCGGTCGGCCCGACGTACCCGTAGCCGATCGAGAAACGGCCGAAGGCGAAGCTCTCGAGGTAAACGTTGATCGACAGGATCAAGTAGGCGACCACGATCAGGGTCCCGACGGAGAGCAGCATCAGGGGCGAGAGGCCGAGACCGATGCCGATCGCCGCGGTCGCGATCGCGTCGACGAGGTGGTCGAGGTAATAACCGTAGGTGGGCCGCTCGATCTTGCGCACGCGAGCCAGCGTGCCGTCGAGCGAGTCGCCCAGCCACTGGACGACGAGGAGCGCGCTGGCGACCCAGAGCCAGTCGAGCGAGTCGTTGGCGAGCTGATAGGCGACGGCGACGCCGAGCGCCGCGACCACCCCGAGCGCGGTCAGATCGTCGGGCAGGATCGAGCGCGGCAGCCGTGCCGCGATCGATGTCAAGAGCCGCTTCTCCGGCTTTGCAAGCAGGAAGCTCGGCTCGCGACTCGCTTCTACCGACCGCTCCAGCTCTGAGTCGCCCATCGGCATGTAGTACCCGACCCCGCGGCTAGATTGTTGCCCGAGATGGAAGGCAAGCGACGGATCGTGCTGGTCACCGGGGCTTCGAGCGGGATCGGCGAGGCGACCGTGCGCGCCCTGGCGGCGGCCGGCTTCGAAACCGTCGCCGCGGCCCGGCGGCTCGAGCGCCTGGCCCAGCTCGCCGACCAGGTCGGTGGCCGAGCGTTGCGCCTCGACGTCTCGGACCCCGAATCGGTTGCGGCGCTGGCAGCGCAGCTGCCGGCGGTCGATGTGATCGTCCACAGCGCCGGCGGGGCGCTCGGGCTCGAGCGGGTGGCCGAGGCCGACGAGGAGCGCTGGCGCGAGATGTGGGAGTCGAACGTCGGCGGCGTTTTCCGGGTGACCAAGGCGCTGCTGCCCGCGCTTCGTCGCGGCCGCGAACCCCAGATCGTCGTCATCGGCTCGGTCGCGGGGATCGAGGTCTACGAGGGAGGCGGCGGCTACACCGCGGCCAAGCACGCCGTCCACGCGCTCGCCCAGACCCTGCGCCTGGAGCTGCTCGCCGACTCGATCAGGGTGACCGAGGTCGCCCCCGGGATGGTCGAGACGGAGTTCTCACTGGTTCGCTTCGACGGCGATTCCGAGCGAGCCGCCGGTGTCTATGAGGGGCTCGAGCCGCTCACCGGGGCCGACGTGGCCGAGGCCGTGGCCTTCTGCGTCAGCCGGCCCGCTCACGTCGACATCGACTACCTCGCGATCAAGCCGACGGCCCAGGCGACGGCGAAGATCGCCCATCGGCGCGGTTAGACGTCGCGGAGCCGGATCGGGCCCGAGGTGCTGCCGCTGACGAGCTGGCGCACCAACGGCTCGTGCGACTCGAGCACCTCCTCGGCCGGCCCGTCGGCGGCGATCCGGCCCTGGTGGAGCACCGCGACCCGGTCGGCGAGCCGCCGCGCGGCGTGCATGTTGTGGGTGGTCACCAAGAAGGTCGAGCCGGCCTCGCGCTGGACGTCGACGATCATCTCCGAGAGCAGACCCAGGCGGACCCCGTCGATGCCGCTGTCGAAGTCGTCGATGATCACGATTCGCGCATCGAGCGCCAGAGCGCGGGCGACCGCGACGCGCTTGCACATCCCAGCCGAGAGCTGGTCAGGCATCGCCGCCGCCCGGTCGCGCAGCCCGACCATACCCAGGTGAGTCATCGTCTCGGAGTGGACGCGGTCCTCGGGCCAGTCCTTGCGCTGGCGCAGGGCGAAGGCGACGTTCTCGTAGACGTTGAGCGAGAAGAAGAGGCCGCAGGTGAACGGCAGCGACCCTTGGAGCACGACGCTCATGCCCCGCCGCAGCTCATAGAGCTGAGGCTCGGAGATCCTGGCGAGGTCCCTGCCGTCGACCCGGACCGTGCCGGCCGAGGGCTGGATCAGCCCGAGGATGTGGCTGATGGTCACCGTCTTGCCCGCCCCCGAGGGTCCGAGCAGGACCGTGATCGCGCCTGCGGGGATCGTGAGGCTGAGCCCGTCGAGGACGCGCTTGCGCCCGAACTCTTTGACCAGATCGTGCAGCTCGATCGCGGCACCCGGCTCGGAGCTCCCGGCCATGCCTCGAGTGTAAGTGTGTGTGCGCAAGCGCTCTACCATCACGCAGATGCGAATCGACGAGCTTCTCGCCCGCCAGCGGCCAGTGTTCTCGGTCGAGTTCTTTCCCCCGAAGACGCCGACCGGCTTCGAGCTCTTGTTCGAGACTGTCGAGGCGCTGAAGCCGCTCGAGCCGGACTACGTCTCGGTCACCTACGGCGCCGGGGGCGCCACCCGCGAGGGCACGATCGAGATCGCCGAGCGGATCAAGCGCGAGCACGGAATCGAGGTGATGGCGCATCTGAGCTGCGTCGGCGAGACCCAGGAGGGACTCGCCTCGATCCTCGACCGCTTCGCCGAGATCGGGATCGAGAACGTGCTCGCCCTGCGCGGCGACCCACCGCGCGGCGAGGCCGAGTTCGCGGCGCCCGACGACGGCTTGGCGAGCGCCGCCGAGCTCACCGGGTTCATCACCGGCGACTACGAGTTCACGATCGGCGGGGCCTGCTTTCCCGAGGTCCACCCCGAGGCCGAGAGCCTCGACGCCGATCTCGACTACCTGAAGACCAAGGTCGACTCGGGCGCCGGCTTCCTGATCACGCAGCTGTTCTTCGACAATCGCGTCTACTTCGACTTCCTCGCCGCGGCTCGCGAGCGGGGGATCGAGGTGCCGATCATTCCCGGTGTGATCCCGATCGCGAGCTTCGACCAGGTCGCCAGGATCTGCAACCTCTGCGACGCAACGATTCCCGAGCAGCTCAACTCGGCGATGGCCGAGCTCGGCGGCGACCCCGAAGCCGAGGCCCTGCTCGGCGTCGCCTACGCGGCACAGCAGTGCGAGGAGCTGCTCGCCAAAGGCGCTCCCGGGATCCATTTCTACGCGCTCAATCGCGCCCCCGGGACCCGCGCCGTGCTCGCCGCGCTGCGGGCCTCGCGGCCCTGGGAGCGGGCGGAGTCAACCCCGCGCGGACGGCCGGCCTCCGTCGACTCCAGCCGCTGATGGGTTCGGTCGAGGGGTCGTTTCGCCATCAAGGGCACAGGATCGCCTTCGCCGACTGGGGCGAGGGCGAGCGCGCTCTGGTCCTCGTCCACGGGCTGTTGATGAATCGCCACATGTACGACCAGCTGGCGCCGGAGATCGCCTCGCGCGGATTCCGGGTGATCACCCTCGATCTGCTCGGCCACGGGGCCTCCGACAAGCCGTATGACATGCGCGCCTACAGCGTCAGCGCCTTCGCGGATCAGATCGCGGGGCTGATCGATCACCTCGGACTCGAGCGGCCGGTCGTCGGCGGCACCTCGCTGGGCGCCAACGCCGCGCTTGAGATGGCCACCCGCCATCCGGGCAAGGCGCGCGGCCTGTTCATCGAGATGCCGGTGCTCGACAACGCCCTGGTCGCCGCCGGCCTGATCTTCCTCCCGGTCCTGGTCGCGCTGCGGGTCGGCAAGCCGCTGTTTCGGGGGATCGCCATGCTCACCAACCGGGTCCCGCGGAGCAATTTCTTCGTCGACATCGCGCTCGACTGGACCCGGCGCCCGCCGGAGGCCTCCGAAGCGGTGCTGGAGGGGCTGCTGTTCGGGCGAACCGCCCCGCCACGGGAGGAGCGCGAGCTGATCGGGGTGCCCGCGTTGGTGATCGGCCACCCGTCTGATCCGCTGCATCAGTTCACCGACTCCGACATGCTGGTCGGCGAGCTGCCCCGTGGCCGCCTCGTCAACGCCGAGTCGATCCTCGAGTGGCGGGTCAACCCGGGCCGGCTCGACGGGGAGCTCGCCGACTTCCTCGACGAGGCCTTCGCCGCCGGCGAGGCCGAGCGTTCCGCCGCCGCCCCGGTCTGAGCGCAGCCGGCGATGAGGCGTCGTCCGCGCGTACTCGGCCCGCTCGGCGAGCGGGATTTCAGGCTTCTCTACACGGGGGTCACCGTCTCGCTGATCGGCGACGGGATCACCCTGGTCGCGCTTGCCTTCCAGGTCTATGACATCTCCAACACGCCGACGGCGCTCTCGGTCGTCGGCCTGGCCTGGACGCTGCCGATGGTCGCCTTCCTCCTCGCCGGCGGGGTCCTGGCCGACCGGATCCCGAGGCGGCGACTGCTGATAGCCGCCGATCTGATCCGGGGCTCCTCGCTGCTCGGCATCGGTCTGCTCTCGGTGCTCGGCTCGATCGAGCTCTGGCACGTGGTCGCGCTGTCGGTTCCGTTCGGGATCGGACAGGCGCTGTTCGCTCCCGCCTATGAGGCGACGATCCCCGAGATCGTCCCGCGCCCGCTGCTCGTCCAGGCCAACTCGCTCTATGGAATCACCGAGCCGATCTCCTTCCGCTTCGCCGGCCCGGCGATCGGCGGCGCCCTTGTCGCCGGAATCGGGCCCGGACCGGCGTTCTTGGTCGACGCCGGCACCTTCGCCTTCTCGGCGGTCTGCGTCAGCCTCATGCGCCGGCGACCACCGGTGGCTGTGGGGCCCCCGGCGCCGGTGCGACACGAGATCGCCGCCGGGCTTCGGTTCGTCCGCTCGCAACCGTGGCTGTGGGCAACGCTGGGCGCTGCCGGGCTCGGGCTGTTGATCTACTACGGCCCGTTCGAGGTCCTGCTCCCGTACCTGATCCGCAACGACATCGGGGCCGGGGCCGGCGGCTTCGGATCGGTGCTCGCGGCCTCGGGGATCGGCGCGATCGCAACCGCGCTCGTGCTCGGCCAGCGAGGCCTGGCCCGTAGCCACGTGCTGGTGATGTTCGTCAGCTTCGCCACGGCGCTCGGCTGCCTGGCGCTCTATCCGCTGACCGGATCGCTGGCGATCGCAATGGCGATCGGGGCGGTCTCGGGGATCTTCTTTGCGATCGGCGACATCACCTGGTCAACGTTGATGCAGTCCCACGTACCCAAGGAGATGCTCGGCCGCGTCTCCTCGCTCGACTGGATGGTCTCCTTCGGGCTCGTCCCGATCTCCTTCGCCCTCGCCGGTCCGGTCGCCGAGACACTCGGGGTCAAGGCGACGATGATCGGCGCCGGGGTGCTCTCGGCGGCGATCTTCATCACCGGGGCGCTGGTCCCTGGCGTGCGCGAGCCCGAGCGCTGGGCCCGCGAGGACCTCTCTTGAGCTTCGCTGAAGTCGGCGTCGCTAGTCTGCGGCGCCGATGAGCAGCAAATCCGAACGAGAGCGCCGCCGCCGCGAGCGGCTCGAGGCCGAGCAGCGCCAGGCCGCGGCCGAGCGCCGCCGGCTGCTGCTCGGCTACGGGGTAGCCGGAGCACTCGCGGTCGCGGTGGTGATCGGGATCGTCGTCGTCATCGCCGGCAGCGGCGGCGACGACACGGCGCAGGTCGGAGGCGAGGCGATCCCCGCCGCCGCACATATCGAGGTCCAGAGCGGGTTCGTCCACGGGTTCAAACCGGATGGGCGAGAGGGGACTCCACCGCCGCCGCTCGAGCAGGGCGATCTCGAGACCGCCGCCGACGCCGCCGGCTGCGAGTTGATGCTCGACCTCCCGGATGAGGGCAGCACCCACGTCACCAACGAGAGCGATATCCCCGACTACGGCACCAACCCGCCGACGTCGGGCAACCACAACCCCAACCAGCAGGCCGACGGTGCCTACAGCGAGATGCCCGACCCCTGGTACTTCGTTCACGCGCTCGAGCACGGCCGAATCGAGATCCAGTACTCGCCAGACCTGCCCGAGGCCGATCAACTCGAGCTCAAGGGGGTCTTCGACGAGGATCCCGCCGGGATGCTGATCTTTCCCAACGACGAGATGCCGTACGAGGTCGCGGTCACCGCCTGGACCCAGATGATGGGCTGCAAGACCTACGACGGCGCCGCCACGCTCGACGCGATCCGCGACTTCCGCGACACCTATCGCGGCCAGGGGCCGGAGAACGTCCCGATCCAGCTCTGAGGCTCTCCCCGACTGAGCAGGGCTAAATCCCTGCAAACCTGGCACTCTGGACGGCTGCGGCGCATCCATGCGCGATCGACCGTGTTGCCAGATGAGAGTGCGACTCACCAGACACCTCGTGCTCGCGGCGCTCGCCGCGGCGCTCGTCTACGTCGCCGCGCCCGCATTTTCGGCCCAGCGCTACCTCCCCGAGGCGGTCGACTTCGAGCAGCCGCTGCCCGCGGTCGAGCCTAGCGCCGGGCCGGCGTCGGCGCGAGCGGCGGCCGAGGTCGACCCCGGTCGCGGTCCGGTCAGCTTCGTCTCGCCGACGATCGAGGCGCCGAGGAGATTCGACCTGGTCGGCCTCGCGGGCGAGCTGCGGCCGCTCGAGGTTCGCGGCCGCAACTCGGGCGGCGCCTGGAGCCGCTGGGTCGAGACGGAGGACGGCAGCCCGGTCTACTTCGGTGGCGCCGATCAGGTTCAGGTCCGCAGCCGCGGCTGGCGCCCGCGGGGCACCCTCCACTACGTCAACGTCTCGGGCACCACCACCGCGGTCGGCGGCCTGCTCAACGGCGCCCGCGAGGCGCTCAACTCGGCCTTCATCTCGGCCTCGGCGCTGCTCACCCCGCAGGCGGAGGCGCTGCCGACCCGCCCGCCGATCATCGGCCGGAGCGCCTGGGGTGCGAATCGAGTCGAGGGTGGCTGTCGCCCGCGCAGCGCCCCGGCGTACGGCAAGGTGAAGGTGGCGGCCGTGCATCACACCGTCACCGCGAACCGCTACACCGAGGCCGAGGCGCCCGCGATCGTGCTCGGGATCTGTCGCTATCACCGCAACGCCAACGGCTGGAACGACATCGGCTACAACGCGCTCGTGGACCGCTTCGGCAACGTCTACGCCGGTCGCGCCGGAGGCCCGCAGCGAGCGGTGGTCGGCGCCCACGCCCAGGGCTTCAACGCTCAGTCGACCGGGGTCGCTTCGATCGGCACCCACACGCAGACCCCGATCACCCCCGCGACCAGGCAGGCGCTGGTCTCCTACCTCGCCTGGAAGCTCTCGGTCCATGGTCTGCAGGCGACCGGGAAGACCACCCTGGTCTCGGCCGGCGGCTCGGCCAGCCGCTATCCCTCGGGACGCAGGGTGCGGCTCAACCGGGTGATCGGCCACGGCACCGTCGGGCTCACCGCCTGCCCCGGCGCCGCTTTCGGCGCCGAGATCCCGAAGCTCCGGCGGCTGGTGCAGGAACGGATCAACGCCGGCGGGGGCATCGAGCCGCTCGCTCCCGAGGACGGCGGCGTGGTGCCGAAGTAGCGCTCAGGCGCGGTATGCGGGAAAGAAGCCCGAGGCTCGGCGCCCGGCGGTGAGCCGATCGTAGGCGCGAGGCTCGCAGACCAGCTCCTGGGTGTGAAAGGGAAGCTCGGAGTTGGCGAAGCCCCGCTTGAACGTCTCCAGGCCATCGCCGGCGACCACACCGCCACCGAGGTTGAGCGGCAGGCCGAGTTCGTCGGCGAGGTCGAGCATCGCCGCGACCACGTTCTTGAACGGCGAGGCCGCCCGGGCCGACTCGGCGGTGGCGCCGAGGTAGTAGTGAAGGACGCCGTCGCTGGCGGCCACGATCGCTCCGGCACCGAGCTGGGCCTGACGGCGAGCGAGGATCAGCCAGCTCGCCCGGTATCCGAGGATCGCGTCGAAGTACTCGCGGGCGAAGAAGTAATGCGACGCCGCGTCGGCCCTGCGCATCGTCTGCCGATACGCCGCGGCGAAACCGTCGCGGTCGGCGGCCGGGGACTCGGGGCCATCGTGGCGCTCGATCGCCCAGCCGTCGCGGGCGTTGGCGCGCACCTGCTCGGCGAGCCGGGTCCGCAGGGCACGGGGCCGGGCCGGGTCGTGGACGAGCACCCGCGAGCGCTGGCGCGGGCCGGCGATCCAGGGCTCGGCGGCGAGGCGCTCGCGCCCGAAGACGCTGACCAGACCGGTCCTCGACCAATCGACGGAAGCCGGATCGGGCGCCGGCCCGTCGCCCTCGACCAGTCCCCCCGGATACCCATAGGGGGAGGTGGCATCGAGAGCGTCGCCGCCCTCGACCGCGCGGACGATCAGCGGCACCCGCGCCTCGCGACCCGGCGAGGCGACGCGCAGCGTGTGCGTGGTTCGCTCGGCGGCGAGAAACTCGCGCGAGCGAAAGAAGTCGTCGCTCTCGGCGGCGGCGCCGCCGTCGGCGATCAGCTGGGCTGTCGCTCCCACCCGGTGAAGTCCTCGGGGAGCAGGCCCCAGACCTGGTTGTCGATCCGGTCGTCGCCACGGCGGATCGCCTTGCGCATCACTCCCTCGCGTTGAAAGCCGAGGAAGGTGACGACCTTCTGCGCCGCCACGTTGGTCGCCGGGATCTCCGCATGGACCCGGTGGGCGCGATGGGTCTCGAAGGCCTCGATGCATGCCTGGCGCTCGGCCTCGCGAGCGACGCCCTTGCCCCAGGCCCCGGGGTCGCCGACCAGCACCGCGAGCTCGGGACCGAGCTCGCGGTCGAGCCCGAAGAGCGCGACGAAGCCGACCGCGAGGTCGTCGCCGTCGATGGTGATCGCCCATTTGCGGTCACCGCCGGTGTCGATCGCCCGCTCGACCCAGCCGGTCGCGTCCTCGAGCGTGAACGAGTCGCGGCTGCCGACCAGATCGGCGGTCACCCGCTGATCGTTGAACCACCCATGAACCGCCTCGGCGTCGCCGGGGCGAAACTCGCGCAGGATCACCTCCGCCGTCGCCATCGGGCGACAACCTATCCGTAGAGCCCGCGGCCGGTGACCAGCAGCTCCGCTGTCTTGGCGAGGATCCGGAGGTCGAGCGCCGCCGAGCGATGTTCGACGTACCAGACATCGAGCTCGATCCGCGCGGCCCAGGGAATCTCGGCGCGCCCGTTGACCTGCGCCCAGCCGGTCAGCCCTGGCTTGACCTCGAGCCGGCGGCGTTGACGGGCCGTGTAGTCGGCGACCTGGGCGGCGAGTGTAGGACGCGGACCGACGACCGCCATCTCGCCGCCGATGACGTTGAGCAGGTTGGGAAGCTCGTCGAGCGAGAAGCGGCGAAGCACCGCTCCCGCCCGGGTCACCCGCGGGTCGCCGGCGAGCACCGGCGTACCGACCCCGATCGGGTCGTTGCCGGTGTGCATCGTGCGCAGCTTGAACAGCTCGAACTCACCGCCGTCCCGGCCGACCCGGCGGGCGCGGTAGAGCACCGGCCCCCGCGAGTCGATCTTGATCGCCACGGCCGCGACGGCCAGCACCGGCGCCGCGACGGCCAGTGCCACCGCAGCGATCGCCACATCGGCCCAGCGCGGCAGCCCTCTGCCTGCTGCCTGCTCCCTGCTCCGTGCTCCCTGCTCCCTGCTCAGCCTCACCGCGTCCCCTCCGCCTTCTCCCAGGCCCCAGGCGTTCCGTGGCGGATCCGATCCCAGAGCCCGGCGGCGATCGAGGCGGTGGTCAAGACGTAGTAACGGGCGAGGCGCAGCGGGCGCAGCGGAACCGCGCCGGCGAGCGCCGCGGCGGCGAGCAGTGCCAGCTGGCCGGCCAGGGTGGCGACGTAGAGCGGGCCCTCGGCGAGCAGGGCCAGGTTGGCGGCGAAGGCGATCAGGTGCAGGAACGGCGAGGCGTAGCGCAGCAGGCGGTGGCTGGCGATCTCGAACCCGTAGGCGAGCCCGTAGCCGCGCGGCGAGACCATGCCGTCGCCGACGACCTCGTCGTAGACCCCCCGCATCATCCGCCGCTTGCGCACGAACTCTCCCTCGATCGTCGCCACCATCTTCTCCTCCGCAACCGCGTCGGGCACATAGACCGCGCGCCAGCCGCGCTTGGTGAGCATGAACGGGAACGAGAGGTCGTGGCTGGAGGCGGGCCCGAGCGGCACATAAGCCTCGGCCCTAACCGCATAGATCGCCCCGTTGCCGGCGGTGACCCCGGCCAGGTTCGACTCGAGCCGGCGGATCGCGAGCTCGTAGCGCCAGTAGAGGCCCTCCTGGTTGGAGCCCCCCTCGTCGACGAAGCTGGCCTGGCCGCAGACGTAGCCGACCTCCGGGTCGGCGAACGGGGCGACCAGCCGCCCGAGCGCGTCGCGACACCAGCTCGCGTTCGCGTCGCTGAAGGCGAGCAACTCGCCGGTGGCCCGCTCGACCGCGGCGTTCTGAGCCTCGATCTTGCCGACCCGGCCGAGGTCGAGGACGCGGTCGGCGCCGGCGGCGCGGGCGAGCTCGACCGTGCGGTCGCCGGAGCCGTCGGAGGCGACGATCAGCTCGAGCAGCGCGCGCGGATAGGAGAGCGCGAGCGCGTTTTCGACCTTCGCCGCGATCACCGCCTCCTCGTCGTGGGCGGCGACGATCAGCGACACCGTCGGCAGCTCCTCGAGCTCCAGCGCCGGCCGCCAGGGACGACGGGCGCGGTCGAGGGCGAGCAGGACGAGCGGGTAGCCGAGGTGGGTGTAGACGAGCAGCGCCACCGCGAGCCAGAAGACGATCTCGACCGCGGTCATCCGACCAGCTGCCGGTAGATCTCGAGCGTACGCGCGGCGATCGAGTCCCATGCGTAGGGGCCCGCAGCCGCGACCCGAGCGGCGGCGGCGAGCCGCTCACGCTGAGCTTGGTCGCCGAGCAGCTCGGCCAGCGCTCGCCGAAGCGCCGCCGGGTCCCCGGGCTCGACCAGGCAAAGCGCGTCGCCGACCTCGGTGAAGCCGCCGACGGCGCTGGCGATGATCGGCTTGCCGAAGGCGAGCGCCGTGTAGAGCACGCCGGACTGCTCGATCCGGCGGTAGGGCAGTACGACGAGATCCGCGCGCCGGAAGTACGCCGGAATCTCGGGGTCGGTGATGAAGCGCGAGACGAGGCGAACCGTGGCCCGGCAGCGCGCGGCCAGTCGCTCCAGCGGCGCCAGGTCCATCCGCGGCATTCCGACGATCCAGAGCTCGGCACCTTCGATCCCGGCAAACGCCTCGAGCAGGACGTCCACGCCCTTGTAGGGTCGGATCAGGCCGAAGCAGAGGACCACCGGTCCCTCGACCGCGGCCAGCTCGGCGGGAAGCGGCCGCTGATCCGGCAGCCGGGTGAGGTGGTCGAAGGTGCCGTGGGGGACTCGGTGGACGCGCCCGGGATCGCTGACCAGGGCCCGCAGCCGAGCGGCGCCGGGCTCGGAGTGGGCGATCAGCGCGTCCATGCGCTCGAACACGGCACGCTCGGCGGCCAGCGCAATTCCACCGGCGGCCGGGGGGTCGTGGACCGTGAGCAGCCGCGGCCGCTTCGGCAACAGGAAGCGATCGACGGCCGGCGCCGCCAGCCATTGCAGGTGGACGACGTCGGCCGAGGCGGCCCGGGCGCGGAGGCGTGCCATCCCGGGCACGTGCTCGGCCGCGCGCCACGCCCGGCGCCGCGGGGACGCCGGCCCGAGGCGGGAGGCCCGCGGGTAGAAGAGCTCGCTCACCGCGTAGCCCTCGGGTTCGGTCACCGGGCCGTAGGGAAAGCGGGTCGTGACCAGCTCGACCTCGGCCCCGGCGCGTGCCAGCGCCGCGCTCAAAGCGCGGTCGTAGGGCGGCGTGTAGGCCGGTGGGTCGACGATCTGGACCCGCATCGTCGACGATTCTCGCCTGTGGACCTGACCTACTGCGTCGTCAACACCAACGGGCGCCGGTACCTGGCCGGGTGCCTCGACGCTATCCGCGCTCAGACGCCGCCGGGGATCGAGTCCGAGGTGCTGGTGCTCGACAACGCATCCGACGACGGATCGGTGGCCGAGATCGAGCGCTGGAACGCTGCGCCGGGTGGGCTCGGCGAGCGGCTTCGGCTCGTCGTCTCCGAGCGTCGTCTGGGCAAGGCCGAGAACGACTCGCGATTGCTGCGCCAGGCCCGTGGCGAGCTCTGTCTGTTGCTGAACGAGGACACCGAGCTGCTGGCCGGGTCCGTCGCGGCGCTGATCGGGGCGCTGCGCGGCGACCCGCACGCGGCCGCGGCGGGAGCGAAGTTGCTCGATCCGTCGGGTACCGCCCAGCCCTCGGCCTGGCGGCTGCCGGGACTCGGCGCCTCGCTCGCCGGGGCGCTGTTCCTGCACCGCCGCCTGGTCACCCAGAGCCGCGGCGAGCGCACCCGCGAGGTCGGCTGGGTGCAGTCGGCGGCGATGCTGGTGCGCCGCGAGGCGGTCGCCGCCGTTGGTTACTTCGACCCCGCATTCTTCGTCTACTCCGACGAGACCGATCTCGCCAAGCGCCTCCACGACGCCGGCGGGCGGATCCTCTGGGTCCCGGCTGCCGAGGCGGTCCATCACGAGCAGCTCGCCAGCGACAGCGGCGCCGGCGCCCGCCGGGTGGTCGAGTTCCATCGCGGCCGCGACCGCTACATGCGCAAGCATCACGGTCGCGCACCGGCGCTGACGGCGCGGCTGCTGGCGGCTTGGGCCTACGGCGCCCGGGCCCTGGCCGCGGTGTTGATCCCGGGACACGACCCGACCTGGTATCGCCTGCACGCCGGTGCGGCGCTTTTTCCTGGCCGCGGCGAGGGGTTGCGAGAGGCCGCGGAGGTCGCCAACCGGCGGCGGGCGGCAGCCGAGGGACGGTAGCTCAGCCGTCGCTCAGCCTGCTGAGCTCCGCCTCGGCCTGGCGCAGCTCTGAGTCGCGCTCGTCGCGCTCGCCGGCGGCCTCGTCGTATCGCTCCTCGGCGGCGCCGAGCGCCTCGCGGGCTCGCTCCAGTCGCCGCTCGGCGTCGGCGACCCGCTTGGCGGCCGTCTCGAGGGCGCGCGCGGCCCGGCGCTCGGCCTGCTCGGCTCGCTGGCGCTCAGCGGCCGTGGCCGTGGCCTTGGATCGCCGCCGCCCGCCTCGGCGCGACTCGGTGGCGCTCGGCGGCATTGCGCCGAACCCGACCGCCTCCCGGTCGCGGGTGAGCGTGCCGGCGGCGAACTGCGCTCGCAGCTCGTCGTCGGCGGCGGTCGCCCGCAGCGTCTCACGAACACGGTCGAGAACGCCTGGGCCCGGCTCGGATTCGAGGCTCGACTCGATCGCACCGAGCATCGCCTCGACCGCCTCCTGCTGGTCGGCGATCGCCTCCCGCAGCTCAGTGGGGCTCGCTCCAGAGAGCGCAGCCTCCTGGGCGGCGTTGAGGCGCTCTCCCGCAGCGATCAAGCGCTGGGCCGCCGATCGGTCGGCGCGCACCCCCTGGTTGATCGCCCAGGCCGGCAGGTTCGGCTTCTTCAGCTTGCGCAGCTCGTCCGCCTTCGCCCGCTCGCCGCCGCTTCGCAGCCGCTTGGCCACGGCGTCACGCTCGGCGATGAACCGGTCGAGCGGCAGCGAGTAGAGCCGCGCCACCTCGTCATCGGACTTGCCTTTTTGTCGGCGCTTGGCCATGTCGATGGCTCGCTACCCGCGACCGATCGCCTACAACCGGTCCTCGTCGCGACGGACCGCCTCATAGACCTCGGGCGCATATCCCGCCTCGATCTCCTCGGCGGGCTCGCCGGGCGGCGGTCCGGTCGAGTCGGCGCGCAGGCGCTCGAGCACCGCCGACGGGCGCAGCAGCTCGCGCAGGGTTGCCCGCTCGGCGCCGCTGAGAAAGCCCGAGACGGCCAAGACGAGCGGCAGCACCAGCCAGAGCGCGGTTCGCGAGGCCCAGGCGGCAATCCCGTGGGTCGGCAACAGCAGGTCGCCGGCGGCGACGGTGGCCGCTGTGACCGCGACCAGCAGCGCCAGACGACCCCACTCGTAGGCGACCGGGAAGACGCGCTGGGTGAGCACGTACATGAGCACGAGCACGACCGCGTAGGAGGCGACCAGGGCGATGCCGGCGCCGACGATCCCGAGCGGCGGGATCAGGATCAGATTTGCGACGACGTTGACAACCGTCCCGGCGAGCGTCGCCGGGAGGTTGAACTCGGTGCGCCCGCTGCGCCCGAGGACCACCACGAGCACGAGGTAGAGGGCGTACAACGCCACCCCGGTCGCCAGCAGGCCGATCGCCTCGTGAGACTCGAAGAACTCGGGCGCCGCCAGCAGCTCGACGATCTGGCGCGAGAGCAGCCACAGCCCGGCGACGGCGAAGGCGCAAACCGCCGCGAACCAGGTGACGATCAGGCTGTACGCGCGACGCGCCTCGTCATCGTCAGCGATCGAGTAGGCAAGTGGCGGAAAGGCGAGCTGAAATCCTCGCGCGATCACGTTGATGCCCTGGGCGAACTTGATCGCAAGCGCGTACAGCCCGGCCTCGGCGAGCCCGGCGAGGCGGACGATCAGGATCCGGTCGATGACGTTGAGCGAATACAGCGAGAGCTCAGCGGGCATCGTCGGCAGCCCGAACCGAAACATCCGCCGAAGCAGCGCCCGGTCGGGGACCAGCGAAAGCCGCCGGCGCTCCACCCACAGGCGCCAGAGCAAGAAGACGGCGCCGGTGCCGAAGCTGCCGAGCAGGATCCCGGCGGCGCCCCGCTCCTCGACCACGACGAGCCAGACCGTCACCGGGATCGTCGCCACCACGTTGAGCATGGTCAGGGTGAAGTAGGCGCGGGCGCGCTCGTCGAGGCGCAGCAGGGTGAGCACGTACTCCCACAGGGTCAGCGTCCACAGGCCGAGCACCGCGAGGCGAGCGAGCTCCGCGTCCGGGCGATCGAGAAGCGCCTCGGCGATCGGCCCGGCGAGCGCCAGCCCGGCGAGCGCTCCGGCGGTCGAGGCCCAAAAGAGCGCGGCGAAGCTGGTCGCGACGACCCGCTGCGCGAAGCGCCGCCCCTCGGCTGACCCGGCCGCCCCCGAACCCGGAGCGGAGGAGGCGGGCGGAACGTCGTTGAGATAATAGAACCTGAGCAGCGCCTCGATCAGCCCGAGCCGGACGACGATGCTGACGGCGATCACGGTCGCCAGCATCACCTCGGCGGCACCGTAGTCGGCCGGGGTCAGGTAGGCCGTGTAGATCGGGAGCAGGGCGACCGCGATCAGCTTCGAGAACACGCTCGAGGCGGTGTAGGCCGCGCCGGTGGTCGCGAGGCGGCGCAGGTAATCCGACATCAAACAACCAACGTTCCGCCCGCCTCCTCGGCTTTCCGTCCGCCGACGGACGGGTCAGGCGGGCGACGGTCGGGGAGGCGGGCGCGCAGCGATACGCCGAGGGCGAGCAGGGCCCAGAGCGCCGGGTCGATGACGAAGCCTGTGTAGCCGAAGCTGGAGACCAGCATCGCGACGAAGCAGGCACCCACCGCGGTGCGCGCGAGCGAGCCACCCGCACCCCGGCCGAGCACGGTGACCAGCGCCGTGACCACCAGCGCGGCGTAGAGGAGGAAGCCGATCGCACCTTGCTCGGCGGCGACGGTGATCGGCTCGGAATGCGAGACGGTGGTCCGCGCCGGCTCGATCCGTTCGTAAAAGGCGCGCCCGAAGCTGCCCGAGCCCCAGCCGCCGAGCGGCCGGTCGACGGCGAGATCGAGCCCGCCCTCGATCAGGTCGGCGTGGCCGCTGTCGATGCTGCGGTAGTCCTCGATGTCGCTGGTCGGCGTGCCGCCCGCGATCACCAGCATGACGAGGCCGACCACGCCGAGGGCGCCGAAGGCGATCGCGCCGCGCCAGCGCCAACGCAGGATCGCGACGATGCCGAGCCCCGCGAGCAGCGCCGCGATCCCGGTGATCGAGTAGCTGAAGGCGAGCGCGACCAGGCCGATTGCGCTGACCGCCACCGCGAGTCCGAAATCGCGGCGGGGGACGCCCCAGGCGATGCACGCAGCGAGCGCTGTGATGGCCAGCGCCAGGTAGCGGGCGAAGATGTTCGGATCGAAGAAGATCGAGTTGACCCGGAAATAGACGTGCAGCTCGTTGGCGTCGGCGAGCTCGGGGTTGAGGAAGAGGTCGCCGGCGAAGTACTGATAGAGGCCGACCAGCGAGCAGGCGGTAGCCACGGCTCCGACGGCGAGCACGACCCGCCGCAGCAAGGCCGAGCTCCACTCGAGCTCAGCCAGCAAGACGAACAGGACCGCGAACGGCACGCCGAAGAAGCCGATGTTCTCGATCGCGTTGGCGACGTCCTCTGAGTAGATCGCCTGAATCGCGTAGAGCGCCAAGGTCGCGGCCAGCAGCCTTCGCAGCCACCGGGACCACGGATCGACCTCCTGCGGCCTGCGGCCTGCGGCCCGGTCGCCACTCGCCACTCGCCACTCCCCACTCGCCTGGGTGATGAAGCCCGCCCCGATCACCAGATATAGCGGCACCAGCAGGTTCGCGGTCTCGCCGCCGATCTCGATCGGCACCCGCAGCGGCAGCACGGCGAAGGCCGCGATCGCGAACAGAGACGACCAGCGCCGAAAGGCGATCACCAGCGCCGCCAGGGCGGCACCACCGACGAGGAGCGCCAGCGCCACCTGAGCCGGGCTGTCGCGGAACTCGACCACGCGCGGCTCCCCCCAGACGCTGCCGAGGACGACGACCGGTGCGACCACCAGGGCGAGCGCGATCGCGACCGTGCGGATCCGGCGATCGTCGACCACCAGCGCGGCGCCCGCGGCCCCGCAGGCGACCAGCATCCCCAGCGCCTCGAGCGCCGAGGCGTTCAGCCCCGGCCCCCGGGAATCAGGGTGAAGCGCCGCGGGAAGACCATCTCGCGGTTCTCGGAGGGAAGCTCGACCGACAGCCGGTAGCGCCCGGGCGGCGCAACCTGACCAGCGTCGGTGGTGCCGTCCCAGCGGTAGCGGACCGGCTTGTCCTCGGTCAGGGCGACGTCGGAGTCGAGGGTGCGGACGACGTTCTCGCGGCTGTCGACGATTGCGACCACGGCGTGGGGATCGGACTCGCGGACGAAGAACTCGATCGAGACGGCGTTGGGAAGCGGGCTGGGCCCGGGGCGGAACCCGGTCTGCTGGTTGACCCCCGGCTCGAGGACCTCGAGCACCAGGTCGGGGGTGCGGGCGCGGACGACGAGAACCGAGGTGACCAGGGTCGCGACGACGACGGCGAAGAACAGCGCCGTGCCGAGCGCGGGGCGCTGGCTCAAGAGGCTCGGTCCTCGCCCGCGATCACGACCACGTCGGCGCGACCGGCGAGCTTGCGGGTCTCGGGATCGAGCCGCTCGACCGAGTTCTTGTCGACCCCGAGGTCGCCGGCGACCTTCTGCGCCGCTCGCTTCTGGCCATCGGCGAACAGGACCTCGGTCTTGGTGAAGCCGGGCGTGGTCGAGGTGGTCGCGATCAAGTCGTAGCCGTTGGCCTGCACGTCCGAGCCGACGTTGCCGGCGAGCCCGTTGATCGAGGTGCCGTTGAGCACCGCGACCCGGACCTCCGCCGGGTCGACCGCGCCGACCCGCGGCCCGGCGGGCCCCTCGTCGTCGCGCAGGAGCTCCTCGGAGGCGAAGATCGCGCCGGCGCCCAACAGCAGGGCGACGACCCCGATCGCAATCAGCACGCGCGGTTGGGTCGCCCTGGCCGCGAACCGGCGCCAGCGCGGATGCGGCTCGAGCGCCGCCCGCTCCATCGTGATCCGCTCCAGCGCCGGGCGCTCGTGCGTGACCCGGTCAGCCGCCGTCATCGGCGTCGACGGGGTCGACCCGGTATCCGGCTCGGGCTCGCCGAGCAGCTCCTCGAGCTCCGTCTCGGCGCGGTCGAGGAGCGCCTCGCTCGCCGCGATGTCCTCGACCGCGTAGTCGGGCTCGCGCTCCACCCAGGCGCGAATCCGTCGCAGATCGCGGCGCTGGGAGAAATAGAGCGGCAGGAGCAGGGCGAACCCGAGCAGCGCCGCGACCGCGATGAAACCCGATGCGGTATCGAAGACTTCGTCGACCTGCATCGGCGGTTCTAGAACTCGGAGTCGTCGAGGCCGATGACGAGCGCCACCTGCGCCTCGCCGGCGACCTCGCGGATCTCGCCGATCATCGGCGTCACCGGAGTCTCGCCGAGCTGGTCCTCGACGGCGGCGGCGAGCTCGTCGGCTGCGTCCTCGGCACCGGGCTCGAACATGATCATCGTCTCCTCGAAGCCCGACGGCGCGTCGGTCTCCTTGCCGGCCTTGAACCCCGCCGGCTTGACCACCTCCTCGGCGACCTTGCGCGCGAGCCCCTGGACGCCCTGGATCAGCGTTCCGTCGTCGGCTTCGGTCTGGGTCGCGTTGAGCACCGCGACCTCGACCTTCTCCGATTTGTCCTTCGCCGGCCCCTTGCCGCCGCCCCGGCCGCCGCCGGTCCCGTCGGAATCGCCGCCGACCAGTCCGAAGCCGCTGGTCAGGACGGCCGCTGCGATCACCGCGGCGGCCAAGACCGCCATCAGGTAGCGCAGATCGACGGGCATCCGGCGGTCGATCCCCGCGTAGATCGCAGCGGCGCGGGCGCGGACCCGATCCCGCCAGCCGCCGGCCCGGTCGGGCTCGGCCGGCGCCTCCTCTTCTGCGGCCTCGATTTCCTCGACGGCGGCGCTCTCGCCCCGGGCCTCGGCGGCGGCGGCCGAGGCCTCGGCGGCGTCGCCTGCGCGCTCCGGCGCCCGTCCCGCCCAATCGCGCAGGCGCCGGATCTCGCGTGCCTGTTGAAAGGTCAGAAAGGCGAGGATCGCGAGTCCGAGAAAGGCGGCGATCCCCAGAAAGGGCCCGATCCGCTCGAGCAGGTCAACCATTGGTTTGGATCACTGAGCGGGGAAGTCTTATCGATCAGGCCAAGCTTCGCCGTGCCGAAGTCTGGGCGCCCATCAGCTCGACCACGTGCTCGGCCAGGCCCGCCTCGTCACCCGAGGCGACCAGGGCCTCGAGCCGCGCAACCGTCTCCTCTACCCAGTCGGGGTCCAGCGGCTTCGCCCGTACCGCCCGCACGATTCGATCGGCTGCGGTCGGCTGCGCGCGCTCGTCCGGGTTCAGCAGCTCCTCGTGGATCTTCTCGCCGGGACGCACGCCGACGATCTCGATCGCGATGTCGGTGTCGGGTTCGTATCCCGCGAGCACGATCATGTTGCGGGCAAGGTCGATGATCTTCACCGGCTCGCCCATCTCGAGCACGAACACCTCGCCCGCGGCCCCGCCGAGGTCGCCGGCCTGGATCACCAGCTGCACCGACTCTGGGATCGTCATGAAGTAGCGGGTCATCTCCGGATGGGTGACGGTCACCGGTCCACCCTGCTCGATCTGTGAGCGAAAGATCGGCACGACGCTGCCCGAGGAGGCGAGCACGTTGCCGAAGCGCACGATCGTGAACCGCGTGTTCGAGTTGCGCCTCGCGGCGGCCTCGACGATCCACTCGGACATCGCCTTGGTGGCGCCCATCACCGTGTGCGGATTCACCGCCTTGTCGGTCGAGATCAAGACGAAGCGCTCCGCCCCCGAGACCGCAGCGGTCTTCGCCGTCACCTGGGTCGCGATCGCGTTGTTTCGCAACGCCTCGAGCGGATTCGCCTCCATCAGCGGCACGTGCTTGTAGGCGGCGGCGTGGAAGACGACCTCGGGCTTGAACCGCTGCATCACCTCGAGCATGCGATCGCCCTCCTTGCAGTCGGCGAGCACCGACTCGACCCTGGTGAAGTGCCACTGGGCGGTCATCTCACGGTCGATGTCGAAGAGGTTGTCCTCGGCGTGGTCGAGCATCACCAGCAACCGCGGGTGGACTCGGGCGATCTGGCGACAGAGCTCAGCGCCGATCGAGCCGCCGGCACCGGTGACCAGAACGCGCTTGTCCTCGAGGTAGGAGCCGACGCGCTCGAGCTCCATCACCACCGGGTCGCGCCCGAGCACGTCCTCGACCCGGACCTCGCGCAGCTGACGGGTGAGCTGAACGCCGCCGCGAAGCAGCTCGAACACGGTCGGCAGCGTCCGCACCGGGATGTCGCGCTCGCGGCACTCGGCGACGACCTTGCCGCGAAGCACGCCCGGCGCCGACGGGATCGCGATCACGACCTCGTCGGGGGTCAAACGGTCGCAGATCGTGCCGATCTCGTCGGTGGTGCCGAGCACGCGCAGGCCCTCGGTCCGCATCCCGCGCTTGCGCGGATCGTCATCGAGGAAACCGACCGCGCGGGCGCCCAGGTTGGGGTTGAGCTTCAGCTCGCGGACCACCATCTGGCCGCCCGACCCGGCGCCGACGACGAGCAGGTCGCGGGCGCGTCGGTTGCGCACGCGGCGCGACGGGCGTTCGGCAAGCGAGCGGCGGGCAAGCCGGGCACCGCCGAGCAGGACCGTGCACAACAGGAAGTCGAAGACGACCACCGACCGCGGCAGGCTGTAGTCAAACGGCTTCGCCAGGAGGAAGATCAGGACCATCAGCAGGGTCGCGACGAACAGCGCGCGGACCAGGGGCCACAGATCCGGGAGCCGGAAGTAGCGCCACCACTGCTGGTGTTGTCCGAGCAGGTCGAGGACCAGCGCCTTGCCGATCGCGACGAAGGCGACCGAGCTCAGCAGCATGGTCACGTAGCGCCCGGGAATGCCACCCTCGTCGCCGACATCGCCGAGGAAGCGAAGCTGGAAGGCGACGGCGAAGGCGAGCGCACAGAGCAGCGCGTCGGCGGTGAACTCGAGCGCCCGGTGCTTCACGACCGGGTCGGTGAGCCGGGACATCGCCGACGAGTCTACGGCGGCAGAACCCGAGCCGGTGGGTAACGTGTCGGCCCCGCATGGACCCGCTCAGCAGCTCAGGCGCGTCGGCGCTGGCATCGATCACGGACGCGATCCTCGACCCGATCGTCAATGCAGCGACCGACTTCATCGACGCGGTCGGGGTGGTCGGGGTGTTCGTCTTGATGACGCTCGAGAGCGCCTGCATTCCGGTGCCGAGCGAAGCGATCATGCTGTTCGCCGGTTTCAGCGTCTCGGAAGGCAGCATGACCCTGTTCGGGATCACCGCCGCGGGAGTCCTCGGCAACGTGGTCGGCTCCTGGATCGCCTATGCGGTCGGCTATTACGGCCGCCTCGAGCTGCTCGAGAAGAACCGGCTGATCCACCTCAACCGCAAGCACCTCGACTGGGCCGACAGCTGGTTTCAGCGCCATGGCGACGCCACCGTGTTCTTCACCCGGATGCTGCCGATCATCCGCACCTTCATCTCCCTGCCCGCCGGGGTCGCGAGGATGCCCTTCTGGCGCTTCACCGCGCTCACCCTCGCCGGCTGCATCCCCTGGGTGCTGATGCTGGGTTTGATCGGGCGGGCGGTCGGCGACAACTGGGAGGAGTGGCGCGACAAGCTTCACTACCTCGACTACGCGGTGCTCGCGGCGATCGTCGGTGGACTGATATGGCTGCTGGTGAGGCGGCGTCGAAACGGGGCGCGGGCCGCCGAAGCCGGGTCCTAGCGCGTGGACGCAGAGGCGACCCTGACCGGGGCACGGGCGGTCCTGCTCGGCCTCGTCCAGGGTCCGACCGAGTTGCTGCCCGTCTCGAGCTCGGCTCACCTCTCGCTCGTCCCGTGGCTCGCCGGCTGGGACTGGGGCCGACTCGACCCGGAGCTGCGTAAGAGCTTCGAGGTCGCTCTGCACGCCGGCACCGCCGGCGCGCTGCTGATCGGGCAGCGACGCCTGATCGCCGCCGAGCTGGCGGCCTTCGACAGGCGCCGCGCGGCGGTCGTCGCGCTCTCGTTCGTGCCGCCCGCGATCGTCGGCTACGGGCTCGAGCGCCAGATCGAGGGCCGCCTCGGCGGAGCGGGGACGATCGCCGCCGGGCTCGTCGCCGGCGCCGCTTCGATGGCGGTCGCCGACCGCAGGCCCCAGCAGCGCGGGCCCGGGGAGGCAAGGGCCGCGGACGGGCTCGCGCTCGGCATCGCGCAGGCGGCGGCGTTGATGCCCGGCATCTCGCGCAACGGCGCAACCCTGACCGCGGCCCGCTGGAGGCGGTTTGACCGCGAGCACGCCAACCTGCTCTCGAGGACGGTGGCGCTGCCGGTGATCGTCGGCGCGACCGTGCTCAAGGGGGTGCGGCTGCGAAGCCGCGGCGGCGTCTCGCCCGAGGTCGGGCGCGCGCTCGGGATCGGGGTCTGTGCCTCGTTCGGCTCCACCCTGGCCTCGCAGCGGCTCATCTCCCTGGTCGAGCGCGACCGAGCGCTGTGGCCCTACGCCGCCTACCGAATCGCGCTGGCGGCCGTGGTCATGGTCAAAATCAGGAGTCGCAGATGAGCGACCAGCGGGCATACGTTCGCGCCGGGGTCAGCCAGCGGCATGCCGATGCGGCGGTCGAGGCCCTGGTCGCCAGCCTGCGGGCGATCGACACCGGCAAGCCCTCGCGCGTGGTCGAGCTGCCTGGCCACTACGCCAGCGTGCTCCGCCTCGACCGGCGCACCGGGATCGCCTTCGGCACCGATGGCGTCGGCACGAAGATGGTCGTTGCCGAGCGGCTCGGGCGCTTCGAGACGATCGGGATCGACTGCGTCGCGATGAACGTCAACGACCTGATCTGCGTCGGGGCCGAGCCGATCGCGATGCTCGACTTCATCCTCTGCGCCGAGGCGAATCCCGAGATCTGCGGACAGATCGGGATCGGCCTGCGCCGCGGCGCCGAGCTCGCCGGGATCGAGGTCCCCGGAGGCGAGATCGCCCAGGTCGGCGAGGTCGTCTCCGGCTGGGAGCTGAGCGGCAGCGCGATCGGCCTGGTGGCGCTCGATGCGGTCGTCAGCGGCGAGCGGATCGAGCCGGGTGACGCGCTCATCGGCCTGCCCTCGTCGGGGCTTCACTCCAACGGCTACACGCTCGCCCGCCGGGTGCTCGAGCCGATCGGCCTCGACGACGAGCGCCTCGGCCGTCCACTCGGCGAGGTCCTGCTCGAGCCGACCGAGATCTACGTGCGGGCGGTGCTCGAGCTGCTCGGCTCGGCGGTGGACGTCCGGGGCCTCGCCCACATCACGGGCGACGGGCTCAACAACCTGACCCGGCTGGCGGCGCCGGTCGGGTATCAGGTCGAAGCGCCGCTCACGGTCCCGCCGGTGTTCGGCTTGATCCAGGAACTGGGCGGGATCTCCGACGCCGAGATGGACCAGGTCTTCAACATGGGCTGCGGCTTCGTCTGCGTGGTCGCCGCCGGCGATCAGGAGGCGGCGCTCGAGTCGCTGTGCGCCCACCATCCCGGCAGCGCGCGGATCGGGGTCGTCACCGACAGGGCCGGGGTGATCGAACGCGCCCCCTGAGCGCAGTTCGGCGACAATGGCCTCGATGAGAATCGCGATCCTGATCTTCGACCGGCTCACGGCGCTCGACGCGGTCGGCCCCTACGAGGTGCTCTCGCGCATTCCCGGGACCGAGCTGAGCTTCGTCGGCAAGCAGGCCGGGCCCAAGCGCACCGACACGGGCGCCCTGGCGCTGACCGCGGACCTGGCGATCGCCGAGCTCCCCGACCCGGACCTGATCCTGGTCCCCGGCGGTGTGGGCAACCGGCCGCTACTGGACGACGACGAGGTGCTCGAATGGCTTCGCGTTGCCGACGCCACCAGCACCTGGACGACCTCGGTCTGCACCGGGTCGCTGGTGCTGGGTGCCGCCGGGCTGCTGCAGGGCAAGCGGGCCACCAGCCACTGGGCCTACCGCGACGATCTGCGCGAGTTCGGCGCCGAACCGGTGGCCGAGCGGGTGGTGGTCGACGGCAAGGTGGTGACCGCGGCGGGTGTCTCGGCCGGGATCGACATGGCGCTGCAGCTCACCGCACTCGAGTTCGGCACCGAGGTCGCCGAGGCGATCCAGCTGGGGATCGAGTACGACCCGCAGCCACCGTTCGATTCGGGCTCTCCGGAGAAGGCCGATCCGCGGCACGTCGAGCTGATCAAGGGACTCGAGCGCACCGGTCCGGCCGGCTAGGCCAGATCGATCACCATCCCCGGCTAAGCCAGCTGCCAGAGCGTGCCGGTCAGCACCGGGACCGGCTTCAGTCGCCAGTCGCGCGCGAGCCCCCAGAGCTCGGCCTCGATCACGGTTCGCGGCCGGCCGGCGAGCTCGGTGATCTCGCGGGTGGCGCAGCGGCCGAAGCGCTCGAGCGCCTCAACCGGGTCCGGACGGTGGTCGGTCTGCGGGCTCGCCCCAGCGGCGATCGCCAGCTCGCGATAGGCCTCATACGGCTGCCAACCCCAGGCACCGCGAGGCTCACCGGCGAGGTCGCGAACGACCAGCGACGGAAAGCTGACCCGCTCGCGGCCCTCGGTCGTTCGCACCTGGCCGGCGGCGCGCGCAGCCTCGGACACCGTGCGGACCTCGTCGAGATCGGCGCCGAAGGCCTCGACGATCGCGTTCGAGCCCAGGTCGATGCGAAAACGCTCGAGGTCGAGTCCGGCCGCCCCGGCCTCGGCGACCAGCGCCTCGATGTGGTCGAGCTTCTTGCGCTCCGTGAACAGCGCCTCGCGCACGCGGCGGACGTAGGCCAGCGCCGCCTCGAATCCCTGCTCGCGCGCGGCGATCACCGCCATGCAGGCCGGATAGGTCGAGCTTATCTTCGCTTCGGTCCACAGGCGCGGATCGCAGGGCATCCCGGTCTCGTCGGCGACGTCGAGCCAATGGGCGATCAGATCGGCGAAGCAGTCGCTGCCCGCGCCGATCCGTCCCTCCTCGTCGCGGTAGGAGGGGCCGTAGCTACGGGCGAGCCCGCCGAGCACCAGCCGGATCGAGATCTCGTCGCCGAACTCCCAGCGCAGCCGGCGCAGCTTCGGCTCGGTTCCCCACGACCAGACGCAGGCGGGGTCGGTGTAATAGCGAAGCTCGACGGTCATCATGCAAACAGCGGGCAGCGAAGCGCGGGGAGCGCACGAGGGTTGAAAATAGTGAGGCGATGAGCGAAGCGACGACAGGGCCGGCGGGAGCGCTCACGGGCACGGTCTTGTCCCGTCGCTACCGGCTCGAGCAGAAGCTCGGCTCCGGCGGGATGTCGACCGTCTATCTTGCCCGCGACGAGACGCTCGAGCGCTGGGTCGCGGCGAAGGTCCTGCACCGCGAGATCTCCGACGAGCCCGATCAGATCGAGCGTTTCAGCCGCGAGGCGCGCGCGGTCGCCCAGGTCTCGCACCCGAACGTGGTCGCGGTGATTGACGCGGGCGAGGACAGCGGGCGTCCCTACATCGTCTTCGAATACGTCGAGGGCGAGACGCTGAAGCAGCGGATCGACCGGCTCGGACAGCTGCCCCTGGACGAGGCCGCGGCGTACGCGATCGAGGTCGGGCGCGGGCTCCAGGCAGCTCACGCGCGCCGGCTCGTCCACCGCGACGTCAAGCCCCAGAACGTCCTCATCGACGCCGAGGGACGGGCGAAGGTGACCGATTTCGGGATCGCCCGCGAGCTCGAGCAGGACGGCCTGACCAAGACGGGCCGCGTGCTCGGGACCACCGACTACGTCTCACCCGAACAGGCGATGGGACAGGGGGTCGACGCGCGCTCGGACATCTACTCGCTCGGGGTGTTGATCTACGAGATGCTCACCGGGGAGGTCCCGTTCCAGGCCGAGAATCTGGTCGGAGTGGCGATGAAGCACGTGAACGAGAAGATGCCGAACGTGCAGCGGCGCCGGCCCGAGGTCTCGGCGGCGCTCGCCGCCGTGATCGAGCGCGCCACCGAGAAGAAGCCCGACAAGCGGTATCCCGACATGCAGGCGATGCTCGACGACCTCGAGGACGCGCTCGAGGTCGAGGTGGCCCGCGCCGGGCGCTCGAGCGGCGAGGCGACCACGGTGCTCGACTCGGTACCTCGTCGCCACCGCCTGTTCACCCCCCGCCGGGTCTCGGTCGCCGGCATCCTGCTGGTCCTCGCCGGCACCGCAGCGGCCCTGCTGATCGCCGGGCTCGGCAGCGAGCGCGCCCGCAACGAGGGTGGCGGCGGTGGCGGTGGCGAGCCCGCCCCGCCCGGCACCGAGGTCGCACTGGTCGGCGCCGAGGACTTCGACCCGCTCGGCGACAGCGTCGAGCATGGCGACGAGGCCTCCCTCGCGATCGACGGCGATACGGAGACGGCCTGGCCGACAGAGGAGTACACGGCCTCAGCGGTCGTCGAGGATGCCGCCGGCAAGCCCGGGGTCGGCCTGATCGTCGATGCCGGGGAGCCGGTGGACGGCACGAGCATCTCGATCAGCACGACCGAGGGTGGCTGGGACGCCGACATCTACGCCGCCGCGACCGGCCCGCCGCAGACGCTCGAGGCGTGGGGCGAGCCGGTCGGCTCGGTCGCCGGAGCCGACGAGGACGAGGCGATCGAGCTCGACGTCGGAGAGCCGGCGCAGTACTACCTGATCTGGCTGACCAAGCTCGCCGGCGCGCCGGGGGAGTACAAGGTGGAGATCTCCGAGACGCAGCTGACCGCGAGCTAGAACCGGTAGCTGCGCTCGCGGCGGTAGCGGTCGGCGCCGAGCCGGACGAGCTTGTCGCAGAGCTCGGGATAACCGACGCCGCCGGCCTCGAACAGCTTGCCGAAGACGCTGGTCGCGGTGAACCCGGGGATCGTGTTGATCTCGTTGACGAGGACCTCGCCGTCCTCGCGGACGAAGAAGTCGCAGCGGGCCAAGCCGGTGCCGCCGATCGCCCGGAAGACAAGCGCGGCGAGCTCGCGCACACGGTCGGTCACCGGTGGGTCGAGCGGCGCCGGCACCAGCAGCTCCATCCCGCCCTCGGCGTACTTGGCCTCGAAGTCATACCAATCGGACGCCTTGGTCACGATCGCCCCGGGGAGCGAGACCTCGACGCTCTCAGCGTCGCCGATCCCCGGGTTGCCGATCACCGAGCACTCGACCTCCCGGCCCCCGGCGTCTGACTCGACGATCACCCGCGGGTCGTGGCCGAGGGCGGTCTCGATCGCGGCCTCGAGCTCGGACTCCGGACTCGAGACCCGTGAGATGCCGACGCTCGAGCCGAGCCGCGACGGCTTCACCCACAGCGGCTTCGGCATCGCGGCGACGTGCTCGCGCCACCCCGGCTCGCCGACCTCGGCGAACTCGACCTGCGGCAGCCCTTCGAAGGCGAGCAGGCGCTTGCATACGAGCTTGTCCATCGAGATCGCTGCGGCGAGCACGCTCGGCCCGGCGTAGGCGACGTCGAGGCATTCGAGCAGGCCCTGGACGGTGCCGTCCTCGCCGAAGGGCCCGTGCAGGACCGGAAAGGCGACCTCGCAGCCGAGCAGCCCGGCGCCCGCGCGCATCTCGACCTCGGCGCCGCCTGCAATCCAGCGGCCGTCGCGCTCGATCAGCACCTCGACCACCTCGTGGCCGCCCTCGCGCAGGCCCTCGGCCACCGAGGCTCCGGACTGCAGCGAGATCTCGTGCTCGGACGAGCGCCCGCCGCGGATCACGGCGACCCGCATCAGGGCGTCCCGCCGGGCGTCGTCGTGTTCGATGTCCCCGGCGAGACCTCGACCGGCTCGGTGAACTTCCCGACGACGATCGTCACCTCTTCGCCCGCGCGCAGCCTGGTGCCCGAGCTCGGCGCCTGCTCGAGCACCCGCCCGTCGTCGGACTGCACGTCGGTGTCCTGATCGATCACGGCGACGCTGAGCCCACGGCTTCGCAGCAGGTCGACGGCGGCATCCTCGGATTGTCCCGCGACGCTCGGCACGATGACCGAGCCGGCCCCGGTCGAGACCACGATCGTGACCCGGTCGCCGCGCAGGAGCTCCGAGCCGCCGCCCGGATCCTGAACGATCACGGTGCCCTCAGGCTGATCGGCGTTCTTCGTCTCGACGTTGACGATGAACCCGAGCCGCTCGAGTTCGGCCTCGGCCACCTCCTGCTGCTCGTCGAGCACGTTCGGGAGCGTGACCAGGTTCGGGCCCTTGGAGACGGCCAACGAGACCGTGGCCTGGCACCCGACCTCGGCGCCGGCGGGCGGTGCGCTCGAGATCACCCTCCCCGCGTCGATCTCGCGCGAGGGGCGTTCGCTCGTCTCGACCAGCAGGTTGGCCTTCTCGAGCCGACTCCGGGCGGCGGCCAGGCTCTGTCCGCGAACCGGCGGGACCTTGACCGTGCTCCCAAGGCTCGCGGTCAGGGTCACTCGCGAACCCTCCTCGACCTCGGTTCCGGCCGGCGGCTGCTGTTCGATCACCGTGTTGGGCTCAGAGCAGTTCTCGACCGTCGAGACAGAGACCTCGAACCCTCTTCGCTCGAGCAGAGAACGCGCCTCCGCGAGCTGCTGCTCGATCACAGCGGGAACGTTCACCTGCTCGGTCCGGGTCAGCGCCCAGGCGCCGACCCCGGCGGCAGCCAAGGCGAGCGCGGCGAGCACGATCGCCCTGCGGCGGGTGACCCAGCCGCGCTTGGGCTGCTCGAGGGCGGGCGCCTCCTGAACCGCCTCGGCGGCATCGGCTCCGGCGAGCGCGCCGAGCGCCACGGGTGCGTAGGCGGCGGTGGCGCCGAGAGCCCCGCCGGAGGGATCGGCCTCGGCCGCATCGAGCGCCCGGATGAACTCCTCCGCCGAGGCAAACCGGTTCGCCGGCTCCTTAGCCAGCGCCTTGAGCACGACAGCATCGAGCGCCGGGGTCACCTCCGGGTTCAGCTGCGACGGCGGGCGCGGCTGCTCGGAGATCTGCTTCAGCGCCACCGCGACCGGCTCCTCGGCGTCGAACGGCACCCGGCGGGTGAGCGCCTCGTAGAGCAGGATGCCGACCGAGTAGATGTCGGAGGCGGCGGTGACGTCCAATCCCTGCGCCTGCTCGGGCGAGAGGTACTGAGCGGTCCCGAGCACCGACCCGGTCGCGGTGATCTCCGAGGAGCCGGCCCGGGCGATGCCGAAGTCGGTCACCCGCGCGCGGCCGTCGCGGTCGACGAGCACGTTCTGGGGCTTTAAGTCGCGATGGACGATGCCGCGCTCGTGGGCGAACTTCGCACCCTGGAGGATCTGGCGGACGATCTCGACCGCCTCGGCGACGCTCAGCCCGCGTCCGATCAACTCCTTCAGCGAGGCGCCCTCGACGTACTCCATCGCGATCCACTGGCGCCCCGCGTCGGAACCCCGGTCGTAGACCCCGACCACGTTCGGATGCTGAAGCCCGGCTGCCGATTGCGCCTCGCGGCGAAAGCGCTCGACGAACTGCTGATCCTGGGCGAAGCGCTCGTGCAGGAACTTGAGCGCGACCCGGCGGCCGAGCATGGCGTCGGCGGCGAGCCAGACGTCGGCCATGCCGCCGCTGCCGAGCCGGTCGATCAGGGTGTAGCGATCACCGACTCTCGCGCCGCGCTCTAGGCGCATGCGTCTCTCCAAGTAGGCAGTGGGCAGTAGGCAGTGGTGGCGCGCCTCTGCTTACTGCCTACTGCGAACTGCCTACTCAATTCAGCAGGCTCTCCATCACCTGGGTCGCGATCGGACCCGCGACCTCGCCGCCGAAGCAGCTCTGGCAGCGCTCCACCGTCGCCGCGACCGCGATCTGCGGGTCCTGGGAGGGAGCAAAGGCGATGAACCAGGGCTGGTTCGTGCCCTCGAGATCGATCTCAGCGGTGCCGGTCTTGCCGGCGAACTCGACCCCGTCGACGCTGAGCCCCGCGGCGGTCCCCTCCTGGGTGACGCTCGTCATCATCTCGTTCAGCTGGCCAGCGGCCTCCTCGCCGATCACCTCCGACTGCTCGTCAGGCTCGAGCTCCTCGATCACCCGCCCGTCAGGGTCCTTGGCCTGCTCGAGGAAGGTCAGGCGCATCAGCGTGCCGTCGTTGGCGACGGTCGCCGCCACCTCCGCCATCTGGGTCGCTGTCGCCAGCAGCTGTCCCTCCTCGCCGCCCTGGCCGATCGCGACCCGGCCGACGTCGAAGTCGTCCTCGACCAGCTTGCCGTCGGAGATCACGCCACTTGGGGTCATCTGGTCGGACGGGAAATCGAGCTCGGGGTCGGAGTAGAAGCCGAACCGCTTCATGTAGTCGACCATCGTCTCGGCGCCGAGCTGCTCGCCCACCTGAGCCCAGTATGTGTTGACCGAGTTGGTGAGCGCCGTGGTCATGTCGATGTCGCCGAAGCTCTCGCCACCGGCGTTGTCGAGCGGGACGCCGCTGATCTCCTTCGGCGAGTCGGCGTTGAGCACGGTTGAGGGCTCGAACTCGCCCGAGTCGAGCGCCGCCGCGGCGGTGACGACCTTCATCGTCGAACCCGGCGGATAGGTGCTCTGGGTGGGACGGTTGAGCAACGGCGACGCGGGATCGGAGTTCAACTCGCCGAGGTCGCCGGCCTCGCCGATCGCGTTCGGATCGAACCCGGGCACCGAGGCCATCGCCCGCACCGCGCCGGTGTCGGGCTCGATCGCGACCAGGGCAGCCCCCGGGCTCTCGGGGTCGGTGACAGCCGCCTGCAGCCCGTCGGTGGCGATCCGCTGCGCCTCGGCGTCGATCGTCAGCGTGATGTCGGCGCCCTCGGGCTGTTGGTTGCGGATCTGGTCGATGATCGAGGCGAACTCGTTCTCCTCCCCGATCAGCAGGTCGTTCTCGGCGAGCTCGATGCCCGTTCGGGGAACGTCGACGAAGCTGTAGCCGACCGGGTGGCCGAAGAGCGCGCCCTGCGGATAGCGGCGCACGTAGACCGGGGCGTTGCCGCCACCCTCGGGCAGGCTCTCGGCGACCAGGACGCCGTCGGAGGTGGTGATCGAGCCGCGCGGGATCTGTTGCTCTTCGATCAGCGGCCGGCGGTTCTGCGTCTTTCCCTCCAGCTCCTCCGCGTCGAACACGGCCCACTTCGAGGTGAAGTAGACGAGGGTCGTGAACAACAACAGCACGAGCACGTAGATGCGGACGATCGGCCGGTTCACGACCGCGGCTCCGGCTGGGGGCGGCGGGCGCGGTCGGAGACCAACAGCAAGAGCGCCAGCAAGATCATGTTGGCGACGATCGAGCTGCCGCCGAAGGACACGAACGGAAGCGTGACGCCGGTCAGCGGGATCACCTTGGTGACCCCGCCGATGATCACGAACGCCTGCAGGGCGAAGATCGCCGTGAGCCCGGCGGCGAGCAGCTTCGAGAAGCCGTCGGGCGCCATCACCGCGGCCTTGAAGCCACGCGCGGCGATCAGCGCGTAGATCAGGATCACGGCGCAGGCGCCGAACAGGCCGAGCTCCATCGTGATCACGGCGAAGATGAAGTCGGTGTGCGGCGCCGGCAGGATGCTGCCGCATTCGGGGAACGAGACGTGGCAGTCGGGAGCGAACGGCCCGGGCAGCTTCAGCAGCGCCTCGCCCAGGCCCTGGCCGAAGAGCCCACCGTCGGCCTGGGCGAACAGCGACTGCTGCACCTGACCGGCGCCCGGCGCGTTGCTCGCGAACGGGTCGAGCCAGATGTCGAAGCGCTCCTCGACGTGGGAGATGTTGGTGCCGAGCACGTAGGCGCCGACCGCGAACAACGCCAACCCGGCGAGCACGTAGGAGAGGCGGCCGGTGGCGACGTAGAGCAGCGCCAGGAAGGCGCCGAAGAACATCAGCGAGCTGCCGAGGTCGCGGATGAAGACCAACATCAGCATCGCCGCGCCCCAGACGACCAGCAGCGGACCGAAGTGCTTGAGCGGCGGGATCGTCAGCCCGGCGACGCGGCGCGCGGCGACCGAGAGCATCTCCCGCTTCTCGGCCAGGTAGCTGGCGAGGAAGATGACGATGCACAGCTTCGCCAGCTCCGAGGGCTGGAACGAGATCGGGCCGAGGTCGAGGCTGAGATAGGCGCCGTTGGTCTGATTGCGGGTGATGAACGGGCCGAGCAAGAGCAGGATCCCGGCGATCGCGATCAGGTAGCGGTAGCGCTCGAGCACGTGGTAATCGCGCAGGAAGATGATCGTCAGGCAGAAGACGACCAGCCCGAGCACGAACACGGACGCCTGGTCGAAGGCGAGCTGGTCGTCGATCCGGTAGATGACGACGAGCCCGATCGCGGCGAGCAGCGCGCAGAGGGGAAACAGGTAGGGGTCCGCGTTCGGTAGGCGAAAGCGAAGGAACAGGTGCGCGGCCAGGCAGAGCGCGAGGAAGTAGCCGCCATAGGTCAGCGAGAGGTCACTGATCTCGCCCTGCTTCGAATCGGTGATGAAGACCGCGGTGAACCCCGCAACCAGGAGGATCGCGACCGGGACGAGCGCCAGCAGCTCGCGGTTTCTGGCGCTCAATTCGGCTTTTCCCCGCGGTTGGGCTTGGCGGCCGGCTGCTGGTCGGTGGTCGCGGTCCCGCCCGATGGCGGATTCGCAGGGGGTTGGGGCAACGGTGGAACCGCCGAGGCCTCGAGGTCGTCGAGCAGCGAGACCGCGTCGTCGCGCGAGCGCAGCTCGTGATCGGTGATGCTGCCGCGGCGATCCGCCGGGATCGACTCGGCCTGGACGCCGACGGAGTACTGCTCGGTATAGAGGCTGACGTCGAGCGGCAGGTCGTACGGGAGGCCGCGGTAGATCGCGATCCGCCCGCCCTCGTCGATGCCGAGGAAGTAGACCTGGCGGGCGCCCCAGACGGCGGCGACGCCGATGCCCGCGAGGATGATCAGCACCGCGAGGACCTTGGCGGCGGTCCTCAGCCGCGTGCGGCGAGGCCTGGCCGCTCCCCGCTCCCTGCTCCCTGCTCGCACCGCATCCGCGGTCAGCCCCTCATCCGCGGCCGTCGGCCCGACCAGCGTCGCGCCATCGTCCGCGCCGACGGCCTCGCCCTCCTCCAGGCGGAAGGCGACGACGGTGATGTTGTCGCGCCCGCCGGCCTCGTTTGCCGCCTCGACCAGCCGCCGGGCGGCCGCGTCCAGGCTCTCGCTCTCGGCCAGCGCAGCGGCGATCGCCTCGTCGCGGAGCATCGTCGTCAGCCCGTCCGAGCAGATCAGGAAGACGTCGCCGGGGCGGGCGCTGAAGCTGAGCGTGTCGACCTCGACCTCGTCCTCGGGCCCCAGGGCACGGGTGATGATCGAGCGCTGCGGGTGGTCCTCGGCCTGCGCCTCGGTGAGCCGGCCCTGGCGACGCAGCTCTTCGACCAGCGAGTGGTCCGAGGTCAGCAGCCGCAGGTCGCCGTCGCGATAGACGTAGGCGCGGCTGTCGCCGACGTGGGCAAAGGAGACATCGTCGCCCTCGACGATCGCCGCGGTCAGCGTCGTGCCCATCCCGGAGCGGCTCGAGTCGTTCTGGGCGAGGTTGTGGATGCGTTGGTTGGCGGCCTCGGCGATCGCGCGCAGGTGCGCCTCGGGCGAGCCCTGCGAGCGATCGGCCGGCTCGAAGGACTCGACCGCGATCCGCGAGGCGACCTCGCCCGCCTGCGCCCCTCCCATCCCGTCGGCGACGGCGAACACCGGTGCCTTGGCGTAATAGGAGTCCTCGTTGGCGGTCCTCTGGCGCCCGGTGTCGGTGCGAAACGCGTGCTCGGCCACCCTCAGCGCCATCAGCCGTGCTCCGGAATCTCGAGCTCGAAGCGAAGCTCGGTGTCGCCGATCCTGATCTGATCGAGATCCGAGAGCTCGGCCTCGCCGGAGAGCTGCGCTCCGTTGAGGAAGGTCCCGTTGGTCGAGCCCATGTCCTCGACGTAATAGCTGGCCCCGCGCGAGTAGAGACGGGCGTGGACGCCGGAGGCAAAGCGGTCGTCGATCCGCACGTCGGCGTCGGTCGAGCGCCCGATCGAGAGCCCGCCGAAGAGGTCGTAGCGCTCACCGGGCGCCAGGCCGCCCCCGGTCACGGTGACCAGGGAGGCGTCGGTGGCGGCGGCACGCCCACCCGGGCCGAGCGCGTGAAAGCCGGTCGCCTCGGGAGCCGGCGCGCTGGTCCGGCGAAGCTCGCGCAGCGCGCTGCGGGAGATCCAGAACAAGAACAGGTAGAGGACGGCGAGGAAACCGAACTTGAGGGCGACCGCGATCGGTTCCGCGTCCAAGCTAACGCTCGATGTCGAAGATGAAGCGGACGGTCCCGAGCGCGACCTGGTCGCCTGGAGCGAGGCGCGAGGCGTCGACCCGGCGATCGTTGACCTTGACCCCGTTGGTCGAGTCGAGGTCGACGATCTGCCAGTCGCCGGTGGTCCCGCGCCTCAGCTCCGCGTGCTTGCGCGAGACGTTGGGGTCGTTGAGCACGCAGTCGCACTCGCGCGAGCGGCCGAGGGTCGCGACGGGCCCGTCGAGCACGTAGCGGCGGTCGTCGAGCGAGACGATCGCCTTGGTATCGGTCAGGTGAGCCGCCGGCTGTCGCTTGCGCGACTTGGTCGGCTTCGGGGGCACGCTGTAGACCATCGTGTGGCCCTGCTCGCCCTGCTCGGGCACCTCCCCCTGGCGCGCGGGCGGCTTCACCAGCCGCGTCTGGATCCCGAACTCGCCCAGGCGCAGCCGCTGATCGGATTCGAGCTCGACCTCGGGACGGGTAAGCAGCGCGTAGTCGTGTCGCCGGGCATGCTCGAGCAGGTAGGCCGAGAGCTCTTGCTCGAGCGAGCGCTCATAGCCCTCCAACCGGGTCCGGTCCTCGACCGAGAGCCAGACCGTGTACTGGTTCGGGACGTAGACGCGCGAGACCGATGCGGTCCGGTGTGCGTCCATCTCCTTGGCGAGCTTGCGCGCCACCTCGACCGGCTGGACCTGGGACGAAAAGGCGCGGCTGAAGACGCCCTCGACGAGGTTCTCGATTCGCTGTTCAAGGTTGCGTAGGACGCTCATGATCTGCTGACACTCGTTCTCGGCGCACAGCGCTGCACGTGCCTCAGCGCGCGTTGCAGACGAGAATCCTAGGTGGTCAGCGGTCGAGAGCCGTTCGCGCGGGCGGGGGCTCGGGCGAGCGGCCGCTCGGCGCGCAGGAGCGCGAACTCGAGCGCCACAGCGATCGCCGACGCGGCGACGACTCCGGCCGGGTGGCCGCCGAGCGCGCCGTTGCCGACAAGCGAAAGGGCGCCGTCGACGGCGGCCGCCCAGACCATCGCTCCGAGCAGCGCAATCGAGACGTGACGAAGCGCCAGGACCCGGCCGAGCGCGACCCCGGCCAGCGCGAACACCGCCATCCCGAACAGCGAGTCGAGCCCGACGAGGGGCGCCAGGATCGACTCGGCCGCGATCGAGGGATCGCCCGACCAGCCGGTCGGGGCCGGCGCGGCGATCCCGAGCTCGGGGCCGAGCCCGAAGGCGAGCGAGCCGGCAAGGAGCCAGGCCCACGTGGCGACGCCGATCAACGCTCGCTCGACCGGACGGGGCGCCGCCGCCCCGAACACGGCGGCGGCGCTGCCGGCCCCGGCGGCGGCCAGCAGCGGCGCGCCGAGCGGCGCGAGCGCGGCGGCCGGCGCCCCGGCGAGCAGCGCCGGGAGGCTGAGCGCGGCCAGGACCAGGGCGGCGCCCGCGGCCCCCAGCGGACCGGCGAGTGCGGTGATCGCGACCGCGAGGCCGACCAGCACGGCGACGCGGACGCCGCGGCGGCGCCCCTTGCGACCGGGGCGACCTTCCTCACCCCCGTCGGGCGCGGGCACACGGAGATCCGGGTCGAGCGCGGCGGTCTCATCCACGAGGGTCGCGCGCAGCTCTGAGACCGCCGGACGCAGATCGGGGTCGGGGTCGAGGCATGCGTCGACGACGTCGGTCAGGGCGGTTGACAGATCGGGGCGGGCGTCACCCAGCGGCGGCATCCAGTCGCCGATCCGCCGTGCGGTTTCGGCCGGGGTTCGCCCGCGAACCGGATTGGTGCCCGACCAGCACTCGTAAACGGTCAGCGCCAGCGAGTAGACGTCCGACGCGGGTCCGGCGGCGCGTCCGTCGGCCTGCTCGGGAGACATGTAGGCAAGCGTGCCGAGAACCTCGCCGGCGGCGGTCAGATTGGGAGCGTCGGCGATCCGCGCGATGCCGAAGTCCATCAGCTTCGCCCGCCGGCCGGCCTTGCGGTCGAAGCCGACGATCACGTTCTGGGGTTTGAGGTCGCGGTGCACGACCCCGCGGCGGTGGGCATGGTCGAGCGCGTCGCAGAGGTCGAGGGCGATCTCGCCGACCTCGCGGTCGCGCAGCTCGCCGCAGTCGTGAAGCTCGGCCAGCGTCTCGCCCGGAACCAGCTCGGAGACCAGCAGCGCGTGCCCGTCGCGCTCGCCGAGCTCGTACAGGGTTACGATCCCGGGGTGGTTGAGACGAGCGGCCGCCTGCGCCTCGCGCAGGACCCGCTCGGGGTCGGCACCGGCGATCTCCTTGACCGCGACCTGGCGCTGGAGACGCTCGTCGAAGGCCCGGTAGACCGTGCCCATGCCCCCGACCCCGATCCGCTCGAGCAGGCGAAAGCGCTCCATGACCAGCTCGTCGCCCACCAGGTGAAAGACCTTCGCCGCCGCTCTCGGGTCTCCTTCGCCGCCACGACCGATGTGGCCTCCGTGGCAGGGTTCATACTCTGACCGCCGAAAGGCTCCCCCCGTGTCTTTCCTCGACGAGGACGAACTAGATCCTGCACCTGGCGGCCCCGGCGGCCGGCGGCCGATGGACCGCCAGCGCCAGCTCCTGGTTCGCCGGGTGATCGCGCTCGGGGTCGGGGTGCTGATCTTGATCTTGCTCTTGCTCGGCGTGCGCGGCTGTCTCAACGCCCGCCAGGAGCGGGGATTCGAGAACTACGTCTCGGACCTCGGCTCGATCGTCACCCAGGCGAATCAGCTCTCGCAGGAGTTCTTCAGCAGGCTCCAGGACCCCCCGGCCGGCCTGACCGAGCTCCAGCTCGAGGCCGAGATCGCCTCGGATCGGGGCACTGCCGAGAGCCTGCTGCAACGGGTCGAGGGTCTCGACGTGCCGGATCAGCTCGCCACCGCGCAGGACGAGCTGGTGCAGGCCTTCGAGCTTCGCCGCGATGCGCTCGCCGGCATCGCCGAGGACATCCCGACCGCGCTCGGCAACGAGGGCCGCATCGACGCGACCCAGCGGATCGCAGGGGACATGCGCGCCTTCCTCGCCAGCGACGTGCTGTTCGAGCGCGCCCGGCTGGACATCGCTGAGGCGCTCGACTCCGAGGGTGTGGCCGGCAAGGTCGACCCGAGCGTGTTCTTGCCCGAACCGGTCGATCGATGGCTCGACGATCTCCAGCTGGCCACCGTGCTCAGCGTCTTCGCCGGCGACACCGACAATGCCGGCAAGGGGGTCCGTGGCCTGACCCTGCTCAGCACCTCGGTCGGCGACACGCCCCTGGCGGCCGACACCGAGAACACGGTCTCGCTCGGCAACGATCCGCCCGAGCTCACGGTCGAGGTTCAGAACAGCGGCGAGGTCGAGGAGAGCGACGTCCTGGTCCGCTACGTGCTCAGCGGCGGCGCGGCACCGCTCGAAGGCGAAGCGCAGATCCCGAACCTCGACTCGCAGGGGATTGAGTCGGTGACGATCGGCTTCGAGTCGGTGCCCGATACCGACGTGCCGCTGACGCTCGAGGTCGAGGTCTTCCCGGTGCCGGGCGAGGCGATCACCGACAACAACGGCGCCACGTACCCGATCACCTTCAACTGATCGGCGCTCGGGGCGTGCGCTAGCTTCGCCGCCATGCGCGTCGCCTACCTCGGTCCCGCCGGAACCTTCAGCGAGGACGCCCTGCGCGCGGCGGCCGGCGAGACGGTGCTCGAGCCGCTGCCCCAGGCGTCGATCTTCGAGGCGATCATCGCGGTCGACGAGGGCCGAGCCGAGCGGGCCCTGGTTCCGTTCGAGAACTCGATCGAAGGCTCGGTCCGCGCCACCCTCGACGCGCTCGCCTTCGACGCGCTCTCGGTCGCGATCGTCGGAGAGCACGACCAACCGATCTCCAACAGCCTGATCGCGCGGACGCGGATTGAGCTCGACCAGGTCGAGGCCGTCCTCTCACACCCGCAGGCGAGCGCCCAGTGCGCTCGCTTCATTCGCTCCGAGCTGCCCCGGGCGCAGGTGCGCGCGGCGCCGAGCACCGCCGATGCGGTTCGCGAGGTCGCCGCCAGCGAGCGGCCATGGGCGGCGCTGGCCGGATCCTCGGCGGCCGCGATCTACGACTGCGTCGTCCTTCGCGACGCGGTCGAGGACGGTCCCGACAACGTCACCAGGTTCGTCTGGCTGGCGCCCGCGGGAACCGAGCCGGCGGGCGACGGTGCGTGGAAGACGACCCTGAGCTTCGCCGAGCTCGGCGCCGATCATCCCGGCGCCCTGGTCGAGGCGCTGGCCGTGTTCTCGCAGCGCGCCGTCAACCTGACCCGGATCGAGTCGCGGCCGTTGCGCCGTGGGCTCGGCCGCTACATGTTCTTCGTCGATCTCGAGGGCGCCGTCTCGGACCCCGGGGTCGGCGAGGCGGTCGAGGCGCTGCGCGAGCAGGCCGAAGCGGTCAGGGTGTTCGGCAGCTATCCGCTCGAATCCACCGGCATACCGGGGATTTGACGGCCAATCGCCCGCCCTCTCTACAATCCGCTGATCATGGAGGACCTCGCTGACCCCGAGGTAGTGAACCGCCGGGTGGCGGTCGCCGTTGCGGGACGCCGGCCGGGCAGCACCCGCGTCCTCGTCCTCAACGCGAGCTATGAGCCGATCAACGTGTGCACGGTCCGGCGGGCGGCGGTACTGGTCCTGAAGTCGCGCGCCGAGGTGATCGAGAAGGGCGAGGGAGCGCTGCACTCCGAGCGTCTCGAGCTCGATCGCCCCTGCGTCATCCGCTTGGTCCGCTACGTCCGCATCCCGCGCGATGTGCATCGGCGCAAGATCACGCGCAAGGCGGTGCTCGCGCGCGATGCATACACGTGCCAGTACTGCGGGCACGAGGCCGCCGGGTTGACGGTCGACCATGTGATCCCCCGCAGCCGCGGCGGCCAATCGGTGTGGGAGAACATCGTCGCCTCCTGCGCACCCTGCAACCGCAAGAAGGGCAACCGGCTGCCGCGCGAGGTGAAAATGCACCCGGCCAGCCGTCCCAAGCCGCCGGGACCGACGGTGTTCATCAGGATCGCCGCTCCCCGGGTCCCGCTCGCCTGGGAGCAATACCTGCTCGCCGCCTGATCCCGGCAAGGGACCCGCGTTGGTCCCGCCGCCTGTCGAGATCAGCACCTGTCAGGTGCTCAATGCGTCAATCGCCGGCGGGTGCGGGCGTCGGCGAACGCCCGCGCGAAGCCGAGGTTGCGCTCGCTGCGCAACAGCCTGATCGTCAGGCCCGGCGCCAGCGACGCGAGCGCCGCCAGCGGCCGAATCGGGCGCTGGTTGACGATCAGCTCGGGCCGATTCTCGCGGATCGCCTCGACGACCGCCGCGCCGACCCGGCCGGGAGGCAGCTTGCCGAGCTCGCGCGGCGGGTCGCCGATGGCCGGCTCGAGGCGCCCGTACATGCCGACCTCGGAGATGAACCCCGGGCAGACAGCGCTCACGCCGACCGGCTCGGCACCGAGCTCGGCGCGCAACGAATGGCTGAAGCCGACCACCGCGTGCTTGGTAGCGCTGTAGGTCACCAGGTAGGGGCTCGGCAGCTTGCCGGCGAGCGACGCGAGGTTGACGACGTGACCGCGACGGCGCTCGAGCATCCCCGGGAGGACCGCGCGGGTGAGCTCGATCAGCGCGATCAGGTTGACCGAGACGATCGCCTCGACCTCGGCTCGAGTCGCCTCCGTGAACGGCCCCGCGAACTCGAGTCCGGCGTTGTTGACCAGGATGTCGATCGGCCCGATCGCCTCGGCCGCCGCCGCGAGCCCCTCGACCGCCTCGGGGTGGCTCAGGTCCGCGGGCATCGCCTCAGCACGAACCCCGAGCCCTCGGAGCTCCTCGATCAGGGGTTCGACGGAAGCGCCTGGCAGATCGCTGAGTGCGAGATCGACCCCCTCGGCGGCGAGCGCGGTGGCAATGTAGCGACCGAGGCCGCCCGCAGCGCCGGTGAGCAAGGCGTTCCGTCCTTGCAGCTGCTCCACGGCGCCAGCCTATCCCCGGCCGCCCTGAAATAGCGAAGGGCCGCCCCGGGGGGCGGCCCTTCCAAGGTGCGATTTCAGACGAATCGCGGATCGAACGCGGCCGAGTGGGACGGGTCCCAGCCTCCTCGACTCGCCGGTGCCTGGGGTTGGATTCCGCCAGGCGGCTCGCACGCTGCTCGCCCGGGCCGACGGTCACCCGCCGGTCAGACGAAGCGGCCGACTAGCGGCCCCGCACCTCCAGCGTCCCGAAAGTACTGTCACTCAACTTCGGACCACCTCCTTTCTCTGGTGATTCGATTGAAGCAGACGCGGGAGATGGCCGGCGCAGCGATGAATTCGAGCGGCGTGACGGGTCTCACGCAAGCTGAGGGCGAGATCGCCGACGCTGCCAGCCATGAGGCCACCGAGCCGAACGGAAGTCGCCCCTGTGCCGACGGATTTCGGGCACTGGCGAGGAGGCCGCAGGCTGATCGAGATCGCCGTCCTGTTCGCGCTGATCATCGGCGCGGTGGTGGCGCTTCCCGGCCTCGGCGAGCTACGTCAGCGACTCGCCGGCGCCGATCCGGCGCTGATCGCCGTTGCGGCCCTGCTCGAGGTCGGCTCCTGCCTGGCCTTCGTGGTCGCCTTTCGCGAAGTCTTCTCGCGCCGCCTTCCGTGGCGGTTCGCCTACGAGGTCGGAATGGCCGAGCAGGCGGCCAACGTGCTCCTACCGACCGGCGGCGCCGGCGGGCTCGCGCTCGGCGCCTGGGCGCTGCGCCGGATCGGGATGCCGGCCGAGCGGATCGGCCGCCGGACGGTCGCCTTCTTCTTGCTCACCAGCTCGATCAACTTTGTCGCGGTCATCGTCGCCGGGGTCGGGCTTGCAACGGGGGCTCTGCCGGGCGATGTGGCGCTGTTGACCGCGTTGGTGCCCGCGACGCTCGCCGCGCTGGGGGTCGCCGCGATGGCGCTCTCGCCGCGGCTGCTCGACGGCGAGCGCGGCTGCGGGCGCGGGCGCCTGTGTGCCGCCGTGGTCAAGGGGCGTGGATACCTCGCCGACGGGATCCGCGACGCGATCGCGGTGGTCGGCGAGCGGCGTGCGGCGGCGCTCTGCGGCGCGGTCGCCTACATGACGCTCGACCTGATGGCCCTGGCCGTGGTCTTCGCCGCGTTCGGCGGCGGCGCGCCCTCGCTCGGGGTCTTCGTGCTCGCCTATGCGGTCGGTCAGCTGGGCGGCCTGGTGCCGCTACCCGGCGGCATCGGCGGCACCGACGGCGGCTTGATCCTCGCCTTTGGCCTGCTCGGCACCCCGGTCGCGGTCGCCGGCGCCGCGGTGATCGGTTACCGCGCCTTCCAGCTCGGCGTCCCGGCGATCCTCGGGATCACCGCGTTCGCGCAGCTGCGCCGCAGCCTCGACAGCAACCCCGCGGCCGTCTCCGCCGAACCCGGCGTCGGGGTGGGGGCGTGCCCGGAGCCGGCCATCTGAGACGACCGTGAGCCGGAGCTAGTCGGTCGCCGGCGCGGCGCCGTCGGCGGCAGCCTCGGCGACCGCGTCAGCCTCGCCGGCCACATCGGCGACATCCGCCGAGGACTCGACCACCAGCGCGACGGCGCTGATCAGATCGTCGTCCTTGATGTTCATCACCTTGACGCCCTGGGTCGCACGGCCCATCTGCGAGATCCCGCCGGCGTTGGTGCGCTGGACCATCCCGTTCTGGGAGATGAACAGGAGGTCCTGGTGCTCGCGAACGATCAGCGCGCCGGCGAGGCCGCCCTTCTTCGCCGTCAGCTTGATCGTCAAAACACCCTTGGTGCCGCGACCCTTGACCGGGTACTCGGCGACCTCGGTGCGCTTGCCGTAGCCGTTCTCGGTGACGACGAAGAGCTCGGAGTCGTCGCGGGCGACGTCCATCGCCAGCACCCGATTGGCCTCACGGCCGATCTTGCCGGCGACGTTCATGCCCTTGACCCCGGAGGTGTCGCGGCCCATCGCTCGGACCGCCGACTCGCTGAAGCGCGAGGCGTGTCCCGACTTGGAGACCAACAGCAGGTCGTCCTCGCCGGTGGTCAGCCGGACCTGGACCAGCTCGTCGCCATCTCGAACCTTGATCGCGATGATCCCGTCGGCTCGGATCGGGGTGTTGTAGGCGCCGAACTCGGTCTTCTTGACCAGGCCCTTGGCGGTCGCGAAGGCCAGGTACTTGGCCTCCTGGAAGTCCCGGGTCGGGATCACCGCCATCACCTTTTCGCCATCGCGCAGTGGCAGCACGTTGACCAACGCCCGGCCCTTGGCGGTGCGCGAGCCCTCGGGCAGCTCGTAGACCTTGAGTCGGTAGACCTTGCCCCGGTTGGTGAAGAAGAGCAGGAAGTCGTGGGTCGAGCAGATGTGCAGGTGCTCGATGTAGTCGCCCTCCTTCATGTCCATGCCCATGACGCCGACGCCGCCGCGTCGCTGCTGGCGGTAGGTCGCCAGCGGCAGCCGCTTGACGTAGCCGGAGTGGGTCAGCGAGATCACCATCTGCTGGTCGGCGATCATGTCCTCGATGTTCATGTCGCCCTCGAAGTGGGTGATCTCGGTGCGCCGCTCGTCGCCGTAGCGCGAGTCGATCTCGCCGAGCTCGTCGACGATCAGGGCGTCGATCCGCGCCGGATCGCCGAGGATCGCCCGCAGCTCGCCGATCCGCTCGAGCAGCTCGGCGTGCTCGGCGCGGACCTTGTCGGACTCGAGCGCGGTCAGCCTCGCGAGCCGCATGTCGAGGATCGCCTGCGCCTGAATCTCGCTCAGCTCGAAGCGCTCGATCAGCCCCTCGCGGGCCTTGTCGGCGTCGGAGGACGCCCGGATCAGCTCGATCACCGCGTCGAGGTTGTCGAGCGCGATCAGCAGGCCCTCGAGCACGTGCGCGCGGGCCTCGGCACGGCGCAGCTCGTATTGGGTCCGGCGCGTGACCACCTCGCGCTGGTGGCCGGCGTAGTGGAGGATCAGCTCCTTCAGCGACAGCGTCCGCGGGACGCCGTCGACCAGCGCCACCATGTTGATGCCGAAGCTGTTCTGCATCTGGGTGTGCTTGTAGAGCTGGTTGAGCACGACCTCGGGCGGATCGCCGCCGCGCTTGAGCTCGATCACAAGGCGCATGCCTGAGCGGTCCGTCTCGTCGCGCAGGTCCGAGATCCCGGTGATCTTCTTCTCCCGCACGAGGTCGGCGATCTTCGTGATCAGGCCGCCGTCGCCGCCCTTCTTGACCATGAACGGCAGCTCCGAGACGATGATCGCCTCACGCCCGCCCTTCAGCGGCTCGACGTGGGCGCGGGCGCGGACCTTGACCGAGGCGCGCCCGGATGCGTAGGCGTCGCGGATCCCCTCCATGCTCATCAGGCCGCCGCCGGGGAAGTCCGGTCCCTTGATGTGCTCCATCAGCCCCGCCAGGTCGATGGCGGGGTTGGCGATATAGGCCTTGACCGCGCCGATCGACTCGCTCAGGTTGTGGGGCGGGATGTTGGTCGCCATCCCGACCGCGATCCCGGAGGAGCCGTTGACCAGCAGGTTGGGAAAGCGCGCCGGCAACACCAACGGCTCCGTCTGCGACTCGTCGTAGTTGGGTCCGAAGTCGACCGTGTCGGCATCGATCTCGCGCAGCATCTCCGTCGCGAGGCGGGCGAGCCGGGCCTCGGTGTAGCGCATCGCGGCGGCCGGGTCATCGTCGATCGAGCCGAAGTTGCCCTGGCCGTCGACGAGCGGGTAGCGCAGCGAGAACTCCTGCGCCATCCGCACCAGCGTGTCGTAGATCGCAGAATCGCCGTGCGGGTGGTACTTACCCATCACCTCGCCGACGATGAAGGCGCACTTGCGGTAGGGCCGGTTCGGCTGCAGGGCCAGGTCGTGCATCGCGTAGAGCACCCGCCGGTGGACCGGCTTGAAGCCGTCACGGGCGTCGGGCAGCGCCCGTCCGACGATCACGCTCATCGCGTAGTCGAGATAGGAGCTGCGCATCTCCTGCGTCAGCTCGCGCTCGTCGATCCGCCCGGTCAAGGCGTCGAGGTTCCCGCCTTCCATCTACGCAGCTGCTCTCGAAGTAGGCAGTAGACAGTAGGCAGACACCGAGTCCACCTGCCTACTGCCTACTGCGAACTGCCTACTAGACGTCAAGGAACCGCACCTCGTTCGCATGGCGCTCGATGAACGCCTTGCGCGGCTCGACCTTGTCGCCCATCAGCTCGCTGAAAATCCGCTCCGCCAGCGCCGCGTCATCGATCGTCACCCGTTGCAGGGTGCGGGTGCCCGGATCCATGGTCGTCTCGCGCAGCTGCTCGGCGTTCATCTCACCGAGGCCCTTGAACCGCTGCATCCCGACGCCCTGGCGGCCGAGCTCGAGCACGCAGCGCCGCAGCCCTGCGAACGAATCGGCCGTGACCCGCTTGTCGCCGAGGGCGACGCTGAACGGCGGCCTGCCGACCTGCTTCAACAGATCCGCGTGGACCTCGACCAGATGGCGGTAGTCGTTCGACGAGAACAGCTCTGCCGGCAGCAAGTGGGTCTGGGCGAGTCCGTCACGGCGGTGGACGACCCTGACCTCGAGCCCGGCGTCGGAGTCCGAGACGATCTCGGTCTCGAACGGCTCCGCCTCGGGGTCTGCAGCCTTGAGCAGCTTGCGCACGCCCGCGAGCGAGGCGGCGCCCTGGTCGAGCACCTGCGACTCGGCCAAGAACCCGATCACCTCCGAGCCGAACTCCGCCTGCAGCGAATCGGCCCAGCCCTCGTACTCCTTAAAGCGGCGGTTGAAGCGCTGCCAGCGCGCGCCGGTGAGCTTGTGGTCGTCGCCGTTGGCGTCGGTGAGCTCGAACTGCTCGAGCTTGTCGCGCAGGATCAGCTCCTCGAGCTCGGACTCCTTCTCGATGTAGGTCTCCTGCTTGCCGATCTTGATCTTGTAGAGCGGCGGCTTGGCGATGTAGATGTATCCGGCCTCGATCAGGTCGGCCATCTCGCGATAGAGGAAGGTCAGCACCAAGGTGCGGATGTGGGCGCCGTCGACGTCGGCGTCGGTCATCACGATGATCTTGTGGTAGCGGGCGTCCTCGATCTTGAAGTCCTCGCGGATACCCGTCCCGATCGCGGTGATCATCGCCTGGATCATCTCGTTGGAGAGGACCTTGTCGATGCGGCTCTTTTCGACGTTGAGGATCTTGCCGCGCAGCGGCAGCACCGCCTGCGTGTTGCGGTCGCGGCCCTGCTTTGCCGAGCCGCCGGCGGAGTCGCCCTCGACGATGAAGATCTCGGCCAGCGCCGGGTCCCGGACGGTGCAGTCGGCGAGCTTGCCCGGCAGGGTCGAGTTCTCGAGCGCCGACTTGCGCCGGGTCAGGTCGCGCGCCTTGCGCGCGGCGTGGCGGGCGCGGGCCGCGTCGACCGACTTCGAGACGATTCGCCGGGCCTCGGTCGGGTTCTCCTCCAAGAACTCGCCGAGCTTGCGGTTGACGGTCTCCTTCACCAGCCCCTCGACCGGCGGATTGCCCAGCTTGGTCTTGGTCTGGCCCTCGAACTGGGGATCTGCGAGCTTGATCGAGATAACCGCGGTCAGTCCCTCGCGAACGTCCTCGCCGCTGAGGTTCTCGTCCTTTTCCTTCAGCATCCCCTTGGCCCGCGCGTAGGCGTTCAGCGTCCGGGTCAGCGCCGAGCGAAACCCGGACAGGTGCGAGCCGCCCTCATGGGTGTTGATGTTGTTGGCGAACGAGAACACGGACTCCTGATAGGACGAGTTCCACTGCATCGCGACCTCGACCTGGCCGTCAGCGGTCTCCGAGTCGAAATAGACGGTCTTTCGGTGTACCGGGTCCTTGGTCTCGTTCAGGTGCTTGACGAAGTCGACGATCCCGCCCTTGTAGAGGAAGGTGTCCTTCTCGCCGGCGCCGCGCTCGTCGACGAGCACGATCTGCAGCCCGCGGGTGAGAAAGGCGGTCTCGCGCATCCGCTCGGCGAGCGTCGCGTAGTCGAATTCGAGCGTCTCGAACACCTCGTCGTCGGGCAGGAAGGTGATCGTCGTGCCGGTTCCCTTGACCTTCTCGCCGCGGTTCATGTCGCCGACCGGCGCTCCACGTTCGAAGTCCTGGGTCCACTTGTGACCGTCGCGGCGAACCTCGAGATGGAGGCGCTCGGAGAGCGCGTTGACGACCGAGACGCCGACGCCGTGGAGCCCGCCTGAGACCTTGTAGCCGCCGCCCTCGCCGAACTTGCCGCCGGCGTGCAGCGTCGTCAGCACGACCTCGGCGGCCGGGCGCTTTTCCTCCGAATGCTCCTCGACCGGGATCCCGCGGCCGTCGTCGGCCACCGTGACGCTGTTGTCGGGGTGCAGGGTGAGCGAGATCTTGTCGCAATGACCGGCGAGCGCCTCATCGACCGAGTTGTCGACGACCTCGTAGACGAGGTGATGGAGACCGCGAGGGCCGGTCGAGCCGATGTACATGCCGGGGCGCTTGCGCACCGGGTCGAGCCCGCGCAGAACGGTGATCTCGCTCGATCCGTAGCCGTCCGAGTTCTTCTGCTTCGAGGCCGCCGCGGGTTCGCGGTCGGCACCCGCCTTGGTTGCCACTAGGCGTGAGCCCCTTCGTTTGCTTTCAATAGAAACCCCGACCTTCGAACCCGGCAAATGGGCCGTATCCGAGCAGATCGGGGCATCGGTGCAACTTCACATTAGGATACCAGGGCGATCCCCCGGAAAGCCCGACCTCGACAGGCGAAATCCCTGCAAATGAGGCACAAAAGCGTGACCTAGCCAAGCTCGGCGCAGACGACGAAGCGGAGCGAGGCGATCTCGAGCGGCTGGAGCGCCCGATTGAGCCGCTCGAGCAGCTCCATCTGCAGCAGATCGAGCTCCTGGGCCCAGGTCGCGCTCAGGCATCCGACCGTCAGTTCGCCGCCGCGCTCGCGCAACGGCTGGGCCCGATCGGCGATTCGCGCTCCGACCGCCGGGCGCCACGCGGTCTGCGCGGCTGCGAGCAGGGTTCGCGGGGCGCTCTCGGCCCGCAGGGCGCGGACGGCTTCGCCGACCGCCCGCGGGTGCGAGCGCGGGCTCAAGCGGCCCGCTCCCGCTCCGACTCGCCGGCGCCGGCGAGCGCCCGGCCGTCGCGGATCGCGATCTCGTTGCGCGCCGCCGCTCGCGGCAGCTGATCGGGCTCTGTCGCGGTGATCAACGCCTGACCGCCGCCCTGCTCGAGGTGCTCGACCAGCAGGCTGCGATGCGCCGAGTCGAGCTCGCTGGTGACATCGTCGAGCAACATCAGCGGCGCCGGGCGGCCATCGTCGAGCAGGATCCGCCGCTCGGCGAACAGCAACGCCAGGAGCGCCGCCCGCTGCTGGCCCTGGGATCCGTAGCGGCGCAGCGAGCGGCCGCTGAGCTCGAGGGCGAGCTCGTCGTGGTGGGGCCCCCAGCCCGTGTACCCGCGGGCGATGTCGCCGTCGTGGCGCTCGGCGAGCTCACCGGCGAGCTCGGCGGGCTCAGTCGCCTCGCTGCGCGGCCGGTAACTGAGCCGGGCGGGCTCGGGGAGCCCGAGCGCGGCGGCGACAAGCTCGAACGCAGGGGCGAGGCGCCCGGCGGCCGCGGCCCGGGCCGCCTGCAGCTCGATCCCCGCCGCGGCCAGCTCCACGTCCCATGCCTCGAGCGATGCCGGGTTTGCGGCTCCGGCGCGGACTCGCCCGAGCAACGCGTTTCGCTGCGCCAACGCGCTCGCATAGCGGCGGGAGTGTCCGGCGCGGGCCGGCCACAGCGCTCCGCAGAAGCGATCGAGGTGCGAGCGCCGTCCGGCGGGCGGGCCCTTGACCAGCGCCAGACGGTCGGGCATGAACACCGCCAGCGCCGGTCGCAGCGCAGCGCTCTCGGGAGTCGCCGCGGCTCCGTCTACGAGATGGCGCCGACCGTCGCCGCGGCTGATCGAGCAGAGGAACTCGCTTCGGCTCCCCTCGACGGCCACGGTGGCCTCGGCACGCGCCAGCGACCCGCCGAAGCGGATCGCCTCGCGGTCGTCGCGGGTTCGGCACGAACGCCCCGCCAGCGCCATGTAGGTCGCCTCGAGGAGATTCGTCTTGCCGGCGCCGTTCGGGCCCCAGAGCAGGTTCAGCCCGGGAGCCAGCCTGAGCTCGCCGTCGGCGAGGTTGCGCAGGTCGCGAACGCGGACGGACTCGACGACCACCGCCGCCTCACGCGTTCAGGCGAATCGGCATCACCAGGTAGCTGAAGTCGTCGCCGTCGACCGGGCGCAGCAACCCCGGGCGCAGCGGCGAGCTGAGCTGGATCGCGAGCTCCTCCGAGCCGACGCTCTCGACCCCTTCGACCAGGAACTGCGGGTTGAAGGCGATCTCGAGCGGCTCGCCCGAGTAGGGAGCGGGCATCGCCTCGTTGGCGTCGCCGATGTCGGGCGTCTCGGCGGCGACGGTCAGCTCGCCTTCGGCGAAGGCAAGCCGCAGCGGCGCGTTTCGCTGCGCCAGTTGCGAGATCCTTCGCGCAATCTCGAGGAACTCCTCCCGCGGGAGGCGAACCTCGTGCTCAAAGGACTCCGGGATCAGCTGGCGCCAGCTCGGGAACTGGCCCTCGATCAAGCGCGAGGACAACAACACGCCCGCCACCCGAAACACGACCTGATTACGCGGGAGGGCGATCTCGACCTGCTCGGCACCCTCGCCCGCGATCACCCTGGCCAGCTCGCGCAGGGCTCGCGCGGGAACGTTGGCCTCGAGCGGCTCGGCGAGCGCCGCGCCGAGCTCGGTGTGCTTGACACTGAGCCGGTAGGAATCGGTGGCGACCATTGTCAGGGTCTCCGCCTCGGCCTGCAGCAGCACCCCGGTGAGGATCGGGCGCACCTCGTCGCGCGAGGCCGCCCTGGCGACCAGGTCGATCGTCTCCGCCAGCGGCGCGGCGGGCAGGGTCACGGCCTCACCCTCGAGCTCAGGCACCCTGGGGAAGTCTTCGGCGGGCAGCGTGCGCAGGTGGAAGCGGGCGCTGCCGGCGGCGATCTCGACGTCTCGCTGCTCGCCGCGCAACTCGAGCGAGGCCTCGCCAGGGGGCAGGCTGCGGACGACGTCGGCGAACAGCCGCCCCGGCAGCAGCACGGTTCCCTCGCGCTCGAGCTCGACGTCGTCCACGGTCCGCGTCAGGGCCAGCTCCATGTCGGTGGCGCGCAGGGTCAAGCGGGAATCGTCGGCGACCAGCAGGATGCCGCCGAGGGAGGGCAGGGTGCCGCGGCTGGAGACCGCGCGGCCGACGAGCTGGAGCGCGCCGGAGAGGGAATCACGAGGTACGGATAGCTTCATTCTGAGTCGCTCATCTTCCTACTTGGATCAGATGTATCTGATTCGTGGACGGTTGTGGACGGTGGTGCGGTTTCGGCTCAATCATGCGCTATGGCGGGGTGGATCAGGATCGCGGATATGGTGGATCGCCGGCGCCTGCGGTGAAATCGGACCGGCCACCACCGGCCCGCCGTCCCAATGTGGTGCGAACGGTGTGGATGGTGGCGGCCGTCTCGGAGCCCGGCTCGAGCCGTGCCGAGACGCTGCGAATCGCGTGCAGGACGGTCGAGTGATCGCGATCGAAGCTGCGGGCGATCTCGGCGAGTGAGAGCGGCGTCAGCTCACGGGCGAGGTACATGGCGAGCTGGCGTGCGTGGGCGATCCGCGGCGAGCGCCTCGGAGAGAGCAGCTCCTCCCGCGAGAGCCCGGAGGTGGCGCAGACCGCGTCCTCGATCGCCTCCAGCGTCGGAGGCTCGGCGCCGGGCCGGGCTCGCCGCCCCGCCGCCGGACCCCAACGCACGGCGGACGATCGGCATCGAGAGCGGTTCGCTGAGCAGAGAGGAGACGGCCAGCACGCGGGTCATCGCGCCCTCGAGCACGCGGATGTTGTCCGGCACGCGGGTGGCGATCTCGTGCAGGATCGCCGGCTCTGGCGCCCGTGGCTCGGCGTCGGAGGCCAGGCGCCACAACAAGGCGATCCTGGTGCGGAGATCGGGGGGTTCGAGCTCGACCGCGAGCCCCCACCGAAAGCGGTCGCGAAGCCGCTCCGCAAGCCGCGAAAGCGCCTCCGGCGGACGGTCGCTGGAGAGCACGATCTGCTTGCCCGCTGCGAACAGGGTGTTGAAGGTGTGAACGAATTCCTCCTCCGTGCGCTGCTTGCCCTCGAGGACCTGGACGTCGTCGATCAAGAGCGCGTCGAGCGCTCGGTAGCGGGCTTTGAACAGCTCCGGCCCGTCGCGGCGAAGCGAGCCCACGAACTCGCTGGTGAAGCGCTCGGCGGTGGTGTAGTGGACGCTGAGCTCGCCATGGTTACGGCGCATGTAGGCGACGATCGCGCCGAGTAGGTGGGTCTTGCCGAGCCCGGGCGGGCCGTGGAGGAAGAGTGGGTTGTAGGCGTCGCCGGGCAACTCGGCGACCGCGAGCGCGGCGGCATGGGCGAGGCGATTGCCGGGGCCGATGACGAAGCGATCGAAGGTGTGGGAGGGATCGATCGGCAGCGACTCGGGACCGCCGGCTCGCTCGCTCCCGGAAGCCGATCCGGCGACGAAGCCGATCCGGCTGAGCCCGCCTCCCTGGCGAGCCAAAGCGGTCTCGAGCTCGGCGACGTAGCGCCGCTCAACCCAGGTGCGGACGGCCTCCGGCGCGGACAGATAGATCGTCGCTCCCTGGCTCGAGACCGGGCGCAGCGGCTCGAGCCAGAGCCTGAAGGTAGAGCGCGGCAGCGAGGCCTCGAGCTCCCCGCTCACCCGCCGCCACAGATCGTCGAGGTCGGCGTCGGGCGAGGCGTCGGGCACAGTCAGCGACCATACATACGCCCACCCGAACCACCCCCGGGTCACCTCGCAATTCGCGGGAAAGAACCCTCTCTATACTGGCCGCTCCTCATGAAGCGGACCTGGCAGCCGAAGAAGCGCAAGCGCGCGCGAACCCACGGGTTTCGTGCCCGAATGCGCACCCGCTCGGGCCGGGACGTGATCCGCCGACGCCGGCGCAAGGGCCGCAAGCGCCTGACGCCGTAGACGGCGCCGGGTCCGAGTTGATGGCGCAGCGGAGGAAGCGCGGCAGGCTGTCGCGCAGCGGCGACTTCGATCGTGTTTACCGTGACGGACGCTCGCACGCGAACCGGTTCTTCGTCCTCTACTCCTTCCCCCGACCAGAGAGCGAGCCCGGAGACGTCAGGCTCGGGATCTCGGTCAGCCGCAAGGTCGGCGGTGCGGTCGAGCGCAACGCCGTCAAGCGCGCCCTGCGCGAGGCCTTCGACCGGCTCGAGGTCGGGCTCCCCGCCGAGCACGACTTCGTCATCGTCGCCAGGCCCGACTCTGCAGGTCTGGTCGAGCGTGAGGGAACGGCCGGGGTCGGGACCGCGCTCGGCGAGCTGGTCGCCGAGACCCGGGCGAGGGCGTAAAACGTGAAACGGCCGGCCGCCAACCATCCCTCGACCCTGGCTCGAGCTGTTCGCAACGTGTTCTTGGCCCCCGTCCTGCTCTATCAGCGCCTGCTCTCGCCGCTGCTGCCGGCGCGTTGCAGGTACTACCCGACCTGCTCCGCCTACGGGGTGCAGGCGGTGCGCGAGCTCGGCATCGCCCGCGGCGCGATCGTTGCGGCCTGGCGCCTCGTGCGCTGCAACCCGTGGAGCGACGGCGGGATCGACGAGCTCGCCGACCGCAGGCTGTTTCGTGATCCGGCCACCCACCGGCACGCCCATGCAGAGGGCGAGGTCCGGGCATGATGGTGATCGCCAACATCCTGCAGCCGCTGATCGACGCGCTCGACTCGGTGATCACGTTCCTGCACGACGACGTCGGCCTCGGCTGGGGCCTGGCGATCGTCGCCCTCACCTTCATCGTCCGGACGTTGATCCTGCCGCTCTCGATCAAGCAGATCCGCTCGATGCGCCACCTGCAGCAGCACGCCCCCGAGCTCAAGGCGCTGCAGGAAAAGTACAAGGGCGACAAGGAGCGCCTCCAGCGCGAGATGATGGCCTTTTACAAGGAGAACCAGATCAACCCGCTGGCCTCCTGCCTCCCGCTGCTGCCCCAGCTTCCGATCTTCTTCGCGCTCTATCAGCTTCTGCGCAGCTCGTCGTTTCAGTCGCAGGTCACCGACAACCCCCCCGAGGGTTTCCTCTTCATCCCCAACCTGACGGAGAAGGCAACCGGGGCTGAGCTGGTGATCCTGATGGTGCTCTTCATCAGCACCCAGCTCGGCGCCAGCCTGGTGATGTCATCGCGGGTCCAGGACCGTAACCAGCGGCTGCTGATGTTCGGCCTGCCGTTCCTGTTCGCGCCCTTCATCATCACCCAGCCGGCCGGACTGGCCCTCTATTGGATCTCGACCAACCTCTGGACCCTGGGCCAGCAGTCGGTCGTAATGTCCTTCTGGCCGCCGCCGAAGCCGAAGAAGCCTGAGGAGATCCGCGCCGAGCGCCCCCCGCCGCCCCCCCCGAGGAAGAAGAAGCGGCGAAAATGAGCTCCGACGTGGTACCGACCGACCCCGCCGAAAGAGTCGAGGAGCTGCTCGACGAGATCCTCGATGCGCTCGACCTCGATGCCGAGATCGTCATCGACGAGGGCGACGAGGAGATCGCGGCGAGGATCGAGGGCGAGGACCTCGGGGTCCTGATCGGCCGCCGAGGGCAGACGATCGACGCGGTGCAGCTGCTCTGCTACCGGGTCGCGTTTCGCGGGCACGCGGAGCGCAAGCGCGTCTCGGTCGACGCCGCCGGTTACCGCGAGCGCCGCCGCGAGACGATCGAGCGTCAGGCCGACCGCGCCGCCGAACGCGCCCTCGACAGCGGCAAGGAGATCGAGCTCGAGCCGATGAGCCCGAGCGAGCGCAAGATCGTCCACGATCGGCTCAAGGAGCGCTCCGGGCTGGAGACCTTCAGCGAGGGCGAGGGCGCCGATCGCTGCGTGATCGTCGCCCCGCTGGTCAGCTCCACCGGTTGAGCGACGCCGAGCTTCGCCGCCGCCTCGTCCCCGTCCTCGAGCTGCTCGCCGACGATCCCGCTTCGCTGAGCGGCGTCCGCGACCCCGATCGTGCCTGGGCCGTCCACGTTCGCGACTCACTCAGTGGCCTCGAGCTGGTCGGCCACCCGGCCCGGCTGGCCGACGTCGGTGCCGGGGCCGGCTTCCCGGGACTGGCGCTGGCGGCGGCGCTGCCCGCGACCCGGGTCGACTTGATCGAGTCGATCGGGCGCAAGGCCGCCTTCATCGAGCGGGCGATCGCCGCCGCCGGGCTCGACAACGCGACCGCGGTTTGCGCGCGTGCCGAGACCTGGGCCGCGAGCCCGCCCCCGGGTGGCGGCCGCGAGGCCTACGGGGTGGTGACCGCGCGCGCTGTCGGCCGCCTGGCGACCCTCGCCGAGCTCGCCTCACCGCTGCTGGCCGAAGGGGGCGCACTGGTTGCCTGGAAGGGGCGACGCGACCGCGACGAGGAGGCCGAGCTCGAGCTCGCCTGCGAGCGGCTCGCGATGGACGCGGTCGAGGTGCGAGCGGTGGGCCCCGAGACCGGCTTCGAGCACCGCCACCTGCACCTGGTCCGCAAGGTCGGCCCGACGCCGGACGGGCTACCCCGCCGCCCCGGGATCGCGAAGAAGCGCCCGTTCGGGTCCCGCCGATCGCGCTAGCTGCGGCAAAAGCGATTTCCGGCGCCGCTCGCCGGGCTAAGGTCGCCGCGAGATGGGCGCCGTCTACGCGATCGCCAACCAGAAGGGCGGGGTCGGCAAGACCACGACCGCGGTCAACCTCGCGGCGACGGTCGCCGCCGGTCGCCGCCAGGTGCTGCTGGTCGACCTCGATCCGCAGTGCAACGCGACCGTCGCCCTCGGCCTCGACCGCGACCAACTGCCGTCATCCTACGAATGCCTCTGCGGCCGGACCTCGGTCGCGGTCGCCGCGCGCCCGGCCGGCCCCGACAACCTCTGGATCGTCCCCGCGAACCGCGAGCTCGCCGGTGCCTCGGTCGAGCTCCCCCGGATCCCGGGCTTCGAGCGGCACCTTCGCGATCGCCTCGGCGCGGTCCGCGAGCGCTTCGCGCTCACCCTGCTCGACTGCCCACCGTCGCTCGGGCCGGTGACCCTGAACGCGCTCGCCGCCGCCGACCGGGTGATCGTCCCGGTGCAGGCCGAATACCTGGCGCTGGAGGGGCTGGTGCAGTTCCTCGAGACCCTCGACCTTGTCCGCCGCGAGCTCAACCCGGCGCTGGTTCTGACCGGGGTTCTGATCACCATGCACGATGAGCGGACCCGCCTCGCCAACGATGTCGAGACCGAGTTGCGCGACCACCTACCCGAACATGTGTTCGCTACCGTGATCCCGAGAAGCGTGCGCCTCGCCGAGGCGCCCAGCTACGGCCTGCCGGTTGGCGAGCACGCTCCCGGCTCTCGCGGCGCGGCGGCCTATGCCGAGCTCGCCGCCGAGCTCGCCGAGCGCGAGGACGACGGAGCGCTGGCGGCGTGAGCGGGGCGCGCCGAGGCATGGGTCGGGGGCTGGCGGCGATCCTGCCCGATGCCGCTCCGGGCGCCGGCGACTACCGCGAGGTCCCGCTCGACCTGATCCGGCCGAACCCGAGGCAGCCGCGACGGCGCTTCGATCCTGAGACCCTCGAGACGCTCGCCGAGTCGATCGCCGAAGCCGGGGTGGTCCAGCCGTTGATCCTGCGCCCGCTGACGGACGGGCGCTATGAGCTGATCGCCGGCGAGCGCCGCTGGCGCGCAGCCCGCCAGGCCGGGCTGGAGACCGTTCCTGCGGTGCTTCGCGACGAGGACGAGGCCCGCAGGATGCAGACCGCGCTGATCGAGAACGTGGCCCGCGAGGACCTCAACCCGGTCGATGAGGCCCGCGCATGCGCCGCCCTGGTCGAGGAGCTCGGGCTCTCCAAGGAGGAGCTCGCCCGCCGGCTCGGGCGCACGCGGCCCGCGATCTCGAACCTGATCAGGCTGCTCGACCTTCCCGACGACGTCCTCGACCTGCTCGCCACCGGCGAGCTCAGCGAGGGCCACGGGCGGGCCGTGCTGCAGGCGCGCGGCAACGATGTCCGCCGCCGCCTCGCCCGCGACGCCGCCGCGGCCGGCTGGTCGGTTCGCGAGACCGAGCGCCGGGCGAAGCTGGCGGAGTCCCCGCCCGCGCCGGCAGCGAGGCCCGATGCCGACGAGGCGGCGGCGCTGCTCGGCGCCGAGGAGGCGCTCGAGGAGGCATTCGGCCATGGCGTCAGGGTTCGCTCGAAGCGGGACGGAATCCGCGCCGAGCTGCGCTTCGACGACATCTCCGAGCTGCTCGCGTTCGCCCGCGACATCGGCCGCGCCTGATCGCCGGTGAGCCAACCTGGTTCGAGGTCGGAGTCGTCGACGCCGCCCAGGGGCCTTCGAGGACCTAGGGCGCCAGCCGCTCGAGCGCCCACCCATCGGCGGTCGGCAGGTACTGGAAGCGGTCGTGAAGGCGCCCGACCTGGCCCTGCCAGAACTCGATCGCGCGCGGTCGAAGCAGGTAGCCGCCCCAGTGCGCCGGGCGGGTCACCTCGCCGCCGCCGAACCGCTCGCTGACTTGCTCGACCCGCCGGTCGAGCTCCGCACGCGATTCGATCGGCTCGGACTGGGGTGAGGCCCAGGCGCCGAGCTGGGACTCGCGCGGGCGGGTCGCGAAATAGGCGTCGGATTCGCCGCCCTGGAGCCGCTCGACCGAGCCGCGGACGCGCACCTGGCGGTCGAGCTCGCGCCAGAAGATCACCAGTGCCGCGCTCGGCACGCTAGCCAGCTGGGCGGCCTTGGCGGAGTCGTGGTTGGTGAAGAAGCGAAACCCGCGCGCGTCGACCCCCTTGAGCAGGACCATGCGGGCATCCGGGGCGCCGTCGGCGTCGACGGTGGCCAGGGTCATCGCCTCCGCCAGCGGCACCTCGCGTTGCGCCAGCTCGAACCACGCTGCGAACTGCTCGAGCGGGTCCGAGACCAGGTCGGAGCGCAGCAGCGCCGGCATGTCGGGTCGTCCCGCCAAGGGCCTCTAGAATGCCCGACTCGCGGGCGATTAGCTCAGTTGGTTAGAGCGCGTCTCTGATAAGGACGAGGTCCGTGGTTCGAGTCCACGATCGCCCATCTGCGCCGCGCCCCGATGCTCAGCCGCGGCCCTCGCTCTCGAAGAACTCGACGCTGCCGCGCTCGCCGAAGAGCTGTTCTCGATCGGTGGCCACCTGATCGCTCAGGGCCTGACCTCGATCGTCGTCGCCCTGGCGAAGCCGCTGCCGCGCCCGACGGCGTTCGCGACGGGTCAATTCAGGACCCCCCGTTGGCTGAGATGACGTTGGCGCCGCAAGCCTGACACCTCCGGCGAACGCCGGGGAGGCGGGATCAGGCCGCACCTATAATGGCTCCCAGGGACGAATTCGAGCCGCCGGCCACGGGTGTGAACAACAACATGCAGCAGATGCAGATCTACGGCGTCAGCTTCGACATGGTCGGCAAGCAGCCGATCGTGTTGTTGAAGACTTCGGACGGCAACCGCTTCCTGCCGATCTGGATCGGCCACCCCGAGGCAGCGGCGATCCTGATGAAGCTGCAGGGCGCCCAGACTCCGCGCCCGATGACCCACGACCTGCTCAACGACCTGCTCGAGCAGCTCGAAGCCAAGTGCGAGCGGGTGTCGGTGACCGAGCTTCGCGACAACACCTTCTACGCCTCGATCACGATCTCGGTCAACGGCTCGGAGATCGAGATCGATTCACGCCCCTCCGACGCGATCGCGCTCGCGGTCCGCTGCCAGGCCCCGATCTTCGCCGCCGAAGAGGTGATCGAGGAGTCCTCGATCGAGTTCGAGCACGAGGTCGAGGACCAGGAGGAGGTGGTCGAGAAGTTCAAGGACTTCCTCGACGAGGTCTCCCCCGAGGACTTCGCCTCGGGCAGCGACTAGCCCGCCCGTCCTCCGGGACCGGCCCGGGTCGGCTCAGGGTCATCCCCGATAGACGCCGGGCCGCCGCGCGGGCAGGATCGAGCCATCCGCTGTAGACCATTGGAGGCTCGAGATGGACGAGATCGAACGCAGCAACGTTCCACCGGGAGAGGGCGGCGGCAGTTCGCCCCCGGACCCGCCGACGGCGCCGACCGAGGAGTACCACGGCGGCGCCGAGGGTGAGCCGAAGCGCCTCGAGCGCAGTCGTGGCGACCGCGTGCTCGCCGGCGTCGCCGGCGGCCTCGGGCGCTACTTCTCTGTCGACCCGCTGATCTTTCGGATCGCCTTCGCCGTCTCGGTCTTCTTCGGCGGCCTCGGCGCGCTCGCCTACATCGCCCTCGCCCTCTTCGTCCCGAACGAGCCCGGGCCCGACGGCGAGACCGAGCGCCCGCCGATCCAGCGCTCGCGCTGGCTCGCGATTGCGGCCGGCGTGATCGTGGTCTGCGTCGCGATCTCGGCCGCAGGCTCGCTCTTCTTCTGGGGTGACTGGGGCTGGGACGGCGGTCCGTGGGGACTGCTGATCCTGGTGGCGATCGCCGCCGGCGCCTACGCGCTGATCCGCCGCCGCGACCCGGAGGAGCCGATGACGGCCGGGCGAACGGTCGCCGCGGTGGCGCTCGCCGTGGTCGCCGCCTTCGCGCTGGTCGGCGTCGCCCTGGCGAGCGCGTTCGCGACCGCGACCGGCAACGGCACCGTGATCGCGGCGCTGGTGGTCGCGATCGGAGCGATGCTGGTGGTGGCTGCCTTCCGCGGTGGCGCCCGCTGGCTGATCGCTCCGGCGCTGGCGCTGGCGGTCCCCCTCGGGGTGGTCTCGGCCGCCGACATCAGCTTCGCTGGTGGAATCGGCGACCGCTTCCACCAGCCCTCGTCGATGCGCGAGGTCGACGACCGCTACGAGCTCGGGGTCGGCCGGCTGGTCGTCGACCTGCGCGAGCTCGATTGGGCTCGGGACACCGAGCTCTCGCTCGACCTCGACCTCGGGGTCGGCGAAGCCGTGCTGGTCGTGCCCGAGGACGTCTGCGTCTCGCCCGACCTGCGCGTGGGCGCCGGCGAGATCGTCCTCGGCAGCGGAGTCGACCAGGGAGTCGACGTCGACTCCAACCCCACGGCGGGAATCGTTCGCGGCGCTTCCGTCGACCTCGACGGCGAGGTCGACGTGGGCTCGCTCAGGGTGCTGAACGGCGGTCGACCGCTTCTATGACGGTCACGGCGACTTTGGCAGCGGGAGGCAGGACCGTGCGACCGTCTGCTGAGGGCCGCGATGAAGTGTCGCTCGTCGCGGGGGTCGGCGTGATCGTGCTCGGCGCCCTGCTGTTGTTGGACCAAAGCGACTCGATCGAGCTCGGCTTCGGCTGGCTCGGCGCTCTGGTCGCGGCACTGCTCGGCGCGGCGTTGTTGATCAGCGGCCTGCGAGACAGCGACCCGTGAGCGCGACCGAAAACCGAGCCGGCCTCTGGCGCGACCCCGGCAACGGGGTCGTCGCCGGTGTCTGTGCGGGGCTCGGGCAACGCCTGGGCGTCGACCCGATCCTGATCCGGGTCGCGTTCGTGGTCGCCGCCATCGCCACTGCCGGGCTGGCGGTCGGCGCCTACCTGCTCGCCTGGATCCTGGTCCCCGAGCTGGGTCGTACGGGCGCTCGCCCGCGGCGAGCGCCCCGGCTCGCCCGCGGCGGGTCGCGGGTTGCCGCGGGCGCGGGTCTGTTGGCGCTCGCGGCCCTGCTGGTCTGTCGCGAGCTCGGGATCTGGTGGAGCGACGCGCTCGTCTGGCCGCTCGTCCTGGCGACCGCCGGCGCGGCGCTGCTCTGGCGCCAGTCGCGCGCGATGTCTCCCGAGTCGCCGCCCCCAAGCCCGGCCTCGGCGCAGCCCACCGCGACCGAGGCCGGTGCCCCCATGCCGGCGCCCGGCGGGATAGCCGACCTCTACCGCGGCGGCTTCGGGATCGCCCTGGTGGTCGGCGCGGCGCTCCTCTTCCTGTCCACCAACGACGCGCTCGGGTCCGCGCGCGAGGCCGTCCTCGCAACCCTGGTCGGGGTGATGGCGCTGGCCCTGATCCTGGCTCCCTTCCTCTGGCGGCTGGGGCGCAACCTGGCCACCGAGCGCGCCGCCCGCATCCGCTCGACCGAGCGCGCCGAGATGGCAGCCCACCTCCACGACTCGGTACTGCAGACGCTGACCCTGATGCAAAAGCGCGCCGGTGACCCGCGCGAGGTCGCGACCCTCGCCCGCCGCCAGGAGCGCGAGCTGCGGTCCTGGCTCGCCGACGGGTCGGCGCGCGCGGCGGGAAGGAGTCTCGCCGGGGCGCTCGAAGCGGCTGCGGCCGAGGTCGAGGACGCCCACGGGGTCGCGATCGACGTGGTCGCGGTTGGCGACCGTGAGCTCGATCAACGCTGCGCCGCCCTGGTCGCCGCCGTCCGCGAGGCGCTCACCAACGCGGCCAAGTTCGCCGGGGATGCCGGAACGATCGCCGTCTACGCCGAGATGGACGCCGACACCGCCCAGGTCTTCGTCCGCGACCGCGGTTCCGGCTTCGACCCCGACGCGGTCCCCGAGGACCGGCGCGGCCTCCGCGACTCGATCATCGGCAGGATGGAGCGCAACGGCGGGCGGGCGACCGTACGGTCGGCGCCCGGCCGGGGCACCGAGGTGGAGCTGACGATCGAGATGGAGCCTGTATGAGCGACGCGGCCGGCCAGGTGAGCGTGATCATCGTCGACGATCACGAGATCTTTCGTTCGGGCGTTCGCGCCGAGCTCGAGCAGCTGGTCGATGTTCGCGCCGATGCAGGCAGCGTCGAGGAGGCGGTCCGGGCGATCGGCCGCGAGCGCCCCGACGTGGTCCTGCTCGACGTCCACATGCCCGGGGGAGGAGGCGTCGAGGTGATCCGCCGGGTCGCCTCCGACAACCCGGCGGTGCGGTTTCTCGCCCTCTCCGTCTCCGACGCTGCCGAGGACGTGATCGCGGTGATCCGCGCCGGAGCACGTGGCTACGTGACCAAGACGATCTCCGGCCCCGACCTCGCTGAGGCGGTGCGCCGCGTGCGAGCCGGCGACGCGGTGTTCTCGCCTCGCCTCGCCGGGTTCGTCCTCGACGCCTTCGCCGGACAGATCCCGGAGGCCGAGGTCGACCCCGAGCTCGATCAGCTGACGATGCGCGAGCGCGAGGTCCTGCGGCTGATCGCCCGCGGCTATCTGTACAAGGAGGTCGGCCTCGAGCTCTCGATCTCCCCGAAGACGGTGGAGACGCATGTGAGCACGGTGTTGCGCAAGCTGCAGCTCTCGAACCGCCACGAGCTCAGCCGCTGGGCGGTCGAGCGCCGGCTGGTCGATTGAGCCCCACCCTGCCCGAGAGGCTGCGGAGGGGGATGCGGTATCTCTCCAACCCGCGTTGGGGGCTGGCCTACTGGCGCAGCCGGCGCGCCGCGATCTCGAGCGGCGACGGGCGCGGGTTCGCGCTCGCCGGCCGCGACCACCTGATGCTCGACCCCACGCACGCGCTCGCCGCGGTCACGGGCGCTGCGCCTGCTGAATGCGAGCGAGCGCTCGCCTGCGTCCGGCTCCCGCGCCCGCTCGACGGAGATCCGCCTCCCTGGTGGCCGCGCGAGTCGTTGATTCGCCCGCTCGCTGCGCTCACCCGGCTGAGCGCCGCGCGTACGGTGGTCGAGGTCGGCGTTGCCCGTGGCTACAGCTCCGCCGCGATCCTGCGAGCCCTCGAGGCCGGGAGTCCCGACGGGCGGCTCTACTCGATCGATCTACCCCCGCTCGAACAGGATGCGCGGACATTCATCGGCGCTGCGATCGCGCCCGAGCTGCGCTCGCGCTGGCAGCTCACCCTCGGCCCTTCTCGCGAAAAGCTCGCGCCGCTGGCTCGCGCGGTGGCGCCAATCGACCTGTTCGTTCATGACGGGGACCACTCCTATGGGTCCCAGCGTGAGGACTTGGAGTCGATTTGGCCGCACCTCACAGCGGGCGCGGTGGCGGTCGTCGACGACGTCTGGAGTACCGCGGTGCTCGACTTCGCCGAGCCACGCGGCGCGCCCGTGTTGATCATCGGCGGCACTCACCGCAGCGACGCGATCGCCTTGATTCGCAAGCCCGCCTAGATCTGCGGCTTCAGGGAGAGCGCACGGCGACGAACCAGTCACCGACGTGGAGGATCTCGCCGCCACCGAGTTCGTCGGCGAGCCCTTCGCCGGTGAAAAAGCGCTTGTAGACGTGGTGAGTGGAGCCGTCCTCGAGGGTCCGCTCCTGGATCACCTCCGGGTCGACGCCGGCGTGCAGGCCCGAGTCGACCACGACGAGCTCGCCGCCGACCCGCCTCGCCTCGGCGAGAAACGCATCGCGTTCGGGCCCCTCGAGATGACCGTAGAAGTGAGCGGCGAAGACGCGCTCGAACTCGCCGTCGGCGAACGGCAGCGGCACTGCCTCGGCCATCAGCACCTGTGCGTGTGGGAGTCGGTCCGCCGCGATCCGGACCATCGCCGGGCTCTGATCGATCGCGGTCAACTCGCCCCGCAGATGCTCGCTCAAGAAGGCGGTCCCGCAGGCGATGTCGAGGGTGCGCGCCGGCGCAAGGGCGGCGACAGCGCCCGTGATCGCCGCCACCTCCTGGTGCCAGCCGGGGCGCAGGCGCTCGGCGAAGCGGCCCTCGGCCAGCCACCAGTCGTCGTACTCCTGGGCTCGCTGCTCGTAGTAGGCGCGCATCGCTTCGTTGATCACTCGCTCCATCAGGGCTCGCGAATCTAGCGGAGCGAGCGCCGGAGGGGGGCCACTGACGACGGTTTCGCGTCAGCCGTCAGCTGTCGAAGCCCAGGCCCACACGGTCGAGGGCTTGCAGCCAGATGCCGCGCCGCCCGGCGCGATTGTCGGCCGCGGCGAGCCGGTTTCGGGTGAGCTCGATCGCCGCCCAGCGCAGGGGCTCGGGCGGGAACGGGATCGGTTTCGAGCGAATCGCTCGCAGGCTGGTGGCCTCGGTCTCGCGCCCGTCGAGCAGGTCGAGCGCGATCCGGGCGCCGAAGCGGCTGGCCCCGACGCCGAGGCCGGTGTGCCCGACCGCGTAGGAGACCCGCCCCGACATCGCCGTCCCGTAGAAGGCGAAGAAGCGGCTGCAGGTGTCGATCGCGCCCCCCCAGCGGTGGCTGAAGCGAATCCCCTCGAGCTGCGGAAACGCGGTCAGCAGGTGGGCGGCGAGCATGGCGAAGCTCTCCTCGCGCTGCGAGCGGCGCTCGGCGACCCGGCCGCCGTAGTTGTAGACGGCGTCGTAGCCGCCCCAGAGGATCCGGTTGTCGGCGGTCAGGCGGTAGTAGTGGAATTGGTTCGCCGAGTCACCGATGCCCTCGCGCCCGCGCCAGCCGATCGCCTCGAGCTGCGCCGCGGAGAGGGGCTCGGTTACCAGGACGTAGTCGTAGACGGGGACCACCCGGCGGCGGATCGGCGCCACCAGTCCCTGGTAGGCGCTGGTCGCCAGCAGGGCTCGGCCCGCCCGGATCCGCCCCGCCGGGCAACCGAGCTCGACCGCTGCCCCGGCTGGGCGCAGGCGCCGGACCGGCGTCTGCTCGAAGATCCGCACGCCGAGCTCACGGGCCGCACGCGCCAGCCCCCAGCAAAGCCGCGCCGGGTCGACGATCGCGTTGCCACCCGGCATCACGATCCCAGCCTCGAAGATCGGCGAGTGGACCCGCTTGCGCACCTGCTCTCGATCCAACAGCTCGACCTCGTGACCGAAGCGGCGGAGCATCTGCGCTTCCTCGGCCAGCCATTCGACCTCGTGCGGCTCGACCGCGACGTCGAGCCCGCCGTTGAGCTCGAGCCCGCAATCGATTCGATGGCGCTCGACCGCCGCCACGATCGCCTCGAAGCTCTCCAGGCCGAGCCGTTCAAGCGCCGGCATCTCGTCGGGGAAGCGAGCGATGCCGTTGCCGATCCCATGGGTCAGCGAATAGGTCAAGAAGCCGCCGTTGCGCCCGCTGGCGGCATGGGCGATCCGGCCGCCCTCGACCAGGACGACCTCGCGGCTCGGATCGTCCTCCTTGGCGAGCAGCGCGCCCCAGAGCCCGCTCAGTCCGCCGCCTACGATCGCGAGGTCGGCCTCGATCTCCTCCTCGAGCGGCGGCGCAGCGGCCGGCCGGCCGGCCGAGTCGAGCCAGAACGGGGTGGTCGAGGCCTCGGCGTATGCCCGCCGCAGAGCAGCGTCCGGGCGGCCGTTGGCCCACGGTCCGTGTCCCACCCCTGCGGCCATCGCCGCGAACCGTAGAGCAGCCGGAGAGCGGGCCGGTGGCGGGAGGCGATCCTCTAGCCTCAGCGCCCGATGGACCTCTTACTCGCAGGCTGTCAGGGGGTCGGCCTCGCGCTCGCGGCCGGCGCGCTCGCCGGCGCCCCCGGGCGGCGCGGCAGCTTCTCGACCGCGCTCGCCGTGCTCGCCGCGATCGGCGGTGCCTTCCTCCTCGGCGCCTCGCTGGAGGCCGAGGATCACCCCGCCTGGCCGGGGTGGCCGATCGGCGCGGCGCTCGCGGTGTTCGCCTTCCTCGTCGTCAGCGACTTCGCCCAAGGCGCCGCCCGCCGGGCCGAGGGCGGCGGCTTCATCTCCGCGTTGATCGCGCTCGCGGCGCTCGCCCTCGCCGGCCTCTCCGTCCTCTTGCCGCCGATCTCATTGCTCGCACTCGCCGGCCTCCTGTGGCTTTACGCAGGGCGTCGCCGGCGCTCGGCGGGCAAGTACGAGGGGCTGAGGACGCTGCGGTGACGCAGCGCAAGCTCGTTCTCTGCGTCGTCGACTCGCTGCGCACCGACATCTTGGTCGAGGCGGCGCGCGGCGGTGCGGCCCCGACCTTTGCCGCGCTGATCGACCGCGGCACGCTGATCGGCGACTGCGTCGCGGCCTTCCCCTCCGTGACCCCGGTCTGCAACTCGGAGATCGTCACCGGGTCAGCCTCTGATCGGCACTGGATCAGCGGCAGCAACTGGTATCACCGCGCCGAGGGCCGCTACATCGAGTACGGCAGCTCGTTCGAGGCGACGCGCGCCTTCGGGCTCTTTCGGACGCTCTACGACATCGTCTACAACATGAACATGTCCCACCTCTCCTACGAGGTGGAGACGATCTTCGAGCGCCTCGGCGACCACGCGATCCGCAGCGCCTGCACACCGTTCTTGATCTACCGCGGCCGCACGCGCCACGAGCTCGGGCTCGAGGGGCTGCTGCGCCGGGTGGCGCTCGCCGCCAGCTTCCGCCACGCCACCTGGGGTCCGAACGAGCTCTTCTACGGCGAGCTCTACTCGAGCCGCAGGGTCGACTGCACGCCGACCCTGGCCCGGCCGGGCACTCGCGACTCCTACTCGGCGTGCGTCGGGCGCGAACTGGTCGAGGCCGACCTCTACGACTTCCTGCTGTTCTCGTTGCCCGACAACGACTACCACTCGCACAGGTTCGGCCCTGATGCGCAGATCGAGTCGATCGCCCGCGCCGACGCGGCCTTCGCCGAGCTCGCCGATGCCGCCGGCGGACTCGACCGGTTCCTCGAAACAAACGCGGTGATCATGCTCGCCGACCACGCTCAGACCCGGGTCGAGCAGCCGCTCCCGTTGGCCGAGCAGCTGGGCGAGAGCTGGCGGGTGCTGGAGCCGAACGCTTCGCCCGACCACGCCGACCTGGCGGTCAGCCCGATCGCCCGCGCGGGCGCGGTCTATGTGCTCGCCGAGGGCCGGCGCGCCGAGCGCGTCGGCGCCGGCGTTCGCGAGCAGCTGGCCCGGACCGATGGCGTCGATCTGTTCGCCTGGCTCGAGGGCGGCGAGGCGGTGGTCGAGCGAAACGGGGAGCGTCTGCGCTTTCGCCCCGGGGCCGCCGTGATCGATCGACGGGGGCGGCCATGGGACGTCGATGGCGATCTCGGGGCGCTGCGAGCGACCGTCGATGACGAGCGCTTCGACTCCGCCGCCTATCCGGATGCGCTCTCTCGCCTCTGGGCGGCACTGGGGGCGCCCCACGCGGGCGACATCCTGATCTCCGCGTCCGAGGGCTATGAGCTCGTCGATTGGGGCGGGGTCACGCATTGCCCCGGCGGCAGTCACGGTGCCCTCGCCGCCGGCGACTCGCTCGGCCCGCTGGTCCTCTGCGGGCTCGAGCCGGGCAGCGAATCGATTCGCGACCAGTGGGCGCTGCGCGACGTCGCCGGGCTCGTCTACCGGCACTTCGGCATCGGCGACGACGAATCGCTCAGCTTGGCCGCGGGTGCAACCGGCTCGGCGGTCGGGGGTTAGTGGCCAGATGACCACGATCGAGCAGACCGCCTCGCCGGGGCGGACATCGCGCCTGGTCCGCCGGATCCACCTCGGCGCACGCAAGCCCGCCAACTGGATGCAGCTGGTCAGGTTCGGGCTCGTCGGCGGCTCGGGCTACTTCGTCAACCTGCTCGTGTTCGCGGCGCTGACTGAGCTGATCGGGCTTCACCACCTGGCGGCCGCTGTCGGTGCCTTCTGCGTGGCGGTCTCCAACAACTTCGCTTGGAATCGCCACTGGACCTTCGCCGCCGGCGACGGCCACGCCGGCTTCCAGGCGGCCCGCTTTCTCGCGGTCAGCATCGCCGGCCTGGCGATCAACCTGGCCCTGCTCGAGCTCTTGGTCTCCAGCGCCGACCTTCCCGAGCTGCCGGCCCAGGCGCTCGCCGTGGCGCTGACCATGCCGGTGAACTTCATCGGCAACAAGCTGTGGACCTTCGACGAGCGCTCCGGCTAGCCACCGCGCTCGCGGTCACCGTTTCGCTCGCATCTGCGCCCACGGCTGCGCTCGCCGCCGACCCGGCGCCGAGCCCGCCGAGCTATTTCCCCAAGGCGCCCCCCGCCTACTCGGTCTCGGCTCAGCGAGCGTTCCGGATCGCCTCCGAGGATCCGAACGTGGTCGCGGCGGCAGAGTCCGGCTCAAGGCTGCAGACGGCGATCGAGGTCAAGGATGGCGGCGCCTGGCAGGTCGGCTTCAAGCGCGACGGGATCGAGGTCGTCCAGGTGATCGTCGACGGCACCGCCGGCAGCGTGCGCGAATCCTGGACCGGTGATCAGGTCGCCTGGCCGATGGCGCGCGGGTACGAGGGCCAGTTCGGCCACGTGCTCAACTCGCCCTGGGTCTGGATCGGCCTGAGCGCGATCTTCCTCGCCGGCTTGGTCGACTGGCGCCGCCCGTTGCGGCTGGCCCACCTCGACCTGGTCGCGTTGCTGGCCTTCGGCGTCTCGCACCTGTTCTTCAACCGTGGTCAGATCGGCGTCTCGGTCCCGCTCGTCTACCCGGTGCTCGTCTACCTGCTGGCGCGCCTGCTGTGGCTCGGCTGGCGCGGCGGATCGGCCCTGCGCCCGACCCTGCCGGCGACCTGGCTCGGACTCGCGGCGATCGCCCTGATCGCTTTTCGGCTGACGATCAACGTCGCCGACTCGGGGGTCATCGACGTCGGCTACGCGGGCACCGTCGGCGCCGACCGGATCGCCCACGGTGAGCCGCTCTATGGCGCCGGAGCGTTCCCCTCCGACAACCCGTTCGGGGACACCTACGGCCCCGCCAACTATTACGCCTACGTCCCCTTCGAGCTGGCGCTGCCTTGGGATGGCGAGTGGGACGAGCTGGCGGCCTCCCACGCCGCCGCGATCGCCTTCGACCTGGCGACCGTCGCCGGCCTGTTCGTCTACGGCCGCCGGCTGCGTCGCGGCCGGGCCGGCCGCGACCTCGGGATCGTCCTCGCCTTCGCCTGGGTCGCCTATCCCTATACCGCCTTCGCCCTGCAATCCAACTCCAACGATTCGTTGGTGGCGGCGTTGTCCGTCTGGAGCCTGGTTTGGTTCGCGAAGCCGCTCGTGCGCGGCGCTCTGCTCGGCCTCGGTGTCGCGGTCAAGTTCGCGCCCTTGGTGTTGGCGCCGCTCTACGCGGCCGGCGAGCGCGGCCTGCTCGAGCGTCTCGGGCGACCGCGCCTGCGGCGCCTGCGCCCGGTCGCCCTCGCCCTGGCGGCGTTCGTATTCGTTCTCGCCCTGATGCTCGCCCATCCCGCGATCGATCCGGGGCTGGCGACGTTCTGGGACCGGACCGTGTCGAGTCAGCTCGACCGCAGCTCACCGTTCAGCATCTGGGATCAGGTCGAGGGGGTCGAGTGGCTGCAGACGGCCGCGCTCGTGGCCTGCGCCGGGCTGGCGCTCACGGTCGCCTTCTTCCCCCGTCGTCGCTCACCGGCGCAGATCGCGGCGCTCGCCGCCGCCCTGGTGATCGCCCTGCAGCTCTCGGTGGATCACTGGTTCTACCTCTACATACCCTGGTTCGCGGGTGCGGCCCTGATCGCGCTGGCGACGGCCCGACCGCTGCGTCCGACGCCGAATCGCTGAGCAGGCGGCGAGCAGCAGACAGAGCATGAGGCCGCTCCCCTCCCTGCTTCCTTCCTCCCCGCTCCCCGTCCCCGCTCACTCCGGCGCCGGCTCGAGCACCTGGATGATCGAGGTCGCGAGGCCGTCGGGGCCCAGCTCGACCACCACCGCATTGACCCACACGTCGTCCTCGGCGGTGGTGAAGCGGACCGACATCTGCGTGCGAAAGCTCTCCAGCGCCTGTTCCCAGCGAACCCCGAGGACGCTCGCGCGCGAGGCCGTCATGCCGACGTCGGAGATGTAGGCGGTGCCCTGCGGGAGCACCCGCGCATCGGCGGTCGGAACGTGCGTGTGGGTGCCGACCACGGCGCCCGCGCGCCCGTCGAGGTGCCACCCCATCGCCACCTTCTCCGAGGTCACCTCGGCGTGAAAGTCGCAGAAGACGGTGTCGACGCGCCCCTCGAGGCGGTCGAGCAGGAGGTCGGCCTCGGCGAACGGCGAGCGCGCCGCCCGCAGTTGCACCTGGCCGATCAGGTTGATCACCCCGACCTTGATCCCGGCGGCCTCGACGATCGTGTGCCCGCGGCCGGGATTGCGGGCCATGAAGTTCGCCGGGCGGATCACCCGCTCGCTCTGATCGAGGTAGTCGAAGACGTCGCGGTGGCGAAATGCATGGTTGCCGAGGGTGATCACGTCGGCACCGATCGCGAACAGCTCGGTCGCGGTCTTCTCGGTGATCCCGAGCCCTCCGGCGGAGTTCTCGCCGTTGACGATCACGAGGTCGGGAGCGTGGCGGTCGCGCAGGCCCGGCAACGCTCGCGCCAGTCCCGCTCGCCCGGGCTTGCCGACGACGTCGCCGATGAACAGCACTCTCATCGCTGGTCCAGCGTATTGGTGCTCGCCCGCGGGGACCATCTAGCGTTGCGGCGGTGAACGGGACGGCAGCCGGGCAGGCGAGGGCTCTCGAGGCGCGCGGACTGAGCAAGAGCTTCGGCGCTCGTGCGGCGCTGCGCGACGTCTCCTTCGACGCCGGCCCTGGCGAGCTGCTCGCGGTGATCGGGCCCAACGGCGCCGGCAAGACGACACTGCTCTCGATCCTCGCCGGGATCCTGAGCTCCGACTCGGGTTCGGTCGAGGTCGAGGGCGACGTCGGCTGGGTGCCGCAGCAGGGGGCGCTGTATCGGCGGCTCACGGTGGTCGAGAACCTGCGTCTCTTCGCCCACCTCGAGCAGGTCGGCGAGGTCGACGCGGCGGTCACGCGGATGCTCGCCCAGACCGGTCTCACCGACCGCGGCGACGACCAGGTGGGGACGCTCTCGGGAGGAAACCAGCAGCGGGTCAACATCGCGATCGGCCTGCTTTCGGCGCCGGCGGTGCTGCTCTTGGACGAGCCCTCGACTGGCCTCGACCCGCGCCAACGCGAGCGCCTGTGGGAGTTCGTCCTCGACCTCGCAGGCTCCGGGACGACGGTGATCTACACGACCCACCATCTGCTCGAGGCCGAGCGCTACGGGACTCGCCTGCTGGTGCTCGCCGACGGTGAGAGCGTCTTCGACGGCGATTCGGACGAGTTGCACGGCGCGGTCGGCGGCAGCGAGCGCGACTTCGAGGCGGCCTTCGTCCGCTTCCTGCGCGAGCGCGGGCACTAGGTTCGAGATGCGCTGGCTGCTGCTCAAGGACCTGCAGATCCTGCGGCGCTCGCCGCTGATCGTCGCCTTGCTGGTCGCCTACCCGGTGGCGCTCGGGGTGCTGATCGGGCTTGCCCTCGAGACCGACAACTCGAAGCCGCGGGTTGCCTTCTTCAACCAGGTCCCCGACTCGGAGCGCTTCGAGATCGGTTCAGACGACAGCGAGATCGACCGCGGCCTCGCCCGTGAGGAGCTCTGCTCGCGGGTCGAATGCATCGACGTCGACTCACGCGCCGAGGCCGAGCAGAAGGTCGCCGACGGTGACGCGATCGCAGCTTTGATCCTGCCTCCCGACCTGCTCGACAAGCTGCAGTCGCTCGCCGGGCTGAACCCGCAGCAGCCGACCGTCGAGGTCCTGGTCAATGAGGACGACCCGGTCAAGGCGAGTCTGGTCGACGACCGGATCTCCGCGCTGATCACCGAGGCCAACCTGATCCTCTCCCAGCGGATCTCCGACGAGGCGGCCAACTACCTCGACCTGCTGGTCGAGGGGGGCAGCCTCGACCTGCCGTTGGTCGGCGCGATCGACGTGCTCGGCCTGCGCAAGAGCGCCGCGATCCTCGATGCGGTCAGCGCCCAACTGCCGCCGCACAGTGGCGCTGCCGAGGCGCTCGCCCGGGTCAGCGACTTCGCCGGAGAGGCGCGCGACAACCTCGCCCTCGCCCTCCCCCTGCTCGGCGCGGTGGCGGAGCCGATCACAGTCGACAAGCAGGTGGTCGCCGGGGAGAGCGCGGAGCTCGACACCTTCGCGGTCGCGGTCGCCGCCGCGGTGACGCTGATGTTCGTCACCGTGCTCCTGGTGGCGGGCTCGCTGGCGCTCGAGCGCGAGGAGAACACTTTCTCGCGGATCACCCGCGGGCTGGTCGGCAAGACCGCTCTGCTGGTCGAGAAGCTGATCCTCGGCGTCGTCGCCTCGATGGTGGTCACCCTGTTGTTGTTGGCCGCGCTGACTCCGCTGGTTTCGATCGATTGGGGCCGGGCGCCGCTGATCGCCGCGGCGATCGCCGCCGGTGGTGCGGCCTTCGCCGCCTTCGGAGCCGCGATCGGCGGCTCGGCGAAGGAGGTTCGGGCGAGCTCGCTGCTCGCGTTCATGGTCTCGCTCCCGATCGCCTTTCTCTCGCTCGTCCCCTCCGGGACGGTCAGCGGCGGCGTTTACGACGCGATCGAGATCGTGCGCTCCTGCTTTCCGTTCGAGCCGGCGCTGAACGCGATCGAGGGTGCCCTGGACGCCGCCGGCCCCGACCTGCCGCTGGCGCTGGTCCACTGCGCCGCGGTCGTCTTGGCCTACGGGGCCCTCGCACGCCTGGCGCTGCGTCGTTTCGCCTGATCTTGGCCGGCCCGAGCGGCGGGTGTAGGGTCGGGTCGGGGCAGGAACTCAAACCAAAGGAGTTCAGATGTCGAACGTCGACGAAGCGCGCGCTGCGTATGACGCATTTAGTTCCGGGGACTTGGAACGTCTCAGCGAGGGGTTCGCCGAGGACGCCGAATGGGTGACGTCGGATGAGTTGCCGCTGGGCGGGATCGTCAATGGCCGCGAGCAGATCCTCGCGAACTTCGGCCGGATTCCGAGCTACTGGTCGCAGTTCAGCGTCGAGCCGGACCGTTTCCTCGACTGCGGTGACGTCGTGGTCGTGACCGGAACCCAACGCGCCAGCGGTGAAGGTGGCAGCTTCGAGGCGCCCTTCGTCCATGTGATGGAGTTCTCCGACGGCAAGGTCGTCCGCGGTGAGTTTCACGGCGACAGCGCCAAAGCGCTGAAGGCGCTGGGGTCGATGGCGACCAACTGATCGGTCGCTGGCGCCTCCCCGGGTTGGTGGGGGCGCCGTTTGAGCGCCCCTACAATCCGGGACGATGAGTTTCCCCGCTACGCGCATGCGGCGCCTGCGGCGGACGACGGCGCTCCGCGATCTCGTGCGCGAGACGGAGCTCTCGCCTCGCCACCTGGTCCAGCCGCTGTTCGTCGTCACCGGCGAGGGCGTGCGCGAGCCGGTCGACTCGATGCCCGGGGTCGATCGCTTCTCGATCTCAGAGCTCGTCGCCGAGACCTCGGAGCTGCGCGCGGTCGGGATCGACGCGGTGATCCTGTTCGGGATCCCGTCGACCAAGGATGAGACCGGTTCGAGCGCCTATGACGACGAGGGGGTCGTTCAGCTCGCGGTCAGGGCGCTGAAGGAGGCACACCCGGAGCTCACCGTGATCACGGATGTCTGTCTGTGCGAGTACACCTCGCACGGCCACTGCGGCTTCGTCCGCGACGGCGAGGTCGACAACGACATCACCGTCGAGCTGCTGGCGAAGACGGCGATCTCCCACGCCGAGGCGGGTGCCGACGCGATCGCACCCTCGGACATGATGGACGGTCGGATCGGTGCGATCCGCTTCCAGCTCGACGAGGAGGGGCACTCCGAGACGCCGATCATCGCCTACTCGGCCAAGTATGCCTCGGCTTTCTACGGGCCGTTTCGCGAGGCCGCCGAGGCGACGCCCGAGTTCGGCGACCGCCGCGGCTACCAGATGGACCCGGCGAACGCCCGCGAGGCGCTGCGCGAGGTCCGTCTCGACCTCGAGGAGGGCGCCGACATGGTCATGGTCAAGCCGGCGCTGCCCTACCTCGACGTGATCAGCGCGATTCGGGATGAGTTCGAGGCCCCGATCGCCGCCTACCACGTCTCCGGCGAGTACTCGATGCTGAAGGCGGCCGCCGCCAAGGGCTGGATCGACGAGCGCGCCGCGGTGCTCGAGACCCTGACCGCCGTCCGCCGGGCGGGCGCCGACGCGATCTTCACCTACTACGCCAAGGAGGCCGCGGCGTGGCTGCAGTGAGGCGGAGCGAAGCGAAGCCGAACCGCGCCGCCGTTGAGGCGCCTGATGTGAGGCGGAGCGAAGCGAAGCCGAACCGCGCCGCCGTTGAGGCGCCTGATGTGAGGCGGAGCGAAGCGAAGCCGAACCGCGCCGCCGTTGAGGCGCCTGATCTGAGGCGGAGCGAAGCGAAGCCGAACCGCGCCGCCGTTGAGGCGCCTACCGTGAGGGCTCCGAAGCCGAAGCTGCGCTCGCGCAAGGACGGCGCCGCGATCCCGCTCGACGAGACCGACAAGCGGCTGATGAACCTGTTGCAGTCGAGGTTCCCCCTGGCGCCCGAGCCCTACGCGGGGATAGCCGAGCAGGCGGGAATCGAGCTCGATGACGTGCTGGCCCGCACCCGGCGTCTCGTCGACGGCCGGATCATCCGCGAGATCACTCCGATCTTCGACACAAGGGCGCTCGGCTATGACTCGATGCTGGTCGCGGCGAAGGTCGACCCCGACAACCCTCACCGCGCCGCCAAGCTGATCAACTCGCACCCCGGCGTCTCCCACAACTACCTGCGCACGCACGAGTTCAACCTCTGGTTCACGATCGCCACGCCGCCCGACTCCGAGCTCGGCCTGCAGGGGACTCTCGCGGTTCTCCAGCGGCTGACCGGCGCCGAGTCGATTCGCCAGCTACCCACCCTGAAGTTGTTCAAGATCAACATGAACCTGGAGATGGAGAGGGGCACCGAGGCGCTGGCCGCGGCGGCCGACGCCGCCGCCCCTCGCGAGCTCGAGCCCCAGCCCTATGACGACCGAGACATCGCCGTGATCCGGGCCCTGCAGGGGCCGATGGAGGTGATCGAGCGGCCATACGACGCGGCAGCGACCGAGGCGGGAATGAGCACCCCGGAGTTGCTCGCCCATCTCGACGGCATGGTCGAGCGAAAGCTTTTACGCCGGGTCGCGGCGATCCTCTTTCATCGCCGCGCCGGCTTCTCCGCCAACGGCATGGGCGTCTGGCGGGTCCCCACCGACCGGATCCTCGCGGTCGGCACGCGGATGTCTGCGGTTCGCGGAATCTCGCACTGTTATGAGCGCCCGACCTACGAGGACTGGCCCTACTCGGTCTTCACCATGGCCCACGGGCGCTCGAAGGACGAGTGCGACGCGATCCTGCAATCGATCGCCGACGAGCACGGCCTCCACGGCCCCGACCGCGCGACCCTTTATTCGTCGACCGAGTTCAAGAAGGTGCGGCTCAGATACTTCACGGACGACTACGCGAAGTGGGAATCCGAGAACGCCTAACTCGTGCCGAGCGGCGAGTGCCGTGATGGACACGCGCACCTCTGAAGTCCTCTACGCACGAGCCGTCGGCCTGCTGCCCGGCGGGGTCAACTCGCCGGTCCGGGCGATGCGGTCGATCGGCCGCGATCACCCGCTCTTCGTCGAGCGCGGCGAGGGCTTCGAGCTGATCGACGTCGACGGCAACCGCTATGTCGACTGGGTCTGCTCCTGGGGGCCGCTGATCCTCGGCCACGCCCATCCGAGCGTGGTCGCGGCGGTTTCCGAGGCCGCCGCGCGGGGGACGAGCTACGGCGCCGCGACCGAGGGTGAGGTCGAGCTCGCCGCCGAGGTCTGCGACCGGTTCGACTCGGTCGAGATGATCCGCATGGTCAACTCCGGGACCGAGGCGGCGATGAGCGCGATCCGCCTCGCCAGGGCGGCGACCGGCCGCGAGCGGCTGCTGAAGTTCGCCGGCGCCTACCACGGCCACGTCGACGGCCTCCTCGCCGATGCCGGCTCCGGGCTCGCCACACAGGGGATCCCGGCGAGCCCGGGCGTTCCCGCCGCTCAGGCGGCGACGACGATCGTCGTCGGTTGGAACGACCTCGACGCGGTCGCCGCGGCGCTCGCCGAGCACGAGGTCGCGGCGCTGCTCGCCGAGCCGATCCCCGCCAACATGGGCGTGGTCCCGCCCGGCGCCGGCTTCCTCGAGGGCCTTCGTGAGCTCGCCGATGCCAACGGCGCGCTGCTGGTCTTCGACGAGGTGATCAGCGGCTTCAGGGTCGCCCGCGGCGGTGCTCAGGAGCTGCTCGGCGTCGGCGCCGACCTGACGATCATGGGCAAGGTGATCGGCGGAGGATTGCCCGCTGCCGCCTACGGCGCCTCTCGGGAGCTGATGGAGCGCGTCGCGCCGGCCGGCGACGTCTACCAGGCGGGGACCCTCTCGGGCAACCCGCTCGCGGTCGCCGCCGGACTCGCGACCTTGGCCGAGCTCGACGCGGCCGCCTACGAACGGCTGGGGGCACTGACCGCCCAGCTCGCGACCGGGCTTCAAGCGGCTGCGGGCGACCGCCCGGTCACAGTCGTCTCGGCCCCGGGGCTGGTGACCCCCTTCTTCGCCTCGCAAGCGCCGCGCGACTTCGCCGCCGCCCGCGCCTGCGATCTCGACCGCTACGGGCGTTTTTGTCGCGCCCTGCTCGACCGCGGCATCTACCCGCCGCCCTCCCAGTTCGAAGCCTGGTTCGTCTCACTCGCGCACGACGAGGCGGCGATCGAGCACACCTGCGAGGCGGCCGCGCAAGCCTTTGCCGCCGCCTTCGATTAGCGAGTCATTCCGTCGCCGCTGCGACCAGGCCCTGGCGATGGGCAAGCGCTGCAGCCTCGGTGCGGCTGCGAACGTCGAGCTTGCCGAGGATCCGCGAGACGTGGACCGAGGCGGTCTTCTCGGCCATGTAGAGCTCGGCTCCGATCTCCCGGTTGGTCGCCCCCGTCGCCAGCAGTGCCAGCACCTGAAGCTCACGGTCGGTGAGCTCGAACGGGTTCTCCTGCGGCTCGGCGACCTGGTCCGCACTTGCGGGCGGGTCCTGAGGATCGAGTCGCAACCGGCCCCGAGCGCCCAACCCCTCGACCTCGGCGACCAGCCAGGTCGAGCCCAGCCGCCGGGCGATCGCCAGCGCGGCGCCGGCGGCCTCGGCGGCCCGCTCGCGCTCGCCGGCCGAGAGCGCCGCTTCGGCCTCGCGCCAGCGCGCCTTCGCCGTCGGATAGGGCCGCCCGAGGCCGTCCCAGCGGGAGCCGGCCTCGGCCCAGAGCGCGGGCGAGTTGCGGCCTCGCCCGCGAGCCGCGTGGGCGCGCGCGCTCGCCAGCCTCGCCACCTCGACCGGGTTCGGGACGTCCTCGACGGCGGCTTCGACGCGCCCGAGCATCAGCTCCAGGCGTGTGAGTGCGTCACGCTCGGCCTCCGCTTCCCCGAGATCTCGTGAGCGCTCGGCGATCTCGGCTTCGAGCGCCACCCCGGCCGCGGCCACCCGGGCGATTCGGCTCGCGTCCTCGGTGCAGAACTCGATTCGATCGAGCGCCGCCTCGATCGCCTTGCGACTTGCATCCAGGTCTCGGCGGCGGCGCTCGAGCTCACCCCGAAGGACGCCGCCCGCTGCGATCAGCTGCGGCTCGACCGAATGAGCCATCAGGTCCTCGGCTTCGGTCAACACCTCGGCGGCGAGCTCGAGGTGCCCCCGGCCGAGAGCCTGCTCGGCGATCCGCAGGTCGGCGTTCACCAGGGTGGTCCCGCGCGGGAGGCGCCCAGGGTGGGGCAGCAGGGCCTCGGCCTGCTCCCAGTTGCCCCGCTCGAACTCGATCTCGGCGCGCTGCATCCGCAGCCAGCGTGCCACCCGTTCGACCGGGTCGAGCTCGGAGACGCCTTCGGCCAGCAGCTCGGCCGCCTCGTCGCTTCGCCCGGCCCAGTTGAGCGCATCCGCGTAGTTGGCGAGCGCGGCACCGAGATCCTCGCTCGATCCGTGCTCTCGAGCGTCGGCGAGCGCCGCTCGAAAGGCCTCTTCGCCGCGCTCGTATTCCCCGCGCCCGAAGCGGGCGCTGCCGAGCCGGTTGAGGACGCTTGCGCGGGTGTTCTCGACCCCGGCGGCGTCGGCGTCGGCGAGCGCCTGCGCGGCGAGCTCCTCGACCTCGCTGAAGCGCCCTCGCAGGAGGCTGAAGCGGACCTTGTGATCGAGCAGCCGCGCCCGCTCGGCGGTGGGCTCGTCCGGGACCAGCGCCAGTGCCTCCGCCAGCGTCTCGCGGGCGTGCGCGGCATGGCCCTGGGACCACTGGCACGAGGCGAGATCGCCGAGCACCGCGGCGAGCCGCAGCGGCTCGGCATCGGGGTCGATCGCTTCGCGAGCGGTCCGCAGCAGGGCGACGGCGCGCCCGTCCTCGCCGGCGAGATAGCGGTCGCGAGCGGCCCGAACCAGAATCCCGGCGTAGTCGTCGCCGGCGATTGTCTCGGCATCCTCGACCCTCGTCCAGAGCGCCAGCGCGCGGTCGAGCAGCGCCGCGGCCTCCCCGTGGGCCCGTGCCCGCCGCGACTCGTCGGCGGCGACGACCGCGGTTCGCAACGCCGCCGGCTGATCGCCGGCCTGGTGGTAGTGGTGGGCGATCGCCGCGCTGACCCAGACCCCGGCATTCGCCTGCGAGCCCGCCTCGAGCGTCTCGGCGAGGTCGCGGTGGGCGTCGGCGCGCTCCCCCGGAAGCAAGTCGTCGTATACGACCTCGCGCAACAGCGCGTGGCGAAATCCGAAGCGCCCGTCGGCGTCGACGTCGATGACTCCCGCGTCGACGGCCTCCCGGAGGGCGGCACGCAGGCTCGCCATCTCGATCCCGGTGACCGTGGCCAGGGTCCCGTCGTCGATCCGCCCGGCGACGGCGAGCGCGCGAGTCGCCCGCTGGGCGGTCGGGCCGAGACCCTCGAGCCGCAGCAGCAGGGCGTCGCGCAGGGTCGGCGAGGGGCCGCCGCGGCCGTCGAGCCCGCTGGCGAGCAGCTCCTCGGTGAACAGCGGGTTGCCCTCGCTGCGGGCGAGCACCCGCTCGACCACCTCGCGGTCGGGCTCGCCGCCGAGGATGTCGGTGAGCTGGGCCTCGACCTCGTCGTGGGCGAACGGCGCCAGCTCGATCCTTGCCGCCGCGGAACCGCGCTCCAGCTCGGCCAGCAGCGGGCGCATCGGGTGGCGGCGGCTGAGCTCATCCGGACGGTACGTGAGCACCGCCAGCAGCCGCTCCTCGCGGACGCTGCGCGCGAGAAATGCGCAGAACGCCCGCGTCGACCTGTCGGCCCAATGCAGGTCCTCGAGCCAGAGCACCACGGGCGCCTCGCGCCCGAGCTCGTCGATCAGCTCGAGCAGCGCCTCGAACAGCCGCCGCTGGCTCTCGCCGTCGCCCTCGTCGGCGCGCACCGCCGGCGGGGCGCCGAGCTCGGGCGCGAGCCTCGCCAGCTCACAGCGGGCGTTCTCGGAAATCAGACCGAGGACCGGGTCGCCCGACCGCGCCAGGGGCCTGATCGCCCCCACCAACGGCGCGTATGGCAACTCGTCCCCGCCGAGCTCGATGCACTCCCCACCCAGCGGGCGGGCGCCGAGCGCGACCGCTCGGCCCTCGAACTCCTTCAGCAGACGAGATTTTCCCACCCCCGACTCACCGGCGAGGAAGGCGAGGACCGGCCGCCCGCCGCCGGCGTCGGCGAGCGCAGCTTCGAGCCTGGCGAGCTCACGCTCACGCCCGATGAAGCTGGCCGAGGTGACCCGGTCGGTCATCGCTCAAGTATCGCGTCCGGTCGCGAGAACGGCGCCGCGGCCGGGGCTGGTGCGACCCGTGGCGGCGGGACTCGGCGGACCGCCGCAGCTCGCTCGACCGGTCGGCGGCGAATATCAGTGTGAGCTGGGAGTTCATCGGTCTTCCTCTCGTTGACGATGGGTTCGAAACTACGGCTAAGACGGCGCCCTGACGACGGTCGAACACCTCGATCTCGCCGGCGTCACCCCTTAGTCGCGGCCGACGAGCGCTTAGTTGGCGCAGACCCGTGCCGGCGGGCGCCAGGTTCTAAGCTCGCCGGCCCGTGAACCCACCCGACTCCGCGCTGCGCCGTCTCGCCGCCGCCCTGCGTGCTGAGGACTCGGTGGTCAGCCCCTACGTGATCGAGCCCGTGGTCGCACCGCTCCTGGGAGAGCTCGCCGCGGCCGGGCCGCGCGCCGCCGACGCCCCGGGTGAGTTCGCCCTCGTGCTCGAGTCCGTGCGCGAGGGCCATGAGCTCCACTACGGGCACCCCCGGGTGATCAGGGGCGCCGACCGCGACCTCGAGCTGCTCGCCGGCGACTACCTGTACGCGCTCGGGCTCGAGCGGCTCGCCTTGCTCGGCGAGCTCGAGCCCGTCCGCGAGCTCTCCGACCTGATCAGCCTCGCCGCTCAGGTCCGCGACGGCGGGCGCACCCCGGCGCGGGTGGAGCGCGAATCGGCCGCGCTGTGGATCGCCTCGGCGACCGCGATCGCGACCGGTGCCAGCACCGCCCACGAAGCCGCCAAAGCGGCCCTGCGTGCCGACTCGGAGTCGGCCGCGGATGCGCTCGTCTCGGCGGCGACCGATGCCGCCACGGGCGCCGGGATCGCGAACGAGCTGGCCCGCGGGGCCGACGCAATAAACTTTCCTTTAGTTGGCTGACCCGGCTGACAAGCGCAGGGGCTCGACCCCCGAGAAGCCCAAGCCGGCGGGCTATTACGAGGGCGAGACGATGACTCGCCGGGGCGCGTTCGCGGTCGCCGGGCAGGCGTTCGGCGGGATCGCCGTGGCGGCGGTCGCGCTCCCGGTCGTCGGCTTCGCGGTCGCCCCGATCTTCGACCGTCCCGAGGAGCAGTGGGAGGGGGTGGGCTCACCCGACGACTTCACCTCCGACACCTATCGCCAGGCGGTGATCACCGTCGTCGACGGGATCGGAGACTCGGGAAAGACCACCCTTTACATCCGCCGCGGCAGCGCCGACCTCGATGAGGACCCGGCCTCGTTCATCGCGATCTCCACCCGCTGCGCTCACCTCGGCTGCCCGGTGCGCTTCGTCAAGGCCGCCGGCAACTTCATCTGCCCCTGTCACGGCGGCGTCTATGACTTCGAGGGCCAGGTGATCGGCGGCCCCCCGCCGCGCCCGCTCGACCGCTTCCAGACTCGGGTGAGCGGCGACACGCTCGAGATCGGCCCGCGTTACAGCGTCACCAACGACCTCGACCCGGTCCGGGCGCGCGACCCGGGAGAGTTCACCGGCGGCGTCTGGGAATATCTCTACCCACCGCGGTTCACGACCGCGCCTCCGCCCTAGCCGATGCCCAAGCTCCGGATCCCAGCCGTTTTGCGCAAGCCGGCGAAGCCCGGCGCTCGAACCAACGGCGCGCGCTCGAACGGAGCCTCGACCAATGGCGGGTCGGCGGGCAACGGCGCGTCGCCAAACGGCGACGACTCAGGCCTGCAGATCGGACACAAGGCCAAGGAGGCCGGGATCGATGTCGTCGGCTGGGTCGACGAGCGCACCGGTGCGACGCCGTTCCTCACCGGGATGCTGCTGCGGAAGGTCCCCAAGGGCACCAACTGGTTCTACACGCTCGGCTCGGCGACGCTGTTCTTGTTCGCGATGCAGGCGCTCACCGGCGTCTTCCTGGCGATGTTCTACGTGCCCTCCCCGACCGAGGCGTATGAGTCGATCTCCCACCTGACCAACGACGTCTTCCTCGGCGAGTTCGTCCGCGGCCTGCACAAATGGGGCGCGACGCTGATGGTGATCTTCATCTTCCTGCACATGGCGCGGACCTTCTTCTTCGGCGCCTACAAGTACCCGCGGGAGCTCAACTGGGTGATCGGCGTGGTCCTCTTGGTTCTCACCCTGGTGATGGGCCTGACCGGCTACCTGCTGCCGTTCGACCAGCGCTCCTACTGGGCGACGATCGTGGCGATGAACATCACCGGCTCGGGCCCGGTGCTCGGCCCCTACCTGGCCGACTTCCTGCGGGCCGGCGCCGAGTTCACCGGGACCACGCTGCCGCGCTTCTACGCCGTCCACATGCTGCTCGTCCCCGGGGTGATCATCGGCCTGATCGCCGCACACCTCTATCTCGTTGTCAAGCTGGGGACGACCGCGCCGCCCTGGGTGCGGACCGACCCGACGCCGAAGCCATTGCGTACCGAAACGGTTGGCCCGCTTCCCGAGCAGCGGGAGAGGGTGCGGTGAACACCTCCGAGAAGGAGGCCTACCTCCGCGAGTACGAGCTGATGAAGAAGAAGGGCAAGCCCTTCTTCCCCTACGCGATCGCCAAGGACTCGGCGATGATGCTGTTCGTCGCGATCGTGCTGGTGGCGATGACGCTGGTGCTGGGCGCCGAGCAGGGACCGAAGGCCGACCCGACCACGACCACCTACGTGCCCCGGCCCGAGTGGTACTTCTTCTTCTTGTTCGAGCTCTTGCGGGTGATCAAGCCGCCGGAGCTGGTCCCGATCGCGACCGTCGGCATCCCGACCGCGTGCATGGTCTTGCTCTTGCTGTTGCCGTTTTATGACCGCAACCCCGAGCGGGTCCCGTGGCGCCGCCCGGTTGCGACCACCGCCGGCATCCTGACGATCATCGCGATGGCCTACCTGACCTTCCTCGGCGCCTCGGCGGGCTCGCCGACCGAGATCGACGTCGATGTCCCGCCGCAGTTCGAGGCCGGCAAGCAGGTCGCCGCCCAATCGGGCTGCTTGGCCTGCCACAAGTTCGGCGAGAACGGCAACGGCGGGCCGGGACCGGAGCTGACCGAGATCGGCGCGAAGCTCCCTGCCCAGGCGATCGAGCGGACCCTCGTCAACCCCTCCGGGGTGATGCCCGAGTACTCGAGCCTGCCGCCGGAGAAGTTCACCGCCCTGGTCCAGTTCCTCGCCTCGCTGCAGTGAGGTCGCCCCGCGCGGGGGTGGTGGACCGACGATGAGCGTCGCCTCCGACCGGTCGGGCACGCCCGAGGCGTTCGCGGGGCAGATCCGCGGCATGTTCGACCGGATCGCCGGCGTCTATGACCTGATGAACACGGCGATGACCGCCGGCCTGCACCACCGCTGGCGCGAGCGTGCAGCCGAGCGGGCGGAGCTCGGGCCGGGGGACTCCGCGCTCGATGCCTGCTGCGGGACCGGCGACCTCGCCTTCGAGCTCGCCCGCCGGGTCGAGCCCGGCGGGCGGGTGATCGGCTCGGACTTCTCCGAGCGGATGCTCGACCTGGCGCGGTCGAAGGCCGCGTGCCGGGACGCGCCCGGGCTTCGCTTCGAGTGGGCGGACGCGCTCGAGCTTCCCTACGACGACGAGTCGTTCGACGCGGTCACGGTCGGCTTCGGGGTCCGCAACCTGGCCGACCTCGAGCGCGGGATCGGCGAGCTCAGCCGGGTCCTGCGGCCGGCCGGGCGCCTCGTGATCCTCGAGATCACCCAGCCGCGCCGGCCGCCGCTGTCGACGTTCTTCTCAGTCTGGTTCGACCGGCTGGTGCCGGTGCTGGGCAGGCTCGCCGGCGACCGGGAGGCCTATGCCTACCTGCCGGAGTCGGTGAAGCGGTTTCCCGCGCCGGAGAGGCTGGCCGGGATCATGGACCGCTGCGGGCTCCAGCGGATCCGCTACACGGTGCTCGCCGGCGGGATCATCGCGATCCACTCGGGCGCGCGTCCCGCCTGAGCGCGAGCCGATGAACCGATCCGCCGTCCCGCCTCCCGTCACCGTCGTCCTCGACGCCGCCGAGGCCTGGTTGCCGCGCCGCATGGCGCTGGTGGAGGAGCGCCTGACCGAGCTCGTCGGTGGCCACGGGCCGGCGCTCGGCTCCGAAGCCGAGGCGACGCTGGCGGCCGGCGGCAAGCGCCTGCGCCCGATCTTGGTCTTGCTCTGCGCCGGGCGCGAGGCGGGCGAGGGGGCGCTGCAGGCGGCGACCGCGATCGAACTGGTCCACATGGCGACCCTGGTTCACGACGACGTCCTCGACGACGCTCCGCTTCGCCGCGGTCTGCCGACCGTCGTCGCCCGGGCCGGGCGGGGCGCCGCGACCGCTGTCGGCGACCTGCTGCTTTCGCGCGCGTTCGCCGAGCTGGCCGCCGGCGCCGATGCCGCGCGGGCGTCGCGACGGGTACGGCTGCTCGCGGGCGCGGCCGTCGGTCTCGCTCAGGGTGAGCTCGCCCAGCGCCGCGACGCCTTCGACCCGACGATCTCGGCCGAGCGCTATCTGGAGCGTTGCCGGCTGAAGACCGCCCGGCTGTTCGAATGTGCCTGCCTGATCGGCCTCGAGCGCGGCGATCCCGCCGACGACGGCGCGCTCGAGCGCTTCGGCCGCGAGATCGGGCTCGCCTTCCAGCTGCTCGACGACGTGCTCGATGTCGCCGGGCCCTCCGAGCGCACCGGCAAGGCGCGTGGCACGGACTTGCTCGACGGCACCGTCACCCTGCCGCTGATCCTTGCCCGCGCCGACGATCCTCGCCTCGCCGAGCTCGACCTGCGCACGCTCGACGCGGCAGCCGCCGCGGATGCCTGCGACCGGATTGCCGCCACGGGGGCGCTCGATCTGGTCCGCGCCGACGCCCGCGCGCGCGTCCAGTCGGCGAAGGCATCGCTTGAGGCCGCTCGAATCGACGAGCCGCGCCGGCGCCTGCTCGACATCGTCGCCGAAGGGGTAGTTGAACGGTATTCGTGACCCGCTCGCTCTCGCTGCTGCTGGCCACCGTCGCATTGACGGCCGGCGGGTGCGGCGACGGCGACACGGCGACCGAGACCCCTGAACCCACCACCACCCAGGAGGCGCCGGCGAACGACGATTCGGTCGCCCGCTCGCCCGCCTGCCGGGCCGTGCCAACCCGGCAGGTCGAGCAGGCGATCCTCGCCGCGGGGGCTCGGGCCCAGCCGCTCGAGCGCTCGGCCAACGATTCGCTCGACCTCTCGAGCTGCGAGTACCGCGAGGCCCGCGGCCCCGAGCTCTACGTCGAGATCACGATCGACACCGCCCCGAACACCGCGCGGCGCTACTACAACCTGATCGCCGAGGGCCGGCAGCGGGCGACCTTCGACGCGATCCCCGACTCGACCAAACCGCACGGGGTGCGCGGGGTGGGCAACGATCGCACCCATGGCGGCGTCGGCGCCTACTGGGTCAGCTACCTGCGCCAGCTGACCGCGATCGACGACCGCAAGCTGGTCAAGGTCGGCTTCCACGTCGAGGGCGTCGGCGACGAGGCCTCGCGCGAGGCCTCGGCAGAGCTCGCCCGCGCCGTCTACGCGGAGACCTGACGAGCCTCTAGAAGTCCTCGGGCAGGACGCGGTCCGCGCGCAGCGCGGCGACGAAGGGCTCGATCTGATCTTCCATGTTCGCGCGCGTCAGCAGCTGCAGATCGCTGAGCAGTCGTTCGGTGCCGCGATCGAGGATCTCGTCGAAACGGTCGACCACCTCCTGGGCGTAGACCCCGCCGGCCTGCCACTCGCACTCGGGACAGCGCAGATCGACGGTCCAGCGCTTCTGCGGCGCCGGCGCCCACTCCGTCGGATAGACGAGCTTCGAGCCACAGCTCGGGCATATATGCAGTTCCAGCAGTCGCCCCGACTCGACCCTGTCCGCGGCTGTCCAGTTCTCCGCCACGCCCGGCATATCGGCTCGCCGACCCCGTGGCTTTAGAACTGGACGATCGATTGGCCGATGGTGTACGTCCGAGGCCGATCGCGGTCTTCGACCGACGGTAGGCTCCGCGCACCCGTGATCCTCTCGGACAGATCGATCCGCGAGCAGCTCGAGGCCGGCGGGATCGTGATCGAGCCCCTCGGCGAAGGCTGCATCCAGCCCTCATCGGTCGACCTCCACGTCGACCGCTTCTTCCGTGTCTTTCGCAACGACACGACTCCGTTCATCGATCCGAAGGCGGCCCAGGAGGACCTCACCGAGCTGGTCGAGGTCGAGGCCGGCGCGGCCTTCATCCTGCACCCGGGCGAGTTCGTGCTCGGCTCGACGCTCGAGCGCGTCGCGCTTGGACCCGACCTGGTGGCCCGGTTGGAGGGGAAGAGCTCGTTGGGCCGCCTGGGGCTGCTGATCCACTCGACCGCCGGCTTCGTCGATGCGGGCTGGGACGGGCATCTGACGCTCGAGCTCTCCAACGTGGCCAACCTGCCGATCGCGATCTACCCGGGGATGAAGATCGGCCAGATCTCCTTCCTGCAGATGACCTCGGAGGCCGAGACCCCGTACGGAAGCGACGCCACCGCGTCGAAGTACAAGGGCCAGGTCGGGCCCACTCCCTCGCGCTACTACCTCAACTTTCCCGAGGACGAGCGCAAGTAGCTGCTCGCTGAGGGGTACCATCTGAGCCGATGCCGAATATCGGACCACTCGAGCTCGCGATCGTTCTGATCATCGCACTCGTGATCTTCGGGCCCAAGCGCCTGCCCGATCTGGGGCGCTCGCTGGGCAAGGGGATGCGCGAGTTCAAGGACTCGATCAGCGGCTCCGACGACGACGACGAAGCGCACGCCCGCCTCGAGACCCAGGCTTCGCAACCGCAGCCGGACCCGGACGCGGAGCCGGTCGAGGGTGAGGTCGTGGGCGACAACCGCTCCTAGGCAGGAGTCGGAAGCGACGCCGTGGCACGGCTGAAGTCAGCCAGCTTCGACGACCGACTGACGCTGGTCGAGCACCTCGACGAGCTCCGTAACCGGATCATCGCCTCCGGGGTCGTGCTCGCGGTTGCGGTGGCGCTCTGCTTCTGGCAGAACGGGCTCCTGCTCGAGATCGCCAACCGCCCGCTCCCCGGTGACCTTGAGCCGCTCACGTTCAGCCCGACCGAGCCCTTCTTCACCACGGTGAAGCTTTCGATCTACGCCGGCATCCTGCTGGCGCTGCCGATCCTGCTCTACCAGATCTACGCCTTCGTCCTGCCGGCGTTCAGCCCGAGCGAGAAGCGGGTGGTCCTGCCGTTGCTGTTGATGGTGCCGTTCCTGTTCATCGCCGGGGTCGTCTTCGCCTATTTCGTGATCATGCCGCCGGCGCTCAGGTTCCTGCTCGGCTTCAACGCCAACGACTTCAACATCGAGGTCCGCGCCTCCGAGTACTACGGCTTCGTCATCCTCACCCTGATCTCGGTCGGGGTGTTGTTCCAGATTCCGGTCGGGACGCTTGCGGTGACCCGTCTCGGGGTTGTCACACCCGAGACGCTGGCGCGAAACCGCCGCTACGCGATTCTGATCATCGCCGTGGTCGCGATGCTGCTGCCCGGTACCGACCCGGTGACGATGTTGCTGGCGATGGCTCCGCTCTATGCGCTGTTCGAGCTGTCGCTGGTGCTGGCGCGCGCATTCGGTCGCCCTGCTTCAGAGCTCGACGAGGAAACCGAGGTCGAGGGCCCGCAGGCTCCGGCCGCCGGTACCGGCTAGAGCTTGCCCTAGGCTCCCGCCCCAATGCTCTTCGATCTCAAGAGCGGCAAGCGCCGGCGCGTCGTCCAGATCGTCTTCGGCTTCCTCGCCTTCGTCTTCTTCATCAGCTTCGTCGGCTTCGGCATCGGCAGCGATGTCAGCGGCGGGATCTTCGACGCGATCGGCCTCGGCGGAAACGACAGCTCCTCGAGCCCGCAGTACGAGCAGCAGATCGAGGACGCCGAGGCCGCCCTGGAGACCGATCCCAAGAACGAGCGCGCGCTGGTCGACCTGATCAACTACCGGTTCCTGTCGGCGACCAGTTCCGAGGATGGTGTGACCACCGATCCGAACACCGGCATCGTCACGGTCAGCTCCGACGCCAGGTCGGAGTTCGAGCTGGCCCTCGATTCCTGGAACACCTATCTCGACACGAAGCCGAAACCGGTCGATCCCGCCGCGGCGCTCAACGTGCTCCAGATCAACAGCGTCCTCTTCAACGCCGCGCTCTCCGAGGGCGACGCCTCGGCGGCTTTGCGCGCCGCCGAGGACGCGGCCGACGCCGGCCAGATCGCGGCGAAGTCCCGCGACACGGCCTCCGATTGGGGGGCGGTCGCTCGCTTCGCCTACATCGCCGGCGAGACCGAGCTCGGTGATGAGGCCTCGAAGCGGGCCCTCGCCGCGACCGATCCCAGCTCGCGCAAGCAGATCAAGAAGGCCCTCGAGGGCGTGGCGGAGCAGGGTGCGGCGGGCAACAAGGAGCTCGAAAAGCGGATCAAGCAGGAGGCTGGTGGCGGCACCGACGGCGCGATCGAGGACCCGTTCGGCGGCCTCGGCGGCTCTTAGAGTCGGCTCGAGGCGGGCGCTACCATGCGCGCCCCGGGGCCGTTAGCTCAGCTGGTAGAGCAGGAGACTCTTAATCTCAAGGTCGCAGGTTCGATCCCTGCACGGCCCATTTCCGCCCCGCGCCCGATCCCCGGTTTGAGACGCCGAGATCGGGGGAAAGCGAGGCGGAGCCTCGAATAGGCACCTGATGCCGAAGTCGCCAAACACCCGCCGCGCCGCGCTCGTGCTGATTTGTGCGTTGCTAGCCGTGCTCGCCTCGGTGCCTGCCGGGGCCGGCGCGCAGGTGCCCGCCGAGAACGAATACGACCTCGCCCAGCTCCCCAACGCCGACGGCAACAACCCGTCGAGCACCGACAGCCCGGCCGCCGGCAAGGGCAGTTCGGACTCGGGCGGCGCCCCGGTGCTGCCGATCGTTCTGATCGGGCTCGCCGCAGTCGGCGCCGGGGTCGGCGTCTGGCGCGTGCGCCAGAACACCCTCGGCTGAGAGCTCAGCCGCGCAGCTGGTCGAGGATCTCGCCGAAGTTGGCGAGGCTGAGCGAGATGTGGCCGTGCTCGGCGAGCAGGTGTGAGCGCGCCCCGGCAACGTGCGCGGCCAGCCACTCGCCGTGCGCCGCCGGCACCATCCGATCCTGAAGGCCCTGCCAGAGCGTTACCGGGACCTCGATCGAGCCAGGGTCGAAGCCCCACTCGGTGATCAAGGCACGATCGTCGTCGAACCACCCCCAGATCCCGGTTCGCAGAGCCTCGCGCATCCCGGCGGCCGCGAACTCCGCATATTCGCCGGTGAGCACGGCGGCGTCGGGCTCCGAGGCGAGGTCGCCGAGCGCGTCGAGGACCTGAGCGCCGCTGATCGACGCCAACTGCTCGGCGAAACCGTCGATGAAGCGCTCGAGCTCGGTCGGACCGGCACGCGCGGCGGTCAGCTCGGCGACGTTCTCGGCCCCCATCCCGGCGAGCCAGTCGAGCCCCTCGGCGTCGGCCGGGGCCACGGCGGCTATCGTCGCCGCGGCGATCACCCGGCCGGGGAGCAAGGCGGCGCAGGCGAGCGCATGCGGGCCGCCGCCGGAGCCGCCGATGGTGAAGAAACGCTCGGCACCGACCGCGTCTGCGACCGCGGCAGCGTCGGCCACGCAGTCGGCGACGGTTCGGCCCTCGGCTCGATCGGAGTCGCCGTACCCGGGTCTCGAATAGCCGGCCAGGCGAAGGCCGCGCTCCGCTGCGCTGGCAAGGTTCGCGGGCCAGATCTCGCGCCCCGCCCCCGGGGTCCCGTGGTGGAGGAGAACGAGCTCGCCGCCCGCGGGACCGGCGACGGTTGCCTGCAGCCGTCGCCCGTCCTCGGTGCTCACGATCAGCGCTTGGTGCTCCATCGCCGGGAGGCTAACCCGCTGTCCCCGGATGGCGATCGACGGGCGGCTCGCGAAGTCGTCGAACTCGCAGATTGCGGGCGCTTCGGGCCCAGCGGAGGCTCGGGCTAGCGGCGCGGGCGCGTCTCGCCGCTGACCTGATAGCTCAGGTACCAGGCGAGGTGGCGCGCAGCGCTCACGCCCAACGACCAGGGGGTGAGCAACCGCTTCATGATCGGGGAGAATATCGGCATCGACGGCGTAAAGGTCCAGTTGTCGAGCCATTTTGTTGACCGGATTGGTAGGTGTTGACCCTGGATGACCGAGTTCGTTTCTGCGCAACCGCCACCGGCTGATGATCCGGGCTCGAGCGCTGCGCTGGCGACGGCGCTAACCGCCTTCGAGCAGCGGTTTGAGAGCGTGCGACCCGAGCTCGTCGTCCTCGACGACGACTCCGACGCGGCCCTGGCGGCGACCCTGGTTGCGACCAAGCTCGGGATCGAGGTCGCCGCGCGCCCCAGCGCAAGCGAACCAACGAGCGCCAACGGGCGCCTGATCGCCCAGCTCGCCGGTACCTACACTGGACCGCCATGAGGGTCGGAATCATCGGTCTCGGTTACGTCGGCCTGCCGCTCGCGGTCGCCTTCGCCGAGGCCGGCCACGAGGTCGTCGGCGTCGACGTCGACGCCCGCGCGGTCGCCCGGATTGCCGCCGGCAGCAGCGAGGTCGAGGACGTCGCCGACGAGCGGCTCGCCGGCCTCGGCGGCCGCTTCGCGCCGACCACCGACTACGCCGCGCTGGCGGGCACCGACGCGGTGGCGATCTGCGTGCCCACCCCGCTGGCCAACCAGCGCGAGCCCGATCTCAGCTATGTCATCGACGCCGGGCGGGCGCTCGCCGGGGTCCTGGCGAGCGGCCAGCTGGTGGTGCTCGAGTCGACCACCTATCCGGGCACGACCCGCGAGCGCCTGCAGCCGATCCTGGAGGAGTCGGGCCTGGCGGCGGGGCGCGACTTCCATCTCGCCTTCTCGCCGGAGCGAATCGATCCGGGTCGCACCGACCACTCGATCAAGACGACGCCGAAGGTCGTCGGTGGATTGACCGAAGCCTGCGGCGAGCGCGCCCGCGAGCTCTACGCCGAGATCTGCGACGAGGTCGTCTGCGTGACCACGCCGGAGGCCGCCGAGATGACCAAGCTGCTCGAGAACATCTTCCGCTCGGTCAACATCGCGCTCGTCAATGAGCTCGCCGCGCTCTGCGATCGGATGGGGATCGACATCTGGGAGGTGGTCGAGGCGGCGGCGACCAAGCCGTACGGCTTCATGAGCTTCGAGCCGGGCCCCGGGATGGGTGGGCACTGCCTTCCGGTCGACCCGTTCTACCTCGCCTTCAAGGCGCGCGAGTACGACTTCCCCGCCGAGTTCGTCGAGCTCGCCGGCAAGGTGAACCAACACCAGCCTCACTACTGCGTCGAGCGGATCGTCCGGGCGCTGAACGGGGTCGGAAAGCCGGCGCGCGACTCGCGCGTGCTCATCCTCGGCGTCTCCTACAAGGCCGGGATCGGCGATCTGCGCGAGGCGCCGGCGCTGAAGATCATCCACCTGCTGCGCGAGCTCGGCACCGACGTCTCCTACCACGATCCGCACATGCCCGAGGTCGTCGAGCTCGGGCTCGCCTCGGTCGAGCTCGGCGCCGGGCTCGAGAGCTGCGACCTCGCCTGCGTGATCACGGCCCACCCGGAGATCGACTACGGCGACGTCGTCGCCGACGCCCCTCTCGTGGTCGACTTCCGCGGCGCCACCCGGGGACTGTCGGCCGCCAACCTGATCCGGCTTTAGGTCGAACCGCTTTGGTCTGGCGCCGCCGCCGCGCAGCTCGTAGCGCCGACCGGCTGACGCTCGGGCTGGCGGGTGTGGCGGTGGCGACCGCCGGCTCGGTGGTCGCCGGCGAGCTGCTCAGACTTGCGCGTCGGCGCAGCGACGAGGCCGGTTCCTCCGCCGGCGTGCTCGACGGCGCAGAACAGGCGATCGCGGTCGCCGGGGGCGCCGCCCAGGACACGGTCGCGGTCGCGATCGAGGGCTACGACGCGACCCCGCGCCACGAGACCGTCCTCTTCAACATCCTCGCCGGGTTCCTCGGCGGAGTCGTGGTGATGCGCGTCTCCACCCACGGGATCCGCGGCGGCTGGTGGCCGCTGGGCAACGTCGAGGTCGGCGGCCGCCACATCCACCACTTCATCCCCGGGATCTTGCTCGCCTTCGGCAGTGGCGCCGCCGGGCTGATCACCGAGTCGAGGGCCCTGGAGACGACGCTCGCGGTCCCGTTCGGGGCCGGTATCGGGCTCACCTTCGACGAGTCGGCGCTGCTGTTGCAGCTCGAGGACGTCTACTGGACCCGAGAGGGCCTGCTCAGCGTCCAGTTGAGCCTCGGCGTCGCCGCCCTTCTCGGAGCGACGATCATCGCCCTGCGGATGCTGCGCCGGGGCGAGCCCCGCGCGGCCGCCCGGGGACTGATCCCCGAGCCTGCCGGATAGCGACCTCAGTCAGCGCCCATGACCCGGTAGCGGCCGAAGAGCTCGCCGGTGCGCTCCTCGGCGAGCAGCCAGGCGAGCTCGAGCGGTCGCTCGTCCTCTTCGAGTCCGGCGACCAGCCCGGGACCGACGCCGCCGCCGAGCTTCGGAGCGTGGGTGACGAAGAGCTCGTCGACGAGCCCGGCCGCGATCAGCTCGCCGTGCAGCCGCGGGCCACCCTCGCACAGCAGCGCCCGCACCCCCCGGTCGCGGCGCAGGTGCGCCAGCAGCGCCTTCAGGTCGACATGCTCGCGATGGCGCATCAACCTGACCGAGGTCGCGGTCGGGGGCGGTTCGGAGTCCGATGCGGTCGCGATCAGCACTCGGCCGAAGCCCTCGGTGAACAAGGGGGCGTCCCAGGGGAGGTCGAGGCGCCCCGAGACGATCACCATCAGCGGGTCGTGCGGGAGCCCGTCGCGCTCGCGGCGATCGCGCTTGGCCGGGTCGCCGACCACCCGGCCGTAGCGCTCGGCTCGCATGGTCCCGGCGCCGATCATGACCGCGTCGACGCGGGTCCGCAGGGCCACCAACATCGCCGTGTCGGCGTCGGAGCCGATCTCGCCCGAGCGTCCTGAGATCGTCGCGTGGCCGTCGAGCGTGAGGGCGAAGTTGGTGACCACGTAGGGCCGATCGGGTGGCGCGGGGGAGAGCAGGTCGAGCCCTGCGATCTGCTCGGCCACCGTGACCTCGGCTTGGTCGGGCATCAGCCGCCTCATCTACCGGGCCCTCCCAAAACGTCGTCCCCGAGACGGCGGTTTGGGGTGCATCGCTGCCCGGCGGTCCACTAGTCGGCGGCGCCTGACTCGATCTCGCCCAGGTGCTCGACGTTGGCGCGATCGTCGGCGGAATCCGACGGCGACTGTGCGAACCACGCGTCGAGGATCTCCAACAACTCGGGCTCCGACGTGGTCCGCAGGCTGAGTGCGAGCACGTTCGCGTCGTTCCACTCACGCGCGCCCGCTGCGGTCGCCGCGTCGGCACACAGCGCGGCGCGCGCGCCGACGACCTTGTTGGCAGCCATCGACGCGCCGGTACCGGTCCAACAGCAGACGACCGCCTGCTCGGCGCGCCCCTCGGCGACGTCGCGAGCGGCCGCCTCGCTGGCCCACGCCCAGTCGTCTCGCTCGTTGTCCGAGAGAGCTCCGTGAGCGACCGGCTGATGGCCGCGGCGGCGCAGCTCGGCGACCACCAGCTCCGCGACTCCGACCCGTTCGTCGGCAGCGACCGCGACGCGCACGGCTCAGCCGATCCCGCGCGCGCCGAGCGGCCCTCGCCCCGCCGGCTGGGGCGGCGTCGGGGTCGGCTCGAGCGGCTCGATCCGCCGTTTGACCGGCTTCTCGGTGGTCACCTCGAGCGCCTCGCCGTGATGGGCGATCGTCAGCGGTTTGCCCGAGTGCAACGTGTAGGTGGTGGCTTTCGACGTTGCGTCGACCTCGATCACGCGGCCGCGGAACGCGAGCCGGAAGCACAGCCGGGTGAGCTGCTCGGGCAACCGCGGCGCAAAGCCGAGCTCGCCGTCGTAGTCGCGCGCGCCGCCGAAGCCGGCCACGGCGACGATCCAGGCACCGGCGAGCGAGGCCATGTGGACGCCATCGCGCGAGTTGTGCTCGAGGTCATCGAGATCCATCAGCGCCGCCTCGGTCATGTAGTCGAAGGCGAGCCCGAGGTGGCCGACCTCGGCCGCGATCACCGCCTGCGTGGTCGCCGACAGCGACGAGTCGCGCACGGTCAGCGGCTCGTAGTAGTCGAAGTCGCGCGCCTTTTGCTCGGCGCTGAAGGCGTCGCCGCGCGCGTGCAGCGCCAAGACCAGGTCGGCCTGCTTGATCACCTGCTTGCGGTAGAGGTCGAAGTAGGGGTAGTGAAGGAAGAGCGGATAGGCGTCCGGCGGGGTCGAGTCGAAGTCCCAGGGCGCGTGCTGCGTATAGCCCTCGGATTGCTGGTGAACCCCGAGCGCCTCGTCGTAGGGGATCGTGATCGCGTTCGCGGCGTCGCGCCAGGAAGCGGCCTCCTCGATGTCGGCGCCCAGGCTCTGGGCCACGTCAGGGTGGCGATTGACGATCTCGGCGGCGTCGAGCAGGTTCTGCTGCGCGCACAGGTTGGTGTAGACGTTGTTGTCGGCGACCGCGCTGTACTCGTCGGGGCCGGTGACGCCGTCGATCCGGAAGGCCCCGGCGGCATCGTGGTGGCCGAGCGAGCGCCACAGCCGAGCCGTCTCGATCAGCAGCTCGCCCCCGCACTCGCGAGCGAAGTCGTCGTCGTCGGCCGCGTTCAGGTAGCGAGTGGTCGCGTTGGCGATGTCGCAGTTGACGTGGAAGGCGGCGGTCCCGGCCGGCCAGTAGCCCGAGCACTCCTCGCCGGCGATCGTCCGCCAGGGAAACGCCGCGCCCTCGAGCCCGAGCTGCTTGGCCCGATCGCGTGCCTTGTCGATGGTCGAGTGGCGCCAGCGCAGCGCGTCGCGGGCGGCCTCGGGGAAGGAGTAGCTGAGCATCGGCAGGACGAAGGTCTCGGTGTCCCAGAAGGCATGGCCGTCATAGCCCGAGCCGGTCAGGCCCTTTGCCGGGATCGCCCGGCCCTCGTTGCGCGCGCCGGCCTGGAGGACGTGGAACATGCCGAAGCGAAGCGCCTGCTGGAGCCGCGCCTCGCCCTCGATGCGGACGTCGGCACGCTCCCAGAAACCGTCGAGGAACTCGCGCTGGAGCCTCAACAGATCGTCCCAGCCGGTGTGCTTTGCCTCGGCGAGCGCCGCCGAGACCTGATCGCGCACGGCGGGGGTGGAGCGCTGCGCCGACCAGCCGTAGGCGATGAACTTGACCAGCCGCAGAGGCGATCCCGGCTCGATCTTGGCGGCGACCGTGAGCCGGGCGAAGTCGGGCTCCGACTGGTTCTCGCACTGCGCGTCCTGGGCCGCGAGCGCGTGCTCGTATCCGGCCGCCATCCGCAGCCCGCTGACCCTGGTTCGGTGGACGAGCACCGCGCGCATCCCGTGGTCGCGGTGAAGCTCGCCGTCGAGCGGAGTTTCGAGCGCCGCGGCGCGCGGGTCCTTGCCGCCGTCGGGGAGCGGCTCGTTGGCCACCAGCTCTGACTGGAGGACCACTCGCAGCGGCTGATCGATGGGCTCGACCTCGTAGTGGATCGCGGCGATCGCCCGCTGAGCGAGCGAGACCAGGCGTACGCTGCGAACCGCGACCGCCTGGCCGGTCGGAGAGACCCATTCCACCGTCCGCGAGAGGGCGCCCGCGCGCAGGTCGAGCACCCGTTCGTGGCTGCGCAGCTGGCCGTAGCGGACGTCGAACGGCTCGTCCCCCACGAGCAGGCGAATGAGCTTGCCGTTGGTCGCGTTGATCACCGTCTGGCCGGACTCGGGGTAGCCGTAGGCGGCCTCCGCGTAGGGCAACGGCATGCCCTCGTGAAAGCCGTTCAGGTAGGTGCCGGGAAGTCCGCAGGGCTCGCCTTCGTCGAGATTTCCGCGCAGGCCGATGTGGCCGTTGGAGAGCGCGAAGACCGATTCGGACTGGGGCAGGACGTCGAGGTCGAGGGCGCGCTCGCGCACCGTCCACGGCTCGACCTCATAAGACCCGTGGCGGATCATCGCCGCTCGAGCAGCTCGGAGAGGTCGCTGACGACGACGTCGGCACCGTGCTCGGCGAGTGCGGCAGCCTGGCCGACGCGGTCGACGCCGACGACGAAGCCGAAGTCGCCCGCGCGGCCGGCCTCGACCCCGGCGAGCGCGTCCTCGAACACGACCGCCTCACTGGGTTTCACGGCGAGCGCGCTGGCGCCCGCGAGAAAGGTATCGGGGGCGGGCTTTCCCGCCAACCCCTCGTGCTCGGCGACGTGGCCGTCGACGATCTGCTCGAACAGGTCGTCGATCCCGGCGGCGCGCAGGACCGCGCGGCAGTTGGTGCTCGAGGAGACCACGGCGCGCTTGAGGCCCGCGTCGATCACCTCCTTGGCGTAGCGAACCGAGCCCTCGTATGGCTCGACGCCCTGCTCGTCGATCAGCTTCAGCACCAGCTCGTTCTTGCGGTTGCCGAGACCCGCCACCGTCCCGGCGCCGGCAGGGTCGCCGGGATCTCCGTCGGGCAGCGAGATGCCTCGCGACTCGAGGAACGAGCGGACGCCGTCGGCCCGCGGCTTGCCGTCGACGTAGGTGTCGTAGTCGGCGCGTGCGTCGAACTCGCGAAACGCCTCACCCTGACTCTCGGCCCGGTCGCGCAGGTAGCCGTCGAACATCTGCTTCCACGCCGCGGCGTGCACCTTGGCGGTCTGGGTCAGCACCCCGTCGAGATCGAACAGACAGGCCTTGATTTCGTCGGGGAGGCCGAGGCTCACGCGCGAAACCTAGTTCATCGCCGGCGAAACCAGGCAAACCTGCGCCCGGCGATCAGCTCGAGTGCAGCGACGTCGTCCTCGAGCGCTCGCTCGAGGCGGTCGCGCAGTTGCGGCGCCGGCTCGGGCTTCGGCGCCGCCCCCCTGTCTGGGTCGTGGACGAGGCGCTCGGCCATCCACCGCAGCGATTCGGGCAGGCGGTCGAAGTTGCGGTCGAGCGAGCGCAGGCCGGGAAGCCGTACCGCGCGATCCAGCAGCCGAAAGCCACCATCGGACTTGCCGCTGCCGGTCTCCCACTCGCGCTCGAACTGCTGCGAGCGAAAGCCGGGGTCGACGCCGCAGAACTCGAACACCTCGCGCACCGTCCGCTCGCGATCGCCCGCCAGGTCCTCGTTGGCGACGATCAGGATTCGCCCACGCTCGAACGCCCCGAGGTAGGGCTCGAGCTGCATCGCATAACGGCTGCGAGCGATGTAAGCGCAGCCCGGATCGGCGAGCGCGCGTTCCAGCGGGCGGCGCTCATAGCCACCGCCGACGTTGTGCAGGTAGTGGGAGAGGATCCGGTCGATCGGGTCGCGGACCATGTAGACGATCCGCGTCTGCGCGCCCAGGGTCTCGCGCATGCGATCGGCGATCCCGCGAAATCGTGGCAGGTTCGTGTAGTGGGGCGAGCTCTCGCCGCGAACCGCGGCCGAACGGTCGAAGTGGCTCGCATACCACTGCGGACCGAGCTCCCAGTTGAGCTCGGCGACGAAGAAGTTGAGCTCCTTCGGTTTCGACATCGCGATCTGGGGATGCAGGGCCAGATAGTGATGAAGGCTGGTGGTCCCGCACTTGAGCCCACCGATCACGATCAGGTTGGGCAGGGCTCCATCGCGTTCGGCCTTTCGCCGCCGCCGCTCGATCTTGCCGCGCTCGGCGGCGAAGCGCTCCCGCGCACGAGCCACCATCGCCTCGTCGGCGGGGTCGGCGGCAACCGTCGAGTCCGGGCTGAGGTCGGGTCCGGGCAGTCCCGGTTCAGCCGCCGGCACCGAGCTTCTTCACCGCATCGCGGAAGTTGCGGACCTCCGCGTCGGGCTTCTTGCGACCCTCGAGTTTCTCGCCGTGACGGTTGACCCAGATCACCGGGACTTTCATCTGCAGCAGCGGCGCGACGTCGGCGTCGTAGCCCGAGCCGATGTGGATCCAGCCCTTCTTGCCACCGATCCGCCGCGCGCCCTCCTTGAAGTGAGCCGGGTCGGGCTTGTAGCTGCGCACCTGCTGCGCGGTCACGACCAGGTCGAGGTCGGTCCGCAGGTGCCGGCGCGAGACCCCGAGCAGCTTGTCGTCGATGTTCGCGATGATCCCGATGTCGTAACGCTTGCCGAGCCGGTCCATCGCTGCGTTCGATTCGCGAAAGGGCAGCCAGCGAGCGACGCTGTCGGGAAGGAACTGCGCCCGCGACGGTTCGAGCTCCCAGCCGATCTCGCCGGCGACCTTGACCGCCGTCCGTCGCAGGACCTCGGCATAGAGCTCATACGAGCCGCTCATGATCTCGGCCTGGACTTCCAGAAAGCGGTTGATGAACTTCTGCTCGTCGAACGAAAAGCCGTCGCGATCCGCTTCTTTGGAGAAGGCTTCGAGGATTCCGCGTTCCCAATCGATCAGGGTCCCGTAGCAGTCGGTGGTCACCCATTTGATCTCTTTTAGCCTCGGCAGCGCCATAGCGGGGGCGGCATTATGGCAGGGCGCCCGATAGTCTCCGCCGCCGCGCCCGCGCCGGCGCCGGTCACATGGACCTACTCGAGTACCAGGGAAAGCAGCTGTTTGCCAGGCACGGCGTCCCGGTGCCCGACGGCCGTCACGCGACCACGGTCGAGGACGCGGTTGGAGCCGCTGAGGAGGTCGGGTTCCCTTGCGTGATCAAGGCGCAGGTTGCGATCGGCGGCCGCGGCAAGGCCGGCGGGATCAAGGTCGCAAAGGATGCGGTCGAGGCCCGCACGCATGCCGAGGCGATCCTCGGCATGGAGATTCGCGGCTTCACGGTGCACGACCTCTGGGTCGAGCAGGCCTCGGAGATCGCCGCCGAGTACTACGCCTCGATCATCCTCGACCGCTCGGCGCGCAAGCTGCTCGCGATCGTCTCGCGGATGGGCGGCATGGACATCGAGGAGGTCGCCGAGAACGATCCGGATGCGCTGGTCAAGCGCCACATCGACCCCACTGACGGGCTCAGCTCGGAGCTCGCCAACGAGCTCGCGGTCGACGCCGGGATCGACGACGACGTCACCGCGCAGGTCGCCGAGACGCTGGTCAGGCTGGCGGCTGTCGTCGATGCCGAGGACGCGACGCTGATCGAGATCAATCCGCTGATCGTCACCAGCGACCGGAGGGTCGTGGCGCTCGACTCGAAGGCGACGATCGACGGCAACGCGCTGTTTCGCCATCCCGAGATCGCCGAGCTCACCGACAAGTCGGCCGAGGACCCGCAGGAGGCGATGGCCAAGGAGAAGGGGCTCACCTACGTCAAGCTCGGTGGCAACATCGGCATCGTCGGCAACGGCGCGGGGCTCTGCATGTCGACGCTCGACGTGGTCGCACAGGCCGGCGGCAGGCCGGCGAACTTCCTCGACGCCGGCGGCGGCTCGAAGGCCGACGCGATCGTCGACGCGCTCGAGGTGATCACCTCCGATCCGAACGTCTCGGCGATCCTCTTCAACGTCTTCGGCGGGATCACGCGCTGCGACGAGATCGCCAACGGCATCATCGAGGCCTCCACCAGGATGGACCTGGCGCTGCCGATGGTCGTGCGCCTCGACGGCACCAACTCGGCCGAAGGGCTCCGGATCCTCGCCCAGGCCGAGCTCGGCAACCTGCACGTGGAGAAGACGATGCTCGGGGCCGCGCGAGCGGTGGTGGAGATGGCGGGCTGATGGCGATCATCGTCGATCAAGAGACGAAGCTCGTCGTTTCCGGCCTCACCGGCCGCGAGGGCAGCTTCCACGGGCTTCGCAACCGCGACTACGGCACCGACCTGGTCGCCGGCGTCACTCCCGGCAAGGGCGGCCAGGACGTCGACGGGGTGGCCGTGTTCGACACGATCGCCGAAGCGGTCGCCGAGCGCGGCGCCAACACCTCGATGATCTTCGTCCCGGCTCGCTTCGCCGCCGCCGCGATCGACGAGGCGATCGACGCCGGCGTCGCCTCGGTGATCGCGATCACCGAGGGCATCCCGGTGCTCGAGATGATCCGGATCTACTGGAAGGCCCGGGAAGCCGGGGTGCGGCTGATCGGCCCCAACTGCCCCGGGGTGCTCTCGCCCGGCAAGGCGAACGTCGGGATCATCCCGGCGCAGTTCTTCGACGCCGGCTCGATCGGCGTGGTCTCGAAGTCTGGCACCCTCACCTACCAGATCGGCAACGAGCTCAAGCAGGCGGGGACGGGCAACTCCTCGATCGTCGGGATCGGCGGCGATCCGATCGTCGGCTCGGACTTCATCGACGTGCTCAGGCTCTATGAGGAAGATCCCGAGACCGAGCTGATCGTGATGGTGGGCGAGATCGGCGGCGACGCCGAGGAGCGCGCCGCCGATTTCATCGCCGAGTCCGTATCCAAGCCGGTGGTCGCCTACATCGCCGGCTTCACTGCGCCGCCAGGCAAGCAGATGGGCCACGCCGGCGCGATCATCTCCGGGTCATCGGGCACCGCCGAGGCCAAGCGCCAGGCACTCGAGGCCAAGGGCGTGCGGGTGGGCAAGAGCCCGACCGAGACCGCGCAGCTCGCGGTCGAGGCGACCGCTGACCGCGGCTGAGCATCGCCGCCTGGTTCAAAGCGGGCGGCTGGAGCAAGCGAGAGGCAGGGGCGGGAATGATCAGCGAACTCTTCGGTAGGGCGGCGCGCGTAATCGCGCTGGTGATCGCGGTTGGGCTGGTTGCCGCCGGGCAGGCGAGCGCTTCCACCGGCACTCGCTACAAGGATGAGATCTTCAAGGTTTCGACCAAGCGCGACCTCACCTACGGCAGCGGCGCGATCGGCGGCGCCGGCGAGCGCCAGGACCTGAAGCTCGACCTGTTCCGGCCCAAGCGCGACGAGGTCAAGAAGCGCCCGGTGACGATCTGGGTGCACGGCGGAGGCTTCGGCTTCGGTGACAAGGCCGACGGGCCCTCGCCGATCCTGGCGAAGAAGTTCGCCCGCATGGGCTACGTCACCGCCTCGATCAACTACAGGCTGCTCGCGCCGGGTGGCTGTACCGGCGCCAACGTCACCCCACAGTGCTACTCAGCCGCGATCGAGGGTGGCCACGACGCCCAGGCCGCGGTGCGCTACCTGCGCGCCAAGGCAAAGAAGTACGGGATCGACAAGAAGCGGATGGCGATCGGCGGCGAGTCGGCCGGAGCGGTCATCTCCGCCGGCGTCGCGGCGCTCTCCGCCGACCCTGGCTCGAGTGGCAACCCCGGTTACTCCTCGGCCGTGCAGGCTTTCGTCTCGATCTCCGGCGGCCTCCCCGGCGCGCTCTTCGTCGACGCCAACACAGCCCCGGGCATCCTCTTCGCCAGCACCCAGGACCCGGTCGTGCCCTATGCCTGGTCGTCCGAGACCTACGACAAGCTGCTCAGCCTCGGCATCCCGGTGAAGCTGACGACGTTCGAGAGCAACGTGCACGTTCCCTTCGAGCAGTATCGCTCGACGATCGAAAAACAGTCGACCAACTTCCTCTATCGCGAGCTCGACCTGGCGCGGGCTCAGGGCTGAGCCGCACCGGCCTCGACCAGCAGCGCCTGTAATTCGTCGAACAACGCCGGTGGCGCCGCGACGACCGAGCCCGGGACCGCGGGACCGCCGCCGATCGCACCGAGGCGGACCCCGGCCTCGGCGGCGATCAGCGCCCCGGCGGCGAGATCCCAGGGATTGAGCCCGCGCTCGAAGTAGGCGTCGACGCGCCCGCAGGCGACCCAGCAGAGGTCGACCGCAGCAGCCCCCATCCGCCGGATGTCACGGATTCGCCCGATCAACCTGGCGACCACCTCCCCCTGCGCCGTGCGCTGATGGGCGTCATAGCCGAAGCCGGTCGCAACCAGTGCCGCGCTCAGCTCGGGAGCCTCGTTGGCGCGGATCGTGTCGCCGTTTCGGCGCGCGCCGCCGCCGCGCACGGCCTCGAACAGATCGCCGTGCAGGGGGTCGGAGACGACCCCGGCGATCGTCTCGCCGTCTCGCTCGCAGGCGATCGAGACGGCGAAGCCCGGGTGGCCGTAGAGATAGTTGGTGGTCCCGTCGATCGGGTCGATCAGCCACCGGGCCCCGCTCGTGCCCTCGACCTCGGCGCCCTCCTCTCCGAGAACTCCGTCGTCGGGGCGGGCGGCGAGGATCCCGTCGACGATCAGGCGCTCGCAGGCGCGGTCGACCTCGGTCACCTGATCGGTCGCCGACGACTTCGTCTCGACCCCGGTGCGGGGGCGGCGCAGGCCCTCGAGCTGCAGCCGCGTCGCCTCGGCGGCGAGCTCGCGAGCGAGCGAGAGGATCGCGGCGGGGTCGTCCACGGCCGGGACGGTAGTCGGGTTGTCCGTTGCTATGGTCGATCGTCGATGGCCAGCGACGTGATCAGCTTCGCCCGCGGCGCGCCGAGCGCCGACATCCTCCCCGCCGACGCGGTCCGCGAGGCGGTCGCCACCGCGCTCGCCGACGACTGGCAGCGGGCGCTCTCCTACGGCACCGGGATCGGACATCCGGAGCTTTGCGAGTGGGTCGCCCGCGAGTTCCACGGCCTCGCCGCCGAGCAGGTGATGTTCACCAACGGCTCGATGGAGGCGGCGGCGCTGCTGTTTCGCTACATGATCGAGCCGGGCGATCGGGTGATCGTCGAGCAGCCGTCGTATGACCGCACTTTGCTGCTGCTTGGCCGCAGCGGCGCCGAGCTGCTTCCGGTTGACCTGCAGGACGACGGCCTCGACCTGGACCAGTTCGAGCGCGCGCTCGAGGGCGGCCCGGTGAAGCTCGCCCACGTGATCCCCAACTTCCACAACCCGGCCGGTTGCACCCTCTCGGCCGCCAAGCGTGAGCGCCTCGTCGCCCTCGCCGCCGAGCACGACTTCTGGATCTTCGAGGACGACCCGTATCGGCTGATCACGTTCGCTGACACCGAGCTTCCGCCGACGATGCTCGCCACCGACACGGGCGATCACGTGATCCACGCCTCGTCGTTCTCCAAGACGGTCAGCCCGGGCGTCCGGGTCGGCTACCTGGCCGGTCCGGCCGGACAGATCGCGACGCTTGCCAAGCGCGCCTCCGAGCACTACATCTCACCCAACATGCTCGCCGAGTCGATGGTGCTCGAGCTCTGCCGTTCCGGAGCGCTCGAACGCAACATCGAGTTCGTCAACGACGCCCTGCGCGAGCGCCGCGACGCGCTGGTCGAGGCGCTGACCCGGCTGATCCCGGAGGCGCGGTTCGTCGTTCCCGAGGGCGGCTACTTCCTCTGGCTCGAGCTCGGCGACGATGTCGACACCCGCGCCCTGCTCGAGGTCTCGAAGGCAAACGGGGCCCCGTTCGTCGCCGGCCCCGACTTCATGCTCGAGGGCGGCGAGTCGAGCCTGCGGCTCTCGTTCGCGAGCGTGCCGGCCGACCGGGTCGCCGAGGGCGTCGCCCGGATCGCGGCGGCGCTCGAGTCGGCACGAGCCGGCGCCCCCGCCTGAGCGCTGAGTCTGCGCCGCAAGCGGCTGTGCAGTTGGGTAAGCTTTGTCTACAATTTTAGTAGATAACCGCTGAGCTGAGCTTCACAAAGGTTCATCAAGCTCGGTCGCCTGTGGCGCCAAGCTTGGGCGGCCAACGACTACGAGGAGGTGGCAGATGAGCCCCGCAAGGTTGATCGAGGGAACTCGCAAGCTCGACCCGGTGAGCGGGCGCAGGCTGGCGGAGCGCCGATTCTCGGCGCTGGCGGCGGCGGTGCGTGAGCACGAGGCCGGCGTGCGTCGGCGCGAGGTACAGATGCGCGCTTCCGACGAGGCGCTCTACCGGCGCCTGCGGCAGATCTGCGGCGAGGTCTGAGCCCCGGCTAGCGGCCGTAGCGGTCGCTCGAGAGCACCAGCGCCTCGGGCAGTGGGGCGCGCGGCTGCGGCGCGGGCTCGGCCCGGACCGAGACCGTCTCGGCGACGCTTCGCGAAACCACGTGGCGCCCGTCGTCCGAGACCAGCACCACCTCGTCCGGATCGGAGCTGTCGAGCCGCCCGTCGAGGCCCGGGCGCAGGCCGGTCTGCTTCAGGTAATGGAGCAGCTCCTCGGCCTCGTTCTCGAATCGCAGCACGAGCACCTCGGCTCCAGGCTCGACGTCGGCGAGCAATGCGCCCCGTTCGCGAGCACCCTCGACGATCGGATGGCCGTGCGGGCAGGTGGTGGCGTCTCCGATCGCGGCCAGCATCCGTTTCTCGAGCACCGGCGACATTGCATGCTCGAGTCGCTCGGCCTCTTCGTGGACCTCGTCCCAGGGGATCTGCAGGACGTCGGTGAGGAAGCGCTCGATCAGCCGATGGCGGCGGACGATTGCCTGCGCGTGGTCGCGGCCCTCGTCGGTGAAGCCGAGCGTCTTGTCCTCGCCGCGGCTGACGTAGCCGTCGCGCTCCAGACGGCCGATCATCTCGTGCACAGTCGGCGGCGAGAGCTGCATCGCACGGGCGATGTTGGCGCCGGTGATCGGCAGACCGGCCTCCTCGAGCCAGAACATGATCTGGAGGTATTCCTCCTCGGCGACCGTGGCATGGTCCTGCGCCATCGCGATCGAGTCTAGTGATCGCCGCCGGCCGCGCTCCAGCGGGGCGTGCGAGGATCCGCCGGTGCGAATCGAGCCCGACAGCAACGCGATAGTCACCGGGGCCTCGGCCGGGCTCGGCCGCGCGCTTGCGGTCGAGCTCGCCTCCCGGGGCGTCCGGGTCGGGCTCGTCGCCCGCCGGCGCGACCGGCTCGCGGAGCTGCTTGGCGAGCTACCAGCGCCGGCCGCCGGCGAGCATCTCGTCCTGGTCGCCGACGTCGCCAGGCGCAGCGAGATCGAGCGCGCGATCGAGCGCTTCGCCAAGCGGGCCGGCCCGATCGACCTGTTCTTCGCCAACGCCGGGATCGCCCACTACGGACCGTTCGCCGATGTCGAGCTCGAGCGCGCCGAGGAGATGATCCGCACCAACGTGCTCGGCACCGTCTACTCGGTTGGCGCAGCGCTGGAGCGGATGCTCGATCGCGCTCGCGGGCACATCGTCGTCACCTCCTCGGGAGCAGGCCTGCGCGCTTTCCCCTGGGCAGCGGTCTACGGCGGCACCAAGGCGTTCGACCGCGGGTTCGCCGAGGCGCTCCGCCACGAGCTCTCGGGAACCGGGGTCTCGGTGACCACCGTGTTCCCGGGTGAGGTCGAGACCGACCTCCACGCTCACGAGCCCGACGCCGAGCCCGACTGGCGCCGCGGCGACGAGGCGATGGCGGCGAGCGAGGCCGCTCGGGCGATCCTCGGTGCGGTCGAGGCGGGCGACCGCAACGTCTACCTACCAGTCGCGGTCAGACTGCTCGGCCTCAATGGGGTCGCCCCGCGGCTCACCGACCGGCTGCTCTCGCGGATTCGCGGGCGCACCGCCGCGCCGCGACTGGACTGAGCCCCGCGCTCAGCCGTGCTCGGCCAGGGTCGAGATCACGGCCTCATAGAAGCCGTCGCCCATCGCCCCCTCGGTCACAGTGGCGTTGGCGAATCCCGGCAGCGCCTCGCGCAGGGCGTCGTCGCGCGCAGGCCCGTTGGCGACGCAGAAGAAGCGTCCGACCGATTGCGCCGACTCGAGGTCCTCGACCGAGTCGCCGATCGCGATCGTCGACTCGGGGTCATAGCCGCGGGCGCGCAGGTGGAAGGCGACGCCCTTGGCCTTGCTCGCGCCTCCGGGAACCAGGTGGTAGGCGTGGGTCGGGCCCTCGATCGCCTCCATCGGCCGACCGATCGCGCCGTTGTCGAGGAAGCGCAGATCGGAGTGGTCGTGCTCGCGCAGCAGCTCGTTGGCCTCGGCGACGTCGACCTTGCCCCGCATCAGCAGCGAGAGCTCGCGGCCCGTGTGCCAGGGGGCGTGCCACTCGAGCCTGCCCGGAAAGCGCTCGAACAACAGCTCGGGGACGCCCGCATCGAGCAGCTTCTCGGCCGGGGTCCCGTTCTCATCCGGCATCCAGTCGCCGGTCAGGTAGGTGCGCTCGCCCTCGATCATCACCCCGCAGCCGGCCTCGTAGATGTAGGAGGTCTGGCCCAGCAGCCGGGCGTCGGCCATCACCTGTGCCTCCTTGCGCCCGGACATGATCACCACCTCGACCCCCGCCCGGTGGCAGGCCTCCAGCGCCCGCGCCTGGCGCAGGCTGAAGTTCTGATCGGGATCGCGAAAGAGCGAGCCGCGCGGCCCCAGCAGGGTCCCGTCGAGGTCGGTGTAGACGCAGCGCAGGGCCATCGGCGCGCACTAACTTAGACGTCGATGACCACCTGGCGACTGACCGACCGCGTGCTCGAGTTCCCGCCCTCACAGGCCGCCGGGATCGTCAACGTCACCGACGACTCGTTTTTCGCCGCTGCCCGCAGCGCGACTCCGACCCGGGCGATCGCCAACGGGCTGGCGCTGGTCGAGGCCGGCTTCGACCTGCTCGACGTCGGCGCGGTCGCCGCGCGCAGCGGGCCGCCCGTCGACGCCGGCGAGGAGGCGGGGCGGCTGATCCCGACGGTCGAGCGCCTGGTGGCCGAGGCGGGCGTACCGGTGCTCGCCGACACCTTCTCCCCCGCGGTCGCCCGGAGCGCGATCGGCGTCGGGGCGGCGGCGATCAACGACATTGGCGGCGGCACCGACGAGATGCTCGAGCTGGTCGCCGCGAACGGCTGCGGCTACGTGCTCATGCACATCGAGGGCCCGCCGAGGGTCGACCGCGCCGCGCCGCGCTATGACGACCCGGTCGCCCACCTGGTCGCCTGGTTCGGCGAGCGAATCGAGCGCGCCCGCTTCCTCGGGATCGAGCCCGAGCGGATCGCGCTCGACCCGGGACTCGACTTCGACCTCTCCACCGACGACGACCTGGCGGTCCTCGCCGGGCTCGACCAGCTGCGCTCGCTCGGGCGACCGCTCTTCTGCGCGCTCTCGCGAAAGGACTTTCTCGGCGCGGTGCTCTCGGGCTCATGGGAGGATCGGGCGGCAGCCGAGCGGCGGGAGGCGGCGACCCTGGCGGCCACCGCGCTGGCGGTTGCCGACGGCGCCGAGGTACTGCGCCTGCACGACGTCAGCGCTCTCGATGCGCTGCGAACAGCGGCTGCGATCACTGGCGCGGGCTTGTGAGCGGGCTGCTCGACGCGCCGCCGCTGGCCTGGGAGCGGCTGCTCGAGGCCGGCGAGATCGACGACCGGCTGGTCAGGACCGCCACCGAGCAGGCCCGCACCGCGCGGCCCGGCCCGGCGCCGCCGGCGCTCGCGCCGGCGCTCTCCGATGCGCTCAGGCGCGCCGGGATCGACGGGCTTTACTCGCATCAGGTCGAGGCCTTCGAGGCGGCCCGCTCGGGGGAGGTGATCGTCACCAGCGGCACCGCCTCGGGCAAGTCGCTTGCCTTCAACCTGCCCGTCCTCGACGCGATCGCCCGCGACCCGAAGTCTCGGGCGCTCTACGTCTACCCGACCAAGGCACTTGCCCAGGACCAGGCGCGAAAGCTCGCCGAGCTCGGTCTGCGGGAACTGCGCCAGGCGATCTACGACGGCGACACGCCGCGCGACGACCGGCCCCAGATCCGGCGGCGCTCGAACCTGGTGCTGACCAACCCCGACATGCTCAACATGGGGATGCTCGCCCACCACAAGGGCTGGGGCGATTTTCTCGCCAACCTCGACTGGATCGTCGTCGACGAGGCGCACACCTACCGGGGCGTGTTCGGCTCGCACGTCGCCAACGTGCTCCGCCGTCTGCGCCGGGTCGCCCGCCTCTACGGTTCGGACCCTCGCTTCATCTTCGCCTCGGCGACGATCGCCAACCCGATCGAGCTCGCCGAGGAGCTGACCGGGACCCGCTTCCGGCTGGTCGACTCCGACGGCGCCCCCAGGGCGCAGCGGCGAATCGCGGTCTGGAACCCGCCGGTGACCGACCCGAAGACGATGACCCGGCGCTCGGTGCTCTCCGAGGCGGCCGAGGTGCTCGCCGACCTGGTCCTCAACGGCTCGCGGACGATCTGCTTTTTGCGCAGTCGCCGCGGGATCGAGCTGATCCAGCGATTCACCCGAATGCGACTGGAGGAGCTCGGCGAGCCGGCACTGGCCGGCCGGATCGCCCCTTACCGCGCCGGCTACACGCCCCAGCAGCGACGCGGGATCGAGGCGCAGCTGGCGGCCGGCGAGCTGCTCGCCGTGGTCGCCACCGACGCGCTCGAGCTCGGCATCGACATCGGCGAGCTCGATGCGGCGATCTGCGTCACCTTTCCCGGTACGGTCGCCAGCCTGCGCCAGATGTGGGGTCGCGCCGGCCGGCGCAGCGAGGGGATCGCGCTCTATATCGCCGGCGACGACGCCCTCGACCAGTTCTTCTGCCGCCATCCGGACGAGTTCCTGTCCCGCCCGGTCGAGGCGGCGATCCTCGACCACACCAACGAGCGAATCCAGACCGCGCACGTGCTCGCCGCCGCCTACGAGGCTCCGCTCGGGGGCAGCGGCGAGCAGCCCGGCGCCGACGACGACGCGATCCTGGGCGAGCGCTGGCGCGACCGTGCGGACGCCCTGGTCGGCACCGGCAAGCTGCGCCGCAGCCGCGACCATCGCTACCTGCCGCGCGGGCCGGGCTTCCCCGCGGGCGAGATCTCCCTGCGCTCGGCCTCGCTCGACTCGGTGGCGGTGGTCGAGCGCACCTCCGGTGAGCTGCTCGGCTCGGTCGAGGCCGAGCGCGCCTTCACCACCGTCCACCCCGGCGCGATCTACCTGCACCTGGGGCGCTCATACGAGGTCGCCGAGCTCGACCTCGACCAGCGCCGGGCGATCGTCGACGCCTTCGACGGCGACTGGTACACGCAGCCGAAGAAGGAGACGATGGTCTACGTGGAGGCGGTTGGGGCGCGGCGAGCGATCGGGCCGCGGGGCGAGCTCGAGCTCGACTTCGGCGAGGTCTCGGTCACCGAGCAGGTCGTCGCCTATCAGCGCAAGAGCCTCGCCGACCACTCGGTGGTCGACCTGGTGGGGCTCGAGCTGCCGGAGCAGAACTTCCCCACCCAGGCGCTCTGGTACGCGATGGGTGACGAGCTCGCCGGCCCGCGGGCGCTGCCCGAGGAGGTCCTGCTGGGAGCACTGCACGCCGCCGAGCACAGCCAGATCGCGGTCCTGCCGCTGCTGGCGATGTGCGATCGCTGGGACATCGGCGGGCTGTCGACCAACGTCCACTTCCAGACCGGGCTGCCGACGATCTTCATCTACGACGGCCACCCGGGCGGGGTCGGGATCGCGCGCCGCGGCTACGACGAGTTCGCCCGCCTGGTCGGCGACGCGACCCGCCTGGTCGGCGAGTGCCCGTGCGCCGACGGGTGCCCCTCCTGCATCCAGAGCCCCAAGTGCGGCAACCTGAACGAACCCCTGCACAAGTCCGGCTCGCTCGCGCTCATGGACTCGATCATCAACCTGATCGCCGCCGAGGCGCGGTGAGGGTCCTCTTCACCACCCGCGGCAGCTCCGGGCACCTGGGACCGATGGTCCCCTTCGCGCACGCCCTGTTGGGCGCCGGCCACGAGGTGGCGGTCGCCGCGCAGCGCCAGATGGAGGCGAACGTGAAGCGCGCCGGACTCGCCTTCGTGCCCTTCGACGACCCGCCGCGGGAGGAGTGGATGCCGCTGCTCGAGCAGTTCGGCGCGCTCGACGTCGAGAGCGCCGACGAGCAGATGATCGGCCGCTTCTTCGCCGGGATCGACGTAAGGGCCGGGCTGCCGGGGTTGCGGGCGGCGGTCGAGAGCCTGCGCCCCCAGATCATCGTCCGCGAGAGCTGGGAGTTCGGCTCGACCCTCGTCGCCGAGCTCCACGGGATCCCGATCGTGCGTATCGGCCTCGGGCTGGCGACGGTCGAGCAGCGCTCGATCGAGCTCGCGGCCCCCGAGCTCGAGGCGCCGAGGGCGGCGCTCGGGCTCGACCCCGACCCGGCCGGCGAGCGGCTGCGGGCGGCGCCCTATCTGACGATGATGCCGAAGGCGCTCGAGGATCCGGCCGCGACCGTCCCCCGGCGAACCCATCGCTTCCGCTTCGGCGCTCCCGTGCCCTCGTCGTCACTCCCCGACTGGTGGCCCGGCAACGACGACCCGCTCGTCTACGTGACCTTCGGCTCCGTGACCGCCGGCTCGCACCTGCCCTACTACCCCGAGCTTTACCGCGCTGCGATCGAGGCGATCGCCCCGTTGGCGGTGCGGGTCCTGGTGACCACCGGCGAGTTCACCCGCGACCTCGCCGAGCTCGGCCCGGTTCCGGACAACGTTCACGTGGAGACCTGGGTCCCGCACGACGACGTCGCCCCCGCGGCGGCGGCGATCGTCTGTCACGGTGGCTACGGGTCGACGCTCGGGGCGCTCGCCCACAGCACTCCGCTGGTCGTCGTGCCCCTGTTCAGCGCCGATCAGTGGGACAACGGCGATGCCGTGGCGCGCGCCGGCGCCGGCCTCTCCCTGGCACGGGAGCGGGGGACGCGCAGGGTGCTGGCACTGCCCTCCGCCGAGACTCTGGGCGAGCTCCCGGGCGCGGTCCGGCAGGTGATCGACGATCCCGGCTTCGCACGCGGCGCGCGACGAATCGCGGGGGCAATCGAGGCGCTGCCGCCGGTGGAGACTGCGGTCGAGACGGTCGCGGCGGTCGCTGCCGCCGAGGGCGACGGGATATAGCGTCTCCGGCGATCCGATCGCAGGGAGCCAGAAGCGATGTCTGAGCCGGACCGGTCCAGCGACGAGGCGACGGTGGGCGCCCCCGCCGGGGCGAGAAAGGATCGCCATGCGGAAGAAACTCGCCCCGGCGTGTTGGCGGAGCTCTGCGGCCGCGGGCACCGGGCCCCCGGCGCTAACCTGACCCGCCGCGGCGAGGTAGCTCAGTTGGTAGAGCACACGACTGAAAATCGTGGTGTCGGCGGTTCGATTCCGCCCCTCGCCATCGCATAGGCAAGCGAGATGCGGTTCCCTGACGGGAGCCTCCTACCGACAGGCCACGTTCACGCACTGGCGCGAATCCCCGTTCCCGCTCGCCCGGTTGCCGCCGCCGTCAGTGACGCCATCCGCCGCGGTGATTCCGAGATCATGGTTATGCCTGGCACGATTACGGGTCAGCGTCGCGGACGCGCGCCGGACGTCGATGCCGTCGTCGTCGGCGCCCCTGACGCGGTTGCGCCTCAGCACGGTGTCGGTGACCTTTTTCCCGACGCGGACCCCGTCGCGGCCAACGTCGCGCACGCGATTGGCGATCACCGCGTTGTCTCGGCCATTGGGCGACCCGTAGACGCCCACCAGGATGCCCTGCCTGCCTGCGCCGCGGACGGTGTTGCGGGCGATCAGGTTTCGGTCGCCGCCGTCACGGTTGATGCCGAAGAGGCCAGACTCGATGACCTGGTTCCGCGTGACCGCGTTGTCGTTACCGGCGAAACCGATGCCCTCGCTGTTGCGGACTACCCGGTTGGAGGCGACCTCGTTGCCGTCGCCCGCGAGCAGCATCCCCGCCTCGGGATGGTCGGCGACCGTGTTCTTCTTGATCCGGATGTTGTCGGCTTCAAACGTGATCAGCCCGATGTCTCCGTTGCGCGAGATCGAGTTCCGCTTGATCTTGACGTCATCAGATCCGAACACGCCCATACCCGCCTCGTCAGTGTGGAGGCCGTTTGCGAAGACCGAGGTTCTGCTCACGTCGCTGCGGGTGACCCGGATATAGGCGATGCCGAGGAAGGCGTTGCGCGCGACCGTGGACCGACGCAGACGGGCGTCCCTCGATCTGAGAATGAGAACTCCAGCATCGAGGTTCCGCGCCACGGTCAATCGGCGCAGGTGCACATGCTTGGCCTTGTCGGTCAGCACGCCCTCCCCGAACTCCTTGATCCGACCGCCTTTGATCGTGAGCCGGTTGTGTTTCTCGCTGGCGATCCCGACGTCGCACAGCTCGTCATCTGGGCAAGGCAGGAGGACGCCCCGGGGAGCGATCGTGTCGTCGACGGGCTCGCCGTCACCGTCGATCGTGTGGCCGTTCAGATCGAGCGTCACGCCGTTCGCCCCAATCACGATCCCGTTGTTCGGGCAGTCGACGAGATCGCTGTCGAGCGTCGTGTCGGCGGTGATCGTGTCGCCGCAGCCGACGTGGCTCGCGTGAGCACGATCGCTGAAAGCCAATGCGCAGCTAACGACTACAGCCAAGAACAAGATGTCGGTTGGCCGCACCCGGCGACGGAGGTGGAGTCCGGAGGTCATGGCCCGTTGCCGACCCTACGTTCAGTCGAAGCTCGCAGTCAAGGGTTGTTCGACGTCCCCCTGCGACATCGCCGCGGCGGTTGGCCACTATCGAGATCGCCTTGGATTCACGCCGGTGCCCGTCGAGGACGCCTGCGATGCGGGTCGCCCCGCGGCGCTCAGCGGTTGATGCCGTAGATCGTCGCGGGTGACCCGGAGCCGCGCGAGTTGCGTGGCCCGCCGACCACGATCGAAGCGCCGGCGGGGCGCAGCCGCTCGAGGTGGGTGAGGTTCTCGAGGTCGATCCGGTGGCGGCGCAGGACCAGCGAGCTCTCGCGAAAGCGCTCGTCCGTGGCCGGGTCGGGTCCGAAGGTGTCGGTGCCGAGCGCCCCGCGCGTGCCGAGGACGCCGCGCTCGATCAGCCACCTGACCGCGGCGAGGCTGAAGCCGGGCTGGTGAAAGCCGCGCCGCCCGCTGCCGCAGTTGTAGTACGTGCGGGCGCGGGGTTCGTCGCCGCGGCCCCAGTACTTGGAGCAACCGGTCCAGAGGATCACCGCGGCGCCCCGCGGCAGCCTCCCGTAGCTTCGCTCCCAGCCCCTGAGGTCGGCGACCGTCGCTGCGTAGTCGACGTTGCGCCGAACCTGGGCGCGGACATCGACGACAGCCGCGGGCAGGATCAGGTCACGGGCCTCGAGCTGCGGCGCACAGGCGGCGCCCGTGTGGAAGTGGCAGGGCGCCGCCCAGTGGGTCCCGGTGTGCTCGCCCTCCTTCACGTACTGGAGGTAGAAGCCGTCCTCGCGGACGGTGAACGGGACCGAGGTCTTGAACGCCGGATCGCCGGGAAAGCCCGGGGTCGCCCGCGGATCGTTGAGGTGGGAGAGAAAGACGGCACCACCGAGGCCACGATCGCCGGGCGCGGCGCCGCGGGCGCTTGCCGCTGGCTCGCTCGAGCCGGTCAGGGTGGCGGCGAGCAGACCGCCACCGAACAGCGCTGCCCCCGCCAATATCGTGACCGCCCGGCGCCCCAGCACTCAGCAAAGCTCCCCGATCGACTGGCCCGCATCCTACGCCCCGAGGGCCGCGCTCGAGCGCGCCGGTGTGGGCCGGCCCCAGTCAGCTCTCGTGCCGCCGCGCCGACCTACCGTCCATGCACTGGGGAAGAGAACTGCGCCGTCCGGACCTCTGTCTACCTTGAATCCGATGACCTTCCAGGGACAAATCGAAGCGGTTCAGGCGCCGCTCGAGGCCTCGCTGGCGCCGCCGCCGGCCGCGCGGACGTTCGTCCGCGAGCTCGCCGAGGGCGAGGACGTCGCGGCGGCGTTCGCCGTCCGCGAGCGCGAGCGGCGCAGCCGCAAGAACGGCGAGGAATTCGTGCGGCTGGTCGTCGCCGATCGCACCGGGACCGTCGAGGCGGTGGCCTGGGAGCAGGTCGACGAGTGCTTCGAGTGCTCCGGCCCCGGCGCCGTCGTCTTCATCGAGGGGCGCTTCTCGATTCATCCCCAGTACGGGTCGAAGATCACGATCCGGGCGATCCGCACCGCGAGCACCGGCGAGTACGACCGTGCGGAGCTCACCGAGAGCGCCCCGGTCTCGGTCGAGAAGCTCGAGGCCGACCTGCGCCAGCTGCTGGAGACGATTCAGAACCCGCAGCTGAGCGCGCTGCTCGAGCGTGTCTTCGGCGCCGGCTCGCCGATCTGGGAGCGCTTCCGCGAGGCGCCGGCGGCCAAGTACTACCACCAGGCCTACGCGCACGGGTTGCTCGACCACACGGTCTCGGTCGCGCAGGCGGTGAGCACCGCCGCGGCTGCCTTCCCGGGCGTCGATCGCGACGTCGCTATTACCGGGGCACTGCTGCACGACATCGGCAAGATCGAGGCCTACAACGACGACCCGCTGGCGATCGACCTCACCGACGCCGGGCGCCTCCAGGGCGAGATCCCGCTCGGTTACTTCCTCGTTCGCCGCACGATCGAGTCGATCGACGGCTTCGACCCCGAGCTCGCGCAGTCCGTCCTCCACATCGTGCTCTCCCACCACGGCACCCAGGCGAACGGCTCCCCGGTGGTCCCGGCGACGCGCGAGGCCACGCTCGTGCACGCGATGGACAACCTCGGCGGCAAGCTCGGGAGCTTCGACCGGATCGAGCGCGAGCTGCCCGACGGCGAGACGTGGTCGCGCTTCGACCGCGGAATCGACTCGGCCGCCTACTTCCGGCCCCGCGCGGCCTGAGCCGCCCGGCGGCTCAGGCCTTCACCGCCCGCGCCTAGAACGCCTGACCGAGCTGCCCGCGAATCGCTCCGTCGGGGTAGGCGGCGTTGTGGACGTTGACGTAGAACTTCTCCGGGCTGCGCGCGATCCGCTTCAGCAGCCGCTTCTTCACGTTCTTCACGCATCCCTCGACCGTCGATGTGGGCGGCGTTTGATCGAACAGGAGCACCTTGATCGGCCCGGCCTCGCCCTTGACGCCCTTGTGCACGTGGCCCGCGCTCGGCTGATCGATCTTCGACCACGAGACCTGGAAGCAGAGCTTGCCCTTCTTGGCCTTGACCGAGAAGAAGCCCTCGCCTTTCCCGTTCGGATCACCCGGGCCCGGCACCTCCTTGTTGCCCTTCATCTGCGCGGACAGCTGCTCGGTGTTTTGCGGGCCTGCAGGAGAGAGCGCGGGGAGAGCGAGCGCGAGTGTGAGCGCGAACGCACTGATCACGACTACGGGCCGGCGGGCGGGGAACATCGGACGGACCTCCCGGGTCGACGCTGGTGCAGTCCCACCCTAACCGCTACGGCGTGAACCGTTCAACGCAACGGTTGACCCGGTTGATCACGGGCTTGGGCTGATCGACCGCCCGCTCGATGCAGTCCTGCAGTCGCTGCGAGCCGTTGGCCTGGTCGAAGGCCCGGTTGACCTCGCCCTGGACCTGGTCCGGGAGCTGATCGAAGCCATCGAGGCTCTGGTCGAAGGCATCGAAGCTGCGGTCGACGACGTTGTTGGTCGTTTCGAGCACCGGTTTGAGGATGAAGAAGTAGACGGCGGCCAAGATCGCCACCGCCGTGACAATCCTGATGATCGGGTTGATGATGGTGCCGGCGCCGAGCATCTGTCCCCCCGCGAGGCGCGGATGGCGGGCGACTGTATCTGAGCCGAGGCCACGCCCCGAAGCTGACCGAGGGCCTGCGAGGTTCGCAAATTGCGAGGCTTTCGGGCCAACCGGCGCGCGGCGCGCCGGTTGACCGCCAATATCCTGGATCGCTGATGGCAAAGGACACCGAGAAGCTGATTCGCCAGCTCTCGTTGATCTCGTTTCTGATGGCCAACCGCCGCCCGGTCTCGGCGCTGGAGATCAAGCGCGAGGTCGAGGGCTACAGCTCGATGAACGAGGATGCGTTCGCGCGCCGCTTTTACGCCGATCGCGCCGAGCTCGAGAGCCTCGGGATCTCGCTCCAGGTGGAGAAGCCGGCGGAGGGATTCTTCGAGGCCGAGCTGTACGCGCTGCCGCCTGAGAACTACTACCTGCCGGCGATCAAGTTCTCGGACTCCGAGTTGGCCGCGCTGCGCACCGCTCTGGGGCTGCTCGACGGCGAGTTCGCCTACGCCGAGCCCCTGCGGCTGGCGCTTCAGCAGGTCTCCTGGGGCCGCCCGAGCCCGCTCACCGAAGAGGCTGAGGCGCCGATCGACGTCAAGCTTTCGAACGCGGGCTCCGGACGCGAGGTCTCGCAGCGCCTGGCGAAAATCGAGACGGCGATCTCGCGCCGCAAGACGATCGAGTTCTCCTACTACTCGCTGCAGCGCGACGAGACCTCCGACCGCAAGGTGAACCCCTACCACCTGGTCTTTCGCAACGGACAGTTCTATCTGATCGGGTTCTCGCACGAGCGTGACCAGGTCCGCGTCTTCCGCCTCTCACGGATCCGGGGCAAGGTCTCCTATGCGACCAAGGCCGAGCACGACTTCCAGGCCCCCGAGGACTTCGACCGGCGCGATTACGGCAAGCGCGCCGACTGGCAGATGGGCGAGATCGAGGGCACCGCGACGGTCTTCTTGCGCGAGCGGATCGCCTGGCTGGTGGAACGCGACTTCGGCCGCCACGGCGTCCTTCGCAAGCCGGTCAAGGCCGACGGGGTCAAGGGGCGGGGGCTCATCTTCGAGACCGAGTACGCCTCCGCGCGCCAGCTGATCTCGTGGGTGCTGAGTTGGCGCGAGAACGCGCGCTTGCTGGCGCCGCCCGAGCTCGCCGAGCGTGCCGACGAGCGCGTCGGGCTCCTGCGCGACCGCCACGACGCCCGCTTCAAGGTCGCCGACACCGTCCGCCGGCCGCCGAGCGACGGCAACGGCGCCCGCCCGCGCGGCACCAACGGACGCTCGGAGTCCGTGATCCGCCCCGAGCGCTTCGCGCGTCTGGTGACCCTCGCCGGGATGCTGATCGGAGCCGCGCGCGAGGACGGCAGCCTGCCGACCCGGGAGGTGCTCGAGGAGCTCAACATCTCGCTCGAAGAGCTAAACGAGGACCTCGACGTCCTCAACGTGGTCAACTTCGGCGGCGGCACCTACGTTCTCTATGCCGAGATCGCCGGCGAGCGGATCGAGGTCGATGCCGACACCTACGGTGACAACTTCGCCCGCCCAGCGCGCCTGCTTCCGCTCGAGGCCAAGGCGCTGGTCGCCGCGATCGACCTGTTCGGCGACCACCTGCCCCAATCTGGGCTGCAGAGCGCCCGCGAGAAGATCGTCGCGGCCCTCGGCCACGACCCGTCCGAGGAAGGGCTCGAGATCGCCCCCGGTCGCGACGACTCGTCGGTCGTGCGCACCGTCAACGATGCGATCCAGGCCCACCACCTGCTCGAGCTCCAGTACTACAAGGAAAACGAGGACGAGTTCACCAAGCGCGACGTCGAGCCCTACCAGCTGGTCAACGGGCCCGAGGGCTGGTACCTGGGCTGCTTCGACCTCGATCGCGCCGACACTCGCCACTTCCGGCTCGACCGGATGAAGGCGGCGACGATGACCGAGGTCGAGTTCGAGCCCCGCGAAGGAGTCGAGGAGGCGCTCTCATCGCAGGAGTGGCTCGCCCACGGGGAGGTGACCACGGCGGGAGTCGCCCGGGTCTGGGTATCTCCCGAGCGCGCCCGTTGGCTGCGCGAGGAGCGCACCGTGGTCGAGGAGCTCGACGACGGTGCGGTCGTGGTCGAGCTTCCCTACGGATCCAGCGACTGGCTCGTGCGCGAAGTGCTCAAGGGCGTCGGCGACCTGGTGGTGCTGGAGCCCGACGACGCTCGGGAGGCGGTTGCGAAGGCAGTAGGCAGTAGGCAGTAGGCAGTAGGCAGTAGGCAGTGCTGGACTACGAGCGGCTGGTGGCGCCGAACCCGGGCCCGATGACGCTCGAGGGCACGAACACCTACCTGGTCGACCGTGATCCCTGTTGGGTGATCGACCCAGGGCCCGATGACGCCGGGCACATCGCCCGGGTGCGCGCGGCCGCCGAGGCCCGGGGCGGGATCGCGGGGGTCCTGCTCACCCACGCGCACGCCGATCACAGCGCCGGGCTCGGGTCGCTGGACGCGCCGGTCGCGGTCGATCCCCCTTTCCAATCGATCCCCACGCCTGGCCACGCGCCCGACCATCTCTGCTTCGTGCGCGAGCGCACCTGTTTGTGCGGCGACCTGATCCTCGGCCGGGGCTCGTCGATCGTCCCCCCGGCTGAGCACGGCGGTTCACTCGCCGACTACCTGGACTCGCTCGATCGGCTCGCCGGGCTCGACCTCGAGCTGCTCTTGCCGGGCCATGGCGATCCGATCGCCGATCCGGCGGCGAAGATCAGCGAGTACGCCGCCCATCGCCGGGAGCGCGAGCGCCTCCTGGTCGGCGCGCTCGGCGCCGGGGAGCGCGATCGCGAGCGGCTGCTCGACGCCGGATGGAGCGACGTTCCCGCGGCGATGCGACCGGCGGCGCACGCGGCGATGCAGGCGCATCTGGAGAAGCTCGGCGACGAGGGCAGACTCCCGCCGGGGTTCGTCGTTTAGGTCGAGAGCCCGGCTCCGTCTGGCTGGCCAAACGATCGTGGAAGAGGCGCGGTCGCCACCAGGGCCGGTCGATACGGTCCCCCGTGTGAGCCGGCGCGAGCAGATCGTGATGAGCCCCGCCGAGCAGCGCGACCTGCTCGAGAGCGAGCGAGTCGTCGTCGTCTCATCGCTGGGTCCGCGCGGGTGGCCGCACTCGATGCCGATGTGGTTCACGCTTCGCGATCACGAGATCTGGGTCTGGACCTACGCCAAGTCGCAGAAGGTCCGCAACCTCGAGCGTGACCCGCGCGCGACCCTGCTGGTCGAGACCGGCGCCGAGTACGTCGAGCTGCGCGGAGTCCAAATCGAGGCCGAGGCCGAGTTGATCCGCGACACCGACCGGGTCTTCGATTTCGCCAAGCAGCTGACCGTCCGCTACGCCGAGGGGATCGACTCGATCGAGGGCGACGCGGCGTCGGCACTGCAGGCCCAGGCGGCGAAGCGGGTCGCGATTCGGTTCGAGCCCCTCCGGGTCGCCAGCTGGGACCATCGCAAGCTCGGCGGCAGCTACTAGAAGCGGGTGCCTGAGCGGCACGGCCGCCCGCTAGCCTGCCGCGACATGGAAGCGCTCAAGGGGCTGATCCTCTCCGGAGGCGCGGGGACGCGCCTGCGCCCGATCACCCACACCTCGGCGAAGCAGCTGGTTCCGGTCGCCAACAAGCCCGTGCTCTTCTATGGAATCGAGGCCCTGGTCGAGGCAGAGATCACCGAGATCGGGATCGTGATCGCCCCCGAGACCGGCGATGAGATCCGGGCGGCCGCCGGCGACGGCTCCGCCTTCGGCGCGTCGATCACCTACATCCCCCAGGCGCAGCCGCTCGGGCTCGCCCATGCGGTGCTCACGGCTGAGGAGTTCCTGGGCGATTCGCGCTTCGTCATGTACCTCGGCGACAACCTGCTTCGCGACGGGATCCGCGAGCTCGCCGATGCGTTTCGCTCGCACGAGCCGGATGCGCTGATCCTGCTCACACCCGTCGCCGATCCCTGGCACTACGGCGTCGCCGAGCTCAACGGCGATGCCGTCGTCCGCCTGATCGAAAAGCCGGCCGATCCGCCGAGCGACCTGGCTCTCGTCGGCGTCTACATGTTCACGCCGCAGGTGTTCGAGGCGGCCCGCGCGATCGCGCCCTCGGGGCGCGGTGAGCTCGAGATCACCGACGCGATTCAGCACCTGATCGACGGTGGCAGCCGGGTCGAGAGTCACAAGGTGAGCGGCTGGTGGAAGGACACCGGGCAGCTGGCCGACATGCTCGAGGCCAATCGGCTGGTGCTCGAGGAGGTCGAACCGCGGATGGACGGCGAGGCCGATCAGGAGAGCCGGGTCGAGGGCCGGGTCGCGATCGCGGCCGGAGCGACGCTCGAGCGCTCACTCGTGCGAGGCCCGGCGATCGTCGGGGCCGGCGCCCGGATCGTCGACTCATACGTCGGTCCCTACACCTCGATCGATCGCGACGTCGTCGTCGTCGGCTCGGAGGTCGAGCACTCGATCCTGCTCGAGGGCGCCAGCATCCGCAACCTCGAAACGCGGATCGAGGCGAGCCTGCTGGGCCGCAACGCGAAGCTCTCGCGGGGGACCGAGATGCCGAAGACCCTGCGGATGATCGTCGGTGACAACTCGGAGATCGCGATCCCGTGAGGGCCCTGGTCACCGGAGCCGCCGGGATGCTCGGGCTCGATCTGGTCGAGGCGCTCGCCCGCGCCGGCCACGAGCCGATCGGGCTCTCCCGCGGCGAGCTCGACATCACCGACATCGGCGCGGTCGCCGACGCGATCGACTCGCTGCGACCCGACGCGGTGCTCAACTGCGCCGCCTGGACCGATGTCGACGGCGCCGAGGCCAACGAGCCCGCCGCGATGGCGGTCAACGACGGCGCCGCCGGGATCGTCTCGGCGACCGCGGCGGCGCACGGGGCGAAGATCCTCTACGTCTCCAGCGACTATGTCTTCGATGGGACGAAGGGGGAGCCCTACGTCGAGTCCGACCTCCCGGCGGCGCTCTCAGCCTACGGACGTTCGAAGCAGGCGGGCGAGACCTCGACCGCGATCGCGAACCGGCGTCACTTCATCGTTCGCACCTCCTGGCTGTTCGGGCTCGGCGGCCCGCATTTCGTCGAGACGATGCTGCGCATCGGTGCCGAGCAACCGGAGGTGATCGTCGTCTCCGATCAGGTCGCAAGCCCCACCTACACACGTCAACTTGCGCCGGCACTGGTCGAGGTGGTCGAATCCGAGGACTACGGCATCCACCACATCGCCGCCGGCGGGCGCTGTTCGTGGTTCGAGTACGCGCAGGAGATCTTCGACCACGAGCGGGTCGAGTGCCGGGTGATGGCCGGAACCACCGAGATGCTGGGCCGCCCGGCCCCGCGACCGGCGTTTTCGCTCTTGGTCAGCGAGCGCCCGAACGCGATCATGCTCCCGGATTGGCGCCGGGGACTTAGCGACTACCTGGCAGCCCGGCGAGCCGGAGCCGTCGCGTGAACGTGCTCGTCACCGGCGGCGCCGGCTTTATCGGCTCGGCCTACGTCCGCCGCCGCCTCGACACCCATCCCGACTTTCGCGTCCGCGTGCTCGACAAGCTCACCTACGCCGGGCGGCCCGAGAACCTCGACGGCCTCGACCGCGACCGAGTCGAGCTGGTCGAGGCCGACATCTCCGACTCGGGGGCCGTCGCCCGCGCCCTCGAGGGTTGCGACGCGATCGTCAACTTCGCCGCCGAGACCCACGTCGACCGCTCGATCGAGGCACCCGGAGAGTTCATCCAGACGGACGTCTACGGGACCTTCGTCCTGCTGGAGGCGGCCCGCGAGGCCGAGATCAGGCACCTGCAGGTCTCGACCGACGAGGTCTATGGCTCGATTGACGAGGGCTCGTTCACCGAGAGCTCGCCACTCGACCCCTCCTCGCCCTACTCCGCCTCGAAGGCCGGCGGCGACCTGATGGTCGGCGCCTACCGTGCCACCCACGGTGCCGACGCATTGATCGTCCGCGCCTCCAACAACTACGGCCCGCGCCAGTACCCGGAGAAGCTGATCCCGCTCTGCATCCTGAATGCGCTCCAGGGCGATCCGCTGCCCGTCTACGGCGACGGGCTCCAGGTCCGAAACTGGCTCTGGGTCGAGGACTTCGCCAGCGCGATCGATACCGTGCTCGAGTCCGGCGAAGCCGGCGAGGTCTACAACGTCGGTGGCCCGGACGAGGTCGCCAACCTCGACGTGGTCAGGCGCATCCTCGAGCTCACCGAGCGCGACGAATCGCTGATCGACCATGTCGCCGACCGTCTCGGCCACGATCGCCGCTACTCGCTCTCATCGGCGAAGACCGAGGAGCTCGGCTGGGCCGCTGCGGTGGGCTTCGCCGACGGACTCGAGCGCACGGTCTCTTGGTATCGCGACAACGAGTGGTGGTGGCGACCGATTCGCTCCGGCGAATACCGTGAGTACTACCAGCGCCTGTACGGATCCGAGCTTGCCTGAGCGGCTCCAGACCGAGCTCGAAGACCTGGTCCTGCTGGAGCCCGAAGCCCACGGCGACGAGCGTGGTTTCCTGCTCGAGAGCTACCGAGCCGAGGTTTGGGCGGAGCTCGGAGTCGAGGCTGAGTTCGTCCAGGACAACCACTCGCGCTCGGGCGAGGGCATCCTCCGCGGGATCCACTTTCAGCTCGCCCCGGGCCAGGCGAAGCTGGTGCGCTGTGCCCGCGGTCGCATCTGGGACGTCGCCGTCGACCTGCGCCGCGACTCGCCGAGCTTCGGTCGCTGGGAGGCGCACGAGCTCGACGACCAACGCCACCACCAGTTCTACGTTCCGGCCGGCTTCGGCCACGGCTTCTGCGTGCTCAGCGAGGTCGCCGACGTCCACTACAAGCTCTCGACGTACTACGACCCCGAGACCGAGCGCGGGATCGCCTGGGACGACCCCGAGGTCGGGATCGAGTGGCCGGTGGCCGACCCGCAGCTCTCCGAGCGCGACCGCAACGCACCCCGGCTCGCCGAGCTTGCCGAGGAGCTCGGCTTCTAAGCGCTGATCCGCGCGATCCGAGCTCAGCGCGCCGCGGGCTCTGCCATCCGCGTCGGGTCCGTAAGATCAATCGGTTGGCAACGATGGCGAAAGCGAGTGCGAAAACAGACCCGTTGGAGTCGTTCAGTGAGCGCACGCGGCGCTGGTTCGAGGCCTCCTTCGAGGCACCGACGCCGGCGCAGGCCGATGGCTGGCCGGCGATCGCCTCAGGCGCCAATGCGCTGATCTGCGCGCCGACCGGCTCGGGCAAGACCCTGAGCGCCTTTCTCTGGGGGATCGACTCGCTCGCGCGCAGGCCCGAGGAGCTCGGCACCGGGACCAGGATCGTCTACGTGAGCCCGCTGAAGGCGCTCTCCTATGACGTCGAGCGCAACCTGCGGGCGCCGCTGAAGGGGATCGGCGCCGAGGTCTCGGTCGGCCTGCGCACCGGCGACACGCCGCAAAAACAGCGCCAGGCGATGCGGCGCACCCCTCCGGACATCCTGATCACCACGCCCGAGTCGCTGTACTTGATGATCACCTCGCAGGTGCGAGAGATCCTCACCGGGGTCGAGGCGGTGATCGTCGACGAGATCCACGCGGTTGCCCAGTCCAAGCGCGGCGCCCACCTGGCGCTCACCCTGGAGCGCCTCTCGCACCTGTGCGCCGAGGAAGGTAACCCCGAGCCGCAGCGGATCGGGCTCTCGGCGACGCAGCGCCCGCTCGAGCGGATCGCCAACTTTCTCGTCGGGCCGAAGCGCGATTGCGAGATCGTCAACGCCGGCGTCCGCAAGGACCTCGATCTCGAGATCGTCGTCCCGGTCGAGGACATGTCGAATCCCGCCGCAGGACTCCGCCGCATCGGATCAGGGTCCGTCCGCCGTCGACTCGCCCGAGACGCTCGACCCGGCCGCAAGCATCGACGGCGCCTCCAACCCGCGCTCGATCTGGCCGGCGATCTACCCCGAGCTGCTCGAGCTGGTGCGCGAGCACACCTCGACGATCATCTTCGTCAACAACCGCCGCGGCGCCGAGCGATTGGCAAAGCGTCTGAATGAGCTGCACAACGAGGTCGATGAGGCGGAGCTCCCGGCGACCGAGCACGCGGGGAACGGCGCTCGCCATTCGCCACTCGCCGCTCGGGATGAGTCCGGTGGCGAGCGGCAAGAGGCGGGTGACGATTTCGAGGAGATTGCTCGAGCCCACCACGGCTCGTTGGCGCACGAGGAACGCCTGATCGTCGAGGAGCTGCTGAAGTCGGGCAAGCTCCCGTGCCTGGTGGCGACGTCGTCGCTGGAGCTCGGGATCGACATGGGCGCCGTCGACCTGGTGATCCAGGTGGAGTCGCCGAAGTCAGTCTCGAGGGGGTTGCAGCGGGTCGGACGTGCGGGCCATCAGCTCGGCGAGACGTCGAAGGGCCGGATCTTCCCCAAGTTCCGCGCCGACCTGCTCGAGTGCGCCGTGGTCGCCAAGCGAATGCGCAGCGGCGAGATCGAGGAGACCGTGATCCCGCGCAATCCGCTCGACGTGCTCGCCCAGCATCTCGTCTCGATGGTCGCCGACGACGAGTGGCGCGTTGACGAGGTCGAGCGCGTGGTGACCGGCGCCGAGCCCTTCTCAGAGCTCTCGCGCGAGCAGCTCGAGAACGTCCTCGACATGCTCGACGGTCGCTATCCGTCCGAGAAGTTCGCCGAGTTGCGGCCGCGGCTGGTCTGGGACCGGACCGCCGGCACCGTGCGTGGCCGCAAGGGCGCGCGCCAGCTCGCGGTCACCAACGCCGGCACGATTCCCGACCGCGGCCTCTACGGAGTCCACCTCCCCGACGGGCGCCGGGTCGGTGAGCTCGACGAGGAGATGGTCTACGAGGCCCGCCCCGGCCAGACCTTCCTCCTCGGCGCGACGACCTGGCGGATCGAGGACATCACCCGCGACCGGGTGATCGTCACCCCGGCGCCCGGAGTGCCGGGAGCGGTCCCATTCTGGCGCGGCGACGGAGTCGGGCGCCCGCCGGAGCTCGGCCGGGCGATCGGCGCCTTCGCCCGCGAGGCGGTCAGCAAGGACGCTGAGACCCTGGCCGCCGAGAACGACCTCGACCAGCGCGCCGCGCAGAACCTGGTCACCTACCTGCGCGAGCAGCAGGCCGCCACCCGCGTCGTGCCCTCCGACGAGACCCTCGTCGTGGAGCGTTTCCGCGACGAGATCGGCGATTGGCGCCTCTGCGTCCTCTCTCCCTACGGCGGCCGGGTTCACGCGGCCTGGGGTCTGGCCCTGTCGGCGCGGATCCGGGATGAACTGGATCTGGAAGCCGATGCGATCTGGTCCGACGACGGGATCGTCGTCCACTTGCCCGACGCCGACGAGCCGCCGGACGCCGAGCTCGTCCTGCTCGAGCCCGACGAGGTCGAGGACCTGGTCGTGCGCGAGCTCGGCGGCTCGGCCCTGTTCGGGGCGCGGTTTCGCGAGAACGCCGCCCGCAGCCTGCTGATCCCGCGCGCCTACCCGGGCAAGCGCACGCCGCTCTGGCAGCAGCGGCTCAAGGCGCAGAGCCTGCTCGAGGTCGCCAAGGACTTCCCCCGCTTCCCGGTGATCCTCGAGACCTACCGCGAGTGCCTGCGCGACGTGCTCGACCTACCGGCGCTGACCGAGTTGCTGCGCGATCTGCACTCGCGGCGGATCACCCTGGTCGAGGTCGAGACCCAGACCGCCTCCCCGTTCGCCTCATCGCTGCTGTTCGACTACGTCGCCACCTACATGTACGAGGGCGACACGCCCAACGCCGAGCGCCGCGCCGCCGCCCTGGCTCTCGACCGCGACCTGCTCTCCGAGCTGCTCGGCGCCGACGAGCTGCGCGAGCTGATCGATCCCGCGGCGCTCGAGGAGGTCGAGCGTTGGCTCCAGCTGCTGCATCCCGATGCGCTGGCCAAGGACCGCGACGCGCTTCAGCAGGTGCTGCGCCGCCTCGGCGACCTGACCATCGAGGAGTGCGAGGGGCGCACCGTCGAGGGCTTCTCGGCGGCTTCGATGCTGAGCAAGCTCGAGCGCGAGCGGCGGGCCGTCTGCGTGCGGATCGCGGGTGAGGAGCGCTGGATCGCCGCCGAGGACGCCGGCCTCTACCGCGACGCGCTCGGCGTGCCCTCGCCGGGCGGCCTGCCCGACGGCTTCCTCGAGGAGGTGCCGGACGCGATGGCAACCCTGGCCCGCCGCTACGGCCGTACCCATGGCCCGTTTCCGAGTGCCCAGATCAGGCGCCGCTACGGGCTCGACCTCGGCCCGGCGCTGAAGCAGCTCGAGCGCTCTGGCGAGCTCGTTCGCGGCGAGTTGCTCCCCGGCGGGACCGAGCGCGAGTGGTGCGATGCCGACGTCCTTCGCCGGCTGCGCCGCGCCAGCGTCGCCGCTCTGCGCCAGGAGGCCGAGGCGGTCGATCCGGCCGAGCTGGCGCGCTTTTTGCCCGCCTGGCAGAACGTCGACGCCCACCGCCCGGCCGGCGCCGGCCCCGACCGCCTGCGCGAGGCGTTGGTGCCGCTGCAGGGCCTGGCGCTCACCCCGGATGTCTGGGAGCGCGACGTGCTCCCGCGGCGACTCGGCGCCTACAGTCCGACCTGGCTTGATCAGCTGACCACCAGCGGCGAGGTCGTCTGGATCGGAGCAGGCCCGCTGGCGCGGACCGGGCGGGTGGCGCTCTATTTCCGCGAGGACATCCACCTCGCCGGCCCGCCGCCTGCCAACGCGAAGCTCGACCGTCCCGAAGGCGAGGTCCACGACGCGATCCGCGAGCGCCTCGACGGCGCGCCGTCGTTCTGGCTCGACCTGGTCACCGACCTCGACCATCCGCGTGAGGAGCTGCACGCGGCGCTTTGGGACCTGGCCTGGGCGGGCGAGGCGACCAACGACGCGTTCGCCCCCCTGCGAGCGCGGCGGCTGACCGCGGTCGGCAGCTCGCGGCGGCCTGCGCGGCGCTTCGCCTCTCGCCGCTCTCCCTCCCAGGACGCGATCCTCGGCCGCTGGTCGCTGACCGAAGCGCTGTTTCGCAGCGCCCCGGCGCCGGGGCCGCGGCTGAGGGCGCAGTCGGAGCTGATGCTCGAGCGTTACGGGATCGTCACCCGCGAGACGGTGCTCGCCGAGGGCGTTCCGGGAGGTTTCTCGTCGCTCTACGGCGAGCTCACCAACCTCGAGATGCTCGGCACAGCGCGCCGCGGCTACTTCGTCGAAGGCCTCGGCGGTGCGCAGTTCGCCCTCGCCGGCGCGGTCGAGCGCCTGCGCGGCCTGCCCCGGCGCGAGAACGAATACCTGCTGCTGGCCGCCACTGACCCGGCGCAGCCGTACGGGGCGGCGCTTAGTTGGCCGAAGCGCGCCGAGGGCAGGCGCCCGGCGCGGACGCCGGGCGCCTACGTGCTGCTTCGCGACGGCAACCCGGTCGTCTACGTCGAGCGCGGCGGCAAGGGGATCGTGCGCCTGATCGAGCTCGAGGGCGAGGACCTGGTCGAGGCGATCTCGAAGCTCGCCGAGGCAGCGCACGACAAGGTGATCCCGAAGCTCGCCATCGAACGGGTCGACGGCGAGTCGGTGATCGGCTCCGGCCTCGAGGAGCAGATCGTCGCCGCGGGCTTCTCGCGCCAGCCGCGTCGCCTGGTCGCCAGCGGGTAGCCGCTCGAGGATGCCCGAGGGCGACACGATCCACGGGGTGGCGCGCCGCCTCAACGCGGCACTCGCAGGGCGCCAGCTCGCGCTGGCCGACTCGCCGAACCCTCGATCGCCGCTTCACGGCCGCGCCGGCGAGCTCGTCGGCCGCACCCTGATCGAGGCCGAGGCGTTCGGCAAGCACCTGCTCGTTCACTTCTCCGACCAGGCGGCGCTCCACAGCCACCTCGGCATCAACGGCCGCTGGTCGATCAGCGCCGATGGCCGCCTCCCCTACGGGAGGCCGTGGCTGCGCCTGGCTGCGGGCCGCGGGATCGCATCGCAGACCGGCGGCAAGGTGCTTCGCCTGGTGAGCGAGTCGCGCGCTCGCAACGACCCGGTCCTGCGCCGGCTCGGCCCCGACCCGTTGCGCCCGGGCTTCGACCGCGCCGCCGCGGTTGAGCGACTGCGGACGATGGGTGCCGGGCGCGAGCTCGGCGACGCGCTGCTCGACCAGCAGGTGATCGCCGGGATCGGCAACGCGATCCGCAACGAGGCCTGCTTCGCGGCTCGTCTCGATCCGTGGCGACACGTCGACCGGCTGAGCGGCGACGAGCTCGAGTCGGTGGTAGTCGAGGCCGAGCGGATCATGCGCGTCTCGCTGGCCAAGGGACGGCGCCCCCGCTCGATCTACAAGGCGAGCCGCGAGCGGTGCCCGAACTGTGGCTCGCGGGTGCGCTCGTGGGGACAGGGCGACGACAACCGCACCGCCTACTGGTGCCCGAGCTGCCAGACCTAGGTGGGATGGAGCTCAACGAAACAGCGCTCTCGATCAAGGGGCTGAGCAAGCGCTACGACGACGGCACCTTGGCGCTCCAGGACCTCGACCTCGAGGTGCCGGCGGGAACCTTCTTCGGCCTCCTCGGGCCCAACGGCGCCGGCAAGACGACGCTGATCAGCGCCGTCTGCAACCTGATCCGGATCAGCGCCGGGGAGATCTCGGTCTTCGGTCACGAGATCGGCACGCTCGAGGCGCGCCGGCTGGTCGGGGTCGCCGAGCAGGACCCCAACCTCGACCGCTTCCTCACGGTCCGCGAGGCGCTCGTCTACCACGGCGGCTACTTCGGCCTCAACCGGGCGCACGCGAAGCAACGCGCCGAGGCGATGATCGAGGTCTTCGACCTGCGCGCCAAGGCCGATGTGCGCGCCCCGAAGCTCTCCGGCGGGCAGCGCCGCCGGCTGCTGCTGGCGCGGGCGCTGCTGCACGAGCCCCGGCTGGTGATCCTCGACGAGCCCACCGCCGGCGTCGACATCGAGCTGCGCCGCGAGCTCTGGCGCTACATCCGCCGTCTGCACGAGGCCGGGACGACGATCCTGCTGACCACCCACTACCTGGAGGAGGCCGAGGAGCTGTGCGAGGACGTGGCGCTGATCTCCTCCGGCTCGATTGCCGCCCGCGCCACCCCCGACGAGCTCAAGCACCGCTACGGCGCCGACTCGCTCGAGGGCGTCTATATGGAGACGGTCGCCAGATGACCGTGCCCACCGCGGGCGCACCGGATGCGACGGCGGGCGCTCTCGATGCGACGGCGGGCGCTCCGGCGCCCTGGCGCAGCATGCTCGCCCTCGCCGGGCGCGAATGCCTGCGGGTGACCAAGATCTGGACCCAGACGATGCTGGCGCCGGTGGTCTCCTCGGTTCTCTTCATCGTCGTCTTCGGCCTCTCGCTCGGCAGCCGGATCAGCGGCGTCGGTGGGGTCCCATACGACGTCTTCATCGTTCCCGGGCTGGCGGCGATGGCGATGGCCCAGGCCGCCTACTCGAACAACTCGAGCTCGATCTTCCAGGCGCGCTCGGACCGCTACATCCACGATGTCCTCGCCGCCCCGATGCACCCCTGGCAGATGAACCTCGGGCTCTCCGTCGGCGGGATCTACCGCGCGATGGTGATCGGGGTCGCGGTGATGGCGATCGCGATCCCGCTGACCGGGGCCCCGGTCGAGCGGCCGCTGGCGCTGCTCGCAGCGGCGCTGCTGCTGGTCGTCCTGTTCGGGGCGCTCGGCACCGTGATCGGGATCTATGCCGAGACCTTCGACCACCACACGTTCATCAACAACATCGTGATCTTGCCGCTGACCTTCGTTGGTGGGGTCTTCTACCCGATCGACGTGCTGCCCTCCCCATGGGAGCAGATCTCGTACCTGAACCCGATCTTCTACATGGTCAACGCGGTTCGCTACGGCTTCCTCGGCGCCAGCGAGGTCAGCGTCGCGCTCTCGTTCGCGGTCACGGTGGCGTTCACGGGCGCGCTCGTCGGTTGGTCCCAATACCTGTTCGCCAGCGGGCACAAGCTCAAGGCCTGAGACAGCCGTTGGCGCCTGAATATCCTCGGACCGAGGTGGAGTGGGAGCGACGGCTGGACCACCTGTGGGCGTCGATAGACGCCCACGAAGAGGGGGAGTTCCTGGCGAGGATCGAGGAGCTGGTCGCCGAGCTGCCCGCCGAAAGCCCGGTGGCGGCGTTCGAGCGCGGATCCGCCTTCGACTCCACCGGCCATTCCGACTTGGCCGTGTCTCTCTACCGAGGGCGAATCCGACGATTTGGACGATGCCGTCGACGCCTTTCTCGCCCTCGCCCTGGTCGACGTCGGGCGCGAGCGCGAGGCGGTCTCGGTCGCGCTGACGGCGTTGTCGCGTCACCTCACCAGGTACCAACGCTCGTTGGCCAACCACTCCCGGCAGATCTCCGACGACGCCTGAGCGCGGTGGCGTTTGGCGCTACCGTGGGACAGATGGGAGAGGCGACGCAGGAGCTGCTGCGCCGGGTGCCGCTGTTCGCCGAGCTGTCGGAGTCCGAGCTCGAGCGGGTGGCGTCGGTGGCCGTTCCACGTGCCTTTCCCAAGGGCGTGCGCGTGTTTCACGAGGGCGACGACTCGAACGCCTGCTACATCGTCCGCTCCGGCGACCTGCGGGTGACCCGCGAGCATTCGGACGGACGCGCGATCGCCCTGGCGACGCTGGGCCCGGGCGACATCTTCGGTGAGCTGGCGATGATCGACGGCGGCCTGCGCTCGGCCAGCGTCGAGACGCTCACCGACTCGGCCCTGCTCGCGCTGCCCGCCTCCGACGTCCGCCGCGTGGTCGCCCGCAACGGCGACATCGCGGCAAAGCTGATCGTCGCGATCACCCGAAGGCTGCGCGAGACCAACGAGCGGGTGGCACGCCAGTCGTTTCAGACCGTCCCCAGCCGGGTCGCGGGGGTGCTCTCTCAGTTGATCGCCGAGGAGGCGATCCCCGAGGACCGCCAGGGGATCACCGTGCGCATGACCCAGGCCGACCTGGCGCAGCTCGCGGGCACCTCGCGGGAGAGCGTCAGCCGCTTTCTTGCGACCCTCGAGCGTGCCGGCGTGGTCTCCGTCGGCCGCGGCCGGGTGACCGTGCTCGAGCCCCGGCGACTGCGCGCCTACATCTTCTGACCGACTACCGCCGCCAGCGCTCCCGGATGGTCGAGCGGCAGCTGCGCCGCCGCGGGATCGGCGACGAGCGGGTGCTCGAGGCGATGGCCGCGATCCCGCGGGAGCTGTTCGTGGGCGAGCGCGAGCGACGGCGCGCCTACGCCGATTCAGCGCTGCCGATCGGCGGCGAGCAGACGATCTCGCAGCCCTGGATCGTGGCGGCGATCTGTCAGGGCCTCGAGCTCAGCGGCGACGAGCGCCTGCTCGAGATCGGCACCGGGTCGGGCTATTCGACCGCCGTCTGCGCCCGGCTTGCGGCCGAGGTCGTCAGCATTGAGCGCGTCGCGGGGCTCGGGGAGGCGGCGCGCGTGCGGCTCGCCGAGCTCGGCATCGCCAACGTCGAGGTCCGGGTCGGCGACGGCAGCCTCGGGGCCCCCGATCGCGCTCCGTTCGAGGCGATCGCCGTGCATGCCGCCGCCCCGGCTCCGCCCCCGAGCCTGCTCGGCCAGCTCGCTTCGGGCGGTCGCATGGTGATCCCGTTGAGCCGGGGAGCGACCGAGCTGCTGACCGCGCTCGAGAGCACTCCGACCGGGGTCGAGGCGAGGATTATCGCCCCCTGCAGATTCGTGCCGCTGCTTGGCGAGGAGGCGTTCGAGACCGGTTGAAGAGCGTGCGCGCGCGATAATCTCCGCGCGGCATGTACGGCTTCTATGCACTCAACTTCTTCTCCCCGGCGTTCGTCGATCAGCTCAAGCGCGGGCGAAAGACGGCGACGATCCGCCTCGGCGACAAGTCGCGCAAATACGAGCGCGGACAGCTGCTGTGGATCACGGTCGGTCACCAGCACAGCCCGCGGGAGAAGATCTTCACCGCGGTCATCGACGACGTCGAGGTGAAGCGCGCCCGCGAGCTGTCGCCGCGCGACATCGAGCACGACAATCCCGAGTTCCGCCGGGTCGAGGAGACGCTCGGGTTCATGCGCCAGATCTACGGCCGCGAGATCGACCTCGAGGAGACGGTCACCGTGGTCCGCTTCTCGCGCGTCCACGAGCCGCCCCCCGGGTTCGGCAACGGCGAGCCGCCGTCGCGCAACTGAGGGCGGGCCGGGCGATGGGGGTCGAGTATCGCTTCCTCACGACCTGGCTGTTGGAGTCCCCGCGCGAGCCCGTCTGGGAGGCGATCTTTGACCAGCTAGCCTGGCCGTCGTGGTGGCGTGGGGTCCGCGAGGTGGTCGAGCTGGAGCCCGGAGACGCCAACGGCGTCGGCTCGCACTCGCGGATGACCTGGCGCTCGCGGTTGCCCTACGACCTCGTCTTCGAGGCGCGGACCAAGACCGTGGAAAAACCGCTGTTGATCGAAGCCGATGCCAGCGGCGAGCTCACCGGCACCGGTCGCTGGCGCCTGTTCGAACAAGACGGAGTCACCGCGGTCCTCTATGAGTGGAACGTGTCGACCACGCGAGCGTGGATGAACGCGCTCGCGCCGCTGCTGCGACCCGTGTTCGAGGCAAACCACGACTGGGTCATGGGCAGCGGCGGCACCGGGCTCGCGGCGCTCCTCGGCTGCCGGCTGCTGGCCAGCGACTGAGCGCCGCACGTCGCAGGATCTCAGTCGCAAAGACTGAGATCGACGACGTCTGCGCGGTGCCCAGCTACACTGGGACCTGCCTTTGGCACTCTCATCTGTAGAGTGCCAAGCAAGACTTCGAACCACCACCAATCCGGAGGTATAGAGGAATGAACTTGAAGCCCCTTGGCGACCGAGTGATCGTTAAGGCGATCGAGGAGGAGGAGTTGACCGCGAGCGGCATCGTCCTCCCCGACACCGCCAAGGAGAAGCCGCAGAAGGGCACGGTCGTCGCGGTCGGCGACGGTGCCTGGGACGAGGACGGAGACAAGCGGATCCCGCTCGACGTCGCCGAGGGCGACGAGGTCCTCTACAGCAAGTACGGCGGCACCGAGATCAAGGTCGACGGCGATGACCTGCTGGTGCTGCGCGAGTCCGACGTCCTCGCAAAGGTCGTTTGACCCCTGACTTTCGAAACTAGGAGGAACTGAACAGATGGCTCACAAGGAGCTCAAGTACGACGCGGAGGCCCGGACGGCGCTGCAGAACGGCGTCGACGCCGTCGCCAACGCGGTCAAGGTCACGCTCGGCCCGAAGGGCCGCTACGTCGTCCTCGACAAGAAGTTCGGCGCGCCGACGATCACCAACGACGGTGTGACGATCGCGCGTGAGATCGAGATCGAGGACGTGTTCGAGAACCAGGGCGCACAGCTCGTCCGCGAGGTCGCCACGGCGACCAACGACGTCGCCGGCGACGGCACGACGACGGCGACGCTGCTCGCCCAGACGATCGTCCGGCACGGGATCAAGAATGTCGCCGCCGGCGCCAACCCGTTGGCCCTGCGTCGCGGGATCGAATCGGCCGTCGATCAGGTGGTCGATCACCTGCGCGACAAGCAGTCGAAGGAGATCGAGGGCAAGGAGCAGATCGCTCGCGTCGCCGCGATCTCAGCGGCCGACGAGGAGATCGGCAACGTGATCGCGGATGCGATCGAGAAGGTCGGAAAGGACGGCGTCGTCAACGTCGAGGAAGGCCAGACCTTCGGCATGGAGCTCGAGTTCACCGAGGGGATGCAGTTCGACAAGGGCTACATCTCGCCCTACATGGTCACCGACCAAGAGCGGATGGAAGCGGTCCTCGAAGACCCCTACATCCTGATCGCCAACCAGAAGATCGGCTCGGTTCGGGACATGCTCCCGGTGCTCGAGCAGGTGATGCAGGCGGGTAAGCCGCTGGTCATCGTCGCCGAGGACGTCGAGGGCGAATCGCTGGCGACCCTGGTCGTCAACAAGCTCCGCGGTACCTTCACCGGCGTCGCGGTCAAGGCTCCCGGCTTCGGCGACCGCCGCAAGCGGATGCTCGAGGACATCGCGATCCTCACCGGTGGCGAGGTGATCACCGAGGAGATGGGCCTGAAGCTCGAGAACACGCAGGTCTCGCAGCTGGGTCACGCTCGTCGCGTCGTCGTCTCGAAGGACACGACGACGATCATCGACGGCGCCGGCGAGAAGCAGCAGATCGAGGGCCGGATCAACCAGATCCGCGCCGAGATCGAGAACACGGACTCCGATTTCGATCGCGAGAAGCTCCAGGAGCGACTGGCGAAGCTCGCGGGCGGAGTCGCCGTGGTCAAGGTCGGCGCTGCCACCGAGACCGAGATGAAGGAGAAGAAGCACCGCGTCGAGGACGCCCTGCAGGCGACCCGGGCGGCGCTCGAGGAGGGCATCGTCCCCGGCGGCGGCGTCGCGCTCCTGAACGCGATCGAAGCGATCGATCCCAAGGGGCTCGAGGCCGACGAGGCAACGGGCGCGGAGATCATCCGCCGTTCGCTCGAGGAGCCGATTCGCCAGATCGCCCACAACTCGGGCCTCGAGGGCTCGGTCGTGGTCGAGAAGATCCGCGGGCTGAAGGCCGGTGAGGGCCTCGACGCGGACACCGGCGACTACGGCGACCTGATCAAGGCCGGGGTCATCGACCCGACCATGGTCACCCGTTCGGCGCTGCAGAACGCGGCCTCGATCGCCAAGAACATCCTCACCACGGAGGCGATCGTCGCCGAGCCGCCCGAGAAGGAAGGCGCCGGAATGCCCGGCGGCGGCGGCATGCCCGACATGGGCGGGATGATGTAGCCAGTCGCCGGCGGCGACGCCGTCCTCGCGACGGCACCTTCGAGAGGCCCGGGCCGATCTGGCTCGGGCCTCTTTCGTTCCCCCAGGGTTCGTCCGGCGGTTGCCCCCTCAGCCCCTGCGCGCGGTGGTCAGCCAGGCGCCGGAGCCAAGGGCGACGCCATCGGGCGTCTCTCTGGCTGCCAGGCTGGCGTGGAGCCGTTCCAGAGCCGCCGCCCGCCGAGCGCCGGCCAGGTCCTCGAGCAGAGCCGCACCGATCCGCGAGCGGGCGATGAAGGCGCTCGCGTCGTCGGCATTCTCGCCCAGGACCACCGCCAGGTCGAGCGCGACGATCTCGATCTCGGCGAATCCCGCCGCCGCGAGCACCCGCTCGACATGTTCGGGCTCGGCGAGCCCGAACATTCCCGGCTCGCCGACGCTCGGCGCCGGTAGGTCGCGTCCGGCGGCCAGCGCCCGCCGGGTATTGAGGATCCATTCGTTGTCGGCGAGCTCGCGCCAGCTGATCAGCGCCAGGCGCCCGCCCGGGTGAAGCGCTGAGGCCAGATTGGTGAACGCCGCCGGCGGATCGGCGAAGAACATCGAGCCGAAGCGACTCAGTGCGACCTCGAACGATTCGGGCTCGAACCGATGAACCTGGGCGTCGGCGCGGACGAACGAGACGTTCTCGATTCCCCGTTCGCGAGCCCGACGTCGCGCCAGGTCGAGCATCGCCCGGGAGAGGTCGATTCCAAGCGCGGTCCCCGGCGCCGCGTGCTCGGCCGCCGCCAGGGTCGAGCCTCCGGCGCCGCAGCCGAAGTCGAGCACGTGCTCGCCGGCGGTGATCGCGGCCGCCTCGATCAACCGTCGCCCGTGTGGCGCGTTGGCGCGCTCGTAGTGGCGAGCCTCGGCGACCCAGTGCTCGCCGCCGGGGCCGTCCCAGCGCTCGGCCTGCTCCGAATTGGCGAGCGGCGACGGCGAGCGGTCAGCCGGCGAGCACATCGGCCATTCGCCGCGGCTCGACTCCGAGCGCGCGGGCGTCGGCGTCGCCACGCTCGGCAACCATCCCGACCTCCATCAGCTCGGCCTCTTCCCAGGTGGCGAACGCCGCGTCGCCGACCAGCCGCCGCAGCCCGGCGAGCCCGTAGTGGACAAGGCCCAGTGGCACGTGCACGAGCGGGCGTTCGCGACCGGCCGACCGCGCGATCAGCCGTGCGATTCGGGCATAGGTGAGCTCTTCGGGGCCGGCGAGCTCGTGCCGGCGCGAACCGCCCTCGCCACGGTCGAGATCGGCGAGCACGCAGTCGGCCACGTCGGTCGCCCAGATCGGCTCGAACGCCGCCTCGCCCTCGCCGGAGATCGGGATCGCCGGCAGCAGCGCCAGCCGGCGCTGGATCGTCACCCAGGGGTCGTCGGCTGCGTAGACGATCGAGGGGGCGAACACGGTCGAATCGAGCTCTGAGGCCGTCACCGCGCGTTCGGCCAATGCCTTGGCGCGGAAGAAGCGGGTCCGCTGGAACTCGGTCGCGCCGATCGCGGAGAAGAACACGAAGCGCCCGATCCCGGCGCGTTCGGCGCCGCGCAGCAGCCGATTGGTGGCGAGGCCGTTGAGCTCCTCGACCTTGGCCTGCGGCTGATCGCGGATCGCCGCCGCCAGATGGATCACGGTGTCAACGCCGCGCAGGGCACCGCGGACGACCCGCGGGTCGGCGAGCTCGACCAGGTCGCCGAGCGCGATCCGAACCTCGACCCGCAGGCGCCCGAGCCCGCGCGGATCGCGGACCAGCACCCGCACCTCCTCGCCGCGCTCGAGCAGCTTTGCCAGCAGTACTGAGCCGACCGTTCCCGTCGCCCCGGTAACCAAGATCATGGTCAGACTCTAGAATCTCGGATCTGCTCGACCCTCTGCGACCTGGAAAGGATCAGACGACTTGGCTTACGTGATCGCCGAGCCCTGCATCGGTCAGAAGGACAACTCGTGCGTCGAGGTCTGTCCGGTCGACTGCATCCATCCGACGCCCGATGAGCCCGACTACGACAACGTCGAGCAGCTCTACATCGACCCGGATGAGTGCATCGACTGCGATGCCTGCGTCGAGGCCTGCCCGGTCGATGCCTGCTTCGCCGAGGACCAGCTGCCCGAGGAGTGGCAGAAGTACACGCCGATCAACGCGGAGTACTTCGCGGGTAAGTAGAGACGGCCGCGTAAGCGGCTTACCCATGCGGTCCCGGTAGCCATAACGGCGGAGCGCTGCTTTTCGTCCAACGCGGACTTTTCAGCCGGGGCCGCAAGCGAAGCGGAGGCGGCGCTTCTGCTCCTCGCGCGAAGCGGGCGCTGCATTCCCGCGCGTCGTGCGGCGTTACTCGTAATGGCCCGCTGACCAACACATCTGGCGTCGCTGTTGCCGTGCGTACGGCGGCGAGCCCGTCGGTCGCGTTTGTGGGTATCGGTTCTTGCGATCATGCGGGCGTGCCATCGCTCAGCGCGAAGCAGCGGGCGCAGCTTCCTGACAGCGCCTTTGCGTACATCGATTCGGGCGGCCAACGTCGCCTGCCGATCCATGACCCGGCGCACGTGCGCAACGCCCTCGCGCGGTTCAGCCAGGTGGCGTTCGAGGACGACGAGGCTCGCGACCGGGCGCGCAGCCGCCTGCTGAGGGCGGCCAAGAAGCACGGCATCATGCCCATCGGCTTCATCAGCACGCAGCTGCAGCCCCAGCGAAAGCTGCCGACAGGCCATCTCACGTTCTTGTTGACAGACATCGAGGGCTCAACCAAGCTGCTCGGGCGCCTCGACAATCAATACGCCCTCTTGCTCGCCGATCTCCGGCGTCTGGTGAGCGGTGCGGTCCGGACCGCCGGTGGTCACCAGGTGTCCGCCCGCGGCGACGATGTCTTCGCGGTGTTCGAACGCGCCCCCGCGGCGCTGGAGGCCGCGCTTGCGATCCAGCGGGCGATGCTGGTCGGCGCTTGGCCCGAGGGGACAGAGGTGCGGCTGCGAATCGGCCTGCATCGGGGGCGTCCGGAACTCACCGATACCGGCTACGTCGGTCTTTCGGTCCACGCCGCCGCGCGCATCTGCTTCGCGGCGCACGGCGGCCAGATCGTAATGTCCTCTGCCGTTCGCGCGGCGGTCCTCGAATCGCTCGCGGACGGGGTCAGTCTGAGGAGCCTTGGCGCCTGGCGATTCCGCGGCCTGCCCGAGCCGGTGGACGTCTTTCAGGTGGAGGCGGCTGACATGCTCGCCGACTTCCCGCCTCTGCGATCGGCCGTCCCTGCCACCTAGTGGACTCGGTCGCCGTGCAGCGATGCCACCTGCGGCACTGTGGGCCTCGGGGCCGCAAGCCACGGACACCCGCTTCGAGGGGTGCGCCGCGGCACGGGCGGGGTGCCGTTATGGGACCTTCATCCTTGACTCGGCAGAGAGGGCCGGGGTAGGTTCTCGCGATCCGGCCGCCGCCCTGGAGTGGCATCGCTCGGGCCTCAACGACACCACGGAAGGGGTCATCCATGCGCCGTGTATTGGCCTTCTGCGCCCTCGCCGTCCCGCTTCTGTTCGGCGCCGCGAACGCAGCTGCGCAAACCTTCGACGACCCGGCCGGCGACGTGCTGGCGTGCTCGGGCGAGTGCTCGACCCATGACCAGGACCTGAGGAAGGTCAACGTCGAGTCAAGCGGCGGGCAGGTCAGCTTCACGATCGAGCAGTACGGGGCGTTCACCGACCCGATCGTCTGCCGCTGCTTCTTCCCCCAGCTCCACATCTACCTCGGCTCGACCACGCTCGCAAAGCCCGACTACTACACGGCCGAGTGGACCGGGAGCCCCCCGGTGAGCGGCCCCACGCGGCCGATCGCGCTCTTCGACCGCTCGTTGACCCAGACCGGGATCGGGGTCAACAACTGCCCGATCCCCAGCGGCTTCAATGGCGTCGGCATAGTCGGCGGTGATCCGTTCGGGGTCGTAAACGACCGCACGATCACCTACAGCTTCGACCTCGCCGCGATCGGCAGCCCCGGCTCGTTTGAATGGCGGGTCGCAGAACCCGCCGCGAGCACCTGTCAGACGCAGGGCAACCCCGAGCCCAACCCGCGCGACGTGGTGCCCGGAACGGGCCTTGCCAGCTTCGCCGCTGCCGGCGCTGACTCCTGCGACGACGCAAAGGCCAAGTTGAAGAAGGCGAAGAAGTCGCTCAAGAAGGCGAAGAAATCGCTCAAGCAAGCCAAGCAGAACGGCACCGACGCGCAGGTCGCGAAGGCCAAGCAAAAGGTCAAAAAGGTGAAGAAGAAGGTCACGAAGGCGAACAAGGCCGTCAAGACGGCCTGCGGGTAGACCGCGCTAGGCGGGCGTCGGGCACTACGGCTATCTGATCAACACGGGGATCTACTAGGGAGGATCGAGATGCGAAAGACCGTCACCTGCCTATCCCTGATGGCGACCTCGTTCGCGCTCGTCGCCTCGACAGCCGAGGCGGCGAAGACGAGCGAGGAGGAGGGGCGCAAGTACTCGCGCAAGTACGTCAAGCAGTTCTCCGGGCGCGGCGGATTTCCCGCCCTCGGGTGGAAGATCGGCGACTGCTGGCGGATCGGCCCTGACGGAGCGGGCAACTACGACCTCTTTCCCGGAGGGGTCCTCTGCTTGTACAGCAGCACCAAGGACACAGGCAGGGTTCCGTGCTGGGTGCTCGGGATCGCCGTCAAGGACGGAAAAAGACACATCCAAGCCTCGCACGTAGGAAGCATTCAGCCATGGAAAGGCGATTCCACGTACTGTGATCAGCAGCCGGGCGCCCCGCATCTGCCGGCGCCGGAGTTCTGGGGAGTGACGGGCAATCCGCTGCGCGCCTTCCCTTCGCCGGTGTCATCCGTCTCAGACCGCGAGAGGCGGCCCCCCTGCCAGAAGCGCGTGGACGGCGTGTTGCGGACGATCGGCTTCAGCGGCCGCACCGGCCGGCTCAACATCTCCTGCCGCAAGGCCGCGCGGATCATGAAGCGCTACATCCTTCGCAAGGAGCTTCCTGGCCAGTGGTACTGCTCAAACCTCAAGGGCGCGTTCGGCAAGTGCGTTGACGAGGCAGAACTCGACTCGGAGGAGTGCTCGGGCCGCGAACAACGATGCGTGTCGAGCTTCAACTACGAGCCGGGCCAGCGCGCATGACTACATAGGAACGAAGAGCGCTCGGTTATCGCCTACACGGCCCTATCGCGGTGCCTTCGCACGACGTTGATCACAGGAGTAAATATACGTGGCGGTCCGTGATGGAACGTGGCTTTGACACGAAGGGGGTGGCGACCACGCGGCAGCTTCGTAAGCCAAGCCTCCCACCCCCGAGCCGTGAAGGTGGCGCTCTGGGCGGGCACGCCGAAGACGTTGTTCGGCGGTAACACCACGTGCCGCTGAGGCGAAAATATCTCGTAACGGCGCTTATGAAGGTCGGTGACCTCGCCGCCGTCGACGGTGAGGGTTACCGACTCGACTTCACGGCGGAGGAGCCGCGACGCGCATTTGCGCTGGGCCGCTTCGTCGGCGCCGAAGAACGGCGGTCTCTCGATGTCGCTGCAAGTGGCGGTAAACCCGTTGATCACCACCGCTGTGCCCGGCGGCGCGGTGCAGGTGCCGCGAGTGGGAAACAGCACCTTGGCTCTAGGCCCCCGCCTCACGCACCGCTTGCCGTTTCCGAAGAGCTGGTTCTCGGCCCTCGGGCGCGCATACGCCCGGTGCCACGCCTGGCCCATCATGTCGCCGGCGGTCAGGCCGCCGAACCGGTGGGCAGGACTTACCAGCCGAAAGCCGTCTCGCTTTGAAGGCTGGTCAGCACTTGCGCCGGGCGAGGCGCAAGCCGTGAGCGCCACGACCGCCAGCGCGATACGCCGGGGATGCCTCATTGCACGCTCCCAAGTGGACCATCCGACCCTCCCACCTCGTGCCCTCCATTGCAAACCGGCCGAACTCCGACAAGCGCGGCGGGTCGAGCGAGTCAGAGGACGCAGCGAACGCCGAGAACATGCGCGCCGGCGTCGAGGAATAGCTAGAGCAGCACGAAGCCCTGACGGCGATTCTCGACCGGCTGCAGGACTGGGAGCGGCCGCCGTGGCTGAGCGCTAACCGTTCGTAAGGACGGGCTGAGGATCGCGACGTTCCGCAAAAGCGACTGGCCCCGCAGAGTGCCCTTCGCCAGGTTCCTCGCCTCGTCCGCGCCGTGGGCGCTGTCGGTGCTCAATTGAGCCTAGGCCGGTGCGCTAGCCGCAGGGCCAGCTTGGGAAGAACTATACGCTCCCAGCGCTGGGGGACCAAGCCTCGTCGTCGCCGCCCGCAGGCTCGGCCCGCCAACGGCCCGTGCCCCAGCACCAACTACTTCGCCGCGACGCTCGCGGTGCTGGCCGAAGCGGGCCACGAGGTTGAGGAGGGCAGGCAGCTCCGGGGCGCGCGCCGGCCTTCGCGATCGCCCCGGGCGAGCACCGAGTCGAGCCGATGGAGTTCGCGCCCACCGGTCGGTCGGTAGCGGTCTATGCTCGCCCCAATGGCGCGCTTCGAGACCGTCCGAGTAGCCGCGATTCAGGCCACCCCCGTGATCCTCGACGCCGAGGCGACGATCGACAAGGCGTGTGAGCTGCTCGGCGTCGCCGCTGAGGACGGGGTCCAGCTCGCCGTCCTGCCGGAGGCGTTCGTGCCGGTCTACCCGGGAAACGCGTGGGCCCACGATGCCGCCTCGTTTGACGGCTGGGACGAGCTCTGGGAGCGGCTCTGGGCCAACTCCGTCGACGTTCCCGGCCCGCTCACCCAACGGCTGGCCGGGCGCTGTCGTGAGCTCGACCTGCATTGCGCGATCGGGGTCAACGAGCGCGAGTCCGAGCGGCCCGGATCGCTCTACAACACGCTCCTGCTGATCGGTCCCGGCGGGCTCGTCCACCGCCACCGCAAGCTGATGCCGACGATGCACGAGCGGATCTTCCACGGTGTCGGGTCCGGCGACGACCTCGACGTCGCCGAGACGCCGCTCGGGCGCATCGGCGGCCTGATCTGCTGGGAGAACCGGATGCCGCTCGCTCGCTACGCGGTCTATCGGGGCGGCCCGCAGATCTGGATCGCGCCTACCGCCGACGACAGCGACGGCTGGCTCGCCTCGATGCGCCACATCGCGATCGAGTCCGGTGCGTTCGTCGTCTCCGCGCCCCAGTACATCCCAGCGTCCGCCTTCCCGGCCGACTTTCCGGTGCCGCTCCCGGAAGGCGAGAAGGTGTTCGGGCGTGGCGGCGCGGCAATTTGTGAGCCCGATGACGGCGATGTGATCGCCGGCCCGCTGTACGGCGAGGAGGGCATGGTCGCCGCCGACTGCGACCTGCGGGCCGGCCTTCACGCGAAGCGGTGGTTCGACGCCGTCGGCCACTACAGCCGCGAGGACGTGCTGCTCGCGGATCGACGCCGCGATTCGAGCTAACTTCACTCTTTCCTAGCGATGAGCGCCCTGGGAAAGAGGCGTTGGGAAAGCTCAAATCAGGCCGGAGGTAGCTCGTGTAAGTAGCCCACGCGCGGGTACCTGCCCGCCACGATCGCACCGATTCGTCTCTATCTGACCCTCTCGGGCGGCGCCTCACTCGGCGCCTATGAGGCTGGTGCGGCCGCCGGCCTGATCACCGCCGTGCGTTACCTCGACGCCGGCGAGGGCCAGGAGGCGACGATCGATGCGATCGGCGGCGCCTCCGCCGGGGCGCTGGTCGGCTTCTTCAGCGCTCACGCACTGCTCGAGGGCCTCGACCCCGAGAAGCTCCTGCACGAGACCTGGGTCGAGCGGGTGACCCTGCCGCTGCTGCGCAGCACCGACTCCCGAGCGTTGCTCTCGTTCGATGAGCTGCGCGAGGGACTACCCGACGTGCTCGCCGCCGACGGCCCGGCGCGACCAGGCCCCGACGAGATCGACTTCCGCCAGCAACGCCCGATCGCCCTGCATCTCCAGGTGACCGGCCTGCGGGGGCTCTCCTATCCGATACGCGGCCTGCGCCGCGACTCTCCGGTGTCCGGGTCCACCTACGCCGACTGGGGCCGGTTCGAGCTCGAGCCCGGCGGCGGGGTCGAGCAGATGCTCGAGCCCTCCGGCCGAGCGCCGATCGACTTCGTGCTCGCTTCGGCGGCGAGCCCGGGCGGGTTCGCCCCCGAGCTCCTCGACCGCCGCTCGGACGCCGATGCCTACGCGAGCCGCGGAATCGACGACTTCCCCGAGTCTGGATACCTCTGGTACACGGACGGAGGCCTCTTGGGGTCCCAGCCGCTCGGCCGGGTGATCGCCGCCGGCCGGACGCTGCATGGCGGTGAGGAGGACTCGGTCGATATCCACCTGCTGGTCAATCCGCGCTCCGAGCAGACCTCGATCGAGACCTGGAGCGACCCGGATTCGAAGCCGACCTGGCAGGAGGGCGCCTCGCGGGCGCTCGGCATCCTCTCGGAGCAAAGCCTGTTCGACGACCTGCGCCGGATCGAGAAGGACAACTCGCGGATCGAGTGGGCGCGACGGCTCGCCGACCTGATCGCAGACCGGCTCGGTCCCGAGCACTCCGACGCCCTGGCCCAGTTCATCGAGCAGGTCGAGGATGAGCGCCGGGGCATGCGCGCCGACGAGCCCGATCGCGAGCGCGATCGAGCCGAGGACGGCGATCTGGCCCAGCTCCTGCACCGGGCGCTGTGCGAGGTCGGGGGACTGGTCGGCAAGCAGCCGATCGCGATCGACGTGGTCTCGCCGTTGCTGCTCGCCGACGACTCCGGCGACGACATCGGCAGCATGCTCGCCGGCGAGTTCATGGGGGACTTCGGCGGCTTTCTCAGTCGCGAGCTGCGGGCCAGCGACTTCGCTCTCGGCTATGAGAGCGCGATCGCCTGGCTGCGCAAGGGGCTCGTCGAGGCCGACCTCCCCGAAGAGATGGTCGAACGCACGGTCGCCTTCGTCGAGAGCCGCCGCCGTTATCGGCTGGACGAGGTTCGCGACGGTCTGGCCGAGCTCTCGGACCTGTCGCTGTCCGACCGGCTGGCGCTGGTCCGGCTCGGGGTTCACGCCGCCCGGGTGCTCGGCGCCGGCGCCGTCGACCTGCGCTCGAGGATCCCCGACGCGGTCGGCCGCGCGATCCAGGGCGCCAGGGAGCGGCTGCCCGGCGGCGGCTAACCGACGCGGCGGGCGCGCAGGGAGTACATCATCGGCAGTCGCGGCGAGCCGGCGGGCATGCGCAATACCTCTCTTACCCCGTCGTGGTCGAGCTCGAGGAAGGGCCAGCCGGGGCTCGTCGTGTAGGGGTGCTCGTTGAGCATCTCGAGCGTCAGCCCCGCGGCCAGCACGGCGCCGACGACCTCGCTCAAGGGGTGGGCCCACTCGTGGGTGGCGTTGTTGATCGTCTTCGCTGTGAAGTCGGCGTAGGTGCCGCCGCCGTCCTCGATCCGCTCGCCCTCCGGATCGTGGAAGTAGTCGTGCTCGACGGTCAGATCGCGGTCGGCGAAGACCCAGGCGAACGGGTGGAACTCGCTCAGATAGAGGAAGCCGCCGGGCTCGAGCAGCGCCGCAACCACCTCCGCCCAGCGGGTCAGGTCGGGAAGCCAGTTGAGCGCCCCGCCGCCGGTGTAGACGATCTCGAATCGCTCACCGTCGAGCGCCGAGCCGGCCTGATAGAGGTCGGCAACGATGAAGCGCCCGTCGAGTTTCGTCTCGGCGGCGAGCGCGCGGGCCGCCTCGACTGCGGGCTCGGAGAAGTCGACGCCGACGACCGAGGCTCCGCGGCGAGCCCAGGAGAGGGTGTCGAGCCCGAAGTGGCACTGCAGGTGAAGGAGGCGCTTGCCACCGACCGGCCCAACCTCGTCGAGCTCGAATCGGGTCAAGGTGTCGGCCCCTGCCCTGAACCCGTCGATGTCGTAGAAGTCGCTGGCGGTGTGGATCGGGACCCGCTCGTCCCACCAGCGGCGGTTGAGCTCGGCGTAGCTGTCGGCCACTCAGCCCTGGACCTGGACGACCGGCAGCTCGGTGCCGCCGATCGGGCCCGCGGGAGCCGGCGCCGCCGGCGACTCGGCCTGCATCACCGGTAGCGCCTGGGGGGTCGCCGCGACGATCCCGCGCGCGGCCGATCGGATCGCCACCGAGGCCGGGTGATCGGGCTGGTCGAGGACCAGGGGGCGGCCGGCGTCGGCGTGCGCGCGCAGGTCTTCGGCCAGCGGCACCTTGGCGAGCAGAGGCACGTCGAGCTCATCGGCCAGCAGCCGGCCGCCGCCCTCGCCGAAGATGGTGAAGCGCTGGCCGTCGGGGGTGGTGAACCCGGACATGTTCTCGATCACGCCGAGCAGCTCGAGGTCGACCTTGCCGGCCATGTCGGCGGCGCGCCGGGCGACCGACTGAGCCGCGGGCTGCGGGGTTGTGACGACCACCACGCGTGCCTGCGGCAGCAGCTGGGCGAGGGTCATCGAGACGTCGCCGGTGCCCGGGGGCAGGTCGAGCAGCAGGTAATCGAGTTCGTCCCAGGCGACGTCCTCGAGGAACTGCTGAATCGCCTTGTGCAGCATCGGTCCTCGCCAGACGACCGCGGCGTTGCTCTCCAAGAAGAAGCCGATCGACATCACCTTGATCCCCGCCGGTGACAGCGGCGGAATGATCTTGCGCTCGCCGTTGACGTCGGGGCGCTCGTCGATGCCCAGCATGCGCGGGATCGAGTAGCCGTAGACGTCGGCGTCCAGCGCTCCCGCGGAGTGGCCCTCGCTCTGCAGGGCTGCCGCGAGATTGGCGGTCATCGTCGACTTGCCGACCCCGCCCTTGCCCGAGGCGATGCAGATGATGTTCTTGACCTGCGCGAGCGCGCCCTCCGGCAGCCCACCGGGGCGCCCGAGCGCCTGCTGCAGATCGCTCTTCTCCTCGTCGCTGAGGACATCGAAACCGACCCCGACCTCGGTCACCCCGTCGAGTGCGGCGACGTTGGAGGCGACGGCCTGCTGGAAGTGTGAGCGGATCGGGCACCCCGCGGTGGTCAGCGAGACGACCACCTCGACCTTGCCGCTGTCACGGACGTCGATCGAGCGCACCATCCCGAGGTCGACGATCGAGCGGCGCAGCTCCGGGTCGATCACCGCCCGCAGCGCGTCGGTCACCTGATCGTTGGTCGGAAGAGCCATGGCGACCAATTGTGACAGCCACGTAGCAGGCAGCCGTAAGCAGGCGGATCTGCCGGGGTGTGAATACGAAGACCGACCGGCCGCGAAGGGCCGGTCGGTCGGGAGGGGAGGTTGCTGGTCTGCCCGCGGGAGATGAGTGCGGACAGCTTCTCCGGGGCGCCGCCAACCCCTACGGCCGGCCCGGGCTATGCGCCGCTACGAGAGGGCCGGGACCCGCTCGGCGACCACCGACTGAGCCTTCTTCAGCTGAGTCTCGGCCTTCGTGCGGTTCTCCTTGACCGTCTTCTCGACCCTGGTCCGGTTCTGCTTCACGGTCTTGGTGACCTCGCGGCGACGGCCCGTGAGCTCGCGCTCGACGTTGCGGCGGGTCGAGCGGACGCGCTGGGTCGCCTTGCGACGAGCCTGGCCGCCGCGGCGCTCGAACTTGTTGAGCTCGCGGGTGACCTGGGTGCGGAGGCTCATCAGCTCCCGCTCGCGGCTGGTGGGGGCGGTCCAGGGCTCGACCACGTCGTTGACGCGATCACGGACTTCGAGCACGACGCCCATCGGGACGTCGACGGCGCGCTCGGCGCTCTGGCGGACGATTGCGGTGGCGCCGTGACGGACCTTGGTCGCGCCCTCCTTGACCTGCGAGCTGTCGCTGCGGGCGGTCGTTGAGCGGGCAGTGGTGGCACGGGGCTTGGTGGTGGGGGTGCGCTTGGCGGCGGTGTTGGTGGGGGTGCGCTTGGCGGTGGTGTTGGTGCTGGTGCGCTTGGCGTTGGCGGCCATTTGGTTCACCTCAACTCCCCTGAGAGGGGATCGTCGATATCTGATCATTATAACTTCCTTATTACTAAGGATGTTCAGTGTAGCAAAGTACCCGAACAGGTGTTTGTAAACCGCCGAGGCGGAAGGGTTACGCCGAGTGAGGCGACGGCTCGCCCACCCGGGCCAGCCAGAGTGCCGGCCGCTCGAGCTCGGCGAGGTCCGGGAGGCTCTCCGGGGAGCGCCACAACCGCCGCAGGGCGGCGGGCCCCGCGTCCGCGACGACCGCGTCGCAAAACGCCTTGCCGAGCTCGTACTGGCGCAGTTTCAGCCCCAGTCCGAGCAGCCGGCCGATCAGCTCGCTGAGCCCGCCGCGTGCCCGCCGGCGCGCCAGCGCCCTCCGGAGCTCGGCGACGCCGCTGTCGCTGGGCGGCAAGGCCGCATCCATGACGTGTTCGGCGTGCCCCTCGATCGCCGACATCACCGCCTGCAGGCGGTCGAGCGTCTCGCTCTGGGCGGGTGTCAGGAGCTGGCGCCCGAGGTCACCGCGGAGAACGCTGCGCACGCGCTCGCGTGGCTCGGTCACCAAACGGCGTCCCAACGATCGCAGCGCCGCCGATTCGAGGCCGGCACGGGCGCCCTCGACCAGCTCCGCCGCCAGGCCGCGCAGATGGGGCAGCAGCCAATCGACGCGCTCGAACTGGATCACGTGGGTGGTCTCGTGAAGTGCGATCCAGCGCAAGAACAACCCGCGCTCGACCTCTAGCTCGCGCGGGGCGGCGGCGAGGTTCTCGGCGATGAACAACAACCTGCCGGGTCGCTCGGGGCCGAACAGCGCCAGGTCGTATTGGCCGAGCACGCGGCGAGACATGTAGCCGACCGCCAGCCCGACCTCGGCGCCGAGCGCAGCACCGGCGGCTCCGCGGGCGACCGCGCCAAGCGGGCCGGGGAGCCGCAGCTCGGCGGCGAGCCGCCCCTCGAGCGGCTCGGTGGCCGCGGCCAATGTCGGCAGGGCCGTCGCGGCCCAGCGACGACGGTCGATGAGCTCGACCGCGGGTAAGGTCGCCGGCGAGCCGAGGCCAGCGTAGGCGGCGGCCGGCTCGAGCGCCTCGGCGCAGGCGCGAGTCACCTCCTCGTGGTCGAAGGCTCCGGGGAGATCGGCGCAGCGCCGCCCGGAGTCTCCTCCGACCGCGAACGCGGCCCGTTCGGCCAGCCGCCAGTCGACCAGGCTCGTCGGGGAGGTCACTGGCGCTCGGCCGGCGCCGCGCGCTGGATCGCGAGCAAGGTGCCGAGCATCTCCTCGTCGAGGGCGGCGGCGAGGTGGTAGCGCGCATTGAGGCTGAGGTCTGCCTGGTCGAGCGCGAGGCCGTCGAACGCGACACTGGCGCCGGCCTCGCGCGCGATCAACTGCGCCGCGGCGACGTCGACCGAGCGCGAGGGGCGTCCGGTGAGCATGCCGTCGAAGCGGCCGGCGCCGACGTAGGCGAGGGTCAGGGCGAGCGACCCGACCGAGCGGATGCGGAAGGCAGAGCCGACCAGTCCCTCGACCAGCGGCAGCATCCGCTCAGGCTTCGTCCCCTCGAGGCCGACCACCTCGAGGCCGTAACCGGGACCCCGGGCGAGCAGTTCGGCGCCGTCGAGCTTCGCGCCGAGGTGACGGCGTGCGCTGAACTCCTCGCCGGCCCCGAAGTCATGGACGAAGCCGAGCTCGACGTCGGCCATCGATTCGCCGGAGGCGACCGCGAGGCTGAACGCGAACGAGGGCAGCGTCCGGCGCGCGTTCAGCGACCCGTCGATGGGATCGATCACCACCCGGGTCGGATCGGAGGCGTCGCCGAAGACGACCTCGCCGCGCTCCTCCGAGATCGCGGTGAAGGTGGCCCCGCGCTGATGCAGGCGTCCGAGCTCAGCGAAGACGATCTCCTCTGCCTCGCGGTCGATCACCAGGCTGTTGTCGCCACCTTCGCCAACGCCCGCGTACTCGGTTCGCGCCTCGATCCCCCGGGTGCGAGCCAATAGCTCGCGCTGGGCGGCGACGATGCGCCGACAGGCGTCGAGCCAGTCGTCCGCAACGAGCGCGAGAGCTTCGGATCGGGCGATGCGGCCATGCTAGACACTCGGGTCAGTGGCTTCGGTCGGCTTCAAGCCCAGTCAGGGGCAGGTGCGCGTGAGCGCGCACGGCGCCGGACCGATGCTCGTCCTCGGTCCGGCCGGGTCGGGGCGAACCGAGGCCCTGGCGCTGCGGCTCGAGGCGCTGGTCGCCGGCGGCGAGCGGCCCGAGAGCGTGCTCGTCCTGACGCGCTCTCGAACCGCGCGCTCGGCGCTGCGCGAGCGCGCCGAGGAGCTCCTCGACCGGCCCCACGAAGAGCTTTGGATCCACACCCACGGCGAGGCTGCGGAAGCGCTGCTGCGCGACTACTCGATCGAGGCCGGCCTCGATCCGTTCTTCACCACCGTCGGGGCCGCCGACCGGCTCGCGATCCTGCTCGGGCGGATCGACGAGCTGCCGTTGCGCCGCCACGAGATCCGCGGCAACCCGGCAGGTCTGCTCGCCCGCCTGCTGCGTCGAATCGACGTGCTCAAGTCGGAGGCGGTCCCGCCCGCCGCGCTGCGCGAATGGGGGGTGGCCCGCGAGCGCGCCGCGACCACGGCAGCCGAGCGCGAGCACGCCGAGCGCGAGATCGAGTTTGCCGACCTCTACGCCCGCCACGACCGGATCCTGCGCGAGGCCGGAAGTCTCGACGGTGGCGACCTGGTACTCGAGCTGGCGAAGCTGCTGCGTGACCGAGCCGACATCGCCGCGCAGGTGACCTCCCGCTTTCGCCATCTGCTCGCGGACGAGCTCGAGGACGCGGGGCTTGCCCATCGTGCGGTGCTCGACGCGATCTCGGCCCACGGGAACCTGGTCTGCGCCTGCGACCCCGAGCAGGCGACCCGGCGCTTTCGCGGCGCCGGCGTGGCCGCGCTGCGCGCCTTTCGCGAATCCCACCCCGGCGCGGTTGAGGTCGAACTGGGCGAGCCGCTTCGCAACCCGTCGACGGTGCGCTTCTGGCGCTGTCAGAACGATCGGGCCCAGGCCCAGGCGGTGGCGAGGGAGGTCGAGCACCTGCTCGCCTCCGGCGGGGTCCGCCCCGAGCGGGTCTGCGTCGTCGCCGGCTCGGGCTGGCGCGAGGGCCGGCTGGCGGCGGCCGCGCTCGAGGAGCGCAGCGTGCCGTTTCGGTTCGCCGGCGACGCCGCCTTCTTCCAGCGCCCCGAGGTTCGCGACGCGCTCGCCTGGCTGCGGATGCTCGCCGACCCCGGCGATTCATCGGCAGTCGTGCGCGCGCTGACGCGACCGCCGGTCGATCTGCGCTCCGTCGATCTCGCCAAGGTGACGACGATCGCGCGTCGTCGCAAGCTCGACATGGTCTCGGCGCTCGAGGCGGCGCTCGAGAGCCCGCAGCTGCCTCCCGAGGCTCGCGACCGCATCTCCTCCTTCCTGCGCCTGCAGCGGGCGGCCGCCAACGCCCTCGAGCAGATGCGCGCCGACGTCTTCGTCCGCCGGCTGATCGAGCGCGTCGGCCTGCGACGCCATCGACTGTTCGCAGCCAGCCCCGAAACGGCGGAGCGCCTCGTCAACCTCTCGCGGCTGGCCGAGCTTGCCGCCGACTGGTCGCGACGCGAGCCGCGCGGCTCGGTCCGCGACTTCGTGCGTCACCTGAACGCGATCGCCGACGCGGGTGAGCTCGGCGGCAACGACGTCGATCGCTCGGTCCCCGGAGCCGTGCTGGTGGCCGAGCCGGAGCAGGTGAAGGGGCTCGAGTTCGACCACGTCTATCTGCTCGGCCTGCGCAGCGGCGCGGTTGCCGCTCGTCCGTGGGAGGACGCCTGGATCCCCGACGAGCTGCTCACCGAGCCGCTGCCCGAGCCCGGCGAGGAGCTCACTGCCGCGCGCCGGCTGATGCTCGCCCACGTCGCCATGACGCGGGCGCGCGAGGCGTTGGTGTTGTCGTGGCCGCAGCGGCCGGACGAGGGCCGGGCGGCGCCCTCGCGCATCTACCGCGCGGCGCTCGAGCGCGATGGAGCCGAGGAGGAATACCACGAGGAGGAGTTGTTCGGCCCCGCCGAGGGCCTGCACTCGACCTACCGGATGCTCCGCGACGAGGTGCTCGAGTCGTCGTGGAGGGCCGGATCGGCGCTCTCGGAGATGCGGCTGGACACCGCGCACGACGTCAACACGGCGGTCGCCCGTTATCTCGAGCTGGTCAAGCTGGCGGCGCTGATCCAGAGCCCGGGCGGCGAGTCCTCCTCGGAGACGATCGCCGCGATCAACGAGCTGCTCGGCCGGGTCGCCTCGCCCGAGCAGCGCGCCGCGATCGAGTCCTCGGCCCTCGACGATTACGTGATCGGCGAGGAGCGCGAGCGCGGTACTCGACGGCGCCAGGTGCAAGCGCGGCGAGAGCCCTCGCTGGAGCAGTTCCTGCCCCGGCGCGGGGGCGGGCTGGGGCTCTCTGCTTCTGACATCGACCTCTACCGGACCTGCCCGCTCAAGTACAAGTTCGCGCGCGTATTCGCGATCCCGCAGGAGCCGACGATCAACCAGCGGTTCGGGATCCTGATCCACAACGTGCTCGAGCGCTTTCACGCCGAGGAGATCCGCGCGGCCTCCGGCGCCCTGGAGCCGATGGTCGGTCCGCGAGCCGGCAGCCTCGACCGCTTGCTCGGGCTGTTCGAGGCGGGGTGGAGACGGACCGGGTTCGGCGCCAGCGACGACGAGCTTCAGTACCGCGACCGCGCCGTCGCCGCGCTCGCCCGCTACGAGGAGCGCCACTCGCGCTCGGACGCCGAGCCGGTCTGGCTCGAACGCAACTTCTCCTTCGCGATCGGCCCGCATCAGCTGCGCGGCAGGGTCGATCGCGTCGATCGGCTCCCCCAGGGCGGCTACGAGTTGATCGACTACAAGACCGGGGATCCCGGCGGCGGACCAGAGCTCTCAGGCGATGTCCAGCTGGCGCTCTACCGGCTCGCTGCCCGGGAGGCCTGGAGGATCGAGGCCGACCGGGGCAGCTACTGGTACGTGCTCGCCGACGAGCGAGTCGCCGCCGGCGCCGAGCCCGACGACGCCGAGCGAGTCGAGCGAACCGTGCTCGAGGTCGCCGCCGGGATCAGCGAGCAGGACTTCGAGCCGCGCCCCTCGCACGAGATCTGCAGCTGGTGCGACTACCGTCTGATCTGCCCCGCGAGCGAGGCCTGAGCCGCGATCCTGCTCGGGGCTCAGCTCGGCTTCGGATTGTCGGGACCGCCTTGCTGGCGCAGGAAGCGCTGGAAGTCGCGGGCGATCGTGTCGCCCGAGGGGACGTCCTCGGTCTCGAGATCGGGGCTCTCGTCCTGCTCGGTCTCGAGCCGGCGAACCAGCTCCTCGATCTCGGGGTTCGAGGCGACGGCATGGTCGACTTGACCCTCGAAGCGCACCATCGCCTCCTCGAGCTCGGAAGCCTCGATCGCGATCCCGGTGAAGCCCTCCAGCCGGCGCAGCAACGCCAGCGCCGCCTTCGGATTCGGCACCGCGGCGACGTAGTGGGGGACGGCCGCCCAGAGGCTCGCCGAGGTCAGCTCGCGGCCCCGGCAGGCATCATGGATTATGCCGACGATTCCGGTAGGCCCCTCGTAGCTCGAGCGGTCCAGGTTGAGGCTCTCGACCAGCTCGGGGTCGGATGCGAGACCGGTGATCGGCACCGGGCGGCTGTGGGGGACGTCGGCGAGCAGCGCGCCGAGGGTGACCACCATCTCGACGTCGAGGCGCTCGGCCACCTCGAGCACGCAGCCGGCGAAACCTCGCCAGCGGGTGTTCGGCTCGATCCCGGACATCAGGACGAGGTCGCGCCCCGCGCTCGGTGCGCTGGCGGCGAAGACCGTGTTCTGTGGCCAGTCGACCTGGCGCGCCTGGCCCTCGGTGAAGCGGATCGTCGGCCTGGTCACCTGGAAGTCGTAGAACTCCTCCGGGTCGAGCTCGGCGATCGGCTCGGCCTCGAGCGCGACCGCGACCGCCTCGAGCGCGGTGGTGGCGGCACTGGCGGCGTCGTTCCAGCCGGCGAAGGCGGCAACGAGGATCGGTGAGCGCAGCGCCGGCGGATCGCCGTCCCACTTCAGTGACTCCACCTGCTCGAGACTACAACCCACCCCTTCCCGGGGCGACGGTCGGGTCCGACCGGCCGGACAGAATGGGGTCGTGGAAGCAGCGGCCGTAGCCCAGATCCATCCCGAGATCACCGAGCTGCGCCCGGGGCAGCGGTTCGAGGGCCGTTACGCGTGCCTGAGCAAGGACCGGCTCACCGCCCGAAACGGCTCCACCTATCTCTCCCTGCGGCTGCGGGATCGGAGCGGCGCGCTCGCCGCGCGCGTCTTTCGCGACGCCGACCGGATCGGGCTGCGGTTCGAGGCCGGGGATGCGGTGGCCGTGCGCGGCAAGGCCGAGCGCCGTGGGGGCGAGCTCTCGGCCGAGCTCGACGACGTCCGCAGGCTCGCCCCCGAGAGCTTCGAGCCGACCGAGTTCCTGCCCGCCGCCTACCGCTCGGTCCCCGAGCTCCAGGGATTTCTCGAGCATCTGGTCCGCGAGGTCCACGATTCGGCGCTGCGCGAGGTGGTCGCGGCGATCGTGATCGGCGGCCCGCTCGCCGCCGACTTCCAGCGAGCGCCCTGCACCAGGGCCGGCCACCACGCCTACCTCGGCGGGCTGATCGAGCACACGGTCGCCGTCGGCACCCTGGTCGGCGAGGTCTGCCAGCTGCATCCGCGACTCGACTCCGACCTGCTGATGGCGGCGGCGATCGTCCACGACGTCGGTCGCGCTCGCGAGTTCACCTACGGGGCCGAGTTCGGAATCAGCGAGGAGGGGCGGATGCTCGGCCATCTCGCGATCGGCGCCCAGATCGTCGCTGAAGCGGCCACCCCGCTGCCGCCGGCCCGCCGGCTGGCCCTGGTCAACTGCGTGCTCTCCCATCACGGTCCCGACAGCGGCCCCGGCCGCGCCCAGGCGGGGCGCGGCTTCGCCTCGGCGGAAGCGCTCTGCCTCTACCGCCTCAACGCCCTCGACGCCTCGGTCAAGGGTGCGCTCGAGCACGGCACGCTCTGACGCCTTCAGCTCGATCCGCGCAGGCCGCGGTTGGCGAGCTGTGCCGCGACCACCAGCAGCAGCGTTGCGAAACCGAGCTCCAGCGCCCGCTGTGGGAGCGCGTTCGCGAGCGCGACGCCGATCAGCACGCCGAGCGGCGAGAGGGCGCCGATCAGGAGGCCCTCGCGAGCCCGGAGGTTCCCGTATCCATGCTGGCGCCAGGCGCCGACGAGGGCAAAGGGGACGATCGCGGCGAGCGACGCAGCCTCGGCGCGGATCAGCGGCTCGTCGAGGAAGACGACCAACGCGGGCACGAACAGGACCCCGCCCCCGACCCCGAGCAGGCCGCCCATCGCGCCGCCGGCGAAGCCCATCGCAGCTACCGCGACGTACTCCATCAGCCGATCAAGAAGCGGATCGCGACCACGACCAGCAGTCCCGCGAACAGCAGCGAGATCGTGCGCTCGGCGATCCGCTGCTGAAGCGCGGCGCCGGCGACGACCCCGCCGACGGCGGGAAGGCCGAGGACCATCGCGTCGAGCGGGTCGACGTTTCCGTAAGCGCCCTGGACCGCGGCGGCCAGGGCGCAGATCAGGGCGAGCGCGAGCAGGCTGGTCCCGGTCGCTTCGCGCTCCCCGTAGGCGAACCAGAGGATCAGCAGCGGCACGATCACGGAGCCTCCGCCAACCCCGAAGAGCCCGCTGAACGCCCCGGCCGCGGTCGCGATCACGGCGAGCTTGGCGACCCGGTCACGCGACATGCGCGGCGATACTAGTGACGAGCATGAGCACTGCCGACCAGCTCCTCGAGCCGCTGCGCTCCGTGCCCACGCGGGCAGCGATCCTCTGTGACATCGACGGCACCCTGGCGCCGATCGTCGACGACCCGGCCGCGGCCGCGGTGCCCGATGAGACGCGTGAGGTGCTCCGGGGGCTCGCCGCCCGCTACCGCCTGGTCGCCTGCGTCACCGGGCGTCGGGCGAGCGCGGCTCGTCGGATCGTCGGCCTCGATGAGCTCACCTACGCCGGCAACCACGGACTCGAAATGCTCGGGCCCGGCGACCGCGAGGCCCGCCTCGACCCGGCGCTGGCCCACCGCGGCTCGGCCGCCGCAGGCTTTGCCGCTCGGCTCGACTGGAATGACCTGGACGCCTATGGCCTGGGACTCGAGGACAAGGGACCGATCCAGGCGATTCATTGGCGCCGCGCGGCCGATCGCGAGCTGGCCGAGCGGCGGGCCGCCTCGATCGCCGCACTGGCGACCGAGGAGGGCCTCGTTCCCCACTTCGGCCGGCTGGTGTTGGAGCTGCGCCCACTCGCCGAGATCGACAAGGGGGTTGCCGCCCGGCGACTGGTGGCGGAGGCGAACGTCGAGGCGGCGCTGTTCGGCGGCGATGACCGCACCGACCTGGACGCGTTCGCAGCTCTGCGCGCGCTCGAACGCTCGGGCGAGCTCGGGCGCGGTGTCTGCGTCGGCGTTGGTTCGAGCGAGGGACCCGAGGAGATTCAGCTCGAAGCAGACCTGGTCGTTGCCGGAACCGAGGCCTTCCTCGAGCTCCTGCGGAGCCTCTGATGTTGTTCTGCGACCTGCTGCGGATCACGGTCTTGCTGGTCGGCGCCGTTGCCACCGCGCTCGGCGTGGTCAGCATCATCGTCGCCAACCAGGAGGCGGACGAGTTCGCGCTGATCGTCGCCGGCGCCTGGTGGCTGATCGGCGCCGCGATCGGCGTCTACCTCGGTCGCCCTCGCCGTGCCGCCGAGGGGATCGCCAGGGTGCTGGCGGGGGCGCGCACCGCGACCAGCCTCCCCTCCGAGAGCCCCGGGCGGATCGCCTTCATGCGGCTTTGGCCGATCGGCCTGTTCGCGCTGCTGGTCGGCGGCGCAGGCTGGATCTGGCCGCAGGTGGCGGCGATCGGGGCCGGCTACGCGATCCTCACGGCGCTCAGCTGGCGCGGGCGCGAGTCGGCGGTCGCGGCGATCGAGGAGCGCGACGGGGTGCGCTTCTACGTCGAGCCCTCGTCGGCGCTCGAGCCGCTGCGGTTGATTCGCACCCCGGGCCTTTACCGGGACCGAGCCCCCTCGGCGAAGCCGCCCCCGCCACCCCCGGCGCGCGCCGGCTAGCTCCGCGTAGGCGTACCAGCCCCCTGCGGCCGTTACCAGCGCCGCGACGCCGCCGAGCACCAGGCCCGCGCGCGGGCCCGCCAGCTCGGCCAGCCAACCCGCGAGCGGCCCGCCGATCGGAGTCGAGCCGAGGAAGACGACCGAATAGAGCGCCATCACCCTGCCCCGCATCGCGGCGCTCGCCTCGAGCTGCAGGGTCGAGTTGATCCCGGCGGCGAAGGTTACGCTCGCGGCGCCGAGTGGGACCAAAGCGAGCAGCGCGAGGCCCAGGGTCGGGGCGCCGGCGGCGACCAGCGAGCTGAGCCCGAAGGCCGCTGCCGACCCGATCAGCAGCCGCTCGCTGACCCGCCCGCGGGCGCCGGCCGTCAGCGCTCCGGCGATCGACCCGAGCGCCATCGCCATCGCCAGTGCCGTGTAAGCGCCTGCGCCGCCGTCGAAGGTGAAGCGGCCGAGCAGGGGCAGCAGCACCTGGAAATTGAAGGCCAGGGTGCCGACCACGGCCATCATCGCCATCGGGATCAACAGGGTCGGCTCGCTGCGCACGTAGGCGAGCGCGGCTCGCACCCCGCGGTGTTCGCGGTCGGGCTTCGGCGTCCGCAGGCGGGCCGCGTCCATACCGCGCAGGGCGACGATCATCGCGGCGAAGGTCACCGAGTTGAGCAAAAAGCAGGGAGCGACGCCGACGGTGGCGATCAGAAGGCCGGCTCCCGCGGGCCCGAAGATGCGCGCCGAGTGGACGAGCACGCTGTTGAGCCCGACCGCGTTGACGACCCGGTCGGCGCCCACCATCTCGATCACGAAGCTCTGGCGGGTCGGATTGTCGATCGCGTTGATCGATCCGCGGACGAAGACCAGGCCGAACACCATCCACGGCTCGACCGTTCCCGAGGTGGTCAGGCCCCAGAGCACCAGCGCCGGCAACGCCATAGCCGCCTGGGTGGCGATCAGCAGCGAGCGCTTGGGCAGGCGGTCGGCGAGCACCCCGCCCCAGGCTCCGAACAGCAGGATCGGCAGGAACTGCAGCGCCGAGGTGACGCCGACGGCGACCCCGCTGCCGGTGAGCTCGAGGATCAGCCACATCTCGGCGACCATCTGCATCCAGTTGCCGCTCAGGGAGACGATTTGGCCGGCGAAATAGCGCCGGTAGTTGGGGATCTGGAGGGAGTTGAAGGACCTGCGCAGCGCCGCGCTCAAGCTCGCCTCTCCCGATCGAGCAGCCGCTCGAGGATTCCGGCGGCACGCTCGAGGGTCGCGACCTCATCCGGGTCGAGGTCGCTGAGGCGCTTGGCGAGGAAGGCGTTCTTTCGCCCCCGCAGCCGCCGCAGCAGCGCCCGCCCTTCGCCGGTGGTCGCAACAAGGCAGGCGCGGCCGTCGGAAGGGTCGGGTGTGCGGCTGAGCAGACCAAGCCGATCGAGCGTGGCGACGATCCGGGTTGCCGTGGGGCGCGTGACCTGCTCACGCGCGGCGAGCTCGCTCGGCGTCAGCGGGCCATGGGCCTCGACGGTTGCGAGAGCCGCCGAGAGCGTCGGGCTGAGCTCGCTCGGGCCCTCGGCGGCGAACGCCTCTTGGCGCAGGCGCCGCGCGCTGCGGGTGATCGCCAACCGCAGCCGAGCGGCGGTGTCCGTCTCCAAACTAGTTGCCATTGCTAACTATTCTAGCAACGGGCAATCAGCAACTACCTATCACGCAGCTTGAGCAACTCGCGCCACGAGCGCGTGTTCGCGATCTGGCGCTTGCTCAACCACGCCCGCCTGGCGGTGGCGATCCCGTAGCGGATGTTGCTGAGCGTGTCGACACCGTGCGCATCGGTGTTGACGCAGATCGGGACGCCGGCTACGGCGGCGAGCTTGGCGTGGCGCTCGGAGAGGTCGCGGCGGTTCGGGTTCCCGTTGATCTCGATCAGGGTTCGGTTGGCGGCGGCCGCTTCGGCGACCGCCTCGACGTCGATCTCATACGGCTCGCGCCTGCCGATCAGCCGACCGGTGAGATGGCCGATGCAGTCGACCCGTGGGTTCTCGATCGCCGCGATCACGCGCTTGGTCATCTCCTTGCCCGAGATCCGAAACGAGGTGTGGACACTGGCGATCACCCAGTCGAGCTGGTCGAGCACGTCCTCGGCGTAGTCGAGCGATCCATCGGGCAGGATGTTGACCTCCGAGCCGGCGAGCAGGCGAAAGCGCCGCTTGGCCGAGCCGTTCCACTCGGAGACCTCTTCGACGCGCTCGCGCAGGGCTTCGGCGGTGACGTGGTTGCCGAACCCGTGACTGGCCGAGTGGTCGGTGATCGCGAGGTATCCGTAGCCGCGCTCGCGCGCCGCCTCGGCCATCTCGGCGAGCGAGTTGCGCCCGTCCGAGAGGGTCGTGTGGCAGTGCAGATCGCCGCGCAGGTCACCGATCTCGACCAGGTCCGGGAGCTCGCCCGCCGCCGCCGCCGCGATCTCGCCGTCGCCCTCGCGCAGCTCCGGCTCGATGTAGTCGAGACCGATCCGGCGATAGACCTCCCCCTCGGTCGTGTAGCGCGCAAGGTCGCCGTTCTCGACCTCGACGATCCCATTCTCGGACACCGACAGTCCCTGCTTGACCGCGCGCTCGCGCAGCTCGACGTTGTGCTTCGCCGAGCCGGTGAAGTGCTGGAGCAGGTTGCCGTAGGCGTCCGGGGCGACGATCCGCAGATCGACCGAGATCCCGTTGTGGGTGGTGATCCGTGTACCCGCGGCCCCGGCCGAACCCGCCTGAGCGACGAGCTCGTGCTCGATCAGCGCCTGCGCCAGGCCCTCGGGGTCGGTCGCGGTGGCGATCAGGTCGATGTCCTTGCAGGTCTCGGCGAGCCGACGCGCCGACCCTGCGACCTCGACCGCCTCGCTCGCCGGGTGGGCGCGAAGCGCCGCCGCCAGCTCCTCGGCCACGGGGAGCACGGCCGAGAGCAGCAGGCGCTCCTTCGGCCCCTCGTCGCCGAGGCGGTCGAGCGCCTCGAGCACGTTCTCCTCGGCCTTCGGCCCGAGGCCTTTGAGCGCCCGGATCTTCTCCCCCTCGGCAGCGGCGCGAAGATCGTCGATGCTGGCGACGCCGAGCTCGTCATAGAGCCGGCGGACGGTCTTCGCTCCGAGGCCAGGGATCCGCGTCACCTCGATCAGCGAGGCCGGGTACTTCGCCCTCAGCTTGCTCGCCGCGGGGATCTCGCCGGTCTTCGATAGGGCGACGATCTTCTCCTGCAGCGTCGCGCCGACGCCGGTGAGCTCGGTCGCCCGCCCGACGAGCGCCAGCTCCTCGACCGAGACCGGGCTCTGGCCGATCACCCGCGCTGCCTCTTTGTAGGCGAGCACCCGGAAGCGATTGGCGCCGTCGAGCTCATACAGAGTCCCCAGCTCGGCCATCGCCTCGGCGATCTCCGCATTGCGCAAAGCCACGGAGCTGACTCTAGATTGCGCGGGTGCCCGCCAACCACGATGTCTGGCTGGTCTTGCCGACCTACAACGAGGTCGACAACCTCGAGGCGATCGTGACGGCCGTCCGCGACCGGCTCCCGGCGAATCGCAGGATCCTGATCGTCGACGACAACTCGCCCGACGGAACGGGCGCGATCGCCGATCGCCTCGCCGGCCTCGACGACGAGATCGCGGTCCTGCACCGCGGCCGCAAGCGGGGGCTCGGGCCGGCCTACGTCGCCGGGTTTCGCGAGGCGCTCGCCGGCGGTGCCCGGCTCGTCGTCCAGATGGACGCTGACTTCTCCCACGACCCCGCCGACCTGCCGCGGCTGCTCGAAGCGGCGAACGACGCCGACCTGGTACTCGGGTCGCGCTATGTCAGCGGCGGGGGCGTAGCCGATTGGGGCCCGACGCGACGGCTGATCAGCCGTGGCGGGTCGGCCTACGCACGGGCCCTGCTCGGGGTTCGGATCGGCGACCTCACCGGCGGCTTCAAGGTGTTCAGGCGAGCTGTCTTGGAGGCGATCGAGCTCGAGACAATCCCCTCGCAGGGCTATGCGTTTCAGGTCGAGACGACCTATCGGGCGATTCGCGCCGGCTTTCGCGTGGTCGAGGTGCCGATCGTGTTCCGGGACCGCCGCGTAGGCGAGTCGAAGATGAGTGCCGCGATCGTCGCCGAGGCGGCCTGGAGGGTGCCTATGATGCGCTTTGCCAACCGGCGCTGAACGGCCGGCCAGATCACTATACTTTTTGAAGCGCAGAGCGGCAATCCGAACAGCATCGACCGCGGTAGAAGGGTTAGGAGACCTAAGTGACAGGCAAGCTCCCGGACGTGACCGACGCAAACTTTCAGTCTGAGGTCCTCGAGGCCGATTCCCCGGTGCTGGTCGACTTCTGGGCCCCGTGGTGCGGCCCCTGCCGCGTCGTCCACCCGATCCTCGAGGAGATGATGGGCGAGCGCGAGGACCTCCGGATCGTCAGCCTCAACGTCGACGACAACCAGCAGACCGCCGCCCGCTACGAGGTGCTCTCGATCCCGACGCTGATCCTGTTCCGCGACGGCGCCGAGGCGAAGCGAATCGTCGGAGCGCTGCCGAAGCGACGGCTCGAGGCTGAGCTCGAGCCGGCCCTGGTCTGATTTTTCGGCTGCCCTAGGGGACGCGCTCGACCGAGACCCGCAGCTCGCGCCCCTCGATCTCGGTGGAGGCGCCGGCGCCGTCAAAGCTGACCGAGGTCGCCAGGGTCTCGCCGGCGAGGTAATCGTGGTGAGCACGGGCGGCATCCAGCAGCCGCGGGTCGCCGCCGAGGCGCAGCGAGATCCGGTCGGAGATGTCGAGCCCCGCCTGCTTGCGCGCGTTCTGGACCGCATGCACGATCTCGCGCGCGAGGCCCTCGCGGCGTAGGTCGTCGTCGAGCTCGACCTCGAGCGCCACCGCGCGCCCCGCCTCGGCCTCGACCTCATAGCCCTCGAGCGGCTTCATCGCCAGCCCGAAGTCCTCGGGCTCGAGCGCATGTTCGCGCCCGTCGAGGTTGATCCCGATCCGGCGCTCGCCGCGGATCGCCTCGGCGACGTGACCGGCGTCGAGCGCCTCGACCGCCGCGGTGACCTGCGGCATCTGCTTGCCGAAGCGAGGGCCGAGGCGCCGGTAGTTCGGGCGCACCGAGTAGCCGACCAGCTCGCCCTCCTCGGACACGAACTCGAGCTCCTTGACGTTGAGCTCGGCCCGAACCAGCTCGCCCAAGCGCTCGATCTCGGCGCGCTCGTCGTCGGTGGCGACGATCACTGCGCTGCGCAGCGGCTGGCGGTTCTTGATCTTGGCCTGGGCGCGGGCCGCGCGGCCGAGCTCGATCGCCCGCAGCGCCGCCTCGACCCCGGCCTCGAGCTCGCCGTCGGCGAGCCCGGCGTCGGGTTCGGGGAAGTCGGCGAGGTGCACCGAGTCCGCCGCGCCGGTGAGGTTGGCGTGGATCTCGTCGGCGATGAACGGGGTGAACGGGGCGATCAGCTTCGCCACCTCGACGAGGCAGTGCCGTAGGGTCGCGAACGCCGCCGGGTCGCCGTCCCAGAAACGCCGGCGGTTGAGCCGCACGTACCAGTTCGAGAGCTCGTCGACGTAGTCGGCGATCGCCTGGCCGGCGGCGGTGCAGTCGTAGTCGTCCATGCTCTCGATCACCGTGGCCGTCAACCCCTGCAGGCGGCTGAGCGCCCACCGATCCAAATCCGACAGATCCGAGTGGCGAGTGGCGAGTGGCGAGTCCACCTCCCCGGCCCCGAGGCCCTCCGCATTCGCATAGAGCACAAAGAACGAGTACGTGTTCCACAGCGTCAGCATGAACTGCCGCACCGACTCGCCGACGCCATCGGCGGAGAAGCGGTAGTTCGACCAGGGCTGCTGGGTGCTCAGCAGGTACCAGCGAAACGCGTCGGCTCCCTGGGTGTCGAACACCTCCCACGGGTCGACGACGTTGCCGCGGCTCTTCGACATCTTCTGACCCTCGGGGTCGAGGATCAGACCGAGGCAGACGCAGTTCTCATAGCTCGAGCGGTCGAAGAGCAGCGTCGACTCGGCGAGCAGCGAGTAGAACCAGCCGCGGGTCTGGTCCTGGCCCTCGCAGATGTAGGCAGCGGGGAAGCGCTCGTCGAACAGGTCCTCGTTCTCGAACGGGTAGTGGAACTGCGCGAATGGCATCGACCCGGAGTCGAACCAGGCGTCGATGACCTCTTCGACGCGGTGCATCTCGCGGCCACACGATGCGCAGTCGACGACGACCTCGTCGATGAACGGCCGGTGCAGGTCTTCGGGCACGTCGGCGCCGCGCTCGCGCAGCTCAGCGATCGAGCCGGCGCAGAACCGCTCGCCGCACTCGGCCGACTCACACTGCCAGACCGGCAGCGGCGTGCCCCAGTACCGCTCCCGCGAGAGCGCCCAGTCGACGTTGCCCTCCAGCCATTTGCCGAAGCGACCGCTCTTCACGTGGTCGGGCCGCCACCCGATGCCCTCGTTGAGGGCCAGCATCCGATCGCGGACGTCGGTGGTGCGGATGTACCAGCTCGACTTGGCGTAGTAGAGCAGCGGCGTGCCGCAGCGCCAGCAGTGGGGGTAGGCGTGCTCGTAGACTTCCGCGCGCAGCAGCCGGCCGCTCGCGCGCAACGCCTCGACGATGTCGGGGTCGGCATCCTTGACGAAGCGCCCGGCGAAGTCCGTGACCCGGTCGTCGAACGTGCCGTCGGCGCGGACCGGGTTCTGCAGCGTGATCCCGTACTCCTCGCCGAGGCGGAAGTCGTCCTCGCCGAAGGCGATCGCCGTGTGAACGATCCCGGTGCCGTCCGTGGTGGTGACGAAGTCGCCGAGCAGCACCGTGTGCCCGCGCGGCCCGTAGTCGGTGACGTAGCCGAACGGCGGCTGGTAGCGAACGCCGGACAGCGCCGAGCCGGGGAAGTGGGAGATGACCTCGGCGCCCTCGCCGAGCACGCGCTCGACCAGGTCGCGTGCGAGCACGAACACCTTGCCGTCGAGCGACGCCCGGACGTATTCGATCTCCGCGCCCACGGCGAGCGCCGCGTTCGAGATCAGCGTCCAGGGCGTGGTCGTCCAGGCGAGCAGCTGGTCGCCGGGCTCCACCGGCGGCTCGGGGATCGCGTCGTTGGGCGGAGCCTCGATCACGGGCATCTGCACGTAGACCGACGGGTCCTCGACGTCCCGGTAGCCCTGGGCGACCTCGTGTGACGAAAGCGCCGTGCCGCAGCGCGGGCAGTACGGGACCACCTTGTGGCCCTCGTAGAGGCGGTCGTCGTCCCAGATCTTCCGCAACGCCCACCAGACGGACTCGATGTAGTCGTTGTCGAGGGTGACGTAGGCGTCGTCGAGGTCGATCCAGAAGCCCACCCGCTCGGTCATCCGGTTCCACTCCGAGACGTAGCGGAACACGGATTCGCGGCAACGGGCGTTGAACTCGGCGATCCCGTAGTCCTCGATCTCCGCCTTCGAGGAGATTCCGAGCTCCTTCTCGACCTCGAGCTCGACCGGCAGGCCGTGGGTGTCCCAGCCCGCCTTTCGGGGCACGTAGTAGCCGCGCATCGCGCGGTAGCGCGGATATACATCCTTGAATACGCGCGCGAGCACGTGGTGGGCGCCGGGCTTGCCGTTCGCCGTCGGCGGGCCCTCGTAGAAGCTGTAGATCGGCGCCCCGGCCGCGCGCCGCTGGGCCAGCTGACGGGCGAAGACATCGTGCTCGCGCCAGCGCTCGAGCACCCGTAGCTCGAGCTCGGGAAACGACTGCTTCGGGTCTACCTGGTCAAAGCCGCCCACGGGCGGCTGATTCTAGGAGCGCGCCAGCCAGGCCCGGATCTCGTCGCCTTGCTCGTCGAGCCGCGGCGGTCGCCTGCGAGTCCGCGGCGCGGTCGCCCGCAGACCGAGCGGGGAGGTCACGGTCCGAACCCCGTCGCGGGTATCGATCGGTTCGAGGCCGAGCGCGTCGGCGAGCTCGAAGGCGTCGGCGACGTCGTTGACGGGCCCCGCCGGGACACCGGCCGCCCGCAGGGCCTCGGTCCAGGCGGCCACCGATCCGCGGCCGAGCCGCGCCTCGAGCAGCGCCCGTAGGGCCTCGCGATTGGCGACTCGCTGTTCGTTGGAGTCAAACCGGCTGTCGGTGCCCAGCTCGGGGGCGCCGAGTGCCTCGGCCAGGGCGGCGAACTGGCGGTCGTTGCCGGCGCAGATCATCAGCGGTCCGTCGGCCGCAGCGTAGGTCGCGAAGGGCTCGATGCTCGGGTGGACGTTGCCGAGCCGCTCGGGGACGACGCCCGCGTTGAGGAACCCGCTCGCCTGGTTGGCGAGCGCGGCGAGGGCGCTCGAGAGCAGGTCGACCTCGATCCGCTGGCCCTCGCCGGTGCGCTCCCGCGAGGCCAGCGCGGCCTGGATCGCGACCGTGGCGCCGAGCCCGGCGACCACGTCGATCAGCGCCACCCCGACCTTCGAGGCCTCGCCGTCGGCGGGTCCGGTGATCGACATCAACCCGCTGAGCGCCTGCAGCAACGGGTCATAGCCCGGCATCGCGGCGCCGGCGCCGCTCCCGAAGCCGGTGATCGAGCAGTGGACCAGCCGCGGGTTGGCGGCTCGCAGCTGCTCGAACCCCAGGCCGAAGCGCTCGAGGGCCCCGGGCTTGAAGTTGTCGACCAGGACGTCGGCGCGGGCGGCGAGCTCGACCGCGATCCGGCCGTCATCGGGGTCGGCGAGGTCGAGCGCGATCGACCGCTTGTTGCGGTTGACGGCGAGAAAGTAGGCCGAGGTGCCGTCGCCGACGTCGGGCGGCTTCCAGGCGCGCGTCTCGTCGCCGACCGGCGACTCGATCTTGATCACGTCAGCGCCGAGGTCGCCGAGCGTCATCGTCGCCAGCGGCCCGGCGAGCACCCGGGTGAAGTCCGCGACCAACAGGCCGTCGTAGGGGAGCGCCGCGCTCACGACCGCAGCGTATTCACGGCCGCGAGCGGAGGCCACGAAGCCGGCCATCTACGATCTCGATCGGTGAGGCGGATCTCGATCGCATCGGCCGGGGCGCTGGCGGCGCTTGCGCTCGGTTGTGGCTCGAGCGACCCGCCCCAGACCCCGGCGGCCTGCCTGATCCCGGCCTCTGGCTACCTCGCGGCGCTCGAGGCTGCGCCCGGCGAAGTCCGGCTCGACTCGACCACTCCGATCAGCGATTGCCTGGTCGAGGACCAGGCAACCGGAGCTCTGCAGGAGGTTGGCAGCTCGCTGGTGGGCGCGGTGACCGAGCTCAACCGCGAGATCAGATCCGATCCCGATCCCGCATCAATTGTCGAGCTCGGCTACCTGGTCGGCGCGGTCCAGGAGGGCGCCTCAAAGACCAACGGGATCCACCAGGACCTGATCTTGCGACTCGACTCCGCCGCCCGCTACTCGGGCAAGGGCGCGAAGTCGTTCGGTGCCTCGTTCGAGCGCGCCTTCGGTGAGGGCTACGCCGCCGGCCAGTCCGGCGGCTGAGCGCCCCAGCTCAGAAGAAGCGCCGCCGGGTCCGTCGCTCGCCGCGCAGGTGGGCGCTGTCGGAGTGGCGGCTACGCGACCTGCCCTGGCGCTCAGCGCGGTGGGCGTCGAGGTAGAGGATCGTCAGCATCGAGTTCATCGTGGCTCCCTTCCTTGCCGTTTGGACGGCATAACCGCCGTAATTGCTTAGGCAGTTATAGCATAACCAGTGATAAACTGTCGGCGGTTATGGCGAAGAACGCCGAACAAAGCGCGCCGGGCCGGCTCGAGCTCGTCCGCCGGTTCGTCAACACCCGCGACGTCGAGGACGGCACCGACGAGCTGGCGAGCGCAGCCGCGGCGCGTGCTTGGCTCGCCGACCGAGGTCTGCCCGGGTCGGGCGAGCTCACCCTCGCCGACACCCGTCGCCTGGCTGCGGTCCGCGAGGCCTTGCGGGAGCTGTTGCTGGCCAACAACTCGGGCGAGTCGCCGCCGCCGGCTGCGCTCGCGGCGCTCAACGAGCAGTCGGCGGAGGCGGCGATCGGGCTGCGCTTCGATCGCGACGGCGCCGACCTGGTGACCAACTGCGACGGAGTCGATTCGACGATCGCCGCGCTGCTGGCGATCGTCCACGAGTCGATGCGCGACCGAAGCTGGTCGCGGCTCAAGGTGTGCCCCGCCGACGACTGCCTCTGGGCCTTCTTCGACCACTCGCGCAATCGCTCCGGGATCTGGTGTGAAATGGGCGTTTGCGGCAACCGCGCCAAGGCGCGGGCCTACCGGGAGCGCCGCGCGGCAGCGGCCGGCCGCTAGTTACTACCCTGGATCCGAGGCGATCCCGACGGAGGCGAAATGAGCACCGAGACCGGTAGCGAGCAGCTCTGGGGCACCGAGACCGCGAAGGCGGTCGAGAACTTCCCCGTCTCCGGCCATCCGATCCCGGTCCCGGTCGTGCATTGGCTCGGCCGGCTCAAGGCAGCCGCCGCTCGAGCCAACGCCGAGCTCGGCAAGCTCGATCGTGAGGTCGCCGAGCGGATCGCCGCCGCCGGCGACGCGGTCGCCGCCGGCGAGCACGACTCGCAGTTCCCGGTCGACCTGTTCCAGACCGGTTCCGGCACCTCGTCGAACACGAACGCCAACGAGGTGATCGCCAATCTCGCCGGCGACCGGGCTCACCCCAACGATCACGTCAACATGGGCCAATCCTCAAACGATGTCTTCCCCTCGGCCGTGCATCTCGCCGCGCTGGGTGAGGTCACCGAGGATCTGCTGCCGGCCCTCGAAGGGCTCGAAGGGGCGCTGTCGGCGAAAGCCGAGGAGTTCGCCGACCACGTCAAGTCGGGACGCACCCACCTGATGGACGCGGTCCCGGTGACCCTGGGCCAGGAGTTCGGAGGCTTCGCGGCACAGATCCGCCTCGGGTCGGCTCGCGTGCGGGGCACGCTCGACCGGGTCGGCCAGATCCCCCTCGGCGGCACCGCCACCGGGACCGGGATCAACACCCATGCCGAGTTCGCCCAGCGGGTCCGCCAAGAGCTCTCCGAGGCGACCGGGCTCGAGATCTCGGAGCCCGAGGACCGGTTCGAAGCCCAGGCCAACCGCGACGCATTGGTCGAACTCTCCGGTGCGCTCAAGGTGGTCGCGGTGTCGATGATCAAGATCGCCAACGACCTGGCATTGATGGGCTCGGGTCCGCGTGCCGGGCTCGCGGAGATCCGCTTGCCCGAGCTGCAGAAGGGCTCGTCGATCATGCCCGGGAAGGTCAACCCGGTGATTCCCGAGGTCGTGATCCAGGTCGGCGACCAGGTGATCGGCAACGACACGGCGATCACGCTCGCCGGCACCCAGGGCCAGTTCGAGCTCAACGTCCGCGTGCCCCTGATCGCCCGCAACCTGCTCGACTCGATCAAGCTGCTCGCCGCCGCCGCCCGCCTGCTCGACCACAAGTGCGTCAGCGGGGTCGAGGCCAATGGGGAGATGCTCGACCGCCACGCCGAGTCGACGCTCCAGGTGGCCACCGCCCTCACCCCCCACATCGGCTACGACAGCGCCACGGAGATCGTCCAGGAGGCCGCCGCCTCCGGGCGCACCGTGCGCGAGATCGCGCTCGACAAGGGCGTTGACCAGTCGATCCTCGATCAGGCGCTCGACTTCACCAAGATGGCGCGGCCGCACGGCTGATCGGGCGCCGCGAAATCGAGGCGGCCGCCGAGCGGATCGGCGAGCGTGTGCGCCAGACACCGGTGCTCGCGCTCGAGCCCGCAGCCCTCGGTGTGCCCGGTTCGCTGACGCTGAAGCTGGAGCTTCACCAGCACACGGGCTCGTTCAAGCCGCGCGGCGCCTTCAACGCGATCCTCGCCGCGGACGTCCCGGCGGCCGGGGTGGTCGCGGCGTCGGGCGGAAACTTCGCGCTCGCGGTCGCCCACGCCGCCGCCGAGCTCGGCCACCCGGCCGCGATCTTCGTCCCCGAGTCCTCGCCCGCGGCCAAGGTCGAGCGCCTGCGCGCAGGGCCGGCGGATGTGGTCGTGGCGGGCGCCTTCTATGACGACGCGCTCACCGCCAGCCGCGAGCACGCCGCGGCCACGGGCGGGCTCGAGCTGCACGCCTTCGATGACCCGCTGGTGGTCGCCGGGCAGGGGACCTGCGGGCGCGAGCTCGACCGTGCCCGGCCCGGGCTCGACTCGATCCTCGTCGCCGTCGGCGGCGGCGGCCTCTGCGCCGGCACCGCGGCCTGGTTCGGCGAGACCGCCCGGATCGTCGCGGTCGAGCCCGAACGCTGCCCCTCCCTCGCCGGCGCGCTCGCGGCGGGTCACCCGATCGCGGTCGAGGTCGGCGGTGTCGCGGCGGATTCACTCGGGGCGCGCCAAATCGGCGAGCACCCCTGGTCGGTCCTCAGCCGTTTCGTCGACGAGTCGGTGCTGGTCGACGACGAGGCGATTCGCGAGGCTCAACGGCGGTTGTGGTCCGAGCTGCGCGTGGCCGCCGAGCCCGGCGGTGCAGCGGCGCTGGGGGCGCTGCTTTGCGGTGCCTACGTCCCGGCGTCCGGCGAGCGGGTCGGGGTGCTGGTCTGCGGGGCCAACTTCGACCCTGCCGACGCCCGCTCGCCGTAACGAAAACACGGCTTGCGAGACTATGTGAGCAGATCAACGAGAGCGAGGATGAGAACGATGGAGAACGGCAGCGCGCGCACACCCGGTACGCAAAAGGCAACCTTCGGCGCGGGCTGCTTCTGGCAGGTGGAGGAGCGCTTTCGCGAGCTCGACGGCGTCACCGACACCGCGGTCGGTTATGAGGGCGGCCATGTCGACAACCCCACCTACGAGCAGGTGTGCGGTGGCGACACCGGGCACGTCGAGGTGGTCGAGGTCGACTTCGATCCTGACCGCGTGGCCTTCCGCGACCTGGTCGAGCTCTACTTCGAGCTCCACGACCCGACCCAGCTCAACCGCCAGGGCCCCGACGTCGGCTTTCAGTACCGCTCGGTGGTCTTCGCCCACTCCGACGAGCAGGCCGAGACGGTGCATCAGGTGATCGAGGAACTGCAGCCCCGGCTGAAGCGGCCGATCGTCACCGAGATCGAGCCCGCGGCGCCGTTCTGGCGCGCCGAGGAGTACCACCAGTGCTATCTGCAGAAGCGGCGCGAGTCGGGCGGGCTGCTCTCCCAGCTGCTCGGCCGCTGACGCGCGGGCGGGGCGGCGGCTAGAGGTTCACCGCGACGTACTTCGTCTCCAGGTACTCCTCGATCCCCTCGTTGCCGCCCTCGCGCCCGGTGCCCGACTGCTTGACGCCGCCGAAAGGGGCGCCGGCGTTGGAGACCATGCCCTGGTTGAGGCCGATCATTCCGGTCTCCAGTCCTTCGCAGACCCGCAGCGCGCGCTTCAGGTCCGAGGTGAAGACGTAGGCGACGAGCCCGTACTCGGTGTCGTTGGCCGCTGCGATCGCCTCCTCCTCCGAGCCGAAGCCCTTGACCGGTGCGACCGGGCCGAAGATCTCCTCGCTCAGCACCCTCGCCGAGTCCGGGACGTCTCCGAGCACGGTCGGCTTGAAGAAGTAGCCGGCGCCGTCGACCTTGGTCCCGCCGACGACGCAGGTGGCGCCCTTGTCGACCGCATCGCCGACCAACTCCGCCACCTGGTCGCGCTGATCTCCGTCGATCAACGGCCCGACATCGACGCCGTCCTCGGTACCGCGGCCGAGCTTCAATGCCCCCATTCGCTTCGCCAGCTTCTCGGCGAACTCGGGCGCGACGGCCTCGGCGACGTGGAAGCGGTTGGCCGAGGTGCAGGCCTCGCCGATGTTGCGCATCTTCGCGATCATCGCGCCCTCGACCGCGGCGTCGACGTCGGCGTCGTCGAAGATCAGGAAGGGGGCGTTTCCGCCGAGCTCCATCGAGACCTTGAGCACGTTCTCAGCAGCCTGGGCGATCAGCTTTCGGCCGACCTCGGTCGAGCCGGTGAACGACAGCTTTCTCAGCCGTGGGTCGTCAAGGATCGGCTTCGAGATCTCGCTCGAGGACGAGCCGGTAACCACATTGAGCACCCCGTCGGGCAACCCGCACTCGTCGAGCAGCTTCGCCAGGGCCAGCATCGACAGCGGCGTCTGCTGAGCGGGCTTGACCACCATCGTGCAGCCGGCGGCGATCGCCGGGCCGATCTTGCGTGTGCCCATCGCGTTGGGGAAGTTCCAGGGGGTGATGAAGTAGCTCGGGCCGACGGGCTGGCGCATCACCAGGACCCGCCCGGCGCCGTTGCCGGCTCGCTTGTAGTAGCCGTCGATCCGGAGCGCCTCGCCAGAGAACCAGCGAAAGAACTCGGCCGCATAGGAGAGCTCGGCCTTCGACTCGGTCACCGACTTGCCCATCTCGAGCGTCATCAGCAAGGCGAGGTCGCCGGCGCGCTCGTTGATCGCCTCGAACGCCCGGTAGAGGATCTCTGAGCGCTCGTTCGGCGCCGTCGCCGCCCACTCGGCCTGGACGTCGGCGGCGGCGTCGATCGCGGCCTGCGCGTCCTCGGGGGTCGCGTCCGCGATCTCGCAGAGGACCTCGCCAGTCGCCGGGTCCTCGACGCCGAGGGTCTCGGCGCCGCTCGCATCGCGCCACTCACCGCCGATGTAAAGCTGCTTCGGCGCCTCGTCGATGACCGTCTGTTCTTGCGTCGCGATGCTCACTTCAGCTCCTTTGCTCGCCTCGCTTCCAGCGTATAGGTCGGCCGATGCAGGCAGTTGTGCGCGACTCCGACCCACGCCCGCTGTTGAATTACCCGGGATCGATGAATGCGATCAGGCGGACAACCATGACTTTGCTCGCCGCCGCGGCGCTGCTCGCGCCGGCGACGGCAAGCGGCTCGTGGACGGTCAACGGTCACGGCTTCGGCCACGGGGTCGGGCTCTCGCAATACGGCGCCTACGGCTTTGCCAAGCACGGCCGTGACTACCGGCAGATCCTCGGCCACTACTACACCGAGACCAAGGTCGGCGAGGCCGGGGGCCAGGTCCGGGTGCTGCTCGGCTCGGGCGAGGGCTCGGTCGGCTTCACCGGCGCGGGCAGGGCGTGCGGTCGCAAGCTCGCACCCGGCCGCCGCTATGCGTTCGAGGCCGACGGGGGCGGAGTGGTGCTCCGCGACGGCGGCAAGCGGCTCGCCTCCTGCGGTCGCGAGGGCAAGGCGGGCGCCGGGATCACGGTCGGCGGCTTCGGCCGCTACCGCGGCAGCCTCGTCGCTCGCAACGACGGCGGCGCGCTGCAGGTGATCAACGCGCTCGGGGTCGAGGGCTACGTCAAGGGGGTCGTCCCCGGCGAGGTGCCGTCATCGTGGCCGCGGGAGGCGCTGCGCGCCCAGGCGGTGGTGGCGCGCTCCTACGGCCTCGCCACCGATCGCGGCGGCCCCTTCGACCAGTATGACGACACCCGCAGCCAGGTCTACGGGGGCAGGGCCGCCGAGACCAAGCGCACCAACGACGCGGTCGAGGCGACCGCGAAGCAGGTGGTCACGTACCGTGGGCGGATCGCGATCACGTACTACTTCTCCACCTCCGGCGGCGAGACCGAGAACTCCGAGTTCGGCTTCCCCGGCGGCAATCCGGTGGCGTATCTGAAGTCGGTCTCGGACCCCTTCGACGACGCCTCCCCCGTGCACTCCTGGACCGAGCGCTACTCCGACGACGCCTTCGAGTCGAAGCTCTCGGGCCTCTTCGACGGCCGACTGCAGCGGATCGAGATCACCGAGCGGGGCGAGTCACCGAGAATCGTGCAGGCCCGCGTGATCGGCTCCTCGGGCTCCACCAACGTCACCGGCGACACGCTGCGAAACCGGCTCGGCCTGCGCTCGACCTGGGCGCGCTTCAAGCACGACTGACCGCCCGCTCGAGCACCGCTGCCATCCGCGCCGCCTGGCGGCGGACGTCGTGCTCGGCGGCGGCGACCCTGGCCGCCGGATTCGGCGACGGCAGCTCCGCCGCATCGACCAGCGCCCGGGTGATCGCCTCGCGGTCGGCGGGGTCCACCAGCACGCCCGCCTCTGCGGTGACGAACTCCGGTGGTCCACCGACCTCGGTCGCGATCACGCTGCGCTCCATCGCCATCGCCTCGAGCGTCGCCTGTCCGAAGGGCTCGACCAAGGACGGCTGGCAGAGGACGTCGCAGGCGGCGATCCAGTCCGGCACCGCCGATTGGGCGACTCGGCCCGTGATCCGCACCCCGTCGCGGCCCTCGAGCGCGCCGCGCAGTGGCCCGTCGCCGACGAAGGCGAGCCGGCCGCCGCCGAGCGAGCCGAAGGCGTCGGCGAGGCGGACGACATTCTTGCGCTCGATCAGCGAGCCGACACAGAGAAAGGACGGGCCGTCGCCGCCCCAGTCGAGGCGCTCGCATGCCGGCGCGGCCGGTCGCGCGACGAAGGCCTCGAGGTCGACGCCGCAGTTGGCGATCTCGAGCTTTGCGGCGGCCGCGGGGATTCGCTCGACCAAACGCTGCGCCAGCCAACGCGAGTTGGCGATCAACCCGCTCGCGCGGGCGATCACGCAGCGGGTGGCGGCGGTCACCCCGCGCATCTGGCCGAGGTTGGCGACATCCTGGCCGTGGGCCATCACCACCAGCGGCGCCCTGGCCGCGATCGACGCCATCGCGCCCGCGGCGCCGGCCGGGAAGAGGATGTGGGCGAAGACGACGTCGGGGCGCTTTCGCCTCGCCGCCGCGACCGCGGTACGGCTCAGCCGCGCGTACTTGGTCCTCGGTTGCTCGCGGCGGTCGATCGCGACGACGTCGACCTCGTGGCCGAGCCCCTCGAGCTCGCGCACGACCGGGACCAGGAAGCTCCCGAGGTCGGGATCGGCCGGGCCCGGCCACATCTGGGTGACGAAGAGGATCCGCAGAACGCGTCGATTATCGTCGCCCCGCCTCGGGTACTGTCAGCCGCCGTGGCCGACGCCAAGAACACGATCAGCCCGGAGGGCAAGGCCCAGGCCGAGGCCGAGCTCGAGCATCTGCGCGTCGTCCGGCGGCCGGAGATCGTCGCTGCGATCAAGAGCGCCCGCGAGTTCGGTGACCTGAAGGAGAACGCCGAGTACCACGCCGCCCGCGAGGCTCAGGGAATGAACGAGGCGCGGATCAGGATGCTCGAGCACCATCTCGCCGGCGCCGAGGTGGCTGAGTCCGCCGGCGGCGACTCGATCGGGGTCGGCTCGCGGGTCAGCTACCGAGACGCCGAGTCCGGCAAGGTCGCCGAGGTCACCATCGTGCACCAGCTGGAGGCCTCGCTCGCCGACGGCAAGCTCTCGGTCGAGAGCCCGATCGGCGAGGCGCTGTTGGGCGCAAGGGCCGGTCAGCAGGTCGAGCTGGCGACGCCGGGCGGTGCCCGCCAGCTCGAGGTCCTCAGCGTCGCCTGATTCGGCGAGACGCACGTCCGGCGCCCGAACGGTTGGATCAGCCGTCGGGATAGGGCTGCACCGTGATCCCGTGATCGGTCTCGCGCATGCCGATCTCATAGGCGGCGGCGCCGACCGACTCGAGGCGCAGCGTCTGCCGGCCCCGGCGCTCGACCCAAAGCTCGAGATCGGAGATCGAGCAGTTGAGGGTGTTGTGCTCGGGACCCTTGGGGTCTGCATAGACCCAGGCGACGAAGTCGCGGGCGGGCGCCGAGACGCGTCCGTGAACCTTGATCTCCTTGCCCGAGAGCGCGAACTCACACGCCGTCGGCTCGTCGTCGACCTTGGTCGAGCGGATCCGGTCGAAGCCGCCGAGGCGGTGCTCGACGCCGTCGAGGCGCAGCATCGCGTTGCCGACCCAGGGTGTGGTCGCCGGCCCGATCTTGATCCGGCCGACAGCTGCGTCGAAGTAGCCGTAGCCGCCCTGGAGCTCGTTCGCCTCGATCCAGACCCAGCGCTCGGCGTGCTCTGCGCCCCAGTTGTGGCCGATCATCCCGGGCCATGCGTCGACCCGCAGCTCCTCACCGTCGACCGTCACCGTTCCCGAGTAGCGCGCATCCGGACACGGGGAGAGGAACTTGGTCTTCGGCAACGGCGCCCGGTAGAGGAATTCGTAGGGCAGGTGGTGCAGCGCTGGTGCCTCGGCTTCGTATTCGAGCTCCCAGGAGACGTCGAGCTCGTCGGAGGCGAACTCCCCGGTCGCGGTTCCCGGGCCCAGGCGCGCGCCGTCGACCTGGATGTAAGCGCCGGACGGGGCGGAGACGTCGGCGGCGGGGACGGTCAGCTTGGTCGCCAGGGGCCCGGCCGCGTCGGCGTCGAACAGCGTGAACCAGATCGAGCCGCTGAGCTGCTCGCCGGGACGCTTGTGGACCGTGTGGCGGATCCATATGCCCTTACCGCCGCCGGGGCGAGTCGCCTTGATGTAGAAGCTCTCGTAGTGGCCGGCGCCGGCGTCGACGCCGGGAAAGCGAGCCTCGGTCCGCACCGCGGAGCTACTGCTTCGGGATCACGACCTGCGCGCAGGGCTGCGCGCCGGGCGCCGAGGTGTCGCCGGTGTCGAGGACCGGTGCGTCGTCGGCATCGAGCAGGTCGACCGTGAGCCGGCTCTTGCTGACCGCCACCTGCGCGTAGCTGAACTGGTCGGTCGACGCGCACTGCATCCCGACTCCGTTTGGCGGCTGGGGCTTGAGGAAGGCCGACTGCACCAGCGGGCCAGCGGCGGGGTTGTCCGCGGTGTCGCTGATCTCGAGCGAGAAATCGGCGGTTGCGATCGGCCCGGTGGTCACGTCGAGGATGCCGGAGTTCTGCACCCCGCCGGGCCCGAGCGTGTTGAACCGGGCGTCGTTGACCAGGGTCGCGTGCACGTCGGCGGTCAGGAAGACGACGTTGTCGACATTCTGCTGCAGGTAGCTGAGAACCGCCTGGCGCTCGGCCTCATAGCCCTCCCAGCGGTCGTAGGGATCGGCGTAGTACTGCTGGATCGGGAGCTCGTTCATGACCACCTTGAAGGTCGCCTTCGAGCGCGCGATCTGCTGCTCGAACCTCGCCAGCTGGTCGGCACCGAGCATGGTGCGATTCGGGTCGTTGATCAGCTCGACGCAGCCAGGCGGCGGCGGATCGGCCAGTGCCGGGAGCAAGGCGGAGAAGGTGTTTCGAGTGCTCTGCGGCGCGGTCGGCGCGATGTCGCGATTGCCGCTGCCGGCGGGGTTGTTGCAGACGTCACCGTAGTCCGCGGGGTTGGAGCGGAAGGAGCGTTCATCGAGGAAGAAGAGCTCGAGGTTCTTGCCCCATCGGGCCGACCGGTAGATCCCCTTCTGCTCGCTGTATTTGACCGGGTTGTAGTCCGTGAACGCCTTCACCCCGCGCTTGTAGAGCTGCTCGCCGTCGGTGTTGACCGTGCCGCCGCCGAGTGGGAAGACATCGGCGCCACGGGAGAAGTCGTTGATGAACTCGTGGTCGTCCCAGTGCGCGTAGTAGGCCGCCGATCCCCGGGCCTTCGCCCACGGCTTTAGACCGAGGTTGGTCTTGTAGGCCTGCCACTTCTGCTTCTTGGTCAGGGCGACGTCGCCGAGCCCGTAGCCGGGCACCTCGCTGTCGGAGTAGATCGTGTCGCCCATGAGCACGTTGAAGTCGTTGCGCTGCTGGCGAATCGTGTCCCAGATCTCGAAATCGTTCCAGTACGGCTCCGTCTGGCCCGGCGCCGGGCGCGCGTCCTGGTCTCCCGAGAAGCCGAAGCGGATGGTCTTCTTGCTGTTCGGGTCAGGCGCGGTGGCGAACTTGCCCTGATCGCTCTTACGTCCGCCCTGCATGCAGAAGCGGTACCTGTAGTTGGTCGCTGGGTCGAGTCCCTTGACCTTCTTCTGCACCGTGTAGTCGTGACCCTTGGCAGCCTTGACCTTGAGCTTGCCGGGGGCGTCGGCGAGATCGCAGCGGCCGAAGCCACCTCCGTCGGTGATCTGGATCAGCGCCGCGCCGCTCTTCTTTGCCTTCGCCCAGAGGATCGCCGAGCTCGAGGTGACGTCGCCGGCGGTGACCCCGTACTTGAACCCTTTGGCCTTGGCCGCCGCGCTCGGTGCCGCCGCGGCCGCGACGCAGGCGGTCAACGCGAGGGTGGTCCCGATCAGACGGGCTGGCTTGCCTGCTGCCACTGCGGCGGACCCTAACATGGCGGTCCGTGCACGACCAGGGACGAGGCAGGGGTTACTTCGTCCGCGCGGCGGGCGCCGTGCTGTTGCTCTGCGCCGCCGCCGGCGCGGTCGCCGCTGTGGCGATCGCGCTCGGGTTGGGCGAGCGCGAGCCGCTCGACCTACGGGTGTCGAGGATCGCCCGCGAGGCGAGCGCCGCGGCCGCGCCCGAGGCTGATCCGTTCGCCTGGGCGCCCGCGCGGCGGGCACGATTCGAGGCGCGCGCTGCGACCGGCGCCTCGCACGTGATCTATGAGATGAGCCCAGGAGGCGTCTCCGCCACGGCGAAGCGCACGGAGACGTTTTGGCCGCAGATCGAGCGGGCCGCGGTCGCCCACGGGGTCGATCCCGAGACGCTCGAGGCGCTGATCTTCCTCGAGAGCGCCGGGCGTCCGGAGGTGATCGCAGGGCCGACCCCCGAGTCGGCCTCCGGTCTCGCCCAGATCATCCCCTCGACCGCGACCGACCTGCTCGACATGAACGTCGACCTCCCGGCGAGCATCGAGTTGACCAAGCGGATCGCCGGCGCCGACAGCCCCGCCGAGGCCGAGCGCCTGCGAGCCGAGCGCGCGGCGATCGACGCCCGCTTCGACCCCGAGGCCGCGATCGAGGGAGCCGCCCGCTACCTCGAGATCGCACGGGGAGTCTTCGGCGCCGGCGACCTCGCCGTGGTCTCCTACCACATGGGGATCGGAAACCTCGAAGGGGTGTTGCGCTCCTACGCGGGGGTCGGCCCCGATCAGCCGATCGCCGATGTGATCTCCGCCCGCGGCCTCTCCTACGCCCAGGTCTACTTCGATTCCTCGCCCTTCGTCCACCGTGACGCCTACCGGATGCTCGCCGGCTTCGGCGACGAGTCCTCCGATTATCTGTGGAAGATCGAGGCTTCGCAGCGGATCCTCGACCTGCAGCGCACGGACCCCGAGCGGCTCGAGCGCACCGCCGAGTTGGCGACCGCGAAGGCGACGCTCGAGGAGGTCTTCCATCCCGAGAGCGAGACCGATGTGTTCGAGGACCACGGCGAGATCGAGGACGCGGTCGCCGAAGGCGACCTGGTGCCGATGCCGTTCGACCCGGCGCTGGGCTGGATCCCGGACCCAGACCTCGGCGAGCTAGCGGCCGAGCTGGAGACCGAGCCCGAGCTCTATCGCGCCCTGCGCCCGGAGGCGCTGGCGACGCTCACCTATATCGCGGGGCTGGTCCTGCGCGAGTCAAACGAGCCGGCGCCGTTGCTGGTCACGAGCGCGGTTCGAGACCGCGAATACCAGGATCTGCTGGTGGCCACCAACCCCGAGGCGACCCCCGAGTACTCGCTGCACACGACCGGGTGGTCATTCGACATCCGTCGCGACTACGCCTCCAAGCGACAGGCGCGGGCGTTCCAGTACGTGCTCGACCGCCTCAGCGCGCAGGCGCTGATCGATTACGCGGTCGAGCCGGGGGCGATTCATGTCACGGTTTCGAGGCTGGGGGAGGAGTTGCTGAAGGAGTAGTTAGTGGTTAGTAATTAGTTGTTGGCAGTCCTAGCAACTAAGAACTAAAGAACTAACAACTAACAACCATCGACTAACAACCATCACCATCAACCACTGGTTCAGATCCTCACCGTAAGCACATCGCCATCGGCCATCACATACGTCCGACCCTCGGTGCGAAGCAGGCCGCGATCGCGCGCCGGCGTGTAGCCACCCGCCTCGACCAGCTCCTTCCAGCCGACCACCTCGGCACGGACGAAGGCATCCTGGATCTCGGTGTGGATCTTCCCCGCCGCCTCCCAGGCGGTCGATCCCCGGCGGACGCTGCGCGCCATCGCCTCCTTGCCGGTGTCGGCGGTGAAGAAGACGATCAGCTCGAGGAGGCGAAAGGCCGCCCCGATCAGCAGTGACAGCCCCGACTCGGAGATCCCGAGCTCGGCCCGCATCTCGCTCGCCTCCTCCTCGTCACCGAGCTCGCGCAGCTCGGACTCGATCCGGGCCGAAATCGGGACCGCGACCGCACCCGCACGGGCCGCCCGCTCGAGCACGGGCGCCGGCACCTCGTCGACGCCCTCGTCGACATTGGCGACGTAGAGGACCGGCTTCGAGGTCAGCGCGAACAGCCGCCGCGGCCCCTCTGCCGCCGATTCCGGCACCGGGACGTCGCGGACCGGTCGTCCGGCGCCGAGGGCGCCGACCACCTCGGTGAGCCAGTCGCGCTGGGCGATTGCCTGCCTGTCGCCCGAGCGCGCCTGCTTGGTGACCCGATCGAGCCGCCGCTCGGCCTGCTCGAGGTCGGCCGCGAGCAGCTCCGTCTCGATCAGGTCGATGTCGTCAACCGGATCGACGCGCCCCTCGGGGTGGGGAACGCCGCTGCTGGAATGGCAGCGAACCACGTGGCAGATCGCGTCGACCTCGCGGATCGCGCCGAGGAACTGGTTGCCGAGCCCCTCGCCGGCGGATGCGCCGCGAACCAGCCCGGCGATGTCCTGGAACTCGATCGTCTCCGGGACCACCTCGCTCGAGCCGATCGTCGCGGCGATGCGGTCGAGGCGTTCGTCGGGGACCGCGACGATCGCCATGTTGGGGTCGATCGTGGTGAAGGCGTAGTCGCCGGTCTCGGCGCCGGCGCGGGTGAGGGCGTTGAACAGGGTCGACTTGCCGGCGTTCGGAAGGCCGACGATCCCGACCTTCACGCGCGCGGCTCGGCGGGCTCGATCGAGCCCTGGGGCGCTGTCCCCGCAACCGCGAGGCCGTTGCCTGGCGCCCGTCCGCCCGCCTCGATGCGCTCCTCGGCGGCGGTGGTTGGCGGCGCGAGAGGGCGTTGCTGGGAGCGATCGCCGAGGCCCCCGATCAGGTTGCCGATCACAAACCCGAGCGCCGCTCCGGCGAGCACGTCGGACGGGTAGTGCATGCCGAGGTAGGGACGGCCGACGCAGATCGCCGAGGCCAGTGCCGCCAGGTACGGACGGGCCCTCGGCTCGACCCGCCCGAGCGCCGTCGCGGCGGCCACCGACGAGGTCGAGTGGGCAGACGGAAACGAGAGCTTGGTCGGCGCTCGGGCCAGCGCCGGATGGTCTTCGATCAACGGCCGCTGGCGCCCGACCGCGACCTTGACTGCGAAGTTGGCGCCGATCGCGAGCGGCCCGACGGCGCCGCCGATCAGCCATTGGCGCCGCCGGGGTGGGTCGATCGACGCCCCGAGGGCGCCGGCGGCGACCCAGATCGACGCGTACTCACCCGCCATCCCGAGCGCCTTGACCACCGTCTCCAGGGGTTCGACGTGGCCGCGGGTGCGGAGGAATCGCAGCACGGCTTGATCGGCGTCGCCGAGCGCGGCGAGCACCGGGTTGCGGCGTGTAATCCGTCGTCCAGGCAGTAGCGCCAGGGTCCGGCCGCGCCGTGTCGGTTGGCGTCGCTTGATCACCGCGGGCAGGATAGGGCGGTCAGAGTTCGCGACGGAGGACCGCGGTGGCCGCCTCCGACGCGCGCTGGCGCAGTGCCCGCCTTCGCCAGCGTTCGGCGTCGATCTCCTCCGAGCGCTCGACGTCGTCGGCGAATGCCTCGGTGAGCCCGGCGGCGAACCGCTCGTCCCAGACACAGAGCGTGATCTCGTCGTGGAGCTGGAATGAGCGGTTGTCGAAGTTGATCGTCCCGACCGACGACCAGGTGGCGTCGACGCAGAGCGTCTTCGCGTGCAGCATCGTCGGCTGATACTCGAACAGCCGCACCCCGGCTTCGAGCAGCTCGTCGTAGGCTGCCCGGCCGCCGACCCGAACGAAGCCCTTGTCGATGTGTGGCCCCGGGACCAGGATGCGGACGTCGACGCCGCGGCTCGCCGCCGCGCAGAGGGCTTCGGTGAACGCAGGTCGCGGTACGAAATAGGCCGCCGTCAGTTCGATCGATTCCCGGGCCGAGGCGATCGCCAGGTAGTAGAGGGCCTCGGCGTTGGTGTCCCCGACCTTGGCGCTGGAGCGCACCAGCTGCATCTGGCCGCCGCCCTCGATCGGTTGCAGGTCTGGCAGGTAATCCTCGCCGGCGAGCACCTCGCCGGTGGCCTCGAGCCAGTTCTCGGCGAAGGCCCCCTGCATCCCGCGAACCACCGGGCCCCGGACGCGCACGTGGCTGTCGCGCCAATGATCGGGACCGTCGGCGTCGCCGGTCCACTCCTCGGCGATACCGACGCCGCCGGTCATTCCGACCTCGCCGTCGGCAACCAGGATCCGGCGGTGAGAGCGGTTGGCCACCCGCTTGATCGCGTAGGGCTTCGGGGGGCGAAACAGGATCACCTCGGCGCCGGCTTCGCGCATCTCGCGAATCTGCGAGCGCTCCATCTGGGCCGAGCCGAGCGCGTCGAGGATGACCTTGCACCGCACACCCGCGTTGGCACGCTCCGCGATCGCGGTCGCGATCTCGCCGGCGATCTCGCCTCGCCAGTAGACGTAGGTCTGCACGTTCAGCGTTCGTTTCGCCGAGGCGATCGTCTCGAGGAAGACCGGAAATATCTTGTCGCCGTTGACGAACAGCTCGGCCTCGTTGCCGTCCGTGATCGGAGCCCCGGTGAGTGCCTCGGCGGCCCGGACGAAGTCCGGTGTGGAGACGTCGAGGTCGGTACCGATCTGATAGCCGAAGGCACCCTCGCGGCGGTGGCGGAGGCTGTCTGCCGCATACCAGCCGATCGCGGCCGCCCCGGTCACACCGGCGACCCCGTACCTGCGCCACGCCGCCCTCGCCGGCGATTCGATCCGCGGCGGGTCGATGCGGATGTTTGCGGGCAGGCGCATCAGCCGACGACCACCTCGAACGCACGCGCGCGGACCTCGAAGCGCATCCGCTCGGCCTCGACCAGCTCGCCGTCGACGTTGAACCCGGTCGAGCCGTCGGTCTCCACCTCGACCACGCTCCCGGAGCCGGAGACGACGCCGCGCTGGGTCTCCACCCGCCCCGATCGCAATCCGTAGGCGTGCTTGATCAGACGTGCGCGCGAGCCCGCCCCGATCACCACCGTGTCGAGGATCCCGTCGTGGGGGTCGGCGTCGAGCTCGGCCCCGCCGCCGAAGGCCCCTGTGCATGCGACGGTGACCTGCCAGGCCACGCCCGAGTAGAGCTCCGCGCCGTCGCAGGCCACCCGGCAGTCGACCGGCCGGGCGCGCAGGCCGGCGCGCAGCGACCCGGCGGCGTAGGCGAGCGGCCCAAGCACCCGCTTGAGGCCGTGCGCCTTGCGCGCGGCGACCGGGGACAGACCCGCGCTGGCGGCGTTGACGAACGGTCGGCTTCCGGTGCGCGCGAGGTCGAAGGCACGAACCCGGACACCGCGGGCCGCAACCTCCGCGGCCCCCTCGACCTCGAGCGGGATCGCGATCGCGCGGGCGAAGTCGTTGGCGGTGCCCACCGGGACCACGGCGAGCGGGACCCCGGCCTGCGCCGCGACCTGGGCGGCGCAGCCGACCGATCCGTCGCCCCCGGCGACCACTATCCGCTCCGGACTCGCGGCCAGCGCCGCCTCGGCTTCGTCGAGGCCGAAGCGCGCGACCTCGGAGCCACGCTCGCGCAGCAACCGCTCGACGTCCCCAGCCTCGCCCGACCCGGAATCCGGGTTGGCGAGTAAGGCGATCCGCGCCAACTCAGCCGGGTATGTTCGAGCGACCCTCGCGCCCCTTCGCCGCGCTTTTGTTGGTCGCCTTGCGCGAGGTCTCGAACGGCTTCTCCGCCAGGTCGCCGGCCTTGCCGGGGAGCTTTCCGGCCGCCTGCTGGCCTGAGCCGAGGGTCTTGTCGACGCCCTTCTGCGGCCACCACGAGGCGCGGGGCAAGAGGAACGCGAGTACCAGCAGGATGATGCAGACGGCGATGATCCCTGCGATGAGCATGAGCTTTCCTTCCTTGGCTTACGTGCACGCCGGAGCGTACCCGCGGTCCCTGATCGCAAAACGATGATCAGCCGCTCGATGGCGCGAAGACGGGGACATCTAGTCCCTGAGCAGCTTCAACACTGCGCGCTCGATCTTCTCGCGTTCGGGAAACCCGTCGGGGTCGCTGTCGGCGATGATCCTCTTCAGCGAGGCGCGGATCGTCTCGCCCGAGTCGTAGCGGTCGAAGACCCGCGGATCGATGTAGGCGGCCCGGCATACCGCGGGAGTGTTGGAGAGGTATGCGGCAACGCGCTTGGTCGCCGCGGTCGCGGCGCGTTTGCGCGCGGTCGCGCTCGCGGCCTGGTGGCCGTTGGTGGCCAGGTCGGCCGCCGCCAGCACGGTCGCGTTCCAGGTGCGGAAGTCCTTGGCGCTGTAGTCGCCGGTCATCACCGACTTCAGGTAGGCGTTGATGTCGGCGGCGCGGACGTCGACCCAGTCGCCGCGTCCCTCGCGGTAGGCGAGCAGCTCGTAGCCGCCGCCGTTGCGGTTCTTGAGCGCCTTGATCGTCGGGACCACGAGCGGGTCGGCAATCTCCTGTTGATGGGGCTTGGCGCTCTTCGCGACGTAGTGGAAGACCGCCGTGCCGCGCTCGATCCGGACGTGCTTCTTGCGCAGGGTCGCCAGGCCATAGCTCTCGTTCTCCTCCGTGTAGCGCTCGGAGCCGATCCGAAAGAAGCCGAGATCCAAGAGCCGCACCGAGCAGGCCAGCACCCGGTCGCGAACCAGCCCCCGGCGGGCGAGGTCTTCCTCGGTCACCTCGCGCATCAGCGGCAGCGACTTGGCGAAGCGCTCCATCTCATAGAACTTCTCGCGGTCGCGGTTCTCGCGCCAGGCCGAGTGGTACATGTACTGCTTGCGCCCGCGGGCATCGAAGCCGGTTGCCTGGATGTGGCCCTGTGGGTGCGAGCAGATCCAGACATCGGTCCAGGCGGGGGGCACGGCGAGCGCCGAGATCCTCTCGATCACCTCCCGGTCGGTGATCCTCGCCCCGTCCTCCTCGTAGTAGCTGAAGCCGCGGCCGCGGCGAACCCGGCGGATGCCCGGCCGGCTGACATCGACTCGGCGAAGGCGCGGCATCAGGATCACACACCTACCCGCCCCGACCCCGCTGGAATCGGCGGCGATATGAGAGGCTCGGCGACGATGGATCTGATCGATCTCTCGGCGCCGATCGAGCCGAGCCCGCCCGAGTGGCCCGACCCGCTGCGAATCGACCTCGACTACGCCGACCACGCCGCCGGCGCCGCTCAGATCGAGGCCCTGTTCGGGGTCCCGGCACGGCTCCTGCGCGACGGCGAGGGGTGGGCGACCGACGAGTTCAGCCGCTTCGGCACCCACAGCTCCACCCACGTCGACGCTCCGTGGCACTACAACTCGACCATCCGCGGTGAGCCCGCGAAGCGGATCGACGAGCTGCCGCTGGAGTGGTTTTACTCACGCGGCGTGGTGCTCGAGATGACCGGCCGCGAGGATGGCGAGGCGATCGCCGCCGACGAGGTCGAGGCCGAGCTCGAGCGAGTCGGTCACGAGCTGCGAGCGCTGGACATCGTCTTGGTCCACACCGGCTGCGATCGCTTCTACGGCGAGCCCGACTACATCGCCCGCGGGCCCGGGGTGACCGCGCAGGCGACCGCCTGGCTGCACGAGCGCGGGGTCCGGGTGATGGGCATCGACGCCTGGGGCTGGGACCGCCCTTTGCACCTGCAGGCGCAGGAGGCGGTCGAGGCCGACCGGGCGGGGATCTTCTGGGAGGCCCATCAGGCCGATCTCTCCTACTCGCAGATCGAGCGGCTGGTCAACCTCGGGGCGCTGCCGTCCACGGGGTTCACCGTCGCCTGCTTTCCGCTGCGGATCGCCGGCGCCAGCGCCGCCCCGGCGCGGGTCGTCGCGATCGTCGGCGACGACGACTAGCTCGGCTCCGCCGGAGGCGGCGCGATCAGCCTCGCGCGGTAGCCGAAGGGGGCCCGCTGCGATCCCGGCGAGCGCGAGCACGCCGAGGCGGCGCATCAATCGCCGCTGAAGCCGATCGAGTGCGCGCCGCCGGCACCGCGGACGAAGACGACCTTGGCAGCGTCGAGGGCGAAGCTGCCCTCATCGGAGACGATGTCGTGCCAACCCTCGCCACGCTCGATCGCCTGGCGCAGGGCCTTCATCGCCTCATCGTCGAGCCGGGTGCTGACGACCTGACCGCCGTCGAAACCGATCTCGATTCGCTTCGCCTCGCCGGCCATCGACCTCAGCCTAGAGGCTTGTGGTGGGGCGGGTTTCGCCGCCATAGCCGTCGTTTCCCGCCCCAGCGGGTGCGCGCCAACACGCCGGGGCGACTATTCGCCGCATGGCGACAGTTTCTCGCCCCGGCGTGTTGCGGAGCCTGGCTCCGCCCCCTTTTACCGAACGCCGAATCAAGCCTCTGAGCCAGCGGATGCAGGCTCGACGATCTCGGTGAGCACGCCGCCGGTCGAACGCGGGTGCAGGAAGGCGACCCGGCTGGCCCGGATCCCGGTTCGCGGTTGCTGGTCGATCAACCGGATGTCGCCCTCGCGCAGCCGCTCGAGCGCGACCTCGATGTCGGCGACGCGGTAGGCAACGTGGTGCAGACCCGGGCCGCGTTTCGCCAGGTACTTGCCGACGGCGGTCTCGGGGCCGAGCGGCCGCAGCAGCTCGACGTGGGTGGCGCCGACGTCGAGGAGCACCGCCTCGACTCCCTGCTCGTCCACCGTCTCGCGGTGAGCGACACCCATCCCCAGCTTCGATACGTAGAGCTCGAGCGCGGTGTCGAGGTCCTCGACCGCGATCCCGACATGGTCGATCAGCTCGAACAGCTCGGCCGGCGGCTGGTCCATCTAGGTGGTTTCGACCCGGAGGATCTCGTCGAGGGCAACCCTGCCGACCTCGAGTTGCTTCGAGGTCGGCTCGCGGGTGGAGAAGCGTCGCTGGATCTCATACCCGGGCCCGTGGACCGCTCGCCCGACCGCCGACTCGGGATTGCGCTCGGCATAGACGAACAGCTCGACCGCCGTCCCGAGCCCGGCGACCGCCGCAAGCCCGCGCGCCAGCGGTCCCGGGTCGCCGAATCGCTCGACCGCGATCTGGCCGGTGATCGAAAGCGCCAGCATCGGCGCGATCAGGTTCGAGCCACAGCGCTGGTGCTCCTTGGGTACCTCGGCCGGGTCGGTGCCCTGCTCGTAACCGCCGATCGCCTTGTGCTCGACCCCGTGGTAGGCGGCGAGGTCATGGTTTCGAAGCGCGGTCAGTGCCGGCACCGCTCCGAGCGCGGCGATCGCCGCCTCGCGCCCGACCGTCGGCTTGCGCCAGCGCCGCAACGCTCCGCTCGCGGCGGTGCTGGCGACGATCGCGGCAAGCACCGCCCGGTCCTCGAACGGCAGCCGCGCCGAGCCGAGCCGCAGGCGGGCCATCGGCACCACCGCGAGCGCCTCGGCGAGGCGCAGAGGCCCGCGCAGCAGCGGCATCTTCGCGAGCCGCCCGCGGGCCAGGCTCGGCTTCGGGCCCGAGGCGACCTCGATCGAGCCGTCGGCGGCGCGAGCCGCCACCGCCCACGAGGTCGGGCCGTGGATCAGCAGCCCGTTGCGAAGCGCCATGCCTCCGAGCCGCAACCGCTGGACGCCCTCCGGGCCAGACCCGTTCGAGTTGGCGCCGTTGGAGCTGGTCGTCTCGGTGGCGCTCACCCGAGCACCCGCCGGCACAGATCGGAGAAAAAGGCGGCGGACAGCTCGACGTCGGCGACCGCGGCGCGCTCGTCGGCCGAGTGGACGAGCGGCTGGGCCTCGAGCAGCCCGAGCTCGCGCTGCGGGCAAAAGCCATACACGGTGGCGCTGTCGAAGGCCTTTCGAAACCAGTGGCTGTCGCTGAATCCCGGCATCACCACGGGCACCAGGGTCGCGCCGGGGTCGGCCTCGGCGAGCCAGGCGCCGATCGCATCGGCAAGGGGCGAGTCCGCGGGTGACCTGTTGCCGACCAGGTCGTCGTCGCTGAACTCGACCTCGAGCCCGTCGGCAAGCGGACCGAGCAGCTCATCGAGGGTCGCCCGCGCTCGCTCCTGTCCGTCGCCGGGGGGCACGCGGCAGTCGATCAGCACCTCGGCGCGCGACGGGATCACGTTCGACTTCTCCGACGCGCGGATCCGGGTCGGCACCATGGTCACCCGCAGCATCGGCTCGGCGAGCAGAGCCGTGACCTGGGGTGAAAGCGCCCGCAGGCGTTCGACCGCGGCTTCGACCGCGATGGCGTCCGACCCGGTCAGCTCCTCGCCGAGCAGCGCCGCGCAGAAGGCGACGCCCTCCGGCGTCGGCTCGAGCGGAGGTTGATCTTCAAAGCGAACCAGCGCCGGCGCCAGCTTCAGCAGAGCGTTGTCGCCGAGGCCGGGGATCGAGCCGTGGCCGGCAACACCGCGAGCGCGCAGGACCAGCCGGTTCACCCCCTTTTCGCCGACGCAGAGCGGATAGAAGCGCCGACCGCCGAGCTCGAACGAATAGCCGCCGCCCTCGTTGACGACGAGGTCCGCGCGAACCGCCTCCGGATGCTCGGCGCAGAGCCAGGCGGCGCCGATCTCGGCCCCCCTCTCCTCGTCGGCCGTGGCGACGAGCTTGAGCTCACCGCGCGCAGGCCGCCAGCCGGCGCGAGCGAGCGCCGCCACCGCGGCCACCTCGGCGGCGACCTGGCACTTCATGTCCTGGGCGCCGCGACCCTGGACGACGCCGTCGATCACGTCGCCCGACCACGGCCCGAAGCTCCACTCGCTCGGGTCGGCGGGCACGGTGTCGACGTGCCCGAGCAGGCACAGGGTCTGCCCCGCCGTCTCGCCCGGCAGCCTCGCGACCAGGTTGGGGCGCTCGGGGTCGGCGGCGAGGAGCTCGCATTCGAAACCTGCGTCGGCGAGATGAGCGGCGAGCAGCTCCTGGGCGGGGCGCTCGTTGCCGGGCGGGTTCGAGGTGTCGAGGCGGATCAGCTCACTGAGCAGCTCGACCGCCTCGGCTCCCAGGCTCGGTCCCGCAACCGCCGTCTGCTCACCCATGCGCTCAGGTTACCCGCGCGCACTGGGGCCATACTGATTCCGATGACCGGGAGGCTGTTCGAGTCCGAGGGGTCGGCGCCGGCGGGCCGGCGAACGCCCGTACCGGCCGGCGATGCACCGCTGGCGGTGCGGATGCGCCCGCGAGCGGTCGACGAGCTGCTCGGCCAGCAGCATCTGCTGGCGCCGGGGTCGACCCTGCGGACCGCGATCGAGACCGGCGAGCCCCACTCGATGATCCTCTACGGGCCGCCCGGAACGGGGAAGACTACCCTGGCCAGGATCGTCGCCACCGCCGCCCACGGCGCCTTCGAGGAGGAGTCGGCGGTCAACGCCGGTCGGGCGGAGGTCCGCGCGATGATCGAGCGCGCCGCTGAGCGCCGCCGTTCCAACGGCCAGCCCACGATCTTCTTCCTCGACGAGATCCACCGCTTCAACAAGGCCCAACAGGACGCGCTCTTGCCCGCCGTCGAGGAGGGCCTGGTGACGCTGATTGGCGCAACCACCGAGAACCCCTACTTCGAGGTCAACTCCGCGCTGCTCTCACGCGCGCAGATCTATGAGTTGCGCGAGCTCGACCCGAGTCAGGTCCGCGCGCTGATCGAGCGAGCGCTCGCCGACGGCGAGCGCGGGATCGCCGACCCGCCAGCGATCGCCGACGAGGCGATCGAGCTGCTCGCCGAGCGCTCGGGGGGCGACGCGCGGACCGCGCTCGGTGCGCTCGAGCGGGCCGTTGACACCGCGCGGGCGAGCGGTGAGCCGATTGGCCTCGCCGCGGCCGAGGACGCCCTGCAGCGCAAGGCGGTCAACTTCGACAAGCAGGGCGATCGCCACTATGACTACGCCTCGGCGCTGATCAAGTCGATGCGCGGCTCCGACCCCGACGCCGCGATCTACTACCTGGCGGCGATGCTCGAGGGCGGAGAGGACCCTCGCTTCATCGTCCGCAGGATGGTGATCCTGGCCGCCGAGGACATCGGCAACGCCGACCCCCAGGCGCTGGTGGTGGCGGCCGCGGCCGGGCAGGCCGTCGACCGGGTCGGGCTGCCCGAGTGCGCGCTCAACCTCGCCCAGGCCGCGACCTACCTGGCGCTGGCGCCGAAGTCGAACGCCTCGACCGTGGCGATCTCCAGGGCGATGGCCGAGATTCGCGAGCACGGTGCCAAGCTGCCGCCCGACCACCTGCGCGACGCCCACTATCCAGGCGCCCGCAAGCTCGGTCGCGGACACGGCTACGTCTACTCACACGACGAGCCCGAGGGGGTCTCCGATCAGCCACTGCTTCCCGAGGAGCTCGAGGGCGAGCGCTTTTATGAGCCCACCGATCGCGGGCTCGAGGCCGAGCTCGCGAAGCGACTCGAGCGGGTGCGGCGACGGCGGGAGCGGGACGACTAGGCATACAGCGGCCGCTCCGGCGGGTTGTGGGCTGCCCGCGGTGAGCGCGACCTGAGGGCGGCTGGTCGGGATCGCCGCTCAGGCCGCCGGTGCCGAACCCTTTGCCCTGGCGGCCTAGGTCGCTTAGGCTCGCCAACGCGACCGCCGCCGGTGTCGAAAGGCGGCTCGGCCCGCCCAGCGACGGAGGGCCGGCGACGGTCGCACCTGTCGATTACCCTGCCCGGCGCCCATAGAATCACCCCGGAATGGGGACGCTCGAATCCTTCAACCCGGCCACCGGTGAGCTCCTCGGCAAGGTCGAGACGATCGTCCCCGAACAGGTCCAGGCCGTGGTCGACGAAGTTGCCTCGGTGCAGCCGTTTTGGGCCCAGCTCACGCTCGCCGATCGCGCCCGCTACATGCGCCGGGCCGCCGACCTGCTCGTCGACGAGATCGAGGAGGTCGCCGACCTGCTCACCCGCGAGCAGGGCAAGCCGCTGACCGAGAGCTACGTGATGGAGCTGATCCCGACGATCGACACGCTGCGTTGGTGCGCCGACGCCGGGCCGAAGATCCTGGCCGACGAGAAGATCCCCTACCCGCAGGCGTTCCTGAAGACCAAGCGCAGCTTCTTCAGCTACGAGCCGCTCGGTGTTGTCGGGGTGATCGCCCCCTGGAACTACCCTTGGTCGATCCCGTTCGGCGAGGTCGCGATCGCGCTGATCGCCGGCAACGGGGTGGTCCTGAAGCCGGCCAGCCTCACCCCGCTGCTGGGCGAGCGGATCCAGCGGGTCTTCGACGATGCCGGCTTGCCCGAGGGGCTGGTGCGAACCGTGCATGGCGGCGGCGGCATCGGTGCGGCGCTCTGCGAGGCCTCGACCGCGAAGATCTTCTTCACCGGCTCGGTCGAGGTCGGACGGGAGGTGGGCGAGACCTGCGCGCGCAACCTCAAGGGCTCGGTGCTCGAGCTCGGCGGCAAGGACCCGCAGATCGTCTGCGCCGACGCCGACCTCGCCAACGCGGTCTCCGGGTGCGTCTGGGGCGGCTTCGCCAACGCCGGGCAGACCTGCTCGGGGATCGAGCGCACATACGTGGTCGAATCGGTGGCCGATCGTTTCCTCGATGGCGTTCGCCGCGAGACCGAGAGGCTCACCGTCGGCGATCCGCTCGAATGGGAGGTCGAGATCGGCCCGATGGTCTCGGCCGAGCAGGCCGACCTCGTCACCGGCCTGGTCGACGACGCGACCGGGGCCGGAGCCGAGCTGATCACCGGTGGCCCGCGCGAGGTCCCCGGCTACCCGGGGCGGTTCATCGCGCCGACCGTGCTCGCCGGAGTCACCGATGAGATGCGGATCATGAACGAGGAGATCTTCGGCCCGGTGGTGCCGGTGATCGTCGTCCGCGATGAGGCCGAGGCGCTCGAACGGGCGAACGACTCGAACTTCGGCCTCGGTGCCTCGGTCTGGACCACCGACCGGGCGAAGGGCGAGCGGATCGCGCGGCGGATCGAATCGGGGATGGTCTGGGTCAACGACCACTCCTACTCGCACGGGGCGGCCCAGTGTTCCTGGGGCGGCGTCAAGAACTCGGGGGTGGGGCGCTCGCACTCGAAGTTCGGCCTCTACGAATGCGTCAACGTCAAGCTGATCGCCTGGGAGCCGGGCCTGACCCGCGATTTCTGGTGGCAGCCCTACGACGAGACCCTCGGAACGGCGCTGAAGTCTTCGGCGCGGCTGCTCTACGGGCGAAACGGCGCCAGGCTCACGGCTCTACGCGAGGGGCTGGTGCCGCTCGCCAAGGTCGGCGCGCGGACGCTGCGTAAGGGCCGCTAGCGGCGAGGCTAGGCGAGCTCGCCCAGCAGTTGCTTGGCCTGGGCTGAGACCTCGTGATCGACCTGGACCTCATAACGCTCGGCCTCCATCCGCTGAACCGAGGCGAAGTCGCGCCGGCCGCCCTGCATCGCCTGGCCGATTGCGGCGAAGGTGGCGCCGAAGATCGTGCCGGCGATCAGCCCGTAGAGCAGGACGCCGAAGAAGGCCTCCGAGACGGTGAAGAAGAGCCCGATGAAGAGCGCGAACAAGACGCCGATCATCGCTCCCTGAACAGCCCCGGCGAGCGCCGCCTTGCCGGTCGTCACCCGTCCGGCGATCTGCTCGACCGTCCGCAACCCGGTGCCGATGATCACCGCGCGCTCGACCGCGAAGCCCTTGTCGGAGAGGAAGTCGACGGCGCGCTCGGCCTCGCGGTAGCTGTCGTAGGTGGCGACCGTGGTCCGCGCGGGAGCGGTGGCTGCGTTGCCCGCGGTGCCCTCGGTCTCACCGGTCATCGGTCGCGATTATGCCCGATCGGTGGCGCCGCGGTCAGGGGCCGATCCGCGCGTGCAGGTGGTTGTCGTGGTTGACCAGCGGTGTGACCACCGCGGGCGGTCCGTCCAGCGGCAGGTTCGGACCGACGTAGACGGTGACCGCCCCGGCCTCGACGAAGAGGTCGACCAGGGCCTGGGATAGGCGCAGATCGACCTCGTCGATGGTCTCGGGCGGTCGCTCGCGCCGATCGACACGCGGGTAGTAGACGTCGACGTCGAGGCCGTTCTGGTGGGTCGCATGGCCGATCCCGCCGCCGACCTCGGGGCCGAAGTAGCCGCCCCCGCGCAGGCTCAGGTCGCCGACGCCGATCCGCGGCGCGCCGGGGTGGCGACGCCGGAACTCGCGGAGCATCCCCAACGTCGTTCGCACCAGCTCGTCGGTGCCCCAGCGGCGCCAGTCGCTGTCGGGCGATCGGTGCAGGATCGGGTCCCAGGTGAAGAACGCGCGACCCTCGGCGGGCAGGCGGACCGCTCGCCGCAGGGCGCCGTCGGCGGGGGTGCCGATGGCGACCGAGTCCCGCCACTCGACCCGCGAGGCGTCCTTCCCGTCGTCGCCGGCGCCCGAAATACCGCCGAGGCCGATCGCGATCGCAATCGCAAGTTCTTTCCACATGTAGTGGCTACGCAAGCGGCCTCGTTCGCGGTCCGCGATTCTCTACTCATGGAAGGCGCCCTCGAGGTTTCACCTGCGGCGCGGCGAGCACCGGCCGCCGGGCTGGCGATCGCGCTGCGCGGCCTGCGGCGCGACTACGGCGAGCTGCCGGTGTTCCGCGACCTGGAACTCGAGCTTCCTGCGGGGGACACGCTCTGCGTCCTCGGCCCCAACGGGGCCGGCAAGACGACCCTGCTGAGGATCCTGGCGACGCTGTTGCGCCCCAGCGCCGGCGAGGTCTCGGTGCTCGGCGCCAAGCTCCCGCGCGAGGCCTGGAAGGTCCGCGGGCGGATTGGCTATCTCGGTCACTCGCCGCTCCTCTACCGCGAGCTCACCGTCGCGGAGAACCTCGAGTTCAACGCTCGCCTGCACCGGATCCGTCGCCCCGCCGATCGGATCGCCGAATTGCTCGACCGCTCCGGGCTCGGGCGCCGAGGGTCGGAGCTGGTCAGGAACCTATCGGCCGGGATGTTGCAGCGAGCGGCCGTCTGCCGGGCGTTGCTCGGCGAGCCCGAGCTGCTGTTGCTCGACGAGCCGCGCGCGCATCTCGATCTTGCCGGCGCCGAGATCGTCGAGGCGATGCTCGGGCCGAAACCCGGCCGCGCCCGTGTGGTCGTCACCCACGAGCTCGAGCGCGGGCTCGCCGAGGCCGACCGCGTACTCGCCCTGCGGGCCGACGGGACCCCGGCCTACGCCGGAGTGAGCGCGGGACTGAGCGCCGCCGAGGCGCGGGCGCTGTTCCGGGGGGAGGTCAGATGAGCGCCTTTCGGGCGATCCTCGCAAAGGACCTGCGCACCGAGCTGCGCACGCTCGAGTCGGTCCCGGCCATGGCGCTGTTCGCGGCGACCACCTTCGTGCTCTTTCGCTTCGGCCTCGACCGCACCGAGCTCAGCGGCGGGCTCGCCGCCGGGGTGCTGCTGGCGACGGTCCTGTTCGCCGCGATCCTGGCGATCAACCGCGTCTTCGTCGCCGAGCGCGAGCAGGGCGGCTTCGATGCGATCCGGCTGGCACCGATCGACGGCACGGCCCTGTTCGCGGCGAAGGTCTGCGTGCTCGTCTTCTACCTGGTCGCCCTGGAGCTGCTCGCCGTGCCGCTGTTCGCCTTCTTCTTCGGCGCCACCTCGGGCATGCTCGCCCTCGTCCCGGTGCTCTTGCTCGCCGACCTCGGCCTGGCGACGATCGGCGCGCTCGTCTCCTCGATCGCGGTCAACTCGCGTGCCCGCGATCTGATCGCGCCGCTCTTGCTGTTGCCGTTCTGTGTCCCGGTGATGATCGCCGCCGCCGGCGCGGCCGAGCCGCTGCTCGAGGCGGGCGGCCCCTCATTTGACGGTTTCGCCAAGTGGGCCGCGGTGCTCGCTCTCTACGATGTCGTATTCGGGCTGGTCGGATACGCCGTCTACGACTTTTTGCTCGAGGACTGACCGGTCGACGCCCCGAAGCGCATGAACTTCAGCAGCCCGCGATTCCTTGCCCCGCTGACCGTGATCACCCTGACCACGGGGTTCGCGCTGGTCTTCTTCTTCGCTCCCAACGACGCCGATCAGGGGTTCATCCAGAAGATCTTCTACCTGCACGTACCGCTCGCGACCTGCGCGCTGGTCGGGTTCGTGATCGGCGCCGTGCAGGCGATCCTGCACCTGCGCAGCGGCGATCCGAAGTGGGACGTCCGCTCCTACGTCTCGATCCACATCTCGATCATCTTCGGCGTCGCCGTGCTGATCACCGGCGCGATCTGGGCGAAGGCGTCCTGGGGCCAGTGGTGGGTCTGGGACGAGCCGACGCTGGTCTCGTTCCTGATCGTCTTCCTCCTCTACTGCACCTATTACCCGTTGCGCTACGCGATCGAGGATCGCGAGCGCCAGGCTCGCTACGCCTCGGTGTTCGCGATCACCGCCGGCGCCTTCGTGCCGCTCAACTTCATCGCGGTTCGCCTCGCCGAGACCCTGATCCACCCGCGCGTGTTCGCCACCTCCGACGGTGGGCTGCCGGGCGACATGATGCTGACCTTCCTCGTCTGCCTGGCGGGGATCGCGCTGCTCTGGGAGACGCTGGTGCGCTTCGAGCTGGCAGCGAAGTCGTCGCGGGCGCGGATCGGCCGCCTGCGCCGGGCGCTCGAGGGCGACCAGGTGTCCGCCGGTGGATCGCGGATCGCCCCCCAGCCGCGGGAGTCCACGGCGAGCTGATGCCCGCCCTGCCGCTGGACGAAGCCGGCAAGTACGTCGCCGCCGCCTACCTGGTGTTCATGGCCCTGCTCTTGGTCTACGTGACGATCATGTCGGTGCGCCTGCAGCGCCTCGACCGCCAGCTCGGCGAGCTGACCGATCTGGCGGAAGCTCAAGCGAGAGCACAAAAAGAAGCCCGAGGCGAAGCCGAGGGTCAGATGTTCGAGCGGTCACAACCCACCCCGGCCCAGGCCCCACTCGCCGGAAGCGGACGCGAAGCGGAGCATTCCGGCGGAGATATTTCATCCGGCGGCGGTATTCCGTCCGGCGGAGGCGTTCCATATGGCTGAGCTGCTGGTACTTGGGATCTCGCACAAGACGGCGCCGCTGGAGCTGCGCGAGCGACTCGCGCTCACCGAGGGCCGCGCGGTCGGTGTGCTCTCCGAGCTCACCGACCGCGACGACGTGCTCGAGGCGGCTGCGATCTCGACCTGCAACCGAACCGAGCTCTACCTCTATGCCTCCGACCCGGTCGGCGCCGAGTCGCTGGCCCTCGGTCTGCTCGCGCGCGAGGCCGAGACGCCGCCGACCGAGCTCGTCGGCCACCTCTACTCACAGCGCGCCGCGGCCGCGGCCGAGCAGCTCTTCCGGGTGACGTCGGGGCTCGACTCGATGATCATCGGCGAGGCCGAGGTCCAGGGACAGGTCAAGCGGGCGTATGAGCTCGCGCTGGTCGAGGGAGCGACCGGCCCGATCCTCAACCAGCTCTTTCGCTCGGCCCTCGCCGCCGGGAAGCGCGCTCGCACCGAGACCGGGATCTCGGTCCGCTCGATGTCCGTTCCCTCGGTCGCGGTCGAGCTCGCCCAACGGACGCTCGGCGACCTCGAGGAGCGCCGCGTGCTCGTCGTCGGCGCCGGCGAGACGGCCGAGCTCACCGCTCGCGCGCTCGCCGCCAAGGGCGTGCACGCGATCTTCATCGCCAACCGCCACTACGACCGGGCGATCGGCCTCGCCGAGCGCTTCGCCGGCGAGGCTGTGCGGATCGAGGCGCTGCCCGAGGAGATGGTCAACGCCGACATCGTCGTCACCTCGACCAGCTCCCCGCATCACGTGATCGAGCGCGACGAGCTCGCCGAGGTGATGGCGGTGCGCGAGGACCGCCCCTTGCTGTTGATCGACCTGGCGGTGCCGCGCGACATCCAGCCGGCCTGCCGCGAGCTGACCGCGGTCAGCCTCTACGACATGGACGACCTGCAGACCCTGGTCGAGCGCAACGTCTCGGGCAGGGTGGCCGAGGCGCGCCACGTCGAGGGCATCCTCCGCGCCGAGCTCGACCGGTTCGCCCGCTGGCTCGCGGCCCAGGACGTGACCCCGACCGTGGCGGCGCTGCGCGAGCGCGCCGAGCAGGTCGTCGAGCGCGTGCTCGCCGAGAACGAGCCGCGCTGGGAGGCGCTCACCGCCGCCGACCGCGAGCGCCTTGGGCTCGCCTCGAGGGCGATCGCCTCGCGCCTGTTGCACGAGCCCACCCTGCGGCTGAAGCGCGCTGCCGGCGACGATGACGCCTACGCCAAGGTCGCGGCCCTGCGCGAGCTCTTCGGCCTCGATCCCGGTTCGGCGCCGCTCGAGCCGAGCGAGGCCCCGGTCTCGGATCTTCGCGACGCCAAGCGCCGCCGCCACGGCCGTTAGGACGCCGGTGCGCGTCGGCTCGCGCTCGAGCGCGCTCGCGCTGATCCAGGCCGAGAGCGTCGCCGCGGCCCTCGGAGGCGCCGAGGTGGTCGCGGTGCGAACCGCTGACGCCGATGTCGGCGACAAGTCGCGCTTCGTCGGTGGGATCGAGACCGCCCTGCTCGAAGGCGAGGTCGACCTCGGCGTGCACTCGGCCAAGGACCTGCCCGGGGAGCGCCCCGGCTCGCTCTCGCTGGTCGGCGTCCCTCGTCGCGAGGATCCGAGCGACGCCTTCATCGGCGCCGCCGCTTCGCTTGCGGACGTCGCCGAGGGCGCGCGGATCGGCACCGCCAGCCTACGCCGGCGCTCCGAGTTGAAGGCCCTGCGCCCGGACCTCGAGATCGCCGAGCTGCGCGGCAACGTCGATACCCGCCTGGCGCGGCTTGCGGCCGGTGACTACGACGGGATCGTGCTCGCCAGCGCCGGCCTGCGCCGGCTCGGGCGCGAGCAGGAGATCGGCTTTCGCTTCGAGCTCGAGGCGCTGACGCCGGCCCCGGGGCAGGGATCGCTGGCGCTCGAGGCTCGGGTCGGCGACGCCGAGACGGCCGCCGCCGCCGCGGCGATCTCCGACCGCGCCGCTCTGGTCGAGCTGACCGCCGAGCGCGCCGCGACCCAGGCGCTCGGCGCCAGCTGTGACACGCCGGTCGGGATCTGTGCCCGGCTCGATCCCGAGCAGCTGATCGTGCTCGGCTACGCCGGCCTGGCCGACGGCAGCGAGTGGGTTCGCGACCGGGTCGCCGGCGATCCCGAGCAGCCCGCGGCGCTCGGCCTCTCGCTGGCCGAGCGGATGCGAGCGGCGGGCGCAGGCGAGATCCTCGAGCGCGGGGCGGCGGGCGGATGACGATCCGTGCGGGAGTCGCCTATCTGGTCGGCGCCGGTCCCGGCGACCCGGGACTGGTCACGGCGAGGGCGCTCGAGCTGATCGCCGCGGCGGACGTGATCCTCCATGACCGCCTGATCGGGTCGGGCCTCCTCGACCGCGCCCGCGGCGACGCCGAGCTCGTCTACGTCGGCAAGCGCCCCGGGCACAAGGCGATGGCGCAGGCGCAGATCGAGGCGTTGATGGTCGAGCGCGCTCGGGCCGGTCGGGCCGTGGTCAGGCTCAAGGGCGGCGACCCGTTCGTCTTTGGGCGCGGTGGCGAGGAGGCCGAGGCGCTGGCCGCGGCCGGGGTCGAGTTCGAGATCGTCCCCGGGGTGACCGCCGGGGTGGCGGCACCGGCCTACGCTGGGATCCCCGTGACCCACCGCGACGACGCCTCGGCCGTCGCCTTCGTCACCGGCCACGAGGACCCCGAGAAGGCCGAGACCGCGCTCGACTGGGGGTCGCTGGCGCGCTTTCCCGGCACCCTCGTCCTCTATATGGGGGTGAAGAACCTGCCGCTGATCGCGAGGCGCCTGCGCGAGTCGGGCCGCGACCCCGCAGAGCCGGCGGCGGCGGTCGAGCGCGGCACCCAGCCCGGCCAGCGCACCGTGGTCTCGACCCTAGCCGAGCTCCCCCGCGCCGTCGCCGAGGCCGGTCTGCGCGCGCCCGCGATCTTGGTCTTCGGCGCGGTCGCCGCCCGCCGCGAGGCGATCGCCTGGCTCGAACGCCGGCCGCTTCACGGCAAGCGCGTAGTCGTCACCCGCGCCCGCGCCCAGGCGAGCGGCCTCGCGGCCACCCTGCGCGGGCTCGGCGCCGAGGTGGTCGAGCTGCCCGCGATCCGGGTGCAGGCGCGTCTCGACACCGACGCCGTTCGCGACATGGTCGCCGACCTGCACACATACGCGCTCGTCTGCCTGACCAGCCCCAACGGTGTCCGCCTGCTGTTCGAGGCGATGGCGGCTCAGGGCCGCGACGCCCGCGCGCTCTCCCAGGCGACGGTCGCGGCGATCGGCCCGGGCACCGCCCGAGCGCTTCGCGAGCGCGGCGTGATCGCCGACGTCGTCCCTGAGCGCTTCGTCGCCGAGGCGCTGGTCGAGGCGCTCGCCGAGGTCCCGGTCGAACGGCGCCCGGTGCTGGTCGCCCGCGCCGCCGAGGCCCGCGACGTGCTCCCCGAGGCGCTCGCCGACCGCGGTGCCAGCGTCGACGTGGTTCCCTTGTACGAGACCGTTCGCGAGCAGCCCGAGCCGGCCGCGCTTCAGGCGGCGGCGTCCGCCGACTACGTGACGTTCACCTCGTCCTCGACCGTGAGCAACCTGCTCGCCGCGGTCGGTGACGCCTTCCCTTCGCATGCCAGGATCGTCTCGATCGGCCCGGTAACCAGCCGCACGGCCCGCGACGCCGGGCTCACGGTCCATGTCGAGGCCGACCGCCACGACCCCGAGGGACTGGTCGAGGCGCTGGTGGCGGACGCGGGCAAGGGGCGATGACGCGCCCGATCACCTTCCTCTCCGACTACGGCAACCGCGACGAGTTCGCCGGCGTCTGCCGGGCGGTGATCGCGCGGATCGCGCCCGAGGCGCGGGTGATCGACCTCAGCCACGGAATCGACCGCCACGACGTTCGCCACGGCGCCACCGTGCTGGCCAACGCGGTCGCGTTCGCGCCCCCGGGCGTCCACCTCGCGGTGGTCGATCCGGGAGTCGGGACCGAGCGACGCGCGGTCGCGGTCGCAGCAGCGGCCGAGCAGCGATTCTTCGTCGGCCCCGACAACGGCCTGCTCTGGCCGGCACTCGAGCGTTACGGCGGGGCGGCGCAGGCGGTTGAGATCTCGCGCTCCCCGGTCCGGCTCGGGCACGTCTCCGCGACCTTCCACGGCCGCGACCTGTTCGCGCCCGTCGCCGCTCACCTCGCGCTCGAGGAAGAGCTGGCGGATCTCGGCGAGCCGATCGACCCGGAGACCCTGGTGGGTCTGGAGGCGACTTCGCCCGAGGTCGATCCCGGTGTCGGCCTAGTCGCCGAGGTGGGCCACATCGACGGCTTTGGCAATGCCGCGCTGATCGCGACCTCAACCGACGCGCAGGCGGCGGGACTGCGACCGGGGGCGAGGCTACGGGTGGAGGTGGTGGCCGGCGACGACGACGCCCTCTACGCGACCACCTTCGGCGAGGTTGCTGCGGGCGAGCTTCTCGTCTACGTCGGCTCGACCGGCGCCCTGACGCTGGCGGTCAACGCCGGGGACGCGGCCCGGCGGCTCGACCTCGAGGCCGGTGGGCGCGTTCGCCTGACGCCGGCGTGACCGTCTTCGGCGCCCCCCACCTGCACCTGCGCTCGACCGAGTCGACCAACGACCGCGCCCGCGAGCTCGCCGAGGCGGGAGCCACCAGCGGCACCATCGTCACCGCCGGGCGGCAGAGCGCGGGACGCGGCCGCCGCGGGCGCGTCTGGTCCGCGCCTCCGGGCCAGGCCCTGCTCTTTTCGGCCGTTTTGAAGCCGCTCCAGCTCACGCACGTGCTGCTCCCGCTCGCGGTCCCGCTGGCCGTCTGCGAGGCGATCGAGGCGACCGCGCCGGTCCGCTGTGCGGTCAAGTGGCCGAACGACGTCTGGCTCGACCAGCACAAGGTCGCCGGCGTTCTGATCGAGGCCCGTCCGCCGGATTGGGGGGTGATCGGGGTCGGCGTCAACGTAGCGATCGGCCCCGAGGCCTTCCCCGACGACCTGCGCTGGCCGGCGACCTCGGTCGGGCACGGGGCGACGGTCGAGGCCCTGCGGTTGGCGCTCTGCGCGAGCCTCGGCGATTGGGTCGAGGCGCCCGAGCGTCGCGTGCTCGGGGCGTTTGCCGAGCGCGACGCGCTCGCCGGGCGCGAGGTCGCCTGGGAGGGCGCCGGGATCGACCCCGGCTCGGGTGTCGCGACGGGGATCGATCGGCGCGGCAACCTCGTCGTCGATCTCGGGGGCGACGAGCGCCTCAGCCTCGGCTCGGGCGAGGTCAGCCTGCGGATCGCGCGGCCTAGCTAGCTCTCGGGCAGGTGACAGACGGCCTCGATGTTGTTGCCGTCCGGGTCGAGCACGAAGGCGCCGTAACGTGAAGCCAAACGCGAACGAGATGAGAGGAACATCGATGCAACAGCGCCAACTGGGAACCTCGGGCCTGACCGTCTCCGCGCTCGGGCTGGGATGCATGGGGATGTCGGCCTTCTACGGGACCACCGACGAGGGCGAGGCGATCGCGACGATTCACCGCGCGCTCGAGCTCGGGGTCAACTTCCTCGACACGGCTGAGATGTACGGGCCGCACACCAATGAGGAACTGGTCGGCAAGGCGATCGCCGGCAAGCGCGACGAGTACGTGATCGCGACCAAGTTCGGGGTTGTCAGCACACCCGAGAATCCCGACCAGCGCCGCATCGATGGCTCGCGCGAGAACGTGCGCCGCTCGATCGATGGATCGCTGAAGCGCCTCGGCACCGACCACGTCGACCTCTACTACCAGCACCGGATCGACCCCGACACACCGACCGAGGAGACGGTCGGTGCGCTGGGGGAGCTGGTCGCCGAGGGCAAGGTCCGCTATCTGGGGCTCAGCGAGGCCTCGACGCAGACGATCCGGGCCGCGCACGCGGTGCATCCGATCGCCGCGGTGCAAACCGAGTACTCGCTCTGGACCCGCGAGCTCGAATCCGAGATCCTGCCGGCTCTGCGCGAGCTCGGCATCGGCTTGGTTCCGTACTCACCGCTCGGCCGCGGCTTTCTCTCCGGACGGTTCAAGTCGCCGGACGACCTCGACGCCGACGACTTTCGCCGGCACGGCCCTCGATTCACCGGCGAGAACCTCGAGCACAACCTCGAGATCGCGGCCAAGGTCGAGCAGCTGGCGGCCGAGAAGGACGCGACGCCGGCGCAGCTCGCGCTCGCCTGGGTGCTCGCCCGGGGCGACGACGTCGTGCCGATCCCGGGGACCAAGCGGCGCGAGTATCTGGAGCAGAACGTCGGCGCGCTCGAGCTCGAGCTCAGCGATGACGACCTGGCGCGAATCGACGCCGAGATCCCGGCGGCAGCGGGCGAGCGCTACGACGAGGCGAGCATGCGCTCGGTGAACGTCTGAGCGAAGCTCACGAGGACGAGGTCGCGGCGGCCTCGTCCTCGTCGCCGGTCTCGTCCTCGGCCTCGGTGCCGAGGCGCTCGCGCTCGGGTCCGCCGCCGTTGGCGCCGCCGCCGGTCCGCTTCGAGCGCCGCCGCCGCCGCTTGCCGCCCTTTGGGAAGTTGCGAAGCAGCTCGCGCGCGACCGCCGAAGGCTTGCGGGCCATCCGCATGCGGGCGCCGCGCAGCACCTCCTCGGCCTCGGGGGTGTGGGCGACGGCAGCCGCCAGCAGCGCGACCGCGAGCCGGCGGTCCTGCTGGCGGGCTGCGTGGACGATGCGCCGGGCGTTGCGCCCATGGGCGCGCCCGGAGGAGTTGACGAACAGACCGAGCAGGCGCTTGGTCTCGGGCCAGCGCTGGACCGCGTATTCTTCGTGCAGCTCGCGGGTGACCTCGGCCAGCCGCCAGACCCAGGCCTGGGCTTGGTCGCGGCGGCCGATCCGCTTCTCGGCCAGTGCTTGGAGGAGGATCTTGGCGCCGGCGCGACGCTCGTCGCGCGGCCAGGGGGCGACCACCTCGACCGCGTCGTCGAACGGCTCGGCCTCGCGCAGCGCCGCCACCTCCGAGAGCGCCTTCAGCCGCAGCTGGTGGTTTCGATTTCGCTGCAGGCAGGTGAGCAGAAAGCGCCGGCGCAGCTCCTTGGCCTGGTCGTGCTGGATCATCGCCTTGGCTCGGCGCCAGTTGTTCGCGGTCACCCGAGCGCCCGCGAGCGCCGCCCAGGCGTGCTGTTCGGAGTAGTTGAGGTTCTCGACCGCGATTCGCCAGAGCTCGCGCTCGAGCACTGCCAGCCGGCGCTCGGGATCGGCCGAGACCGGAACCACGCGCCGCTCCACCCGGACCCGCCGGCCGCGCCCGCGGCGCACCGGCCCGACCACAATCGCGCCGCCGCGGTAGACGTCGCGGTCGAGCAGGCTGTGCAGCGAGACGACGGTCTCGTCGTGGGTGGTCGCCGGGTGGACGAAGTCGATCACCAGGCCGGCCTCCTTGCCGGGGTTGCGGCGGGTGACCCGTCCGACGCGCTGCTGATAGACGCGGCGCGAGGCGGTCGGCGCCAGGTGCATGCAGATCGTCGCCCGCGGCGAGTTCCAGCCCTCGGCGAGCAGCATCGCGTTGCAGAGCACGTCGACCTCGCCGCGCTCGAACCCGGCCAGGATCTCGGCGAGCTCACGCTTCGGGGTCTCGCCCGAGACCGCCTGGGCATTGATGCCCGCATTGCGAAAGGCCTTGGCGACGTTGTTGGCGTGGCGGACGCCGGCGGTGTAGACGACGCCGGGGACACGCCGGAAACGCGACTGGTAGAGGTCGGCGACGGCGACGTTGAACGGCTCCTGGTCGAGCAGCGCGGCCAGCTCCTCCTGGTCGAAGTCCTGATCGACCTCGCCGCGGCGCAGCGGCACATTGGCGATCGTGCGCACGCCCGGGCCCGGCGGGATCCGGATGCAGCGCAGGGGCGCGATCACGCCGCGACGAGCGGCCTGGGCGAGATCAAAGCGCGAGGTCTGGGTCGGGAACAGGTCGGCGACGTGGCGGGCGATCAGGGCGCCGGTCGCGGTCATCCCGATGTAGACGGGGCCGATCCAGTCGCGGATGCAAGCGCTCGTCTTCTCCCCGAGCGCGGTGTGCGCCTCGTCGCAGATCACGATCGAGTAGGCGTCGGAAACCCGTGAGGCGTTGCGGACGAACCACTGATAGGTCTCGACCGTGACCGGGCCGTAGGGGTGGTCGGCGCCATCGAGGAGCGCCGGCGAGAGCCGTTCCTTGTAGCCGCGGTCGGAGATCTCGCCGATGAACTGGTCGACCAGGTTGCGCCGGTGGGTGAGGATCAGGACCCCACCCGTCCGCGAGGCCTCGATGAAGCCGACGGCGGCGACCGTCTTCCCGGCCCCGGTGGCGTGCTCGAACCAAAAGCGGCGGCTGGCGCCGGCATCCTCCGGCGCCTCGGCGAGCACTGCCGCATCCTCATCGGTGGGCTCTTCCTCCCAGTCCTGCGGCTCCTCGTCCGGGGCGAGCACGTCGTCGTCCTCGACCGCGGTGTCCGCGGCCCCGTTGACCGCCTCGTCCTTTCCGTTGCCCGCACGGGCGGCGCCGTTTCGCCCGTTGCGGCGCGCCTCGCCCTCGGGGCCCTCGAGCTCGGTGGTGATCGCGGCGAGCGTTCCCGAGAGCGCGTCGACCTGATGGTCGTTGAGCTCGGCCGCGTCGAGCAGCTTTGGCCGCTCCTCGGAGAGCAGCCGCTCGAGCCCGAGCAGCAGCGAGTAGTTTCGCCGCCACGCGAACGAGGGCACTTCGGCGCCCCCCTCCAGCTCCGCGAGTGCATCGTCCACCGCTCGGCGGCGCGCGGTCCCCGGGCTCAGGTCGGCGATCGTCTCGCCCTCGAGCAGGATCGGTTCACGGGAAAACTCCCGCACCCGATCGAGGTCGGCCTCGGTCAACTCGCTCGCCGCGCCTGCGGCAACGTCAGTGGTATTGGCCATAAGGGGGATAAAGGCTGGTCCCGCGCTCGCCGGTCTGATCCGGGGTGCGTGCGGCGAGCGAAGTAAGCTCGGAAGAGGCGGGCGCCGGGCCGAAGTCCCCTCCGACTGGTCCGACAGCCCCCCCGCGGTCCAAGAACACGGGACCGACATGAATTGAACCACAACCGGCAGGCGATGCGTCTCGAACTGAAAGTTTTGCTCACTGCCGTGACGATGGCGGCGGTCGTCGCCCTCGTCGTCTGGGGCCTCAGCAGCGGCGACGACGACGGCGACACCGTCGACCCCGGTGCCGGCAATCCGACCTCGGCGGCCACGGACTACGAGGCGGCGCTGGCCGGCGCGCCGAAGCCGCTGGCCGACCTCTACGCGCAGGGCGACGCGATTCTCGATGGCGGCCGCGAGCGGCTGGAGACGACGCTCGAGAGCGTTCGCGGTTACCCGGCGATCGTCAACGTCTGGGCCTCGTGGTGCGGACCGTGCCGGTTCGAGTTCCCGTTCTTGCAGTCAGTCGCCGCTGATCGCGGCGACCGGATCGCCTTCGTCGGCGTCGATTCCGATGACTCGATCGAGGCCGCCGAGACCTTCCTCGAGGAACTGCCGCTTCCCTATCCGAGCATCAGCGATCCGGACGCCGAGATGTTCGACGCCTACAAGCTCCGCGGCCTGCCCGGGACCGCCTTCTACGACGAGTCGGGCGAGCTCGTCTACGTCCACCAGGGCGTCTATGCCGACGAGGACCAATTCGCCGCCGACATCGACAAGTACGCGAGCTAAGCGGATAATCCACGCATGAGTGCTCGCGTTCGAGTGTGGCTTTGGCTTCTGCTCGCGGCGCTGCTCCTGACGGTGCCGGGGGCCGTCGGCGCCCAGTCCTCGACCACCGTCCCCTCGATCGAATTCGGCGGCACCGTCGACCCGGCGACCGAGAGGTGGATCGGTTCGGCGCTCGACGACGCCGCCGAGGAGGAGGCGCCCCTGGTGATCATCACGCTCGACACGCCCGGCGGGCTGGAAACGTCGATGCGGGCGATCGTCCAGGACATCCTCGATGCGCCGATGCCGGTGGTCGTCTACGTCTCGCCCAACGGCGCCCGAGCCGCGTCGGCCGGCGCCTTCATCACCGAGGCGGCCGATGTCGCGGCGATGGCACCGCAGACCAACATCGGCTCGGCCAGCGCGGTCACCGCCGGCGGGGAGGACATCGAGGGCACCCTAGGGGTGAAGATCGAAAACGACGCCGCCGCGTTCATCCGCGCGCTCGCCGACTCTCATGGGCGCGACGGGGAGCTGCCCGGACGGATGGTCACCGAGGCCGAGAACGTGACCGCCGCCGAGGCCCTCGACGCCGGTGCGATCGACATCGTCGCCGGCAGCGAGGACGAGCTGATGACGGCGCTCGACGGCTTCAAGGTGGTCGGCCCCAAGGCCCAGGTGCTCGACACGGCGGGGCTCGAGCTCGATCAGCGCCAGATGCCGTTCGCCGACGAGCTGCTGCAGCTGCTGGTCAACCCGACCATTGCCTACCTGCTGCTCCTGGTCGGGCTGGTCGGGATCGCGATCGAGCTGTTCAGCCCGGGGCTGATCCTGCCGGGCGTCCTCGGCGTGATCTCGCTGGTGCTCGGGATCTTCGGCAGCGCCCAGCTGCCGATCACCGTGGCCGGGATCGTCTTGCTCGTCCTCGGGGTCGGGCTGATCATCGCCGAGTCCCAGCTGCCCACCCACGGGATCGTCGGCGCCGGGGGTGTGGTCGCGCTGGCGCTCGCCGGCCTGCTGCTGTTCAACACCAACACCGACGCGCTCGAGGTCTCGGTGCCGGCGGTGATCACGGTGGCGTTGCTGTTCGGCGGCTTTCTCGCCTTCGCCACCAAGAAGGCGCTCGAGGCCCGCCGGCGCCCGGTTCTCAGCGGCCGGGAGGAGATGATCGGCGCGATGGGCGAGGTGCGGACGCCGCTCGACCCGGTCGGCCAGGTGTTCGTCGGCGGCGCCCTCTGGCGGGCGAGCCTGCCCGAGGATGCCGCCGAGCGCGAGACCGAGGACGCCCGGCTGGGACGCGGCGCTAGAGTGCGAGTCGAGTCGGTTGAGGGGCTGACGCTCCGCGTTCGCCCGGTCGAAGAGGAAGCAGGAAGCTAGACATGGTCGGTCTCGTCATCGCCGGCGTCATCGCCGTCTTCATCCTCATCCTGCTCGCCTCGTCGATCCGGATCCTGCGCGAGTACGAGCGCGGGGTGATCTTCCGTCTCGGCCGCCTGATCGCCCAGAAGGGGCCCGGCCTGATCCTGCTGATCCCGATCATCGACCAGATGGTCCGCATCGACCTGCGGACGATCACCCTGAACGTGCCGCCGCAGGAGGTGATCACCAAGGACAACGTCACAGTGCGAGTCAACGCGGTCGCCTACTTCCGCGTGATCGACCCCAACAAAGCCGTCACCGAGGTTGAGAACTATCTGCTCGCGACCTCGCAGATCGCGCAGACGACGCTGCGCTCGGTGCTCGGCAAGGCCGAGCTCGACGCGCTGCTGTCCGAGCGCGAACGGCTCAACGTCGAGCTCCAGCAGATCATCGACGAACAGACCGAGCCCTGGGGAATCAAGGTCTCGACGGTCGAGGTAAAGGACGTCGAACTGCCCGCCGACATGCAGCGGGCGATGTCTCGCCAGGCGGAGGCCGAGCGCGAGCGGCGCGCCAAGATCATCGCCGCCGACGGCGAGTTCCAGGCCGCCGAGAAGCTGTCGCAGGCGGCCAACATCATCAGCGTCAACCCCGCGACGCTGCAGCTTCGCTACCTGCAGACCCTGGTCGAGATCGGATCGACGAACAGCTCGACGATCGTCTTCCCGCTGCCCCTCGACCTGCTCAAGCCGCTGATCGAGCCGGGCGCCGAGCCGACCGTCCCGCCGCCGACATCCCCGCCACCCCCGCCGCCCGTTCAATCCTGAGCGCGCTCCGGGAGCAGCGGACGCCAAGCGGAGCAGCTGACGGGCAGTTGTTCGAGCCAGAGGTCAGGATCGACCAACTCACAGGGCTGCGGGCGATCCTCGCCCCCGGCCGCACCCAACGACCGGACGCGTTCGCTCCGGTCCCCGTCGAGCTGCGCCCCGACGCGGCGGAGCGCTGTCCGTTTTGCGAGGGCCGTGAGGACCGCACCCCGCCCGAGGTGTGGGCGAGCCGGCCCGCCGGAGGCGCGCCAGACACCCCCGGCTGGCTCACCCGCTCGGTCCCCAACCTCTACCCCGTCCTCGGCCCGGGCGACGAACGACGAGCGGGGAGCGGGGATCAGGGAGCCGGGAGCAGGGAGAATCAGATTTCCGAGAGCGGATTCTCAGCTTCGATCGATCCGCTGGCCGGCTCCACCCGGGTAGCCGGGCCCGATCTCTTTCGCTCGCAACCCGCCGGCGGCGCCCACGAGGTGATCGTCGGCTGCCCCGGGCACGCGACCTCGCTCGCCGAGCTCTCCGACGCCCAGCTCGTCAGCGCCGTGGCGGCCTGGCGGGAGCGGATGGGCGCCCACGCCGATGCCGCCTACGTCCACCTGATCGTCAACGAGGGCCCCGACGCCGGCGCCTCGCTCGAGCATTCCCACGCCCAGCTCTACGCGCTGCCCTTCGTCCCGGCCGAGGTGGCCCGCGAGCGCGAGCGCGTCGGCGCCTACCACGACCGGACGATGGGCTCGCACCTGCTCGAGGACGTCGCCACCGAGGAGGTTCGCCGGCGCGAGCGCCTGGTGGCGATCGACGACGAGGCGCTGCTCGTCTGCCCCTGGGCGTCGCGGTCGCCGTTCGAGCTGCGCGTGATCCCACGCGCCGCCGAGGCGCGCTTCGAGCAGGGTGAGGGGGGCGCGGCGATGATCAGGACCGCCCTGCGGGCCCTGGCCGGAGCCTTGGGCATGGTCCCGCAGCTCAACCTCTGGGTCCGCACGGCTCCGCACAACGCCGCCGAGTTCGGCTGGCACCTCGACATCCTTCCTCGGCTGACCACCCGAGCCGGGTTCGAGCTCGGCACCGGGGTCGAGATCAATGTCTACCCTCCGGAGCTTGCAGCCAACGATCTGCGCGCGGCGCTCGGCTAGCTAGTCTGCGCCGAGTTTCGATCCCGAACAGGAGGACAGCGGATGTCGGTTGAGCAGACCCTCGCGCAGTTCAAGGAGACCGAGGGCGGTGAGAGCCTTCGCCTGCAGAACTCGAAGCTGCTCAAGGTCGAGCTGGCGGGCGAGGAGATCCAGACCAAGCTCGGCTCGATGGTCGCCTACCAGGGCGACGTCCACTTCGAGCATGCCGGCTCGGGGGGTCTCTCGCGGATGATCAAGAAGGCGGTGACCAATGAGGGCACCCAGCTGATGAAGGTCTCGGGGACCGGTGAGGTCTTTCTCGCCGACGCCGCCCAGGAGATCCAGCTGCTTACCCTGGACGACGAAAAGATCACCGCCAACGGCCCGCACGTGCTCGCGTTCGAGGCGGGGATCGATTGGGACATAAAAAGGGTCGAGGGCGCATCGGGAGCGCTCGCCGGCGGCCTCTACAACATGGAGCTCTCGGGGAGCGGAACCGTCGCCCTCGTCTCCGACGGACCCCCGGTGCCGATCGAGATCGACGGCGGCGACACGTACGCCGACCCGCAGGCGGCGATCACCTGGTCGCAGGGAGTCTCGAGCTCGGTGAAGACCGACGTCAACCTGAAGACGTTCGTCGGCAGAGGCTCGGGCGAGACGATCCAGCTCGCCTTCTCGGGCCAGGGCTGGCTGCTGATCCAGCCCTCGGAAGGCCGCGTCGCAGCCGCCGCCGGCAGCGGCGGGGCCGCCGAGGCGCTCGGCAACCTGCTCGGCGGGCGCTAGCCGGATGCCGCCGATCAAGCGACCGTTTCCGCGGTCGATCGCCGACGCCTCGCAGGAGGGCCGTCCGTATGGCCGCTGGGAGGAGCGCCTGCGCGAGGCGTTTGCGGCCGAGTGCGCGTCGCTGGCCGAGGAGGCAGGCTCGCCACTCGACCCGATGACCGTGAAGTGGTTTCCCGACCGCACCTGGGGCGGTCGGGTGTTCGTTCCTGCCTCCGGGCGCGCCGCCGACCCGACCCCCGGTGAAGACGATCAAGAGCCGGTGCTGGCCGAGTACTACGGCTGGGTCTCCTTCGATCCGGGCGAGGACGAGGACGCCGAGCCCGCTGACCTGCAGGCGCGGGTCGATTTCACCGACGTCACCGCCGAGGACAACCCGGAGTGGAAGATCGACCTCAACGACGACGTGATCGGCGCCTGGCGGACCGACGGCAACCGCGGCGGCGACGTCACCGTGGTCTGGGGACTGCCGCTCGTTCGCGGCGCAGTCGCGGCGACCGCTGAGCTCGACGGGGACACGCTCGACCAGGCCCCGGTGGCCGACGGCCGCTTCACCCTGATCGCGGTCGACGCCGTCCAGGGCTTCGGCGACGACCTCTTCCTCGAGATCAAGCTCTGGGACAAGGCCGTTCGCGAGCTCGCCTCCGAGAGCCTCTACGCCGAGACCGAGCCGGAGTAGGTTCTCGCTCTTGAAGCGCTGGCTCGCCGCGGCGTTCGCGATCGCCGCGGTTGCCGGCTCGGCGGTGGCGGTCTGGCTGGTGGTCCTGGACGACCCCGACCAGCGCCGAGGCGATCGCAGCGGGACGACCGCCGCCGCCGCTTCCGATCCCGGCGAGACCGAACCGGCGAAGCCGAAGCCGGTCCGGTTCACGGTCTCGGTCAGCGGCGACCTGCTGATGCACAGCCCGCTGCTCGAGCGCGCGCTTGCCAACGGTGGTGGACAGTCCTACGACTTCGCCCCATTCTTCACCGGGGTGGCGCCCTACATTCGCGGGGCCGATCTGGCGATCTGTCACATCGAAACGCCGATGGGGCCCGGCCCCCCCGCCACCTATCCGGTCTTCAACACCCCGGCCGCGCTCGCGGCCTCGATTCGAAAGAGCGGCTGGGATGCGTGCAGCACCGCCTCCAACCACTCGCTCGACCAGGGCGCCGAGGGGATCGCGGGCACCGCCGACGCGCTCGACCAGCAGAGGATCGAGCACACCGGGTCGTTTGCCTCCGAGAAGGCCGAGGCGGCGCCGACGATCATCGACGTCGACGGGGTGAAGCTCGGGTACCTGAGCTACACCGACGCCACCAACGGCTTCGAGGCCCCGAGCGAGTGGGCGCTGAACGAGTACCCGGCCGCCGACCCCGAGGCCGGTGCGCGGGCGATCCTCGCCGACGCGCGGCGCGCGCGCAGTGCCGGCGCCGAGGCGGTGATCGTCAACATCCACTGGGGCACCGAGTACTCGCGCGAGCCGAACGAGTCCCAGCTCGCGGTCGCCGAGCGACTGACGGCCTCGAAGCTGATCACGGCCGTGGTCGGACAGCATCCGCACGTGGTCGAGCCGATCCGCCGGATCAACGGCAAGTACGTGGTCTTCAGCGAGGGCAACCTGGTCTCCAACCAGTCGGCCGCGGTCGGCCTCCCGGCCGAGACCCAGGACGGGCTGATCGGCCTTCTGCGCTTCGAGGCCAAGGGCGACCGGGTCGAGGTGAAGAGCGTCAAGTACGTGCCGACGTGGGTTCGGCCCGGCGACTTCGTCGTCCTCCCGGCCGAGCCCGGCTCGGACCCGAGCTATGCGGCCGAGCTGAGCGCTTCGCGTGCGCGGACGGTGGCCACGGCCGGCTCCGGAGACGGCGTCAAGCCGCTCGGCGGCTGATCGGCTTCAGGGCGCACCGGTCGGATCTGCGGGATCGACGTCGACGGTGACCACCGAGCCGAGCAACAGGCTGTTGGGCACGTGGACGATGCCCCTGTCCGTATCGAGCACGGTGATCGCGTTCGATACCTCCTTCACCGTGCCCTCGGCGGTCGCGAAGCTGATCCGCTGCCCATTCGTGTAGATGGCCCGCAGGGTGCGCCCGGCGCTGAGCTCGCGGGCCACGTCTTTTCCTCCCAGGCCGAAGGCGAGCGCGATCATCGCGGTTGCCCCCGCGAGCAGGATCGCGATCAAGACCAACAGCAGTGCGGTCGAGACCGCGATCTGGGCGGCCGCGGTGATCGCGAAGACGGCGATCACGATCGCCTGGGCGAGCCCACCGACCGGACCGGGAAGGCCCATCTGAAACTGAGGCGATCGACGCGCTCGCGAACGAAGGCGCCGAGCACGACCCCTGCGAGCAGCAAAGCGGCCGCGACCAGCAGCTTCGGCAACAGCAGCACCCCGGCGTTCAGGGACTCGCTCAGGAACTGCAGGCCGAGCAACGAGAGCGCGGCGAAGATCACGATCAGGATCAGCGCGATCCGCAGCGCCCTCCCGATCACGGTCGCCAGCGACGAGCCCAGTCCCGCGCGCGAGAGGACCGCCGCGGCCCCCCAGCGCTCGGCGAGCCCGTCGAGCCCGGCGGCCCTCAGCGCCCTCGAGGTGACGCTGCCGACCAGCTTTGCCACCAGCACCCCGATCAGGAGCAGCAGCAGGGCGCCGGCGATCCGCGGCAGGAACCCGCCGAGGGACTCGCCGGCCTGGTCGAGGATCGTCGCTGGACCGATCATCGTCATTCCGGTTTCCGCTCGGTCGTCCGGGAGAAGACCGAGATTGCATCGGCGACGGCCGCGATCAGGGTGCCGACGACCTCGAGCGGCGCCCGGACGAGTCGCTGCCAGCCGGCGCGCCGAACGATTCGCGGCCCAAGCGCGCGGTCCGACTCTGGCGAGTTGGCCCGCACCAACCCGAGGTGCTCGGCCAGTCGACGCTCCGCCGCGCCCTCGAGATCGCCGGGGTAGGGCTCGTCAGGCATCCGGCAGCTCCCAGTCATAGGTGTTGTTGCGCAGAACCTCGATCAGCTGGTTGCGGGCGCGATGGATTCGACCCTTGACGCTGCCGAGGGGCGTCTCGGTCACCTCGGCGATCTCGTCGTAGCTCAGCCCCTCGAGGTCTCGGAGGACGAGCACGGTCCGATGCTCGACTCGCAACTGGCTGAGCTTCAGCTCCAGTCGCTCGGCTCGCTCGCCGTCTTCCAGTTGCTGGGCAGGCGTCTTCTGCGGGTTCACGGGATCCTCGGCTTCGACTCATCCCCGGCGCCCGCCGGCTCAGGGCGCCGCCTGACGGTCTCATTGAGCGCCGCATTGCGCGCGATCTGGAGCACCCAGGAACGAAACGCACCGCGGCCCTCGAAGTCCGAAAGGTGGCTGTAGGCGCGGAGGAAGGCGTCCTGGCTGACGTCGGCGGCCTGATCGCGGCCGGCGATTCGAGCGGCGACTCGATAGACGACGTCGCGATGGCGTTCGACCAGCCCCTCGAAAGCTCCCAGGTCCCCGCCACGAGCCCTGTCGACGAGCTCGGCATCGGTGGTCGAAGACAGGGTCGGGTGCATCGTGGGTCGAAACGCTCCACATGGGTGACAGCCCGAAGGGGCCGTCGGTTACAGAGACCCTTTCCCATTTTCGGCGGCCCGTAACTATCGCGCCGCGGCAGCTGTCTCCCTCTCAGACCGACTGAAGGAGCTCTCCGAAATGTGCATGGCTCACCGCCGATGATCGATAGCGCGCCCTCAAGCGGGTACAGCGAGTAACTATGAATCTGATTCGAGACGCGGTCTCGATCCCGCCGACCGCGATCGCCGCGGTCCGCGGGCTGGGCGAGCTGATCAGCCGGCTTCCGGAGATCGAGCGTGCCGTGGTCAAGGCTTCGACTCACGTCCAGGAGACGCTCGACGAGGTACTCGAGCGGGTCCGGCCGCTGCAGGACGATCTGCGGCAGCTGCGCGAGGGCGCGGCGTCGCTGGAGCGCGAATTGGAGTCGACCCGAAACGCGATCGAGCCGCTGGACGCCCGAATCGAGACCTTGACGGAGCTGATCGCGCAACTCGAAGGCGCGTTGGAGCACGTCCTCGACCGGGTGCCGGGCCTGTCGGCGCAAAGCGCGCGCGAGCGCGGTGACGAAGTGGCCGCCTCGGCGGCTGAGTGAAAGGAAGCCAGATGGCCCAGGACAGACAAGCGAGGAATCTCGAAACCTCGGACAACGACCTCGACCAGGCGTCGATCGCCGAGCTCGTCCAAAGACTCTCCGATCAAAGCTCGAGCCTGGCGCGCAAGGAGGTCGAGCTCGCCAAGGCGGAGGTGGCGCAAAAGGGCAAGCAGCTCGGGATCGGCGCCGGCGCCTTCGGAGCCGCCGGCGTGATCGGGTTGTTCGCCTTCGGGGCGCTGACGACGGCGCTGATCGTTCTCTTGGCGACCGCGATGGCCGGCTGGGTGGCAGCCCTGATCGTCGCCGCGGCCTATGCCCTGATCGCGGGTGGGCTGGCGCTGGTCGGCAAGCAGAAGGTGGATCAAGGAAGCCCGCCGATCCCCGAGCGGGCGATAGAGAGCACGAAACTCGACATCGACGCGGCCAAGTCGGGCGCGCAGGAGGGCCGAAATGGCTGAGAAGAAGACGAGCAGGACCAAGAGCAAGGGCAAGGCCGACGAGGCCGCCAGCGCGGACGAGGTCGCGACCGCCGACGAGGCCGCTGCCGACGAGGCGGCCACCGACGGCGCCGGCGGCGCCAGCGACCCGGAGCAGATCGAGGCCGAGATAGAGCAGACTCGCGAGGACCTGGGCGAGACGGTGGCGGCGCTCGCCGAGAAGGCGGACGTCAAGAAGCAGGCGAAGCAGAAGGTCGATGAGACCAAGGAGCGCGCCCAGGCGACGGCGACGGCCACGGCCGACGCGGCCAAGCAGACGTTTCAGTCGGCCCCCGAGAAGGTCAGCCAGAGCTCCGATCGAGCTCTGGCGGTCGCGCGCGAGAACCCGGCGGCGGTGGCGGGCGCGGCGATCGGGCTGCTATTGCTGGTGGTTGTCCTGCGTCGGCGTCGAGGCTGAGGAGGCCAAAACCACATGGGCAAGATCATCTTTACCCCGTTCAGCCTGATCAGCGGGTTGCTCGCCGGGCTGCTCGCATCGAAGCTGTTCGAGTTCATCTGGGGCCGGTTTGCCAACGAGGAGGCGCCCGAGCCCGACCAGCGCGACATCTCCTGGCCGGCCTTGATCGTCGCGATGACGCTCGAGGGGGCGATCTTCCGGCTCGTGCGCGGCCTCGTCGATCGGGGGACCCGGGTGGCGTTCGTGCGGGCGACCGGTTCGTGGCCCGGCGAGAAGAAGCCGGACGCGAAGTAGCGGCGGGTGGACACCGACCAGCGAGAGGAGGTTCGCCAGGACGTCGAGCCCGTGCGCGCCGACTACGCCCCCGAGGGCACCGACGCCCGCAGCGGCCTTTGGCCGACGCTGAAACGGACGGCGCTGGAGTTCCAGGAGGACAACATGACCGACTGGGCGGCCGCGCTCACCTACTACGGCCTGCTCTCGCTGTTTCCGGCGCTGATCGCGCTGGTCTCGGTGCTGGGACTGTTCGGCGATCCGCAGACCACCACCCGCGAGATCACCGAGATCGTCACCGAGCTCGGGCCGAGCACGGCCACCGAGACCTTCGCGGGCCCGATCGAATCGATCACCTCCAACCAGAGCGCCGCCGGGATCCTGTTCGTCGTCGGGCTCGCGACGGCCCTCTGGTCGGCGTCCGGCTACATCGGTGCCTTCATGCGAGCATCGAACATCGCCTGGGAGACGCCTGAGGGGCGCTCTTTCTTCAAGCTTCGCCCGCTGCAGATCCTGGTCACGGTGGTGATGGTGATCATGCTGGCGCTGGTCGCGATGGCCCTGGTGCTCACCGGTCCCGTGGTCGAATCGGTCGGCGGCGCGATCGGGGTCGGCGACACCGCGCTTCAGATCTGGGACATCGCCAAGTGGCCGGTCCTCCTCGGGGTTGTGATCCTGATGTTCTCGGTGCTCTACTACGCCTCGCCGAACGTGAAGCTGCCGGGGTTCAAGTTCATCACGCCGGGAGCGCTGTTCGCGGTGGTCGTCTGGCTGCTGGCTTCGGCCCTGTTCGCCTTCTACGTCGCCAACTTCGGTTCCTACGACAAGACCTACGGCACCCTCGGAGGCATCATCACCCTGCTGGTCTGGTTGTGGATCACCAACCTGGCGCTGCTCTTCGGCCTCGAGCTCAACGCCGAGCGCGAGCGCAGCCGCGAGCTCGATGCGGACGTGCCGCGAGCCGAGAAGGAGATCCAGCTCGAGCCCCGGGACGAGCCGGACGACAAGCGCACCACCTGAGCACGGCGCCGGTCGCGTCCCGCATAGATAGGCTGCCTACATATGCGTGGGCGCGAACGCCTCTCGGGCAACCTCGATCTGCTCCTGCTGGCGACTCTCCGCTCCGGTGACGCCCACGGATACGAGCTGGCGCGACGGCTCGCGGCACGCAGCGACGGCCTCTTCGAGGTGCAGGCCGGGACGATCTATCCGGCGCTGCGCCGGCTCGAGCAGCGGCGGCTGGTCGCCAGCCGCTGGCGCGAGGTCGGCGGCCGGCGACGACGCGTGTATCGCCTGACCAAGCAGGGCACCGCCGAGCTCGCCGACGAGCACGGTCGTTGGCAGCGATTCTCGAGCGCGGTCGGCTCCGTGCTGGCGGCGCCGAAGCAGGCCGAGCAGGAGCCGTGACCGGGACAGCCGGCGAGCGTCGCTTCGAGGCCGACCTGTGGCTGGCGCGCTTCGAGGCTGAGCTCGAACGCCATGACCGCTTCGCCGCCGTGCGCCCCCGCACCCGTCGCACGAGGGCCGAGGTCCGCAGCCACGCCGAGGACGTGCTCACCGATGCTCGCTCGGCCGCCGAGGTCAGGGAGCGCCTCGGGGACCCGGAGGCGCTCGCCGTAGCGCTCGCCGGACGCGAGCGGACGCGTACAGCGCCGAGGCGACTCGGCCTCGCGGTCGCTCTCGCAACCATGCTGGCCGCCGCCGTGGCGCTGATCGTGCGAAGCGATGTTCCCCTGCACACGTCGCTCGGGAGCTCGGCGGGATCCGAGTTGCGCGGTGAGATCTCGCGAACCTCTTCGCTGCGTCTGCCCCGAGCCGCACACACGGCGACGAGATTGGCGGACGGCCGCGTGCTGATCGCCGGAGGCTGCACGCTCGACGGATGCGAGGGCACCGAGCGCGGCCGCCGGGCCGAGCTGTTCGATCCCCGGCGAGGCCGATTCGTCCCCGCCGGATCGATGGCGGTCTCCCGGGTCAGCCACACGGCGACGCGGCTGCCCGGGGGCCGGGTGCTTGATCGCCGGCGGCTACTTGGGCGAGGGCGGCCAGCCGCTGCGAAGCGCCGAGGTCTTCGATCCGGCAGGTGGAGGTTTCCGGCGAGTCGGACCGATGCGTACAGCCCGAGCCGACCAGGTTGCGGTGCGGCTGGCCGACGGCCGCGTGCTGATCGCCGGCGGCACCGATGGTCACCGCGAGCTGGCGAGCGCGGAGCTGTTCGATCCTCGGCGCGAGCGCTTCCTCCGGGCCGCGTCGCTCTCCGTGCCCCGGTCGATCGCCGCTGCGGTTCGGCTGGCCGACGGCCGCGTGCTGATCGCCGGCGGCAGCCGCAACGGCGAGCGCGCGCTCGCCGGGGCCGAGGTGTATGCGCCGGGTCGCGATCGCTGGACCCCGACCGGATCGATGTCCACCCCGCGGATCAAGCACGCAGCGGTCTTGCTCGCCGACGGCAGGGTGCTGGTCACGGGCGGCTCGCCGAGCCAGGAGTTCGACGATCGGCTCGCCAGCGCCGAGCTCTACCACCCGGGGTCGGGCCGGTTCGAGACGGCGCCCGAGCGGATGCGCTCCGCGCGATTCAAGCTCTCCGGCGGGGCGGCCGCGCTGAGCTCTGATTCGGCCCTGATCGCGGCCGGCGCCAGGCGCGCGGAGGTCTTCTCCGGGCGCACGATGACCTTCACCGAGACGACCGGCGAGGCGCTCTCGGGTTACCTGTTCAGCACGGCGACGCCCCTCCCGGGCGGGCGGATCCTGGTCGCGGGCGGCTATGACGACGCGATCGACGTGCATGGCGACGCCTACGTCTACGCGCCGCCGCGCCCCGCGAATCGCGCCGTGGCCCCGTCGCGAACATTGGTCGGTCTGATCCCGCCGCCGGTCGCGCCGCCTTAGTCTGCGTCGTGATGGCCCCAGCCGTGCGAGACGAGGCGCCGGGCGCGCCGATCGAGTTGAGCTCGAAGGGGGCCACGGCGGAGGACGTGGTCCGGGTGGCTCGCTCGCGAGCGCAAGTCAGCCTCGGCGCCGACGCCCGCGCGGCGATGGCGACGACCTCGGGGCAGGTCGAGCGGCTGGCCGCCTCCGAGGAGCCGGTCTACGGCGTCTCGACCGGCTTCGGGTCGCTTGCCCTGGTGCGGATCGAGCCCGAGCGCCGGGCGGAGCTGCAGCAGGCGCTGATTCGCTCGCACGCCGCGGGCATGGGGCCGCCGGTCGAGCGCGAGGTGGTCCGGGCGATGTTGTTCTTGCGGGCTCGCTCGCTGGCCATGGGCTTCTCCGGCGCGAGGCCGTTACTGGTCGAGACGATGTTGGCGATGCTCAACGCCGGACTCGACCCGGTGGTTCCGGAGCACGGCTCGCTCGGGGCCAGCGGCGACCTGGCGCCGCTGGCGCACTGCGCCCTGGCGATGATCGGCGAGGGCGAGATATCGGGTGAGGACGGAGAGCCCCGTCCCGCCGCCGAGGCGCTGGCCGCGGCCCGGATCGAGCCACCGGTGCTCGGGGCGAAGGAGGGCCTGGCGCTGATCAACGGCACCGACGGCATCCTCGGGATGCTGGTCCTGGCGCTCGCCGACTTCGACTTGCTGGTGCGAGCCGCCGACGTCGCCGCCGCGCTGACCACCGAGGCGCTGCTTGGCACCGACCGAGCCTTCGCCGCCGAGCTGATCGCGCTGCGTCCGCAGGTGGGTCAGGCGGCCAGCGCCTCCAACCTGCGGTCGCTCCTCGACGGCTCGGCGATCGTCGCCAGCCACCGCTTCGACGATCCGCGAGTCCAGGATGCCTACTCGATTCGCTGCACCCCCCAGGTTCACGGAGCCGCGCGCGACACCCGCGACCACGTCGATGAGATCGCCGGGCGGGAATTGATCTCGGCGATCGACAACCCGATGGTGCTCCCCGACGGTCGGGTCGAGTCGTGCGGCAACTTTCACGGCGCGCCGGTGGCGATGGCCTGCGACTTCCTCGCGATCGCCGCGGCCGAGGTCGGCGCGATCTCAGAGCGACGCACCGACCGCCTGCTCGACCAGGCGCGGTCGCACGGGCTGCCGGCGTTCCTGGCGCCCGACGCGGGTGTCGACTCGGGGATGATGATCGCCCAGTACACGCAGGCGGCGATGGTCGCCGAGAACCGCCGGCTCGCGGCCCCGGCGTCGGTCGACTCGCTGCCCACCTCGGCGATGCAGGAAGACCACGTCTCGATGGGCTGGGGGGCGGCGCGCAAGCTGCGAGCCACGGTCGCCAACCTGCGCCGGATCCTCGCGGTCGAGCTCGCCTGCGCCGCCCGCGGGGTCGAGCTCCGAGCCCCGCTGGAGCCCGCCCGCGGCACCGGTGCGGCGGTGGCGGCGCTGCGCAGGGTCGTCCCGGGCGCCGGTCCCGACCGCTGGCAGGCGCCCGAGCTCGGCGCGGTCGAGGAGCTGCTGCGCGGCCGAGAGCTTCTCAACGCCGTCGATTCCGAAATCGGAGGATTGGAATGAACGCGATCGACCCCGAGGTAGCCGCGGCCTACCGCCGCAACGGCGCGGTCCCGATTCGCGGGCTGCTCTCGGCCGAGCAGGTCGACGAGCTTCGCCGCGGCATCGACCGCAACCGCGCCGAGCCGGGGCCGCTGGCCCAGGGCCACGGCGCCGAGCGGACCTTCTTCGAGGATTTCTGCAACTGGCAGCGGATCGGTGAGTACGAGCGTGTGATCCGCGACGCCGGCGTCGGGGAGATCGGCGCTGAGCTCATGGAGAGCGCCAGCGCCCGTCTGTTCCACGACCACGTCCTGGTCAAGGAGGCGGGGAGCGACGAGCCCAGCCCCTGGCACCAGGACCAGCCCTACTACTGCGTCGATGGCGCCCAGAACGTCTCCTTCTGGATCCCGGTCGACCCGGTCGTGCGCGAGGCCACGCTCGAGTTCGTCGCCGGCTCGCACGCCTCGGGCACCTGGTACATGCCGCGTACCTTCATCTCGAAGGCGGCACTGGTCTTCGACGAGGGCGAGCTGGAGGAGGTGCCCGAGATCGACGCCGACCGCTCGGCTCACGAGGTCCTCGGCTGGGCGCTGGAGCCCGGCGACGCGGTCGCCTTCCACATGCTCACCCTGCACCAGGCCGGCGGCTCCCCGAGCCTGCGGCGCGCCTTCTCGGTCCGCCTACTCGGCGACGACGCCACCTTCGCGCCGCGACCGCACCCGACCAGCCCGCCGTTCCCGGGACTCGAGGAAGAATTGGTCGCCGGCGAGCCGCTCGACAACCCGCGCTTCCCCCTGCTCCACCCGGTGGAGGCGCAGGCGTGAGCGGGCCGCGCGAGGTCCGGGCGCCCCATGGCAGCCAGCTCTCGTGTCGCGGCTGGCCACAGGAGGCGGCGCTGCGGATGCTGATGAACAACCTCGACCCCGAGGTCGCCGAGCGCCCGGACGACCTCGTCGTCTACGGCGGCACCGGGCGCGCCGCTCGCAGCTGGGATGCCTTCGACGCGATCGTCGGTGAGCTGCGGTCGCTCGCCTCCGACGAGACGCTGCTGGTCCAATCGGGCAAGCCGGTCGGCGTCTTTCGCACCCACGAGTGGGCGCCGCGGGTGTTGATCGCCAACTCGAACCTGGTCGGCGAGTGGGCCAACTGGGACGAGTTTCGCCGGCTCGAGAAGCTCGGGCTGACGATGTACGGGCAGATGACGGCGGGCTCGTGGATCTACATCGGCAGCCAGGGGATCGTCCAGGGGACCTATGAGTGCTTCGCCGAGATCGCCCGGCGGCGCTTCGCCGGCTCACTCGCCGGGACGATCACGCTGACCGCCGGCCTCGGCGGCATGGGCGGCGCCCAGCCGCTCGCGGTGACCATGAACGACGGGGTCGCACTGTGCGTCGAGGTCGACCCGGATCGAATCCAAAGACGGCTCGAGACCCGCTATCTCGACCAGCGTGCCGACGACCTCGACGACGCGATCGAGCGCTGCGTGGCTGCCAAGCGCGAGCGCCGCGCCTTGAGCGTCGGCCTCTGCGCGAACGCCGCCGAGGTCGTCCCCGAGCTCCTGCGACGCGGCTTCGAGGCCGACGTGGTCACCGACCAGACCTCGGCCCACGATCCGCTCGTCGGCTATATCCCGGCGGGGTTGGAGCTCCGCGAGGCCGACGAGCTTCGCGAGCGCGACCCGGATACCTACATCGAGCGCGCCCGCGCCTCGGCGGCCGCGCACTGCTTCGCCATGGTCGGTTTCCAGGACGCCGGCGCCGAGGTCTTCGACTACGGCAACAGCCTCCGTCGCGAGGCCGAGCTCGGCGGCTTTGAGAACGCGTTCGCCTACCCGGGCTTCGTCCCCGCCTACATCCGGCCGCTGTTCTGCGAGGGCAAGGGGCCGTTTCGCTGGGCGGCGCTCTCGGGCGAGCCCGCCGACATCGCCGCGACCGACCGCGCGGTGCTCGCCGAGTTTCCCGACGACGAGGCGCTCGCGCGTTGGATCCGGATGGCCGGCGAGCGGATCGCCTTCCAGGGCCTGCCGGCGCGGATCTGCTGGCTCGGCTACGGCGAGCGCCGCCGGCTCGGCCTGCGCTTCAACGAGATGGTTCGAAGCGGCGAGCTGGGTGCACCGATCGTGATCGGGCGTGACCACCTCGACTCGGGCTCGGTCGCCTCGCCCTACCGCGAGACCGAGTCGATGGCGGACGGCTCGGATGCGATCGCCGACTGGCCCCTGCTGAACGCGCTCGTCAACACCGCCTCCGGCGCCACCTGGGTCAGCATCCATCACGGCGGCGGCGTCGGCATCGGGCGCTCGATCCACGCCGGCATGGTCTGCATCGCCGACGGCAGCAAGCTGGCCGCCGAAAAGCTGGACCGGGTGTTGACCGCCGATCCCGGCATGGGCGTGATCCGCCACGCCGACGCCGGCTATGAGAGCGCGCAGCGGGTCGCCGCCGAGCGCGGCGTCCACGTCCCGATGGCCGATCGCGAGCGGCGAGTGGCGAGTGGCGAGTGACGGTCCTCCCGATTCTCGAGCTCGGCCATCCGCTGCTGCGGCGGCCCGCCCGCGAGGTGACGCCCGAGGAGCTCGCGGGCGAGCGCGTGCAGCAGCTGATCGAGGACATGATCGAGACAAGGCGCGACGCGAATGGTGCCGGGCTCGCGGCGCCCCAGGTCGGTGAGTCGCTGCGAATCGCGGTCGCCGAGGTCGACCACAACCCCCGTTACCCATACAAGCCGCCGATCCCGCTGACCGTGTTCGTCAACCCGGTGATCGAGCCGCTCGACGACGAGCTCGTGCGAATCAACGAGGGCTGCCTATCGGTCCCCGATCTGCGCGGTGAGCTCGATCGCCACGTCAACGTCCGGGTCCGCTACCTCGACCGCGACGGGGTCGCCCGCGCGGAGGTCAAGCGGGGCCTCACCGCCGGCACCTTCCAGCACGAGGTCGACCACCTCGACGGGATCCTCTTCGTCGACCGCGCCGACCCCCGCACGCTGACCACCTGGAAGCAATTCGAGCGCTTCCACCGGGACGCCTTCGTCGAGCGGATCACCGAGTTCGTCGAGCGGGTCGGGTCGTGACGGCTTACTGGTGTGAGCTGGCCTGGCTCGGTGGCGAGTCCGCTGAGAGTGGGGTGGTGGTCGACGTCGACGGTGAGCGGATCGCCTCGGTCGGGTCCGGGGTCGCAGCGCCGCCTGCCGGCGCGGTGCGCCTGGAGGGGCTCACCCTGCCGGGTTTCGCCAACGCTCATTCCCACGCCTTTCACCGGGCGCTTCGCGGCCGCTCGCAGCGCAGCGGGGGCAGCTTCTGGACCTGGCGCGAGGAGATGTACGAGCTCGCCGCCCGCCTCGATCCCGAGTCCTACTTCCGCCTCGCAAGGGCAACGTTCGCCGAGATGGCACTGGCCGGGATCACCGCCGTCGGCGAGTTCCATTACCTCCACCACGGTCCGGGCGGCCGCCCCTACGCCGATCCGAACGAGACCGGCCGGGCGATGATCGCGGCCGCGCGCGAGGCTGGGATCAGGATCACGCTGCTCGACGCGTGCTACCTGCACGGCGGCATCGGTGAGCAGCTGAACGAGGTCCAGCTGCGGTTCTCCGACGGCGACGCCGACGCCTGGGCCGACCGCGTCGACATGCTCGCGACCGACCCCGAGGCGACCGTCGGCGCAGCGATCCACAGTGTCCGCGCGGTCGATCCCGCCGCCTGCGCGGCGGTCGCCGACTGGGCCGCCGCGGGCAAACGCCCGCTGCACGCGCACGTCTCCGAGCAGCCGGCGGAGAACGAGGCGTGCGTCGCCGCCCACGGCGCGACGCCAACGACGGTGCTCGAGGACGCGGGGGCGCTCGGCCCGCGCTTCACCGCGGTCCATGCCACCCACGTGACCGACGCCGACGTCGGCCTGCTCGGCGGCGGCCGTTGCTGTTGCTGCTTGTGCCCGACGACCGAGCGCGACCTCGCCGACGGCATCGGCCCGGCATCCGCGCTGGCCGCGGCCGGGGCTTCGCTCGCGCTCGGCTCGGACTCCCACGCGGTCATCGACCCGCTCGAGGAGGCGAGCGCGCTCGAGCTCGACGAGCGGCTCGCGACCGGCGAGCGCGGGCGCCACCAGTCCGCGGCGCTGCTGCGGGCCGCTACGTGCGACGGCCACGTGGCGCTCGGCGCGCCGGCGGGGACGATCGAGGCCGGGGCGCCGGCCGACCTGGTCACGGTCCGCCTCGACGGTGTCCGCGTCGCCGGGGTGACGGCGGAGGCTGCGCTCGAGACGGTCGTCTTCGCGGCGACCGCGGCCGATGTCGGCAGCGTGGTCTGCTCGGGGCGCGAGCTCGTTCGCGACGGCCTCCACCTCGGCCTCGACGTCGCCGCCGAGCTCCGCGAGTCGATCGCGGCGGTAGTCGCATGAGCGCGACCGTGATCGACCGGATCGGGCTGCTGGTCACCAACGACCCCGAGTCCGGGGAAGGGCCGCTCGGCCTCGTCCGCGATGCGGCCCTCGTGGTCGAGAAAGGGCGGGTGGCGGCGATCGCACCGGCCGGGGTCGCCGGGGACGAGCGCTTCGACGCCGAGGGACGCTGCGTGATCCCCGGCTTCGTCGACAGCCACACGCACCTGGTCTTCGCCGGCGACCGCGCCGAGGAGTTCGCCGCCCGAATGGCGGGAGCCCCCTATGAGGCGGGCGGGATCGCGGTGACCACCGAGGCCACCCGGGCGGCGAGCGAGGCAGAGCTGCTGGCCCTGGCGCTCGACCGGCGCGGGGAGGCGCTCGCCGCGGGGATCACACAGCTCGAGGTCAAGTCGGGCTACGGGCTCACGGTCGAGTCCGAGCAGCGCCTCTGTCGGGTCGCGGCAGAGCTCACCGACGACGTCACCTTCCTCGGCGCCCATCTGGTCCCGCCCGAGTACGAGGGACGCAGCGACGAGTACGTCGAGCTCGTCTGCGGGGAGATGCTCGAGGCGTGCGGGCCGCTCTGTCGCTGGATCGATGTGTTCTGCGAGCGCGGCGCCTTCGATCCCGATCAGTCTCGCGCGGTGCTCGCGGCCGGCCGTGAGGCCGGCCTCGGCCTGCGCGTCCACGGCAACCAGCTCGGCCCGGGCGCCGGGGTGGCGGTCGCGGTCGAGATGGCGGCAGCCTCGGTCGATCACTGCACCTATCTCACCGACGCCGACATCGAGGCGCTCGCCGGCTCCGAGACCGTCGCCACCTTCCTCCCGGCGACCGATTTCTCCACCCGCCAGCCCTACCCCGACGCGCGCCGGGCGATCGACGCCGGCGTCTCAGTCGCGATCGCCACCAACACGAATCCCGGCTCGAGCTACACCACCTCGATCGGCTTCTGCATCGCCCTCGCCGTCCGCGAGATGGGGATGACGATCGCCGAAGCGCTGCTCGCCGCCACCCTCGGCGGTGCGCGAGCCCTGCGCCGCGACGACATCGGCCGGCTGGGCCCCGGCGCCCGAGCCGACGCGGTGATCCTCGGCGCGCCCAGCTACACCCACCTGGTCTACCGCCCGGGCGTCCCGTTGACCAAGGCGGTGTTCGTCGCCGGGGAGCAGGTCTACGGCGCCTGAACGTCGGCCGCCTCGGCCTCCCGATAAACCTCGACGAAGTCGAGATAGCGATCGCGGACCTCGCCGGTCGCTGACTCGCGGTCGAGATCGCCGGCGAGATAGGAGGCGATCGCATCCCACCAGATCGTTCGCCCGACCGCGAAACCCTCGAACCCCTCGACCGGGGCCGCGACCCGCAGCCAGTGCTCGACGTTCGCCCGATCGGCGCCCCTTCCGAGGATCAGGCAACCGACCTCCTCGCGGCCGTCGCGCCGGCAGGCGGCGGCGATCCGCTCGCAATCCGAGCGCTCTTCGATCCCCTCGATCTTCCACACCGCGGCCTCGATCCCCGCCTCCTGAAGCTCGGCGACCGCGCGGCAGACGAGCTCCGGGCGCAGCTCGGCGTCGAAGCGGTCGCGGTCGCCGCCGACGCCCGCGAGCTGACCCGGCTCCGGGGGCACGAGCAGCTCGAACAGTAGCTTTCGATCTTCGGCGGCGAGCCAGTCCGAGAGCGCCCGCAGCCTCGCGGTCTGGCGCTGGTTGAGCCCGCGATCGCCGTCGGGGTTGAACCGAACCAGCGCCTTGACGAGCTCGGGCTCGAAGCGCTCGACGTGGGCCCGGAACTCCTCTCCGTACTCGAATTGAAACTCGGCTTGGCCGGAGCGCTCGCAGGCAACCGCGGCGATCACCGGCTCGTCTCTGGCGAGCTCGAGGACCTCGGCGCCGTAGTGCTCGTCGACCAACAGGGCGGGGGTGGCAATCGAATCCAGCCGGCGTGCGGCCGACAGCAACCCATCGAAGATCAGCCGCTTGGCGTCGCTGATCCGTGCTGACTGATCGGGGCTCGGAGCCTCGGTGACCCCAAACAGGCCCTGGATCGAGCGCCGGTGATCAAAAGCGAGCATGCACAACGGTTGCTCTCGCCGTATGGCTTCTATATCGCTCATAATCAATCATCGAGTATGCACGAATCTGACAGTCTGGGGTAGACTCGGATCCGCGTGGGCACCGAAGAGCGTCCGATGTCGCGAGTGAGCGAGGAGATCCTCGACCAGCCTCGAGCCTGGTCGCGGGCCGCTGAGCTCGCGGGCACGGCTGCGGCAGCGCTTCCCGCCGGCGAGCGGATCGCGGTGATCGGCTGCGGCAGCTCCTGGCATGCGGCGAAGTCGGTGGCAGCGCTGCGCGAGCTCAGCGGACAGGGCGAGACCGATGCCTTCGCGGCTTCCGAGGCGCGGCTCGATCGAGGCTACGACCGGGTCGTCGCGATCTCGCGTTCGGGCGCCACCACCGAGATCCGGCTGGCGCTCGAGCTCGTCAGGGACGCGACGACGACCGTCGCGGTCGTCGGCAACACGCGCAGCCCGGTCGCCGCGGGTTGCGACCTGGTCATCGATCTGAGCTTCGCCGACGACCTCTCCGTCGTCCAGACGCGCTTCGTCACCACCGTCGTCTGTTTCGCCAGGGCATCGCTCGGCCTCGCTGTCGACCGCCTGCTCGCCGATGCCGCGACCGCGCTGGCCGAGCCCCACCCGCTCGACCTGGCGACGACCGACCGCGTCGTCGTCCTCGGTCGCGAGTGGCGAGTCGGCCTCGCCGACGCGGCGGCCCTGGCGCTGCGCGAGACCGCCCAGATCTGGGCCGAGTCCTATCCGGCGATGGAGTATCGCCACGGCCCGATCGCCACCGCCGGCCCGGGCGCGGCCGTCTGGCTGCTCGACGAGCCGCCGGCGAAGCTGATCGATGAGATCGCGGCGGCCGGAGCCACCGTGCTGACCGCGGGACTCGATCCGCTGGCGGAGCTGATCCGGATCCAGCGGCTGGCGGTCGCGCTCGCCGAGCACAGGGGCCTCGATCCCGATCGGCCCGCGAACCTCGAGCGCGCCGTCGTCCTCGACCTGGTCGAGTCCGGAGGATCCGCGTGAGGCGCGCCCAGCGGCTCGACTCGATCCTCGCCGAGCTGGCGACCAACGGCTCGGTCGCGGTCAGCGACCTCGCCGATTCGCTCGGCGCCTCGTCGGCGACCGTCCGCCGCGATCTCGAGTTGCTCGAGGAGCAGAAGCTGCTCTCGCGCTCGCACGGTGGCGCGGTTCGCAACGGCCTGCTCTACGAGCTGCCGGTGCGCTACCGAGGCGGCCAGCGGGCGGCGGAGAAGGGCCGCATCGCCGACCTTGCCGCGGAGCGGATCGGCGCGGCTCAGACGATCGCCCTCAGCGGGGGCACGACGACGACCGAGGTCGCACGCAGGCTGCGCGAGCGCGAGCTGACCGTGGTCACCAACGCGGTCAACATCGCCTCCGAGCTGGTGATCAGCGAGTCGATCCGGCTCGTGGTCACGGGCGGGGTCGCGCGCCCGCAGTCCTATGAGCTGATCGGCCCACTCGCCGAACGGACCCTCGAGGGGCTCAACGTCGACCTTCTCTTCCTCGGCGTCGACGGGGTCAACCCGTCCGGGCTCACCACCCACGACGAGGTCGAGGCCCACACGAACCGCAGGATGGTCGAGCGCGCTGCCCGCGTGATCGTCGTCTGCGATTCTTCGAAGATCGGGCGCTCGGCGCTCTCGAGCATCTGCACGCTTGCGGCAATCGATGAGCTGATCACCGACCTCGACGCCGCGGCCGAGCAGCTCGACCCGCTGCGCGCGGCGGGCGTCAAGGTGGTCCAGGTCTGATGGACACCGGTATGCAGGCCAGCTTCGTCGCCGTCGCCACCAACCCGGCGATCGACCGCGTCGCCCGGATCGAGGGGGCTGCGAGCGGGGTCGTGCATGCCTCGGAGATGCTCGAGACGCCGGGCGGCAAGGCGGTCCACGCCGCCTGCGTCGCCGCCGAGCTCGGCACGAGTGCCGCGATCGTGACAACTGCCGGAGGGCGCGATGGCGATCTCCTGCTCGAACTCCTGCGCTCGGAGCCTCTGGCGGTCCATCCGGTCACGGTCGCCGGACCGACCCGGGGGACCTACACCCTGGTCGAGGCCTCGGGCGCCGATCTGGTCGAAGTCCATCAGCCGGGTGGGTCGCTGACCGAGGCGGAGGCCGAGCGCCTGGTCACGACCGCGACGCGGCTGGTCGACGGTGCTCGCGTGGTCGCGGTGAGCGGCAGCCTGCCGCCGGGAGCGCCGGCCGAGCTGCACGCGCGCCTGATCGAGGCCGCCCGCGAGCGCGGCGCCTTCACGATCCTCGACTGCTCGACGGCGTCGGCGCTCGCCGCGGGCCTCGCCGCCGGGCCCGACCTGGTCGCGCCGAACCTCGCCGAGGTCGGCCGGCTGCTGGGAGCCGAGCTCGAGTCGCGACCGAGCGACGCCGAGCTGGCGAGGATCACCGATGCGATTCGCGAGCGCGGAGCCGCCGCGGTCTGGCTCAGCCTCGGACCGCATGGGAGCGTTCTGGCCGGCGTCGACGCCAGCTTCCGCCTCGCAGCGCCCGCGCCGGCGCGGATCGTCAACGTGGTCGGCTGTGGCGATGCGTTGATCGGTGGCTTCGCCGCTGGGTTGAGCGCCGGTCACGACTCGCTCTCGGCGGCGGTCCTCGGCGCCGCGGCAGCGACCGAGAAGCTCGCCCACCTGGATCCCGGACGGGTCGAGCGTGGTGCCGTCGAGGCGCTGGTCCCCACGATCGAGATGACTCGGTTGCGACCCGAGGTCGGGGTCGGATGAGCGCCGAGCGCTTCGACCTGCTGATCGCCGGCGACCTGAACCCGGATGCGATCGTTGTCGCGGAGGCGATCGAGCCCGCCTACGGACAGGTCGAGCAGTTGGTGGAGCGAGGCGTCCTGACGATCGGCTCCTCCGGGGCGATCGTCGCCTGTGGAGCCGCTCGCCTCGGGATGCGCACGGCCTACGTCGGGGTGGTCGGGGATGACGCCGCCGGCACGTTCGTGCTCGGCGAGCTGCGGCGCCGCCAGGTCGACGTCGAGGCCTGTCGGGTTGACCCCGAGCTGCCGACCGGACTCACCGTCGTGCTCAGCGGCGGCGATGACCGGGCGATCCTGACCGCGCCGGGCGCGATGACCAGCCTCACCGCCGCCGCGGTCACCGAGGCGATGCTGGCCGCGACCAAGCACCTTCATGTCTCGTCGCCGCACCTGCTGACCGGGCTTCGCCAAGGGCTCCGCGACCTCTTCGACAGGGCGCATGCCGCGGGCACCTCGACCTCGCTCGATCCCGGCTGGGACCCCCAAGGGCGCTGGAGCGCCGGGCTGGCCGAGGCTCTCGATGCGACCGATATCTTCCTGCCCAACGCCGCCGAGGCATGCCGGTTCGCGGGCGCCGACGATCCGGCGGCCGCCCTCGAGGCCCTCGCCGAGCGGGTCGACACGGTCGTCGTCAAGCTCGGCCCGGACGGCGCGATCGCCAGGCGCCGGGCCGAGACCGCGCATGTCGGTGTCCCGGCGGTCGAGGCTGTCGACGCCACGGGCGCCGGCGACAGCTTCGCCGCGGGGTTCCTCCACGGCCTCAACAGCGGGCAGCCGCTCGACCGCGCCCTGCGGATCGGGGTCGCCTGCGGCTCGCTGTCGACCCGCGCGCTGGGCGGGGTCGACGCCCAGCCGCAGCTCCGCGAGGCGCTCGAGGTCGCGGACTCGGTACCCGCGGTCCAGACCGAGGAGATGGGCTCGAGATGAGCGGGCCGAGGATCGCCTTCATCGGCGCCGGCAGCGTCGAGTTCACCGGAATGTTGATCGCCGACATCCTCGGTTACCCCGAGCTGCGCGAGTCCGAGCTCCGCCTCCACGACATCGACTCCGAGCGCCTGCAGACGGCCGCGGGTGTCGCCCGGGCGACCGCCGACCAGCTCGGCGCCTCGCCCGCGGTCGAGTCCCATCTCGACCGCCGCGCCGCGCTCGAGGGCGCCGACTACGTGCTCAACATGATCCAGGTCGGCGGCCACGCCGCGACCTTGATCGACCACGAGATCCCGGCGCGGTTCGGACTCCGCCAGACGATCGGGGACACGCTGGGGGTCGGCGGCGTCTTTCGGGCCTTGCGGACGATCCCGGTGATCGAGGGGATCGCGGCCGACATGGCCGACCTCTGCCCGGATGCCTGGCTGCTCAACTACACCAACCCGATGGTGATGCTCTGCTGGGCGACCTACGCGGGGACCGCGCAGGAGCGGATCGTCGGCCTCTGTCACTCGGTCCAGAACACCACCCAGCAGCTCGCCTCCTACGTCGACGTCCCCTTCGATGAGGTCACCTTCTTCGGCGCCGGGGTCAACCATCAAGCCTTCATCCTGCGCTTCGAGCGCGACGGCGAGGACCTCTACCCGCTGCTCGATCGAGCGATCGAGCGCGATCCGGAATTGCTGCGTCGGGTCCGGGTCCAGATGTACCGGCGGCTCGGCTACTTCCCGACCGAGTCCAGCGAGCACTCGGCCGAGTACCTGCCCTGGCTGCTGCGCGACGACGAGGCGATCGAGCGCTATCGGCTCTGGGTGGGCGAGTACGTCAGCCGCAGCGAGGAGAACCTGACCGAGTACGAGCGCACCCGTGCCGCCCTGGAGGCCTCGCAGCCGCTGGAGCTCGAGCCCAGCCACGAATACGCGCCGGAGATCATCCACTCGATCGAGACCGGCCGTCCTCGGGTCATCTACGGCAACGTCCGCAACACCGGCCTGATCACCAACCTCCCCGAGGACTCTTGCGTCGAGCTGCCCTGCCTGGTCGATGCGACCGGAGTCAATCCGGTCCACGTCGGCGAGCTGCCGCCGCAGCTTGCGGCGCTCAACCGCACCTATCTGAACGTCGCCGAGCTCACCGTCAGGGCGGCGCTCGAGGGGCGGCCCGAGTACGTCAGACAGGCGGTGATGCTGGATCCCAATGCCGCGGCGAGCCTCTCGCTCGACGCGATCTGGGAGATGTGCGACGAGCTGACGGCGGCCCATGGGGACGCGCTGCCGGAGGCGCTGCGGAGCCCGGCGGGCGTCGGGAAGCGGGCCGGATGAGGACATCGGAGGGCCGGCGGATGACCGAGCAATTCAACAAAAGGAGACGATCGTGTCGAGATTGACGAGGGCGCTGGCGGTGCTGATGGCGATCGCGATCGCCGGGCTGCTCGCCGCCTGCGGAGGAAGCGACGACGAGCAGAGCGACGACTCGGCGTCGAGCGGCGGCGGCGAGCCGGTCGAGATCGAGTTCTGGCACGGCCAGACCCAGGGGCCGGCCGAGCTCTTGCAGACGATGATCGACGAGTTCAACAAGACCCACCCCGACGTCGTCGTCTCCAAGGACTCCGGCGGGGTCAACTCCGACCGGATGCTGACCAAGGTCACCGCCGGGCTGCAGGCCGACAACTACCCCGACATCGCCTACATCTACGGCTCCGATCTGGCCAACCTGGCGAGCGGCGAGCAGCTGCTCGACCTCTCGGAGGCGATCGACAACGGCGACCTCGACTGGGATCGCTTCGTCGATGCCGGCAAGGAGGCGGTCACGGTCGAGGACGTGCCGCGCGCGGTGCCGGCGTTCATCGACAACCTCGCGGTCGTCTACAACAAGCAGATCTTCGACCAGGCGGGGGTCGAATATCCGCGCGACGACTGGACCTGGGACGACTTCATTGCGACCGCCGCCGAGCTCAACGACCCCCAGGCCGGGATCGCCGGGTTCGGATGGCCGGGAACCGGCGACGAGGACACGACCTGGCGGATCTGGCCGCTGATCTGGCAGCAGGGCGGCGAGATCGTCAGCGACGACGGCACCAGCGTCGGCTTTGACGGTGCCAGCGGCGAGGCGGCGCTCGAGGTCGTCGCCCAGGCGGCCGCCGACGGATCGGTCTACATCGACTCCACCGCCGGCAGCGAGCGCATGCAACAGCTGTTTGCCTCCGGCAAGATGGCGATGAACGTCGCCGGCCCCTACACGCTGCCCGAGTACGTCGACGCCAAGGTCGACTACGGCGTCGCCTCGATGCCGTCGTTTACAGACGAGCACACGACGATCGCGGGCCCCGATACGTGGGCGATCTTCGACAACGGCGAAGCGCGCGTCGCGGCGGCACTCGAGTTCATGGACTGGTTCAGCGAGCCCGCCCAGCAGCTGCGCTGGATCAGCGAGGCCGGCAGCCTGCCGCTGACCACCGACGTCGAGGACGCCGAGGGGTTCGCCGATTATCAGGCGAGCCTGCCGGGGCTCGACAAGTTCATCGCCAACACCGAGCTGGCGCGGACCCGGGCGACGGTCCCCGAGTACCCGCAGATCTCCCAGGCGCTCGGCAAGGCGGTTGCCGCGGTGCTCTACGGCGAGGCCGATCCGAGCGAGGCGCTGAGCGAGGCGGTCGAGACCTCGAACGCCGAGCTCCAGGTGCCGGGCGGCTGAGCCTCGAGCGAGATGAGCGCGCCGCCGACCGCACCGCAGAGGACGTTCGCCCAGCGGGTCCTGGGGGAGAACCCGACGGCCTGGGCGTTCGTCCTCCCGGCGGTCGTGATCATCGTCGGGCTCGCGATCGTGCCGATCGGCTGGTCGCTGTTGCTCTCGTTCAACTCCGCCGACCTGATCGCGCCGGCGCAGTGGGTCGGGCTCTCGAACTACGACGCGCTGCTCGACGATCCGGGGCTTCGCGACGCGGTCATGCACACCGTGGTCTACACGGCCCTGTTCGTGCCGATCTCGACCGGGCTCGGCCTCTTCCTGGCGATGGCGCTCAACCGCAGGATCCGTCTGATCGGCATCTACCGGACCGCCTTCCTGGCCCCGTTCATTGCCTCGGTGGCCGCCCAGGGGGTGTTGTTCTCGTTCATCTTCGATGAGCGGTTCGGGGTCGCCAACGCCCTGCTCGACGGCCTCGGCCTGCCACGCCAGGGCTTTCTCGGCGATCCCGATCAGGCGCTGCTCGTGATCGTCTTGATCGGGATCTGGGGCGGGATCGGCTTCCCGCTGGTGATCTACCTGGCGGCGCTTCAGGACGTTCCGCGCGAGCTTGTCGACGCCGCCTCGGTCGACGGTGCCCGCCGCTGGGCGATCCTCAGGCACGTGATCCTGCCGCAGCTGCTGCCGGTGACGATCTTCCTCGTCGTCTGGCAGACACTGCTCTCGCTGCAGCTCTTCGACCTCGTCTACGCGACCACCCGGGGCGGGCCGTTGGACGCCACTGTGGTGATCGTCTACTACGTCTACAACCAGGCGTTTCAGCTCTTCAACGCCGGCTACGCGGCAGCGGTTGCCTACGTCGTCGCCCTGTTTCTCATCCTCCTGGTCGGCGCCCAGCTGCTCTACAACCGGCTGCGGGTGAGGAGCGCATGAGCGCCCGCATCCTGAGGCGGTTGCCGTTCAGCCCCTGGCATCTGATCCTGGCCCCGCTCGCGATCGTCTTCGCTCTGCCGCTGATCTGGATGATCCTGAGCTCGTTCATGAACAACGCCCAGATCAACCAGTTCCCGCCGACGATCATCCCCGACTCGCTTCACCTCGACGGCTGGAACACCGTGATCGGGGATTCCGAGTTCCCGCACTGGTTCCTCAACTCGACGATCGTCGCGCTGGTGACCGTGATCTCGAACCTCGTCTTCTGCTCGCTCGCGGGCTATGCGTTCGCGCGGCTTCGCTTCCGGGGCTCGACGCTCCTCTTCCTGCTGATCCTGGTCACCTTGATCATCCCGTTCCAGCTGACGATGATCCCGACCTTCATCGTCATGGACAAGCTTCACCTGGTCGACACGCTCGGCGCCCTGATCATCCCCCAGTTGGTGCTGCCGCTCGGGGTCTTCTTGATGCGTCAGTTCTTCGTCAACCTGCCGCGCGAGGTCGAGGATGCGGCCCGGGTCGACGGCTGCTCTCGGCTCAGCGTCCTCGTCCACGTCGCCCTGCCGCTGGCAAGGCCGGCCCTGGCGACGCTCGCCGCGCTCACCTTCCTGTTGATGTGGAACGACCTGCTCTGGCCGTTGATCGCGATCAGCTCCGACGAGAACGCGACCCTGCCGCTCGGGCTGACCACGTTCCAGGGCCAGCACACCCAGGACTTCTCGGCGGTGATGGCGGGCAACGTGATCACGGTGCTGCCGGTGCTGCTGGCCTTCTTGCTCGCCCAGCGGTCGTTCATCCAGTCGCTCACCTCCAGCGCGGTGAAGGGTTAGGCGGCGATGCCCGGGATCAGGCTCGAGCGGGTGACCAAGGTCTATGACGGCGACGTGCTCGCCGTCGACGACGTCTCGCTCGACGTTGCCGATGGCGAGTTCATGGTCTTGGTCGGACCCTCGGGCTGCGGCAAGTCGACTCTGCTGCGCATGGTCGCCGGCCTGGAGAAGGTCACCGTGGGCAAGATCTGGATCGGAGATGACGACGTCACCACGCTCGACCCGCCCGACCGCGACGTCGCGATGGTGTTCCAAAGCTACGCGCTCTACCCCCACAAAACGGTGCGCGAGAACCTCGCCTTCGGCCTGCGCCGCCGCAAGGTGGCGAAGGATGAGATCGCCGAGCGCGTCGACCGGATGGCGGCGATGCTCGGGCTCGGCGAGCTGATGGGGCGCAAGCCCGCGGCCCTCTCGGGCGGCCAGCGCCAGCGCGTGGCGATGGGACGGGCGCTGGTCCGCGAGCCCCGTGCCTTCCTCATGGACGAGCCGCTGTCGAACCTCGACGCAAAGCTGCGGACGAGCATGCGCGGCGAGCTCGCGCGCCTGCACGAGCGCCTGCCGACGACCACCGTCTACGTCACCCACGACCAGGTCGAGGCGATGACCCTGGGCCAGCGCGTCGCCGTCCTGCGCGATGGGGTGATTCAGCAGTGCGACGTCCCGCAGCGCCTGTTCGACCATCCCGCGAACCTGTTCGTGGGCGCCTTCATCGGCTCCCCGTCGATGAACCTGGTCGAGGCGCGCCTGCGCGGCAACGTCGTCGACTTCGGCGACACTGAGCTCGAGCTCCCGGTCTCCGGCTCGCTCGGCGAGCGCGATGTGGTCCTTGGCCTGCGGCCCGCCGGTCTCGTCGTCGCCGGCCCCGGCTGCGATCCGAGCTGGCCGCGGGTGCGGGTCAAGCTCGACGTGGTCGAGCAGCTCGGCTCGGAATGCAACCTGCTGTTCGCCGTCGACGCACCCCAGGTGGCGACCGACGACGTCAAGGCGGCGATCGGCGGTGAGAGCGGCGCCGATGAGGGCAGGCTGCTGGCCGACGACCGCCGCGCCCGCTTCACCGCCCGGGTCCAGGGACGGCCGCCGGCCGCAGTCGGCGGCGCGGTCGAGTTCGGCATCGATCCATCCGAGGTGCATCTGTTCGATCGCCAGACCGGCCAGACGCTGGAGCTCGATCCGCTCGCCGCGCAAGCCGCATGAGCGCCGCGCGGAAAGCCCTGTTGCTCGCGGCGGTTATCGCGCTCGCGCTGAGCGCGATTGTCGGCGCCGGCGCGCGGCCGCTCGCCGCCGCTGCCGCAATCACCCCGCCGCCCGCCAACGCCGGCTTCGACTACCAGATCGGCGGCGACTATCCACTGCCCGCGGGCGTCTCGGTCGTCTCGCGCGACTGGTTCAGCGGCGAGCCGGCGGCCTTCCCCGCCTACTCGATCTGTTACGTCAACGCCTTTCAGACGCAGGCCAACGAGCCCGGCGTCGACCGCCCCGATGAGCGCTCCAACTGGCCCAACCGGCTCGTGCTCAGCGAGCTCGGCGACGACCCCCACTGGGGCGGCGAGTACCTGATCGATGTCAGCAGCGCCGGCAAGCGCCGGCGGGCGGCCGACTGGGTCGATCAGATGGTCGACGGCTGCGCGGAGAAGGGATACGCGGCGGTCGAGTACGACAACCTCGACTCGTGGACGCGGTTCGACGGCGGCCCGCTGGCGCGCGAGGTTCCCTTCGAGAAGCGCCAGTCGCTCGCCTTCGCCAAGCTGCTCGCCAAGCGCGCCCACGCCGCCGGCCTCGCTGTGGGACAGAAGAACACCGCCGACATCACCCCGGCGCAGGCGGGCAAGGTCGGCTTCGACTTCGCTATCGCCGAGGAATGCGCGCACTACGCCGAGTGCGGCCGCTATCGCCGCGTCTACGGTGACCGCGTGATCGCGATCGAGTACCATCGCGACGACTTCCTCGAGGCCTGCCGCACCGATGGCGCCGAGATCTCGGTCGTCCTCCGCGATCGCCAGGTGAGCCGCCCCGGAGCGCGCAAGTACCGCTTCGACAGCTGCTGAGCCCAGCCTGGACTGTCTACGAGGGCCATCCCGGGTAGTTGCAGGTCATGGATGTTCTCGCTCCACTCAAGGCTTTCGACAGCTTCCAGCGTCGCCATCGGCCGTTGGCCTTCCCGATTGCGGTGATAAAGAAGTTCGGCGACGATCAGGCGGGCAACCTCTCTGCGCTGATCGCCTATTACGCGTTCTTTTCCCTCTTCCCCCTTCTCCTCGTCTTCGTGACCGTGCTCGGCTTCGTGCTCGAGGGTGATCCTGCCGCCCAAGACGCAATCGTTGACTCGGCTCTGGACCAGATTCCGATCATCGGCGACCAGATCAGTGCAGGGTCGCTGAACGGAAGCGTCGTCGCCCTGGTCGTTGGAATGGTGGGGGCGCTGCTCGCTGGGTTGGGCGTGACCCTCGCCGCTCAGACTGCGTTCAACCGGGTCCATGCGATACCGCACCGCGATCGACCGGACTTCCTCTTCTCTCGGCTGCGCGGATTGGGACTGCTGGCCGTGCTCGGGACGCTGCAGGTGATCTCGACCGCGGCGACGGGCCTGGTTGCCGGCGGACTTGGCGGGCTCGCCCTGACGATTGGCGGAGTCGTGCTTTCAGTGACGCTCAACTCGATCTTGTTCTTCGCCGCATTTCGCCTGCTCACCGACAAGTCGATTGCCACCAGCGAGCTGTGGCCGGGGATTGCGTCGGCGACGGTGCTTTGGACGGTGCTCCAGGCCGTCGGCGGCGCCTACATCGGCCACGTTGTCAAGGGCGCCGGGCAGACCTATGGCACATTCGCCACCGTGATCGGCCTGCTGACCTGGCTCTTCTTGGGCGCCCGGATCGTGGTCTACTCCGCGGAGCTCAACTCGGTCGTCTCGCGCAAGCTCTGGCCTCGAGGCCTGTTCGATCCTCCGACGGCCGCCGATCAGAAAGCGGTGGCCGCGCTCGCCCGAATTGAGGAGCGCTCCGATCAGCAGCGCGTAGCGGTCACTTTCGCCGAACCATCGGCAGAAGAACCGAGCAAGCCCGCCGATTCGGTCAAGAGCGACTAGAGCGCCATAGCCTCCTGATCGCCGCTTGGGATGTCGGATTGCGCCCCACAGAGCCGTAAAGTCCCCACCGGCCCCGATAGCTCAGCTGGATAAAGCGACTCCCTCCTAAGCGAGCGTTCGCGGTGCTGTTCGTCGGTGAACACAGCAGCCTCTCCGCAGCATGCCGCCGATCCGGTGCTGGCGGCGACGGCAGCAGCCGCGTAGCGCTCGCGCACGGTGTCGCGAAGCTCCGCGTCCTCCTCTGGCACAGCCGCCGTTTCGGCGCCACAGCCGCAGGTGCCGGCCTCGTGCTCTGGTCCGCAGCATTCGCGCTTTGCCTCTGTGTCGCAGCACGTCTCCTGGGCGGCGGGAGAGCAGCAGCTCGTGGGCTCGTTGTCGACGGCCTCTAGCGCAGCCATGCGCTCAGTTCCTCCAGTGCGTCGGGCTTGACGTAGTAATAGGCCCAAAGGCCCTGTCGCTCTGAGCCGACGAGCCCGGCGTCGCGCAGCTTCTTAAGGTGGTGGGACACCGTCGGCTGGGAGAGGTCGAACAGCGGCACGAGCTCGCAGACGCAGACCTTGCCGGCGTGCTTTCGCAACACGTCGACGAGCTGCATCCGCACCGGGTCGCCGAGCGCCTTGGCGACCTCGGCCAGCCGCTCGGCCTTGCCGCGCTCGATCTCGGGATAGACGACCGGCTCGCAGCACGGCGCTCCGTTTGGGCTCTTCTTCTTCGGGGCAAGCTCCAAATCGATAACCATCTATCTACTTATATCGATTGAACAGATCGTTGTCAATTGAGTAGTCTGGCGCCGTGCGTGCGGGGCCAGCCACCAAGGACGTGCCCGAGGTTCTGTTCGTCTGCGTTCACAACGCCGGTCGAAGCCAGATGGCCGCGGGCCTGCTCAACAAGCTCGCGGCCGGCCGGGTGCACGTCCGCACCGCTGGGTCAGACCCGGCGGCTGAGATCAATTCGGTCGCGGTCGCAGCGATGGCCGAGCTCGGCGTCGACCTCTCCCAGGAGTTTCCGAAGCGACTGTCGGACGAGGATGTCCGGGCGGCCGACATCGTGATCGCGATGGGCTGCGGCGACGCCTGTCCGATCTACCCCAGCAAGCGCTATGAGGACTGGGAGCTCGAGGACCCGGCCGGCAAGGACCTTGAAACAGTGAGACGGATCCGCGACGAGATCGGCCAGCGCGTCGAGACCCTGCTTGCGGAGCTCGCGCCCCAAGCGTGAACACGCCTGATCTCATCTTGCCCTCTTAACGACTCGCGGGAAGTCCTCCGTGGGACAGGCTCGGGGTCGCTTCGACACCTATTGGTTCGCCGACGAATGGCAGTGCGGCGAACGCACTGCCTCGATGAAAATTCTGGCACCGCCCGCTGTCCGAGACGATTCGATTCGCGCTTCGCCCTGGATCGGATCGAAGAAACGGCGCCGGACCCGCGCGTCGAGGAGCTGGACTCAAGGGTTTGGCGACCGTTGACGACCGAGCCGCGATCCATCTTCTTCCTCGCAAGGCCCGCCTGAGAGGGCGGCTCAGCCCACCGGTCCATCGTTACCGAGCCGGTTGCGCATCGGCCGGTCTCGACCTGGTCGCGCTTCGCGGCACGGCAAGTGAAGCCCCGTCGTCTCGGACGCTCTCGAGAAGCCGCCACAGCGCCTTGCGAATTATCCGCGATACCTGCATTTGCGAGACGCCGAGAAGCTTGCCGATATCGCCCTGGGTCATCCCCTCATTGAAGTTCAGCGCCAGGGCGCGGCGCTCGTGCGGGTCGAGCTCGACGGCCCTCGACGCCAGCATGTCCTCGACCTTGCCGTAGCCCAGTTCGATCGTTCCGAGCGTCTCGATCACCGTCGATGCGCCCGCTTCATCCGAGACCGACCTGGGTGCGTCGAGTGATGCCGTCCGTCGCGCCTCGGCAGCCTCGAGCCCGTCCAAGACCTCCTCGACCGAGATCTCCAACCCGTAGGCCAGCTCCTCGATGGTCGGCGGGCGCCCCAGCTCCTCCGACAAGCGCGCCTTCTCCGCCTCGATTCGCATGCACACTTCCTGCAGGTTGCGGGGCAACCGCAGATTCCAGACGTTGTCGCGGAAGTGCCGCCGAAGCTCACCGAGAATCGTCGGATGTGCGTAGGCCGCGAACGCAGTCCCGCGATCGGCGTCGAAGCCATCGATCGCCTTCACCAATCCGTACGCGGCCACTTGAAGCAGGTCATCGAAAGGCTCCCTGGCGGATTCATATCGACGCGCCAGCGATCGAGCCAGCGGCATGTGGCGCTCGATCAGCGCTTCACGCAGTGCCGGCGTCGGGGAGTCGGCATAGCGTCGGAAAAGCTCCGCATCCGAGATGTTTCTGAACAGTTGGATCTCGTCAACGACTCGCGTGGTCGCCCTCGTCTGCGCGGTGACGAGAGCCGATCTCGTCGAGTCGCTGAGACGCTTGCTTTGCGACCGCCGCGATCTGCGCGTAGCGGTCATGCCCTGCTCTCGCGCCGAGGACGTACCCGACCGCGAACACGATCAGGCTCCCGAGCTTCACGAACCTTCCTTCTCCCCATGCGCGCGTTGCCTGAGCGCGGAGATACCCGCGCTCGCCGCCGTCAGAGCGGCAAGGCTACCGGCGGCAATCAAGCCCCCTTTCGCGGCCTTGCCCGGCAGCCCGGACTTGACCCCGCTCGGGAGGTCGACCCAGTCGTCGACCGTGTCGAGCAGCTGTTGCAGTTGGCTTTTTCTGCTGAAGAGCGCCATCTAGATCACCTTTCTCACTTGGCGGTACGAGACGCCTTGGCGATTGCCTTGACGAGCTCGCCCTTGGTCATCGTCGTCCGGCGCTCGATCCCGATGCCGGCCGCGAGCTCGACCAGCTCAGGCTTGTTGAAGTCCTCGAGATCACCGTTGGTGGTACTCGGCCTGAGCTTGGCGGCGCCGCGCTTCGCGGTTGCCTTCGAACGCTCGCGGATCTCCTCGGTCTCGGCGATCCGCGCGTCGGCCTCGCTCGCCTGCTGCTCCGCTTCGTCGGAGAGCTCCCGGGCCCGACGGGTCGCCTCCTCCGCAGCGGCGCGCGCGGCGCTGGCGGCGTCGTCCGCGAGCTGCCTGGCGTCCGCCAGCTTCGCTGCCGCATCCGCAACCAGCTCATCGGCCTCTTCCTGGGCCGCCTCGGCCTCGCCTTCGGCCTCCTCGGTCTCGTCATCGACCTCGGCTTGAACCTGCAGCTGTCGCTCCTCAGCGTCCGCCTCGGCAGCCTGGCGTTCGCGCTCCACCGCCTCATCGGCGGCTTTCTGAGCCTCCGCGATCCGGTGCTCGACCCACTGGCCCGTTTCCTGGTCAGCCTCGACTACACGAGCGCGACCACGCTCGCTGACCTGCTGGGCGTGGTCGGCGCGATCCTTCGCGTCCTCTTCGGCCTCGATGGCCTGCTCCTCGGCCTCTCGAGCCCGCTCGGCGGCGTCCCGCGCTCGCTCCATGCGGATTTCGACCGAGTCCCCGCCGACGGGGGCGGCGTCGATGAACGCTGCTTTCACCCGTCGACCTCGGTCGCGAACGCCGGCGGTCGCCGACTCGGTCTTGTCGCCGACGGACTCCGCCGGGTTGAGTGCGCGAGAAAGCAGCCAGGACGCGTTGGACGGCATCTCGCGCAGACCCGCCCGTGTTCGCTCTGAAAGTGACATGGTTCCAACCCTTCTTCTGAGATCTACGACAGCGACGACTCTTGATGAGACACTAGCATCTCATCAAGGGACTGCGTAGACTAGAACGAAGACCCCGGTGTCAGAACCTGCGCAAAGACCAGCCTTACAGCAGCGAGTGACCGCGGCGATCCTCGATGGTGCGGCGGAGATGTTCGCCGCGCGGGGAGAACAGGCGAGCATGAACGACGTGGCCGCGGCAGCCGGCGTCGCTCGAGCCACCGTCTATCGATATTTCCCGAGCCGGCAAGTCCTCTTCGACGAGCTCGCCCGGGTGGCGGCTACCGACGCCGAGACTCGGTTGGCCGCCGCCAGGATCGACGAAGTGTCCCCCGAGGAAGGGGTCGCTCGCGCCGTGCGCGCGCTGGTCGACGTCGGTGACTCCTTCGTGCTGCTGGCGCGCCAGTGGGGGCGATCCGAGCCCGAGCCCTTCGAGCGCGGGCTCGCCCGGCCGCTCCGCCGACTGTTCGAGCGCGGTCAGGGCAGTGGGGACTTCCGCGACGACATCGCAAGCTCTCGGCTGACCGATTCCCTGGTCGGTTTGATCGTCGGCCTCCTCTCATCCGCGCCGCCGCTCGGCAAAGAGGACATGATTGCCACCGTCAGCGGTTTGTTCGTCGACGGCGCGCGTGCCCGCGGCCCACGACTTCGATGAGCGAGCATGAGCCCGCCGCTGAGCGGCCACCCCAACCCGAGGAGGACGCGATGGATCAGGAGTCCGATCGGCCGGCTACAGACGAGGAGTCGGATCAGCGAACCAACGGTCAGCCCGCCGAGAGCCCCGAGGACACCAGTCCGCTCTTGCAGGAGCTGGTGGAGTACCTGCGACAGACCCGAACCGACTTGCGGGAAGAATGGGCGCGTCGCATCAGCGAGGCGGAGCTACTCAGCGTGATGTCCGAGGAGGAGATCTTTTCCGAGGCAACCGAGGTCTACGACAACTACGTCGATGCGTTGGAGACCGGGAGCATCGAGACCCTGCAGACCTATGCGCGTGAGCTCTCGGAGCGAATCATCCCTCGGGGCGTCGAGACGCACGAGGTCCTCGGCATAGTGCTCCTCCTACGGGACGTGCTTGCGCGTTCTCTGTTCACGAAGTATCAGGAAGATCTCGACCTCCTCAACCGCATTCTCGACGCCTACGAGCCGGCGGCCAATCGGATAGCAGTGACGGTCGGAGTGAGCTTCGTCGAGGAGCGCGAGCGGGTCATCAACGAGCAACAGGAATCGTTGAGGGAGCTGTCGACGCCGGTGCTCCAACTGCGCGAACGGCTGCTGATCCTGCCGATCATCGGTGTCCTCGACTCTTCACGGGCCCGCCAGCTCACCGAGCAGCTTCTCGGATCGATCCAGGAGAATCGCGCCCGGGTCGTGGTCATCGACATCACCGGAGTCGCGACGATCGACCGCACCGTGGCCAACCATCTCGTGCAGACCGTCGAAGCATCGCGGCTGATGGGGGCGAGCGTGATCCTCACCGGCCTGTCATCGGAGATCGCCCAGACGATCGTCGACCTCGGCGTAGATCTCGGCATGATGAAGACCGTCGGCGATCTCCAAGGAGGGCTGGAGGAGGCCGAGCGGGTCGCCGGCTACAGGGCCGAGATCGGAGACTCGAGCGAGCCGGCCCGCGACGACGAGGGCTAGTGATCGCTGCCGGATGTCGGTAGCAATCCTCAAGCAGGGCGACTATCTCATCGCCTCGATTCAGTCCGACCTTTCCGACACCGAAGTCTTAGAGCTCCGACAAGAGCTGTCCGAGCTGGTCGGGAAGCGTCGTGCCCACGGAATCGTCATCGACGTCGCCGCGCTCGAGGTGATTGACTCCTTCGTGGCCAGAGCGCTTCGCTCGATCGTGATCACCGCAAAGCTGCGCGGTGCCGAGACCGTGATCGTCGGCATCCAACCCGACGTGGCGATCGCGATGGTGCAGTTCCGCTTGAACCTGGAGCCGCTGCGCGTGGCTCTCGATCTGGATGCGGCCAAAGCGCTGCTCGATCGTCTGATCTCGGGAGACGCCGTGAATGGACGATGAAGTCCGCGTGCCGATCAACGCCGATGCAGATCTGGTGGCAGCGCGCGCAGAAGGGCGCGCGATGGCTGAACGGCTCGGCTTTCCCCGACCCGACCCCACCCTGATCGCGACCGCGATCTCGGAGGTCGCTCGCAACATCGTCGTGCACGTGGGCTCCGGCGAGATCGTTCTGAAACCGCTTGACGAGCCCAGTCGCTACGGGCTCGCCGTGATCGCGCGCGATGCCGGGGCGGGCATCCGAGACCTCGAGGCGGCGCTGCGCGACGAGTACAGCGGCAGGGCCGGGCTCGGCCTCGGGCTCCCGGGCGCCCGGCGCCTCATGGATGAGTTCCAGATCTCGTCGGATGCCGAGACGGGGACGACCGTGACTATGAAGAAGTGGAGATTTCGCGATGAGCTGTCGAGGCTGCGCGAGGAGCGCAGACGACGTGGTTGAGAGCGCGACAGACGAAGCGGTCGAGTGGGGAATGGCGACGAGGTCCCGGCGCGGCGAAGCCACGAACGGTGACCTGGCCGTCATCGCCCTGCTGCCCCAGGGTGCGCTGATTGCCGCGATCGACGGCCTCGGGCACGGTAGCGAGGCCGCGCACGCTGCCGAGAAGGCCGGCGCGGTCCTACGCGAATGGCCCGGCGACGATCTGATTCGACTGACGAAGCAGTGTCACAGCGCACTGAGGGCGACTCGCGGCGCTGCGATCAGCCTCGTATTCGTCTCGCCCGCTAACGGAACGATGACCTGGCTCGGCGTCGGCAGCGTCGAGGGACGAGTGATGAGCGGCGATCCGTCGGCGAGGCGGCCGAAGGGCTCTCTGGCGCTCGCGAACGGAGTCCCCGGACACGAGTTGCCGAGCCTGAGAACGGCGGCGCTTGCGGTTCGACCCGGCGACGTGGTGGTCCTCGCCACCGATGGGATCGAAGCCTCCTTCGGGGAGTCGCTCGACGTCTCGGGCTCAACGCAGGCGATCAGCGAGCGAATCCTCGCGGCTCACTGGAAACCTAACGATGACGCCCTGGTAATCGCGCTCCGTTACCTCGGCGCGCCGGCGTGAACGAGGGCGGCGGCCCTCGAGTGGGGCCGTTCCGAGCGGCCTATGCGGCCGCTCTCACCGCCTATCTGCATGATCCGAGCGAGCGATCGCTTCGGGCCGCCTACGAGCTGGGACGCGAAGCAGTGAAACGGCCACTGAGCGTGCTCGATCTCGCGGTTGCCCACCACCAGGCCATGCTCACGGCGTCGGCGGGGGTCTACGGCTCGGAGGAGACGCAGCAGTTGATCCGCGCGGCTGGCGACTTCTTCCTCGAGAGCCTCTCCTCGTTCGAGATGGTTCAGCGCGGATTCGGGGAGGTGCGCGAGGCCGCCCGGCTCGAGCGCCGCCAGACGGAGATGTCGCGTCAGCTGTCGAGCTTCCTGGCCGATGCATCTCTCGCCCTGAACGCGTCCGACTCGCTCGGGGAGATGCTGCGGCTGGTGGCCGAACAGGCACGCGAACTGGTGGGCGCCGAGTGCTGCCTGGCGACCGTGGCGGCCGAAGGTCGGCCCCGGATCGCCGAGGGTGCTTCCTACTCCGCAGCCGACCGACGGTGGACGGCTCTCGTCCAGTGGCTCGACCTGTTCGCGGTCTATGAGTTCATTCGGCGTAGCGGCGGGGTCGTGCGGATCACCGGCGAGCAACTGGCTGACATGACCCAATTCACCACCGCTGCCGGCGACGCGCCGCTCCGGGGATGGCTGGCGGCACCGCTGACGGCTCTCGACGGCAGCGCGATGGGGGCTATCCAACTCTTCGACAAGCAAGAGGGAGAGTTCACTGAGGACGACCAGTCCGCTCTCGTTCATCTCGCGCAGATGGCGTCAGCGGCAGTCGAGAGGGCGCGGCTTTACCAAGACCGAAGCTAGCCTGCCGGCATTGAGGATGTGGCGTGGAGTCTCGCAAAGCCTGCGACCTCGAGCCATAGCTCGGGAACCGCGCCACAGAGCCGTAAAGTCCCCACCGGCCCCGATAGCTCAGCTGGATAGAGCGACTCCCTCCTAAGGAGTAGGCCGCAGGTTCGAATCCTGCTCGGGGCGTCGACGGCTCGACCCGCGTCAGGCCGGCTGGGGGGCCACCTCGTCGTCGATCACCTCGACCGTGTCGGCGGGGGCATTCTGCCGCCTTGAGAGGGCTAGGAAGGGCAGCGCCAGGACTGAGATCCCGGCTCCCATCAGGTAGGTCGGGGGATATCCGAGCGCGTCGGCCGCCTTGCCGAGCACCGGCTGGGCCCAGACGCCGCCGCTCGAGCTCATCAGCGAGTCGAAGGAGAGGATGGTCGCGCGCTGGCGCGACGGGATCAGCCCGTTGAGGTAGGTCTGGCGAATCGGCATCGTGGCCGCGAACATCAGCCCCCAGACGACGATCAACCCGACCACCGCCCAGAAGTCCTCGACGACCCCGATCAGTGCCAAGGTGCCCGAGCTCAGCGCCGCGATTCCGATCAGCGCCGAGGTTCGGCGGTGAAACAGGCGCCGGATCCGAGGTGCCGCGACTCCACCGAGGATCTGCGCGCCGGCGATGATCGCGGCCACCAGGCCGGCGATCTGGTAGGCCTCGGGATCGCCGTAGAGCTCGAGCAGGTAGGGCTGTAGGGCATAGAAGGCATAGATGCCGACCCCGCCGGTGAACAGCGCCTCGACCATCAGCCACTTGACCGCGGGCACCCGCCAGCCGTAGTCGATCGATGCGGAGGCGACCTTCCGCATCTCGGCCAGCGGCCGGCCGCCCTTCTCGGGAGTGAAGCCGACGTCGTGCATCAGCCTGTAGGCAACGATGAACATCACGAACAAGACCAGGCCGCGGAGCAGGAAGGGGACTCCGAGATTGGTCTGGGCGGCGATCAACCCACCGGCCAGCGAGCCGCTCAGCATCGCCGCTCCGGTGACCACCTGCCCGCGGCCGAAGACCGACTCGAGCTCGCCGGTGAAACCGGTGGCGGTGAGCGCGTCGACCAGCCAGGCCTCGACCGCACCGGAGAAGAAGGTGAAGCCGAGCCCGAGCAGCATCGAGGCGACCGCCCATTGCCAGAACGGAGCCTCGAGTTGCCAGAGCAGCACATAGAGCACGGTCGATGCGCTCAGGGTCACCGTGCCGAGCAGGTAGGAGACCCGGCGCCCGATCGTGTCGGCCACGATCCCCGTCGGCACCTCGAACACCACCATCCCGGCGGTGAAGAAGGCGTTGGCGGCGAACGCCTCCAGGTTGGAGAGACCGGCGTCGAGGAGGAAGATCGTGTTGATTCCCCAGATGAACGATGCCGCGAGCGTGTTTCCGAGCATCAGCAGGTAGTAGGTGCGCTGGATCGAGCGGGGGGTCGGCATCATTGATTGAAGTTAGTGGGCGCCTGCGCGCGAATTCTGGGCCGCACGACGCCGGAGCAGCCGTGGCACGGATAGTCTGCTCGTCCTTGGCCGCCGCCGGCGAAAAGCGCGGATTGCGCCGGCGGGAGCTGCTGGTCGGGGGCGTCGCCGGCGGGGCGGCGCTGGTCGCGCCGATCAACTACGTCGCCCTCGCGCGACAGCGCGCGACGCCGCTCGCCCGCGACGGTCGCTTCGCCCACGGGGTGGCGGCAGGCTTCCCTTCGCCTCGCGCGATCACCCTCTGGACCCGTGTCTCGGAGCTCGAGCGCACCTCGCGCGTCAGCCTCGAGGTTGCGACCGACAAGCGCTTTCACAGGCTGGTCGAGCGACGGCACGTGCGCGCCGAGGCCGGACCGGACTTCACCGTCCACGACCGCGTGGCCGGGCTCGAGCCCGGGCGCGAGTACTTCTATCGCTTCGCGACCAAGGATCGCGATTCGCGCGTCGGGCGCTTTCGCACCCTGCCACCGCCGGACTCCAAGCAGCCGGTTCGGATCGGCTTCTACTCGTGCCAGAACTACCAGGCGGGCTACTTCAACGCCCAGGCCGCCCTCGCCCGCGAGCCCGACCTCGATCTGGTGATCTGCCTCGGCGACTACATCTATGAGCGCGGCTCCCACCGCGGCGGTCCCGCCGACCGGATCGACACCACCGGCGTCAACGGCGACGGCAATGTGCAGACGCTGGCCGAGTACCGCCAGAAGTACCGGCTCTACCAGACCGATCGCGGCCTGCAGAAGCTGCAGGCGAGCTACCCGATGGTCTCTGTCTGGGACGACCACGAGGTCGAGAACAACTACGCCGGCGACACGGCCGACTCGAGCCAGCCCGACCCGTCGCTGGAGAACAACGGCGACCCGCGGCGGGTGCCGTTCGGCGAGCGGCGGGCAAACGGCTACCGAGCCTTCTTCGAGGCGATGCCGAGGATCCAGAGCCGGCGCGACCCGAACGCGATCTACGGCTCGCTCGGACTCGGCTCGATCGCCGAGCTCTTCCTCACCGACCAGCGCCAGTACCGCGACCCGCAGCCCTGCAAGGACGCCCAGCTCGTCGCCTGCCCCGAGAACGAGCTTCCCGGGCGAACCATGCTCGGAGCAGAGCAGAAGTCGTGGTTCAAGCGGGCGGTCGCCGGCTCACGCGCGCGCTGGAAGCTGTGGGGGAGCGAGGTGATGGTGATGAGCCTCGACCTCCCCGCCGGCCAGGCGGCCAGCCAGGACCAGTGGGATGGCTATGCGGCCGAGCGCCGCGAGATCCTCGAGCACTTCGTCGGCGCCGGGGTCAGCAACCTGACCGCGCTCACCGGCGACATTCACACTTTTATCGCCGGCGACGTGACCACCACCGGTCGCCGTGGCGGCACCCCGGTCGGGGTCGAGCTGGTCGGCGGCTCGGCCACCTCGCTCGGTCTTCCCGAGACGCTTGGCGTGCCCTCGTCGCAGATCCTGCCGCTGGTGCCGGACAATGACCCCCACATCCGATACGCCGAACTCGATCGCCGCGGCTACTGCGTGCTCACCGCGAGCAAGCACGAGCTGCGAGCGGAGTTCAAGGCGGTCGACGCGCTCACGCCGGGAAGCCGGGCCGTCCCGCTGGCGAGCTTTCAGGTGCTCTCGGGCGACCCGTCGCTGCGTCAGCTCTGAGCGTCGTCGTCGACCGCGAGCTCGCTGCCACCGCCCGCGCCGCCCGCGCGTGAGCCATCGTCGCCGGGCTCCCCGGGGGTGCCGAGCGCCAGCGCGCCGGCGGTGGCGAGGATGACGACGCCGCTGCGGGCCGAGGTGAGGATGGTCCAGCGCCGACGGACCAGCGCCGGTCGCCCGCTCTGCTCTGGCGGCGGTACCCGCTTTGCGGCGGCTTCCTCGGTCTCGCGCGCATCATCGGCGCTCATCGTTTGCTCCTTCGCTCGAGGGGGTGATCGCAAACGAAAGCGCGCCCGCCTCAAGCCAGCGTAAGGCGGCGGGGCGAGGCAGCGGCTATGTCAACCTTTCGGCGTGACCGGATACTTCGACGACGAGTCAGTGATTCGCCTCGTCCATCGCGAGCGAGCGCTGGCCCTCTACGGGCCGCGGGCACTGCTGATGCAGGCGGCTCACCCGGTCGCCGTGGTCGGTCTGCTCGCCCATTCGACCGGCATGGAAGACCCCTACGACCGGCTCGCGCGCACCGCCGAGGTGATGGATACGATCGCCTTCGGCACCCGCGAGGACGCCGATCGGATCACCAGGCGAGTTCGCGCGGTGCACGCCAAGGTCCACGGCGAGCTCGAGCACGCTGTCGGGCCGTATCCCGCCGGCACCCCCTACCGGGCCGACGACCCAGAGCTCTTGCTCTGGGTCCTGTTCACGCTGATGGACTCGGCCGCGGTCGTCTACCGCGCCTACGTCGGGCGGCTCTCTCGGGCGCGCGAGGCCGAGCTCTGGGAGGACTACAAGGTCGTCGGCGAGCTCTTCGGCCTGCAGCGGTCGACGATGCCGGCCTCGCTGGTCCAGCTCGACCGCTACCGCCGCGAGATGCTCGACGGCGACCGGCTGCTGATCACCGACTGGGCCCGCGAGCGCGCCCGCGAGATCGTGCTCGAGCCGCCCGTGCCGCTGGCGGCCCGCCCGCTGGTGGAGGCGGTCAACTTCGTCACCATCACCCTGCTGCCGGAGCCGATCCGCAGCCAGTACGGGTTCTCGCGGCTGCCGCCGCAGGTCGTCCGGCGCGCCCTGGTAACCGGCGGCGCCGAGTACGTGAAGCGCGCCGTGGTTCCGTTCCTGCCCTCGCGGCTGCGGTTGACGCCGGTCGCGCGGGCGGCCGTCTAGCGAGGCGCTACCGGTCGCTGCGGTCGGGGTGGATGTCGTCGATCGTGGTCAGCGCCTCGAACGGCGCCGCCAGCGCCGCGGCGATCGCCTCGCCGCCGCCGGCGAGTCGGTCGACGACACAGAGCCCGCCGACGATCTCGAGGTCCTGCGCACGGATCCGCTCGATCGCCGAGATCGTTGAGCCACCGGTGGTCACCGTGTCCTCGACCACGAGCACCTTGGTCCCGGCGTCCACCGGGCCCTCGACCCAGCGCTGGAGGCCGTGTTGCTTGCGCTCCTTGCGGACGAAGAAGCCGACCAGCGCGTCGCCGTTGGGGGCCGCGATCGCAGCGCAGGCGAGCGGGATCGCCGCCATCACCGGGCCGCCGACGGCCTCGGCTCCGCGGCGGACGGCGGCCGCAGCGATCAGTTGCCCCGCGGCGAGAAACCCGGCCGGGCGCAGCAGCGCTCGCCGGGCGTCGACGTAGTAGTCGGCCTGCTGTCCACTCGAGAGGGTGACCTCGCCGAGCACCAGTGCGTGCTCGCGCAACTCTGCGATCAGGGTCTCACGGGCGCCGGCGACGTCGCTCACGCGGTCAACCTAGCTGCCTCAGCGCCTTGGGCGGGCGCGGCGCGATCGTCAGTAGACGAACATCTTGTCCCCGAGGTCGATCCAGTTGTAGATGAACTGGGAATCGGGGATCGGGTTGCGGATGCAGCCGTGGCTGGCCGGATAGGGCGGAACCGAGTGATAGCCGTGGGTGGCCTCGCCGCGGTTGTAGTAGATCGAGTAGTACATCCCGACCGAGTTGAAGCCCGGGTCCTTGCGGTAGAAGGTGTAACCGCCCGAGTCGGAGGGGGTGGCCGCCGCCCCGGTCGAGACGTGGAAGACGTACTTGACCTTGCCATCGTCGGCGAGCGCCATCACCTGGTGGGAGATCGAGACCTCGGCGTGCTTGCCGGCGTTCGGGTACTCGAGCTTGAAGCCGCCCTTGCCCTCGGCAAGCTTCTTGAAGATGCCGGGGTCGGCCTGGAAGTTGCGCGCCATCCCGTTGACCTTGCGGAAGGCCATCACTGCGCGCTCGGTGTGCGACCCGTAGCGACCTTTGTCGGTGTCGTAGTAGCCGCGCTTTCTCAGCAGCTCGTTGAACAGGTCGACCGCCGGGCCGCTGTCACCGGGGTCGAGGTCGGGGTACTTGAGCTTGAACGCCTTCGACTTCGCGCTCGCCGCGCCCTGTCCGTTGGTCGCGGGCTTGCGCGCCCGCACTCGGTACTTGCCGCCCTCGACCAGCGGCTTCGAGCGAAGGTGGAAACGGCCGAACTCCTGGCCCTTCACCCGGCGTACGAACGGGTTCTTCTTCGCCACCGTGTCGCCGCCGTTGCCGAGCCGGATCTCCACCCTCTGCCCGGGGACGAAGGGGGTGACGGTGCCGATCGCCTCGATCCGGTCGCCGACCTTGGCCTTGCCGCCGTTGAGGCCCTTGAGCTTGAGCTTGAGCTTCGCCGGGGCCGGGGCCCGAGCGGGGGCGCCGTCAGGGGCGGCCGCGGGCTGCGGAACGTCCGCGCGCCCGGCCTCGGCGCCGAGATCTTGCGCCAGCGCGCTCGCCGGACCCACCAGCGCGACCGCCAGAACCCCTCCGGCGACTGAGGAGCGAAGCTTCACGCGCGAGATTGTCGCAGACGCGCCAGCGGCCTGGCGCACCGCGCTCAGGAGGTCAGGATCGCGAAGGCAATCGCGTTGTTGACCGCGTGCACGGCGATCGTCGGCCAGATCGATCCGGTGCGCTCATAAAGCCACGAGAGCCAGAGGCCGAAGATCGCGAGCTGGACCACGACACCCCAGCTGTCGGGACCGGTGTAATGGAACAGTCCCCAGATCACCGAAGGGATCGCGGCCGCGGCGAGGAAGGGGAGCGAGCGCCGCATCCCGGTGAACATGAAGCCGCGAAAGAAGACTTCCTCGGTCAGCGGCGCGACCACGATGATCAAGATTCCGGCAGCGATCGCGCCGAGGGTGCCCTCGTCGACGCCGAGCTCGCGGGTGACGTCCTCCTGCTCGGGCTGCAACAGCAGGGCGATCACGATCGCGCACAAGAAATATCCGACGTAGGCGATCAGCGCCGGACCGATCGCCGGCCGCAATGGGCGGCGCAGGCCGAGCGCCCCGGGCGTCGCCAGCCCGCGGCCGGGGCTGGCGATGAAGAACGCGACCGCGACCAGGGTCGCCCCGAGCGCCGCCTGGAGGACGAGCTTGGCGGCGAGCGACTCGAGGTCGGGATCGAAGGCCGCGATCACGCCGACCTCGAGGATCAGTGCCAGCAAGAGCACCCCAATCCCGGCGAACACCCGGCCCGCCCCCCAGGCCGGTTCGGTCGAGCCCGGAGGCGGTCCCGCAGCAGGACTCGGCGCCGGCTCGAGCGGCTCGCTGAGCGGCTCGCCGGTGGGCGGCGGGGACTGGCTCGCGTCGCTCATCGCCGGAGATGCTGCTGGATCTCGGCCAGCGACGCGATCTGCCCGCTGCCGGAGCGGTCGATCAGCAGCGACTCGATCCCGGCCGCGGCCGCCCCGGTTACGTCCTCGGCGGGCGTGTCGCCGACGTGCAGCGCCTCCTCCGGCGCGCACTGCGCGAGCTCGAGCGCGGCGGCGAAGATCGCCGGGTCGGGCTTGCGCGCGCCGGTGGCTGCGGAGGTGACCACGCCGTCGAGGGCGTCGCCGAGGCCGCAGCGCGCGAGCACCTCGCCCAGCGAGATGTCCCAGTTGGAGACGCAGACCAGCGCCAGGCCGCGGGCGCGCAGGCCGGCGAGCGCTCCAGGCGCGTCGGCGTAGGCGCGAAACCGGATCGCCGCCATCATCTGCGCCACCGATACCTCCTGCCCGAGCTCGCCCGAGATCAGCTCGGCGCAGCGGCGCTGTAGCTCGGCGAGCGCCTCGGCGTCGCGGCCCTCGTCGGCGTGCTCGCGGTAGTAGGCCATCTCGGCGCGGACCGCTGCTTCGACTCGGGAGTCGTCTGCGATCCCAAGCTCCGCCGCCAGCCGGGGCCAGGGCGGCTCGAGCTCCACCAGGGTGCCGAGCGCGTCGAGTAATACAGCCCTGGTGCGCATCTGAGGGCCAAGGTTGGCAGGATCGGGGACCATGGAAGTCAGCTCCGATCCGAGCTTCTGGGAGTCCAACGGCGACTGGATCTCGGCGGCGATCACGATGGTGGTCGCCTTTTCGATCGCCTTCGTGGTCGACCGCTTCGTCATCGGGCGCGCCACCCGGGTCGCCTCCAAGGTGACCGACACCTCGGTCTCAAGGGCGGCCAGGACCCGTCTGCGACTGGTCCGGCGGCTGGTCTTCGTCGCGATCATCGTGATCGGGATCGCGATCGCGCTGAGCCAGTTCAACAAGCTCAATAAGCTCGCCACCGGGATCCTCGCATCGAGCGCCGTCGTCGGCCTCGTCCTCGGCCTCGCCGCGCGGCAGATCCTCGCCAACCCGCTCGCCGGGATCCTGCTGGCGATCTCCCAGCCGATCCGGATCGGTGACACGATCACGGTCGGCGAGGAGACGGGGAGGGTCGACGACATCACCCTCGCGCACACCTTCGTCGACACCGGCGACGGCCGGCTGGTGATCGTCCCCAACGAGGCGATGGTGACCAGCACCGTGATCAACCGCTCGACGGGTGACCTGACGGCGCCGGTGGTCGCCTCGGTGTGGGTGCCTCCCGGGGCCGACCTGAGCCGCGCCCGGGAGTCGCTTGCGCGGCTCGAGCCCTCGCAGGTCGAGATCGCCGAAATGACCCCCGATGGGGTCCGGATCGAGATCCACGGTCCGCGGCGTCCAGGCGGCACCCGCGCCTCGGGCGAGGAGGCGGCACTGCGCGAGCGCGCGCATCGGGCGCTGCGCGAGGCGGGCGTGCTCGAGTTCTCCTGACCGCGTTCTCAAAGCGACCGAGCGGCGACGGTTGCAAGACCTCGCCCAGCGCCCGGCGGGCGCCCGGTCGCGGACCGCTACCATTTTTCGGCTAACCCATGAGTCATCGTGCACGCAGACGCCAGGAGCGCATGCGGGGCTCGGTCGGCAAGAAGGTCCTGCTCGCGTTCGGCGTTTTGTTCGCACTGATCGGGGTCGGGCTTGCCGGTGCCGGGCTCTGGGTGCTCGACGTCGCACGCTCGGCGCCCTCGATCGACGAGCTGAAGCCGATCGAGCCGGGCGGCACCTCTCAGGTCTTCGCCGCTGACGGCTCCAGCCTCGGCTACGTGCAGTCCGACATCCTGCGCGAGCAGGTGCCGCTGAAGGAGATCCCCGACCGCCTGCGCAACGCGACGATCGCGATCGAGGACGAGAACTTCTATGAGCACACCGGGGTCGACTACGGCGCCGTGGTTCGCGCCGCGGTCGAGAACGTCGAGGCGGGCGAGGTCCAGCAGGGGGGCTCGACGATCACCCAGCAGCTGGTCCGGGCGATCTACATCGACGACCCCGAGGACACGATCAAGCGCAAGATCATCGAGGCCGAGCTGGCGCGCGAGTACGAGCAGAAGTACTCGAAGGCCGAGATCCTCGACCGGTACCTGAACACCGCCGCCTACGGGACCAACGACGGCAAGACCGCGGTCGGAGTGCAGGCCGCGTCCGAGGTGTTCTTCGACAAGGACGTCTCCGACGTCGACGTCAAGGAGGCGGCGCTGCTCGCCGGGCTGCCGCAGGCTCCGACCGACTACAACCCCTTCCTCAACCCGAAGGGGGCCACCGACCGCCGCAATCAGGTGCTGCGGGCGATGGCCGACCAGGGCTACATCTCGAAGGCGCGCTCGAAGCAGTTTCAGTCCGAGGGCCTGGGGCTGCAGCGCGGCTATCGCTATGAGCAGCGCGAGCAGCAGTACTTCTTCGACTTCGTCCAGCAGGAGCTGATCGACAAGTACGGCGTCTCGACCGTCCGCGACGGCGGACTCAAGGTCTATACGACGCTCGAACCGCGCCTGCAGGCGGTCGCCGAGCAGGCGATCGCCGCCCACCCGGTCGCCAGCGCGGCCTCGGCGCTGGTCTCGATGCGCGTCGACAGCGGCGAGATCATCGCCATGGCCTCCTCGGAGGCCTACGAGTCGAGCCAGTTCAACCTCGCCGCGCAGGGCAAGCGCCAGCCCGGTTCAGCGTTCAAGCCGTTCGTGTTGACGACCGCGGTCGACCAGGGGATCGACCCCGACTCGACCTACTACTCGGCCCCCTCGACGATCACCCTCTACCCCTATGCCGGGGGCGAGCCGTGGACGGTCACCGGCGGCGGTGGCGGCTCGATGAGCCTGCGCTCGGCGACCACGAACTCCGTCAACACCGTCTTCGCCCAGCTCGGGATCGACGTCGGGCCGGAGAACTTCACCGATATGGCGCACAGGATGGGGATCACCTCAGAACTCGAGGGCTTCGCCGCGGAGGCCCTCGGCGGCGTCTCCTATTGCTGCACGGTGCTCGAGATGGCGAACGCCTACTCGACCCTCGCCGACGGCGGGGTCCACCATGACCCGACCGCGATCCGCAAGGTCGAGTTCCCCGATGGCGAGGTTGACGAACCCGAGGACCCCGAAGGAAACCGGGTGATCTCCGACGGCGTCGCCTACGAGGTCGCCGACGTGATGAAGGGGCCGCTCGACTCCGGCACCGCCGCCTGCTGCGACATCCCCTGCCCGGCGTCCGGGAAGACGGGGACGACCGAGGAGCAGTCCGACGCCTGGTTCGTCGGCTACACGCCCCACATAGCGACCGCCGTCTGGACCGGCAACCCCGACGCCCGCCTGCCGCTGCCCGGCTACGGCGCCGACCTCTCGGCGCCGATCTGGCACGACTTCATGCTCGCCGCGGCCTCCCAACCCTGCGACGACTTCCCGGCGCCCCAGGATCCGGCGTCGTTGTCGAGCTTCTCCTCCGACCAGACCGTCTCGCCGGATTACGACTCGACCGATCCCTATGACTCGACCACGCCCCCGGACGCCACCGACGACACCACCGACCCCAACACGGGCGGCACCGACCCCAACTACGACCCGGATCTGTACGCCCCGGGCGCCGGTCAGGGACCCACGCCGACCCCCGACCAGGCGCCGACTCCGCGCGGCGGCGAGACGGGCGGCGGTGGCGGCCCGCCGGCCGGCGGAGGCGGAGGCGGTTCCCCGGCGCCGACAAGCGGCGGGCTCGGCACCTGAGCCAAGCGCGCCATCGCGGAGTCGATTGAGGCCGTGAGGCCGAGGGGCGAGTTCGAGTTGATCGCCGCAATCCGCGGCCGTCTCGAGCGCGCCGGGGCTGTGGTCGAGGACGGGGCGCTGGTGCTCGGCAGCGGCGACGACGCGGCGATCTCGGTTCCCGCGGGCGCAACCGTGACCAGCGTCGACGTCCTGGTCGAGGACGTCCACTTCCGTCTCCCCGAGTTCCCGCTGCGCAGCGTCGGCCACAAGGCGCTGGCGGCGGCGCTCTCCGACCTGGCGGCGATGGGCGCGGGCCCCGGCGAGGCCTACGTCCAGCTCGGGATCAGCGACTCGCTCGCCGACGAACCGGTGCTCGAGCTCGCCGACGGGCTCGGGGCGGTGGCCGCGGCCGCCGGCGTCGTGATCGCCGGCGGCGACGTCACCCGGGCGCCGGCGCTGATCGTCGCGGTCACCGTGGTCGGGCACGCCGCCGATCCCGAGGCTCTGGTGCCCCGAAGCGGCGCTCGGCCCGGGGACGTGTTGGTGGTCACCGGCGAGCTCGGCGGCGCCGCCGCCGGGCTGGCGGTGCTCGAACGCCCACAACTCGAGACGCAGCTCGATCAGCCGGTTGCCGCGGCGCTTCGCGCTCGCCAGCTCGAGCCCCGGCCGAGGCTCGCCGCCGGCGCCGCCCTCGCGGCCGCCGGGGCGACGGCGATGATCGACCTCAGTGACGGGCTCGGAGGCGACGGCGGTCACCTGGCGGCCGCGAGCTCGGTGCGGTTGGTGATCGAGAGCGCGCGGCTGCCGGTGCAGGAGGGAGTCGGCCAAGTCGCCGCCGCGGCCGGGCTCGACGCGCTCGCCCTGAGTGCCTCAGGCGGCGAGGACTACGAGCTGCTCGCGACGCTGCCGGCCGACCGGGTCGATGAGGCGATCGCGTCCGTGGGGGATGGTGGCCTCGCCCTGACGGCGATCGGGGAGGTCGAGATCGGCGAGGGCGTCGAGCTCAGGACGCCCGATGGGGCTCGGGCGCAAACGGCCGGCTTTGATCAGCTTCGATGAGCGCCAGTCGCGCCCGCTTCACCAGTCGCAGTTTGCTGAGAATCGCGTCGGCGACCGCTTCGGCGTCGACCTGGTACTGGTTGAGTGCGATCTCTCGCTTCAACTCGTTCACCCTCTCTCACTTTCCCGTCGATCCCCCTTTGGAAACGCGACTCGGGCTGAGTTCGCCGTTCGCTCGCGAGTCCTTCATCACCCCCCGATCGGCTCGACCGACGCCCCGCCCGACCGAATTTCGCCCAGCTAAACGCTCGTACTAGCCCACCTGGGGGGTTCAAACCTCCCGTCGGCCGGCCGCCAGCGTAACCGAGCCGAGCAGCGCACCGGCGAGAAAGCATCCGGCCAAGACGACCGCGAGCCCCAGTTGCCCGTCGGCGACGATCAGCGTCCAGGTCCAGGGCGCGGTGGCTCCGAGGTCGAGCGCGCCCGAGACGGCGGCCAGAGCGGCGATCAGCGGCGCGATCGAGACCAGTGCCGCCAGCGCGGTGAGCGCTCCGCGAGCCACCCCCGGCCGGCCGGTGGCAAGCAGCCAGACATGGGCGGCCGGCACCGCGAGCAGCGCCAGGTAGGGGTTGGCGAACCAGAGCGCCGCGCAGGCGGCGACCGCGACGACACCGACCGCGGCGAGGGACGCCGGAGGTGCCCCGGCGGCGCCGACCCCGCGCCGCACCAGCAACAACGCGCTCACGAGTCCGGCGATCACGATCAGCGGCAGGGTCACGGCGGCGCGGGTGCCGAGGCCGTAGAGCCCGGGATCGAACGGAAACTCGGGGCGTGGGATCGCGCCGACGACCGCGAGCCCGTAGAGGGCCGCGAGCGCGCCGACGAACGGCAGGCTGCGGGCCACCGCCCAGGCGAGCCCGCCACCGACCCGATCGCCTCGGCGCCGTGCCCGGGCGATCCCGTCGACCGCGGCGACCGCGGCCGGCAACAGCAGGGTGAGCCCGAGCAAGGCCAGGTTCCAGCCCGCGATCAGGTTGCCCGAGAGCTGCAGGTGGGCGTCGGGTCCATGGACGAGCTCGGTCGTGGAGATGTCGACCGCACCGACCGTCGCCTGGATCGCGCGGCCGAACGCGTCGAGGCCGCCGCCCGAGATCTCCTCGGTGCCGCTCGTTGCACCGGGGAGCTGGCGCTCGCCGGCGGCCGAAATCGCAACCGCGTCATAGCCCGCGTCGACCAGTGGCGCCTGACTGCCGAGACCCGAGGGAAAGGCCAGCCGGGCGAGCTGGGTGAAGGCGGCCTCATCGGTCGACACCCGCTGGGCCTGCGCCTCGACCGCGGCCTCGGCGGTGCGCTCGAGCTGCACCGAGCCGCTGTTCGGCCCGGTCGAGCTGGTGATCGCGAACGGTGGGCGCTGCTCGGAGGCGCCCGGCTGGGAGATCACGATCAGTGCCTCGATCGAGGCGCGCTCCGGAAGCCCGGCGACTAGCTCGCGGGCGCCGGCCCCGGCCGCGGCTCCGCCGCTGGTCGAGGCGAGCACGTAGGTCTTCTCGTGGCCGGCGACCCCGAGGGCGTTGGCGAGCTCGATCAGCACCCCGGTGGCCGAGGCGCTGGTCGCGGCGCCCGGACCTCGTGCGGAGTCGCGGTCGGCGATCACGGCGACCGTGCTGGCCCCGTCGCCGGGCAGGGTCAGGATGATGTTGCGAAGCGAGACCCGCTCGCCCTCGTAATCGGCCTCGAACTCCTGCTCGCTGACCGCTCCCGCCGGGATCTCTTCGAACCGGTTGCGAACCAGCTCGGCGACGCGCTCGTCGCCGGCGCTACCGGGGGTGCGGTCCGGGGCCGCGGCGGCGATCCGGCGCGCCTCGGTCGCGGCGCGGTCGCCATCGAAGGTGGTCGGCGGCGTCGCCGCCTCGCGCGCCGCCGGCGCGCCCTCGAGCGAGAACATGCCGATCACGACCGCGATCAGCGCGGGGATGAAGGCGAGCCGGTAGAGGCGGAAGTCGATCACGAGTGGGGCCGCGAGGGAATCTGCATCTTGGCGACCGGGGGCGAGTCCGGGCCGTGATCACGCTCGCCTGCATGCCGAACGCCGCCGCGTATCCTGATCGACAACGCCTCAGGCAGACGCGAAGGGAACCGTGATCAAGGTAGGGACGGACAACCGAAAGGGCGTGGCGAGTGTGGTCGCCGCTGCGATCCTTGCCGCTGGGTCGTTGGGCCTGGCCGCCTGCGGGGGCGATGAGACCACCACCGTGACCGCGGCGCAGACCACCACGACCGAGGGCGAGGGTTCGAAGCGCGTCGTGATCGAGGCCGCCGATGGTGCGTTCGACGCCCAGACGATCTATGAGAACGCGGCGCCGGGCGTGGTCACCGTGGTCCAGATAATCGGCGGCGACAGCACCCCGGACGTGTTCGGCGGCGGCGGCCAGGGACAGGGCTCGGGCTTCGTCATCTCCGAGGATGGCGAGATCCTCACCAACGCGCACGTGGTGACCGATGCCTCGACGACCGGAACCCCGTCGGGACCGCTGCACGAGGCCGACGAGGTCTACGTCCAATTCGCCGACAACAACCAGGTCGAGGCGCGGATAGTTGGATTCGACCCGTTCTCCGACGTCGCCCTGCTCAAGGTCGACCCCGCCGGGCTCGACCTCAATCCGCTGCCGCTCGGCTCCGAGAACGACGTCGAGGTCGGCGAGGGGGTCGCCGCGATCGGCAGTCCGTTTGGGCAGACGCAGTCGCTCTCGGTCGGGATCGTCTCAGCCGCCGACCGCTCGATCGACTCGCTGACCGACTTCAGCATCGACGGCGCGATCCAGACCGACGCCTCGATCAACCCGGGCAACTCCGGCGGCCCGCTGCTCGACGCAGCCGGCGAGGTCGTAGGGATCAACCAGCAGATCCAGACCTCCTCGGGAGGCAACGAGGGGGTTGGTTTCGCGGTCCCGATCGACCTCGCCGAGCGTGCAGCCGACCAGCTGCGCAGCGACGGCGAGGTCTCCTATGCCTACGCGGGCGTCAGCACCCGGGCGCTCTACCCGCAGCTGGCCGACGAGCTCGGCATCGACGCCGAGGCTGGCGCCCTCGTCGCCACAGTTGAGCCGGGCAGCCCCGCCGAAGAGGCCGGCCTGCGCGCCGGTGATGACACGGTCCGCTTCCAGGGGCTCGGGTACCCCTCCGGCGGCGACGTGATCGTCGCCGTCAACGGAGAGGAGATCACCCAGAACGCCGACCTGCCACGGATCGTCTCGAGACTCGACCCCGGCGAGCAGATCACGCTCGACGTGATCCGCGACGGCGAAGAGCAGCAAATCGAGATGACCCTGGGCGAGCGGCCCTCATCGCTCTGACCGACACCGGCCGCAGGCGAAGATCTGCTGCACGTCCGAGCCGTTGCGGCCGGAGCCGCTGTTTGACTACGCTGCCGCGGTGCTTCAGGAAGTCGGGCTCGGCCAGAAGTCCCTCGCGGACTACACGCACATCGCAGGCCGCGGGCTGGTCGAGCGGATCCGCGAGCTCGCCGGGCCGCTGCAGGGCAAACGCGTCCTCCACGTCAGCGCCACCGCATTCGGCGGCGGGGTCTCGGAGATCCTCTACGCGCTGGTGCCGCTGATGCGCGACGTCGGCGTCGATGCGCACTGGCAGGTGATCCTCGGGCGCGAGGAGTTCTTCAACGTCACCAAGCTGATGCACAACTCGCTTCAGGGCGATCCGCAGTCGATCTCGGATGAGGAGTGGGAGGTGTTCGAGGCCTACAACGCGATGAACGCTCAGAGCCTCGAGGGCGAGTGGGATGTGATCATCGTCCACGATCCGCAGCCGGCCGGGATGAAGGCCAACGTCGGCGAGCGCGCCCGCCGCTGGATCTGGCGCTGTCACATCGACCTCTCGGCTCCCAACCCGGCGACGATCGAGCGGATGCTGCCGCTGATCGCCGAATACGACGCAACCGTCTGGCACATGCCTCAGTACGTCCCGGAGCACCTCGACGGCGGGATACAGCGGATCTGCCCGCCGGCGATCGACCCGCTGTCGCCGAAGAACATGGCACTCTCACCCGAGGACGCGGCGTTCGTCTGCGAGCAGTTCGGGATCGACACCGACCGGCCACTGATCTGCCAGGTCTCGCGCTTCGATCCCTGGAAGGACCCGATCGGCGTCATCGACGCCTACCGGCTGACCCGCGAGGAGATCCCCGACGCTCAGCTGGCGCTGGTCGGGTCGATGGCCACCGACGACCCCGAGGGCTGGGAGTTCTTTCACCGCACCTTCCGCCATGCCGACGGCGATCCGGACATCAAGATCCTCAACAACCTCAACAACGTCGGCGCGATCGAGGTGAACGCGTTTCAGTCCCAGGCCGACGTCTGCATGCAGAAGTCGATTCGCGAGGGCTTCGGGCTGACGGTCACCGAGGCGCAATGGAAGGGGCGGCCGATGATCGGCGGCGACGTCGGTGGGATCCCGCTGCAGATCGCCGACGGCAAGTCGGGCTTCCTGGTCGGCTCGCCCGAGGAAGCGGCGAGGCGCTCGACCGAGATCCTCCGCGATCCCGAGCTCGCCAAGCGGATCGGCCGCGCCGGCAAGGAGCATGCGCGTGAGCATTTCCTCACCCCGCGCCTGCTGCGCGACTGGCTCGACCTGTTCACCGAGCTCGATACCTAGACGTCGACGCTCTCCGGTCGCCGATCGGGTAGAAGCTGGTCCATGAGCGACCAGCGCCTGGTGATCGTCTCCAACCGCGGGCCGGCGCAGTTCGAGCTCGTCGAGGGCGAGCGGGTGGTCCAGCGCGGCGGCGGCGGCCTGGTCACCGCGCTCACCGGGCTGGTCGCCCACCGCGGGGCGCTCTGGGTCGCCTCGGCGATGACCGCCGAGGACGTCGAGGTCGCCCGCGAGGCCGGCGATGACCCGGTAGAGGTCGAGCTCGACGAGGTCTCCTACGACGTCTGCCTGGTCGAAAGCGACGCCGACGCCTACGACCGCTTCTACAACGTGATCGCCAACCCGATCCTGTGGTTCATCCAGCACTACCTCTGGGATCTCTCCAACGCTCCCGACATCCGCCGCGAGGAGGCCGACGCCTGGGAGCAGGGCTACAAGGTCGTCAACGCCGACATCGCCGAGACCGTGCTCGCGCGGATCGCCGAGGACCCCGACCCCCTGGTGATGTTTCACGACTACCACCTGTACACGGCGCCGGGGCTGATTCGCGCGGCCCGCCCCGACGTCATGCTCCAGCACTTCGTCCACATCCCCTGGTCACAGCCCGACAGCTGGCGGATCCTCCCGGTCGCCTGGCGCGAGGAGATCTACCGGGGGCTGCTCGCCAACGACATCATCGGCTTCCATACGAGCGCCTATTGCCGCAACTTCCTCCACTGCTGCCACGAGCTGATGGAGGTCGACGTCGACTACGAGCGTGGAGCGGTCCTGCACTCCGGCCGCGAGACCTGGGTTCGGGCCTATCCGCTCGGGATCGACGCCGGGCGCCTCGACCGGGCCGCGGGCTCGGACGAGGTCGCCGCCTATGAGTCAGAGCTCCTGCGCCGCCGCCGCGACCACCTCGTGATCAGGGTCGACCGCGCCGACCTCTCCAAGAACGTGCTGCGCGGCTTCACCGCCTTCGACACCTTCCTCCAGCAGCATCCCGAGTTTCGCGAGCGGGTCACGTTCATCGCCCACCTGCAGCCCTCGCGCCAAGACGTTCCCGAATACCAGGAATACCTGGAGCGGATCGAGGCGCTGGTGGCGGTCGTCAACCATCGCCACGGGACCACCGATTGGATGCCGATCGACCTGCGTATCTACGAGAACTTCCCCGAGGCCGTCGCCCGCTACAAGCACTTCGACCTGCTGATGGTCAACTCGATCTTCGACGGCATGAACCTGGTCGCCAAGGAGGCGCCCGCGGTCAACACCCGAGACGGCGTGGTCATGTTGTCCGAGAACACCGGCTCGCACGAGGAGCTCGGCGACTGCACCCTGACCGTCAACCCGTTCGACATCCAAGAGCAGGCCGACACGATCCAAAGGGCGCTGACCATGGATCCCGAGGAGCGTCGCCTGCGCGCCGATCGCCTGCGCGAGATCGTCCGAGCCCGCGATCCCGGAGTCTGGATCAGCGAGCAGCTCGACGACATCCGCGCCAAGCGCGAAGGCTCCTAGCTGCGCCGACCCTCACTGGTATTCGAAGCCGAACTCGACCTCGGTCGGGTCGGGCACCGACGGAGCCGGTTCCGGAGCCCGTGTTGGTGGCGGTGAGGGCGGCGGCGGCGGCGCCGGCGCAGGCGCAGCGGGTGCAGCCGGTGGTGCCGGCGCGGCAGGCACGGTGGGCCGGGGTTGGGCGGGCGGCGGCGGTTCGGTGAAACGCGGCTCGGGCCGCGGTTCGTGCGTGGGCGACCGACGCTCGGGCTCCGGTGCCGGGCGCTCGCGTGGGTGCCCGCCGGCCTCGTGCGGGTCGCGCTCGGACGAACGCTGCGTCGGCTTCGCCGGTGCGTACGCGAACTCGCCGGTGGCCCCGGTCGCGAGGCCGACGTCCGGGGGCAGCGGATGGGGATCATCGGGCTCGAGCAGCGTGCCGCCGATGGCAATCGCCAGGCCCAGGGCGCCGAGCGCGAGGGCCACTCGGCCGACGATGCTCCAGCGGATCCGGGCGCCCCTCATCAGCCGCCTACAAGCCCGTCGAGCAAGCCCGCGCCCCCGCGCTGAGCGGACCCTCCCCCGCTATAGTCACCGGCCGCTTTGGCAGCCAGTGAATACGAACTCGTCCTGATGCTCGACCCGGAGGCCCCGGACGAGCGCCGCGATCAGATCGCGGCGGAGGCCCGTGGGCGAATCGAGTCCAGCGGCAGCCTCAAGTCCGAGAAGGTCTGGGGGCTGCGCAAGCTCGCCTTCGAGATCCTGCGGCGGACCGAGGCCGACTACCGGTACTTCCGCTTTGAGACCGAGAGTCCGCTGCTCGACGACCTCAATCACAATCTGCGGATCACCGACGGGGTGATGCGCTTTCGCATCTTCAAGGTCGATCCCGAGTCGCCGGTGATCGAGCCGCCGCCACCGGCGCCGCTGGCGAGCTCGGCTCCCGGCCGCGGCCCCGGCGGCCGCGACCGTCGCGGCGGCCGCGGCCGCGACGACCACGACGATCGTGGCTCGGAGCGTCCGCCAGCGCCGCCCCCCGCTGCGGCGTCCGTTCCCGCCGGCGAGCCCGAGGCGCCCGCCGCACCGCCCGCCGAGACCCCTTCAGCGCCCACCGCACCGCCCGCCGAGACCCCTTCAGCGCCCGCGCCGCCGCCCGCCGAGAGCCCTCCGGCGCCCGCCGCACCGGAGTCAGAGCAACCCGCCGGCTAAAGCCGCAGCTTGCGCGTTCGCCGGCGCGCGGGGGAGAGAACGCGCCGACGCTCGCCTTAGACTCGAAGGCGAACAAACGATCTTCCAGGAAGGCTGATTTCAGTGGCAGCTAGCAACGTCAACGTCGTCGTCATCACCGGCAACCTCACCCGTGACCCCGAGCTCCGCAGCACCGGCAGCGGCATGTCGGTCTGCGACATGCGCGTCGCGGTCAACTCGCGCCGCAAGGACGCCAGCGGCAACTGGGTCGACAAGCCCAATTACTTCGACGTCACCGTGTTCGGTGCTCAGGGCGAGAACTGCTCGACCTATCTCTCCAAGGGCCGCCCGGTCGCGGTCGAGGGCCGGCTCGACTGGCGCGAGTGGGAGGCCAAGGACGGTTCGGGCAAGCGCCAAGCGGTCTCGATCATCGCCAACTCCGTCCAGTTCCTCGGCAGCCGCGACGGCAACGACAGCTCCGGCGGCAACCGCTTTCAGGCCCAGTCCGACGTCCCCGCCGACACCTCGGACTTCGACAGCTCGCAGCCGGCGGCGGTTGGCGCCTCAGACGACGACATCCCATTCTGAACCCCGGGGGCGCGGGGCGCCAGGCTGCGGCCGGGCGACGGCGCCGCCCCGCGCGGGGCGAGAAATGATCGCCAGGCGATAGAAACTCGCCCCGGCGGACTGGCACGGCGGCTGCGGGCCGGCGGGGCGGTGGGCCGGCGGGCAGGCGGGGCGGCATCGTTGTCGGGGCGCCGCGGAGCTCGGTCCACTAGCTACAATCCGCGATCCGCGCCGCCTCCAGCGGCGCGTTTGCACGAGATGACCGAGCTCTTCGAGATCACGGACGGTGGCCGCTGATGGCGCGCAAGCAGCGCGCCCAGCCCCAGCCTGCGGGCGGCCGGCGCCGCGGTCGTTTCAGCGACCGCTACCGGCCGCGCAAGTACACCAGGATCAACGTCGAGAACATCGACTACAAGGACCTCGCGACCCTGCGCCGGTTCATCTCCGACCGCGGCAAGGTGCGCTCCCGCCGGGTCACCGGGCTCTCGCGCCGCCACCAGCAGCAGCTCGGGCTGGCGATCCGCCGCGCCCGTGAGCTGGCCCTGCTGCCCTACGTCGGCGAGCGCTGAGAACGTGGCGCAGGCGATCCTGCTCGCAGATGTCGAGGACCTGGGCGCCGCCGGGGAGGCCGTCGATGTCTCCCCCGGCTACCTGCGCAATTACCTGGTCCCCCGCAAGCTCGCCCAGCCCGCGACCGACCGCTCGCTCGAGGAGGCGCGGCGTCGCCGCGAAGCCGCGGAGCGCGCCGCCGAGCAGGCAGCTGCCCGCGCCGGCGAGACCGCTGCCCTGCTCTCCAAGACCGTGCTCACGATCCAGCACCGCGCCGGCGAGGACGGCAAGCTCTACGGCTCGGTCACCAACGCCGAGATCGCCGAGGCGATCTCGGAGGCGCGCGGGCTGAAGATCGACCGCAAGAAGATCCAGCTGCCCGAGCCGATCCGCGAGATCGGCACCTACATGGTCGAGATCGAGCTCTCCGGCGGCGCCACGGCGAAGGTCAAGACGATCGTCGCCGAAGCGAAGTAGCAGCCGGCTCACCAGCGCCGCGGGCTGGGCCCGGTACCGCCTCGACCTGGGCCGCGCTCCAGCGCAGCCACACGTTCCCGGTCGTCACCGTCACCGTCGTCGGTCTGACCGCGGTGCTGTCGCTGATCGCCGTCGCGGCGCCCGAGCTGCGGCTCGACCTCTGGCGCGACCAGGGTGCGCTCGATTCCGGTCAGATCTGGCGCCTGGCGACACCGCTGCTGGTCCAGTTCGACCCCTGGCCGACCGCGCTCACGGTCCTCGGGCTGAACCTGTTGATCGGGACCGCAGTCGAGCGCGTCTACGGCAGGCTTCGCTGGCTCGAGCTCTACGTCGCCTGCGGGATCGTCGGACAGGCCTTCGGCTACCTCTGGGCGCCGCCCGACGCGGGATCCTCGGTGGCGGGAGCGGGCCTGCTGGGTGCGCTCTGCGCATGGGCGCTGCGGCCGAGCTCCGAGGCCCCGCTGCCGCCGCGGGTTGCGGCCGGGCTGGCGCTGCTCGGCGGCGTGGCGCTGACCGCGCTCGCCGACATGCACGGGCCGCCCCTGCTGCTCGGCGCCGGGCTCGGGGCGGTGATCGTGCCGGCGCGGTCGGCCCCTAGGTGGGGAGGGCCTCAAGCCAGTCGCCGACGGCCGCGGCGATCGCCTCCTGGTCGGCCTTGAGGCCGTGGTTGCCGGCGACCGTGACCACCCGCCGGTTGCCGCCACCGGTGGGCATTCCGAATGGATCGCTCTCGCCTTGGACGACCAGCGTCGGCACTCCGACGGCGTCGAGCTCGCCCTGGCGGCTCTTCGACGGGTCATCGGCCTTGCCCGGCGGGTGCACGGGGAAGGCGAGGCAGAGGACGGCGCCGGCCCCGACCGCACCTGCGGTCCGGCAGGCGACCCTGGCGCCGAGCGAGCGACCTCCGGCAACCAGAGCACCGGCGATCACCTCGCGCTCGCGCAGCTTCGCGATCACCGCTTCCCACGCCGCGTCCAGTTGCTTGGCGGGCGCCGGCGAGCGCCGCCCCGCGACCCGGTAGGGCTGCTCGACTCGGGCGACCGTGAACCCCGCCTCGCGCGCGGCCCCGGCCGTGGTGACGATGTCGACCGATTCGACTCCACCGCCGGCGCCGTGGCCGATCACCAGGGTGCCCGCCGGCTTTGGCCCGGGCGCAAGGTGGACCCGGGCGGGCCCATGCGGGGTCTCGATCTCGAACGCCTCCACGGGGGGCTGACGATACGCGACCTCCGCACAGCGGCCGAGTGACTTCGCGCCCTAAAAGCGCCAGCGAACCCGCTTGCCGTTGCGCGCGGCGAGGTACTTGTCGCTCGAAGGCCGCAGGTCGCCGACGACCGTCCAGCCGCTCGATCGAAACTCGAGGAACCCGTCGGGCGAAGGCGCAAGCGCGAGCCCCTTCATGTGAGCACGAGTCGCAACCCGGCGAGCCTTCGGACATGCGATGCCCTTGGCGCGAATGTGGCTCAGGTCCACACCCTCGTATCGAGTCCCGTCGTAGGGGTTGACGACCGGCGCGCACGACTGTGCCGACGACGCCGCCGGCACGATCGCGAGGCGGCGAGCACGGCGACGGCCACGGCAAGGCCGGCGCGGAGCTTCGCGGACGGTGGGCTGGCCGGCTGCATGTCCATCGCGCGGCAGTCTATGCCCGAGTCCAAGGCCGCCTCCGGCGGGTTCCGCCGCAGATAGCGGGAACGACTGATGCGCGCGCCGGCGGCCTGTGGTTTTCTCGAAGCCGAGGCCGCCGCGGGGCGATTCCGCCGCGGCTGCGCCTCTAATAGAAGACAGATGGCGCTCGCGCAGGCAAACGTCCCTCCCCAGAACCTCGAGGCCGAGGAGTCCGTGCTGGGCGCCCTGATGGTCTCCGAGGCGGCGATGAACCCGGTGATCCTCGACGTGCGCCTCGCCGACGAGGACTTCTACCGCGAGCGCCACCGGATCATCTTTCGCGCGATCAAGCTCCTCTATGAGCGCAGCGAGCCGATCGACGCGCTCACTGTCTCGGAGCTGCTCTCCCAGCAGGGAGAGCTGGAGGAGGCGGGCGGGCGCGACCACGTCTCCAATCTCGCCTCCACCGTTCCGGTCCCCGGCAATGCCCGTCATTACGCGCGGATCGTCCAGCAGAACTCGCTCCTGCGCCGGCTGCTGACCGCCTCGCAGACGATCCAGACGTCGGTCCACGAGCGCGAGGGGGAGCCGCGCGAGCTCGCCGAGCGCGCCGAGCGACTGCTCTTCAACGTCGCCCACGAGGAGCAGGCCGAGGACTTCCACGTGCTCAAGGACATCCTCTCGCGCGAGGTCGACCGGCTCGAGGATCTCGCGAGCGGCAAGGCCGAGGTCACCGGCACCCCCTCGGGCTTCGTCGACCTCGATGCGATCACCGGCGGCTTTCAGCCCGGCAACCTGATCATCGTCGCCGCCCGCCCGGGGATGGGCAAGTCCGGCTTCGTCGCCAATATCGCCGAGCACGTCGCGGTCAAGGAGGGCCGCCCGGTCGCCTTCTTCTCGCTCGAGATGTCGGACTCGGAGTTGGCCCAGCGGCTGATCGCCAAGCGGGCGCGGATCCCCTCCGACAAGCTGCGCAAGGGGCAGGTCGCCGAGCGCGAATGGGCGAAGGTGCTGAAGGTCTGCAACGAGCTCGAGCAGGCGCCGCTCTGGATCGACGAGTCCTCCGACCTCGGCCTGCTCGACCTGCGGGCGAAGGCGCGGCGGCTGCACGCCAGCGAGACCTCCAACGGGAACGGCGGCCTGGCGCTGATCGTCTTGGATTACATCCAGTTGATGCGAGCCGAGGACACTCGCGCGAACCGCGTCGAGCAGGTCGGTCAGATGAGCCGGGGCCTGAAGATCCTCGCCCGCGAGCTCAAGGTCCCCGTGGTCGCGCTCTCGCAGCTCTCCCGCGCCCCCGAGCAGCGCACCGGGCGCGACAAGCGGCCGATCCTCTCCGACCTGCGCGAGTCGGGCAACCTCGAGCAGGACGCCGACCTGGTCGCCTTCATCTATCGCGAGGACTACTACAAGAACTTCGACACCGAGGGGGTCGAGGAGGAGGAGCGGGCGAAGCTCGAGGGGATCGCCGAGCTGATCGTGCGCAAGAACCGCAACGGCCCGATCGACACCGTCCAGCTCGCCTTCCTCGACAAGTACGCCTCCTTTCAGAGTCTCTCGCGCGCCGATCGCGGCCTCGGTGCGCGTCCGGGCGAGGTCTCGGCGCCGCTGGTCGAGGCGGCCGAGGAGTGAGCGCCGCGGTCGAGAGGCTGCCGCGCTCCTGCCCGCTCGGGATCTGCGACGGTGGCGGCTGGATCACCGACTCCGAGGACGAGATCGCCCGGCCATGCGGCTGTCGCGAGCGGCGCATCCAGCAGGCACGGATGCGCGGGGTGCGCTCGGTGCTGCCCTCCAAGTACCAGGGGGTGAGCCTGGAGCGACCGCCGATCGCCGATATGGCACGCGATCCCCAGACCCGCGACGTGGTCGAGGTCGTCAGCGCCTTCATCAGCGAGCTCGGCGAGCGGATCGCCGACGGCCGTGGGCTCTGGCTCGAGGGCAGCGTCGGCACCGGCAAGACGACCTTGGCGATGCTGGTCTCCAAGCGGGCGATCGAGGCCGGGCACTCGGTCGCGATCTACTCATTGCCGCGTCTGCTGGCTCGGATCCGACGCACCTATGACGCCGACGCCGGCGAGCTCTCCTACCTCGAGTTCTTCAAGCGGCTGACCTCGGTCGACCTGCTCCACATCGACGACCTCGGGGCCGAGAAGCGCAGCGACTGGGTGCTCGAGCAGCTGTACGCGATCGTCGACGAGCGCTATGCGACCAACCGCTCGATCGTGGTGACCACGAACATGACCGTGCCGCAACTCGAGGAGCAGATCGGTGAGCGCACGGTCTCGCGCCTGGCGCAGATGTGCGAGACGCTGCCGATGTACGGCTCGGACCGTCGCTACGCCGCATAGGCGGGCGTTCGGCGCGGTTGCCGCATAATCCCCCGGCGATGCCGGGCGTAGTGATCATCGGGACCCAGTGGGGCGACGAGGGCAAGGGCAAGATCGTCGATCTGCTCGCCGATCGTGCCGCGATGATCGTCCGCTTCCAGGGCGGTAACAACGCCGGCCACACGATCGTCCGTGACGGCGATCAGTTCAAGTTCCACCTTGTTCCCTCCGGGATCCTGCATCCGGGCAAGACCTGCGTGATCGGCAACGGGGTGGTCGTCGATCCGTCGGTGCTGATCGACGAGCTCGAGGGCTTGCGCCGGCGGGCGGTCGACGTCGGCGGCCTGCGGGTGTCGGCCAACGCCCACCTGATCATGCCCTACCACGTGATGCTCGACACCGCCGGCGAGGCGAAGCTGGGCAAGCTCGAGATCGGGACGACCAAGCGCGGGATCGGCCCCTGTTATGCCGACAAGTCGGCTCGCCTCGGGATCCGCGTCCAGGACCTGCTCGACCCGAAGATCCTGCGTAAGAAGATCGCCGCGGCGCTCGAGCCCAAGCAGCAGCTCCTGCGGCCGTTTCACCGCGATCCGAAGCTCGACCTGCACACGATGACCGAGGAGTACCTGCGCTACGGGCACCGGCTCGAGCCCCACATCGCTGACACCTCGCGGCTCTGCTGGGAGGCGCTCGACGCCGGCCAGACGGTGCTCTTCGAGGGCGCCCAGGCCGCGATGCTCGACCTCGACCACGGCACCTATCCATTCGTCACCTCATCGAACCCGATCGCCGGCGCGGCCTGCGTCGGCGCCGGGGTCGGGCCCACCGACATCGACGAGGTCTGGGGCGTCTGCAAGGCCTACGCCACCCGGGTCGGCGCCGGGCCGTTCCCGACCGAGCTCACCGACGAGGTCGGCATCCACCTGCGCGACCGCGGTCACGAGTTCGGCACCACCACCGGGCGCGAGCGTCGCTGCGGCTGGCTCGACCTGGTCGCGCTGCGCTACGCGACCCGGCTCAACCGGCTCACGGCCTTGGCGATCACCAAGCTCGACGTGCTCTCGGGGCTCGATCCGCTGCGAATCGCGGTCCGGTACCGCGGCGCCGAGGGGGCGGTATTCGAGGACTTTCCCTACCACCAGTCGATCCTCCACACCGCGACCCCGGAATACATCGAGCTGCCGGGTTGGGAGGGCGACATCGCCGCCGTCCGCAGCGAGACCGATCTGCCGGCCGAGGCGCGCGAGTACCTCGCCGCGATCTCCGAGCTCTCCGGCGTCCCGATCACCCTGGTCGGGGTGGGCCCGGGCCGCGAGCAGGTGATCAGGACCGGCGCGGCCGAGCTGCGCGCGGCCTGACTTAGGCCGTCCACTAGGCTGCGAGGCCGTGACCTGTCGGCTGATCTTCAGGTGCGAGTTCTGTCGGTCCGAGCCCGACCAGCTCACCCAGATCAGCCTCGAGCGCCAGCTCTTGCACTTCCGCTTCGGCCAGCACGTGGACTGCGGTCCTGAGGGCTGGCTGGTCTGGCATGGCCGGGGTCCGTACGGGCGCACCCTCTATGCCTGCGCTGAGCACCGAGCGGCGCTGCGCGCCTACGTGCTCAAGCACTACGACGGGCCGCACGCGCGGTCCAAGGTCGTTCACCCGAGCCTGCCCCCGGAGGACCTCGCCGTCGCCCGTCGGCGAGCCCGCTACCGCGGCTGGGCGATCAGGCCGATGGCCTGAGGCTCGCGGCCGGCCAACCGCGGGTGCGGGGGATGCGGGTCCTGCGCGCAGTCGCACCTGACGGTTACTAATCTCCCGCGCCTATGTTCGACAAGGTCCTGGTCGCGAACCGGGGAGAGATCGCGATCCGGGTGATGCGGGCGCTTACCGAGATGGGAATCAGCTCGGTCGGCGTCTACTCGGAGGCCGACCGCGAGAGCCCCCACGTCCGCGAGGCTGACGAGGCCTTCCTGCTGGGGCCGTCGGTGCCCGCCGAGAGCTATTTGAAGATCGAGAAGATCATCGAGCTGGCGAAGCAGTCGGGCGCCGAGGCCGTCCATCCCGGATACGGCTTCCTTGCCGAGAACTCGGACTTCGCCACGGCCGTGGAGGAAGCCGGGATCGTATTCATCGGCCCGCCGGCGGCAGCGATCGAGGCGATGGGGTCGAAGACCAGGGCCCGCGAGATCATGCAGGAGGCCGGGGTGCCCATTGTTCCCGGAGCGACCGAGCCCTCGCCCGACGTCGAGGCAGCACGCGCGACCGCCGAGGAGATCGGATACCCGGTCGCGTGCAAGGCGGCCGGGGGAGGGGGCGGCAAGGGATTTCGCGTCGCCGGCTCTGCGGACGAGCTCGCCGAGGCCTTCGAGGGCGCCGCCCGCGAGGGCGAGAAGTTCTTTTCCGACGACCGCGTCTACCTCGAGCGCTACCTCGAGGATCCGCGCCACGTCGAGGTCCAGGTGCTGGCCGACTCGCACGGCAACGTGATCCACCTCGGTGAGCGCGATTGCTCTATTCAGCGCCGCCACCAGAAGCTGATCGAGGAGGCACCCGGTCCCCACGTCGACGCCGAGATGCGTGCCAGGATCGGCGAGATCGCGACCGATGCGGCGCGCGCCGTCGACTACCGCGGCGCCGGCACCGTCGAGGGGATGCAGGTTGGCGACGAGTACTTCTTCTTGGAGATGAACACCCGGGTCCAGGTCGAGCACTGCGTCACCGAGATGGTCACCGGAATCGACATCGTTCGCGAGCAGGTCCGGATCGCCGCCGGGGAGCCGCTCGAGATCGCCCAGGACGAGCTCGAGCTGCGCGGCCATGCGATCGAGTGCCGGATCAATGCCGAGGCCGCGCACAAGAACTTCGCCCCGGCGCCGGGGCGGATCGAGAGCTACATCGAGCCGGCGGGGCCCGGGGTCCGTGTCGACTCGGGTCTCGAGGCCGGGTCGGAGGTGACGCCGCTGTATGACCCGATGGTCGCCAAGCTGATCACCTGGGACATCGATCGCGAGCGAGCGACGCGCCGGATGCTGCGGGCGCTGGGCGAGTACCGGATCGAACCGCTGACCACCCTGATCCCCTTCCACCGAGCGATCCTGGCGACCGAGCAGTGGGCCAAGGGCGAGACCTGCCGCGATCTGACCGAGGACAAGAAGTGGCTCCGGCAACTGTCTCCCGACAAATCCTCCGATTCACGTCCGGACGGCCCAGGGTCCGACGAGGACGAGGAAGAGGTCGCGCTCACCGAACGCACCTACTCGGTCGAGGTCGACGGGCGCCTGCACCAGGTCAAGGTGATCGGAGCTGCGGGCTCGAACCCCAACGGGGCCGGCGCCGCGGCCAAGCGCCCGCCGAAGCGCGAGCACGGCGGAGCCGGCACCGGGCCCTCGCCCTCCAGCGACGCACTGCCCTCGCCCCTTCAGGGGACGGTGCTCAAAGTTGCGGTCGAGAAGGGCGCCGAGGTCGAGGAGGGGGCGCTGATCTGCGTGATCGAGGCGATGAAGATGGAGAATGAGATCACCGCTCACCGGGCCGGCAAGCTCACCGAGCTCAACGTCGCCGAAGGGACCGCGGTCAACGCCGGCGACCAGATCGCCAAGATCGAGTGAGCGAGCTGCCGTGGCGTGGGCCGGGTCCCGGCAGGCCTGAGCTGGCGCTGCCGCCGGGGAAGGTGCCGCTGCGTCGCAACGGGGCGTGGCGCAAGCGCTGGCGCTATCTCGGGGTGTTCTCGGATCAGCTCTCATTGTGCGCGGCGCGCGTCAATGTGGGGCCCGTCGGCCAGACCTTCTGGGCCGTCTGGGATCGCGAGCGCCGCGAGCTGCACGAGCGGACTCGGACCCTGGGACCGATCGCCCGGGGCGAGGTCTGGACCGAGCTCGGCGAGGGTGAGGACACGGGGCGAATCGATTGGGCGCCCGACCGGGGCCCAACCCTGGTTCGGATAGAGGCGCCGGCCAAGGGGCCCGAGCTCGAGGTCCGTGCCTTCCTGCGCGCCGGCGAGGGGCCCTGGGCGGAGTCGGTGTGCGAAACCGGTGAGGACGACGGCTACACCTGGACCCGCAAGCGGGTCGTGGCGGTCGAGGTCGACGTGCGGATCGGCGAGCGCCGGATTCGCACCGAGGCGCGCGGAATCGAGGACGAATCATGCGGCTATCACCCCCATCACACGGTCTGGGACTGGTCGGCCGGTGTCGGGCGGACCGTCGACGGCCGCGAGGTCGGGTGGAACCTGGTCAGGGGCGTCAACGACCCGCCGCGACGCTCCGAGCGCGCGATCTGGGTCGACGGCGAGGTCAGCGAGCCCGGGGCGGCGCGCTTCGACGGCCTCGACGCGGTCACCGCCGACGGCGCCCGGCTCGTGTTCTCGGCCGAGAGCGAGCGCGCCAAGCAGGAGAAGCGCCCGTTCATCGAGTACTCCTACCGCCAGCCGTTCGGGACCTTCAGTGGCGCCCTCCCGGGCGGCCTCCAGCTAGCCGACGGATTCGGGGTGATGGAGCATCACGACGCGCGCTGGTGAGCTCGCCAGCGGCGGTCGGTATGCCAGCGCCATGGCGGTTCCTCGCCGGGGGCGAACTGAAAATGGTTCGCACCCGCCAGCGTCTCCAGCGAGACCAACGCCGGAACGTCGCTCTCCAGCAGGGGGGTCGGGGCGAGCTGCTGCACCTCCTCGGCGCTCACCCGGCGGCTGAGGCGCTCCCAGCCGAGCGTTGGCCGATAGAGCCAGTAGTCGATCTCGACACCCCCTGCCCGGGCGGGCGGGCTCTCGAGATCGACGAAGGCGGTGGTGCGGCGGCTCGACGCGGTCAGCCGCGGAGAATCGGGCCCGGGCGCGGCGCATTTCGCCGAGCGACAGCGGCGGAAATCGACCGGTAGCAGCAACCCGGAGGCTGAGCGGCGGGCCGCCGGCGTGGGCGCCAGCGCCCGTATGACCCCGGCCAGCGACCGCCCGTAGGCCTCGGTGAGCGGGTCGCGCCAGCACGGCCCCGGGCCGACCGCGCCACAGCGGATCTTGCGCGCCAGCGCGGTGCCCAGCTCGCGGGCGCCATCGGGCGGCCGGACGGCGATCGCGGCGATCGCGGCGACGGCCAGCCCGGCGATCAGCAGCGAGAGGCCGGCGTGCTCGACGGTGGCCGAGCCTGCTTGCGAGCGTGAGTCCACCGTCCGGCGACGCTAGGGACAGCGGCGCGCAGCGAGGCGCGGCGAGGGTCACGAATCAGAGCCGACTCAGGAAAGACCCTCGCGCGCCTCGCGCACGAGGGTGACCGCTTCCGGAAAGACGATCCGGATCGCGTCGCGGACCTGCATCGCCTGCTCGTCGGTCGACCCCTTGAGGTCGAGCCTTGCGATCGAGGCGACGGTCATGTCGACCGCCAGCTTGATTGCGTTGTCGGCCCAGGCGACCCGCTGTGAGCTCTGCATCTGCTCGGCCATCTCCGAGAGCCTGGCGCGCAGCTCGTCGGGGTCGCCGAAGAGGCCGAATGGGTCTGAGCCTTCCATCCCGACCAGCATAGAGAGCCGCAACGCTCGGCTAGGCTGGCCGCGTGAGCCTGCCGGACCCAGCGGAGAGCTCGACCGCGCTGATCACCGGCGCGTCGTCGGGGATCGGCAGCCAGATCGGCCGCGAGCTCGCCGCCCGCGGGCACGGGGTGACCCTGGTCGCCCGCCGGGAGCCGCGCCTGCGCGAGCTCGCCGACGAGCTCTCGGCCGCGCACGGGATCCGGGCCGAGGTGATCGTCGCCGACCTCGCCGAGGGGGTGGGTCGCGACCTGCTCGAGGCGCGGTTGGTCGAGCTCGGCCTCGCGGTCGAGATTCTCGTCAACAACGCGGGCTTCGGCGATTCTGGCTCCGTCGCCGGCGCCGATCGCGAGCGGCTCGTCTCGATGGTGCGCCTCAACTGCGAGGCGCTGCTCGACCTCCAGGTCCGCTTCAGCGCCGGGATGGTCGAACGTGGACGCGGCGCGATCATCAACGTCGCCTCGACCGCGGCCTTCCAGCCGATCCCCGGGACCGCGACCTACGCGGCGACCAAGGCCTTCGTCCTCAGCCTCAGCGAGGCGACCCACGCCGAGCTGAAGGGCCGCGGGGTCTCGGTGACGGCGCTTTGCCCGGGACCGGTGCGCACCGAGTTCGCTCAGGTCGCCGGCGCCGGCGGCGCCGAGGAGCAGCTCCCGAACCTCTTCTGGACCGAGGTCGAGGACGTCGCTCGCGAGGCGGTCGAGGGTGCCGACAATGACAAGCGCGTGGTCGTCCCCGGGCTGCTGAACCGCGCCGGAGCGCTCGGCGCCCAGCACTCCCCCAGGGCGGTGCTGCTGCCGCTCGCAAAACGCCTCTGGCAGCGCTCGACCTAGGTCCGCGCGATCGGTGCCGGCACTCCGGCTATCGCGCCAGCGCCAAGATTGCCTCGACCTCGCCCCGGTCGACTCGCAGGCAGGCGCCACGAATCACGGTCCAGGCGAGCATCCGCTCCTGATCCAGGCCGGCGTCGGCGAACGCCGCCAACCGTCGGCGGGCGGTCTCGGCGCTCATCCGGGAGCCGATCGGGTTCCAAAGAAATGGGGCGACGTCGTACTCCGGCTCGCCCAGCATCGGCTTTGGGTCGATCGCCGCGTGGCGGTCGCCGGCGTCGAGGATGTTGTGGTGATGAAAGTCGCCATGCACGAGGACCGAGCGGCCGGGTTCGAGCGCGCCATAGAGCTCGCGCGCGAGCGCGAGTAGCTCCCTTCCCGGCGGCGTTGGTTGTCGGGCTCGCTTCAGCCAGCCGCCGATGAAGTCCCCGATCCAGCGAAACGGCTCGCCGGCGGGCCGCCACAGTCGCGGCCCGAGATCGACGGCGATCGCGATCGCCTGGTCTTCGGCTAGCTCGGCGATGTCGTCGCCGGGCTTGGCCCGTTCGAGCAGCAGCGCTCTACCGCCGCGCTCGCTGTGCAGCAGACGGACCGCGCCGTTGCCGCCCCAGAGCGCCAGCGCCTCGGCCTCCTGATCCGACTCGTCGTCGTCGGCCGGCCGCACCTTCAGCACCGTGTCCTCGCCGGCAGGGCAGACGTAGGAGTAGTTGGAGAGCGCGTACGGCGCCGCCACCTCCACGCCCCACCGAGCCGCCGTCTCGCGCGCGATCTGCGCGAGGGGCTCGAGCTCCGGGCGCCGGCTGGCGCTCAACGTGCGGAGGCGACCATCTCGCCGCCTCGGCGCGCCAGCGCGGCCACGAGCTCGAGCGGGATCGAGATCAGCGCCACCAGCGGCGCGCCGAGCGCGGTGACGACGGCGTCGATTGCGAAGCTGACTCGGCTGCGCGCGTTGGCGGGGCGCAGGCGGCCGGCGCGCACCTCGCGAAAGAAGTTTGGATGGAAGGTGAGCCCGTTTAGCATCGTCTGCCACATCCAGGCCTGGGCGCGGCCCCAGCCCGGATAGCGCAGGACCTCGATCCGCCGATCGTTGCGCTGCGCCAGCAACTCGAGGCTCGCCGGGGTCAGGATCAGGTGACCGGGCGAGAGCTCGATCCCCGCCCAGCCACCGACCCCGATCCATGCCTGCAGGCTGGCGCGGTTGGGGACCTCGATCGTGCGCTCGCTCTCGCCGGCGGGTCGGCAGATCGCCTCCCACTCGGCGACCAGGTCGATCTCCCGGTCGCGCTCGAGCGCGACCCCGCAGCTCTCGCAGCGCACGACCACCCGCTCGGCTTCCGGCGGCGCCTCGAGCGCCATCCCGACGCTGGCCTCGGCGCTCGCCGGAGCCAGCGCGATCCAGCCGTACATCGGCTGCCCGCAAAGCGGGCACGCCGGAGCGGCGCTCACCCCGGGTCGACCTCGAAGCCCAAGCCTGCCGGCGCCAGCGACTCGAGGAACCGGCGCGGGTCGAAGGCCTCGGCCGGCGCCAGCGCGCCGCGGGATTCGAAACCGGGCGCCACGCAGCCGAGCGCACCCTCCGAAGTGGTCCACGCGGTGAGGCCGTAGACGTCCGAGCCGCTGACCACGCCACGGCGCCGGCGGCCCGCCGCGCGCGCCTCGCAGACGATCACGAAGCGCGCAGCCCGGCGCTCGTCGGGATCGGGGCCCTCGGGGAGTCGGGCGACCCCGGCCTCGACCACCCGCCGGGCGGCGCGGCTGCGAAGTGCCAGCTGCATCGGGCCGGCGAGCGCCGTCAGCGCCTCCAGCCTCGGGTAGGGAACGACCGCCGAGGCGCTCAGAGAGGTGCGCACGCCGGCGGTGTCGATGTGGCGCGGCACCATCACCTGCTCGCCCGAGGGGTAACGCGTCATCCGCTGGCTGCCAACCGGTGCGGGGAACTCGAAGCGACCGCGCGAAACGCCCTGTGGCGCGGGCCGCAGCGTCCCGTCGCGCCATTCCACATCGCCGCCGCTGAGCATCTCGACGGTCGACATCGAGGTCCCGCGCGACGGCCCGAAGGCGTTCAGGTAATAGGCGAGCTCGATCTCCTCGAGCGGGCCCATGCCCTCGGCTGTGAGCGCCGCGATCATGTCGCCCGGGGCGTAGTCGAAGCCCATCGCGCTGACCAGGGCGACGCCGGCGTCGGCGGCCGGGCCACCGTAATGGTCGAAGATCCGGCGTATGAACGGCTGCTCGCCTGTGATGTCGAGGTAATGACAGCGAGCGCCGATCGCCGCGACGACCACCGGCTCGCCGTTGGCGACGAAGGGGCTGCCGGCGCAGGAGATGACCGCGGCGCAAGGTTCGAGCAGCGCCTGCATCGCCACCCCGTCCTCCAGGTCGGCGACCGCGATCCCGGCCCGGGGATGCTCGCGTCCGAGATCCTCGAGCTTCTCGCGATTGCGCCCGGCGATGACGAAATCGGCGCCCCGCCGGGCGAGCTCGGCGACGACCAGGCGGCCTGTATACCCGGTCGCGCCGTAGACCGCGATCGGTCCCGTCTGTCGCTCGGATTCGTTCAAGGCCCGCGAAGGCTAGTCCCCGGATATCTTTGACCGGTGCAACTGCGTGAGATCATGACCGCCGGGGTGGTCACGGCGGGTCCCGACGCCGACGTCCTCGAGGTCGCCCAACTGATGCGAGATCACTCGGTCGGCTCGGTGGTGCTCTGCGATGTCGAGGGCGAGCCGACCGCGATGATCACCGACCGTGACCTCGCCGTGCGCGCGCTCGCCGAGGAGCGCTCGCCCGCCGAGGCGGTCGGCGAGCACGCCTCCCGGCCCCTGGTCACGGGCGAGCCGCAGATGGACCTGGAGGAGGCGGCTGCGTTGATGGTGCGCCACCGTGTTCGCCGGCTCCCGGTGGTCGACGCCGGCGGACTGGTCGGCATCGTCACCCTCGACGACATCGCCGTGCGCACCGGCGACCTCGAGGTCGCCCAGCGGATGACCCAAGAGGTGATCGAGGGTGCCCTGCCCGGTTTCTTCTTCCACGAGCGGGGCTGATCGATGACCCCGCCGACCCCTCGCCAACGGCACCGGCGCGACCGCTTCGAGAGCGCGATCGGGCTCGCGGCGCCGTTCCTCGACCTCGTCCTGGCCGCCGGCGAGCGCCTCTCGCGCATCGTCGGCCCAGCCGACGATTACATCCCGATCCGCCCACCCTCCGAAGCCTTCGGCCTCGACCCTGAGCGCGCTCGCTCCGGCGAGCTCAGCGACTGAGTCCGTGAACCGCACCGAGATCCTCGAACGCGAGAGCCGCTGGGCGCGCCTGGCGGGCTTCTCGTCGATCGCGATCGCCCCGATCTACCTGCTTTCCTCGGCCCTCGACCCGCAGAACGGAGTCGTCCCTTTCACCGGGGTCGACACCGAGCGCTACCGCGCGATCGACGAGAACGCCGGCGCGATCCTCGCCGCCGCCGGGCTGCGCGCGCTCGCGCTCGCCCTGATCTCGATCCCACTGCTCTACCTGTTCCGAGCCGCGCAGGCGCGCAGCGAGCGGGTCAGCACGCCGATGATCGGGTTCGTCTTCATCGGTCCGATTCTCTACGCCGTCCAGTCGCTGCTGGTCGCCTTCGCCCAGGTCGGGGTCGCCTCGGATTTCGTCGCCCAGGTCGGGCCTGGAGGCGACATCTACACGCTGCTCGACGATCTGATCGACGACTCGACCGCGTTCCAGGTCGGCGTCAGCCTTGTCTTCCCCGCGGTGCTCGGGCTGCTGGTGGCGATGGTCTACGTGCCGCTGCAAGCGCAGCGCGTCGGTCTCTTGACCCGGTTCTTCGCCACGCTCGGGATGGCGCTGGGAGCCTCGGTGCTGTTCATCTCGCCGGTGATCTCGCTGCTCGCGCTGGTGCTCTGGTTCGGCTGGCTCGGCTTCGTCATCCTCGATCGCGTCCCGCGTGGGCGCCCCCCTGCCTGGGACGCGGGCGAGGCGCTCCCGTGGCAGCGCCCGGGAGGCGAGCCGGCCGAGGCCGAGCCGGCGGTCGTCGACGGCGATGCGAGCGAGGTCTTCGGCGACGAAGCCGAGCCCGAGCCCCGGGACCATTCGGCCCGGCGCGAGCGGGCGAAGAAGCGCAAGCGCAAGCGACGCGGGTGAGCGGATTCGCCACGGCTTTGCGATCCGCGCATCGCTGGCGACCCTCGGCGCGATCCAGGGCGCGGTCGGCGTCTACGCGCTGCTTGCACCGGCATCGTTTTATCGCGACTTTCCCTTCGGTCGCGGCTGGGTCGAGGCCCTCCCGGCCTACAACGAGCACCTGGTCCGCGACGTCGGCGCCCTGTTTTGCGCGATCGGCTTGGTCGCGATCGCCGCGGCGTGGACGATGGAGCGCCGCCTGCTGGCCGTCGCCGCCGCCGCCTTCCTCGTCTATGCGCTACCGCACACCGCCTACCACCTGCTCAACCTCGAGCCCTACGGCACCGGCGACGCACTGGCCAATGCGATCACGCTCGGTGCGACGGTGCTCGTGCCCGCCTGGATCCTGTTCGAGCTCTGGCGCCAGCGCGAGTCGGAGCCGAAGCGATGAGCGCGCTCACCTATCGCCTCCTCTATGACGCCGAATGTCGCTTCTGTCGCTGGTCGGGCGCCTGGGTCTTGCGCGCCGACCGCGCCCGCCGGCTGGAGCCGGTCGCGCTTCAAGACCCCGTCGCGCCTGAGTTGCTGAGGTCGATGAACGCCGAGGAGAGGATGGCGTCCTGGCACCTGGTCGGCCCCGACGGCGTGGTGAGGTCGGGCGGCGCCGCGGCGGCGCCGCTGCTGCGGTTGCTTCCCGGCGGCCGGGTCCCGGCGCGGTTGGCGGAGCTCGCTCCGGGCGTGGTCGAGTGGACCTACGGCCGGGTCGTCGATCTGCGCGGCGACCTCGGCCGGCTGCTCAGCGACCGTGCGATCGCCCGCGCCGATCGGCTGATCGCAAGTCGGCGGCGTCTCTAGGCTCCCTCGGTGGTCCTCAGGCGGCGGGAACAGATCTGCGCGCGGGTGCGGGCGCTGGCGCCGTCGGTCGCGCTCGTGGTCGCCGCGATCGGCCCGAGCGCCGCGGCCGGCGGCGGCTCGGATCGAGGCCCAGCCCTCGCCCACGCCGTCGGCCAGACGCCGGCCTCGGTTCGCGAGTACTGGACTGCGCGGCGGATGCGGACCGCCCGGCCCCTCGGGATCACCATCGGCGAAGCCCGCCGCGGCGCCCGCCCGCCGGCTCGCCCCTCGGTCGACGCGAGCGCCGCCAGCGATGCGTTTCCCGAGCGCGTCCACGGCAAGGTCTTCTTCACGATCGCGGCCGGCGGGCGACCCGGGCGCTACGTCTGCTCGGCGACGGTGGTCGGCTCGAACAGCCGCTCGCTCGCCTGGACGGCCGGCCACTGCGTCAACGATCCGGAGTTCGGCGGCGGTTATGCCCGCAACTGGCTCTTCGTCCCCGGGTATCGCAACGGCGAGCGCCCGTTCGGCAGCTGGCCGGCGCGCGAGCTGCTGACCACCCGCGGATGGCGCCGCAATACCGACATCCGCCTCGACCTGGGCGCGGCCAGGCTCGGCCGCGACCCGAACGGACGCGGGATCGAGGACGTGATCGGCGCTCGCCCGATCGCCTTCAAGGGCTCGCGCGCTCAGGACCTGCGCGCCTACGGGTATCCCGCGGCCACAAACCCGATCTCCCTGCCGCCGCGGTTCGACTTCGACGGCGAGCGGCTGTTCACCTGCGACTCGCCGATCACGGGCTCAGACCTGCCCCCCGGCAGCGGCCCCGAGCCGCTGCAGATCGAGTGCGACATGACCCCCGGGGCGAGCGGCGGCGCCTGGGTCAATTCCGCCGGCGAGGTCACCAGCGTGACCAGCTACGGCTATCTCAACGACGGCAGCCATCTCTACGGCCCCTACCTCGGGTCGGCGGCCGAGGGCCTCTATACCGAGGCCGCCGGCCGGCCGATCGCCTGCGTCGGGCGTGCCGCGACCAATGTCGGCGGGGCAGACGCCGATGACTTCGTCGGCACCGCGGGCGATGACTCGTTCAGGCTCGAGGGCGCCGGTGACCGCGCGGCCGGGCTCACCGGCGAGGACCGGGCCTGTGGCGGCGCCGCGGACGATCGCCTCACCGGGGGCGGCGGCCCGGATGTCCTGCTCGGCGGGCCCGGGCGCGACCGGCTGCTCGGCGGGCCCGGGCGCGACACCTGCTTCGGCGGTCCAGGGCGCGACCGCGCACACGGGTGCGAACGCAAGCGGAAGATCCCCTGATCGAGGCGGCCCGGCGCTCGAGCGTTGAGCCCGGGCCCCCGGCGGCGATCACGACCAGAACTCGTCGCTGTGGGCGGGCTGGGCCTCGACCATCCAAAGGGTCGCGATCCGCCCGTCTGCGATCCGGGCCAACAGCGAGGCGAAGTTGTGGAGCTCGCGGCCGCCGCGCTCGGCCCGGATCTCGACCATCGCCAGGACCAGCTCCGTGTTCACCTCGAGCGTCTGGGTGACCTCGATCGTCCCGCCGGCGGCGCGCAGGTCCGGCAGCCGCTCGAGGTAGCGCTCGGCGCCCTCGACCAGATCGGCCCCGCCGTCGGCGTTGGTGACGTAGGCGACCAGATCGTCGGCGAGCCCCGCCCGGACTGCGGCGAGATCGCCGTCGCCGTAGGCCCGCAGGAAGCGCCGCAGGACCGCTGCCAGGTCCTCGCCCGACAACGCCTCAGCCGAGGGTGCTGACGCCGGGCGGCGCGTCGGTCGGGGCCGCGGCCCGTTTGCGGTGGGTGCGGATTTCGCTCAGGATCCGCTCGAGGCGAGGCTCGGTGGACGAGTCGACGTGGCGCATCGCGCCGGCGATCGCGGGATGGACGGCGGCGATTCGCTCGTGCATCGCCTGGGCGACTGCGCGGTAGGTGGGGTGTCCCTCGCGGCCCGAGCGCAGCTCGCACAGGTGCATCGCCTCGCGCGCGTTGAGGTCGAGCACGTAGCGGATCCGGTAGCCGAGGCAGAGGGCGTAGGGCGCCGCCTCGCCCAGGCCCGCCTCCTCGAGGCGGGCGAACTCGGACGCCGAGAGCTCGAGCGCACGCTCGTACTCGTCGCCGGCGCCGGCCTCGCGGACCTCCTCCGGGACCCCGGCGCCGAGCTCGGGGCCGAGTCGCTGCCACTGGCAGGTCAGCATCCGATGGCGCTGCAGGTCGCGGAAGCCGCCGTAGTCGGAGACGATCTCGAAGCGGTAGCGGACCGCCTCCCAGCCGCGTCCCGGGCGGTGGCGGCGGTTTCGCCGCTCGCCGGCCAGCTCACCGATCAGCTCGGCGCGCTCGATCGGGTCGAGCGTCGCAATCCGTCTGTGGACCTCGGCCTCCGGGCTCCCCGATGATTCGAACAGGGTCGCGGCGAGCAGGTCTGCCTCGCTGCCGTCGACGTGGACGAGCTCGACCGAGGGAAGCGGCTCGCCCTGGCGGCGATCGAGGCCGAGCCGGGCGACCGCGCGCTCGGTCGCCTCGCGGCGCTCGCGCAGATGGGCGACCCAATCGCCGCCTCGATCGGGACGCTCGACGCGAGCGACGAAGCTCGGAATCACGCGCTGAAGCTCGTCGAGCAGCAGCTCGCCGTAGGCGCGCGCCTCGGGCAGCGGCGAGGCGGCGAGGCGCAACAGAAGGCCCTCGTAGGCCTGCCCGGACGCGTAGATGCCGACGTGGCTCAGAGTCGAGGCCGGCAGCAGTCCGCGGAGCAGGTCGAGGGCCTTGGCGCGGATCGACCCCGTCCAAGCGCCCTCCGGTTGATCTTCGGCGCGCGGCCAACGCTCGGCCGCCCAGGCCTGGACCGTCTCCAGGCTGCGTGCGTAGATCGCGAACAGCTCGTTCATCGCCTCGCGGTAGACGGGCCCGAGGTCGTCGTCGGAGTAATAGCGGTAGCCGCCAGTGTCGTCGATCGGGCGGTCGTAGGGGATGTAGCGGGTCGATTGCTCCAGGTAGGCGGCGAGGCGCCCACGCTGGAGGACCTTGGTGAGCACGTTCGAGACCCACTCGCAGGCGACGTGGGCGCCGCCGACCTGGGCGATCGAGTCGTCGCCATAGCCGATGAAGACGCGCTCGTAGAGGCCCGCGGCGCGCTCGCCCTCGATCCCGTCGAACGGCCGGGCACCGCTCGGGACCTCGTCGGCGAACTCCTCGAGGTAGAGCCGGCGCAGGGTCCCCGGGTAGCGCGAGTAGCGGGCGAAGAGTGCGCCCTTGACCGTCTCGGGCAGGTTGACGAGGCAGAAGACCGGCCGATCGAGGTTGGTGAAGTGGGGCTCGAGCAGAGCCCGCTCGGCGGCGGTGAAGGTCTCGACCGGGTAGTGCACGGGCGTCATCCTAGGGACGGGGGCGGCGACTCCATCAGCTCGACCCGGTGACCCGCGGGCGCGATCGCGAAGGCGCGCCTGGCTCCCCACAGCTGCCTCGCCTCCTCGGCCTCGTGGCCGGCAGCTCGGACGCGGGCCACGGTCTCGTCGAAGTCCGCGACCACGACCGCGGTGTGCCCGAGCGTCGGCACGGTCGCCGAGTCGGTGTGGATCAGGTGGACCTGGGTGCCCCGGCGCTCGAGCCAGGTGACGTGGCCGCGCAACGGCTCGGGGGAGTCGACCCGCTGGAACCCGAGCAGCGTCCAGAACTCGATCGCGGCCTCGACCTGACGCTCGGGGATCTCGATCGAGACGTGTTGGAGCACGGCCACATGCTCGCACCCAGGCGATGCCCGGTCGAGCGGTAGCCGACGCCGCGATCGAGTGGCCCCGGGGCCGAGGCGACCGATCAGCCCCGGGCCGGCCGAGCCGGGCTCTTCGGTCGAGTTGGACGCATCGAGGACGCCTGGATCGACCGACGCCCGATCCACGCCTAACTGCGGAGCCGCGCCGCGAGCAGCTCCTCGAGCACCTCGAGCAGCAGCTCGACGTCGGGCTCGGTCGTCTGCCAGTTGACGATCGCGGGGCGGAAGGCGACGTGGCCCGCGTAGACGGTGGTCCCGGCGAACACGCGGCCGTCGTCGAGTAGCGCCTTGCCGAGCTCGGAGTTGAGCCGATCCAGCTCCGGCTCCTCGAGACCGCCGGGATCGGCGCGAAAGCAGACGACGTTGAGCTTGACCTCGGCGAGGCGCTCGAAGCGCGGCGAGGCGTCGACGAGGGCGCCGAGGTGACGAGCCAGGCTCAGGTGGCGCTCGACCATCGCCCGGTGGCCCTGGCGTCCGTAGGCGCGCAGCGTCGCCCAGACCGCGAGCGCCCGTGCGCGCCGCGAGTTCTCGGGCGACAGAAAGCCCGGGTTCGGTCGCGGGTCGTCGGGGGAGGGGAGGTAAGGCGCGCCGACGTTGAGGGCGCGCGCCAGGCGCTCGGGCTCGCGGACGAAGGCAAAGCCGCAGTCATAGGGCACGTTGAGCCACTTGTGAGCATCGGCGGCGATCGAGTCGGCGCGCTCGATCCCGTCGGTCAGCGGTCGGCTCTCCGGGGTGAGCCGGGCGAAGAGGCCGAATGCGCCGTCGACGTGCAGCCAGGCGTCATGGGCCGCCGCGAGCTCGGCGATCGAGGCGATCGGGTCGAAGTGACCGGCGTTGACCTCGCCGGCGTTGGCGATTACGATCGCGCCCTCCTCCCCGGCGTCGAGCGCGCGCTCGAGCGCCTCGAGATCGAGGCCTCCGACGTCGTCGCCGATGAGCCGGCGGACGCTCGCGCGACCGATGCCGAGCATCCCCAACGCCTGCACCGCGCTCGGGTGCACGTGACCACTCGTCAGCACGACCGGGGTCGGCAGGGCGCCCATGCCCGCCTCGTCGACGTCGACACCATGATGCTCTCCGAACCAGCTGCGCGCGGCCGCGAGCCCGGTGAAGTTGGCCATCGTCGCGCCGCTGACCAGCACCCCGGTGAACTCGCGCGGGAGCTCGAACAGCTCGCGCAGCCAAGCGGTTGCGACCCGCTCCAGATGCGAGCCCAGCGGCGAGGAGGCCCAGGCGTAAGCGACCTGGTCGTAGGCCGAGGCGAGCCAGTCCGCGGCGAGCGCCGCCGGCGTCCCACCGCCCATGACGAAGTGAAAGAAGCGCGGTCCGCTGGAGCGCGTCGCCGCCTTCTCCGCCTTCGCCGCGAGCTCGGCGATCGCCGCGGGCGCGCCGTCGCCGCTCTCGGGCAGGCCGCCGTGCCATTCGCTCAGCGCCGACTCGGCCCCCGGGCGCAGCACCGGCTCGCTCGGCAGCGCAGCGACGTACTCGCGGGCCTCCGCTGCGGCCAGCTCGAGCGCCTCCTCGAGCTCGGTGCGCAGCTCGAGCGGATCGGCCATCAGCCGGTTTCGGAGCTCTCCGGCTCGATCCCGGCGGCGGCCCGTGCCTCGTCCCAGTCGGTGAACGCGTCGATCCGCGAGACCTCCTCGCCGCGGAAGGTCGCCAGGTGGGCGTAGGCGAGCGTGACCTCCTCGCCGCTATCGCGGCTGGTGCCGTGGAAGGTGATCAGGGCGAGGACTCGATCGTCGCCGACCGGATCGAGGGCCTCGACGTCGAGCCGAAACAGTGCCCACGGCTCCTCGATGAAGGTGGTCCAGAACTCGACCATCCCCTCGGGCCCGCGATATTGGGACTCGATCCCCGGGAACAGCTGAGCGGTGTTGAACTCGAGGTCGTCGGCCGCCTGCTCGAGGATCCAGACGAGGTCGCGGCGGTTCCAGGCCTCGAGGGCATCGCGGTAGCGCTCGGCGTTCTCGTTGGCCATCGGCGAGCAGTATTGCGGACCCCCGCTAGAGCCAGCCCTTCTCCCCGGGCCCGGTGATCGGGTAGGTTCCTCGATTTCGCCGGCGCCGAGGCGCTCGTCTACGGACCCGGAGACTTCGCCGTCGCCCACACGCCCGAGGAGCGGATCGACGTCACCGAGGTCGTGTGCTGCGCCGAGGTGTTCGTCACCCTTGCCCGGGCCGGCTGGCGGCGCTGACCCCGGCCTCGCGGGCCACCTCGGCGACCGCCGCCACCGCGGTCTCGATCTGTGCTTCGCTGAGCGCCGCCGAGACCTGGATCCTGATCCGGGCGGTGCCCTCGGGAACCACCGGGTAGCCGAAGCCGGTGACGTAGACGCCACGCTCGAGCAGCGCCTCGCTGGTCCGGATCGCGGTGGCGGTCTCGCCGACGATGATCGGCACGATCGCGCTCTCGCCGGCGAGCGGCTCGAGCCCGGCAGCGCCCAGCGAGGCGCGGATCGTGGAGCTGTTGCGGCGCAGTCGCTCGACCAGCTCGGGATGATCGCGCAGCTCGACCAGCGCCCGCCGGGCGCTGCAGGCGACCGCCGGCGGGAGCCCGTTCGAGAACAGCTGCGGGCGCGAGCGCTGCTCGAGCGCGCCGCAGAGACCCGCTCCGCCGGCGACGAACCCTCCGGCGGCCCCGCCGAGCGCCTTGCCGAGCGTCCCGGTGATGACCACGTCGTCGCGGCCGAGGACGCCGAAACGCTCGAGCACGCCGCGCCCGCGGGCCCCGATCACGCCGAGCCCGTGCGAGTCGTCGACGACCAGGGTCGCCTCGTGCTCGGCCGCGATCGTCACCAGGTCGTCGATCGGCGCCAGGTCGCCCTCCATGCTGAAGACGCCGTCGGTGAGGATCAGGCGTCGCTTCGCCGGCGGCGCCGCCGCCAGCGCCCGGCGCAGGTCCTCGATATCGGCGTGCTCGTAGATCGCCTTGTGGCCGGGCCGCGCGAGGCGCATGCCGTCGATGATCGAGGCGTGGTTGAGGCGGTCGGAGAAGACCGCCGTGTGCTCGTCGCAAAGCGCGTCGAGCAGGGCCGCGTTGGCGTTCCAACAGGAGACGTAGGTGAGCGCTGCCCCGGTGGCGAGAAAGTCGGCGAGCTCGCGCTCGAGCTCGACGTGGGGCGCGAACTTGCCGCAGATGAACCGGACCGAGGCGGTCCCGGCGCCGTAGCGGACGAGGCCCTCGGCAGCGGCGGCGACGACCTCGGGGTTGTTGGCGAGCCCGAGGTAGTCGTTGGAGCAAAGGCAGAGGACCTCGCCACGGTCCTCGAGCTCGATCAGCGGCCCCTGCGGCGACTCGAGCACCGGGATCCGCTTCAAGGTCCCGGCGGCGGACATCGAGTCGAGCTCGCTGCGCAGCTCGGCCTCGAGGGCGCTCATCGCCGCTCGTCCTCGAGCGCGACCTCGATCGACTCGGCGACGATCGCGAGCGCGCGGTCGAGGGCTTCGGCGGGCATCACCAGCGAGGGCTGCAGGTTGAGCGAGGTGGTCGACGAGTCGGCGATCACGCCGCGGCGCAGCATCTCGGCGGCGACCGCATCCTGGAGCCGGTGATCGCGCTCCCCCGTCTCACGATCGGCGACGAACTCGATCGCGATAAAGCAGCCGACGGCACGCACGTCGCCGATCCGCGCGAACCGGTTGCGAAGCTCGGTCAGCCGAGCGGCGGCCAGCGACTCGAGCTCGGCGACGTTCTCGAGCACGGGCTCGGACTGATAGATGTCGATCGTCGCCAGCGCCGCCGCGCAGGCCGCCGGCAACCACGACCAGGTGCTGCCCGTGGGGACGTCGTCGAAGCCGCCCATCGCCCGCTCGGAGCCGAGCACTGCGCCGATCGGCATCACTCCGCCGCCCAGCGCCTTGCCGAGGCAGATCAAGTCGGGCTCGACCGCCCAGCGCTCGACCGCGAACAGGTGTCCGGACCGGCCCATCCCGGTTTTCACCTCGTCGGCGCACAGGAGCCAGTCGTGCTCGGCACAGAGCGCGGTCAGCGCCGGCCAGAACGCATCCGGCGGCGCCACGCAGCCGCCCGACCCGAGGACCGGCTCGATCACCACCCCGGCGACCTCACCCGGGTCGAGGGCGTGGAAGAGCACCTGGTCGCGCAGGTAGTCGACCGTGGCGTCGCCCGAGCCGCCGGGCCGTGGATCACGCAGAGGCGAGCGATAAGTGTGCGGGTAGGGGACGTGGACGAAGCCGGGGACGAGCCCGCGCAGTCCGCGGCTGATCTCGGCTGCCTCGGCCCCGAGCGCCGCGGTCGTCGTCGACTCGCCGTGGTAGGAGCCGTGAAAGGCGATGATCACCGGTCGTCCGGTTGCCCGGCGCATCATCTTGATCGCGATCTCGACCGCCTCGGTGCCGTTGAGGGCGATGTCGTAGCGGCTCAGGCTCGCGGGCGTGATCTCAACCAGCCGCTCGCCGAGCCGCGCGGCGAGCTCGCCGGCGAGCGCGTGGGTGTCCTCGTTGCCGAAGGTCTCGAGCGCCTCGGTCACCGGGCCGAGCAACTCAGGGCGCCCGGCGCCGAGCGGGACCGAGGCCGAGGCAGAGGCGAGGTCGAGATAGACGTTGCCGTCGGCGTCGGCAACGGTCCAGGCGCGCTTCTCGGTGAGCGCGAACGGCGTCAGTCCTGCGGCCAATCCCGGGTAGGCGTGCGCGGCGATCCGGTCGAGGATCGCGCGGCTGCGCGGCCCGGGGGGCTCGACCGTGATCGCCGGCGCGACGATCGCATCCCAGGATGGCGGGCGCAGGCTCATCGCGCCAGCGCGCGCAGGCGGGCGCCCAGTCCGTGGGCGTCGCGGATCACCTCACGGGCGCAGTTGCGACCGTTGGCGCCGGTGACCCCCCCGCCCGGGTGGGTGCCCGCTCCGCACAGGTAGAGGCCCGCGACCGGGGTCCGGTAATCGGCCCAGCCCCGTACCGGGCGCAGGTTGAAGAGCTGGTCGAAGGCCATCTCCCCGTGCAGCGCATGCCCGCCCGAGATCCCGAGCAGCGCCTCGAGATCGGGTGGGGCGAGCACCTGGCGCCCGAGGATCGCGCCGGGGAGGTTGGGGAAGTAGGTTCCGAGCTTCTCGATCGCGCGGTCGGCGACGCGGTCGCGAAGCTCGTCCCACGAGCCGTCGCCGGCGAGCGTGTAAGGCTGGGAGTTGACGTCGATCGTGACCACATGGCGGCCCTCCGGGGCCAGCGAGGGGTCGTGAACGGTCGGGAAGCAGAGCTCGATGTGGGGGTCGGTCGCAGGGCGCCCGGCGCGGGCGTCGGCCTGGGCGGCGTCCATCTCCGCCACGGTCGGGTTGATCTCGACGATGCCGCGATGGTAGGGCTGGACGCCGCTGGCGGCGACCGCCGCGGCGCGCGGCAGCTCGTCGACCGCGAGGTTGATCTTGACGCTGGTGCCCTCGCAGCGATAGGCGCGCAGCGCCGCCGTGAAGCGCTGCGGGAGCTTCGCCTCGCCGACCAGGTCGAGGAAGGTCGTCTTCGGGTCGGCGTTGGAGAGGACGCGGGTGGCGCGGACCTCCGAGCCGTCGGCGAGCGCGACTCCGACCGCGTCCCCGTCCTCGACCAGGATCTCGCGCACCGCCGCCTCGGTGCGCACGCTGGCCCCGGCCTCGCGCGCCGAATCGGCCATCGCCTCGGTCAGCCGGCCGATCCCGCCGCGGACGAATCCCCACTGGCGGATCCCGCCGCCGGCCTGCTCGGAGGCGTGGTCGTGGAGCAGGACATAGGCGGTCCCCGGCGTCGACGGGCCGGCGGTCGAGTCGTTGATCGCGTGCCAGCCGAGCGCTGCCAGGACGTGGTCGGCGGCGAAGTGTTCGGAGAGATACTGGGTCGCCGAGGTCCCGAACAGATAGAGGGCGTCGGAGATCAGCCTGCGGTTGCGCGCGGCGCTCGCTCCCAGCCCGATGAGCGCGGGCAGGTCGCGCGCCCGGGTCGAGCCCGGGTCGGGCGGCGTCGTGTCGATCAGCGGGGTGATCAGCCCGGCCAGCTCGGCGAGCTCTGCCTCAAAGCCCGGCAGCGCCCGTGCGTCGGCGACCGAGAACGGCTTGATCTGCTCCTGGGTACGCGCGAGGTCGTCGTCGAGGTGTAGGGCGGCTCCGTCGGCGAACAGGTTGAGCGAGGGCCCGGCCGGGTCGACCTCGATCCCGCGATCGACCAGGCGCAGGTCGCGCCAGACCGGTTCGCGCAGCATGCTGAGCACGTAGGCGCCGGTCGAGGCCCGGAAGCCGGGGGCGAACTCCTCGGTGACGCAGCAGCCGCCGACGATCTCGCGGCGCTCGAGCACCACCGTTCGCAGCCCGGCCGAGGCGAGGTAGTGGGCGGCGACCAGGCCGTTGTGGCCGGCGCCGACGATGGCGACGTCGTACGCCGGCCTCCCCTTGGTCATCGAAGCGGCCTCAACGGCGGCCGGGTTCGGCTTCGTCCTGTCGGACTCCGGCTCACGACTCGAGCTGCTTGATCTTCGCCAGCCGGTAAGCGATCACCCCGAAGATCGCCGACGCCGCCAGCATCAGCAGGCTCATCGCCGCGCCTCCGTTGAGGTCGCCGCTCTCGAGCACGAGGTCGTTGACCGCCTGGCCGAGCATGTAACCGCTGGTGCCGCCGACCAGGGTCGGGCTGGCGAAGTCGGTGAACAGCGGGATGTAGACCAACAGCAGGGCGACGAAGATTCCCGGAGCGATCAGCGGTAACAGCACCCGGCGAGCTGTCGTCCACCACCCGGCCCCGAGGTCGCGCGCGGCCTCGAACAGGTTTCGGTCGACGGCCTTCATCGCCGCGTAGATCGGGATCACCGTGTAGGTCAAATAGCTGGTCGAGAGCACGACGATGACCGCGAACTTGCTGAACAGCAGGGCGTCGATCGGCGCGTCGATCGCGCCGATCCTGATCAGCGCCTCGTTGATCAGCCCCTCGCGCCCGAGCAGCATCCGCCAGGCATAGATGCGGACCATCGGGTTGAGCTCGTCGGCGAGGACCAAGAAGAGCAGCAGCGGGACCTCCCACCGTCCCGCCTTGTAGGCGAGCACGTAGGCGATCGGCACCGCGATCATCAGCTGGATCACCATCGCCGCGGTCGCGATCTCGAAGGTGGTCAGGGCGACGTCGCGGTAGAGCGGGTCGCCGAGCACGTCGGTGAAGTTGGCGAAGGTGAAGCCCGAGCTCCCGCTCAACACCCCGTACTGGAGGCTGATGATGAGCATCGCGATCATCGGGCCCAAGAACAACAACGCCAGCAACGCCGTCGGGGCGCTCATGAACGCGAGCGGTCGCAGCAGGGAGCGGCGGCGGCGCCGCCGATGGCGAACCGGCAGTGAGGCGGCTTCCATCAGCGTGCACCTCCGGTCATCAGCTCGGTCAGAGCGCTGTCGCCGCCGCGATGGCGGGTGAGGCGCTTGATCAGCAGCCAGGCAGCGAACACGGCGATCACCTGCGCCAGGGCGATCACGGTCGAGACCGCGTTGACCATCGGCAGGTTCTCGGACTGGCGCAGGATCGAGAAGACCCAGACCGGGAACGTCTGCTCGAACCCGCCGGTGAAGAAGGAGACCTCGAAGTTGTTGAACGACCAGGCGAAGGCGAAGATCGCTGCGGCGGCAAGCGAGGGCGCGATCTGCGGGATGACCACGTGGCGAAGCATCTGCGCCTGCGAGGCCCCGAGATCGATCGCCGCCTCCTCGACCGAGCGCGAGAAGCGCACCAGCCCGGCGGAGATGATCGCGACCACCAGCGGGAAGGTGACCACCAGCTGCATCAGCGCCACGGTCGTCAGCGAGAGCGCCACGCCGCTCTGGCTGAAGAAGATCAACCCGGCGACGCCGATGATCAGCCAGGGGACCACCAGCACCGATCCATGCAGGCCGGCGAGCAGGCCGCGTCCGGGAAAGCGCAGCCGGGTCAGCCCCCACGCCGCGAGCGTTCCGAGCACGAGCGAAGCCGCGGTGACGAATGCGGCCACGACCAGCGAGTTGACGATCGCCTCGCGCGCCTCCTGAGTCGACCACGCCTCCTCGTACCAATGCGTGGTGAAGCCCTCCCACGGCAGCGAGATGATCGACGAGTCGTTGAATGAGAACAGGGCCAGCATCAGCACCGGCCCGAACATGATCAGCAGCGCCAATCCGATCACGGCGACGCTGGCAACCGCGGGCAGCCGCCGTCGGACGCGGGAGCCCAGCCCGCGCCGCTGTGCGGCCGGGGGCCCGGCCGCCGCCGGTCGCGGCGCAATGACCACGGCTTCGCTCACCCGGCGGCCACCTCCTGCCAAGCGCGGTCGTAGAGGTCGACCGAGGTCGGCTGGCTTTCGGGAATCGCCCGCTCGAGCGCGTCGGGATCAGCGGTCGCCCGGTCGGCCTTCGGCATCAGCTCGAGCGCCTTCGGGTTCATCGCCACGAACCCCTGCTCGCCCGAGATCGCCTGCGCCTCGGGCGAGGCGTAGTAGTTGATCAGCTTGTATGCCGCCGGGATGTTCTGGGCATTCGAGGTGATTGCGAGCCCGCAGACCCAGGAGAGCACGCCCTCGGTGGGCGCGATCCACTCGGCGGGGACGCCGTCGCGGACCATCGCCTCGGTGGTCCCGCGGCCGCCGTCGGCGATCACGGCCTCGCCCGACTTGAACAGGTTCGCCATCGAGGCGTCGGACTCGGGAAAGTCGCGGAACTGGTCGCGGTGGTCGAGCAGGTACTGCTTCACCTCGTCGATCTCGGGTGGAGAGAGGTTCATCGGGTCGTCCATCCCGAGCGCCAGCGCGGTCACCCCGATCGCCGTCAGCGAGCTCGACTCGAGCGCCGCGTTGCCGGCGAACGCCGGATCGAACAGGTCGGTGTAGGAGTCGACTCCGTCGACCTGGTCGGTGTTGACGATCAGTCCGTGGGGGCCGGCGGAGGCGGGAACGAAGAGGACCTCTCCGGCGTCGTTGCGGACGTCGTCGGAGTCCGAGAGCGCGAGATCGTCGAACTCGCTGACCGCCTTCGGGTCCAGCGGGCGGATCAGCCCGCGGGCGACGATCGGCTCCATCTCGTCGGCGCAGACCTCGACCACGTCGGCCTCGAAGCCGCCGGCGAGCTTCGCCGCCGCCGCCTTGTTCGAGTTAAAGCTCGCCGTCTGCAGATCGAGCTCGGGGTTGGCCTGCTCGAACGGCGTCAGCATCTCGTCGGTGACCGTGTCGCCATAGGCGAAGAAGCGCAGGGTCCCGGTGGCGGGAGCCTTCGGATCGTCGGGGGCCGGAGCGACCGAGCTCTCGCCGGTGTCGGTGCCGCAGCCGACGGCGAGCGCCGCGAACAGGGCGAGCGCCGCTCCGAGCGCGTGGTCACGTCGGCTCACAACTCCGCCTCGGCGTCGACGACCAGGCTGTGGCGCGCGTGCCAGCTCAAGACGACCGGGTCCCCGGGAGCCGGCGAGGGACGCTCGTCGTCGTTGAGCTCGTGGACGATCAGTCGCTCGCCGGTGGAGATCTCGACCACGGTCTGGGAGAGCGATCCGAGGTAGACCTGCTCGACCACCCGTCCGGAGATCCGCGAGCACTCGCCCTCGAGCTCGGTGCCGATCCGGATCTTCTCGGGGCGCACGGTGATCCTCGCGCCGGCTGCCGAGCCCGCCGCGGGCGCGACGATCCGCATGCCCTCTCCGAGCTCGAGCACGGCGACCCCGTTTCGACGCACCGCCCCCTCGAGCTGGAGCAGGTTCGAGGTGCCGATGAAGTCGGCGACGAAGGCGGTGGCCGGGCGCTCATACAGCGCCCGCGGCGCATCCACCTGCTGGACCACGCCGGCGTCCATCACCGCGATCCGGTCGGACATCGTCAACGCCTCCTCCTGGTCGTGGGTGACGTAAACGAAGGTGGTCCCGGTGCTCTGCTGGATCCGCTTCAGCTCGAGCTGCATCTCGCGGCGCAGCTTCAGGTCGAGCGCCCCCAGCGGCTCGTCGAGCAGCAACGCCGCCGGGCGGTTGACCAGGGCGCGCCCGAGCGCCACCCGCTGGCGCTGACCGCCCGAGAGCTCGGCGGGGCGGCGGTCCTCGTAGCCGTCGAGCCGGACCACGGTCAGCATCTCTGCGACCCGGGAGCGGAGCTCCGTCGCGCCCACCTTCTTCAGCTTGAGGCCGAAGGCGACGTTCTCGGCGACGGTCATATGCGGAAACAGCGCGTAGTCCTGAAAGACCATGTTGACGTTGCGCCGCTTCGGTGAGACGAAGGTGACGTCTTCGCCGTCGAGCAGCACCCGGCCGGCATCGGGCTCCTCGAAGCCGGCGATGACCCGGAGCGTGGTCGTCTTCCCGCAGCCGCTCGGGCCGAGCATCGAGAAGAACTCCCCGGCGGCGATCTCGAGGGTGACGTCGTCGACAGCCCTGACCTCGCCGAAGTCCTTGACCAGGCGGTCGACGACGATCATCGGGCTGGCATCGGTGCTCATCGCTCTCCTTCCACAACGATCGCGAACAGGTCGTTGACATTGGTGCCGGTCGGTCCGGTGATCACCGCGTCCTCGAGCGCGGTGAGCGCCAGGCGCGAGCGATGCTCGAGCAGCGCGGCGCGCAGATCGAGGCCGACGCCGTCGGCGCGCTCGATCGTCAGGCCGTCGACGATCGCGCCGGCGTGGGCGGTCCCGCCGTCGGCGCCGTCGGTGTCGAGGAAGACGGCGGCGACCCGAGATCCCTCGAGCTCGATCGCGGCGGCGATCGCGGCCTCCTGATTGGGGCCTCCCTGGCCGAAGCTGCCCTCGCGGGCGAGGGTGACCGTGCTCTCTCCGCCGCATCCGACCATCACGCTGCCGGGTGCGAACGGTGCGCCGCGAACGGCGCTCTGGCGGGCGAGGTTGGCGAGCAGCTTGCCCACCTGTCGCGCCTCGCCTTCGAGCGTGGTCGAGACAACCACCGGAGTCAGGCCGAGGGCGCTCGCTTCGAGCGCCATCGCGTCGCAGGCGGTCGACCCGGTGACCAGGAGCACGGTCTGGATCGCGGACCGATCGAGTCCCGGCGATTCGGCCGCGGCGGTGGTCAGGTGCGCGCGGATCGAATGCGGGGTCCGGTCCCAGAGGCGGTGCCCGTTGAGGATCGCGATCGCGTCGGCGGCCCGCGAGCTGTCGGCAACGGTCGGGTCGGTGATCGCATCGATGTGGTCGCCGGCGACGTCGGAGACGGTCAGGTTGATCAGACGAGCCGGCAGGGTCGCGGCGGCCAGCCTCCCGCCCTTGAACGCCGAGACGTGCTTTCGCACCGTGTTCACCTCGACGATCCCGATCCCGGCCGAGAGCAGGAGCTGGTGCAGGTCGCGCTTCTCGGTCGCCGAGACTCCTTCGGGCGGAAGGCTGGCGAGCGCGGAGCTGCCGCCGGTGAAGCAGGCGATGACGATGTCGCGTTCGCCGGCGCCCGCGACGAGCTCGATCAGCCGGCTCGCGGCTTCGACGCTGCGGGTGCTCGGCAGCGGATGATCGGCGCCCAGCACCTCGATCCGATCGAGCCGCCGCCGCTCGCCTTCGCGGACGACGATCGCGCCCCCGTCGAGCCGTTCACCGAGGGCCCGCTCGAGCTCGGTGCCGATCGCCAGCGAGGCCTTGCCGGCTCCGACCACGAGCACGCGGCCCGCCGGGTCGAGCTCATAGGCCCGTCCGTCGACCTCGAGCCGGTCGCCATTCAGCGCCACGGCGTCGGCGGTGGCGCGGGCGACGTCGCAGGCCGCGAGGCCGGCGGTGACGACCCGCAGAGCAAGCCCGCGGGCACGATGCTCCCCCTTCGCGGCGAGCGCCTCGAGTCCGGCGATCCGGGGCGCCGGGAACGGGTCGCCGACGGCCGGAGGCGCGATCGGCGATGGGTCTGGTGCCGCCACCGCTGCCGCTAGGCGGCGACCGCCGGGGAGGCGAGCGCGCTGCCCGGGTAGACCGCGGTCGACCCGAGCTCCTCGGCGATCTTGATCAGCCGGTTGTACTTGGCCGTGCGCTCACCGCGGACCGGAGCGCCGGTCTTGATCTGCCCCGCCCCGAGCGCGACCGCCAGATCGGCGATGATCGGGTCCTCGGTCTCGCCGGAGCGTTCGGAGACGACCACCGCGTAGGCGTTTCGGTGGGCGAGATCGGCTGCGTCCAGGGCCTCGGAAAGCGTGCCGATCTGGTTCACCTTCCAGAGCAGGGCGTTGGCGGCCTGCGCGGCGATCCCGGCGCGCAGGCGCTCGGGGTCGGTGACGAAGAGGTCGTCGCCGACGATCTGGATGCCGCTTTCGGCGGTCAGCCGGGCGAACCCGGCGAAGTCCTCCTCGTCGAGCGGGTCCTCGATCGTGATCACGTCGAAGTCGCGGATCAGCTCGAGGTAGAGCTCGATCATCGAGTCGGTGTCGCGAACCTCCCCGGCGACCAGGTAGGTGCCTTCGTCGCGGTCGTGGTAGTGGGTGGCGGCGCAATCGAGCCCGTAGCGGAAGCGTCCCTCGTGACCGGCGTCGGCGACGGCCTCGTGCAGCAGGCCGAGCGCCTCGCGGGGATCTGAGATCGCCGGGGCGTAGCCGCCCTCGTCACCGGTGTTGAGCGCGCTCTTTCCGTAGCGCTCGAGCAGGATTTCGGCCAGCGCCAGGTTGACCTCGGTGGAGATCTGCAGCGCCTCGATGATCGACCCGGCGCCGACCGGGATCACGATGAACTCCTGGAAGTCGAGGTCGTTGGAGGCGTGCTTGCCGCCGTTGATCAGGTTGACGAGCGGGACCGGAAGGACGTGCGCGTTGGCGTTCAGCGCCCGGTAGAGCGGCAGCCCGGATGAGTGGGCACGGGCACGGGCGGCCGCCAGCGAGACGCCGAGGATCGCGTTGGCGCCGAGCCGCGACTTGTCGGGCGTTCCGTCGAGCCCGATCAACGCGCGGTCGAGCGCGCGTTGATCGGGCAGTCGGCGGCCGACGAGCAGATCGGCGATCTCACCGCGCACGTTCGCGACCGCGTCGAGGACGCCGAAGCCTCCGAAGCGCTCGCCTCCGTCGCGCAACTCACAAGCCTCGTTGGAGCCGGTCGAGCGACCCGAGGGCACGTCGGCGGTCGCCGTGAGCTCGCCGTCGAGCTCGATCTCGGCCTGAACTGTCGGCAGGCCGCGGCAGTCGAGGACCTCGCGTGCCGTGACCGCGCTGATCACCGGCCCGCCGGTTTCGTTTCGGTCGGTCAAAGGACTACCTCCTCGGGGTCTGGCCGCTCGCCGGCTGCGAGGGCGCTGCTCAGGTTGCGGACGGCTTCGGTGAGGTGGCGCCGAAACAACTCGTCAGCGCGTTCGGGATCGGCATCGACGATCGCGGCGAGCAGCTCGGTGTGCTCGGCGGCCACCTGCGATGGGCGCTCGTAGTGCGGGCGCAGCTGGGCCATGCAGAGTTGGATCTCCGCCTGGACCCCGTCGTATGCACGTGAGATCCGCTCGCTGTCGGCGGCCTCGATCACCGCGCGGTGAAACCTCATGTCGGGATCGACGACGTCGCGCCAGGGTGCGCCGTCGGACACAGCCGAGAGGTCCTCGGTCGCCTGACGAGCGCCCTCCGGCACGCGCCGGGCGGCGATCGCCAGCCGCACCGCCTCGGTCTCGAGGGCGGCTCGCAGGCGGAAGGTGTCGATGATGTCGGCGGCGGTCAACACCGTGACCTGGACGCCGCGGTGGGGCTCGCGGCGCAAGAGCCCCTCGGAGATCAGGATCTGGGTGGCGGCGCGAAACGAGTGGCGGGCGATCCCGAGCCGCTCGGCGAACTCGGCCTCGCGCAGCCTGACGCCCGGCTCGAGCTCACCGTCGAGGATCAGCTGGCGCAGAACGTTGGCGGCCGCATCGACCGTCGAAACCGTGTTGAGGCGCAGGTCCGGGGCGGGAGCGGTGCCTGAGAGGCCTTCCATCTGTCACATTATTCCACAATTAGACAAAGACGGGCGCCGAGCCCGATTCATGAGGAGGCCGAGATGCGGTTCGAAGGTCGCAATGTGGTCGTCACCGGTGGCGCCAGCGGGATCGGGCTGGCGATTGCCGATGCCTTTCTCTCCGAGGGCGCCCGGGTGCTCGTCGCCGATCGCGACGGCGACGGTCTCGACCGGCTCGCCGGACGTCTGGCGGCGCCCGATCGGCTGCAGACGGTCGAGATCGACCTCGCCGAGCCCGGCGCCCCCGGCCGGCTCACCGAGGAGGCCGAGGCGATCCTCGGATCGATCGATGTGCTCGTCAACAACGCCGGGCTGATGGCCCAGACGCCGGTGCTCGAGATCGGCGAGGAGGAATGGGATCGATTGTTCGCGGTCAACCTCAGGGCAACGTTCTTCTTGACCCAGGCGGTGGCCCGCGGGATGGCTGCCCGCGGGGCCGGCACGGTCGTCTCGATCTCCTCCGTGAACGCCCTGCGGACCGAGTCGCCCGAGGCTCACTACAACGCGACCAAGGCGGGTATCGTCGCGATCATGCGCTCGTTCGCGAACGAACTCGGGCATCGCGGCCTGCGCTTCAACTGCGTCGCGCCCGGTGAGACGGTCAGCGCCGAGCAGGCCGCCGGCTACTCCGACGCCGATCTCGCGCGAACCCGCGAATACCTGCTCCGGGTGCCGCTCCGTCGCGTCTCGAGGCCCTCCGAGCAGGCCCGCGTCGTCCTCTTCCTGGCCTCCGACGATGCCTCCTACGTCAACGGCGAGACGATTGTCGCCGACGGCGGCGAGCTCAGCGGCGACTGGTACGACACGGCTGCGCGGCCGCCGGTGCCCGAGCGTCTCGAGGGCCTCGAGTCAGAGCGCGGATGAACAAGCAACTCGACGAGATCGATCGCCGGATCATCGACCAGCTGCAGACCCAGGGCCGGCGACCGTTCACCGAGATCGCGCGAGCGCTCGGCCTCTCGGAGGCGGGGGTCCGCCAGCGGGTCTCCTCGTTGACCGAGCGCGGCGTGATTCAGATCGTCGCGGCGACCAGCCCGATCGCGCTCGGGATGATCCAGGCGTTCATCTCGGTGCGGCTCGCCGGGGCGGGCCTCGCGCGCGCAGCCGAGCAGATCGCGGCGATTCCGGAGGTCGACTACGTGGCTGTCTGCACCGGCCCCACCGATCTACTCGTCGGCGCCGTCTGCCGCGACAACCAGCATCTGCTCGAGGTCGTCACCGATGGGATCCGCCAGGTCCCCGGCGTCGTCGAGACCGACACCGCCGTGGTCCTGAGCGAGCTCAAGGACTCTTACCGCTGGTCGGACACCGTGCTCGGCGACTGACGGCGCCGGAGCCGCGGGCGCAACCGCGCCCGGCGCCGATCGGCGAGCACGCGAGCGGCGCAGTTGCGGCCGTTGGCGCCGGTGACGCCGCCGCCCGGATGGGTGCCGGCGCCACACAGGTAGAGCCCCTCGATCGGGGTTCGGTAACCGCCGACTCCGAGCGCCGGCCGCAGCGGCCCGAGCTGGTCGGGTGACATGTCACCGTGCAGGTGGTGACCGCCGGTGAGCGCCAGGGTGCGCTCGAGGTCGAGCGGCGTCAGCACCTGGCGCGCGATCACCGTGCTCGCCAGGTTGGGGACCATCGTGCTCAGCTCGTCGATGATCCGGTCTGCGACCCGCTCGCGCTGATCGTCCCAGGTCGTCCCGGCGAGCCGGTAGGGCTGCGATCGGACCCCGAGCGTGAGCACATGGCGGCCAGGGGGCGCCAGCGACGGATCGAGCGCGCTCGGCACGCAGAGCTCGACGTGGGGTGCCTCGGCCGGGACGCCCTCGCGAGCACTCGCCTGGTCACGATCCATCTCGGCCAACGGCAGCGTCAGCTGAATCAGGCCGTGGTGGTGGGGCTGCCGTCGCTCGGGCGTGTCCTCGATTCGCGGCAGCTCGCCGACTGCGAGATTGATCTTCATGCTGGCGCCGTCGCTGCGGTAGGCGCGGATCGCCTCGAGCACCGGCTGCGGCAGCGCGCGCGGATCGATCAGGCCGAGCAGGGTGCGCTTGGGGTCGGCGTTGGAGAGCACCGTGGCCGCGCCGATCGCCTCGCCGGAGACGAGCCGGACGGCCACCGTGCGCCCCGAGTCGACCTCGATCGATTCGACCTCGGCGCCGGTGCGGACGTCGGCGCCCGCCTCGGCGGCGACCGCAGCCAGCTGCGCGGTCACCTGGCCCATGCCGCCGCGGACGAAGCCCCAGGTCTGGCCGCCGAGGGCGCTCGCCGCGTGTTCGTGCAGCACGGCGTAGGCCGTTCCGGGCGTCGCCGGCCCGGCCAGCGTGTTGGAGATCGAGTCCCAGCCGAGCGCCGCACGAGCGTGCTCGGAGCGAAACCGCTGCTCGAGATAGTCGCGGGCCGAGCTCGCGAACAGGCGAGCGGCGGCGACCCCGTGGCCTCGCCCGGCGCGGGCACCCTCGGCGACGCTTCGCAGCGCGCCGGCGCTGACCCAGCCGGGGGCCCCGGGGGGCGGGCGGTCAAACCACGGCGCCAGCAGCCCGGCCACCCCCACCATCTCCTCGCTGAAGGCGGCGAAGGCCTCGCCGTCAGCCGGGTGAAAGCGGGCGAGCTCGCGCGCGGTCGCGGCAGGGTCCTCGTGCAGGGTCAGGCGGGCGCTTCGCGAAAGACGTTCAGCGTCGGGGCCGCCGGAAGCACCTCGAGGCCCCGCGCGCGCAGCTGGAAGTCGCGCCAGATCGCCGGCCGCAACAGGCTGAGGACGTAGGCGCCGGGGGAGGCGCGAAATCCCGGGGCGAACTCCTCCGTCGTACAGGCGCCCCCGACGATCGCCCGCCGCTCGACCACCAGCGTGCGCAACCCGGAGCGGGCGAGGTAGGCGGCGGCGACGAGGCCGTTGTGGCCGGCTCCGACCACGACCACGTCGACGTTGCGCTCCGCCAACGGGCGCCGCGCGTCAGTCACCGCGGCCCTCGAACGGGTGCTCGCGCGCGAGCTCGAGCAGGACGTTCTCGGTCACCCGGGCGACCGGGTTCGCATCGTCGCTTCGAAGGCATCCCGTCCAGGCGATCGAGCCGACCGAGAAAACCCTGCCGGCGCCGGGCGGACGGCGGAGGACCATGTCGGCGCGGCGCTTCAGTGCCGCCTGCGGACCGTCGCGAACGTCGTCGGGCCAGACGGCGTACTCGGAGCCGAGCGCCGCCGAGGCGAGCACCGCCGAGTCGGCGGGCGAGCCGAGGAGCGGATCGTGGTTGTCGACCTCGAACCCGGCTGCGCCACCGAGCACCGCTCCCGGGTGGCCGATCGGCGCGGCGGGGTCGAGTCCGGCGAAGACCACCTCGGCCGCTGGATCGCCCGGCTCGGCGCGACGTTCGTAGGAGGCAGCGGGGGCCTCGCCGAAGGCCGAGAGCCCAACCCCGAGGAAGCGATGCTCGGGGCGTCCCTGACGGCGCCAATCGCCGCCGTAGGCGCCGGTGGCGGCATGCTGGTGCTCACCGGGGAGCGCCTGCCAGGCGAGTCCCTGGGTCTCGTTGCGGCGCAGCTCGAGCACGTGCGGGCGCTGCGGATCGACCGAGACGCGCCCGTTGAGACCGTTGCCCCCGAGGTAGGCGAGCCCGCCACCCGCGCTCACGTGCGACTCGAGCGCGTCGAGCAACTCGGCGGTCGCGTACTCGGGGTGGGCGCCCGTGATCGCGGTGCGGTGACCGGCGAGCGCCGCCGCTCCCTCGGCGTGCAGGTCGTGGTCGGTGAGCAGATCGGCGGCAAGCCCGCGCCGCTCGAGGAAGCCGAGCAAGAGCAGGTCCTGGCCAAGGCCGTGGGGACCGCCGTGCTGGGGGCAGCGGTAGCCGGGGCGCAGCTGCGTCAGCGGCCGTCGGGTCGAGGCCTCGTAGACCCCGCAGCCGTCGTCGTAGCGGTCATAGAGACTGCGGAGCCGGTGTCGCGCCACCCAGCGGTCCTCGGGGCCCGGCGAGTCGAGCCGCTGCGGCGCCTGGCGCTCGCACGAGTAGGCGAGATAGGTGAAGGTCGGCAAGACGACGACGTTGGCGGCCGGATCGGCACCGGCGGGGCGGCGAACGGCGAATGCGACGACGTCCTCGTGTCCGTCGGCGGTCAGGATCACGGCGTAGACGCCGCTGGTCAACGAGGTCGGGAGCTCGAGCTCGAGGCTCGGCTCCCAGCCGAGGTCGTCGGTGGCGTCGGAATGGAAATGCATGGCCCCGTAGTGGTCGGCGGCGAACCGCCAATCGTGGACGTCGCCGGTCCAGCGGTGTCCGGTGACGCCGCGCAGCGGCCCGTTGACGCAACGTCCCTCGAGGCCATGGGGCCCATGGTCGGCGACGCGGCGTTCGCGGCCCTCGCCCAGTGACCAGGCGCCGACCAGGCGCTCGCCCGCGGGTCCGGCGCGCACCGTGGGTGCCTCGAGCTTGCCGTCGAGGTGGGCGCTCGGCAGCTCCCGGCGTAACTCGGCCGCGAGCAGGAGCGGGCCCGGGCTCGGCCCCGGCGCGGCAGCTGTCGTCCGCTTGCGGCTCGAGTCGTGCGGCGCGACCGCCGTCGGGTCGAGGTCGAAGCTGGCAACCGAGATCTCGCCCGCGGCCGGATCGAGCGATCCCCGGACCAGCCACCAGGTGTCGGGCGCAAGTGGACGCGCGCCGACGACCTCCTCGCGCCGGCCACCGCCGGCGACCTCGAAGGCCAGACGCAGGTCGGCGTCGAGTGCCAGGGCCCACCCGTCGACCCCATCCTCGCCCCAGCTGGACAGCAGCGCACGCCGTTCGCCACGAACCGCCCCTGGAGCGAGCCAGACCCAGGTCGTGACGGTGAGACCGTCGGCCGGGCGAAACGCCGGGGAATGCGGGACCTCGACCCGCGACCCGGTGAGCACCGGCTGCAGCTTGGCCGGGCCGGCGCGCTCGCCGGCGATCTCGAGCGGCTCGCGGCTCGGCAGCCGGACCACCTCGGTCTCGAACTCGGTCGCGCTCGAGACCATCACCCGCAGCCGCTCGCCGGGGCGCGCCGCAAGGCGATCGGCGTATCCGACCAGCAGGTCCCAGTCGACCGAGGCGCTCAACCGGTTTCGGGCGGTGGCTCGGCGCTGACCTCGTCGATCGCGTCGGCGACCTGCTCGCACGACCAGCGGAACAGCTCGATCGGCTGGTTGAGCGCCGGCTGCAGCCGGTAGACCCACTTGCCGACCTGGGTGATGCCGAGGACCCCGCGCCGCAGCGACGCATGGTGGACGGCGAGCTGGAACGCCGGGGCCGGGTTGATCGTCTCCATGTCGGTGACGAATTCGACCCCGACCAAGCCGCCGGCCGCGCGCACGTCGCCGACCTGCTCGTGGCGCTCGACCAGCGGACCGAGAACCTCGAGTGCGACCCGCTCCATTTCCTGGACGTTGTCCAGGACCCGGTCGCGGAGGATGTTCTCGATATTGGTCAAGGCGCCCTCGCAGGCGGCCGGAGGCCAGGCGAAGGTCCCGCCGACGTGCATGGTCGAGTCGCGCATCATCTCCTCGGTCCCGAGGGTGGCGCCGATCGGCATCACCCCGCCGGCGAAGCCCTTGCCGAGCAGCAGCAGGTCTGGCTCGAGATTCCAGCGCTCGACCGCGAACATCGTCCCGCAGCGGCCGATCCCCGTCTGCACCTCGTCGGCGATCAGCGCCCAGCCATAGCGCTTGCAAAGGCCGGCCAGTCGCGACCAAAAGCCGGCCGACGGGATCACGATCCCGCCCTCGCCGAGCACCGGCTCGATCAGCACTCCGGCGATCTGCTCCGGATCGACCTGGTGGCGCAGCAACACCTCCTCCAGGTAGTCGACGTAGATCGTGTCGTCATAGGGGCCCGGGCCCTTGTGAAAGGGCGCCCGGAAGGCGTTCGGATAGGGGGCGAAGACGAGTCCGGACACGTACTGAGCCGAGTTCGAGGTCACCTCCGAGAGGTCCGTCGACCCCGCCGCGGTCAGGTACGTGGTCTCGCCGTGGTACTGGCCGAGGAAGCCGAGGATCATCGGACGCCCGGTCGCCTCGCGTGCCAGCTTGACCGCGCCCTCGACCACCTCGGTTCCCGTGATCCCGGTTGCGACGCGGGTGATGTTGGCGGGCGCCAGCTCGACCAGGCGCTCGGCGAGCCGTATCGGTGGCTCAGAGCGAACGTAGTCGGTGATCTCGAACCCCCACCTGTGCATCGCCGCGATCGTCTCCGCCAGGGTCTCGGTGGGCTGGGCGCCGAGCGGGTTCGAGCCCCACGCCGAGACGTGATCGACGAACGTATTGCCGTCGACGTCCTCGATCAACCAGTCCGTCTTGCGCTCGATGTAGAGCGGGACCGTGTCGTGCTCGCGGTAGGGGCCGTACATGACCTCGTCGTTACGAGCCATCAGCCCGGCGCTCAACGGTCCCGGGAGGGCGGTCTTCACGCTCGGATAGTCGACTTGGCTCGTCTCGGCGGTCATTTTCCGGTCTCCCACTAGATCGTGTCGTTTACAAGCAGATGCTCGAAATTCGTAGCAGATTGCCCCGGGCGACACGAAAAGCAGGTCAATCTGCAAATTGTTGACTCATGTGACAAACTGCGCGGAATGCTCAGGCGAGCGAGCACCGCGGCGGCGATCGCGACCATTGCGGCGGTCGTGATCGGCTGCGGGGGCTCAGGCGGCACCGACGAGGTCGCGGCGGCGCCCGGGGATCCCGATGGCGAGCTCTCGGGGACGCTGCGCGTGTTCGCCTACGAGGACAGCGTCACCCCACAGATGATCGACCCGGTGGCAGAGGCCAACCCGGACCTCGAGATCGAGACCGCGACGTTCGACTCCAACGAGGAGGCGGCAGCCAAGCTCGCCGGTGGTTTCGAGGCCGATGTGGTCGAGGTCTGCCTCGACGAGATGGAGCCGCTGGTCACGCAGCAGTTGCTGCGCCCGCTCGACCCGGACGGGATCGACGCCTGGGACGATCTCGAGTTCACCGACGCGGAGGGGATTCGGATCGATGGTCAGACCTTCGGGGTGCCCCTCTCCGCGGGCCTCGAGGGACTCATCTACAACACCGACGAGGTGCCCGGCGGGATCGATCAGCTCACCGACCTGTTCGATCCCGAGTTCGCCGGTCGCTCGACGATCCAGGGCTCCTATGCGCTGCCGGCGATCGGCGAGGCGGCGCTGGCGATCGGGATCAAGGACCCGATGAACCTGTCCCCGGAAGAGCTCGATCGCGCCAAGCAGTACCTGATCGATCATGCCGACCAGTTTCGGACCCTGTGGAACTCGGACTCCGACCTGGTCAATCTGTTCAAGTCGGGCGAGGTGGTCGTCGCGGCCGCCGGACCGCAGCTCGCCCAGCGCGTGATCGGCGCCGGAGTCCCCGCCAAGTGGGCGCCGGCGAAGGAGGGGACCCTGTCCTGGGTCTGCGGTTTTGCGATCACCTCGAAGGCTCAGAACATCGCGGCCGCGTACGCGTTGATGAACTGGCAGTCATCGCCCGAGGCGCAGGCGATCCGAGCGCGCGACGGTTACCTGGTGACCAACCGCGAGGCGCTCGATCTAGCCCCGCCGCAGTACCGTCAGATCGCCGGGGTCGAGACCGCCGACGAGGCGATTCCCGAGACCTACCCGCCCGACTACCAGGAGTGGGTGCGCGCTTTCCAGGACTTCAAGTCCCAATAGTCGATACTCGGAAAGGACTCCCATGAGCACGCTCACACGCAGACAGGCCATCCAGCGCGGGATCGCGGCAGCGGCGGGGCTGAGCGTTGCCGAGACCCTGCTCGCCTACACCGGCGCCAACGAGGCTCTCGCTTCGGCCTCGAAGCTGTTCGCCGCCAAGCCCGGCTACGGCCCGCTGCAGTTCGGGCCCGGCAACGCGCTCGCGCTGCCGAAGGGATTTCGCTACCTGCGCTTCGGGCGCGCCGGCTCGCGGATGTCCGACGGCCTCCCGACCCCGACCTGCCACGACGGCACCGGCTACTTCAGGGGCCGAGGCAACACCGTCTGGATCGTCCGCAACCAGGAGGGCTTTCATCCCGGCCGTGCGCACGGGCCGCGCAGGGCCTACGACCGCGTCGCCCAGGGCGGGGTCACGGTCTCGCACTTCAACGGCGCCGGCGGCAAGCTCTTGGGTAGCGCCCTGGTCCTGAACGGCACCGACAACAACTGCAACGGCGGGGTCACCCCCTGGGGAAGCTGGCTCTCGGGGGAGGAGAACACGGTCGGCAAGCGCCAGGGATTCGAACGCGAGCACGGGTACGTGTTCGAGGTCCCGGCGAGAGCGACCTCGCCGGTCGATCCGGTGCCGATCAGAGCGATGGGACGCTTCGTCCACGAGGCCTGCCCGGTCGATCCGCGGACAGGGATCGTCTACATGACCGAGGACAACGGCGACCCCGGCGATGGCTTTTACCGCTACGTCCCCGATCACCGCGGCAAGCTCCACCGCGGCGGCAAGCTGCAGATGCTGGCGATCAAGGGCAAGCCGAGCTACAACACGACCCATGACCGGAAGGCGGGATTGAAGCTCGCCTGCAGCTGGGTCGACATCCCAGAGCCGGATCCGAACGGCGCCGACGAGTTCCCCCAGGCCGTCTACATGCAGGGGCGCCAGGCCGGCGCGGCCAAGTTCATGGGGTTGGAAGGCGGCACCTTCGCCAAGGGCAGCTGCTATTTCGTCGCCTCCGACGGCGGCCCCGCCGAGCAAGGGCAGGTCTGGCGCTACACCCCGGCGAAGGGGCTCGGGGGCGGCAGCCTCGAGCTCGTCTACGCCTCGCCGCGTAACAAGGTCCTCAACGGCCCCGACGGAATTGCCGTCAGCCCCCGGGGCGGGATCGTCTTGTGCGAGGACGGCGACGGCGAGGACGTCAACGGCGCCGACAATTGGGTTCGCGGCCTGACCCCGAACGGTGAGCTGTTCAACTTCGCCAAGGTGACAGAGAAGCTCGCGCTGCACGACCACATCGCAGCCGATCTGTTTCCGTTCAACAAGCGGCGCTTCGATCGCCCACCGCGCAAGGGCCAGGGGGTCGGGGCCTCCGAGACCGCCGGGCCCGGCTTCAGCCCCGACGGAAAGTGGCTGTTCTTGCACCTGCAGTATCCCGGCGAAACCTTCGCGATCACCGGGCCCTGGGACAAGGGCTGGCTCTGAGCGCCGCAAGCGCGGGCTTCGGCGAGACTGTCGGCGTGACCCCGATCGAGCGCCAGCGGATCGCCGAGCTGACCGCGCGCGAGCGCACGCGCTTCGCCGAGTCGCGCTCTGGATCTCGGCGTCTGCACGAGCGGGCCGAGCGCTCGCTGCTCTCTGGGGTGCCGATGAATTGGATGACCCGCTGGCCGGGCAGCTTTCCGGTGTTCTTCGAGCGCGCGGAGGGCGCCGAGCTGGTCGATGTCGACGGCAACGTCTACGCCGACCTCTGCCTCGGGGACACCGGGGCGATGACCGGGCACGCCCCGGCGGCCACGGCAGCGGCGGTCACCGAGCGGCTCGGGCGCGGGGTCACCGCGATGCTGCCGACCGAGGACGCGGCCGCGGTCGGCGAGGAGATGCAGCGTCGCTTCGGCCTCCGCGACTGGCAGTTCACCCTCTCGGCCACCGACGCCAACCGATTCGTGATCCGGATCGCCCGCCAGATCACCGGACGGCCGAAGATCCTCGTCCACAACCACTGCTACCACGGCAGCGTCGACGAGACCGTCGCGACCCTGGTGAACGGCGAGGTGCGCCCGCGCGAGGGCAGCGTCGGGCCACCGGTCCACGTCGCCGAGACGACCCGCGTGGTCGAGATCAACGATCTCGACGCCCTCGAGCTCGAGCTCGGCGCGGGCGACGTCGCCTGCGTGCTGGTCGAGCCCGCGCTCACCAACATCGGGATCGTCCTCGCCGACGACGGATATCACCGGCGCCTGCGCGAGCTCACCCGCGAGACCGAGACGCTGCTGGTGATCGACGAGACCCACACGCTTTGCTGCGGACCGGGCGGCTACACCGCCGCCCACGGGCTCGAGCCGGACTTCCTCACGATCGGCAAGCCGATCGGCGGCGGCATCCCGGTCGGCGCCTACGGGTTCAGCGCCGAGGTCGCCGACCGGGTCATCGCCAACACCTTCTGGGAGGAGGCCGATGTCGGCGGCGTCGGCGGCACCCTGGCGGGAAACGCGCTCTCGCTGGCCGCCGTCCGCGCGACGCTCGCGGAGGTCCTGAGCGAGGATGCCTTCGAGCACATGATCGGCCTCGCCGAGCGGTTCGAGTCGGCGGTCGCCGAGACGATTGCCGCGCGGCAGCTGCCCTGGTCGGTGACTCGGCTCGGCTGTCGCGCCGAGTACATGTTCTCCGCGCAGCCGCCGCGCAGCGGCGGTGAGGCGGCGGCGGCGATGGACCCCGAGCTCGACGCGCTGCTGCACCTCTACATGCTCAACCGGGGGGTGCTGTTGACGCCCTTTCACATGATGGCGCTGATGTCACCGGCGACCACCGAGGCGCAGGTCGACCGCCACAGCGAAGTCTTCGCCGAGGCCACCGCCGAGCTCACGGGTGGCTGAGGCGGCGGTCGCCCGTGTCGCGGCGCGCGACGCGCCGCTTGCCGACGAGCCGCTCGATCCAGGGCAGGTGATAGCCGGCGACCCCCGGACCTCCGCCTTCGTGCTCTCGGAGTCCGGCGACTGCGAGAGCGGCGTCTGGCGCTGCACCCCGGGAACCTTCAGCGACGTCGAGGCCGACGAGGTCTTCGTCGTGATCGAGGGCCGGGCGACGATCGGCTGGGACGGCGGCGAGATCGAGGTCGGTCCGGGGGACGTCTGCGCGCTGGCCGCCGGAACCGAGACGGTGTGGACGGTCCACGAGACGCTGCTCAAGGGCTTTCGGATCGATCACCGCGGCGCTTAGGCGCTGGGCCGACGGCGGCGATTCAGCCGAGCAGCGAGCCGATCGCCTCGCCGGCGTTGGCGGCCCAGTCGACCAGGGGCGCCGGGATCACGCCGAAGAAGACCGTCGCCGCGGCGGCCAGCACGGTCAGGGCGAGGATCACGACGCAACGCGAGCCGGTGACCGCTGAATCGGCTTCCTGCGACCCGCCGGCCATCGCCGGGAGGGCGCCGGCTCCCGGCTCGGCCGCGGGGCGCATCCAGATCGCCGCGACCACGCGCAGGTAGTAGGCGAGCGAGATCATCGTCCCGATCGCGATCATTCCCCCGAGCCAGGTGTAGTCGCCGTCGACCGACGCCTCGATCAGAAACAGCTTGCCGATGAAGCCCGCCGTTCCCGGCAGGCCGGCGAGCGCCAGCATCGAGATGGTCAGCGCTACGGCGAGCACCGGGCGCTCGCGCCCGAGCCCGTCCATGGCGCGGATGTCGTCGCCGAACGGCGTCTCGCGCTCGCGGATCGTGATCACCGCGAAGGCCGGCAGGTTCATCAGCGCGTAGGCGGCGAGGTAGAAGATCAGCGCCGAGACGCCGGCCTCGTTGGCGACGACCACGGCGACCATCATGTAGCCCGCCTGGGCGACCCCGGAGTAGCCGAGCAGGCGCTTCAGCGACCTCTGCCCGAGCGCGCCGACGTTGCCGACGATGATCGAGACCGCCGCCAGCGCCGCCAGCGCCGGTTGCCAGTCGTCCACGGCGGGCCCGAGCGCGACCTGGAAGAAGCGGACGACGACGCAGAACACAGCCGCCTTGGTCGCGACCGCCATGAACGCGGTCACCGGGGTCGGCGCCCCCTGATAGACGTCGGGGGTCCACTGGTGGAAGGGGGCGACCGAGAGCTTGAACGCGAGCCCGGTTGCCGAGAGCGCAATCCCGATCAACAGGAGCGGGTCGTCGACAATCGAGCCGCCGAGCGCGGCCTGGATCTGAGAGAAGTCGGTCGAGCCCGAGGCGCCGTAGACGAAGGCGAGCCCGTAGAGCAGCGTCGCCGAGCCGAGCGAGCCGATGATCAGGTACTTGAGCCCCGACTCGAGCGAGCTCTCGCGCCGAAGCGCCGAGCCGCAGAGGACGTAGAGCGGGATCGAGAGCAACTCGATCGCGACGAAGAAGGCAATCAGGTTCTGCGCCTGGGCGATCAGGGTCATGCCGAGGACCGAGCACAGCAGCAGCGACTGGAACTCGCCGTGGCCGGCCGGCCCGAGCGGGCGTTCGACCGACTGCTCGCGCCACGAAAGCGGGATGCAGAAGGCGGCCGAGGCGATCGCGATCAGGGTCACCGAGAGCGCCAGGTCGTCGAGCCGCAGGGCGCCGGCGACCAGGTCCTTGGACTCGCCCCATTGCCAGATGCAGAGCCCGGCGGCGATCGCGAGCGTTCCGAGTCCGAAGGCCGAGACGACGAGCCGCTGCCTGCGCCCGCCGATCAGTCCTGCCAGCAGCGTCACCACCACCCCGGCGGTGAGCGCGATCACCGGCGAGATGCCGGCGTAGTCGATCTCGGGGGCGGTGAACGTCACTTCGCCTCCAGGGAAGCGCTTTGGGTGCCACAGTCACCCAGCACGATCACGTAGCCGCCGTTGCGCTGCGTGCTGCTCGAGGGCTCGCAGCTGGCCGCGGCGACCGTCGCCTCGACCGAGCTCTCGCCGCGCTCGAGGATCAGCCCGGGCCAGAACGCAAGGGCGACGATGCAGGCGACCAGCGGTGCCAGCACGATCCCCTCGGGCAGCGAGAGCTCGCGCGACTCGGAGCCTTCGGGGAGCCGATCGTGCATCGTTCGCTGATAAAGGCGCAGGGCATAGAACGCGGCGAGGACCACCCCGATCGCGGCGACGAACGCAAATGCGATCTTCGACTGGAAGGTGCCGTTGAGGATGTAGAACTCGCCGATGAAGTTGGCCGAGCCGGGGATCGCCAGGGTCGCCATCGTGATCACCAGGAAGAGCGCCGCGAGCACGGGCGCCCGTTTTGCCTGGCCTCCCATCTCGGCCAGGTCCTCGGTGCGCGTGCGCTCGTAGAGGATCGCGATGACGAGGAACAGTCCGCCGACGATCAGGCCGTGGTTGACCATCTGCAGCACCGCGCCGTCGGCGCCGTCGGAGCGCAGCGAGAAGACCCCGAGGGTGATGAAGCCGAGCTGGGCGATCGAGGAGTAGCCGGCGACCAGGCGCACGTTGGTCTGCGTGAAGGCCATCACCGAGCCGTAGAGGATCGAGATCACGGCGAGCACCATGACCGCCTCTTGGAAGGTCGAGGTGGCGTTGGGGAAGACCGGCAGGACGACCCGCAGAAAGCCGTATGCGCCCACCTTCGAGAGCACGCCCGACAACAACAGGACCACCGGCAGCGGCGCCGCCCGGTAGGCATCCGGCATCCAGCCGTGAATCGGGAACGCCGGCATCTTGACCAGGAAGGCGGCGGCGAAGAAGCAGAAGATCCATTCCTGGCTGCCGCTCGACAGCAGGGTCTCGCGCAGCGCGGGGATCGAGAAGGTGAGCTCGCCCCCCGACTGCTGCGCGGCGAGGATCGCGGTCGCGATCGCACCAACCAACATCAGCAGCGAGCCGACCAGCGTGTAGACAATCATCTTCGTCGTCGCCGCGATCCGATCGCCGCTGCCGAAACTCCCGATCAAGAAGAAGAACGGGACCAGCATCAGGTCGAAGAAGAGGACGAACAGCAGCAGGTCCTGGGCGCAGAAGGCGCCGAGCGCGGCCGTCTCGCCGAGGCCGAGCAGGAAGTAGTAGAGGCGCGAGCGCCCGTCCTCCGGATAGCCCCGCAGGGCGGAGAAGACCGTCGCGGCGGTCCATAGGACCGCGGTCAAGACGATCAAGAAGACGCTGATCCCGTCGATCCCGAGCTCGTAGCGAACCCCAAGATCGGGGATCCAGGACTCGTCGACCACATGCTGCAGCCCGGGCGCGTCCGAGTCGAAGCCGGCGACCAGGCCGATCGCGACCGCCAGCGCGACCAGCGTCCCGGCGACCGAGACCCAGCGCGCGGCGCCGCGGGGCAGCGCCAGAAGCAGAACACCGGCGGCGAGGGGCGCCCAGAGGAGTACGTTCAGCATCGGGCCTCACCGGTGCTGATCAACTCGACACCACCAAGAAATAGATCCCCAGCGCTGCGAAGCCGCCGACGAGCAGCAGTGCGTAGGCGCGGACGAAGCCCGACTGGGCGCCACGGACGACGGCGCCCGCGCCCTTGACCACCCCGCTGGCGCCCTCGACGATCCCCTGAACCACCACGCGCTCGAAGACCGAGTTGGCGAATCGGCCGATCGCCAGCACCGGCCGATATATGAGCGCGTCCTGGAGCTCGTCGAAGTACCACTTGTTGATCAGGAACTTGTGGGTGCGACGGAAACGCTCGGCCAGTCGCACGGTGATCCCGGGGCGGGCGACGTAGCAGAGGTAGGCCAGCGCGATCCCGGCGATCGCAATCGCTCCACCGATCGCCAGGCCGATCCACGCGTTCGCCGTCGACGGCTCGGCCGCATAGAGCGCCGAGTCCTCGAAGGTCCCCTCGAGAAAGGTGGTTACGAGATCGTCGACGCCCGGCACCTGGATCAGCCCGGCGAGCAGCGCGCCAATCCCGAGCATTCCCATCGCCACCCTCATCGGCCACTCGCGCTCGGCGATGTGGTGCTCCTCGGCCGGGAAACCGACGTCGGTGTCCTCGGCCTCCCCCGTCTGCGGATTCGTCGGCGGCGCGTGGTGGAGGTGCCCCTGCTCGAGCTCCCGAGCCTCCTCGCACGGCGGTCCGGCGACGACCCTGAAGCCGATCCGAAACGCATAGAAGGCGGTGAGCACCGCGCCGACGTAGCCGCCGATCCCGAAGATCAGGTAGATCCCGCCTCGATTGTCGGCGAAGGCGAGGATCTCGTCCTTGGAGAAGAACCCCGAGGTTCCCGGAAACGCCGCCAGCGCCAGGCAGCCGACCAGCAACAGCCCCGAGGTGAATGGCAGCGCCCGGCGAAAGCCACTCATCCGGTCGATGTCCTGGTTGTTGGCCATCGCCGAGATCACCGATCCGGCCGCCATGAACAAGAGCGCCTTGAAGAATGCGTGGGCCATCAGCATGAACAGGCCGCCCGCGTAGGCGCCGATCGAGACCCCCATGATCATGTAGCCGATCTGGCTCATGGTCGAGTAGGCGATGATCCGCTTCAGATCGGTGACGGCGAGCGCGATCGTCGCGGCGATCAGAAGGGTCGCAAGGCCGACGAAGGCGCCGATGTCGGCCGCGGTCGGGGCCAGCTCGAAGAGCGGGAACATGCGCGCGATCAAATAGACGCCGGCGGTGACCATCGTCGCCGCATGGATCAGCGCCGAGACCGGCGTCGGCCCCTCCATCGCGTCGGGCAACCAGGTATGGAACGGGACCTGCGCCGACTTGGCAAAGGCGCCGACCAAGAGCAGGCAGCAGATCGCGACCACCACTCCCTGGTTCGCCGAGAAGGTCTCGCGCGCGGCATCGAATGAGGCGAGGTAGTCGAAGGTGCCGAGCTCGCGGAAGATGAAGAAGGCGGCGAGCACCAGGCCGACGTCCCCGACGACGTTGATGACGAAGGCCTTCATCCCGGCCTTGGTCGCGGTGTCTCGCCGGTACCAGTAGGAGATCAGCGCGTAGGAGGCAAAGCCGACGAAGGCCCAGCCGACGATCAGGAGGACGAAGTTGCCCGCCAAGACCAACAGCAGCATCGAGAAGACGAAGAAGTTGAGGTAGCTGAAAAAGCGCCGGTACCCCGCGTCACCGCGCATATAGGCGAACGAGTAGAGATGGATCAGGGTCGAGACCCCGGTGACCACCAGGCACATGAACACCGACAGGGGGTCGACCAGGATCGACATCTGGATCTCGAGCCCCGCGGCGGAGGCGTATTCCCAGAGCGAGTCGGTCAGCTGGCGCGCAGCGACCGGTTGGTCGAGGAGCATCAACAGGGCGCCGAGCGAGGCGCAGAAGGCGAGCGCGATCGCGAGCGTGCCGATGATCCCGGCGACCCGCGCCGAGAGCACCCTGAAGCCGAACGCGATCACCATGCTGCCGAGCAGCGGGAAGAGCAGGACCAGCCAGCCGTAGGTCGTCGCGCTCATCCGCGCAGCTCGCGAATCTCGTCCACGTTGAGCGGGATCCGGCGGCGGAAGATCGCGACGATCAGGCCCAGGCCGACGACCACCTCGCAGGCGGCGACGACCATGACGACGAGCGCGAAGACCTGACCCTCCTCGTTACCGGCCGAGCGCGAGAAGGCGACCAGGGCCAGGTTGCCCGCGTTCAGCATCAACTCGAGACAGAGCAGGATCACCAGCGGGCTGCGCCGCAGCAGGACCCCGCCGGCGCCGACGGCGAACAGCAACGCGCTCAGGACGAGATACCAGGTGACGTCCATCAGGTCTCCTGCTCGTGCTTGCGCCCGGCGAGCACGATCGCTCCGACCGCCGCGATCAAGAGCAGCATCGAGGCGGCCTCGAAGGCGATCAGGAAGCGCTCCAGCAACAGCGTCCCGATCGACCCGGGCGAGCCGAATCCGGCGCCGATCGTCGGCCCCTCGGAGTCGATCGACTTCAGAGCGGTGCCGATCACCGCGATCGAGACCTCGACGAAGAGCGCCGTGGCGAGCAAGGGGGCGAGCAGGCGCTGACCCGGGATCGGCTCCCAGATCGACTCCTCGACCCCGCCCACATAGGCCGTCACGAACAGATAGAGGACCATCACCGCGCCGGCGTAGACGACGATCTGAGCGGCGGCGATGAACTCCGCGTAGAGCAGCAGGAAGAGCCCGGCGAGCGAGATCAGGTGGACGATCAGCGCCAGCACGCTGTAGAACGGGTTGCGCAGGGCGATCACCGCCACCGCCCCCCCGAGGGCGCCGATCGCGCCGACGAAGAAGGCGACCGCGACCACTACCGGCTCTCGCAGTCCAGGGCGGTCAGCTCAACGGTCGCGAGGGCGCTCGGCTCGCCCACCTCACTCCCCTTCGCGTCGCAGCGGGGTGCGCTCGATCGACTCGGCAAGCAGCATCTCCTTGGTGAAGATCAGATCGCCGCGGTTGTAGTCGGCCATCTCGTACTCGTGGCCCATCGTGATCGCATCGAAGGGACAGGCGACCTCGCAGTAGCCGCAGAAGATGCAGCGCGAGAGGTTGATCTCATAGACCGCGGCGTAGCGCTCGCCGGCGGAGACGCGATCGGCGGGATCGTTCTCGGCGGCGACCACCCGGATGCACTCCGCCGGGCAGGCGGCGGCGCAGAGCGAGCAGCCGACGCACTTCTCGAGCCCGGTGTCCTCGAACTTGTGCAGCTTGTGGCGCCCGCGAAAGCGCGGGTAAACCGGCGTCTTCTCCTCCGGGTACTGGATCGTCGCCGGGCCCTCGAACAGCCGCGCCATCGTCGTCTTCAGGCCGCGCAGGGTCTCGCCGAAGGCGCGATAGGCGCCGCCGGCGCCACCGGGCTCTGGCCCGCGCTGAACCGAAACCACGTCGTCGGGGCTCAGGTACGGAAACTCGGTGTTGTCGTGGGCTTCGCTCATACCTGGCTCACGTGACCACTACCAAGACCGCGGTCACCAACACGTTCAGGGTCGCCAGCGGCAACAGCACCTTCCAGCCGAGGCTCATCAGCTGGTCGTATCGCAGCCGCGGCAGGGTCGCCCTGACCCAGATGAAGACGAGGATCAGCGCGAGGATCTTGGCGACCATCCAGACCGGGTCGAGCCATCCCGGCCCCGGTCCCATCCAGCCGCCGAGGAAAAAGGCGGCGGCGATCCCCGAGACCACGAACATCTCCAGGTACTCGGCGAGCAAGAAGGAGGCGAACCGGGTGCCGCCGTACTCGGTCTGGAAGCCCTGGACCAGCTCGGCGTCGGCTTCGGGGAGGTCGAACGGGGCCCGATTGGTCTCGGCGAACCCGGCGACCATGAAGATCAAGAAGCCGACGAACTGCGGGATCACGTACCAGATCGAGCCCTGGGCATCGACGATCGAGACGAGCGACAGCGAACCCGCCATCATGATCGCGCCGAGCAGCGCCAGGCCCATCGAGATCTCGTAGGAGATCAGCTGGGCGGCAGACCGCATCGCCCCCAGGAAGCTGTACTTGGAGCCCGAGGACCAGCCCGAGAGCAGCAGCCCATAGAAGGCGAGCGAGCCGAATGCGAAGAAGTAGAGAACCCCGATCGGGACGTCGATGCCGTAGAAGCCGACTCCGTTCTTGACGTCGCCGAAGGGCAGGATCGCGATCGTCGTGATCCCCGAGAAGATCACCAGCGCGGGGCCGATCGCATAGAGGAAGGGGATCGCTGCGTCGGGGCGGAACACCTGCTTGCCGACCAGCTTGAGGATGTCGGCCACCGGTTGGGCGAGGCCGACCGGGCCCACCCGGTTGGGGCCGTAGCGGTTTTGAAAGCGGCCGATCAGCTTGCGTTCGACCACGGTCAGCACCGGAACGATCATGAATACCCCGAGGAAGATCAGGATCGACTTGACGATCAGGATCCAGGTCGCCTCCGCGAACCCGACCTCGGCCAGCAGCGGCGTCGTGATCACGGCTTCACCACCTCGACCGCGCCGAGTCCGGCGAGGGCGTTGGCGTTGTCGGTCGCGGTCCCTTCGATCAGGAACGCCGTACCGGGGCGAAGGCGCTCGCGCAGCGCGACCCGCGCCCGCACCGCGGCGCCGTTCGAGCGCACCTCGACCTCGTCGCCGTCGGCGAGCCCCAACTTCGCCCCGTCGCCGGGCGAGAGCTCGACCGTCTGGCGCGCGGTCAAGAAAGCGAGCGCCGCGTTGTGCTCGGTCACCGGATCGGCCCACAAGGCGCGATACGTGCCGAGCCGCAATCCCACGCCGGCTCCGTCCGCCATCTCTACGGGCTCCCCGCTGCTTGCCGGTTGCGGCCCTTCGGCGGCGAACTCACCAGCTGCCTCCCGCTCCTGCCACCTCACCCCGAGCCCGCCGATCTCCTCCGAGCTGATCCCGCCGTAGAACGGCACCTCGGCGGCGATCGCGGCCAGCGCCTCGGGGGCGGAGTCGATCTCGGTCTCGTCGCCGAGTCGCGCCGCAAGCTCGACCAGGGCCTGCCAGATCGCGCGGACCTGGTCGGGGCGCGGCACGGCCGGGCGCAGCCGCTGCAGGCGCCCGTCCGGATGGGTGACCGTTCCCTCCTTCTCGGGGTGGGCCTCGGCCGGCCAGACGATGTCGGCGGCGGCGGTCGAGGCGTCGTCGAAGCTCGAGATCGCAACCACGCTTCGTGCCCGGCGCAGGGCCTCGGCCCAGCCGGGACCGTCGGGCAGCTCGCGGACGGGGTCGACCTGGACCAGGATCAGCGCCTCGAGCTCACCGTCGATCAGGGCCCGCTTGATCTGATCGAGGTCGCGCCCGGCCGCTGCGTTCGCGAGCCCGGGCCCAGCCCCCGGCTGACAGCCGACCTCGCGCAGCCCGCGGGCGTTGGCGCCGTCGGGCACGCCGATCAGCCCGGCGCCGGCGGTCGCGGCGCGAAGGTGGGTGGCGCAATCCGCGAGCGCCCTCAGCGCCTGATCGCCGTGCGCCCCGCGACCGATTCGCTCGCCATAGACGACGACGGTCGCACCCGGGCGCAGCTCGCCGGCGATTCGCAGCGCGTCCGCTGAATAACTGCCCGGCAGCGCCTCCGCTTCGCGTCCGGGGGTGCCGGGGTCAGCTGGGGCACGGTCCTCGCTGAGCTCGGCGGCGAGCGCGGTGAGGAAGGCCGCGGCGTCGCCGGGGGCATAGCGGGCGGTCTCCTCGGCCCCCCCGTCAAGCGCGGTCGGGCGCTCGGAGGCGATCACCAGCCGGGTGCCGCCGTGGCGGACGGCCTTTCGCAGGCGCAGGTCGAGGATCGGCATTGTCTCGAGCGGGTCGACCCCGACCACGAGGATCGACTCGGCGCCGTCGAGATCGCCGACCGCGGCCCCGAGCTCAGGGGCCGACAGGGCGCGTAGCGGGCCCGCCCCGAGCTCGTCGCTCGAGCTCACATCGGCCGAGCCGAGCGCCCGCCTGACGATCCGCTGGACCAGGTAGCCCTCCTCGTTGGAGGCCTGGCCGCCGACGATCGCCGCAGTGCGCTCCCCGGCCGTGCGCAGGCGCTCGGCGGTCGCCTCGAGCGCCGCCTCCCAGCCGACTCGGGCGCCGCCGACCCTCGGGGCGGTGATCCGTTCCTCGACATTCGCCATCTGGAAGCCGAAGCGGCCCTTGTCACAGAGCCAGCCGTTGTCCACCTCGTGGTTGTCGCGTGCCAGCACCCGCGCCACGCGCTCGTCGCGAACCGTGAACTTGACGTTGCATTGGCTCGGGCAGAGGGTGCAGATCGAGCCCGAGTCCTCGATGTCCCAGGGGCGGGCTCGGAAGCGGTAGGCCTCCGAGGTCAGCGCCCCGACCGGGCACAGCTCGGTGATGTTGCCGTGGAAGGGGGCGATGTAGGGGTGATCGTCGAAGGTGCCGACGTAGCTCTGGGCGCCCCGCTCGAGCAGCTGCAGCTGCTCGTCCTCGGAGACCTCCTGGGAGAAGCGCACGCAGCGGTAGCAAAGGATGCAGCGCTCGCGGTCGATGCGCACCAGCGGCGACAGCGGCACCGGCTTGCGGAAGTGGCGCTTGGGATCGGTGTAGCGACTGCGGCCCGGCCCCCAGCCCATCGCAATGTCCTGCAGTGGGCACTCGCCGCCCTTGTCGCAGACCGGGCAGTCGAGCGGGTGGTTGACCAACAGGAACTCGACCACCGAGCGCTGCGCCTCCGAGACGCGATCGGTCTGCGTGTAGACGACCATCCCGTCGCGAACCGGTGTCGAGCAGGCGGTCTGCAGCTTCGGGATCCCCTCGATCTCCACCAGGCACATGCGACAGGCGCCGACGGGCCCGCCGAGCTTCGGCTCGTAGCAGAACACCGGGATCTCGACGTCCCCTCCCTTGGCCGCGTCGACCAGCATCTCGCCCTCGTTTGCCTGCACCTCGACCCCGTCGACGACGAGCGTGATCAGATTCGCCTCGGGGCTCACGCGACCTCGGCCCCGGTGGTCAGCGGCTGATCGATCGAGGAATGGTCGAGCTCGCCCGGACGATCACCGTTGGCGCGGGCGGCCTCGATCGCCTGCTCGAACTCGGGGCGGAACTTCTTCACCATCGCCCCGACCGGCATCGCCATCGAGTCGCCGAGCACGCAGAGACAGTGGCCGATGATGTTCTCCTGCACCGAGACGATGATGTCGAGGTCCATCGGCGTCGCCTCGCCCCGGGTGATCCGCTCGAGCATCTTCACCGTCCAGTTGGTGCCCTCGCGACAGGGGGTGCACTTGCCGCAGGACTCGTGGTGATAAAAGCGCGCCGTGCGCAGCGCCAGCTCGGGAATCGAGACCGAGTCGTCGGCGACGATGATCGATCCCGAGCCGAGCATCGAGCCCGCTTCGGCGAGCGCCTCGAAGCTGTAGGGGAGGTCGAGATCGGCCTCGGTCAGCACCGGCGCCGAGGAGCCCCCCGGAAACCATGCCTTGACCGCGCGCCCCTCGGGCGGCCCGCCTGCGAGGTCGTAGATGAGCTCGCGCGAGGGGATCCCGAGCTCGATCTCGTAGTTGCCGGGCCGCTGCACGCAGCCCGAGACTGAGACCACCTTGGTGCCCGGCGACTGCTCGGTGCCGAAACGGGTGAACCACTCGGCGCCGTTGCTGACGATGTGAGGAACGTTGGAGAGCGTCTCGACGTTGTTGATCAGGGTCGGACCGCCGTAGAGCCCCTCGATCGCCGGGAACGGCGGCTTCAGCCGGGGGTTTCCCCGCTTGCCCTCGAGCGCGTCGAGCAGCGCCGTCTCCTCGCCGCAGATGTAGGCGCCGGCGCCGCGGTGGATGACGAGCTCGACTCGGCGGCCGGTGTCGAGGATGTTGGTCCCGAGATAGCCCCCCTCGTAGGCATCCTCGACAGCGCGATCGAGGATGTCGGCGACCTCCCAGTACTCGCCCCGGATGAAGACGAAGGCATAGGTGGCGCCGACGGCGAGCGCCGCGATCGCGCAGCCCTCGATCAGCTGATGGGGGTTCTTGGTCATCAGCTCGCGGTCCTTGAACGCTCCCGGCTCGGACTCGTCGGCGTTGCAGCACAGGTACTTCTCCATCTCGCCGCGGGGCAGGAAGGAGCCCTTCTTTCCCATCGAGAAGCCGGCGCCTCCGCGCCCGCGCAGCCCCGAGTCCTCGAGCGAGCTGAGCAGCTCGTCGGGGTCGAGCTGGCGAAAGGCATGCTCGAGCACCCGGTAGCCGCCGAGCTCGCGATAACCGTCGATGCTCGCCAGCTTCGGCGAGTCGATGTCGCGGAAGAGCATGCGGGTCTCAGGCATCGGCCCTACTCATGCTCGACTTGCGCCACCCGTTCATCGGGCGGCGGCTCCGGCCCGCCCGCGGCCCTGCGATCGATGACCGCCTTGCCGGCGAGCGGCTCAGTGCCGGAGCGCAGCGCCTCGATCGCAGCGAGCGCGTCAGCGGCGTCGAGCGGGCCGTAGTAGCGCGCGTCGATCGACGCCATCGGAGCGATGTCGCAGGCGCCCAGGCACTCGAAGCCCTTGACGAAGAACTCGCCGTCGGCGGAGCTGGCGCCGTTGTGGAGGGCGTCGTGATGATCCGCGCCGGCGGCCTCGCAGAATGCCTCGAGCAGCGCGTCGGCGCCGTTCATCCAGCAGGAGATGTTGTGGCAGACGAGCACGCGGTGGCGGCCGACCGGCGAGGTCGCGAACAGGTCGTAGAAGGTCGCGACGGCCTGCAGGTAGGCCGGGGTCACGCCCATCACGGCCGCCGCTTGGCGGACACCGTCGGGTGAGCACCAGCCGTAGTGGCGCTGGACCGCCCACAGCGCCGGGATCGCCGCCGAGCGCAGCTGCGGGTACTTCGCCATCGAGGTCTCGATCTGCTCGCGCAATTCCGCCGGAACGTCGACGGCGTGCAGCTCGGGCACCCCTTCGGCGTCCTCGGGGCGCATCGAGGCGATCAGCTCCCGGCGCTCGGGCGCGGTGAGCTCGTCGGTCGGGCGCAGCAGGTGCTCAGGCTCGCGGATCTCGCCGGGCCCGCTCATCGGTCGATCCCGCCGAGGATCGGGTCGAGCATCCCGAGGGTGGCGATCAGGTCGGCGATGTAGCCGCCGACGCACATGTCGCGGAAGGCCTGCAGGTTGACGAACGAGGGGTCGCGGAAATGGACCCGCGCCGGTCGCGCCGAGCCGTCGGCGAGGACGAAGCATCCGAGCTCACCCCGCGGCGACTCGATCGCGCAGTAGGTCTCGCCGGGCGGCACCCGAAAACCCTCGGTGACGAGCTTGAAGTGGTGAATCAGCGCCTCCATCGAGGTCGAGAGCTCGTCGCGCGGGGGCAGCACGACCTTGCGGTCATCGGCGATCCACGGTCCCTCGGGGAGCCCGTCCAGGCACTGCTCGATGATCCGGACCGACTCGCGGATCTCGGCCAGCCGAACCCGATAGCGGTCATAGCCGTCGCCGACCGTCCCTACCGGGATCTTGAAGTCGAGGTCGCCGTAGGCGAGGTAGGGATCGGCCTTGCGCAAGTCCCACGGCTCGCCGGAAGCCCGCAGCAGCGGCCCGGTGACCCCGAGCGCGAGCAGGCGCTCGCGCGAGACGATCCCCACCCCCTTGGTCCGGCGCAGGAAGATCTCGTTGCGATCGAGCAGCGCCTCATACTGGCTCACCCGGGTCGGCATCTCGTCGGTGAAGGCGCGGACCTTTCGCTCGAAGTCGAGCGGGATGTCCTCGAAGACCCCACCGACCTGGAAGTAACGGGTGTGCATCCGCTGCCCGGTCGCCATCTCGAACAGGTCGAGGATCACGTCGCGGTCGCGAAACGCATACCAGAGCATCGAGATCGCGCCCAGGTCGAGCGCGGTGGTACCGAGCCAGACCAGGTGCGAGTGGATCCGGTTGAGCTCCAGGAACATCGTCCTCAGATAGATCGCCCGCGGCGGGATCTCGAGCTCGAGCATCGTCTCGACCGCGCCGCAGAACGCCTGCATGTTGAAGAAGTAGGAGACGTAGTCCATCCGCTCGACGAACGGGATCACCTTCCAGTAGCTGTGGGCCTCGCAGCTCTTTTCGATCCCGGTGTGGACGTAGCCGACGATCGGCTTGACGTCGAGCACCTCCTCACCCTGGAGGCTGACCAGCAGCCGCAGCACCCCGTGGGTCGCCGGGTGATGCGGGCCCATGTTCACGGTCAGCAGCTCGTGCTCGGGCTCGAGCACGTCGCCGGCCTCGGTGCGCTCGATCACCGAGGTGCCGATCACCTCGGCGCTGGTCCCGGCGATCACGTCGCCGCCGGACGGCCGCCCGCCCGGCGTGCGAGTGCGGATCTCGGTGTTCGGGCTCACTGCGACCAGCCCGGGACCTGGTGCTCGTTGTAGGTGAAGATCACCGGCTCGCCGCCGACCGGGAAGTCGCGGCGCAGCGGCCAGCCGGCATAGACCTCGGGCAAGAGGATCCGGCGCAGGTCGGGATGGCCGCGAAAGACGATGCCGAAGAAGTCATAGACCTCGCGCTCGTGAAACTCGGCGGTCGGGAACAGCCCCACGCACGAGTCGAGCTCCGGCAGCGCGTCGGGATCGGCGCCGTTGGCGGCCGGATCGGCAAGCGCCGCTCTGACCCGGATGCGCTCGACCCGGTCGCGGTTGAGCAGCTCGTAGTGGACGCCGAAGCGCGGCTCGGCGGGCAGGTAGTCGACCCCGTGCAGGCTGGCCAAGAACGTGTACTCCTGGCCCGGCGTCTCGCGCAGCCAGGTCAACACCTCGAGCACTTGACCGGGGTCGACGATCAGACAGGCCTGGCCATGGTCTCGATAGGTGTCGAGCACCGAGTCCGGATGAGCGTCGCGGAGCTCGCCGGCGATCAGTTCGAGCCCGACCGCGTCCGGCATCAGCGGCCACTCGCGTTCATCAGCTGATCCCTGCGCCGCGCCGCGGCGGGGTCCCGGGGCCCTCGGGCCCGGTGCTCTCCGCGGCAGCGGTGACTGCCTGGCGGGCGCGCCCGTAGGCGGCCTCGGCCGCGTCGGAGGGCTGGCCGGCGATCACGTCGTCGCGGGCCCACTCCTCGGTTCCGACCGCGTTGTAGCGCCGCCGCCAGCCCTGGTCGGGGTTGCCCATGATCGAGTGCTGGAGCTTGTTGAAGCCGTAGAGGAGCGCCTCCGGTCGCGGCGGGCAGCCGGGCACGTGGACGTCGATCGGCATGAACTTATCGGCGCCCTGGACGACCGCGTAGTTGGCGAACATCCCGCCCGAGGATGAGCAGGCGCCCATCGAGATCGCCCAGCGTGGCTCGAGCATCTGGTCATAGAGGCGGCGGATGACCGGGGCCATCTTGATCGAGACCCGGCCGGAGAGGATGATGAAATCGGCTTGGCGCGGCGAGGCGCGCAGGGCCTCGGCGCCGAAGCGGGCGATGTCGTAGCGCGACCCGACCATTGCGATCATCTCGATCGCGCAGCAGGCGAGCCCGAAGGTCATCGGGAACATCGAGTTGGAGGCGGCCCAACTCAGCGTTTTGTCCAACGTCGTCGTCAGCACCGACTGCTCGACGTGCTCATCGAGCTCGGCGTCGTCCAGGTCGCCGCGAAGCAGGTCGCGGGCGCGCAGCTGGCGGACTCGCAGATGCTCCGGCGAGCCAGGCTCGGCGAGCGGTGCGAGGCCGCGCAGCTTTTCGCGCCTCACCTCCAATCGAGCGCTCCGCGGCGCCAGACGTAGATCAGCGCGACCAGCAGCAGGGCGACGAAGACCAGCACTTCGACCAAGACGAAGACCGAGTCGGCGGCGTTCAGGATCACCCCGACCGGATACAGGAAGACAACCTCGATGTCGAAGAGGATGAACAGCATCGCGACCATGTAGAAGCTGACGCCGAAGCGGAAGTTTCGCGAGACCTCGCTCGGCAATCCGCACTCATACGGGTCGTTCTTCGCCGTGCGGCTGCGCACCCGCTTGCGCCCCGCGATCGCGTTTAGGACCGCGAAGGCGCTACCGACGATCGCGCCGAGGCCGACGAAGACGAGGACGGGGAGGTAGCTGCGCAGCACGCAGCCACCTTAATACCCGACTTTGTGGCACTTTGCTACATAGTGTTATTCCGCATCAGAAAGCGAAAAAGCCGACCTCCGCGGGCGGATATCGTCAGATCTCGGCGAGGTCGACGATCCGCAGCTTCTTCGACCGCGCCCGTTCGCAGATACCGATTGGGATCCGCCGCTTCTTCACCCGCAGGTAAAAGCGCCCGCTGCCGGGGTCCTCGCGGTCGAATCGGTAGGCGCCCCGGTTGTTGGTCAGCGCGGCGGCGATCCGGCGATCGCGGCCGGGAACCGAGCGATAGAGCCTTACCGCACGCTCTCGCAGACACCTCGACTCGGTTGCGCCGAGTTTGCCGTCGAAGCGGTCGGGTCGCAGGTCGTTGTCGCTCCATTTGAGCGAGGCGACCACCGTCGCAAACCGGTCCTCCGCGGGCGCCGCTTCGCTGGCTGCCGACGCCCCGATCGCAGCGACCGCCGCGAGCAGGCAGCCTCGCGTGATCAGTCCGCGGTATGCCCCACGGCACATCTCGTACCTCCTCCTCGGGAAACCTCCTGTGCGCGCGGCATCCTCCGCGCTGCTGCTCGGCCTGTCAAGCCGGGGTGCTTTGATCTGGCGCGATGGAGACCGTCCACCTGGTGCTCGGGATCGGCGTGCTCGCCGCCAACTTCGTCGCCGGAACGTGGGGCGCAGCGGCCTGGCTGCGCCGGCGCCCAAGCATCGCCTTCTGGTACTGGCTGCGGACGGCGCAGATCACGGTCGTCGCCCAGGTCGCGGTCGGCACCGTGCTCTTGCTGATCGGCCGCGAAGCGCCCGACGGCCTTCATTACGTCTACGGGCTCTTGCCGCTGGTCGTCACCCTGCTCGCGGAGCTCGCACGCAGCGGCGCAGCCGAGCGCGAGCTAACCGGGCTCGACTTCGAGTCGCTGCCCCCGGCGCGCCAGCAGCTGCTGGCGCTCGCGATCGTCCGCCGCGAGACGGGGATCATGGCCGTCTCGGCGCTGGTCGTCCTCTTTCTCGCCCTGCGCGCAGCGGCGACCAGCGGGGCGCTGTTCTAGTCCTGGCCGCCGAGGCCGCGGTAGGAGCCGCCGATGAAGATCAGCGGCTCGCCGCCGGCGCCGCCGAGCGCCAGCACCTGGCCGACCGCGATCTCGTGGTCGCCGCCGTCGTGGAGGCCTCGCAGCCGGCAGGCAGCCCAGGTCACCGCATCGGCGAGCACCGGCGATCCCCGGCACTCGTCGTGGTCGACCTCGTGCCACTTCTCGGTGTGCGGCGCCTTGCTCGCAAAGGCCCGGGCGAGCTCCGCCTGAGTCACCGAGAGGACGTTGACGGCGAAGGCCCCTGTCTCGCGGATCACGGTCAGGGTTCGCGACCCGCGATCGAGACAGGCGAGGACCAGAGGTGGCGCCAGCGACAGCGACGCGACCGCGTTGGCGGTCGCCCCGGCGGGGCCGCGAGCCCCGAGCGCGGAGACGATCGTCACTGCGGTCGGCATCCGCGCCATCGCCTCGCGCAACTCGGTGGGGCTGGGCACTGCCATGAGGGTCGGAAAGTATGATGCCGCCGGTCTTGCGCAAGCTCTGGCTCTCGACAGCGGCAATCGCGGCAGCGCTGGCGCTGGGCGCCTGCGGAACCGAGGGCATTCAGGTCGCCGATGACGATCCGACCAGCGCCGGCGCGGTGTTGTTCGCCGAACGGTGCTCGGGCTGCCACACGCTGAAGGCGGCGGGGGCACGAGGTTCGGCAAACCGGGCGCTTCGCAACCAGGGTCCCAATCTCGACCAACGGACCGAGAGCGTCAAGGACGTCCTCTACGCGATCCGCAACGGCGGATTCTCCGGCGCGATCATGCCCCAGAACATCCTCGTCGCCGATGAGGCCGAGGCGGTCGCGGCGTTCGTCTCCGAGTACGCGGGCTCCGAGGTCGACCGCCCGATACAGCCCGGCGAGCCGAGCGAGACCGAGTCCGAGGCTCAGCAGGCCGCGGCCGCCGGCGAATAGCCGCGGCGCAATGCTCGACCTGCGGGCGATCCGCGAGGATCCCGGGCCGGCCCGGGAGGCGCTCGGGCGCCGGGGAGCCGCCGAGGCGCTCGACCAGGTGCTGATGCTCGACGCGCGCCGCCGCGAGCTGCTGCCCGAGGTCGAGGGACGTCGGGCGCGCCAGCGCGAGGCGTCCGACGAGATCGCCGCGCGCAAGCGCTCCGGCGAGGACGCGGCCGAGCTGATCGAGCGGATGCGCTCGCTGGCAGCCGAGCTCAAGGTGATGCAGGCCGAGCTCGCCGAGGTATCCGGGCAACGCGACGCGCTCGCCGCCGCCCTTCCGAACCTGCCTCACCCCGAGGTTCCCGGCGGGGGCGAGGATGATGCGGTCACCTTGCGCGAGGTCGGCGAGCGACCGAGCTTCGGCTTCGAGGTCCGCGATCACCTCGATCTCGGCATCGCGCACGGCTGGATCGAGATCGAGAAGGCCGCTGGGGCGTCGGGCTCACGCTTCGCCTACCTGCTCGGCGACCTGGTGATGGTCGAGCTGGCACTGATCCGCTTTGCGGTCGAGACGGTGCGCGCCGAGGGCTTCGAGCCGGTGGTCCCCCCGGTGCTCGTCCGCGAGGGCTCGCTCTACGGCACCGGCTACTTCCCCGGCGAGCGCGAGATGATCTATGAGATCGAGCGCGATCAGCTCTTCCTGGTCGGCACCTCCGAGGTGTCGCTGGGGGCGCTGCACGCCGACGAGATCCTCGACCCCGACGAGTTGCCGCGGCGCTACGCCGGGATCTCGACCTGTTTTCGGCGCGAGGCCGGCGCCGCCGGTAAGGACACGCGCGGGATCTTTCGCGTGCATCAGTTCGACAAGGTCGAGATGTTCTCGTTCGTCGAGCCCTCCGAGTCGAGCGCCGAGCACGAGCTCATGCTCGCGATCGAGGAGCGCATCCTCGCGGCGCTCGAGATTCCCTACCGGGTGGTCGAGATCGCGGTCGGCGATCTCGGGGCCCCGGCCGCGCGCAAGTTTGACTGCGAGGCCTGGATCCCGGGCCAAGAGCGCTACCGCGAGCTGACCTCGTGCTCGAACACCACCGATTTCCAGGCCCGCCGGCTCGGCGCCCGCTTCCGCCCCGCGGCCGGCGCCTCGCCACAGGTCGTCCACACGCTCAACGGAACCGCGGTCGCGGTGGGCCGGACGCTGATCGCACTGATCGAGAATGGGCAGCAGGAGGACGGAACGGTCCGGTTGCCCGAGGCCTTGGTTAGCGTCGGGGCGCCGGCGGTGATCGGGAGTGAGCAGTAGGCAGTAGGCAGTTCGCAGTAGGCAGACTGCTGATCGAGGCCGTTACTGCCTACTGCCTACTCGCTCTGCCCATCCAGCTCGAGCGAGCAGCTGTTGATGCAGTACCGCTTGCCGGTCGGCTCGGGCCCGTCGTCGAAGACGTGGCCCAGGTGACTGCCGCAACGGTGACAGTGGACCTCGGTCCGGCGCATGAACAGGCTGCGGTCGGACTCGGTCTCGACCGCGTCGTCCTCGAGCGGCTGATAGAAGCTCGGCCAGCCCGTGCCCGAGTCGAACTTGGTCGCCGACTCGAACAGCTCGGCGCCGCAAGCGCGACAGCGATAGACGCCCTCGTCCTTGGTGTCCCAGTAGGCACCGGTGAAGGCGCGCTCGGTGCCCTTCTCGCGAAGCACGTGGTACTCCTCCGCAGACAGCTCTTGGCGCCATTCGGCGTCGGTCTTGTCGACCTTCTCCATCTTCTCTCCTAGCTTAGGGCTTCGATGTCTTCTGCTTTCTATGTCTCCGAAGGGGGGCATTTCGTTTCAACCGAGCTCACCCGCGGTCCCTGGGACCCCGGCTTCCAGCACGCGGGCCCGCCGCCGCGCTGCTCTCGGCCTCGCTTCTGGCCGGCGGCGAGGAGGTGGTCCGAGCATCGGCCTGGCGCGTAGTCCGCGACTCGCTGGCGCTGCCCGCCGGGCTGGCCGGCAGCGACCAAGCGAGCCCGGGGCGCCGCGGCAGCGATCCGCCGCCGCTCGCGCGGGGCGTCGAGCGCCCCTTCTTCGACACCGGCCAAGAGGTCGGTTACCACACCGCGATGGAGTACCGGTTCACCTCCGGAGGCTTCCGAGAGCCGGGGCCGGCAGTCGTCTGGATGCGGAAGCGAAATCCGCTGATCGCCGGCGAGGACCCGTCGCCGCTGCAGCGTGTCCTGGTCGCCGCCGACTCCGGCAACGGGGTCAGCGCTGCGCTCGATTGGGACCGCTACCTGTTCATCAACGTCGACCTCACCGTCCACCTGCACCGGATGCCGACGACCGACTGGGTGTGCCTGGACGCGGTCACGATCCCCGAGCCCACCGGCATCGGGCTCGCCGACATTGCCTTGCACGACGAGCTCGGGCCGATCGGCCGGGCGCTACAGACGCTCCTGGTCCGCGATCGCGAATGACGACGGATCGCGGAGAATGGGCGGAACATGAATAGAGAGCGGATCGCCGAACGAGCCGCGCGTGCCGTCTACGGGACGATCATCGGACTGGCGGTGATCCTCGCGCTCGAGGAGACCGGCGCCGGCGCCAACGACGTGACTGCAGCGACCGTCGGTGCCGTGATCGCGGCAGCGCTGGCGGAGCTCTACGCGCAGTACATCGGCGCCGAAATCCGGGAGCGCCGCCCTCCCGCGGCAGCCGAGATATGGGCTGTGGCGATCGACACCGCGGCCGGCACGCTGGCGGCGCTCATACCGGTGATCCCCTTCGTGCTCGCCGAGCTCGGGGCGCTCGACCGCGAGAGCGCATACGACATCGCGCCCTGGCTCGGGGTGGGCGTGCTGGTCGCGTTCGCGGCGCTCGCGAATCGCTTTGTAGGCCTGACCGGCGGGCGCAACGCGGTCGTCACCGCGGTCGCACTCGCGGTGGCACTGGTGCTGATCGGGCTCAAGGCCCTCGTTCATTGAGCGGCCGCGTGACGGCCCACGCGGCGGGCGGTTAGGCGGCGGCGCGCCAGCCTGCGAGGCTGCCGTCGCTGGCCAGCCGCGCCAGGGCCCGCTCCTCGATCTGGCGCGCCCGGGCCTGGGTCACGCCAACCTCACGGGCAGCGTCGCGAAGCGACTTCGCCTCGCGCCCGCCGGTGCCGAAGCGAGCCTGGATGATCAGGCGCTCGTCCTCGGGCAGCTTTGCCAGCGCCGACTCGACCGCCTCCTCTTGCTCGCGCTCGAGCACCTCGTCCTCGAGGTTGGCCGTGCTCTCGGCATGCAGCTCGCCCAGGGTCGTATCGCCCTCGTCGCCGACCGGCGTGTCGAGGCTGGTGGTCACCCGGGTCAGATCGCGGACGGCCATCACCTCGTCGAGCGGCAGCTTCGCCTTGTTGGCGACCTCCTCGTCGCTCGGGTCGCGGTTGAGCTCGGTCGTGAGCTCATTGGTGACCCGGTTCACGGTCCGCTCGCGCTGGGCGATATGGGCCGGGATTCGCACCTCGCGCCCGGTGTTGTCGAGACCGCGCTGGATCGACTGCTTGATCCACAGAACCGCGTAGGTGGAGAACTTGTAACCGCGCCGCCAGTCGAACTTCTCCGAGGCGCGGATCAGCCCCAGCATCGCCTCCTGAACCAGGTCGCCGAGGGCCAGCCCGTGGCCCTGGTAGCGGCGGGCGAACTTGATCACCAGGCGCAGGTTCGAGTTGATCAGGCGCTCCTTCGCGGCCAGGTCGCCGCGCTCGATCGCCTGCGCAAGCTCGACCTCCTCGGCGGCGGTCAGCAGGGGATAGCGCATCGCCTGGTTGACGAAGAGCTGAAAGCTGTCGGTGGTCGCCTCGGCGGTCGCGTGGGCGTCGGCGCGCCGTTGCGCCGTCCGCTGCGCGGACGTTGTCGCTGAAGTCTGGTTTTTGTGATCACCGCGGCGCCGGCGAACTTCGTTGCGCTGTGATGCAGCGCCCCTCTGGCGTGGCATCTAACTCCCTTCCGATGGTGGTCCTGCCCTCCCCGTGCTTCACAAAGTATAGCACGGATAGTTGCGAGCGCAAGCGACCGGATTCAAGCGCGCGCGAGCCTCACATAGGCCGCGCGGGCGCTTTAGTTACGGTTGCGGACGACCTTAAATTTCAGCTTTGCGGCGGGTCGACACCTCTTCGAGGCCGAGCCAGCCGGCGAGCAGCTCCAGCTCGGCGAGCAGCGCCTCAGCCGTTTCGGCCGGCGCCTCGGGCTCGAGGTGAAGGCTCTGGAGTCGCAACTTGCCCGCGGCGCGGTCGGACTTCAGGTCGACCCGGGCGACCAGCCGGTCACCGAGCAAGAACGGGAGCACGTAGTAGCCGTGGCGGCGCTTCGGCTTGGGGACGTAGATCTCCAGCCGGTAGTCGAAGCCGAACAGCCGACGGACCCGGTCGCGCTCCCAGATCAGCGAGTCGAAGGGCCCGACCAGCGCGCGCGCCTCGACCCGCCGCGGGACTCTCGCGCCGGCGGCCAGATAGCCAGGAGTTCGCCCCCAGCCCTCGACCTGCAGCTCGATCAGCTCACCGGCCTCGACCAACTCGGCGACTCGCGGCTTCGCGTCTGCGGCGCTGAGCCGGAAGTAATCGCGAAGGTCGCGCTCGGCGGCGATCCCGAGCCGCCGCGACGCGATCCGCAGGAGCTCGCGCTGCGCCTCGTCGGGATCCGGGGTCTGCGCCGCGAGCACCGCCCGGGGCAGCACCCGCTCGGGGACGTCGTAGAGGCGCTCGAAGCGCCGCCGCCGCGCGGCGGTCACCTGACCGCTCCAAAACAGCCACTCGAGCGCGCGCTTGGTGTCCGACCAATCCCACCATGGCCCGCTGCGTCGCGGCGCCTCCTCGGCGGCGAGCTCGGAGGCGGAGATCGGCCCGTGGTCGCGGACGCGGGCGAGGACCTCGGTCACGAGCTCGGGGCGCTCGTCGCGAATCCGGCGCATCCCACCCCAGGCCTCGTGGGCCGCGCGCTCCATCCGCCAGCGAAGCAGGGGGTGTAGGCCGACCGGCAGCAGCGAGGCCTCGTGACCCCAGTACTCGAACAGGCGCCGCGGCGACCGCTGCGAGGCGCGATCGAGCAGCTCGCGCCGGTAGGGACCGAGCCGGCTGAACATCGGCAGGTAGTGGGCTCGCTCGAGCACGTTGACCGAGTCGATCTGGATCAGGCCGACCCGGTTGAGGACCCGCCGCAGCGCCCAGCCGTCCGGCTCGCCCTGCGGCCGTGGGTCGGCAAACCCCTGGGCGCCCAGCGCCAGGCGCCGCGCCTCGGCTGCCGAGAATGCCGTTCGCCTTCGAGTCATCGACCGGGGAGCCTTTCAGGCGCTTAGGATCGGATCGTGCCGCTGCAGGATCCGAAGGTGCGGGTCGGCTCCACGGGCAACCGCCCGGAGTTGGTGGAGACGATCCCGATCGCCGGCAATCCCGACCGGCCCGGACAGGTGGTGCTCACGTTCGGCCCCGAAAGCAAGACGGACTCGCCGTTTCCGGACCTCGAGCCGGGCGACCGCCTGCTCGTCTTCGCCGAGCTCGAGGTGACCACCGACGCTGAGGAGGACGGCAATCCCGGCAGGATCGGAAACGCTTACTCCTACACGCCGAAGGTGGAGGCGAGCCTGCTCTTGGCCGCCGAGCCGACCGCGGCGAAGCCAGGCCGCCGGGCTCTGGTGCTGGCGAGGCCGTGGCGCGAGAAGCTCAGCCACCGCCGCCATCACGGGGTCGTCACCTTCGAGGACGGCGAGATCATGGTCGCGCGCCGAGGCCTGCCCTGGCACGGCGCGGCTCACGTCAACCTCGTCGTTGGCGCCAGCCACCCCCAAGCCCGGCGCGGGGGCGGCGACCGGCTGCTGATCGGCCAGAACGAGCCCACGCCGACGGTCGTCCAGGACATGGCCGGTATCCGGGTGGTGCGCCTGCGCCCCGGATCCCAACCCGACCGTGCCTCGATCCGAGAGTACGGCTGCCGGGTGACGGGAATTCCATTGAGCAAGCGCGAGACGCTGGTCTTCTCGCATCGCCTCGAGGGCCTGCGCCGCGGCGAGCAGCTGGTGGCCAAGGCGCGCCTGACCATCGACGCCAAGCGGCTCGGCTGCCCGGCGAGGATCTCATGCCGGTTGTTCGCCGCCGACGAGGAGTCACAGCTCGAGCCCGGGGGAGGCAGAGCCGCGCGCGCGATCAGTTGGAAGGGCCACCTGTCGAAGCCGACCGGGTTCAACTGCCTGCCCGACGAGGGCGCCCGGACGGCGCTCAAGTTCGGTGTCCTCAGGGTGCTCGAGAACCCGGGCAGGCCGCTCTACCTGAATCTGGTCGCGGTCAGCGCCGCTCCTTTCGGCGGCGCCGGTGGCGGGGCGGAGCTGTCGGTCGTCGGCGCGGACAGCTACCTGGAGATCATCCGCTACCCGCCCGAGATGGAGGGCTGAACCCCGGTTCGGCTTGGTCGACCGGTGCCATCGCACCGGTTACTTGGTCAGGGGCGCTCGCAGGATCGGATGTAGGCGGGATTGACCCGGATCTCGGCCCCGTCGTCGGCGCGCTTGAGCGACTTCAACAGCTTCCCCGGCGTGCCCTCGATCGCGTCGTCGACGTCCCCCGGACTCTGCTTGACCTCGAGCTTCGTCCCGTCCGAGAAGACGATCAGCGATCCCACGGTTCTTCCTCGTTCATTCATGGCTTGACGCTACATCCGCCGAAAAGGAAATCAAGCGGCTGAGGTGCGAGCCTCTCGCCCACAGCCGCCTGGCATCCTCGACCGATGGCCGTCTACTGGCGCATCCTGCGCGCACCGTCGGTCGCGGTCCTGATCGCGGCGACGACCCTCGGCCGGCTGCCCGCGGCGATCAACGGGCTCGCGGTGGTGCTCTTCCTGCGCCAGCAGACGGGGTCGTTCGCGATCGCCGGCCTCGTCGCGGGCGTGCTCGCGCTCGGCAGCGCGATCGGGGCGCCGCTCGCGGGGAGGCTCGTCGACCGGCGCGGGGTGGCCATGGTGATCCCGCTCGCCCTCGGCCACGCGGTCGCGGTGCTCGCGATCTGGAGCCTCGGGGCCGCGGGCGCGCCGACCGCGGCGATGGCGGCGGCGGCGCTCTTCGCCGGCGCCTCGTTTCCGCCCACCGGCGCAGTCCTGCGGTCGCGCTGGCCGCAGCTGCTGCCCGAGCCCGAGCTGCTCCGCGGCGCCTATGCCTTCGACTCGGTGATGATCGAGATCTCGTTCGTCACCGGACCGCTGATCACAGCGGCGATCGTCGCTGTGGCGGGCCCCGAGTTCGCGCTCGGCCTCTCGGCCTGCTTCGTGATCGCCGGGGCACTTGTGTTCTTGGCGGCGCTGCCGGGCGACCACGGCCCGAGCGCGGTGGGCGAGCGGCCCTCCGGTGTGCTCGGAGCGCTCTCCGAGCCGGCGATCCGGACGATCGTGCTGACGACCATCCCGGTCGGCTTCTGCATCGGCACGGTCGAGGTTGCCGTGCCGGCGTTCAGCGATGCCCAGGGCGCCCCGGAGCTCGCCGGCGTGCTTCTGGCGCTGTGGTCGGCGGCGAGCGGCATCGGCGGGCTCGTCTTCGGCGCTCGAGCCGGCCGCCGCGGCCTGGTCGAGACCTACCTGGCGATCGCGTTGCTGTTCCCGCTCGCCTGCCTGCCGCTGGCGATCGCCTCTTCGCCGCCGGCGATGGCCGCGCTGGTGGTGCTCGCGGGGCTGCCGATCGCGCCGCTGATCGCGAGCCGCAACGAGCTCGTCGGAGCGGTCGCGCGGTACGGCACCGGGACCGAGTCGTTCACCTGGCTGCTGACTGCGCTGATCGCCGGCCTCGCCGCGGGAGCGGCGGTCGCCGGCGCGGTCAGCGAGGCCAGCGGCTGGCCGACGGCGGTGCTCGTCGGCACCGCCGTCGCCGCGCTAGGCGCCTGCTTCGCGGTCGCCCGCCGGGAGGCGCTGCGACCGCGCGCCGAGCCCCAGCCGGGTTAGATCTGGGCGGCGACCGCCTCGCGACCCGCCGGCTCGGGCTCGAGCGCCAGCCCCAGCACCTCGTCGATCGCCAACACCGGGTGGAAGGTCATCGCCTCGCGAACCTCGGCGGGCACGTCGTCGAGATCGCCGCGGTTGCGCTCGGGGATGATCACGTCGGTGAGCCCGGCCGCGTGCGCGGCGAGCACCTTCTGCTTCAGCCCGCCGATCGGCAACACCCTGCCCTGCAGGGTCAGCTCGCCGGTCATCCCGACCGTGTGCTTGACCGGCCTACCGCTGAGCAGCGAGACGAGCGCAGTGGTCATCGTGATCCCGGCGCTCGGGCCGTCCTTGGGAATCGCCCCGGCCGGAACGTGGATGTGGAACTCGCGTTCGGCGAACGAATCGGCTTCGAGGCCGAGCTGATCGGCGTGGCCGCGCACGTAGGAGAGCGCAATCCTCGCCGACTCCTTCATCACGTCGCCGAGCTGCCCGGTGAGCACGAAGTCGTCCTTGCCCGCCATCGAGGTCGTCTCGACGAAGAGCACGTCGCCGCCGGCGCCGGTGACCGAGAGCCCGGTGGCCACCCCGGGAACCGCGGTCCGCTCGGCCGCCTCTTGGAAGAAGCGCTGGCGCCCGAGGGCGTCGCGGACCGTCTCCATGTCGATCGAGACCGGCGCTGAGACCTGCTCGGAGGCGATTCGGGTGGCCGTCTTTCGCAACAGCTTGCCGAGCTCGCGCTCGAGTCCGCGCACGCCCGCCTCGCGGGTGTACTCGGTGACGATCTCGCGCAGCAGCTGGTCGGTGATCTCGACCTCCTCGGCGTGCAGGCCGTTGCGCTCGACCTGGCGCGGCCACAGGTAGCCGCGCGCGATCGCGACCTTCTCGTCGGTGGTGTAACCGTCGAAGCGCACCACCTCCATCCGGTCGAGCAGAGGGCCGGGGATCGTCTCGGCGACGTTCCCCGTGGCGATGAAGAGGACCTCCGAGAGGTCGAGCTCGACATCGAGGTAGTGATCGCGGAAGGAGTGGTTCTGGGCGGGGTCGAGGACCTCGAGCAGGGCGGAGCTCGGGTCGCCGCGCCAGTCGGCGCCGACCTTGTCCACCTCGTCCAGCATGATCACCGGGTTCATCGTCTTCGCGTCCTTGAGCGCGCGAACGAGGCGGCCGGGGAGCGCGCCGATGTAGGTTCGCCGGTGGCCGCGGATCTCGGCCTCGTCGCGTATGCCGCCGAGCGACATGCGCACGAACTCGCGTCCGGTCGCCCGGGCGATCGACTCGCCGATCGAGGTCTTGCCGGTGCCCGGAGGCCCGATCAGGGTCAGAATCGCCCCGGCTGCCTCCCCTCCTCGGCGAGCCCGCGCTCGCGGCGCAGGCGACGCACGGCGATGAATTCGGTGATCCGGTCCTTGACGTCCTCGAGCCCGGCGTGGTCGGCGTCGAGCACCTCACGGGCGTGAACCGGGTCGAGGCGCTCCTCCGAGCGCTCGCCCCACGGCACGCCGAGCAGCCAGTCGAGGTAGGTGCGGATCATCGAGGATTCGCCGCTCGCCTCGCCCATGCGCTCCAGTCGGCCGAGCTCGCGCTGGGCCTGCTCGCGCACGGCCTCGGGCATCTCGGCGTCGGCGATCTTGCGCTCGTACTCCTCGATCACCGAGGCGTCGTCGTCGCCGAGCTCCTTGCGGATCGAGTCCATCTGCTTGCGCAGGAAGTACTCGCGCTGTTGGGCCTGGGCGCCGGACTCGACGTCGTCGCGGATCCGGGCGCGAACCTGGAGCTCGGCGAGGCGCTCGCGCTGGAGTTCGAGCGCCAGCACCAGGCGCTCGGTGATTTCGACGGTCTCCAGCAGTCGCTGCTTGTCGGCGAGCGAGAGGTCGGGGCTGTAGCCGGACGTATCGGCGAGCGGGCCGGGCTCGGAGATCGAGCGCAAGAAGGCCGAGACGCGCCCGTCGTCGCCGCGCAGCTCGAGGATCTCCTCGACCACGGCGCGGTACTCGCGCTCGAGCTCGCGGGTGCGCTCGTCGGTGGGCGAGCCGTCTCGAACCGGCTCGACCTCGATCAGCAGGCCGCCGTCGGGGCCCGGGGTGGCGGTTCCGGCGAGGCCGCGGTGGAGCCCGGTCAGGGTGACCGCCGCGATCCCGCCCGGCAGGCGACCGGTGTCGACCACCTCGGCAACCGTGCCGACGCGCCCGTACTCGCCGTCGTGGCGGGGGACGACGAAGACGCGCTTGGCCTCGCCGACGTCGGCGGCGACGTCGCGGTCATCCCCGGGAAGATGATGGTGTCGTCGAGGGGGATCAGGGGTAGCTGCATGTCTCGGCCTCTTCTTCGAAAAGTGAAGTAGCTTTACTTTCTGAAGTAATGATAGCCGAGGCGGTGCGTGCGAGCGAGCATCGGCGAGCAAGCGAACGAAAGGCGGCCGGCGGATGAGCAAGGTCCTCTTGATCGCCGATCGGCACAATTGGCGCGATGAGCCGTGGGGGACCGATCGCGCTGGCGGTGGCCGCCGTTGTCGGTGCCCTCGCGGGCTGCGGCGGAGACGAGCCCGAGCCGGTCGCTGCGCCCTCCACCGCCGAGCCCGCGGCTGCCGCCTGCGGTGACAACGTTCGGCCCCGCGGACTGCTCTGCGGGCGCCTCGAGGTCCCACTTGAGCGCGCCGACCCGTCGCTGGGGACGACCGAGGTCGCCTACGCGATCCGCCGGCGCAGTGACCGCAAGCGACCCTCGCGGGGAGCGATCCTCGCGATCGAGGGCGGCCCGGGCTACGGCTCGATCCCCAGCGCCCGCTCCTACATCAGGCTGTTCGGGCCGCTGCTGCGGCGCCGCGAGCTGCTCGTGGTCGACATGCGCGGCACCGGTCACTCGCGGGCGATCGACTGCCGCGACCTCCAGCGCGGGCTCGGGCTCGACGAGCTCGGGGTCGGTCAGTGCGCGCGCGAGCTCGGCGCCGCCGCCGGGTCTTACCGGACAGCGGCCGCGGCGGACGATCTCGAGGCGGTGAGAACCGCACTCGATCTCGGCCGGATCGATGTCTACGGCGACTCCTACGGCACCTACCTGGCCGAGTCCTACGCGTTCAGGCATCCTGACAGCGTCCGGGCGCTGGTCGTCGACAGCGCCTATCCCGTGCGCGGCGAGAGCGGTTGGTACCCGAGTCTCTGGCGCACGGGGATCCGGGCGCTGGCGACCACCTGCCGGCGCGAGCCCGGCTGCCGTGGCGATGCGGCGCGGCGGCTGAACAGGTTCGTCTGGCAGCTGCGAAAGCGGGGGCGGTCGGTCGGCCCGCTGCTCGACGCGATCGCCGGCGCCGGCTACGGGCCGCCGGACAGCTACCTGGCCGTCAACCGGGCGATCGAGCGCTACCTCGCCGGACACCAGGGCGCCTACGAGCGGCTGATCGCCCTCGGCAAGGTCTCCTCCGGCCCGCCCCGCTTTTACTCGCGGGGCCTGGAGCTCGCGGTCAGCTGCAACGACTATCCGATGCTCTGGGACAAGGCCGCGACCGATCGCGAGCGCCGCCGCCAGCTCGATGCCCAGGTGCGTGAGTATCCGAAGCGGGCGTTCGAGCCGTTCACCCCGCGCGAGATCGCCCTCGCACCCGAGTGGGGCTACCTCGAGTGCCTCGGGTGGCCACGGCCGAGCGACCTCTACGAGCCGCCGGCCGACCCCGAGGCGCCGGCGCCCGCGATTCCAACCCTGGTGATCGCCGGCGAGTTCGACGACGTCACCAGCGCGTCCGAGGCGCGGATGGTCGCCGCCGACTTTGACGAATCGAGGTTGATGATCGTCCGCAACGCCGGACACGTGCCCTCGCTCTACGGGTCCGACTATCCGGCGGCGGCTCGGGTCAGGGTGTTTCTACGCCGCCAGGGCTGAGCCCGACTAGAGTCCGGTCCGCAAGGCCGGTGGGAGGGGGAGAAGGAGCAGCAGCAGATGAGGCGGATGAGGTGGTTGGTTGTGGTCGCGGTCGTGGCCCTGGCGGTGCCGGCGGCGGCGTCGGCGAAGCTCAAGGTCTACGGGGGAACGACCACCGGCGGTGCTCAGATCGCGCTCGACGTGGTCGTCAACAAGAAGGGCAAGATCAAGCGGATCACCGAGATGCGAGCGCTCGGCCTGCCGTCGATCTGTGACCTCTCGGGCCAGCTGACGACCTATTCGGCCTTCCCAGGGCCGGTCAAGGTCGCGGCGAAGCGGTTCGACGTCACCTACGTGCAGCCGACCTACGGCAACGAGAGCTTCGTCAACGGAAGGTTCACCGGCAAGCGGAACCTGAGCGGGACCCTGTCCTTCAGCTACCACTTCCTCGCCGACGCGCAGTTCCCGGAGGAGAACTGCAACACCGGCGAGCTCGCCTACACCGCGACTCGCAACGGGCCGGACGTCGTCCTCCCCACCGCGCGGCCGCGGCGCTAGCTGCGCGAGCGGCCCGCCCAGGGGCGCTGGGCCCCCGGGCGGCCGCCGCTCGCTCAGCGAATGAACTCGACGTAGACGTTCTCGTCGGTCGCCGCGCCAGTGGTCGAGAGCTTGGTCGCCGTCGCCGCGTCGTTGTAGGGCGCGGCGCAGACAGCGCCCGGGGCGATCACCAGCTCGATCGTCGAGCCCGGCTGCTCGGCCGCCTTGCGCGCCACCGTCGCCGACCCCGAGACCGGGGCAAAGGCGAGGTCGTAACAGATGATCCCCGGCCCGCCTGCCGTGACTCCGGTGATCCCGACCGCGCCCGCGACCGGCGCCACGTTCGGCCCGCTCTTGTTGACGCGCCCGTAGGCCTGCTCGGGCACCGCTGGAATCACATCGTCGGCCAGGTCCTGAGCCTTGACCGAGCCGTTTTGGATCTTGCCCCCCTTGACCGCGCTCGACGCGATCTTCGGCCCTGTCACGGCCCGCTTGGCGATGTCGTTGGTGTTGATCTTGCTCGCAGCCACCGCCGCGCCCGAGAACGCGAAGACGAGTGCGATCGTGGCGATGACCGCACCCGGTGTCGGGCGCAGCCGCTTGATCCGCTGCATCGGATCCCACCTCCTGATCGGTCATTTACCTCAGGGAGGCCCCCCAGCCCTGAGTTACCCTGCACCCGGTTGAAACACGGGCGGGGTCCGTTTGCTGCGCCCCTGTTGGTGCCGGGCCGGCCCTCCAGCTCGGCTCAGCCGCAGCCGGTGTTGTTGCCGCAGCTCGAGCAGGTGTAACACGAGCCGGTGCGCTGCATCATCCCGCCGCACTGCTCGCAGGCCGGGCCGAGGTCGCCGCCGGCGGCGACTTTCGCCGGGACCACGGGCGGGGCGTCGGTCATTGCCGAGGCTGCGGCGACGGTCTTGCCGGGTTGATGGCTGGTCTCGGCGTCGGTGTGCCCGCTGCCGTTGCCACCATTCGCCGGGCCGGCGGTGTCGTCGCTGAAGATCGCCAGCTGCGCCTCCTTGCGCGCCCGCACCTCCTTGGTCAGGATCCCGAGCTCCTCGAGCTCGTCGAGGTCGGCGATGAAACGGCTGGCGAGCCAGCGCATGATGTAGTCCGGCATCGACTTGGCGAACGGGATCTCGGGGTTGCCGGTGATCCCCTCGGGGTCGAAGCGCATGTAGCTGAACTTCTTCACGAAGACCTCGAGCGGCACCCCGTATTGGAGGCCGAGCGAGATCGCCGTCGCGAAGGCGTTCATCATCCCCCGCAGGGTCGAACCCTCCTTGCCGATGTCGGTGAGGAAGATCTCGCCGACGGTGCCGTCCTCGTACTTGCCCGCGGTGATGTAGCCCTCGTGCCCGGCGATCGAGAACTTGTGGGTGATCGACTCGCGCTCGCGCGGCATCTTGCGGCGCTCGGGACCGGCGATCGGAGCGGCGTCGTCGGTCTCGTCCTGGGCGTCCGTGCGCAGCGCCTGGGCGGTCTTCGAGCCGTCTCGGTAGATCGCCAGCGCCTTGAGCCCGTGCTTCCAGCCCTCGGTGTAGGTCTCGGCGATGTCTTCGATGGTCGCGGTCCGCGGCAGGTTGACCGTCTTCGAGATCGCGCCGGAGAGAAACGGCTGCGCCGCGGCCATCATCTTGATGTGGCCCATGTGCGAGATCGCGCGCTCGCCGACCGCCACGTCGAACACCGGCAGGTGTGAGTCCTTGAGCGAAGGCGCACCGACGATCGTGCCCTTGTCGTCGATGTAGGCGACGATCTGCTCGACCTGCTGCGGCGAGTAGCCGAGCGTCTCGAGCGCCATCGGCACCGTCCGGTTGACGATCGTCATCTGTCCGCCGCCGACCAGCTCCTTGAACTTGACCAGCGAGAAGTCGGGCTCGATCCCGGTCGTGTCGCAGTCCATCAGGAAGGAGATCGTCCCGGTCGGCGCCAGCACCGTCGCCTGGGCGTTTCGATAGCCGTGCTCGTCGCCGAGCTCGACCGCCTCGTCCCAGCTGCGTCGGGCGGCCTCGACCAGCTCGCCCTTGACGCCGCCGTCGGTGAGCTCATAGGAGGCGTCGCGATGCATTCGCATCACCGAGTTGTGGGCCTCGCGGTTGGGTGAGTACTCGTCGTAGGTGCCGACCGCGGCGGCGATCTCGGCCGACTTGCGATAGCCGCGGCCGGTCATCAGCGCGGTGATCGCGCCGGCGATGTTGCGCCCGGCGTCGGAGTCATAGGGCACCCCGTCGCTCATCAGCAGGGCGCCGAGATTGGCGTATCCGAGCCCCAGCTGGCGAAACGCGCGGGCGTTGTCGCCGATCTTCTCGGTCGGGTAGCTGGAGGGGCCGACGACGATCTCCTGGGCGAGGAAGACGACGTCGACCGTGTGCTCGAACTCCGCCGTGTCGAAGGAGCCGTCGGACCGCCGGAACTTCATCAGGTTGATCGAGGCGAGGTTGCAGGCCGAGTCGTCGACGTGCATGTACTCACTGCAGGGATTGGAGGCGTTGATCCGCCCCGACTGCGGGCAGGTGTGCCAGCGGTTGATGATCGAGTCGTATTGGACCCCGGGGTCGGCGCACTGCCAGGCGGCGTCGGCGATCTGGTTCATCAGGTCGCGCGCTTTGACCGTTTTCGTGACCTCACCGCGGTTGTTGCGCGCGGTCAGGTGCCAGTCGGCATCGGCCTCGACCGCGGCCATGAACTCGTCGGTGACCCGAACCGAGTTGTTGGCGTTCTGGTACTGGATCGAGGTGAAGCCCTCGCCGTCGATCGACATGTCGAAGCCGGCATCGCGCAGGGCGTTGGCCTTCTTCTCCTCGTCGGACTTGCACCAGATGAAGGCCTCGATGTCGGGATGGTCGATGTCGAGCACGACCATCTTCGCCGCTCGTCGGGTCTTGCCGCCCGACTTGATCGTCCCGGCCCAGGCATCGGCGCCGCGCATGAAGCTGACCGGGCCGGAGGCGAGCCCGCCCTTGGAGAGGTGCTCGACCGAGCCGCGGATGTTCGAGAGGTTGATCCCCGAGCCCGAGCCGCCGCGAAAGATCTGACCCTCCTTGGTGTTCCAGTCGAGGATCGACTCCATCGTGTCCTCGACCGAGAGGATGAAGCAGGCGCTGCACTGCGGATGGTCCTCGAAGCCGACGTTGAACCAGACCGGACTGTTGAAGGCGGCCTTCTGGTGCAGGAGCGTATGGATGAGCTCAGCCTCGAAGGCTTCGGCATCGGCGTCGGAGGCGAAGTAGCCACCCTGGCGCCCCCAGCCGGCAATCGTTCCGGCGACACGGGAGATCATCTGCTTCACCGAGCTCTCGCGCTCGTCGGAGCCGAGCCGGCCGCGGAAGTATTTCTGGGAGACGATGTTGGTCGCGTTTTGCGACCAGCTCGCCGGGAACTCGACCCCGCGCTGCTCGAAGACGGGGCTGGCCGGGTCGCCGATCACCGCGTCGCGCAGCTCCCACTCGATCTGGTCGAAGGGGTGCACTCCGGGAGTCGTGTGGCGCCGCTCGCAGGTCAGGCCTCCCTGCCCAAGATCTACCGTTTTTGCAGGGCTTTCCGCCATCCAGTCTCTCCTCTTCTCAAGTCTTTTGCGACCCATCAGCCCGTCTCAGCGGGTAACGATGCACTCTTACGGGCGGCGCGGACAGAACCGCTTCGCGACGACCTCGCAAACTCGGCGTTCGGCGACGGCAGCGTCCCCAGAAACTGCAGGTAGGCGCCGTCGTCGAGGTCGCGCAGGCCCTGCAGGCAAAGCTCGCCGATCCGCTCCGCGGTGAGCTCCCCGCCGCTGGTCTCGATCGCCAGCTCGACTCGGCCGACCAGCGCCTCGACATCGTCGGCGCTGACCTGGCGCTTGTGGGTGGCGCGCAGCAGCGCCGCCCGCAGCTTGGTCCGATCGAAGCGCTGGCGCTCGCCGTCGCGCTTGCGAACGAAGACCGGCTCGCGCTCGCTGCGCTCATAGGTGGTGAACCGGTGGCCGCAGCCCGAGCACGCCCGCCGGCGCCGGATCGCGGCACCGTCGTCGGCGCGCCGGCTCTCCAGCACCCGGGTCGCCATCTGGCAGCGAGGACATTCCATCGAGTCCCTATTCTACTAGCAGTGGTGTTCTCCTCCAACTGTCCGACACTAGATGTGGTGCCAGAGTCGAGAGTGGATCGCGCGAAGCCGCGGCTGGCGATAATGGGAGGTCGATGAGCCCACGGGAGAGATTCAGCGATCGCCGCGACGCCGCCTTCGAGGCGATGGGCGATCGCCGCGACGCCGCGATCGAGAAGGTCGCCGACGCACGCGACGCTGCAGCCGAGAAGGTCGCCGACGCGCGCGACACCGCCGCCGAGGTGGTCGCCGACGCGAAGGCGGTCGCCGCCGAGCGGATCGCGAAGGTGAAGCCGCGGCTGCGGGGCGTCTCGCACGAGTACGCGTTCTTCGTCTCGCTCGTGCTCGGCGCCGGCCTGATCGTCATCGCGCGCGGGACCGAGGCGCGGCTCGCGGTTGCGATCTACGCGCTCAGCCTCTCGGCGCTCTTCGGGACCAGCGCCCTCTACCACCGGGTCGACTGGAAGCGCGCAAGCGCGCGCCAGTGGATGCGCCGCCTCGACCACACGATGATCTTCATCCTGATCGCCGGCACCGTGACCCCGTTCACGCTGCTGGTGATGGAGGGGCCGCTGGCGACCGCGCTGCTGATCGCGGTCTGGGCGGGAGCAGCGGCCGGGGCGATCGTCGAGTTGCTCTGGACCTCCTCGCCGAAGTGGGTCTCGGCGATCGTCTACGTCGCGGTCGGCCTGATCGGCGCGATCGGCTTTCCCGCGATCGTCGCCGAGGCCGGGATCGTCGCCGGGCTGCTGATCGCCGCCGGCGGTGCGCTCTACATCATCGGCGCGGTGATCTACGCGGCGGGACGTCCCGACCCGCGGCCCGCCGTGTTCGGCTACCACGAGATCTTTCACGTACTGGTGATCGCCGCCGCCGCAGCGCACTTCGCCGCGATCGCCGTGTTCGTGGTCCCGGCCTGACCGTCAGCGGTGCTTGACCCCGGCGCCGGCGCCGCCGGCGAGCTGGGGCTCTGAGACGATGCGCTCGCCGAGCGCCTCGTCGATTGCGGCCAGGGTGTCGTCGGAGAGCTCGACACCGGCGGCCGCGGCGTTCGCGTGCACCTGCTCGGGCCGGCTCGCGCCGATGATCGCCGAGGCGAGCTCGTCGCGGCGAAGCACCCAGGCGAGCGCCAGCTCGACCAGGCTCAGCCCGGCCTGCTCGGCGACCGGCCCCAGCCGCTGAACTGCGGCGAGCAGGCCGTCGTCGAGGTAGCGATCCAGGAACCCGCCCATCTCCTCGGAGGCCGCCCGTGAGTCGGCGGGCGGCTCGGCGCCCGGCTCGTACTTGCCGCTCAGCACCCCCTGGGCGAGGGGCGACCAGACGATCTGGGAGATCCCGTTCTCGGCGCAGAGCTCGAGGACCTCCCTCTCGGGCGCTCGCCAGATCATGTTGTACTGCGGCTGCGAGGAGACGAACTTGGCCGCACCGGGAACCTCGAGACCGGCGCGGATCTGCTCGGGCGTCCACTCGCTGAAGCCGATCTGGCGCGCCTTGCCCGACTCGACCACCTCGGTGAGCGCCTCCATCGTCTCCTCGATCGGGGTCTCGGTGTCGAAGCGATGGCACTGATAGAGGTCGACGTAGTCGGTTCGCAGCCGTTCGAGCGAGTCATCGATCTGCTTTCGAATCTGCTCGGCCGAGAGCCCTTGGTCGCTGTCCGACATCGGGAAGTAGACCTTGGTCGCGAGCACGTAGGAGTCGCGGTCGTAGTCCGCGAGGATCTCGCCCCAGGCACGCTCGGCGGCACCGTCGCCGTAGACGTTTGCGGTGTCGAAGAAGTTGATCCCGGCGTCGAAGGCGGCGCGGGTGCAGGCGGCGGTCTGGTCGCGCTCGACCCCGCCGGAATAGGTGAGCCACGAGCCCAGGGAGATCTCCGAAACCTCGAGGTCTGAGTCGCCGAGCCGCCGGAAGCGCATCGGCGCGAGGTTACCCGCGTCCCGGCGCCGACAATCGTCGCGCCGCTCAGTTGATGAACCGATAGCCGCAGTTCTGGCAGCCGCGCCGGCCGAGCTCCACCTTGGTCGCGCATCGCGGGCACTTGCGGGTCGGGACCAGGCGGCGCACCCAGACGCCGACCGAGAACGCCAACAGGACCGCCGCGCAGATCACGTAGATCGCCAGCGGGCTCAGCAGACTCAGGAGCCGACGACGGCGACGTGACGCTGCTTGGCGGCCTCGATCAGGTCGAGCACGTCGCGCTCGCGGCCGTCGCGCACGAGCTCGATTGGATCGGGGTCACCGTTGACGATCTGCTCGAAGAACTGCTTGCGGTCCTGATAGGTGGGCAGCGTCGCCTTGGCCCAGCCGCGCGCGTCGTTGAGGATCACCGCCAGGCGCGCGTAAGGCTCGCCGAACTGGTCCGAGATCTCACGCTTCATCCGCTTCGCCAGTGCCGGCGAGGCGCCCGCGGTCGAGATCGCGATCGCGAGTGGGCCGCTGCGCACGATCGCCGGGAGGATGAAGTTGCAAAGCGAGGGGACGTCGACGACGTTGACGAGCATTGCCCGGCTCTCGGCGTCGTCATAGACGGCGATGTTGACGTCGGTGTCGGCGGTCGCGGCGATCGCCATGAACTTGCCCTCGAGGTCGCCGGCGCGATACCGACGTCGCTCCCAGGTGATCGAGCCCTCCTCGGCGTAGGCGCGCAGCTCGTCGACGGCCTCGGGCGCGACCAGGGTCACCCGGCCGTTGCAGGCCAGCAGCCCATCGACCTTCTCGAGTCCGACCTCGCCACCGCCGACGACCAGGCAGTCGCGCCCGCTGAGCCGCAGGCAGGCGATGTAGAAGGGGGTCTCGAGCATCCCGCGGACGCAGCTTTGATCGCAGATCCCCCTGCGGTGCTGGCAGACGCATTCCTTGCCGGCATAGGACTGTGCGGGCATCGCAACAGAGGTTAGTGGCCGGCGGCGACCGGGCCTGACGGCGAGCGGATCGAGGCCGTGAACGGCCCTTCGGGCCGCTCCGAAACCCGGCGAACCCGTTCTGGGCCCCTGCTACTCTCGCGCCGCTATGAGGCTGATCATCACCGAGAAGAACAACTCCGCGAAGAAGATCGCGGACATCCTCTCGGGCGGGGGGGCGAAAGCCGACGCCACCTACAAGGTGCCGTTCTATACCTGGAGCGGCCCGGATGGCGACCAGATGACGGTCGGGCTCAAGGGCCACGTGATGGGCGTCGCCTTCGCCGACGGCTACTCCAACTGGCAGGAGACGGATCTGCACGAGCTGATCGATGCCGAGCTCGTCGGTGAGCCAACCGACAAGAACGTGGTCAAGGCGGTGCGCAAGCTCGCCAAGGACGCCGAGAAGATCGTGATCGCCACTGACTATGACCGCGAGGGCGAGCTGATCGGCCTCGAGGCGCTGCAGCAGGTGCTCGAGGTCAACCCGCAGGTCGCCGCGACGGAAACGGTCGCCGGCTCGGTCGGCGACGCTCGCGAGGTCCTGGCGCAGCGCCCGCCGATCGAGCGGGCCCGCTACTCGGCACTGACCAAGGAGGAGATCGAGCGCGCGTTCTCGAACCTCGACCAGCTCTCCTACGACCTCGCCTACGCCGGTGCGGCGCGCCAGGACATCGACCTGATCTGGGGCGCGACCCTGACCCGGGCGGTCTCCCTGGCGAGCCGCCGCTTCGGCGCCAACTTCCTCTCGGTCGGCCGCGTGCAGAGCCCAACCCTGGCGCTGATCGTCGAGCGTGAGCTCGAGCGGCGAGCCCACGTGGCGAAGCCCTTCTGGGAGCTGTTGGCGAAGTTCGCCCATCCCGACGGCAGCTTCGAAGCCCATCATGCGACCGACAAGTTCTGGGACAGAGCCGAGGCCGAGGCCGCGCTCGGCGGCACCGCGACGCCCGGCGTCGTCAAGGAGGTGAGCTCGCGGCGAAACACCCGCAAGCCGCCGGCCCCCTTCAATACCACCGCCTTCACCACCGACGCCTCGAGCCGGCTCGGGATCACGCCGGCGGCGGCGATGCGGGTCGCCGAGGACCTCTACATGGACGGCTTCATCTCCTATCCCCGCACCGACAACACGGTCTATCCGCCCTCGCTCAACGCCCGCGAGCTGGTCGGCTCGCTGGTCCGGATCCCCGACTTCGAGGCGGCGGCGGCCCTGCTCGACAAGCCCGCCCTGACCGCGACGCGAGGCAAGAAGCAAACCACCGATCATCCGCCGATCTATCCGACCCAGGCGGTCTACCCGAACGCGCTCGAGGGTCCCAGGCGCCGCGTCTACGAGCTCGTCGTGCGCCGCTTCCTCGCCACCTTCTCCGAGCCGATGATCACCGAGTCGACCCGCGCCGACATCGAGGCCGGGTCGGAGACTTACTTCGTCCGCGGCTCGGTCGTGGTCGACCCCGGCTACGCCGGCATCTACACCTACGCGCGCTCGGCCGACGACGAGATCCCGGCGCTCACCGAGGGCCAGCGCCTGGAGCTCGACGGCGACCCGTGGATCGTCGACAAGGAGACCCAGCCACCGTCGCGGATCAGCCAGGGCAAGCTGATCGAGCTGATGGAGGAGCGCGGGCTCGGGACCAAGGCGACGAGGGCCGACATCATCCAGAAGCTCTATGACCGCGGCTACGTGTTCGCGAATCCGCCGGAGCCCTCGGAAACCGGGATCGCGATGTACAAGGCCTTCCACACCTACGTCCCGAGGATGGCGACTCCGGAGATGACCGCCGAGCTCGAGCGCGACATGGACCAGATCGCAGCCGGCGAGACGACCAAGGACGAGGTCGTCGGCGTCAGCCGGGAGATGCTGCACTCCACGACCTCCGAGCTCGAGGCAAAGAAGGAGGAGCTGGCGAAGCAGATCTGGGCGGGGATGGACGAGGACAAGTTCCTCGGCCCGTGCAAGGTCTGCGAGCAGGCCGGGCGCACCCGTGACAACGGTGAGCCGAACCGGCTGCGGATCATCGACCTCAAGGGCGGCAAGCGAATGTACGGCTGCGAGGGCTGGAATCGCGACGACCCCGACGCACCCGACTCGTGCAAGGTCAGCGGCCCGCTGCCCGGGAGGTTCTTCGAGCTCTGGAGACTCGAGGAGCGCTGCTCGGTCTGTGGCCAGCGGCCCCGCCTCACGGTGAAGAAGCGGGGTCCGGGGCGACCCTGGAAGCTCTGTCTCAACGATGACTGCCCGACGATGGTCGAGATGCGCGAAAAGCGCGCCGAGCGCGAGGCGCAGAAGGCCAAGCGCGAGGCGGCTGCGAACGGGGCCCCGGCGGAGGCCGCCGCCGCCGATGCGGCCGACACCGCCGATGCGGCCGACACCGCCGATGCTCCCGCCAAACGCGCCGGCCGGCGTCCGCGAAAGCCCACGCCGACCACGGCGCGGACCAAGCGGGCTCGCTCGAAGACCTGACCAGACGGGTGTTCGTCACCCTCGAGGGCATCGACCGCTCCGGGAAGACGACCCAGGCGGCGCTGCTCGCCGAGGCGCTCGGGCCCCAGACCCTGCTCTTGCGCGAGCCCGGCGGCACCGCGGCCGGCGAGCGGATCCGCGAGCTGCTCAAGGACCCCGCGCTCGAGCTCGATCCGGCGGCCGAGCTGCTGTTGTTCAGCGCCGCTCGCGCGCAGCTTTGCGCCGGCGTGGTCGCTCCGGCGCTCGCGGCCGGCCGCGACGTCGTCTGCGATCGCTTCGTCGACTCGACGGTCGCCTACCAGGGGATCGCCCGCGGGCTCGGGGTGGAGCTGGTCTCGCACCTGAACGAGCTCGTGGTCGGAGACTGCCTCCCCGAGCTCACCCTGTTCCTGCGGGTCGACCCCGAGCGGGCATGGCGCCGGGAGGGCGACGCCGGCGATCGCTTCGAGTCCGAGGGGCTCGAGCTGCAGCGTCGCGTCGCGGCGGCGTACGAGCGGATTGCGGCTGCCGAGCCGCAGCGAATCGTCGTGATCGACGGCGAGGGCACGCCGGAGGCGGTCCACGCGAGGGTGATCGAGGCGGTTGAGCAACGATGACCACGGCGACGCAAACCCCCGCCACCATTGAGGCGGCCACCGCCGACCAGCCATCGGCGCGCCTGGCGCTGAGCTCAGCCATCGCCGCTCCTTTCCACGCCTACCTGTTCGCCGGACCGCGCGGGTCGGGCAAGCGCGCCGCCGCTCGGGCGCTGGCCGCCGAGCTCCTCGCGGAGGGCTCCCCGGACCTCGATGACGCGCGGCGGCGGGCGCTCGCCGACCCCTCGCCGCATCCCGATCTGGTCTGGATCCGCCCACCCGGGATTCAGCATCTGGTGGACGAGGTTCGCGAGCGCGTGATCGGCGCGGTCGCCTACCGGCCGTTCGAGTCAGAGCGCCGGGTGTTCGTGATCGAGGCGGCCGAGGCGATGGCCGAGGAGAGCCAGAACGCGCTGCTGAAGACGCTCGAGGAGCCACCGCCGTTCGCCCACCTGGTGCTGGTCACGTCCGAGCCCGAGGCCTTGCTGGAAACGGTGCGCTCGCGGTGTCGGTTGGTGCGCTTCTCGCGGCTAGGGGCCGAGGCGATCGAGGCGCGCCTCGATCCGGCCTCCGATCCCGCCGAGCGGACCGCCGCGGCGAGGCTGGCCGACGGCGACGCGGAGCGCGCCGCTTTCCTGCTCGGCGACACGGGGCGCCGGCTGCGGGCGGCGGTCGAGCGCCTCGCGGTCGCGATCACCTCCGGCGAGCTCTCCGACTCGCCGTGGACGGACCTGCTCGAGGCGGCCGCGGAGGCGGCGGAGGAGGCCGCGGTCGAGCTCCGCGCGCTCGCCGAGGCTACCGAGGAGGAGGCCGCCGACCGCTCGCCGGTGGCGGTGCGAAGGCGCGCCAGGGACGCCGAGGCGGCGGCCAAGCGCGCCAGCCGAGTGGCCGGCACCGAGACGCTGGACCTCGGTCTCGCGCTCCTGGCGGCCTGGCTTCGCGACCTCGTCGCCGCGGCCGACGGCGCCCGCGAGCTCGTCCTGACCGCGGACCGTGTGGCGCTGATCGACGGGCAGTCCGCCGGGCTCGATCCACGCCAGGCGCGCCGTGCGGCGGAGCTGGTGATGGACACACGACGGCGTCTTCAGGTCAACGTCTCCGAGCCGTTGGCGCTCGAGGCGCTGGCGTTTCGCCTGGAATTCCTGCTGTCCGCTTGACCGCCGCGGCGGCGGGCGGCCGGCGATCCGCGCGATAATCAGGCCATGCCGAGCCAGCGATCGGTGCGCAGGAGGCCGTTCGGGGTCCGCCTCTATCTGGCGCTGTCCTTCGCCGCGGTCGCCCTGATCACCGCTGGGCTCGCCTACCTGCTCGTCTCCGATACCAGCGAGCAGGCGGCCGACGACGAGCTGGTCGATATCGCGATCGGCCGCACCGTCAGCCTCGCCGACGAGATCGGCAACCGCCCGCCGCCCGACGCCAAGGCCACCCTCGCGGGGATCACCGACGCCGGCTACTCGGCCTGGGTGTTCGACCTCAACGGCAAAGTGATCACGCCGAAGCGCTCGCAGGGCACCGAGCTGCTCGCGGTCCCGGACGTCCGGCGCGCCGTCGGCGCTGCGCTGATGGGCAGCCGCTTCATCGACGAGTTGCCCGGCGGGATCACGGTGGTCTCCGTGCCGATCTTTCGCGAGGGGTCGATCAACGGCGCGATCGTCGGTCGCTCGCTTCGATCACCGGAGGTGCAGCAGGCGCTCGACGAGCTGCGCAGCGACCGTTTGACCGCGCTCGGCGTCGCCATGGCGGTGGCGATCCTGGTCTCCTTCCTGATTGCCAGCGCGATCACGTCGCGGGTCAAGCGACTCGCCGAGAGCGCGGCGCAGATCAGCGAGGGAGACCTCGACCAGCCGCTCACCGGCACCGGCGGGCGGGATGAGATCACCGACCTCGGGCGGGCCCTGGAAACGATGCGCGGCGCCCTGCGGCAGACCTTCAGCGCATTGCGGGAGGAGCGCGACCGGCTCTCGGCGATCCTCGAGGCGCTCTCCGACGCGGTCATGGTGGTCCAACCCGACGGCGAGGTCCGTTTCTCGAACGCCGCCGCCGCCGACCTGATCGCCGCCGACGGACGCGCGATCCAACAGCTGATCCCGTGGCTGCGCCGGGCCTCCCGTCGGCCAGTGATCGAGCACGACGCGCTGCGCGTCGGTGACCGCGTCTACTCGTTCAGCGCTCGCCAGCTGCCGGCCGAGGATGCGGTGCTCGCGGTGGTCCGCGACCGCACCGAGGAGCTGCGGCGCGGGATCGCCGAGCGTGAGTTCGTCTCCAACGCCGCCCACGAGCTGCGCAACCCGATCGCCGGTCTCTCCGGGGCGATCGAGGTCCTGCGCGCCGGGGCCAAGGACGATCCCGAGGCGCTCGAGCACTTCCTTTCCCGGCTCTCCGAGGACTCCGAGCGGATCAGCAGGTTGACCGAGTCGCTGTTGATCCTGGCGCGGATGGAGGCGGTGGGCGAGGGGGGGACCGAGGCGCTCGACGTCGCCCTGGTGGTCGAGGAGGCGACGGAGGCGGTCGCAGTGCCGGCCGGGCTCGAGGTCGACGTCGAAGTCGGCTCGGACGTGGTCGCCCAGGCGGACCGCGTGCTCCTGCGACAGGTCCTGATCGGATTGCTCACCAACGCCTTCAAGAACACCCCCGGGCCAGGGCGGGTGCGGATCCGGGCCGCGCGTGCTGACGATGATCAGGTCCGAATCGAGGTCGCCGATACCGGCAGCGGGATCGCCGCTGAGGAGATCGGTCGCATCTTCGAGCGTTTCTATCGCGGCGCGGGCTCGCTCGAGCAGGAGGGCTTCGGGCTCGGACTCTCGATCGCCCGCCGGATGGTGGATGTGATGGGCGGCGAGATCGGGGTAGAGTCGTCTGAGGGCGAGGGATCGACCTTCTGGGTGCGCCTACGCGCGGCACATCCAGCGACGACACCGATAGCTTGAGGGAGCTGGTGTGCAGGTGAGCGACAGGATCCTGGTTGCAGACGACGAGCCGTCGGTTCGCGATGCCGTCGGCTACGCGCTGCGCCAGGAGGGCTTCGAGGTCACCGTCGCCTTCGACGGCCAGGACGCCGACGGCAAGCTCGGTCCGGAGGATCCCGGGTTCGACCTGCTGATTCTCGACATCATGATGCCCGGCCGCAGCGGGCTCGACATCTGCCGCGACGTGCGCGCTCGCAGCCCGGTGCCGATCATCCTGCTGACGGCCAAGGACGCCGAGGTCGACAAGGTGGTCGGGCTCGAGGTGGGTGCCGACGACTACGTCACCAAGCCGTTCTCGGTTCGCGAGCTGATCGGCCGCGTCCGCGCCCAGCTGCGGCGCCGCGAGCTCGACCGCACCTCGACCGTGACCGAGGCGAAGACGATCGAGGCGGGCCCGGTGCGCATCGATCTCGCCCGCCACCTGGTCGCGATCCACGGCGAGCCGGTCAACCTGACCCGCTCGGAGTTTCAGGTGCTGCGGCTGCTGGCCGAACGCCCCGGCCAGGTGTTCAGCCGGCTCGAGATCATGGAGGAGCTCTGGCAGAGCGAGTTCTCCGGCGACGTCCGCGCCTGCGACGTCCACATCTCCAACCTGCGCCAGAAGGTCGAGGCCGATCCCCAGGACCCGAAGCTGGTGCTGACCGTCCGCGGCGTCGGCTACAAGCTCGCCGAGGGCTGACCGAGGCCTGCGCTTCCCTCGATTCGGGATTATTCCCTGCGCTCGGCTTGCCGAAGAAGCTCAAGCGCCTCGACGAGGGCAAGCACAGGTTCAAGGTCCGCGCGACCGATCCCGCCGGCAACGTCGGCGCACCGGCAAGGGACAGGTTCAGGGTCGTGTGAGCGACGAAGCGGTCAGGCTCAGCGAGCCGTCCGTTTCGAGGGCTGGCCGCGGCCGCCTAGAATCGCTGCCGCCGGCCGGCGTAGCTCAGTTGGTAGAGCACTTCACTCGTAATGAAGGGGTCTCCGGTTCGAGTCCGGACGCCGGCTTCCACCGGGCCAGATCGCCCCGCACGGAGCGTGAAGAATTGACCCGTGCGAGGGTCTGCCGAAGTGCCGCGGCGCTCAGCGCAGGATCTCGACCAGCAGCACCCAGGCGTTGGCGACGCCGCCGCCGATCGCGAAGACGATCCCGGCGACGATCCAGTAGAGGCCGCCGCCCGCTTCGAGCAGCAGGCTGACGGCGCCGATCACGAACGGCAGCGTTGCGGCTCCCCTGATCGCGATCCGGACGATCAGCCATTGGCGCGGCTCGTTCTCGTCGTCGATGCTCGCCCTCGAGAGCCGCGCGATCAGGATCGTGAGCGGCAGGGACGCGATCAGCAGCTCAGCGCCGAGCGCGACGCTGCTCTGTCCCGGGATCAGCCCGATGATCGCCACGATCACGACGCCGAGCAGCGTCAGCACCGTTTCGAGCGCCCGCTCGGGCAGGCCCTTGAACTGCAGGATGCGCTCGATGTTGATCGACACCGCGACGAAGACGAGACCGGCGAGCGCGGCGCCGGCGCCGGCCGCGGCAACGAACAGGTCGGTCCACTGGCCTGCGTCGTAGGCGGCCATCTCAGACGGTCAGCGCCGTGTCTCGGCGGGCTCTTGGACCTCCTCGAGGACGCCGAGCAGCTCGCCGACGCGGCAGACGAGCAGCTTCTCCTCGTCGACTTCGACCCAGGCGCCGGCGGAGGCGGGGAAGACGACGTGGTCACCCGGGACCACCGGCATCTGCACGCCGGCGCCCTCCCACCAGTCGAGCCCGGGCCCGACCGCGAGCACGATCCCGTGCTGGGGCGGCGGCTCGTGGGTGCCCGCCGGCACCACCAATCCCGACTCCCGCACCCGGTCGGGCTCGAGCTCTTTGATGATCACGCGGTCGAAGATCGGTCGCAACAGGTGCTTCATCGAACGCAATCGTAGGCTTCGCCGCGCATGCCGAAGCTCTCGGTCGTCATCGTCACCCACGATTCGCGCGCGGCGGTCGCCGCCACGCTGCCCGCGCTGACGGCTCAGCTCCGCGACGACGACGAGCTGATCGTCGTCGACAACGCATCCATGGACGAGACCCCGGCGCTGGCGCGGGAGCTCGCCCCGGAGGCGATCGTGATCGAGACCGGCGCCAATCTCGGTTTCGCCGTGGCCTGCAACCGTGGCGCCGAGACGGCCACCGGTGAGCTGCTCTGTCTGCTCAATCCCGACGCGGTCCCGGCGGGGGGCTGGCGCGATGCGATCGAGATCCCGCTGACCGAGGACCGCGGATGGTCGGCGTGGCAGGGGCTGGTGACCGCCGAGGGCGGGCGCGCGATCAACACCCGCGGCGGAGTCATCCACTTCACCGGGATCTCCTGGGCGGGCGGCGCGGGCGAGCCGGTGGGGGCGATCTCCGCGGCCGGCGAGCCGGGATTCGTCTCCGGCGCCTGCCTGGCGATTTCGCGAGCGCTCTACACCGAGATCGGGGGGTTGCCCGAGGACTTCTTCCTCTATCACGAGGACGTCGATCTCTCCCTGCGTCTGCGGCTCGCGGGCGGGCGGCTCGGGGTCGAGGCGGACGCGCGCGTTGACCACGAGTACGAGTTCGCCAAGGGCTCGCAGAAGTGGCTCTATCTGGAGCGCAACCGCTGGGCGAGTCTGATTCGCACCTACCCTGGCGCCCTGCTGGCGCTGCTGGCGCCCGCGTTGGCGGCCACCGAGCTGGCGCTGATCGCGATCGCGGCGGCCGGCGGGTGGTTGCCGCAGAAGCTCGCCGCCTGGCGGCAGACGGCGGCATCGCTGCCGCGCCTTTTGCGAGAGCGCCGTCTGATCCAGGCGCGTCGGCGAATCGGTGCGGGGGAGTTCGCCCGCTCGCTGAGCGCCGACCTCGACTCACCCTTTCTCGGTCCGGTTGGTCGTTCGCGGGCGCTAACCGTCGTCCTGGGCGCCTACTGGGCGCTCGTGCTCGCCGCGCTCGGCGCCCGCCGCTGAGGCGCCGTTGTCGCTGTCGCCGGCGAGCTCCCCGCGCGCCACCCGCAGCTCCTGCTCGGCCCTTGCCGCTTCTTGGGCGAGGATCTTGGTCTCCTCCGAGAGGCGCGATGTCGCGACCGAGAAGTTCAGCAGGAGCAGAAAGATCACTCCGAGCGCGAGGATGAAGATCGCGTTCGCGGGCTCTTGGATGCCGATCGCGTCCGCGATCGCGTCCAGCGCGCCGGGAAGGATCGCGAGCAAGAACAAGACCAGTGCCCCGAACATCCAAAGCAGCGCGTAGCGCTCGACCAGGCGCCGGCGCCGGACCAGCTCGAGGATCAAGACAAAGAAGGCGAAGGCGCCGATCAGGGCGATGATCCGCGCCTTGGTCTCGATCGAGGACCCACCGTCGTCGCCCGCCTGCTTGGCGGGGGCGATCGTGATCCCGGAGTAGGTGATCTGGTCGAGGGCGTCGCCGCCGCCGCTTGGTTCCACGGTCGTTCGCCTGGTTCCCGCGCCGCGGAGCACGTTCTGCTGATCGATCAGGGTGTCGCCGCTGGTGAGCAGGTACTCGCCTGGGGGGATCCGGATCGTGTCGCCGGGCCCGGCCTCCTCGATCGTGTAGCCCAGCGATCCCGGCCCGTCGTCGGCGGTACTGGTGACGGTCAAGGTGGCGGCGCCCGCCGGCGCGATCGCGAAGCTCAAGGCGAGCAGCGTTGCCAGCGGGAGGAGCGTCACGCGGCGCATCGGCTCAGCCCGGCGGCGCGATCCCGGGCTCGTCGCTGCCGGTCGCTTCCACCGGGGTCGGGCGGCGGCGAAAGAGGCCGACGAACAGGGCGAGCAGCACCTTGAGCATGTAGTAAGCGCTGCGGGGATAGTCGATCGAGCTGCGCCCGAAGCCACGGGCATTCATCCGCACCTGCACCTCGTGGATGCGCAGGTGGTGGGCGTGCAGCATCAACAGCGCTTCGACCTCCGGATAGTCGTGGGGATAATCGCGCGCGAACAGCTCGATCCCGCGCCGGTTGGTGATCCGAAACCCGGAAGTGGGGTCGGTGATCTTTTGCCGGGTGAGCACCGAGAGCACCAGCGAGAAGATCATGTTGCCGGCGCGACGGCCGAACGGCACCCTGTAGCCGGGGTCGCCGCGGAAGCGGCTGCCGTAGACCATGTCGGCCTTCTCGCCGCCGGTCTGCAGCGCATCGAGCAACTCGGGCAGGTACTCCGGCTTGTGTTGGCCGTCGCCGTCGACCTGCACGGCGACGTCGTAGTCGTGGCGCAGCGCGTACTTGTAGCCGGACTGGACCGCGCCGCCGATGCCGAGGTTGTAGGGGTGGCGGATGACGACCGCGCCCTCGGACTCCGCCTCGGCCGAGGTCGCGTCGGTGGAGCCGTCGTCGACAACGAGGACGTCGAAGCCGGGCGCCTGGCGGTGCACGTCGCGGACCACGCGGCCGACCATCCCCGACTCGTTGAAGGCGGGGACGATCGCAAGCTTTCGAAGTTCGTTGCCGCTGGTGGCCATCGCGGAGCGCTCAGCGTAGAGCGCGGTGCCCCGCCGCGACCCCTCGACCGTTGGCGGTGGGCGCCCTAGTCCGAAGGCCCGCCGAGGATCTGATCGCGCTCGGGTTGACGAGGGTCATCCGGTAAACCCCCGCCGTGACGATTTCGCCCGCCGCAATGGCGGATCGCTGCGATCGCCGCGGCCTCGTCGCACACCTCGATCCCCATCCAGCGGATCAGCTCCGAGCGCGATGCCGACGCCGGCCGGGCCTCGAGCGCGCCACTCACTCGCCGTCGGCGCCGTTGGGCAGCTTCGCCGCTGCGCCCTTGGAGATCGGACCGAGGACGACCAGGTGCTGGGCCTGACAGCCGGCGATCTCCGCCCCGGTTCTCGCCAGATCGACGCTGTCGAGGGCCGGCGCGTTGTCTGAGTAGAAGCGCAGCTGCTCGCGCTCGAGCTCGAGCAACAGGTCGAGCAGCGCCTTCGGCTCCTCGGCCGCGCGATCGAGCTCCGACAGACGCTTCTTGAACGCCTCGGCGGCCTCGGCGCTGAGGCCGTCGACGTCGTCGACGACCGCCGAGTCGGTGGTCGAGCCCGGCGCGTCCGGAGCGTCGAAGCCGAGCGACTCGATCGCCGTCCGCAGTGCATTGGCGTGGGCCTGCTCCTGGTCGCGAAAGAGCTCGTAGGCGCCTTGCTGCTCGGCGCTGACGTCGCTGAGATCGGTTGCCGTCGCGTAGGCGAGCACGGTCACCTGCTCGAGCGCGATCGCCTCGACCAGGAAGTCGCGAAGGTCCTCGTCGTCGGGCGCCTGCCCGGCTGCGAGCGCCGGCTGGGCCAGCCCTCCGGCCGCCACCGCCCCGGCGCCGATCGCCGCCAGTCGCAGGGCCTCGCGGCGGCTGTGGCTCGGGGCGCTCATTGGCCGTCCCCGCCGGTCGTCGTCGTGGTTGATGTGGTCGAGGTTGTCGTCTCGCCCTCAGTCGATTGCAGCGGCTCGCTGGCCTGACCCGTGACGAACGCGCTCGGGACCGGGTCCTCGCCGGCGATCAGGCTCAGTCCCGCGAGCTCGCCGGCAACCTCGCTCAGGTCGACGGTCGCCGTTTGGCGAAGCTCGGTGCTCGAGAGCACCCCGGCGGCCTCGCGGTAGGCGACGATCGCGGCGTTGGCCGCGTCGATCGCGGCCCCGGCGTCGGTGCCGGCCGAATCACCGTCAGTGGGGTCGCCGCCGGCATCGCCAGCAAGCGAACGCAGCTCCCCGGCCCGGGCGGTTGAGGCGTCGCGGTAGCGGTCGATGGTCTCGGCGTCGGCGCCACTTGCCGATCCGGCCGCAGCGGCGTAGGTCGCCCCGAGCGCGGTCTCGGCCGTATAGGCGGCGTCGAGCAACTCGGGATCGCGTCCCTCTTCGCGCGGTTCGGCCGCGCTGCCGCAGGCGGCGAGCACGCCCCCAGCGGCGCCGGAGCCGCCGAGGGCGAGGAAGCCGCGGCGCGAGAGGGACCTCATCCGCGGCACCCTACCGGGGCATGCCCGCCGAGCCGGACAACCGACTCGCCCGCCTCAGCGGGCAGATCGGCCGCTGTCGGCTGTGTCCCCGACTGGTCGCCTGGCGCGAGCAGGCCGCGGCCGAGCCGCCGCGCCGGTTTCGGGACCAGGCCTATTGGGCTCGCCCGGTCCCCGGCTTCGGCGACCCCGGGGCCCGGGTCGTGATCATCGGCCTGGCGCCGGCGGCCCACGGCGCCAACCGCACCGGGAGGATGTTCACCGGCGACCGCTCGGGAGAATGGCTATACGGAGCTCTGCACCGCGCCGGGCTGGCGAACCAGCCGAGCTCGGAGCATCGCGATGACGGGCTGCGCCTCGATCATGCCTATCTGAGCGCGGTCGTTCGCTGCGCGCCACCGGAGAACAAGCCGACTCCGGCCGAGCGCGATCGTTGCCTGCCCTACCTGGCAGCCGAGCTGCGCCTGCTCGAGCGGGCACGGGTCCTGGTGGCCCTGGGCGCCTTCGCCTGGGACGGCGCGCTGCGGGCGAGCCGCGACCTGGGCCACCCCGTGAGACGTCCGCGACCGCGCTTCGGCCACGGCGTCGAGTCGCCGCTCGGCCCTTACACGCTGCTCGGCAGCTACCACCCTTCCCAGCAGAACACGTTCACCGGCAAACTCACGCGGGAGATGCTCGACGCGGTCTTCGACCGTGCGCGCGAGCTCGCCGGCGACCCGGGCGCCTAGCGGGCCGCGATACTGGACGGCCTCGATGTTCCCGGTCAACGCGCCGAACGTGCTCACCCTGCTGCGCATCCTCGCGGTTCCGGTGCTGGTGGTCGCGCTTCTCGACGAGACCCCCGACGGCGACGTGATCGCGGCGGCGGTGTTCGCCCTGGCGGCGCTCACCGACGGGCTCGACGGCTACATCGCGCGCCGGCGCCGCCAGGTGACCACCTTCGGCAAGCTGATGGACCCGCTCGCCGACAAGCTGCTGGTGATCGCGGCGCTGGTCGCGCTGGTCTCGCTCGATCGCCTTGCCGCCTGGATCGCGATGGTGATCATCGCCCGCGAGGTGGCGGTCACCGCGCTGCGAAGCGTGGCGGCCGAGCGCGGCGTGGTGATCCCGGCGAGTCTCCTGGGGAAGCTGAAGACCGTGGTGCAGATCGTCGCGATCATCGCCGTGATCGCCTTCGATCCGACGCCGCTTTGGGTCGATCTGCTGCTCTACCTCGCCGTCGCGATCACCGTGCTCTCGGGAATCGACTACTTCCTCGGCGTGCGCCGGCGCTTCGACGAGCACGCCGCCGAGCAGGCCGGGCGCCGGTCGGCCGGGTCGGCCGGCATCTAGTACGGACTCGGCGTTAGCCCGATCCAGGGCTCAGGCGCCCGCGGCCTCGAGCCATTCGCGCGTGGTCGTGTGCAGGCGCGAGTGCTCGGCGGTTTCGAGCTCGGTGAGGATTTCGTCCAGGGCACCGCTGCGCTCGGCGACGACCGAATGGCGGTGGATCGTCTCCAGGTTCTCCTGGCGCGCATGGACGAAACCACCGTGGCGGAGCTCGGGATAGGCGTCGGCGACGCGGCGAATCATCTCGCGGACGCAGTCCTCGACGAACCGTGGCTGCATGTGGGCCTTTTCGACCACGCTGACCTCGTCGGAGCGCTTCATCAGCTCATAGATCTCCGAGCTCATCGACTGCTCGACGATGTGCAGCAGGTCACGGGCGTCGATCGCGGCGTCGACGCCCTCGGGACGTCCGATGTGCAGCGAGCCGATCCCGCGCTGGTTGTGGGTGGCGAGCGGGACGCGCTTGAAGATGCGCTCGATCTCGTCCTCGGTGAAGCCGTCGGCGAGCAGGCGCTCGTGGGCGCGCCCGGCGACCAGCTCCTGCGCGCACGGGCAGGCGGTCATCCCCTGGGCCTCGACTCCGGTCAGCGTCCGGGTGCCGCGCTTGGAGGTGACCGCCGTGCCGAGCAGCGTGTAGATCTCCTGGGTCTCGAGCCCGGAGACCGGCGTGGGCACCGTCTCCGGATAGCGCGCGGCGATCGAGACTTCGGCGCGGAGGCCGTCCTGGCGCTCGCGGACGTGCTCGGCGATCCGCGCGGCGAGGTTCTCGGCGCGCAGCGAGTCCGCGGGCACGCACTCGTCGATCGCCCCATTGACGATCTCCTCGAACCGCGACATATGGACACCGGCCTGACGAGGGTTGAGGTCGACGAAGCACTCGAGCTCGGCGAAGTAGCGGTCGCCGGCGACCCGGATCACCTTCTCGACGCCGCGAACCCCGACCCGGGTGAGGCTGACCTGGGTCGCCGGCCGCCCCGCCTGAACATCGGGGACGGTCGCCGAGCTCGCACCGGTCTCGATTGCCATCGCCCGCAAAGAGTACGGACCAAGCGTTCGCGGGTGGCGCCGCAACCCTGAACAGCGCCTATACTCCCGGCCGCCCGAGGAGGAGGAGGCGGCCATTGGCCGACAAGGCTGAGGTTCTTCTAGCGCACGACGGGGGCGGACCAGCAGGGGCTTCTGCCGAGGCGCCGATCGACCACGGCGAAGCGTCGCTGCCGGACTCCGAGGACCTCCGTGGGCTGATCGCCCACGGTCGAGACCGCGGCTATCTGACCTTCGAGGAGATCTCGGCGACTCTCGAGGAGGTGGAGGTCACCAAGGAGCAGGTCCGCGACCTTCACGCCTACCTGATCGAGCACGGCGTCGACGTGGTCGCCGAGGACGGGCTCACGGCCTACAAGGAGTCGAAGGGCGAGGAGAAGGGGCAGGCGAAAAAGCCCGAGCTCGACCTCACGGTCGAGCCCAGCCTCGACTCGCTGCGGCTCTATCTGCGCTCGATCGGCCGGGTCGACCTGCTCACCGCGAGTCAGGAGATCGAGCTGGCGAAGCGGATCGAGAGAGGTGACATGGCGGCCAAGCGCCACATGGTCGAGGCCAACCTGCGGCTGGTGGTGTCGATCGCGAAGGGCTACCTCGGACGCGGGCTCAGCTTCCTCGACCTGATCCAGGAGGGCTCGCTGGGGCTGATCCGGGCGGTCGAGAAGTTCGACTACCGGCGCGGTTACAAGTTCTCAACCTACGCGACCTGGTGGATTCGACAGGCCGTCACCCGCGCGATCGCCGACAAGGCACGGACGATCCGCATCCCCGTGCACATGGTGGAAAAGCTCAACCGTGTGGCCCACGTCGAGCGTCAGCTGGTCCAGCGTCTGGGTCGCGAACCCGAGCCGCAGGAGATCGCGGCCGAGCTCAAGATCACGGTCCGCGAGGTGCGCGACATCCTCCGTGTGGCTCAGATGCCGGTCTCGCTGGAGAAGCCGGTGGGCGACGAGGAGGAGTCCGAGCTCGGCGACTTCGTCGCCGACGAGCAGACCGAGGAGCCGTTCGAGGCGGCGACCGAGAACCTGCAGCGCGAGGACATCCAACGGGCGCTCGACGCGCTCCCCGAGCGCGAGCGCCAGGTGATCGAGCTGCGCTACGGGCTTCGCGGCCACGAGCCGCTGACGCTGGAGGAGGTCGGCCGGGCCTTCGGCGTGACCCGGGAGCGGATCCGCCAGATCGAGAACAACACGCTGAAGAAGCTCAAGCAGCTGCCCGAGGCCCAGCGGCTGCGTGAGCTCGCTTAGACCGGCGCAGGCCTACTCGCAGAACGGCTGCGGCCCGACCGGGTCGCGCCCGGCGATCCCGGCGCACTGACGCAGCCGCGCCAGCCGAGCCGCGAGTGCCGTCTGGCGGGCTGAGGCAGGGCGGCCTTCCGGCAGCGCCGCGCGGTTGCGCAGCTCGAACGGGTCGTGGGCGAGGTCGTAGAGCTCGAGCTCGGGGCGGTCGCAGGCTCCGGTGTCGGGGTTGACCCGGTCGAGCTCGACGTAGAGGTCGCGGTCGGTGCGGATCGCGTCGTAGTAGTTGTGGAGGATGTCGGCGGGCGGCACCGTGCCGCAGTCCCGGTAGCCGAGCGAGATCAAGATCCCCCGTCGACGCGGCCAGGCGCTGCGATCGCCGCCGAGCAGCCCGACCAGGGAGCGGCCGTCGAGGGTGCGACAGCCGGAATCGTCGCAGGGGGCCGCGCGGGCGAGCTCGAGCACGGTTGCGGTCAGATCGATGTTGCTGACCGGCTCGTCGACGGCGGCGGGGCGCCGCTCGCCGCCGCCGGGGAGGAAGCGACCGGGAACGCGGGCGAGCAGCGGCACCCGGATCGCCTCCTCGTAGGGATAGACCTTCTGCAGGAAGATCCGGTGCTCGCCGTAGAAGTAGCCGTTGTCGGAGGTGAAGAAGATCGCGGTGTCGTCGAGCTCGCCCTCGCGGTCGAGTTGACGCACGAGCGAGCCGACGCCGCGGTCGACCTCGTCGAGGCTCCCGAGCGCGCAGCGCCAAGCGCGCGCGAGGTCGGCGAGCCGGCCCGGGCCGAGGTGCCGGCGAAAGTCGACCCAGGCGGGCTTGTCGGCGAGCTTTTGCTCGTCGAACGACGGCGGCCTCGGGAGTTGCTCGCCCCGGAAGCGCTCGATCGCCCGCTTTCGCGGCAGCGGCACGCCGGCGCCGCAGCGCGTCTTGAACGGTGCCGCGACGTCGGTCGAGTGCGGTGCGACGTGGGTGAGCCAGAGGAAGAACGGGCGCGGGTCCGAGCGCGCGGCGCGGACGAACGAACGCGCCTCGCGGTTGAGGAGCGTGGTCGTGTAGTCGGTCGGGGCGGCGTCGACGGGAGTGCCGTCGCGGCTGAAGGTGGCGTCGAAGTAGTGGGCGGTGGGTCCGACATAGCCGAACCAGTCCTCGACCCCGGGTGGGGCGGGAAAGCCGCCGCCTGGAGGTTGGCTGGGGTCGGAGGAGTACTTGTCGTAGTTGAGGAGGAAGCGGCCGACGATCCCGGAGCGATAGCCGGCGGCGCCGAGCCAGCTGAACAGGGTCGAGCCCTTGTCGTTGAGCGCCGGGTAGCCGGGTGTGTTGTCGAAGACGTTGTTGTTGTGTGCGTACTGGCCAGTGATGAAGGCGGCGCGCGAGGGACAGCAGAGCGGGCTGGTGACCACGCTCTCGGAGAAGCTGGTTCCGTGATCGCGGAGCGCGGCCATCGTCCGCGGCATCGTCTCGCGGTTGAGCTGACCGACGGTCTGGTCGTCGGTGGTGATCACGATGATGTTCGGGCGACCGGTCGATTCTTGGGCTACGGCGTCGGTGGCGATCGGCCCGGCAAGTGCCAGCGCCAGCGCAGCTGTGATCAGGACCTTGATCGAGCGCAGAGTAGATAGCTCGGGGCAGTCACACACGCCTCAAGGGTCGCCGGCTCCGGGGGGCGAGTGGGGGAGGTGGGATTCGAACCCACTCAGCCTGAGGCACTGGATTTACAGTCCAGCCCGTCTCTCCAGCTACGGCGCTCCCCCGGCGGGCAGCGATTCTACGCACGCAAGGCCCAGCCGTCGATGGACGTCGCTCCCTGGACGTGCTCCGGGGTCGCACGACTCGGGGCGGACCGCGAGTTTCAGTCGCCGCCGTGATGCGACCGCGAGGCCGAGCGCCTGCGCCGGGTCACGGGTGCCGCGGCCTGGGCCACAACCTGCCGCCCGACGCCGCCTGCCTGCTGCGCTCGCCCGAGCTCTCCGAGAGCGCCCACATCCTCCGGGACCTGGTCCACGCCCGCACCCACATGCGCGGCGACCTGCCCTTCGACCCGTTCATGATCCGCCAGCGCAGCCCCTATTGGATGTACTCGCTCGGGCGCTGATCGACGCCGGCGGCTCGGCGCCTGAACACGAAGGCGCCCCGTGTGTGACGGGGCGCCGGGTACGGGGAGGAGAGATATGTGTTTTTTTGCCGGTTCTGGTGCCTTTCGAGCGTGGCCCTTGGCCTGCGCTGGGCGGACGCCATGTCGACCGGCGTGTCATTCACGGTAGGCCAGTGGGGCGCCGCCGCGGCCGCGCCGGGCCAGGTACCTCCCCTGACTCGGTTATGGCCCCCCAAACCGGCGGCTAGGGCCTGGCGGCGTGCGTTTTGGGCTCGGCGGGCGCTTGATCGGGGACGCCACGCCGGAGGAAGTCGATGAAATCGCGCTGCCCTCGCGGCAAGGATGCGAACGAGCGACAGGCGACGACGAAGCGGCGGGGAAACTCGAGGCCCGCGATCGGACGGGCATAGAGCCGGTCGCGTCCTTCGTCCAGCGCCAGCGCGGAGATCAGCACCGGCGCCGAGCGCTCCAGCGCCTCGCGCTTGGCAACGGCGGCGCTGCCGACCTCGACCAGGGCCGGGGCGAAGTGGGCGCCGTGCTCGGCGAGCACGGCTTCGGCGCAGCGACGATCGTGCGCCTCGGGATCGCGCATCACCAGCGAGGTCGAGAGCAGCGATCGTCGTGGGATCGCGTCTCGTCCATACCAGGCGTGGTCCTGGGGCACCGCGACCACCACCTCGTCGGCGAGCAGGCCGAGAAGCTCGAGGCCGTCGCCCGCGTCGTCGCCGGGATCGGCCGCGCTGATCCCGATGTCGGCCTGGCCGCCGACGATCATCCGCCGGACCGCGTTCGAGTTGGCGATCGTCAGCTCGACCGGGAGGTGTCGGCCGCCCTCGGCCTGGTAGGCGACCAGCTCGGGCGGCAGGAAGAACTCGGCGATCGTGTGGCTCACCGCCAGCCGGATCGGCTCCGCTGCGGCGTGGCCCCCGACCAGCATCTCCTCGACCACCTCGGCCTGATCGAGCAGCCTGCGAGCCTCCGGATACAGGCGGCGCCCCGCGGCGGTCAGCGCAACGCCGCTCGGCGAGCGGCTCAGCAGGTCGGTGTCGGCGACGGTCTCGAGCGCCCGCAGGCGCTTGGACAACGCCGGCTGGCTTATCTTCAGGGCGACCGCCGCGCGCCCGAGGCTGCCGAGGTCTGCAGCGGCGCAGAACGCGCGCAGCTCGGCCAGCTCGGGAGCGCGGATCGGGCGCCGGGAGTCCGACCGGTCGGTGTTCTCACTTCTCGCTCGCGCCATCCCGTAACCGCGCCACCCATCCAAGCAGAATGCGGGCGAGGCGCGGAAGGCGAATTGAGCCTGGGCTTAGGAAGCCTCGCCAAGTTCTGAGGATGGACACACGCATGCTTCGGATCGACCCGTTCGCGTTCGCGCTCGGTCCGCTGGCGCTGCTCACCCTCGCCTTCCTCGGCGCTCGTAACGGGGCCGCTGTGGTGATGTGCGTGCTCTGCTTCGGCGGCCTGCTCGCCGCTCGACTGGCCGGCTTTTCGAACCGGGCCCTGGTCCCGGCCGCGCTCGGCCTCGTGATCGTCTTGTGGATGGTGTGGATCGATCCGCCGGCGAGCTCGCACAAGACCAGCGCTCTCGCCCATGCGGCGGGCGGTGCGCTGCTCGGCTGGGCTCTGGCCGAGTACCTGCGCGGCAGGCTCGCCTGGCCGCTGTGGGCGATCGCGGCGGTCGGCGGCGTGCTCGGGCTCACGGTCCTCTGGGAGCTCGGCGAGTACCTCGGCGATCGGGCGCTGACGACGGCGCTGATCCCGAACAAGATCGACTCCGCCGTCGACATCTTCTTCGGCACGGCGGGCGGGATCGCCGCGGCGACCCTGGTGGCGCTGGTGCCGAGACGCCAGGCCGAGCGCTGAATCGGGCGGTTCGGCAATCATCTAGGCTCGGCCACGTGGCCGAGTTCGAGGGACGTGTGATCGCGATTGCCGGCGCCGCCGGAGGGCTCGGGCCGAGCGTCGCCCGGCGGCTCGCCGACGACGGCGCCACCCTGGCGCTGACGGACGTCCACGAGGAGCGCCTCGACGAACTCGTCGCCGAGCTCGACCTGCCCGAGGACCGCTACGACGCCCGGGTCGCCGACCTGTTGAGCGAGCCGGGCGCCGCTGATTGGGCCGGCGCCCTCGAGCAGCGCTTCGGGCGCACCGACGGGCTCCTGCACCTGGTCGGTGGCTGGCGCGGGGGCGAGCCGCTCGCCGAGGCCCCGCTTGGCGACTACGAGTTTCTCCACGACGCGCTGGTCCGCACCCTGCAGTTCGCGACCCGCGCCTTCTATAGCGCTCTGCGGGAGAGCCCGCACGGACGCTTCGTCGTGGTCTCCTCCTCGCAGGCGCAGAAGCCGAGCGGGACCAATGCCGCCTACGCCGCGGCGAAGGCGGCGGCCGAGAGCTGGACCCTGGCGCTCGCCGATCAGTTCAAGGCCGACGAGTCGGCGGCGACCGCGAACGTCCTCGTCGTCAACGCGATTCTCACCCCCCGCATGCGCGCCGAGAGCCCGGAGAAGCCGTTCAAGACCTTCACCAGCGCCGAGGACATCGCCGACGCGATCGCCTACCTGTGCTCCGACGGGGCGCAGAAGATGAACGGCAAGCGCTTCTCGCTGCATCCGTGAGCGGGGCCCCGGCACCGGGGCGCGATTTCGCCTCCGACAATCACGCCGGCGCCCACCCTCAGGTGCTCGCCGCGATCGCCGCCGCGAACGAGGGCCACGCCGCCTCATACGGCGCCGACCCCTGGACCGAGCGGGCCGAGGCGGCCTTTCGCCTGCACTTCGGCGAGACCGCGCGCGGCTTCTGTTTGTTCAACGGCACGGGCGCCAACGTCGCCGCCATCGACGCGCTGACGAAACCGTGGGAGGCCGTGATCTGTACCGAGACGGCCCACATGAGCGTCGACGAGTGCGGCGCCCCCGAACGCCTTGCTCAGACCAAGCTGCTGACCGTCGCCGGCACGGCGGGCAAGCTCACCGCCGACGACGTCAGGGCCTGGGAGCCTCGGCGCGGCGACGAGCACCAGGCTCAACCGCGGCTGGTCTCGATCACCCAGTCCACCGAGCTCGGCACCGTTTACACGCTCGAGCAGACCCGGGCGATCGCCGACAGCGCGCACGAGCTCGGCATGTACCTGCACGTCGACGGCGCCCGGCTCGCCAACGCGGCCGCTGCCCTCGACCTGCCGCTGGCCGCCCTGACCACCGACGCGGGGGTCGACGTGGTCTCCTTCGGCGCCACCAAGAACGGGCTGCTGGTCGGAGACGCCGTGGTCTTTTGCGACCCGGAGCTCGCCGACAACTTCGCCTTCACCCGCAAGCAGCTCGGTCAGCTCGCCTCGAAGATGCGCTTCCTCTCGGCCCAGTTCGACGCCCTGCTGGCCGACGATCTCTGGCTGGAGAACGCCCGCCACGCGAACGCGATGGCAGCCCGCCTCGCCGCCGCGGTCGGCTCGCTCGACGGCGTCGAGATCACCCAGCCGGTCGAGGCCAACGCGGTCTTCGCCCGCTTGGCCCGCCCTGCGATCGACCTCCTTCTCGACCGCCTCCCCGGCGAGCACCCGTTCTATGTCTGGGACGAGTCGGCCGACGAGGTCCGCTGGATGTGCGCCTGGGACACCGAGCCCGCCGACGTCGACGCGTTCGCAGCCGCCGTGGCCGAGGCGGTCGAGGGCTAGGGCCGCCCGCGGCGCTGGCGGCGAACGTGGGGGCGACCGCGTCGCCCGCCGCCCGCCAGCTTGTGCTCATACATGGCGTCGTCGGCGCGGCTCAAGAGCGCGTCGAGCGAACCGAGCTCCGCCGACCGGCCGCTAGCGACCCCGACGCTGACCGTGAGCCCGAACGCCCGATCGGAGCGGCTCGCTACCGCGACGAGCTCCGAGACGTGTTCGCGCAACTCATCGACCGAGGCGACCGCCCGCGGACGCAGGAGCGCGAACTCATCGCCGCCCAGCCGCCCGAGCACGTCGTCGGGGTCGGCCAGCCCGCTCAGCGCGGCGCCGGTCTCGCGGATCAGCTCGGTGCCCGCGTGGTGTCCGTAGTTGTCGTTGACGAAGCCGAGGCGGTCGAGGTCGACCACGATCGCCGTGCATTCGGGCGCTGAGCCGAAGGCCCATTCAGCGAGCTCGAAGAAGCTGCGGCGGTTGTTGACCCCGGTGAGCTCGTCGAGCCGGCGCTCGATCGGGTCCGGCCGCGCCGGGGCGCCGATCCCCTGGCTGTCTCGACGACGCCTCACCGGGGCGACGATAGCCTGGGGACGTGGACGCGGTCAAGGAGCGGCTCAAGGGCTTGACTGCGCGCTTGGTGTCGGGCCTGCCCGGGCCTCTGATTCGCCTGCTGGCGGGCCGCCCGGTGCGACTCGACGGCCAACAGCTGGATCCGCAGATCCAGCTCGCGCTGCGCCTCGAGGGGCTGTTGGGCACCGATCTGGTGCCGGTGGCCGAGGCGCGCCGGCGACGCCGCCGCGACGCACGCGTGTTCGCCGGCCCCCGGATCGAGGTCGAGCGGGTCTCCGACCGCGAGCTCCCGGGACCGGCGGGGCCGATCGGCGCCCGCCTCTACGTCCCTCCGGGCTTCGGCGCCACAGCGCCGTTGATCGTCTACTACCACGGCGGCGGGCACGTGATCGGCGACCTCGACACCCACGATCAGCCCTGTCGGTTCATCGCCCGCCAGGTCCCGGCGCTGGTCTTGGCGATCGATTACCGGCTCGCGCCCGAGCATCGCTTCCCGGCAGCCGTCGACGATGCTTTAGCCGCCTTCCGCTGGGCGCACTCCGAGGCCGCCGGCCTCGGCGCCGACCCGAACCGGATCGCGCTCTGCGGCGATAGCGCCGGCGGCAACCTCGCGGCCGCCGTCTCGCAGCTGGCGGTCGCCGACGGCGGGCCGGTCCCGTGCTTTCAGGCGCTCGTCTACCCGATCACCGACTACTCGGCCCAGCGGCGCTCCTACGACCTCTTCGGCAAGGGCTTCTTCCTCGCCCGCGCGGAGATGGAGTGGTTTCGCGAGCACTACTTCGCCGATCCCGACGACCGCACCGACCCGCGCGCCTCGCCGGTCCTGGCCCCCGAGCTGACCGGGCTGCCGCCTACCTTCATCCTCAGCGCCGGATTCGACCCGCTACGCGACGAGGCCGAGGAATACGCGGCGCGGCTTCGCGGGGCGGGGGTCGAGACCGTCCTGCGTCGTGAGCCGGACCTCGTGCACGGCTTCTTCAACGCCGTCGGCCTCGGCGGGCGCGCTCGCGAGGCGAGCGAGGAAATCGCGGCGGCGCTCCGTTCGGGGCTCGCCAAACGGCCCGTTTCCCCTCGCCAACCCGAGCGGCTAGGCTGACGGACCCGCCCGGATAGCTCAGTTGGTAGAGCACCTCCATGGTAAGGAGGGGGTCACGAGTTCGAGTCTCGTTCCGGGCTTGCTGCAGCGCCCGCTCGACGGCCTGCACCCGGCGCTCGATCTCGCGTCGGTGGCGCTATCCTTGCGCCGGTCCTCGTGTCTCGCCCTGATGAGTGGGTGCGGCGGAGGTCTTTTTTCTGTCGGGCTGCCAAGGCCCGCCGGCCCGTGGCGATAAGAGGAGCAAATGGCTCGCGGAGACGTCCGAATCGCCGTAACCCTCGCCTGCGAGGAATGCAAACGGCGCAACTACCAGACCAACAAGTCGCGGCGAAACACGCCGGACCGGATCGAGATGCGCAAGTACTGTCACTGGTGCGGTCATCACACTGCGCACAAAGAAACCCGCTGAGCGGCTAGTCCCAGGTGGCCAAGACCCGAGCACAGCGAAAGGCCGAGCAGCGCCGGCGCGAGGCAGAACGGGCCCGCAAGGGCGAGGCAGCCCTCGCCGATGAGTCGCGCGCCCAGCACGACACTCAGGTACCCGAGTCGGCCGACGTTGTCGACGCCGAGCTTGCCGAGCGCGGCGTCGATCTGGACGCGCTCAGAGGGCGCCCGGACGAGACGCCGGAGGCGCCCGCTCCATCTCGCGCCGACGTCGGCGCTCCAGCTGAGGCCGAGCCGGTCGACACTGAGCCCGAGCCGGTCGACACTGAGCCCGAGCCGGTCGACAAGATCTCACGACGGGCGCGCCGTGCCGAGGAGCGCGAGCGCAAGCAGCGCGCCAAGGAGTCGGAGCGCCGGCGAACCCGCAAGGAGGCCCCGGTGGAGCGCCAGCGCGGTGGGGTCATGGGCTTCCTTGCCTCCTGCGTCGCGGAGCTCCGACGGGTTCAATGGCCCGACCGTGACACTCTGATCCAGGCCTCGGCGATCACCTTGATCTTCATCGCGATCATGGCGGCCTACCTCGGCATCCTCGACGCGATCTTCAACTGGCTCGTGCAGCGCATTCTCTAGCGCGCCCGGTCCCCGACACCTAGAAGGCTCTCCCAAGAAATGTTCCGCTGGTACGTCATCAACACATATTCCGGACACGAGAACAAGGTCAAGGCCAATCTCGAGCACCGCGTCGAGACGATGGCCGCGCGCCAGCACGTGCGCCAGGTCGTCGTCCCCACCGAGCAGGTTTCCGAGCTCAAGGACGGCCAGCGCGTGCAGGTCGAGAAGCGAACGATGCCCGGCTACGTTCTCGTCAACATGGAGATGACCGACGACGCTTGGGGGCTGGTCAAGAACACCCCCGGCGTCACCGGGTTCGTCGGCTCGCGCAACAAGCCGATCCCGCTCTCCCAGCCCGAGGTCGACCGGCTCATGCACCGCGAGACGGCCGAGCGCCCGCGCGCCCACGCGCAGTTCGAGATCGGTGAGTCGGTGAAGGTGATCTCCGGGCCGATGTCCGACTTCTCGGGCGAGATCGCCGAGATCAACGAGGACGCCCAGCGCCTCAAGATCCTGGTCTCGATCTTCGGCCGCGAGACTCCGGTCGAGGTCGGCTACGACCAGGTGAAGAAGATCTGACCACGCTCGCGCAGCTCAGCGATCCCCACGTCGACGTCGGGCGCGGTGACCGCGAGTCGGCGCGAGCCCTCGCCAACGCCGTGCGCGCTGCGGCGTCGCTCTCGCCGGCTCCCGACGCGGCGATCGTCACCGGCGACCTCGTCGTCGACCCCGGGGCGCGCGAGTACGAGCGCGTGCGCGAGCTGCTGGCGCCCCTGGCGATGCCGGTCTACGTGATCGCCGGCAACCACGACGACCGCGACGCGCTGCGCGAGTACTTCGCCCTCCCCGACGGGCCCACCGGGGCCGCCGGGACGCCGTTCCGCTACTCGGCCCAACTCGGCGGGCTGCGTCTGGTGGTCTGCGACACCACGATTCCGGGGCAGGAAGGCGGCAGCTTCGGCGCCGAGCGGCGCGCCTGGCTGGCGGCAGAGCTCGCGGCCGCTCCGCAGCAGCCGACCCTGATCGCAATGCACCACCCGCCACTGCTGACCTCGTTTCCCGCCTTCGACGAGATCGGCATCCCCGACGCCGACCGGATCGCGTTCGGAGACCTGCTCGCCACCAACCCCCAGGTCCTCCGGGTGATCTGCGGACACGTTCACCGTGCCTTCTTCGGCACCCTTGCCGGCTGCGGCGTCGTCGTCTGTCCGAGCACCTGGCTGCAGGCGCCGCTCGAGATCGGGATGAGCGAGATCGCGCTGCTCCGCGAGCCCCCGGCCTTCGCCGTCCACGCCCAGGTCGACGGCGGCGTCGTCTCCCACATCGAGCCGATCGCGGGCGTCTAGCGCGTACTTCTCGCCGGGGCGAGAAATGGTCGCTATGCGACATGAACTCGCCCCAGCGCGAGGGGGCGGCGCCTCGAGCGGTTCCGGACCATCCCTGTATCCTCGACCGCCGCCATGGCCAAGAAGGTGCTGACGATGATCAAGCTGCAGATCCCCGCGGGGGCCGCCAACCCGGCTCCACCGGTCGGCCCCGCTCTCGGCCAGCACGGGGTCAACATCATGGAGTTCTGCAAGGCCTTCAACTCCCGGACCCAGGCCGACACCGGCACGATCATCCCGGTCGAGATCACGGTCTATGAGGATCGGTCGTTCGACTTCATCACCAAGACCCCGCCCGCCGCCGTGCTGATCCGCGAGGCGCTCGGGATCGAGAAGGGGTCGGGCGAGCCCAACCGCGAGAAGGTCGGCATGTTGACCGCGGCTCAATGCCGTGCGATCGCCGAGCGCAAGATGCCGGATCTGAACGCCAACGACCTCGACGCGGCCTCGAAGATCATCGCCGGGACGGCGCGCTCGATGGGGGTCACGGTCGAGGGGGTCGACGCCTGAGATGGCTCGCCGCCGCGGCAAGCGCTATCGCGAGGCGATCGACCGGATCGATCGCACCCAGGCCTACCCGCCGGCCGAGGCCGTCGGGCTGGTCAAGCTATCCGCCTCGACCAAGTTCGACGAGTCGGTCGAGGTCCATCTGCGGCTCGGTGTCAACGTCCGCCACGCCGAGGAGCAGCTTCGCGGAACCCTGGCGCTCCCCAACGGGCTCGGTAAGTCGATCACCGTCGCGGTCTTCGCCGAGGGCGACGCCGCCCGGGCAGCCCAGGAGGCCGGCGCCGATTTCGTTGGTGCCCAGGACCTTGCCGACCGAGTCGCCGAGGGCTGGACCGACTTCGACGTCGCGATCGCGACCCCGGCGGTGATGGGACCGGTGGTCTCGAAGCTCGGCAGGGTGCTCGGGCCGCAGGGCAAGATGCCGAATCCGAAGGTCGGCACGGTCACCGACGACGTCGCCAAGGCAGTCGAGGAGTCGAAGTCGGGCAAGGTCGAATACCGCACCGATCGCAGCGGCATCATCCACCTGACTATCGGCAAGGCGAGCTTCTCCGAGCGCCAGCTGCTCGAGAACTACGCCGCGATCATCGACGAGATCGTGCGGGCGAAGCCGGCCGCCGCCAAGGGCCGCTACCTGCTCTCGATCACCCTGGCGACCTCGATGGGGCCCGGGGTCCGAGTCGACGCCAGCCGCACTCGGGAGTCGGAGATCCTCGAGGGCGCCAACGGCGCCGGCGCCGAGGCCTCGACCGCCGAGCCCGAACCCGCGACCGCCTAGCTCGCCGCCGCGGCCGCGAACCCGGCGCTCGTCCGCCTCGGCAACTGGCGCTCGGTGACCACCCGGTCGACGAGGCCGTAGTCGACCGCCTCGGCGGCACTGAAGAAGCGATCGCGCTCCATGTCGGCGTGCAGCTGATCCGCGGTCTGGCCGGTGTGCAGGGCGTATATCTCCTCGGTGCGGCGGCGAAGCTCGAGCACCTCACGCGCGTGGATCTCTATGTCCGAGGTCTGGCCTTGAAAGCCCGAGCTCGGTTGGTGAATGAGGATGCGGGCGTTCGGCAGCGCCATCCGCTTGCCGTCCGCGCCGCCGGCGAGGATCAGCGAGCCGCCCGACATCGCGATCCCGAAGCAGATCGTCTGCACGTCGGGGCCGATGAAGCGCATCGCGTCGTAGATCGCCAGCGCCGCGCTCAACGAGCCGCCGGGGGAGTTGATGTAGATCGCGATGTCCTTATCGGGATCGTCGGACTCGAGATGCATGAGCTGGGCGACGAGCAGGTTGGCGATGTCGTCGTCGATCGGCTGGCCCAAGAAGATGATCCGCTCGCCCAGCAGCCGCGAGTAGATGTCGTAGGAGCGCTCGCCACGCGCCGTTTGCTCGATCACCATCGGAATCAGTGGTGTCATTGTGCAACCTCCTGGTTGCGTGTATCTATAGCAACCCAGCGGTTGCGCTAGTGTCTCGCCCATGGACCGAGCCGAAAGCGAGATCCTCGTCCCGACAACTCCGGAGGAGACCTGGGAGGCGATCACCGACCCCGAGCGCCTGGCCGAGTGGCTGGCGACCGACGTCGAGCTCGAGCTCGAGCCGGGCGGCGAACTCACCGTCACGGTCGACGACGAGCAGCGCAACGGCTTCGTCGAGGAGATCAGCGAGCCGCGGCGCTTCGTCTTCTGGTGGAGCACCGGCGAGGCCGAGTCGAGCCGGGTCGAGATCGAGCTCGAGCCCGAGGTCGACGGCACCCGGGTCCGCGTGGTCGAGTCACGCCCGCTCTCGGTGCTCGGGACCACGGGCGCCCGCACGCCGGAGCTCTCAGCGGTGGGCTGATGGCGGCGCCGACGCCGGCGGACGGCGTCTTCGCCGCGCTTTCGGACCCGACCCGCCGAGCAGTCATCGAGCTCATCGGCGAGCGCGGCGAAGCCAGCGCCAGCCAGCTCGCACGGCGCCTTCCGGTGAGTCGCCAGGCGGTCCACAAGCACCTCGACAACCTGGCCGGGGCCGGGCTCGTCGCCGAGCGTCGCGACGGCCGCGAGGTCCTCTACCGATTGACCCCGGCGCCGATGTCGGAGGCGATGTCGTGGATGGCCGCGGTCGGCGGCGAGTGGGACGAGCGCCTCGCGCGCCTGCGCCGGCACCTCGCCTGAGCGCCCGCGAAACTCGCCGCCGAGGGCGGGCGGCGATCCTCATGTCGCTTCAAACCGGGCCGGCCCGCGAGGTCTCGGCCTCAGCCGCTGCGCTCGAACACCATCCGGTGGTGGTCGAGCAGCTCGCGCTCGAAGCAGACGCTGTTGGCGCTCACTCCGGAGGTGAAGGCGAGGCGGAACTCCGCGCTGGTCAGCCAGCGGGGCACCAGGCGCGCCTTGAGCAGCGTCTTTCGCAGGCTCGGCTCGGCGAAGCGCTTGCGCCATTGGCGGATCGTCTCGATGTAGTCGAGGCGGCCGCTCTCGCTCGAGAGCAGCCGAAACCGCGGCGCGGCGGCGCGCCTGATCTGCTGCTCGCCGAAGGGCAGGAACGAGCCGGGGAACTGGTGCATCATCAGCGCCAGGTACCACTCGTCGGAGTCGCGCGGGGCATCGACGCTGGCCCGCTTGGGCTCGATCATGTTGCGCCCGAAGACCATCGTCTGCAGGTAGAGACGCCCCTCGGGAGGCAGGAGCTCGGCGATGTGCTCGAACAGCTCGGCGTAGATCGCGTCCTGGCGGCCGGCCTCGAAGTCCTCGAACGAGCAGAAGTGCTCGAAGGCGCCGAGGCTGGCGACGGCGTCGAAGCGGCCGACGTCCTCGGGCCCGACCGTGCGCGCATCGGCGAGGTGGACGTCGAGGCCGTGGCGTCGGCAGGACTCCACCTGGGCGCTCGACAGGGTCACCCCGACCCCGTCGCCGCCGCGCTCGCGAACGAAGGCGAGCAGCGGACCCCAGCCGCAGCCGAGATCGAGCACGCGGCGGCCGGGGCCGATCCCGATCTGCTCGGCGACGAAATCGTGCTTGCGCCGCTGCGCCTGCTCGAGCGTGAGCGAGAAGTCGCCGTCGTACTTGGCACCGCTGAAATCGGCAAGCTCGCCGAGGCTGAGCCGGAAGATCCGGTCGATCAGCGAGTAGGTGAAGTCGAGGTCGGCGCGCCCGGCGATCCGGCGAATCTAGCTATGCCGGCGCTCGCTCGCCCACTTGCTAGCATCGCCCGTCCATACCCGCCCGAGACCGTCGGCGGGGCCGCGAGAGGCGGCCCGGAAGACCGGCGCAGGTGAGGATCGTCAGCCCGTCGCTTTCGAGCCTGCCTGTGCGCAGGCTCTTTTCTTGCCGGTTCGCGGCGGTGACAAGACGGTTAGACGATGGACACCGAACAAAAGGCAGCCGCAGTCGCCGAGCTCACCGAGAGCCTGAAACAGGCCGATTCGGTGTTCGCGGTCGACTACCGCGGGATCAGCGTCACCCAGGCCGCCGAGCTGCGCCGCAGCCTGGCCGAGGCCGACGCGGTGTTCAGGGTGGTCAAGAACAGGCTCGCCAAGCGGGCCGTCGCCGATGCCGGCACCGAGGGTGTCGACGACCTGCTCGTCGGCCCGACCGCGCTCACGCTCATCAACGGTGACGCGGTGGTCGCCGCCAAGGCGATCTCCACCTTCAGCAGGGCGCACCACGTGCTCGAGTTCAAGGGCGGGCTCATGGACGGCGCCCCGCTCGACGCCGAGGGCTTCACCGAGATCGCGCGCCTGCCCGGGCTCGACGTCATGCACGGACAGCTGGTGGGGCTGACCGCGAGCCCGCTAACCGGGCTGGTCACCGGGCTCGGCTCGATGATCTCCGGCCTCGCGATCGCCCTCGGGCAGATCGCCGAGCAGGGCCTGCTCAGCGGCGAGCAACGAGCAACCAGCGACGAAGCTTCAGACGACGAAGACGAAGAGCCCGACGGCGATGGGTCGTCGGACGATGAAAGCGAGGACTGATGGCGACCAAGACTTCAACCGAGGACTGGATCGAGGAGCTCAAGGGCATCTCGGTGCTCGAGCTCTCCGAGCGGATCAAGGCGCTCGAGGAGGAGTTCGGCGTCTCTGCGACCGCGGTCGCCGCGGCCGCGCCCGCCGCGGGCGGCGGAGCCGGTGGCGAGGAAGCCGAGGAGGAGTCGAGCACGGTCGACGTCGTGCTGACCGCCCCCGGCGACAAGAAGATCCAGGTGATCAAGGCCGTGCGCGCGGCCACCGGGCTCGGCCTCAAGGACGCGAAGGCGCTCGTCGACGAGGCGCCGAAGCCGGTCAAGGAGGGGATCGACCGCGAGGAGGCCGATAAGCTCAAGGGCGAGCTCGAGGAGGCCGGTGGCTCGGTCGAGCTGAAGTAACAATCGGCACTGGCGAGCGTGCCTGGCGCACGCTTGAAGTACACCCAGCTACTGTGGTATCTTTGTGCGTCGCGCGCCATTGTGCCCTTTTTATGCCCCGAGTCCCTCGCGCGGGACTCGTGACCATTTCGACCATCTGAGGAGTCGCCCAGTTGGCCAGATCCGCTGCTGCCCCTGTTACCCGGAGATCCTTTTCACGCCTTCCCCAGCCCCTTGACGTTCCACATCTGATCGATATTCAGCGCCGTTCGTTCGCGGCGCTGACCGACCCGAAGAAGGGACTGCTTCGGGAGACGATCAACGACATCTCGCCGATCGAGGACTACACCGGCAACCTCGCGATCGTCTTCGCCGATTTCAAGTTCGAGGAGCCCGGCCACACGATCGCGGAGTGCCGCGAGAAGGACATCACCTATTCGCGGCCGCTGAACGTCACGGTGGCGTTCCAGAACCGCGAGACCGGCGAGATCCGCGAGCAGACCGTGTTCATGGGCGACTTCCCGTGGATGACCGAGCGCGGCACGTTCATCATCAACGGGACCGAGCGCGTCGTCGTCACGCAGCTGGTGCGCTCGCCGGGCGCCTACGTGATGGAGCCCAAGGACCGCGAGAAGCAGGTCTTCATCGCCAACCTGATGCCGGCCCGCGGCTCCTGGCTGGAGCTCGAGATCGACAAGAAGGGCCGCGTCTATGCGCGCATCGACCGCAAGCGAAAGCTCCCGGTCACGGTTCTGCTGCGGGCGATGGGCTACGTCACCGACGAGCAGATCCTGGAGCTGTTCGACAACTCGGTCTACATCCGCCACACGATCGCCGCCGACACGGAGCCCACCCGTACCGAGGAGGGCGCCCTGATCGAGTTGTTCAAGAAGCAGCGGCCGGGTGAGCCGCCCTCGGTCGACGCCGCCAGGGCGCTGCTCGAGCAGTTGTTCTTCGACTCGAAGCGCTACGACCTGACCAGGGTCGGCCGCTACAAGCTCAACGCGCGCCTCGACCTCGACGTCGACCTCGACAACCGGACCCTGACCAAGGACGACATCGTCGCCCTGATCAAGGAGCTGGTCACGCTGCCGAGACTGCTCGGGATCCCCGAGGAGATCGACGAGGAGAACCCGATCAAGGACTATGCCGCCGAGGCGGTCACGTACCCGCGCGATCCGGTCTCCGACCACCTGGACGAGTACGAGCACTTCGGCAACCGCCGCCTGCGCACCGTCGGTGAGCTGATCCAGGACGCCTTCCGGGTCGGGCTCTACCGGATGGAGCGGGTCGTGCGCGAGCGCCTCACCACCGAGGACGCCGACGCGATCACGCCGCAGACGATCATCAACATCAGGCCCGTGGTCGCGGCGCTGAAGGAGTTCTTCGGCTCCTCGCAGCTGTCGCAGTTCATGGATCAGACCAACTCGCTGGCCGGCCTCAGGCACCGGCGCCGCCTGTCGGCGCTCGGCGCCGGCGGCCTCACCCGCGAGCGCGCCCCGATCGAGGTCCGCGACGTGCACCCGACCCACTACGGGCGCATGTGCCCGATCGAGACCCCCGAGGGCCCCAACATCGGCCTGATCGGGTCGCTCTCCTCCTATGCCGAGGTGTCCGAGTTCGGCTTCGTCACCACCCCCTACCGGGTGGTCGCCGACGGCGTGGTCACCGATGAGGTCGTCCACCTCGACGCGACCCAGGAGGAGGACCACGTGATCGCGCAGGCGAACGCGGAGGTCGACGAGAAGACCAACAAGCTCAAGGGTCCCCAGGTCCAGTGCCGCTCGCGCGACGGCGAGTACGTCGTCGTGCCGCCGAAGGAGGTCGAGCTGATGGACGTCTCACCGACCCAGATCTGGTCGGTTACGACGGCGCTGATCCCCTTCCTCGAGCACGATGACGCCAACCGCGCGCTGATGGGCTCCAACATGCAGGCCCAGGCGGTGCCGCTGCTGAAGCCCGAGGCGCCGCTGATCGGCACCGGCATGGAGCATCGCGTCGCGATCGACACCGGTGACGTGACGCTGGCGGAGAACGCCGGCGATGTCTCCTACGTCGACGCTGACCGGATCGTCGTCAGCCACGGCTCGAAGAAGGACGAGTACCCGCTCGACAAGTTCATGCGCTCCAACCAGGGGACGATCATCCACCAGACGCCGACGGTGGCCGCCGGCCAGAAGATCACGGCCGGCGAGGTGCTCGCCGACGGCTCCTCGACCGCGGGCGGGGAGATCGCCCTGGGCAAGAACTGCCTGGTCGCGTTCATGTCCTGGGAGGGCTACAACTTCGAGGACGCGATCATCCTCTCCGAGCGCCTGTTCAAGCAGGACGAGCTCACCTCGATCCATATCGAGGAGTACGAGATCGACGCGCGCACGACCAAGCTCGGCGACGAGGAGATCACGCGCGACATCCCGAACCGCTCCGAGGAGAGCCTGCGCAACCTCGACGAGCGCGGCATCGTCCGGGTCGGCGCCGAGGTCGTCTCGGGCGACCTGCTGGTCGGCAAGGTGACGCCGAAGGGCGAGACCGAGCTGACCGCCGAGGAGAAGCTGATCCGTGCGATCTTCAAGGAGAAGGCTCGCGAGGTCCGCGACACCTCACTCAAGGTCCCTCACGGCGAGGGCGGCGTGGTCATCGACGTGATCACCTTCGACCGCGATGCCGGTGACGACCTCGCCCCGGGCGTCAACAGCCTGGTCCGCGTCTATGTCGCGACCAAGCGCAAGATCGCCGAGGGCGACAAGCTCGCCGGCCGTCACGGCAACAAGGGCGTGATCTCGAAGATCGTCCCCGAGGAGGACATGCCGTTCCTCGCCGACGGCACCCCGGTCGACGTGATCCTCAACCCGCTCGGCGTCCCGAGCCGGATGAACATCGGCCAGATCCTCGAGACCCATCTCGGCTGGGTCGCGGCCAACGGCTGGTACGACGACGGCTCCGACGCCTACAAGGCGATGAAGGCCGGCGATCACAGCCGCGTCAACATCGCCACCTCGGTCTTCGACGGCGCCTCGGTCGAGGACGTCGACGCGGCGCTCGTCACCTGGCAGGACGAGAACGCGGAGCGTGGGATCGACCTCGGGATCGACAAGTCGGCGCGCGCCGGATCGCGGGCCGAGGGCACGGCGCAGCTCTACAACGGCCGTACCGGCGAGCCCTTCGAGGGCAAGGTGACGATCGGCCACATGTACATCCTGAAGCTGCTCCACCTCGTCGACGACAAGATTCACGCTCGCTCGACGGGGCCCTACTCGCTCGTCACCCAGCAGCCGCTGGGCGGTAAGGCGCAGTTCGGCGGCCAGCGCTTCGGCGAGATGGAGGTCTGGGCGCTGGAGGCATACGGCGCCGCCTACACGCTGCAGGAGATGCTCACCGTCAAGTCCGACGACACGGTCGGCCGGGTCAAGGCCTATGAGTCAATCGTCAAGTCGGAGAACATCCCCGAGCCCTCGGTGCCGGAGTCGTTCAAGGTCTTGCTGAAGGAGATCCAGAGCCTCTCGCTCGACGCCAACCTGGTCGCCGACGATGGCGAGGTCGAGCTCGGCGAGGAGGACGACGAGCTGCTGCGCGCTGCAGAGGAGCTCGGCATCGACCTCTCCGGAGTGCGAGCCGACGGGCCGGGCGGCGACGGCGCCGCCGACGAGTCAGAAGAGCAGGTCGTCGCCGAGGGCGATGGCGGGACCACGAACGGCGCCGGGGCCAAAGAGGCAGAGACGGCAGAGGCGAAGGAGTAGCGGGGCACCACATGGACATCAATAATTTCGATGCGATCGAGATCGGGCTCGCCTCTTCGAAGAAGATCCGGAGCTGGAGCCACGGCGAGGTCACGAAGCCGGAGACGATCAACTACCGCACGCTGAAGCCCGAGAAGGATGGGCTCTTTTGCGAGCGCATCTTCGGTCCGACCAAGGACTGGGAGTGCTACTGCGGCAAGTACAAGCGGGTCCGCTACAAGGGCATCGTCTGCGAGCGCTGCGGGGTCGAGGTCACCCGCTCGAAGGTCCGCCGAGAGCGGATGGGCCACATCGACCTGGCCGCCCCCGTCTCCCACATCTGGTTCTTCAAGGGCGTTCCCTCGCGGATCGGCTACCTGATCGACATGGCTCCCAAGGAGCTGGAGAAGGTCCTCTACTTCGCCGCTTCGATCATCACCTGGATCGACGATGAGGCCCGGACCAAGGACCTGACCAAGCTCGAGAAGGAAGTCCAGAAGATCCTCGACTCCTACGCGGCCGAACGCGAGCAGCGCGTGCAGCAGCTGAGCGAGCAAAAGGACCGTCGCGTCGCCTGGCTCGAGGGCTCCGGCGACGAGTCGAAGTTCGACGAGGAGGACCACCTGTGGGCCGAGAACGTCGGCGTCAAGCCGGCGAAGCTCGACGACGCCGAGCGCACGAAGCTGGTCAAGGAGACGAAGAAGGCGGTCGACTCCGAGATCTCCGACACCGAGGCATATCTCGAGGACGCGATCGAGCGCATGGAGCAGGTCTGGGAGACGTTCCAGAAGATGGAGCCGAAGACGGTGATCAACGACGAGGCCGTCTTCCGCGAGCTCAAGGACCGCTTCGGCTCGCCGTTCGGCTGGGGCGAGTACTTCCGCGGCGGCATGGGCGCGGAGTCGATCCGTGACCTGCTCGACCAGGTCGAGCTCGAGGCCGAGTGCGAGGAGCTCGAGCAGACGATCAACACCTCCAAGGGCCAAAAGCAGTCGCGCGCCGTGAAGCGGCTCAAGGTCGCCTCGTCGTTTCTCAACTCCTCCAACAAGCCCGAGTGGATGGTGCTCGACTGTGTCCCGGTGATCCCGCCGGAGCTGCGCCCGATGGTCCAGCTCGACGGCGGCCGCTTCGCGACCTCGGACCTCAACGACCTCTATCGCCGGGTGATCAACCGCAACAACCGGCTCAAGCGGCTGCTCGACCTCGGCGCGCCCGAGATCATCGTCAACAACGAGAAGCGGATGCTCCAGGAGGCGGTCGACGCCCTGTTCGACAACGGCCGCCGCGGCCGGCCCGTGACCGGGCCCGGCAACCGGGCGCTGAAGTCGCTCTCGGACATGCTCAAGGGCAAGCAGGGGCGCTTCCGCCAGAACCTGCTCGGCAAGCGGGTCGACTACTCGGGCCGCTCGGTGATCGTCTCGGGCCCGAGTCTGAAGCTCCACCAATGCGGGCTGCCGAAGCTGATGGCGCTGGAGCTGTTCAAGCCGTTCATCATGGCCCGGCTGGTCGAGCGCAAGGCGGTCCAGAACATCAAGGCGGCCAAGAAGATGGTCGACTCGATGATCCCCGAGGTCTGGGACGTGCTCGAGGAGGTCATCCACGAGCATCCGGTGTTGCTCAACCGCGCGCCGACCCTGCACCGCCTCGGGATCCAGGCCTTCGAGCCGGTCCTGGTCGAGGGCAAGGCGATCCAGATCCACCCGCTCGTCTGCCACGCGTTCAACGCCGACTTCGACGGCGATCAGATGGCCGTCCACGTGCCGCTGTCCGCCGAGGCCCAGGCCGAGGCGAGGCTGCTGATGCTGTCCTCGAACAACATCCTCTCGCCCGCCCACGGCTCGCCGCTGGCGACCCCGTCGCAGGACATGGTGCTGGGGATCTACTACCTCACCTACGGTCCCGACGCCGAGGAGCTCACCGAGATCGATGAAAAGCTCAAGTCCGGCGGAGCCAACGGCCAGCGTCCGCACACCTACCGCTCCGCGCAGGAGGCCGAGCTCGCCTACGAGAACGGCCTCGTCAAGCTGCACGACTTCGCCGAGTACCGGCGACCCGGGCACGAGCACTTCCTGACCACGGTCGGGCGGATCATCTTCAACGACCGGATCGAGCGCGCGATCGCGGCGGCGCTCGAGGAGGATTGGGATCCGGAGCGCTACGAGTTCGTCAACAGCTCGCTGAAGAAGCGTGAGATCAATGAGATCGTCACCAACCTGATCGAGGCCTACGGCGCGCCATCGGTCGCCCAGGCGCTCGACGCGTTCAAGGAGCTCGGTTTCCACTTCTCGACCCAGGCCGGGATCACGATCTCGAAGAACAACGTGGTCTCGCCGCCGAACAAGGAGGAGATCCTCGACGGCTACGAGAAGCAGGTGGCCGAGATCGAGGAGCAGTACGCCGACGGGTTGCTCTCCGAGGAGGACCGCAAGGAGCAGCTGCGCGCCCTCTGGGAGCGCGCCACCGACGAGGTCGCAACGGCGATGGAGGAGAACCTCGACGAGCTCAACCCGATCTTCATGATGGCCAACTCGGGAGCCCGGGGATCGTTCAAGCAGATCCGCCAGCTCGCCGGGATGCGCGGCCTGATGGCCAACCCGAAGGGTGAGATCATCGAGCGCCCGATCAAGTCCAACTTCATGGAGGGCCTGTCGGTGCTCGAGTACTTCATCTCCACCCACGGCGCCCGCAAGGGCCTCGCCGACACGGCGCTGCGCACCGCGGACTCGGGCTATCTCACCCGGCGCCTGGTCGACGTCTCCCAGGACGTGATCATCCGCGCCGAGGACTGCAAGACCAAGGATTTCGTCGAGGCGCCGCTGCGTAACGACGAGGGCCAGCTCAACCTCAACCTGATCGGCCGGGTGGCGGCGAAGAAGTTCGCCACCAAGCGCGGCCGCGAGCTGCTCAAGAAGGGCCGCGAGATCGACCTGCTCGAGCTCGAGGAGATCGCCGAGGCGTTCGGCGACGAGCCGGTCGCAGTGCCGGTTCGCTCGGTGCTCAAGTGCGAGCTCGAGTCCGGGGTCTGCCAGGCCTGTTACGGGCGCTCGCTCGCCAGCGGCTCGCTGGTCGAGCTCGGCGATGCGGTCGGGATCATCGCCGCCCAGTCGATCGGTGAGCCCGGCACCCAGCTGACCATGCGCACCTTCCACACCGGCGGTGTCGCCGGCCTCGACATCACCCAGGGACTGCCCCGCGTGGTCGAGCTGTTCGAGGCGCGCAAGCCGAAGGGGATGTCGGAGATGGCCGAGGTCGAGGGCAAGGTCGCGATCGAGGAGACCGACAAGGAGATCCGGGTGACGATCACCGACGGCAAGGGCGAGGAGCACGCGCACAAGCTCGCTCCCCGGGCGCGTCTGCTGATCAAGCACGGCGACACGGTCGAGGCCGGTCAGCAGCTCGAGGAGGGCTCGCTCTATCCGGCCGATCTGCTGCGGATCCGCGGTCGGACCGCGACCGAGCTCTACCTGGTCGGTGAGGTGCAGCGCGTCTACAAGGCCCAGGGCGTCGACATCAACGACAAGCACATCGAGCTGATCGCGCGCCAGATGCTGAAGCGGGTGCGGATCGACTCCAAGGGCTCGACCTCGCTGCTCCCCGGGGCGCTCGAGGATCGCCACAAGCTCAAGGTCCTCAACAAGCAGGTCAAGGACGGCGGCGGAACGCCGGCGAAGGGCGAGGAGGTGATCCTCGGGATCACCAAGGCGTCGCTGGCGACCGAGTCGTTCCTCTCCGCCGCCTCGTTCCAGGAGACGACCAAGGTGCTCACCGATGCGGCGCTCGAGGGCAAGCGCGACAAGCTCGTCGGGCTGAAGGAGAACGTGATCATCGGCAAGCTGATCCCTGCCGCCACCGGCCTGCGCCACTACCGCTCGCTCGAGATCGAGCCGGTCGAGCCCGCCCAGCGCCCGGAGGAGGACCTGCTCGACGAGGAGGAGCTCGCCGCCGAGCTCGGGCTCGCCGATGACGGGGATGACGCCGCCGAGC
>CAWGCG010000003.1:590000-1500150 GCA_963821025.1 uncultured Solirubrobacterales bacterium | reverse complement strand
TCGGCGAACGGCAGCTCCGTGAACCGCGAGCTCTCGACCTCGATCAGGTAGACGACGCCGGAGCGCATCGGGAAGTCGGCGCCGGTGTACTTGCGCGACATCCGGTCGATGATCTCGAGCGCGGCGTCGCCCTCGACCGTCTCGGTGACCGCGCCGCGCAGCTGGCCGTTGCGGTAGGGGTTGTCGCGGTCGGTGACCGTGATCGCGACGCGCGGGTCGCGGGCGATGTTGCGGGCCTTGAACGAGTCGGGCTGGGTGAAGAAGCAGGGCCGGCCGTCCTCGACCGTCCGCCCAGACGGTGGTCGCGTGCGGCGCGCCGTCGGCGGTGAGCGTCGCGAGGCTGACGAAGTTCGGGCCCTGGAGCAGCGAGGTGACCGCGGGATCGAGTCCGTCCATGGGCGCCGAGTCTATGAACTCGCGCCGGGCGTCATAGGTTGTGGGACCGAAACGACTCGAAGGAGAAACGATGATCACCAAGATCGACTTCGTCGCGGTCCCGTCGACCGACGCCGAGCGCTCGCGGGGCTTCTACGTCGACACGCTCGGGCTGCGGCCCGACGACCACAGCAAATTCGAGTGCTGGGCCGGTGACACCTGCCTCGGGATCTACGAGCCGACGCAGTTCGGGATGGAGTTCGGGCCGTCGAAGAACGGCCACCTGGCGCTGCACGTCGACGACATGGCCGAGGCGCGCTCGGAGCTCGAGGGCAAGGGGGTCGAGTTCATGGGCGACACGCTCGACACAGGCGTCTGCCACATGGCGTTCTTCAACGACCCCGACGGCAACGACCTGATGCTCCACAGCCGCTACGCGCCCTACGAGGACTGAGGCGGCGCGGCGCCGAGCCGCGTCGCGTCGTTGACGAACAGGTAATAGAAGCCCAGCCCGGCGCTGTAGGCGAGGAAGGCGGTGTAGACGATCAGGCTGGTGACCTTGCCGCCGCTGACCTCGCTGAACTGATCTACGAACGGCCCGATCAACACCAGGTCGTAGGCGAGGAAGCCGATCAGCTGGCCGGCGGCGTTGGGCCAGCTCGGATGCAGGAAGCCCCAGAGGAAGTAGGCGGCGGCGCCGAGGTAGATGAAGCCGAACAGGACCGAGGTCTCTGAGCCCAGGTCCCAGGGAAAGACGTCGGCGTGAAAGGCGAGCGCGGTCCCGAACGCCACCAGCATCACCGCGAAGACGGCGAAGGAGCCACGCACCACCGAGGGCATCGGGCGGGGATCCACCCACTCGATCCGGCGGGAGCGCGCGACGGTGAAGATCATCCCGACGAAGCCGACCGCGAAGACGGCGATGTAGGGGCCGAGCGCGGGCTGGCCGGGGTCGCCGGTGACCGTCACCAGATACACGGTGATCCCGCCATAGGTGACCGCGAGGTCGATCGCGCCCGCCTGCATCGCCGCGAGCTCGCCGGTGACCGCGAGCCAGAGCACCGGGAGCGCGATCGCGGCGAGGATCGAGCCGATGAAGATGTAGGAGAGCGGTGTCACCGGCCACGGCCACAGATCGGTCGCCCAGGGCGCCTGATTGACGAAAGCGACGGTCAGCACCAGCGACGCCAGCGCGGCGACGATCAGACCGATCCGGAACCCAGACACGGCCCGATCCTAGTCCGCCGGCCACGCTCGCGCCGGCCGCGCGATACTGGGTCCGCGAATGTCCGATGCCCAGGTCCAGATCCTCCGCGACCTCAATGCCGAGTTCAACTCGGGCGGCGACTGGCCGCGCTTCTACGACGACGAGGTCGTGCTGCGGATGCCGTCGGAGTGGCCCGACGACTCCGTCTACCACGGCAAGAAGGGTCTAGAGGAGGCGCTGGGCGCCTGGCGCGAGGGCTTCGACGAGTATCACTGGGACGAGCAGCGGGTGATCGACGCCGGCGACGAGCGCATCGTCGGCCTCTACTACCACCGCGGCCGGGTCAAGCACGGCGGAATGTGGATCGATCAGGCGATCGGCTGCGTGTTCACCTTTCGCGACGAGAAGATCATCGGGCTCGACGGATATTTCTCCTGGAAAGAGGCGCTCACCGCCGTCGGTCTCGACGGATCCGCGGCCTAGCCGACCTCACGCCCGAGGTGGACGAGCCGGCCGAGATGGATGCGACAGCGCTGGCGGCGTCGATCCGCGAGCGCAGCATCTCACCGCTCGAGGTGCTCGAGGCGACGCTCGAGCGGATCGAGCGCCTCGATCGGTCGCTGAACGCACACACGGTCGTGCTCGCCGACCGGGCCCGCGCCGCGGCGGACCAGGCGCAGGCGGAGCTGATGCGCGGCGACGAGGTCGGGCCTCTGTGCGGGGTCCCGTTTTCGGTCAAGGACGTCACCTGGGTCGCCGGCGCGCCGGCGACCAACGGCTGCGCGGCGCTCAGGGACTTCGTTCCGAACGCGGACGCGGCGGTGGTCGAGCGCATGGAGCGAGCGGGAGCGATCCTGGTCGGCAAGACGAACAACCCCGAGTTCTGCCTGCGAGGCGTGACCGAGAACGAGGTCTACGGGGTCACACGCAACCCCTGGGACCTCGAGCGGACGCCCGGCGGCTCGAGCGGGGGCGCCGCGGCAGCCGTGGCCGCCCGGATGACCCCGTTGGCGCTCGGGTCCGACGGCGGGGGCTCGATCCGGATCCCGGCGTCGTTCTGCGGGGTCGCCGGCCTGAAGCCGACCTACGGCCGGATTCCCGACGGCCCCGGGTTTCCGGGCTGGCCGACACTCTCGGTCAACGGCCCGCTGGCACGGTCGGTCAGAGACCTGCGGCTCTGCGCCGACCTGCTCGCCGGGCCTCATCCGGCTGATCCCGCGGTGACGCCGGCCCCGGCGATCAGCGGCTCAGATGATCCGCCGCGGATCGCATACAGCGTCGATCTCGGCTTCGCCCCGGTCGAGCCCGACGTCCGAACCGCCTTCGACGCCGCGATCGCGACGCTCGAGGAGGCCGGATCGGTGGTCGAGGAGGCCGCTCCGCCGACCGGGAACCCGAACGAGCTCTGGACGCGGATCGCGCTGATCGAGGGCTTCGCTTCCTACCACCCGATCGTCGAGGACCAGCCCGAGCGCGTCGCCGCCGACACGGTCGCGCTACTCGAGGGCGGCGCTCACCTCACCGCCGCCGACCATCGCGATGCGATCGAGGAGCGCCGCGCCTACACGGCCGCCTGGGACGCCTTCTTCGAGGACTTCGACGTCCTGCTCTGTCCCTCGATGCAGCTCACCGCGCTACCGCTGGGGCTCACGGCCCCGGCCGAGATCGACGGCCAGGCGATCGATTCGCTCCATGACGACTGGTGCAGCTTCTGCCTGCCGGCAAACCTCACCGGCCAGCCGGCGGTATCGGTCCCCTGCGGTATCGACGGCCGCGGGCTACCGATCGGGCTGCAGGTCATGGCGGCGCGCTTCCGCGAGGAGACCGCGTTGCGCGTGGCCGAGACATGGGAGCGACTCGCACCATCGCTCTCCCCACCCTGCTAACCCATAGGTGGCGATGAAACTGCGAACGGCCACCTCATTCTGGGTCCTGGCGGCGATCCTCGGCGCGCTGCTGTTCGCCTCCAGCGTGCCCTCGCCGCTCTACGTCGTCTACCAGGACCAATGGGGCTTTTCCTCGATCACCCTGACCAGCGTCTTCGCCGTCTATGCGATCGCGCTGCTGGCGGCGCTCCTGGTCGTCGGCTCGATCTCCGACCACATCGGGCGCCGGCCGACGCTGCTGGCGGCGCTCGCCGTTCAGATCGCGGCGATGCTCGCCTTCGCCGGCGCCGACGGGGTCGGCTGGCTGTTCTGTGCGCGGATCCTCCAGGGGCTCGCGACCGGGACCGCGATGGGCGCGCTCAGCGCCGCGCTGATCGACCTGGCGCCGCGAGCTCGACCATGGCTCGGCCCGCTGATGGGCGTCGTCGCGCCGATGAGCGGCCTCGCCTTCGGCGCGCTCGCCGCCGGCCTGCTGGTCGACTACGGACCCGACCCGACCCGGTTCGTCTTCTGGCTCCTGGTTGCGGGCTTCGCGATTGCGATCGCCGCCGTGGTCGCGATCCCGGAGACGGTCGCGAGCGACGGGCGCTGGCGCAGCGCGCTTCGCCCGCAGGTCGCGGTCCCTCCGCAGGTGCGGGCAGCGTTCGTCGCCGCCCTTCCCAGCCTCGGCGCGACCTGGGCGCTCGGCGGGCTGATCCTCTCGCTCGGGGCCTCGCTGACCGCCGGCGTGCTCGGCCAGTCGAGCCACCTCGCCGGCGGGCTGCCGATCTTCGTCATCGCCGGCGTCAGCGCGGTGATGGCGGTCGTCCTGCGCGACGTCTCCCCACGGGCCACCGCGCGCGGCGGGCTGGTCGCCTTGATCGCCGGCGTCGCCATCACCCTGATCTCGCTCGCGATCGAGTCGAGCGCGCTCTTCCTGGCCGGGGCCGCAGTCGCCGGGCTCGGCTTCGGCCCTGCGTTCGCCGGCGTCTTTCGCGCGCTCAGCCTGCGCGCCCCCACAGACCAGCGCGCCGGCGTGGTCTCGGCGGTGCTCGCCGTCTCCTACCTCGCCTTCAGCATCCCCGCGATCCTCGCCGGGATCGCGGTGACCCAGCTCGGCCTGCGCGAGACCGCCGAGATCTACGGCGCCGCGCTGATCGCGATCGCCGCGCTGGCGCTGGTGCTATCGGGCAGACTCGATGGGGAGGCGGAGGAGCCGTCGAGCCCGCCGCCGCTCGGCGCCGGAGCGCCGATCACCGCGGGCGCCGACGACTAGAGCGCGGCTCGCGTCGTCAGCACCTCGGCAAGGGTCCGCTAGTCGCGCGCGGGCACGGCGCAAACGGCGGACCGCCTCCGGCGCCCGTCTCGGCTTCGACCTCGCCCGGCTCGCTCACCGAGACCCGGGCGCCGTCGCTGTTGTTGGCCAAGTTCGGATCGTTGGTCTCGCTGCCGACCACCGCGATGTTGCGCGCCTTGCCGGGCTTGTTCACTCGCGCCCGGACGGTGATCGTCGCCGTCTGGCCCGGGTCGAGCGAGCCGAGCTCGCAGATCGGCGGCGGCCCCGCGCGGCAGCTGCCCTGGCTCGTGCTGCGCGCTGAGCAGCTTCACGCCCGCCGGCTCCAGCTGCCTCCTGGACGAAGACGCCCTCGGCGCGATCGGGGCCGAGGTTGGTCACCTCGACCCGGTAGCGGGCGACGTCGCCGGCGACCAACTCCGGGGGCGGACGCTCTTCTTCAGCCGCAGATCGGCCGAGCCCTCGCCGGGGGGTCCCGGAGGCACGATCTTGGGCTTGAACGAGTTCGTGAACTCGCAGTTGGCGTCGGGGTTCTCGCGGGTCAAATTCGACCCGGATCTGTCCCCGGTCGAAGGGCTGCGGCTTGCCGTTGCAGCTCACAGCCGAGAGGCTCCAGGTCCCGATCGGCTCGGTCGGCGAGGTCTCCTGGATCACGTAGGTGCCGAGCGCCAGCGGATCGGTCGGGTCGCCGGTCGCGCGCGCGGGCTTGCCCTTTTTCTCGGTGGTCGCCGACTTGAGCAGCTCGACGTCGGGCTCGTCGGTGGGCGAGACGACGAAGCCGGCGGTCCCGACCGCGCCCAGCGTGACCTTGTCGATCGTGATCGAGCCCTTGGGGGTGAAGCGGTTGCGGAACGTGCACAGGTCGGCGCTCGCCTCGGTGACCTCGATCCGGACCGGCTCGTTGGGGTTTCGCTGCTCGTCGTTGCAGGTGACCTCGGCCAGCTCCCAGCGGCCGCGGGTGGAATCCGGCAGCTTCTCGGTGATCCTGTACTCACCGGGGTCGAGCGAGATCGGCGAGGGATCGGCGGCGACCTCGACCCCCTCCTCGGTGGTCGTCGCCCGGGCCTCGCGCGGCGGGCCCTCGCCGCCCTCGACCTCGAACTTGAACTCGCCCACGCCCCCGTTGGTGACCTTCTGGATCGTCAGCGTTCCGGGCTTCGGGATCCGGCGGTCGGTGTAGGTGCAGGTGACCAGGTCGCCCGCGGCGAGATCGATTGTCGCCCGGGCCTCGCCGAGGTTGGTCTGCGTCGTGCTCTCCCCGCTCTGCGACGCGCACTCGATCGCGTCGAGCTTCCAGCCCTTGGGCACGTCCTCGCGGACCCTCCAGGGCTCGGCGTCCGGAGTGGTCTCGGCGCGGATGAAGCTGCGCTGGCTCGGCTTCGAGTCCGAGGCGGTGAGGTTGAACTGCCCTCCGGGGTTGAACGAGAGGTTGCCCGAGAACTCGAACGTCTGCGGCGCCTCGGTGCGGGAGGTCTGCTTGCGGATCACGATCGTGCCGCTCGTCGGGGGCGGCTGCACGTAATAGGCGTAGCAGAAGACGTGGCGCGCCCCGGTCGGGTAGGAGATCCACTCGACGTTGTCGCCGTTGAGGTTGTCGATCCCGCAGCGAAGCGCACCGAAGCCGTACTGGCTCGGATAGATCTGGTCGAGAATCGGATCTGTCGGGGTGCCGCCCTGGATCCAAAGCCGCGAGGGACTCGCCGCCCGCACTGCCTGCGCGCCGGTGAGCTCGATCGTGGTCGCGCCGCGGATCTGCTTGCCCGTCGGAGCGCCGTCGGGGTCGAGCAGCGGGACGGAGTCCTCGGTCCTGATCGCGGTCGAATAGGGGTCGGTGACGATCGAGAGCGAGCCCCAGGGCCCGGAGACGGCACGGGTCTTGATCCCGGTGCCGAGGGTGAAATCCCAGGCCGGCAGCGGTGAGCAGGCCGCCTGGGCGTCGGCCTCGATCTTCGGGTCGATCGCCTCGCCCGCCTGGTAGCGCGTGTTCTCACCGAGGTCGCGGAGGCTCTCCTGGATGTCGTTTCGCGCCCGGTTGGCGCTGATCGACTCGTAGGTCGGGCAGACCCGGGCGGCGATCGTCACCTCGAGGCTGGTGCTGCGGGCCCGCGCCTCGGCAGTGGACGGGCCGGCGACGGCGGCCACGGCGATGATCGCCAGCAACGCGGCCCCCACCGGACGGCGGTGTCTCGGTCGCGATGAAGCTCGAGGCCGCCGCTCGAAGAAAGAACCGCTCATCAATTCACCGCCCTTGGTCCGTAATGACCCCCGGATTCGTGCTGACAGCCTATGCCATCGGTCGGAGGCTGCTCAACCTGTCTGCCTCGACGGCTCCTACCTCCTGGCACGAGGCGCTCGCCACCGCCGGGATCGAGGGCCAGTGGCTTAGCGCTAGCGCCCCGATCTCACGATCCCGCGGCCGGTGTGAGCCGACGGCTCAGCCGGCCGCCTCGGCCGCCGCCGCGAGCGGCGAGTCCTGCTGCCACGCCTCGGCGATCAGCTCGTAGCTTCGGATCCGGTCGGCATGCCCATGGACCATCGTCGTGATCATCAGCTCGTCGGCCGCCGTGCGCTCGGCGAACTGCTCGAGCTTCGCGACGACGGTCTCGGCGCTGCCGATCATCGCCGAGCCCGAGAGGTGCCTGACGCTCGCCTCCTCCTGGGCTGAGAACTTGTGCCCCGCCGCCTCCTCGTTGGTCGGAAAGCGGGTCGGGCGCCCGGCGCGCAGGCGCGCCATCGAAAGCCGCGCCGGACCGGCCAGGTAGCGGGCGCGCTCGTGGTCCGTGGCAGCGATCGCCGCCACCGCGACCATCGCGTGGGGCTGATCGAGGTACGCCGAAGGGCGAAACTGGCTGCGGTAGAGCTCGAGCGCGGCGTCGGTGTTGCGGGGCATGAAGTGGTGGGCGAAGGAGAAGCGCAGGCCGAGCATCCCGGCGAGCTGCGCCGAGTAACCCGATGAGCCCAGGAGCCAGATCTCGGGCATGTCGCCGGCACCGGGCACGGCCGTGATCTGGGCGTAGGGGTGGCCATCGGGGAACTCCTGCTCGAAGAACCCGATCAGCTCCATCAGGTGGCGGGGAAACTCGTCGTCCGTGAGCGCCTCGATCGAGCGCTGTAGCGCCGCGGCGGTGGCCCTGTCGGTGCCGGGGGCGCGGCCGATCCCGAGGTCGATCCGCCCCGGGTGAAGCGCCTCGAGCATCCCGAACTGCTCGGCGATGACGAGCGGCGCGTGGTTGGGGAGCATCACCCCGCCGGAGCCGATCCGCAGCGTCTTCGTGCTCGCCGCCAGCGTCGCCGCCAGCACCGCCGGCTCCGAACTCGCGATCCCGGGCATGTTGTGATGCTCGGCGACCCAGTCGCGGCGGTAGCCGAGCCGCTCGAGCGTGCGCGCGAGGTCCACCGAGTTACGCAGCGCCTCGCCGTGGCTCGAGCCCTCGCCGACGATCGCAAGGTCGAGCGCCGAGAGGGGCGGTTTCTCGCTTGCGGGCATCGGTGGCCGAGTCTGGCAGAGACCGCGAACGGCGACACGCCATCCTTGGAGGATGGCCGCACTCCCTGAGATCGATGCCGGCCGGCACTCGGGGTCCGAGCTGCCACAGGCGTTCGAGGTCCGCAACCTGGGGCGGCGGACGCTGCAGGCGCTGGCGATCCTGGCGGTTCTCGGCGCCGTGGTCCTATTCGCCCCCGGCCTCGACCAGGTTCGCTCCACGCTCGACGACGCCGATCCCGGCTGGCTCGCGATCGCGACCGTGCTCGAGGGGCTTTCATTCGGCTCCTACGTGTTGATGTTCGGGCCGATCTTCTGCGCCGGGCTCTCCTGGCGGCGCAGCTGGCAGATCGGCGGCGCCGAGCTGGCGATGGGGTCGCTGGTGCCGGCGAGCGGCGCCGGCGGCCTCGCGCTCGGTGCCTGGATCCTGCACCGGGGCGGGATGGACGGCGACCGGATCGCACGCCGCTCGGTCGCCTTCTTCCTGATCAAGAGCGGCGTCAACTTCGTCGCCGTCGCGGTTCTCGGGACGATCGCGGCGCTCGGCCTCGCCGGACCCGACCTCTCGCTCTGGCTCACCGCCTTGCCGGCGGCGCTCGCCACCCTGGCCTTGCTCGCGGTGTTCGCGGTGCCCCGGCTCGGCCACGGGCCGGCGGCGGCGCCCGATGCATCGCGCATACGCCGTTTCGCCGTCGCCACCCGGCGCGCGCTCGTCGACGGCTCCGGCGAAGCGATCGGGATCCTGCGCCGGGGCGACCTGCGGGTGATCGCCGGGTCGATCGGCTACTGGGCGTTCGACAACGCGGTCCTCTGGGCGACCTTCAACGCCTTCGGGCTCTCGGTGCCGCTGACCGTGATCCTGCTCGGCTACCTGATCGGCCAGCTCGGCGGCCTACTCCCGATCCCGGGCGGCATCGGCGGGATCGACGGCGGGCTGATCGGGACGCTGATCGTCTACGGGGCGCCGGCCGCGGGCACCGCCGCGGCCGTGTTCGCCTACCGGCTGATCCTCTTCTGGCTGCCGTTGGTCGCCGGCGGCGCCGCGTTCGCCGCCCTGCGCCGCGACATGCCCGCCGAGCGCGAGCTCGCCTCGTGCGCGCCGGCGCTCGCCGCCCACTCGGCCTGAGCGGGCTCGCCCTTGACTTCAAGCATGGTTGAAGCCCGATCATCGTGGGTCCTCCGAACCCACGATCAGGAGAGATTCGCCAAATGGCAAACGCCAACCGCGTCAGCGCACACATCGTCGTCCCGGATGCCGCCGAAGCGGCCGCCTGGTACGGGCGGGCCTTCGGGGCCCGCGAGCTGAGCCGCATACCGCTGCCGGGCGGGCGGGTAATGGCGGTTGAGATCGGGATCGGCGACTCCGTGCTCAACCTCGGCAGCGAGTTCCCGGATCTCGGGATCGTCTCGCCGCTCACGGTCGGCGGCACGTCGACCGCGCTGCAGATCGACGCCGACGACGCCGACGCGCTCTGGGCATCGGCGCTCGCCGCCGGCGCCAGCGTCCACCAGGAGATCGCCGACGCCTTCTGGGGCGAGCGCCACGGCCAGCTTGTCGATCCGTTCGGCCATCGCTGGAACATCGCCCAGAGGGTCCGCGACGTCCCCCACGACGAGATCGTCGCGGCGGCGGCCGAGGCGTTCAGCGGCTAGTTCGCCGACGGGGCTCGCCCTGGCGGCGGCGGCAGGATTGGCGCTGTCATCCGGCTCAGCTGAACTCGCCGACGTGGGCCTCGGCCCAGGCGCGGAACCCGCGCGGCGGGCGCCCCGTGACCTCCTCGACCGTCGGCAGCACGGTGGTCTCGTCGATCAGCCCGTCGACGAAGAACTCGAAGAAAGCGTCGACGTACTCCTTCGGCATCGCGGCCTCCATCTCCACCCGCGCCTCGGCGTCGGTCTGGCCCTCGAAACGGAGCTCGCGATCGAGGACGTCGGCAAGGATTGCCAGCCGCTCACCGGGGGTGAGGGCCTCGGGGCCGGTGATTCGGAGCGCCTCGCCGCCATGATCGCCACTGTTAAGCGCGACCGCCGCAACCGCCGCGACGTCTGCCGGGTCGTTGACGGCCACCGCCACGTTCGGAAACGCGTCGCGGACGACCTCGCCCCGGGCGAGTTGGGGTTGCCAGCGCAGCGCGTTGGACATGAAGGTGTTCGGGCGCAGGAAGGTCGCGGCGACGCTCGATCGCTCGAGCGCGCGCTCGGAAGCGATGTGGTACGCGGCCACCGCGTTGTCCAGCTTTCCCGTCGGCGCTGATCCCGAGGACAGCAGGACCGCCCGCGCAACGCCCGCGCGCTCGAGCTCGGCGACGATTCCGGCATCGTCGTAGCCGGCGAGCAGGTAGGCGCCCGTGGCGCCGGCGAACGCCTGCCGCAGGGTCGAGCCGTCGTTCAGGTCGCCCTCGACCGGCTCGGCGCCCTCGGGCAGGCCGGCGGCCGAGCGTTCGCTGTGGACGATCGCGCGCACCCGCTCGCCGCGCTCGAGCAATTCGCGGATGAGCTCGGAGCCGACATTCCCGCTGGCGCCGCCGACGACGTACATGCAACGAGCCTGACAACCCTGTCAAGGCCGGCATGCTCGCGATCAGGGGGAGGGCCGCGGCTACATTCATTCGTGGCGCAGCACTTGACTTCGACCGCGCTTGAACCCTCATCATCGCCCGGCCCGTGATCACCAGCTCCGACAACCACGACGCCCCGCAGCCCAAGGCCCTCGACATCGAGGGGCTGGGCAAGACCTACCAGACCGGGGTCGAGGCGCTGCGCGGGGTCGAGCTCGAGATCGAGTCCGGCGAGTTCTTCGGCCTGCTCGGTCCCAACGGCGCCGGCAAGTCGACCCTGATCCACTGCGCCACCGGGCTGGCCCAGCCGACCGCGGGTGAGATCAAGATCTTCGGCCACGACGCGGTCGACGACTACGGCGAGGCGCGCCAGGCGGTCGGGCTGGCGCCCCAGGAGCTCAACCTCGACTGGTTTTTGACCGCGGAGGAGACGCTCGACTACCACGGCGGCTACTTCGGCATGCCCAAGCGCGAGCGCCGCGAGCGCGCCGCCGAGCTGCTCGAGACCTTCTCGCTCTACGGCAAGCGCAAGGAGCGCACCCGAACCCTCTCGGGCGGGATGAAGCGGCGGCTGATCCTCGCCCGGGCGCTGATGCATCGCCCCCGCCTGCTGATCCTCGACGAGCCCACCGCCGGGGTCGACATCGAGCTGCGGCTCGAGCTCTGGCACTACGTCCGCCAGATCAACGAGGAGGGGACGACGATCCTGCTCACGACCCACTACCTCGAAGAGGCCGAGCAGCTCTGCGACCGGATCGCCTTCATCAACGAGGGCAACATCGTCGCCAAGGGATCGTCGGCCGAGCTCTCCTCGACCTACGGCGTCGCCAACCTCGAGGACGCCTACCTGGAGCTGGTCGGGCGCAAGGAGCTCTCGCGCTCGCCCGCGGCGGTCGCCGGGGAGTTGATCTGAGATGACGACCGCCCAGATCCGCTTCTTCACCCTCTGGCGGCGCGAGCTCAACCGCTTCTTGAAGATCAAGAAGCAGACGATCGGCGCGCCGCTGCTCGAGACCTTCCTCTACATCTCGGTCTTCGGCGCCGCGCTGGGCTCGCGGATCGACACCCTGCACGGCTTCGACTACGTCGTCTTCGTCATCCCCGGGCTGATCATGATGGCCTGGGCGATGAACTCGTTCTCGAACAACGCCTCCTCGGTCCTCCAGCAGAAGTTCCAGGGGGCGATCCAGGACCAGCTCTCCTCGCCGGCCTCGCCGAAGGAGCTGCTGTTGGCCTTCTCGCTCGGCGGCTTCACCCGCGGGCTCGCGGTCGCGGCGCTCACCTTCATCGCTGCCTCCTTGTTGGTCGACCTGCCGGTCGAGCACGTGCTCGTCCTCATCCCCGGCCTCTTTCTGGTCGGCTTCTTCTTCGCCCAGCTCGGGGTGCTGATCGGGGTCCGCGCCGAGCAGTTCGACGACGTCGCGATCGCCCAGACCTTCGTGCTGACGCCGCTGATCTTCCTCGGCGGGGTCTTCTACTCGGCCTCGCTGCTGCCGGAGCCGTTTCAGACGCTGACCCACTTCAACCCCGTCTACTACATGATCAACCTGGTCCGCTACGGCTTTCTCGGCTTCACCGAGGCGAGCGTGGCGCTGTCGCTGCTGGCGCTCGCGGCGGCGACCGCGGCGCTGTTCGCCTTCAACCTGCGGCTGTTCTCGCGCGGCTACAAGCTCAGGGCCTGAGGGTCAGCCGGCCTCGTGCAGCCACGGGGCGTAGGAGATCCCGACCACGACCCCCTCGTCGGAGAGCAGCCGAGCAACGGTTTGACCCCAGGGCTCCTCGCGCGCGTCGTGCAGGAGCGTGAAGCCGGCCTCGCCGAGCTCGTTCGCCGCTTCCTCGACCGCCTCGGGGCCCGCGACCTCGAACTCGACCGAAGCCTGGGGCACATTTACGTCGTCGGGCCATCGCTCGCTTCCAAAGCACGCCTGCGCGGCCTGTGCGAGCGGCCAGACGCCGAAGTGCTTGCTGCCGTCGATGTGCTCGCTGTGGATGTAGTCGTCGCCCTCGAGCGGCAGGCCGAGGGCGTCCACATAGAGCCGGCGGCTGCTCGCCGGGTCGGGGGTGATCACGGCGAAGCTCGCGATGAACTCGATGTTCACGATGATCTCCTTTTGGTCGCTGCCGCGTCGCTCTGAGAGCGGCCGCCGCTATTGCTCCTGCTCGGTCGGGCGCACGAGCACCTCGTTCACCGCGACGTGGCGGGGTCGGGTGACGACGTAGCCGATCGCGTCGGCGATGTCGTCGGCCTCGAGCCGGGTGAGGTCGGCGAAGCGTTGCTCGATCTGCTCGCGGATCTCGGGCCGGTTGTGACCGGAGAGCTCGGTGGCGACGGCGCCCGGCTCGATCAGCGAGACGCGGACGTGGCGGCCGGTGACCTCCTGGCGCAGCGCCTCGCTGAAGGCGCCGACCGCATGCTTGGTCGCGTTGTAGACGCCGCTCCCGCTGCGCACCTGGCGGCCGGCGACCGAGGAAACGTTGACGAGGTCGGCGACCTCGCGCGGCTCTCGGTTGGCCGCCTCGAGCAGGTGTGGGAGCGCGGCCCTCGCCGTGTAGAGCAGCCCGAGCACGTTGACCTCGACCATCCGCTCCCACTCCTCGACCGGGGCGTCCTCGATCGGGCCGAGCAGCATCACCCCGGCGTTGTTGATCAGGATGTCGAGGCGCCCGAGGCTCATCGACCGTCCGTTCGACCGCGGCCTCGGCCTGCTCGCGGTCGGTGACGTCGGCCTCGATCACCAGCGCCTGTCCAGCGCCGGAATCGAGCTCGCCGGCGAGCGCCTCGAGCCGGTCACGCCGGCGGGCGACCAGCGCCACCCCGGCGCCGCGCTCGGCGAGCATCCGAGCGGTCGCTTCGCCGATCCCGCTCGAGGCGCCGGTGACCAGCGCCACCGTCTGTTCGAGCTCTGCCACGGAGAGCAGCTACCCCGTGGGCGGGCGTTCTAGCCGCTCGAGTCCTGGGGTTTTGCTCCGGCCGCGCCCGGGGTACTGCCCGCGCGATCGCCGTACGCAAAACCGCGGCCGTCGGAGAGGTGTAGATGTCGGACCCGAAGCCGAGACTGCGCTCGGGGGGCGCGGCGCTCGCATGCCTGCTCACCGCCGCGCTGACCCTGGCGCTGGTGAGCACCGCCGCCGCCCGGCCCGCGGCCCCGGGGGCGCCCGGCGACCCGCACACCTGGGCCCCGGCCGACAAGCACGGCTTCGGCACCGCCACCGATCTCGACAGCAACGTCTGGTTCACGCTCCGCGCCGCCGAGCTGAGCGAGGTCTATTACCCCGACCTCGGCACCCCGAGCCTGCGCGACCTCGAGTTCGCGGTCACCGACGGGCGCACGTTCATCGACCGCGAGACCGATCCCGGGGTCGAGACCCGGGTCAAGGCCTCGCCCGGGTCGCTGACCTTTCGCCAGGTGACCTCGACCGATCGCTGGCGTCTGGCGAAGACCTGGGTCACCGATCCCGACTCCGACCGGGTGCTCGCCGACGTCCGCTTCCGCTCGTTCACGGGCAGGCCGCTGAAGCTCTATGCGCTGGTCGACCCCGCCCCCGGCAACGACGGCAACGACGACCGCGGCCGGAGCCTCGGCGGCGCTTTGGTGGCCGACGACGACGCCGTCGCCAGCGCGATCACGGCGAAGCCGCGGCTGAAGCAGACGACCAGCGGCTACCTCGGCTCGGCCAGCGATCCCTGGAACGACCTGAGCTCCGATTACGACCTCGACCGCTCCTACGACGCCCGCCGGCCGGGCAACGTCGTCCAGGCGGCGCGCACCAAGCTCACCGGGAAGCGCGGCTCGCGCGACCTGACCCTTTCGATCGGCTTTGCCGAGACGCCGAGGGCGAGCGCCAGCGCCAGGGCCGGCGACCGTCACCAGGCGAGCTTCGAGCGCATCGCGCGCCGCTACGAGCGCGGCTGGGAGCGCTACCTCGACTCGGTCTCCGCGCCGCCCGCGAGCGTTTCGGGCAGCGGCCGGATGAGCCGCCTCTACGACCAGTCGCTGATGGTCCTCGCCGCGTCCGAGGACAAGCTCAACCGCGGCGCCTCGATCGCCTCGCCGACGATGCCCTGGGTCTGGGGCACGCTGACGCTCGAGGATCGCGAGGACTCGGGCCCCTACCACCTGGTCTGGCCGCGCGACCTCTACCAGGTGGCGACAGCCCAGTTGGCGGCGGGCGACGAGGAGGCCTCCCAGCGGTTGCTCGACTTCCTCTGGCGAGCCCAAAAGCCCGACGGCTCCTGGTGGCAGAACACCCAGGTCGACGCCACCGTGCGCTGGGACAACACCCAGCTCGACGAGGTCTCGCTGCCGATCGTGCTCGCCTGGCAGCTCGAGCGCACCGCCGCCTCGGACTGGGAGCACGTTCGCGCGGCCGCCGACTACGTGCTCGCGAACGGGCCCGAGACGCCGCAGGAGCGCTGGGAGAACCAGGAGGGCTGGTCGCCGAACACGATCGCGACCGAGATCGCCGGCCTGATCTGCGCCGCCGAGATCGCCGCGGCGAACGGCGATCAGGGCCGCGCTGACGCCTACCGGGCGACGGCGGACGAGTGGCAGCAGCGGGTCGAGGAGTGGACGGCGACCGACAACAGCCCCTACTACCAGCCGACCCCGCACTACCTGCGGATCACCAAGGACGCCGACCCCAACGACGGCAGCACCTACGAGCTCGGCGACAACTTCCCGCGCGAGGTCGACGAGCGCGAGATCGTCGACCAGAGCTTCCTCGGGCTGGTCCTCTTCGGGGTCAAGCCCTACGACGACCAGACGGTGCTCAACTCACTCGCCGTCGGCGATCAGGTGCTCGAGGCCGAGACCGCCAACGGCTCGATCTGGCACCGGTTCACCTTCGACGGCTACGGCGAGACCGAGACCGGCGCCGACTGGGACATCTTCGACACCGCCGAGCGCCAGACCCTCGGGCGGGCCTGGCCGCTGCTCGCCGGCGAGCGCGGCGAGTACGAGCTGCTCGCCGGCCTCGACGCGAGCCCCCGCCTGCGGACGATCGCGGCGACCGCCAACGACGGGCTGATGCTGCCCGAGCAGGTCTGGGACGGGCGCCCGCCGACCGGCGAGCCCGGGGCGGCCTCCGGTGAGGGCACGCGCTCGGCGACCCCGCTCGCCTGGACGCACGCGCAGTTCATCCGCCTCGCCTGGTCGATCGAGGCCGGGGCGCCGGTCGAGCGCCCGGCGATCGTCGCCTGCCGCTACACCGGCGCCGACTGCTAGCGCAGCGACCCGAGCCCGGGACTCCCATCGCCGTCCAGCATCCCAGCCAGGAGCTCGGCGGTCGCCGGGGCGAACTGAAAGCCCTGGCCGCTGCAGGCCGATCCGACGACGATCGGCCCGTGGCGCTCGCAGACGAAGCGCTCGTCGGTGGAGTTGGTGTAGAGACAGGCCTCGGTGCGGGTCGGGGGCTCGGTGATCGCCGGGAAGCGCGCCCGCACCCAGGCCTCGATTCGCGCCAGCGCCTCGGTATCGACGACCTCCCAGGGAGCGTCGGGGTCGACGCTCGGGCCGCGACGGTGAAGCGCCGCCTTCAGCCCGCGCTTGGGATCCGGGAGCGAGTAGGGCTCATCGCCGTCGAACTCCATCAGCGCGGGCATCCGCTCGGCGCCCGCCGGGATCGGAAAGTAGGCGACCGATTGCGAGCTGACGCTGACCCCGACCTCGATCCCGACCGAGGCCAGAAGCGGCGCGGTCCACGGGCCGGCGGTGACCACGACGCGATCGCAGCGCCAGGTACGGCTCTCGGTGACGACCGTGACCCCGTCGCCGTCGAGCTCGAGCGCGACGGCGCGCTCTTCCTCACAGAGCCGGGCGCCACGCGCCTCGGCCGACCGGCGAAGCGCGTCGAAGGCGCGGTCGGCGCGGATCACCCCGGCGGTGGGCTGAAACAGGATCGGCTCGGCCTCGAGCCCGTGGACTCCGAAGCGCTTCTCCACCTGGTCGAGAGCCAGACGTTCGATCTCGACCCCGGCGGCGGCGAACGAGCCGACGAACTCCTCGACCCCGGCGCCGGCGTAGAGAGCCCCCCACGGATCGACCAGCGCGCGGCCCGATTCGTCCTCGAGCGTCCGCCACGCGGCAAGCGCTCGCAGCGCCAGATCGAGGTAGGACGGATCGGGATAGCCCGCCGGGGCGATGATCCGCGAGCTGCCGCGGCTCGACCCCTGGGCGACGTCCAGCCGTCCGCGCTCGATCAACGAGACGGCGATGCCCTCGCCGGCGAGGACGCGTGCGGTCGCCAGCCCGACCACCCCGCCGCCGATGATCAGCACCTCGCTCGACTGGGCGCGCCCTGTCGGGGCGCTCACGCGCGGATCTCCCTGGCAAGCAACCGCGCCGGGTTCGAGCGCGTCAGCTTCTCGATCGCGGCTTCCTCGACCCCGGACTCGCGCAGGCGCGGCAGCACCCAGTCGAGCAGGTAGCGGTACCCGGTCCCGCCGCCGCGGCGGTGAAGCGAGCGGGTGAACACGTCACAGCCGATCACGAGCTGATCGGCGTAGCCCTCGCGCAGCAGCGCGACCAATCCGGCGAGCCGCTGCCAATCGGTCTCGATCACCCAGCCCTCGTCCTCGCGGCCCCAGTCGTGGCCGAAGCAGTCGATCGAGATGTTGAAGCCGCGACCGAGAAGCTCGCGGTGGTAGTCGAGGCGCAGCTCCCACGAGCCCGGATCGTCGACCAACCGAGCGAGCGAGTGCTCGGAGAAAAACGCATCACCGTGGCCGATCACGATCCGCCCCGGCTCACAACCCTCGGCCTCGAGCACGTCGGCGATCGCTCGACCGTCGCAGCCGTCCTCGAACCCCGGATGGATCGAGATCGAGACGCCCGTGAGGGCCGCGGCCCGGACGCCCGCGCGAAGCAGCCGCTCGTCGGCCGCGTCGAGCCCGGTGACCCCGAGCTCGCCGATCTGACCGGCGCGCACCCCGCTGCCGTCGATCCCCTGCTCGATCTCGCCCGCCATCCAATCGGCGAGCACCTCGATCGAGGCGTCGCGCAGCTGCGGCGGTCGCGAGGCACCGATGTACATCCCGGTCCCGGCGACGATCTGCACCCCGCTGCGCGCCGAGATCTGCGCCAGCGCCCGCGCGTCGACCCGCATCCCGGGAACGCTCATGTCGACCACGGTGCGGCCGCCGGCCTGGCGGAACTCGGCCAGCTCGGCGGTCACCAGGTCGGGATCGTCGACGACCAGGTTGTCGCGGTTGACCTCGATCTGGCGGCCGATCGCGCCGAGGCGCTCGAGCGCGAGCTCGCCCGCCGCACCCTCGGCGAGCGCGGTCGGCACCCGTTCGGGCTCCCAGGCGTAACAGCTGCCGTCGGCGAGGACGTGCTCGTGCATCGAGGTGATCCCGAGCGCCTCCGGGGCCACCGGCCCGGCGACCGTGATCACCTCGCGGCTCACGGCCGCTCGATGATCTCCACCGTCGCCCCGTCGGGATCGACCGTGTAAAAGCAGCGAGCCCCGTGCCAGTAACCGGGCTCGGTCAGCTCGATCGGCTCCGATCGCACCGCTATCCCCGCCTCGACCAGGGCCGCGTGGGTGTCGGCGGCGTTCGCCACCCGAAGCGAGAGGTGCCCCGATCCGGGATGGTGGAACTCGCCGTTGGCCGGCGGCCCGGTGGGGGAGAACTGCAACAGCTCGAGGACGCGGCCGTCGCCGAGGTCGAGGTCGGCGAAGCGCACGTGCCCGTCGAAGATCCCGGTGATCGCGCCGACCTCCTCCCCCTCGGCCTCGCCCCGCTGCATCACCGGGATCCCGAGCAGGCCCGAGTAGAAGGAGAGCGAGCGCTCGAGGTCGCCGCTGGAAACGGATACGTGGTCGAGGCCTCGGACCGGGCCCGCCGCCGGTCGGTCGCGCAGGCGCGCCGGAACCAGGTCGCGGGCGAAGACGTCGGCAATCGTGTCGGCGCGCTTGATCAGCTCGGCCTCGTCGCCGTTGACGAGGACGGTCGCCGGACGGGGGAGTGCGTTGAAGTTCGAGGCGTTGGCGTCCTGGTAGGCGCCGGTGTCGAGGAAGGCGATCACGTCGCCCGCCTCGACCTCGGGCAGATCGGCGTCGGCGACGATGATGTCGGGGTTGCAGCTGACCCCGACGACGTCGGCCGTCTGGGTCGGTGGATCAGAGGCACGGTTGGCGACCACCGGGGTCCAGCGGTTGCGCTCGAAGACGACGTCGGCGACGAAGATCTCCGAGGTGTCTGTCTCGACCCAGCTCAGCGGCACCGGCGCCTGCTGGCGCTTGACGTGCAGGGCGCGGGTCAGATGGATCCCGGTGTCGCCGTAGAGGCTGCGACCCGGCTCGACCTCGAGCTGGATCCCGGTCGGGTCGATGCCCGCACGCCCAAGTCCCTGGCGAAGCGCGGTCGTGATCGCCTCCGCGTACTCGCTCAGCTCGGGCGCGCGCTCGGGATGTCCTCCGCCCATCGGGTCGCGGGGAACCGGGAAGCCACCGCCGAGGTCGATCTCTCGCGGTCGCCACCCGCCCCAGCGCTCACTCAGCAGGCCGGTCAGCTCTGCGACCCAGCGCGCGAGCTCGGCCCAGATCGCCGGGTCGCGGCCCTGGCGACCGATGTGCGCCATCACCCCGCGGAGCTCGAGCTCGGGCGCCTCGATGGTCTCGGGCGCGATCGCCAGCAGCTGCTCGGTCGGGATCCCGGGCTTGTAGCGCTGGGTCGCCAGCTGGATCGAGACCGGATCGGCGAGCAGCTCGGTCGGAAGCTCGACCTCGAGCCACGGCCTCGTCCGCACCCGGACCTGGGCGACGGTCGCCGACGAACGTGCGAGCTCGCGGACGCGATCGAGCTCGGCGATCGAGTCGACCGTGATCCGCGCTCCGGCGGCGAGCGCGCGCTCGAGCACCGCCGCGCTCTTGGTCGAGCCGTTGAGCGAGATCCGCTGCGGATCGACGCCGGTGCGCAGCGCGGCCTCGAGCTCACCCGCGCCGAAGGTGTCGCAGCCGGTTCCCTCGTCGGTGAGGATGCGGCGCAGGGCGAGGGACAGGTTCGCCTTGATCGAGGGCATCACCAAGACCGGCCCCTCGGGCCAGCGCTCGGTGAACGCGGCGACCGCGGCACGCGCGTTGCGGCGCAGCTGGGTCTCGGAGTGGACGTAGAGCGGGGTGCCGAAGCGCTCGGCGAGCGTCGTCGCCTCGAGCTCGTCGATGAACAGCGCGCCGTCTCGGATCGAGAGGCAGCCGTCGCCCTCGAGCAGGTCCGCCGCCGTTTTTTCGCCGCTCAGTTCGGAGGCCATGGGTAGGTCTGCTTGACCAGCTTCAGGTAGACGAAGGTCTCGGTCCCGGTGACGCCGGGCACCTTGCGGATGCCCTCGTTGAGCACCTCGAGCAGGTGCGCGTTGTCGCGGCACTGGGCCTCGGCGAGGACGTCGAAGGAGCCCGCGGTGACGACCACGTAGTCGACCTCGGTGATCGCGCCGACGGCATCGGCGATCTCGCTCAGGTTGCCCTCGGCGTGGATGCCGATCGTCGCCGCCACCCGCGGGCCCATCAGATAGGGATGGGTGACGGCCACGATCCTGATCGCGTCGGTCTCGACCAGGCGCTGGACGCGCTGGCGCACCGCGGCCTCGGAGAGCCCGACCGCCGAGCCGATCTTGCCGTAGGTTCGCCGGCCGTCCTCCTGAAGCTCGTCGATGATCCTCAGGTCGAGGTCGTCGACCGAATAGCCGCCGTTCTCCTCTGCCGAGGCCCGGCCCATCAACGCCCGGCCTCGGGAGGGACGAGAATCGAGAAATGACCGTAGTCGGCGCCCAGCACCGGCTCGCCGAAGAGCCCCGGCGCCGGCTCGAGCCGTGGCCTCGCCGGCGGCGACCGACTCGGCCGCGTCGGCGAGCTCGTCGAGAAAGCCCGGCGGCACCGACGGGCGCAGGGAGTGGGCGACGTAAATCGCCCTGAGGGCGCCGCGCAGCTCTCGCGCGAGCCGCCGGGCCGAGCGGGCGAAGTCGGGAAGGTCGGACTCGGGCAGATAGATGAGGTGGGGCCCGTAGTAGGCCTGGTCCTGGGCGTAGAGGACCCCCGCAACCTCGTCCAGCAGGCAGATGTGATCGGGGCAGTGCCCGGGGGTGTGGATCACCCGCAGGCTGCGGTCGCCGAGCTCGAGCAGGTCGCCGTCGACGAGCAGGCGTCCCGGCTCGGGCGTTGCGATTCGCCAGCCGCCGGCCGCGGCGATCGCCTCGGCCGGCCACTCGCGCACCCGCTGGCCCGGGCCGATGAGAAAGAAGCCCTCGCGGTCGATCTCGACCAGTCGCCGATAGCCGGCGCTGATCTCGGGCCCGAGCCGCGCGTAGGCCTCGAGCTCCCAGGCCTCGGTGTTGCGCTCGAGCCACCCGGGGGCGCTCTCGTGCATCGCCGCGGGCGCGAACGACGAGTTGCCGCCAACGTGGTCGAAGTGGCTATGCGAGTTGACGACCTCGACCGGACTGCCGGCGACCGGCTCGACCGCGGCGGCGATGTCGGCGATCCCGAGCCCGGTGTCGAGCAGCAGCGAGCGCTCGGAGCCGTGGATCAGCCAGCTGAACACGTGCCCGGGCTCGGCCACCAGGTGCAGTCCGGGCTCGACCTCGACCAGCTCGAACCAGTCGGCGGCGGCGACCGCGAACGGTCGACCGGAGGTGACGATGGCCGGAGCGCTGCCGGTCGACCGATCGCCGGTCAAGTAGCTGACAAATCGTTGTTGGCCATTGTGCAGACAACGATACTAGTAATTCCAGACCCGGTAAACAAGGGATCACATTGCCAGATACCCTTCAAACAGCTAAAGTCGCAGAGGGCATGGAGGTAAGCGCACTCACGTCTGCTTCGACGCGGGAAGATGACGCCGCCGGGCTGCCCGACGAGGGCGCCGGCGCGCGCGTTCGCGGGCTCGACATCCGCTTCGCAAACGGCGTCCACGCCGTGCGGCGGGTCGATCTCGAGCTGCGCCGAGGCGAGATCCTGGGGCTGGTCGGTGAGTCGGGCTCCGGCAAGACCCTGCTCGGGCTCTCGCTGCTCGGGCTGGCGCCGGCCGCGGCCGAGCTCACCGGCGCGGCGTGGCTCGGGAGCACCGAGATGGTCGGCGCCCGGCCGGAGGCGCGGCGCCTTGCCCGCCGCGAGCAGGCCGGTGCGGTGTTTCAGGATCCGATGACCTCGCTCAACCCGACGATGAAGGTCGGGCGCCAGGTCGCCGAGGCCGCCGGCTCCGCCGAGGCGGCGCAGGAGCTGCTCGGCCGGGTCGGGATCCCGGACCCGGCGACCAGGGTTCAGCAATACCCTCACGAGCTCTCCGGCGGCCTGCGCCAGCGGGCGATGATCGCGATGGCGATCGCCCGCAACCCCTCGGTGGTGATTCTCGACGAACCGACCACCGCTCTCGACGTCACCCTGCAGCGCGGGATCCTGGCCCTGCTGAGGAAGCTGCGCGACGACCTCGGGGCGGCGATGCTGTTCATCACCCACGACCTCGCGGTCGCCGCCGAGATCGCTGACCGGGTCGCGGTGATGTATGCCGGGAGGATCGCCGAGCTCGGCGCCCCGGACGAGCTCTTTCATCATCCGAGCCATCCCTACAGCTCGGGCCTGCTGAGCTCGCGCCTTGCGCTCGCCGGTCTGGTCGGAAGCGGCGAGGTGGCGACGTTGCCCGGTGAGCCGCCCGATCCGAGTGCGCTGCCGCCCGGATGTCCATTCGAGCCCCGCTGCGGCTTCGCCGAGCCCCGCTGCGCGGAGGCGTTGCCGCCGCTGACGCCCTCGCCGACGCACAATGGCGTCGACGCCTGCATCCGCGCCGCCGAGATCGCGGCGCAACTCGTCCCGAAGCTGGCGCGGCCGGGCGAGATCTCCGCTGCGCCGGCCGCGCCCGGCGCCGACCGAGCGCCCGGGGCGGGCCCGGAGGCCAGCGCCCACGCCCTCGAGCTGATCGCGATCAGCAAGGAGTTCCACAGCCGCGGGCACAGCCAGCTCGCCGTCGACGATGTCTCGCTCGACCTCGATGCCGGCGCCGCGCTCGGGCTCGTCGGCGAGAGCGGTTGCGGCAAGACGACGATCCTGCGGATCGCGGTCGGGCTCGAGGCAGCCGACGAGGGCCGGGTCAGCCTCGGCGCCGGCGGCTCGCCGCAGATGGTCTTCCAGGACGCCGGCGCGTCGCTGACCCCGTGGCTCAGCGTCCGCCAGCTGCTCGACGAACGCCTGCGCACCGACGGGCTCGAGTCCGCCGAGCGCCGCTCGCGGATCGCCGAGACGCTCGCCCTGGTCGGACTGCGCCCGGACGTGGCGAGTGCCCGTCCGCGCGAGCTCTCGGGCGGCCAGCGCCAGCGCGTCGCCCTCGCCCGGGCGGTGATCGTTCCCCCGGCGCTGCTCGCCTGCGACGAGCCGACCTCGGCCCTCGACGTATCCCTGGCGGCGACCGTGATCAACCTGCTGCGGCGACTGCGACGTGAGCTCGGCGTCGCGCTGCTGTTCGTCACCCACGACCTCGCCGTCGCCCGGGCGGTCGCCGACGAGGTGGCGATCATGGACAGCGGGCGGATCGTCGAGCGCGGGCGCTCGGAGCGTGTGCTGCGCGAGCCCCACAGCGACGAGGCGCGCCGGCTGCTCGAGGCGGTGCCGACGATGGAGCGCCAATGGCGCTTGTAGAGCCGGTCGCCCCCGGACAGGAGCCGATCGCGATCGGCGGTCGCCGCCGGCTCGACCTCTCGCGCCTGGGATTCGCCGAGAAGGCCGGGCTGATCGCGGTCGTCGTGATCACCTTGATCGCGATCGCGGCGCCGCTGATCGCGCCCTATGACCCGGAGGCGACCGTGGGCCCGACCTTCCAGCCGCCGGGCGGCGAATGGCTGTTCGGAACCGACGACGTCGGCCGCGACATCTTCTCCCGGATCCTCTACGGCACCCGCACCTCGTGGTTCTCGGCGATCGCGGTGGTCGGCTGCGGGTCCCTGATCGGTCTCGTGATCGGCTTGATCGCCGGGATTCGCGGCGGCTGGCTCGACACCGTGCTGATGCGGATCACCGATGCCGGCCTGGCGCTGCCGGGCCCCGTGATCGCGATCGCCGTGGCCGTGGCGCTCGGCCCGAGCCTGATCCACACGCTGATCGCGGTGACGATCGTCTGGTGGCCGTGGTACGCGCGGATCATCCGCGGCGAGGCCAGGGCGGTGGTCGTGCGCCCGCACTTCGACGCCGCCAGGCTCGCCGGGGCCGGCGGTGCGCGGCTCGCCCTGCGCCACGTCGTGCCCGGGGTGCTCCCGGCGGTGATCGTCGCCGCCAGCGTCGACCTCGGCTTTCTCATCCTCACCCTCGCCGGGCTCTCCTTCCTCGGGCTCGGCGCCCCGCCGCCCGCCCCCGAGCTCGGCGCGATGGCCGACCAGGGGCTCGAGTTCCTGTTCGGCTTTGCCTGGATCGCCCTGATTCCGGCGTTCGCGGTCTTCGTGCTCGCGGTCGCCGCGAACCTGGCCGGCGACGGGCTGCGAGATCTGTTGGAGGACACCTGACCCAAGCAAATGGAGGCCCGATGTACAAGCGGTTGATGAGCACGTCCCTGGCGGTCCTCGCCCTGATCGCGGTTGCCGGCTGCGGCTCCAGCGACTCCGGCGGCGACGACTCGACGATCCGGATCGCCTACGCCGACCAGGTTGCGGGAGGGCTCGACCCAGCCGTCTTCTACTCGGTCGAGGGCGATGACATCATCCTCGCCGCCTACGAGACCCTGCTCACCTACGAGCCCGACTCGAAGGAGCTGGCACCGGGGCTGGCCAAGTCCTGGGAGGTAAGCGACGACGGCAAGACCTACACCTTCGAGCTCCAGGAAGGGGTCACCTTCCACGACGGCACCCCGATGGATGCCACCGCCGTGAAGAAGTCGTTCGAGCGGGCGATCGAGGTCAAGGGCGGTCCCTCCTACATGCTCGACCAGGTCGATTCGATCGAGACGCCCGACGAGAGCACCGTGGTGATCGAGCTGACCCAGCCCGTGTCCGCGTTCCTCGACTACAACGCCTCGATGTACGGGCCGAAGGTGGTCAGCCCGACCGCGGTCAAGGAGAACGCGGAGGGCGACGACCTGGCCCAGAAATGGCTCTCGGAGAACGAGGCCGGGACCGGTCCCTACCAAGTCACCTCATACAAGCCGGCGGGCCCGATCGTGCTCGAGCGCTACGACGACTACTGGGGTGAGCCGGCGAAGACCGAGACGATCGAGTTCACGATCGTCCCCAACATCGGAGACCAGATCCTGCAGCTGCGCTCGGGCCAGCTCGACATGCTCACCCACGGGATCGACGCTCAGCAGATCCCCAGCCTCGAGGACGACCCGAATCTCCAGGTGCAGCAGTTCGAGGCGGGGATCAGGCCGGTGATGCTGATGAACGTCAGCAGGCCGCCGTTCGACGACCCCGCGGTCCGCCAGGCCTGGGTCGCCGACATGGACGCGGCGAGCGCCGCCGAGCAGGTCTACGGCGACGCGGCGACACCGGCGACAACGGTGGTGCCGCCGATCGTGCTCGACCCCGAGGTCAATCCGCTGCCCGATCCCGGCCCGCCGGTGAAGGCGCCGACCTCGCAGCCGGTCGCCCTCGGTTACACCAACTCGGAGACCGACCTGCGAAGGCTCGCCGAGGTGATGCAGCAGAGCCTCGAGAAGCAGGGTTGGAACGTGCGCCTGCAGGCCGACTCGGTGGCGGCGCAGTTCGGCTACGGCTCCGATCCGACCAAGGCACCGGAGGCGGCGATCACGACGCTCAATCCCGACGCCGCGCATCCGGCCGCGTGGCTGAATCCGATCTATCAGACCGGCGGCGGGATCAACCTGCTCGGCTTCTCGGACCCGAAGCTCGACAAGCAGTTCGATCAGGCCGTGGCCGCGGTGTCCCCCGAGGACTCGGAACGCCTATACGGCGCGGCGGCCGAGGACGCCGGAGCGAGCTGGTATGCGACCGGGATCGCCGACCGCAACGACGTGATCGCCGCGCGCTCGGACATCAGCGGCTTCACCCATGTCCCCGTCTACATCTGGGCGGTCAAGCTCGCCGACCTCGAGAAGGGATGAGCATGGGCGCGCAGCGAACCGGGGGCGCGATCGGGTGGCGGTTCGTGCTCGGCCGCCTGCTCGGCCTCGTGGTCGTGCTCTGGGCGCTGCTGACGATCGTCTTCCTGCTCGGCTCGGTGGTCCCGTCGGACCCGGCGCGCGCCTATGCGGGCGCCGGCGCCAGCCCTGAGGTGATCGCGCAAAAGCGCGAGGAGCTGCAGCTCGACGAGCCGCTCGTGACCCGCTACGTCGACTACCTCGGCCGCGTCCTCCGCGGCGACCTCTCGACCTCGGTTCACACGCGGCGCCCGGTGGTCGACGATCTCGCCGACGCGCTGCCGGCGACGCTCGAGCTGCTGTTCGCCGCGGTCGTCATCGTCGCCCTGATCGGGCTCCTCGTCGGCACCTTCACGGCGACCGCGAGACGCGGCAGCGGCGTCCTGCGCGGGACCCTGCTCGCCGGGGCCTCGGTGCCCACGTTCACGCTCGGGCTGGTGGCCCTGTTCCTGCTCTATTACAAGCTCGGCTGGTTTCCCGCCGGCAACCGCAGCTCCGAGGTGCCGCTGTCGGTCGACGGACCGAGTGGCTTCCTGCTGATCGACTCGCTGCTGGCGGGACAGATCGACACCTTCCTCGACGCCCTCTGGCATCTGGCGCTGCCCGCGCTGACGCTCGCGCTGACCCCGGCCCTGCTCACCGCGCGGACGCTGCGCTCCTCGCTGCGGCGATCGCTGAACGAGGACTACGCCCGCACCGCGCGGGCCAAGGGCCTGACCGAGCGCCGGGTGCTCTGGGGCCACGCGCTTCGCAACTCGCTGAACGCGCCGCTGACCATCTTCGGGCTCGAGTTCGGCGCCATGCTCGCCGGGATCGCGATCGTCGAGACGATCTTCTCCTGGCCGGGGCTCGGCCTCTACATCGAGCGCTCGATCGCGGCCACCGACGTGCCCGCGATCATCGGCGCCACCCTGGTCATCGGCGCGGTCTTCGTGATCGCCAACGCGGTCGTCGACATCATTCAGGCGATCATCGATCCGCGGCTGCGGGTGCTCGGTTGAGCGAGATGCGAGCCGTGGTCTACGAGCGCTTCGGCGGCCCCGAGGTGCTGCAGGTGGTGACGCGGCCAAAACCGCAGCCGGCCGAGGACGAGTTGCTGGTCGCCGTGCACGCCGCGGGCGTCAACCCGGTCGATGCCCAGAACCGCGCCGACGGAGCCTGGGCCGGGCTCGAGCTGCCGGTGCTCCCCGGATATGACTTCTCCGGGGTCGTCGAGGCGGCCGGCGCCCGGGCGGGGGAGTGGCGGGCGGGCGACGAGGTCATCGGCGTCCTGCCGATTCGCACCAACCGCGGGGGAACGTATGCGGAGTACTGCCTCATCGCCGCCGCCTGCGTCGCCCGCAAGCCCGAGCGGCTCAGCCACGTCGAGGCGGCCGCCGTGCCGCTGGCGGCGAGCACGGCTCATGTGGCGCTCGGGCGCCTCGGGCTCGAGCGCGGGGAGTCAGTGCTGATCTTCGGCGCCGGCGGCGGGGTCGGCAGCTTCGCGGTCCAGCTCGCCGCGGGCGCCGGGGCCGAGGTGATCGCGGTCGCCGGCGCGCGCCACCATCAGCTGCTCGCCGAGCTCGGCGCGCGGGTCTGCATCGACCACCTGAGCGAGGACGTCGGCGAGACGGTTCGCGGGCTCGATCGGGGCGAGGTCGACGCGGTCGCCGACTTCGTCGGTGGCGACACCCTCGCCCGCAGCCTCGAGCTCGTTCGCGAGCGCGGCCGCGCGGTCGAGATCGCCGGCCTCGACGGCGACCTGGAGCCGCTGATCGATCGCAACCAGGCGCTTCACGGGGTGCTCCTCGACCCGACCGATCCCGGGCCCTTGCTCTCGGTTGCGGAAGCGGTCGCCGGTGGGCGGTTGCGCCCGGTGGTCTCGGAGGTGTTGCCGCTGGAGGCGGCCGCCGAGGCGCATCGGCGGCTGGAGGCGGGCCACATGCAGGGAAAGCTGGTGCTCGAGGTGCGACCGTGAGCACCGGCGCGCGAGAGCTCGAGGGTCGCGTCGCGCTCGTCTCCGGGGCGGCGAGCGGGATCGGCGCCCGGGTGGCGCGCAGGTTGGCGGCCGCCGGGGCAGCGGTCGGCTGTCTCGACGCGGCACCGGCCGTGGTCGAGCTGGCGAAGGGGATCGAGGCCGAGGGTGGACGCGCGAGCGCGGCGGTCGCCGATGTCACCGACCCGGCGGCGGTCGAGCGCGCCGCCGCGGAGCTGGGGAGCAGCCTCGGCGACGCCTCGGTCGCGGTCCTGGCGGCCGGCGTGAAGGCGCCCGCGACGCCGATCGCCGAGCTGGACGCCGTCGACTGGGATCGGGTGGTCAGCGTCAACCTGACCGGTGTCTTTTTGACGATGAAGGCGTCGATCGCTCAACTCCGCGGCGCCGGCGGCGGCTCGATCGCGGTGATCGCCTCGGCCGCCGGCCTCGGCGCGGGCCCCGGGTACGCCGCCTACTACGCCTCCAAGCACGGCGTGATCGGCTTGATGCGGACCGCGGCCAACGAGCTCGCCGCCGAGGGGATCCGGGTCAACGCCGTCTGTCCGGGCTGGGTCGACACCCCGATGTTCGAGGCTGAGCTCGCCGAGGTCGGCTGGGATCGCGAGCGCGGGATCCGCGAGTACGCGGGCGATCACCTGATCCCGCGGCTGATCGAGCCCGACGAGATCGCCGACGCGGTGCTCTGGCTGAGCTCCGAGAGGGCGTCGATGGTCACCGGCGTGGCGCTGGCGGTCGACGGCGGCCTGCTCGCCGGGGCGTTCACGAAGTGAGGCCGCCCGGCCCCGAGACCTGGTTTGCCCGGCTGGGGCGGGACGCCGGATGATCCTCGCCGGCAAGACGGCGCTGGTCACCGGAGGCGGCCGGGGGATCGGGCGAGCGTTCGCACTGCGGCTGGGGCGCTTGGGAGCGGCGGTCACCGTCGCCGATCTCGACCTCGCCGGCACCGTCAGGGCCGGGGAGGCGGAGACCGACGTGGTCACCGAGCTCGAGGCGAGCGGGGCCGAGGCGCTCGGAGTAGAGGTCGACGTCACCGACCGCGCCGCGGTCGAGGCGATGGTCGAGCGCACGGTTGAGCGCTTCGGCGGCCTCGAGATCCTCGTTTGCAACGCCGGCTCACTGATCGCGATGGAGCATTCGTTCGCCGCCGAGGTCGGCGAGGATTCGCTGCGACCGACCTTCGAGGTCAACTTCTTCGGCACCGTCAACTGCTGCCGGGCGGCGGCGCCCCATCTGCGCGCCGGGGGCTGGGGCAAGATCGTCAACATCTCCAGCCTCGGCGCCCTGCGACCGATCGCGGGAGGGCTGGGATCGCCCTACGTCGCCGCCAAGGCCGCGGTCATCGGCTACACGCTCTCGCTCGCCGACCAGCTCGGCAGCGACGGGGTGACCGTGAACGCGATCGCGCCGGGCTCGATCGACACCCCGTTGACGCGGGCGCACTACTCCGACATGGACGATCCCGCGGCCCACGCGAAGCTGCCGCTGCGGCGATTCGGCACCGTTGACGACGTCGCCGGGGTGTGCGAGTTCCTCTGCACCCCGCTGTCCGACTACGTCACCGGGCAGGTGATCTGCGTCGACGGCGGCCAGAGCATCACCGACGCCCTGCACGACTCGGGCCTCGACTAGGGCCGAGTCAGCGGCGAGCGACGCTGATGCCTCGCCAGCCGCCGCGCAGGGTGTCGAGATCGACCCGACCGGTGATCCCGGCGATGTGGCCGTCGCTCGAGTACTGCCAGATCCGCCAGCCGCGCCCGCCCCAGTTGGCGGCCGGTACCCGGGGCCTGGACACGTCCCAGTTGGCGACCCAGAGCGGATAGCGCTTGCGGGCGAAGCTGGTCGGGTTGCCGAGCGCGCTCCAGCTGCTCGCGTTGGTGTAGATGATCGGCTTCACCCCGAGCGCGCGCCGCACGGTCCGCAGCCAGGTTCGCGTCCAGACCCGCAGCTCGACCGGGCTCAGGTCGGCGAACGGGGTCTCGAGGTCGAGCGCCGGTCGGAGGTCGCCGGGAGCGAGCTCGCCAACCGCCGTGGTGAAGACCGCGGCCTCGGCCTTCGCGTCGGCCTTCACCTCGAGCGGCCGGTCGCCGCCGACGAACGCCCGGTGGTAGGGGCCGACCCGGACCCCGGCCGCGGGGGCCTCGAGGTGGTTGAAGTCATAGAAACCGTCGGCGCCGCACTCCCGCGGCGCCACGCTGCAGTCGGCTCCCGACCCGCGGCTCGCCTGGATGAAGGCAAAGCCGACTCCGTCGGCGCCGACCGACGCCCAGTTGATCTGCCCCTGAAAGCGCGAGACGTCGATCCCGGGAAGCCGCGCGGGCGCCGCGGCGGCGCTCGAGGCGCCGAGCACCGCGACCGCGAGCGCCCACGCCGCGCAGATCAGCCTCCTGCCCGCCACGAAGCGAAGCCTACGCCCGGCGCTAGCCTCGGGTCATGCGCTCGGCCGCCAACCGCACCGTCCTCGTCACCGGGGCGACCGACGGCCTCGGGCTCGCCGTGGCTCGCCGGCTCGCCGCCGAGGGAGCCGTCGTCCTCGTCCACGGACGCGATCCCGAGAAGCTCGAACGCACGATCACCGAGCTTCGTGCGGACGGCGCAACCGAACCCCACGGCTACCTCGCCGACCTCTCGGCGCTCGACCAGGTGCGCGAGCTCGCCCGAAACGTCGCCGCCGATCGCGAGAGCCTCGACGTGCTCGTCAACAACGCCGGGATCGCGCTTGGCGAGCGGGCGACCAACGACGCCGACCACGAGCTCGTCTTCGCGGTCAACTACCTCTCGCACTTCCTGCTCACGGTCGAGCTGCTGCCGCCGCTGCGTGCGGGCGAGCGCTCGCGGATCGTCAACGTCTCCTCGCTCGGCCAGGCGCCGATCGACTTCGACGACGTGATGCTGGAGCGCGGCTGGACCGGCTCACGCTCCTACTCGCAGAGCAAGCTGGCGCAGATCCTGTTCACGATCGAACTCGCCGAGCGGCTCGGCGACTCTCCGACGGTGACCGCGCTGCATCCGGCCACCTACATGGACACGAACATGGTTCGCCAGAGCGGCCGCCAGCCGCTCAGCACCGTCAACGAGGGGATGGAGGCCACCGTGAGGCTGGCGATCGGCGACGAGGTCGAGGGCCTCACCGGCGCGTTCTTCAACGGCAGCGAGGAGGCCGGCGCCGAGGCGCAGGCCTATGACCCCGAGGCGCGCCGGCGCCTTTGGCAGCTGAGCGAGGAGCTCACCGGGGCCAAGGGGCCGTAATCCTGCGTTAAGCGGTCGCCTGGGAGCGCTGCATCCGGTCGACCAGCGCCCAGGTGGCGAAGCAGAGAGCGCCGACCGCGCCGGTCGCCGTCAGCAGCGCCCCGGCGGCGGCGGTCACCGCGACACCGTTGGCGCCGAGGATGACGACCGCGGTGGCGACGCCGAGGGTCGGGCCGACCGGCAGCAGGCCGAAGACAGCGGCGGCGACGAGCAGGGCGATCGAGTCGAAGACCGAGACGTCGACGCCGATTCCCTGCAGCACGAGCCAGTTGCGCGCGACCTGGGCGCTGACCGCGAAGACGACCAGGCCGATGATCAGGTTGCGGCTGCGCAGTCCGCGCATCACCGCGAGCCCGTTCCAAAAGCCCTCGCGGCGCCCGCGCGCGACCCGGGTCACCCCGGTGATCGCGAGGAAGGCCACCGCCAGCGCCACCAGCGGCACCCACCAGGGGGCGCCCAGCGGGCCGACCAGCGTGAACGAGCAGATCGCCGCGAGCGCCACCTCGACCACGATGATCGGCATCTCGGCGGCGATCAGGACCGAGACCGAGGGGCTGTCGACGGGCGCCGACCGGCGCAGCGCCGCGATCCGCACCCCGAGCCCGAAGCTCGAGTTGAACAGGTTGCCGAGGTAACCGACCGCGGCGGCCCGGTAGAGGCGGCGGCGCTTGACCGTGCCGCCGGCCGCGTCGACGCATACGTTCCACGCCTCGCTGCGGGCGATCAGCCAGATGATCTGAAGCATGATCGAGCCGGCGAGCATCCAGGCCGGCGCGTCGCCGAGCGCGGTGGCAAAATCGGCGCGCTTGCTCCACAGCCCGATCACCAGGGCGGCGGCGACGATCAGGGTGCAGAGAACCGTGACCGCGACCGGATGGGTGCCCAGCCATGCCCGAAGCTGCGGCAGCCGCTTGACCCGGGCCGGGAGGGCCAGGACAGGCGCAACTGTGCTTGCGTGAAGGTCGCTGATTGCGGCTCTCGATTCCTCTGCGGTGCGGGCTCGGCGGGCGAAGGAATGAGAACCCAGCGGGCGCTTACCCGATCAACTCTACCGCCCTCGCGCCCGGCCGCGGCCGCAGGCCGGGCGCGCTTGCGACCGGTTAGGGCGTTCGCGTCGTCCCCAGCGCCTCGGCGACCTGGTCGAGTGCCTTGGCCTCGTCGTTGCTGACCGCCTCGCCGCCGATCCCGAGAAAGCCGCCGGACTTGTGGGCCTCGGCGGCGCGCTGGGCGACCGCGAGGCTGAACTTGCGATACGCCTCGACGTCCTCGGCGCTCGCTTTCGACTCGAGCAGGGCGACGGCGTCGCGGATCCGCTGCAGGCCCTCGGTCCGCAGCTCCTCGGCCGAGTTGAACTGCTTCGCGTCGAGCTGCGGCGGGGTGGCGACGAGCTCGCCGAGCAGATCGGAGTCGCCGTGGTCCTTGCGGGCCTCGGTGTAGACCTTGGCCATCTGAATCGACTCCCGGATGGTGCCTCCGCGCTGCGCCGCGATCACCACCAGGCCGGCGATCGCCGGGCCCTCGGCGACCTGCTGCCACTCCTCCGCGTTGAAATCTGCCTTCGTTGCCATCGTCGTCTCCTTCGTCGAAGTCTTCGGGTGCCGCGACTCTACGTGGCTAAGCTCGAGTGATCGACGCTCACTCCCCACTGATCGACGAGGTTGCGAGCTGGGAGGGCGTCACGCTCGAGGAAGGACGGTTCTCGAGCACCCGCTTCATGGTCGGGCGCCGCGAGCTCGGCCACCTGCACGGCGACACAATCCTCGACCTGCCGCTGCCGCCGAAGGTGAAGGCGGAGCTGATCGAACGTGGCGACGCCCGTCAGCATCGCTGGACTCGCCCCGAGTCGGGCTGGGTCACGGTCGAGGTCGTGGGAGCCGCCGGTCGCGAGCACGCGCTGGCGCTGCTGCGCGAGCGCTATGAGCACGCGCTCGCCAAGCGCGCCGCCAGGGCCGGCTGAGCCCCGGCGCTATGCGGGGGGTTCGCCGCCGTTGGCCGAGGCGGCCTGCGGCTGCAGGTAGAGGCTGAAGCTGACGCCGCTGCCGGTCATCTCGGCGTCGAGGATCTTGTCCTGCAGCAGGCCGATGGTCTCGCGCTCGACCGAGATCGGGACGCCCTCGATCAAGAGGTCGTTCTCCTCCGGCTCCTCGACCAGGACCATCTGCAGCTCGGTCTGCGTCGCGTCGATCTCGCCCTCGGCGCTGGCAATACGCACCACAGCGTTCTCGGGCACCTCGGGCCGGTTGACCATCGACTCGACGGCCTCGGCGGCGTTCTGGGTCAGGGCGAGCATCTCGGCACTCCTCTCGCGGGTTGTCTGCATTGGCTTCCCGTCCTCGTGGTCGCCAAACAAATCGGCGGGCCTGCGACGCCGCGCGATCGCCGCCGCATAGGCGCCGTGGAGCGAGTTGCGCGGGCGCACGCCGCGGACGCCGTAGGCCTCAGCCATCGCCCGCGACAGGGTTCGTTTGAACAGCTGCCCGTGCCAGGCGTGGGCGCCCGGGCGGCGGCCGACGTGCAGGTGGCAGAGCTCGTGGAGCAGCGTCTCGAGCACGTCGCCGGCGCCGATCTCCGGATAGGCGGTGATCGACAGCCGCTGCTCGGCGGGCACCGCGAACCCGACCCGGTTCGGCCGCCGGGAGGCCCGTCGGACCTTGAGCTCGGGCGCGGCGAGCGCCAGCGGACCATCGGCGAACACCGCCAACCGGCGCAGCCTCTCGATCTCGGCCCGCAGGTCGATCCCGGCGACGCGGTAGTAGGAGGGCGCCCGCCGAACCACACGCCGCAACCTAGGCCAGTCACCGGCGGCGAGCGACGAGGGACGGGCCAATGGCGACTATCTTCCCTCAGGCCATGCCCGGAGCCCGCGCCGCACTGATCGAGTTCCCCGCCGACGATCCCGAGCGCGCCCTCGGCTTCTGGTCGGGGCTGCTCGGCGCCGAGCTCGAGCCGCGGGCCGAAGGCGAGGGCGAGGGCTGGCAGACGCGACGCGGCGAGGCCCCGGCCGTCGGCGTGCACGCGCGAGGCCGCGGCCCCGGAGACTCGTTCTCGCTGCCGTACTTCGAGGTCGCCGAGATCGGCGCGGCGCTGGAGCTGGTCGAGGCGCTCGGCGGCGCCATCGTCCACCCGGGCGAGCGCTGGGCGATCTGCCGCGACTCCGAGGGCAGCCCGTTCGCGCTCGCGCTCGCCGATGGCTGAGGTCTCTGCCGCCGAAGCGCTCGCCTTCCGGATCGCCGGCCACAACCTGCACCTGCGCACCGACCCGATCACCGCGATCGCAGCCTGCGGGATCCAGCAGACGCCGCCGATCTGGGGCGGGCCGGCGGCGCTTCAGGCGCGCTCGAGCTCCGAGCCGGAAGCGCGCAGGGTGATCGTGGTGAACGCGATGCGCGGCGCCCCCTACCTGGTCCCCCGCGCCGACCTCGCCGTCTTCACCCGCGCTCTGGTGCCGCCCGACGACGAGCTCAAGGCGATGATCGGCAGCCGCAACGCGAAGGAGGCCGCCGACGCCGGCTACACCCCGCGCGAGGCGCTCGACCGGATCGCGGCGGCCGCCCGCGAGGGCCTCGCCGAGGGCCCGCTCGGGCGCGACGAGTTCCACCAGGCGATGCGCGAGCGCCTCCCGGAGGGCCTCTTGCCGTGGTGCCGGGGCTGTCAGAGCCATCACGTTCGAGCGGGCTTCTGGCGCGCCCTCGGCCCCGAGGGCGTCACCCGGATGGACGGCAAGGCGCGTTACGCGCTCGCCCCCAAGGCCAGGGGTGATCTCGATCGGGCGCGGGCCGAGCTCGTGCGCCGCTTCTTGCATTGCTTCGGGCCCGCCACCCACAGCCAGCTGGCGTCCTGGGCGCAGACCTCGCCCAAGTACGCGAGATCGCTGTTCGCCGCGATCGAGGATGAGCTCGAGCAGGTCGACTACGAGGGCCGCAAGGCGTTGGTGCTGGCCGCCGATCTCAACCGGCTGAAAAAGCCGCCGAAGGCGACCGGGGTGCGGATGATCAGCGGCTTCGACCCCTATGTCTCGCAGCCCGATCGCGAGGCTCTGGTCCCCGAGGCGAAGCTGCGCAAGCGAATGTTCCCGGCGATCGGCCGCCGCGAGGTGATCCTCGACCGCGGCCGCCTCGCCGGGCTCTGGCGCGGGCGAAAGGACGGCTCCACGCTCGCGATCGAGGTCGAGTGGCTTGGACCGAGGGCAAAGCTCGGGCGCGAGCCGGCGGCGATCGCCGCCGCCCGCGGCTGCGAGCAAACCGAGCTCAGCGAAACCGGCTGAGTCGGGCTCGTATCCTCAGCCGGGTGAGCGAGGCGACCACCGACGCCCCGGACGAGGCCCTCGAGGCGGCCCGCTGGGACCTCGAGCCGCTGGTCGACCGCGAGGGCGAGGCCGGTGTTCGCGCGCGGCTCGCCCGAGCCCAGGAGCGCGCCGAGGCCTTCGCCGAGACCCACCGCGGCAGGGTCGCCGAGCTCGACTCCGAAGGCCTGGCGGCGGCGATGAGCGAGCTGGCCGAGATCTCCGACATGGTCGGGCGCGCCGGCAGCTACGCCGCGCTCGCCTTCAGCGTCGACACCGTCACGCCCGAGATCGGGGCGTTGATGCAGGAGGTCCAGGAGCGCGCCGCCGCGCTCGAGACCGCGCTGCTGTTCTTCGAGCTGGAGTGGAACGAGCTGCCCGATGACCGCGCCGAGGCGCTGCTCGCCGACGACCGGCTCGAGTTCTGTCGCCACTACCTGGAGAGCCTGCGGCGATATCTGCCTCACCAGCTCTCAGAGCCCGAAGAGAAGATCCTGACCGAGACCTCGGTCACCGGCACCTCCGCCTTCTCGCGGCTGTTCACCGAGCAGGCCTCGGCGATCACGGTCGAGGTCCCCGGCGCCGAGCAGCCGCTGCAGCTGATCGAGGCGCTGTCGTTGCTCCAGACCCCCGACCGCGAGCGGCGCGCGGCCGCCGCCGGCGCGGTCAGCGAGGCGCTCGAGCCGGGGCTGCGCACCCGCGCCTTCATCTTCAACACCCTGCTCGCCGACAAGGCGACCAAGGACCGGCTGCGCTCGTATGAGCACTGGCTCGCCTCGCGCAACCTCGCCAACGAGGCCGGCGACGAGTCGGTTGCCGCGCTGATCGAGGCAGTCGTCTCGCGCTATGAGCTGGCGCAGCGCTGGTATCGGCTGAAGGCGCGGATGCTCGGGCTCGAGCGCCTCGCCGACTACGACCGGGTCGCCCCCCTTGCCGAAACGGACCGCCGGGTGCCGTACGCGGAGGCGCGCGAGCTGGTGCTCGACTGCTACTCGGGCTTCTCACCGGTGCTGGGCGCGAGCGCGGAGGAGTTCTTCACCGGTCAGAAGATCGACGCACCGCCCGCGCCGGGCAAGCGCGGCGGCGCATTTTGCTCCTACACCGTGCCCTCGGCCCACCCCTACGTGATGCTCAACTACACCTCGCGCCCGTACGACGTGCTGACGATGGCGCACGAGCTCGGCCACGGCGTGCACGCTTCGCTGGCGCGCCCGCGCGGGATCTTCGAGTTCGCGACCCCGCTGACGGTCGCCGAGACTGCCTCGATCTTCGGCGAGACGATCGTCCTCGGGCGCCTGCTCGACGAGGCCCCGGATGACTCGGAGCGGCTCTCATTGCTCGGCTCGTCGCTCGACGGCGCGGTCGGCGCGGTCTTTCGCCAGGTGGCGATGAACCGCTTCGAGGAGCGCGTCCATGGCGAGCGCCGCGGCTCGGGCGAGCTCTCCGTCGACGCCTTCGCCGCCGCCTGGATCGACACCCAGACCGACCTGCTCGGCGACTCGGTTGAGCTCTCGGACGGCTACGCCTCCTGGTGGAGCTACGTGCCCCACTTCATCGCCACGCCCGGCTACGTCTATGCCTACGCCTACGGCCACCTGCTCGCGCTCAGCGTCTACAGCCGCTATGAGGGCGAGGGCGAGGGCTTCGTCGACGCCTATCTCGAGCTCCTGCGTGCCGGCGGCTCGCGCTCGCCCGAGCAGCTCGGCGAGATCGTCGGGGTCGACCTCACCGACCCCGGGTTTTGGAACACCGGGCTCGATTTGATCGAGCGCCAGCTCGAGGCTGCCGAGCGAACCGGGTTGTCGCTTGAGTAAATCGCGCGGAGCGCCGATCATTCAGGGGTGCAGACGAGCTCGCTTCCCTTCGACACCGGCGTCGGCAAGCTGCGGCGATCGCGACCGATCACCGTTCCGCAGCGCCCCGGCGGCGAGCGCGATCCCGAGCAGGTCGAGCGCGCCGACCGGCGTCTGGCGAGGCGGCTGCAGGCCTCGGGCGTGCTCCTGCTGCACGACCTCTCGCTTCCCGGCTCGGGGCTGACGATCGACCACCTGGCGGTCGGTCCCGGCGGCGTCACCGTGATCGAGACCGAGTCCGCCGCCGGTCGCGCCCGGGTTCGCGACGGGCGCCTGCTGATCGGGATCGAGGACCGCAGCGAGTTGATCGCCGGCGTTCACCGGCGGATCGAGGCGGTTGCCGCGGCCCTCGCCGACGCCGGGATCGCCCGCGCCGAGGTCGCCGGGGCGATCTGCTGGTCGGAGCCCGAGCCGATCGTTCCCTGGCGCGCACTCACCGTCGAGGGCGTGCTCGTCGACGGCGCGCCCGGGGTCGCCAAGCTGGCCCGCCGGCGTGGCCCGATGCGAGCGCCGGACGTCGAGCTCGCCGCGGCGACCCTGCGCCGCGCCTGAGCGCCGGCGTCTGAAACGCCCGGGGCGCGAAATCGTCGCTATGCGATCGAAAGGCGCCCCGGCATGTTGGCGGCGCGCGTCAGGCGGCCTTGGCGATCGCCGCGTCCATCGCCGCCGCCGGTGACTCGACCACCTTGCCGTGCCCGGGCGCCAGGCGCTTCGGGTCGAGCGCCCGCAGCGCCCGCGCGGTCTGGAGGGCGGTCGGGCGGTGCCAGGTGGCGAAATAGAGCAGCGGAAAGCGCGGGTTGGCCCTGGCGCAGGTTGCGACTCCGGCGAGGGTCGAGTAGGCGTCGGCGCAGAACAGGGTCCGATCGCGGCTGTCGAGGAAGGCGAGCTGGCCGGGGGTGTGACCGGGTGCGGCGATCGCCTCGAGTGAGCCGACCCGGTCGCCCGGCTCGAGCGTGCGGGTGGGCTCGACCTCGGCGCCGCTGTAGCCGCCGCGCAGCTTGTCGACCGGCTCGCCCGGGTCGAGGCTCTTGTCCTTTTTCAACAGCCGCGCCTCGCGCCGGCCGATGATCACCTCGGCCTCGGGCACCTCGGCGTGCAGCTTGTCGAGCGAGCCGATGTGGTCCTGGTGGGCGTGGGTGAGCAAGATCCGCCTGATCGGCCTGGCGGCGGCGCCGGTGATCGACTTCGCCGACCCGGGCACCATCGTGTCGATCACGGTCAGGCCGTCGTCCTCGTCGACCAGATAGGCGTTGACCATTCCGAAGCGGCTGATTCGCTCGAAGCTGATCGAAGCATCGTAGGATCTGTCGAGCATGGATGACACCGACGAGCCGAGCACCGGCGAGATGCGAGCGCATCAGGCCGATCGCGCGGAGACCGAGCGCGAGCTCGCCGACGACTCGCTGACGCCCGACGAGGAGCGCCAGCACCAGCGCCGCGCCGACAAGGCCGCCTACCTGGCCGAGAAGCTCGCCGAGCGCGAGCGCTCCGAGCGCGACTCCGAATAGCGCCCGCGGTTCGCTCCGGACGCCCGCCTACAGTCGGCAGGCGATGGGCACCCACAGGATCGAGATCCTGCGCGACTGCGACGCCGCGAAGATCACCTCGCTGCGCGGCAAGCGCGAGTTCTTCTGGGCCGACCTGGCGGTCGCCGGAGGGCCGACGGTCGAGCAGATCGCGACCGCGTTCGAGCTTCCGGAGGGCGCCGCGCAGGCGCTCATCAACTTCGAGCCGGGTGGGTCGCCGGCCCGGCGCATCCATGTCGAGGCCGATCTGCTCGTGTTTCCGTTCTGGTGTGCGGCAAACCCCGACGCAGCGGGCGTCGGCGATGCCGATGCGCTCGGGATCTTTCGCGTCAACGTGCTCTTGCACGGCGATTTCCTGCTCACCATCCATGAGCACCCGTTCGACCTCCCCGAGGTCGTCGCCGAGGGGCGGATCGCGCCCGGTCGCAGCGAGCGCTACGCCGTCTACGTCGCCCTCGACGGGATGACCAACACCGTGCTCGAAGCGGTCGCGGGGATCGAGGGCAAGATCGCCGAGCTCGACGACCTCGGTGCGGGGCAGCGGATGAAGTTGCGCGCCGCCGACCAGGAGCTGATCCAGTCGCTGCGCGCCCAGCTCACCAGCCTGCGGCTGCGGCTCGGCCCGGAGCGGGCGCTGTTCGAGCGCGTCGGCGAGGAGATCGAACAGGTCGCCAGCCTCGAGGACGACCGCCACCGGTACTTCGAGCGGATCGAGGCGCAGCTCGACCGGGCGGTCGACCGCATCGACGCCGCCCGGCAGGCGCTCTCCACAGTGCTGCAGGCCGAGCTCAACGACACCACCTACCGGCTGACGCTGATCGCGACGATCTTTTTGCCGCTCACCTTCCTCGCCGGGTTCTTCGGCATGAACTTCGGCTGGATGGTCGATCAGATCGACTCGGCGGCCGCCTTCTGGCTGCTCGGGGTCGTGCTGATAGCGGTGGCGGGGCTCGCCTTCACCTACCTCGCCCGGGTAACCGACCGCTCCTAACCTGGAGCGGATGCGCCGCTCTCCCCACGACCGCGAGATCCTGCTGCTGGCGTTGCCGGCCCTCGGGGCGCTGGCGGCCGAGCCGACCTATCTGCTGGTCGACACCGCGATCGTCGGCCACATCGGCACCACGCAGCTGGCGGCGCTGGCGCTCGCCGCGGCGGTGCTCGGGATCGTCGTCAACCTCTGCAACTTCCTCGCCTACGGGACCACCTCGCAGGTCGCGCGCCTGCATGGCGCCGGGCACGAGCGCTCCGCCGGCGAGGTCGCCGCGCAGGCTCTCTGGCTCTCGCTCGGCCTCGGGGTCGCCCTGGCGCTGGCGGTGGTCGCATGCGCCGACCCGGTCGCCGAGTTGCTCAACGGCGGCGCCGGACCCGAGTCCGAGGCCGCGGCGCGTTATCTGCGGATCGCTGCGATCGGGATCCCGTTCGCGCTCATAGCCCTGGCCGGACAGGGTTATCTGCGCGGGACCGGCGACCTGCGCTCGCCGTTGATCATCCTGGTCGCCGCCAACCTGGCCAACGTCGCCCTCGAGCTCTGGTTCGTGTACGGGCTCGACCTCGGTCTCGACGGCAGCGCGCTCGGCACCGTGATCGCCCAGGCCGGCATGGGCGCCGCCTTCATCGTCTTGTTGGCCCGGGCGCCGGCCCGCAGCCGGCGCCCCGATCGGGCCCGGCTGCGGGGGCTGGTGACCACCGGCGGCCACCTGTTCGTGCGCACCGGGGCGCTGCTCCTATGCTTCACCCTGGCGGCGGCGGTCGCCGCGCGCTTCGGCGAGGTCTCGCTCGCCGCCAACCAGATCGCCTTCCAGCTGTTCATCTTCCTCGCCCTGGTCCTCGACGCGGTCGCGATCGCCGGCCAGGTGATCGTCGGGCGAACGCTGGGCGCCGGCGACGCCCCGGAGGCGCGGGCGGCATCGAGGCGAATGCTCGGCTGGTCGCTGGTCGTCGGCTGCGGCTTCGCCCTGGCCCTGTTGGCGGGAACCAAGCTGATCCCCGAGGCGTTCACGAACGATCCGGCGGTGGTCGAGCGCGCGGGCGAGCTCTGGCCGCTGTTCGCGCTGATGCAACCGGTCGCGGCGCTCGTCTTCGCGCTCGACGGGATCCTGATCGGCGCCGGCGACACCCGCTTCCTCGCCTGGGCGATGGCCGGCGCCGCGGCGATCTTCGTCCCCCTGGTGCTCGCGGTCGGCTGGCTCGACTGGGGCGTGGTCGGGGTCTGGGCGGCGCTCGACGCGCTCATGCTCGCCAGGCTGGTGCCGCTCTGGCGGCGGTTCGAGGGCGAGAGCTGGGCGGTCGTCGGCGCGGTCGCCTGAGCGGTGCCGCCGCGGCCGACAACCGCGGTCGGTACAACATGGCGCCGATGACGAACCCGCGCAATACCGGCCTCGCATGCCTGGCGGCACTGGCGCTGGCGCTCGGCGCGAGCGCCTGCGGCGAAAAGGACGAGCCCGACCTGGCGACGACGACGACCGAGCCGCAGTTCGAGATCACCGGCGACTGGGAGGGGCGGCTGACCCAGAGGCAGATGAAGCCGTTTCGGGTCGAGGCGCGGATCGTCTCGCTGGCGCGATCGAAGCGCAACACGGTGCGCTACACCGGTGCGCTCGAGTGCGCCGGAACCTGGGACTACCTCGGCGCAGACACCACCAGCTATCGCTTTCGCGAGACGATCGACAAGGGCGCGAGCAAGAAGTGCAAGGGCACCGGCACGGTCTCGCTCACCCCGCTCACCGACATTCGGGTCGATTATCGCTTCGCCGGCGGCGGGGTCGTCAGCACCGGCGTGCTCGACCGCAGCGGCGGGTAGGTCGACAGCGTGGACCGCGAGTCGAGCCGCCCGGAGGACCTGCCACCCCTCGAGCTGCACAAGCTGCGCGACCTCGAGGTCGTGCGCCCGGAGGGTGACGAGCGCCCCGGCTACATCGTCTCGGCCTCGGCGGTGGTCCGCCGCGCCGACTACACGTATGTGATCGGCGACGACGAGCTCGACCTCGGCGTCTTCAGCCTCTCCTCCAGCGACCCGGGCGAGCTTCGGCGGGCGCTGCCGGGTGAGCTTCCCGCCGATCCCGGCGGGCGGTCGAAGGAGAAGCCCGACCTCGAGGCGCTGACCGCGCTGCCGCCGTTCGAGGGCGCGCCCTACGGCGGTCTGCTCGGGCTCGGCTCGGGCTCCAACGAGCGCCGCGACCGCGGCTTCTTCTGGGCGCTCGAGGCCGGCGGGGCGCTCGCGGGCGATCCCGGGGTGATCGACCTGCAGCCGCTCTATCGGCGCCTGCGCGAGGAGCTGCCCGAGCTCAACGTCGAGGGCGCGGCGGTCCTCGGCGAGCGCTTTTTCGTCTTTCATCGCGGCAACGCCGCCGAGAGCGAGAACGCGATCGCCGAGCTCTCGCTCGACCAGGTGATGGACTCGCTCACCGGGGACCGCTCGCTCGAGGTCTCAGAGCTCGAGCGCCTGCGCGCCTATGACCTCGGCGAGATGGGCGGGGCGCGGCTTTGCTTCAGCGACGCGACCCCGCTCAGCGACGACCTGGTCGTGTTCACCGCCTCGGCCGAGCTCGACCCCGACTCGGCCGCCGACGGCGAGATCCGCGGCTCGGTGGTCGGCACGATCGACGCGGGCGGCGGGATCGAGCGGCTGCGGACGATCGATCGAAGGTGGAAGGTCGAGGGCGTGCATGCGGCGATCGACACCGGGGTGATCGACTTCGTCTTCGTCTGCGACCAGGACGACCCCGACGAGCCCTCGCCGCTGCTCAGCGCGACGATGCCGATCGAGGGCGGGTTCGAGCGCAGCGACTGAGCCGCGATAGCCTCCCGCTCGATGGAGGTGGCGACAGGACCTCGCGACGTCTCACCCGGTGCGCTGCCGCCGCTCGAGCCGCACGTGATCGTGCTCTTCGGCGCCACCGGCGATCTGGCCAAGCGCAAGCTGCTGCCGGGGCTGCTGCATCTCTCCCAGGCCGGGCTGATGCCCGACTTCAGGATCGTCGCGACCTCGCTCGAGCAGCTCGGCGAGGCCCAATTTCGCGAGGAGGCACGGGCCGCGGCGCACGAGTTCAAGCGCCATCCCTGCGGCGAGGACGAGCTCGACGAGTTCACCAAGCGGATCACCTACGTCGGCACCGATGCGGGGCCGGAGGCGCTCGCCGAGGCCGTCTCCGAGATGGAGACGCAGCTCGGTGGCGAGGCGCGGCGCCTGCACTACCTGAGCATCCCGCCCGCCGCCGCCACCGACGTGATCGGCGAGCTGCGCGACGCCGGGCTCGCCGAGCGCGCCCGGGTGGTGATGGAGAAGCCGTTCGGCACCGACTTCGCCAGCGCGGTGAAGTTGAACCAGGTCGTGCACGAGGTGTTCGACGAGCAGCGTGTCTTTCGCATCGATCACTTCCTCGGCAAGGAGGCGGCCCAGAACATCCTCGCGCTGCGGTTTGCGAATGGGCTCTTCGAGCCGATCTGGAATCGCGACCACATCGACCACATCCAGATCGACGTCCCCGAGACGCTCGGGGTTGGCACCCGCGCCGCCTTCTATGAGAAGACCGGTGCCTATCGAGACATGGTCGTCACCCACCTGCTGCAGGTGCTCGCGTTCGTCGCGATGGAGCCGCCGACCGCGCTCGCGCCGGAGCCGATCACCGAGGAGAAGAACAAGGTGTTCCGCTCGTTGCAGCCGATCGACCCCGGTCAGGTCGTGCGCGGCCAATACGAGGGCTATCGGGCCGAGCCGGGGGTCGCGCCCGACTCACGCACCGAGACCTTCGTCGCCCTGCGCTGCGAGGTCGACAACTGGCGCTGGTCGGGGGTGCCGTTTTACCTGCGGACCGGCAAGCGCCTCGCCGAGGGCGCGCGGATCATCTCGATCGCCTTTCGCGAGCCGCCGCAGAGCATGTTCCCGGAGGGCTCGGGGGTCGGCGGTTACGGCCCCGACCACCTCACCTTCGACCTCGACGAGTCCTCGCGGCTGTCGCTCTCGTTCTACGGCAAGCGCCCCGGCCCCGAGATGGTGCTCGACAAGCTCAGCATGCAGTTCTCGCTCACCGACGTCGACCGCGAGAAGGACACGCTCGAGGCCTACGAGCGGCTGATCCGCGACGCGATGAAGGGCGATCGGACGCTGTTCAACACCGCGGAGGGGATCGAGCGACTGTGGGAGATCTCGACGCCGCTGCTCGAGGACCCACCGCCGGTGCATCCGTACTTCTCCGGTGGTTGGGGGCCCGAGCAGATCTATGAGTTGATCGCTCCGAACCGCTGGAGGCTGCCGTTCGAGCGCCGTTGGCGCGAGGCGAAGGTCGTCTTCGACACTTGAACCTGGACGAGCTTCGGGCGCGGCGCAGCGCCAAGTGGTCGTGGTATGAGCCCGACGTGCTCCCGGCGTTCGTCGCCGAGATGGACTACCCGCTGGCGCCGGCGATCAAGGCGACCCTGCACGAGGCGATCGACCACGACGACGCTCGGCTACGCCAACCCCGACGCCGCCGGAATCGGCGCGGCGTTCGCCGGCTTTGCCGAGCGCCGCCTCGGCTGGGCGGTCGAGGCTGAGCACGTGCGCCGCCTCAACGACGTCGTCGCGGCGATCGTCGAGCTGCTCCACGTGCTCACCGAGCCGGGCGAGCGGGTGGTCATCAACCCACCCGTCTACCACCCGTTCTTCGGCGTGATCGAGGAGGCCGGCCGCGAGCTCGCCGAGGTGCCGCTGGCGGACGGTCGCGAGCTCGACCTCGACGGGATCGAGCGCTCGTTTGCCGCCGGCGCGCGGGTGCTGGTGCTCTGCAGCCCCCACAACCCGACCGGCGCGGTGCTCGAGCGCGCCGAGCTCGAGCGGATCGCCGAGGTCGCCGCCGCCCACGACGGCTGGGTGCTCGCCGATGAGATCCACGCGCCGTTGGTCGCTCACGGGCGCCGAGCACACCGTGTTCACGACCGTGCCGCCGCAGGCCGCCGAGCGCGGCATCGTGCTCACCTCGGCCTCGAAGGCGTTCAACCTCGCCGGGCTCAAGTGCGCCCACGCGGTGACCGCGCCGGGGCCGGCGCGTGAGCGGGTCGCCGAGCTGCCCGAGGTCGCCCGCCACGTCGGCCATTTCGGCGTCCTCGCCTCGGTCGCGGCGTTCGAGCGCTCCGACGAGTGGCTAGACCGGGTGCTGGCGCGGCTCGACTCGAACCGGGCGCTGCTCGCCGAGCTGCTGGCCGAGCACCTGCCCGAGGTCGGCTACGCAGCAGCCCGCCGCCGGCTACCTCGCCTGGCTCGATTGTCGGGCGCTCGAGCTCGGCGACGACCCGGCCGCGGCCTTTCTCGAGCGCGGCCGCGTGGCGCTCAGCCCCGGGCCGCAGTTCGGCAGCGGCGGCGCCGGCTTCGCCAGGCTCAACTTCGCCACCTCGCCGCAGCTGCTCGAGCAGATCGTCGAGCGGATCGCGGCGGCGGTCGGCCGGTGAGCCTCGCGGACGCGGTCGCGGCGGTGCCCGCCGATCCGCTCGATCAGGTCGCCGGGCCGTGGTGGGAGGCGCTGCTCGGCGCCACCGGCCCGCTCGAGCTCTTCGACGCCCACACCCATATCGGTGCCAACGACCCCGACGGCTACAAGCAGACGACGGCCGAGCTGCTCGCCGGGCTCGAGCGTGCCGACGCCCGCGGGGTCGTCTTCCCGATGGCCGAGCCCGACGGCTACCGGGCGGCGAACGATCGAGTGCTCGCCGCGGCGGCCGACTCGGGCGGCCGACTGACCGCGTTCTGCCGCGTCAACCCGAACCAGGGCGCCGTCGCCGAGGCCGAGCGGGCGCTGGACGCCGGCGCCCGCGGGATCAAGCTGCACCCGCGCGCGGAGAGCTTCACCCTCGTCGGTTCCCGCGGTCGCCGACCTGGTCGCGCTCGCCGACGAGCGCCGCCTGCCGGTACTGATCCACGCCGGCCGCGGGATCCCGGCGCTCGGCCGCGACACGGTGGGCTCGCCGAGCGACACCCGCGGGGCGCGGCTGATCCTCGCCCACGCCGCCGTCTCCGACCTCGCCTGGTTCTGGCGCGAGTTGCCCGCGCACCCGAACCTCCTCATCGACACCTCATGGTGGAGCCCGGGCGACATGATCTCCTTGTTCTCGCTGGCGCCGCCCGGTCAGATCCTCTGGGCGAGCGACTCGCCCTACGGCCAGCCGCTCTCCTCGGCGGTGATGCACCTGCGCTTCGCGATCCAGGCGGGCCTCGGTCCCGAGGCGATCCGCGCGATCGCCGGGGCCAGCTCGATCGCCTGCTGGCGGGCGAGCAGCTGCTCGAGCCGCCTCCGGCGAGCGGCGAGCCCGACGTCTATGACCCGCTGTTGGAGCGGATCGTCTCCGACCTGGTCACCGGGGTCGGCGTGGCGATCGCCGGCAGCACCCGGCCGAGCTGCTGGCGCTGGCGCGGCTTGCCTGCGACGTCGGCGACGACGGCCCGCTGGCGCGCATTTGCGCGGCTCTTCGGCGAGCTATCGACCGCGCCGGCGAGCACTTCCCCCAGCCCGACGAGCTGCGCTTCGCGCTCGGCGCCCGGTTCATGGTCTTCGCGATGACCGTGGCGCGGACGCCGCTGGCGCCGTTGCCGGGGTAGGGCAGAGCAGGTACCGCAGCCGACCCGCCGGGGCGAGTTTTGTCCGCATACCGACAAGAACTCGCCCCGGCGGGATTCTCGAGCAGGTCCCGGGTCCCGATCAGCCTCCTACGTGCCCTGAAGCTGCGTTTCCGCCCCCACCCGCTTGCCGCGTCGCGCCGCCTTTACCCGCTCTGTCCGCTCGAGCTCGGCCTTGCGCAGGCGCAGGCTCTTCGGGGTGATCTCGACGCACTCGTCGTCGCGGAGGAACTCGAGCGCGCTCTCCAGCGACAGCGGCCGCGGCGGGATCAGGCGGACCAGCAGGTCGGCGCTCGCGGCGCGGACGTTGGTCTGGTGCTTTTGCTTGGTCGCGTTGACGTCGAGGTCGTCGGCGCGCGAGTTCTCGCCCACGATCATCCCCTCATAAACGTCGGTGCCGGGGCCGACGAAGAGGCTGCCGCGGTCCTGCAATGAGTGCAGGGCAAAGCTCGCGGTCTGTCCCGAGCGGTCGCTGACCAGGGCGCCGGTCGGGCGCATCCGCAGCTCGCCCGCCCACGGTTCCCAGCGCTCGAAGACGTGGTGGAGGATGCCGGTGCCGCGGGTCTCGGTCAGGAACTCGGTTCGAAACCCGATCAGCCCCCGCGCCGGTGCCAGGTAGTCGAGTCGCACCCAGCCGGTCGAGTGGTTGATGATCTGCTCCATCCGGCCCTTGCGCAGGGCGAGCATCTGGGTGACGACGCCGACGTAGTCCTCGGGGACGTCGATCGCCAGGCGCTCGACCGGCTCGCACAGCCGCCCATCGACCTCACGGGTCAGCACCCGCGGTTGGCTCGCGGTCAGCTCGAAGCCCTCCCGGCGCATCAGCTCCAAGAGGACGACGAGCTGCAGCTCGCCGCGCCCGTGCACCTCCCACGAGTCGGGGCGCTCGGTGTCGCGGACGCGGATCGAGACGTTGCCGACCAGCTCGGTGTCGAGACGGTCGCGGATCTGGCGCGCGGTCAGCTTCTTTCCCTCGCGCCCGGCAAGCGGCGAGTCGTTGATCGAGATCACGATCGAGAGCGAGGGCTCATCGACGGTGATCACCGGGAGCGGGCGGGGGTCATCGGCGTCGGCGAGCGTCTCGCCGATCGTCACCTCGTCGATCCCGGCGACGGCGATGATCTCGCCCGGTCCGGCCTCCTCGGCCTCGACCCGCTCCAGAGCCTCGGTGACATAGAGGTTGGCGACCGTGGCCGGCTCGATCGTGCCGTCGGCGCGACACCAGGCGATCGGCGCGCCGGCGCGGATCGTCCCGTTGCGGACCCGGCAGAGCGCCAGCCGGCCCACATACGGCGACGCGTCGAGATTGGTGACGTGGGCCTGGAGCGGGTGCTCGGGCTCGTAGGTGGGCGCCGGGATCCGCTCGACCATGAGCTCGAGCAGCGGGCGCAGGTCGGTGCCGACCTCGCCCTCGATCGGCGAGGCCCAGCCGGCCCTGGCGTTCGCGTAGACGATCGGGAACTCGACCTGGTCATCGCCGGCATCGAGGTCGAGAAAGAGCTCATAGACCTCGTCGACCACCTCGGCGATCCGGGCATCGTCACGGTCGACCTTGTTGACCACCAAGACCACCGGCAAGCGCGCCTCGAGCGCCTTGCGCAGGACGAAGCGCGTCTGCGGCATCGGGCCCTCGGAGGCGTCGACCAAGAGCAGGATGCCGTCGACCATGGTCAGCGCCCGCTCGACCTCGCCGCCGAAGTCGGCGTGGCCGGGGGTGTCGACGATGTTGAGCTTGACGTCGCCGTAGCGGACCGCGGTGTTCTTGGCGAGGATCGTGATCCCCTTCTCGCGCTCGAGGTCCATCGAGTCCATCACCCGCTCGGCGACGTCGGCGCCCTCGCGAAAGGCGCCCGACTGCCACAGCATCGCGTCGACCAGGGTCGTCTTGCCGTGGTCGACGTGGGCGACGATCGCGATGTTTCGGAGGTCGGTGCGAACGGCCATCAGGGGCCGATGAGTGTGGCAGGCGCGGATCCGCGCCCGTTGAGGCTGCGGCTCAGTACTTGATCTGGCGTGGCTCCAGGACGAAGGTGTCGCTGGCGACGTCGCTCTTGGCGTCGCGCACGGGAATGAAGCCGAGCACCTTGCGGCCGGTCAGCCTGGTCACCATCCACATCGCCTCGTTGCGATAGGTGACCGAGTTCGGTGAGCGGGCGGGCGCATCGGGCGCCGCTTCCTCATCGGGCGGATGGGTGCCGATCGTGCTCACCGCGTCCTGCATCACGCACTTGATCACGTCGCCGTTGACCTCGGTCGTGACCGAGCTCGGCCTGCCGCCGGCGTGCCGCTGCCAGACCGAGCCGATCGACCTGTTGATCTCGTCGCAGACGCTTGCACGCTGCGTGCCCGTGTCCGCGGCGGTGTCGCCCGGATTGCTCACGGCAACCTCATTTCCCTTCCCCTCGGGTGAAGCCGGGGATGCTGAGGGGCAGAGGGAGAGGTGGAGTGCCCAACCGGCGGTCCCATCCAGTCTAGGGGACCGGGCGCCGGCGAACCGGGTAGAAGTTGGCGATGCTCGTCCCGCAGCTGGCCGCCGAGCGCGGCTTTGCCTTCGCCGACCCCTACGTGATTGCGCTGCTCTTCTGCGCATTCGCGGTCTTCGCCGCGATCGGAGCGCTCTCGCACGAGCACGAGCGAGCCTTCTCGGCGAGCATCATCTATCTCGGTCTCGGCGCCGGGGCGGCGGTGGTGATCCAGTTGGTCGGGATCTCCTGGATCGACCCGATCGAGGACGCCTCGCTGATCGAGCGCCTTGCCGAGCTCGCGGTGATCATCGCGCTGTTCGGCACCGGGCTGAAGCTCGACCGGCCGCTCGACTGGCGCTCGTGGTCGGGGGTGGCGCGGCTGCTCGGGATCGCGATGCCGCTGACGATCCTCGGCGTGGTCGCCTTCGGCACCCAGGTGATCGGGCTCTCGCTGGGCGCCGCGGTCGTGCTGGGGGCGATCCTCGCTCCGACCGACCCGGTGCTGGCGGGCGACATCGGCGTCGGGCCGCCCGGCGACGAGGACGAGCACGAGCCCAACTTCTCGGTCACCGGCGAGGCCGGGCTCAACGACGGGCTCGCGCTCCCGTTCCTGTTCTTGGGCCTGTTCATCGTCGCCGAGGACGGTGGTGGCTGGTTCGGCGAGTGGCTGGCGGCCGACGTCATCTACGGGATCGGCGCCGGGCTCGCGATCGGGGCGGCGATCGGCTACGGGCTCGGCGGCCTCGCCGTCTGGTTGCGCGAGCGCGAGCTGCTGGCGACCGCTTTCGACGCCTGGCTGGCGATCCCGAGCGTGCTGATGATCTACGCGGTCACTGAGATCGCCGGCGCCTTCGGCTTCATCGCCGCCTTCGCCGGCGGGCTCGCCTACCGCCGTTATGAGAGCACCCACGAGACCCACATGGCGGTCCACGACGGTGCCGACGTGGTGGAGAAGTTCGGCGAGCTCGTCCTCATCCTCCTCATGGGCAGCATGCTGTCGCTGGGCGGGCTCGGCGCGCCCGGGGTCGCGGGCTGGCTGTTGGTCCCGGCGCTGCTGGTCGTGATCCGCCCGCTCTCAGTCGTGATCTCGCTGGTTCGAAGCGACCTGCCGCCGGGCGAGAAAGCGTTCGTCGCCTGGTTCGGGGTGCGTGGGATCGGCTCGCTCTACTACGCCGCGGTCGCGGCCGGCGCCGGCGTTCTCGGAGCCGCCGACAGCGAGCTGATCGTGTGGACGGCGATCGCCTGCGTCGGCGTTTCGATCGTCGTCCACGGGGTCACCGCGGCGCCGCTGAGCCGGCGCTGGCTTCCGGCGGAGGCGCTGAGACAGGGCGCGCAGTCGCGCTAGCGGCTGGCCCGGCGGCTGTCGAGCATCGCGGCAGCGCTCGGCAGGTCGAGGTCGACGATCAGCCTCACCTGCAGCTGGCGCTCCGGATCGAAGAGCGCGCGAATCTGCTCGAACAGCGAGGCGGCAGCTTCCTCGGCGCGCTCGCGCCCCTCGGCAAGGCGTTCGAGCGCCTCGCGACAGGCGTCGCACAGCAGCTGTCGGCGACGGTGCCCGTCGCCGCGCTCGGGCTCATCGCCGAGCAGCGGCTCGAGCCGCCCGTAGAGCATCCTGCTCAGGTCCTCGTCCACGACATCCTTCGACAGCCCCCTTGCAGTCTTCCGACCCAGCGCCGGTACCCGAACCGGTGGCGAACAAACGCCTGCTACCGTGATCGGCGTCGGGCGTCACCTTTTGGCGCTCGAGGAGTTCCGTTTCTTCCGTGCACTCGTGAGTGCGTCCGGGTCTCAGGATTCCCACCACTCACAAGGAGTTGCACCACATGTCTTTCGCCGACCTCGGCGTCTCGCGCCCTGTTGCGAGCGCCCTCTCAAGGCGCGGGCTGACCGCGCCGTTCGCGATCCAGAAACTTGTCGTCGAGGATGTCCTCGACGGCCACGACGTGCTCGTCCAGTCGCCGACCGGATCGGGCAAGACGCTCGCCTTCGGGATCCCGATCGTCGACCTGATCGAGGCCTCCGACCGCCGCCCGGCGGCGCTGATCCTGGCGCCGACCCGCGAGCTCGCCCTGCAGATAGTCGCCGAGCTGCACGACATCGCCACCGCCCGGGCACTCTCGATCGCCCCCGTCTACGGCGGCGTCGGGCTCGAAAAGCAGGCGAAGAAGGCCGCCCGCGCCCACATCGTCGTCGCCACCCCGGGCCGGCTCGAGGATCTCCTGCAGCGCCGCACGCTCAGCCTCGAGCACGTCCGCATACTGGTCATCGACGAGGCCGACCGGATGCTCGACATGGGCTTCAAGCCCGCCGTCGACCGGATCGTCTCGCTCACCCCGCGGGCTCGCCAGACCCTGTTCTTCTCGGCCACGCTCGAAGCGGCCGCCGGCAAGGTCGCGCGCGCCTACACCGAGAACCCGCGCCGCCACGTGCACGAGCCGGTCGAGTCCGACCGCGGCGAGGTCCGCCACCGCTTCGTCCACCTCGAGCACGCCGACAAGGTGAGCGCCCTCGTGCACGAGCTGCGGCACACCGAGCGCGGGCGCACGCTCGTCTTCGTGCGGACCAAGCGCGGCGCCGACCGGCTGGTCAAGCGCCTGCGCCAGCGAGGGGTGGAGTCGGCCGCGATGCACGGCGACAAGTCCCAAAACCAACGCCAGCGGGCGCTCGCCAACTTCGCCTCGGGCAAGGTCGACACCCTGGTCGCGACCGATGTCGCCGCCCGCGGGATCGACGTCGAGGAGATCACCCACGTGATCAACTTCGACGCCCCGGGGGACCGCGACGCCTACGTCCACCGGGTCGGGCGCTCGGGCCGCGCCGGGCGCGACGGCGCCGGGGTCAGCTTCGTGCTCCCCGATCAGCGCCGCGAGATGCGCCAGATCGCGCGCAGCCTCGGGCTCGCGGGCGAGTTCGACCGCCGCTAATCACAATCGTTACGAAGTCGCCAAAATGCTAGAATCCCCGCTTCGGGTTGCCTGCATTGGCGCCCGAGGAGTTCCCACCGTGGTTCGCCGGTACCGGCGCACGCGGGGCCACAGGACCACTCCCTCTTCCTGAAATCGCCACCAAGGAGTTCGCTCGCCCATGTCAGCCACCGCAACGCCCACCCGAAACACGGCCCGCAGCGACTGGTCATGCGACCGCTGCGAGGTCTCGATCAGCTGGATGCCCGGCTTCGAGGCCAAGGGGCCGCCGGCGGGGTGGACGCGCCGCGGCGACAAGGCTCACTGCCTGCAGTGCAGGCGGGCGATCGCCGCTGAGGCCGCCAACGAAACCGCTCCCGCCGGCGCCACCCGCGAGGAGCGGGCGAAGCTGCGCGCCGAGGCCCTGATCGAGTTCGAGATCCGCCGCGACCCCGACCGCCCCAACGGCGAGATCGCCAAGGTCGTGCGCTGCTCGGTTCCCGCGGTGCTCAAGGCGCGCCGCCGGCTCGAGGGCGAGGCGAAGGCGGCGAAGAAGACGTAGGGCCCGGAGTGTTGGCGGAGCGCGCCTCATCCGCGCAGCCAACGTGACGGGGCGACTTTCTCTCGGATACCGATAGAAAGTCGCCCCGCGGGGGCCCCGGACCCGCCGCGCCTCAGCGGACGAAGAGGATCTCCGAGTACTTCGGCAGCGGCCAGAGGTCGTCGGCGACCACCCGCTCGAGCGCGTCGGCGGCATCGCGGACGCTCGCCATCGCGGTCAACTGGTGATCGCGGGCGTGCTTGGCGAGCTCCATGCCCTCGATCCCATCCGGATAGACGTTGGCCTCGGCGAGCTCGCCGACCCGGGTCACCAGCGCTTGGCACAGGGGCCTCGCCTCCTCGGTCAGCTGACTGACCTCGGCGGCCTCGAGCAGCGCCAGGTGGCGCATCGCCGCCGGCAGGATCATCGTCCGCGCGATCGTCTCGGTGGTCTCGGCCTCGGTGTTGGCCAAGACGATGTACTGCTCGAGCCAGACCTCGTAGCGCGACTCGAGCTCACGCTCGGTGAGCACCCCGTAGCGACCGAAGGCGGCGATCGTCGCCGGGACGAGCACCTCGGGCAGCGCGTCGGGCGTCGTCCGCAGGTTCTTCAGCCCGCGCTGCTCGGCCTCCGTGTGCCAGGCCTCGTCGTAGTTGTCGCCGCTGAAGCAGATCTTGCGGCTGGCGGCGTAGGAGTCCTTGACCGCCGCGGTCACCGCGGCCGTCAGCTCGTCGCCGTCGGCGAGCCGCCGGTCGACCTTGTCGGCGAGGTCGTCGATCGCCTCGGCGACGATCGTGTTGAGCACGGTGTTGGGGAAGGCGAGCGACTGGCTCGAGCCCAGCGCCCTGAACTCGAACTTGTTGCCGGTGAAGGCGAACGGCGAGGTCCGGTTGCGGTCGCCGCCGTGCATCGGCAGCGTCGGCAACACCGGGGTGCCCAGGCCCAGGGTCGCGCCTGGGGTGGCGCCGTCGCCCTCGCCCGAGACGATCGAGTCGAACACCTTCTCGAGCTCGGCGCCGAGGAAGACCGAGATGATCGCCGGCGGTGCCTCGTTGGCGCCGAGGCGGTGGTCCTGGGCGAGGGCGGCGACCGAGGCGCGCAGGAGGCCCTGGTGCTTGTCGACCGCCTGGATCACGGCGGCGCAGAAGAACAGGAAGCTGATGTTCTCGCTCGGCGTCTCGCCCGGATCCATCAGGTTGGCGCCGGTGTCGGTGGACATCGACCAGTTGTTGTGCTTGCCCGAGCCGTTGACGCCCGCGAACGGCTTCTCGTGCAGGAGGCAGACGAGCCCGTAGTTGCGGGCGACGTTCTGCATCATCTGCATCGTCAGCTGCTGGTGATCGGAGCCGACGTTCGAGTTCTCGAAGATCGGCGCGATCTCGTACTGACCGGGCGCGACCTCGTTGTGGCGGGTCTTCACCGGGACGCCGAGCTTTCGGAGCTCGTTCTCGGTCTCCATCATGCAGGCGAGCACGCGCTTGGGGATCGAGCCGAAGTAGTGGTCGTCGAGCTCGTGTCCCTTCGGTGGCTTGGCGCCGAACAGGGTCCGCCCCGTGGTCACCAGGTCGGGGCGCTCGAAGTAGTACTGCTCGTCGATCAGGAAGTACTCCTGCTCGGGCCCGACCGTGGTGAAGACGCGCTTGGAATGGGCGTCGCCGAGGATCCGCAACGCCCTGATCGCCGCGGTCGAGAGCGCGTCCATCGAGCGCAGGAGCGGGATCTTCGCGTCGAGCGCCTCCCCGGTCCAGGACGCGAACGCGGTCGGGATGCAGAGCAGCGCCCCGTTCGGGTTCTCGAGGATGAAGGCGGGGCTGGTCGGGTCCCAGGCGGTGTAGCCGCGGGCCTCGAAGGTGGCGCGCACGCCGCCGGTCGGAAATGAGGAGGCGTCGGGCTCGCCCTGGATCAGCTCCTTGCCGGAGAAGTCGGCGACCGCGCCGCCCTTGCCGTCGGGCTCGAAGAAGGAGTCATGCTTCTCGGCGGTCAGCCCGGTGAGCGGCTGGAAGACGTGGGTGTAGTGGGTGGCGCCGCGCTCGAGCGCCCACTCCTTCATCGCCTCGGCGACCTCGTCGGCGAGCGCCGGATCGAGCGCATCCCCGTGCTCGAGGGTCGAGCGCAGCTGCTTGAAGGTGTCCTTGGAGAGCCGGTCCTTCTGGACCGCCAGCGAGAAGACGTTTTGGCCGAAGGGGTTGTTCGACTGCTTGGTCAGGTCGACCGTGCCGAGGGCGTCGCCGTTGACATCCCATTTGGTGGCGGTCACGTTCTGCTGGCGAAGCCTCGTCATCTGCGCTTTTTCCTCCTCACGGCAGCGAGCCCCTGCGGGGGGCTCACGCTCGAACGTAGTAGAAATCTGGAGCTTGGAGCCTAGGCGCCTCGGCCGGTGCGCCCTCTATCCGATCGTACAAACCTACGCTGCCGCGCTTCTCCCGGTTGTCGCAAATCGCGGAGCTTGCGAGCACGGATTGACCCCTCGGGCGCAGATTTCGCCGCGCTGGACAACGATTGGCGCTCGAGTCGCGCCCGCCGGACGGTGAGTCCGGTTGACGGCTGCGGGATGCTGTCCCGATCGCCGGCGAGCAGACACCCGCGCGTCGCGCCCTCAGACTGGTGACGGAGGAGGCCGATCCACGCCCGCGGCCGCTGATCGGGGTCAGCACCTCCGAGGTGCGCCCGATGGAGTACGCACACCCGCGGCCCCAATCCGAGCCGCTGCGGGCGGAGATGGCGCTCGGGATCACCTACACGCAGGCGCTCGAGCAGGTCGGCGCGATCCCGGTCGTGCTTCCGCCGCTGGCCGAGCCGGCGATCGGGCCGCTGCTCGACCAGCTCGCCGGGGTCTGTCTCTCCGGTGGCCCCGACCTCGACCCGAGCGAGTACGGCGAGAGCGCCGATCCCGAGCTCGGGCCGACCTGGCCGGAGCTCGACCGGTTCGAGCTCGAGCTCGCCCGCGGCGCCGATCGCGGCGGGATCCCGGTGCTCGGCATCTGCCGCGGCGCCCAGACCCTCAACGTCGCCCGCGGCGGCGATCTGCGCCAGCACCTGACTCCGGCGCCCGAGCACGAGGTCGACCACCGCCAGGGCGTCCCCGGCGAGCAGCCGACCCACCCGATTCAGATCGAGCCCGACAGCCGCCTGGCCGCGATCATCGGCGCGACCGAGCTCGAGGTCAACAGCTTTCATCATCAGGCCGTGCACCGGCTCGGCCGCGGCCTGCGGGCCGTCGCGCACTCGCCCGACGGCGTGATCGAGGCGATCGAGGATCCGACCGTGCCGTTCTTCGTCGGCGTCCAGTGGCACGCCGAGTACCTGATCAACCGGGCCGACAGCCGCGCCCTGCTGCGCGGCCTGGTCGAGGCCGCGAGAGGACGGGTCGACCGGCAAGCGGCGAGTGCGGCACCTTGACCGACTCCTCACAGCCGGAGTGGGCGCGCTGGCACTCCCCCCGCGAGCCGTTCACCGTCGGCGTCGAGGAGGAGGTGATGCTGCTCGACCCGGGCGACTGGAGCCTCGATCAGGGCTTCGACCAGCTGCGCCCTCTGCTCACCGCGGGGCTCTCGTCGAAGCTCAGCGCCGAGACCCACGGCGCGGCGGTCGAGCTCGAGAGCGCCCCGCACGCGCGGGTCGGCGAGGCGATCGCCGAGCTCGCGCAGCTGCGCTCGAGGCTCGCTGGCGAGCTCGCCGAGCACGGCCGCGCCGCCGCCGGGTCGGGCACGCACCCGTTCGTCACCTGGGAGGACACCGAGGTCTCGCCCGAACGCCGCTATCAGTTGGTCCAGGAGACGATGAGGGCCGTGGCCGAGCGCGAGCCGACCTTCGCCCTGCACGTGCACGTGGCGATTCCGAGCCCCGCCGAGGCGGTCAGTGCCGCCAACCGCCTGCGCACCCACCTGCCGCTGCTCTTGGCGCTCTCGGCAAGCTCGCCGTTCTGGCAGGGGCGCGACAGCGGCATGGCCTCGATGCGGACGCCGATCTTCCAGGCGTTCCCGCGAGTGGGGATGCCGCGGCGGTTCGACAGCTACCGGCACTACGTCGAGACGCTCGACACCCTGATCCGCTGCGGCGCGTTCCCCGAGCCGACCTTCGTCTGGTGGGACCTGCGCCTGCAGCCGCGCTACGGAACGCTCGAGATCCGGATCATGGACACGCAGATCGAGAGCTGGCGCACCGGGGCGCTGATCGCCCTGGTCCAGTCGCTGGTCCGGCTCGAGGTCTGCGACGGCTACGCGCCGCAGAGCCTGCTCGACGCGACCGAGCTGCTGGCCGAGAACCGCTTCATCGCCGCCCGCGACGGCGTCCGCGCGGAGCTGCTCGATCCCGACCTCGGAGCCTCGGTCCCGCTGGTCGATCAGCTCGGCCCGTTGCTGGAGGCCTGCGCCCCGCACGCGCGCGAGCTCGGCTGCGAGCGCGAGCTGGGCTGGGTCGACGACCTGGTGGCCGACCCGGGCGACGCCGTCCACCGCCGGCTCGCCGGCGATCACCCCGAGGACCTGGTCGCGCTGGTCGCCGAGCTCAGCCGCCGATTCGCCTCCTCGGCCGCGGTCGCCGGCGGCGGGCCTTCACCTCTGGCTTCTGCCAGCGACCTGCTCTGAAGCCTCGCGCAACCGTCTATCCACTGCGCGCGCACAGCGACGGCCGTCGGCGATCGCGGTGACGATCAGCGACTGGCCGACGCGGGCGTCGCCGGCCGCGTAGACGCCCTCGACGCGAGGTGGCGAAGGCCTTCGCCTCGAGGTTGCCGCGGCGGTCGGTGCCGAGGCCGAGGGCCGCGACGACGTCGTCATGAGCGGGGTGGCTGAAACCGATCGCGATCAGCACAAGGTCGGTGGGGAGCTCGAACTCGCTCCCGGGCACCGGCTCGACCGTGCGCGATGAGCTTCCGGTGACCCGGCGTCCGCGCAGCGCCTGCACCCGGCCATTGCCCTCGAGCGCGACCACCTGATGGCCGAAGCGCCGCTCGCCGCCCTCGTCGAGCGCATAGGTCGTCAGCGAGCGCTTCGGCGCCAGCGGCCAGGGGGTGTCGGCGTAGCGCCCGCCCGCCGGCACCTCGGGGTAGACGTCGAGCAGGGTGGCGCTGGCGGCGCCCTCGCGGTTGGCGTTGGAGACGCAGTCCATGCCCGTGTCGCCGCCGCCGATCACGACCACCTGCTTGCCCGCCGCGCTGATCTCGTGCTCGGGCTCGGGTGCCGGGCCACCCGACGAGCGAGCGACGAAGCGGTTTCGCTGGTAGAGGTAGTCCATCGCGAAGTGGACGCCTTCGAGCTCGCGGCCGGGCGCCTCGAAGTCGCGCTCGACCCGCGAGCCGATCGCGACCACGACCGCGTCGTTGGTGGCGCGCAGCTCCTCGGCGGAGAGCTCACCGCCGACCTCTACCCCGCACTCGAACCGGACCCCCTCGGCCTCGAGCAGCTCGGCGCGTCGGTCGATCATCCACTTCTCGAGCTTCGCGTCGGGCACGCCGAAGCGCATCAGGCCGCCGACCGCCTCGTCGCGCTCATAAACAGTGACCGCGTGACCGACTTGGTTGAGCTCGGCCGCGGCCGCCATCCCCGCGGGACCCGAGCCGACCACGGCGACCGTCCGGCCGCTGCGGCTCGCCGGCGGGCGCGCCACGATCCAGCCCTCGGCGAAGGCGCGGTCGACGATCGCGTACTCGATCTGCTTGATCATCACCGGGTCGTCGTCGATGTCGAGCACGCAGGCCGACTCGCACGGCGCCGGGCAGATCAGCCCGGTGAACTCGGGGAAGTTGTTGGTCGCGTGAAGCTGCTCCGAGGCCGCCTTCCAGTCGCCCCGGCGGACGAGGTCGTTCCAGTCCGGGATCAGGTTGCCGAGCGGGCAGGCGGAGTTGCAAAACGGGACCCCGCAGTCCATGCAGCGGGCACCCTGCATCCGCAGCTCGTCGGGCGCCAGGACGCCAAAGATCTCGCCGTAGTCGCCGACCCGCTCGGCCGGATCGCGCTCGGGGTCGCCGACCCGACGGATCTCCATGAACGCGCGCGGGTTGCGGCTCACGGCAACCTCGCCTGAGAGACGCTCATGCCGCCAGGGTCCTGAACTCCGAGGTCTGCGGATCGCCGCGCTGCTCGCGTCGGGCCAGCGCCTCGGCGTAGCCGCGCGGGATCACCCGGACGAAGGCGGCGAGCGCCGCCTGCCAGTCGTCGAGCATCCGCGCCGCGACCGCCGAGCCGGTGCGCGCGAGATGCTCGACCACCAGCGCCCGCAGCTCTTCGTGCTCGTCGGTGGGCAGCGCCTCGAGGTCGACGAGCTCGCCGTTGGCGCGCAGCGGCAAGTGCTCCTCGGGATCGTGCACCCAGGCGATCCCGCCGCTCATCCCGGCGGCGAAGTTGTGGCCGGTGGGACCGAGGATCGCCGCCCGACCGCCGGTCATGTACTCACATCCATGGTCACCGACCCCCTCGACCACGCAGAGCGCGCCCGAGTTGCGGACCGCGAAGCGCTCGCCGGCGAGCCCGCGGAAGAAGGCCCGCCCGCCGGTGGCACCGTAGAGAGCGACGTTGCCGATGATCACGTTCTCCTCGGCGACGTAGCGGCTGCCCGCCGGCGGGTGGACCGCGAGCACTCCGCCCGAGAGCCCCTTGCCGACGTAATCGTTGGCCTCGCCCTCGAGGTCGAGGGTGACCCCGGGGGCGCAGAAGGCGCCGAAGCTCTGCCCGGCCGAGCCCTGGAGCCGAACCTCGATCGTGTCGTCGACCAGCCCGGTCGGGCCGTGGCGGGCGACCAGGTGGTGGGAGAGGCGGGCGCCGACAGCGCGGTCGACGTTGGTGACCGGTCGGGAGATCGTCACCGGCTTCGAGGCCTCGACCGCCGCCTCGGTCTCGGCGAGCAGCTCGCGGACGTCGAAGTGCTCGTCGGGCGGCACCGGCGGGTGGCTTCGGTGGCGGGGAGCCGAACGCTTCACCGACTCGGGAAAGGCGAGCAGGTCCGAGAGATCGAGCAGGCCGCGCTTGTGGCCCGCCGGAGCGGGCGCCTGGCGGAGCAGCTCGACCCGGCCGATCGCCTGCTCGAGGGTCGCCAGGCCGAGGCCGGCGAGGATCGAGCGGACGTCCTCGGCGACCAGGTGGAGGTAGTTGAGGACGTGCTCGGGGCGACCGGCGAAGCGCGCCCGCAGCTCCGGGTCCTGGGTCGCGACCCCGACCGGGCAGGTGTTCAGGTGACAGACGCGCATCATGATGCAGCCGGTGGCGATCAGGGGAGCGGTGGAGAAGCCGAACTCGTCGGCTCCGAGCATCGCCCCGATGAGCACGTCGCGACCGGTGCGCATGCCGCCGTCGACCTGGACCACGATCCGCGAGCGCAGGTCGTTTCTCAACAGGGTCTGCTGGGTCTCTGCGAGGCCGATCTCCCAGGGCACCCCCGCCTGCTGAATCGAGGACAGCGGCGAGGCGCCGGTGCCGCCGTCGTGGCCGGCGATCACGACGTGGTCGGCGCCGGCCTTGGCGACCCCTGCGGCGACCGTTCCGACCCCGGCCTCGGCGGCGAGCTTGACCGAGACGGTCGCCCTCGGGTTGGCGGAGCGCAGGTCATAGATCAGCTGCTTCAGGTCCTCGATCGAGTAGATGTCGTGGTGGGGCGGGGGAGAGATGAGGCCGACGCCCGGGGTGGCGAAACGAAGCTGGGCGATGTAGGGGTCGACCTTGTCGCCGGGCAGCTGTCCGCCCTCGCCCGGCTTCGCGCCCTGCGAGATCTTGATCTGGATCTGATCGGCCGAGGAGAGGTAGTGGACGGTCACCCCGAAGCGCCCCGACGCGACCTGCTTGATCCGCGAGCGGCGCTGATCGCCGTTGGGGTCGGGGGTGTAGCGGCGGATGTCCTCGCCGCCCTCGCCCGAGTTCGACATCCCGCCGAGCCGGTTCATCGCCACCGCCAGGGTCTCGTGAGCCTCGGGGCCGAGCGCCCCCAGGCTCATCCCGCCGGTGGTGAACCGCTTCAGGATCTCGGTGGTCGGTTCGACTTGATCGATCGCCAGGGCGTCGCCGGCGGGGCTCAGGTCGAGCAGCCCGCGGAGCATCGCCAGGGCGCCGTTCTCCTCGTTCACCCGCTGCTTGAAGTCCTGATAGCGCTCCGCCGCCTCGCTGCCGTTGCCACTGCGAGGCGTAGCCGAGCCGCGCCGCTGTTGAGGCGCCTGATTTGCGCGCACCGCGCGCTGCAGCGTGGCGATCGTTTCGGGATCCCAGACGTGACGCTCGCCGTCGCGCCGCCACGCATAGACGCCGCCCTGGGGCAGCAGTCCGGCGTGGGCGGCGGGCAGCTCGGAGTCCTCGACGTGCTCGGGCAGGCTGCGCGCGTGGCGCTCGGGGTAGGCGCGAGCGTGGCGCTCCAGCGCCTCGCGGGCGAGCTCGGCCATGCCGACCCCGCCGACCGCCGCCGGGGTGCCGGCGAAGTGGCGCGCGACCAGCTCGTGGTCGAGCCCGACCGCCTCGAACACCTGGGCGCCGCAGTAGGACTGGATCGTCGCGATCCCCATCTTCGAGATCACCTTGAGCAGGCCCTTGCGCATCGCGGTGAGCAGGCGCTCGTTCGCCTCCGCGTGGGAGAGGTCGGACGGCAGCTCGGCGCGGCCGTGCAGGTCGGTGAGCGAGTCGAAGAGCAGGTATGGGTTGACCGCGGCGGCGCCGTAGCCGATCAGCGCCGCGAGGTGGTGGATCTCGCGCGGTTCGCCAGACTCGACCACGAGGCTGGTCTGCAGCCGGGTGCCGTCGCGGACGAGGTGGTGGTGGACGGCGCCGAGCGCCAGCAGCGAGGGGATCGGGACCCGGTCGGGGCCGAGGCCGCGGTCGCTGAGCACGATCAGGTTGGTGCCCTCGGCGAGCGCCCTCGCCGCCTCGCGGCAGATCCGCTCGACCCTCGCTTGGAGCCCGGCCTCGCCGGCCGACAGGCGCCACGTCGCGTCGATCGTGGTCGGGCGAATCGCGGGCGCCGAGGCTCGGGCGACCCGCTCGAGCTCGTCGTTGGAGAGCACCGGCTGATCGAGCACCAGCTGGACCGCGTGCTCGGGACCGTCGAAGAGCAGGTTGCCCTCGGATCCGATCCTGGTCTCGAGGCTCATCACGACCGACTCGCGGACCGAGTCGATCGGCGGGTTGGTGACCTGGGCGAAGCGCTGCTTGAAATAGCTGAACAGCGACGGCTCGCGCTCCGAGAGCGCCGCCAGGGCGAGGTCGTTGCCCATCGAGCCGGTCGGCTCCGCCGCCGCGGTCGCGGTCGGCGAGATCAGCACCCGCAGGTCCTCCTGGGAGTAGCCGAAGGCGAGTTGGCAGGTGTGCAGCGACTCGTGGGTGCGTGCCGGAGTGCGGCGGGCGAGGTCCGCGATCCGGATCTCGCCTTCGGCGCACCAGCGCCGGTACGGCCTGGCTCGCGCGACCTCGAGCTCGGCCTCACCATCGGCCTGAAGCAGGCCACGCTCGAGATCGGCGATCAGCAGGCGACCGGGGTGAAGCCGCCCGCGCCGCGCCACCTTCTCGGCCGCCACCGGAAGCACACCGGCCTCGGAGCCGAGGATGACCACGCCGTCGTCGGTCACCAGCCAGCGTGCCGGCCGCAGCCCGTTGCGATCGAGGCAGGCGCCGAGCAGCCGCCCGTCGGAGAAGGCCATCGCCGCCGGGCCGTCCCAGGGCTCGATCACCGAGGAGCTGTAGCGATAGAAGTCGTCGAGCTCGGCCGGGGTGTCGTTGCGGGCGCCGTGAGCGGCGGGGATCATCATCATCATCGCCTGGGCCGGCGGGCGGCCGGCGAGCACGAGCAGCTCGAGCACCCGGTCGAAGGCGGCCGAGTCCGAGCTGCCCTCGGGGATCAGTGGCAGGCAGCGGGCGAGGTCTGAGCCGAACAGGTTCGAGTGCAGCGCCGCCTCGCGGGCGCGCATCCAGTTGACATTGCCGGCGAGCGTGTTGATCTCGCCGTTGTGGGCGAGGTACCGCAGCGGCTGGGCAAGCTCCCAGCTCGGGAAGGTGTTGGTGGAAAAGCGCGAGTGGACGACCGCGAGCGCGCTCTGCAACTCGGGATCGCGAAGGTCGGCGTAAAAGCGTGCCAGCTGCGGAGCGGTCAGCATCCCCTTGTAGACGAGCGTGCGCGAGGAAAAGCTCGAGATCGAGAGTCGCTCGCCGTCCTCGAGCTCGGCGAGCCGGCGGGCGACGAACAGCCGGCGCTCGAACTCGTCCTGACCTCCGACGGTATCGCCGGCGCCGACCAGCAGCTGGCGAAACTGGGGGGCCGCGTCGCGTGCGGTGTCGCCGCATTGGGCGAAATCGACGGGAACCTCGCGCCAGCCGAGCGGGTGCTGACCGGCGTCCAGCGTCGCCTGCTCGAGCAGGTGCTCCTGCGCCGGCCAATCGCTGGGGTCGCGGGACAAGAAGACGTTGGCCACCGCCGCGCGCCCGGGATCGGGGAGCTGGTCGCGGCGCAGACCGAACTCGCCGATCCGGGTTCGCAGGAACCCGTGGGGGAGCTGGATCAGGATCCCGGCGCCGTCGCCGGTGGTCGGGTCGGCGCCGGCCGCGCCGCGATGCTCGAGATCGTCGAGGGCGGTCAGCGACAGGTCGATGGTCTCGTGGCGCGGCTCGCCGTCGAGGCGGGCGACGCAGGCGACGCCGCAGCCGTCGTGCTCGAAGGCAGGGTCATAGAGACCAGCCGTGCGCATGCCGCGCGACGGCCGGCGGGATGCCGGCGGGACGGTCACCGCGGAGAAGTTACGGCAGCGAGCGCGCCGGTGATCGCGGTGCGGCGAATTTTGGCCGTCTGGACAATCGCGCTTGGCCGGCGCGGATCAGGCCTGAAGCTGGTCCTAGACGCCCGCTTCGGCGGCCAGCGAGGCGACCGCGTCCTCGATCGGCGTATCGCCGTTGAGCACGTCGAAGCTCACCCGGTCGGTCCAGTTGGCATCGAGGCAGGCGACCAGGGTCGCGGCGACGTCGTCGCGGGTGACGGCGCCGCTTCGATCGACAGGGGTGCCGACCGCGATCAGGCCGGTGGCGGGATCGTCGGTGAGCATGCCCGGTCGGACGATCGTGTACTCGAGACCGGAGTCGCGCACGGCGGCGTCGGCGTCGCGCTTGGCCGCGTAATAGGGCTCCATCTCGGCCGGGTAGTCGCCCTGGCGATCGACCCCCATCGCGCTGACGATCAGGTAGCGCGAGACCCCGGCGGTCGAGCAGGCGTCGATCAGCTTCGTCGCGCCCTCGAGGTCGACCGTGCGCTTGCGCTCGGGGCCGCTGCCGGGACCGGCCCCGGCGGCGAAGACCACAGCATCGGATCCGGCGACCTGCTCGGAGATGTCGTCGGTGGCCTCGATGTCGCAAACGACCGGCTCGGCGCCGACCTGCTGGAGATCGGCCGCCTGCTCGCCGTTGCGGATCATTCCGCGGGCGGTATCACCGCGGTCGGCGAGCAGCTTCAGCAGCCGCAGCCCGATCTTGCCGTGGCCGCCAACGACGAGGACGTTCATCGCTGCGATCTCACTGCAGGTCCTGCCGCCGCCGTTCGCGCTCGGCGGCCTGCTCGTCGTGGAAGGCGGCGGCCTTGCCGGCGGTCTGAGTCCGCCGCTCGAGATCGCTCGCCTTCTCGGCGTGCTCCTCGGCGGCGGCCGCGTGCTCGTCGGCCTTGGCCGCGTGCTCGGACGCCTGGCGGCGGTGTAGCTCCGCCTCGCGGCCCGACGTGCGTGCGCGCTCGACGTTCGAGTCGGCCTGCCGGCGGTGCGCCGAGGCCTCGCCGGAGAGCTGCCGGCGCTCGACCTCGCGCTCGGCGGCACGCTTTCGCATCAGGCTTGCGACGATCGCGATCAGGATGATCGCCACGATCACGATGACGATGATGAGGACCGTTGACATGGCCGGGTGTTACCCGGATGGCGGCGGAGCGAACCGCGAGGGCACCCGAGCGCCGAGCGCCGACTTTATGGCCCTATGGGGACACTGACTCGCCACTCGGTGGCCTAGAGCAACTCGGCCAGCAGGACGGCGGCGCCGAAGACGCCGCCGCTGACGGCGATCGCGCCGACGAGTCGCGGCGAGGGGCCGCCGTGGATGCCGGTCTCGTGGACCACGGCGTGGCCCCGACCGCGTGCGATCAGCCAGCGGTTGACCGGGACGGCGGCGAGGAACGCGATGAACAGCGCGAACGAGAGGCTGCCCCAGAACAGCAGGTCGCCGAGCCCGGCCTCCATCGCCCCCGGGACCGCGAGCACGATCGCGTTGTCGACGATCTCCATCACCGCGATGCTGAGCGTGTCGGAGGCGAGCGCGATCGAGACCACCGCGCCGAACGCCAGCCCGGCGCGCAACAGCGGCAGGCTGGTCAGCGCATAGCCGAAGACGAAGGCGAGCGCGATCGCCAGCACGATCGTGCCCAGGTTGGAGAAGCCGAAGGCGGTGCCGAGCGCCAGGCCGAGGATCTCGCCGATCGCGCAGCCGGTGAGGCAGTGCAGGGTGGCGCTGACCGCGACGCCGGTGAGCTCACGCTCGGTGCCCGGAGTCGAGTGGTGGTGCGAGGTGGCGGCTTCGATGGGAGCAGCGTAGTAGGCCGCAGGCGGTCAGTCGCTCAAGCGGCTTTCGGCGACCTCGCGGCCGCGCTCGTCGAGCACGCGCACCGCGCTCAGCTGGTCGTAGCCGACCGGGGTTGCGCTGCCGGCGCTGCCGCGCCCGCCGGCGACCTCGAGCTCGCGCAGCGCGAGCCGCTCGCCGTCCTCGGTGATCGCCTGGAGCCGGTAGCGGCCGGCCTCGATCCCGTCGTAGATCACCGCCAGGACCCATGAGGTCCGGCCCTGGTAGCCATAGACGTAGCCGGCGCGCTCGCCTCCGGGGAGCTCCAGCGCCGAGGCGGCAAAGTACTCGCCGTTGGCGACCGCGAGTGTCTCCCGGTAGGAGTCGGCGAGCTCGCGATCGTTGCCGAGCGCCAGCCAGACCGCGCCCGCGGCCAGCGCCGCCGCGCCGACGGCCGCGACCAGTGGCAGCGCGAGCCGTCGCGCGAGCGAGCGCGAGCGAGCCGGGCGCATCGCCTCGGCGACTCGGGCCTCGAACCCCGGCGGCGGCTCGATCGCGCCGGCGAGCAGCGGCAGCTCGTCGGCGACCGCGGCGAGCCGTTCGACGTGGGCACGGCAGTCCGGGCACCCGGAGAGGTGGTCCAGCGCCCAGGCGCGGTCGCCGCCGTCGGCGATCCCCAGCGCCAGCTCGGCGGCGAGCTCACGCAGGCGCTCGCAGTCGGGGCTCATCGCATCCCTCCCTGCCCCGCGTCGGTGGCCGCGCCGAGCTTTTGCATCGCAACGCGGATTCGGGTCTTCGCGGTCCCGAGCGGAATCTCCTCGATCGCGCCGACCTCGCGAGCCGTATAGCCGAACAGCGCCGCCAGCAACAGCGCCCGGCGCTGCTCGGCGGGCAGCTCGCCGAGCGCCTCGCGCAGCTCGGCGGTCTCGATCTCCGAACCCTCGCCACCGGCGCGCGCGGCATTCGTCCACAGCGCGCCCTCGGCGTCGCGGATCGAGTCGGGGTCGAGCGGCTCGGTGCGACGGGTGCGCAGATGGTCGATCGCCAGGTTGCGGGTGATCGACAGCAGCCAGGTCACCACCCGGCCGCGGCGGGCGTCGTAGGCGGCGGCATGGCGCCACGCTCGAAGGAAGGCCTCCTGGGCGATCTCCTCGGCGACGGCGGCGTCGCCGATCATGCCGACGGCGAGCCCGAAGACCCGAGCCTGGAAGCGACGGACGAAGGCGGTGGCGGCGCTTGAGTCGCCGGCGGCGAGGCCGGCCACCAGCGCCTCATCTGAGAGCGGCCACATCTGAATGTCCATTACTACGAAGGCCGCGAGCGCCGGGATTGGCCTGAGAGCAATCCCCGGAGCCCGCTCGCCCGTATCGAGTATCGAGACAATCAACCGATTACGCGTTTCGAGGAGGCTTCGTGACTCGAAAAAATCTCGCCCTGCTCGCGATCGCGGTGGCGATCCCGTTCGGACTCGTCGCCTGTGGCGGCGACGACGAGTCCGACACGACCACCGCCGCGAGCGATACCAGCACCGAGAGCTCGACCACCGCGAGCGGCGGCGGGGGCGGCAGCGTCGACATCTCGGAGACAGAGTTCGCGCTCGACCCGGCCGACTCGACCGTCGATGCCGGCAGCGTCACCCTGACGGCGACCAACGATGGCTCGATCGACCACAACCTCGAGATCGAGGGCAACGGGATCGAGGAGGTCACCGACACGTTGGCTCCCGGCGACAGCGGCAAGCTCGCGGTCGATCTGGAGCCGGGGACCTACGAGCTCTATTGCTCGATCGACTCTCACAAGGATCAGGGGATGGAGGGTGAGCTGACCGTCGAGTAGCCGGCTAGGCGCCGCGCGGTGGCACCCAGCCCCCGAACGCGCGCTCGAGCGCGATCGCGACCGCGATCGAAACGTGGTCGCGGCCGCGCCCGGCGGCGACCTGGACCCCGAGCGGAAGCCCGCCGCGGCCAAGCCCCAGCGGCACCGCCGTCGCCGGCAGCCCGAGCAGGTTGAAGGGTGCAAGCGGACCGAGGATCCAGGGGCGCCCGACCGTGGCACCGTGGTGGGGCGCCACCCGGGCGAAGGGCGGATGCAGCAGGACTCCGTCGCCGATCGCCTCCTCGACCTCGGCCTCGAGCGCCCTGGTCGCCTCGGCGGCCCGGCGCTCGACGCTCTCGGGCACCCGCGTCGCCAGCTTCTCGACCAGGTTGGAGATCACCAGCGCCGAGGTGTGGACCGATCGCCTGCGGGCGCCGTCGACCACCAGCCGTCGCAGCGGCGGGAACCGGTAGCCCTCCTGATCGAGGAGCTCGGCGAGGCTGCCCGACTGGCGGACCACCTCCAGGTAGGGCTCGATCGCCCGCCGCAGCCCGCGCAGGCGCACCCGGCGAACGCGAGCGCCGCGCGCGGCCAGCGCCCGCGCCGCCCGAACCCGGGCGTTGCGAAGCTCGAGCGAGACCGGCCAGATCGTCGCCTCGTCGGAGATGCTGACCGTGAGGCCGTCGAGCTCGACCTCGGCGGGGTCACCGAGCTCGAACCGCTCGACCGTCGGGTCGATTCCGTCGGGGCCGGCGAGCGCGCGAACGACCGGCCAGAGGTCCTCGGCGCGACGAGCGATCGGGCCGATCCCGAGCAGCCGGGCGCCGATCTCGTCGCGCGGCGCCGGGAAGGAGCCGGTGTGCGGGACCAGCCGGCCGCTCGACTTGTGACCGAAGACGCCGTTGAAGAAGGCCGGGATCCGGATCGAGCCTCCGAAATCGGTGCCGATCCCGAACGGAGCGAAGCCGGAGCCGACTGCCGCGCCCTCGCCGCCGGAGGAGCCGCCGGCGGTGCGCCGGGGCGCGTAGGCGTTGTTGGTGCGCCCGTAGACGCGGTTGGTCGACTCGATCCAGAGGGTGAGCTCGGAGACGTTGGTCACCCCGATGCAGATCGCCCCGGCCTCGAACACGCGTTGGGCTGCGGTCGAGTCGGACCCGGGGCGGTAGCCGCGGCGGTGATGCAGGCCGGCGGAATTGGGCATCCCCGCGACGGCGATCGACTCCTTCATCGTGCAGGGAACGCCGAGCAGCGGTGGCAGCTCGCCGGGGTCGGCGGCGGCGGCGACCCGGGCGTCAGCGGCGTCGGCCTCGGCTCGGGCGGTCTCGAAACGGGTTGCGACGACCGCGTTGACTCGGGCGTTCCCGCGCTGCACGGCTTCGATGTGGGCGTCGACGACGTCGCGCGAACGCAGCTCGCCGGCGCGGATCGCGGCCGCGAGCTCGACCGCCGAACGTTCTGTCAGCGGCCGGACTGCGGTGGAAGCGTCCGTCGTCATCGGCGCTGAGCCTAACCTGGGTTCTGCGCGCCGGTACCGGGTAGCAATGCAGTGAGCCTGGGAATAGGCTCTCAGGAGGTCGTGTCAGGAGGGCACCGGGTTGATCAATCGCACAGTGGCCATCCGCAACGCGTTCATCTGCGTCCTCGCGCTCGAGGTCGTCGCTATCGCCGCGATCGCGAGCGGCGTGATCGGGCCTGATGAGAGCGAGCCGAGTACGGTCGTCTCGAACCTAGGGCCGCCGGCCGAGCACGGGGTCCTGGCGTCGTTCACGCCGATGATCGAGGCGCGGCAGTACGCGCTCCGCGTCGGCGCCGTGGTCGAACGCGGCGCGGACAAGCAACTGGAGGTCGAGCGCGAGAAGGCCCGCGAGAAGGCAGAGGAGCGCGCTCGGGAGGCGGCCGCTCGGGAGGCGGCGGCCGACGCGGCGGCGAAGCCGGAACCGGCGCCTGAGCCCGACGCCCCCACGGAGGCGCCGCCGGAGTCCGATGCGCCGACGCCCGAGCCCGCGCCCGCCCCGGCTGCGACCCCCGCACCCGCCCCGGCTCCGGCGCCTGCGCCCGCTCCCGAACCGGCCCCGGCACCCGGAGCCCGCGCCCTCGAGCGGCGGCGGTGGCATCGAGCTGCCAGTTCACGTTCGAATGCTGAGGCGAACGACGATGGCGGCGGCGGGCATCCTTTGCGGGGTTGCGCTCGCGCTGCCTGGCGCAGGCGCCGCCGGCGGCACTTACACGGTCGCGCAGTGTCATCCGGACAACCCGACAAGGGGTCGACGCAGTTTTCGAACAGCGTGGCCTCGTACACGCGCCTCGGCGCTGTGCGCTGACGGCGGAGACGGACTCACGATCGCACACGGGCTCATACCCTCATCGCAGGCAGGCGACTTCGGCGCCTGGGTCTGGCGCGCGCCCGCGGGCGCCGTCTTCACCAGCATCCGGGCCACGGCACAGTTCGCCGAGGACGGCGGCGATCAGGCGCGGCTGCTGGCGACGAGATCGGGCGGGAGCCAGTTCGTGGTTGCGAGTGGGTCCGGGGCCGTGCAGGCCAACGGCGAGTTCTCCGAGTTCCGCTCGCGGCTTCGCTGCGGCGCGGGGACCTGTACCCCACTCGCCGGATCGTCCGCCTCAGTCCGCGACGTCCTTCTCCGCACCGAGGACCGGGCCGATCCGACCGCATCGCTGAGCGGCTCGATCTTCGACGGCGAGGCTGTCCGCGGGACGCAGACCGCCGCCTTCCGGATCAGCGACCGGGGCGGGGGCGTGCGCGAGCTCGAGCTGCTGGTCAACGACCAGCCCGTGTTCGCCGACGTGCTCAACTGCGCGGTCAACGGCGACCGCGCAACCGCATTGCGGCCGTGCGCGGGGGCGGCGAGCCGCGCGGTCTCGCTGCCGACCTCAGCGGAACCGTTCGACACCGGGGTCAACCGGATCAAGGCCTGCGGCACGGACCTCGCGCTCGACGGGCTCCCGAACGAGGACTGTCAGACGCGAGAGGTGTTCGTCGACGACCTCTGCCCGGCCTCGTCGGTGGGTGGAGGCTCGAGCGTCTCGGCGTTTTTCCCCAAGGGCAAGGACCGGCTGGAGGTGCGCTCCGACCACGAGGGCAGGCTCAAGGGCAAGCTCGGCTCCGGGCCAGGGGCCGGGGTCGCGGGAGCGACGATCTGTGTTCTGACCCGCGCCGATCTCGCGGGCGAGCCCTATGAGGTCGCCGCCACCGCGACCACCGACGAGAACGGCCGGTTCGAGTTGCGGCTGCCGCCGGGCCCCAACCGCACCCTCTATGTCCATCGCGTCTTCGGCGATCAGATCCTCGCCCGCCACGGGCTCTCGCTGGCCTCGAAGGTGCGCCCCTCGCTGGAGATCAAGCCGAGGACGAAGGGCAACCGGGTCGAGGACGGCGACCGGCTGAAGTTCAAGGGCGAGCTTCCCGGCCCTGGCTGCGATCGCCGCGTGGTCAAGGTTCAGGCGAAGATCGGCAAGAAGCGCTGGCAGGTGTTCCGAACGATCCGCACCAACGACAACTGCCACTACAAGACCCGGTTCAAGCTGCGCGCGACCTCACGCCGGACCCGTTACGCCTTCCGGGTCCGGGTTCCCGAGCAGGCCGATTACCCCTACGAGGCCGGCGTCTCGGCCGTGCGGGTGCGCGAGGCTGGGCCGAAGAAGCACAGCCGCTAGAGCGATAGGCTCGCTCTCGGGTGAGCCGAGAGGAGCGAGAGAGATGAACCTGGCCGAGAACCTGAGCGCGTCCGCGGCCGAACGCCCGGACGCGGTGGCGCTGAAGCTCGACGACGCCGAGCTCACCTACCACCAGCTCGACTGCGCCGCGGCGCGGATCGCGAACCTGCTGCGGAGCAAGGGCATCGAGGCGGGCGACCGCGTCGGGGTCATGCTCCCGAACGTCCCCTACTTCGCTGCGATCTACTACGCCATCCTGCGGCTCGGCGCCGTCGTGGTGCCGATGAACGTTCTGTTGAAGAAGCGCGAGGTCGGCTTCTACCTCTCCGACCCCGAAGCGAAGCTCCTGTTCGCCTGGCACGAGTTCGGCGAGGCGGCGCAGGCCGGCGCCGACGAGGCTGATGCCGAGCTGATCCTGGTCAAGCCGGGTGAGTTCGAGCAGCTGGTCGGCGAGTTCGACGACTCCTTCGAGGTGGTCGAGCGCGCCGACGACGACACGGCGGTGATCCTCTACACCTCGGGCACCACCGGCAAGCCCAAGGGCGCCGAGCTCACCCACGCGAACCTGGCGCGAAACGTGGCGGTCTTCGCCGGGTTCGCGGGTGTCGACGAGAACGCTGTGGTCCTCGGGGGGCTGCCGCTGTTTCACTCGTTTGGCCAGACGTGCGGGTTGAACGCAGCGATCTTCTCCGGCGCCTGCCTGACCCTGATTCCCCGCTTCGATCCGGGCAAGGCGCTCGAGATCATCGACCGCGACCGGGTCAACGTATTCGAAGGCGTGCCGACGATGTACGCGGCGATGCTCCACCACCCCGACAAGGAGAGCTTCGACACCTCGAGTCTCGACCTCTGCGCCTCGGGCGGCTCGGCGATGCCGGTCGAGGTGATGAAGGCCTTCGAGCAGGCCTTCGACTGCAAGATCCTCGAGGGCTACGGGCTCTCGGAGACCTCTCCGGTGGCCTCGTTCAACCACCCCGACCGCGAGCGCAAGCCGGGCTCGATCGGGACCCCGATCGAGGGGGTGGAGATGAGGGTGGTCGACGACGACGGCAACGAGATTCCCCAGGGCGAGCCGGGGGAGATCGTGATCCGCGGCCACAACGTGATGAAGGGCTATTGGAATCGGGCGGAGGCGACCGAGGAGGCGATCGACGGCGATGGTTGGTTCAAGACCGGCGACATCGCGACGATCGACGAGGACGGCTACTTCTTCATCGTCGACCGCAAGAAGGACCTGATCATCCGCGGCGGCTACAACGTCTACCCGCGCGAGATCGAGGAGGTGATCTACGAGCACCCGGCGGTCCGCGAGGCGGCGGTGGTCGGAGTCGCCCACGACGAGCTCGGCGAGGAGGTCGGAGCCGCGGTCGCGCTGAAGGAGGGCGAGCAGGCGAGCGAGGACGAGATCCGCACCCACTGCAAGGAGCAGGTGGCGGCCTACAAGTACCCCCGCAGGGTCTGGTTCGTCGACGAGCTCCCCAAGGGCCCGACCGGCAAGATCCTCAAGCGCGAGATCGAGCCGCCGCCCGATTGAGCAGCGCAACCCGCGGCGCCCCGGCGGTGTTGGCGTGGGAGTGGTGGGACTAGGCCGGGCGGCACTCGTCGTCGGATCAGCGCTCGCGTTGCTCGCGGGCATCTCCGCGAGCGCCGGCGCCGCGCCGCGACCGTTCTACGGGATCGTTCCGCAGACGGCGCTGAGCTCGGGTGAGGTCGAGCGCATGGGTGAGGGCGGTATCGGCACCCTGCGGACGGTCCTCAACTGGTCGTCGGTCGATCCCACCAGGGCCGACGACGACTACCTGTGGGGCGGCTTCGACGCGCTCGTCGGCGACGCCGCGCGCAGTCGGATCACCGTGCTGCCGTTCTTCTTCGGCACCCCCGACTGGGTCGCCAGGGGCCTCGACCGGCGCGGCTGCGGCGACTGTCAGATCTATGCGCCGCGCACGCGGCCGGCCCGGGCGGCCTGGCGGCAGTTCGTCGGCGACGCCGTCGACCGCTACGGGCGGGGTGGAGAGTTCTGGGCAGAGCACCCGGAGGTGCCGGAACGGCCGATTCGCGCCTGGCAGATCTGGAACGAGCAGAACTCGAGCAGCTTCTATGGGCCACGGCCGACCGTCAAGGGCTACTCGAAGCTGCTCGACGCCGCCGCGAGCGCGATTCGCTCGCGCGATCGCGGCGCCGACGTCGTCCTCGGCGGGATGGCCGAGCTGGCCGGCTCGGTCGAGGCGGTGACCGGATCCAAGTACCTGCGCGACCTCTACCGGCGCCGCGGCGCCCGCCGCGACTTCGACGGGGTCGCCCCACACCCCTACGGCGCGACGATGGCCGCGACGCGCCGGCAGTTCGGGCGCTTCCTGACCGAGATGGCTCGCGCCGGCGATCGCCGCACCGGACTGTGGGTGACCGAGATCGGCTGGGGCTCGGCCAGCGGCTCGAACCCGCTCGAGCTCGGCAGGCGCGGGCAGGCGCGGCGACTGAGCCAGGCCTACCGCTATTTCCAGCAGCGCCGGCGGCGGCTCAACGTGCGCACGGTCGCCTGGTTCAGCTGGCGCGATTCGCGGCCGAGCATCTGCGACTGGTGCGCGAGCTCGGGTCTGCGGACCCAGTCCGGAGCCGCGAAACCGTCGTGGCACGCGCTGCGGCGGTTGACGCCGGGGCGCTGACCGGCGTTCAGTCGCTCGGCGGCGCGGACGGCATCCGAGCGAGCGGCAGATAACCGGCCGATATGGCCGGTTTGCGGCCGCTCGCGCCTTTGAAGCGCTCAGCCCGCGGCTTCGGCTCGCCGCAGACCGGTCCGTGCCCAGTTGATCATCACTGCGATCAGGGCGGCGGCGACCCCGAGCGCGAGCAGGGTCTCGGCCGGGGCTCCGATGATCAGGTTGCGGGCGGCCTCGAGCATCGCGGTCATCGGGTTGATATCGGCGGCCGTCGCCACCCAGCCCTCGATCAGCTCGCGCGGCACGTAGACCGGCGCGGTCATGATGATCAGGAAGGCGGGCAGCTGGATCAGCGGCGCCGCCTGCAGGGTGCGAAACCGCATCGCCAACCCGGCGGCGAACAGCAGCGCGGCGAAGTTCAGCATCAGCGCGATCACCAGGATCTCGACCAGGTCGACCCCGCTGCCGTCGATCTCGGCGCCGGAGAGCACCGCGACCACCGTGACCACGGTCCACACCAACACCCCGCGCAGCAGCGCGGTCAGCGCGTAGCCGCCGATCAGCGCCGAGCGCCGCTGGGTCGCCAACAGCATCCGGCGGGCAAAGCCGGTCTCGAAGTCCGCGGCGATCGAAAAACCGGTGAACACACCGCCGAAGATCGCCGACTGCAAGAGCACGAAGACGAACTGGAAGGTGGTGTAGTTCGGGTAGTCGAAGTTGGGCGCCTGATCGACCGCCGAGAGGCCGCCGGCGAACGCGGTGAAGAAGAACAGCGGCATCAGCAGTGAGGGGATGATCACCGAGGGCTTGGCGACCATCACCCGCAGCTGGCGCCAGGCGATCGCCGTCGCCGCCATCGCAAAGCGGGTCTTGAACGGGTTCACGTGCGCTCCATCCTCGTCCTCAGCGCCGCCGACGCCGCCCACATCCCGCCGGCGAGGATCGCCAGCGTGACCCCGAAGCCGAGCGCCAGCGCCTCGCCGTCCCAGCCGCTGATCAGGAGGCTTCGAAACGCCTCGATGATGTAGCTGACCGGGTTCAGGGTGGCGATCGTCTGAAACCAGTCGTTGGCGATCACGTCACGGGGCAGCGCGCCCGAGCTCAAGAACAAGAACACGAACAAGAGCGGGAACGCGCCCTGGACCGACTCACCGTTGCCGGTTCGCAGCCCGATCGTCAGCCCGATCGATCCGAAGGCGACCGCGACCAGCATCGCCAGGCCCAGCAACACGAGCACGCCCGCAACGCCCGCCTCGAGCCCGGCGCCGAAGGCGAGCCCGACGATCAGGTAGGTGACCGCCTGCACGCCGCCCTGGATGAAGACCCCTGCGAGCTGGCCGCCGATCAGCGCCGGAGCGCGCAACGGGGTCAGCTGCAGGCGGTTGAAGAAGCCGTACTGGATGTCCGAGGCGATCGATTGGCCGGCGCCCATGGTCGCGAACAGGGCCCCCTGCATGAAGGTGAGCCCGAGCGCGAAGGTCAGGTAGGAGTCGGTGGGAAAGCCGGGAAGCGAGGTCGCCGCGGCGAGTCCGCTCGAGTTCACCGCGAGCAGGAAGAGCGGGAAGATCAGGCTGGGGACGATCATCAGCGGCTGTCGCACCGTCCGCGTGACCGAGCGCCTGGCCAGGTAGCCGACCTGGCTCAGCGCCCCCGTGCGGGCGCCGCCGAGCGCCGCCGGGGCAGGGATCGCCGCCGCGTCGCCGCTCAAGCCGAGACCGCCTCGCGCTCGCCCGTCGGCTGCTCCGGATCGTCCCCGGCGCCCTCGAGCCGGCGTCCCGTCTTGACCAGGAAGACGTCGTCGAGGCTGGGGGCGTGGATTTCCAGGTTGACGACCTCGATCCCCTCGGCATCGAGCGCGCGGACCACGTCGGCCAGCTCGCCCGCGCCGGTGTCGAGGCGCACGGCGACGCCGCCGGGGCCCGCGGGCGCCTCGGTGCCGAAGCGCGCGAAGACCGCTCGCATCCGCTCGCGATCGTCGTCGGATGTCGGGATCGCCTCGACCGAGGGCCGTCCGATCTCGGCCTTGAGCGCGTCGGGGGTGCCCTCGGCGACGAGCTTGCCGCTGTCGATGATCCCCACACGGTCGGCGAGCGCGTCGGCCTCCTCCAGGTACTGGGTGGTGAGAAAGACGGTGACGCCGTTCGAGGAGGCGAGCCGCTGGACTTCGTCCCAAAGCGCCGTGCGGCTCTGCACGTCGAGCCCGGTCGTGGGCTCGTCGAGGAAGAGCAGCCGCGGCTCGTGGACCAGCGCCAGCGCCAGGTCGAGGCGCCGGCGCATGCCGCCGGAGTAGCCGCCGACCTTGCGATCCGCGGCCTCGGCGAGCCCGACCCGGGCGATCAACTCGTCGCCGCGCCGCGCCGCCTCGTGCTTTTCGATTCCGTGCATCCCCGCCTGCAGGCGCATGTGCTCGCGCGCGGTCAAGAACGGGTCGAGCGCCGCCTCCTGGAGGGCGACACCGATCGAGTCGCGCACCGCGGGACCCTCGCGGACGATGTCGTAGCCGGCGACCCGCGCGGTGCCCGCGGTCGGCGGAAGCAGGGTGGTGAGCATGTGCACGGTGGTCGACTTACCGGCGCCGTTGGGGCCAAGGAAGCCATAGATCTCGCCCGGAGCGACCTCGAGGTCGATCCCGTCGACCGCTCGCGGGCCCTTCTTGAACTCGCGGACCAGGCCCTCGACCTCGATCCCGTTGTCGTGCGTCATCCTGCACTCCAATAGTTGACTACTTCAACTGTCTAGGAGCTAGAGTATCATCGTCCTCCAATGACCGTCGAGTCGCCAAGCGCCAGTCCGCTCGCTCGCGAAGCATGGAGCCTGATGCTCGAGTTCTTCTTCGTCAAGGGAAGGCCGCGGATGCTCGAGCTCTGGCGCGAGTTCGACCTGATGCCGCCGCAGCAGATGGTCCTCGGGCTGCTGGCGGAGCCGCGGCCGATGGGCGAGCTCGCCCAGCAGATGCATTGCGACAACTCGAACATCACCGGGATCGTCGACCGGCTCACCGAGCGCGGCCTGGTCGAGCGCCGGGCCGCGGCCGGCGATCGGCGGATCAAGATGGTCGCGCTGACCGAGGCCGGGCGCAAGATCCACGACGAACTGGTTCGCCGTCGCTCCGAGCCCCCGGCCGAGCTCGCCGGCCTCTCCGACGCCGATGCGCGCCGGCTGCGCGACATCTTCGCCAAGGCACTCGGCCAATAGGCTGAGGCGATGGACAACCTCGGCTCGCCCGCCTCCTACATCGTGCTCGAGCGCGGGACCGACGTCTATTCGAGCGACGGGGAGCGGGTCGGCCATGTGACCGAGGTCCGCGCCGACACCGAGAAGGACATCTTCGACGGCCTGGTGATCGACCGCAGCCTGCTTCCCGGTGGCCACCGCTACGTCGCCGCCGACCGGGTCGAGGAGATCTACGAGCGCGGCGTCCTGCTCGGCATCGACGCCGCCGCGGTCGAGTCGCTGCCCGAGGCCGGGTGATGGCGATCCGCGAAGCGACCGAGGCCGATCTCGAGGCGCTGTTGCCGCTGCTTCGCGGCTACGTCGACTTCTATGAGTCGAACCCGACCGACGAGGAGCTCGAGGCGATGGCGGTCGACGTGATCGCCGCACCCGAGGACCGCGCCTTCCTGCTCGTCGCCACCGACGAGTCGGGCGCCGTCGTCGGCTTCGCGCTCAACCAGTGGAAGTGGTCGAGCCTGCGCGGCGAGCGAACGGTGGTCATGGACGACCTCTTCGTCGCCGAGTCCGCCCGCGGAGCCGGCCACGCCGACGCGCTGATCGAGGCGGTCGGCGAGGTCGCTCGCCGCCACGGGGCGGGCGCGATCAGCTGGTTCACGATGCCCGACAACAAGCGCGCCCATACGGTCTACGACCGGGTCGGCGCCAAGGCCGAGACCCTGCTCGAGTACGAGCTCGAGCTCTGAGCGCTCAGGCCTCGACTGCGGGCAGCCCGTCGAGGCTGACGGCGTTCTTCTGACGCTGGTAATCGACGAGCGCCTCCGGGCCACCGACTCGCAGCTTCTTCGCCGCCCACTTGTCGGCGTGCTCGCGCTCGCCCTCGTGCGACATCAGCGGTACCCCGTAACCGCACGAGTCGGCGATCCGCTCGACCTCGACGACGATGATCGAACGCCTTGCCTCCGGCGCCTGCGGCTCGGCGAACTCAAAGCGGCCGAGGAGCTCAGCGAAGCGGCCGTCGGCCGGCGTCAGGACCTCGCCGCGGCCGTGTAGGCGCAGGATCCGCGGCGGGCCCGAGAAGGCGCAGAGCATGATCACGATGCGCCCGTTCTCGCGCAGATGGGCGATCGTCTCGGCGCCGGAGCCGACGATGTCGAGGTAGGCCACGCTGTGGTCGTCGAGCACCCGCAGGCTGTCGATCGGGCCCTTCGGCGAGAGGTTGACGTGGCCGTCGCGGTCGAGCGGTGCCGTGGCGACGAAGAACAGCGCCTGGCGGGCGATCCAGGCGCGCAGATGGTCGTCGATGCGATCGAAGAGCTTGCCGATCATCCGAGCCTAGCTGGGCGCTCGCGGCGGGCGGCCGGTCAGCTCGGCCGGCCGGCCCGAAAGCAGAACTGGGTGACGGCGAAGTAGAACTCGCCACGCCGGTCGAGCTCGCGCTGCTCGCTCGCCCAGGCGCGCGCCTCGTCCTCGGGAACGATGTCGCGCTCGAGCAGGAACTGCTCGATGAACGGCACCAGGAAACCGCCGTAGCTCTCGGTCGACGCCCGATCGGTGGCGAAGGCGTGGCCCTCCATGGCGACGTCCTCGAAGCCGGCGGCGCGCAGACGGCCGCTCAGGAGCTGCGGCAGGGCGACGTGTGCGAGGTGCTCGTCCCACGCATCGAGGGCGCGGCGCATGCGCTCGGGCTCGGCGCTGCGGATCGAAAGCGTCTGCCAGTCGACGTCCCAGATCACCACCCGGCCGCCCGGTCGCAGGATCCGCCGAATCTCGGCCAGCGCCAGGTCGAGCTCGGCGACGTACTCGAGCACCTGGACGCTGATCGCGCCGTCGCAGGATCCGTCGGGGAGAGGCAGCGCACTCGCGTCGCCGTGCTCGAACTCGACCTGGGGGTTGGCGCGGTTTCTCTGCGCGGCGAGCGCCAGCATCGGCTCGCTGGCGTCGATGCCGATCACCGAGCCCTCGGGCCCCACCTCCCGGGCGAGCTCATCGACGTAGAAGCCCGGCCCGCAGCCGATGTCGGCGATCCGTTCGCCCGGCCGCGCCTCCAGCGCTTCGCGGACGAGCGCGCGGCGGCGGAGTACGTCGCGCGATCCGTAGGCCGCCTCGATTCGCCTCGAAGTCTGGTCGTCGAACTCGAGCATCCGGGAGCTAGGGCAGGTCGTGCGGGTCGATCTCGTCGTTGCGGAGCACCGGGGTCCCGTCGGGGTTGAACCACCGATCCCGGGGTCGGTCGTAATAGAGCTCGACCCCGTTGCCCTCGGTGTCGTCGAGATAGACCGAGACCGTGGCCGCGTGGTCGCGGGCGCGATCGATCGTGTGTCCGTGCTGCTCGAGTCGTTCGATCGCGGCGACCAGCGCCTCGCGGTCCGGGTAGACGAAGGCAACGTGGAAGAGGCCGGCGCGCTCGGCCTCTGGAGGCTCGCCCCCGGCACTCTCGAACGCGTTCAGGCCGATGTGGTGGTGATAGTCGCCGTCGGCGAGGAAGACCGCCGGGATGCCGAGGGGACGGGCGTCGCCGGTGACCTCAAGCCCGAGCCCGTCGCGGTAAAAGCCGGTGGCTCGCTCGAGATCGGAGACACGCAGATGGACGTGGCCGATCTTCACGCCGCTTCCGCCCGGACCTCGACCGGGATCCCGTTGAGCACCGCGTTGCCCGACGGCGCGTCGACCTCGACCGGCGCCAGCAGGTTCGAGTTGACCCCCGGATGCTCGCCCGCGACCCCCATCCGGGCGCCGGGAGCGTCGTGGCCCCAGCCGTGCGGGATCGAGACGACGCCGGGCATGATCTCGTCGGTGACCTCGACCGGAGCGACGAGCTCGCCGACGCTGGAGCTGATCCGGGCGCGGCCGTCGTGGTCGAGGCCGAGGCGCTCGGCGTCGTCGGGATGGACCTGGACGGTGCACGGGTCCTTGCCCTTGACCAGCGCCGGCAGGTTGTGCATCCAGGAGTTGTTGGAGCGCAGCTGGCGGCGGCCGATCAGGACCATGTGACCGTTGGCGTCGGCGCCACCCTCGAGCTCGGCCTCGAGCCGGGGCACGTCGGCGACGATCTCGGCCGGGGCGAGCTCGATCTTGCCCGACGGGGTGCGCAGGACCTCGGGGATCCGCGGGCGCATCGCGCCCATGTCGACCCCGTGCGGGTTGGCCTCGAGCGTCGCCAGCGTGAGCCCGTCGGGATCGGCGCCGAAGCCGTCGCCGAAGGGGCCGACGCGGAGCATGAAGTCGAGCAGGCGCTCGGGCCCGCGACGCTCGCCGAGCTCGGCCAGGACCTCGGCCGGCGAACGTCCCTCGACCGGCGATCCCGCGAGGGCGACCTCGCGCCCGATCAGGGTCTGGATCACCAGCGCGTCGAGCGCCTCGATCTCCGCCTCGGGCCCCTGCCCGGCGGCGATCGCGGCGATCCGAAGGAGGATCTCCCACTCCTGTGGTTGGTCGGCCGGAGCCTCGATGATCGGCTCGGAGTAGTTGGCCACGCTGCGGACGGCGAGCTGGTAGAGCGCGGTGTCGTAGTGGGACTTGGCAAGCGGCTCGGGCGCGGGGAGGATGACGTCGGCGTGGCGGGTGGTCTCGTTGACGTAGATGTCGACCGAGACGACGAGCTCGAGCGTCTCGACCGCCGCCGCCAGCGCCCCTGAGTCGGGGGTAGACACCAGCGGGTTGCCGGCGATCGTCACCAGCGCCCGGACCCGGCCCTCGCCCGGGGTCGAGATCTCCTCGGCCAGACCGGCCACCGGGAGCTCGCCGAAGACCTCCGGCCGCCCGCTCACCCGGCTGGTCCAGCGCCCCACCTGCACGCCCTTGCCGACCGACCCGCTGCCGGCCGAGTTTCGCTGCCCGAGCGCGGCGAGCGCGAACATCGCGCCGCCCTCGCGGTCGAGGTTTCCGGTCAGGTAGTTGAGCACGTCGACGAGCCAGCTCGCGAGCGTGCCGAAGCGCTGGGTGGTCGTCCCGATCCGCGCGTAGACGGCGGCGCGCTCGGCGGTCGCGAGTTCGCGCGCCATCGTCTCGATCGCGTCCGCCGCGATCCCACAGAGCGGCGCCACCGCCGCCGGCGTGAACGGCTCCGCGAGGCCCTCGATCAGCTCGGTGCCGCGCGCGTGCTCGACCAGCCGTCCAGGTTCGGCGAGGCTCTCGGCGATCAGCACGTTGACGAGCGCGAACAGCAGGTGGGCGTCGGTGCCCGGGCGGATGAAGTGATGCTCGCCCGCCTCCTTGGCGGTGCGGCTGCGACGCGGGTCGACGACGACGACCTTGCCGCCGCGCTCGCGGATCGAGCGAATACGCCCGCGCATGTCGGGCGCGGTCAGCAGCGAGCCGTTGGAGACCAGCGGGTTGGCGCCGAGGATCAGCAGGTGGTCGGTGCGGTCGACGTCGGGGATCGGCACGCTGAGCCCGCCGCCGAACATCAACCCCGAGGAGACCTGCTTCGGCATCTGGTCGACGGTCGAGGCCGAGTAGATGTTCTTCGAGCCGAGCGCCCTGAGCAAGGCGGGGGCGTAGAGGGTCGGCCCCAGGCTGTGGGCCGCCGGGTTGCCGAGATAGACGGCGACCGCGTCGCGCCCCCCTTCGGCGAGCACCCGCGAGAGGCCCTCGTCGACCGCCGCAAACGCCTCCTCCCAGCTCGCCTCGACCAGCTCGCCGTCGCGGCGCACCAGCGGGGTGGTGAGCCGGTCGGGGTCCTCGTGCAGTTGCTTCAGGCCCTGGGACTTCGGGCACAGGAAGCCGCGGCTGAAGACGTCGTCGGCGTCGCCACGGACCGAGACCACGCGATCACCGCGCATGCTCACGGCGAGGCCGCAGGTCGCCTCGCAAAACGGACAGGTGCGGAAGTGGACGCTCTCGGTCGCCACCGCCGCCAGCCTAGCGGGGAGCAGACGGGTCGGACTTGAGAGAATCGACCAAGGCGTCGATGAGAGTTCAGGGAATGCGCAGGGCAGGCCTGACAGCGGTGATCTTCGCTGCGAGCATCGCGCTCGCGAGCGCGATCGCGGCCGCGCCGGCGAACGCGAGCCGGCCGGGCGACACTGAGCACGGGGTCAACCGGGCGAAGCTGGCCAAAAAGGCCGAGGCCGTGATCGAGGAGCGCAACGGGATCGAGGTGCTGAAGATCAGCCGCTGTGGCCCGAAGAAGAAGAAGGGCAGGCTGAGCTTCTCCAAATGGGTGTGCGAGTGGCGTGCCGAGGGCGCCTACCCGGGCGACGTCCCCTACCACTGCGCCGGCAAGGCGGTCTGGAAGCGCAAGCGAAACCGGTGGCGCGTCGAGGCGTGCGAGAACCGCCTGCAGCCGCAGGTGGCGCTGCTCGACGTGCCCAACCCCCACCCGACCTTCGGCTTCAACGACAACTGGATCTTCCAGTCCACCCGGGCGCTCGACCTGCTCGACCAGTCCGCCTCCCAGATCGCGCGCACCAGTCTCGCCTGGAGCGGGGTCGAGAACAACAGGGGCTCCTACAACTGGTACGGCTCCGACCAGCTCTACGAGAGGCTGCTGGCGCGCGGGCTGCGACCGCTCTGGGTCCTGGTCGACGCGCCCTGCTGGGCGCAGCCCGATCCGGGCGCCTGTGGCAACGGCAAAGACCAACAGCGACCCTCGCCGCAGAACTACGACGAGTTCGCCCGCTTCGCCGCGGCGGCCGCGCAGCGTTACCCGCGGGCGGTCGGGGTCGAGGTTTGGAACGAGCCCAACTATCCGCTCTTCTGGGGCACCTGGCCCGATCCCGGTCAGTACGCGAACATGCTCAGCCAGGTCGCCGGCTCGGTCCACAGCGCCGCCCCGGGGATGACCGTGGTCAGCGGCGGGCTCTCCCCGCACGCCGACTCCGACCGCAACGCAATCGGCTATCAGAACTTCCTCGACGCGCTCTATGCCAAGGGCGCGATCCAAAGGGCCGACGCGATCGGCATCCACCCCTACCCGGGGGTGGGCCCGAGCGAGGACTACATCGGCGACGTGCGCGTCTATCTCGGCAAGGTCCAGCGGACGATGCGCAAATACCAGGACGCCGACCACCCGCTGTGGGCGACCGAGTTCGGCGTCTCGACCACGGGTGAACACGCCTTCGCCTCCAGCGCCCAGGGTCCGGCCCTGGGCGAGGTCTACACGCTGCTGCGCCGCGCCGCCGGGATGAGGATCCCGGTCGCGATCGTGCACCGCTTCGCCGAGGATCCGACCCTGGGCGGGCGCGAGGGAGGCTTCGGCGTGCTGAACCAGAACCTCTCGCGAAAGCCGGCCTTCTGTGAGCTCGCGAGGGCTCGCGAGCGCGCCGTTCCCAGCTGCTGACTAGATGAGTGATCCCACGACTTCACGCACGCGGATGACCCACGGATACCGTCGCCGGCTCGGGGTCATCGGGTTCGCCGGTACCCACGGGTACCGGCTTCACCCTGCTTCCCCCGCCCGGCTCGGTCCCGTGCGCCCCCGCGCACGCGAGGCCGTGGAATCAATCATCTACCTACTGAGCTGCTGCGCCTGAGTCGCGGTCTCCAGCGCGTCGCCCCAGAGGATGTCGTGCTCTGAGGCCTCGATCTCGGAGAGCCCGAACGCCCGCATCACCTGGATCAGCATCACCGTCCCGGCGACTATCGTCGGCGCTCGGCCGGCGTGCAGGCCCGGGACCTCGAGCCGCTGCGCGAGCGGCATCGTCGCCAGCCGCGAGCACATCCGCTGGATCGCCTCGAGCGTGAGCGTGTAGCCGTGCACGCGGTCGAACTCATAGTGCTCGAGGGCCTGGTCTATCGCCGCGAGCGCGGTCGGCGTGCCGGCGACGCCGATGCCCGAGTTCGCCTGGGCCAGCGCCGCACCCTCGAGCGCCTCGTCGATCAGCCCGCGGACGTCGTCGGCGAGCTCTTCCAGCTCTGCGGCCGAGGGCGGATCGTGTGCGATGAAGCGCTCGGTGTGGCGGACCGTGCCGGCCTGCAGCGAGGCGTAGAAGCCGATCTCGTTCCCGTCGCCGATCACCAGCTCGGTCGAGCCACCGCCGATGTCGATCACCAGGGTCTTCTCGCGCGGCGGGCGCGCCGAACAGGCACCGAGATAGGTCAGCCGCGCCTCCTCGGCGCCGTCGAGAACGCGGGCGTCGAGGGCAAAGCGCTCGCGCAGCTCGGCCAGGAACATCTGCGAGTTGGAGGCGTCGCGGACGGCGCTGGTCGCGATCGCGCTGATCCGTTCCGCACCGAGGCGCTCGTAGATCTCGATGTAGCCGGCGAGGGCGGCGCAGACGTCGTCGATCGCCTCCGCGGAGAGTTGCTCGGAGGTGTCGACGCCGCGCCCGAGCCGGGTCACGGTCGAGCGGCGCTCGACCTCATGGACGTGGCGATCGACGACATCGGCCACCAGCAGCCGAGTCGAGTTGGTGCCGATGTCGACAACCGCCGTCCTCACTCGCCGGTGAGGCGAAAGTGGCCCGTGTTCTCCTCGTCGTCGCGGGTCTTCTCCAGCAGGCCGGCCTTCTTGGCCTGTTGGAAGCCCTGCTTGATGTCCGGCTTTTCGACGCCGAGCTGTGCGGCGATATCGCCGCGGGTGAACTCGTCTTGGCCGAGCTCTCTCGCCGCGGCGACCACCTGCTCTGATGTGGGTGAGTCAGCCACTCAGACGATTTGCACGTTGGCGGCCCGCGGCCCCTTGTCGCCCTCTTCGGCGTCGAAGGAGACCTTGGCGCCCTCGCTCAGTGAGCGAAAGCCCTCGGCGTTGATCGCGCTCTGGTGGACGAACAGGTCCTTGGAGCCATCGTCAGGGGTAATGAAGCCGAACCCCTTCTCATCGTTGAACCACTTGACTACGCCAGTGGGCATTTGCGCCTCCCGTTTCGGTGTTTCGGACCCGCAGGCTAGGGAGTTTTCGATCGGGCCGTCGTCGCCGCCTCTCGCCGCCGGATTGCGACACCCCCTCCGCCTCGGTCGCCGGGGCACCCCGACGGGGACCAAAAGCGCGAGCAGGGCGGCGATCGCCAGCGCGACCACCGCCACCGGCAGCGCTGCGTTGATCCCCCGCCCCGCTGCTAGCTAGCCGCGTCTGAGCTCGCGGGCGATCAGCCGGTCGAAGGCGCGGTCGCCGAGCAGACGGCGAAGCGTCGCCTGGATCCGGGCGTCGGCGCCGACCAGGTAGCGGGCCCGCGGGCGCTTCGCCGTGAGCGCCTCGACCACGACCTCGGCGACGCGCTCGGGAGCGACCCCGCGAGCCGCCGTCCTTTTCGAGCTCGCCTCGATCCGGTCGAGATCGGCGGCGTAGAGGCGCTCGATCTCCGGCTCCATCGCCGTCCTCGCCTTCGGCGCCGCGGCGAGGCCCTTGTCCCAGAACGGCGTCGCCACCGCACCCGGCTCGACGATCGAGACCTCGACCCCGAACTGGCGCAGCTCTTGGCGGAGGGCGTCGCCGATCGCCTCGAGCGCGTGCTTGGAGGCGTTGTAGGGGGAGAGGTAGGGAAGCGCGATGCGCCCGCCGATCGAGGAGATGAAGACGACCCTTCCGCGGGCGTCGCGGATCAGCGGCAGAAGCGCCTGGGTGACGGCGACCTGGGCGACGACGTTCACCTCGAGCTGGCGCCGCAGCCCGTCGAGCTCGACCCCCTCGACCGGGCCGGGGACGACGATCCCGGCGTTGTTTACGAGGCCGTCGAGCCGCCCGGCGGTCGTCTCGCGGGCGCGCTGCGCCGCGGCCGCGATCGAGGCCGAGTCGGCGACGTCGAGGATCAGCGGCTCGATTCGCGGGTCGGCCTGGGCCAGGGCCTCGCCGTCCTCGGCACGGCGAATGCCGGCGAAGACGCGAAAGCCGGCGGCAGCCAGAGCGAGTGCCGAGGCGCGCCCGATCCCGGTCGAGCTCCCGGTGATCAGCACCACGCCGGCCATCGTGACTCAGCCCTCGCCGGCGAGCGCTTCGAGCAGGTCGGCGGCGCGCTCGGTCCCGGGGCTCGAGCGCAGCCGCCGCGAGACCGCATCGAGGTGCTCGGCGAGCGCCTCGTCGGCCACCAGCCGGTCGATCGCCGCGCGCAACTCGGCGGGGTCGTGCTCGTAGGTGGCGAGGCGGATCCCGAACTCGGTCTCGTCGATTCGCTGGGCGTTGTCGTATTGATCCCAGAACAACGGCAAGACGACCATCGGCTTGCCGAAGTAAAGGGACTCGGTGACCGTGTTGTTGCCGCCGTGGGTGATCACCAGGTCGACCTCGGGCAGGATCGATGCCTGGGGCAGGAACTCGGCGCCGGCCATGTTCGCGGCGAGCTCGAGCTCGTCGTGCTGGGGCCCCATCGAGACGATCACCCCGTGGGGGCTGTCGGCGAGCGAGCCGATCAGGGTTCGCATCAGCTCGACGTCGGCGGAGCCGAGCGAGCCGAGGCTGAGATAGATCAGCTCGCCGTCCGCTGCGGAGAGCGACTCGGGGAGCTCCCAGGCCTCGTCGGTTGCGCGGACGCTGGCCTCGAGGTTGTGCCAGCGCCCGTTTTCGCTCGAGTCGGCGAGCGGCCGGCGGCGGTGGTAGTCGACCTCGGACGGATACAGCCACAGGTTGAGGTCGGGGGAGGTGTGGATGAACTCGAGCTCGGGCAGCGGCGGGGCGCCGCGCTCGATGCAGAACTCGTCGAAGGAGTGCTGCAACGGGCCGAGCGCGCGAGCGTACTCCTCGCGGAAGGCCTGCCAGCCGGAGCGGTCGGCGACCGGATAGCCCGAAAACGCCGGCGGGACCTCGGGGTCCTTGATCTCGGCCGGGTTGCAGGAGACGATCCGCACCCAGGTCCGGCCCGACGCCGGCAGCGCCGGGAAGGAGACGACGTTGTCCTCGACGATCACGTCGGGCTCGACCTCGCCGATGATCTCGACCAGTCGCTCGTCGACGTGGCGGGCGCCGTCGCAGAGGGCCTCGAAGGTGGGCGCGATGAAGCCCTCGAGCTGCTCGATCGTCGGTTTTCTGAAGACCGGCGCGGTGTCGCGGATGAAGTCCTTCCAGAACTGGCCCGGATCCTCCTCGGCGTCCGGGGGCGGGGTCAGCCGCATCAGCCGCTCCTCGAAGCCCTTGGCCTCGAGCGTGCCGCGAAACGACTCCTCGGCGATGAAGACGACCCGGTGGCCGCGGCGAACTAGGGCGTCGCCGATGCCGACGCAGTTGTTGGTCGGTCCGTAGGCGCTCTCGGGAAAGAAGACGAAGGTGCGCGCAGCCACGATCAGACGGCGACGCGGTAGTCGCCGGGGTTGATCTTGCGGGTGCGCCGGCGAAACTCGAGCCACGGCCCGGGCCAGTTGTTGGTGTTGACCCCGCCCTCGTTCAGATACCAGCTGGTGGCGCCCCCGGTGACCCAGACGGTGCTCGCGCTGCGCTCCTCGATCTCGCGCCGCCACGCGGCCTGGGTCTCGGGACGCAGGTCGATCCAGCGAAAGCCGCCCTCGCGCAGGCGGCGGATTGCGTCGAGGATGTAGTCGAACTGGCACTCGAGCGTGAAGGGCACCGAGCCCGAGCCGTGGTTGGTGTTCGGTCCGTAGAGGACGAACATGTTCGGAAATCCGGTGATCGTCGTTCCCAGGTAGGCCTCGGGCCGGCGGTCCCAGAACTCGTTCAGCTCGATCCCGTCGAGCCCACGGACCTCCATCGGTGCGACGAAGTTGTGGCTGTGAAAGCCGGTGCCGTAGATGATCACGTCGGCTGGACGCTCGACCCCGTCGGGTCCGACCACGCCCTGCGCGGTGATCCGCTCGATCGGTCCGTTGTAGAGCTCGACGTCGGCGCGGTTCAGGGTCGCGTACCAGTCGGCGGTGAAGAGCACCCGCTTGGTCCCGAGCGCATACTCGGGCGTCGCCTTGGCGAGCAGCTCGGGGTCCTTGAGTTGGCGCCGGCGGTCGGCGTCGGCGATCGCCCGGATCGGGGCGGCGACCCAGCGCTTGCCGGTGAACGCGTAGGTCAGCCCCTCGAACAGCGCGAACAGTCCGAGGCGGGCGGCCGCGACCCGGGCGGGGAAGCGCTCGAACAGCCGCTGCTCCCAGTCGGGGTAGGCGCGGTCGAGCTTCGGCACGATCCACGGTGCCGAGCGCTGATAGATGGCCAGCTCGGCGGCCTGCTCGGCGATCTCGGGCACGAACTGAATCGCGCTCGCGCCGGTGCCGATCACCGCGACGCGCTTGCCGGTCAGGTCGAGGTCGTGATCCCACTCGGCCGAGTGAAAGGCGGGGCCGGCGAAGGCTGCGGCGCCCGGGATCGGCGGGGTCGCCGGGCGGGTCAGCTGCCCGCAGGCGGTGACCAGGATGTCGAACTCGTGGCGCTCGCCCGACTCGGTGGTGATCGTCCAGCGCCCGCTTTCAGCGTCGAAGTCGGCCCCGGTGACCTCGGTACCGAGGCGCAGGTGGGGGGTGATCCCATAGCCGTCGCTGATCCGCTCGAGATAGGCGAGGATCTCCGCGCCGGGGGCGTAGCGGCGCGACCACTCGTGCCCGGGCGCGAACGAGAACGAATAGAGGTGGGAGGGGACGTCGCAGGCGGCCCCGGGGTAGGTGTTGGCTCGCCAGACCCCGCCGACCGTCTCACCGCGTTCGAAGATCGTGAAGTCCTCGATCCCGCTCTGCTTCAGGCGGATCCCGATCCCGACGCCGCCGAATCCGGCGCCGACGATGCCGACCGACAGCCGGCGGCGATCTCCGTTCGAGCCATCCATGCGCTGTTGTGGAATCTAACGGCGCACGGGTACCCGAGCCGCCGGGCCGGTGCTAAATTGCCCTCAACGCCGCGGGGTGGAGCAGTCAGGTAGCTCGCCGGGCTCATAACCCGGAGGTCGTGGGTTCAAATCCCACCCCCGCTATGTCTCTCACTACCACGCTCGAGCCCTCCGCCTGGAGCGCCTTCGCGTCCGACGGTCGCACCTTCCGGGTGGACCGGGCCACTGCGCGGAGCGGCGCGGTTAACGCAAGCAGTGCGGCCGGCTTGCTGTGTCGCGACCTCACCCAGCGCCAGCAAATACCTAAACGGTTTATCGGTCCCTAGCCGGGGTACAGACTATTCAGGCAGCGCAGCAGGCTACGTGGCGCTGCCTCAACCCTCTGCCCGAACCCCGTCGCCCCCGCGACCCAGTGTTCGGGCTATTTACTAAGGAGTTTCGCTTTGGCAGCAACAGACGTTACGCGCGACCGTTCGACCCGTGACAACGGCGCGACGGTTGGCAAGCAGCAGAAGCAGAAGATCGTGCAGTACCTGAACGAGGCCCACGGTGCGGAGCTGGCGCTCGTGCGCCAGTTGCAGGCCCAGATCGCGATGACCCCCAGGGGCCAGTACCGCAGCGCGCTGGAGAACCATCTTCGAGAGACCCGCCGGCACGCCGAGCGTGTCGAGAGCCGGCTGGGCGAGCTGGGGCAGGGCAACAACCCGTTTCAGGTCGGTCTGGGCGCCGTGGAGAGCCTTCTCGGACAGGCCTTGGCGTTGACCAAGACCCCGCTCGATCTGGTTCGCGGCACTGGTGGCGAGGAGAAGGTGCTCAAGAACGCAAAGGACAGCTGCGCGGCGGAGGCGCTTGAGATCGCCACCTACACCGCGCTGGCCCGGCTCGCACAGACCGCCGGTGATGCCGAGACCGAACGTCTGGCCAAGTCCCTTCTCCGGGACGAGGAGCGGATGTTCGAGCGGCTGCTCAAGGAGATCCCGCGCTTGACCGACTCTGTGGCACGGGCGGAGTTCAACGGGGACGGCTCCTACGACTTGACCGAGACGGGCGCGGCCGACACGCTGCGCGAGGTGGGCAGCACGGCCAAGCGCACCACCCGCCGAGGGGCGGGACAAGCGAAGCGGACAGCCCGCCAGGCCCGCAAGGTGCCCGGAGTGGCGCGCGCCGAGGGCACGGTCAAGGGCGCCGTGGCCTCCGAATCGGATCTGGCGATCCCGAGCTACGACTCGCTCAGCGCGAACGAGGTTCAGGACAAGCTCTCCGAGCTCTCCCAGGTCGACCTGGCCAAGATCAGCGCCTACGAGCGCAAGAACCAGAACCGCTCCACCATCACCAGCCGGATCGACTCGCTTCAGGCGGACGAGCCGTGGCCCGGATACGACGAGCTAAGCGTGGACGAGGTCCTCGCTGTGCTGTCCGAGGGCGACGCCACCCGGATCAAGGCCGTCCGCGTCTACGAGCGCAAGCACAAGAACCGCGCCGGGGTGCTCCAGGCCACCGAGCGCGAACTCAGCAACGCCTAGCCGAAGCGCCACATGCAGAAGGAAGAGGGGCCCGGTACCGGGCCCCTCTTCGTTGGCTGACGGCTTCGCGAAGTCAACGAACTTCGGGGCGAGTCCAAGCTGCTGTTTGGGCGAGCAGCGAGTGTCATCGACGTCGGTCAGCGGAGTATCGTTTTGCGCGAGGAGAGGAAGTGCCGTGCTGATCCCACGGCGCTGGCGCAACGCGCGAGGTGGGGCAGCGGAGCGAGCGGCCGCAGATGGGCCAATGGCCTACGAAACCGACGGTCCCCAGTTCGAATCCTGTCGGGCTCCTTCCGTCTCGTCCCCCTGATGCCTGGTTGATCAGGGTCGAGTGGATGCGGTGCTGAGCATCGAGCGTTGCTTGACGAGGTGCAGCCAAAAGCGCGCGAGCTCGCGCAACCTCGCGCACCCGTGGATCGGGCAGCCAGATCGCCGGCACCAGTCGCGGTGGCTGAGCACCGCCAAGATCATCGAGTCGATCTTGTCGGTCTTGCGGGCGAGCGGCGCGAGGCCCTGACCTTCTGGGCGTCGGCGATCTCGACCGACCAGCCGCAGGCCTCGAGCGTGTCATGGGCGATCCGCGCCCTGGTCATCGACTCGATCACGGCGCAGACGGGCCGCGCATGGACCTCCTCGATGCGCCGGGCGAGCGCCTGCAGCGAGTCGACATCAGGCGGGACGGCGAGCTGGTCCAGTTGCCCGAGCTGATCGGAGAGCAGCAGAAGGCCTTGCGGCAACTAAGTAGGTGGTCCGTCTAGCCCATCTCAGCGGAGTACCGCTTTTCGTCCAAAGCGCAACATTCCGCTAGCCCAGAACGGCTACGGGCGACCGGCTTCCGCTTCTCGCGCGATGCGACAGCCGGTGGGGTGCCGGTCAGGAAAATTCCTGGGACCATGGCCCTCCGTGATCCGCAAGCGAGGAGGCTGAGATGGAAGTGCACCCGGGGGTGTTCGTTTCCAACGTCGCGACGGAGGAGTGGCGGGCCGACCCCGAGATCGGAGGGGGTGCCGAGGAGCATGTGCTCTTCGACACCGGAACCATGCGAGCTGGGTTGTCGCGGTTCACACCTGAGGCTGATCGACAGCCGCCGGACTGGACGCTGCCGGCCACCCAGGTGCTCCTTGTGCTCGAAGGTGAGGCGCAGGTCGAAATTGAGGATGGACCGGTGTTGGAGCTGAAGCCTGGCGACATGGCGTGCCTGCCAAAGGGGGCGGTGACGACCTGGCATCTCACTCTTCCGTTCAAGGAGATGTGGGTGCTCGCCGGGTAACGGGCGGTCCGTCGATCTCCCTTGCGCTGGCTCTTCCTGTTCGCGCAAAGGAGGCGTGGGCGGATTCGGTTCATGATCGAGGCGATCAAGCGCCGCATTCCCGCCAAGGAGATTCCCGTGACCGTGCAGAAGCGCCTCCACGGCCTCTCGAAGTAGCCCGCGTGGTCCGCTACGGCCTCGGCTTCAGCATCGCGATCGTCCGCACCTGGCTGCGCTAGCTTCGGGCGCGATCCTCGACCCGTTCGAGGTACCGCTTGAGGTCCTTGCGGTACTTCGACTTGGTGAGCCGCATGGCCAATCCGATCGCCTGGGAGAGAGGGTCGCGCTTCATCTTGCGGTCGTTGACGACCTCGACCCTGCTTCCTCCCTCCTGGGCGGTCGCCCGTAGCTGCCAGCTGCTCCCCGGCGCGAACAGGTTGGAGTCGGTGGTGTCGGTGCGGACGAGGCCGGGCTCCGGCCACTCGTAGCGTTCCCGAGCCCAGAAGTTCTTCCCGAGCGCGTCAGTGCCCTCGGTGACGTCGGCGAAGTCCTTGGTCACCTCGTTGACCTCGTAGCTGTCGATGATCGGCCACAACTCTCTCCGTCTCTCCGAGAAGTCTTTGACCGCATCGATCACCTGCTCGGGGGTGAGGGCCGCGTCCGCACCGTAGGTAAGGCGGGGCACGAATCGATCCTATGGCAAGTAGAAGTCGGTTGGGGTGGGGTCCAGAGCAATCGCTTCCACGTCTCGGCGGTTAAGGGCCTCGATTCCGCGTTCGAAAGCGCCAGCGTCGCCCAAATGCTCCTGCTTCATCCCGAGGAGCAGCGGGCCAGCACGTCATCCATGACTGCTCCTTGCGCGTGGGAGCGAAAGTGCCGCTTTCCATGCAAAGCGGGAGTTCCGCTTTTCGTCCAAAGCGCCACCGGCAAGGCAAAATCGGATTCGACGGCGGCGCGGACCCTGCCCACGATTAGTCCGCGACCAAGGCTGAGTTGCGGCCGAAGGGACCGAGGCCCTAACGCGACGGGGTCGTTCCTCGCGGGAGGCTGTCCCGCCGACCGGCGCTAGCGTGCTTGGAGCGCGTCCATGCCGACCGTTAGGGCCAGCACGACCCGGCGGTCGACGGTGCGCTCGGCGTCGCCTGAGACGTCGAGACGGTAGCGATCACGGACGCCGAGGATCCGCTCGAGGCCGCCGATCTGCTGTTCCCCGATGAAGTGGTCGAAGTGGTAGGGGATCGGCAGCCAGTCGGCGAAGTCGCCGATGAACGGAACAAATCCGACCAGGCGGCGAAAGAGCGCTACGAACAGGCTGCGCTCTCGCGCCCAAGCGATCTCGTTGCCCGCAGCGTCGTAGAGCCGCCAGGTCGAGCGCAGCAACGACTTGCCGAACACCTTGGCGAGCTGCCCGACTTGCTGGCCGTTGGGGTCGGTGACGTCGTAGCGCGCACGGGGATCCCACACCTGCTGCGCCTTGATCCGAAACACCTCGGCGGTCTTCGACTCGTCCGTGAAAGCCCGGAGATCCTCCTTGAGCTTCATCCGCTTCTGCTCGACGAAGCAGATCGGCTCGCCCGCTGACGCCTCATCGGCGCCGAGGGTCGAGACCTCGTACTGGTTGACCATCGGCCGGAAGTGCTGGCTGAGGTAGAACCGATCGTGCAAATTGGGGTCGGCCGAAGGCACGACCTAACCCTAACGCGAGGCGTGAGCGAGCCATCCTCGCAGTGAGCTAGCGGGGACCCTTGCATTCCTAAGGAAGCGGCGACCGCTTCTCGTCCAAAGCGCAACCTTCCGCTGAGGCCGCAGGCGGAACGGACGCGACACTTCTGCTTGTCGCGCATTGCGACAGCGAGCTTGATTCGGACTACGGTTCGCGATCAGGCGGGTAGGCGACTCAAGCCGCCCGCGGGACGCAGACCGTGATCGCGCCGGGTTCGACGTCGACCTTGAAGGACTTGACCTTCGTGCGATCGCCTCCGTCGAGCTCGTAGCGGACCTTGCGGTCGAGCTTCACGCGGACTGAGCGCCCCTGGGTGACGCGCACGAACGGGGACTTCTGGGTCGTGCCGACGGCCGTGCGGGTTACCGCGCGGGCCAGCTTTACGGGGTCGTCGGAGGTGAGCACGCCGACGTCGAGCAGGCCGTCGTCGGGTTGCGCGTCGGCGAACACCTCGATGCCGCCGAACAACTGGCCCATGTTTCCGACGAGAACGCAGCTCGCGGGTCCCGTGTACCAGCGCGTCCCGTCGATCTTGATTCTCGCCTCGAAGCTCCCGGTGTTCAGCTGTGCGGCCCCGCTGAGCACGTAGGCCGCGCGTCCGAGACGGTCCTTGAGGTCGTCGGCCCCCCTGATCATCGCCGCGTCGAAGCCGGCCCCGGCCATCACGGCGAAGCGCTCCCCGTTGAAGCAGCCGACGTCCAGTTGCCGGCGATCGCCGAGCAGCGCGACCCGGACCGCCTGTGGGATGTCACGTTCGATGCCGAGGTTCGTGGCGAACAGATTCGAGGTCCCCGCGGGGACGACCGCGAGCGGGACCTGCGTGTCCTTGAGCGCGTCGACGCAGCGCTGCACCATCCCGTCTCCTCCCCACGCGAGGATCAGCTCAGCGCCGTCCTCCAGCGCCCGCTTGACCGCACGCGGCGCCCGCTTGCTCTTCGGCACCTCGATCCACAGCGGCTCGGACACGCCCGCCTCGTCGAGCGTTCGGCGCAGTTCCGACAGCCCACCGCCGAACGTCTTGCCGGCATGCGCGACGACCGCCGGCTTCATGCTCAGACCCGGCGGTACCGCGCGTCGGCCAGGGAGTAGACGCCGAAGCTGAGCAGCCCGGCGGCGACGACGCCGAGCGCCAAGGGACCGTAGGCGGCGTGGGCGAGCTTCGACAGCGCTCCGTCGAGGGTGACTGCCGCGTCGGGGTTGTAGTCGATGGCCGCCTTGAGCAGGAAGTAGCCGATCAGCGTGAAGACCACCATCCGGGCCAGATGGCCGAAGACCCCGAGCTTGGTGAACGTGCTCTCCACAGCGGGGCTCATCTGCTCGGTTTTGGACTTCTCGAGAAACTCCTTGGCGATCCCCTTGTAGCCCTCGTGCAGTCCCTCGCCGATCGTGAGCGCCCCGGCGACCCCGACGATCCACGGGCCGCCGGGCCAACTCAGCACGCCGCCGGTCGTCTGCGACGCACCTCCCGATCCGCCACTCGATCCGATCAGGATGTCGATCGCCGCCACGCAGAGCAGCGCGTATCCGACGCCGCTCACCACCCCGCCGACGCGCTCCACAGTGCCGTCCTCGGTCTCCTTGCCATGACCGAGGGCGGCGCGCACGAACCGCCAGGTCGCATAGCCGGCGAGGCCGATCGCCGTCGCGATCAGGAGCGCCTCGCCGAAGGGCTGCTGCGCAATCTCCTTGAGCGCTCCCTGCTGGCTGGTCGTCTCGCCGCCTGCGTCGAGCGCCAGCTCCAGGGCGAGCACGCCGACGATGCCGTAGATCAAGCCCCGCGCCGCGAGCCCGGCGCGCGCGAACCATTCAAACGCACTGGATCGCGACACGGCTTGGGCTTGGGCCTCGGCACTGCGAAGGGCATGGGGTTCGTCGGTCATCGGCTCTCTCCCTCCGAGGCCGTTGGCGGCCTCCTCGTTTCCATAGCCGCGGTGGCGGCATTGCAGGCGAAAAGGACGATGGCGATCGCGGCGAACCCGATCAGCACACCGCCGACGGCGTCGATTGGATGGTGCATGCCGCGGTACATCCGAGACATCGCGACGAAGACGGCGATCAGGATCGCGCCGATCCACGCCAGCAGACGCCAGCGCGGACTCGTGATCCTCGTCGTGAGCAGCAACACGAGTCCTCCGTAGACCGCGATCGAAGCGGCGGTGTGGCCGGAGGGATAGCTGGCATCGACCGGTAGGTCCTCGAGCCGAGGGACATCCGGGCGCAGTCTGGGGGCGGCCGCCGAGGTGATCCTGTACAGGCTCGACTCGATCATCGGCAGGAAAGCGGCGTACGCGGCCAAGACCCACTCCCGCCGGTAGGCGAAGAAGAGCGCCGTCAGGATCGCGAGGCCGACGAGCACGTACGACCCGACCGTGGAGCCGACCGCCGAGACGTCGGTGAGGAAGGGCGTTCGCTCGTCGACGAGGGACTCCACGAAGCGCTGGTCGGCCGAGGCAACGCCGTCGGTGGGCACGATCTCGTCGGTTACGAGCAGGCCGAGCCCGATCGAGAGGGCAGCGACCAGCACCCATCCCACGATCAGGGCGGCCGCGAAGACAACGGCCGGATGGCGCCCATCGAGCGCGGCGGCGAAGCGCGTGGCGAGCGCACCGGGCCAGCGGGGAGGTGCGGATGTCACTGGCGTCGCCGGATACCGAGCCCGGTCCAGCGGCGGCTTCCTTGCTGGGCGATAACGGTCACATCGCTGCAGCCGTACCCGGTCCCAGGCCGGCTACTCGCGCACGCGCATGCAGGCGCGGTAGCGCGGCACCCCGGGAACCTGACGTTGTCCCGTGGATCGGGGAGCCAGATCGCCGGCACCAGTCGCGGTGGCTGAGCACCGCCAAGATCATCGAGTCGATCTTGTCGGTCTTGCAGGCGAGCGGCGCGAGGCCCTGACCTTCTGGGCGTCGGCGATCTCGACCGACCAGCCGCAGGCCTCGAGCGTGTCATGGGCGATCCGCGCCCTGGTCATCGACTCGATCACGGCGCAGACGGGCCGCGCATGGACCTCCTCGATGCGCCGGGCGAGCGCCTGCAGCGAGTCGACATCAGGCGGGACGGCGAGCTGGTCCAGTTGCCCGAGCTGATCGGAGAGCAGGCAGAAGGCCTTGCGGCAACTAAGTAGGTGGTCCGTCTAGCCCATCTCAGCGGAGTACCGCTTTTCGTCCAAAGCGGCAGGTTTCAGCACGTCGGATCAGCGGGCGTTAGCTGAGTCGAACCGCTGACGAACCCAGATCGCCAGAAGCGGGAGTAGGCCATTTCAACGGAGCGCTGCTTTCGTCCAAGCGCTACTTTTCGAGTCCGGCGGCTTCGAGGGGCGTCGTCGGGAAAACCGGTTAGTGGCATTTCACGTTCACGCACTGTCGCGGATCTCCATTGCTGCTGGCCCGGTTGCCGCCGCCGTCGATCGCACCGCGGCGAACCGCGATGCCGAGATCGCCGTTGCGCATCGCCCGGTTCTTAGCGAGCCTCGTAGAGCGGCTCTCGACGTCGAAGCCGTCGTCTCCCGCGCCCTTGGCGATGTTGCGCTTGAGGACGCTGTGGTTGTCCTTCCTTCTGACGTCGAATCCATCGTCGCCACTCCCCCTGACCTCATTTCGGCGAACGATGTTGTCGACGCCGCCGATCGGAGGCGCGTCGAGTCCGAGGTAGATGCCGTCCGTGTGAGCGCCAACGACTACGTTGCGTTTGACCAGGTTGCCCCTTCCCTTCTCGATCGCGATGCCGTCTCCGTCTCGGGAGAAGTGGTTGCGGGCGATCACGTTTCGGCTGCCGGGGGCGACGATGATGCCAGCATTGTTTCGAGCGAATCGGTTGTGCCGCACCCGATTGCGGTCAGCCTTCTCCATCAGGATCCCGGGCCCGGAGCGCGAGATTAGGTTCCCCTCGATCAAGTTGTCAGTGGAGCCGAGTGCGACGTGAATGCCGGGCTGGGCGTTGTGCTGGAACGAGTTGTCCACGACGCGGACGTCATGCGAGGCGAAGATGCCGAGGCCGTCGCCGTCGGGAGCCGGGTTGCGGCTTCCCGAGCTGTCGCGGATAAGGCTCCGCGCCGACTCGCTGACCACGAAGCCAAAGAAGCGATGTTTCTTCGACGAAACGTGAAGCACTCGGTTGTCGCGTGCGTCGCCGACGAACGGGCCGACGTCGAAGTCGCGCACCGAGCCGTTCTTCATGGTGACGCCGTCGTGTCCGATGTTGAGCAGCCCGATGTCACAGAACTCTCGCGGGGGACAATCCTCGAACGGCTCGCCGTCCCCGGAAACTGTATGGCCGTTCAGGTTGAGGGTGATGTCGTCGGCGCCGATCACGATCCCATTGTTCGGGCAGTCGACGAGGTCGCTGTCGAGGGTCGTGTCGGCGGTGATCGTCTCGCCGCAGTTCGGCTGTTTGTTTGCGGCCTCGGCCCCGCTCAAGGTCAGGAGGCCGGCCACCGTCAAGGCCAGTACCACCGTGAGCAAGACGAGCGTTGCCGGGGCGGCGTGGGAGCGAAGTTTGGCTGACATCTTTGTCCTCCCCCTTGTCCGGAGCCCGCTCGGCGGCGTCGCGCTTCAGGCGAACCTACCCCAGCGCGCCCGTTGAGCGCAAGGCTGCCGCTTTCGATGCAAACCGCAACGTTGCCCTTCTCGTCCAATGCGATACAACGAGCGCCGAGGCCGCAGCACCCCTCTGCCGCGGTCCCGGGCGCTCGTTGTAACGGGCGCGTTCGTCAGCAGCTCTGCTTGGTATCGGAGCCGCCACCACCACGACATGTGTCGTTTCCGCCGCCGCCGCGAAGGGAGTCGTTCCCCCCACCCCCGACGAGCTGATCGGAGCCGCCGCCGCCACGCAGGCTGTCGTTGCCGCCGCCGCCGCGGAGCACATCGTCGCCGGACCCGCCCTTGAGCAGATCGTCGTCGGCCTTGCCCTTGATCAGGTCCTTACCGGCGCCGCCACAGATGATGTCCTTACCGTGCAGGCCCTGGACCACGTCGTTGCCGCCGAGGGCGGCAATTACGTCGCGCTTTTCGGTTCCGACGATCGTGTCGGTGCCTTCGGTCCCGACGATCGTCGCAGCCTTACCGCCACATGATCCGCCGGAGGCCTGAGGCACAACCGTGGTCGTCTCCGTGGCGCTGTCGTTGGCGGAGTTCGAGTCGGTGTCGGTGGTCGTCACCGTCGCTGTGTTGGAGATCTGGCCTTCCTTCTTCGGGGTGACGTTGATCGTCACGGAGGCCGTTTCGCCTACTGCGAGCGCGCCGAAATCGCAGGTGACCTTCTTACCTTTTTGATCGCAGTTCCCCTGCGAAGCAGCGGCTGAGACGAAGTCGACCTGGCTATCGAGGTCGTCGAGCACCTGTACTCCGTTGGCCGTGTCAGGCCCAGCGTTGGAGACGGTGATCGTGTAGGTCAGTTGAGCACCGACGTTCACCGGGTCTGGGCTGTCGGTCTTGGCGATTGAAAGATCGGTCGCCGCAGCTGCACTCGACGGCATCAGTGCCGCAACGCCGAGCACCAGTAGAACCGGCGCCCACGTCGTGCGCCGCATCTTGGTCCTTGTCATGTCCGGCTCCCTCCAGTTTGGATCCCCTCGAACCTGTAACGCGCACGAGCGCGACGATCAGGCCTCCCGCCAGAGACAACACGAGGGGTTCGGCATAAGAGCGGCTGGCTTCCGCTATCCAGGGAAGCAGAGATGTCCGCCTTGGACGAAACCCAGGGGGTCTGAGAATCAGCCGACCGCAGGAAGAAAGTTGTATAGGGGGCTTGACAAGCCACGACCGTTGTGTAGTACGCTGCACACGCAATGAGCAAGCTCAGCCCACCCGAGTCGAAGAGGGTCACCGAAGCGAAGCGTGCGCTTCGCAAGGTAGGAGGGCGGATTCGTCGAGCGCAGGCCTCCTTGGATGAGACCCAACAAGCCCGCGAAGAGGCAATTCGTGAGGCGGACGACGCCGGGATGACCCGCCGGGCGATCGCCGACGATGTCGGTGTCAGCTACGGCAGGGTCGAGCAGATCCTCAAGCAACGAGAGGACGACCGCTAGAGCAACACCGCGAATCCGAAGTCCGCCTACCCGAAAGGTTCACGCCATGACGAGCAGCCCGGATACGGTCACTTCGCAGGATAGACACGAAGATGAGTTGTTTCGCAGGTACGCGGAAACCCGCTCCCCAGAGTTGAGAGGCGAGCTGGTCGGCCGGTTCATCCCCTTGGCCCGCAGCCTGGCGCTTCGCTACGAAAGGGGTGCCGAGCCGCTCGAAGATCTGCTGCAGGTCGCGGCCCTCGGGCTCGTCAAAGCGATTGATGGGTTTGATCCCTCGCTGGGCAAGCGGTTCGGTCCATACGCGGTGCCCACGATCCTGGGCGAACTCCGTCGGCACTTTCGCGATCACGTTTGGAATCTCAGGCTCCCCCGCGGACTACAGGAGCTTGCGATGAAGATCGAAAGGGCCACCGAAACTCTGACCGAGTCGTCGGGCCGCTTCCCCACTGTCGCGGAGCTCGCGGACTATTTGGACCTGCCCGTCGGAGAGGTCCTGGAGGGACTTGAGGCGGGGACCGCTCGCCGCACCGGGTCGCTTGACGGTCCGCAGCCGAGTCAGAACGGCGAGCCCCGCGCGTTGATTGAGAGGCTGGGCGCAGGCGACCCGGGATTCGACCGCGTGGAGGCCGAGTATGCGGGGTCGGCGAGCGGGCTCACCGACAGGGAGTTGCAGATCTTGCGGTTGCGATTCAACGAAGAACTGACGCAGAGAGAGATCGGCAAGCAGCTCGGCTGCTCGCAGATGCAGATCTCTCGCGAGAGCCGGGCGGCGCTCTGGAAGCTCCTCTGTGCGGTCCGCGGCGACTCGGCGACCGAGCTTCCCGCAGGCACATCGCGCAAGGCCGCATAGATCCGCCGGGTCAAGCCGGCGAAGCGCAACCTCTCCGGGCGGCTAAAGCGCAAGATCTGCGCTACGGGCCTGCCTAACCGGTGCCGATCGGCACCCGGATGATCTGGCCGGGGAAGATCAGGTCCGGGTCGTCGATCTGGTGCGCGTTCGCGCGCACCAAGGGGTCGACGTCGGGCGTCCCGTAATGCTCCTGCGCGATCGCCGACAGGGTGTCGCCCGCCTGGACGACATGCTCGCGGTAGCCGATGTAGTCGCCGTCGACCATCCGTGAGCCGAGCAGAACCGGCTTCGAGACCTTGTGGAGCTCGCTCCCGTCTTGGGCGCTGATCTCGAATACCTCGACGAAGAGGCGGTCGAGCTGAAACGCCGCGTTGCCGACGTTGGGCTTGACCTGGAACTGCCCGTGCTCGCCCGTGCCGCCGCCGACGTTGATCGAGCCCGTGACCTCGTCGTGGCCTTCGTGAACGCGGTAGTTGATCGTGGCCTCGAACCCGGTACCAATCCCGGCGATCATCACCCGGTTACCAACGAGGTCAAACCGCTTCGGCTGATCCATCCTGATGCTCATCTCGAACTCCCTCTCGGACCTTTGGACGACGCTACCTCACCGCGCTCGCTTGGTCCAGCGATCCATGCGAGGCGCGGCGGAGGGCGGCAATTGCATAAGCGGCTCAGAACGTGCCACTCGTCGAGAACCTCATCCAGGTCGCGCGAGAGAGAGGAGAGAGAGAGGCGCTTTCCATGCAACGCGGTACTTCTTGGATGGTTACAGCGGTGCCCGGTCGACGATCCGTGGGTAGCGCCGAGAGACGAATCGGGCCACCTATCGGATCTCGCTACGACACTCGCAGGCACCGCGTCTGCCTGCCTAGTCAGCTGGAGCTTTGGACAGTAGCTGAGTAGCTATCGCTACATGAGGTGATAGGTCGCCGCCTTGGGCGAGCCGAGCTTGGTAGCCGGGGGCGAAAGTCGACTGCGACGCCGGCCATCAGCGGGGTCGGATGTCGCCGTCGACGTCCACGCTAAACCGCGTGGCGAAGTGTTCAGCGATCAGCTGTTCCTGGGCGGCCCGATTCACTAGATCCCGGGCGCCAAGCGCCCGGACTTCCGCGAGCAGTCGATTGCAGGCCACGAGTTCGTCGTGGTGCCCGGCCAGCCGCTCGCAGACGGCGGCGAGCACCGCGCACACGACAGCGCTGGGGGCGGCGCCGGCGGGCGCTCTTTGCCCTGAACGCCGGGATCGGGGCCGGCGGCGACTTTGCCCGCCAGACCGAGCTCGACAACAGCTCATGCTGACCGACCTCAAACGTCCGTTCGACCGTGCATCTCGCAAAGCTGGCGCTGGCCGAGATGGTCCAGCGCAACCATGGCCAGGTCCTGTTCACTTCATCGGTCGCCTCGACTATGCCCGGCAGCTCCAAGGCGGTCTACAACGCCTCAAAGTCCTTCGTGCAATCGTTCGCGCTGGCGCTCCGCAATGAGCTCGCCGACACCGAAATCGTGATCACGGCGCTGATGCCCCGTCCGACGAACCGAGTTCTTCGAGCGCGCGGACATGCTCGACGCCAAGGTCGGCGCCTCAGACAAAGACGATCTCGCCCAGGTTGCGCGCCAGCGGTATGACGCATTGATGGCCGGGCGCGAGCGCGTCGTCGGCGGCTCGCTGAAGAACAAGGTTCAGGCTTCGGTCTCACGCCGAAGCGAGGCTCTTCTGTCAGTCCTCGTCAGCCGACCCGGGCTCAGCAATCGAGCGGCGCATGCCAGCCCTGAAGCTATCGGGCATCACTCGGCTCGCCGCCACCGGAGAGCGGCCTTCGTGGTGGTCAACTTGGGTCGATCACGCCGAAGACGATCAACAACACCAGCGTCGCGACTGCCGAGATCAGCAGCGAAGGCAGACAGCCGAGAGTGTTGGAGAAAAACAAGAACAAGGGACTGTTTCGCTACCCGCCATGACGGAGCGCAATCGCGCCTGCGGGATCCGCTCACGAGTGATGACGGGCGAACTGCTGATCCGTGGTCATCCGCTCTCTAAGTGCAAGACGCAGATCGCGCCGACGGACTTCGCCGCGGAGAGCGCTCTTCGAGCTGGCTGATGTTCCGTCCGCGGCGGGCCAACTCCCTGCGGTGGCGCGTTGGCGGTATTCATCCGGGCCGACTCCAGCGGCCAACGCGCCGGCTCTACGCCGTTAAGGCGAGCTCTCGAGGAGCGAATCCTGCCGCTGACCGGGGCGAGAAACTGAGCGGCGACCACTACCTACCAATCCGCTGCTGGGTATCGCTGGCGCGCCGATTACGACTTCGCCAGGCGATCTCGGCAGAGGCTCGCGCCGCGGTTTGTCCGAAAGCCGAGTTCCGGCGCGCACGATCTTGCCATCGCAAGGCGAAGACCTTGGCCCGCGTGTTGACTGTGGGACAGCGACAGCCGCCACTCCATCCCCGTGCCTTCAGTGAGTCACCGAGACGACGCGGTCACACGCGTAGCTCCTACGTCTCGGCCCAAAGTCCGGATAGAGTCGAACCATCCCTCGAGGAGACGACCATAGAGCAGGTGTGCTGCGTGGTTAGCGGTTCTTCTTTTGAGTCTTCTCGACAGCCTTCGCTATGTCGGAGGCCTGTTGCCCACATGCGCTAACGCGCTCGGCTGCTGACTTGATCTTGTCGAGATCGAGGTTGCCCAGGTCGGGCTTCGGCATCGAAACGCTGCCCATCCGCTTGAGTGGGTTGCTGGTCCACCGCGGCCGTGAGGAGCTGAATGCATGCGGCTAAGTCACGCTGGAACAGTCAGCCGGCCTCCGCGAGACAACCGCCGAGGCTACGTGCCAGGCCGTTGGTCTTTGGGGCCCTTACCCTTATTCAGGAGCGCCGACACGCGTTGCCGTGTGACACCGAAGCTCCTTGCGATCTGCTCCATCGTCAGGCCCTCGGCGTAGAGAGCCTCCGCCTCGGCTCGACGGACGTTCGCTCCAGCAATGTCAAGCGCCGCCGAGCCCTGGGTGAGGAGCTGCACGATGAGTGGCCCCTGCTCGCTCCCGACGAGCTCGGCGTAGGGCACATCCCTCGCCCGGGAGCGCCGGAGCTGAGCGATCCGCTTCTTGATCAGGCTTGCGCGCCGTGCGTTATCGGCCAGCACTTTCTCGAGCGCTGTTAGAGCTTCGAGGAGTTCGTCGTCGGTCGTGTCTGTCGTTCCCGCCAGGATTCAAAAAATACCGCTTTCGTAATGCCCCATTGCGGCAACTCCCATTGCGGCAAGAACTGTTGCTGCAATCCCTATTACAGCAATAACTGTTGCTGCAATCCCTATTGCGCTATTCTGTCGAGGTTCTCGCAGCCGCCGCCACGCGACCCGAGGAGGTCACCGAATGTCCCCTGCGCACCCGCTTCTTGCGATCGAAGCTGAAAGTCAGCCCGACGCCTACGTCATCCGGATCACCGGCGAACTAGACCTCGCGGGGTGCCCTGACCTCGAATCTGCGCTGCAAGAGGCCGAGCGGGCCCACGCGGACCGGATCATCGTCGACCTCGAGGCGCTGACATTCATCGACTCGGTCGGGCTGGCAACCATCCTTAAAGCCAGTCGCCGCTCGGCGAGCAATGGAAATCGCTTGCAGATAACTCGCGGCAAGGGACACCCGGCCAAGATGTTTCGGCTGACGAAGCTCGATGAGGTGCTGCCACTCACCGACCCCTCGCTGTGCCCCGCCGTCCACGATGCCGGCCGCGCGCCGCGGAGCACGAGACAGGACGGGGAAAGCGCGGGCGCTCGATGGGCGCCTGACGACTCAAACCGACCTCGGACCGGCGAGGCCGTCCTTATCGGTCCCACGGCATGGCGTTGAGAGATTCGCCGGCCAGCAAGGCTGTCCGCCGTCGGACAGACGTCAAGTGGCATGAGGACGATCTGTTTCAAGCCTTCGCCGCTACGCGCTCGGCCGATCTGCGTGAGGAGCTCGTGCGGCGCTTCACACCCCTGGCCAAGTCGCTCGCGCTCCGCTACCGGCGCCAAACCGAATCACTTGACGACCTCGTGCAGGTGGCGAGCCTCGGCCTCGTGAAGTCGATCAACGGATTCGATCCTTCGCTTGGTTTCCCATTCGAGGCCTACGCCGTGCCGACGATCCTCGGCGAGCTCCGACGCCATTTCCGCGATCACGTCTGGAACCTTCGGCTACCGCGAGGCCTGCAGGAGCTGACGATGAAGATCGACCGTGCGGCTGACGGTCTGGCCGAGGAGCTCGGGCGCCATCCGACCCCGACTGAGATCGCGAAGTCGCTTGACGTCACGGTCGAGGACGTGCTCGACGGAATCGAGGCCGGTCACGCCCGGGCCACGCAGTCGCTCGACGCACCGAGTCCGCAGGACGAGGGGTCGATGACCTTGGTCGAGACGCTCGGGGGAACGGAAGCGGGCTTTGACCGGGTCGAAGCCGAGGAAGCGGCCGCCCGGGCCGAGCTCGACGACCGCGAGTGGCAAGTGCTGCGCATGCGTTTCGTCGACCAGATGACGCAACGCGAGATCGGGCATGAAGTCGGCGTCTCGCAGATGGCCATCTCCCGCATCAGTCGCCGCGCGCTCGGCAAGCTTCTGACCGCAGTCCGCGGCGAGCAGGTCGACGGTTACACCAAGGTCGCGGCCTAAGCGGGACTCGGCAGTCGCGACCTGGCGGCACCCTGCCTAGCGCGCAGAGTCGAGCGAACGCGAGCCCTGGTCGAACATTTGTTTTGGGCGGCACCTCGGCGGGTATTTGATTGTTACGGCAGCTATTGCTCGCCGATTCGCGAGCAACCTGCCGATCCGGCTGGGAGCAAAGGGGCGAGAGTGACGCGGTCACCTCGCACGGCCCAGACGAGATCTCGCAAAGACAGGAGAACGGACTTATGGAAGCAGGAACGACCGTTGCGCCGAACCGCAACGATTCAGGTTCAGTTAGGACCGACGACGTTCGTCACACCGGGGTTATCCGCCGCCTGGCGACCGAGACCAAGCAGGCCTTCAAGACCACCGAGTTTTGGGCCATGGTCGGCGTTATCGTGGCGATTCTGGTCAGCGCCGCCGCAATCAATGGCGGCGACACCAGCGGGACCGACGAGTTCATCGCCCGCCAGGCGTGGCTCTACGTCGCCATCGTCGCCGGCGCCTACATGATCAGCCGCGGGCTGGCCAAGTCCGGGTCGAGCGATCCCTACACCGAGACGCATGACGACAGCAACGGGAGTCGTCACTAGGACCGCGAAGCGGGGGCGCAGGCGGATCAGCCGGCGCCCCGTCGTACAGCAAACCGGCCGGGGGCCTCTCTTGGGGTCCTCGGCCGGCCTTGATAAACGAGTCAGCGATTGAAGGGATACAGACCCATGGCCGCACAGACAAAGACCCAGCGCCAGGCAGCCGCCAAGAAGGCCGCTGCGACACGTAAGCGAAACTCCGCCAGGCAAAGCGGTGGGACCGCCAAGGCCTCCGCTCGCCGGACGAGGAGTTCCGCGCAGGACACCGGGCGCGCCGCGCGTACGACCGCCAAGCAGGCCGCCCGCGCAACCGCACGTCGCGCCGAGGCCGAGACGACCCGCCTTGGCGCCGTCGCCGACCAAGCCGAGCGCGCCGTTCTGATCCCCGTCGGCGCCGCGCTCGAGGTGCGCGACCGAGTGACGGGCACGGTTCGCACCTATAGCGACACCCGGCTCGCTCGTCAGGAGCTGAATCGATTCGAGCGACGGGGCGCCCGGGCGCTCGGGCGTACGCGCCGCACATCCGAGCGTCAGGCTTAGCACGTTCAAGGCAGCGTCGAAGCTCCGCAAGGGATGTCCAATCGGGCGCCGGAGACATCGTCAACCGGGTTCTGAGCTCAGTTAGCGGTCCTCAGCATCGAGCGAAGGAGCGGCCCGGGAACCCGGGCTCTCTTGACTTGCCCGCATGGTGGGATCGAATCGGGACTGACCCCATTTCGTTGGAGCGAGGGCACCAGACTACGGGCCTACTGCTTCGAGGAGCCGGTCAGCGAGATCGAGGCGAAGCTGGACCAGATCGACGCCGGCTGGCGCGAGCACCTAGAAACCGTGTAAGTACCTCGATAGGGCAGCGATCAACGGGTAGCGGGAGGGAGAGAGCTATCAGGAGGTTGATCGTGGCCGAACCAGTCCCCACGGGCAGCGACGTTTCTGCAGGCACGTATAGATGCGCCGACTGCGGCGAGGAGCTGACGATGCAGTCGGAGAAGAGCCTGCCGCCGTGTCCCAACTGCGGCGGTACCTCGTTTGAAACGGTGAGCGGCGGCGACAGCGCGCAGGACCCGTATCCGGACTGATCCTAAGCGCTGGTACGCCTACCGAAGCCTTGCCCTGCCCTCGATCGACTGATCCCAAACTACGAGAAACGGGCCGCCCCGATGACGGCCCGTTTCCCGCGCGATTTCAGGTCGGCTCAGCTACGAGCAGCCAAAGCTCGTCAGCGTCGCAGGCAACGGCGGCAGCACGTCCGCTGTCAGCGGATCGAGTGCGGCGTTGACATCGCCCGCGCAGTATCGCGCTATGGCCGTGGCCTAGCTAGGTAGGAGCTATGTAACGGCCAGAACGCCGGTCTAGCGGCCTACTCCGACAGCCCGGCGGCTTCGAGGGCCGGGTCCCGGTCCAGGTATTCGCTCAGCCGAATGATCCTGCCCTCGTGCATCTCGAAGACGTGAAAGAACCGTTGGCGTATCTCGACGCCGCTGGTGCGACCACGACCGTTGATGCTGATCGCAGCGACGACGATCTCGCCACCATCGATGATCTCCTCGACCCTGTCGCTATAGCTGCTCCACGCTTCGAGCCAGCGCCTTGTCCACCCGATCAGTGCCTGGTGGCCGCAAACCACGTCGACCTCCTCGACCGGCCGGTACTCGCAATTCGGGTCGAAGTACCTGAGCACCCACGAGTGGACCTCGCCGCCCTCGGCGAGTTGGCCGAACGAGGCGTACTGCGCTCGGACTATCTCGACGTTCTCCTGCGACATCGCCCGCGCAGTATCGCGCGATGGGCCGCCTCAGTCCGAGTTGGCCAAGTCCTTAGCGACGGCACCTGCCTCGCCCAGCTTCTCAACGAACCAGAACCGGGGGAACTCGTCGACCACCGCCTCGAACTCGTCGGCAACGTGGCCGGGCGCAACGACGAATCGATTGGGCTTTGCGCGGACCATCTTCCAATCCGCCGGAGAGAGGGGGACGCGCTCCGGGCAATCCCTGTGCCAGCACTCGCACCGAAAGCCGGGTGTCAGGTCGCGGCCGCTCACCCACTCGGCGCGGCGCTCGTTCAGGCTTCTCGACCACGCCTCGTTATGCGCGATGCGCTCGTCCCGGGAGCCGAACGGCAGTTCGAATGCATCGGCCACCGACCCGAATCTAGCGCTACTCCGACAGCCCGGCGGCTTCGAGGGCTCTCGCCTTGGTGCGGCACTCCCAGTACTCGACCGCTTTGCCATCGCAAAGTGGAAGAGCCAGACCTCCCCGCCTCGACCTCGGCTTCGCTTGCTCGGCCACGTGAATGGATGTGGCCGACCACGATGACGCACTCCCCGAGGTCGACGTACTCGCTTAACCCGATAACCGAGCCCGGATCCGGGTAGACGCGTCTGCACAGGCGGTCCGAGACCCAAAGGAGACGAGATGGACAGGTACGGCGAGTACGGGACGCCGCGTCAGCGGGACGAGTTCGGGGGTATCAACTGGGGCGCGGCGTTCTTCGGCTGGCTGGTCGCAGTCGGTATCGGGGCCCTGCTGACCGCGCTGCTGAGCGCGGCGGGCGCGGCTATCGCGCTCTCGGAGCTCGAGAGCGCGGACGAGGCGCTGGGCAGCAGCGAGACGATCGGGGTCGTCGGCGCGATCGCGCTGCTCGCGATCGGTCTGCTCGCCTACTTCGCCGGCGGCTACGTCGCCGGGCGCATGTCCCGCTTCGACGGCGGGCGCCAGGGGATCGCCGTCTGGGTCTGGAGCATCCTTGCCGTCGTCGTCCTCGCGGTCATCGGCGCGATCGCAGGCTCCGAGTACAACCTGCTCGGGTCGATCGAGCTCCCTCGGATCCCGATCGACGAGGGTGACCTGACCGCCGGCGGCGTGATCACGCTCGCGCTGGTGCTCGCAGGCACCCTGTTGGCTGCGATCGCCGGCGGCAAGGCCGGGGAGCGCTATCACCGCCGGGTCGACGCAGCGGGTGTCGGTGAGCGCGACCGGATCCATGATCGCGACGACGACGGGGTCGACGATCGTCGCGAGCGCGCCCCGGCGCGCTGAGAAGTTCGGCGGGCCGTCGAACCAGCAAATAGCGGGTTTTGGCTTCCTGCAAGAGGTCAGCCACGTCCACCGCGCCCTTGGCGCTCACCTGGTGCACGTCGGCGGTCGAGCGAGATCTCGCCTTCGGGTCCTTCCCCGACCCCCAGCTATGACCCGCGAGATAACGGGTAAGACACGCACGAGATGCCGACTTGGGTTGCACAGGCGTTAGCAGCCGCCAGGAAAGTCCCTTGGCGGCGCGTGATGGCAGCGATTGTCTGGCTAACCACCAGCGGTAGGGAGTATTGGAATCGCCTGGCGCCCGACGAGCGGCGAGAGGTGCGCGATCTTGCGGTCAAGTCCCGAGGGAAGCGGTCCAACCTATCGGGAACAGAACAGGACCGGCTGGTGACGCTGTTCATGAAGATTCGCCGCGACCCTGACGCCGCCTGATTCGGGCCTGGCCCCTAGCTCGAAGCCGCGGGTGACCAGCCACCGCAGGCAGCGAGGGCGCGATGACGAGGATCTCGTCAACCGAATCGATCACCGGGGGCGCGAATATCCCGCGTCTGGCGCTGGAGGCTCGCGGACCGGATAGAGCTGGCCCGTAGGCTCTCCGAGTGCGTATCGTGAGCTGGAATGTCGCGCGTCTCGGCGTGCGTCTGGCCGAACAGGCTGTCGCGCTGGCGGCGCGCGAACCGGACGTGGTCGCGCTGCAGGAGATCACCCGACGCACCCTCCCGTTGTGGAGGACCGCGCTCGCGACGATCGGACTAACTCACATTCGCGCTTCACTCGATGACGCCGACCCCGGCCGGCAACCCGCAGCTCGGCGACGCACAGGGGTCCTCCTCAGCTCACGTGCTCCGCTCACAGACGCCTCGACGAGCCTGCGCGTGCCGTGGCCGGAGACCGCGATTGCGGCGACCTCGTCATCGGTGGCCGCCGGGGTCGTAGAGCTCCATTGCGTTCACGTCCCGAACGCGGCCAACGGGTGGGTCAAGGTCCGGACCTTGGAGGCAATCCGCAGCGGGCTCGCCAGCGGGCCGCGAGCTCCCTCGGTGCTTTGCGGGGATCTCAATACCCCGCGCCGCGAGCTACCGAGCGGTGAGGTGATTTCGTTCGCACGCGACTCCCGAGGCCGCCTTCGCCCCGATCGCGGAACCGAATGGGATGACGCTGAGCTGGGCGTCGTTCCGGGGCTGCGAGAAGTGGGCTACGAGGATGTCTTTCGAGCCCTGCACGGCTACGCGAGCAAGGAGCCGAGTTGGACATGGCGGCGCATAGCCGGCCATGGCGGCGGTTGGCGCCTGGATCATCTCTTCGCGTCGAAGGAGCTTCGCCCCGTTGCAGCCGTGTATCACCACCAATGGCGCGACCAGGGGCTCAGCGATCACTCGCCGCTCGAGGTCGACCTCCAGGAGTAGATCCGCCTCCTTGGGAAACTCTCGTCAGGCTCGGCTGGGTCGGGAACGCCTGTCGCCGACGTCTCCGGCTCGACCTCCTTCGCCCACGGTACGCGCCTCTTTGAATCCCGGGGATCAGACGATCCCCGCCCGGCGCCGCGGCGCGGGACATTCGCCCGACCGGGCCGGTGAACGGCGTCTTCAAGGCACTGGCGCTCGTACGTAAGACCGTTCGCCTTAGTCTCGATTGACGACCGGTGCACGCGCTGTCGCTTTTCACTTGACCGAGAACGGCACCTCGGTGATCGTCTGGTTGCCACTCTTCTCGCGCGCCAGCACCTCGACCTTGGTTTCGGGCGCACCGGGAGTCAGCGCCTCGGCCGGAATGTCGACGCTCGTGACATCGGCGTTCAGATTGAGCGTCACGCGCTCCACGGGCTCCTGAAGCACGATCACCTGGTAGCTGACGATGTCGACGCCGTCCGGCGTCGTCACCGGCTCCCAGCTCACCGTGAGGGCGTTCGCGTTCACGGTCTCGCCCTTGGTCGGGCTCGTGACTACCGGCCCGTCGGGAATCACGTGGGTCAACCGATCGGAGCCGACGATCTTGCGGCCGTCTACGGCCCGTCCCCTGAACGTGTACTTGCCCGCCGGGAACCGTTTCTTGAACTTGCTCAACGGCACCTCCGAGAACTCGGGCTCTGCCGTCTCCCAGAAAAGCTCCGTGAGTCCCCAACCGGCAAGGCGCCCCTTGGTCCGCGCCTGCATCATCACCTTTCGCCCCTTCGGATCGCGGAGGGTGAACTTGTCCCACTCGTCGACGTCGGCAAGCAGCTGCAGTCCGATGTCACCGTCGGTCGCGTTCGTCTCGATGAAGAGATCGTTGATCTCGTAGGGGATCGGCTTTGGCTTCGCAGGGTCGCTTGCGCCGCCGCCCGTCGCGGCGATCGCGCCGCCCGATGCCGCAAGTGCGCCGATCGCGGCCAACGCGAGCAGCGTTCGCCTGAGCTTGGTGGACATTGTGCCTCCTCCTGTCGTCGCCGGGTCGTCCCCGAGGCGACCGTAGAAGGTTGGCAATGAAATGACGATGAAAAGCCCCTCACGCACGTCACAGCGGCGCGGTGAGCTACAGCGGCGCGGTGAGCTGCGGCCAGTAGCCCTAGGAAGCCGCTGGATTGTCGAAGGGCCGCTTTGGACGAAAAGCGGTAGCTATCGCAGCGAGACGGTCAGCGACGGGAGCCGCAGGTGACGCCCCGTGCGGTTCTCGAACCTGACCGACCAGTTTGTCCGTCATCGTCCTGCCCCGCCTCCTGGACGAAGTCGACGAGGATCCCGTCGTCCGGCAGGTCGGCCGGATCGTCCGCACAAAGCCGGGACGAGACGAGCGGCGCGCCTCGAAGAGCTTGCCGATCCGGGTGGCGCGACGCCGGCGCGAGGACCTGGCCGCGCTCCGGGGGCTCGGCAAGGCCACCGCCGCGGAGTTTGCCGCCCACCGCGGGCTGACGAGTCGGACGACGACACGGCGACTGCGCGATTTGAGGGAAGCCGGGCTGGCAGAGGTCGTGGCGCGCCGCGGCCTCGGAGGGGTGCACCACTGGCGGCGTGGTCGACACCGGCGAGCGGGCGGCCGATGAGGATCCGCGAACCCGTCTCTACGGGACGACCGTCCCGGTGAACGGCTCGCGACCTTCGGTCAGCCGGTGACTGGTTAATCGCGGCGGCCGTCGAGCCGGATCGTCCAGGAGTCGACCGACTCCAGTCGCAGGTGGCTCTCACTCCACGGATCGCGCGCGAGCGTGGCGCGCACCTCGTCCTCGGATTCGGCCTCGACGACGTGGACAACCCGATGCTCGTCGGCGAGCGGGCCGCCGAGGAGGATGAACCCTTCGGCTACCAGCCCGTCCATGAACGAGGCGTGGGGATCCCAGTTCGATTGCTCCTCCATCGGACGCGACGAATCCCAGTCGGGTCCGGAGCGTCTGAGCGTGACGTGGAACACGGCCACGGTCGTGTTGTAACGGATCCCTCTGCCTGCCAGTCGCTCTCGCGTGAAGGCAGGAGTCTCGCTAGGCGGCTGGGCGTGCTCGCTCAACGATCCGCGGGTGGTAGCGAGAGACGAATCGGCGGCACGCAGGGCGGACTAGGTCAGCGCTTCGGCGAGCAGCGTCGAGACGTCGACCACGCGTAGCTCATCGCCGCGCTGGCGCACGCCGTCGTCGAGCATCACGGTGCAGAACGGGCAGGCGACGGCGAGCGTCTCGGCGCCGGTTTCGGCAGCCTCGCGCACGCGCTCCTCGTTGATCTTGCCGGCGCGCTCCTCCATCCACATGTGCGCGCCGCCGGCGCCACAGCAGAAGCTGCGCTTGCCGCTGCGCTCCATCTCGATCGGCTCGCCGACCGCGGCCACCAGCTCACGCGGATCGCTGAGCACGTCGTTGTGGCGTGCGAGGTAGCAGGAGTCGTGATAGGTGATCGCGCCCGCGCCGGCGTTCGGTTGCAGCCGTCCCTCCCGTACCAGCTCGGCCAGCAGCTCAGTGTGGTGGATCACCTCGTAGTCGCCGCCGAAGTCCGGGTACTCGTTGCCGATCGTGTTGAAGCAATGCGGGCAGCTCGCCACGACCTTGGTGACGCCGGCATCGTTGAGCGTCTTGACGTTCCGCTCCGCGTAGGACTGGAAGAGGTATTCGTTGCCCATGCGCCGCGCCGGGTCGCCCGTACAGGCCTCGCGCGGGCCCAGAATCCCGAAGTCGATGCCGGCCGCCGCGAGCAACTTGGCGGTCGACTCGGCGGCGGTGCGCGCGCGCTCGTCGAAGGATGCGGCACACCCCACCCAATAGAGCAGGTCGGGTGGGGGGTCGCCGGGTTCGATGACCCGGACTCCGAGCCGCTCCGCCCAGTCGGCGCGCTCGGTCTGCGGCTTGCCCCAGGGATTCGAGGCACGCTCGACATCGCGCAGCATCGGCTCGGCCTCGGCCGGAAAGCGCGAGTCGACCATCACCAGGTGGCGGCGCAGATCGATGATGTGGTCGACGTGCTCGATCGATACCGGGCACTCCTGTACGCAGGCGCCGCAGGTGACGCAGTCCCAGACCACGTCGTCGGTGATGGCCCCGGGGACGAGCGGCTCCGGCTCGAAGCCCTCTGCGCCTCGCAACAACTTCGGTCCCTCCGCGAACACCTGGTCGCGCAGCGCCATGATCAGCAGCTTCGGCGAGAGCTCCTTGTCCGTGTTGAAGGCCGGGCAGACGTCCTGGCAGCGGCCACACTCGGTGCACGAGAAGGTGTCCATCGTCTGCTTCCAGGTGAGCTCGGGAACGGTGCCGGCGCCGAAGCGCATCTCCTCCTCGGGGACATCGAAGCGCAGCGGCTCGAGCCGGCCCCCGGGGCGGGTGTGGCCGAAGAAGACGTTCACCGCCGCGGTCACGATGTGCAGGTGCTTGGAGTGGGGGAGGTAGGCGAGGAACGTGAGGATGATCAGCACGTGCGCCCAGAGGAAGGCCCGCTCGAGGACCTCGGTCGCCGAGTCGTCCCCGAAGAGGCCGGAGAGCGCGTCGGAAACGGGCGACCACGCGGCCGGCCATTCGTTCAGGTCCAGAGCGATCCTCGTCGCGTGCCAGAGCAGCAGCGTCGAGACGATGCCGGCGATCAGCGCCAGGATCAGGTCGGCCTCGCCGAGGTGGCTGCCCGCAAAGCGCGCCGGTCGCTGCACCTTGCGGATCAGCACGGCACCCACGACTCCGCCCAGCACGAGCACCACGAACACGTCGACCATCAGCGCGTACCAGCCCTGGTGGCCAAGCCACGGCAGCGTCGAATCGCGATCGACCGCACCGATCATCGCGATCAGGATCGTCGGGAAGAGGACAAGGAAGCCCCAGAAGATGGCGGCGTGGATGAGCCCGGGAACGAGGCGCTGAAGAAGCTTGCGCTGGCCGAGGACGATCACGGCCTCGTTGCGGGTCCGTCGCGGCAAATCGTCGAAGCGCTCGGCGGGCTCGCCGAGCCGGACGAGGCCGACGAGGAGCTTGGCGCGGCGGCCGAACAGAAAGCCGCTCACCGCGAGGGCCGCGGCGAGGGCGACGGCTCCGATCGCCACGTCTATGAGCCAGCCGCCTTCCTGAGCTCGGCGGTCACGGCGGGCACGATCTCGGTCAGGTCACCGATCACCGCGTAGTCGGCGCTGGCCATGATCGGCGCCTCGGGGTCGGAGTTGATGGCGAGGATCGTCTTGGCGCCCTTGCAGCCTGCGATGTGCTGGGTGGCGCCGCTGATCCCGCAGGCGATGTAGAGGTCGGGCGCGACCTTGGTGCCCGTCTGGCCGACCTGGTCGGTGTGCGGGCGCCAGCCGGAACTGGTAACGACCCTGGAGCAGCCGACGGCAGCGCCGAGGAGGGCCGCCAGCTCCTCGAGGATCCCGAAGCCCTCGGCCGAGCCGACGCCCCGGCCGCCGCTGACAACGACCTTGGCCTCGGGAAGCGATACGCCGCTGGTCTCCGTGCTGACGTGCTCGGCCACCTGGACCAGCAAGTCGGTCTCGTCGAGGGTGGGCGTGAATGCCTCGATCGCGGGCGCGTCGGCCCCGTCCACGGCCACCGCCGCGACCGCATGCGGCGCGACCGAGAGCAGCGCCGGCTCGCCGTGCAGGCGCGCCTCCTCGAGCAGGCTCCCGCCCCAGCGCAGGCGAGTCAGCTCGAGGGGCCGCTCCCCGGCGACCTGGGTGCAGTTGGCGGCGAACGGCAGGTCCATCCGGGCGGCGACGTGAGCCAGCACCTCGTTACCGCGATTCGTGCCCGCGGCGACGACGGCGCTCGGCTGGAGCCGGTCCACCAGCTCGATCAGGCTCGTGGCCCAAGCACCCGGGGCATATGCGCCGAGTCGCTCGTCCTCGGCGACGTGGGCGGTGCTCAGTCCGTGAGCGGCCAGCTGCGCCGCCGCCTCGCGGGTGCCCGCTCCGACGAGCAGCGCGCTCACCGGCTCGCCCCTGGCCAGCTCGCGCGCGAGCGCGAGCGCCTGAAGGGATAGCTCGTCGACCTCCGGGCCGTCGTGCTCGACCAGGACCAGCACCACTACGCCACCCCCAGGTCGCGCATCATCTCGACGACCGCCGGCGCCGCCTCGGGACCGTTGCCGAGGATCTCCGCCTGCTTTCCCTGCCCCGGGGGAACCCGGAGGCGGACCATCTGCAGGCGCGGTTCAGGTCGCTCGGGGGTGCTCGTCTCGACTGGCTTCTGCCGGGCACGAAGCTTCGCCGGCACAGACGGGTAGCGCGGGAGGTTGATTCCCTCGAGGACGCTAACCACCGCGGGCAGCGGGACCCGATAGGCGTCGCGGCCCCCGGGCGTCTCCTGCTCGCAGCGAGCGAAGCCGTCCTCGACTGACAGCCCCTTGAGGCCGGTGACGACCGGCCGCCCGAGGGCGTGCGCGACCCGGATCCCGACCTGGTAGTTGCCCGAGTCCGCCGACTCGTTGCCGAAGATGATCAGGTCGTGCTCCCCGCCGTTCGCGCGCTCGGCCTCGATCGCGTCGAGGATCGCCCCCGTCGTCGCCTGGGGGTCCCATTCCTCGCCGTCGGTGACGAGGACCATGCCGCGATCGCCCCCGATCGCGAGCGAGTCGCGGACCTGCTCCTCGGCCTCGGCGGGCCCGAGCGTCAGCACGGTCACGTCGCCGCCGTGCTGCTCGACCAAGCGCACCGCCTGCTCGACCCCGCACTCCTCGTGCGGGCTGATCGTGAAGCCGAGATGACGCGTCTGGAGTGCCCGCTCGTCGTCGGTCAGGACCATCCGACCGCCCGTCAGCGGCACCCGCTTGACGCAGACGAGGATCCTCATCCCCGGCGGGCCACTACGAGCGGACCCGTTCGCTGTCGGGATCGAACAGCGGCGTCGAGTCGGCTCGCTCCACGGTCACCGGGTAGCGCTCGCCCATGTACTCGACGGCCAGCGCCTCCCCGACGTTGGCGTACTCGGGTGGCAGGTAGGAGAGCAGGATGTGCTTGCCGAGCGACGGGCCCGCCCCGGCGCTGGTGACGAACGAGCGGCGGCCATGGCGGTCGGTGGGCGGAGTGCCGTCCCGCGTCAGGATCGGTTCTCCGCCGAGCATGTAGCGCTTCTGCCCGTTGCTCGAGCTGTGGTCGTCGACCGTGAGTGTGCAGAGCACCGCCGCCGGCTCCTCCTCGCGCTGGCGCACGTGCGCCTCCTTGCCGACGAAGTCCTGCTCCTTCACCTTCCCCCATGCCATCCCAGCCTCGACGACGTTGTACTCGCCGTCGAGCTCGAAGCCGTAGGCCCGGTAGCACTTCTCCAGCCGTCCGGTGGTCCCGTAGACGCCGATGCCCGCCGGGACGACGCCATGCGGGCGCCCCGCCTCCCAGACGATCTCCCAGAGCCTTGCGCCCTGCTCGAGCGGGACGTAGAGCTCCCAGCCCAGATCGCCGACGTAGGAGATGCGCGACGCCAGGGTGCGCAGCGAGCCGACCTCGATCGTCCGACAGGACGCGAACGGGAAGCCCTCGTGCGAGATGTCGTCGCTGGTGATGCCCGCGAGCACGTCGCGCGCCCTCGGCCCCCAGAGCCCGAGCGTGCACCAGCTCGAGGTGAGGTCGAAGATCTGTGCTGTGCCGTCCTCCGTCAGGTGGTCGGCGAACCACTTGCGGTCCGCCATGCCGGATCCGCCACCGGTGACCACCCTGAAGTGGTCGTCGCCGAGGCGCATGATCGTGAGGTCGGCTCGGAAGCCGCCGCTGGGGGTGAGGATCGGGGTGTAGACGACCCGCCCATGCTTGACGTCCATCTGACGGACGGCGACCTGCTGCACGCTCTCGAGCGCCCCGGGGCCGACGATGTCGAAGATGCAGAAGGCGGTGAGGTCGATCATCGCGACCCGATCGCGCATCGCCAGGTGCTCGGCGTTGATGATCGGGGACCACCAGCGCGCATCCCATTCGGCCTCGCGCCCTGAGACCCGGTCGGCGTACTCCTCGAGCAGCGGCTCGTTCGACTCGTACCAGTGCGGCCGCTCCCAGCCGGCGGCCTCGAAGAACACGGCGCCGAGCTCGCGCTCGCGTGCGTAGAACGGCGGCAGCCTGACCTGGCGGTCCGACTCCCACTGCTCCCCGGGGTGGACGATCCCATAGGTCTTGTTGAAGCCCTCGGCGGCGCGCGACTTCACGTGCTCGACGCTCTTCTGGCACTCGTGGAAGCGGGCGATATCGGCCCCGTGCACGTCGATCTCGGATTCGCCACCGACCATCCACTCGGCGACAGCGCGCCCGACGCCGGGGCCCTCCTTGACCCAGACGGCCGCGGCGGACCAGAGCCCCTTGACCTCCGGCGTCTCGCCCACGACCGGCATCCCGTCCGGCGTCAGCGAGAGCAGGCCGTTGATCGCATACTTGATCCCCACCGACTCGTCTCCGACGATCTCCGGCATCAACTCCAGCGCCTGCTCCATCTGAGCCGCGAAGTCGTCCTGGGTGAAGGGGAACTCCGTCGGAGAGAGCGCGGCCTCCTCGACCGAGGGGATCTCGTCGGGATCGTGGAGGATCGGCCGGTGTGCGTAGGAGCCCACCTCGAGCCCGGTGCCGTCCTGGCGCTCGTACATGTTGGTGTCCATGTCGCGGACGATCGGGAACTCGATCGCGCTCTGCGCGTCGGCGAAGCGCGGGACGGGGCCGATGTCGATCATCTGGTGAACCGCCGGCGTCAACGGGATCGAGGCCCCGGCCATGCGCGCCACCCGCGGGCTCCAGACGCCGCAGCAGATCACCATCGCCTCCGTCTCGATCTCGCCCCTGGTCGTGCGGACCCGCCTGACCCGCCCGCGCTCGACGTCGATGCCGAGGACCTCGTTGTTCGCCGAGACGGTGAGGGCGCCCGTCTCCTGGGCCTGCTCGCGCATCAGCGTCCCCGCGCGCAGTGAGTCGACCACACCCACGCCCTCCGAGTAGAAGCCACCGACGATCACGCTCTCGTCGATATAGGGCACGAGCTCCTTGATCTCCGCCGGGGTCACCAGGGAGACGCCCTCCACTCCCCACGAGGCGGCGGAGGCCATCCGCCGGGCCAGCTCCTGCATCCGCTCCTCGGTTCGAGCGACCTCGATCCCGCCGCACACCGTGAGCACGCCAAGCCGCGCGTACTGGTCGACGGTGTCGAGCGTCAGTGCGGTCATCTCACGCGAGTGGTCCACGGGGTAGATGAAGTTCGAGGCGTGCCCGGTCGAGCCGCCCGGGTTCGGCAGCGGCCCCTTGTCGAGCAGCACGAGGTCGCGCCACCCGAGGCGGGCGAGGTGGTGGACGATGCTGTTGCCGACGATCCCGGCACCGATCACGACCGCGCGGGCCGTCGCCGGGAGGGCGCTGGATCGCTGGGCCTCGTCCGCCAAGAGATCAATTCGGGCTGGCGGCCCGCCCCCAACGTGATATTTCAGACCCGTGCGCCAGGAAGCATCACCCTTGGTCCACGTAACGCCGCATGACCGCTGCGTCGTCATCATAAGCGGCGAGATCGAAGGCACGAGCTTCGCGTATCAACCCGCGGGGACGATGGCCCGGATCAAGGCGCCCGAGCGCGCCGGCACCGCGGCTGAAGCCGACTCCCGGCGGGCCCCGATCGAGGCGGTCAAACGATCACGCCGAGTGGCTGGTCGACGCGATGGCGGAGTACCGGGCCCTGACGATCAGGTGTGAATGAGCACCGTCTGGAGCTCGGTGAGCGTGTCCATCGGATAGGGCCCGCCGACGCGGCCGATGCCGCTCTCGGAGCGACCTCCGCCGCCCCACGGGAGGTGGACCTCCCAGTAGTTGGTGGTCTCGTTGATGTTCACGAGCCCCATCGGGACCGCGTCCGCGTACCGGAGACCGGCCGCCAGATCGCGCGTGAAGATCGCGGCCATGAGCCCGAACGTCTGGGCATTCGTCTGCGCGATGGCATCGTCGAGCGAGCTCACCGAAACGATCGGGGCTATCGGCCCGAAGGTCTCCTCGGTGACCGCGATCGAGTCCGGCGACACCCGGTCGAGCACCGTCGCGGGCCAGTAGAGCCGGGTCGGGAAGCCCTCGGCTCGCCGGCCGCCGGCGACGACCTCCGCGCCGCGGTCGACCGCGTCGGCGACGTGTGCGTCCATCTTCGCGGCGCCCGGCTCGTTGTTGAGCGGACCCAGCGTCGTCGCCTCCTCCAGCGGATCGCCGAGCCGGACGTCGCGCTCGACCTGCTCCGCCAGCTTCTCGACGAACTCCTCACGCACCGCCTCGTGGACGAGCAGGCGCTCCGCCGCCGAGCAGCTCTGGCCGGCGCCGAAGAAGCAGCCGACGACGGCGGCCTCGGCGGCGGCGTCGAGGTCGGCATCGTCCATGACCACGAACGGGCCGTTGCCGCCCATCTCCAGCAGCTGCGCCTTGCCCGCCGCCTGGCGAGCGACGATCAGCCCGGTCTGGGTCGAGCCGGTGAAGGCGACCGCCCGCGTGCCCGGGTTGACCGCCAGCTCGTCACCGACCTCCGGCCCCGGCCCGAGGACGAAGTTGAACACCCCGGGCGGCAGGTCGGCCTCGACGACGCACTCGGCCAGCACACCCGAGCACACCGCCGTCGAGGGGGCCGGCGTCCAGACCACCGGGCAGCCGCAGGCGAGCGCTGGGGCGAGCACCTCCGCGGGCATCGTGTACGGCCAGTTCCAGGGCGTGATCAGCCCGAGCACCCCGACCGGTCGCCGCAGAAGCAGCACGAGCCTCCCCGGCGCGGCGGTCTCGGGGATCTTGCCCTCGATCCGCTTGGCGTCCTCGGCCGCCATGCGCCAGAACTCGATCAGCTCTCCGACCTCGACGTCGGACTCGGCCTTGAGCGGCTTGCCCTGGTCGAGGGTGCAGATCCGCGCGAGGTCGTCGCGACGGCGCTCGCACGCATCCGCCACCCGGTGCAGGAGCGCCGCCCGCTCGAATCCCGTGCGCCCGGCCCAGGCTCCGAAGGAGGCGTTGGCCGCCGCGATCGCGCGCTGCGCGTCCTGGCGGCTGCCCTCGGCAACCGGTCCGAGCGACTCCCCCGTCGCCGGGCTTGTCGCCTCGACGGTGGCGCCGCTGGCGGCGTCGCACCACTCGCCGTCGATGAACATCCGGGTCGTCATCGTCGTCGCCACGCCCGGCTCAGCCCGCGGCGGCCTCGGCGAGCTTGCCGGCGTCCTCCTTGACCATGTCGGCGCACTTCTCGCCGATCATCGTCGTGGTGATCACCGGGTTCGGGGCAACCAGGAACGGCATGATCGACCCGTCGCAGACGCGCAGCCCGCGCACGCCCTTGACCCGCAGCCGGGGGTCGAGCGGCGCGTCGGCGTCGTCGACGGCGCCCATGGGCACGGTGCAGGACGGGTGGTAGACGGTGTTGTGCGTCTTGTGGATGTACTCGAGCAGCTCGTCGTCCGACTGGGCATCCGGCCCCGGCGCGAGCTCGTCGCCGCGCCACTCGTCCATCGGCGACTGCGAGACGATCTCGCGCGCCAGCCTCACCCCGTGCAGCATCACCCGCTCGTCGTGGGGATCGGTGAAGTAGCGCGGGTCGACTTTCGGCTTGTCGCGGAAGTCGCGGGTGCGCAGGCGCACCGTTCCCAGCGACCGCGCGTGGGTGACGTTCGGCGTCAGGCAGAAGGCGTTCTCGGTCGTCGGGTAGCCGCGGCGGATCAGGTTCATGTCGAACGGGACCGAGCCGTAGTGGAACATCAGGTCGGGCCGGTCGAGGCCCTCCTCGGTCATCGTGAAGATGCCGATCTCCCACCACTGGGTCGAGGTGGTGACCATCGGCTTCTTCGCGTCCCACATCACCAGGCCCTCGGGGTGGTCCTCGAGGTTCTCGCCGACGCCGGGGGAGTCGACGACGACGTCGATCCCGAATTCGCGCAGGTGCTCGGCCGGCCCGATGCCTGAGAGCATGAGCAGCTTCGGGTCGTCGATCGACCCGCAGCTCAGGATCACCTCGCGGCGGGCGCCGACCTCGATCGAGCGGAAGAGGTCGAGGCCGATGTACTCGGCGCCGATGCAGCGCTTCTCGTTGTCGAACAGCAGCCGCTTTGCGCGGCATCCGGTGCGCACGTCGAGGTTGGGGCGCTGGCCCATGATCGGGTGCAGGTACGACTTCGACGACGAGGAGCGCACGTTGTTCTCGTCGGAGGCGATCTGGAACCAGTTCGCTCCGTGGCTGACGGTCTTGCCGGTGTTGAAGGGGACGGTCGGGATGCCCGCCTGCTCGCAGGCCTCGAGCAGGGCGGCGCCGCAGGGGTCGTCGGGGGGCACGTCGCGCAGCTTCACCGGCCCCTCGCGCCCGTGGTGGTCGCCCTCGGCGCTGTTGTTCTCGAGCCGCTTGAGCAGCGGGAAGCACTCCTCCGCGCTCCAGCCCTCGCACCCCATCGAGACCCACTGGTCGAGGTCCTCGGCGGGGGTCCAGAAGGCGATGCACGAGTTGTGCGACGAGCAGCCGCCCAGCACCCTCGCCCGGGCGTGGCGCATGAACGAGTTGCCGCGCTCCTGCGGCTCGATCTCATAGTCCCAGTCGTAGCCCGACTCGAGCAGCGCCATCCAGGCTTCGAGGTCGAGGATCGCCTGGTCACCGACGTCGGAGGGTCCGGCCTCCAGCAGGCAGACGCTCGTCTCGGGGTCCTCGGACAGGCGCGCTGCGACCACGCAGCCCGCGGTGCCGCCGCCGACGACGACGTAGTCGAACTGATCCATGTTCTCTCCTCTCTTGGGCCGGCGCGGGCTATTCGGCGGGGGACGCCGGGGACGACGGCTCCGGCGCCGCGGCCCCCGCCTGCGTGCCCAGGGCGTGCGACGCCAGCACGCCGGTCTTGTGGCGCTGCACGAACCAGTAGTAGGCGAGCCCGCCGAAGAAGACGACGCCGATGAACAGGAACGCCCCGTACTGGAGGTACCAGTGGAAGGGCTCGGTCGCGTTGTAGATGTCCTTGCGAGGCCAGGCCAGGTTCAGGGCCATGAACGCGCCCCAGGAGACGGCGACGATGTTGATCGGCAGCCCCCACTTCCCGAGGGTGAAGAACCCCTTCTCCTTGGCGTCCTTGGGCGGCCACTCGCCCTTCAGTCGCTTGCGCAACATCGGCCCCGTCACCAGCATGTAGGCGATGTAGATCATGATGATCCCGATACTGGTGATCACGAGGAAGATCTGCGGCTGGTTGATGTTCACGACCAGGATCAGGATCGCCAGCAGCCCGGTGAGCACGGCCGGAACGATCGGGGTCTTCGTCTTCGGGTGAACCTTGGCGAGCCGCTCGCCGAGCGGCAGGTTGTTGTCGCGCGCCATCGCGAAGATCATCCGGATCGTCGCCGTCTGCACGGCGAGGCAGCAGACGGTGACCGCGATCACGACGCAGATCAGGAAGATCTTCCCGACCGTGTCGCCGAGCACGTCGAGGATGATGAACTGGAGGCCGCCGACGCCGATCTCGGGGCTGTTGATGTTGGAGACGGAGAGGATCGCGAACAGGAGGATGCAGCCGCCGAGGATGAAGGAGGCGATTACGGCGCGCATGATCGCCAGGGGGGCGGTCTTGCGGGGATTCCTGGTCTCCTCGCCGAGCGAGCTCGCGGTGTCGAAGCCGTACATGACGTAGGCCGACGCGAGCGAGGCGGCGAGGAAGGCGCCGAGGTAGCCCCAGTCGTGGCCCTCGCCGAGGCCCTGGGTCTCGAAGAGGACGTCGGGCCCGCGGGTGATGTTGGCCGCGAGCAGGATGATCAGCAGCGTCGCTGCGATCAACTCGATGAACACGCCGGTGCTGTTGATGCGCGACATCAGCTTCACGCCGAGGGCGTTGATCACGGTGGTGAAGACGATCAGGACCGTGCCCAGGATCACCGCGTTGGCGGCGAAGTCGTTCTCACCGGTGCCGTCGCCGACGAACTGGAACGCGCTGTCGATCTGCGGCAGGGTGATCTGGTAGGCGAGCGCCACCGCGGCGATCGTGACGATCGACGCGGTGAGCATCATCCAGCCCCCGAGCCAGGCGACCGTCGCGCTCGCCAACCTCTTCCCCCAGTTGTAGATCGATCCCGCCACGGGGAAGTTGGCGGCAAGCTCGGCGAAGCAGAGCGCCACCATCAGCTGGCCGATGAAGACCATCGGCCACGTCCACCAGTAGGCGGGGCCGCCGAATGCAAAGCCGAAGTAGAAGAGCTGGAAGGTGCCGGTGAGGATCGAGATGTAGCTGATGCCCGCGGCGAAGCTCGCGAACCTTCCGATGCTGCGGTCGAGCTCCTGCTTGTAGCCAAACTCGGCTAGCTCGTCAGACTGGCCTTGAGCATCTTCCGTCGTCACAGGTGACCTCCCTTGGGCTCTCCAGCCGGTTGCGAAATGGACGCTCGATCCATACGCGCGCGGTGAGTCTTTCAGCGCCGCCGGTCCGTGTCAACCATGGTATATCTGGCCCACCGCGCCGCACCATGGACGACAGCGCCGAGACCGAGATCGCCGGGTTCCTGCGTCACCACCCGCCTTTCGACACCCTCGACGAGGAGGCGCTGACGGCCGTCGCCGCTGCCGCCGAAACCGAGTCCCACCCCGCGCTGGACACGATCCTCGACAGCGCCGAGGCCACCTCCGAGTTCGCCTACGTCGTCCGGCGGGGCTCGGTCGAGCTGCTCACCGCCGGACGCCTTCTGGACCTGCTCGGCGAGGGCGAGATGTTCGCGTTCGCCTCGCTGCTCGAGGAGCGGCCGATGGGGTTCGTCGCGCGGGCCGCCGAGGACGCGGTCGTATACCGGATCCCCGAGCACGCGATCCGACCCGTGCTCGAGCGCCCGGCCGCCCTGCGTTTCGTCGTCGGGTCGCTCTCCAAGAGCGTCCGCCTGCTGTCGGGCCATGAGCGCGAACCGCCGCCGGCCGCTGGCCGGCCGGTCCGCGAGCTGATTCGCGCGCCGGCGTTGGTCTGCCCCCCCGCTACGCCGGTGCAGCAGGCCGCCCAGCGCATGGTCGAGGCCGGCGCCACCTGTGTGGTCGTGGACCTGGGTGACCGGCTCGGGATCGTCACCGACCGCGACATCCGCACCCGGGTCGCCGCGGCGGGCGCCGGGCCGCAGACGCCGCTCGCCGACGTGATGACAGCACCCGCCTGGACGGTGGCCGCTGACCGCACCGAGACGGAGGCACTGTTCGAGATGCTCGACCGCGGCATCCGCCACCTGCCCGTGCTCGAGACCGGCCGGCGCCTGGTCGGGGTGCTCGACGACGTCGACCTGATCGCCAGCGAGCGGCGCGCTCCCTTTCGCCTCCGATCGCTCATCGCCCGCAGCCCCGACGCGGCGGCCGTGGCCGAGGCGGCCGCCGAGCTGCCCGAGATGGTGATCGCGCTCTATGACGCGGACGCGCCGGCCGCGGCCGTCAGCCGTACGATCGCGAGCACCCACGACACGATCACGCGGCGGCTGATCGAGATCGCGCAGGAGGAGCTCGGGCGTCCGCCCGTGCCGTACACCTGGTTGGCGATGGGCAGCTTCGGCCGCCGCGAGCCGTTCCCGAGCTCCGACGTCGACTGCGCGTTGGCCTGGGAGGGCGGGGACGATCCGCAGGTGCGAGAGACGATGATCGCCCTGGCACGGCGGGTGCTGGAGGGCCTGTCGGCGTGCGGGCTGCGCCCCGACCCCCAGGGCGCGGTGGCCTCGAGTCCGTTGTTCGCCCGTTCGGTCGGCGATTGGGAGCGCGCCGCACGGTCGTGGCTCGAGGACCCCGATCGCGACCGCGGCCTGATGCTGCTCTCGGTGGTGATCGAGAGCGATCCAGTCTGGGGCGCGACGACCGTCGCCGAGCGCCTGGCGGCCGCGTTCGCGCGGACCCCGAACCGCGAGCACGCCCTCAACCGGCTGGTCGCCGCGGCGCTCGCCGAGCACCCGCCCACCGGCTTCTTCCGCGACTTCGTGCTCGAGGACAGCGGCGAGCGCAAGGGAGTGCTGGACATCAAGCGCGGCGGCCTGCTGCCAATCGAGGCTCTCGCCCGCTGGGCCGGCCTGATGGCCGGCGTGGGCGCGGCCTCGACGACAGCTCGCCTGCGGGCCGCGGAGGCGGCGGGAACGCTGGTGGCGGCAGATACCGCCGTGCTCCGCGACGCATTCGAGCTCACCTGCGCCCTGCGGATGGAGCATCAGGTTGAGCAACTGCGCGCCGGAGAGCCACCCGACAACCTGATCGACCCGAAGCGCCTCACGCCGCTCACGAGGACCTCGTTGAAAGAGGCCTTCCGCGCGGTGGCGAAGGTCCAGCGCGGCATCGGGGGAAAGCTGGGCCTCACCTGGCGCTGAGGCTTGCGGGGTACTGTTGAGACATGCGCGTGATCGCGTCAGAACGCGCGGTCGAGCTCGTCCGGGAGCGGGGCGGTCGACTCTACGTGTGGCGGACCCGCCGCACTCCGGGCTGCCAGGGGATGGCGTTCCTGCGCGCGTCCGAGCGCCCGCCGGCGGGGGTCGAGTTCGAGCGCGTCCCCTTCGAGCCGTTCGAGCTTCACCTCGGGCGGATGGGCGAGCCGCCCGCCGAGCTGCAGCTCGACGGTCGTGCGGACCGGGTCGAGGCGTTCCCCGACGGGTCCGCCTGGGTGATCTGAAGCCCCGGCCGCCGGGTCAGTCCTGGCCGCCTGCCGTGCCTGCCAGCTCCTGCTTCGGGGTCTCCTTCTTCGGATCGATGAACGGCTTCTCGACGATCACGGCCGAAGTCCGCCCCTGCGGCGTCTCGACCTCGAGCTCCGTGCCCAGGTCGGCGTCCTCGGTGGGAACCATCGCGTAGCCGATGTTCTTCTCGAGCCGCGGTGAGAAGCAGGCCGAGGTCACCTCGCCAATCCGTCCGCCGTCCTTGTGGACCGGGAAGACGTCGATCATCGAGCCGTCGTTGTAGGCGCCGAGCTGCTCGCCACCGATCTCGACCCCGACGAGCTTGCGCTTCGCTCCCTCCCGCTTGATCCGGGCGAGCGCCTCCTTGCCGATGAAGTCGGACCCCTGCTCGAGGTCGACCATCCAGTCGTAGCCCATGCCGACCTCGTAGGGGTTCGTGTCGTACCACATGTCGGCCCCCAGGGCGAGGATGCCGCCCTCGATCCGGCGAATGTGACACGGCCCGATTACGGCGAGGTCGTGCGGCTTGCCCGCCTCGAGCACGGCGTCCCACAGCTTGCCGCCGTCCCGGCTCGCCTCGTAGAGGTAGATCTCGTAGCCGAGCTCGCCGGTGTAGCCGGTGCGCGAGACGAGGACGTTCATCCCGTCGAGCTCGAACGGCCGCAGGAAGTAGTAGGGGATCTCGAGGATGCTGTCGCCGAACAGGTCGACCATCACGTCCTTGGACTTCGGCCCCTGGACCTGCACCGGCCCGAGGTCGATCTCCTTGATCGTCACGTCGAAGTCGGAGTTGAAGGCGACGCCCCTCGCCCACAGCTCCACGTCGCTGTCCGCCAGCGAGAGCAGGAACCGGTTCTCCTCCACTCGCAGCAGCACCGGGTCGTTGATGATCCCGCCATCGGGTAGGCACAGGAAGACGTACTTGCACTGCTCGACCGCGCACTTGTTCAGGTCGCGGGCAACGAGCAGGTTGGTGAAGGCGAAGGCGTCGGGCCCGCTGATCTCGATCTGCCGCTCGACCCCGACGTCCCACAGCGTGACCCCGTTCAGCAGGTGCCAGTACTCGGCAACCGGATCGCCGTAGTGCCGCGGGTGGTAGGTGTGGTTGTAGAAGGAGTACATCTGCACGCCGTGGCGGCGCGACGCGTAGAAGTACGGGGACTTCCGAATCCGGGTGTACAGCAGGACCTCTGGGTGCTCGTTCACCTGTGCCAAGGCGTGGTTCCTCCTCCTAGTCGTCGTTCTCTGCGGTCAGCCGCTCGACGAGCCGGCGGCGCCAGCTCTCCGTGCGCTCGAGCTCGTTGAAGGTGTAGACGTGAAGACCGCCGATCCTTGCGGCCGGGTCGGCGATCAACGGTGCCAGTCCGAGGACCAGCTTGGTCGGCGTGTAGACCCGCGGTCGGGCGAGCAGCGCGAACCAGCCGCGGTGGGCCCGCAGGAAGCGGGCCGACTCGCCGAGCCCGACCTTGACCGAGATCCGCAACAGCCTGCGGTTGTCGATGACGCCCGGGATCCCGATCCAGATCGGCAGATATGTCCCCCGGTCGCGCACCCGGCGAACCCAGGTCGCGATCACGTCCGTGTCGAAGCAGATCTGGCTGACGATGTAGGTCGCCATCGGCGCCTTCTCGAACATCGCCTCGATCGTCGTCTCGTCGCTGATCAAATGATGGCTCTCGGGGTAGCCGGAGATTCCGATCTCGGCGAACCGCCCACGCAGCTCGTCCATCGCCGACAGCAGCCCCGCAGCGCCCTCGAACCCGCCCGCCGGCACCCGCGGGTCCCCGGCTATCACGAAGACCTCACGCACGCCCGCCGCCTCCAGCCTCCCGATCACCTCCTCGAGGTGGCTTCGATCGCGTATCAGCCGCGCCGACAGGTGCGGGACCACGTCGTAGCCGCGTCGGCTGAGGCGCTCCGCGAGCTCGAGCGTGGGGTCAATGCCCCTGCTCGGTGAGGCGGTGATCGTCAGCTTGACCTCGGCGGGAACGTGCCGGGCGACCGCATCCTCGATCCCGTTCAGGGGCAGGAGCTCGTAACGGGGCCGCTTCAGGCGGTCGAGCAGGGACCCGTCCACGGCCGTCGGACGCCCGGGCGATCGCACCTGGGCCATGGTCATCGAGCGGCCGCCGGCCTGACGTCGGGCCGGCGCGCCATGGTCGGGTCGAAGAGCGGCCGCTCCGTTTCGTGGAGAGCGTTCAAGACCACGTGCGGCAGGACCCGCAACGGCACCCCCTCCGAGCTCGCCGGCTCGAGGACGCGCTTCGCCTCCTCGTCGGTGTCGCCCCGGATCTCGCCCACACGGCGATGCTATCCGGCTCGGCCCGGCCCGGCCGAGCTCACGACAGTCGCGCCCGCGGCCTCGACCGCGTCGACCCGAGCGCCGGCGGGTCTCCCGGAGGAAGGCGATCCCTGCGCTTATCGGGGTCGGCTGAAGCAGCGCCACCCGACGGACTAGGACGCCCTGAGCGAAATCTCCACGCGAACGTCCTCCCCACGTCGCACGATCACCGTCGCGCTCACCGGGACCAACCCCTCGGCGCGGCTCTCAACCGTATAGCTGCCCTCCACGGGCGCCGCGAAGGAGAAGCTTCCATCGCTCGCCGTAAGGCCGGCGACATCGGGAATCGGCCCGGGCGCCTGCGTGAGATAGACACTGGCCTGCTCGACCGGCTCGCCGTCCTCGTCGCGGACGAGCCCCGCGATTCTGCCCGGGCGCGGTGCTGGCCGGCGCGCGGCACTCGACTTGCCGGCCGCACCCCCCTCGTCAGGCGCCACCGGCCACGATCACGCCTTCCAAGCGACGAAGTTGTTGAACACGGGCGTCACGATGCGCGTGCCAGAGTTTGTCGATGCGCCACCGTAGGCGTGGACGGCGACCCCGTACCGCCCGCCGTTCGCAAAGCGGTAAACCCCACTACCACTCTGACCACCCGCGGTGTCGATGTCGTAGTAGACCTTCCGCGCGTCGACGGAGGCAATGCCACGCGCGTCATACCACTCGGTCCCGCTCGGCTTGTCACCGGGATAGCCGCAGATGTTGCCGGTCACGGCGACCAGATCCGCGTCCGGCCACACCCCGAAGCCGAACCATCCGGTCGTGGCGCCCAGGTCGGTCGGGATGATGATCGCGCCGTAGTCGTAGTTCGGATCGCCCGAATTCGCCCAGCCGATGACCGAGCGAAAGCTGGTGCTCGTGACCGATCCGTAGGGGAGGGAGCTCGCGTTGCGCCCAGGCATCACCTTGATGTTCTTCACCCAGCCATCGCGGCCGGGCACCCCGCTGTTCTTGATGTAGACCACGTGGCCCGCGGTAGCCAAGGTGTGGACGCCGATGAACCACCCTGTCCCGATCCACATCGAGTTGTCCGCGGCTTGGATCAAAAGGGACGCGTGAGCCCGCCAGGGATAAACGGAGGTGTTCGTGATCTGGACGCGGTCATCGGGTCCATGGACGATCTCGGCCATCGCCGGTGGGGGCCCGAACGATGCTTCGCCGATGTCTGGGAGATCGGCGGTCGGCGGCGTCCACAGCTCCTCAGGAGCCGCCTCCCTGCGAGAGTAGCCTTCGACCGACTCCCTGCCCTCGTCGGTCGGCGGGGCCGACTCGTCCCCGGGCCCGGTCGACGGCGCTTGCAGGATGGGTTGCTCGAGCGTGCCGGGTAGGTGCTCTTCGGGCTGGTTGGAAACCGGGGTGTGCTCTCCGTCTGACATCGTCGGGACCGCCCTTCTCCTGCCCCAATGTCGAGCTTAGGTGCAGAACCCCATCTGTCAAGAGGAGCGGGCCGCTCGAGCGCCGTATCACCCCGTCAGAGCGGTCCCCAGCGGTCCCCAGCGGCTATGGGGACGTGGCAGTATCCGCTCTCTCAAGCGGTTTTCCGCTTTGTCGTGCGGTTCGTGACTCCCGTCCAACCGGGTTCGAATCCCGGCAGTACCGCAGCGAGGACGCTCGTACAGCGCCCCGGTGGCGACCGGGGCGCGCCAGCGAGGTCGCTGGCACCGGGACGGCAGTCGGACCGTACGCCCTGCTAGAAGTCACTGCGCGAATGGACTCGCCAACCGCCCTCCACTCCCGCGTCGGCCGGGTCGCAGTCGTCGGCCTTGGCAATGTCGGGCGGCTGATCGCGGACATGCTTATCGAACGCGGGTTCGAGGTGCGGGGAGTCGACGCCGACGAGAGCAGGGCGGCCGGTGAGCACGCGTCGGTCATGGACGTCAGGGATGCCGCGGCGCTCGAGGAGCTGTTCGCGGGCGTCGACGCGGTCATCTCATGCCTGCCGTACTACCTGAACACCGTGGTTGTCACGGCGGCGCATTCCGCCGGCGTGCACTACCTCGATCTGTCCGAGGACGTCGCCACCTCGCGCACCGTGAGGCAGCTCGCGCAGAGCTCGAACACGATCTGGATGCCCTGCTGCGGTCTCGCCCCGGGGTTCATCTGCATCGTCGGTGGTGCGCTCGCGGCCAGCCTCGAGACCGTCGAGCGGATCGAGCTGCGCGTCGGCGCCCTTCCGCGTACCCCGAACAATGCGGCCGGCTATGCGTGCAATTGGTCATCTGCCGGGCTCGTCAACGAGTATCTGAACGATGGCGAGCAGCTGCGCGGAGGCCAGCTCGTGAGCGTGCCGTCGCTTTCAGAACTGGAGACGATCGTGATCGACGGGGCGGCCTACGAGGCGTTCACCACGTCGGGCGGCCTCGGGAGGATGTGCGAAACGTTCGCCGGACGTGTCGACCGCCTCGACTACAAGACGATCCGGTATCCCGGTCACTGCCGGCTGATGCGTTTCATGCTGCAGGAGCTTGGCCTTGGCCGGCAGCGAGAGGATGCCATGCGGCTTCTCGGAGACGCCTACCCGCCGGTCCGGGACGATCTGGTGATCGTCTACGCGGCGGCCGAGGGAACCAGCGGGGGACGCCGGGCCCGCGAGGAGTTCGTCCGCGTGTACCGCCCGCGGATCGTCGCCGGCGCCGCCCGGACCGCCATCGCATGGACGACAGCCGCCGGGGCGGTCGGGGTTGTCGAATTGCTTGCCGAGGGCTCGCTGCCGGACTCGGGCTTCGTGTGCCAGGAAGACGTGTCCCTCGACACCTTCCTCGCCACCTCGGCAGGTCAGATGCTCGCGCGTGAGCCGCACGCGGAGGTGCGCGACGAGATCCCGCTGATGCCAGTCGCTTGAACACTCGGGCTCTTCCGGCGAAAAACGCCGGTCTAGCCGGAGCGCGAGTAGCTACCGGAACTTTTGCTCGTACGACCGGCAGCGGCGCTCCCGTCCGCACCGGAGCGCTGGCGATGGTCCACGGAGCCTACGAGCGCCCGCGCGGCCGCATCGATCTCCGCTTCTTGCAATAAGACGTGATCAGCGGCTTCCCCCAATGGGACAAAAGAGTCCTGGCTCGTCACCCGCGAGATCGTCCCCTCGAAGTTCGCGTCGACGAGCGCGCCCACGACGCCCTCGGAGACCCCGCCGCTCCGGCGCGTCTCATCCACGATCAGCACACGTCCGGTCGCTTCGGCCTCTCGGAGGATGTCGGCAGCCGGGAGTGGGACAAGCCAGCGTAGGTCCACCACGCGGACATCGATCCCGTCCTCGGCGAGTCGCTGGGCGACGCGCAGCGACATGTACGTGCCGTTCGCGAATGTGACGATTGTCAGGTCGCTGCCGTCACGGTGTACTCGTGCCGAGCCGATTGGAGCGTGAGCGGCTGACCATTCGCTGGGTGGGGTATACGGCGCCAACCAGCCACCGTCACCCGGGCTGAGCAGATCACGGGTGTGGTAGAGCGCGATCGGCTCCAGAAAAACGCACGTCGATCCGTCGACGGACGCGGCTGCCAGGCAGGCGCGGAGCACGGCCGCCGCGTCGTCCGGTCGTGCTGGAGAGGCCACGACGATCCCGGGTATGTCTCGGAGGATTGCGACGGCGTCGTCGTTGTGGAAATGGCCGCCGAAGCCCTTTTGGTAGCCGTATCCGGCGATCCGCAACACCATCGGGTTCTGGTATTGCCCATTTGAGAAGAACGGCAAGGTCGCGGCCTCGCCTCGAAGCTGATCCTCGGCATTGTGCAGGTAAGCCAGGTACTGGATCTCGGGAACCGGAAGCAGGCCGGAGACGCCGCAACCGAGCGCGACACCGAGGATCGTCTGTTCGTCGAGAAGCGTGTCGAACACTCGAGTGATGCCGAAACGGCGCTGCAGTCCACGGGTGACGCCGTAAACGCCTCCCTTATGCGCGACGTCCTCACCGAACACCAGTAGCTCCGGCCGGGCTGCGAGTGCGTCGGTCAGCGTCGCGTTGATCGACTCGGCCAATGTCAGTGGGCCTGCTTCTTCCGGAAGCTTCCCGCCGAACGCGCTCGCCCTCGCGTCCGGGCTCGCCACCTGGGTCACGTCCGAGGCGACCCCTTCCGGCCGTCGTCGTGCGATCGGCTCCATCACTTCTGATGCGCTCGACAGCCGCCGTTGGTTGGCGGCGTCGTCCGCCAGGCGCCGCACGTCCGCTGCAACTGCATCGTGCCTGGCGAGCAGCTCGCTGGGCTCGGCGATCCCGGCCTCGGCGAGCAGGCGCGCGGCGTGGACGAGGGGATCGCGCTCGAGGTCCTCGCCGATCTCGACATGGCTGCGATAACCGATCTCGGCGTCGCTGCCCGCATGGCCGAGGAAGCGAACGCACCGCAGGTGCAGAAACGCGGGGCGGCGCGAGCTGCGCACGTATTCGGCTGCCGCCAGAGCGGCGTCATAGGCGCCCGCGATGTCTGTCCCCTCGGTGCTGAAATAGCGCAGATGGGGTCGATTCGACCAAGCTTCGTTCACCCAATCGCGAGGCGTGCGGACGCTGATGCCGAACCCGTTGTCCTCACAGCAGAACAGCACCGGCATCCGCAGCCCCTGGTGCACGGTGTACTCAGCGGCGTTCAACGCTCCCAGGGCAGTCGAGTGGTTGAGCGAAGCATCGCCGAATGAGCAGACCACGATGGCGTCCGCCGGCCACGCAGGGCTGACACCGATCCGCTGCGCGCGTTCGATCGCGAACCCGACCCCCATCGCACGGGGGACATGTGACGCAATCGTCGAGGTCTGGGGGATCACTGCGAGCGCGTGGTTGCCGAACACCTTGTGTCGCCCGCCGGAAATCGGCTCGTCCGCGGCGGCGACCAGGCCGAGAAGGATGTCCCGTAGTGGGGTGGAGCCCGGGACCTGCTGTGCCCGCGCGCAGTAGAACCCGCCCGATCGGTAATGGAGGAGCGCTGGATCGGTGGGTCTGAGCGCCGCTGCGATCGCGGCGTTTGACTCGTGGCCCGCGGATCCGATCGTGTAGACGCCGGGGCCCTCCTTCCGCAGATAGCGCGCGGCCAGGTCGAGATTCCTGCTTGCCACCATCGCGTCGAACAATGCGAGGGCCATCCGCGCGGTCAGCCGGGTGCCGTCGCGGACCGGCTGATCGAGCTCCACATCGCGAGCCCCTCTGCTGCTGAGCGCAGCCACGCCCGCGCGGAAGTGACGCTCGAGCGCTTGCTCGGGTGTGTCGGTAGCCGTCACAAACCGCCCTCTATCCCCGGCGCATCAGTGAGACGGCAGGACCTCACCCAAACTCCACACCCTGGGCCAGCGGAAGCTCGTCTGAGTAGTTGATGGTGTTGGTTGCCCGGCGCATGTAGGCGCGCCAGGCATCCGAGCCGGACTCGCGTCCTCCTCCGGTGGACTTCTCACCGCCGAACGCGCCGCCGATCTCGGCGCCGGAGGTCCCGATATTGACGTTGACGATCCCGCAGTCGGAGCCGTCGGAGGAAAGGAAGCGTTCGGCCTCTCGTTGATCGCCGGTGAAGATGCTGGACGACAGTCCTTGCGGAACACCGTTGTGGAGCGCGATCGCGTCCTCGAAGCCCCGGTAGGTCATCACGTAGAGAATTGGGGCGAACGTCTCGCGCCGCACCAGCTCTGTCTGGGCGGGCATGCGGACGATCGCGGGCTCGACGTAGTAGGCATTCGGAAGGCCCGCTGCCGCACGCCGCCCGCCGCCTACGATCAGCTCGCCTCCGTCGGACTGTGCCTCCTCGAGCGCCGCGACCATCCCCTGGTACGACCGCTCATTGATCAGCGGACCGACCAACGTCCCGGAGGCATTCGGGTCGCCGATCGGGAGTCGGCCGAACACGTCGCGCAGCGCGGCGACGAGCTCTTCGACGACGTCTTCGTGTGCGATCACCCGACGCAACGTCGTGCAGCGCTGGCCGGCGGTTCCCGCCGCGGCGAAGACGATTCCCCGCTGGGCGAGCTCGAGATCGGCCGAGGGTGCCACGACCGCGGCGTTGTTCCCGCCGAGCTCGAGCAGGAATCGCCCCATGCGGGCCGCCACGCGCGGCGCGACCTCCACCCCCATGCGCTCCGATCCAGTCGCGCTCACGAGCGCGACATCGGGGCTATCCACCAGCACTTTGCCTTCGCGAGCGTCAGCGATCACGAGCCGATGCACCGCCGGCGCGCCGCACTCCGATGCGGCGCGATCCACCAGGGCCGAGCATGCCATCGATGTGAGAGGAGTCATTCGCGAGGGCTTCCACACGATGGTGTCGCCGCAGACCAAGGCGACCGCAATGTTCCAGGACCACACCGCCGCCGGGAAGTTGAACGCGGTAATGAGGCCGACCACGCCCAGCGGGTGCCACGTCTCCATCAACCGGTGGCCTGGCCGTTCGGACGGCATCGTGCGCCCATCGAGCTGGCGCGACAACCCGACCGCGAAGTCGCAGATATCGATGGCCTCCTGCACCTCGCCGAGGGACTCCGAGGGGATCTTCCCCGCCTCGATCGTGATCAGCTCGGCGACGTCCGCCTTGTGTTCGCCCAGGAGCACGCCCAGACGCTTGACGAGCGCACCGCGGACCGGCGCGGGCACGCCACGCCACTCACGAAAGGCACGCTCGGTCGCGGCGATTGCCGCCGCCACCTCCGCCTGGTCTGCGGCGGGTACGTCGAACAACGCCTCGCCCGTGATCGGCGAGCGCGCGCTCACGGACGGTCCAGTCCCGGGTGAGGAAAGATCGACACCGCAGTTCTCGAGGGCCCCCCGGGCTCGCGAACGAAGTTCGTCGGTCGATGAGACGGACAGCTCGTGCTGGGGCTGGGTTGTTGTCATTGGTTGCTCCGTAAGTTCTGGGCGGAAGATGAAGATCGCTTATACAACGTTGTACTCGGGGCGAAGGGCGGACGTGTCGAAGCGCTCCAGGCTCAACGGTTCGATGTCGACGAACGGCGGGCGACGCAAAACCAGGTCGCGGAGGATCTCGCCGACGGCGGGGCCCTGGAGGAATCCGTGTCCGGAGAACCCGGTCGCGTAGAGGAAGCGCGAGACGCCCGTCGCCTCCCCGATGATCGCGTTGTGGTCTGGCGTCATCTCGTAGAGCCCGGCCCACCCGCCGCGGATACCGGCGTCGGCGATCCGAGGCGCCCGCCGCCGGACCACCTCCATCAGGCCAGGGATCCAGTCGTCGGTTGTCTCGACGCTGAAGCCCGGCTTCTCATGCGGATCGGACATCCCCATCAATAGGCCGGGGCCCTCGCGGTGAAAGTAGAGGCTCGACTCGAAGTCGATCGTCATCGGAATCTGGGCGGGGAGCCCGTCCATCGCCTCGGTGAACAGGATCTGGCGCCGCAACGGCGTGACCGGCAGATCCAAGCCGACCATAGCGCCGCAGCTTCGCGACCAGGCGCCGGCGGCGCAGATCACGGTGCTCGTCCGGATCGAGCCGTGGTCAGTGACGACCTCGGTGATCTCGGCGCCGCTGGTGTTGATGTCGAGTACCTCGCAGTTGACGCGGATCTCCGCGCCGTGGGCACGGGCGGCGAACGCGTATCCCTGGACCACGCCCTCGGGGGTTGCGTGGCCGTCGCCGGGTGAGAACGCGCCAGCGAGGATGTCGTCCCCCTGCACCAGTGGGCATAGCTCGCGAGCTTCGCCGGCCGTGAGCATCCGGGAAGCCAGTCCGTATTCGTTCTGAAGCGCGACGCTGCGCTCGAACTGCTCGACGTCGGGCTCACGGCTGAGGACAAACAGGTACCCGACCTGCTTGAGGTCGATCTCCCACCCGGGCCGCCGGCCGAAGGTGCGGAGCGCGTCCAGGCTGCGCTTGGCAATCTCGACGTTCAGCGCGTCAGAGAACTGGGTGCGCACGCCGCCGGCCGCTCGGCACGTGGAGCCGCTCCCGAGTTGCGCCCGCTCGACGAGCGCGACATCGACGCCCGCCTCGGCCAGGTGGAAGGCGGCGCTGGTACCGATCACGCCGCCGCCGAGGATGACCACGGCGGCGGAGTCTGCAAGCGGTGCGACCGAGCGGGTCATTCCCAGGATCGTACGTGGGGGCGCTGCAACCGCGCCAGGGGGCCTCGCGCTTCGCGATGTTCCAGATGCCAGCCACCCGCGGATCTGGTGTAGGGTCGAAGTTCACCTACCTTTCACCTTCGGCGATGGGAGTTTCGATGCCCGAGACCACCGATCCCACCTTCTACCGCTCGCCCGCCGCCGCGATCTCGGCTCCGCCCGAGAGCCTCGCTTACGTTGCGGCATTCGACCCGGCCGGCGAACAGCGCGACGCGATGGCCGTTGTCGACTGTGACTCCGCCTCACCCGGCTACGGGGAAGTGGTGGGGTGGGCCGAGCTCCCCACGGCCGGCAACGAGCTGCATCACTTCGGGTGGAACGCCTGCTCCAGCGCACTCTGCCACGAGGGCCACGAGGGGGCGCTCGAGCGCCGCTATCTGATCGTGCCCGGGATCCGGTCCTCGCGAACCTACGTGCTCGATACGAAGCCCGATCCGCGTCAGCCCCAGGTCGTGCGAACGATCGAGCCCGAGGAGCTTGCGGCCAAGGCCGGCTACTCCCGCCCGCACACCGTGCACTGCGGACCGGGCGGCATCTTCATGTCGAACCTCGGCGCGGCGGACAACGGTGACGGTCCCGGGGGAGTCGCGCTGATCGATCACGACACCTTCGAGGTCACCGGCGCCTGGGAGACCGACCGGGGCGACCAGTACTTCGCCTACGACGTCTGGTGGCACCTGAACGAGGATGTCGCGGTGACCTCGGAGTGGGCAACGCCGTCGATGATCGAGGACGGTTTGAATCCCGAGGACCTGCTGGGCAAGCGCTTCGGCCACCACCTCGACTTCTGGAGCCTCTCGGAGGGCAGGCTGCTCGAGCGGATCGATCTCGGCGAAGAGCACCAGATGGTGCTCGAGGTGAGACCCGCTCACGACCCGCGCAAGACCTGGGGCTTCGTCGGAGTGGTGATCAGCGTCGAGGACCTTTCCGCGTCCGTCTGGTTGTGGCACCGTGACAACGGCCGCTGGGCGATCGAGAAGGCAATCACCATTTCTGCCGAGCCGGCCGACACCGACCAGTTGCCGCCCGCGCTTCAGCCCTTCGGCGCGGTTCCGCCGCTGGTCAGCGACATCGACCTGTCGGTCGACGACCGCTGGCTCTACGTCTCCTGTTGGGGCACCGGGGAGCTCAAGCAATTCGACGTGAGCGATCCGCACAACCCAAGGGAAACCGGCTCGGTGCGCATGGGCGGAATCGTCGGCCGAACTCCTCACCCGGCCGCCCCCGAACTGCCGTTGGCGGGCGCCCCGCAGATGGTGGAGATAAGCCGCGACGGCCGGCGGGTGTACTTCACCAATTCGCTGTATGCGAGCTGGGACGACATCTTCTATCCCGACGGCGTCGGCGCGTGGATGGCTCGCGTCGATGCGAACGTCGAAACCGGCGGGATGTCCGTCGAGTCACAGTTCTTCCCGAACGGCGACGACTTCCGCGGACTGCGCGTACACCAGACGCGACTCCAGGGCGGTGACGCGTCCAGCGACTCGTACTGCTTTGTGGAGTAGCCGAAGGTGGAGGTAGCGGGCGCCCTCGGGCCGCCAGTCGCGCATCTGCTCGGCATCCCGCTGGAAGAGCTTCTACCCGGCGTGCTTGGCATCGGCGCGGTGGTGGCTTACCTGCGGCTGCTGCCAAGTTCTTGGCGGAGATCACGGCGGGGAGCTTCGACCTCCGCGCGATGAAGGTCGGATCTCCGGCCGAGTCCAGCACCGCCGTCGGAGTCCGCCCACGCATTGGATCTGCCTGACGCAGGTTCTACCCGAGCCGCCTCGGCACCGCGAACGCCTCCAGCGTCGCGCCCTGCGGGCCGAGCTCTTGCCACGCCCCTTCGAACGCGAGCGTCGCGAGGCCGCCCGTTGGATACTTCGCCTCCAGTGCCGCGCGTGCGTCGGGGTCGCCGCCGCTCGAAAGCTCAGCGGCGAGGTCCTCGATCCCCGGGTTGTGGCCGACGAGCATCACCGAGCCAACCTCCTCGGGCAGCCTGCGCAGGCGCCCCAGAAGCGATGTAGCGCCCGCCGCGTAGAGGTCGGCCTCGATCTCGACCCGGGCCCCCGGTGGTAGTCCCTCGCTCACGCCCTCGAGCGTCTGGATCGCGCGGACCGCGGATGAGCAGAGCACGAGGTCGGGCGCGACCCCGGACTCGTCGAAGTGCTGACGAAGCAGCGCGACTGCCTTCCGTCCGCGCTTGGCGAGCGGGCGCTCGTGATCGAGAAGCTCGGGCTCGTCCCAGCTGGACTTCGCGTGGCGGAGCAGATAGATCACGTGTCGCACACCGGAAGCATCCCAATCTCGCTGGGATCGGGTCAACGAGGCCGGTGGCCTCAAGCGACGGCTCGCGATCAGGCACCTGTCGCGCCACGGCGCAGGCCGTCCGAGCGAACCGTCTGAGTGCAGGGAGCGGCGGCACGGCGAAGAACTGTCAGGAGCGAGATCGGTCGGCTTCGCGCGAAGTCAACGAACTTCGGAACGAGTCCAAGCTGCTGTTTGGGCGAGCAGCGCGTGTCATCGACGTCGGTCGGCGGAGTATCGCTTTGCGCGAGAAGCAGCGCTCCGCTGACACGGCCTAGATGGATCTCCTACTTAGCAACTGCGTGGCCCAAAGTGCCGCTTCGCATGGAGCGACTATCTCTCCACCCGGTGGGGCCAGGGGGCCACAAACGCATTGCCGCCCTCCGCCTCGCAAGCGCTAGACGCCCGGGGTCAGCCCGAGACCAGCGGGTAAGTGCAAGGCGAAGGACTCCCCGGAACCCACCGATTCCCAGGCTGGGATGGAGTCCGTGATCCCCGCGAAGGAGGCAAAAGTGAAAGCGAAGGACGTTGGGAGGGCCGGGCTGGCCGGATGGCGACAGAAGGTCGCCGACCAGGCCGCTCCGCCGCTCGCGGCCAGAACCCCGATGGATGAAGACTCCGTCCGAGCCGCAATCGGAGCTTTGTTCTTAGGGCTCTCGTTGATCTACGTGGTCGGAACGATCAAGCGAGCGCTTGAGGCGTGAGCAGCGGGTCAGAGCCCCGCTGAGGGCGTGGGCCTTCTTTCAAAGCCGAACTCTCACCGGTCGCGGACGGATGTGGCGCTTTGGACGAAAGCGCAACGTTCCGCTTAGCATGGAAAGCAGCTATCACGTCCCAGGCGGCGATCGCCGTAGTTCGTCCTCGGCCCGGTCGCCCTGCCGGAGCAGGTCCGATCGAGCCGAAATAGAGTCGGACGATGGACCTGGGGCTCGCGCTGGCGGTGATGCTCGCGCTCGCCTTCGCGGTGACCAACGGACTTCACGATGCGGCCAACGCGATCGCGCCCCTTGTCGCCACCCGCGCCGCGCGGCCGAAGCAGGCGATTGTGCTGGCAACCGTCTTCAACCTGCTCGGCCCGCTGTTCCTCGGCGCGGCGGTCGCCGACACCATCGGCGGCATCGTCACCGTCTCGCCGGCACAGGCCACCGCGGTCATCGGCGCCGGCCTCGCCAGCGCGGTGACTTGGAACCTGATCACCTGGCGCCTCGGCCTGCCGTCCTCCTCGGGACACGCCCTGGTCGGCGGGCTGGTCGGCGCCGCGTTCGCCGAGGGCGGCGCCGACGCCGTTCTCTGGGGAGGCTTCGACGGGCTGCACCCGGTCGGAGTCGTGGGCACCCTCGTCGCCCTGGCGATCTCGCCGTTGCTCGGCGGCGTCGCGGCCGTGATCGTGATCCGCGCGCTCCGCCGACTCGCCCGGCGCGCGACGACGCGGATCCGGGGCCCAGTCAACGGCGCCCAATGGGTTATGTCGGCGACGCTCGCGTTCAGCCACGGCGCGAACGACGCCCAGAAGGTGGTCGGGGTGGTCGCCGCGCTGCTGCTGGCGGGCGGCGAGATCGACTCGCTCGACGCGCCGTTGTGGGCGATCGTCGCGTGCTCGCTCGCGCTGACGCTCGGCACCGCCCTCGGCGGATGGCGGATCATCCACACCGTGGGCCGGCGCATCTACCGGCTCAAGCCAATCGACGGGCTCGCGACCGAGTCCTCGTCGGCCGGGGTGATCTTCAGCGCCTCGTTGCTGGGTGCCCCGACGTCGACCAGCCAGGTCGTCGCCTCGGCCGTGGTCGGAGTCGGCGGCGGACGTCGCCGCTGGCATCACGTCCATTGGGCCATAGTCCGTCAGGTGGGCGCCGCCTGGCTGATCACGATGCCGATCACCGCGATCCTCGCGGGCGGGGTCTTCGAGTTGCTGCACCTGCTGAGCTGAATGGGCGGATGTGAGTCGCAAACACCATTGGTTCGTACCCCACGACTCCGACGTCCTCGGGTTGCTCGGACGCCAGATCGACGCGACGCTGCGCGGGCTCGATGCGCTCGCCCTCTGGGCCGGCGGCGACGCCTCCGCGGCCTCTGCGGTTCGCGCCGCCGAGCACGCTGGCGACGCCGCCAAGCAGGAGGTCCTGAGCGCGGTGACCGAGTCTTTCGTGACGCCGATCGAGCCCGAGGACCTGTTCGCCCTCTCACAGGGAATCGACTCGCTGCTCAACCGCAGCCGCGACCTCGTCAACGAGGCGGAGGCCATGGGCGTGGCGCCCGACGCGACGATCGGCGAGATGGCGTGCCTGCTCAGGGATTCCCTGCGCGAGGTCGCCGAAGCGGTCGGCCGGCTGACCTCCGACCCCGATGCGGCGGCCGGTTCCGCGAACGCGGCGATCCGGACTCAGCACGGGCTCGAGCGCGTCTATTATCAGGGCATGGCAGCGCTGCTCGAGAACACCAACCAGCGCGACCGGATCGCCAAGCGCGAGCTCTACCGGCTGATTGCCCGCCTCGGCGAGGCCGAGGTGGAGGTGGCCGAGCGCGTCATCTACGCGGTGATGAAGGAGCGCTGAGCGCTACCGGTTCAGCCGCGGGCCGAACTTCGTCACCTCGATCCCGCCGCGACGTCGCGGTCGGAGTAGCGCTTTGCGCGACAAGCAGAAGTGTCGCTCGCGGCCCCTCCCAAACTTGGCGAAAGTTCCGCTTTGGACGAAAGCGCAACGTTCCGCTTTGCATGGAAAGCGGTACTTCGTGAGGGGTGGTGTCTATCGTCAGTCTCGATCGAGTGCGCGCCGCGCTCTCGTGGCACCCAAGGTCTCTCCGATCGCGAAAGGGCCCGGTGCGAGCCGTAGTCATCCAGGACTTCGATCAAACGCCCGCGGTGGACGACCTGCCCGACCCCGTAGCCGAAGACGGCCAGGTTCTCATACACGTGCGTTTCTCCTCAGTGAACCCGGTCGACAACGCCATCGCCCAGGGAATGCTGCGGGAGATGTTCGAGCATGAGTTTCCGGTGACGCTCGGGCGCGACTTCGCCGGGGTCGTCGAGGTCGTGGGCTCGGGCGCTGAGCGCTTCGCGGTCGGCGACGAAGTCTTCGGCTTCCTCCCGCACGCCGACCCGGTAGTGCACCGCGGCTCGTGGGCCGAGGTGGCGGTGGTTGGCACCGACGGCTTCGTCGCCACCAAGCCCGAGGCCGTGCCCTTCCCCGACGCCGGTGCCGCACCGCTGGCCGGCCTCACTGCCCTGGCGGCCGTTGACGCGCTCGACCTGGAGGAGGGAGAGGTGATCCTGATCGTCGGTGCCACGGGTGGGGTCGGCAGCTTCGCGGTCCAGCTCGCCAAGCTGGCCGGAGCCCGGGTCGTCGCTCCCGGACTGCCCGAGGACCATGATTACCTGCGCTCGCTGGGCGTCGACGATGTCGTCGGTCGCGAGACCGACGTCACGGCTGCGGTTCGCGAGATCGAGCCAGGCGGCGTCGCTGCCCTAATCGACACCGTCTCGATGTCGCCAGACGGGCTCGAGGTCTTCGAGGCCGCGCTGAATGCCGATGGGCGCATCGCCTCGCCGGTCGGCGCAGCCGGAGAGGGCCCGGGTCGCCACAACGTGATGGGTTCATCCGACCCGTCGAGCATCGACCGCCTCGCCGAGCTGTTGGCCGAGAGGAAGCTGCGGGTCCCGATTCAGAACACCTATGTCCTCGAGCGCGCTACCGAGGCGCTCGCCGACCTCACCGGCAAGCACACCCAGGGCAAGCTGGCGATCGAGATCGCCTGACCACCACCCCTATCGCGGGACTCATGCGGTGCGCAACGGTGCCGCATCCGGAGGGAGTCCTCAAGAGACGCTTTAAGCCCCGGTTCCGGGCGATCGAGGTGAGGCGGTCGCGGCCTCGGGCGGTTCGGCGAACGCGATCGTGTTCCCATCGGGATCGGGGACGTTGACATGGCGGACGCCGTTCGCGTAGGTCTCAATCGGTTCGTACTCGATGCGCTGGGCGGCAAGGTGCTCGAGGAGAGCGTCGAGCCCGCCAACAGCGAGGGTGATCCGCCCCGCGCCCGCATGCGCCGCGTCCGGCTCGATGAATAGCCAGGCGTGCTCGTCGATCTCCCAGAGGATCTCGTCCCCGACGCGACTGTCTGGCGGTCGCCCGAAGAACCGCGTGTACCAATCGGTGCTGGCGTCGAGTTCGGATACCGGGACGCCGGCGAAGAGGTGGGTGATTGCGCTCATCTCTCGCGGTCAGAAGTCTCAGCCTGCTGCATCTATCTCCTCTGAGAGGACTTGTTCGGCGGCGCGGCGTCCGCTCCGAAGTGCCCCCTCCATCAGCCCGTGCCACTCGCCCGCCGTGTGCTCGCCTGCGAAGAAAAGGGGGCCGATCGGCTTCACCAGGTCGTTGTCGCGAAGTGGCGATGAGAGGGTGCGGGCCGAGTAGGAGCCCCGCACCCACGGGTCGTCGTTCCAGCTCGAAAGCATGGCGCTTTCGCGCTCCAGATCGAGGTCCTCGCGAAGCGCGGCCAGCGCGGCGACCCAGCGCTCGAACCCGTCCGAGCCACCGAGATCATCGATCGCGGACATCGTGCCCGTGTAGCCGGTGACGAAGGGAGCTGGCCGACCGTCCGCGCCGAGCTGTGTATAGGTCCAGAAGTGTCCGGCCACGGACATGATCGCGCTCGGCGGCGCGGGCGAGCGCAGGCGCATGAAGAGCTTCGAGTTCTGGCCGTATGTGACAGCGCGCAGTGCCTCGGCCGTCGCGCCCTCGAGCGGGGGGTCGAACTCGATCTCGGCCAGCGGCGCGGTGGGGATCGCGACCACGACCGCATCCACCTCAATCTCGGCGTGGTCGGTGGCGATGTTCACCGCATCCTGCGACCAGCGCACCCTTCGCACTGGGGATGAGAGGCGCACGGCTGCGCCGAGCTCGGCCGCGAGCGCGTCGGCGAGCCGCATGTTGCCGCCCTCCAGCGTGTGGTTGTCGAAATCGCCAAAGGTCGACGCTCCCTCGTCGAGCACCGAGGCCCCAAGGTCGTCGGCGGAATGGCCGTTCGAGATCGCGACACGCGTCTGAATCAGCTTCGAGACTGGTGGGTCGAGATCCAAGGTGGCGATCGCGTCGGCAGCGCTTATGGCGTCCGCGGCCCCGCCCGCGGCAAGGCGCTCGAATGCGTCCTTTAGGTCAGTCTGGGACACAGCTTCCTCGCCGATCGGCACGCGCCGCCCGTAGGGCGTCCCCTTGAGCACCAGCGGGATCTCGAAGCGCGCGGCCAGGGCATTCATCAAGTCGTAGCCGGGCAGGATGAACTCGGCGCCCCGCTCGACCACCGCGCCCTTCCCGAACGGCACCGACCACACGCGTCCCCCGACCCGGTCGCGCGCCTCGAGCACGGTCACTTCCGCTCCGCCGGCGCGCAGGGCGTCGGCCGCGGCGAGGCCGGCAAAGCCGGCGCCGATGACGCCGACCCGCTTCATTCATCTCCTCCTTGTTGCTCACTCTTCACGACGGGGGATCCTCCCAACCCAGGGCTCGGCACTGCGCACACAACCAACGGCCGCGCTGCGTGCAGCGCGGCCGTTGGCCGAGACTGAGACCCCGCGAGTCAGCCGATCACGTGGAAGACGAAGTCGATCTTCGTCCCTGCCTGGTTGTGGTACTTCAGATCCATCTCGCCACGCGCGTTCCTGTACTTGCCCGTACCTCCGGTGATCGCGAGGACGCTGTCACCAGCGTCATAGAACGGACCCTCGACTGTGATCTGCCCCTTTGGCAGGAAAGTGGTCCAGCTGCACTCCCACGACTCGCCCACGACGATGCGGACACACGAGCCCTGATCGGTGCCCACCTTGTGAGTGTCGGCGCTGTTGAACACTTCGTTCGCAAACGTGAGTATGTTCCCGACGTCGTCGCCCGCCGTTCCGTTGGTCACGGCGTCGTTGTCTGCGTGTTCGACCACCGTGATCGTGCGACCCCCGGGACGATCGGCGGGACCCGCGCTCGCGTTCACCACGAGCACCAGTACCACCGAGGCCCCCAAAAGCGCGAGTGCAATTGCTCGCTTCATGTCAACCTCCTTTGTTCAAGCCGGACCTTCCCCTTAGGGGAATGGCAGGACGCTATCGCCTTCTTGTCGCGCTTCGGGCGATTGAGCGTCGGAGCGACGCCAGTGGCCCCGAATCGTGATGGCGCGAGGCAGCGCCTCAATGCTGGAGAGATTGGGGCGTTGCGCGGTCCGCCACGGCGGCCTGCTCGAGGTCACTGGGCGAGGGGATCAACGATGGCCTCAGCGAGGCTGGGCGAGCAGCGCGGCGGTGACGGTCGGGTTTCGCTCGACCTCGAGCTCGCGCGGCGGCTGCACGGCTGCCGCCGCGCCCGAGAGCTCCAGGCCGATGGTCGCCACCTCGAGCAGGCCATTCGCGCCGCGCCAGCTTGCCAACGTCTCACCGGCGGAGGTCACCCGCCCGGCCACGATCGCGTCCCCGTCTCGAGATTCGACCTCCAGCCTCCGATAGCCGGCGGCCCGGAGGCCGGCGACGACCGCGGCGCGCAGCGCGGGCCCGAGGCCGCGTGCCGAGCCGGGGCGCACGCCGGCGAGGGCGCGGAGGGCCGGCCGGCAGGCGAGCAGGGCCGGCGGTGGACAGCTGCGTTCGATCGAGAGCTCGAGCCAGGAAAGTCGCGCCAACAGGTCGCGCTGAGCGTCGACCCTCATTCCGACGAGCTGATTCGACCAGTGCGCGAGATCGCCCTCGGAGACGAACGGCGAGTCGCCCGCGGCAAGCGCTAGCCGGATCGACGGAACCCGATCGGCGGGTCGTGGGACAGCGATTCGCAGGGCGACATTGCTGCCGGGGCCGGCGACTGTCTGCCTCGATCCGGGCGCGGCCTCGCGGCCGCCGGTTGCCGCCAGCACGAGCGCGGTCGCGAGCGTCGCGAGCAGTGCCAGCGAGCTGCGCACGTGTGCAACCCCGTCCTCGGGCTAGGGGACGAGGACCACCTTGTTCGCCTCGCGCGCGTCGAAGAGCTCATACGCGCGCGGCGCCTCGTCGAGGCTCATCCGGTGGCTGATCAACTCGGCCGGGCGGAGCTCCCCGGCGGCGATCATCGACAGCAGCAGCTCGCGGTCGTTGATCGGGTCGCCCATCGCGAAGCGCAGGGTCAGCTCGCCCTCGAACATCCGGCCCGCGTCGAGCGGATAGTCGGGCTCGAAGTGCGCGCCGACCACACACACGGTGCCGCGGCCGCGGGCGAGCCCGAAGGCAGCATCGAGCGCCGGCTTGGCGCCCGCGGACTCGATCACCACGTCGGCGCCGGCCCCGCCGGTCTCCTCGGAGACCGCGGCGGCCGCCGATTCGGGGTCGACGGCCTCTGCGCCGAGGCCGGCGGCGAGCTCGCGGCGGGCTTCGATCCCGTCGACGGCGATCACCCGGCGCGCGACCCGGCGCGCGAGCAGGATCGCCATCAGCCCCACGGTCCCGCAGCCGAGCACCACGACCACGTCGCCGACCGCGACCCCGCCCCGGCGAACCGCCGAGAGCCCGGTCGGGAGCATGTCGGCGACGAACACCGCGTCGTCGTCGTCGACCTCGTCGGGAATCGGCCACAGCGAGCGGTCGGCGTTCGGCGCCCGAACCAACTCCGCCTGGCCGCCGTCGAGTCGCTCGTAGACACCGCTGTAACCGAACAGGGCCCGGTTCTCACACTGCATCGGCCGCCCGGCGCGGCACTGGCGACAGGTGCCGTCGGAGATCATGCTCGCGTTGACGACCCGCTGGCCCGGGCGCAGGCCGCGGACGCCGTCACCGACCTCGCGAACCACGCCGACCCACTCGTGCCCGGGGATCGTCCCGGGCTCGAACCCGGGGGTGAGGCCGTGGTAGGGGAACAGGTCGGCGCCGCAGAGCGCGGTCCTGCGGACCTCGACCACGGCATCAGTAGGAGCCTCGATCTGCGGCTCGGGGGCATCGTCGAGCTCGAGCTGCTCGGGACCCTGGATGCGCACCGCCCTCATGCCGGCTCCTCGAGCTCGACCAGGTAGCCGTCCGGATCGACCGCGAAGCAGCGCGCCCCGCCCCATGGGGGCGAGAAGGGCTCGGCGAGGAACTCGACCCCGGCCTCGAGAAGCTCCGCGTAGGCGCCCCGGCAGTCGCGGACCTCGAGCACGATCGCGACCGGGAGGCGCGAGCGGTCGTCGGGCGCGACCATCGTCACCCCGGGCCGATCCTCGGCCTCGTGTCCCTGCTGGGCGAGCGACAGCCGCGCTCCCGCGAGCGCCAGGGTCGCATAGGGCGGATCGTCATAGCTCGCCTCGAGCTCGAAGCCGAGCACGTCGCGGTACCAGGCGGCCGACGCGTCGACGTCGGCGACCGCGAGGATCGCGCCCGCCCTGGTGGTCTCGAGCGCCGCCATCAGTGCCGGGTGTGGCCGCCGTCGACCACGATCATCTGACCGGTGACCCAGGCGGCCTCGTCGGAGCACAGAAACGCCACCGTCGGCGCGATGTCCGCCGGCTCTGCCCGGCGCGGGATCGCCTGCAGGCTCTGGACGAAGTCGAACGCCTCGGCGTGCGGGCTGGCGAGGACCCCGTCGCTGGCCGTCAACCCGGGGGCGACGGCGTTCACGGTTATCCCCTGCCCGCCGAGCTCGGTCGCGAGCGCGCGAGTGAAGCCCCAGACGCCGCCTTTGGCGGCGACGTAGGCGGCCATGTTCGGGGTCCCGGCCATCACCGTGTTCGAGGCGATGTTCGTGATCCGCCCGTAGCCCGCATCGCGCATCGGTTTCCACACCGCCCGCGAGCACAGATAGACGCCGGTCAGGTTGGTGTCGATGATCTGGCGCCAGTGGTCGAGGTCGACCTCCTCCCAGGCGATGAAGGGGACGATCGCGGCGTTGTTGACCAGCACGTCCACCTTCCCGGTGTCGGCGAGCGCTGTCTCCACCATCTCGTCGACCGATTCCGGCGAGGAGACGTCGACCTCGATCGCCCGGCCGCGCTCGAGCGCCTCCGCCGCCTCCGCCGCGCCGCCGGCGTTGATGTCGGCGACGAACACGGTCGCTCCCTCGGCGTCAAGCTTCTCGGCGATCGCGCGGCCGATGCCCTGAGCGGCGCCGGTGACGATCGCAACCCGGTCGGTGAGCTTCATCTGTTTCGCTTCCTCCTAGTAGTGGTCGGGGGCGTGCTGGTAGGACTCCCACGCCTCCATGTCGTGGGTGAAGAAGACCTCCGCGTCGAGCCGGCGAGCGAGGTGCTTGAGCTTTCGCAGCGAGGCGTAGTTGGCGGTCGGGTCGTTGTGGAACCCCGAGATCAGCTCCTTCTCCCAGGTCTCGCGGGTGTAGCTGACGTCGGCCACGAACAGCATCGGGTGCGAGCCGTCGCGCTCGAGCAGGAGTGAGTAGTGGCCAACCGTGTGCCCGGGCGTGAACACCAGCCGGACCCCGTCGGCGAACTCGAACTGATCCCCCTCGAGCCATCGATAGGCCGAGTCGGGCCGGTGGAACACCTTGTCCGCGTAGCCGAGGCGCTCGAACGGCTCGGGCACGAGGCAGTGGCGAAGCTCCTCCTTGCCGACCCAGGTGACCGCATCGGGGAGATGGCGCTGGCCGCCGCAGTGATCGAAGTGAAGGTGCGAGTTGATCACCGCGGTCACGTCGGTGGTCTCGAAGCCACAGCTCTCGAGCTGCGCGGGAAGGGTCTGCTCCGGGGTCTGCTCGGGCAGCTCGAAGGGCAGGAACTCCTCGACGGTCTGCTTGTCGAACCCGGAGTCGAACAACAGCAGCCCGTCGTCGTGGTCGATGAGGACGCTGTAGACCGGAAACCGGACCGGGTTACCCGGCTCGATGTTCCAGGCGATGTGCGTGCGGTCGATCACCAGGCTTCCGGAGTCGAGCAGCCAGACGCGCTTTACACCCATCGTCACCCTCCTCAGAGTTCCTGCGCGTCGAGCGCCTTGCGGACGGCCACCAGCGCCGCGGCGCGCTTCGCGGGCAGCTCCGCCAGCTCGTCGTCGGAGTACTCGAACAACCCGCCCCCGGCCTTGATCCCGAGCTTTCCCTCGTCGGTGAGCCTGGTGATCGTCTCCGAGACGCCGGCCTCGGTCGAGAGCTCGGAGTTGAGATAGCCGGCGACGCTCTCGTAGATGTCGAGCCCGGCGACGTCGAGCAGCTGCATCGGCGGGATCACGGCGAGCTTGTAGCCGATCCCCCACTTGACGTTGAGGTCGAGCTCGTCGGCGTCGATCACCCCCTCGTCGACCAGCGCCAGGCACTCGCGCATGATCGCGTAGAGGACCCGGTTCTCGACGAAGCCCGGGACCTCCTTGTTAAGCATGCTGGCCCGGTAGCCGAGCCGCTCGATCAGTGCCTTGGCGGTCGCAATCGTCTCCTCGGAGGTCCGATCGCCCGGGATCACCTCGATCATCGGGATCAGCTGCGGAGGGTTGGACCAGTGCATGCCGACGACGCGCTCGGGATGCTCGAGGTTCTCGGCGATCTTGGTGATCGGGATCCCCGAGGTGTTCGAGCTCAGGATCGCGTCGTCGCCGACGTGGCGTTCGAACTCGGCGAACACCTCGTGCTTGAGCTCGAGCTTCTCGGGCACTGCCTCGAGCACGATCTCCGCTCCCTCGAGCGCCGCCACGAGGTCGCTCTCGAACCGGACGTCGCCGCCCTCGCCAGCGTCGCCGCCGAGCCGCTCGAGCACCCCGCGGGCGAGGTCGAGGCCGCCGCGAGCGCGTTCGAGCGCCTCCTCCGAGACGTCGTAGAGGGCGACCTCGATCCCGGCGCGCTCGAGCACCGCGCCCATTCCGGGGCCCATCGTCCCGGTGCCGATCACCGCGGCATGCTTGATCTCACTCATCGGCTCTCTACCTCCTTTAGCTGTTGGATACGACGCCACACCCGTTCGGGCGTGAACGGAAGCTCGGTCATCGGTACGCCTGCATCGGCGAGTGCGGTCGCGATCGCCGCCGGGGTGGCGGCCTGGGCGCCCTCGCCGCAGCCCTTGGCGCCATACGGTCCGGGGCCGTCGCCGTTCTCGACGATGATCGCCTTCATTCGCGCCGGCATGTCCTCGACCCGGGGGACCCGGTACTCGAGCAGGTTCGGGTTGGTGAGCACACCGTCGACGTAGAGCATCTCCTCGAACAGCGCGTTGCCGACACCCTGGAGGACAGCACCCTCGTCCTGGCGCTCGACCAGGAGGGGGTTGATCGCCTTGCCGACATCGGCGACCGTCGCCATCCGCTCGACGGAGATCACGCCGGTCTCGGGATCGACCTCGACCTCGGCGGCGCCGACGCAGACCTCCCAGAACACCGGCCCCTCGGCGTAGGAGCCGCTCCCATGCTCGGGGCGGACCTCGCCCTCGCCGACGAGCTCGCCGCCGACGAATCCGAAGCGCTCGGCGATGAGCTCCTCGTAGGTCGCCTCGCGGCCTGCCCCGCGCACGGCACCGTCGATGACGGCGAGCTCCGCCGGGTCGGCGTCCCAGGCCTCGGCGGCGGTTCCCACCAGCCGTCCGCGCAGATCGGCGGCCGCACGCTGCACGGCGAGACCCGCCAGCGTCGTCGAACGGCTGGCGCCCGTCGAGCGGTCGTACGGGGTGAACCGTGTATCGGCGCCCTGCATCGTCACCCGATCGAGCCCGATTGCGAGCTCCTGGGCTGCGATCTGTGCCATCACCGTGCGCGCTCCCTGGCCCATCTCGGTGGTGCCGACGTTGACCTCGACCGTTCCGTCGGCCTCCATTCGCACGTTTGCGCCGGAGACCGGGTGGGCGCCGGCGGCGAGCAGGCCGACGGAGACGCCGCGCCCCTTCCACTCACCCCTCGGGTCCTCCCAGCCGATCGCGGCGGCCACCTTCTCGACGTCGCCGACCAGGTCGGCGTCGAGCGGTTTGCCACTGCCGTCCGGACGTACCGGCTGTCCCGGCCGGAGCAGGTTTCGGCGCCGGATCTCGAGCGGGTCGAGCCCCGCCCGGCGGGCGACCTCGTCGATCTGCAGCTCGCCGATCCACTGCAGGTGGACGGCGCCGAAGGCGCGATAGGAGCCGGATGGAGCCGTGTTGGTGTAGACGCAGCTCGCGTCGACCTGGACCGCCTCCCAGCCGTAGGGACCGGGGGCGGCGTCGCCCGCGGTCGCGCAGACGCGCGGGCCGTTGTCGGCGTAGGCGCCGGTGTCGAGCCAGAGCCGTACGCGCCGCGACCGCAGCCTGCCGTCGTTGCCTGCCGTGGTCGTCATCCGGCAGCGCATCCCGTGCCGGCGGGTGGTCAGCATCGACTCGTCGACGCGGTTCTGGATCCGCACCGGGCGCCCCGCCTTCCACGACAGCGCCGCGGCGATCGGCTCCATCTTCGTGTAGCTCTTCGAGCCGAACCCGCCGCCGAGGTAGGGGACGATCACGCGGACGCGGGCGATCGGCAGGTTGAACAGGTCGGCGATCTCGGCCCGGACCAGGAACGGGTGCTGGCACGAGGCCCACAGCGTGAGCTCGCCGTCGCCGAAGTCGGCGACGACGGTGTGGGTCTCCATCGCGTACTGGTACACGGCCGGGAACTCGTACTCGCCCTCGACCGTGAGCTCGGCCTCGGCCTCGGCGAGCTCGGTCGAGCCCGCGTCGAGCCGGTAGCGGTAGCAGACGTTTCCCTCGCGCGCGGGCAGCTTCCCGAGCCCATGGAAGAGCCCCGGGCGAAGCTCGCCCTCGTGGACCTGGGGTGCGTCGTCGGCGATCGCCTCGGGAATCGTGGTCGACGCCGGGAGCTGCTCGTATTCGACCTGGATCTCGCGTAGCGCCGCCTCGGCAGTGGCCTCGTCCTCGGCAGCGACCGCGGCCACCGGCTCGCCGGCGAACCGAACCCGGTCGATCGCGAGGATCGGCCGATCCTTGATCGCATGTCCCCAGTAGGGGTCGAAGCCCTCGAGCTCGGCGCCGACCAATACCGCGACGACGCCCGGGATCGCCTCGGCGACCGCGGTGTCGAGCGAGGTGATCCGAGCGTGGGCGAGCTCTGCGCGCAGGACCTTGCCGTGGGTCATCCGCGGGACCTCGAGGTCGCCGGCGAACTGCGCCCGCCCGCGGACCTTCTCGGCGGCGTCCTTGCGCTCCTCCGAGCGCCCGATGCGATCGGCCGCAGCGACCCGGTCGAGCGACTGCGCGCCGTTCACCGGACCGGCTCCGCCGCGCCGCCGACCGCCCCCGATTCGCGCTTCGCCCGCCCGGCCGGCTCGCGCGCGAGCGCCTCGGCCGCGTCGACGATCGATTTGTAGCCGGTGCAGCGACAGATGCTGCCGTCGAGCCCGGCGACCGCGTCCTCGCGGTCACGCAGCTCGCCGGCGTCGCGCAGCGCCTTCAGGGTGAGCAGGATGCCCGGGGTGCAGAAGCCGCACTGGAGCGCCGCCCGATCGACGAACGCGCGCTCGAACTCGGCGAACTCGGCGGTCGCGGCGAAGCCTTCGATCGTCAGCACCTCGCGGCGATCGGCGTCGCAGGTGAGGTAGGTGCAGGAGCTGACCGGCTCGCCGTCGACTAGCACCGTGCAGGTCCCGCAGACCTGGACGTCGCAGGAGCGCTTGGCGCCGGTGAGGCCGAGCCGATCGCGCAGCGTGTCGAGCAGGAGCTCGCGCGCCGGGACGACGAGCTCGTGTGAGCTGCCGTTGACGGAGATTCGGGCCGCCTCCTCGCTCACCGCTGGTCATCCATCCCGTCGTCGAGCCCGCGGCGACGCAGGTCACGCACCCATGCCTGCCAGTACTCGCCGACCAGCTCGTCGTTGTACTTGCGCCGCTGCAGGTCGTCGACCAGCACCGGCTCGATCGGCTGCGGGCCGCCGAGCGTCGCCGCGATCGCCTGCAGCATCACGGCCCGCTCGAGGGTCGCCGCCGCGAGCACCATCCACGGCAGGTCGCGATGGGCGACGAGGACGCCGTGGTTTCGTAACAGCACCACCGAATGCTCGCCCAGCGCCGCCGCGACCTCGGACCCCTGGCTGACCTCGGTGATCAGGTCGGGGCTGCCGTCGTAGACCGCGAGCCCGCGATCGAACATCACCGCGTCGTGCGTCAGGTGCAACAGGTCGGCGTCGGTGGCGGCGAACGCGGTCGCGTATGGCGGGTGGCCGTGGACGATCGCCCCGACGTCATCGCGGCGCCGGTAGACCTCGGTGTGAAGGACGGCCTCGAGGTGCATCTCGTCGGAGGCCTCGCGGATGTCGGCACCGAGCTCGAACTCGATCACGTCGGCGGGGGTGACCTCGCCGAGGGTGACCCCCTTGCGCTTGATCCACATCCGGTCGGGGCGCTCGCGATCGCGGGCGCTGACGTGCCCGAGAGTCAGGTCCTGATAACCCTCGTCGGCGAGGATCCGACACGCCCAGGCGACCCGCTCGCGAACCTCACGCTCGTCGCTCGCCCGCCCGTTTGATCCCGAGGCCTTGCCCGCGGTCGCCATCCGCCTCAGCGCCGATCGGTCGGCGGATAGTCCGGGTGGGCGAAGCCGAAGACCATCACCACGTCGGCTTTCGAGTCGTTGACGACCGCGTGCCAGATCCCCGGGGCGATGTGGAGCGCGTCGCCGGCCGCGAACCGGATCTCGCCGTCGTCGGTGTCGAGCCGCCCCGATCCGCTGACCACGTAGGCGACTTCTTCGGCCACGTGCGAGACACTCGCCGTCGCGGTGCCGGGCTTGAACACCGAGTAGCCGATCGAGGCGGTGTTGCCCTCGACCCGCTCGCCGGTGACCAGCATCCGGCTCCAGCTGCCGCCGGGCAACTCGATCGGCTCGACGCTCTCGAGCGCGACCACGGTTACGGAGCTCACAGCGCCCACTCCCCGTCCTTGACGATGTAGGTGCCATCGTCGACGATCTGCAGGCTGGCGTCGAGGATCACCCCGTCGAGGTGCAGCTTGGAGACGTTCTGGCCTCCAGGATAGGCGAGGTGGTTGTCGCCGAGCGCGAAGTGAACCGTCCCGACCCGGCCCTTCTCCGACGGGGTCCCGAACGGCGCCACCTCGGAGACGCCGAACGCGAACTCGCCGGCGACGTCGGCGTTCTCGACCCCCTTGATCACCTCCCGCAGCCGAGCGGCGTCGTCGCCGCCCTCGATCGCGGTCGCGCGCCCGTCCTCCATCGTCCAGGTGATCGGCTCGGTCACCTGGCCCGGGAGCCCGATCCCGAGCATCACGCCGTCGACGACGATCCTTCCCTCGGTGCGATCCTCGACCGCGGCGAACGCGACCTCGGCCCAGAGCGGCAGCGGCCCCATCATCTGTCCACGCTTCTTGATCGAGGTCACCTCGAGCGCCGGGCGCCCCTCGATCGAGACCCGGACGTCGGTGCCGGCGGGCGAGGTGACGTGACACTCGGTCTTGCCCTCGAGCGCGGCGATCGCGTCCTTGGCGCGCTGGGTCGCCGCCTCGATCTTCTCGACGGTCAGGCCCCACTCACCCATGCCGGGCTCGACCGAGCAGATCTTGGCGTTTGCCTGACACGACTCCTTGACCGCGGGGACGTGCGCGAACCGGTTCGCCCACTCGAGGTTGGCGACGATGATGATCTCGTCCGAGTTGACCATCGCCTGGTGCAGGTTGCGCGGCGGCTCCATCGGGAAGTGAGTGTCGGCGCGACCGCGCGCGACCTGGGCCTCGTTGTCCATGATCACCGGCCAGGCGCCGCGGTCGACCACGACCGCCGCGAGCGCATCGGCCTCGCCCCGGTGCTCTGAGTCGCAGATGATCGTCACCACGTCGTGCTCGCCGACCGACATGCAGACGTCGACGACCAGCTCCGCGTCCTTCCGGATCTCATCGGCGGTTGGCATCTCGATCACCTCGCGATCTCGCGCTCGAATGCCGGCAGCACCTGCTCGGCGAAGCGCTCGACCTGGTTGAACTGGTCGAGGTCGCCGAAGCGACAGATGAAGTGGCCGACCCCACGGCCGGCGAACTCGCGCAGCCACTCGGCGATCTGATCCGGGGTCCCGACCGGGCCCCAGTTGGAGAGGTCCATCGCCTGCGAGAGCTCCGGGTAGTACTTGGAGATGTACTCGCCGAACGCCGCCTTCGCCTCGGCCTCGGAGTCGGCGATGTTCATCGTCACCTGGTAGGCGACCGTGTAGTCGGCGAAGTCGCGGTCGAGCTCGGCCGCGGCCTCCTCGAGATAGCCGATCTGCTCGGTCAGCTCCTCGGGGTGCCCGGCGCGACAGCAGGTCATCCAACCGTCGCCGTAGCGGATGATCCGCCGGCAGGCCCGCTTCATGGTCCGGATCATGCGCTCGTCCGAGGAGTCGTCGACCAGCCGCGGGTTGGAGACGACCCAGATCGGCGGCGGCTCCTGAAGCGGGCTCAGCGGCGCCATCTCGGTCCCGGAGTGAAAGGCGATCTCGTCGTAGTCGAAGTAGTCGCCGTGAAAGCTCACCTTGCCCTCGGTCCACAGGGCGCGGATCACCTCGAGCACCTCCTCGAGCACATAGCCGCGCTTGCGAAACGGCAGCCCGAGAGCCTCGAACTCTCGCTCGACCCCCTTCTCGGGGTTTCCCATGCACGGCCCGAGGATCGTCCGCCCGCCGGAGAGCACGTCGAGGGTCGCCCACTCCATTGCCAGATAGAGCGGGTTGCGGGTCGCCGCGACGATGCAGGCGGTCCCCAGCTTGACGCGCTCGGTTCGCTGCGAGATCGCCGAGAGCAGCGAGATCGGCTCGTAACGCGGCTTCGAGAACAGGCTGTCGCCGACCCAGACCGAGGCGAAGCCGAGCTCCTCGACACGGGTCGAGAGCTCGAGCAGCGCGCCGAGGTCGTAGTCGGGCGCGATCAGCGGCTCGCGGTTGTTGAGGTTGACTCCGAACTGGACTTCGTTGCTGTCGGTGCTTGAGCTCAGGGCTCTCCTCCTTCGGTCGTGGTTGATCGGCCCGAGCCGCGAGCCTCGGCCCCCGCTGTTTCCTCGACGACGCGCTGGGGGACCTCGATGTGGTCGGCGAGCAGCCGTGCGGCTCGCTCGGCGTCACCGGCCTCGACCGCCTCGAGGATCGCCGAGTGCTCGGCGAGCGAGCGCTCGACGCTGCCGCGCAGCGCCAGCGACCGCGCCAGGTAGCGGCCCGTCTGATCCATCAGCTGGCGGTAGATCTGCTGCAGCTTCTGGTTGCCGGAGGCAACGACGAAGAGATCGTGGAAGGCGGCGTTCGCTTCGAAGAACCGATTCACGGCCCCCCGCTCGACGTGGCGCGCCATCTCATTCTGGAGCTCGCGAAGCTGAGCCAGGTCGGCGCCGTCCAAGCGGGGAACCGCGAGCCCGATCGCGAGCGTCTCGAGTGCCTCGCGGACCCGGTACGCATCGAGGAACTCCTCCGGCGTGAGCTCGGTGACTATCGCGCCGCGGCGTGGAGTGATCGTCAACAGCCCCTCGGCGGCGAGGCGCCCGAGAGCCTCGCGGATCGGTCCCCTGCTGACCCCGAACGAGCTAGCGAGGGAGACCTCGCTGAGCGAGGAGCCCGGCTCGAGCTCGCCCGAGAGAATGTCCTCCCGCAGCCGGTCGCGGACCTGCTCCCACAGCGTTCGCCCATCGACCCTGCGGCCGTCGTCGCCAATCGCCGGACGGTCAGCCTCCCTGCTTGTCGAGATCCGTTCGTTGCTCATCGCTCGACCCCTACAGAGCCTCAGGAATTTGGACGGTTGGATGTGTCAGTTGTCAACAGTCGGCAATTAGCCTAACATCAGCTGTCGTGGTCGGCAAGGTGGCTGTCAACGGTTCTGCCCGGTACCCGAGGCGAGCCGATCGTGGCGCGCCGTGATCGTCGACCCGCACATGCACGTGGGTGAGTTTCCGCTCTTCGACGTCTCGCTCGACGAGGCCGGCCTGGTCGCGCTGTTCGAGGAGTTCGACTACGACGCCGGGATCGTCTTCCACCCGGACAACGAGCTCACCCGCGAGATCGTCGAGCGGGTGCCGAACGCGTGGGCGCTGTTCTGGGCGAACCCGCGCGAGCCCGAGTGCGCGGAGCGAGCGGCCGAGCTGCTCGGGCACCCGAAGTTCCTCGGGATCAAGTTGCATCCGCTCCTCGACGGCTATCACCCGAACGACCCCAGCGTGCATCCGCTCGCCGAGCAGCTGGTCGAGCGCCGGATGCCCGTGCTCGTCCACTGCGGTCATCCGATCTTCACGCTCCCGTGGAGCATCGAGGAGCTGGCGGTCCAGTTCCCCGAGCTTCGGGTCGTGCTCGGCCACATGGGGCATGGGAACATCGTCTACATCAATGGCGCGATCGACGTTGCCGAGCGCAACCCGAACGTCTACCTGGAGACCTCCGGGATGCCGATGCACTCGAAGATCCGCACGGCCTACGAGCGGGTCGGGTCGGAGCGGGTGATGTACGGCTCCGATGCGCCCTTCCACGACCCCGGGGTCGAGCTTCGTAAGGTCGAGGTCAGCGGTCTCGACGAGGGCGCTCGGCGGAGGGTCCTCGGGCTCAACGCCCGGAGGCTGTTCTTCGGCAGCGACGAGGCGACGGTTTCGGCGTGAACACGGATCAACAAGGAGGAGAGGGTCATGGAGCTGCACGGGATGATCGAACGGCGAGGTGAGGGCCACCAGCGCTGGGGACCGAGGCTGGCCGCCGTGGCCGCCGCCGTCCTGCTTGGGGGCGCGGTGGCCGCGGGCTGCGGCAGCGACGACGACGACAGCTCGAGCGACTCGGCGTCCAGCGAGGCGCCGATCTCGAGCTTCGCGATCGTCACCCCGGAGAAGGGCAACGACTACGGCTGGAACCAGCAGGGCGTCGAGGGCGCCCAGAAGGCGGCCGACGAGCTCGGGATCGATCTCGAGGTGGCCGATAACTCCGGCTATGAGGACATCTCGCCGATCTTGCGCGAGCTCTCGACCAGCGGCAACGAGTTCATCGTCGCTCAGGCGTCGGGTTACAACACCACCGCACCGGACGTCGCCGCGCAGACCGGCGTCCCGGCGCTCGTCTGGGACAACCCCGAGGCCAACCAGCCCGGGACCTCGGTCGACGCCGAGACGGCGAGCCAGCAGGGCGCCTATCTGGCGGGGATCCTCGCCGCTGACACGACCCAGACCGGCAAGCTCGGGATCGTGATCTCGGCCGACGACACGAACTGGAACAAGATGGCCGGCGGGTTCACGGCCGGAGCGCGATCGGTCGATCCGGACGTCGAGATCGAGCTCGCCCAGATCGGGCAGGCCGGCTACGCCGACACCGCGGGTGGCAAGCGCGTCACTGAGGCGGTGATCGCCGACGGCGCCGACGTCGTCTTCGGGATGGGCGACGGCTCGTCGTTCGGGATGTTGCAGGCGGTCGAGAACGCCGACGACGTCAAGTTCATCGACGTGATCGGCGACAAGACCGCGATCGACGATCAGGGTGTCCTGCTCTCGTCCGTGCTGTGGAGCTTCGACGGGCTCTACGAGGACGCGATCGCGGCGATCGGCGACGACACGCTCGGTGAGCAGGGGTTCGAGCTCGACCTCGAGAACGGCGGGATCTCTCTGCTGCGCACCGACCTGATCGACGATCAGACCTGGAGCGAGATCGAGGACGCCCAGCAGAAGATCATCGATGGCGATATCAAGGTCCCGTTGACCGAGGAGAAGTCGCAGGTCGACGCGCTGATCAACAAGGGCTAGCCGACCGCGAGCCCAACGCCCGGCCGGGGCCCATCAGGGCCCCGGCCCTCGGCGGCGACGGACGGAGAGACCGACGGCTGCAGACGACACCAGAGCCCCCGAGCCGAGCCCGCTCAGCGAGCGGGCGCTGCGAGCGGTGGGCGAGCATCGGGGCGAGATCGAGGCGGCGATCGAGTTCGTCCACGGGCACCCCGAGCTCGCCCACGAGGAGGTCGAGTGCTGCGGCTTTTTGGCCGCGCAGCTCGAGCGCGCCGGCTATCGAGTCGACCGTGGCATCGCCGGGATGGCGACCGCGTTTCACGCCCGCCTCGAGGGACCGATCGGCGGCCCGGCGGTCGGGATCGTCGACCTCTACGACGCGGTCCCGGCCGTGCGCGCCGATGGTGCCGTCGAGCCCGTGCACTCGTGCGGCCACGGGCCGATTGCCGGGGGGGTCGCGGGCGCCGCGCTCGCGCTCGCCGACCTGCGCCCCGAGCTGACCGGGGCGGTCGAGGTGGTCGGCTGTCCCGCCGACGAGCTCCATGCCCCGGGGACGCGCGAACGCGGCGGCGGCAAGGCGCTCTCGGCCGCCGCCGGGATCTGGGACCACCTCGACGCCGCCCTCTATGCGCACCCCGAGTTCAACGACACGGTCTCGCTGCGCTCGCGCTGCATGCGCCGGGTGGTCGCCACGGTCGCCGGCACACGGACCATGGACGAGACGGTCGAGGCGCCGCGGGAGGCCGCGGCGGCGGCGATCGCGGCCGTCTCCGGTCACCGCTCCGACTCGCTGATGCTCGAGAGCATGGCGCTCGACGGCGATGTCGAGGAGGGTTCGGGGATGACCGAGCGGGCGACGTTCTTCCTCACCGCCGACTCCGAGGACGCCCTCGACGCGCTCGAGCAGGATCTGCGGGTCCGGCTGCCGGCGGCGGGCTGGACGACCGCGCGCACCGTGCCGGCGATCGTCGCGAACGAGCGGGTGCGGGCGGCGGTCGCCCGCGCGTTCGCCGCCGCAGAGCGCGAGTTCGTTCCCGACCCGCCGCCGCTTCCCTTCGCCACCGATTTCGCCGAGATCTCACGCCGGGTGCCGGCGGCGTTGATCGGGATCGGCAATCCCGGTGGATGGGCGTTTCACACCGACGAGGGCGCGCGCCAGTTTGCCTCCCCGGCCGGGGCCGAGGCGGCTACGGCCACCGCTTCCGTGCTCGCGCTGAGCGTGCTCGAGCTCCAGGGCCAATCGTGAGCGCCGGTGCCCAGACGCCCGCCGATGCCGACGCGACCGCCGCGGCGGGCGCCTCGGGAGCACCGCTGCTGGAGCTGCGAGGGATCACCAAGTCGTTCCCCGGTGTGCTCGCCAACGACGCCGTCGAGCTCGAGTTGCGGCGCGGTGAGGTCCACGCCCTGCTGGGCGAGAACGGGGCGGGCAAGTCGACTCTGATCAGCATCCTCTCGGGGATGTACCGGCCCGACGCCGGCGAGATCCTGTTCGAGGGCCGGCCGGTCGAGATCGATTCGCCCCGGGCCGCGATCGAGCTCGGGATCGGGACCGTCTACCAGCACCTGACGCTGGTCCCCACATTGAGCGTGCTCGAGAACCTGATGCTCGGCTCGCAGGGGGGCAGAGGCCGGCTCGACATCGACCAGGCCGATCAGCGGTTCACCCAGCTCGCGCGCCTGCTCGGCACCGACTTCAGCCCCGCCGCCCGCACCGGCGCCCTGGCGCTCGGCCAGCAGCAGCAGGTCGAGATCATGAAGGCGCTCTGGCGGCAGGGCTCGCGGGTGCTGATCCTCGACGAGCCGACCTCGATGCTCACCCCGCAGGGCTATGAGGAGCTGCGCTCAGAGCTCCAGCACCTGACCGGCGAGGGCCTGTCGGTCGTGCTGATCACCCACAAGCTGCACGAGGCGATCGAGCTCGGCGACCGGGTGACCGTGCTCCGCGCCGGGCGCAAGGTCGGATCGCTCGCGCCGTCGGACCTCCGAGGCCGATCGGAGACCGAGCTCTCGGCGCGGATCGTCGAGATGATGTTCGGCGACCAGGCAGCCGAGCTCGCCGATGCAGTCGAGGTCGAGCCCGGTCGTGCAGCGCGGCACCGGCGTCCGCGACGCGAGCGCGGCGCGGTGGCACTGGCGGTCCGCGATCTCGAGCTCGACCCCGACGAGGACGCGGTCGGGATCACGGGCATCAGCCTCGAGGTGCGCGGCGGGGAGATCCTCGGGGTCGCGGGGGTCGACGGCAACGGACAGCGCGAGCTCGCCGAGGTGATCGCGGGCCAGCGCGCGGCACGCGCGGGTGAGGTCCGCCTGTTCGACGAGGACGTCAGCCGGCTCGGGGTCCGCGACCGCGAGCAGCGCGGCCTCCGTTATGTCACCGACGACCGGCTCGGCGAGGGGACGGTTGGGGACCTCGACGTGGCGATGAACGCGGTCCTGAAGCAGATCGGGCGGGCGCCGTTCTGGCGTGGCGGAACCGAGCGCCGGGACGAGATCGACCGCTTCGCAGAGGGGCTGGTCGGGACCTTCGACGTTCGCACCCCGAGCGTCCATGCGCGCGTGGCGACGCTCTCGGGAGGCAACGTGCAGAAGCTCCTGCTGGCGCGCGAGTTCGCGGGCGAGCCGCGGGTGGTCGTCTTCAACAAGCCCACCCACGGGCTCGACGTGCGAACCGCGGAGTTCGTTCGCGAGCAGATCCGCGAGGCCGCGGACGCCGGGCTCGCTGCGGTCGTGATCTCGACCGAGATCGAGGAGCTGGTCGATCTCTGCGATCGGATCGCGGTGATCTCGCGCGGCAGCGTGACCGGCGAGGTCGAGAGCGGCCCGGGAGCCGAGGAGCGGATCGGGGCGCTGATGGTCGCCCGCACCGCCGGCGCCTCGGGCGCCGCTGCCGCGGCCGACACCCTGGCACCGGCGAGGAGCGGCTCGTGAGGGCGCGGGCGGCTCGGGTCGGCGAGGCGACCGCGCTCGCGGTGGTCCCGATCCTGCTCGCCTTCGTCGTGATGGGAATCCTGCTCGCTGTGCTCGGCCGCGACCCGTTCACCTTCTACGCCGACATGTTCCAGCGCGGCCTGTTCGAGTGGGACGGGTTTCAGGAGAGCATCATCCGCAGCGCCCCGCTGCTGCTGATCGCCGCCGGGCTGATCGTCGCCTTTCGCGCCAGCCTCTGGAACCTCGGTGGTGACGGGCAGTTCCTGCTCGCCGCGGCGCTCACCGCCGGCTTCGCCCCGACGCTGCTCGACTCGTTCGGCGTCTGGCCGATGCTGATCGTGACGATGATCATCGCGATGGCCGCAGGCGGCGCGTGGACGATCATCCCGGCCGTCCTGCGTGGCCGCTACGGGGTCAACGAGATCATCACCACGCTGATGATGTCGTTCATCGGGATCGGAGTCGCGAACGTGCTCGTCAAGGGGCCGTTTCGGACCGACGTCGGCGGCGTGGCGCGAACCGACCTGGTCCCATTCGACGAGCGGTTCCCGCTCCTCTTCGACACGCGGATCCATCTCGGCTTCGTAGTCGGGGTGGTCGCGATCCTCGCCGTGCACGTGCTCATGACCAGGACCTCGCTCGGCCTTCGCCTACGGATCCTGGGGGCGAGCCCCCGCGCGGCCCTGCACGCCGGGCTCAGCCCGCTGCGGCTGACCGTGATCGCGTTCGTGATCAGCGGTGCCCTGATCGGCCTCTCGGGAGCGGTCGAGATCCTCGGTGTCCAGGGCTCGTTCCGAGCCGACTTCAACCCGTCCTACGGGTTGTTGGTGATCCCGCTCGTCTTCCTCGCGCGCCTGAACGCGATCGGCTCGCTGGCCCTCGTGATCGTCTTCTCCGTGATCCAGATCGGCGGTGAGTCGGCGGCGCGCCAGGCCGAGATCACCAACGACGTGCTGCTCCTCTTGGTCGGGCTCATGCTGGTCTTCATGGCGGTGATCGAGTACGTGCGCGTTCGTCTGGGGCTGGGGATGGCATTCGTCCCGCCCGAGGTCGCCGATCGTGTCCGCCCACCCGGCGGCGAGGGGGGAGCCGGCGGAGACGACGACGACTCGCGCCCGGGCTCGAGGCCGGCGGTCGGCATCGGGGAGGTCGGTTCGCGATGAGGGAAGGCCCGCGATGAGCGATCTCCTGAGCGAGGAGTTCCTCACCGCGCTGATCTCCGGCGGGCTGGTCGCGGCGGCGCCGCTGCTGTTCGCGAGCATCGGCGAGCTCGTCTCCGAACAGGCGGGGGTGCTCAACGTCGGCCTCGAGGGCTACATGCTGTTCGGCGCCTTCCTCGGCTTCGTAGTCACCCTGAACACGGGCTCCGAGTGGCTCGGGATGCTCGCGGGGGTCATCGCCGGTGCTGCGGGAGCGCTGATCATGGCGGTGCTCTGCGTGCGCATGAACCTCGATCAGATCGTGATCGGGATCGCGATCATCCTGCTCGCCGAGGGGGCGACGAGCCTGATCCACGACGCGGCCTACGCGGAGTCGCGCCCGAGCCTCGGCTCGCCGTCGGAGCTCGCGATCCCCGGCCTGAAGGAGATCCCGATCATCGGTGAGAGCCTCTTCAGCCAGAACGCGATCGTCTACGTCGGCTTCGCACTCGCCTTCGTGGTCGGGTGGGTGTTGAAGCGGACCTCGGCCGGGCTCAGCATCAGGGCCGCCGGCGAGCGTCCCGAGGCGCTCGACGCCGCCGGCGTCAGCGTCACCGCGACCCGCGTGTGGGCGACCCTGTTCGCCGGCGGAATGGCCGGTCTCGGAGGCGCGTACCTGACGATCGTCGGTGCCGGCAGCTTCACCCCGTTCGTCACCCAGGGCGCCGGCTTCATCGCGATCGTGATCGCGATGCTCTCCCGCGGCCGCGCCCCCTGGACGATCGTCGGCGCGGTGCTCTTCGGGCTCTCGCTCTCGGTCGCCACCGCCCTGCAGCTGATCGGCGTCGACATCCAGACCGACTACGTGCAGATGCTGCCGTTCATCGTCGTGATCGTCGTCCTGGTGCTGTTCGCGCGCCGTTCATATCTGCCCTCGGCGCTGGCGCTGCCCTACGTCCGAGGAGAGAAGTGAGGCGCGCCGATGACGGCGGCCGCCGCCTCAGAGATTTCGAGATCAAGGAGACCAGACATGCATGAGCCCGACTTCACCCTCACCGCGGGACCGACGATGTCGTCGCCCCGAGTCCAGCAGGCCCAGGGGCGGCCGATGATCTTCGACTACGACCCGGTCTTCCAGGAGCACTTCCGCGAGACCGAGCGGCTGGTCGGCGAGCTGTTTCGCACCGAGAAGGACATCGTCCTGATGCAGGGCGAGGCGGTGCTCGGGATCGAGGCGGCGGCGCGGGGGCTGGTCCGGCCGGGGATGAAGTGCCTGAACCTCGTCTCCGGCGTCTACGCGAAGTGGTTCGGCGACTGGCTGCGCTCCTACGAGGCGGAGGTCGTCGAGCTCGAGGTCCCATACGACGAGGCGCTCGATCCGGGGCAGGTCTCCGAGGAGCTCGAGCGCCACGGCGACTTCGAGCTGGTCGCGCTGGTGCACTCGGAAACCCCCTCGGGGATCGAGAACCCGCTGGCCGAGATCGGACCGCTGGCGAAGCGTGCCGGAGCCCTCGTTTTCGCCGACGTCGTCTCGGCGGTCGGCGGCACCGAGGTCGCCGTCGACGATTGGGGGGTCGACATCTGCGTCGCTGGCCCCCAGAAGTGCCTCGCCGGGCCGCCCGGGATGTCGCTGTGTGTGGTCGGCGACGAGGCGTGGTCGGCGATCGAGGCGAACCCGCGCGCGCCGCGGGGCTCGTTCCTGTCGCTGCTCGACTGGCGCGAGACGTGGATCGCCGGCGGGCGGGTCAAGTTCCCCTACACGCCATCGGTCGCGGACGTCTACGGCGTCCACGCCGCGGTTGCCGAATGCCTCGAGCAGGGGCTCGACTCGGTGATCGCCCGGCACGCGGCGGCGGCGAGGGCATGCCGCGATGGCGCCCGGGCGATGGGGCTCGAGCTTTGGCCGCGCAGCGAGGACTACGCGGCCAACTGCGTGACCGCGATCCGCTGCCCGGAGGGCGCCGAGGTGCGGCCGACGCTCGAGCACGTGCGCGAGCGCTACGGGGTGATGCTCTCGGGCGGCTACGGCGAGCTCACCGAGCGGCTGTTCCGCCTCGGCCACATGGGCCCGGGGTCCCGGTCGCTGTACCCGTATGTCGCCGTCTCGGCGCTCGGGCGCGGGCTCGCCGACCTGGGCGTGGACGTCGATGTCGGGGCCGGGGCGGAGGCGGCGCTGCGGGTGCTCGCCGAGACCGCCGAGGCCGTTCCGGCTTGACGGCGATCAGCGGCCGTCGGCCGCCGCTCGGGTGACCGTCCTACCGCCGTTCGAACGCCATCGTCCGGCGACGCTCGAGCAGGCGACCGAGCTGCTCGAGCGTCACGGCGAGGACGCCGCGGTTTACGCCGGGGGCACCGAGTTGCTGCTGTTGCTGAAGCTCGGATTCGCCAGGCTCGCGCACCTGATCGATGTCAAGGGGATCGAAGAGCTGCGCGGGATCGAGAGGCGAGACGGCGGGCTGCGGCTCGGTGCCGCCGAGACCCACCGCGCGATCGAGCGCGATCCGACCGTCCGTGCCGGGTGGCCGCAGCTGGCGGCGATGGAGCGGGGGGTGGGCAACCTGAGGGTGCGGACGATGGGGTCGATCGGGGGAAACCTCTGCTTCGCCGACCCGCACTCCGACCCGGCCACCTTCCTGCTCGCGGCCGGTGGCGAGCTGGAGGCGCGGCGCGGCGGCGGCGAGCCGCGCCGGATCGCGCTCGCCGACTTCGTCCGCCGGCCATTCGAGAACGGGCTCGAGGACGGCGAGCTGCTGACCGCGGTCTCGGTTCCCGAGCTCGCCTCGGGGGCGGGCGTGGCCCACCTGCGGTTCGCGCTCCGCGAGCGACCGACGATCACGGTCGCCTGCCATCTGCGGCTGGCGGAGCCGGGGGCCGACCAGGAGCGACTCTCCGAGGTCCGCCTGGCGGTCGGCTCCGCCGGAGTGATCGCCGCGCGTGCCGCCGAGGTCGAACGGCTGCTCGACGGGTGGCCGGTCGCAGACCTCGATCGGGCGCTGACCGAGGCCGGCGAGCTCGCCGCCGACGCCGCCGCCCCGGTGCGCGACGCCAACGGCTCGGTCGAGTACAAGCGCCATCTCGTCGGCGTGCTCAGCGGCCGCGCGGTGCGGACCGCGGTAGCCCGGGCTCGCGGCGACTCGTAGGACCCGCCGAGCAGATCGAGGAGAGCGGGGGCCCCCAATCCCGACGCCCACCTGGTCCGTATACGTAAGTAGGCCACAGCAGCCGAGCGGCCGCGGATCGACGCGGCCACGACTCCGGAGGAGGAAACTCAGATGCGCAGACGCGGAGCAATCGCGGCGATGATCCTGACCTCGCTCGCGACCGTGCTGGTGCTCGCGGGCGCCAGCGACGCGGGCTCGACGGGCACGGCGAAGAAGACGGTCAAGCTGCGCGCCGCGCTCAGCGGCGCCAACGAGGTCCCCCCGGCCGACCCCGACGGCTCGGGAACCGCGAACGTGAAGCTGAAGAAGGACAAGGGCAAGGTCTGCTTCAAGATCAGCTTCAGCGGGATCGAGAACCCGATCATGGGCCATATCCACCAGGGCCCCGCGGGCGTCAACGGCGAGATCAAGGTGCTGTTCTTCGACGCCCCGGCGGGTGTGGCGTCACCGGTGAGCGGCTGCGTCGAGGCGAAGAGAGGCCTGATCAAGAAGATCGCCAAGCACCCGAAGCAGTGGTACGTCAACCTGCACACACCGGGGTTCCCCAGCGGCGCGATCCGCGGTCAGCTCGCGGAGGGCGGCGCTGCGGCCGGGGGCGGGAACGCCGGCGGGGGCACGGGCGGGGGCACCGGCGGCGGCTATCCGTACTGATTCGTTGGCCTAAACGGGACCACGGTCGCGTTTTCGGGGCGGATCGGTCCGCTGGTGTCGCCGGCGAGCGCCGCGATCGGCGCCGGCCCATCGAACCTCGGGTCGTGCACGATCAATCAGTTGTCGAGGACGGGGGGCAGCGGGGCGGCCAGCGACTCGCATCCGGTCGCCAGCATCTGCCAACTCGCCGGCGCCACCGGCACGACGCCGCGGGCGGTGAGGTCCAGGTAGCGCCGCTGGCCGCGCTCGCCGGGCACCAGCAACTCGTCGACGCCAGTAAGTCGCTCGCTTTGCTTGATCTGGTCGATCCGCGCGTCCATTCGCGCCAGGAACTCCTGCCGGGGCAGAAACGCCTCGACATCGAGGGCCCAGAGGAAATTCCCTGGCGCGCCGCCGGCCACCTCTGGTCCGACGCCGGCTCCGCTCAGCATGCCGCCCAGCGCGTCTACAATCAGCGCCAGGCCGAAGCCCTTGTGTGGTGCGTGAGGGCTGCCCAGCGGCGCCATCAACCCACCCTCGAGGAACTCCTTCGGGTCGGTGATCGGGAGCCCGGCGTGATCGAAGATGACTCCTTCCGGCATCGGTTTGCCCTCTTGGGCGGCGACGCGCACCTTCTGCATCGAGCTCACGGTCGTGGCGATGTCAAGGACCACGGGGTGATTGCGCTCGGCGGGGAGGCCGTACGCGAGGGGGTTGGTGCCGAGGACGGCCGTCCTACCGCCAGGTGGAGCGACCAGCGGCCTGAAGTTCGTGCACGCGAAACCGATCAGACCTGCCTCGGCCGCCAGCCTGGCGTAGGGCGCGGCGACCAGGAGTTGCCAGTCCCGGATAGCCGCGACGGCAATGCCCTTGCGCTCGCGGGCCCGCTCGATACACCACCGCATCGCGCGTGTCGGCGCGTCCGGCCCGCAGCCGCGATCCCCATCGAGCAGGATCGCGCCGTCCGTCTCCTGCAGCACGCGCACGTCCGGGCGAGCGTTCAGCTCACCGCCGCGGTAGAAAGCGATCAGAAGCCCGAGCGCGGCGACACCGTGGTCGGGGTGGCCGCGAAGCTCAGAGTCGACCAGGAGCCCGCCCAGTGCCTCGGCGCCCTCCGGCGTGAGTTGAAGGCGCTCGAAGGCAATGGCGAGGCAGCGCCGCAGGTCATCGATCCGCACCAGCCGCGCACCGTCGTGCTCGTGGTCGGCCATCAGCCGGCGGTCACCATTGCCGTCGATCGGTCCCTCGAAGCGCTCCGCTCGGTGCGGTAGCGGATGAGCAGCGCCAGCCGGGCCTGGAGGGGTTGGGCAAGTAGTTTCGACATTCGACGTGCCCACATTCTCTCCCGTCGTCGAATCGGATCGTCACTCGCGGCCGCATCGGGCATCGAGGTCGCGGGCCAGCAACCATGCGAGGAAACGCGTCCAACAGCTCCCGCCAGCCCGGCGACTCGGCGAGGCTAACCCCAGGCAAGTCCCGGTCACGAGAGGAAATCATGTTCGACCCATTCCGTGTCTACGCGGCGCTTCCGGCCACCGACCTCGAGCGCGCGGAGCGCTTCTACGCCGAGAAGCTCGGCCTTACGCCGCAGGAACGAGGGGACGAGTTGAGGTTTCAGTGCGGCGACGGGTCGGCCTTCTTCGTCTTCCCGACTTCGATCTCGGGGCGCGGCGGGCATACGCAGGCCGGGATCGAGGTCCCGGACTTGGAGGCGGCGGTCGCCGAGCTGAGGTCCCGCGGCGTCACGTTCGAGGACTACGACACTCCGGAGCTCACGACGGTGGATGGCATCGCGACCCAGCCCGGCGGCGACAGGGCGGCCTGGTTCACCGACAGCGAGGGCAACCTACTCGCCCTCTTTCAGCCCAGCTGACTCCACGTCGGCTCACACCTCGCCGCCGAATTGACGTGAGCGCTCTATCGGGCGGGGCAGGTCGGCCTGTCTGTGCTCAAGTGCCCGAGCTCGCCACTACGTCGTTCAGCTCCTCGAGCAGCGTACGGAGCTGGCGCATCTTGTCGTTCCCCAGCCCCTTGGTCCACGCGAGCGACCGCCGCGCCAAGTTGGTCCACGCGACCTCACGCGGCACCGAGGTCTACGCGATCGCCCGCGAGTTCGTCGAGGAGCTCGAGAACGCGTGACATCACCTTCGAGGGCCATTACGACTGCTCGTCGACGCTTCGGCGCCGCGTGGACCGGCACTGATCCCGACCCGATTCCGCGTCGCGCGACGCAAGTCTGGTGGGCCACGGATCGTTTTGTGGACGTGAGCCGCCCGCTGCGGAGAAGCCGTGCCCTGGTCGCATTGACCGCCGCCCGCGGCGGTTCTTCTTTCCAAGGCTGAGCCCTGCCTCGCGGGGCATTGGAGTTTTCGGCTGATTTCCTCGAGGCCCAGAGCTGGGATCTGCATCGCGCTGCTGCTCGGCGCCGCCTTCGCGGTCTTCCTCTGGGAGCCATGGCACGGCCCGATCATCCTCTCGCTGTCGTCGTCCCACGGCATCGACACGGGAGACCTCCCGGCGCTCGCGCTGCTCGCGCTTGCGGTCGCCCTTGGCCGGGCTCAGGCGTCGGCCCACCCTCGCGGGTCGAGGTGGTCGGCGAAGCGCTGGGCGGCGCCCGCCTCCGCTGTCGTGCTCGGCGCGCTGCTGCTCGCGGGCGTCGTCGACGAGTCCCCCAGCGAGTCGCTGTTGCCCGCCGGCGGCGGGACCTTTGACGGCACCACCAAGCACGCCGACGCCCGGCAGCCCGATCCGGTCAATCGCTGGTCGCATGCAGCGCTCACGTATGACGGCGAAACGCTGGTGCTTTACGTGAACGGCACCCGGGTCTCGAGCCGAGCGACGAGCGGGGCCATTCTGAGGACAACCGACCCCCTGTGGATCGGTGGCAACCACCCCTATGGGGAGTACTTCCAGGGCCTTATCGACGAGGTGCGCGTCTATGACCGCGCGCTGAGCCCTGGCGAGGTGCGGAGGGAGATGTCGACGCCGATCGCGGGCGCCGGGAACAGGCCGGCCGCCGGCCTCGTGGGAGCGTATGCGTTCGACCGAGGCGCGGGCACGGTGGCCAGTGACGCCTCGGGCGAGCACAACGCCGGTGCGATCCGCGGAGCGAGGTGGACGACTCGGGGGCGCTTTGGTGATTCGCTCCAGTTCACCGGTGCCGGCGACGTCGTGCGCATCCCTGCGTCGACGTCGCTGGACCTGAAGGGCGCAATGACCCTGGCGGCCTGGGTCCGGCCAAGCGAATCGCAATCCGGCTGGCGGACGATCCTGCATCGCCAGACCGACGCCTATTTCCTGATGGCCGGTGGAGGCCGCGACGATCGCCGCCTCGGGTCGCTCGATGACGCGCGCGCCGCGCTGCTCCTCCTCGCCGCCGTCTGCCTCTGCCTGGCCCTGGCCAGCGGTCGGGTCGGACAGGCGGATGGACGCCGCGCGTGGTGGCCGCCAGTTGCGCTGTTTGTCGGTGGCTCATTGGTCGACGCCGTGCTCGCGCCCTCGGTCACGCTGATCGGCCCGACCCTGGTCGCGCTCTGGTATGCGCTGACCGCCTGGCGCCGGGGCGAGGCGACGATCATGTACCTGATCGCCGGACTGTTGACGGCTGTGACCGTCGCCGGCATCGCCGGGCTGGGCGGCCTCGAGGCAGCGCACGACAATGGCGGCATCGCTCGCTCGGCGGCGCTCGGACTGCTCCTCGTGACCGCCGGCCTGCTGAGCCTTGGGGATCGAGGCACGGGCGATGCGGCCGCGATCAAGTAAGCCTGCGGCTCGAGCGGATAGCTTTTCGCCGTGAGCGCCAAGCGCGGAATCTTCCTGGCGCCGTTCGACGAGCTGGCCGAGCCGAGTCTGCTGGCCGAGCTGGCGACGAGCGCCGAGGCCGGCGCCTGGGAGGGATTCTTCGTCTGGGATCACGTGGCCTACCGTCCGCCGACCCGCGCTCTGGCCGATCCGTGGGTGGCATTGAGCGCGATCGCCTGTGCCACCGACCGACTGGTGCTCGGCCCGATGGTCACCCCGCTGTCGCGCCGAAGGGTCCAAAAGCTTGCCCGCGAGACTGTCACCCTCGACCGCTTGAGCCACGGGCGCCTGAGGCTCGGCGTGGGGCTGGGCAGTGACCGAAACGGCGAGCTGGAGCCTTTCGGGGAGGCCGTCGACGCGGCCGAGCGTGCACGACTGCTCGACCAAGGTCTCGACCAGTTGACCGAGTTCTGGCGGGGGAAGTTCGAGCCGCTGCCGATCCAGCGCCCGCGAATCCCCGTCTGGGTGGCGGGGCGATGGCCGCATCGACGGCCGATCCGGCGCGCCGCGCGTTGGGACGGCATGTTTCCGATCGACCTACCGGGCCCGCAGGCACTGGCGGCGCTTGCCGATCAGCTGGGGGAACTGCGCACCGGCGCCGAGGGGCCGTTCGAGCTCGTGGTCGAGAACCCCCCGGGCGCGGACCCGCGTCCCTGGGAGGCCGCCGGCGCGACCTGGGTCCTGACCAGTTTCGGCCCGCTGCCCAAAGCGTCCGAGGTAGCGCGCGTGATCGAGGCCGGGCCGCCGTAGCCACCTACCTCGGCGTCGAGGGCATCGAGGGATATACGCGGGGCTTTCTCGAGCCTTGGGCGCGGATCACGATCGAAGCGGAGGAGATCGCCGACGCCGGGGACAACCTTGTGGTGGCGGTACGCCAGCGCGGGGTCGGGGGTGCAAGCGGCGCCGCCACCGAGTTTCGCTACTTCCACGTCTGGTCCTTCCGCGGCGACGGGGTGGTCCGGCTGGAGACCTTCCGGGAGCGCGAGGAGGCGCGCCGGGCGGCCGGGCACTCGGACTCTGCTCAGGCGACCACCTCGTGGCGGCAATCGGCAAAGAGCGATAGCGCGTAGCGCCCGGCCGGGTGCTCACGGGCGCGCTTGATCAGCGCCGCGGTGTCGGCACGCAGGCCGGACTGCGGCAGCGACACGCCGTATCCGGGTGGCACGATGACCGCGGCCGAAAGCGCCGCGAAGGTGAGGTCGGCGGCGCCGAAGCGCTCACCGCATAGGTGCTTGCGGCCGTCGGCGAGCAACTCGGCGACGAAGTCGAGCTCGCCCCAGACGACGACCTCGTCCTCGACCTCGATCCCGGGGTGGATGGCGAGTTCGCGGCGCGCCCAGCGTACGGCGAGCGGCCAGGCGAGGCGCAGCGCGCGATCCTCCCAAGGCGGCACGCCCTGGTTGTTGAAGCGCAGCATGAGCTCGGGCTGGGCGAGCATGTGGACGTACATCAGCCGCCGGCCGGTCGGCCCGAGCCTTGCGTCGAAACGCCGGCAAAGCCGCTCGACCTCGACACGCTCGGGCGCCTGAGCCGGAAAGAGCCGGTGCTCGGGGGGCGTGCGCTGATCGGTCCAGACGAGGATCTCCTCCGACTCGCAGAGCACCCCTTCCGGGGTCACGAGAACCGGGACCGTGGCGCCGCCGCCCGCGCGCCTCGCCGCGACCCGGTGGATGGCCTGGACGTGGCGCTCCTCGCGGTAGGTGATCCCGGCGCGCTCCAGAGCCCAGCGCGCCTTCTCGCAGTAGTGGCTGATCGGGATCGTGACGAGGCGAAGCACCGAAGACCCGAGGCTAGGCGGCGACGGCGGCCACGCAGGCCTCGGCGGCACGCTTGCCGGAGCGGACGGCGCCCTCCATGTGGATGTGTCCGACGCCCGCGATGTCGGTGCACGCCCAATGGATCGGTCCGATCGATCGACGCAGGTCCTCGCCGAAGTTGGTCAGTCCGCCGACCCCGAAGCTCGTTCCGTAGGCGCCCTGCGTCCACTCCTGGGCGGACCAGTCGGTCTCGATGTAGTCGACCGGGTTCTGCGCCTGCGGCCCAACGTACTTCGCCATCCCCTCGAGCACGGCGGCGCGGCGATCGGTGGGGCTCAGGCGCCCGGCGCGGTCGGCGTTCTCGCCCGCCAGGAAGGTGGTCAGAACCCCGGCCGTGGCCGAGGGCGGCGAGTTGTCGTAGAGCTCGCGAACGAGCTCGTACGGCGCGAACCCCTGCCCCGAGAGCCCCTCGTCGCGCCAAAAGGGCGTTTCGTAGACGGCGAGGACCTTGTTGATGGCGCCCTGTGAGAGCGCTTGTCCCAGCCGCTGGCGCCAGGCAGGGAGCGCGGGGTGAAAGCGAATCGCGCCCGTCAGGTTGGGCGGGACGGCGACGACGACGGCGCGCGCCCGCACGGTCGCCGCTTCCGTGCTGATCTGCACCCCCTCGTCCGACCAGCGGATGTCGCGCGCGGGGGCGTCGAGTAGGACGCGCTCGCCGAGGCGCTCGGCGAGTCGAATCGGGATCAGTTGAGAGCCGCCGACGACCCGAGAGGCGAGGCACTGATCGGGTTCGAAGAGCTCATAGGTACCGCCGGCGCCGGCGATCATCCACAGTCCCTGAAGCAGCGAGAAGGTGTGCGCCGGCTTCGCCAGGAAGCCGCCGGCGAGCCAGGAGCGCAACAGGTCCTGGGCCATCTCGTCGGCGACCTCGCGCCGCAGCCATGCCTCGAAGGTGATCGCGTCGAGCTCCTGCGCGTCGGGGTGGGCCCAGGGCGCCTCGGGGTCGAGTTCCTTGGCCATCGAGTCGAGCTTTGCCTCCGCCTCGGCGAACGCGCGCTCGGACGCCGCGCCGAGCGGCGCGTCGTGGCCCGCATAACGGTGGGCTCGCCCGGACCGGTCGATGTAGACGTGGTCGCCCTGGCGAAAGGTCGGGAAGAGTTCGATCTCGAGCTCCTCGAGCAGCGCGTGTAGCGCCGACTGATAGGGGGCGACCCATTGCCCGCCGAGCTCATTCGCCTCACCGCCGATCTCGGTGTTCCAGACGCGCCCGCCGACTCGGTCGCGGGCCTCGAGCACGACCACATCCACTCCCTGATCGGCCAGCGCCGACGCGGCGGTGAGCCCGGCGATGCCGGCCCCGACGACGCCTATTTCGCTCTCGACTATGCGCTCCGGCACGCCGGCCAGTCTATGTCGAATCCACTCGGGCGTTGGCCGAGATCAGGCCCGGCCGAGCGCCGCCGCGGCGGCGCCCCGACCCGTGCGGACGGCGCCCTCCATGTAGCCGCAGACCCACTGGTCCGAGCCACAGACGTAGAAGGGCGGCTCGTGAGTGCCGTGCAGGGGGCCGACCGCGATCACGTCGCCCGGGCGCCAGCTGGTGATGTAGCCCTGGGTCCATGGGTCGACGCCCCAGCGGCGGATATGAACGGCGACCGGCCGGCTCGCCTCCTCGCCCAAGAGAGCGACCATCTGCGCGGTCAACTCCGCCTCGAGGATCCGCGGCGAGGTGCTCAGGAGCGCCGCCAGGCGCTCCGGCGGGATCAAAGTCGAAAGGATGCCCTCGCCCTGCGCCCAGGCCCCGCCGATCATCGCCGTCTCCAGGTAGGCGATGCCGTTGAGTCCGTCGCGCTCCCAGAACGAGTCGGGATAGGAGAAGCAGGCCTTCGCGGCGAGCGCGTGGCGCTGGCGGTCGAGGGAGGCGAGGCGCTCGGAGGACACCCCCTCGATCGCAATGCTGCGCAGCGGCCCGACCGGCACCGCGCTGACTACGGCGTCGCACTCGAACCGCTCCCCGGACGCGGTCTCGACCGCACACCCGCCGCCCGCGATCCGGATCGCGGTCACCGGGGTCGCGTAGTGGATCCGCTGCTCGAGCTCGGCGGCCATCCGCAGCGCCACGGTGGCCGAGCCCTCGGCGACGATCCCCGTCTCCCAGATCGAGTAGTCATAGAAGCCGCGGGCCCCGGCGACGGCCTCCTTTCGCAGGTCGGAGAGCAGCGAGGTCCGCTCGACCGACTCGGCCGAGAGGGCGAGGTTGGCGAGCTCGTGGGCGCGAACGGCGTTGGCCGTGGCGCCGCAGGAGCGCATCCAGGCGCCGACCGAGATCCGGTCGAGGCGTTCGGCATCCGGGTGCGACCAGGGATCGTCGGGGTCGACGCCGGCCGCGAGCTTTGCGAACTCCGCCGCCGCCGCCGCGTAGCTGGCGCGATCGGCGGCGCTCATCCACGGCCAGCCGTTGCCGACGAACCGCCCATCGGCGAGCAGGGCGACCTCCTCGCCGGAGTCCTCGTCGCCGAATCCCGGGACGATCGTCAGCCCGAGCTCGTCGACCAGACCGCGGTAGGCGGTGTGGAAGTCGCCGGTGAGCTCACCGCCGAGCTGGACCAGCCGCCCGTCCGGCAGCCGCGTCTGCTCCACCCGGCCGCCGGCGCGTCCACGCGCCTCGATCACGACCACGTCGGTGCCCGCCGCCGCCAGGTCCCGCGCGGCCGATAGACCGGCAAGCCCGGCTCCGACGACGACGACGTCAAATCGCATTCCGTTGCTCCTCGATCGCGCGACTGCGAGGCGGCCGAGCCTATCGATGGAGCGCACTCACGTGCGCGGTCAAAGCCCGAGGGGCTCCGCCGCGAGGCGGTCGAGGAGCTCGGCGGTGGCGTCGGGATCCTCGAGCATCGGGAAGTGGCCTCCGGCGATCTCGATTGGCTCTATGCCCAGCAACTCGCGGGCCATGAAGCGCTCCCAAGCCGGCTCGAAGAACTCGTCGTCGGCGGCGTAGACGAGCACGGTCGGGATCTGCGGATGGGCGTCGAGCGGGTACTCGCCGGCCGGCGGGGCGAGCGGGTGCAGGCTCCGCGCCTGCGCCACGGCGGTCGCCGGTGGCAGGCGCCGATACATGGCGCCGATCGCCGCCTCAACCTCCCAAGCGCTGGTGCCGTCGGGCCGCTCGGGGGGGAAGGGGAAGCCCTTCCGAAACGTGTCTGGCGCGCCGGCCGGGGGCGCGAACGCGCCCAGTCTCGGGCACAGGTGCACGAGCAGCGAGCCGGGCCGCGCCACGGCGACCAACGCCGCATAACTCGACCCCGCGGAGTGGCCGACGACGACCACCTGCCCGGTGACGTCGGCGAGTGCGTCGAGGGCCGGGCGCGCGCGCTGTTCGAATCCTGCGTCGAGATCATCGAACGGCAGGTCGGGCGTCACCGCGTCGTGACCACGAACCTCCAGACACGACACCAGCGGCTCCCAGCACGACCCGTCGTGCCAGGCGCCGTGGATCAGGCAGAAGGTGGCCACCAGCCGGTTCTACCACCCGGACCGGGGGAGATCGGCCGACCGAGCGCATCCGCTTTCACCGGACGCTCATCACCCCGGTTTAGACACCCGCCGGACAAGCCAGCCGGCGGGCAGTGGCCCGTCATGGAATGAAGGGAAGCGCAATGTTCAACCCAATGAGAAGCGCAGTCGCGGTCGGCATGCTGAGCGTCGCGATCGCGGTCGTGGCGAGCCCGGCGATGGCGGCGGTACCGACGCTCCCGCAGGGCAGCGAGCCGGTGCAGCTGAATCCGGCGGGGTTCACCACCATGATCGACAACCCGTATTTCCCGCTCGTCCCCGGTGACCGCTACGTCTACCGTGAGACCGATGGGACAGCCAAAGAGCGCGTGGTGCTCAGCGTAAGTCACAGGACGAAGCTGATCGCCAACGGCGTCACCGCGCGCATCGTCCACGACCGGGTCACCGAACGAGGGGAGGTGATCGAGGACACCTTCGACTGGTACGCCCAGGACTCGGACGGAAACGTCTGGTACCTCGGCGAGGACACGGTCGAGTGCAAGAACGGCAAGATCAAGACCCGCGCGGGCTCCTTCGAGGCCGGTGTGGACGGCGCCCAGCCCGGCGTGATCATGCCCGCCAACCCGGTGCCGGGGCTCGAGTACCGCCAGGAGTACTACGCCGGCAAGGCCGAGGACAAGGCCAAGGTGCTCAGCGTCGACGAACAGGCCGAGGCGCCGTTCGGTCACTTCGCCAACGTCCTGCTGACCAAGGACCTGGTGCCGTTGGAGCCGAAGGTCTCGGAGTACAAGCTGTACGCCCCTGGCATCGGCTTGCTGCTCGCCGTGAAGACGTCCGGTGGCGAGGGGCGCGAGGCGCTGGCGCGGATCGAGCACGACCAGAAGATCAAGCTGCCCTCGCCGAGCAAGCGCTGCCGCGTTCAGCACTAGGCAGCCCTCGATGGTTCGAAGTGCGGCGCCCGGCGACTGGCCGGGCGCCGCGTCGCTCGCGGGCCGCCTAAGCCAGAACCGCGGCGCTATCGATCTCGATCAGGTGGCCCTCGGCCGACAGGCCCGGGACCGGCACCAGTGTGACTGGGGCAGGCGGCGCTCCGAGACGTTCGGCGGCGCGTGGTGCCGGCGACGAGCTGCTCCAACCTTGCCTCCTTCCAGTCGACGACGTACATGGTCGTCTTGGCGACGTCGGTGAAGGTCCGCCCGCAGCCTCCAGGCATGCGGCGACGTTGACCAGCGCCTGCTCGGGCCGACAGTGCTGAAGCCTTGCGCTCGGAAGGGCTCGGCGGGGTTGAACGTCTGCAAGTCTTGATCCCCTGCGTTCGTTGGATCCTCGAAGGGGCAACGCTTAGGAGTACGCCGCTGGAGATCCAATGACCCGCGCATCAGACAGGGCCGCCGTGCTCGTGGCCCTGGCCTTGTCGGCCACGCTCGTGACCGCAACCACGGCGCTCGGCGCCCCGGCGAACGACGCCGGCGCGGACGGGGCGCCGACCCTGCGTCAGGAGTACCCGCTCGACCAGGAGGCCCAGTGCTGCTCGGATCCGCCGTCCGCGGGTGGGGTCGCCGGCGAGAGCTCCGGCCTTGGCTCAGACGACCCTGGTGACGGTGACGGAGGCTTTCCGCTGGTGCCGTTCTTGATCACGCTCTCGGCGTGCCTCGGTATCGCCCTGGTCGTGAGCGTCGCTCCGAGGCCGGCTCAAGGGCTGAGCATCAGCGCCATCGCCAGCCGGCTCAATCCCCGGAGGGATGAACGGGAACGACCGGCTGAGCGCGGGCAGTCAAAGCGCGAGAAGCGAGTAACGCCATGGCGTCAGCGGCCGAAGCGCGAAGTGAAAGCACCGGTCCCCAGCGAGGGCCCGAAGCGCGAGGACAACGCGGCCCCGCAGCGCCTGCGACCGAAGCGCGTGGCCGAGACACCGCCACCGAGCGAGCCGCCGAAGCCCGCAGCGGCCCCACCGCCACCGAGCGAGCGCCCGAAGCGCGAGGACAACGCGGCCCCGCAGCGCCTGCGACCGAAGCGCGTGGCCGAGACACCGCCACCGAGCGAGCCGCCAAAGCCCGCAGCGGCCCCACCGCCACCGAGCCAGCGGCCGAAGCGCGAGGACAACGCGGCCCCGCAGCGCCTGCGACCGAAGCGCGTGGCCGAGACGCCGCCACCGAGCAAGCCGCCAAAACCCGCAGCGGCCCCACCGCCACCGAGCCAGCGGCCGAAGCGCCGCAGGACGAACCGCCGACCGCCACCGAGCGAACCGCCGAAGCCCGCAGCGGCCCCACCGCCACCGAGCGAACCGCCGAAGCCCGCAGCGGCCCCACCGCCACCGAGCGAACCGCCAAAGCCCGCAGCGGCCCCACCGCCACCGAGCGAACCGCCAAAGCCCGCAGCGGCCCCACCGCCACCGAGCGAACCGCCGAAGCCCGCAGCGGCCCCGCCGCCACCGAGCGAACCGCCAAAGCCCGCAGCGGCCCCGCCGCCACCGAGCGAACCGCCGAAGCCCGCAGCGGCCCCGCCGCCACCGAGCGAACGCCCGAAGCGCGAGGAGAAACCGCCGCCAGGCAGCGAGCGGCCGCAGCGCGAGGAACCACCGCGGCACCGCGAGCGGCCAAAGCGCGACGAGAACTCGCGCCCCCAGCACGATCGGTCGAACGGCGCCGCTGTCCAGGTCCATCTGGTGCAGCCGCGCAGCTTCGACGATGCGCAGCGGATCGCCGATCGGTTCAAGCGCTCGCACCCGGTGATCCTCGACCTGCAGACGACCGAGGGCGAGTTGGCGGACCGGCTGATCGACTTCGCCTCCGGGATCACCTACGGGCTCGGCGGCGGAATGGAGGAGATCGGGGAGATGACGTTCCTGCTCACACCCCGCGACTTCGCGATCTCGCCCGAGGACAGGGCGCGCCTGTTCGAGCAGGGCTTCGTCATCCAGTCCTGAGCAGGCTCGATCGGCCAACCGCCGCCGCGGACGCCCGCTTTGCCCGGGGACCTATATCCGCTTGCAGCTGCCGCCGGCGAAGTCGCCGTAGACCTCGTCCGGCTCGAGGCGAAGGGTGCAGAGCTTGCGCACCACCCCGGCACCGTTCTGGGCTCGGACCTTGAGGGTGGCCACGCCATCGGCGGCCAGGTCCGCCCGCATCGCCGCGACAAACGACTTCCTGCGAAAGAACCACGACTTGCCCTTGCGGGGTCCGCCGCCCGGCCCGATGCTTCGACTGAGACGACCCCGAGCCCTCAGCGCTCCCAACTTCGCGGAGACATCGGCGGGCTTGCGGCTGACATCCGCGAGAACGTTGTAGCGCTTGCCGTCCTCGAGGTCCTCGTAGTACTGGGCGCCGACGATGCGCGGCGGCTGCTCGGCCACGGCTGTGAACGCCGATGCCGCCCCGGGCACGACGAGAATCGCGAGGCCGCTCAAGCCCACCAGCCATGCGCGCCGGCTCACGCCGTGCTCGCCTCGGTCGCAGCATCCGCATGGATCGGACCGCTCGTGTCGCGCAGGCTCTCGCCTGGGCGGCCGGTGCGCACCGCGATCACCTCGGCGAGGATCGAGACGACGGTCTCCGGTGGGGTGCGAGCGCCGAGGTCGAGGCCGCAGGGCGCGTGGATCCTGGCGATCGCGTCCTCGTCGAGGCCGGCGTCGCGCAGCCGCTCCAGGCGTCGCTCCTGCGTCCGGCGGCTGCCGAGCGCTCCGACGTATCCGGCATCGGTCGCCAGCGCGGCGATCAGCGCGGGCTCGTCGAACTTCGCGTCGTGGGTGAAGACGAGGACGACGTCGCGCCGGCTCAGCTGCTGGCCGTCGAGGTAGCGGTCGGGCCAATCGACCACGACCTCGGCGGCGCGCGAGAATCGCGGGCTGGTGACGAACGGCTCGCGGGCGTCACAGATCGTCACTCGATAGCCGATCTCGCCGGCGACCTTCGCCATCTCGGCAGAGAAGTCGATCGCGCCGAAGATCACCATCCGGGGCGGGGTCGAGAACGCCTGGATATAGACAGCGAGCTCATCGCCCATCACCTGGCCGCCGATCCCGTAGCGGCGGATCCGCGAGATCCCCTCGTCGAGCTGGCCCCGCGCATCGCGCTCGACCGACCGATCGAGCAGTTCGGTGACGCCGAGACCGCCGACGACACGATCGGCCAGGATCGCCAGTTTGGCGCCCGCGCGATCCCCATCGAGCAACGTGGCCACGGCGACCGGTTCGTCAGCCGCGCGCGCCCGCGCCACAGCCTCGAGCGCCGCCAGGGCTTCGCCACCGTGTTCGTGAACGAAGATCCGGACCGTCCCGCCGCACATCAGCCCGACCCCGATCGCCTCCTCATCGGAGACGCCGTAGGTGACCACCTTGGCGGCCTCGCCGCTGAGGATCCTCTCGGCCTCCTCGATCAGCGCCCCTTCGACGCAGCCGCCCGTCACCGAGCCCTCGATGTTGTTGCGGTCGTCGACCAGCATCTGCGCGCCGGGGTCAAGCGGCGCTGAGCCGATCCGCTCGACCAGGGTCGCGCCGACGACCCGACGCCCCTCGCGCAACCACGCGGCGGCGATGCTCTCGGTAGTCGGCAGGCTGCTCAAGATAGCTCTCCTCGCACCTAGGGTAAATTACTCACGGTCAGCAATTCGACTGTGAGGATTCGATGGCCGGCGACGACGAAGAGCACGGTGCGGAGAAGCCGAGCGAGCAGCGAGGCGGCACCACGCCTGACGACGCCGAGGCGAGCGAGAAGGGCGAATGGGCCGCTACCTCGGGCGAGGGCGTCGTCCCCGCCGAGCTCGGCGGGTCCGACGCGCCGCGCGAGATGCTCGACGAGGACCCCGAGCTCGAGAGCGCGGTCCTCGGTGAGACCACCGGCTCGGACGAGCCCGCCACCGAGAGCGGCGTCGACCCGAGCGGGGGCGACAACGCCGACGCTTCGGCCGACGGTGGCCCCGACCTCTCTCCGGGCGAGGAGCCCGACACGAAGGACATCGGCGCCGCCGCCCGCGACGCCGACGCCGACTCCGAGAGCTGAGTGAATCGGTGGACACGATTCGGGCCTTGGAGTAGGCTCGGCGAGCGGATTGCTGGGACGAGGAGGAGCTTGATGATCCACCCGGGTTGGTCTGAGGGGGTCGCGTGCTGACGATCGCCACAGCCGGCTGGGTGGTCGGGCTGGTGCTCGGCGTCGTCGTGATCGCCGTCGCCGCCTTGATCGTGATCACGATCGTCGCGCTTGCACAGCGGATCGCCGGCCAGGCGAAGACCGCCGAGGACGCGGTCGAGGTGGTTCGCGTGCAGACTGCGGAGCTCGACGGGGTAGGCCGGATCAACGACTCGGGCGTCCGGATCCTGCACGCCGCCCGAGCCCTGCGGAAGGTGGCGGTCGGCAGATGAGCGTGCTCGCGATATCGGGCGATGGCTACTGGACGGTCGCGCTGCTGATCGGGCTGGTGGCTGCGCTCGTTGTCGCCGGGTTGCTGGCGATGCTGCTGGTCAACGTCGCCAGGATCCAGCGGTCGGTCGAGGGCCTGCTGGAGACCGCCGGCAAGGTCGGCGCGAACACGGCGAACATCCCGGAGCTCGAGGCGACCGCACCGGTGCTGGCCCAGATCGTCGACGAGGCCGTGGTCCAGGACGGCTACATGAACGCGCTCACCGACGGCTTCGGCGGGGAACGGACGGCGTGAGCACCGACGCCTACATCGTGCTCAGCGTCCTGCTCGCGGTGGTCGTGATCGCGGTGCTCGCGATCGCGCTGATCAGAGTCCGCCAGGGCCTGACCGCGATCTCGGAGGGTCTGGCCACGCTCCGCTCGGCGCTCGAAGGCGTCGAATCCCAGCACCTGCGCTCGCTCGAGCCGTCGGTCAAGGCGATCAACGCCCAGTTCGAGATCATCCTCGGGGCGCTGCCGGGGATCGCCGGCAAGGCCGCGGTCGTCGCCGAGAGGAGGCCGCGATGACGCTCTGGTGGATCGGAAACATCGTCCTGCTTGCGGTCGTCGTCCCGGTGGTCGTCTATCTCCTCCGGGGCGTGCTGGAGGCCGCCAGGAGCATCGTTCCGACCGTGGAGGGGATCGCCGACGTCGCGCGCGCCGGCTCCAAGGACCTCGACGCGGCGCCGCTGCTGCTGACCACGCGCGACCAGGTCACCGAGACGGTCGCCGGCGTGGCGGACTATGGCGGCTCCCTCGACATCATCCTCGACGACGCCGAGAAGGAGTAGGACGACCGTGGTGGTGCTCACCGGCGTCGTCGCGGCCGGGGTCGTGATGATCATCGCCGTGCTGCTGATCGTCCTCGCCCTCGTCTACTACCTGGTCTCGACGATCGTCGCGCTTCGCCGGATCACCGCCGGCCTCGACGAGGTGATCGACGGTGTCGGCGAGATCGTCGAGAAGAGCGCTCCGGTCAACGAAGTGGTCACCGCGATCAACGAGCAACTGGATGCCGGCGTCGATCTGCTCGAGGGCCTGCTGGTGAAGAAGGCGGGCATGAGCGACGCGGTGGGCTTGGTCGACGGCCTCTACCCGGGTGCCGCCGCCGCCGGATTTCGCAACTTCCCCGAGAGCGGCGATGTCGAGGCGCCACGGATCGGCGAGGTCTACACCAGGGGAACGCTGACGCTTGCGCGGCTCGGCCGCGAGGCGCCGATCGCCGCCGCCAGCCCAGCCGGCGAGGTCTTGAGGAACGTCGAGGGAGGCAGCTCGGCGGCGCGACAGCTGTACCCCGACGTCCGTCACAGCAGCCCCGAGAACCTGCCGAGGTCGCCGGCGATCGGCGCCGACGCTCCCGACCAGTACGAGCGGCGCGATGACATCGGAGCTCCGCGAAAGCGGCTGCCCGCCCGCCCAACCTGATCGAAAGGCGACCTTGCAGACCCCGGCCCCATTCGAATACGAGCGTGCGACCAGCGTCGAGGGCGCGATCGCCTCGCTCGAGCGGCTCGGCCCCGAGGCGCGGGTGATCGCCGGCGGCCACAGCCTGCTGCCGATGATGAAGCTGCGGCTGGCAAGCCCCGAGCACCTGATCGACATCAACGGCCTCGACGAGCTCTCCTACATCCGCGAGCACGACGGTGAGATCAGGATCGGTGCGATGACCCGGCACGTCGAGCTGCTGAAGTCCGAGCTGCTCGCCCGCCACTTTCCGCTCTTTCGCGACGCGGAGACGGTGATCGCCGACCCGGTGGTCCGCAACCGCGGCACGATCGGTGGCTCTCTGTGTCAGGCCGACGCGGCCGAGGATCTGTCCGCCGTCTGCTCGGCGGCGAAGGCACGGGTTGTGATCCGCGGCGCTGAGGGCGAGCGGGTGGTCGGAATGGAGGACTTTCACGTCGGCCCGTACATGACCGCGGTCGGTGCAGGGGAGTTGCTGACCGAGGTCCGGCTCGCGGTCCGCCCGGGGGCGGGCAGCGCCCACGAGAAGGTCGAGCGTCGCGCCGGCGACTGGGCGATCGCTGCGGTCTCGGCGGCCACCTGGATCGATTCCGGTGCGATCGGCGACGTCGGGATCGCGCTCAGCGCGGTCGGGATGACGACCGTCCACCTGACCCGCGCCGAGGAGTTGCTGCGCGGCGAGCGGCCGTCGGAGGAGCTCTACGCGGCGGCGGGCGAGATCGCCTCGGCCGACTGCTCTCCGAGCGCCGACGGTCGTGGACCGGTCGACTACAAGCGCCATCTCGCCGGCGTGCTCACCCAACGCGCGCTGCGCCGCTCGACCGCGCGCGCGCTCGGTCAGGAGGCGGGATCGTGAACGTCTCGATGACGGTCAACGGTGAGCAGGTCTCTCGCGAGATCGAGCCTCGCCAGCTGCTGATCCACTTCATCCGCGAGACGCTCGGCCTCAAGGGCACCCATTGGGGCTGCGACACCTCCAACTGCGGCGCCTGCGTGGTGTTGATGGACGGCCAGCCGGTGAAGTCGTGCACGGTCCTGGCGGCGATGTGCGAGGGCCACGAGATCCGCACGGTCGAATCGCTTCAGGTCGACGGCGAGCTCGACCCGATCCAGCAGGGCTTTCACGAGCGCCACGCCCTGCAGTGCGGGTTCTGCACCCCGGGGATGCTGATGACCGCCCGTGCCCTGCTCGACGAGAACCCCGATCCCACCGATCACGAGATCCGCACCGCGATCTCGGGCGGGATCTGTCGCTGCACCGGCTACAAGAACATCGTCAGCGCCGTACGCTGGGCGGCCGAGCACGAATCGACGACCAAACAGGAGGCCTGAGCGTGGCCGTTGCGAACCTTCCGAGCCCCTCGACCGAGCGCCCGATCGGCTTCGGTCGGCTGAAGCGCAAGGAGGATGCACGGTTCATCCGCGGCGAGGGCACCTACCTCGACGACATCGAGCTGCCGGGAATGGTGCACGGCGCGATCCTGCGCAGCCCGTACGCGCATGCGCGGATCGTCTCGATCGACACCTCGGCCGCGCTCGCGCATCCCAACGTCGCCGCCGTGGTCACCGCCAAGGACCTGGAGACGCTCGGGCTGGCCTGGATGCCGACGATCTCCTACGACACCCAGGCGGTGCTCGCCGGGGACAAGGTCCGCTTCCAAGGCCAGGAGGTCGCGTTCGTGATCGCCACCGACGAGTACTCGGCCAACGACGCCCTGGCGCTGATCGATGTCGAGTACGAGCCGCTGCCCGCCGTGGTCAACGCGCGCAAGGCGCTCGATCCCGAGGCGCCGCTGATCCGCGACGACAAGTCGGGCCAGCGCGACAACCTCGCCAGCCCGACCTGGGAAGCCGGCGACCAGGAGGCGACCGACCGCGCCTTCGCCGAGGCCGACACGATCGCCAGCCGCGACATCATCTACCCGCGCTGTCACCCGGCGCCGCTGGAGACCTGCGGGATGATCGCCGACTTCAACCCGGAGACCGGCCAGCTCGACATCTATAACGGCAACCAGGCGCCGCATGCCCACCGCACGGTCTACGCGCACGTCGCCGGGCTCGCCGAGCACATGATCCGGATCCGCACCCAGGACATCGGCGGGGGCTTCGGCAACAAGGTGCCCGTCTATCCGGGGTATGTCTGTGCGATCGCCGGCTCGATCGTCGCCGGGGTGCCGGTGAAATGGGTCGAGAACCGCTCCGAGAACCTGATGTCGACCGGCTTTGCGCGCGACTACATCATGCGCGGCGAGATCTGCTCCAAGGACGGCAAGATCACCGGTCTGCGCGTCGACGCGATCGCCGACCACGGCGCCTTCGACAGCACCGCGCAGCCGACCAAGTTCCCCGCAGGGTTCTTCCACATCGTCTGCGGGTCCTACGACCTGGAGGCCGCACACGTCAAGGTCAAGGCGGTCTATACCAACAAGGCGCCCGGCGGCGTCGCCTACCGCTGCTCGTTTCGGATCACCGAGGCCGTCTACCTGGTCGAGCGGATGGTCGACGCGCTGGCGCTCGAGATGAAGGCCGACCCGATCGACCTGCGCACGCGCAGCTTCATCGCCCCCGGGCAGTTCCCCTACGAGACGACCACCGGCTGGACCTATGACTCCGGTGAGTACGCGAAGACGATGGAGGTCGCCAAGCAGATCGCGGGCTATGACGAGCTGCGCCGCGAGCAGTCCGAGAAGCGGGCGCGCGGCGAGCTGATGGGGATCGGCGTCGCCTTCTTCACCGAGGGCGTCGGCGCCGGGCCGCGCAAGCACATGGACATCCTCGGGCTGGCGATGAACGATGGCGCCGATCTGCGGGTGCACCCGACCGGGAAGGCCGTGGTCAGCATCAGCGCCCAGACCCAGGGCCAGGGCCACGAGACGACCTTCGCGCAGATCGTCGCCGAGGAGCTCGGGATCCCGCCCGAGGACGTCGAGGTTCGCCACGGCGACACCGACCGGTCGCCCTATGGGCTCGGCACCTACGGCAGCCGCTCGACCCCGGTCTCCGGCGGGGCGGTGGCCGTCGTCTCGCGGAAGGTGCGCGACAAGGCGCGGCTGATCGCGGCGACGATGCTCGAGGCGAGGCCCGAGGACCTCGCCTGGGAGAAGGGCCGGTGGTACGTCAAGGGTGACCCCGAGCAGGGCGCGTTGATCGAGGAGATCGCGGCTCGTGCCTACAGCGGGGAGCCGATGCCGGCGGAGATCGAGGGTGGGCTCGACGCGCAGGTGATCTACGACCCGCCGAACCTGACCTATCCCTACGGCGCGTACATCGCGGTGGTCGACATCGACGCCGACACCGGACATGTCACGGTCCGCCGCTTCATCGCGGTCGACGACTGCGGCGTGCGGATCAACCCGATGGTCGTCGACGGCCAGATCCACGGCGGGCTCGCCGAGGGGGTCGGGATCGCGCTGATGGAGGTGATCTCCTTCGACGACGAGGGCAACTGCCTCAACTCGTCGTTCATGGACTACCTGATCCCGACCGCGCTCGAGTGCCCCGACTTCGAGCTCGGCGAGACGGTCACGCCGTGCCCTCATCACCCGCTCGGCGCCAAGGGCGTCGGCGAGTCGCCGACCGTCGGCTCGCCGCCGGCGATCGTCAACGCGGTGATCGACGCGCTGCACGACACGCACGGGGTCGACCACGTCGACATGCCCTGCACCCCGGCTCGCGTGTGGGCGGCGATGCAGGGGCGCCCCGAGCCACCGCAATGATCACCGCCGCCCTGTCGCGGCGAGCGCAGGAGCTCGCGGCAGCCCGGGTCGAGTTCGTGACCGCGACGGTGGTCCGGGTGCAGAGCCCGACGAGCGTCGAGGCCGGCGAGGTCGCGCTGGTGCTCGGCGACGGCACGATCGAGGGCTTCATCGGTGGCTCCTGCGCGGAGCAGAGCGTGCGCGCCTACTCGCTCGTGGCGCTGCAGAGAGGCGAGCCGGTGCTGCTGCGGATCCTTCCCGGCGCCGAAGCCGCCGACCCGGAGGCCGCGGACGTGGAGGTGGCGAGTGAGGGCGGAGCGGTCACGGTCCGCAACCCGTGCCTGTCGGGGGGCGAGATCGAGGTCTTCCTCGAGCCGGCGCCGCCTGCCCCGCGGGTCGTGGTGGTGGGCGATACGCCGATCGCCGAGGCGGTGGTGCGAATCGGCGCCGAGCTCGGGCTCGAGATGGTCGCCGCCGGCGCCGCCGGCCCCGAGCCCGACCCCGGCGATCTCGCCCTGCTCGTCGCCGCCCACGGGCGCGACGAGCTGCGTGCGCTGCGCCGCGCCCTCGATTCGCGCCTGCCCTACGTCGGCCTGGTCGCCAGCGACAGGCGCGGCGCCGGCGTGATCGACGAGCTGCGGGCCGAGGGCGTGGCCGAGGAGCTGCTCGAGCTGATCGACGTGCCCGCCGGGATCGCAATCGGCGCCCGCAGCGCAGGCGAGATCGCGGTCTCGATCCTGGCGAAGATCGTCTCGGTGCGCCGCCGGGCACCGGCGCCGGCGGCGAAGGACGCACCGACGGCCGCGGGGTCGAGTTCGTCAGGGCCCGCCACGGCGATGCTCGCCGTCGACCCGGTCTGCGGGATGACGGTCGCGATCGTCGCCGGTACCCCCTCGGTGCAGCACGAGGGCGAGACCGTCTACTTCTGCTCCGAGGGCTGCAAGACCAAGTTCGAGGTCGAGCGCGAGCATGCCGGCGTCGCCAACTGAGCCCTTCGTCGCCGGGCTGGTGCTCGGCGCCGGTGGCTCGAAGCGCCTCGGGCGCCCCAAGCAGCTGCTCGCCTACGGTGACGGTACGCTGCTCGGCCACGTCGTCGAGGTCGCCCGCTCGTGCCGGTTCGCCCAGCTGATCGTCGCGATCGGCGGCTCTGCGGATGAGGTCTGCGAGACCGTCGACCTGGCCGGCGCCGATGTGGTCGTCAACGACGATTACGGCGAGGGGTGCTCGTCATCGATCGCCGCGGCGCTCGCCAGCCTGGATCCACGCTGCGAGGTGGTCGTGCTGATGCTCGGCGATCAGCCGGGCGTGAGCGCGAGCACGGTCGCCGCGCTGCTTGCCGGTCGCGGCGAGGCGCCGCTGGCCGTCTGTCGCTACGACGACGCCCCCGGCCACCCGATCGCTTTCGCCCGCAGCGCGTTCGGAGCGCTCGCCGACCTTCACGGGGACAAGGGGGTATGGCGGCTGCTCGACCAGCGCTCCGACGAGGTCGTTGAGGTGGCGATCCCGGGCTCGATCCCCCGCGACGTCGACACCCCGGAGGACTACCGGGCGGTGCTCGCCGCGCTGACCGCGGTATGAGCGGCGGGGAGATCACCGGCGAGGCGGCGGGCGAGATTCGCCGGCTGGTGCCCGATGTCGAGACCCTCGCCCAGCGTCTCGACAGCGTCGACTACCTCGTCGACGAGGGTCTCGCGACCTCGATCTTCCTCAGCCTCCGATTGCCCCAGCCGCTGCTGCTGGAGGGCGAGGCCGGCGTCGGCAAGACGGAGGCGGCCAAGTCGCTGGCGGCGGTGCTCGAGACGCCGCTGATCCGCCTCCAGTGCTACGAGGGGATCGACGCGGCCGAGGCGCTTTACGAGTGGAACTACCCCCGGCAGCTGCTCAGCATCCGGCTCGCCGACTCCAACGAATCGCGGCTGGCCGAGGAGGAGCTGTTCGGTCCCGAGTATCTGATCCGCCGCCCCTTGCTGCGCGCGCTCGAGCACCCCGGCCCGCGACCGGCGGTGCTGCTGATCGACGAGATCGACCGCGCCGACGACGACTTCGAGGCCTTTTTGCTCGAGCTGCTCGCCGACGCCAGCGTGACGATCCCCGAGCTCGGCACGATCGCCGCCACCCATCCGCCGATCATCGTCCTGACCTCGAACCGCACCCGCGATCTCCACGATGCGGTCAAGCGCCGCTGCCTCTATCGCTGGATCGGCTACCCGTCCCCGGAGCGCGAGGTGGAGATCGTCCGTCGCCGGGTCGCGGGCGCCTCGCAGACGCTCGCGGTCGAGGTTGCCGATGCGATCTCGCGGATGCGCGACAGCGACGTGCAAAAGCCGCCCGGGATCGCCGAGGCGATCGACTGGCTCGCCGCCCTCGACCTGCTCGGGATCGAGCGCTTGGACGCAGCGGCCGTCGAGCGCACGCTGGGGTCGGTGCTCAAGTACGAGGAGGACCAGGAGGTGATCCGCGCGGCCGGCCTCGAGCAGCTCGTGCGCAGCGGTGGCTGACGCCATGCCTCCTGAGCCCAGCTTCGGGGTGGAGACGATCGGCCTCGACCTGCCACCGCTCGCCGGCGCGTTCAGCAGGCGCCTGCACGATGCCGGCGTTCCGGTCACCCCGCAGCGCGCGGCCGACTTCGCCCGGGCGCTCACCCTGGTGCGCCCGGACTCCCGCCGGCGGCTCTACTTCACCGCGCGCTCGGTGTTCGTCTCCGACCGGGCGCACGCCGAGGCCTTCGACGCGGTCTTCGCCTCGGTCTTCGGCGCCCCTGCGGCCGCCGAGATCCAGCCTTCCGAGGGCGCCAAGGTGGTTGCCGCACCGGTCGACGGGCGACCGCTTGCCGATCATCGGACCGCGTCTGGGGAGCCGGACGGGCACGAGTCGCCCGCCGTGGCGGCCTCGTCATTACCCGGCCACGAAGGGGCGGATGACCCCGAGGTCGAGGTTCCGCTGGCGATCGCCAGCGACGAGGAGCGACTGGCCTCAAAAAGCTTCGACGCCCTCGCCCCGCGCGAGCTGGCACAGCTCTACCGGCTGATGTCGCGGCTCGAGCTGGCCACCCCGCTGCGACGGACCCGCCGCTATCGGCGAGGGCGCCACGGCCAGCGCGTCGACCTGCGCCAGACACTGCGAGCCAGCCTGCGCACCGGAGGCGACCCGATCGGCCTCGCACGACGGCGCCGGCGCATCGCCCGTCGACGGCTGGTGATGCTCTGTGACATCTCCGGCTCGATGGAGCCATATGCCCGCGCTTACCTGCAGTTCCTCACCTGCGCCGCCGGCAGCGGTCCGAACGCCGAGGCGTTCGTGTTCGCGACCCGGCTCACCCGCCTGACCCGGGCCCTCGCCGCTCGTCACCCCGAGCGAGCGATCCAGCGCGCCGCGGCGGCGGCCCCCGATTGGTCGAGCGGGACGCGGATCGGCGACGCGCTGAAGCAGTTCAACGACCGCCACGGGCGTCGGGGGATGGCGCGCGGAGCGGTGGTGGTGATCCTCTCCGACGGCTGGGAGCGAGGCGACCCGCAGCTGGTCGGCCGCGAGATGCGCCGCCTGGCGCGACTCGCGCATCGGATCGTCTGGGTCAACCCGCGCGTCAGCGCGAGCGAGTTCTCGGTCCGGGCCGGCGGCATGGTCGCGGCGCTGCCCCACTGCGACGCGGTCGTCAGCGGCCACAGCTTCGAAGCGCTGGGTGAGGTAGTGGAGGCGATCGGGAGAAAGCCGCGGGCCCCCGACGCGCCTGGCACGGGCTTCGAGGCCCCACTCGCCGCCGAGCCCGAGCCCTGGGCGAGCGCCACTCCGGTGCCGGGAAGCTCGGTGGCGATGCCGAGCGGGTACGGGCCCAGCAGGGGGAAAACCACCCCCGGATGGTGAGCGATGACCACGAACAAAAAATGCATCTACCCCGGATGCGAGCGCCCGGCTGTGCCTCCCCATCCGCTGGGCGGACCCCAGCCCGCCTTTTGCGACCTGGAGGAGCACAACGCGCTCAGCGCCCATCAAGAGCGCGAGCGCCTCGAGTCCGAAGCCAACCAGGAGGAGGATGAGTGATGGCCGACGAGGCTTACCGAGCGGTGTTCTTGCGCGTTCACCCGACCGGCAAGATGGTGCTCAGCCTGACCACGGACTCCGACGGCAGGGAGTCCGAATACGCGCAGATCGTCGCCGGCGAGCTCGGCGTTCCGGCGCTCGACGTCAAGGTCGTGGTCGCCGACACCGATCGCTTCGGAGTCGGCCACGGCTTCAACGCCAGCCCGTCCGCGGGGACCTCGGCGGCTGTCGCCAGCGCCAGCGCCAAGATCCGTGAGAAGGCCCGGCTGCTTGCGGGCGCTGCCCTGGAGGCGCCACCGGAGACGCTCACTTGGTCGAAGGGGGGCTGGGCCGCCGGCGATGGCCGCGACCCGGCGCAGGTGAAGACGGTCGAGGACATCGCCCTTTACGCCCACGGCACCGGCGCGCTGCCGCCGGGAGTCGAGGGCGGGCTGGACGCCCAGACCGTCTATCGCGATTGAGTCCTAGAGCTGGCCTTCGAGCACGACCTGGACGTCGTCATGGACCTTGAGCGCCCCGAACAACGCCGAGTAGGGCCTCATCTCCCAGTCGCTCTGGGTGACGACGGCGGTGGCGCTGAGCTTCCCGTCGGCGCCGAAGTCGAGGTCGAAAGAGATCGGTCGGGTCTTGCCGACGAGCGTCAAGTCGCCTTCGACCCGGAGCCCGTCGCCGCCGGGCGCGCTCTGCACCCGGGTCGAGCCAAAGACGATGTCCTGGCGCTTGAGCACCTCGTCGTCGATCGACTGATGGATGCTCGCCACGTCCTCATCGCCGAGCGCCTGCATGCCGCCCGTGCCCTCGCGGACACGAAGCGATCGGGCGTCGGCGGTGAGCTCGACCCTACTCGCGGCCGGGTCGGCGGCGAGCTCGAGGGTCGCCTCCCAGGAGGTGACGTGGATCAGCAGATCGTGCCCGGCCCTGGCCGCCGCCCCGGTCCGGCCCGTCCGCACCGAGAGCGTGGCATTGTCCGGTCCGAGCCGATGCGTACCTGACGGAATCGACACGCCCCGAGCCTATCGGGGCCCCAGCCAAAGGAGACGAACCGAAAATGGCGATCGAAATGGAGCACTCCTTCTCGACGGAGAAGTCGATCGACGACAGCTATGCGTCGATCACCGATCTCGAACGGGTCGTGCCGGCGGTCGAGGGCGGCAAGGTGCTCGAGACGACCGGACCCGACTCGGTCAAGGCCGAGATCCTCTCGAGGATGGGGGCGATGTCGCTGACCTTCACCGGCACGGTCGAGATCGTCGAGGCCGACCCCGCGGCACACCGCGCGGTGCTACGGGTCAAGTCGAGGGAGGCCGGGGGCCAGGGGCACGCCAACGCCGACGTCGTGATCCAGCTCAACGACGGTGGAGGCACGATCCACACGACCGCCCAGATCACCGGCAAGGCGGCTTCGATGGGCGAGGGCGTCGTCGGCGGCGTCCTCGATGGGCTGGTCACCGACTTCACCGGGAAGCTCGGCCAGATCTGAGGTTCAGATGGCGAGCATCGTGATGCGGGAGATCCGTGAGGGCGAGGTGCCCTTCGATGGCGGGACCGCGCTCCAAGAGGATCCCGAACGCCCAGCGTTCCGAGGCAACGGGCCCGATGACTACGTCTGTGTGCAGTGCCGCAACGTCCTCGCCGAGGCGATGCATCCAATGCAGATGACGAAGAAGGTGCGGGTCCGATGCGGGCGCTGCTCGACCGTCAACGTCGCGGTCACCGACGAGTCGGATCAGTCCACGGGCGACCTGCGTTGACGCCGAAGCGCGACCTTGCTCAGGCGAGGCGCTGCGTCATCCGATCGAAGAACGATCCCCAGCCCTGACTCGCGCGCTCGTAGACCTCGGCGGGCAGGTTGCCGCGCTGCTCGAAACGCATCTCAGTGCGGTCGTCGCCGAGATCGGTGAGCACGACGGTGACCAGCTCCCACTCGTCTTCGCCGGGTTGATCGGAGACGGTGAAGACCAGCCGTTCGGGCTCGACCACCTCGCGGTAGGCGCCCTTCCATTCGATCCGGTGGCGCTCGGGGCCGGCGAACATCGTGGCGCGCCATCGGCCGCCTTCCCTGACGTCCATGCTCACCGTGGACACCGGCACCTCGGCGTCGTCGCCTCCGTACCAGTCGGCGAAGCGCTCGGGTTCGGTCCACTCCTTCCACACCTGCTCGCGCGGTGCCTCGAAGATCCGGGTGATCGCGATTCCGGCGCCGGGGGACGGTCGCTCGGTCATCTCGCCGGTTTCTTCTCGTCGGCTTGCAGCCGGGTCTCGAGCCGGTCGAAGCTGCCTTCCCAGAATCGGCGGTAGGTCTCGAGCCAGTTCGCTGCATCCTCGAGCCGCGCGGCCTGCAGCCGCGAGGGCCGGCGCTGAGCGGCGCGCTCGCGGGTGACCAGACCGGCACCCTCGAGCACCTTGATGTGCTTGGAGACCGCCTGCAGGGTGATCGGGAACGGCTCCGCGAGCTCGTTCACCGTCGCCGCGCCGTCGGCCAGACGCCCGAGGATCGCGCGCCGGGTGGGGTCCGCGAGAGCGGCGAACGTTTCACTGAGCTCGTCTACGGGCACCGCTGTTCATCCAAACGGTTTATCAACCATTAATTTGATAATACTAGAGGAGAGCCAAGCGGATTGGGCAAGCAAACCGAAGAGGAGGACCAGATGGGAAGGATCGTGGTAACCGAGTTCGTCTCGCTCGACGGGGTGATGGAGGGCCCGGGCGGCGACAACGACTTCGAGCGCGGAGCTTGGAGCTTCGAATTCGATCGCGGGGAGGAGGGCGACAAGTTCAAGCTCGATGAGACGCTGGGGACCGAGGCGCTGCTGCTGGGTCGGTTGACCTACGAGGGCTTCGCCGCGGCCTGGCCCGCTCGCGCGGGCGACGAGTTCGCCGACAAGTTCAACGGCATGCCCAAGTACGTCGTCTCCTCGACCCTCACCGACCCCGAATGGAACAACTCGACCGTGCTCGAAGGCGACGTCGCCGAGGCCGTCTCGAAGCTCAGGGACGAGACCGACGGCGATGTCGTCATCCACGGCAGCGCTCAACTTGTGCAGGCGCTGGTCGAGGACGACCTCGTCGACGAGGTGCGGCTGATGGTCTTCCCGGTGGTGCTCGGGACCGGCAAGCGACTGTTCGGCGAGACAACCGAGAAGAAGAACCTGCGCCTGGTGGACTCGAAGGTGGTTGGTGACGGCGTCGCGATCATGGTCTATCGGCGCGCCGACGCGTAGCTGAAGCCCGGATCGCGCACCCGCAACACTCCGCGGCGACCGATCGGACAGAATGCGCCCGATGAGTCGCCGCGGTCGGGCCTGGGGAACGCTGCTTGCCGGCTGCTTCGTGCTGCTCGCAGTTGCCCCGGCGGCGAGCGCCACGGAGGAGGTCCTCGGCGCGGCGAGCTATCCCGGGATGACCACCTATTCGTGTCGGACCGACGCGATCCCGATCTACCCCGGGCAGAACCTGAACGAGTTCGGGCAGACCAAGACCTGTCCCAATGCCGAGGTGGTCAGCGGGCCGGGCGACGCCGGCGTGTTCGCGCCCGGCTCGGGCGCCGATGGCTACGTCACCCGGTTCAGACCGAGCATGGTCGAGATCAAGCCCGGGGGCAAGCTCGTCACCCCGAGCGTCTGGGACCTGCATCTCCACCACGTGGTCTGGATCGCGCCCGGCGCCGGGCCGACCTTCGCCTCGGGTGAGGAGAAGACGATCCCGAAGCTGCCCCAGGGCTACGGCCTCGAGGTCGGCGCCGACGCGACGTGGCGACTCAACTACATGATCCACAACCTGACCTCGATCGGCGGGCGCCAGGTCTACATCACCTGGGAGATCGATTGGGTTCCGCAGACCAACCCGGCGCGCACCGACATCCGACCGGCCACGGTCAGATGGCTCGACGTCGCCGGATTCCCGCAGCTCTACCCGGTCTTCGACGCCGAGCGAGGCTTCGACACCGACGGCGACGGCAAGTACGTGTTCCCCGATGAGGTCCCGACCGACCCGGCGGCGCCCGGCTATGAGGAGCGTCGGAAGATCAGCGACTCGCGCGTCTGGACCGTCCCCGACGAAGGCGCGACCCTCGTCTTCGCCAACGGTCACCTGCACCCCGGAGGCCTCCACGTCGACCTGCAGGCCGCCCGCGACGGGCCCGACGCGGGGACCGCGGACGGCGATGATCCTTCCGAGGTCCGGCAGCTGTTTCGCTCCAAAGCGCGTTACTACGAGCCCGCGGGGGCGGTGAGCTGGGACGTCAGCATGAAGGCGACGAGGCCGGATTGGCGGATCCGGCTGAAGGGCGGCGACACGGTCTCGATCAACGTCACCTACAACGTCAAGAAGGCGTCGTGGTACGAGTCGATGGGGATCCTTCCGCTCCTCTGGAGCCGCGCGAACGACCCCGCGGCCCGGGACCCCTTCGACGACGAGGCCGCGGTGCGGGCGATGTACGAGGCCGGCGGCATCCTCACCCACGGGCGGCTGCCCGAGAACATCGACCGCAAGGCGGATAAGGACCTCGACCTGCCGAACCCGCGCAAGCTGCGCGCCAACAAGCGCAAGGTCGGCAGCTCGGGAATTAAGGTCAAGGGCTTCGGCTATTCGCTCGGCGGCTACTCCGCAACCCGAGGCTTCGCCAAGAGCAAGATGCGCCCGCCGGTGATCGACCCCGGCGACACCGTCACCTTCACCAACTTCGACGCGACGGCGCTGATGGCCGACACCGAGCAGGTCTGGCACAGCGTCACCTCCTGCGCCGGACCGTGCAATCGCGGCCCGGGCATCGGCTATCCGCTCGCGGGCGGGCCGATCAAGTTCGACTCCGGACAGCTCGGCTTCGGCTCCGGGACCAGCTCCGAGGTGACCACCGGCACTGGCGTCTACACCACGCCTCCGCTGACCAAGCCCGGCAAGACCTACTCGTACTTCTGCCGGATCCACCCGTTCATGCGGGGCTCGGTGCGGGTCAGGGGCAAGCGGCCGAACTAGGCGGGCGGGCCGGCCCGGCGGTCGAACGCGGTTGGGAGAAGTCCAACCGGATGCGCTCGAGCGCTCGTAACCGATACCAACCGATCAATTCAACCCTTCAAAAGGGAGGAAGCGATGACGAACACACACGTACGAACCCGGGTGGGGTTGGGCACCGCGCTCGTCGCCTTGGCGGCGGGGCTGCTCGCCGCCCTCGTACTCGCCGCGCCGGCTCCGGCCGCGAAGCTGAGCGGCAAGACGACGTTGGCGCCGAAGGCGGCGACGTTCGAGACGCTGGCCGACGCCGGCGTGATCGTGACCCCTTCCGGGGTGGCCGACGCCGGTAGCAAGGGCATCTCGTTCCCGATCGCCGGCGGCAAGGTCAGCCTCGACAACCTCAACGCCAAGATCAAGCACCGGGGCGGGCTCACCTTCTCCGGCGCCGGCACGTCGGTGACCGTGCAGGGCTACGTGCTCAAGCTCGGCAACAAGAACGTGATCCGTGCGCGGATCGCGGGTGCCGACGCCAAGGTGCGGCTCGCCAACCTGGACATCGACAACGCCAGGGTGAGGACGCCAGGCGGCAAGGCCGTGATCAGCAACGTCAAGGTGCTGCTCGCCGGCAACGCGGCGAAGGCGCTCTCGGCGATCTTCGGCCTGCCGAACCTGACCGGCGCCAACCTCGGCAAGGCGACGGTCAAGGTGAAGTCGTAGCGACTCGCTGAGATCGGATCGAAAGCGGGGCGGCTGCAGAGCCGCCCCGTTTTGCGTCTACTCGTCTGTGACGGTTGCACGGGACGAATGTGTACGACGACGTGGTCGGGGTTCGAGATCGCGCCTAGGTTCCGGACAAGGCTCGGGTGACCGAAAGATGTAACCGAGACGCCCGGGTGAAAGGAACGACCGAATGAGCGCCCCGACAAACACCGGCCCGTTGACCGCTACGGATCCGACGCCGCCGCAGATAGAGGTGGAGCTGGCCTTCATCTACTCGGCCCGCACCGGCATCTGGTCCCACCTCGTCACCCCGCGGACGAGCTCACCCTCGAGCCCGTTTCGCGGTCGCACAGAGCCGGCGTCATGAGCGCGCTGGTGGTCAGCGCCAAGGCATTGGGAGGTTTTGCCGGGCGGGATGGAATCGCCGATGCGGACCCCTGGCTGGTTTGCGCCGCGATCTTGATCGCAGGCCTCGTGATCCTCGTGGCGGCTGCGCTGGTCAGGTCGCGGATTCCGGCGGAGCGAACAGGACCAGCGCTTCGAGGTCCTCGGCGATCTCGACGAATCGGTGCTCAACCTCACGCGGCACGAACGCGATAGAGCCGGGCCCGACCGGATGTCGCCGACCATCGATCTCGAGCACGGCCCGTCCCGACAACACGTGGTAGAGCTCGTCCTCCGCGTGCGGCGCCTGCGGGTCCGGGGACCCGGAAGCCAGTCGGTAGAGCCCGGCGCTGAACAGGCCCGAGCGCAGGAACTCTCGGTAGAACGGGTCGGCCGACCCATCCTCGACCGTCGGCAGCTCGCTGAGCTCGAACACGTTGCCCTCCGGCTTGGTCACCGCCGGCAGGCTAGCTTCTCGTCCCGTTAGGCGGTCCCGACCAGCTCGTCGGCGAGCGGGCTGCGGCAGTAGAGCACCTGGCGGCCGTGGCGCCGGGCGGATACCAGCCCTGAGTCGCGCAGAGCGGTCAGGTGCTGGGAGACACCGCCGGGCGTCATCGCGAGGCGCTCGGCGAGGTCGGTCGTGGTCCGGGGTGCATCAAGATCGGTGAGCAGCTGCGCCCGGCTGCGCCCGAGCACCTTGCTGAGCGCGTCCGGCGGCGCCGCGGCCGACTCCCAGAGCAGGCCGACGCCGCGCGCCGGATAGACGAGCGTGGGCTGCCACGGCGGCTCGGTCATCGCCGAGGTCCGGTGACAGGAGAACACCGAGGGCACCAACAGCAGCCCGCGACCGTCGAGCCCGATCTCCCGGGTGCATTCCATCTTCACCTCGAGCCCGCCCGCCGACCACGCGACATCGGGGTGGAGATCCGCGAACAGCAGCTCCACTCCGCCCTCGGCCAGCAACCGCGAGCGGTAGAGCAGGTCGGCCTCGAGCAGCGAGCGTACCCGGCCCCAGTGCGGTTCCAGCGCCCGCTCCCAGAAACGCCCGAGCACCGTTGCCAGCGATGCGACTGCGCCGGCCGGATCCTCGAGGTAGGGCCGCAGGCTGTCGCGCGGGTTGCCGCAGCGGACGAGCGTCTCGATGTCGGCGGCGATCTGATCGTTGTCAGTCGAGCGCACCAGCTCGAGCTCGTCCTCGAACACCGCGAGCGGGGTTGAGGGCGGTGGGGTGAGGAAGTCGGCCATGTAGCCTCGACGCGGCAGCAGAACGTGGGCGAGTGCGAGGTCGAGCTCCTCGGTCTCGGCCCGGATCTGCTTGATCCAGGGCAGGTGAAGCGAGCTCAGGCCCGGGTTGCGAAGCGCCCTGATCGCCGCTGCCGTTTCCCACATCGGGGAAATCGCAAGCCGGATCCGAACCAGGTCGTCGAGGTCGAACTCATAGCGGACCATTTAGCTCAGTCTAAATGAGTCGACGCTTTCTCGGGTTCGCGTGATGCTGCTCGAAGCAATGACGACAGCCCGAGGAGGCGATATGTATCGCTCGACGTTCGCCCATCTGCATACGGATTACGCCCTGCCCACCGGGCCCGGCTCGCGACCCGGGCGGGGTCGGATCGAGCCGATTCGATCGCGCGGCAGCTTACGGTTCGCTAACAGTTTGCTAATCTCCCGTCTCCTGCTGAACCCGCGCCGGACGTAGGCGCGGGCCGGGGGACCCAAACGTTGGGGCGAATCGCCGCCGTGTGGCGGCGTAGCGCAAGCTCTGAGCGCGAGCCCGTCAGCTAACCCCGGAAGCGACGAGAGCGGAAACGTGAAGCGAGGCCGTACCTGTGTCGAAGACCGTCAAGCCGCGCCTGATCGCGATCGCGACCGGTGTACTCGCCGTACTGGCGACCGGATCCATCTTCGCCGGCGAGGCGGCGGCCGGCGGCTCGGGTGGAATCGGTAGCTCCGCAGGCACCGAAGAGGCGACCACCTCGGGGACCGCGGGCACCGACAGCTCGAACGCGCCGACCAGCGCCAAGTACGAGCGCCTCTGGGATCGCGTTGGTCCCGCCGATCGGCACTGGGCCCGCCGAACCAGCGCGTGTGAGTCCGGCGGCGACCCCGACGCGATCGGCGGCGGCGGCCTCTACCGCGGCGCCTTTCAGTTCAGGCGTTCGACCTGGAGGACCTCGCCGAAGAGCCCGGGCGGCGATCCGATCGCCTACCCCTACCGGACCCAGGCCGTGGTCGCCGTCTCGCTCAAGCGCCGCGACGGCGTCGGCCACTGGCCGGTCTGCGGCTAGCTCCCAGCTTTAGCGCAGAGCGGCGACTGCTCAGCCCTCGGCGGCGAAGGCGAGCGCAGCACCGGCGAGGGCGGTGCCCCCGGCGACCGCGAGCGTCGCGGGCCCGGCATGCTCGGGCAGCCCGTCGGTGTCGGCGAGCGTGGCGCCGATGTCGGCGAGGTCGCTGACCACACAGGCGGCCAGCCAGGGACGCAGCGGCCGGTCGCGAACAGCCGCGACCGCGATCCCCGCCGAGATCAGCCCATCGCGAAAGCCGAGCCCGCGGGCGGCGACGCGTCCGCCGGCGGTGTCGCCCGCAGGACCGAGCCAGCCGCGGGTGGTCGGCGCCGGCGCTGCGACCAGCGCGGTCGCATAGGCGACTCGGGCGAGGCCGAGCGCGATCGCCAACTTCCGGGTGGTGGAGATCAGGCCGGCTCGGCGAGCCGGGTCAGCACGGCGGGGAGTGCGCCCTGGCGCAGGCCGCGGGGCAGCGGCAGCCGGTGCAGGCGCGGCTCGAAGTCCGGGTCGCGGAGGAAACCCTGCTCCTCGGCGACGACCTTGCCGGCCGCCTCGACCACCTCGGGGTCGAGCTCGGACCCGGCGCGAAGGCTGAGCCCGAGCATCGCCTCGGTCTGGCTCAGCCCCGGCGTCCCGGCGGCGGTCAGCGCGCTCCATGCGCGGGCCACGGCGAGAACCCGGCTGGCGAGCATCGTCCGCGAGGCGGGAATGCCGAAGGGACGGCCGCTGCCGTCCCAACGCTCATCGACGCCGACGGCGACGACGCCGGCCAGCGGATGGAGCCGCGACGGCAAAGCGAGCGGCGGGCGCCGTTCCCAGCCATCGAGCAGGCGCGCGGCGTCGACCACCAAGCGCCGCTCGATTCGGGAGAGCACGAGCCGGTCGGCGATCGCCTCTGCGTAAACACTGGTCGCCTCATCCGGCGCCAGCCGGGCGACCGAGCGAGCGCGAGCGACGTAAGCGAGTCCGACCTGCGGCAGCATGATGACGCCGGCGAGCGCGAGCAGCGCGAATACGCCCAGCGACCCGAGCAGCAGCCAGGTCACCGTTCCGAGCGCCAGCATCGCCATCACCGCCGGGGCGAGGGCCATGAACTCCGAGCGGATCAGCTCGCGGACGCGGTAGCCCTGGTAGAGCGGTGGCACGATCAATCGGGCGATCGCGAAGTTGACCGCCCACATCGCAACGCCGGCGGTGAACAGTGCAGGCGCCGCGGCTGTGGCGGAAGGCGCGGCCGCTAGCTGAAGCACCCCCTCGCCGGCCAGCAGCGCCAGGGCGAAGCTGGTCACGGTGACGAATTGGCCGGGCGAGCCGATTGGATAAGTGCGGAGAACGAAGCGCGCGATCAGATCGGGGATCAGCCAGATCAGCAGCGCGGGCAGCGGGCCGGCGATCGCCAGCGCCAGCAACGCGACCACGATGCTGGCGTCAAAGTATGCGGCGGTGGCGAGCTTCAGCCGGACCTCGGCGAAGAACGCCACGGCGGCGATCGCCGCGAGCGCGCCGAGCAGCTCGGGCTGATTCCAGTGCGCCGGCGGGGCGACGAGCGCAAACGCCATGACCGTGACAGCCGCAGGGACGAGGATGGCGGCGCAGACGAACGCCGCGCGAGTCGGACTCGCGCCTGTTGGACGCCAAAGTTGGAGCACCGGGTTCATCTCAAGTGTCTTTGCCTGAAGGAGAGCAAGCGTCCGCGAAACGGCGAATACCGCAGCCTATAGACAACCTGTAGAGGGGGTGCAAGTTGCGGGTAGTGATCAGCCAGTCCGGTAGCCCACGAGGCCTCCTTTCAGGCGAAGTCCCAGCAAAAAGCTACTGAAATGAGGTAAGGAACGGGTCTACCTCAAATCGGGGAGCCGTGAGTGCCTGCTAATCAACCCGTTTGTCCTCGATCCCGGTCAGCGTCGCGAGCACCAACTCACCGATCGTCTCGAGATCGTAGCCGCCCTCCTGGACGACCACGGTGGGCAGCCGAAGGGCGCCGAGCTCGCCGCCCGCGGCACGAAAACCGGCGGCGCTGACCTCCAGCGGGCTCTCCGGATCGCCGGCTGCCGCGTCGACGCCAAGGGCGACGACCAGCGCCTCAGCTCCACCGTCGCGTGCCCAGCCGGCGAGCTCGGCGATCGCCGACACCCAGGGAGCGTCACCCGAGCCGGGCGCGAGGCAGATGTTGCGATTGGCGCCCGCGCCCTGCCCCGCTCCGGTTTCGGCCTCGAAGCCGAGGAAGTGGGGGAACCAGCCGGCTCTCGGGTCGACGTGGACAGAGGCCGTGAGCACGCTCGGATCCTCGTAGAAGATCTGCTGGGTGCCGTTGCCGTGGTGGGCGTCGATGTCGATCACCGCGACCGCTCCGCCTGACGACTCACGCAGCATGGCGACGGCCGCGGCGACGTTGTTGAGATAACAGGAGCCGCCGAAACAGCTGCGGGCCGCGTGGTGGCCGGGCGGCCGGCAGCAGGCGTAGGCAAACGGCTCGCCGCCGAGCACCAGGTCGGTCGCGGTCAGGGCGGCGTCGACCGCGCCCCGCGCCGCCTCCCAGGTCCCGGGACCGATCAGCGTCATCGTGTCGTAGGCGAAGAAACCGGCCCGAGCGCTCGCAGCGACCGGGATCACCGGGCCGAAGTCGGCGAACAGGCCGGGATGGGGAAAGAGGTACGGGACGACCCGGTCGGCGCCCGGCTCGCGAGTGAGCCCGGCGGCCTCCCAGCCGTCCCAGGCACCCTCGAGATACGCGAGCAGGCTCGGGTCGTGCACGGCGGCCAGCGCCTCGTCGGCGTGGCGCTCGGCGTCGACCAAGCGGCTCCCGGTGAGGGCGTCGAGGATCCGCTCCACCCGCACCGGCACCTCCGTGCCGGCGGTGCGCACCCCGACCCAGACCTCTCCTCCGGGCTCGTGCATGCGGTGGCGCTCGCTGCGGACCACGGGCATCGACAACGACATCGCGGTCTCTTTACCACAAAGTCCGCGAGCTTTAGAAACGGTCGTTCACTCGGAAGCACCGCGACGGGGTTGACAGCCGCGCCCGCGCCGGTATAGGTTCCAAACGAGCGTTCATGAAGGCTGATCCGAGCGAGGAGATCGGGCAGCGGCTCGGTGCCGACCGGGTCCTCGAGCCCTCCGGCGCCCTGCCGCAGACGGCCGCGCGTCTCGACCCCGACGGGCCGGTCCGCCCGTTCGAGTTCGAGCTCGCGGTCGAGCGCCTCTGCCTCGACTCGACCTCGCATCGCCAGATTCGTGAGCGTTGCGGAGGCGACCCCGGTGCGATGGCCGACCGGATCCTCGAGGTCGTCGCCGCGCGGGGCAAGATGCACAACCCCGACACCGACTCGGGGGGAATCCTTCTGGGGACCGTGAGCGCCACCGGCGACCGGCTGAGCGAGCCGCCGCCGATGGATGCTCGGATCGCCACCCTCGGCTCGCTGACGTTGACTCCGCTGCGACTGGAGCGGGTGACGCGGGTCGATCCGGACTCCTCACAGGTCGAGGTCGAGGGCTTCGCCTACGTGTTCGAACGGGCGGCCTGGGCCGAGCTTCCCGACGACCTCCCCGAGGCGACGGCGCTCGAGCTCTATGACGTCTGCGCGGCCGCCTCGCAGATGCGGGCGCTGATCGCCCCGGGCGCGACGGTCTGCGTGCTCGGTGCCGGACACGCCGGCAAGCTGGCGCTGGCGACGGCCCGCGACGCCGTCGACGCCGGCACCGTGATCGCAGTCGACGTCGACCCGGCGGCGGTCGAGCGGGTCGTCGAGCTGGGGCTGTGCGACATCGGGGTCAGCACCGACCTGCGCGACCCGCTCGGAGCGCTTGCGGCCGTCGAAGTTGCCGGCGCGCCGCCCGCCGACCTCACGGTCGTGGTCGTCAACGCGACCGATTGCGAGCCGACCGCGATCCTCTTGACCGCGCCCGGCGGAACCGTTCTCTTCTTCTCCATGGCGACGAGCTTCTCGGCCGCGGCGCTGGCGGCCGACGGGATCGGCTCCGACGCGCGGATGCTCGTCGGCAGCGGCTACTCGCCGGACCGAGGCGCCTACGCGCTCGACCTCGTTCGCGGCGCGCCGGCGCTGCGCGAGGCGATGGGGATCGCCGTGGGGGAGGTCGCGTGAGCTCGGCCGAAGGTCACCGGGTGCAGATGCGCTGGCGCGATCTCGACGGGCTCGGCCACGTCAACCACACCGTCGTCCTCACCTACCTCGAGGAGGGGCGGGACGCATTCCTGGCCAGGCACGGAATCGGGCGCGACGAGTACGTGGTCGGGCGATGCTCGGTCGACTTCAACGGCGAGATCGACCCGGCCGACGAGGCGGTCACCGTCCACTGCGAGGTTCGCGACGTGGGGCGCAAGAGCCTGACCACGAGCGAGCGGATCCTCGACCGTGGGGGCGAGGCGGTGGTCGAGGCCAGCTTCGCCCTCGTCCTCTGGGACCCGGCGCAACGCACCACCCGAACGCTGACCGACGCCGAACGCGCCTCGCTCGGCGCCGGAGCCAAGGCGGAGGTCGGATGAGCGCCTGGAACAGCGATCCGGTCGTGGTCACGGTGGCGATCACCGGTGCCGACGTGTTTCGCGAGAACAATCCGAACATCCCCTATACGACCGAGGAGATCGCCGAGTCGACGATCGATGCGGCGGCCGCGGGCGCCACCGTCGCCCACCTGCACGTGCGCGAGGACGACGGCACGCCGAGCGGCCGCCCGGAGCTGTTCGTCGATGCGATCGAGCGCATCCGCGCCGGCTGCGACGTGCTGACGATGGTCTCGACCGGCGGCGCCAACGACATGACGATCGCCGAGCGGACCACCGGGCTCGAGGCAAGGCCCGACATCTCCGGGGTCGAGTCGGGCTCGATGAACTTCGGCGACGAGACCTTCATCACGCCGCCGCCGGCGGGCCGCGGGATCATCGAGCGCGCCACCGGTGCCGGGATCGCGCTCGAGGTCGAGGCCTTCGACGTCGGCCACGTGGTCAGCGCAGTGCGCTGGCTCGAGCAGGGGACACTCGAGTCGCCGATGCGGATCAACCTCGTCTTCGGCGTTCCCGGCGGCATCGATGCCTCGCCCGAGGCGCTCACCGCGATGCTGCGCCCGCTGCCGCCCGAGACCTTCTGGACCGTCACCTGCATCGGCCGCCACCACCAGCGGATGCTCGGGCTGGCGCTGCTGCTCGGCGCGCCTGGGATCCGCACCGGCCTCGAGGACGTCTCCTATCTGAGCAAGGGCGTGCTGGCACCCTCGAACGCGGCCCTGGTCGAGATGGCGATCGGCCTTGCGGGCAGCCTCGGGCGCGTGGTCGCCGACCAGGAGCAGGCAAAGGAGCTGTTGAGGCTTGCCTGAGGCCGCGGTGATCACCACCCGCCGCGGGCCCGAGACCCGCGAGGCGATCCACAACGCCGCGATCGAGCTCTTCGCACGGCTCGGCTATCACGCCACCTCGATGCGGGCGATGGCGGCGGCGGCCGAGGTCCAGCCGGCGGCGATCTATCACTGGTATCCGAACAAGGAGGCGATCCTGGTCCGCCTCCAAGACGACTTCATGGAGCAGCTGACCGAGAAGGTCGTCGCGGCGATGGATCGCCAGGACCGCCCGGCGCTGAAGTTGGCGGCGGCGGTTCGGGAGCACGTCGTCTTCCACGGGGTGCACCGCCAGGAGGCGTTCGTCACCGACAGCGAGATCCGGGCGCTCACCGAGGCGCCCCGGCTGGCGCTGATCGCCAAGCGCGACGACTATCAGGCGATCTTCAGCGAGATTATCCGCGACGGCATCCGCGACGGCTCGTTGCGCACGTCCGACGCCCACGTCGCCACCTACGCGATCCTGCTCCAGTGCACCGGGGTTGCGCTCTGGTTCGACCCCGAGGGCCCGCTGAAGCTCGAGCAGGTCGCCGAACTCCACATCGAGCTCGTCCTGGGCTCCCTGCAGGCGCCTGCCCAGCTGATCGCCGAGGCGATCGCCGGCGTCTCGCGCGGCGCCGAGGCGGTGGTGTCGCTATGACCGGTGCGGGCGAGCGGATCAAGCCGCCGGCGCTGCCCGAGCAGGCGACGATCGCGGTGGTCGCCCCGGCGAGCCCGCCGCAGACGCGTTCGGAGATCGAGCAGGCGACCGCCTACTTCGAGGCCCGAGGCCACCAGGTGATCTTCGGACCGAACCACCGCAAGGTCCACGGCTACCTCGCCGGGACCGACGCCGAGCGCGCCGCCGACCTGCAATGGGCGCTGAGCGAGCCCGGTATCGACATGGTGCACACGCTCTGCGGCGGCTACGGCTGCGCCCGCCTCTACGACCTGATCGACTGGGACGCGCTCGGCGACCCGCGTATCGTCTGCGGCTTCTCCGACATCACCGCGCTTCACCTCGCGCTCGCCGCGAACGCTGACTGGGTGACCTTCTACGGGCCGAACTTCATGCGGTTCACGCGCAAGCGCAAGGAGCTGACGAAGCAGACCGAGGAGTGGTTTCACCGCGCCTTCCAGCCGCATCCGCTGGGGCGCGTGTTCGAAGATCCCGAGAACCCCTACGTGCTCACGGTGGGCGAGGGGGTAGCGGAGGCGCCGCTGGTCGGCGGCTGCATCACCCTGCTGTGCGCGAGCATCGGGACGCCGTATGAGGTGCAAACGGAGGGCTGCGTGGTCCTGGTCGAGGACCTGAACGAGGACGAGTACCTGGTCGACACGGCGCTCAACCACCTGATCGGCGCCGGCAAGCTCGAGCGCGCGGCGGGCCTCGTCTTCGGCACCGACGTCAGCCTTCACTCCCGGGTACCGCCCGAGGGCTCGGAGTCGACGCTTTCGATCGAGGAGATCCTCGACGAGCTGGTCGCGCCGCTCGGGATCCCGGCGATCGCAAACGTGCCGGTCGGCCACGGTATGCACATGGCGACGATGCCGTTGGGCGCCCGAGTGCGCCTGGACGCCGGCGCGAAAACGCTCGAGGTGGTCGAACCGGCGGTCGAGGCGCGGGTGCCGGCGGGCGTCGGCGCGCAAACGAACGAAGGAGATCGGCGATGAGGCGAGCAAGCCTGGTGGTGGCGGCGGTGGCGATGACCGTGGGGATCTGCGCGGCGGCGCTTCCGGCGGCGGCCCAGGACTCGGGCGAGAGCAGCTCGAACAGCACCCTGAAGATCGGCTGGGCCCAGGACCCCCGGACGCTCAACGTCTTCACCGGCTACGACGAGGAGGACTTCGAGATCTGGGCGATCAACTACGACCTGCTGGTCAACTTCAACCCCGAGGACCTCTCCCCGGCGCCGGGGATCGCCGAGAGCTGGGACGTCTCCGAGGACCGCAAGACGGTCACCTTCCACCTGGTAAAGGGGGCGAAGTGGTCAGACGGCAAGCCGATCACCTCGGCCGACGTCAAGTGGTCGCTGGAGACGCTCGGCGACAACGGCGTCCTCTTCACCTCCTACACCGACAACATCACCTCGATCAAGACGCCCGATCCGAACACGGTCGTGGTCCGCACGAGCAAGCCCGACGCGCGGATCATCGGCGGGCTGTTCATCTACATCCTCCCCGAGCACGTCTGGGGCAAGTTCCCGGTAAAGGAGATCACCGGCGCCTTCAACCCCGAGTTGCCGCTGGTCGGCAGCGGCCCCTACGTGGTCACCGAGTACGAGCACGGGCGGATCGTGACGATGGAGCGCAACCCCGAATGGCGCGGCGACGAGCCGGCCTTCGACCAGATCCAGTTCATCAAGTACGGCACCAACGACGCGGTCGAGCGGGCGCTGGGACTGGGGGAGATCGACGTGATCCCCGAGGTGCAGCCGGCGACCTTCGAGCGGCTCGGCGAGCAGGATGGGATCGAGACCGTGCGGGCGCCCTCGCCCTCGTTCGCGGAGCTCTCCTTCAACCTCTGCTCGGAGAAGGAGTGCCCCGACGCGAAGTTCAACCCCGCGGTACAGGACCGCACCGTGCGTCAGGCGATCGCCTACTCGATCGATCGTGAGCGGATCAACGCGATCGCCACCCAGGGCACGTCGCTCGTCGCCCACGGCATGCTGCCGTCGTTCTACAAGTCGTTCTTCGAGGTCCCCGAGCAGGACTACCCCTATGACCCCGAGATGGGCAACCAACTGCTCGACGACGCGGGCTGGACCCTGAACGACGACGGCGTCCGGGAGAAGGACGGCGAGACGCTCTCCTTCAACCTCTACGTGCGCTCGGAGTCGCCGGAGACGACGCAGATGGCGAAGCTCGTCGCCGAGCAGGCGCAGGAGATCGGGGTCGAGTTCGACGTCCAGGTGGTGAGCACCGACAAGCTGACCGAGCTCACCGTGCGCAAGGAGGACGGCAAGCCGGCGCCCGAGTTCGACACCTTCATCTGGGGCTGGGGCGGCGACCCCTACGACCCGAGCTCGCTGCTGGCGCTGCTGACCACCGACGCGATCGGCGCCTCCTCGGATTCCTTTTACTCGAACCCGGAGTACGACCGGCTCTTCGACGAGCAGTCGGCGCAGTTCGACGTCGCCCAGCGCAAGGAGGTCGTCGACGAGATGATCGCGCTGCTGCAGCGCGACGTCCCCTACATCGTGCTCACCGAGGACCCCTTCCTCGAGGCCTATCGCACGGACGCGATCGAGAACGTCGAACCGCAGTGCCCGGCGGAGACGGGAACGATCTTCTGCCAGCAGACCGGCTACGCGCCGCTGATGACACTGGCGCCCGCCGCCGGCTCGGCGGCCGCGGCGGCCTCGAGCGGCGCCCCCGGCGGCGTGGTCGCGGTCGGCGCGGTGATCCTCGCGGTCGCCGCGTTCCTCCTCGGCCGCGCCCGGGGCCGGCGCGAGATCGAGCCGCTGGAGCTGGAAGCGTGAGGACGGCCGCGTGAGCGCCCGCTGGCTCGCGGGCAAGGTCGGGGCGGCGCTCGTGACGCTCGTCTTCGTCCTTATCTTCAACTTCTTCCTCTTCCGCGCGGTCGGCGATCCGACCACGCAGCTGGCGCGGCTGCCGCAGTCGACCCCGGAGGAGATCGAGAAGCTGCGCGCCGAGTACGGGCTCGACAAGCCGCTGCTGGGCCAGTTCACCGACTACGTCGGCGACACCCTCACCTTCGACCTCGGGATCAGCCAGCGCACCCGCGAGCCCGTCTGGGACGAGATCAAGACCGCGATCCCGTGGACGCTGCTGCTGGTCGGCACCGGGACCCTGTTCGCGACCCTGCTCGGCTCCTGGCTCGGGGTGGTGGCGGCGACCAAACGCGGCAAGAAAGCCGACGACGGATTACTCGGCTTCAGCCTGTTCACGTACTCGGCGCCCGAGTACTGGATCGGGATCATCCTCATCCTGGTACTCGCGGTGGCGATCCCGATCTTCCCCGCGGGCCAGCAGGTGACCCCCGGGGAGGAGTTCTCGAGCTGGTTCGCAGAGGCGGCCAACGTCCTCGACCACCTGATCCTGCCGGCGACGGCGATGACCCTGCTGCTCCTCGGCCAGTACTTCCTGATCATGCGTTCATCGATGGTCGACGTGCTCACCGAGGACTTCGTCACGGTGAAGCGGGCCACCGGCCTGCCCTGGCACCGGGTGGTAAGCCGCCACGCGGTGCCAAACGCGCTGCTGCCGCTGGTCACCCTGGCGGCGATCCAGTTCGGGGCGGTGGCCGGAGGCGCGATCACGATCGAGACGCTGTTCAGCTGGCCGGGCCTCGGCGAGCTCTCCTTCGACGCGATCAACGACAAGGACTTCCCGGTGCTCCAGGGGACCTTCCTCGTGTTCTCGGTCGGCGTCATCCTCGCCAACCTGATCGCCGACTGCCTCTACTTCTACCTCGACCCGCGGGTGCAGACGCGATGACCCTTTCATGACCGGCGAGCAGGTGGGCGCGGCGGAGACGCTGGCGGCGGCGGCGCCCCAGATCGACTCAGCGCGCAGTAGCGTGCGCGAGCTGCTGCTCGGCACCTGGCGCGGGCGTTTCGGGCTCAGCGTCCTCGGGTTGTTCGTGTTCCTGGCGATCTTCGGCGAGGCGATCGCTCCGGACGATCCCTACGCATCGAGCCTCGACGTGCTCGCCCCGCCGAGCAGCTCGCACCTGCTGGGGACGACCGAGTCCGGCTCGGACGTGCTCTCGCAGCTGCTCACGGGGGCGCGCGTCTCGATCGTCGTCGGCTTCTCGGCGGCGATCATCTCGGCCGTCATCGGCGCCACCGTCGGCCTGCTCAGCGGCTACTTCGGCGGCTGGACCGATCGCATCCTCGACGCCCTCGACAACTGGTTCTTGGTGATTCCGACGCTGCCGCTGATGATCGTGCTCTCGCGGCTTCTGAGCCCGTCCCTGGGTGTGCTCATCCTGGTCATCGGGATCACCTCCTGGGCGGGCACGGGGCGAATCGTCCGCGCCCAGGTCCTCACCCTGCGCGAGCGCGCTTTCGTCGAGCGCGCCCGGGCGCTTGGGGCGGGCCACCCCTACATCCTCCGCACCCACATCTTCCCCAACGCGCTGCCCCTGATCTTCGCCAACACCGTGCTGATCGTCGCCGTGGCGATCCTCTCGGAGTCGGCGCTCGCCTTCCTCGGGCTCGGCGACCCCACCCGGATCTCCTGGGGGACGATGCTCGAGAACGCCTTCTCGTCCGGGGCCCCCAGCGCCGAGGCCTGGTGGTACGTGATCCCGCCGGGGCTCTGCATCACGCTGCTGGTGCTGGCGGTCGCGGTGCTCGGCTACCTGTTCGAGGAGTACATCAACCCGCGGCTTCAGGAGCTCTAGTGAGGCGGAGCGAAGCGAAGCCGAGCTGCGCCGATGTTGAGGCGCTGATCTGATGGCCGAAGCTCTGCTCGAGGTCAGCGACCTGCGCGTCACGGTCCACGGGCGTCCGATCGTCGACGGCGTCGACCTCGAGATCGAACACGGTGAGGCCCTGGGGCTCGCGGGCGAGTCGGGCTGCGGCAAGACGACGACGGCGCTGGCGCTGATGAAGCTGCTGCCTTCGAGCCTCGAGCAATCGGGGCGAATGACGCTGCGCGCGCCCGGTGAGAATGAGCCGATCAACCTCGAGCGCCGCACCGAGACCGGGATGCGGTTCGTGCGCTGGCGCCACATCTCGCTCATCTTCCAGGGCGCGATGAACTCGCTCGACCCGGTGCAGAAGGTCGGCGCGCAGTTCGCTGAGGTGATCCGGCTGCACGGGCGCGGGACGAGCTCAACCGAGGTTGGCGAGCGCACCGAAGAGCTGCTGACGACGGTCGGGCTGCAGCCCAACCTCGGCGACCGCTACGCGCACGAGCTCTCCGGCGGGCAGCGCCAGCGGGTGATGATCGCGCTGGCGCTCGCCTGCGAGCCCTCGCTGGTGATCGCCGACGAGCCGACCACGGCGCTGGACGTGGTCATGCAGGCTCAGGTGCTGCAGCTGCTCGAGCGACTGCGCGAGAGCTTCGGGTTGGCGCTGATCCTGATCTCTCACGATCTCGGCGTCCTCGCCGAGACCTGCGACCGGGTCGCGATCATGTACGCGGGCCGGATCGTCGAGTCGGGGCCGGTCGCGACCGTGTTCGGGAACCCCCAGCACCCGTACACGAAGCGGCTGCTGGAGACGCTGCCCGTGATCGGCGGCGACCGAGGCCTCGCCACCCCGATCCCCGGCGGACCGCCGGATCCCGGTGCGCCGCCGCCGGGGTGTCGTTTTCACCCCCGCTGCCCCTATGCGGCCGAGCGCTGCCGCACCGAGGACCCGGCGTTGCGCGAGGTTGCCGCCGCCCACTCCGCCGCGTGCCACTTCTCGCCCTGGACCGAGTGGCCCGCGGTCGAAGCGAAGCCGATCGAGGTCGTCGGATGACTGGGGCCCTGATGGAGGCCCGCGACCTCGCGGTCCGCTTCGAAGCGCGCGGTCGCAGCGCCCGCGCCGTCGACGGAGTCTCGGTCGAGTGGCGGCGCGGTGAGATCCTCGGCCTCGTCGGCGAGTCCGGCTGCGGCAAGTCGACCTTCGCGCGGGCCCTGCTCGGCCTCCAGCCGACCGCCGAGGGCTCGGTCACGCTCGGCGACCAGCCGATCGACGGCAAGGCGAGCCTCGGCGAGCTTCGCCGGCAGGTGCAGATGATCTTCCAGGACCCCTACCAGACGCTCAACCCCCGCCAGCGCGTATCGACGATCGTCACCGAGCCGCTCAAGGTCCAAGGAGTCGACCGCGGCGAGCACGAAGAGCGCGTGCGCCGGGCGCTCACCGACGTCGAGCTCGATCCCGAGCGCTTCGCCGAGCGCTACCCGCACCAGCTCTCGGGCGGTCAGCGCCAGCGGGTAGCGATCGCGGCCGCGCTGGTGCTCGAGCCGGTCGGCCTGATCTGCGACGAGCCGGTCTCGATGCTCGACGCCTCGGTCAGGACACAGATCCTCGAGGTCCTGCTCGAGATCCAGCGGCGGCGCGAGTTGGCGCTCCTGTTCATCACCCACGACCTCAGCCTCGCCTGGTCGCTTTGCGACCGGCTCGCGGTCATGTACCTCGGCCGGGTGGTCGAGCAGGGCGCGGCCGTCGACGTGATCGAGCGACCGCAACACCCCTACACCCAGGCGCTGGTCAGCGCGATCCCGGTGCCGACGCCGGGCGGCGGCGGTCGCCGCGAACTGCTCGAGGGCGAGCTTCCCGACGCCACCGACGTCCCGGCCGGCTGTCGGTTTCACCCGCGCTGCCCGCGGCGCTTCGAGCCCTGTGACAAGGTCGACCCGCCGCTGCTGGCCGCCGGGGCGCGCGATCAGATGGCGGCCTGCCTGCTGCACGATCCCGAGCTCGCGGGGCGGGCAACGCCCGCCGTGGATGGCTGAACGCTGGCGCGAGATCGCCGGGCCCGTCGGCCTGCTCGAGGCCGGTGAGCTCAACGCGATCACCGACGTCCCCGGGGTCCGCGTCGGTCAGTCTCAATCCGAGAGCGGCGAGCCGACCGGAGTCACCGTGGTCTCGCCGCCGATCCTGCCGGCGCCGGCGGCGACCGCGGTCGTCAACGGCGCCGGCGAGCTCACCGGCAAGATCGAGATTGACGAGCGAGGCCAGCTCGAGACCCCGGTCTACCTCTGCGGGACCCATGCGGTCGGCATCGTCCATAACGCTGCGCTGCTCGCCTCCGGACGCGGGCCCGAGAACATCGTGCTGCCGGTGGTCGGGGAGTGTGACGACAGCTGGCGAGCCGACTCCCGGCTGCTGACAACGGGAGATGTGGATCGGGCGCTCGAGGCCCTCGGCGCCGAGGTCGCCGAGGGCAGCGTCGGGGCGGGCACGGGGATGATGTGCTTCGACTTCCCGGGCGGGATCGGGACCGCGTCGCGGCGCGTCGGCGCCCACACGGTCGGGGTGCTCTTGCTCTGCAACTTCGGCGAGCGCGAACGGCTCGACCTCTTCGGTACCCATCTCGACCCGATCGAGACGCCGGTCGCCCCGGCGGGGTCGTGCATCGCCGTCGCCGCCACCGATGCGCCGCTCGCTCCGCACCAGCTCCGCCGGGTGGCGCTGCGCGCGCTGCTCGGGCTGGTCCGGGTCGGCTCCTACGGCCACGACGGCTCCGGCGAGATCGGGATCGCGTTCTCGACCGAGCCCGAGTTTTCGCCGTCCGCGCCCGACCAGCTCGATGGCCTCTTCGCCGGCACCTGGGAGGCCTCGCAGGAGGCCGTCTACAACTGCCTGGTCGCCGCCGGACCGGCGGAGATGCGCGACGGCACGATGCAGGAGGCGTTCCCGATCGAGCTGGTCAGGGAGCTGGCGCGCGCTCACGATGCGCTCGGCTGAGCTCGACGACGAGGTGATCGGGCTCGCCGGGGCCCTGATCCGGATCGACACCTCGAACCCGCCCGGCAACGAGACCCCCGCGGCCGAGCTGATCGCGGCCCACCTGAGAGACGCCGGGGTCAAGTCCGAGCTGGTCGGTCCCGATCCCGAGCGGCTCAACCTGGTGGCGCGAATCGAGGGTCGCGGCGACGGCCCGTCGCTGATGCTGATCGCGCACACCGACGTCGTCCCGGCGCCGGGTGCCGGCTGGACCGTGCCTCCGTTTGAGGGCCGGGTCGAGGACGGCCGGCTGATCGGCCGCGGGGCGGTCGACATGAAGAACGAGCTGGCGGCGCGGGTGGCGGCGTTTGCGGCTTACGCGCGAAGCGGCGAGCAGCCGGCGGGCGACATCGTCTTGGTCGCCGAGTCCGATGAGGAGCGAAACGTCTCCGACGTCGGGATGACCTGGCTGGTGCGGGAGCGCCCCGACCTGCGCTGCGATTTCGCCATCAACGAGGGCAGCTGCGTGCTGCTGAAGCTCCGCGACGGGCGCAAGGTGGTGACGGTGTCGGTCGGCGAGAAGAACGTAGGCTCGCTGCGAGTTCGAGTCTTCGGCCGCGGCGGCCACGCCTCGCTCTCGGCCGGCGACGACAACGCCCTGCGCCACGCGGCGACCGCGGTCGAGCGCCTGCTCTCGGCTCGGGGACGGACGGCGATCGTGCCGACGATGGCCCGCGCCCTGACCGCGCTCGGCGCGAGGTCGGAGGATCCCGAGGAGGCGATCGCCGAGGCGGCCCGCCTGCACCCCGTGCTCGCGGCCTGGGTGCACCCGATGACCAGGACGACGGTGGTCCCGACCGGACTACGCACCCACGAGCCGGCGAACGTGATCCCGCCGTTCGCCGACGTGATCTGCGATTGCCGCGCGGTGCCGGGTGAGGGTGAGCCGGAGATCCGTGCCCACGTCAGCGAGGCACTCGGCGACGACTTCGCCTACGAGCTCGAGCTGCTCGAGCCGCTCGCCGGCGGGACCGAGTCGCCGACCGACACGCCGCTTTACCGGGTGATCGAGGACTATCTCGCCGAGCGGCTCCCGGGGGCGACACTGCTGCCGCTGATCGACACCGGGTTCACCGACTCGCACTGGGTCCGCGGCGCCTTCGGCACGGTCGCCTACGGCTTCGCCCCGGTGTTCTCGACCGATGCTCAGGCCTACCTCGACGCCGCGCATGCCGCCGACGAGGCGATTGAGCTCGCCGACCTGGTCGAGATGGCCGAATTCCACCTCTACGCGCTGCGCGCGCTCAGCCGGACCGTCGCCCGCGCGGCGTAGCCGCCTGACGCCGATCGGCGGTGGCGGTGAGCGACCTGGTGTACGTTGGGGCCGATGCCGCCGGCCCGCTTACTCGGAGCTTCGCTGCTCCTGCGCGGGCTGACGGTCGATCGGCGCCGCCCCGACCTCGAGGCCCTGGCCCGCGAGACCCGCCCGGAGCGGTTCGTCTGGCGGGTGTTGCCCCACGTCGCACGGAGCTTCGCGGCGAGCATCGTCGTCCTTCCCCCCGCCCAGGCTCGCGCCGCAGCCGTCGCCTACCTCTATTGCCGGATGCTCGACACCTACGAGGATCTGATCGTCGATTCCGAGCGCAGCATCGCCGAGCTGCGTCGCTTCGCCGCCCGATTCGACTCGAGGCCGCTGAGCGCGCCGACGCCACTCGATGACGGCCTCGGCGACGGCCCGCGCGAGCGCGTCTATCTCCTCTTGCTGGCGCGATGCGGATACGTCGATGCGGTCTTCGAGACGCTGCCGCCGGACGCTCAGCGACGGATTGGCGAGCTCGTCGGATCGATGGCCGACGGCATGGCCTGGGCCAGCGACGCGTTCGCGCGCCAGCAGGGCGTGCTCGTCGATGAGCAACAGCTGGCGCGTTACTGCCGCAGCGTGATCGGCCATCCCGCCGTCTTTGCGCTCAACCTGGTCGCTACGCGCGAGCTCAGCGAGCGCGCGCACGAGGATGCGCTCTTGGTCAGCGAGATGATCCAGCTGGCGAACGTCAGCCGCGACGTCGAGCGCGACCTCGCCCGCGGGATCGCCTACCACCCGGCGCTCAGGCCATTTCTCGGCGACTCGGGTCACGAGCCCGAGTCGAGCGCCGTGGTCAGGCAGGTGCGGGAGCAATACGTGACCATGGCACTCGACCGCGCCCCCGCCTACCGACGGCTGTTCGATGAGCTCGATCTTGGCGGCCGGGCCAGCGTGCGCGCCGCGGCGGTCCTGATGCTGCTGTTCACCGACCTCCATTACCGCTCGTGCGTGAGGAGCGCCGGCCACCGACCATGGCCGGGTCCGCGGGGCAACCTCCAGGTGATCGCCGGGGCGCTCCCGGCGCTGCTGTCGCCGGACTGGACCGGGCGTACCCTGCGGCGGGTCGAGATCGATTTCGCCGAAGCGGCTGCGAGCCTGCGCAGCGCCTCGGGCCGGCAGCGCGCGGCGTTCGGCTAAGGGATTAGACCGATCTCGGATAGGGTCGGGGGCGACCGTCCGTGGCCGACGTGTTCATCTCCTACTCGCGTCGCGACGAACCGTTCGTCGAGCGTTTGCGCGAGGCGCTCGCCGAGCGGGAGAAGGACGTCTGGCTCGACCGAGAGGACCTCGGGCCGGCGGTCGAGTGGCGTCGCGAGATCGAGCTCGGGATCGAGAGCTCGGACGTGTTCGTCTTCGTCATCTCCCCGGACTCGCTGCGCTCCGAGCCATGCCGGCGCGAGCGCGAGTACGCGGCCGCCAAGGGCAAGCGGATCGTGCCCATGCTGCGCCGCGAGCCCGAGGGGATCGAGGTCCCGGAGGACCTGGCGAGCCGCAACTACATCTTCGTCCGCACCGATGGAGAGTTCGAGCCGGGCGTCGCGGCGTTGCTCGCGGCGATCGACGACCTGCCCGAGTGGGCCCGCGACCACACCCGACTACTCGAGCGAGCCGAGGAATGGGACCACCACCAGCGCGACCAGAGCTTCCTCCTGCGTGGCAGCGACCTGAGCGAGGCCGAGCGGTGGCTGGCCGAACAGGGAGCGCACAAGGAGCCGCAGCCGACCCCGCTGCAGACCGCGTACCTGCTTGCGTCCCGGAGGGGCGCGACCCGGCGCCAGCGGCTGACGATCGGCGCCGGCGCGGTCGCGCTCGTCGTCAGCGTCGTGCTCGGATTGCTTGCGCTGCTGCAGCGAAACGAGGCCCAGGACCAACGCGACGAGGCGGTGCGCCAGGCGCAGCTCGCGCGCTCCCGTGAGCTCGCGGCCTCGGCGGTGGCCACTGTTGAAGCCGATCCGTGGGAGGCGCTCGAGCTGGCGGTCGAGTCGGCGGAGACCTCGCCGACGCCCGAGTCCACCGATGCGCTGCGACAGGCCCTGGAGGCGCCGCGCGAGAGCGCCCTGCTGGGGGTTAGCGACGGCCAGATCACCGAGGCGAGGTTCGACCCCGACTCCGAACACGTGCTGACCACCAGCTACGGCTCCGAGGGGGGCGGAGCGGAGCGGCGCTGGGACCTGACGACCGGCGAGTCGGAGGTAGTCGGCCGCGCCGCTTCGGGGGTCCCGGACTCGCCCCCGGACACCGACCTGAGCCGAGACGGGACGCTCAGGGTGTCCGCCCGCGGCGACACTCCGACGCTCAGCGACGCTCGTGTCGGCACGGTGCTGCTCGAGCTCAACCGGCTCGGCTTCGGGGTCGAGGGGATCCGGGTGGCGCGGTTCAGCCCTGACGGGCGCTCTTTCCTGACCATGAGTCCGGACAACATCGTCCGGGTCTGGCCGCTGACCCTGCGGCGCCTCGACTCAGACCATGTCGTCGCGACGGCGATCGATCCCGAGGGGCGGCGGTGCCTGACGGCCGACCGCAGGATCGTCGTCACGGCCTGGTCCTGCGCGACCGGCGCGAAGCTCAAGAGCTGGGCGTTTCCCCAATTCGACCTCAGGCCATCGTTCGGCGACGAGGCGGAGATCCGCTTCAGCGAGGGCGAGCCGCGGCTGACGGTGTCGAGCGATCGGGCGACGAGCACGGTCGACGTCGAGACCGGCGAGCAGGTCTCTCGGCTGCGAACGAAGAAGATATTCCGTCCGCAACTCAGTCCGAGCGGCTCGCTCGCCTTGCGACCGCTCGGTCCGGACACCGCGGAGGTGGTCGAGGCGTCGACGGGCAACCGTGTCGCGACCCTCGATGTCTCGCTGATCAGCAATGCTCAGGCGGTCGCCTTCTCGGCCGACGAGCGCCGGGTGGCGAGCTTCGATTACGACGCGCCGGTGGTCCGCGTCTGGGACCTCGACGACCCGGAGGGGTCGGTCGCCCTCGGCCACTTCGAGGTCGAGGCGGTGGTTCTCGGCCCGAGCGCCGACGGCTCGCTGCTGGCGATCGGTAGCAACACCTCGACCGAGATCTGGGACGTCGACCGCGATGCCCGGCTGAGGGTCCTGGGCGGGGAACGGATCGTCAACACGGTGGCGTTCGGCGCCGACGAGCGCTTCCTCGTCACCGGCGCCAACGACGGCCGCGCGCGGGTCTGGGAAACGGCGACTGGGCGCCCGGTCGCGGATTACGGGGTCGACCCCTACGCGATGGCCGACGGCGCGCTGAGCGCCGCCGGTGTCCTGCTCGCCCGCGGGTTCCAGGGCTCGGCGTTTGTCTTCGAGTGCCTCGCCTGCCGGCCGCCGGCGGAGCTGCTCGAGCTGGCGCAGGCAGAGCTCGGCGAGCGGCCGGTCCTAGCTCGTTCCCCAGCCGGCCCGTAGTACCCGCAGCGCGTTTGCCGAGCAGATCCGCTCGGCGTCCTCTGCGCCGTAGCGCTCGCGCAGCGCCCGTTCGAGCGGCGCCATGTCGGCCATCGACTCGAGCCCGCCCATCGTCGGCTTGATGAAGCCGTCGAAGTCCGAGCCGATCGCCGCGTGGGTGTGAGAGCCGGTGATCTCGGCGATCCGGTCGAGGTGGCGGCAGATCACCTCGAACGAGTCGTCGAAGGCCTTCGTTCGGGTGACGCGGATGCCGTCGTTGAGCTGGTGCTGGGCGAAGATCAGGCCGACCACGCCGTCGCGGCCGGCGATCCGGCGCAGCGTCTGCTCGTCGACTCCGTACTCCTGGCGCCCGAAACGAAAGGCGCTGTGGGTTGCGAACACCGGGACCCGGCCGTCGGGGTCGAGCCGATCGAGCAGCTCGAAGGTGTCGCTGAGCGCGAGCGCGCTCATGTGCGAGAGGTCGATCAGGACCCCTTCCCGGACCATCGCCGCGACGGCGGCTCTGCCGAGCTCGGACAGACCCACCTTGGGCTGATGAAAGACCAGGCGATAGAGCCAGTCAGGGAGGAAGGGCAGCGCCGGCGCGTTCGTCGCCACCCCGCGCCAGAGCAGATGCGGCAGGGTGATATAGGCGACCCCGCGGCGGGCGAGCGCGGTCACCGCGTGATCGACTGAATCGGGCGTCGCGCCGAGGTGAAAGCCGCCCTCGACGCAGTGGACCAGCGCCACCCGACCGCGGTCGAGCTCGCGGTCGAGCGCCGCGAGATCTGTGACAACCGCGGCCTCTGCCGCATGGCGTTCGCTGATCTCGCTCTCGACCAGGTCGAGCTGGCGCATCAGCCGCGGCAGGTAGTCGGCGTCGGGCGGCGCGCCATAGGGGGCTTCGAGGTCGAGCTCGTCGAAGAACGAGTAGACGACCGAGAGCGCCACCCCCACCTGGCCCTCGCGCAGGCTCGGCACGGTCACGCGGGGACCACTTTCGAACGAGCGGTAGTTGGCGAACCGGCTGGCGAGCCCGATCAGCACCGCGCGGACGCGGTCGCGCAGCCGTGCCCTGCCCTTCGCGGTCGAGAACAGGTCGATCGGGGTGCCTTCGGCCTCCGGGAGCAGGTGCATCGCATAGTGGGCGTGCAGGTCGACGATCACTTCTGGACTGCCTCCGCCAGGTCGCTTCGCTGGCGCACGCGATTGAAGGTGCTGCCGAGTACCGCGAGCGCGGAGGGGGCCTGAGACGGCCGCAGGATCTCGGTACCGGAATCGCCGGCAGCGCGCACCGCCCTGCTCGCGATCACCCGCTCGCCGTCGTGGACGGTCAGGTAGAGGTGGCGCGAGCGCCGCAGGGCGGTGTTGCGCAGTCGGTACTCGACGATGCAGCGCTTGCCATCGATGCGCGCCATGAGCTCGGGCGGGTTCGGGTAAAAGGGCTCGCCCAGCCGGTGCAGCAGGCGGCCCAGCAGGGCGCGCAGCTTCCGCCGCCCCATCTTTCGCTGAAACGCCGCCGGGCTCGCCCACTTCGAGCTTTGGCGCGAGGGGCTCGGTGGCCCGTTGCCGATGCTGCCCAAGATCACCCGCTCGGTGTTGCCCCAGCGCCCGGGCCAATGCACCCAGTCGCCGAACCGCTCGACCGCGAGCCAGGCCTCGGGCCCGTCCCCGTAGGGGTGGTCGATGCCGACCGGGTAGGGGTGAGTACCCGCCTCGAAGTAAGAGGCGTGGGAGAGCGGCGAGACGTAGACGATCGGGTGTCGCCCGCCGTCGCGCTCGATCCACTCCACCTCGCCGGACTTGCGGGCCTCGCCAGAGTCGTGCTGTGCGTAGGCGAGTACGTCGGGGTCGCCGTGGGCGCCGATGCCGATCTGGATCATCTCCCAGTCGCCCTCGTGCTTGCCGAACCCGAACAGGTTCTTCGGGTTGTAGTAGAGCCAAAACCAGTACTGGAGCCAGGCGCGCCCCTCGTCCTCGCGCACGACACGGCCGTAGATCCGTGCCCCATAGCGCAGCTCACGCTCCATCCGCCGCGCGTCACCGATCGCGTCGGGGGCCTGGCAAAGACAGTCGTCGGGCTGCGGCTCGACGCCGTCGGGATAGGCGCTCAGCCGCTCCAGGGTCAGCTCCGGGTCGCCGCCGACGCGAGCGATCACCTCCCCGTCGGCGGAGCGCAGCAGGTTGCCCGGGTTCTCGACCATCGCCTGCACCGAAGTCAGCCGGTAGTCGTATTGGCGGTCGAAGCGCAGCAGCGGCTTATGGCGCTCGAGCAGCGCCAAGGCGTCAGCGGCGCCTTCGACGGGCTGGGGCGGAGGACCACCGATCGGGCGAGCGTACACCCGCCTTTTGCGATCTGGCCGAATGTTGCGGAACTCACTTGACCTCGCGAGGTTCGATGATTTACTCGACCTGCGCGGCACCGCGTGTGACAACGAGGGGGAGGCTGATGAGCCCAGCTCAGCGACGTCGGCAGTGCGGAACCATGCAGAGCTTCGAGGAGCTCGCCGAGGAGAGCCCGTCGTTTCGGGTCAACCAGGGCCAGATCAACGAGTTCACCTCGCGCAGCGTGGAGACCGGCGAGGCCCAGAAGGTCGCCCGCCGGCGGATCACGATCCCGGTGGTCGTGCACGTCGTCTACAAGCGATCGAGCGAGAACATCTCAAAGACCCAGGTGAACAGTCAGATCACGGCGTTGAACAAGGACTTCCGCGCTCAGAACGCGGATGCCACCAGCGTCCCCCCGGTCTGGCAGGGCCTGGTCGCCGACGCGAAGATCGAGTTCAAGCTGGCGAAGAAGGATCCGGACGGCAAGACGACCGACGGGATCACGCGGACCGCGACCACCCGCGACGCCTTCCCCTCGTTCAGGAACCCGGTGAAAAAGCGCTCCCAGGGTGGTGCGCCGGGCTGGCCCAGCGACCGCTACCTGAACCTCTGGGTCTGCAACCTCGACGGGCTGCTCGGCTACGCCCAGTTCCCCGGAGGCCCGGCGCGCACCGACGGGGTGGTGATTCTCTACAGCGCCTTCGGGACCACCGGCGCCGTCCAGGCGCCGTTCGACAAAGGTCGCACCGCGACCCACGAGATCGGCCACTGGCTCAACCTACGACACATCTGGGCCGACACGATCGACTGCTCGGGCTCGGACTTCGTCAACGACACTCCGAACGCGGCGGGCCCGAACTACGGCAAGCCGACTTTTCCCCATCTGTCCTGCACCAACGGCCCCAACGGCGACATGTTCATGAACTACATGGACTACACCGACGACGCGGCGATGTTCATGTTCTCACCGGGTCAGGTGACGAGGATGAACGCGACCCTCGCGGGTCCGCGAAGCTCGTTCTTGAGCTGACCAGCCGGATGTGACCGGGCGTGAGCTCGAAGCAAGCCAATCTGATCGGCCGCTGGGTTCACGCTCACGAGGAGGACACCGACAGGGGCCGGGTGTTCAGGCCGGCCGACCATCAGCTGCCGCCGTCGCGCGGGCGCGAGACCTGGGAGCTGCGCGCCGACGGCAGCTTCGTCGGCGCCCGGCCCGGGCCGACCGATGAGCCCGCGCAAACGGCGGGCAGCTGGGCGCTCGAGGGCGACCGATTGCTGATCCGCGAGGGCGATTCAGACCCGGTCGAGCGGACGATGACGATCGTTGATGCCGGGCCCGAGCGGCTCGTCGTGCGCCGATCGGCGGGTCAGCGGAGCTGAGCTGGGATGCCGCCGTTTCCCAAACCGAGCTTCGACTACGACTATCAGCTCGATTCGCAGCTCTCGGCGTTGCGACGCTGGCGCGATACCGAGCCGGGCCGCACGATTCCGGCGAAGGCGGCCGGGCGGCTGCTGGTGGCGACCTGGAACATCGCCAACCTCGGCGTCCAGCTTCGCCGTGTTCAGGACTACCGGCTGATCGCTGAGATCCTCAGCTGGTTCGACCTGATCGCCGTCCAGGAGGTCAACGACAACCTCGCCGGGCTGCGCGCGATCCACGACCTGTTGCCGGGCGACTACCGGTTGTTGTTCTCCGACGCTGCAGGCAACAACGAGCGCCTCACCTACATCTATGACTGGCACAAGGTGACCCAGCTCGAGGAGGTGGGGGAGCTCTCGGTCCCGCCGAGCCAGCTCGCCGGGGTCGAGCTCGACGACTCGAGCCAGCGCTTCGAGGGCTTCGATCGCAACCCGTTCCTGGGGCTGTTTCGCGCCGGCAGCTGGATCTTTCAGCTCGCCAACGTCCACCTCTACTTCGGCACCGGGTCGTCGACGTCGATGAACCGCCGCCGGCTCGAGACCCTGGCGGTGGCACGCTGGGCTGAGCGACGCCAGCGAAGCGCCTACGCCTCGACCAGCGACATCGTCCCCCTCGGGGACTTCAACCTGCCGAAGGCCGAACCGGGAGATCCGATCTTCGACGAGCTGACGGGATACGGGCTCCATCTGCCCGAGCACTCGACCGAGACGGGATCGAGCATCGCCGAGGACAACGACTACGACCAGATCGCCTTCTTTCCAGGGGAAACGCAGGAGCAGTTCACCGGGCGGGCGGGCGTGTTCGATTTCGACGGGGCTCTGTTTCGCACCCTGTGGGAGGAGCGAGCCCCGACGGAGTTCCTCGCCTACATGCGCTACTTCATCTCAGACCACCGCCCGCTCTGGGCCGAATTTGCCATCTAGATCGGCTGCTTGACATTGCCCCGACCCGGCGTTAGACCACACCCGAGCGGACCATCGAAGGAGGAACCACGATGGGCGACACCCTCGCGCCTGAGGTAGCCGTCGACACCGGGCCAGGGACCACTCGCGCGCCGGCGACCGAATCACCGGCCTGGGCGCGCGCGGCGCGAGCCGAGGTGCCGTGAGCACCCCGGCGTCACCGAAGGTATTCATCAGCTACCGGCGCCAGGATACGGCCGGGCACGCCGGGCGGCTCTACGACGCGATGGCCGCGCGCTTCGGCGAAGAGCACGTGTTCGTCGACGTCGACCTCGAGCCCGGGGTCGACTTCGTCGAGCGGATCAAGGAGGCGATCGCCGTCTCCCACGTGCTGTTGGTGATCATCGGCCCGCGCTGGACCGTGATCTCCGACGGCGATAGCGATCTTCCGCGGCTCGCCGATCCCGATGATTTCGTCAGGCTCGAGGTCGAGACCGCGCTGCGCCGAGACGACATCACCGTGATCCCGGTGTTGGTCGCCGGGGCGCAGATGCCCGACCCCGACGACCTGCCCGAGGGCCTGCGCGCGCTGGCTCACCGCAACGCGATCGAGCTCAGCGACATGCGCTGGCGCTATGACGTCGGCCGGCTGAACGCCACCCTCGACGAGCGGCTCGCCGGGACCACGGCGGTGCACGCGCTGCCGGCAGACGAGCCAGCCCCGAAGCCCACCAAGCATGTCTCGTCGACGGCGCGCCTGTTCATCGACGGGATGCTGGTTGCGGGCTTGGCGGCACTGGTCGCGCGGGTGCTCGCGGAGCCGATCGACCCGATGGACGTCGCCTCGGACGAGGGGCAGGTGGCGATCGCAACCCTGCGACGCGCGGTGGTCTGGGCGGTGCTCGGGTTGGCGCTCGCGGTCTGGCTCAGCTTCGTTCGCGACGTGCGACCGATCGCTCCACGGGCGCTGACCGGCCTGGCAATCGGGGCGCTGGCCGGGGCGCTCGGAGGCGTGATCCAGTTCGCGCCGACCTATCTGCCCGACCTCGACGCGAGGGACTCGATCGACGCGATTTCGATCCTCGCCTTCGCCATCAGCGGCGGGCTGATCGGCGGTCTCTTGGGCGCGCTTTGGACGCCGCGCCGGCTCGCCGTCGGTTTGGGCGCCGGTCTGGTCAGCGGAGCGCTCGTTCGTCTGTTCTGGAACGCCATGGACTGGCAACCGGATACGACCTTCGAGGAGTCGGTAGGGGTCGGCCTGCAGTGCCTGCTGATCGTCGGGCTCGTGCTGGCGACGCTGCAGCTGCTCAGCACTCAGCGCAGCCCCGCGTTGGGGAGCGCCGGCGTGGGGCCCCAGGGAGCCAGGTGAGCGACCTGCAGAGCCGCCCTCGTGAATCGGCTCCCGCCGACCAGCCGGTGCGCGCGCTCCCCGGTGAAGAGGACGAGCCGCCGCCCACCGACGGGATCGGCCTCTGCCTGTCGGGTGGCGGTTTTCGCGCGATGCTGTTTCACCTCGGCTCGCTGGGGCGTCTGAACGAGGCCGGTTGGCTGCCTCGACTCGATCGGATCTCGAGCGTCTCCGGCGGCTCGCTGACGGCGGGCGCACTCGGCTTGGCGTGGGATCGGCTCGAGTTCGCCGGCGACGTTGCGACGAACTACACCGAGTTGGTCGTCGACCCGGTCCGCCGCCTCGCCTCGCGGACGGTCGACGTCGGCGCAATCCTCGGCGGAGTACTTGCTCCGGGCTCGATTGCCCAGCACGCCGCGGACGCCTACCGCGAGCACCTGCTCGGTGAGGCGACGCTTCAGGACCTGCCCGACGAAGGGGACGGCCCGAGGTTCATCCTCAACGCCACCAGCGTCAAGAGCGGCGCGCTGTGGCGGTTCTCGAAGTCCGAGATGGCCGACTGGCGCGTCGGTACGATCAGCGAACCCGATGTGCAGCTGGCCACGGCGGCCGCCGCTTCAGCCGCCTTTCCCCCGGTGCTGTCGCCGTTCACGCTCGAGCTCGACGGGGTCGAGTGGATCACCGAGGCGGAAAACGACCTGACCTCGGAGGAGTTCCGCAGCGAGGCGGTGCTCACCGACGGCGGCGTCTACGACAACCTCGGCCTGGAGACCGCGTGGAAGCGCTGCCGCACGATCCTGATCTCGGATGCGGGCGGGGTGCTGACCCCGGAGGCGCGGCCGGAGGTCGATTGGCCTCGCCATTTCGTTCGGATCACCAAGCTGATCGACAATCAGGTCCGGGCTCTGCGAAAGCACCAGGCGATCAGCGCCTTTCACGAAGGGGACCGGCTCGGCTCCTACTGGGGCATCCGCAGCAACATCGACAACTACCGGCTCGCCGACGCCCTGCCGGCTCCCTATCCGACGACGCTGGCGCTGGCCGAGGTGCCGACGAGGCTGAGCGCGATCGAGGCGACCCAGCAGGAGCGTTTGATCAATTGGGGTTACGCGATCTGCGACGCAGCGATGCGCAGTCACGTCGATCAGACCCTGCCCGGCCCGGCGGAGTTTCCCTATCCGGCGGCCGGACTCGGGCCCGAAGCCGACCGGGCGCGGGCGGGCGATCAGGCCGCGGAACGGTCGCCGATCCAGTAGCGCGGACCGGGCCCGAGGCGACTCGCGCGGTCCTCGGGGTTGGCCAAGCGGCAGCGATCGAGCGACAGACAGCCGCAGCCGATGCACTCGGTGAGCCCGACCTTGAGCCGCTCGAGCTCGGCGATCCGCTGGTCGATCCGCGCTGTCCATCCACCGGACAGCCGCGACCAGTCGCGCCTGGTGGGGGCGCGGTCTGGAGGCAGCTTGGCCAGCTCCGCGCCGATCTCATCGAGGCTGAGGCCGATGCGCTGAGCGAAGACGATGAAGGCGATCCGGCGCAGGACCGCTCGCGGATACCGTCGATGGCCCGAGCCGGCGCGCTCGGAGACGATCAGCCCCCGTTCCTCGTAGAAACGCAGCGCCGAGGCGGCGATCCCGCTGCGGCGGGCCACCTCGCCGATGGTCAGCAGCTCGGCCATCGACGAAGCCAATCACAAATCGGGCTTGACTTCAAGTTCACTTGAGCTTGTATTTTCTCGGGTCAAGCAAACACGAGGAGAGCGCGAGATGGCGGATCAGACGGCGAGCAAGCAGATCACCGAGGAGGTCACGTCGTGGCCGGGCGTCGAGGCTGGACCGGGGGAGCGGGGCGAGTTCTCGTTCAAGCTCGGCCGGCGCGAGATCGGCCACCTGCACGGCGACCGGGTCGCGCATTTCGGCTTCCCGAAGGGGGTCTGGCAGCAGCTGTTCGAGCAGGGCAGGATCGACTATCACCCGGTCTTTCCCGGCCGGCCGGGGTTCGGGGCGCGGGCGATCGACGACTACGACGATGTCCGCGACGTGGTCGAGATCATGAGGCTCAACTACGAACGCGTGGTCGAACGCCACGGGCTGCCCGACGGCGCAGCCAGGTGAGCGCCCGCACCAGTACCTCAACCACTGCGATGAGGCGTCGTTCGGGGTGGGTCGGAAAACGCCGCCAGGGCTGACGAAACCCGCCCCACCCGGCGGGGTAGGCGGCGAATATGCGCCGTTCGGTCACCGGGATCTTCTTTCTCAACGGGGTCGTTTTCAGCAGTTGGTACGCGCGGCTGCCCGTGATCCAGTCAGAGCTCGGCCTCGACGACGGCGAGCTCGGAATCGCCTTGCTCGGCGCGCCGCTCGGGCTCCTGGTCGCCCAGCCCCTGACCGGGGCCCTCGTCGCGCGGCGGGGATCCCGGGCGGTGGTCGCCGCAGCGCCGCTGATCAACCTGGCGGTGGTGCTGCCCGCCCTCGCCTTCGACCTCCCGAGCCTGTTCGTCGCCACGCTGGCAGTCGGAGCAGCCAACGGGACACTGGACATCGCGATGAACGCCCAGGGGGTCGTGGTCGAGCGACGACTGGGGCGGCCGATGTTCAGCTCGCTCCACGCGGCCTTTTCCTTCGGCGCGCTCGCCGGAGCCGGAATCGCCGCTCTCGCCGCCGCCGCGGGTGTGTCACCGCTTGCCCACCTCACCGCGGTCGCGGTCGTCGGAGGCGCTGCCGCCGCGGCGCTGGTGCCGGGGCTGTTGCGCGATCACGGCGTCAGCGGGGCTCGCCGGATCGCTCGGCCGAGCCGGAGGCTGGCGGTGCTCGGCGTGATCGCCTTCTGCGCCCTGCTGGCGGAGGGCGCCGTGTTCGACTGGAGCGGCATCTATCTGGCAACCGAGACCGACGCCGTGGCCGGAGTTGCGCCGCTCGGGCTCGCCGCCTTCTCGCTCTCGATGGCAACGGGGCGGCTCGCGGCCGACTCGATCGCCGCGCGCCGCGGAGCGGATCGCACCGCACGCGAGGGCGCCGCGTTCGCGGCCCTCGGTCTCGGGCTGGGGCTCGCGCTCGCGACTCCACCGACCGCGATCCTCGGATTCGCGCTGATGGGTCTCGGCCTCGCGGCTGTGTTCCCGCTCGCGCTACGGGCCGCCGGCGAACGGGCGGCCGCGCCCGGGCCCGACCTGGCCGCCGTTTCCACCCTCGGCTATGCCGGCTTCCTCACCGGGCCCCCGGCGATCGGTCTGCTCGCCGATGCGGTCGGCCTGCGCCTCGCATTGGCTCCGGTCTGCGTGCTCTGCCTGGTGGCGGCCGCGCTCGCATCCCGGGTCCGGCCTCGAGCCTCTATCTTCGTCAAGTGAGCGATTCTGAAGCGCCGCCGCCGACGCTATACGAGTGGGCGGGCGGCCGACCGGCGATCGAGCGCCTGCTGAACCGCTTCTACGATCGGGTCGAGGACGACGACCTGCTCGCTTCGATGTTCCCCGGCGGTGTCGGAGATCAGCACCGCAGCGACGTGACCACCTGGTGGTGCGAGGTCTTCGGGGGACCGGCCGACTACACCCGTGACCACGGCGGCTATGAGCACATGCTCGCCATGCATCGCGATCTCGGGATCAGCGTCGAGCAACGGCGGCGCTTCGTCGAGCTGCTCAGTCGCGGCGCCGACGATGCCGGGCTGCCCGACGACCCGGAGTTTCGCTCCGCCCTGCTCGCCTACGCCGAGTGGGGGACGAGGCTGGCGTTCGGAAACTCCCAGCCCGGGGCGGAGGTACCGCCGCACGCCCCCGTGCCGCGATGGGGGTGGGGCGAAGCGCCGCCGTTCAGCGGCTAGCCCGAGGCCGTGGCGAGCTCATGGCGGATTCGTTCGCGCGCCTCGGCGAAGCGGATCGCCTCGTAGGCGATCAAGGCGCAGAAGAGGACCGTGGCGATCGCCAGCGCGACCAGCGCATCGAGCTCGACCATCAACGGAAGCAGCGCGAGGTAGATCACCGCCAGGATCAGCCGCTGGCGGTTGAGCGTGTGGATGTTCCGGTAGCGGAAGCCGACGTGGGCGAGCAGGTAGAGCGACAGGCCGCCGACCAGCGCGAAGGCGGGCACCGTCTCCAGCGGCTCATCGACGTGGCCGAGCGTCTTCTTCAGTGCCAGGGCGACCAAGACGATCCCGGCGACCATCGGCAGGTGGAGGTAGGAGTAGGAGTCGCGGGCGATCTCGTTTTGCTCGCGTCCCGGCGCGGCCCTCGCCAGGCGACGCGCGGCGACCAGGGCGACGACGTCGAAGTAGGCCCACCACTGCGCGGCTGCGAGCGTGATCCCGAACACGGCGGCGGTGGCGATCCCGAAGGTGAGCGCCGCGTCCGCCCCCGCCCCGATCGCGACGATCGATTCGCCGAGCGCGATGATGATGATCAGGCCGTGGCGCTCGGCGAAATGTTGGGGCACGAGCTTCCATCCCTCGGCGCCGAAGAAGTAGGGGCCGGCGACATCGAGCAGGATCGCGACGACCCAGACCGCGCCCTGGGCACCCGCGTCCAGGAACGAGGAACCGAGGATCAGGCCGACACCGATCGCGGTGCTGGTCGCGAGCCCGATCACCGATCGGCGCAGCTCTGCCTCCTCGCGACTGGCGATCACGAACAGGGCGATCTGTCCGGCGCGGACGAAGCCGTAGGCGATCGCGAACTCGAGCGCGAGGCCCGAGAACGCCTGCGGGACGCACAGCGAGACGATCAGGAATGCAGCCATCGCCGCGAACATCGCGATTCGAACCGCCCCCTCCTCCGGATCGACAACGCTGGTGAGCCAGGCGTAACCGACCCACGCCCACCACAGCAGGCTGAGCACCAGGATGCCCTTGGCGAGCCCCTCCCAGGTCGGTTCCTCGGCCATCAGCGCCGTGCATTGGGTGAGCGCGAGCACGAATACGAGGTCGAAGAAGAGCTCCAGCGGGGTCACCGTCTCGCCTTCGCGCATCACCGCGCTGAGGCGAGGGCGATGGGCGCTCGATCCGGTGCCTGCGCCGGTGCTCATCGCTCGCGGGTGGTGGCGGCCGCGACCGCCGGGCGACAGGCGGCCTCTCGGCCCGGGCGCAGCGAGGCGCCCGAAACCGCGCACGAGTAGTCGCGGCCGACTCGATCCGGGGCGTCGCCGCCGGGCTCGGGCTCGGTCTCGAGCACCTCGGCGTCGATCGTGAACCAGGCGAGCACGCCGCCGAGCGCCGCCAGCGCGGCCGTGGCGACCATCCCGATCTTGAAGCCGTCTGCCATCGCCGCCGGGTCGTAGAACTCGTCTCCGGTGAGGCCGGCGATCAGGGGCAGGATCGCGACCGCGAGCAGGCCCGCGACCCGCGAGACGGCGTTGTTGATCCCGGAGGCGATCCCGGAGTGGCGGGCGTCGGCGGCGGCGAGCACGGTGGCGGTCACCGGCGCCACCACCAGGGTGAGGCCGGCTCCGAAGACGAGCACCGCCGGGAGGACGGTGGAGACGTAGCTGTCTCCCGGGTCGATCCGGGTCATCAGCAACATTCCCGCCGCGATCACCAGCGGGCCCACCGTGAGCGGGATCCGGGCGCCGATCCGCTGCGCCAGGGCGCCGGAGCGAGCTGAGAACAAGAGCATCAGCAGGGTGACCGGCAACGACGCGGCGCCGGCGGCGATCGCCGAGTAGCCGAGCGAGATCTGGAGGAAGGAGACGAGCAGGAAGAAGACGCCGCCTAGTGCCGCGTAGACGGCGAAGGTGACCAGGTTCGCGGCCGTGAACTGGCGCGAGGAAAAGATCGAGAGCGGCATCATCGGGTTCGGACTCCGCCGCTCGACCACGAGGAAGCCCGCCAGCGCCGCGACGCCGCCGACCGCGGCCACCGCGACCAGCGCCGTCATCCCCTTGTCAGGCCCCTCGATCAGCGCGTAGGTGGTCCCGGCGAGTCCCAGCGCGGCAAGGGTCGCGCCGAGGAAATCGAGGTGGCCGCTGGCGGTCGGGTCGCGGGTCTCGGGCACGTGGCGAGGTGCCATGACCATGACGAAGATGCCGATCGGAAGATTGATCAGGAAGATCGCCCGCCAGGAGACCGAATCGACGAGATAGCCGCCGAGCAGCGGGCCAAGCGCGGTGGCGACGCCGCCGAGGCCCGACCAAGCGCCGATCGCGCGCGCCCGGTCGCCGGGTCTGAAGCTGGCCTCGATCATCGCCAGGCTGCCCGGGGTCAGCAGGGCGCCGCCGATTCCCTGCAACAGGCGCGCGAAGATCAGCGCCTCGGAGCTCGGGGCGATCGCGCAGAGCAGCGAGGCGGCCGTGAACCAGCCGACGCCGATGGAGAAGATCCGCCGCCTGCCGTAGCGGTCACCGAGCGAGCCGCCGAGCAGGATCAGCGAGGCGAGCGTCAGCAGGTAACCGTTGAGGATCCACTGCAGCGCGCTGGTGGTCGCGCCGAGGTCCTCTCCGATCGCGGGCACCGCGACGTTGACGACGGTGCCGTCGAGGAAGGCGATCCCCGAGCCGAGCACCGCGACGGCGATCACCCAGCGCCCCGGACCGCTGTCGAAGGCGATGCCATCGCCTGCAGCGGGCTGAGCTTCAGAGGCCGAAGCGCTCGCGCTGCTCATCGGGAACGAGGTCGCGGTACTGCTGATGCGCCTCGATGTAGGAGTCGACGAACGGGCAGAACGGAAGCACCTCGAGCTCGCGCCGGCGCGCGTCGTCGAGCGCGAATGAGACCAGGCGCGAGCCCAGGCCCTGGCCCTCGAAGGCGTCATCGATCTCGGTGTGGGTGAACGCGATCAGGCCCGGGCGGGCGCGGTAGACGGCGAAGCCGGCGAGGGCGCCGTCGGCGAACAGCTCATAGCGCTGCTCGGCCCGATTGTCCTCGACCGTCGCCTCCACCCGGATGATCCTACGGACCCCGCCTCGCTGCCCGCCGAAACCGGTCAGCTACCGTTGGAGGATGAGCGACGAGGGCGATCGGCGGATCGAGAATCACATCGAGGAGCTCGTCGGCGAGGAGCATCGGCTGCTGCGCGCCGGTGAAAGCCAGGAGGGTCTGAGCGAAGGACAGCACCGGCGCCTGGACGAGGTCAAGGTGGAGCTCGACCGCTACTGGGACCTGCTGCGTCAACGCCGCGCCCACGAGGAGTTCGGCCTCGACCCCAACGCGACCAGCATGCGCGACGCCGACACGGTCGAGGGCTACGAGGGCTGACTCAGCCGTCGTCCTGGCGAAAGGCCCAGCGGATCTCCTTGATCGAGAGCTCCGAAGCGAGGCAGGCGAGCAGCTTCATCCGCGCCGCTTGAGGAGAGAGGAAACCGACCGGGATGATCTGAGTCTCGCGCAGGTCGGTCTCCGAGCCGCGGTAGGCGTAGGTGGCGTTGAGGACGACGCCGCGCTCGGGACGGCAGTAGGCGATCACCGGGATCCGATCGGCGGCCTCGGCCCAGAGGTCGAGCAGCGCCGGGGCCAGGTGGCCGGCGCCGAGCGTGCCGATGACCACCCCGTCGGGATCGGTTTCGAGCGCCGCCCGCGCCAGCGTGCCGTCGTCGCCGGCGCCGGTGGGGACGACCAGGACACGACCGTCGAGGTGCGGGGGATCGAGCGGCGGGTTGCGAGGGATCCGCGACCAGATCGTCGGGTGCCCCTCGGTGACCCGCCCGAGCGGGCCGGTCTGGGGCGAGGAGAAGGCGACCAGCGAGGTGGTGTCGGTCTTGCGGACCCCGCGAGCGTGGTGGATCTCACCGCCGAAGCAGACCAGCACCCCCATCCCCGCGGCGGCCTCGCTGGCGGCGATGCTGACCGCGTCGACGCAGTTCGCCGGGCCGTCGGCGCCGGGCGCCGAGGCGGGACGGATCGCGCCGGTGAACACGATCGGCGCCTCGGCGTCGTGGACGACGTCGCAGAGCATCGCCGTCTCCTCGAGCGTGTCGGTCCCGTGGGTGACGACGACGCCGATCCCGCGCCGGGCGGCGTCGCGGGCCTGGCGGCAGATGGTCAGCTGATCGTCGAGGCTGAGATGGGCGCTCGGCAGGTTGATGACCGTTCGCGCCTCGAGCCCGTGATGGCCGGCGAGGCTCGGGATCGTGGCGACCAGCGCGGCGGCGTCGAGGTTGGGAGTGGCGCCGGACTCACCGGTCATCGAGATCGTGCCCCCGGCGGCGAGAATGCGCACCTGGCGGGCGCCGTTGTCGCCATCTGACCTCACAGCCACCGGGCGACGATAGCGACCCGCCGGCGGGGCTCCGCCATTTGTGTGATCAGCCCAGGTCGCGGGGTGTGCCCGGATGCGGACCGGCGCCGCGCCGCCGGTCCGGCCAGGGTGTCTTCTCGAACCAGACGTGGGTGCTGCCCTCATAGACGCCCCAGCGCGTGGTCAGGAAGTCGACCAGATGCAGGCCGAGGCCGCGATCGCCCGCGTCGACGATCTCGCGGATCGCGACGATGCCGCTGCCCTGGTCCTCGATCTCGCCGCGAACCATGCCGTCCTGGCGAAGGTCGACCCGGACCACGATCGGCTCGCCCGGCCCATGCTCGACGCTGTTCGCAACCAGCTCGGTGACGACGACGCTGAGCTCGTGCAGCATCCATCCCGGCATCCGATCGCCGAACTGGGCGCCGATCGATCGACGCGCCTCAGCCGGCGCGTCCGGGCCCGGGTTGAGGGTTAGCGCCAATCCGTCCATTAATCGCAATTCCGCCGCGTGATCGTTCACCGATGACCATAACTGCCGACGCGGACTCACGCAGAGGAGCTCGCGAGCGTTTCAAAGCCGACCCCCGAAAGGAGACGACGATGGCGACCAGCTCCCGATCGATCATTCACACCACGGTCGAAAGCCCGCTCGGCGACCTGGTGCTGGTCGGTGACGAGGACCGGCTGCGCGCAGTTCGGTTTCGAGGCGACGGGCGTGCGCTCCGGATCGGGTCCGAATCGCGTCGTGCCGATCAGCCGTTCGCCGAGGTGCGCGACCAGCTCGGCCAGTACTTCGCCGGCGAGCGCCGGTCGTTCGAGCTCGCGCTGGCCCGCGCGGGAACGCCGTTCCAGCGCCGGGTCTGGGACGCGCTCGAGCGAATCCCGTATGGCGCGACCGCGAGCTATGGCGAGCTCGCGGAGTCGATCGGCGCCCCGAGCGCCGCGCGCGCGGTGGGCACCGCGAACGCGCGCAACCCGCTGGCGATCGTCGTTCCCTGCCACCGTGTGATCGGCGCCGGCGGTGGGCTCACCGGCTACGCCGGCGGGATCGAGCGCAAGCGCTTGTTGCTCGAGCTCGAGTCACCGGGCGCAGCCGTCGCCGGTTCGAATGCCGCGCTCAGCCGGCCAGTCGGCCGGTGAGCTCGCCGCGCAGCACCGCGATCTCGGTTACCGCCGAGATCACGTACAGGTGTCGCCAGACGCGGATCTCCTCGGCGAGGTCATTCATGTAGAGGTCGATCTCGCCGAGCTCGGTGAGCGAGGCGAGGGCGCGTTCGCTCTCCAGCTCGCCGACGTGGCCGAGCGCCTGGGCGGCCGTCAGCTCGAGCTCGAAATCCAGCTCACCGAACATGCAGGCAGGGTGGCAATCCACGCCTCCGCCGGCGATGGGGACACCCCGCCTTCGGGGGTTCGGTTTACCCCCGGGTGTTGCCCGGGTCGAGCCACTCGTCGAGCCGGACTGAGGCGCGCAGCGCGGAGAATTCGCCGGAGTCGCGGATGCGCTCGGCCGCCGCCGCCATCGCCCCGACCGCGACCCAGCCGAGCGCCCCGCCGACGCTCACCCGCGTCGCCCCGGCCTCGCCGATCTCGGCCATGGTCAGGCCGGGATGAGCGAGCACGTTGACCGGCTTGGAGACCGCCTCGCAGACCGCTCGGATTTCGGCTCCGTCGCGCAGGCCCGGTGCGTAGAGGACGTCGGCTCCCGCGCGCTCATAGGCCTGAAGACGGGCGATCGTGTCGTCGAGATCCGGGTTGCCGCGGATTTGGTTCTCGGCCCTGGCCGTGAACATGAAGTCGAACCCGAGCCCGCGCGCTGCCTCGGCGGCGGCGGCGACCCGCTCTACGGCGCGGCCGCGGTCGTAGAGGCCGAGCTCGGGATCGAAGTCCTCGATCGAGCCGCCCACCGCGCCGGCGCCCGCGGCCCGGGCGATCGCGGCTGCCGCGTGCTCGGGCTCGCGGCCGTGACCGTTCTCGAGATCGACCGAGAGCGGCAGCTCGGTCGCGGTGGCCAGCGCCCGCGCGTGCTCGATCACCTCGTCGAGCGCGACCTCGCCGTCGCGGCGCCCGAGGGTGAAGGCAAGCGCCGAGCTCGTCGTCGCCAGCGCCTCGAAGCCGAGCGCGGCGAGGACCTTCGCCGAGCCCACGTCCCAGGGATTCGGGACCACAAACGCCTCACCCTGGTGAAGAGCGCGAAACGCCTCGCCCCTTTGTGCCTGCGTCGCGGTCATCTGAGCGTGCTCGACAGCGTCTCAGACGGGCGAGGCGTGATCTCGAGTCAGCGAACGAAGATCGCCGAGGTCACCTCGGGACATTGGTAGGACTTGCGCTTGCCGTTCGGCTTGCGGTACTTCCCGGTCTTGTTGCGCGCGACCGCGTAGAAGCTGCCGCCGCTGAAGTCGACGACTGACCAGGCGCCGGATGCGTCGGTCTTGTCATCGCCGATCAGGCTTGGGACGAGAACGTCTTGCCACCGAGCGCGGCCGGCGCCAGGGCCAGCACCAAGGCGAGGCCTGCGGTCCCGGCGATCGCGATTCGTCGATTCATCGTTTCTCTCCTTCGATTGCCACGGCAAGCTGTCGTCGCCTGCGGGCCCAAGCTGTAGCCGCGAGCTTGCGGCAGCGCCACCGTGGCCGGATGTCCGAGGGTTCGGGACCCTCGCTAGGATCCCGGCGATGAGGGGTGGGACTCTCTTGCAGGGCGGCGTCGCCGGGCGCCGCGCGCTCGGCGCGGCCCTGGTTGCCGCTGCCCTGCTCGTCGGGCCGACGGCCCCCGCCCTTGCGCAGGAGGCCCCGGTCTGTCTCAAGGGCAAAAAGAAGCTCGACGACGGGCGCAACAACTGGAAGGGCGGCAACGGCCGCGACAGCGTCACCGGCCTGCGGGGCAAGGACAAGATGGACGGTCGGGCTGGCAACGACCTCATCAACGGCGGCCGCGACAACGACGTGGTCAAGGGCGGGCCGGGCAACGACGTCCTCTGCGGCGGTCGCGGTGCCGACAGGCTGATCGGCGGGGACGGCGATGACCTCATCTACGGCGAGGAGGAGAACGACACGGTCATTCCCGGCCCGGGCAACGACAGGGTCCTCGGCAGCGCCGGCGATGACCGCATCTACGGCTGGGGCAAGCAGCGGGGGGAGCTTGTCGACGACGGCTACGACGTCCTCGACGGCGGCTTCAACGATGACCTGATCGAGGCCGGCGGCGACGACACCCTGCTCGGCTTCACCCACAACGACGTCCTGCGCACGAAGACGCCCGAGGTCGCTCCGCGGCTGATGGACGGCGGTGGCAACGACGACCAGCTCTTCGGCTCGCTCGCGGCCGACAACATGCACGGCGGCGAGAACGGACGCGACAAGCTCTTCGGCGACGTCGGCGACGACCGGCTGTTCGGCGAGGGAAACGACGACGAGCTCTACGGGCAGCTCGGCGATGACCACCTCAGCGGCGGCGACGGCTTCGACCTCCTCGACGGCGGACCAGGCACCGACACCTGCGACGGCGGCGAGCTCGACGACCGCGCCCGGGACTGCGAGCGAAGGACCTCGATCGAGAGGCACCGGCTCGTGCGCTCTCTCTGGGGCCTCTAGACCGTAGGCAGAGCGGCGCCGGAAGGCGGCGCTCGCGAGGTCTAAACCACGAGGGTGATCACGCGGCGCGGCGGCCGAGCTCGGAATCGGCGAGCTCGAGGCCGTGATCCACCGCGGCGATGATCTTGACCAGGTCCGGTTCTTCGACGATCAGGGGCGGGGCGATGAACAGCGAGGTCTGCTCGCCGCTGGTCGCGACCAGCACCCCGGCATCGAGCACCCGCGCGGCGACCCGCGACGCCAGCGGATCCACCTCTTGGCCCTGCCACCCACGCCAGCTGGGCCCGTGGAGCTCGATCGTCCAGTGAAGCCCCCGGCCGTCGATCCGAGCGACCCCGGGGTGCGCGTCGGCCAACTCTCGCATCTGGCCGGCCAGCAACTCGTCGAATCCCCGCGCGCGCTCCCAAAGGCGATCGCGCGCGGAAACCCTGACATGCGCCTCGGTGGCGGCGACCTGGACAGGATGAGCGCGATAGCTGCTGTAGGACTGCCACCCACCCTCCTCGATTCGCTCGACCAACTCACGCGAGAGGACGGCGGCGCCCGCTGGAGCGGCTCCCGCGGCGAGCCCCTTGCCCATCGTGACGATGTCGGGGCGGGAGCTTGCGGCTTGGAACTGGAACCAGTGCCCGACCCTGCCGAAGCCGGTCACGGTCTCGTCGGCGATCCAGATCGCCCCCGTCTGGCGGGCGAGGCCCGCAAGCTGATCCTGATATTCGGCTCGGTGGTAGATACCGCCCTGGCTGTAGTCGATGAGAACGGCGGCGACATCGGCGAGCGTCGGCGCGGCGTCGGCCAATGCCGCTCGATCGGCATCGGGGTCGGGCCTTGGTCCTTTGATCCGCGCACCCCCAGGCGCCGGCAGCTCACGGACGTCTGCGAGCCGCGGCGGCGCCAGCGTCCGGTCGGCGAAGGAGATTCCGCCGTGCCAGTGCGGCTGGATGGTCAAATCGCGGGCCAGACCGACCCCGCCGTGGTAGGCGCGCTCGCGGGTCGCCAACGCCGGCCGTCCCGTCAACGCCTGCGCGAGCGCGAGCGCGGCATCGTTGGCCTCGCCGGCGCTGATGAAGAACCTGACCGCGCCCACCCAGTCCTCGCCGGCGAAGGCGGTATCCAACAAAGCATCGGCAGCTCGTTCGCGCCCACCCCAGCGCATCCCCTCGTTGAGCGCCGGCGCGCTCGCCGCCGCCCGCACAGCCTCGATCACCTCGGGATGGGCGTGGCCGAGCGGCGCCGCGGTGTTCGTCCCGTCGATGACGCGTCGACCGTCGTCGAGCTGCAGCCACATCCCCTCGCCGCTGACGACGAGTGGTTGAGAGCCGCTGGTCAGCGAGGTTGAGAGAACCCGCGAAGCGGTCACCCGTTCACTCCCGAACCTTGCCGGCGAAGCCCCAGTTGGAAGGCGAGACGCCCTCCACGATGACCCACGTCTCGGCCCGCACTTCCTCCCCGAAGACGTCACAGAGCGCATCGGTGAGATTTGCGATCAAACGCTCGGTGGCCTTCGGGTCATCGAATCGGCGGTCGAACGCCTTCACCTCGATGATCGGCATTTATCCTCCTTGGTCGGCCGGCCCCCACTCAGGCTGAGATCCCGAGCAGGTGGGCGGGGTTGGCTTTCGTCATCTTCTCGAGCTCGTCATAGTCGGCGCCGACGTCGAGCATCGAGGTGAGCAGCATCCTCATGCCCTCCGGATGCGGCGCCGCCGAGGCCTGGCCGAGATCGGAGCTCAAGATGAGGCGATCGCCGCCAAGCTCGCCGACCCACTCGGCGAGCTCGTCCGGCTTCTGCTCCCAGAAGATCGGCGAGACGCAGGAGACGGCGACGTACTCGAGATAGGCGCCGTTCGCGATCAGCTCGCGCTGGACGTCGAGCTCGTACCTGGTCAGAGCCCAATTGACGTGGGTGACGAGGAACTTCTTCACCCCGCGCGTGGTCGCCTCGGCCTGCAGCGCCCGGGTCTCCTCGATGCTCAGGTGCCCGGTCGCCAGGCAGGCGTCCTCCTCGGCGACCAGATCGCAGATCGTTCCCACCTCCGGCTTCAGCTCGCCGCGCTCGTCGAAGACCGTCACCCCCTCGCCGGGAAGCTGCGGGCTGCGGCGCCCGAGCTGCGGATAGTCGGGCATGTCGAAATAGTCGGCGTGGTATTTGGAGTGGTTGCTGGGCATCCAGATCACCCGGGCGCCGTACTGGAGCGCCGACTGCACCACGGCCGGGTTGAGCCCGCCGACCGAGCGGTTGAGGACGACGGCGCCGAAAGGCTGCACGCCGCGGAACTGGCGCGCGACGTGGTAGGCGCGACCGGTGGTGTCGCTGTCGTGGTCCTTGAGCACGAACCCGCGCATCCCGAAGTCGATCGCGTGCGAGGCCAGGTCGGCGTCGTCGATCGGCCGGCGAAACAGCGCCGGGTGGGTGTGCGCGTGCATGTCGATCGCATCGACGAGCAGCTTCAGATCGGGTCTCACCGGCGCGCCTTCGCTTCGCTTGTGGATCGGGGCTCGGGGGCGACGCTCCAGCGCATGGCGGCGATCGCCAGCGCCTGCGCGCAGGCGACGAGGTCGTCGACGGGCACGAACTCGTCGACGGCGTGGGCCATCGTCTCGCCGTCGTTCGAGAGTCCCGCGGGCCCGTAGCTGATCGTCGGGGTACCGAAGCGGGTGAAGGTCGCGGCGTCGTGCCAGCCCTGCAGCGCCGCCGCCCTGCCGGGGCGGCCGATCGCCTCGCCGGCCGCGAGCGCGCACTCGACGATCGGGTGCTCGGCGGCGATCTCTGCCGGCGCCAGGTTGGTGCCCCATTCGAAGCTCGGCGGGTGCTCGGCGAGCCAGGCGTCCTCGGAGCTGCGGGCGAGAATCCAGTCCTCGATCTCGCGCTCGAGACCAGTGCCCCAGCCGCCGTCGGCGTCGCCCTGCGCCGGCAGGTAGGTGACGTCGACCGTCGTCGTGCACGAGGCCGGGTAGTTGACCCACCACTCGCCGCCCTCGATCACGGTCGGCACCAGCTCCCCGGGGGCGAGCAGCGGATGGCCGCCGTCGCGCTCGCGCCAACGTTCGCGCAGGGAGCGAACCGCGTCGAGCACGATCGTCGACTTCTCGATCGCGTTCACGGCGCCGCCCTCGCGCCAGTCGGGCTGCGGCATCTCGGCGTGGCCGGGGCGACCGAGCACGGTCACGGTCGGGTTGAGCACCCCACGGCAGGCGATCCACGGCTCGAACCCGGTGGCCTCGGGGATGATCCCGGCGTCGGCGATCTCGCCGCGGGTGGCGAGCGCGAGCGCCCCGGCCCCGTTCCACTCTTCGTCGGTGACCGTGGTCACGATCAGCTCGCCCCCGAGCTCGATCCCGGACTCGGCGAGCGCGATCGCCGCGAGCACCATCGCCGCGACGCCGCCCTTCATGTCGCAGGCTCCACGGCCGTAGAGGCGACCGTCGCGAACTTCGGGCTCGAACGGGTCGCTCGTCCAGCGCTCGCGAGGTTCGGCCGAGACGACATCGATGTGGCCGTTGAGAAGCAGGCTCGGGCCCTCGGCCGCGCCCGGGAAGCGCGCCACGAGCTGAGGGCGCCCCGCGAAGCCGAGCCCCGCGGGCACCTGGCGTCGCCAGGGGTCGAGCTCGCCGGCCCGCGGCTCCCAGAGCTCGACCTCGGCTCCGGCGGACTCGAGCCGCGCCGCGAGTTGATCCTGCAGGGGAGCCTCGTCGCGAGCCGGCTCGGCGGGCTCACCTCTGGTCGTCGTGTCGAACCGGATCAGCTCGGACGCCAGCGAGACGAGCTCGTCCGATCGGTCCTCGAGCGCCGCGATCACCCGCGCCTCGTCGGTCATGCGATCGCTTCCATGGCCTCGGCGGAGCGCAGGCTCTCCTCGCGCACCGACTTCAGCAGCCGCGCCTTGAACTCGAAGAACTCGGGCGTCGAGAAGATCTCGAAGGTGCGCGGACGCTCGATCTCGATCCGCAGCTCCTCCTTGATCCTGCCCGGACGCGAGGTCATCACCAGCACCCGGTCGGAGAGAAAGACGGCCTCGTCGATGTCGTGGGTGACGAACATGACCGTCAGCCGGTGCTCCTCCCAGACCTTGGTCAACAGCTCCTGCATCAGCTGGCGCGTCTGGGCGTCGAGTGCCCCGAAGGGCTCGTCCATCAGCAGGACCTCCGGCTTGTAGGAGAGAGCGCGCGCGATTGCGACCCGCTGTCGCATGCCGCCCGAGAGCTGGCTCGGATAGGCGTCCGCGAACTGCTCGAGCCCGACCAGGTCGAGGTGGTCGCGCGCGATGTCGGCGCGCTCCTTGCTCGAGCCCTTGAGCGCAAACTCGACGTTCTTCTGCGCGGTCAGCCAGGGGAACAGGGTGTAGCTCTGAAAGACGACCCCCCGATCGCGCCCGGGGCTGAGCACCTGCTCTGAGTCGACTAGCACGACCCCGTCGGTCTCCTCCTCGAGCCCGGCGATGATCGAGAGCATGGTCGACTTGCCGCAGCCGCTGGTCCCGATCACGGTCACGAACTCCTTCTCGGCGATCTCGAAGTCGACCCCGTCGAGCGCCACCACCTCTCCCGACCTGCGGTCCTCGAACACCTTGCGCAGGCCGCGAACCGACAGCTTCGGCGCCTCCATCGACGGCCTCACTCCGCCCATCGAAACAGACGCTTGCCGGCGAGCTTCATCGCCTGATCCATGATCAGCCCGAGCAGTCCGATGACGATGATCCCGAGGAAGATCGTCTCGGTCTGAAAGAAGCGCTGAGCGATGATGATCGAATGGCCGAGGCCGTTGGAGGCGGCGACCAGCTCGGCGACCACGAGCCAGGTCCAGGCCCAGCCGAGCGTGATCCGCAATGTGTCCCAGATCGCCGGCGCGCTGGCCGGCAACACAATCCGCCGGAGCACCGTGTGGTCCTTCATCCCGAGCGTGTGCCCGATGTTCACGTACTCGCGTGGCACTCGCTTGACGTTGTCCTGAACCAGCAGCACCTGCTGAAAGAAGGTGCCGATGAAGATGATCAACCACTTCTGGGGCTCGTCGACGCCGACCCAGACGATGGTCAACGGCACGAACGCCACCGCCGGCATGTAACGGATGAAATCAACCGACGGCTCGACCGCCGCCTCGGCGGCCCGATAGGTCCCGATCAGGATCCCGATCGGCAGCGCCAATATGGTCGAGATCGAAAAGCCGATCGTGATCCGCACGAAGCTGGCCCGCGCGTCGTCCCAAAGGGTGCCGTCCTTGGCGGCCTCGACCCCGGCGCTCCAGACGTCCGCGGGCGTCGGCAGGAAGATGTCCTTCGCAAGGTTGACCTCTGCCGCCAGCCACCAGCCGCCGAGCACCGCCGCGAACGACGCGATCGCGATGATCAGGTAGGTGCGCGGCTCGATCGGGCTGTATAGCCGGAACAGCCTGCGCCTCCGTGTGCGCTTCGGGCGCGCGGCGACGGGAGCCCCGCCGGGGGCCTCCGTCGCCGCTTGATCCGCAGCGCCCGCCACCCGGCTACTCGCCGAGCGCCTGCTCGCCGAACGAGGTGTCGAGGTAGTCGCTCACCTCGGGCTCGGTCTCGATCTGGCCCTGGTCGAACATGATCGTGCGAATGTCGTTCCAGAGCGCCTCGTAGTCGTTCTCGAGGAAGTCCTGGGACTGCTGCAGGTCGAACAGCTCGACGCCCTTGAAGCTGGGGCCGAGCGCCTCGGGCTTCTCACCCACGTTCTCGGCGATGATCGCCTGCGCGTCCTCGGGGTTCTCGTTGTAGTAGTCGACCGCGTCGCCCCACGCCTGCAGGACACCGGTGACCGCATCGGGATCGCTCTCGGCGAACTCCGAGTTGATCGCGAGTGCGTCCGAGATCAGCCCCTCTTTCTCGCCCGCGGTGTAGATGATCTTGCAGTCGTCTCCCTCCTTGACGGCCGCCTGCAGGTAGGGCTCGTAGGTGACCGCAACGTCGACCCGGCCGGCGACCGCCGCCGTGCCGGCATCGGCCGCGGGGAGCGGGACGTAGTCGATCGAGTCGATGTCGAGCCCGGCCTCGCTGAGCGCGTAGTTGAAGAGCACGTCGGAGACCGAGAACTCCTCGAACGCGACCTTGGCGCCCTCGACGTCCTCGATCGACTTGATATCCGGATTGCAGGAGACGACCGCGTCCGCCTCCAGCGAGACGTCCTCCATCAGCACGACCTTGAAGTCGAGGCCGAGGTCGGCGAGCCGGATCAGCGTGTTGTTGGCGTTGTTGGCCGCCTGGAACTTGCCGCTCGCGAACCCGGACTCGAGGTCCTGGTCGGTGGAGAAGTTGACCAGCTTGATGTCGACCCCGTGGTCGGTGTCGAAGCCCTGGTCGTCCGCGATCCAGAACGGCCCGTAGCCGATCCAGGGCTGGGTGCCGATCGCGACCTCGGTCACCTCACCGCCGCCGCCCGCCGACGAGCTGTCGGACTCGTCATCGCCACCGCAGGCTGAGACGAACAGCGCCAGCGCCACCACCAACCCCAGCGACGTCGCCAGCCTGGTGATCGAGTAGTCCTTGGTCGCGGTGTCCATCACGTCTCCTCTGCTCGTTTGCCAACTTCTCAAAACTTCCTCCAGGTGGTCTTCAGACCGTGTGCTCGTCGAGCGCGTGCATCGCCTCGGCAGGCCCCGATCAGTCCCGTGGCTCGATCCGGCCCGACTCATCGGTGCGCTCGAGCACCGAGCGCATCGCATCGACGACCTCGTCGGACTCCGCGCGCGAGAGGATCAAAGGCGGGGAGATCACCAGGCTGTGGCCGCAATCGCGGACGATCACCCCGGTCTCGCGGCGGATCACGTCCTGGGGCGCCGAGTCCATCGCCAGCGGCTCGCGGGTATCGCGATCGCCGACCAGCTCAACCGCGTGCATCATCCCGACTCCGCGAACCTCGCCGACCACCGGCAGATCGAGGAGTCCGCGCAGCCGCTCGAGGATGTAGTCACCGGTCTCGCGGGCACGTTCCAGGAGCCCCTCGGACTCGATCACGTCGAGATTGGCGAGCGCCACGGCGCATGAGGTCGGGTGACCGTTGTAGGTGAACCCCATCGGGAATCCCTCCTCGGTGATCGCATCGGCGATCGCCTCGCTGACCAGCACCGCGCCCAGCGGGGCGTAGCCCGAGGTGATCCCCTTCGCGGTGACGATGATGTCGGGCTCGACGCCGAAGTGCTCGGCCGCGAACCAGTGGCCGATGCGCCCGTAGGCTGAGACCACCTCGTCGAAGATCAGGGTGATCCCGTTCGCCTGCAGCAGCTCCGCGATCCGAGGCCAGTAGTCATCGGGCGGCACGATCATCCCGGCGACGCCCATCACCGGCTCGCCGATGAACGCGGCGATCTGATCGGCGCCGAGCTCATCGATCGTCCGCTCGAGCTCGCGGACACAGAAGTCGGTCGGATCGTCGCCATCGAAGAGCTCGGCGCGGTACGGCCATGGGGGCGTCAGATGCCGGACGTTCGGCAGCATCGGCCCGAAGCCCTCGTGATAGACGGGAAAGCCGGTCGCCGTGCCGGAGCCGTAGCCGACGCCGTGGTAGGCATGGTGCCGTGCCAGCACCCAGGTGCGCTCCGGCTGCCCGCGCCGGGAGTGGGCGTAGCGGGCCATCTTCAGCGCCGCCTCGTTGCCCTCCGAGCCACCGCTGGTGAAGTAGACGTGCGTCTGCTTCGGTGGCGAGATCGAGACCAGACGCTCGGCGAGCGTGATCGCCGGCTCGTTCGAGAACTCCCAGAAGCTGGTGAAATACTCGAGCCGCTCCATCTGCCTCGCTGCGGCTGCGGCGACCTCTCGACGGCCGTGCCCGATCTGCGCCAGCCAGAGGCCTCCCGTGGCGTCGAGATACTCGCGACCCTCGACGTCGCGCAGCCGGCAGCCGTCGCCCTCGACCATCACCACACGCTCCTCGACGGCACGCGGCAGATAGGGATGGATGATCAGGTCACGGTCGATCGTCGCGAGCTCGTCCGCGGTGCGGCTCGCCCCGGCTGCGGTCAGCGCCATTTCGTCCTCCTCTTCAGTGCTGCGCCGATGCTCTCGGCGATCGTATATCCACTTTTCTCACTTCGCAAAACACCTTCTCGCATCGTGAAACGCACCTTCGTTCAACTCGCTCGGGTTTGTCGATCTCGGGCGCCGTCGTATTCGCGGATCGCGGCCCGCACCCGCTCGGGGGTGAACGGCAGCTCGGTCAGCCTCACCCCGGTCGCGGCGCCGATCGCAGCGGCGACCGCCGGCGCGGGAGGTCCGATCGGCGGTTCTCCGATGCCGCGCGCGTTGAACGGCCCGACGCCCTCTCCGCTCTCGATGATGATCGAGTCGATCTCGGGGACCTCGACCGCGGTCGGGATCAGGTATTTCGCAAACAGCCCGGTCAGGTTCTGGGCCTCCCGGAACACGATCCGCTCCGAGAGCGCGAATCCGAGCCCCATCGCGACCGCGCCTTCGATCTGGCCCTCCACCGATTGCGGATTGATCGCCTGCCCGACATCGTGGGCCGCGACGTAGCGCAACGGCCGAACCCGGCCGGTGTCGAGGTCGACCTCGACATCGATCGCATGACACCCGTAGGTGAAGTCGGGGAAGACCTGGCCGCGCCAGCTCTGATCGGCCTGCCACGGGACGCCCTTCGGCGCGCGGTGAGTCGCGAGAACGTGCCAGGAGACGTCCACCGACGCGCACGCGGCGAGCAGCGCCGGGAACGAGACCGAGCGCTCGCCGTCACGCTCGTGGACTCCCTCGGGCCCGAACTCGACCCGCGCGGTGTCCGTCTCGAGCAGTTCGGCAGCGACCTGGCTGAGCGCATCCCGGAGCTCCCGCGCCGCCTTCAGCACCGCGTTGCCCGACATGTAGAGCTGGCGCGTCGCGGTCGTCGTCCCGGTCAGCGGGTTGAGTGCCGAGTCACCGATGTGGATCATGATCCGGTCGGGCGGCGGCCCGAGGACCTCCGATGCGATCTGCACGAGCGACGAGGCCTGCCCGCCGCCGATGTCGGGCACCGCGATCCGGATCACCAGGGTCCCGTCGAGTTCGAAGCCGATCCAGGCGCTCGCCCAGTCGTTGAGCCAGATGCAGCGGCCGTACGGTTGCAGGTTGCAGGCGAACCCGCGGCCGACGCGTTTACCGGAGTCGCTGGGCCGCGGCAGCGGCGGCAGGTAGTCGCTCAGCGAGTCGAGCAACTGGGGCAGCTCGACCGCGGTCTCGAGGCGCTGGCCGATCGGCAGGGTGTCGCCCTGCTCGATGAAGTTGCGCCGGCGCAGCTCGAGCGGATCGAGGCCGAGCTCGCCCGCGAGCAGATCCATCTGCCCCTCGTAACCGAGGGTGACTTGCATGCCCCCGAAGCCTCGCATCGCGCTGCAGGGGGTGTGGTTGGTGTACACGGTCCGCGCCCGAATGCGGACGTTCGGACACCTGTAGGGGCCGGTCGCGCAGGTCGTCGAGTACAAGAGGACGAGGGCGCTGAGCAGGGCGTAGGCGCCGCCGTCGGAGAGGATGTCAACGTCCATCGCCACGAGGCGCCCATCGGCGTCGGCCCCAGTCCGGTAGCGCATCCGCACCGCGTGGCGGTTCTGGCGCGCCAGCAACGATTCCTGGCGGCTCCAGACCATCCGCACCGGCCGCCCGGTCGAGGCGACGACGATCCCGAGGTACGGCTCGACCGTCATGTCCTCCTTGCCACCGAACCCGCCGCCGACGTAGGGCGTGATCAAGCGGACCTTGTTGTCGGGAAGCTCGAGAATCCTGGCGACGTCGCGGAAGTGCTCGACCACCTGGGTCGCGGCGCGGATCGTGATCACCCCGTCCGTGTCGGGCCACGCCACCCCCGCTTCAGGTTCGAGGTAGGCATGGTCGATGAACTGGGTGCGGTACTCGTTATCGACCACGACGTCAGCGCCGGCGAGCGCCGGCTCCACTCGCCCCTCCTCGAGCTCCCAGTGAGCGAGTAGATTGCCGCCCTCGTGCAGCTGCGGCCCGTCGGGGTCGAGGGCTCGCTCGGGGTCGTCGACCACCGGCAGGGGTTCGTAGTCGATGACGATCGCGTTGAGAGCGGCCAGGGCCGCGTCCTCGTTTTCGGCGGCAACCAGCGCGACCGGCTCACCGTGATAGCGGACGATCTCCTCGGCGAGCACGTTCGATCGCGCTTTCAGCGCCCCGACCTCGAGAGTCTGCCCGGGGACGTCGACCCAGACCGTGTTCTGGGGGACGTCCGCCGCGGTGTAGACAGCGACCACCCCGTCGAGCGCCGCCGCCTCGGAGACGTCGACTCGAGTCAACCTCGCGTGGGCGTAGTCGGAGCGTTTCAGCATCGCGTGCAGCATTCGCGGAAGTCCGAAGTCCGCGGCGTAGATCGTCCGGCCCTGGACCTTCTCGATCGCGTCGTGGCGGGCCAGCTCGGAGCCGACGATCCGCCGTTCCTGCTCGACCTCGACCCCGCTCACGGCTCGATCCCGTCCCCGTTCGACCGTGCGGCGCCGTCTCGATAGGCGGCGACCGCGCTGACGATCTTGCCGTAGCCGGTGCAGCGGCAGAGGTTGCCGGCGAGGCTGTGGCGAATCTCCTCATCGGAGCCGGCGGCGCCGATCCCCACCGCCTCGATCGCGCTCAAGACCATCCCGGGTGTGCAGAAGCCGCATTGGACCGCGCCGCGCGCGACCATTTCCGCCTGCAGCGGATGCAGCTCGTCGTCGGTCGCCAGTCCCGCCACGGTTTCCACACTCGCACCGTCGACCTGGGGGACGAGCACCGAGCAGGAGTTGACGGCGATCCCATCGACCAGCACGGCGCAGGCGCCGCAGACCCCCTCGCCGCAACCGTGCTTGGCGTCGACCCGACCGATCAGGTCGCGAAGCGCTCTCAGCAGGGTCCAGTGCGGCTGGACGTCGATCCGCTGACGATTGCCGTTGAGCGCGAACTCGACGATCACGGCTGCTCCCCCCGGGCGCGGCGCCAAGCCGAGGACAGAGCTCGGGTGGCGCAGGCTCCGGCAGCGTGGGCGCGGTACTCGGCGGAGGCGAACGCGTCATCGATCGGCGCGACGGCCTTGGTCACCGTTTGCGCAACCCGAGTCATCACCTCTTGATCGAGCGCCTGACCGCGGCAGAGCTCCTCCGCTGATTCGAGCCGCAGAGGTCGGTCCGCGACACCGGCCAGTCCCAGGCGCACGTCGGCGCAGCGCCCGCGATCGTCGACGGTCACGAGTGCCGTCGCGGCGGCGGTGGCGAAGTCGTCGGCGCGGTTGGCGAGCTCAAAGAAGCCGTGGCCGCTACCCGCCGGCGGCAGCTCGAGCTCGAGCGCAACGAACAGCTCGCCCGGCTCGATCGCGGTTCGAAAGAAACCCTGAAAGAAGTCCTCGATGGCCACGGCGCGCTGCTGATCGCGCCCGCTGAGAATCGCGCGGCCGCCATATGTGAGGGCGACGGCGCCGAGCTCTGAAGCGGGATCCGCATGGCTGAGGCTGCCGCCGAGCGTGCCGCAATTGCGCACCCGCGGGTTGCCGATGAACCGGGCGGCCTCGGCCGCGAGCGGGATCAGCTCGGCGAGCTCGCCGCTGCGCTCGAGCTCGCGATGGCGGGTCAGGGCGCCCAGCTTGAGCGTGCCGTTGGTGCGCTCGAAGCCCTGCAGCGGGAGGCGCGCCAGGTCGACGACCAGGTCGGGCGTGGCGAGCCCGAGGCTCATCATCGGGACCAGACTCTGGCCTCCGGCGATCGGGCGCGCTTCGCGATCGGGCGCGGCGACCGCCTCGAGTGCGTCGTCGAGGGTCTCCGGCCGCTCGTATTCGAACGGTCGCGGGTACACCTACACGTCCCAACCGGCGTCGACGACGATGTCGTGGCCGGTGATGTTGCGCGCCCGCTCCGACGCCAGGAACCGAACGGCCTCGGCCACGTCGACCTCATCGATGAACCGCCCGAGGGCCGTCTGTGACGCGAAGTCGGCGTAGACCTCATCGTAGGTCTTGCCGATCCGCTCCGCCTTGGTGTTGACGATCCTGTCCATTCGCTCGCCGTTGGTGACGTTCGGGCAGATCGCATTGACGGTGATCTCATGCGGCCCGAGCTCGAGCGCGAGCGTCCGGGTCAAACCTCGAACCGCCCATTTCGACGACGAGTAGCCGATGCGGTTGCGGTAGCCGCGCAATCCGGAGGTCCCGGCGATGTTGACGATCCGGCCGCCGCCGCCGTCGATCATCGCCGGGATCACAGCCTTGCAGGGGAGGAACGTGCCGATCACGTTGACGTCGAGGATGAAGCGGAAGTCCTCGAGCCGGACCTCCTGGGCGGGCGTTTCGATCGGACCGATCACGCCGGCGGTGTTGACGAGAATGTCGATGCGGCCGAAGCGGTCCAAGGCGAGCTCGGCGAGCTCGTGCGTCGCGGCCTCATCGGTGACGTCGCAGCGAGCGCTGAGCGTCTCGGCGTCGGGAAAATGGTCGCCCAGGCGTTGCCGGTGGGTGTCGATCGCCTCGATGTCACGACCGGCGAGCACCAGCGTCGCGCCCTCCTCGGCGAGCGCAGCGCAGATCGGGGCGCCCATTCCCTTGGCGGCGCCGGTCACGATCGCGACCTTGCCGTAGAGGTCGAGCGGCCGCTCGCGCGTCGGCACCGTTTCGGCTCTCTCACTCACGCCGTCTGCCATTCGGTCGCTCCTTTCGAGACCGCTCGCGGAGAGGGAACGCCTCGAGGACCGTGAACGCGCGGTCGTTCGTCCGTGGCGCCGGCGCCCTGTTCGGCCGGTGTCTCGACGACGATTGTCACGATGTGAAATGGAAGTTCACTTGATGACGAAGCGACGATAACATGGCGCCGCTTCATCGACGATCAGCCCGCCTACGGATTCCACGGAGTGAAAACGAAGCCGCCATCGACCGCCGTTCGCGCTCGCGCCGGCGGTGCCCGACCCACAGCGGGACCGAAGGTGCTCGAGAAGACCCTGCGGGTGCTCGACCTGTTCACGATCGAGCGGCCATCGTGGTCCGTGACCGAGATCGGCCGCGAGCTCGAGATTCCGACCGCCACCGCTCACCGAATCGTCAAGGCGCTGGAGGGCCGTTCCTACCTCGGCAAAGTGGGCTCGCGTTACCGGCTCGGGTTCGCCGCCGTCGACCTCGGGCGCAGGGCGATGGCCTCGGTTGACCTGCGCGCGCGTCTCGGTCCGGTGTTGCGTGAGCTTGCTCGAGCGACCGAGGAGACGGTTCTGCTGACCGTCTATGACGAGAGCCGTCACGGATCGCTGTGCGTCGATCGGATCGAGACGACCCACAGCCTTCGGCTGACGATCGAGATCGGACGGGTGACGCCGATCCACGCGGGCGCCTCGGCAAAGGCCTTGCTCGCCTTCCTCGAGGCGCCGGTCGCCGAGGAGGTGCTCTCGCGCCGGCTCGAGCGGTTTGCTCCAGGGACGATCACCGACCCCGTCGCATTGCGACGTGAGCTGGTCGAGATCCGCGCTCGGGGTTGGGCGTCGAGCTACGAGGAGAACAACGTCGGCGCGTGGGGGCTGGCGGCTCCGATCCTCGTCAGCGGCCACCCCGTCGCGTCGGTGGGTTTCGCCGCTCCGACTGCGCGCCACTCGAGCTCGACGGTGCGCTCGAATGCGAGGCTGGTCGTCGACGCGGCTCGGGAGTCGGAGGCGAGGCTCAACACCGCCGCGTCGGGCCGGCGTCCGGCCTGAACACGCTCTCAGGGATCTTCAGCAGATCCGCTCGGATACGCTGGGCGCCCAAGCGAACCGACCACGAGGAGAGCACAGATGGCAGCGCAGCCGCGTTCGTTGCAGGGCAGGGTAGTCGCGATCACCGGCGGCGCGAGGGGGATCGGCAAGGCAACCGCGCAGGCGCTCGTGGGCAAGGGGGCGAGGGTGGCGATCGGCGATCTCGATCGCGAGCTGGCCGAGGCGACCGCGAGCGAGCTCGGCGGCGACACCCTGGCGCTGGAGCTCGACGTCACCGATCGCGCCTCGTTCGAGGGCTTTCTCGATCAGGTCGAGGAGCGGCTCGGATCGCTCGACGTGCTCGTCAACAACGCCGGGATCATGCCGCTGGGCAGGTTCGTCGAGGAGGACGACGCGACCGCGGTCCGGATGGTCGACATCAACGTGCACGGGGTCATATACGGGATGAAGCTAGCGCTGCCGCGGATGCAGCGGCGCGGCAGCGGCCACCTCGTCAACATCGCCTCGCAGGCAGGCAAGTCCGGGTTCCCGGGCGGCGCCACCTACTGCGGCACCAAGCATTTCGTCGTCGGCGTCTCGGAAGCCGTTCGGGCGGAGTTGCGGGGCAGCGGGATCGAGGTCTCGTGCGTGATGCCGGCGGTGGTCAACACCGAGCTCGGGGGAGGCCTTCCGGAGACCCGTGCGGTCAAGGTTCTCGAGCCCGAGGACGTCGCCGAAGCGATCGTCGGCGCGCTCGAGCGGCCCAAGTTCGACGTCTGGGTTCCCCGCGAGACGGTCGGGATCTACAAGGTGATGCAGCTGCTTCCGCGCGGGGCGCGCGAGGGGATCGGCCGCTTTCTCAAGGCCGACAAGGTGCTCGCCGAGGCCGACCCCCAGGCGCGAGCGGCATATGAGGACCGTGCCGCGCGCTCCGAGCCGGGGATGGAGCCCGAGCGGGCGGAGACGGCGGAGACGACGAGCTCCTAGACGCGCCGCCGAGGCCGAGCCGCGCTCAGGAACTCGGGCAGGCGCGCAGGCCCGCGAGGATGATCTCCAGGTAGCGCTCCCAGCTCATCGTCGGCCGGCCCGAATCGACGCGGATCGCCCGTCCGATCCCGCAGACGAGGCTGGGGACGTCCCAGGCGACGAGGTCGGGCCGCAGCTGGCCGCTGGCCTGGGCGCGCTCGACCACCTCCCCGGTGAGCTCGAGCAGGCCGACCCGCTCGGCCGACGAGGCGCAGGTGCCGGGCAGCTGGTCCATCGCCTCCGAGAGCGAGCGGTCCTCGGCCATGACCCTTGCGGAGTAGGTCATGAACGCGGCGAAGCCGTCCCACGGGTCGTCGACCTCGAGCGCCGCCCTGGCGGCGTCGGCGAGACCCTCGAAGCGTCCGTCGGCAAGCGCCTGGAGCAGGTCCTCCTTGTTCGGGAAGTGCCTGTAGACGGTGCCGACGCCGACGCCGGCGGCGCGCGCGATCTCATCCATCTGGGCGTCGAGCCCGCGGTCGGCGAACTGCGCCCGTGCGGCGACCAGCACCCGCTCGCGGTTGCGGCGGGCGTCGGCGCGCTGGACCCTCTCTTGTGTGACCGTCGTCATCTAGTGCTCAAAATTCAAACGGAATGCTGATTCCGTATAGTACTCTGAAACCGGAACCTGAGTTCCGATTATAAGCACGGTCGAAGGACGAAGGGAGCGACGATGACGGAAGCACAGGAATTCGCACGGAGGCGGTGGATCGCACTCGCGCTGCTCTGCATCGCCCAGTTCGTCGTCGTCCTCGACGCTTCGATCGTCAATGTCGCCCTGCCGACGATCGGCGAATCGCTCAGCTTCTCTCAGGACAACCTCTCCTGGGTCGTCAACGCCTACGTGCTCACCTTCGGCGGCTTCCTCCTGCTCGGCGGCCGGCTCGCCGACCTTCTCGGTCGTCGCCTCATCTTCATGGTCGGCCTGGTGGTGTTCGCGATCGCCTCGCTCGCCGGCGGCTTCGCCGAGTCCGAGGGCACGCTGATCGCCGCCCGGGCGGTCCAGGGCCTGGGCGCGGCGCTGCTTTCCCCGGCAGCCCTGTCGATCGTCACCACCACCTTTCGCGACGGCGCCGAGCGCAACAAGGCCCTCGGTGCCTGGGGCGCGGTCGCCGGGTCGGGCGGCGCCGCCGGGGTCCTGCTCGGCGGCGTACTGACCGAATACGCGGGCTGGGAGTGGGTGCTCTGGGTCAACGTGCCGATCGGGATCATCGCCGCGCTGCTGGCACCGAGGCTGATCGCCGAGAGCCGGTCCGAGTCCGAGACGCGCGCCTTCGACTTCGCCGGCGCCGCCACGATCACCGCCGCCCTCGCGACCCTCGTCTACGGACTGGTCGAGGCTCCGGATGCCGGCTGGGGCTCTGCCCAGACGATCGGCCTGCTCGCGGGCTCGGCCATCCTGCTCGCGGCTTTCGTCGTCATCGAGCGACGCTCGGCGGCGCCGCTGGTGCCGTTCTCGATCTTCCGCCTGCGCACCCTGACCGGGGCGAACGTGGTCGGGGTCCTCACCGGGGCCTCGCTGTTCTCGATGTTCTTCTTCATCTCGCTCTATATGCAGAACGTGCTCGGCTACAGCGCGATCAAGGCGGGCCTGTCCTACCTGCCGCTGGCGGTCACGATCATCCTCGCCGCCGGGATCGCCTCGCAATTGGTGACCAAGATCGGCTTCAAGCCGATCCTCGCGGGCGGCATGTTCCTGATCGCCGCCGGCCTCTTCTGGTTCGGTCAGATCTCGCCCGACGGCGGTTTCGTCACCGACGTGCTCGGGCCGTCGCTGCTGGCGGCGGTCGGCCTCGGGTTCGCGTTCGTCCCGCAGACGATCGCCGCTGTTTCCGGCGTCGAGGAGCGCGAGGCCGGGCTGGCCAGCGGGCTGATCAACACCTCCCAGCAGGTGGGTGGGGCGCTCGGGCTCGCGGTGCTCTCGACCGTCGCCTTCCCGCAGATCAACGACGCAGCCGCCGCCGCGGGCGGGCCCCCGAGCCCGAGCATGCTCACCGAGGGCTACGCCGACGCCTTCATGGTCGGCGCGGGAATCGCGCTGCTCGGCGTGTTCGCGACGCTCACCCTGATCCGAAGCCGCGACAGCCGGGCGCACGTCGAGATCGGCGGCGGCGCGCCGGGCGAACCGGTGAGCGCCCGATAGGCGGCTGAGCTACCCTGCCGCCACGGTAAATCGTGCGTCGCAGTTCGCAAGGCGTCCCTTACAGGGTTCCTTCGCACCGCAAAGCACCAGAGTTCCCTGGAGGGACATTGCAAACAGGCACAGTCAAGTGGTTCAACCACGAGAAGGGCTTCGGCTTCATCACCCCCGATGAGGCGGGTCGCGACCTCTTCGTCCATCAAAGCCAGGTCGAGGGGGGTGGGGCGCTCGCCGACGGCGCCAAGGTCGAGTTCGACTCCGAGGAGAGCGACAAGGGCCCGCGGGCGACCAACGTCCGCACGATCTAGAGCCCGGTCGTTCTCATGAGCTTCGCAAGGGGCGGTGCCTGGCGCCGCCGCCCCTTTGGGTTCTGGCGCGCTCAGCCCCCGAGCTCGCGCCGCAGCCCCGCGGCAGCGTCGTCGCCGAGGCGCTTGAACAGCACCCCGAGCAGCGGATCGGCCAGTTTCATCAGGCCCTTCGGGCGCAGGTCGGCGTCGTAGGTCACCGCCGAGCCGCCACCGGCGAGCTCGCGCACCGTGATCGTGTCCTCTGAGACCACGGTCGAGCTCTCGGCGCGGAGGACGAGTCGACGCGGGCGCTCGAACGCGGTCGTCTTGTAGACGAACGGCAGCTCGCGCCCGGCGAAGCGGACGATCACCTCGAACTCCGTTCCCGCGCCGGGGGCATCGCCAAGCATCCGGGCGCGGACCGCGGTTGGGTCCCACTCGGTCACGCTGCTGAAGTCGGCGAGGTAGTCGAAGACCTCGCCGCCCGGCTTCGGCGAGTCGATCGTGTCGACGTAGTGAGCCATCGTTAGCCGGCGCTCGCGCTCGTGGCTCGTTCGACGGGAGCGAGCGTTTCGCCGTCCCAGCCGCTGAGCGCCACGCAGTCGTCCCAGAGCCGGCGCCGGTCGTCCTCGGACTCGCGCGTCCACGGGACCCGGTGGGTGGGGCGCGGGGCCCGGTCGTGCCAGAAAAGACCGGGACGGGCACCCGGCTCGGGGGCGCCGGCAAGCCAGACGATCGTGTCGGCGCCCTGGGCTGCGTCGCGCAGCAGCGGCCCCATCACCTTTCGAAACCGCGGCAGCGATGTCTGCACTCCGGGCGTGTCGGCCCAGCCGGGGTGCATCGAGTGGGCGCTGATCCCGCTGCCGCGGAGCCGCTCGGCCCAGAGCTCGGTGAGGATCACCTCGCAGCGCTTTTGGTGCGCATAGAACGCGGGTGGGTCGTAGTCGCGATGCTCGAGCTGCAGGTCCTCGGCGTCGAGCCGCTGGGTGTACATGCCGCCCGAGGAGACATTGACGATCCGCGACGGAACCCCGCGCCGCAAGGCGGGTAGGAGCAGCGCGGTGAGCACGAACGGGCCGAGCACGTTGGTGGCGAAGCCGAGCTCGAGCCCCTCATCGGTGTGGCTGCGCTGCGGGGGCATCGCGCCGGCGTTGTTGATCAGCGCGTGCAGCTCGGCCTGCTCGCCATCGAAGCCGGCGGCGAACTCGCGCACCGAAGCGAGGCTGGAGACGTCACAGACGTGGAGGTGGAGGCGATCGGAGCCGGTCTGTTCGGAGATCTGAGCGCGCACGTCCTCACCGCGCTCTCGGTTGCGGACCAGCATGTGCACGGTCGCGCCGCCGTGGGCGAGCTTCTCGCAGGCCGCAGCGCCGATTCCGGAGCTCGCCCCCGTGACCAGGACCGACCAGCCGGTCATCCCGGCGGCGGGGTCGGAGTCCGCCCACATGCGCTTGCGGATCCCATAGCCAACACGGCTGAACCCGGGGACCACCGCGAGGTCGAGGCCCTTGTCGATCAGCGATCCCAACACGCGCCCACGCTACCTGTAGCCAACGGTGCGAGAGTCCTCGCCGGTGGTCATCCGCTCGCGCCGCCCGCGGCGAAGCGCCGGGCCATGCTCGGCTTCGAGCTTGCTGCGGTCGCGCCGCTCGGCGACGATCCCCCAGGCGATCATCGCGCAGGCGGCGGCGACGATCGCGAAGACCAGCGCCCCGTAGATGAAGATCCCGGTGTTCATCGGGACTCGCGGGGGACCAGAAAGGCGCCTAGCGCGAGGATCGACGGCACCCAGAGGCCGACGAAGATCCCCTCCGTCTCATCGCCGCTGAAGTAGAGGATCACCGAGAGCACGAACGACAGAAAGGCGGCGACGAGAAACAGCGCCCGCGCCCGCGTCAGTCGGTCGGTCGCGCCGAGCGAGCTTGCGCGTGGCTTTTCATCGACGGAAACGGAGGTCATCATCTGATCCTTGTTCAAGCTTTGTTGATAGTTGAGTAAGCGTTTGTAGCAAAGAAGGTTGCCTGGTGTCAAATCTTTGTATAAACTCCATGTAGATATGGCCAACGGAGTGGAGACGCAGCTCAGCCGCCACGCGGACGGGCTCGTCCGGATCGGCGAGCTCAGCCGCCGGGTCGGAGTCAGACCCGAGACACTGCGGGCCTGGGAACGGCGCTACGGGCTGCTCGAGCCCGGCCGCAGCGGCGGCGGCTACCGGCTCTACTCGGCCGACGACGAGGCCCGGGTGCGCGCGATGACCGCGTTGCTCGCCCGGGGAATCTCGGCGGCGGAGGCCGCAAAGCTCGCCCGCGAAGCCCCCAAAGTCGCGGGTGAATCCGGGCCTGGTGCGACCGAGGCGGGACGTGCTGCGTCATTGATCGGCGCGGTGCTGGCGGTGCCCCTCGCACCAGAGGTCGCGGGCGCCGGCACTTCGGTGTCGGCGTCCGTCGACCGCCCGGTGATGACCGAGGCGCGCGAGCAGGTGCTCGCCGCCCTGTCGGGGTTCGACGAGCAGGAGGCGAACGCGATCCTCGACCGTGTCCTTGGCCGCTTCTCACTCGACGCGACGCTGACCGGCCTGGTGTTGCCGCTGCTCGCCGAGGTCGGCGAACGCTGGCAAAGCAAGCAGCTGACGGTCGCTCAGGAGCACTTTTCCACCGAGATCCTCCGGGCCAGGCTATTGGCGATCGGGCGCGGTTGGGGTGGCGGCAGCGGCCCCTTGGCGCTGCTCGCGTGCCCGCCCGAGGAGCGCCACGATCTCGGCCTGATCGCCTTCGGGCTCTCGCTGCGCCAAAACGGCTGGCGGGTCGCCTTCCTCGGCCCGGACACGCCGATCGAGACGGTGGCCGACGCCGCCGACCGTCTCGACCCGGCGGCGGTGGTCGTCGCCGCGATCGACTCGCTGCGCTTCGAGCGCACGCGAGCCACGTTGCGCAGGATCGCCGATCGCCACGCTCTCCTGGTCGCCGGCGCCGGGGCGAACCCCGAGGTTGCGCGCTCGCTCGGCGCCGCGCATCTCGCCGGCAATCCGGTCGAGGCGGCCCGCTGGGTTGCCCGAGAGGCCTCGCCGGCCGCGGTCTAAGAAGCTCCCGGCTCCTCGTCGATCTCGTAGAGGCGACCGAACTTGCGCCGCAGTTGGGCGAGCAGCGGCTCGGGGTCGAGCGGACCCCCGGTGACCCGCTGGATCATCTCGGCCGGCTCGAACTTGCCGCCGTGGCGGTAGATCAGCTCGCCGAGGAAGTCGCGCAGCGGCCCGAGGTCGCCCGCGGCCAGTTGCGCGTCGAGGTCGGGCAACTCGGCGCGGGCCAGCTCCCAGACCTGGCCCGCGATCACGTTGCCGAGCGAGTAGGTGGGGAAGTATCCGAACGAGCCACCGGCCCAATGCACGTCCTGCAGCACCCCGTCGGCATCGCTGGGCACCTCGATCCCGAGGGACTCCTCCATGCGCGCTGCCCATGCCTGTGGCAGGTCGACCGGCGCCAGGCGGCCCTCGAAGAGCTCGAGCTCGAGCTCGAACCGCAAGACGATGTGCAGGTTGTAGCTGACCTCGTCGGCCTCGACACGGATCAGCGAGGGCTCGACCGCGTTCGCGGCTCGGTAGAGCGTCTCGGCGTCGACCGAGGCGAACCGCTCGGGAAAGCTGGCGCGCATGATGCCGAGCAGATGGCCGAGAAAAGGCCGGCCGCGCCCGACCCAGTTCTCCCACATCCGGCTCTGCGACTCGTCGAAGCCCAGCGACACCGACCGGCACAAGGGACCGCGCTCCAGCTCGGGGTCGATCCCGTTCTGATAGAGCGCGTGACCGACCTCGTGGGCGACGGCCCAGAGCGCGGTTCCGACGTAGGCGGGGTCGAATCTGGTCGTGATCCGCAGGTCCGAGATTCCGATCCCGGTTGCGAACGGGTGCACGGTCGAGTCGAGCCGCCAGGCGCCGGGCTCGAGCGGCAGCGCCGCGGCCACCCGCTCGGCGAGCTCAGCCTGTGCGGTGAGCCCGAACTCGCCGTGCAGGCAGGACGTATCGATCTCGACCCGACTGGCGAGGATCTCGGCGAGCAGCTCGCGGACTCCAATTGCGAGCCGCTCGAGCACCGGACGAAGCTCGGCGGTGCGCATCCCGGGCTCGAAGTCGTCCAGCAGGGGGTCGTAGGGATGCGCCGGATCGAAGCACTCGATGTAGCGGGCCTTGAGCTCGATCACGCGCTCGAGGTGGGGGACAAAGGCGGCGAAGTCGGAGCTCTCTCGCGCCTGCTCCCAGGCGTTCTCGGCGATCGAGGTCACCCGCGCGGTCTCGGCGCGTAGCTCCGCGGGCACCTGGCGCGCCTTCTCCCACTCGCGGCGGCCGACCCGGACCAGGCTCGCCTCGAACGACTCGGGCGCCGACCCGTCGACCTCGGTCGCCGCCGCGTCCAGCAGCCGGCCGAGCTCATCGGAGCTGAGGCGCTGATGTCGCAGGCGGGTGAGCGTGGCGAGCTGCTCGGCTCGAATCTCGGCGCCGCGCGGCGGCATCTTCGTGCGCTCGTCCCACTCGAGCAGCGCCCGGGCGCGCCCGAGGTCGGAGATCTCGCCGAGGCGCTCGCGTAGGGATTCGAGGCTGGAGCCCATCGCCGGCAAGCTAGTGCAAACGCCGGCCCGGCTAGTAGATCTGTACCAGCGGTAGGAACGGCCGCGCGGCCGCCGAACTGGTCGTCGTGATGGCGGTGATGACCCCGCGGGACCCACTCGGCCGCGCGGCGCTGCGCACGGTGCTGACCGTGGTCGTCGTCGCCCTGACCCTCTACATCCTCTACCAGCTGCGAACTCCGATCACCTGGTTGGTGGTCGCCGCCTTCATCGCCGTTGCGATGTCGGGCCCCGTCAACCTGCTCCAGCGCCGAATGAAGCGCGGGCTTGCGATCGCGCTCGTCTACCTCGCTCTGGTGCTGATCCCGATCGGGCTGGGTGCCCTGCTGATCCCCAACATCGTCGGCCAGATCGAGACGCTGGCGGGAAACGTTCCCGAGTACGCCCAGGACGTGACCGACTTCGTGCAGGGCAACGAAACCCTCAACGACCTCAACGACAAGTACGACTTCACCAGTGAGATCCAGAACGCCGCCGATGACCTGCCGAGCAGGATCGGCGACGCCGCGGGCGTGCTCCAGGACATCGGTGTCGGCGTCGTCAACTCGGTCTTCGCCGCGGTGACGATCCTGATCCTGAGCATCTTCATGGTCGCCGGCGGGCCTCGGTGGGCGGAGCTGTTCGTGCGCTCGCAGCCGCCGGGGCGGGCGGAGCGCGTCGATCGCGCCCTGCGCGACGTCGCCAATGCGATCGGCAACTACGTCGGCGGAGCGTTGGCGCAGGCGACGATCGCCGGGATCAGCGCCTTCATCGTGCTGACGATCCTCGGGGCTCCGTTCGCCGCCCCGCTGGCGCTGATCGTCGCCTTCTTCGACCTGATTCCGGTCGTCGGCGCGACGATCGCCGCGGTCCTGATCGCGGTCGTGATGGTGTTCGTCAACTTCCCCGTCGGACTGATCGTCTGGGTGATCTTCGCGATCGTCTACCAGCAGTTCGAGAACTACGTGATCCAGCCCCAGATCCAGCGGCGGGCGGTCGAGGTCGAGCCGTTCATCGTCCTCGTCGCGGTGCTGTTCGGATCGACCCTGTTCGGGGTGCTCGGGGCGATCCTGGCGATCCCGGCGGCCGCCTCGCTGCAGATCGTTTGGCGTGAATACCGCGACTACAGGCGTGAGACCCTGGCGCGCCCGATCGACGGCCCGGGGGTCGAGCTCAGCCCGCCCGGCGCGCCCCCCGCCGAGCCCGCGACCTAACGCCTCTAGCTCTGGTCGTCGTCCGCCGGCCCGCGTCCGTTGGCGACCGGGCGCTCGAACAGGGTCGAGAGCACGACCTGGGTCTCGGTCCGGATCACCCCCGGGGTCTCGCGGATCCGCTCCAGCGCCTGCTCGAGGTGTCGAGTGTCGCCGGCGCGCAGGTGCAGGATCGCGCTCGCGCCGCCGGCGATCGTGTAGGCGGCCTCGACCTCCGGATGCTCGCCGACGGCCGAGTGCACCTCTCCGCCCGACATCCGCCCGTCGCAAAAGAGCTCGACGAAGGCGTGGGTGTTCCAGCCGATCGCCGAGGGGTCGACGTTGGCCGAGTAGCCGCGGATGACGCCGTCGCGCTCGAGCCGGTCGACCCGGCGCTTGACCGCGGGCGCCGAGAGGGCGACGCGCTCGCCGATGTCCTGAAACGAGCGCCGCGCGTTCTCGCGCAGCAGGGCAACGATTCGATGATCCGTTGCATCCATCGAGCACAGACTAAAGCGGGCTTCGATGACCCGGCTGCGGCCGGCGGCATTACCCTGGGACGGTGACCAGCCGGGCTTCAGCAGCGGTCGGGATCTCTGAGATCGAGCGGGCCGCCGCGACGATCCACGGCCAGGTGCGCGAAACGCCGGTGCTCTCGGCCGGCGAGATCTCGCGGCGGGTCGGCGGCCCGGTCACGTTGAAGGCCGAGAACCTGCAGCGAACCGGCTCGTTCAAGGTCCGCGGTGCCCACAACCGGATCGCGGCGCTCAGCGAAACCGAGCTCGCCGCCGGTGTGGTCGCGGCAAGCGCCGGCAATCACGCGCAGGCCGTCGCGGTCGCCGCCGCCTCGCGCGGAACCCGCGCGGTCCTCTACATGCCGGAGGAGGCGCCGATCGCGAAGATCGAGGCGGTCCGCGGCTACGGCGGCGAGGTGAGGCTGGTCGGCGGGTCGTTCGACGATGCGGTCGCCGCCGCGGTCGAGGCGGCCGAGGGTGAGGGCTGGACCTTGATCCATGCCTTCGATGACCCGGTCGTGCTCGCCGGCCAGGGCACCATCGGGCTCGAGATCGCCGCCCAGGCGCCGGCGACGAGCACGGTCGTGGTCGCGGTCGGCGGCGGCGCGCTCGCCGCCGGGATCGCGATCGCGGTCAAACGCCGGCTCGCGAGCGTGCGCGTGGTCGGGGTGCAGTCCGAGGCCTGCGCCCCCTATCTGCCCTCGCTGGCGGCCGACCGGCCGATCGGCGCGCGGTCGGCTGCGACGATCTGCGACGGGATCGCCGTCAAGCGCCCCGGGGACCTGGCCTTGCCGCTGGTCTCCGAGTTCGTCGACGAGATCGTCACCGTCTCCGACGACGACGTCGCCCAGGCGATGGTGCTCCTGCTCGAGCGCTCGAAGCTCGTGGTCGAGGGCGCCGGGGCGATCTCGGTCGCAGCGCTGCTGGCCGGCAGGGTCGAGCCGGCCGGCGACGGCGAGACCTGCGCGGTGCTCTCTGGCGGGAACGTCGACGCCGCCCGACTGGTCGAGTGCATCCGGCTCGGCGAAACGGCCGCCGGGCGGCGCCTCGCCTTCTCCACCGTCGTTCCCGATCGACCCGGGGCGCTGGCACGGCTTGTCGACACGGTCGCGCGCGAGGGCGCCAACGTGCTCGACGTCGCCCACATCCGCGAGGGCGTCGACCTCCACGTGCGCGAGACCGGGATCCGCCTCGTGCTGCAGACCGACGGCAGTGAGCACGGCGAGAGGATCCTCGCCGCGGTGCGCGAGCAGGGCTTTGCCGCGCAGCCCGAGACCTCGGAATGACCGGCGATCCGCCCACGGCCGGTGGCCCGTCGGTGAGGGCCGCCGGTGGCGTCGTAATTCGCGGCGCCGGTGCACAGGCCGAGGTCTGCGTCGTTCACCGTCCGCGCTACGACGACTGGTCGCTGCCGAAGGGCAAGCTCGCCGAGGGCGAGGATTGGAGCGCGGCCGCGCTGCGCGAGGTCGAGGAGGAGACCGGGATGCGATGCGAGCTCGGCCTCGAGCTACCGCCGTCGCGCTACCGCGACCGCAAGGGACGGGCGAAGCAGGTGCGCTGGTGGCTGATGCGCCCGCTCGACGGCGACTTCTCGCCCAATGACGAGGTCGATGAGCTGCGCTGGCTCGGGCTCAGCGCGGCGCTCGAGCTGCTCGATTACGAGCACGACCGCGAGCTGGTCGGCGGGCTCGTGACGGTCAAACAGACGTCCAGCTGAGCGCGTCGCGCTCGGGTGCGAGCGCCGGGCTGCCGATCGTTCGAGCGGATACGCATGGGTGCCTTCCTGGGCCGACCTTCCGCCGACCCATAACCCCATAAGACCCCACAGGTGGCCGATCGGCCCCCGCGGGGGCACCTCCGATGCCAGAGCCGGAGCGCCACGACGGCGCTCCGGCTCGTCTAGTTCAGAGCCCCGACTCGGCGAAAGTCAAGCCAGGCGACTGCGCGACTGGGGGGTTCGCCGCGCACGCCACCCGGCTCCCGTGATCTTCCCGTCGAAGCCGCGACTAAACATCGGCGGATGCGTGCGATCGAGCGCCCTCAGGCGAGCGGTTGGCGGCCACCGAACCCGGTTTCGAGGTCGTGCCAGAAAGCGACCTCGGGCTCATCGAGCTGCCAGCAGAGATAGACCTCGCGACCCTCGAGGATCGCGGGGAAGTCGATCAGGCCGCGATCGATGTCGCGGATCACCAGGCCGAGCGCCTGAAGCTCGCCGAGCAGCCGTCGTACCTCGAGGAAGGCCTCGCCGACGTGGCGCCCCCGCTCCCCGCCGCCGTTGACCGGGGCCGCCCCGGCGAGGGCTTCGTGCGCCTCGCTGTCGGTGAGCCGGTCGCGGGCCTCGCGCAACGAGCGCAGCGCCGGCTCGACCCGAGGCAGCAACGCGTTGGCATCTTCGACGGTGAAGTGGCGCTCGTGGATCAACCGGCCGGGCTGGCGGCGTGCGCCGCCGCCTCGAGGCGCTCGTGCAGCAGCGCGGCATCGGTATCGGAGACCGTGCGCAGTTGGCCCTGGAAGGCGAGGTGCCAGTGCTCGGCTGGCCACTTGCGAACGTGCTCGAGCTCGTCCAGCAATGAGTCGGCGGCGACGAAAGCGTCCTCCTCGAGCACCAGGACGGGCTCGGCCTCGACCCTCCACGGGTAGTCCTCGGGGTGTTTCTTCATCCCCTGCGGCCAGATCGCGGTGCGATCCTCGAACATCGACGAGCGAACCCGGGCGATCCCGCCGAACGCCTGCACACCGGTGACGTAGAAGACGACCTCGTCACCGGGCGCGAACTCCGACGCCTGGTTTCGCCGCCGCTCCTTCAAACCGATCGGATCGAAGCCGCGCTCGACGTTGATCCGGAAGTTCTCCAGCGAGCCGGTGAGGATCCAGGTGGCCACGGCTGGATTGTATGTGCGCGCGGGTCCAGCCACCGCGGGTGCCCTCGCCTGGGCGAGCTGAGCACCGCTATGGGCGGCTGAGCTCGCCCAGGTCCGTGGCGCGCTGATGGGGGCGGCCGCGCGGCCCGGCTCGGGCCGCCGGCCCGCCGGGCCGGCGGTTGAGGTGCGCTTACGCCGTCTGAGCCTCGGCTCGGTCCCCGCCGGGGGCGAGCTTTTGCTCCTGGCGCTCGGGTGCGATCGCGACCACGTTCCAGGCCAGCCCGATCCGTCGCATCGCCCGGATCACGACGCCGGACGGGTCGAGCTCCCAGCGGCGCAGGCCATGAAAGGCCGAGCGCGGGAAGGCATGGTGGTTGTGGTGCCAGGACTCGCCCAGCGACGCCAGCGACAGCCACCAGACGTTGGTCGAGCGGTCGTCGGTGGCGAAGCGGCGAGCGCCGTGGAAGTGGCAGATCGAGTTGATCGACCAGGTGATGTGGTGGACGAAGAAGATCCGCACGAGGCCGCCCCACAGCATCGCCGTGAGAGCGCCGGCGAGGCTTGCGGTCAGCGCCAGCCCGGCCGCGAACGGCAACAGCAACGAGAGCGCGACGAGCCACGGAAACTTGCGGTTCAGCCAGCGCATGCCGGAGTCGTCCATCAGCTCGGCCGCGTACTTGCGCCGGTCGGCCTGGCCGTTGGAGTCGAACAGCCAGCCGATGTGCGCGTGCCAGAGGCCGGCGAGGCCACTGCCGTGGCCGACGTGAGGCGAGTGCGGGTCGCCCTCCTCGTCCGTGTGGGCGTGGTGCTTGCGATGGTCGGCGACCCAGTCGATCACCGGTCCCTGGACGGCCATCGAGCCGGCGGTCGCGAACGCGTACTCGACCGGCTTGTAGGTCTGAAAGGCGCGGTGGGTCAGCATCCGGTGGTAGCCGACGGTGATCCCGAGCGCCGTGATCAGGTACATGCCGACGGCGATCGAGAGGTCGGTCCAGCCGACGGCGCGGTTCCAGAGCAGGATCAGCGCCGCGAAGCAGGCGAGGAAGGGCAGGACGACGGCGGCGAGGTTCGTGTAGCGCTGGATCGCAGGCATCTTTTGTCAGCCTAGGCATAGATCGGTCCGAGTTCTTCGCCACAAGGCAAGTTATGGCCTTATGATTTTGTTATGAACACACAAGTTTCTTCCTTCGAACGGCCCTGGGACGCGATCCCGCCGCGAATCGGCGAGTTGTTGCGGCCGCACGTCCCGGCGCTGACCGACGAGGTGATCGCGGCGATCAGGGAGCGCGTACCGGCCTACCGGCGGCCCCTGCGCGGCCGTTTCGAGGCCGGGATCCGCGGCGGGGTCGAGGAGGCGCTCGGGCAGTTCGCCGACATGATCCGCGACCCCGAGCTCGATCGAAGCGGCGCCGAGCTCGTCTACAGGGGCCTCGGCCGGGGCGAGCATCGCGAGCGCCGCTCGCTCGAAGCGCTGCTGAGCGCGTACCGGATCGGCGCCCGGGTCTCGTGGCGCCGGATCGCCGAGATCGCGATCGCGGCCAACGTCGACCGCCAGACCTTGGCGCTGCTCGCAGAAGCCGTGTTCGCCTACATCGACGAGCTCTCGGCGCTCTCGGTCGAGGGCTATGCCGAGGAGCAGTCGGTCGCCGCGGGTGAGCTCCAGCGCCGCCGCCGCCGCCTCGCCCAGCTCCTGCTCGCCCCCGATCCGGACGAGGGCTCGGTCCGGGGCGCGGCCGCCGCCGCCGGCTGGGAGCCGCCGGCGACGCTCGCCGCGTTGGTCTGGCGCGAGCGCGGTGAACGGCTGCTCGCCCGCCTGCCGCCCGGCGCGCTGGTGGTCGAGCAAGAGGGCTCGGCGGCCGGGATTGCGCTGCTCGCCGACCCCCGCGCGCCGGGGCTGCGGGCGCGCTTGCAGCGCGCCGCGTCATCGACCGTGGCAACGCTCGGCCCCGAGGTTGGGCTGCTCGAAGCGGCGACCAGCGCCGAGCGCGCCGGTGCCCTGCTCGAGCTGGTCGAGGTCGGGGCGCTGGAGGGATCGGGGCTGCTGATCTGCGAGCGCCACCTCGCCGGCCTGGCGGTCCACGGAGCGCCCGGTGTCCTGCGCGACCTCGCGCTCGACCGCTTGGCGCCGCTCGACTCGGAGACTCCCGCCTCGCGCCGGCGGTTGCGCGAGACCCTGCGCTCGTGGCTCGACCATCAGGGCGAGGTGGCGCGGGTCGCCGCCGAGCTTCATGTTCACCCCCAGACCGTGCGCTACCGCCTGGCCCGGCTGCGGGAGCTGTTCGGCCCGACGATGGATCAGCCCGGCGGGCGCTTCGAGCTCGCGCTGGCGTTGAGGGATCCGGTTTCGTGCCCTGACGATCCGGGAACTCTCAGCGAGACAAGCTTCAAGGAGGCAGATCGGTGAGCGACACGGCGACGAGCAGCATGGACATCATGGCCCGCGACCACTCGGACCAGCGCGAGCAGGTGATCGGGTTGTTGAAGAAGGCCTACTGGATGGAGATCGAGACGGTGATGAGCTACATCGCCAACTCGATCAACCCCGACGGCGTGCGGGCGATGGAGATCCGCGAGTCGCTGGAGGAGGACATCCAGGAGGAGCTCGGCCACGCGCAGCAGTTCGCCGCCCGAATCAAGGAGCTCTACGGCGTCGTTCCGGGCTCGCTCGAGTTCGCGGCCGAGCAGACCTATCTGCAGCCCGCCGATGATCAGGTCGACGTCGTCCACGTGATCAAGGGCGTGATCGAGGCCGAGCAGGGCGCGATCGAGTTCTACAGCCGGATCGTCGAGGAGACCGACGAGATCGACCCGGTGACCAACGACATGGTGATTGCGATCCTCCATGACGAGCAGGGCCACAAGCGGCTGTTCGAGGGGTTCCTGCGCGAGTACGAAAAGGAAGGGCTCGCTTAGTCCGTCACTCGTCGCCGGCCGCTCGCCGCTCGAGTGGCAAGTGGCGAGTGGCGAGTGACCGACACCGTTCCGCGTCGCCGGGGCGCCCGAGGGCCTGCCACGCCTGCGTCGCGTCGGTGAGCAGTCCACGGTCGCCTGTGGCGGCCCCGCGGGCCTCGAGGCTGGCGGCGCGCCCGACCGGATAGCGCAGGCGCTCGGCGAGGCTGGCCGCCTCCTCGGCGACCTCGAGGGCCTGCTCTGCCTTCCCCCAGAGCGCCAGGTTGACCGCCCGCGCCGCGGTCGCCTCGACCGATTGCGCGACCAGGCCGGCGCGCTCGCAGAGGTCGAGCGCCCGGGCGAGGGTCTGGTCGGCGTCGGCATGGCGCTTGTCGTCACGGCGCGTCGCCGCGAGCCATTGCAGCGACTCGAACGCGACCTCCGAGCGCCCGACCTGCTCCGCGCTTTCGAAGGCTCGCTCGAGCAGTTCCGCGGAGCCCTCGAGATCACCCTGGTGCCAGAGCAGGACCCCGCGCATCGAATAGGGGAAGCAGAGCTTTCCGGCCAGCCCCTCGCGCTCGGCCAGCATCGCGGAGGCATCGGCCTCGCGCTCGGCCGCCTCCCAGTCGCCGCGATAGACGGCGAGCTGGGCGAGCGCCGCGTGGATCTCGACCTGGGAGGGCAGGTCGCCGGTGCCGAGGGCGAGGTCGAGCGCCGAGCGATAGGCCTCGCCGGCCGCGGCGTAGTCGGCCTCCGAGACCTCGAGGTGGTAGCCGAGCGCGTTCAGCGCCCGAACCGCCTCGCCGGGATCGGTCTCACGCGCGAGCTCCACCGAGCGCTCGAGGTTCTCTCGCGCGCGCTCGGAGTCGCCGATTCGCCCGAACACCCTCCCGAAGATGCCGTGAGCGCGACTCGCGGCGCCGGCCTCGCCGAGCCGCTCGGCGAGTCGCAGCGCCTTCTCCGAGGCATAGATCGCGAGCATGTTGTCGCCCGTGTGCATGTAGAGCGAGGCGGCCTCCTCGTAGAGGCGAACCAGCTCGATGCAGGGCGGCCCGTCCTTGAGCAGGTCGATGCCCCGCTGATAGTGGTCGATCGAGCCTTCGCGGTCGCCCTTGTGCCAGAGCCCGGCGCCGATCTTGCGGTGCAGGTCGCCGACCCGAGCCAGATTCTCCTCGCCGCGATGGTAGTCGAGGCTCTGCTCCCAAGCGCCGACGGCCCGATCCGTGCGCCCGAGGCGCAGGGCGACGTCACCGAGCTTCTCGGCGATCCGGGCGTTCCCCTCCGGGTCGAGGCTGCGCTCGAGCTCGAGCGCGCTCTCGTAGTGGCCCTGGGCCTCGCGGTTGGAGTAGATCGCCGCCGAGGCGTCGCCGGCGGCCTCCAGCGCCTCCAGCGCACGGTCGGTGATCAAGCCGAGCTCGGCGGAATCGAGGTCCGCGGCGGCGCCGAGGCCGGCGGCGCGGCCGTAGTGCTCGGCGACCATCGCGACCACCCCCTCGGAACGGTCGGCCGCGCGGGCCGAGATGAACGCCCCGACCTCGGCATGGCGGCGGGCGCGCACCGCCTTCGGCAGGGTCGAGTAGGCGACGTCGCGGATCAGCACGTGCTTGAACGCATACTCGCGCTCACCCGCCAGCCGGCTTCCCGCCGTCGACACGACCAGGTCCTTTTCCTCCAGCGAGCTGATCGCCGCACCGAGGTCGATCGAGGCGTCCCCGGGGTCGACCGAGCCCTCCCAGAAGGTCTGGCCGACGACGGCAGCCGCCTGCAACACGCGGCGCTCGGGACGCGGCAGCGCGTCGAGTCGCGCCGCCAGCACCGAGTGCACCGTCTCGGGCAGCGAGTCGCTGTCGGCGCGCCCGCCCTCGCGGATCCGGTTGACCATCTCCTCGGCGAACAGCGGGTTGCCGCCCGAGCGGTCGGCGACCTGCTCGACCAGGGCGCCCGCCGAGCCCTCCGGGCGGCCCGCCATCAGCGAACCGACCAGGCTCAGCGCCTGCTCGCGCCGCAACGGCTCCAGCGTGATCATGGTTGCGTTGATGCGGCCACCGCCCCAGCCGGGCCGTCGGTCGAGCAGCTCATCGCGCGCGAGGCAGAGGAAGAGCACCGGGCCGCGGGTCCACCGCGCCAGGTACTCGATCAGGTCGAGCATGCCCTCGTCGGCCCAGTGGATGTCCTCGACCGCGAACACCATCGGCTGTCGTCTTCCGGCCGCCTCGACCAGCATCCTCACGGCCGCGAACAGGCGGTCGCGCATCTGCTGGGGTCCCTCGCCCTCTCCCGAGCCGTTGCCGTTGGCGCCGTCCCCGATCCCGAGGGCGACCCCGAGCGCGGCGGCGAGTCGCTCCGGTGTCTCCTCGGTGTCGGAGTCGACGACGAGCGTCTCGATTCCGCGCAGCAACTTGCCCCAGGCCACGGCGGCGTCGTCGGTGTCGACGATCTCGAGGGTGCCGCGAACGATCTCCCCGAGAGCCCAGTAGGCGAGGCCGGCGCCGTAGGCGGGGCAGCTGCCGAGGCGCACCGCGGGCGGCGCTTCGAGCGCGCCGACGTGGTCGACGAGCTCACGCAAGAGGCGCGACTTGCCGACCCCCGCCTGACCGATCACGGTGATCAGGTGGGGACGCTGCTCGGCCACCACCCGATCGAAGGTCGAGCTCAGGAGCGCCGCCTCATCGGCCCGCCCGACGAGCGGGGTCGAGGAGCGCGGGGCCCGGGTGGCGCGCCCGCGGACAACGGCGCGCTCCGCCGCCCAGGCGAAAACCGGTCGCGACTTGCCCTTGAGCTCGAGCGGGCCGAGCTCGACGTACTCAATCGCGGCGCTGGTCAGGCGATGGGTGTCCTCGCCGACGGTCACGGTGCCCGGCTCCGCCGCCTCCTGCAGCCGAGCGGCGACGTTGACCGGGTCCCCGATCACGGTGTAGCCGTCGCCGACCCGCCCGGCGAGCACCTCGCCGGAGTTGATCCCCACCCGCAGGGCGAAATTGGCACCGACATCGGCCTCGATTCGCTCATTGATCTCGGCCATCGCCGCCTGCATCGCCAGACCCGCCCTGACCGCGCGCTCGGGGTCGTCCTCGTGCGAGACCGGTGCGCCGAAGACTCCCATCACGTTGTCGCCGATGTACTTGTCGATTGTGCCGCCGTGGCGTTCGACCTCGTCGCCGAGCCGGCGCAGGGCGCGCTCGACCAGCGACTTGATCCGCTCGGGGTCGAGCTGCTCGGCGAGTGCCGTGTAGCCGGAGAGGTCGGCGAAGATCACGGTCGCGTTGCGACGCTCCTCGGGCGGTGGTTCGTCATCGGGGCGGCGGCGGGGCGCGAAGCCCTCCAGCTCGGTCCCGCACTCGATGCAGAACTTCGCGCCGCCGGGGCTCTCGGTGCCACAGGACGGGCAGGTCGCCGGCAGCCCGGCCCCGCAGGACATGCAAAAGCGCGCGCGGTCGAGATTGTCGGTGCCGCAGCTGGGGCAGTTCATGGCGTCAGGATACGTCGAGCGCGAGCGTGCGAACCCCTCGGCGGCGCCGTCGGGAGCGGATCTTGTCAAGCTTTTCCAAGCCTCGGATGAAGCTTTGTCGTGACGGTTTGGCAGGCTCGCCCGTAGCCGCTACGCTGGCCGCCGCTTTACAACGATTACGAGGAGCAAGATCTTGACTCGCATCCGCACCTACTTCGCGATCGGCGCCGTGGCGCTGGCCGCGCCCCTCGCGATCGCCGGTTGCGGCGGCGATGACGGCGGCGACGTGGACCCGCAGACGGTTCTCGACGAGACCTTCAGCACCGACGAGGCCGTGAGCAGCGGCAACCTCTCGCTCAGCCTCAGCGGCTCCGCCGAAGGCGACGCGGGGGGCAGCTTCGAGGCGACGCTGGCCGGTCCGTTCCAGGGCGACGCCGAGGATCCGGCCGCGATCCCGCAGCTGGACTGGACCGGCTCGATCAGCGGTGAGAGCAACGGCCAGAGCATCAGCTTCGAGGGCTCGCTCGTAGTCACCGAGGACAACGCCTATGTCGAGTACGGAGGCAACGCATACGAGGTCGGGACCGATCTGTTCGGCCAGTTCAAGCAGATGGCCGAACGGGCCGCCGCCCAACAGAGCGAGACCGAGGGCCTGTCGATCACCGACGCCTTCACCCAGAGCTGCGAGTCTCAGATCGAGGCGGCCGGCGGTGACACCTCGGCCTGTCAGATCGATTTCGAGAGCTGGCTGGGCGACCTCACAAGCGAGGGCACCGAGGACATCGAAGGGACCGAGAGCGATCATGTCTCGGGAACCGTCGACGTCGAGACGATGCTCCAGGACCTGGTCGAGCTGGGCAGCGCGGTGCCGCAGTCGAGCGGCACCGTGCCGAGCGAGGAGCAGGTCCAACAGGTCGCCGACGCGATCACCGAGGCCAGCTTCGACCTCTACTCGACCACCGACACGCACAACCTCGACGGGATCGACTTCAACCTCGCGCTCGATCCGAGCGCGATCCCCGATGCCGACGCTGAGGGTGTGGACAGCGTCGACGTCGCCTTCTCGATGCGACTCGGGGCGATCAACGAGGAGCAGACGATCGACGCCCCCAGCGACGCACAGCCGCTCGAGGGCCTGCTGCAGCAGTTCGGGATCGACCCGAGCTCACTCGGCGGCCTGGGCGCGGTCGGCGCTTCCGGGCTTCCCGGGTTGAGCGCGCCGGACGTGCCTCAGGCCGGGGGAGGGGGCGGCTCGGACGCGGCCGACGCCTACCTCGATTGCATCGCGCAGGCGAACACTCCGAACGAGATCAATGACTGCGCCAGCCAGCTATAGGGTCGGCGCAGCGACGCGTTAGGTCGTTTACAGGGCCCCGGCATCGAGCCGGGGCCCTCTGTGTAGGGTGCCTCGCCCGATGGAGTTTCTCCGCACCGCGCAGGGCTGGCCGTACCTGCTGACCCCGTTCATCCCGCTGGCGGTGGCGCTCGAGTTCCTGGGCGCCTCGGCGGGAATCATCTTCTTCGTCGCTGCCCTCGGGATCATCCCGACGGCGGCCCTGATGGGCCTTGCCACCGAGGAGCTCGCCGAGCGCTCGGGCCCGGGGATCGGCGGTCTACTCAACGTCACCTTCGGCAACGCGCCGGAGCTGATCATCGCCTTGTTCGCGCTCGCCGAGGGCCTTCAAGAGGTGGTCAAGGCCTCGATCGTCGGTTCGATCATCGGCAACGTGCTACTCGTGCTCGGAGCGGCGATGTTCTTCGGCGGCCTCAATCGCCAGCGCCAGACCTTCAGCGTCACCGCCGCCAGCATCCAAGCGTCGATGCTGTTCCTGGCCGCGGCCGCTCTGGTGATGCCGGCGATCTTCGAGCTGGTTGAGGGTCAGGGGCTGCCGTCCCCGGGCGCCGAGCGGGTCGAGTACGGCTCCACCATCGAGCACCTCTCGCTCGCGGTCGCGATCGTGCTCATCGCCACCTACGTCACCGGGCTCCTGTTCTCGCTCAAGACCCACCGCGACATCTTCAACCCGACTTATGCGAGGGAGGAGGACGAGGGGTTCGGATGGTCGGTGCGGCGCTCGGTGATCGCGCTGTTCATCGCCGGCGTCGCCGTCGGGCTGATGTCGGAGATTCTCGTCGGCTCGATCGCCGAGGCCTCGGAATCGGTCGGCCTGAGCGAGTTCTTCATCGGCGTGATCGTCGTCGCGATCGTCGGTAACGCCGCCGAGCACTGGGTCGCGGTGCTTGTCGCGATGAAGGACAAGATGGACCTCTCGGTCAACATCGCGATCGGCTCGAGCGCTCAGGTCGCGCTGTTCGTCGCCCCGGTGTTGGTGCTCGCCTCGTTCGTGCTCGGACCGAGCCCGATGCCGCTGGTCTTCAACGGATTCGAGGTCGGCGCGGTCCTGCTCGCGATCTTCATCGGCAACGTGGTCACCCGCGACGGCGAGTCGAACTGGTTCGAGGGCGTGCAGCTGCTGGCGCTCTATCTGATCCTCGGGATCGCCTTCTTCTACGCCTAGTCGGGTAGGGGCAGCCGATGGACGTCGTCTTCCTGCTCGCCAGCTTCGCCGTGATCCTCGCCGGAGCGCTGCTGTTCACGAATGCGATCGAGTGGGCCGGCCACCGGCTCGGGCTCGGCGAGGGCGCCACCGGCAGCGTGCTCGCCGCGGTCGGCACGGCGATGCCCGAGACCCTGATCCCGATCGTCGCGATCATCGGCGGCGAGGAGGGTTCCGAGGACGTCGCAGTCGGGGCGATCATCGGCGCTCCGTTCCTGCTGGCGACGATCGCGATGGCCTTGGTCGGGATCTCGGCGCTGGTCTTCCACGAGCGTCGCGAGCAGGGCACGAAGCTGGCTGCCGACGTCGAGACGCTCGACCGCGATCTGATCTTCTTCGGAGTCTTCTTCGCAATCGGGATCGCCGCCGGCCTGCTGTTGCCGGACGCGCTCAAGATCCCGCTGGCCGTGGTGTTCGTTCTCGCCTACGGCGTCTACGTGCGCCAGACGCTGGCCGGCGGTGGCGAGGTCCAGGAGGTGGAGTCGATCGGCCCGCTGTACATGGATCGCAGCGAAGGCGACGAGCCGCCGACCCGCACGATCGTGCTCCAGCTCGTGATCGGGCTCGGGGCGATCGTCGGCGGCGCGCACCTGTTCGTCGAGGAGCTGATCACGGTCGCCGAGGCGATCGGTCTCGAAGCCCTGGTGCTCTCGCTGGTCCTGGCGCCGCTGGCGACCGAGCTGCCGGAGAAGGCCAACAGCTTCTTTTGGGTCAAGGACGGCAAGGACAGCCTCGCGCTCGGCAACATCACCGGGGCGATGGTCTTTCAGTCGACGATCCCGGTCGCCTTCGGGCTCGCGCTGACCAGCTGGGACCTGGACCGGTTCGCGGTCGTCTCGGGGGTGCTCGGGCTGTTGGGCGGGGCGCTCGCCTACTGGGCGCTTCGCCTGCGCGGCCGTTTCGAGCCGCTGCCGATCGTCGCCTGGGCGGGCCTCTTCGGGGCTTTCATCGCCTACGTCGCGTTCGCCTGAGCCTCGGCGAGCGCCGCCAGGACCTCGTCGTCGTGGGTCTCGGGCGAGGCCTTCGGGATCACGTGGGCGATGCGGCCGTCGGGGCCGATGATGAAGGTGGCGCGCTGCACGCCCCAGCGCTTCTTGCCGTACATCCGCTTCTCGACCCAGGTGCCGTAGGCCTCGGCGGCGCCGTGATCGGCGTCGGCGAGAAGGGTGAACTCGAGCGAGTGCTTGACGGCGAAGGCGGCGATCGCCGCGACCTCATCGGGCGAGACCCCGATCACCCGGGCGCCGGCACGCTCGTAGTCGGCGCGGCGGTCGCGGATCCCGCATGCCTGGGTGGTGCAGCCCGGGGTGTCGGCGCGGGGGTAGAAGTAGAGGACGACGGTCTCACCGCGCAGGTCGGAGAGCGTCAGCTGCTCGCCGTTCTGGTCGGCGAGGGTGAAGTCGGGGGCTCGATCGCCGCTCGAGAGCACCAGCTCACCGACCTTCGTCAGTCGCAGACCGACCCGATCGCGACCGCGGCCTCGGGGGTGACGCTGCGGAAGCTGAACGACTCCTCGAGATAAAGGGTGGCGCCCTCGGCGTTGTGCTCGCTGTAGCCGATCGAGATGTCCTGCCCGGACTCGAACTCGAAGTCGCCGCCGCGCAGGCTGAGCGCGATCGCGCCCTCGATCCCGGGCGTCCAGATCATCGGCCCGCCGAGGATCTCGCCCAGGTGGCGCACCAGGGGGTAGCCCCCGTGCTCGGCGGTCTCGACGACACGGGTGTAGTCGACGCTCGACAGGGCGAGCCCGTAGGGCCCGCCGATCCCGCTGCGGAGCAGCAGCTCGACGGCGGCGGCGACCGCGGCGGGGTAGTCGCCGATCGCCTCCGGCGGCTGCACCGGCTCGTGCGGCGAGACCTCGGAGATCCCGCGGATGCCGGCGTCCGCCCAGCCATGGAGGACGGCGGAGTTCTCGCGCGCGGCGAGCTTGACCGCGGCCGCGTCGAGGTTCGCGAAGTCGACGTCCTCGGCGCCGCGCTCGCCGGCCGCGAGCTCCGCGCGCGAGAGCGTGAACGGGGCTCGCAGCTCGACCATCGCGAGGACGCGGCGGCGGCGGGCCTCGACTCCCTCGGCGTCCGTGGTGACGTCCTCAACCCGGCCGAGGTTGGTGGCCGAGCGCTGCCAGCCGTGCGGCCCGGAGAAGCCGATCACCCTACGCGCGCCGAGCGCCGGGGTCAGCCGGGTGCGAGCCTCGTCGTCGATCTGCGCCCACACACGGTCGCTGAACGGCGCCAGCTCGCGCAGCAGATGGTTCATGCGCCTGGCCGTTGCCCGCGCAGCGAGCCGATCCCGAGCGAGCCGTCGGTACCCGCGGCGGGCGCCGGCGCCTCGACGCCGGCGTCGCCATCGCCCTCCGGCGCACTCTCCTCCTCGGCCTCCTCGCCGTGCTCGACGATGTCGCCGTCGCGAAACAGGACCCCCTCGGCGATCTCACGCCAGCGCGGGGAGCGCCGGAGCAGGAACTCGAGGTCCATGGAGAAGTGCTTGAACTCCTCGCCCTGGGCGTCGGTCATCACCGCTACCGCCTCCGGATCGCTCTCGACGGCGAGCCGCTGCTCGTACCAGCCGATCGCCTCCGCCTCCTCGGTCAGCGAGGCGCAAAGGCGGGCGAACGTCCTCGCCTCGGCCGGGAGCTCCTCGGGCGGCTCGTGGTATTGGTCGAAACCCACCTCGTCAGCCTAACGAGCGTCCGCTGGTCGGTGCCTAAGCCTGGCGCCGGGCGACGTGGAGGACTTGGCGCAGGCCGGCGCGCTCGAAGTCGCGCTCGTAGCGCATCCCCAGCTTCTCCATCACCCGCCGCGAGGCGAGGTTCTCGGGCATCGTGAAGGAGACGATCTCGGCGAGCCCGCAGACGCGGAAGCCCCAGTCGAGCGAGACCGCCGCCGCCTCGCTGGCGATTCCCTCGCCCCAGCGGTTCGGAGCCACCGACCAGCCCACCTCGACCACCGGCTCGCCCTCGACGTCGGCCGCGTTGAGGCCGACGAGGCCGACGAGTTCGCCTGAGGCGCGCTCGCGCCACGGCCACCAGGTGAAGCCCCGCTTCGCGAGCTGGTAGCGGTATCGCTCGAGCATCTGGGCCGCCTGCTCGCGCGTGCGCGCCCCGCCGCTCCCCTCGCCGCGCTCGGGCCAGTGCCAGGGAACGACGGCCGGATCGGCGGTTTGGCGGGCGACGAAGTCGAGGTGGCTCTCGAGGTCGGGCACCTCAGCGTCGAGCCGGGCGCTTTTCGGCGCCGCTAGCTCGGCCAGAAGTCTTCCTGGCTGGCGTGCGGCGGGTCGTCGAGCCTGGTCGAGAAGATCAGCAGCTCGGCGTCCGTGTCGGTGTCGTTGTGGACCGAGCGCTGGGCGTCTCCCGCGACCCGGACGGCGGTCTTCGGCCCGGCCTCGAAGACGTCGTCGCCGACCTTGAAGGTGACCGTCCCGGAGATCACGAAGTAGACCTCCTCCTGGCCCGGATGAGCGTGGCCGTAGCTGCCGCGACCGCCCGTATCGGGGGGCATCGACCGCCACGAGAACGCCACCTGCTCGCATTCGGCGCTCTCGGTGTAGCCGCGCATCTCGCCGAAGCCCGGGTACTGAGCCATGAAGTCGCTCGCGTCCTCGCGCCTGGCGATTGAGTAGTCGGCCGCCATCCCTCAATCCCCGGGTTCCGGATCGGGCTCGAGCTCGACCTCTTCCTCGACCAGCTCGTCGCCCTCGCGCACGATCTCGGAGACGAGCCCGGCCGCGCCCGGATGGTTGAGGGTTTGAAATCGCTCGAGCGCCGTGTCAAGGGCATCCGTGTCGATCGGCACCTCGTCTGAGATGCGGACCCACTCGGCCCCCTCATATGCCTCCATGTTGAAGACCTCCTGGTCGGTCGAAGCCGAGTCGTCGACGACGACTACGACCTCGGTCTGCGGGTTGAAGTAGGTGCCAGGGCGGACCAGCAGGTCGTCGAGGTCGACGGTGTGGCTCTCGGCCTCCTCGGGGGTCACAGGCGCCATCCTAGAGACTGGGTTCCGACTACTGACCGAGGTTCTCGAGCTCGCGCAACTGGCGCTCGACCTCGGGCTCGACGTCGAGCGCCTCCTTGCCCTGGCGCAGGCGGCGTTCGTTGCGGGCGACGACGAGCTGGCGCACCTCTGCGCGCAGGCCGGGGTCTGACCCCGGCGCCCCGCCCGCTCGCTCGCTGGTCAAGCGGTCGAGCTCGTCCTCGACGTCGAGCGGCGCCTCGCCGCGGGTCGACTGGCGGTAGGCCTTCGCCTCGAGCAGCTGGCGGATCTCGGCCTCGCGCTCGGCGGGCGTCGCCTCGGCATCGGAGTCGCGCACCGTCTGGGACAGATCGTCATCGAATTCGACTGAGAACCGGCCCTTGCCGATCTGGCGAAAGGCGTCGCCCGAGCCGGCCGCGAAGGCGATCGCGGCGATCGGAATCGCGACCACGACGACGATCAGGATCACCTCACCGTTGGAAACGGCGGGGATGACGGTGGAGGCGGCAGACGCCACCCTTCGAGTCTAGATCGGCTACCCTACGACCGGTTGACTGACCAGTCAATCGACAACCTCCGACGCACGCAAAGGAGACCCTGAGCCGTGGACTTCACCCTCACCGACGAGCAGAAGGATCTGCGCGAGCTGGCCCACAACTTCGCCGAGAAGGAGATTCGCAGGGTCGCCTGGGAATACGACAAGGACGGCACCTGGCCGGCGGAGATCATCGAGAAGGCCTGGGAGGTCGGCTTGATGAACACCCATGTGCCCGAGGAGTACGGGGGGCCGGGCCTCGACTTTCTCTCCGGCTGCCTGATCGAGGAGGAGTTCGGCTGGGGCTGCTCGGGAATCGGGACCTCGCTCGCCGCCAACGGGCTGGCGATGACCCCGGTCGCGCTTGGCGGCACCGATGAGATCAAGGCCAGGTACCTGGGGATGCTGAGCGAGGAGCCAAAGCTCGCCTCCTTCTGCCTGACCGAGCCCGACGCCGGCTCCGACGTCTCCGGGATGAAGACGAGCGCGACCAGACAGGGCGACACATACGTGCTCAACGGCTCCAAGTGCTTCATCACCAATGGCCAGTACGCCGACTGGTACACCGTCTACGCGAAGACCGACAAGGACGCCGGCCACCGCGGTATCTCGGCGTTCGTCGTCCCCCGCGACGACACCGTCGTGATCGACAAGAAGGAGGACAAGCTCGGCCAGCGCGCCTCCAACACCGCGACCGTGACCTTCAACGAAACCGAGATCCCGGCCGACCACCTGCTCGGCGAGGAGAACCACGGCTTCAAGTTGGCGATGATGACGCTCGATCGCACCCGCCCCGGAGTCGCGGCGATGGCGGTCGGGATCGGCCGGGCGGCATTCGAGTTCGCCGCCGAGTACTCGAAGGAGCGGGTTCAGTTCGGCGTCCCGATCGCGATGCACCAGGCGGTCGCGTTCATGATCGCCGACATGGCGACCAAGGTCGAAGCGGGGCGGCTGCTCACCTGGCAGTCCGCGGCGCTGCTCGATCAGGGAATCCGAAACACGCTCGCCTGCTCACACGCCAAGCGCTTCGCCGCCGACTCGGCGATGGAGATCGCGGTCGACGCCGTCCAGGTCTACGGTGGCTACGGCTTCATCAAGGAGTACCCGGTCGAGAAGCTGATGCGCGACGCGAAGATCATGCAGCTCTACGAGGGCACCTCGCAGATCCAGCGCCTGGTGATCGCCAAGGAGGTGCTGATGGGCCGCAACGTCAACGAGCCGATCGCCGCGGCGGTGAAGACGCAGACCGAGGCCGCGGCGAAGGAGTCGGAGACGGCTGCGGCCGCCGTCTAGCCGGCGCTAGCCGCGGCGATCGGGGCTGACGGCGATCATCGCCCCAACCGCGATCAACATGATCATCCCCAGCACGATGGCCTGAGCCCAGCCGTCGATCACGGTGACGGCCGCGTAGGCGAGCGCGGCGCAGACCGCCGTCGCGATCACGGTGAAGGCGATCAACGGGCGCCGGTTGGATACCTGGACGCCGGTTGTCGGCACGCTCAGGTCGACTCGGTCGAGCTGGGTGCGCTGATTGACGCTCATGTTTGCCATCTGATCTCTCCTCGTGACGAACCGAACCAGCCGAACCTAGCCCGGGCGCTCTCGCGGATCCGTGAGCCCGGTCACAGAGCGTCGGATCTCGAGGCCGACAGCTATCGTCGCCGCCGTGGCGCAGCGATCCAAGCCGGTCGTCGACGCGGTCACCGAGGCAGCCCGCAGCGCCACCGAGCGCGGTGGGTCCGAGCCCGCCCGGGGACGGCGCTCGGGACGCTCGATGGACGTCTTCGGTGGCGAGATCCGCCGCCGAGACCTGTTTCCGCTGCTGGTCTTGCACCTGACCGAGCGCGAGCCCCAATACGGCAACCGCCTGATCGAGGAGATCGAGCGGATCACCGAGGGGGTGATCTCGGTCAACCCGAACACGATCTACCCGCTCTTGCGCCAGCTCGAGGCCGACGGGATGATCAAGGGCGACTGGGAGCATCCCGACCGGCGCACCCGCCGCTACTACACGATCACCGCAGCGGGCAAGCGAGAGCACAAGCGGCTCGCCGCCGAGCTCGAGCCCTTCCTCGACTCGGTGATCCGCTCGGTGGCCCTGATCAAGGGCGAGATCTATGGCGAGGCTGACTGAGTCGCTGCTCGTGCGAGCCTCGCTCGCCGAGACCTGGGCCCACTACTTCGAGCCGCGTGGCTGGCCGGCGTGGGTCGATGGTTTTCACGCGGTCGAGCGTGACGACGGCTACCCCGAGCGAGGCGCCACCCTCGTCTGGCGCTCGACCCCGGCCGGGCGGGGCACCGTGACCGAGAAGGTGATCGAGCACGACCCGCGTCGCCGCCACCGGATCGAGTTCTCCGACCCGGAGTCGAGCGGCGAGCTGCTGACCACCTTCGCCATCGAAGGAGAGGCGACCAGGGTGGCGCTCGAGCTCGACTACCGGCTGGCGGGCTCGGGTCCGCTGGCGTGGCTGACCGAGCGCCTCTTCGTCCGCGGGCAGGTGCGCGGCTCGCTTCAGCGGACCCTGCTTCGGTTCAAGCACGAGGCCGAGGAGGTCGCGCATCTCGCCGATCGGATCGAGCCTTGAATGTGATCGGGCTCACCGACACGACCGCGCAGGCGACGTAGCATTGGGGGTGAGCGATCGAAAGGGAAACGCATGGATGTTGGCCAGTTGCGCCACGATTTCGAGGGCGAGTTGCTGGAGCCGGCCGACACCGCCTACGGGGACGCGCGCCAGATCTTCAACTCGATGATCGACCGCCGCCCCGCGCTGATCGCACAGTGCGACTCGGCCGCGGACGTGTCGGCGGCGCTGGCGCACGCGCGGGAGCACGATCTCGAGGTGGCGATTCGCAGCGGCGGTCACAGCGTCACCGGGGCCAGCCTCTGCGAAGGCGGAATGGTGGTCGACATGCGACGGATGAACTCCGTCAGCGTTGACCCCGAAGCGCGAACGGCGACCGTGCAGGGTGGCGCCACGTGGGCCGACTTCGACAGCGCCACACAGCCGCACAAGCTGGTGGCAACCGGCGGGCGGGTCTCGTCAACCGGGGTTGCCGGGCTCACCCTCGGTGGCGGATCCGGCTGGCTCGAGCGCAAATACGGCTTCGCGTGCGACAACCTCGAGTCGGTGACCCTGGTCACCGCCGACGGCCGCATCGTCACCGCGAGCGAGTCCGCGAACCCGGAGCTGTTCTGGGCCCTGCACGGTGGCGGCGGCAACTTCGGCGTCGCCACCGAGCTGGTCTTTCGCCTGCACTCGCTGGCGGCGACAACTTTCGCCTTGCTGCTCTGGCCGGCCGACAACGGACCCGAGCTGACGCGCCGGGTTCGCGCGATGATCGATGCCGGTGCTCCCGACGAGCTCGGTGGCGCCGTCGCCTACATCACCGGACCGCCGGAGCACTTCGTTCCCGACCACCTTCAGGGCGAGCTCGTCGCCGGAATGATCGCCGTCTACGCCGGGGGCGAGGCGGAGGCCCGCGAGGTGTTCGGCCCGATCCTCGAGCTCGAGCCCGAGGGCGAGCTGATCGCCGAGATGCCCTACGCCGAGATCCAGCGCGCGATCGACGACCCGCCGGGCTTTCGCAACTACTGGTCGGCCCAGCATCTGGCGGAGCTTCCCGACGAGGCGCTCGAGATCTTCTGCCGCCACGCCCACGACATGGTCGTGCCCTCGCCGTCGCAGCACATCCTCTTTTACTGGGGAGGCGCGGTAGCGGCAGCCGCTGACTCGTGGCCGCTGCCGCACCGGACCGCGGCCTGGGTCGCGCATCCGCTTGGGCTCTGGGAGAGTGCCGACGACGACGCCCAGGCGATCGAGTGGGCCCGCGGAACATGCGCCGCCCTGCGGCCTTTCTCGACCGGTTCGGTCTATCTCAACTTCGAGTCCGAGAGCGAGGCTCGTGTCGACGAGGGCTTCGGGCGCAACTACGACCGGCTCGCTGCGGTCAAGGGCGAATACGACCCGGACAACGTCTTTCACCTGCATCACAACATCAAGCCGCTCCAGCCCGCCTGAGCGGGCCCCGCCGCCGGGCGATCGCTAGCCTCCCGCCGGCTCAGGCTCAGCTAATCCGGAGGTTCCGAAGCCAAATGTTCGTCTTCAAGGCCGCCGTCGTCGGCGCCGGCACGATGGGTGGTGAGATCGCGCAGGCGATCGCCGCGTCCGAGATCCCGGTCGTGCTCAAGGACATCGACCAGAGGTTCGTCGACCAGGGAGTGGAGAAGGCGCGCGAGGTGACCAAGGGCCAGCTCGACCGGCTGGTGGCGAAGGAGAAGCTGAGCCAAGAGCGGGCCGACGCCCGCCTCGACGAGATCATCGGGCTGATCGAGGGCACGACGTCCTACGACTCATTCGGCGACGTCGACTTCGTGATCGAGGCGGCCCCCGAACGGATGGAGATCAAGCAGGACGTGTTCGCCGAGCTCGACGAGGTCACCCCGGGGCACGCGATCCTCGCCTCGAACACGTCCTCGCTCTCGATCTCCGAGATGGGCGAGGCGACCCTGCGGCCCGACAGGGTGGTCGGCTTCCACTTCTTCTACCCCGCCTCGGTGATGCCCCTGGTCGAGGTGATCGAGGGCGACGAGACCGACCCGGAGGTGACCCAGGCGGCCTACAACTTCGCCCAGGCGATCCGCAAGCAGCCGATCACCTGCGTCGAGGTGCCCGGCTTCGTCGTCAACCGGATCCTCAACTCCGCCGTCGGCGAGATCTGGCGAGCCCAGGAGGAGCAGGGACTGTCTATCCGCAAGATCGACGAGGCGGTCACCGCCGCCAACGTCGCCCCGATGGGCCCGTTCTTCCTCGGCGACTTGCTCGGGCTCGACACGATCACTCACGTCGCCGAGCATCTGCGCGAATCCTACGGCGACTCCTTTTACGTCCACGAGGGGATGCGCAAGCTGGTCGCCGACGGCCACCTCGGCGCCAAGTCCGGCGGCGACGGCCTCTATAAGGACGGCGAACCCCAGATCGAGGGGGACGCCGATCCCGACGGGGAGGCGCTCGCCGAGTTGATGAAGCTGAAGGCGCTGGTCGAGGCCTGCCTGGTGCTCGAGGAGGGCGTCTGCACCGTCCGCGACATCGACCTCGGGATGATGGCGGGCGCCGGCATGGACCCCCGCCGGGGGATCTTTCCCCCGTTCATGGGCGCCGATGTCGCCGGGCTCGACGAGGTCCTGGAGAAGCTCGAGCGCGCCCAGGCCGACAACGGCGAGCGCTTCGCCCCACCGCGGACGCTCAAGCGCCTGGTCGCCCAGGGTCGCCTTGGCGCCAAGTCGGGCCAGGGCTTTTATGCCTACCCGCAGGCCGACGAGGGCGAGCAGGCCGAGACGGTCAAGCTCGAGACGCGGGGCGAGGTCGCGATCGCCTGGCTCGCGAACCCGCCGATGAACGCGATCTCGCCGCAGGTGATCCAGGACCTCGGCACCGTCTGGGAGCGAGTCACGGCCTCGGACGAGATCGGAGCTCTGGTGGTCGCCTCGTCGATCCCCGTGGTGTTCTCGGCGGGCGCCGACATCAAGGCGTTCACGCAGATGGACGAGAGTGGCGGACGCGAGCTGATCGACTCGGGGCACGCGCTGCTGCGCGCGATGGGCCGCAGCCGCGTCTCGACGATCGCCGCGGTCAACTCGCTTGCCTTCGGCGGCGGATGTGAGCTGGCGATGGCCTGCAACTTCAGGATCGCGGCCGAGTCAGCCGTCTTCGGCCAGCCCGAGATCAAGCTGGGAATCATCCCGGGCTTCGGCGGAACCCAGCGGCTGCCGCGCCTGGTCGGCAACGAGAAGGCGCTCGAGATGAACCTGATCGGGGATGCGGTCTCGGCCAACGAGGCCGCGGCCTACGGGCTCGCCAACCGCGTCGTCCCGGACCACGAGCTCTTCGACACCGCCCTGGCCTGGGCGCGAAAGCTCGCCGGCCAGGCGCCGCTCGCGGTCGAGCAGGTCAAGCTCGCCTCCGACGACCCCGACCTCGACCAGGGGATCGAGCAGGAGAAGGCGGGCTTCGCCGCCGCCTTTCAGAGCGAGGACGCGAAGGAGGGGATCAGCGCGTTCCTCGGCAAGCGGGCGCCGAAGTGGAGTGGCAGGTGAGGCACCCATTCGCCGCTCGCCGCTCGCCACTCGCATGAGCCCAGCGGCGAGTGCCGAGCGGCGAGCGGCGAAGCTCGCGGAACTGATTCGCGAGTCCGAGTCCGTCGTCGCGCTTACCGGGGCCGGGATCTCGGTGCCCTCGGGGATCCCTGACTTCCGCACGCCCGGCGAGGGTCTGTGGGAGAAGGTCGACCCGATGGAGGTCGCCCACATCGACGCCTTCCACCGCGACACGCGGCGCTTTTGGAGCTTCTATCGTCCCCGCTTCGCCGACCTCGACGAAAAGCGCCCGAACGACGCTCACGGGGCGCTGGCCGAGCTCGAGGCGAGCGGACGGCTTGCGGCGGTCGTCACCCAGAACATCGACCGGCTGCACACCAAGGCAGGCTCCGACCGCGTGGTCGAGGTCCACGGTTCGATCGCGACCTCGAGCTGCACCGGCTGTCGGGCGAGCTACCCGCTGGAGAGCGTCGGCGAGCTCTTCGACCCCGACGGGGTCGCCACCTGCGCCTGCTGCATGGGCAAGGTGAAGCCGGACGTGGTCCTCTTCGGCGAGCTGTTGCCGGAGCGGGCGATGGCCGAGGCCCAGGCGCTCTGCGCCGGCGCCGATCTGCTGGTGTGCATCGGCTCCTCGCTCGAGGTCTACCCGGTCGCGGGGCTGCCGGAGCTGACGCTGGGCGCGGGCGGGCGGATCGCGATCATCACCCGGGGGCCGACGCCGTATGACGGCGAGGCGGCGGTGAAGCTCGACGGCGACGTGGTCGAAGAGCTCGACGCCGTCTTGGCGGCTCTCTAACGGGCGCGGGGTCAGTCGAGCCGGGCCGGGAGGCCGAAGCGTCCGAAGTAGAGCTCGGTCCGGAAGGAATCGAGCGGCTGGGCGGGCCAGCGGGCGTAGTAGTCGCGGTCGCCGGCCTCGATCGACCGGTTGATGAAGCTGGTGATGTCCTTGATCCGGTCGCCCTCGAAGCTGAGCAGGTTGAGCGAGAAGGCGAGATAGCTCCGCTCGCGGGGGTCCCAGGTGTAGGCGGCGACGGTCGGCTGGGCATTCGCCCGCGTGGGGAGGAAGCGCCAGCGCCACTCACCCGAGAGCGGGCCGCGCTCGATGAACGCGGGCAGATCGCCGCCGCCAAACCAGGACGCCAGCGGCGGCATCGACCAGGCGGCGTCCTCGGCCAGCATCGAGACGACCGCGTCGACGTCACCGCGCTGCATCGCGTCGATGTACCTCTCGACGATCTCGCGCATACGCCTGTCGCCGATCGATCGCAACGTGGCCTGCTGGCTGCGCTCCGGTAAGCGCTCGTCGACCGTCTTGCGGGCGCGCTGGAGCGCGCTGTTGACCGAGGCGGTGCTGGAGTCGAGCGACTGAGCGGTCTCGCGGGCCGAGAAGCCGAGCACCTCGCGCGAGATCAGCACCGCGCGCTGCAGCGCCGGCAGGTGTTGGAGCGCGGCGATGAAGGCGAGCTCGAGGCCCTCGCGCTGCTCGTAGCGAGCGTCCGGAGCTTTCTCCAGCTCCTCGACGCTCAGCTTCTCGTCCGCGTAGGGCTCGACCCAGACCGACTCGACCACCGGCTCACCGGGGCCGTCGTCGGGATCGGTGGCCGGCCGGTAGTCGACCGGGAGCACCCGCTTTGGGCGCCTCTCGATCGTGTCGAGGCAGGTGTTGGTGGCGATTCGGTAGAGCCAGGCGCGCAGCGCGCTGCGGCCTTCGAACTTCGCCAACCCGCGCCAGGCGCGCAGCAAGGCTTCCTGGAGCGCGTCCTCGGCATCGTGAACCGAGCCGAGCATGCGATAGCAGTGCGCCTGCAGCTCGCCGCGGTAGCGTTCGACCAGCCGGCCGAAGGCGGCCTCGTCGCCGGCGCGGGCGCGCTCGAGCAGATCCTGCTCGTCCTGGCCCGCGGCTGTCGGTGCGGTGGCCATCAGTCGCTCAGCGTAGGGATCCGGGCTGGTCGCCGACGCGGCGCCGGCGCAGGACCCGCTCGCTCAGGCGCAGCGTCTCGGCGAGTTCGGCGAGACGCTCGGGGCCGAGGTCGCCGGCGAGCGCCCCGTCGGCCCCTTCGCCGGTCATCTGCCTGCGCTGCTCGAGCTCGGCGAGGTCGGCCTCCTCGCCCGGCGCCCTCAGCGCCTCGCGCTCGGCCAGCATGGCCTCCAGCCCGACTCGCAGCTGAAGCGCGGCCTCTCGGTCTCGACCGGCATCGAGATCGGAGCGGGCTCGGATGATCAGCAACTCGCATGCGGCGACCCGGTCGCGACCGGCGAGCACGGCGGCGATCCGCTCCTGCGGGCGCAGCGCCTCGGCCCGGCGGAGGCGCTGCGAGGCCGGCACCTCGATCGCACGCGAGTAGCGCCCGTCGGCGAGCGCCTCGCCGGTGCCGAAGCCGACGCGGACGGCGAGCGCATGCTCGGCACCGACGTCGGCGAGCGTCGGGTCGAGCACGGTCGCGCGGTGGGCGTGGACGGCGCGGTTGATGAAGGCGAGCGCATCGTCGACCTCGCGGGCGAGCTGCTCGCGGTCGGCGCGCATCCGCTCGAGCCAGGCGAGCGCCGCCCGCTCGTCGCCCAGCGCCTGCGGCTTGACCGTCGTCAGGATCGTCAGCGGCACGGTCGGCGTGGGCGCTGCGGGATCTGCGTCCCTTGGCTTCGGGCGGCCCAAACGGCGCCGTGGGGGCGCCGGCGCCCCGGCGGTCGCGACGACGAGCACCCGCTCGGGGTCGCGGGCGAGAAAGCGGCCGTCCGCGAGGCCGGCGGTGCCGGCGAGCTCGAGCTGGACGAAGGGGAAACGGTCGGCGATGGCGCCGAGCCTAGATCGGGTCCGTCACTCGCCGTGATGCGCCCGCGAAGCTCGGCGCCCCTTGTCGGAGCGGCCGGGCTGCTCGCGATGCCCCTGCTTCGACGGCAGCGCGAACTGCGACGGCGACGTCGGCACCTTCGGGTTGTCGATCTCGCCGATCCGGTCGATCAGGCGTCGCCACTGCTCGGGCTTGAGGATCTCCTCGAACTGCTGCGAGAGGCTGGCCTCGCCCGGGCCCCCCGCCGGCTGGTAGCCGACGTGGACGTGGTCCGCGTGGTCGCTCATCGCGAAGGTGTTGTCGGCGCCGAAGTAATCCATCAGCGAGATGATCTGATGCGGCCTCATCGTCCCCTGGAGCTGCAACAGGTCCTTGACCACCGACTCCGCCAGGGTCCCGGGGCCCTGGTGTCCATAGACCGGCAGACCGTTGATCTGGGCGATGTCGACGGCGTTGCCGCTCGAGTGCTCGCTGACGTTGCCCGAGGCGGTCAGGAACGAGTGACCGCACTTGAGCGAGGTGATCGTCAGCCGGTAGCCGCGCTGGACCAGGTATTCGAGCATCGCCAGCACACGGCGGTCGATCTGACCGGACTCGATGTCCTCGCGACCGCAGGAGTAGATCTCGAGGGCGGGGTCGTCGAGGGCCCGGCGAACGAGCTGCGGCTTCGACATCAACAGCACCTGGCTGGCGGTCGCGCTGCCGTCGAACGGGTCCTCGCCGGCGGCGCGATAGATCGCGGTCGCCTCGAGCAGCTTCCACCCGTCGAGGATCGGCTTCGGGTCGATCTTCGGCGCCCCGCGGCCGGCGGGCTGGATCGCGAAGTGAACGTGCGGTGCGATCTCGCCGGTCTTGCCGAGCCGGCCGAGGACCGTGCCGGCGGTCACCTGCGAGCCCTCCTTCAGGCGGCGCATCTGCATCGTCTTCGGATCGAAGCGCAGGACCTGGGCGAAGTAGCCCTTGAACGACTCGTAGCCGGGCAGCTTCTTCGCCAGCATCTCGTCCAGCTGACCGCCGAGATCGGCGCGGCCGACGTTTCGTGGGCGCTCGGGGAACGCGTAGAGGCGTTCGCGGGTGTCCTCGGTGTTGACCGGCTCGCGCGCGGCCGCCGCCGGCTCGGCCGACTCGTTCTTCACCGGCTTGCTCTTCGGCTTCTTCGGCTGGGCGCCGGCGCTCGCCGGTTGGTCGGGCTTCTCGTCGCCGTCGGGTGAGACGAGCTCGAAATCCTCGGCGGAGAGCTTGCGCTGCTTCGGGGTCGGGTAGACCTGCGAGACCTCGCCGAGCTGGGCATAGGTGAAGCGGTTGCCGTAGGCGTCGCGCAGGATCATGTAACGGCCGAGCCGCTTGGTCTTGCCGATCTCGGTGATCACTCCGTCATTGACCGCGACCACCGGCGCGCGATCCCGCGAGAAGATGTCGATCCCTCGACGTGTGGGTGAACTCGAGACTACGTCGGCGACGTTGCCGGCGGAGCGCTTGCCGGGCTTCGACCGCTTCAGCGCGCGGCGCTCGGAGATGTCGTCGGCGTAGCGGGCGTCGGCGGCGACCGGGAAGCGGGCGCCCTCCGTGAGACCGGTGAGGGAGCCCACTAGGTCCTCCGGCAGCCGGCCGTACTGGCGCGCGTAGAGCACGACCTCGTCGACATACCAGTCGGCGTGGTTGTAGGCGAAGATCGCGGTGCGCAAGTCGTCGGCGCCGCCGGCCGCACGGAGATAGCGCGCCGCGGCGCAGATCGCGTCGACCGGGTTGTAGGGGTCCTTGCGGCCGTCGTTGTTGGCGTCGGTGCCGTACATCTCCCAGGTCGAGGGCAAGAACTGCATCCAGCCGACCGCACCGGCGGTCGACACGTTGAGGTTGGTCCCGAAGGCGGTCTCGATTCGGTTGATCGAGGCCAGCACCTGCCACGGGATCTCGTACTGCGTTCCGCAGGCCTGGTAGATCGGCAGCAGGAAGGGCGGGATCGTGAACTGGTCGATGACGAAGTTGGGGACGCCGATCGGGGCCGGGCCGAAATCGGCGATCGTCAACCCGGGGTTGGCGTTCGTCGGGCTGCCGTCGGGGTTGCGAACCGGGGGAGAGATCGGCTGCTCTTCGGCTCTGGTCCCGCCGCTGTGATCGCGCGGCCCGTGCCGGTCGCCGTGATGGTGCCCCCCGGGCTTGTGTTCGTGGGGCTTGTGCCCGGGGCCCTGGCCGCCGTTCGGGTTCGTGTTGCCGCCGCCGCCGGGCTTGTCCGGCCCCTGCTCGGCCGGGACCAGGGGAGTGGTCGGCCCTCTCGGCCCGGTCGCCCCGGTTGGGCCGCCGGGCCCGGTGGGGCCGCCGGCGCCGGTCGGCCCGCTCGGTCCGGTGGGTCCCGTGGGGCCCGTCGCCGACTCGGTCGTGTCGAGCGCGTCGGTGCAGTCGGGATCGTCGATGTCGACAACCCCGTCCGCGTCGTCGTCGATCAGGTTCGAGCACTCCGGCGCAGCCGCGGCCGCCTCGAGGTCGGCGGGATTCTCGCTCTGGGCGGTGCCCTCACCGGAGCCGGTGGTCGTGGTGGTCCCCTGGCCGACGGCACTGCCGGCGGCGACGCAGGCGCCGAATAGGGCTAGGCCGATCGTGAGTAGCAGCTTGCGTCTCATTCCCTCATACCCTCGAACGGCTCACCGGCAGGCGAGCCGATCCTGCCGGTTTCGACGCCGTAAACCCTCCTCCGGATGCGGGGGAAACCTACTTGCTGGATCAGCCATTTGCAATTGAAGACGACCGGGCAACCGTACCCGAGAACGACGGACGCCCGCGCGCAAATAGGTGCCCGGGCGCCGGCCCATTGTCGCGACCGGACTAAGGGCCGTCTAAGCAGGTGGAGCGCTGGATGAGTGATCCCACGATCATCTAGGCTCCGCGGCTGCTCGAAGATGGAGGCCCCGGACGACAAGAGCGGACTGCGAGCGCGCGGCGAGGAAGCGGTGGGCGAGCTCGCCCAGGCGCTGCTCGAGAACCCGCTGTTCAACTCCGCGCTAGGGCGCGCGCTGGGCGCCGGCGAACGCGCCGCATCGGCGCAGCGCTCGGCGATGGGAGCCCTGAACGTCGCCTCGTCCTCGGACGTCGAGCGTCTCGAGCAGCGGCTGCGATCGCTGTCCGGGCGACTTGAGGCGATCGAGGATCGCCTCGACGACGTCGCCGACCGACTCGCTGAGCTCACTCGCGGCCTGGCCTCGGCCGAGGCACACCGGCAGGCCGAACCGACTGTCACTGGCGACGCCGGCTGACCCGGCCGCGCCCGACCAATGGCGCCTAGCTCTCGGGCTCGAGCGCCCGCGCGGCGATCGCGCCGAGCTCGAGCAGGGCGCTGTCGGTCCGCTCGGCGTCCTCGACGCCACGGGCGTCGGTCGCGACCACGACCAGAGCGGCCACCGTGAGCCCGAGCCGTGCGCCGACGGCGAGCACGGCTGCCGTCTCCAGATCGGCCGCCGCGGCGCCCGCGGCGCGCGCACCGCCGGGAACCACAGGCGCGAGTTCGCCCTCGAGGTCGGCGCTCACGATCGCGCCTGCGACACCCGCCGGGCCGGCCGTCGCGAGCAGGGTCCTGAGCAGCGCCTCGGCCGGACGCGGGTCGCGATCGAGCACGGCGCTGACCCCGTCGGCTCCGACCGCGGTCTCGACGACGATGCCGTCGCCCGCCGAGAGGCCCGGATCGATCGCCGTGCACGGCCCCAGCCGGATCGCGCGCCGGGTCCCGAGCGCGGCGAGCTCGCCGAGCACGATCGCGGCGCTCGGACCACCGATCCCGGTCGCCTGGATCGTGAGCTCGTGGCCGCGATGGGTTCGCCCCGAATAGCCCCAGAGGCCGTGGCTGTGGTTCGACATCAGCGGCTTGACCAGCAGCGACTGAGCGAGCGCCAACGAGAGCCCGGGATCGACCGGCAAGAGCGCGTCGGGCGCGATCGCGGCGGTGGGGCGAAGACGGCCGGACACCAGTGGCGGAGATTATGCTGACAAGCGCGATGAGCGACCAACCGAAGCCCCCTGCCGAGGAGCAGCGCTCGCCGGCCGACAGCGTCGCCGAGGCCCTGCGCTCTGCGGTCGAACGAACGATGCGCGCCACCGCGGGCTCGGCGGCGAGCAGCCGCGGGCGAGCCGCCGATCTCGTCGACGACGTCGTCCGCCGGGGTCGCGACGCCCGTGAGCAGCTCTCGCGCCACGGCCAGGAGGCGGGAGCCGAGCTCTCGCGGCGCGGCCAGGAGGCCGGCGCCGGGCTGGTCCGGCGCGGCCAGGAGGCAACCGGCGAGGTCGGTCGCCGCCTCGAATCGCTCGAGCGCCGACTCGCCGAGCTCGAGGGACGGCTGGAGACAGAGCCTCGAGGCGAGGTCGACCCTGAGCCGCCGCCACCGCCTCAACCTGAAGCTGAGGATTAGGGTGGGCGGCGGTCGCCGGGTGGCGATCACCGGGATCTCGAGCCACTGGGGTGCCGAGCTCGCCCGCCGGCTCGAGCGCGACCCCTCGATCGACTACATCGCCGGGATCGACAGCCGTCCGCCGGCGACCGAGCTCGAGCGCACCGAGTTCATCGAGGCCGACATCCGCAGCCCCGTGCTCTCGCGCCTGCTGGCCTCGACCGAGCCCGACACCGTGGTTCATTGCGGGATTCTCTGGTATCCGGAGCCCGGCCGCCCGGCCGGGGCGCTGCACGAGATCAACGTGATCGGGACCCTGCAGCTGCTTGCCGCGTGCGAGCGCGCCGAGACGCTGAAGCGGGTGGTGGTCCGCGGCTCGGCGGCGATCTACGGCAGCGAGGGCGCGACGCCCTTCTTCTATACCGAGGAGATGGCCCGCCGGGAGCCTCTGCGCACCCGCTTTCAGCGCGACATCTCCGAGCTCGAGGAGTACTTCGACAACTTCGCTCGCCGTCACCCTCGACTCTCCTGTTGCATGCTTCGCTATCAGCCCGAGATCGGCGCCGAGCTCGAGAGCCCGCTGGTCCGCTACCTGACCCTTCCGGTGGTCCCGGTCCAGCTCGGCTTCGACCCCCGCCTGCAGCTCCTGCACGCCGACGACGCCACCGGCGCCCTGGTGGCGGCGGTCAACGCCGGGCCCCGGGGCCCGGTCAATGTCGCCCCGAGCGGCTCGATCTCGTTGAGCAGGGCGCTGCGGTTGTGCGGTCGTCCCTCGATCCCGATCCCGCATCCGCTCTTCGGTCTCGCCCTGGAGCGCCTCAACAGCCGCCTCGGTGCCGGCGGGCTGCTCGGCGACGGGATCAGGCTGCTGCGCTTCGGCCGCGGTGTCGACAACCGCCGGCTTCGCGAGCAGCTCGGCTACGAGCCCCGCTACGACGCGGCCGGCGCGGTCCGCGACCTGGCGGCCAAGACCCGGTCGCGCGGTGTCGGCCCGAGCCTGCACCCGGGAGCGCTCGCGGGCCGGCTCGGCGGGAGCGGCGCGTGACCGCGGCGAGCGAGGCACTGCGACCGGAGGCGGTGGCCGACTTCCTGCGCGAGGTGCGCCTCGGGGTCGAGGGCGGCCTCGATCCGCTGGCCGCCGCCGAGCGTGCGGCCGAGACCCTACCGCGGCGCCTCGCCGAGGCGGTCGAGACGGTCCTCGCCCGCCTTCGCGGCGAGTACTCCGAGGACGAGTGGGGGTTCGACGAGCAGTTCGCCGAGGCGGTCTATCCGCTGTTCGAGCTCCTCTACGACCGCTGGTGGCGAGTCGAGGCCGAGGGAGTGCGCAACGTGCCGGCCCACGGACGGGCCCTACTGGTCGCCAACCACGCCGGGTCGCTGTTTCCGTTCGACGCGGCGATGATGACGATGGCGGTGATGAAGGAGCACCCGTTGCCGCGCTGGCCGCGGTTCATGGTCCTCGACTGGGCCTTCGTGCTGCCCTTCGTCTCCAGCTTCATGCGCCGTTGTGGCGGGGTCCCGGCGAGTCCGGAGAACGCCGTCGGCCTGCTCGAGTCCGACGAGCTGGTGATGGCCTTTCCCGAGGGCGTCCGCGGAACCGGGAAGCCCTTCGCCCAGCGCTACCGGCTGCAGCGCTTCGGCCGCGGTGGCTTCATCGAGATCGCGCTGCGAACCGGGGCGCCGATCGTTCCGGTGGCGATCGTCGGATCGGAGGAGATCTATCCGAAGCTCGGAGAGAGCGAGGCGCTGGCGCGGGCCGTCGGCGCTCCGTATGTCCCGATCACCCCGACCTTCCCCTGGCTCGGGCTGCTCGGGCTCGTGCCGCTGCCGTCGCGGTGGCGGATCGAGTTCTGCGAGCCGGTCGACATCTCCGCGCATCCCCCCGAGGCCGCCGGTGACCGCCGCCTCGTGTTCGAGATCACCGAGCAGATCCGCGACACGATCCAGGCGAAGCTGTACGAGAACCTGGTCAAACGCCGCTCCACGTTCCTCTAGTCACCGGGGGGTAGGATCGCGTCACCGATGGCAATCACCGCGACCGCGACGGAGACGGCGCAGGGGCCGCCGGCGGCGATCCGTCCGGCGGAGTTTCGAGCCGCGCTCGAACGTGCCCTGGCCGCTGCGCAAGCCGACGAGCGGATCGGACCGCGGATCGTCGCCGCCGATCCGCGGCTGCGTTTCGTCTTCACCGACTGCGGCTTGGTCCTCGACCTGGCCGCCGCCGAGGACGGGAGCGGCACGCTCTCGTGGTCGTTCGGCGGCGAGCCGGAGCGAACTCCGAGGCTGGTGCTCGAGATGAGCTCGGAGGTCGCGAACCGCTACCTGCAGGGCCGCGAGAGCCTGGCGATCGCAATCGCCCGAGGCCAGGTGCGCGTTCGCGGCGGGTCGCGTGCGGCGCTGCTCTACCTGCCGGCGGCGCGGCTCGTCTGCGAGCCCTACCGACGGGTGATCGAGTCGGAGTTTCCCGACCTCGTCAGCGGTTGACGCGGCCGCCTCGGCGGCGTAGCCTCAGGACCACGAGTTGGCAACAGGCCACCAGTGGCCCTCGCGGCTCGGCCGCCCTTCGGCGACTGGGGCCCGAGCAGCGAGGCTCGCGAGGCGCCCCCGGCGCCGCCGGCCGACGAAGCGGGCCGTGAAGCCCGCACGGCAGCGGGGCCCGAGCGGCCTCGCTGTCAATTGGGACACCTACATAGGATCGGCGGGTGGCCGATGAGTCGATCTCGCTCGCCGAGGCCGCTCGGATCTCGGGCGTCTCACCGGCGACGCTGAAGCGCTGGGCGGCGGCCGAGGTGATCCCGGTTCGCCGAGGCCGGTGGACCACGGCCGCGGCCGCTCAGGCCCGGGTGGTCGCCCGGATGCGCGAGCGCGGGCACTCGCTGACGGAGCTGCGGGCAGCGGTCCGCGACGGTCGGCTCGCCTTCGGCTATGTCGAGGACCTGATCCCCGGGGCGCGGGAGCGGCCGGTCGATCGCGCCGAAGCGGCTCTGCGGAGCGGGCTCGAGGAGGAGCTGATCGAGCGCGTGATGACCCTGCTGGGTACGCCGACGGCGCTCGAGGGCACCCTCAATGACCAAGACGTCGCCGCGGTCGAGCAGATGGCGGCGGTCCTGGGAGCGGGCTTCCCGCTGGTGGCCCTGTTGCAGCTGGTGCGTGTCTACGCGCAGTCGATCCGCAAGATCGCCGAGGCCGAGGTGCGCCTCTTCCACCTCTACGTGCACGAGCCGCTGATCCGCCAGGGCGTCGACGCGCTCGAGATGGCCGAGGAGATGGAGGGCCTGGCTCGCGAGCTGCTGCCGTTGACCTCGCCGCTGATGGAGTACATCCACCAGCGTTACCTGCGGTTCTACATCGAGCAGGACGTGGTCGGCCACATGGAGACCGACTTCGGCGCAATCCGCCAGATGGGCCGGGTGCGGATGGCGTTCTGCTTCGTCGACCTGACCGGCTTCACCCGATTCACCGAGGAGGAGGGAGATGAGGAGGCGCTCGACCTGGTCGAGCGGTTCGTCGAGACGGTCGAGGCGACCTTGCCGGCCGAGGCGCTGATCGTGAAGACGATCGGCGACGAGGTGATGATCGTCTCTCCCGAGCCGCTGTCGCTGACCGAGTGGGCGGTCGGCTTCCTGACCTTGTTCAAGGAGCGCCCGCAGCCGCGGGTCGGGATCCACCTGGGTCGGGCGGTCTATCGCGATGGCGACTATTTCGGCACCGAGGTCAACCTGACCCACCGCGTCGTCGCTCGCGCCCTCGGCGGCGAGGTGATGGTGACCCGGGCGGTGCTCGACGCGATCGGGGCCTCCGACTACCTCGAGTTCGACCCGATCGGTCAGGTCGAGCTCAAAGGCTTCCCGGCCGCGGTCGAGCTGTTCGTCGCCCGGGCGCGCGAGCCCGAGACCGGTTGAGCACGGGGCCGGGGGTGGGGCCCGGCCGGCAACCGGAAATCCGCCTTCGGCGCCCGTAAGATCGCGCTCGTGGTCAAGGATCAGGCGCTCGCCGAGCTCGAGGGCGTGGTTGGCTCCAGCGGATTGCTGGACGCGAGCTCGTCGGCCGTGGTCATGGCCTCGGGCGGTGCGGACTCCGCCTGCGTGGCGGCGGCGATCGCGCGGCGGTTCGGGGCCGAGGCGGTGCACGCGCTGCATTACAACTACGGCCTGCGCCCGGAAGCCGACGACGACATGGCGACCTGTCGCCGGCTGTGCGCAGCCCTGCGCATCGATCTCCACGTCGAGCGGCCGCGGGCGGCGCTCACCGGCAATCTGCAGGCGGCTGCGCGGGCGCTGCGCTACGAGGCGGCCGAGCGGCTTCGCGATCGCACCGGCAGCGACCTGATCGTCACCGGGCATACGCGCACCGACGTCGCCGAGACCGTCGTCTACCGGCTCGCAGCTTCGCCCGGGTCGCGGGCTCTGCTCGGCTTGGCGCCGCGAAACGGCCGGGTGGTTCGCCCGCTGCTGGCGCTCGAGCGCGCCCGCGTTCGCGAGCTCGCGCGCGCCGCCGAGCTCCCGTTCGCCGACGATGCCTCGAACGCCGACCCGCAGTTCGCGCGAAGCCGAATCCGAACCGAGTTGCTCCCGGTGCTCACGGAGATCAACCCGGCCGCGGTTCGCAACATCTGCGAGACCCGCGCCGAGCTGGCCGAGGAGGCGCAGGTGATGGAGCGGGTGGTCCTCGAGGCGCTCGGCGACGCCGGAGCCGACGCCGCGGCGACCTCGATCGCCGCCGATGCGCTGGCGGCTCATGAGCCCGGCCTGCGGCGACTCGCCCTGCGCGCGCTCGCCGAACGCGCGGCCGGCCGCCCGGTGGCGCTCGGTCGGGCCCGGGCCGCCGAGATCACTCGTCTGGCGGCGAGCTCCGAGGGTGGCGAGATCGAGCTCGGCGGCGGCCTGACCGCTACCTGCGAGGCCGGCAGGGTGAGCTTCCGGACCGCGGTCGCCGACGCGGCGCCCGATCCGGTCGCGCTGCGCCTGCCGGGCAGGGTGCGGATGGCCGACTGGGAGGTGCGTGCCGAGATCCACCCCGGCCCGGTCGATCCGGCGGGCCCAGAGCTCGCAACCCTCGACGCCGAGTCCCTGGCGGGGCGAATCGAGGTCCGGACCTGGCGCGACGGTGACCGGATTCGGCCGCTCGGGATGAGCGGCACGAAGAGCCTCCAGGACCTGTTCACCGACCGCGGGGTCCCGCGCTCGGTCCGCCGGACGCTCCCTGTGGTCACCGTCGACGGCGAGGTCGCCTGGGTCGCCGGGGTCGCGGTCTCGGAGAGCTTCCGGCTCGATCCGGCGACCGAGCAGGTCGCGGTGCTCTCCGCCCGCTCGCTCGAATAACTCGGCATTAGGCATTCGCCATTCGCCACTCGCCTCTCGGCATCGCCGACGCTTCGAGGTCTCGGCCGAGTGGCCAGTGGCGAGTGGCGAGTGACGAGCGTACCCTGCCATCCGTGAACGACCCCGCGATCGGTGAGACCCTGGTCGCCGCCGAGGACCTGCAGCGGCGGGTCGCCGAGCTCGGCGCCGAGATCAGCCGAGATTACGCCGATCGCGACCTGGTGATGATCGGCGTGCTCAAGGGCGCGGTGCTGTTCATGGCCGACCTGATGCGGGCGCTCGAGGTGCCCTGCGAGGTCGACTTCATGGCCGTCTCGAGCTACGGGTCGTCGACCGACTCCTCGGGGGTAGTGAGGATCCTCAAGGACCTCGATGCGGCGATCGAGGGGCGCGATGTGCTCTTGGTCGAGGACATCGTCGACTCGGGGCTCACCCTGCACTACCTGATCAAGAACCTCGGCGCTCGCAACCCCCGCTCGCTCGAGGTCTGCGCCCTGCTGACCAAGCCCGAACGGCGCCGGGTCGACCTGCCGATCCGTTACGTCGGCTTTGAGATCGCCAACCGGTTCGCGATCGGCTACGGCCTCGACCACGCCCAGCGCTACCGCAACCTTCGCTACGTGGCTGCGTTGCAGGAGTAATCTCGTTCAAGGCGGCTTTAGCGTGCTTGGTAGGCTGATCCAAGCCCGAGCGGGGAAACGCATCCCCTACACCAGCCCAGATGAAACGGTTCTTTAGAAGCGCAGCATTCCCGATCCTGATCGTGATCGTGCTCGCGTTCTTTGCCCAGCGGCTGATCAGCCCGACGAAACCGGAGGACACGCCCAGCTACACGGACTTCGTTCGGCAGGTCGACACCCGGCCGACCTCGATCGACTCGGTGACCTTCGAGCAGAAGAACCAGACGCTCTCGGTCACCGAATCCGACGGCAACGAGTTCTCGGTCGGTTATCTGCCCGAAACCGAGCAGTCGCTGATCAACACGCTGCAGACCAAGGACATCGACACCAACGTCGAGGGCACCGGCGGCTCCAGCTTCCTCTCGATCCTCACCTACATCCTTCCCTTCGTCCTCTTCTTCGGCTTCTGGCTCTTCTTGATGAACCAGATGCAGGGCGGCGGCTCGCGAGTGATGAGCTTCGGCAAGTCGCGGGCCAAGCGAATGTCGGTGGACGCGCCGAAGATCACCTTCCGCGACGTCGCCGGCGCCGACGAGGCCGTCCAGGAGCTGCACGAGATCAAGGAGTTCCTCGAGAACCCGAAGAAGTTCCAGGCGCTCGGGGCCCGCATCCCCAAGGGCGTCTTGCTCTACGGGCCGCCCGGCACCGGCAAGACCCTGCTCGCGCGGGCGGTCGCCGGCGAGGCCGGGGTGCCGTTCTTCTCGATCTCGGGGTCGGACTTCGTCGAGATGTTCGTCGGCGTCGGCGCCAGCCGCGTTCGCGACCTGTTCGAGCAGGCAAAGCAGAACTCCCCCTGCATCATCTTCATGGACGAGATCGATGCCGTCGGCCGCCATCGCGGCGCCGGCATGGGCGGCGGTCACGACGAGCGCGAGCAGACCCTGAACCAGCTGCTGGTCGAGATGGACGGGTTCACGATGACCGACAACATCATCTTGATCGCCGCCACCAACCGGCCCGACATCCTCGACCCGGCGCTGCTTCGGCCCGGCCGCTTCGACCGCCAGATCGTCGTCGACCGCCCCGACCGGCGCGGCCGCAAGAAGATCCTCGAGGTCCACACGCGCGGCAAGCCTCTGGCGAAGCAGATCGACCTCGACACGCTCGCCGGCCAGACCCCGGGCTTCACCGGCGCCGACCTCGCCAACCTGATCAACGAGTCGGCGCTGCTGACCGCGCGCTCGGGCAAGCGCGAGATCTCGATGGAGGAGCTCGAGGAGGGGATCATGCGAGTGATCGCCGGCCCCGAGAAGAAGACCCGGGTGATGTCGGAGAAGGAGCGGCTGGTGACCGCCTATCACGAGATGGGCCACGCGATCGTCGGCCATGTGCTCCCCAACTGCGACCCGGTCCACAAGATCTCGATCATCGGCCGCGGCCAGGCGCTCGGCTACACGATCGCGCTGCCGGGCGAGGACAAGTTCCTGACCACCCGCGCCGAGCTCACCGACACGATGGCGATGACCCTCGGCGGGCGCGCGGCCGAGGAGATCATCTTCAGCGAGATCACCACCGGCGCCGCCAACGACCTCGAGAAGGTCACCGAGACCGCGAAGGGGATGGTGATGCGCTTCGGCATGTCCGAGCGTCTCGGACCGCGCGTCTTCGGGCACGATCGCTCGCAGCCCTTCCTCGGCCGCGAGTTCTCCTCCGAGCCCGACTACTCCGACGAGATCGCCCGTGAGATCGACGACGAGATCCGCCGCATCGTGGAGGAGGCCCACCAGACGGCCAAGGACATCCTGGTCGAGCGCCACGACTCGCTCGAGACCATCTCCCAGGTCCTGCTCGAGCGCGAGACGATCGACGCCGAGCAGTTCGCGAAGCTCCTCGAAGGGGCCTCCCAGGAGGAGGTCTTCGGGGACGAGGACGAGGAGGCCGAGACGATCGAGCCGCAGCCGGAGCCCGAGAAGAGCACCGGTCGCGAGGGCCCGCGCCCCGTGCCTCAGCCTCGCCCCGGCCTCGCCGGCGCCGAGATGCGCGTCGACGAGCGCGACGGTCGCTGAGCGAGAGCCTCACAAAGCCGCCGGCGAAGCCCGCCCGCGTGATGGGGGTGGTCAACGTCACCCCCGACTCGTTCTCCGACGGTGGGCTCTTCCTCGATCCGCAGGCGGCGATCGGCCACGGCCGCGTGCTGATCGCCGAGGGTGCGCAGATCCTCGACGTCGGCGGCGAGTCGACCCGCCCGGGCGCCGAGCCGGTCTCGGCGTCCGACGAGCGCGACCGGGTGCTCCCGGTCATCGCCGCGCTGGCTGGCACCGTGCCGATCTCGATCGATACCTCGAAGGCGCCGGTAGCCGATGCGGCCCTGGTTGCCGGTGCGACCTGGGTCAACGACGTCACCGCCCTGCGAGCCGATCCCGAGCTCGCCCCACTGTGCGCCGAGCGCGACTGCGAGCTCGTGCTCATGCACATGCAGGGGAGCCCGCGAACGATGCAGGACGACCCGCGCTACGACGACGTCGTCGACGACGTTCGCGCTTTCCTCGCCGAGCGGATCGACGTGGCGATCACCGCGGGGGTATCGGAGGAGCGGATCTGGATCGACCCGGGGATCGGCTTCGGCAAGACGGTCGATCACAACCTCGAGCTGCTTCGCCGCCTCGGCGAGCTCGAGCAGCTCGGTCGACCGATCGTCGTCGGGACCTCGCGCAAGCGCTTCCTCGGCGCGGTCACGGGACGCGAGGTCGACCGCCGGCTCGGCGGCACCGTCGCCTCCAACGTGCTTGCCCTGGCTGCCGGGGCCGACGTCTTTCGCGTCCACGACGTCGCCGCCGTGCGCGAGGCCCTCGACGTCGCCGAGGTGATCCTCGGGCACCGCGGGTGGAGAAGCGCCGCAAATAGGTAGGTTCTGCACCGATGGAGTCGCACGGCAACGGCCACGAGTCGGCGGTCGAGGTGGAGCTGCACGGGCTCTCGATCTATACCCACCACGGGGTCAGCGAGGCTGAACGTGAGATCGGTCAGCGCCTGGTCATCGACGTCAGCTTCGATGTCCCCGACTGCGACGCGGTGCTCACCGACCGGCTCGAGGACACGATCGACTATTCGGAGGTCGCCGACATCGTCGCCCTGGCGGCGACCGAGCGCAACTACCGGACCCTCGAACGGCTCGGGAACGTGATCGCCGAGCGGCTGATCGAGCGCTTCGGCTGCGACCACGTGACCGTGCGGGCGGCCAAGCCGGAGCCGCCGATCCCGCTGGCGATCGAGGAGGTCGCGGTCGAGGTCGTCCACAGCCGCGCCGACGACGAGATCGATGACGAGGAGGAGTGATTGGCTCGCACCGGCTACCTGGGGCTGGGCTCGAACGTCGGCGATCGCAGGGAGCATCTGCGGGCGGCGCTCGACCTGCTCGCCGAACGGGGAGTGGTGGTCGAGGCGGTCTCCGGCGTCTATGAGACCGAACCGGTCGGCGAGATCCTCGACCAGCCCGACTTCCTCAACGCCGCCGTACGGATCTCGACCGAGCTCGAGCCCGAGGACCTGCTCGACGTCTGCAAGACGGTCGAGGTCGAGCGCGGCCGGATGCGCGCCGGACCGCGTCACGGGCCACGCCCGCTCGACGTCGACCTCCTGTTGATCGAAGGGGTCGAGCTCGAGACCGAGCGACTGACGCTGCCCCACCCCGAGGTGACCAGCCGGCGGTTCGTGCTCGCGCCCCTGCTCGAGCTCGATCCGGAGCTGGAGTTGCCCGACGGCACCCGGCTGAGCGAGGCGCTCGCTGCCCTCGGCGACGAGCGCGCCGAGCGCGTCGGCGCCCTCTAGCAATCGCCGAGCGGCATCAACCGTCGCGTAGCGCCACGGAATCTGCCGTTCGGCCGGGGGGGCGGCCCACACCGCTTTCGTCTCCCGGTGGTAGCGTTGCCGCGGATCGAAGAAGGCCAACTCGAGAAGGGGTCGTGATGACTGAAGTGCTCCAGGGAACTTGCTTGTGCGAAGGGGTCGAGTACGAGGTTGAAGATCCCCAGGCACTGGGCTACTGCCACTGCACCCGCTGCCAGCGGTGGACGGGCTCGAGCCTTGCAGGCGTGGTCGTGGCCAAGGAGAACTTCAGGGTCACCAAGGGCGAGGACCTGGTCAAGACCTACGAGAGCGAGCTCGCGCCCCGCAACTTCTGCAGCAACTGCGGATCCAGCATCTTCGACGACCTCGGCGCGGTGTACTTCGTGGCCGCAGGGCTGATGAGCGACCTCGACCTGAAGCCGAGTTTTCACCAGCAGGTCGCGTACAAGGCCAGTTGGCACGAGATCGGCGACGACGCGCAGCAGTTCGCCGAGATGCCGCCGGGCTGAGGCGAAGGCGCCGCTGGGGCGCCGCCCGCCACCGGGCGCGCCAGCCCGGAGCCTCGGGAGATAATCCCTGCCGATGCTGTTAGCGGTCGACATCGGCAACACGCAGACCCATCTGGGGGCGTTTCGCGAAGATCGGCTCGCCGAGCACTGGCGCTTTCGCACGGTCTCGGGCGCGACCGGCGACGAGATCGCCGAGCGCATCGCCGGCCTGCTCGGGCTGAGCGGGATCGAGATGGGGGAGGTCGATGCGCTGGTCGTCTCCTCCGTGGTGCCGCCGCTGGGCAGCCAGTACGAGGCAATCGCCGCCCGCTACTTCCACGCTCCCTGCCTGACCGTCGGCCCGGGAGTGAAGACCGGGATGGCGATTCGGATCGACAACCCCTACGAGGTCGGCGCCGATCGCCTGGTCAACTCGGTGGCCGCGTTCGAGCGCATCGGCGGCGCCTGCGTGGTGGTCGATTTCGGCACCGGGATCAACTTCGACGTCGTCTCCGCCGCCGGCGAGTACCTCGGCGGCGCGATCGCCCCCGGGGTCGAGATCTCGCTGACGGCCCTGACCGAGCGCGGCGCGCGGATCGGTCGGATCGAGCTCGGCGACCCCGAGGCCGCGATCGGCAAGTCGACGAGCGGCGCGATCCAGTCCGGGGTGATCTTCGGCTTCGCCGGGCTGATCGACGGGATCGCCCGCAGGATCGAGAGCGAGCTCGGGGGCGAGCCGACGATGATCGCCACCGGTGGCCTCGCGAGCACGATCGTCCCGTTTTGCGAGACGATCGACGAGGTCGACGATCTGCTGACGCTGACCGGGCTGCGGTTGATCTGGGATCGGAACAAGTGAGCAGGGAGCCGGGAGCGGAGAGTAGGCAGTAGGCAGTAGGCAGAGCTGACGGGTATGCCGTTCCTGCCTACTGCGAACTGCATACTGCCTACTCATGCTTCAGCCCCCGCTGACAACTCCACTGCGCATCGGCCCCGTCGAGATCCCGAACCGCGTCCTACTCGCCCCGCTGGCCGGGATCGGCAACTGGTTCGTGCGCCTGCAGGCGGCGCGCCATGGCGCCGGGATGGCGGTCTCGGAGATGATCTCGAGCTTCGCCCTCGCCCACCGCAATCAGCGCACCGTGACCGAGATGCTGCGCATCCATCCGGACGAGGCCGTGGTCTCGGTTCAGGTCTTCGGCTGCGACCCCGAGGTGATGCGGGTCGCAGCCGCGATCGTCGCCGAAGCCGGTCCCGCCCTGCTCGACCTGAACATGGGCTGCCCGGTGCCGAAGGTGGTGAAGACCGGCGCCGGTGCCGCGCTGCTGCGCGATCCCGACCGCGCCGTCGCGGTTGCGCTCGCCGCCGCCGACGGCTCCGGGCTCCCGGTGACGGTGAAGCTGCGCTCGGGGCTCGAGCCGGGCGACACCTCAGGCCTCGAGCTGGCGCGCCGGCTGGTCGCCGAGGCCGGCGTCGCCGCGATCGCACTGCATCCCCGACCCGCCCGCTCACATCACAGCGGCGCCCCGGATTACGCGCTCGTCCGCGAGCTCGTCGCCGAGCTCGACGTTCCGGTGATCGTTTCCGGCGGCGCCCGAAGCGCCGAGCGCGCCCGGCGTGCCTACGAGCAATCGAACGCCGCTGCGGTGATGGTCGCCCGAGGCTCGCTCGGCAACCCCTGGATCTTCTCCCAGCTGACCGGTAAACGCTCCGGCGGACCTCGTCGCGAGGAGGTCGAGGACGAGCTGCGTTGGGTGCTCGACCGCGCCGACGAGCACTGGGGCGCCGAGCGGGCCGCGCGCAACCTGCGCAAGCTCTATCCGCACTACGTCGAGAGACTCGGCTATTTCGGGCCCGAGGCGGACCGTTTCCAGCGCACAGAGAGCACCGATCGGGTCCGCGAAATGCTCGCCGAGACACGGGCACCCGCATCGCTATAATCGCCGACTCGCTCGAGCCCGTGCATGCCTGGAGGCGGCGCGCTTCGGGCTTTTTTCAGGATCACGACGCAGGTCAGGAAGAGGTTCCAGTGGCGCGCGAAGCTCTGATCACCCCTGAGGGGCTGGAGAAGCTGAAAACGGAGATCGAGCACCTCTCGACGACGAAGAGGCGCGAGGTCGCCTCGCGGATCAAGGAGGCGCGCGAGTTCGGCGACATCGCCGAGAACTCCGAGTACGACGACGCCAAAAACGAGCAGGCGCTGCTCGAGCAACGGATCGCCCAGCTCGAGGAGCGGCTCCGCCGCGCCAACGTCGTCGACCGCAAGGCGATCGACACGGACTCGGTCGGCGTCGGCGTTCGCGTCCACGTCAAGGATCAGAAGTCCGGCGATTCGCGCAAGTTCGAGATCGTCGGGCCGACCGAGGCCGACCCGGCCGAGCAGAAGCTCTCGCACGAGTCGCCGATCGGCAAGGCGCTGATGGGCCACAAGCGTGGCGACGTGGTCAGCGTCGATGTGCCCCGCGGACCGAAGAAGAAGCTCAAGATCACCAAGATCGAAGCTGCCTAGGGCTTCGACGTTGATCTAGGCTCGCCGCGATGGCCGAGCCAGATGACAAGGCGCCTCAGCGGCGGCGCGGCTCGGCCGACGCCTCGGGGGGCGCGGAGCGGCCCGAGACCCACGTCCTCGCCGAGCGGCGGGCCAAGCTCGAGCGCCTGCGCGAGGCCGGAATCGAGCCGTTTCCGCCGCAGTTCCACGGGCGGGTCGAGATCGCCGCGGTCGACGACGCCCACGACGGCCTGGCCGCGGGGGAGGAAACCAAGGACGCCTACCGGGTCGCCGGCAGGATCGCGGCGCGCCGCGGTCACGGCAAGGCCGCCTTCATCGATCTGGTCGACGCGAGTGGACGGATCCAGCTGCACTCGCGCGCCGACGTCCTTGGCGATCAGTCGCACGAGCTGCTCACCGGCCTCGACCTGGGCGACATCGTCGGCGTCGACGGGCTCGCATTCAAGACCCGGCGAGGCGAGCTCTCGCTGCAGGTCACGGGCTGGACCCTGCTCGCCAAGAGCCTGCGCCCGCCGCCGGACAAGTTCCATGGGCTCGAGGACACCGAGCTTCGTTACCGTCATCGCGAGCTCGATCTGATCGCCAACCCGGACGCCCGGGAGCTGTTTCGCAAACGCGGCGCGACGATTGCCGCGACCCGTGAGTGGCTCGACTCCGAGGGCTTCGTCGAGGTCGAGACGCCTGTGCTTCAGCCGCTATACGGCGGCGCCCTGGCACGCCCGTTCGTCACCCATCACAACGCCCTCGATCGCGACCTCTACCTCCGAATCGCGACCGAGCTCTACCTGAAGCGCTGCGTGGTCGGCGGGATCGAGCGCGTCTACGAGCTCGGCAAGGACTTTCGCAACGAGGGCATCTCGTTCAAGCACAACCCCGAGTTCACGATGCTCGAGTGGTATGAGGCCTACGCCGACTACGAGGATGCGGCCGAGCGGCTCGAGAACCTCGTCGCCCACGTCGCCGAGCGGATCCTCGGCACCACCAGGGTCGAGCGCGAGGGGGTCGAGATCGAGCTGGCGCCGCCGTGGCGCCGGGTCACCCTGCGCGAGGTGGTTCGCGAGCGCACCGGCATCGACGTGCTCGAGCATCCGACCCGCGAGGCGCTTGCCGAGGCGATGGACTCCGAGGTCGGCGCCGACGAAGGCTGGGGCAAGCTGGTCGATGGCCTGCTCTCCAAGGAGGTCGAGCCACACCTGATCCAGCCGACCCTGGTCACCGACTATCCGGTCGAGATGTCGCCGTTCGCCAAGCGCCATCGCACCGAGGACGGTCTGGTCGAGCGCTGGGAGGCCTATGCAGGTGGGTTCGAGATCGCCAACGCGTTCTCGGAGCTCAACGACCCCGACGATCAGCGCCGGCGGTTCGAGGCGCAGGCCGAGGAGCTGCGCCGCGGCGATGCCGAGGCGCAGCCCTTCGACGAGTCCTACCTCGAGGCGCTCGAGTACGGAATGCCGCCGACCGCCGGCGTCGGACTGGGGATCGATCGCCTGGTGATGCTGCTCACCGGAGCCGGCAGCCTGCGTGAGGTGGTCCTCTTCCCGGCGATGCGCTGAGCGGTGCCCACCTCGCCCGCCGGCGCGCGTGGCGAGAAATGGGGGATAGGCCGCAGTTTCGCGCCAGCTCATGGGGCGGCCCGGCGCGCTGCTGCGAGGACCGATCGCAGCGCCGCCGCCGTGCCGCGGGGATCCGTGGTCAGGCCGCGATCGGTGACCCGGACGACCTCGAAGCGGCGCGCTTTCAGCCACAGGTCCCGCGCGCGGTCCTCCTCGAAGGCGACCGCGCCGCCATGGGTGCGAAAGCTGTCGGTCTCGACCGCGACCCGCTCGGGGCGCCAGAGGAAGTCGACGGTGTAGGGGCCGATCTTCACGTTGACCTCGGGGACCGGGAGTCGCCGCCGCCGGCAGAAGGCGAGGAAGCGCGCCTCGAGCCCGCTCCGCGTACCGTCGGCTTCCGCGATCGTCCCGATCGGCAGACGCAGGTACTCCGCCTGCCGCAGCGCCCGGCGGAAGTCACCGGGCGCGGTCCGGCGAAGGTCGGCGAGTGTGCGTGCCGGCGTGGTCACCCTGATCCCGTCCCTGGCGGTCGTGGCCGTGCCGGTCAGGGACGAGGACCGGTGGATGCGGATGCCGCGGCGCTGAGCGCGCCCCGAGGCCGTGGCGACGGTGACCTCGACCAGGCCGGGCCTCGGCTGGAGCAGCTTCCAGAGCTCGGCGGCCGATCGATGACTGAGGACCGCCGCCGCGCCGCAGGCGAGGACCGCCGCCATCCACCTCGCCTCGTTGCTCAATGCGGCATGGCCGACCGCGTAAACGCCTCGGTGGATGCGGTGCAGACGCGCGGCACGGAACCAATCCCTGATCCGGGTCGGCCCGACGCCGCAACGATGGAGCTGAGCGGTGCTGATCACGCCGTGCTGGCGTCCGGCGATCGCCGCCACCGCCGCCTGCGCCTGCGCCCTGGCGGGAAACTGCGCCACACACCCAATAAGCCGCCAGCCGTCGGCGGCGCCCCGCGGCTATTCGGCCCGGCCGCCCGCGCCCCAGAAGAACGGGCCCGTCGTCTGCGTCACCTCGATCGCCCAGCCGAGCTCGGCGAGCCGCCGCTCGAGCTCAGCGGCGGTGTGCGGGACCTTCACCGCCCGGTAGGCGCTGCCGTTGTTGAGCCGCCGGCGGATCGTCGATGACTCCTCCCCCTCGATCAGCTCGTCGGGCGTCCGGTAGGCGTCGTCGGCGAAGAACACCCGGCCCTCGGGCTCGAGGCAGTCGTCGACCAGATCCCAGAACGCTTCGAAGCGCTCGAGCGGGACATGCGAGAGCCAGAAGCCGAAGAAGACGACGTCATAGCGTCGGTCGGGTGCCCACTCGAACAGGTCGGCGCGGATGAAGCGGACCGGGCGGTCGCCGACTCGGCGGCGGGCGAGCCCGATCATCTCCGGCGAGGCATCGACGGCAGTCAGCTCCTCGGCCAGTCCGGCGAGCTTCGCGGTCCAGGTGCCCGGCCCGCAGGCCAGCTCGAGCACTCGCCCGGCGGGGCGAAAGGAGTCCAGCGCCACCTCGAGCTCGCTGCCTCCGGGGAGGTCGAGCGCTCCCTCGAGGTACTCCGGCGCCCGGGCACGGTAGTACGCAACCTGTTCGGCGAGCAGCGACTGGAGCTCGTCGGGATCGTCCGCTGTCTGACCGCTTCGGTTGACCGCGGCAACGATAGGCGATCGCAATCGCTGAGCCGGCGGCCGGCGGGCGTCCCCTCCGCCTAGGCTCTCCGGCATGGCGAAGGCTCGACACAACCGGCGCCGCGCGGTTTTACTCGCGGCGCTTGTCGCGGCGGCTGCGGGCGTTGGTTGCGGCGACGACCCACCCGCTCCGACCCCGGACTCCGGTAGCCCTCCAGCCGGCTCCGAGGCGGAGCGAGCGCCGGCGGAGCGGCTCGAGCCCGCGCGCTGCCCGCCGGGGCCGAGCGACTGTGTCAGTGCCCGCGGTCGGATCGTCTACGTCGAGCGGGTCGATCCCGACGGCGACGGCGACGCCCATTTCGTCCTCCTGAGCCGCGAGAGCATCACCGCACCGGGGATCTCGGTGATCGACGTCGCCCGCGAGCTGCGCCCCGATCCGCTGCCGGGTCCCGGGGACCGGATCAGTGCCGCCGGCCCGGTCCGCCGCGGCTCCTTCGGTCAACGCCAGATCGAGGCGACGGCCGTCGCCGTCGCGCGCAGCGAGTAGCGTCGACCCGTGCTCGGGGGCCGGAAGTCCGCAACTTGCGCGCGAGCGCCCGGTTGGGGCTTCGAGGCCGTCGAGTAGCCACAAGGGCCCCGATATACTGGCCTCTCGCGGTAGTCGACAACCCGGAGGTTCTAATCCGAACGGCACCCCGTAGCCGAAGTACTGATTAGAGCCCCGGCGCCGTCGCGTCCCCCGGCACGGCTAGAACTCGAAAGACAAAGGCACGAGAAGAAGAGCAAGGCGGATTGAGTTTGTTCGAGCGATTCACAGAACGCGCCCGGCAGGTGGTCGTCCTCGCCCAAGAGGAGGCCAGGACCCTCAAGCACAATTACATCGGCACCGAGCACATCCTGCTCGGGCTGCTTCGCGAGGAGGAGGGCCTGGCGGCCCGCGTGCTCGAATCGCTCGACATCACGGTCGAGCGCGTCCGCGCCCAGGTCGTGCGCATCGTCGGCTCCGGCGAAGAGGTCACCTCCGGCCAGATCCCGTTCACCCCGCGCGCCAAGAAAGTGCTCGAGCTGGCCCTGCGCGAAGCGCTCTCGCTCGGCCACAACTACATCGGCACCGAGCACATCCTGCTCGGCCTGGTGCGCGAGAACGAGGGCGTCGCCGCCCGCATCCTGCTCGACTTCGACGCCGACTCGGAGAAGATTCGCAACGAGGTCATCCGGATGCTCTCCGGTCCCGGGGGCCGTCGGCAGGGGTCCGGCGGTGGCTCGGGCGAGGGCAAGAAGTCCTCGAAGCTGCTCGACCAGTTCGGCCGCAACCTGACCAAGCTCGCCGCCGAGGGCAAGCTCGACCCGGTGATCGGGCGCGAGACCGAGGTCGAGCGGATCATGCAGATCCTCGCCAGGCGTCAGAAGAACAACCCGGTGCTGCTGGGTGAGCCGGGCGTCGGCAAGACGGCGATCGTCGAGGGCCTCGCCTCGCGGATCACCCGCGGCGAGGTACCCGAGCTGCTCAAGAACAAGCAGATCTACACGCTCGACCTGGCCGCTCTGGTCGCCGGCTCCAAGTACCGCGGCGAGTTCGAGGAGCGGCTGAAGAAGGTGATGAAGGAGATCACCCAGCGCGGCGACATCGTCCTGTTCATCGACGAGCTCCACAACCTGGTCGGCGCCGGCGCCGCCGAGGGCGCGATCGACGCCGCCTCGATCCTGAAGCCGGCGCTCGCCCGCGGCGAGCTGCAGACGATCGGCGCGACCACCCTCGACGAGTACCGCAAGTACCTCGAACGCGATTCGGCGCTCGAGCGTCGCTTCCAGCAGGTCAAGGTCGACGAGCCGTCGATCCCCGACACGGTGAAGATCCTCGAGGGCCTGCGCGAGCGCTATGAGGAGCACCACAAGGTGCAGATCACCGACGACGCCCTCGAGGCGGCGGCCGAGCTCGCCAGCCGCTACATCTCCGACCGCTTCTTGCCCGACAAGGCAATCGACCTGATCGACGAGGCGGCTTCGCGGATGCGGATCAAATCGATGAGCCAGCCTCCGGTCTACCGCGATCTCGAAGAGGAGATCGAGGAGACCCGGCGCGCCAAGGAGGCGGCGATCGAGGCGCAGGAGTTCGAGAAGGCCGCCAACCTGCGCGACACCGAGCGCCAGCTGACCAACCGCAAGCGTGAGCTCGAGGACCGCTGGGACTCGGGTGAGAGCGGCGAGCGCCCGGCCGTCGGCGAGGAGGAGATCGCCGACATCGTCTCGATGTGGACCGGGATCCCGGTGTTCAAGCTGACCGAGGCGGAGACCAAGAAGCTGGTCCGGATGGAGGAGGAGCTGCACAAGCGCGTGATCGGCCAGCACCTCGCGATCGAGGCGGTGTCAAAGGCGATCCGCCGCTCGCGCGCGGGGATCAAGGACCCGAAGCGCCCCGCGGGCTCGTTCATCTTCCTCGGCCCCTCGGGCGTCGGCAAGACCGAGCTCGGGCGCACCCTCGCCGAGTTCCTGTTCGGTGACGAGGAGGCGATGATCCGCATCGACATGTCCGAGTACATGGAAAAGCACGCGGTCTCGCGCTTGGTCGGCTCCCCGCCCGGCTACGTCGGCTACGACGAGGGCGGCCAGCTGACCGAGGCCGTTCGCCGCAAGCCCTACTCGGTGCTCTTGCTCGACGAGATCGAGAAGGCCCACCCGGACGTCTTCAACATCCTCTTGCAGATCCTCGAGGACGGCCGGCTCACCGATGCCCAGGGCCGCACGGTCGACTTCCGCAACACGATCGTGATCATGACCTCGAACATCGGCGCCAAGGACATCGCCCGCAACGTCTCCTTCGGCTTCGCGGTCTCCGACGACGAGACCGGCGCTTCCTATGACGACATGAAGAACCGGATCATGGGCGAGCTGAAGAAGGTCTTCCGTCCCGAGTTCCTCAACCGGATCGACGAGGTGATCGTCTTCCACAAGCTCTCGCGCGAGGAGATCAAGGAGATCGTCGATCTGTTGATCACCCGGGTTCGCGCCCAGGTGGCCGAGCACGAGCTCCAGCTCGAGCTCACCGACGCCGCCAAGGAGCTCCTGGTCGACAAGGGCTGGGACCCGGCGATGGGCGCTCGGCCGCTGCGCCGCGCGATCCAGCGCTACATCGAGGATCCGCTCGCCGACGAGGTGCTGCGCCAGGGGCCCGACACGATCGTCTCCGGCACCAATGTCATCGTCGACCGCGACGAGGACGGCGACGACGAGGACCGCCCGCTGGCGCTGAAGTTGGTCAAGCCGCGCAAGTCGAAGGCGAAGCCCAAGGATGCCGACAAGGAGCCGGTCGGCGTCGGAGCGAAGAAGGGCGACGACGAGGGCGGCGAGGCGCCGGACGACGACGACGCGGCTGACCGCTCCGCCGACGCGTCCTAGCGCGTGTAACCGGCGCGTAGCGGACAGGATAACCGCGCGACCCGGACACGCGACGTTCTTGGGTTGATGCGTCCCCGGCCGCGCGTACGCTGAACTGATCGCGCGTTCGTCCACATCCTTCTTCTGCAGCGCCTGCGGCCATGAGTCGCTGAGCTGGTCGGGACGCTGTGCCGGCTGCGGCGACTGGAACACCCTGGTCGAGGCGCCGAAGCCCGATCGCGCCGCGCCGCCAAATCGCGGCGGGCGGCCCGCCGCGGGCGCCCGCGGCGGCAAACCCGTGGCCCTGCGCGACGTCTCGGCGCCGGCGGTCGCGCGTCTGCGCACCGGGGTGGATGAGCTCGACCGGGTGCTCGGCGGCGGCTTGGTGCCCGGGTCATTGGTCCTGCTCGGGGGGTCGCCGGGGATCGGCAAGTCGACGCTGACCGGGATGGCGCTCGGCAACCTCGGCGCCGCCGGCCACAGCGTCCTCTACATCTCCGGCGAGGAGTCGACGGCGCAGGTCCGCCTGCGCGCCGAACGGCTCGGCGATGCAGCGCTCGCGGTTCCGGCGCTGGCCGAGACCTCGCTCGAGGCCGTCCTGGCGACGCTCGAGGCCGAGCGGCCGCAGGCCTGTGTGATCGACTCGATTCAGACCCTCCATGCCGAGGCGATGAGCGGCGCGCCCGGCTCGGTCGGCCAGGTGCGCGAGGCCGCCAGCGCGGTGATGGAGGTGGCCAAGCGGCTCGACTGCGCCGTGATCCTGGTCGGTCACGTGACCAAGGAGGGCGCGGTCGCCGGTCCTCGCGTGCTCGAGCACCTGGTCGATTGCGTGCTCTTTTTCGAGGGCGAGCGCGAGCGGAGCTTTCGGACTCTGCGGGCGCTCAAGAACCGCTTCGGAGCGACCAGTGAGGTCGGTGTGTTCGAGATGCGCTCCGGCGGCCTGGTCGAGGTGCTCGACCCATCGGCGCGCTTCGTCGGCGAGGCCAGCGGCGCCCCGGGCTCGGTCGTCTGCGCCTCGATGGAGGGCAGCCGGCCGCTCTTGGTCGAGGTGCAGGCCCTGGTCGCACCGACCGAGATCGTGCCGCCGCGCCGGACGGCGACCGGGATCGATCGCAACCGGCTGGCGATGGTGCTCGCCGTTTTGGCCCGCAACGGGGGCCCCTCGCTGGCGGGCGCCGACGTGTTCGTCAACGTCGCCGGCGGCCTCCGCGTCGATGAGCCGGGCGCCGACCTCGCGGTCGCGCTGGCGATCGCGTCGGCGCACTCGGGCAACCCGCTCGCCGATGCCGACGGTCGCCTGCTCGCCTGCTTCGGCGAGGTCGGACTGACCGGCGAGCTGCGCTCGGTCGGCCACTGCGACCGGCGCGCCGCCGAGGCGCTCAAGTTCGGGCTCGAGCCGGTGCTGGCGCCGGCGGCCCGGGAGCTGCCGCCCGGCGTCGAAGGGCTGGCGACGCTGCGGGCGGCGCTGCGCCGCGCGCTCGGTCCGGCCCGGGCCTCGCGGGCGGCGGCCTGACGCACCCGCGCCCACTTGACAAGCGCAAAACCGATCGCTCCACGCGGGATTCGGCGGAATGCGCGGTACGCAGGCCGTTTGCCAGAATGACTAGGTGACGCACGCCGGGGACGAGTTGAACGAGCTGGAAGCGCGTCAGGATCCCCGGCTCTTGCGGGCGCTTGACATGGTCGCTCCCGGCACCCCGTTGCGGGAGGGCATCGACAACATCATCCACGCCCGTACCGGTGGCCTGATCGTGGTCGCCGAGCCCGACGATGTCTCCTTCCTCTTTTCGGGCGGGCTCAAGCTCGATGTCGACTACACCCCGGGCCTGCTCTACCAGGTGGCGAAGATGGACGGTGCGATCGTGATGCCGACCCGCGCCGACAAGATCTCCTGGGCGAACGTACAGCTGATGCCCGACCCGACGATCCTCTCGATGGAGACGGGGACCCGCCATCGCACCGCCGAGCGCGTCTCCAAGCAAACGAAGGCGCTGGTGATCGCGATCTCGCAGCGCCGCGACGTGGTCTCGCTCTACGTCGAAGGGATCAAGTACATCCTCCAGGACATCCCGACGGTGCTCTCGAAGGCCAACCAGGGGCTGGCGACGCTGGAGAAGTACCGGGCCCGCCTCGATCAGATCGACGCGCGGCTGACCGCGCTCGAGTTCGCCGGCGGCGTCGTCCTCTACGACGTGCTCTCGGCGCTGCAGCGCGCCGAGCTGGTCACCCGGATGGCAGCCGAGGTCGAGCGCTACATCATCGAGCTCGGTTCCGAAGGGCGGCTGATCGAGATGCAGCTCGAGGAGACCGTGGTCGGGGTGATGGCCGATCGCGCGGCGTTGGTTCGCGATTACGCCCACAGCGACGCCGAGCAGGCGATCGAGACCGCCCTCGGCGAGCTCACCGAGCTCTGGCACACGGAGCTGCTCGACTTCGGCCGCCTGGCCGAGTTGCTCGGCTACGACCGCAAGGTCAACACCCTCGACTTCGAGGTCGCCCCGCGCGGCTACCGGGTCTTGGGCGGAGTGCCGCGCCTACCGCGGCTGGTCGCCCAGAAAGTCGTCAACCACTTCGGCGACCTCGAGTCGCTGCTGGCGGCCTCCGATCACGACCTCGAGTCGGTGGAGGACGTCGGCGAGGCACGGGCGAAGGAGATCCGTGAGGGGATCCGCAGACTTCAGGAGGTCGACATCGTCGACCGTTATCGGTGAACCAGACGGCCGCGCGAGCGGCCGTCGCTACGGGAGGAGACAGACATCACAGATCTAGCTGTAGACGAGAACGCGGTCGACGACATCGAGCTCGGCTCCATGGAGTGCGAGTTCGAGGTCGGCGACAACGTCGTCTATCCCCACCACGGTGCAGGGGTCGTGCTGACCAAGGAAGCTCGCGACATGATGGGAGAGTCGCGCGACTACCTGACGATCAAGATCCTGCACAACGACATGACCGTGATGGTCCCGTGCGACAACGCCCACCTCGCGGGCCTTCGCCGGGTGATCGATGAGGACCAGGTCCGGCGGGTGATCGAGGTCTTGAGCGGGGAGGTCTCGGAGATGCCCAAGAACTGGAACCGCCGCTTCAAGTACAACCGCGAGAAGATCAAGACCGGCGACGTGTTCGAGCTCGCCGAGGTCGTCCGTAACCTCGCCATTCGCGAGTGGGAGAAGGGCCTTTCGACGGGCGAGAAGCAGATGTACACCCGGGCGAAGAAGATCCTCGCCTCGGAGTTCATGTACGCGCTCGACAAGGACGAGGAGGGCGCCGAGGAGTACATCGACGAGCTGCTCGAGGAGCGGTTCGGCGCCAAGGCCACTGCCTAGCGCCACCGCGCTGATCGCGGCCGCCGGTTCGGGCCACAGACTCCGAGCCGGCGGTCCGAAGGCGCTGGTCGAGGTCGGCGGGCGACCGCTGGTCGGCTGGTGCCTCGAGGCGTTTGCGGCCTCGGCGACGGTGGCCGACGCGATCGTCGCCGTGCCGGCGGGCCGGGAGGCCGAGATCGAGGATCTGGCGCCGCCCGAGCTCGCGTTGGAGGTCGTCGCCGGGGGTGACTCGCGCACCGACTCCGTGAGCGCTGCATTCGCACACGCCGACAGCGAGCTGGTCGCCGTCCACGACGCCGCCCGGCCGCTGGTCACGCCGGAGCTGATCGACGCGGTCGTCGGCAGGCTCGCCGCCGATCCCGCCCTCGGCGCCGTGGTCGCCGCGACCCCGGTCACCGACACGATCAAGCGGGTCGGTGTCGGCGGGCGCGAGGTCGTCGCCACCGAGAACCGCGAGCACCTGTGGGCGGCGCAGACGCCGCAGGCGTTCCGCGCGCAGGCGCTGCGAAGCGCGCTCGAGGTTCCCGCTGTCGAGCTGGCGGGCGCAACCGACGAGGCGATGCTGGTCGAGCGCTCCGGCGAGCCGGTCGTGGTCGAGCCCGCCTCGCCCGAGAACCTCAAGGTGACCACGCCCGCCGACCTGCACCGAGCCGAGCTCTTGCTCGCGGATCGCTCGGAGGGGTGGATCAGGCGGGCGATGCCGACGATGCTGGTCGGCGACCTCGAGGCAAGCCGTTCCTTCTACTCGGATTTCCTCGGCTTCGAGCCGGTCATGGACGAGCCCGGCTTCCTGATGTTGTCCTCGCCCAGCCATCCGACCACTCAGCTGATCATCTGCTCGCAAGAGCAGCGGTCCTGGGATCCGAACACCGGCCGCTCGCAGATCTCGGTTGAGGTCGCCGACGTCGACGCCGCCTACGCGAGCGCCCGACGGCTCGGGCTCGAGATCGTCTATGAGCTCACCGACGAGCCGTGGGGAATCCGGCGCTTCTTCGTCGCCGACCCCGACGGAACGGTGATCAACGTCAACAGCCACAGCGGCTGAAGCGACGCTCAGCCGGGCCGGCCGACAGCGCCAGGTCGGCGATGGCCCGGTTCAACGCGGCTCGGCGTTTGAGCCGGGCGCGACGCCGACCCTGGTGTCGCGACGGCTGTGGCCGACCGGCAGCCCGGCAGCTTCGCGGGTGGCGGTGTCCTGGAGGTGGGCGTGCCGGCGGCGTACGTAGATCGACCGCTCGATGAACAGCGTGCCAACCCCGGCGACCAGGATCGCGGTGAGGTTGACGGCGAGCTGGAGCACCGCGCCGCGAAACTCGGTCCAATCGGCGTAGGCGGCGGCGATGCCGATGTTGGCGGCCGCCGGAATCGTCGTCACCGAGACCAACACGCCCACGAGCGCGCCCGACTTCGCCGCGGTCAGCGACAGCACCCCGGCGATCCCGGCGACGAAGGCGACGATCGCCGAGAACACGTCAGGGTGCGAGATGAAGTCGGTGTTCGGATGCTCGGATGAGATGAAGCCGTCCGGGGTCAGGTCGACCGCACGGATCAGCAGCGCGAAGGCGAGCGCGGCCGCGATCCCGATCGGGAAGCCGACCGCGAGCGCCCTGAACGAGCGGCGCGCGACATCGCGGCGGCGCTGGACGACCGCGACGCAGAGCCCCGCGATCGGGCCGAACTCGGGTCCGACGATCATCGCGCCGACGATCAGGATCGGGGAGTCGAGGAAGATCCCGACCGAGGCGATCATGCAGGCGAGCGCCATGAAGGCGCAGAAGATTCCGTTGAGCTCGGTGTTCTCGGAGGTTCGTGACTCGACCTCCTCCCAGACCACCGCGTCGCCAGGGTGGCCCGCGGCGGCCCGCTCGGCCTCCTCGGCGAACTTCGAGATCGCCGAGTCGATGTGCTCGATCGCGATCGAGCCCTCGGTGTCGACGTCGAGCTCGCGCAGGTCGGAGACGATCACGCTGACCTCCTCGCGAGCGACGTCGCACAAGATCACGTCGCCCTCGGGCTTGCGCGCCGCGCGCTCGAGGTAGATCACGTTGCAGACCGAGTGGGCGTGCGTGACCAGGTCGAGCACGTGCTCGGCCTGGTACCCGGGGACCACGATCCGCATGTGGACCATCGCGGCTAGCGTACCGGCGGTGCTGACGGACTATCACCTGCACCTGCGTCCCGACGAACCCGACACGGCCGCCGCCGAGTACTTCACCGAGGCCAACGTCGAGCGCTACCTCGAGGCCGCCGCCGGCGCCGGAGTCTCCGAGCTCGGCGTTTCCGAGCACATCGACAGGTTCACGCGATCACTGGAGATCTGGGACCACCCGTCGTGGCGAGACAACGCTCGTGACGATCTGGCCGAGTACTGCGAGTTCGTGCGCTCGACGCCGCTTCGACTCGGGATCGAGATGGACTATCTGGCCGACCGCGAGGACCGGATCGCGAACGTCCTCGACGCTCACCGGTTCGACTACGTCGTCGGCTCGGTCCACTTCATCCGCGACCGCGCGGTCGACTGGGACGTCTATGACATCTGGGAGGCGATCTCGGACCCGGATCGCGTCTGGCAGCTCTACTTCGACACGCTCGCCGAGGCGGTCCGCACCGGCCTCTACGACATCCTCGCCCACCCTGACCTGGTCAAGGTCTGGGGCGAGCGTCGCCCGACGCCCGAGCGGGATCCGCGCTTTTACTACGAGCCCGTGGTCGAGGCGATCGGCGAGTCTGGGATCGCGGTCGAGGTCTCGACCGCGGGCTGGCGAAAGCCGGTCGGCGAGCTCTATCCCTCCGATGCCTTCGCGGCCATGTGCGTCGAGGCCGGTGCCGTGTTCGCGCTCTCCTCGGACGCCCACCTGCCCGAGGACGTGGGGCGCGACTACGAGCGCGCGGTCGAGACGATGCGCGGCTGGGGGGTCGAGGAGATCGCGGTGTTCGAGGATCGCGAGCGGCGTCTGGAGCCGCTCGGATGAGGGTCGGGATCGGCTATGACAGCCACCGCTTCGCCGCCGGGCGGCGGCTGGTCCTCGGCGGGGTCGAGATCGCCGCCGAGGAGGGTCTCGAGGGGCATTCCGATGCCGACGTGGTGACCCACGCCGTAATCGACGCGGTGCTCGGCGCCGCGGGCCTCGGCGACCTCGGCGCCCACTTCCCGCCCAGCGATCAGACCTGGCGAGATGCCGACTCGCTCGATCTCCTGCGCACGGTCGTCGGCCTGGTCGGTGGCCCGGTGATCAACGTCGATCTGAGCGTCATCTGCGAGCACCCGGCGATCGAGCCACACCGCGATCAGATGCAGCGAAACCTCGGCGAGGTGCTCGGGGCGGTGGTCAACGTCAAGGCGACCACCAACGAGGGCATGGGTTGGGTCGGGCGGGGCGAGGGGGTTGCCTGCATAGCCGTCGCCTCGCTCGCGACCGAGACATAGAGTTGGCGGCATGGACCTCGGTCAGCTCACCTCGCCGTTGGCACTCGCCCGCCGGGTCACGGTCGGTCCCCTGGGAACGCTCGCCGATCTGCCCTTCAACCTGAGCGCCCTGGCCGGGGCAGGCGTGCTGCGACCGGTGCGACCCGACAAGCTCGTCCGGGTCGCCCGTGAGTTGCAGCGGTGGGGCGCCTCACCGGCCGCCGGGATTGCCGGCGCGGCGATCACCGACCCCGACCGGACGATGCTGGTCGACGAGCAGGGCACGCTGACGTTCGCCGCCGTCCACCAGCGCTCCAACGCGCTCGCCCGCGCCCTCGCCGAGCGCGGCGTCGGGGTCGGCGACGGGATCGCGATCATGTGCCGCAACCATCGTCACTTCGTCGAGGCGACCCTGGCCGTCTCCAAGCTCGGAGCGGTCGGGCTCTACATGAACACTGCCTTCTCGGGACCCCAGCTGACCGGCGTGGTCGAACGCGAGCGACCGGTGGCGCTGATCGACGACGAGGAGTTCCGCGACCTGCTGGCGCCGGCGAGCGGCGAGCTGCAGAGCTTTTTCGCCTGGCGCGAGAGCCGCGAGCCGACCGGGGAGGCGGTCGAGGGGCTGATTGCGAGCGCCGGCTACGGCGACCTCGAGCCGCCGTCCGAGCCGGCCCGCTTCGTCATCCTCACCTCGGGCACGACCGGCACCCCGAAGGGCGCCCAGCGCGGCGCCCCCGCCACGCTGGCGCCGCTCGCGGCGATGTTCTCCTTGATCCCGATGCGGGCGCGGGAGACGACGGTGATCGCGGCGCCGCTGTTCCACTCCTGGGGCTTTGCCCACTTCGTCCTCGGCCTCTCGCTCGGCTCGACCTACGTGCTGCAGCGACGTTTCGATCCCGAGCAGACCCTGCGGGCCGTGGCCGAACGCGAGGCGACCGCGCTGGTGGTGGTTCCGGTGATGATGCAGCGGATCCTCCAGCTTCCCGAGCCGACGCTGGCCAAGTACGAGCTGCCGAGCCTCAGGGTGACGGCGGCCAGCGGCTCGGCCCTGCCGGGCGAGCTCGCGATCGAGTGGATGGACCGCTTCGGCGACAACCTCTACAACCTGTACGGCTCGACCGAGGTCGCCTGGGCGACGATCGCGACGCCCGAGGACCTGCGCGCGGCGCCGGGGACCGCCGGCAGGCCGCCGCGCGGCACCGTGGTCAAGATCGTCGACACCGAGGGCGGGGCGGAGCTTCCGCCGGGTGAGACCGGGCGCGTGTTCGTCGGCAACGAGATGGCGTTCGAGGGCTACACCGGGGGCGGCGGCAAGGACGTCTACGAGGGCCTGCTCTCCTCGGGCGACGTCGGTCATTTCGACCTTGAGGGCCGCCTGTTCATCGACGGCCGCGACGACGAGATGATCGTCTCCGGCGGCGAGAACGTGTTCCCGCGCGAGGTCGAGGACCTGCTCGCGGGCCACCTCGCGATCGCCGAGGTCGCCGTGATCGGGGTCGACGACGAGGAGTTCGGCCAGCGCCTGAAGGCGTTCGTGGTCCTGGTCGAGCGCGACTCGGTCTCCGATGACGAGTTGCGCGAGTTCGTCAAGCTCAACCTCGCGCGCTACAAGGTCCCGCGCGAGATCGAGTTCCTCGACTCGCTGCCGCGAAACGCCACCGGCAAGATCCTCAAGCGCGAGCTGGCTTAGGCGCCGCGCCTATTCGGCGAGCCCGGCGGCTTCGAGGCCCTCGTCGGGGTTGAGGTAGACCTGGCAGCTGGCGGCACGGCCTCCTCTTATCGTCCACACGTGGGCGACCTCGCGCTCCAGGTGGATGCCGCTCGAGCCGCCCTCGGCGATCAAGCGAGCGAGGACGATCACCTTCGAGCCGCGGTCGAGGTAGCGCTCGGGCTCGAAGCGCCACTCGGTCCAGGCCTCGTCGATCATCGCGATCCAGCGCTCGACTCCCGCCCTGCCGGTGAGCACTTCGGGCGTGTCGGGATAGATCGCAGGGACGCGAAGCTCGAGATCGCGATCGGCGTAATCGGCGAAGGCGGCGCTCAGCTGGCGATCGGCGAACAGCCGGTAGAGCTCTCGGACGACCTCGATGTTCTCCTGGGACAGACCGAACCCCTGTCCACGCCGACGATTCTGCTTCAGGTGCATAGCATCGCAGCATGCGCTCGGTCAGGATCAGGGACACGCTCAGCGGCGAGCTGCGAGAGCTCGAGCCGCGCGACCCGCCGCGGGTCGGGATCTATGCCTGCGGCCCGACCGTCTACTCGCGGATCCACGTCGGCAACGCCCGTCCCTATGTCGTCTTCTCGTTGCTGCGCCGGTTTCTCGCGCACGAAGGCTGGGAGCCCGAGCTGGTGATCAACGTCACCGATATCAACGACAAGATCTACGCCACGGCCCGCGACGCGGGCGTCGCCTCGGCCGAGCGCGCCGCCGCTATGACCCGTGCCTACTTCGAGGACACCGGCCGGCTCGGGCTCGGGCGTCCCGACGCCGAGCCGCTGGCGACTGAGACGGTGGCCGAGATCGTCGCCCTGATCGAGGCGCTGGTCGAGTCCGGTCACGCCTATGAGTCCGGGGGCGATGTCTACTTCAGGGTTCTCAGCTTCCCCGGCTACGGCAAGCTCTCGAATCGCGATCCGGCCGAGATGGACCAGGGAGAGGACGCGGGCAACGCGGAGCTGAAGGAGAGCCCGCTCGACTTCGCCCTGTGGAAGGCGCGCAAGCCCGAGGAGGACACCGCATGGCCCTCGCCGTGGGGCGAGGGCCGGCCCGGGTGGCACATCGAGTGCTCGGCGATGGCCGAGAAGCTGCTCGGCACGGATTTCGCCATTCACGGCGGGGGCGCCGATCTCGTCTTTCCCCATCACGAGAACGAGATCGCCCAAACCGAGGCGGCGCGCGGAGCTCCGCTGGCGCGGCTGTGGATGCACAACGGGATGGTGCTCACCGGCGACGAGGCGAAGATGGCGAAGTCGACCGGCAACGTCTTCCAGCTGGACGAGGCGGTCGACCGGTTCGGCGCCGAGGCGGTGGTCGGGTTCTTGATCTCGGGCCACTACCGCCAGCCGCTGGCCTTCAGCAAGGGCGCGCTCGAGCAAGCGCGAGCTCGAAACGAGCGCGTACGCGACTTCTTTCGCGAGGTCGAGCGCACCGACGGGGGACCGGACCCTCGGGTCGAGCAGGCGCGTGAGGCCTTTCTCGAGGCGCTCGCCGACGACTTCAACACTCCGCGGGCGATGGCCGAGATCTATGACCTGATCGCCGAGGGCCACCGGCGTCCGCTCGCCGGCGCCCACAAGACGCTCGCCGACTTGCTGCAGATCGTCGGGCTCGAGACGCTGGCCAAGGTCGAGGATGAGGTCCCGCCGCAGGTCGCGGAGTTGCTCGCCGAGCGAGAGCGGGCGCGCGGCGATCGCGACTTCGAGCGCGCCGACGCGGTTCGCGACGAGTTGCGCGAGCTCGGCTGGCTGGTCCGAGACACGCCCGCGGGAGCGAAGCCTGTGCGCGAGACGTGAACTCGGGCGGGCAGCTGATCTACGGCAAGCGGCCGGTCGCCGAGGCAAAGCGCGGGCGCCGCGCCGTGCACCGAGTCTGGACGGCCGCCGACACCTCGGCCGCGGAGCTCACGACGCTCGCCGGCTCACCCGACCACCAGGGGTTCGTGGCCGAGGTCGAGCCCTACCGCTACGAGGACGCCGCGGCCCTGCTCGAGCGCCCGGACGCGCTCGTGGTGGCGCTCGACCAGGTCACCGACCCCCACAACCTCGGCGCCGTGATCCGCTCGGCCGAGGCCGCCGGGGCCGCCGGGGCGGTGATCTGCGAGCGGCGGTCGGCCTCGGTCACCGCCGCCACCGCGAAGGCCTCCGCGGGAGCGGTCGAGCACCTGCCCGTCGCCAAGGTGCGGAATCTCGCCGACTGGCTCGGGCAAGCAAAGGCGGCGGGCGCCTGGATCTACGGGGCCGAGGCGGGCGCGCCGGCGGTCTACACGCAGACCGACCTCACCGGCAAGGTCGTGCTCGTGCTCGGCAGCGAGGGGAGGGGGCTGCGACCCAGGGTGGCCGAGGCGTGTGACCTGCTGGTCTCGATTCCGGCGCGCGGGCGGGTCAGATCGCTGAACGTCTCGGCAGCCGCGGCGGCGCTTTTGTTCGAGGCCTTGCGCCAGCGCGCGACGGTCTAGCAAGCCCCGCGGACGCCGCCCCGAATTTGCAACGGATCTTGCGATCTGCCCGCCACAGGTTGACAGAACTATGTCAACGCGCATACACTGCCGCGCGTAAGGGTGAACTAAAGGTCGAGGAAGACCCGGTTCAAACCCGAGGAGAGGCGCCTTTACGGGGAGGTTCAGGCGCCACCGGTTCCAACCAAATCTGGAGGACCTGTGGCTATACCTACCCGTCAGACCACGCTCGCCGCCCCTGCGCGCGCCGCCGGCGCTCGCAGCCCAGCCCGAGCTGAGGCTCAACCGGAGCTTGAGGATGGATACCTGGTCGCGCTGGCTAAGCGCGGCAGCCCCGATGCCTACGAGCGGATCGTGAAGCGCTATCGCGGCTTCGTCCGGCTGAAGGCCTCCTCGTATTTCCTGCTCGGCGGCGATTCCGACGACCTGATCCAGGAGGGACTGGTCGGCCTCTACAAGGCGATTCGCGACTTTCGGACCGACCGCGAGTCGAGCTTTCGCAACTTCGCCGAGCTCTGCATCACCCGCCAGATCATCACCGCGGTGAAGACCGCGAGCCGCAACAAGCACGCGCCGCTGAACCAGTACGTCTCCTTCGCCCAGTCGCCGGCGGCGTCCGGCGACGCCGAGACGACGCTCGAGGAGATCCTCCCGGGGCCGATCTCCGAGGACCCGTCCGAACGGGTGATCGCCAGCGAGGAGCTGGGCGCGCTGGTCTCGTGCCTGTCGAGCGTCCTCTCCGAGCTCGAGAGCCGGGTGCTCTCCCTCTACCTCGACGGCCACTCCTACGAGCAGATCGGCGAGCGGCTCGAATGCGACACGAAGACGGTCGACAACGCCCTTCAGCGGGTCAAGCGCAAGGTCGCCGCGCACATCTCCGGGCGCGAGGTGCTCGGCTAGCGGTCGCTCGTCGTCGTCGCTCGTGGTGGGAGTCAGGGTCGGCCTGGCGTAGATTTGATCGCGGCCCGCCCGGATAGCTCAACTGGTGGAGCACCGCACTTGTAATGCGAAGGCTGTGGGTTCGAGTCCCACTCCGGGCTCTTGAGCGACAGCGACTTCACCTGGCGCGATGGCGAGCGGGCGATCCACTTCCGCGCCGGGGTGATCGGCGAATCGCCCGAGATCCTCGCCGGCCACGGGTTCGACCGCTACGAGCTGTTGACCACCGAGCGGGCGATGGGGGCGGCGCCGGTGGCGCTGGCCGAGGACTCGTCCCATTTTCACCACGTCCCGCCGGGGCCGGTGAACGAGGTCGCGGCGCGGCTGACCGCCGACGTCGGCGAGCTCGACCTGGTGGCGCTCGGGGGTGGCCGGGTCATCGACGCGGCGAAGGCGGTCGCGGCCGTGCGCGGCAGCCGGGTGGCGGCGCTGCCGACGACCCTCTCGGGGGCCGAGATGACGGCCATCCACCGATTGCCCGAGGGCGAGGCCGCCGCCGACGGGCTGGTCAGGCCGGTGGTGGTGCTGGCCGACCCGCCGGTGATGGCGAGCCTGCCCGAGAAGCGCCTGCGCGCAAGCGCGATGAACGCGCTCGGCCACGGCGCCGACTCGCTCGCGACCCCGCTCGCCAACCCGGTCTCGACGCTGACCGCGTTGCGCGGGGCGAGCCTGATCTCAAAGGCGCTCGACACCGACCCGGCGCGACGCGACCCGGGGAAGCTGGCGCTCGGCTCGATCCTCTGCGCGTACGCGCTCGACTCGGCTTTGTTCGCGCTTCACCACGTTGTCTGCCAGACCCTGGTGCGCGAGCTGCGGATCGGCCACGCGGAGACCAACGCGACGATGTTGCCGCTGACGATGGAGGCGATGCGCCCTCGTGCCGGCACGCAGATGACCGCCCTGGCGCGGGCGCTGGGAAGCAAGCAGGACGGTCTGCGGGCGCGACTGGTCGAGCTCGGCGGCGGGCGCCGGCGCCTGCGCGACCTCGGCGCCGACGAGCAGGGCCTCGATCATGCGGTGAAGGCGATCCTGGCCCGTCCGGAGCTCGAGCTGACGCCCGATCCGCCCGGCGAGGCCGAGATCCGGAGCCTGGCCGAAGCGGCCTGGTGAAGCGCGCGGCGCGTAACGCCGCACCCACGCACGTGTAGGCACCTGCATGGACGAGGGATCCCGGCGCTCGCCGCCGCCGCGCGCCGACGACGTGATCACGCAGGAGCGCTACGACGCCTATCACCGCTACGCGCGCGAGCGCGGGACCAATCGGGTCATCTACTACTTCCTTCGCTGCCTCTTGGTGCCCGCTTTCCTGGTCTGGTTTCGCCTCCAGCGCACCGGTCGCGAGCACGCACGATTCAAGGGCGGGATGATCGTCGCCTCCAACCACCGCAGCTTCCTCGACCCGTTCGTGATCGGCGCCCTGCTGCCGTGGCGGCGCCGGATGCAGTTCGTCGCCAAGGTGGAGCTGTTCGAGAACCGGTGGCAGGGCTGGATCCTGTCGCGCCTCGGCGCCTTCCCGATCCGGCGCGGCCAGGCCGACGAGGTCGCGATGGAGACCGCGGCGATCGTCGTCGCCCGCGGCGGGACCGTGGTCATCTTCCCCGAGGGGACGAGGATCCGCACCGGCTCGCTCGGGCGCCCGAAGCGCGGTGTCGGCCGGCTCGCGCTGGAGACCGGAGCCGCGGTATTGCCGCTCGCCGTGCACGGCTCCGAGGAGGTACGCCGGGGCTGGCGCATCCGCCCGCGCAAGGTGAAGCTGCGCGCGGGCAAGCCGATGACCTTCCCTCGCCAGGAGCGGCCCTCGCCGGCGCTGGCGGCGACGGTGACCGAGCGGATCTGGCCGAACATCGAGCTGCAGTGGGAATGGCTCGGCGGGCTGCCGCCGCTGCGCAAGGCCGCTGTGATCGGGGCCGGCAGCTGGGGCACGGCGGTCTCGGTGCTCCTCGCTCGCGGCGGGCTCGAGGTCGAGCTCGGCAGCCGCAGTCAGGAGAAGGCCGACGAGATCATGCGGCGCCGCGAGAACGTCGAGTTCCTCGCCGGGGTCGAGATCCCGGAGGGGGTCACGGTCAAACGCACGAGCGAGATCGAGCTCGCCGGCTGTGACCTCGTCTGCCTCGCGGTTCCCTCGAGGGCGCTGCCCGCCGTTGTCGGTGGCCTCGCCGATCGGATCGGCTCACGGGCCTCGGTGCTGTTGTTGTCGAAGGGCATGGTGCAGCCGATGGGGGCGCTGCCCAACGACTACGTCTCCGAGCGCGTGCGCGCCCGCGCGGTCGCCTCGCTCGGCGGCCCGGCGCACGCCCGTGAGGCGGCGGCCGGGATGGCGGCCCTGGTGCTCGCCAGCCCCGATCCCGACCTGCGTACGATGCTCGGCGAGGTCTTCGACCGCGCCGGGCTGTTTTGCGAGCGCAGCGACGACGTCACCGGGGTCGAGATGGCCGGTGCTGCCAAGAACGCGGCCGCGCTCGCGGCGGCGGCCGCTGAGCGCTTCGGCCTCAACGCCGCCGGGATCGCCGCCGCCGGGGTCTGGCGCGAGTGCGTCGACTTCGCCCTCGCACGTGGCGGACGGCTCGAGACCTTCTCCGGTCTGGCAGGGGTCGGCGACCTGACCGCGACCGTGCTGGCGCCGAAGAGCCGCAACCGCCAAGCGGGCGAGCTGCTCGGCGCAGGGGTCCCCTCAGAGAAGATCGCCTCGCGCATCGGCCAGGCATCCGAGGGCCTCGACTCGGTGCCGTTGATCGCCGAGACCCTGGCCGGCGCGGGGATCGACTCGCCGAGCCTGCAGGGCTTGGCTTCGTTGATCTCCGGCGAGATCGACCCGGGCGAATGGGTCGCCGGCCTGCGCCGGGCCGAGCGCGCCCGGAAGGCAGCGTGAGGAGGTTTACATTTGACCGGTGACCGAGCCCACGCCCGAGCCGGCGGCGCAAGCCTCCGTCGCCGCGCCCGCCACCAAGGCCGAGCTCGACCGCGCCTTCGAGGAGCTCTACCGCGCCCATCTGCGCGACGTCTATTCCTATGCCTACTACCGGGTGGGCAACCATCACGACGCCGAGGACCTCACCGAGCAGGCCTTTCTGCAGGCATACCGGCACTTCGAGCGCGCCCGTCGGGAGTCGCGCGGCCGGCCGCTGAGGCCGTGGCTGATCCGCATCGCCCACAATCTGGCCTCGAACCACCATCGCGACCGCGCCCGCCGGCCGACGGCGAACATCGAGGCCGTCGAGCCGCCCTCGCACCCGCATGGAACCGAGCGCGTGGTCGAGGGACGCGAGCGGCTGCGAGCGGTGATCGAGCACCTCGACGAGCTCTCCGAGGACCGGCGGGAGGCGCTGATCATGCGCTTCGCGCTCGGGATGTCGAATCGCGAGATCGCCAGGGCACTGGGGCGCAGCGACGGCGCCACCAAGGTCCTGATCCACAGGGCGATCAAGCAACTCGAGGAGTCGATGGAGCATGAGTGAGGCAGCCGGCGAGCTCAACTTCGAGCGCCTGCTCTCGGACGCCCTGCGCCCGATCGATCCGCCCGAGGACCTGGCGACGCGGCTGCAGACCACCCTGTCGTCGATCGCGGCGCAAGCCGCGGCCGAGCTCTCGAGCTGGGCCGACGAGTTCTCCGAGGGCGAGCTCGAGGCGCTGCGCGATCCGCGCAACTGGGTCCGCCCGGTGGCGGCGGTCACGGTCGGCGGCGCGGCCGCCGGAGCGCTCGTCCTGGTCGAGGTCCGCCGCCGCCGCCGTCCCGGAGGCTTGCGCGACACTGTCGGGCGCATGTTCCGGGAACTGCGTTGATGGGCGAACGGCGCCTCTAGCTAGGCCGGCTGAGGGCGCGCTGCCAGCCTCGGCGTCGCCGCCCCCGCCGCCACCCCGGTGAGGCCGAGGATCAGGTGGAGGAGGTTGTCCTCGTCGTCGAGCGGCAAGAGCCCGAGGATCACCCCGTCGCCGTCGATGAATCCCCAGAGCGCGAGCACCACGTAGGCGAGCCCGACCGCGAGGCAATAGGCGCGCGCCGCCGACCGGCTGCCGGCGGCGAACAGCGCCAGCACCCCGAGGCCGATGTGGAGCATGTTGTGCCAGCCGTTCACCGCGAGGACGCCGAGGGCGTCCTCGGTGTCCTTGGCCACGCCGTTGGCGCCGCTGTCGAAGCCGGCGGAGTAGAAGAGGCCGATGATCCCCGCGATCACCAGCGCGGCGCCGACCAGGGTGCAGTAGAGCCTCGCCGGGGTGGCCTCGGTCATCGCCTTGGTCGCCGTCGGGGCATGCAGCAACTATCTTCGGCTCGGCGGACGCGATGATCCACGCCCGGTGGGCGCGCGTAGCAAGGGTGAGGACACGCCGCAGCGGATGAGCCGAAAGATGACACCGGAAGCGCTTCAGCGCCTCGCTGATGAGGACCTGATGACCCTGGTCGAGCGCCGCGACGCCGACGCCTTCGCGGTGCTCTATGACCGCCACGGCGGTGCGGCCTACTCGCTCGCCCACCGGATCGTCGGCAACCCCGGCTCTGCCGAGGAGGTGACCCAGGAGGCTTTCCTCTCGGTCTGGCGCAGCGGCGCGCGCTTCGACACCGCCCGCGGCAGCGTCCGCTCCTGGACCCTGGGGATAGTCAGAAACCGTGCGATCGACGCGCTGCGCCGGTCCTCGAGCTCGGCGCCGAAGCTCGACTTCGACGACGAGGCGGTGCTCGAGACCCAGGAGTCGGGCGAGCTCACCGAGACGGAGGCGATCCGCAGGGACACCGCGAGCCGGGTGCGCGGTGCGTTGCGCGAGCTCCCCTCCGAGCAGTCGGAGGTGATCGGGCTGGCCTACTTCGGCGGCTTCACCCACTCGGAGATCGCCGAGATGCTGGGGATGCCGCTGGGTACCGTGAAAGGACGGATGCGACTGGGGCTGGAAAAGATCAGGGCCACGCTCGCCGAGCGGATGGGCATCGAAGGCCCCTCGGAGGCGTTGCCGTGAGCCGCCGCGACTGGCACGCCGACGGCGAACGCCTGCACGACGACCTCGCCGCCTACGCGCTCGGCGCCCTCGATCATGACGAGCAGGGTGAGCTCGAACGCCATGTCGAGGGGTGTGAGCAGTGTCGCGAGCGAGTCGAGTGGCTGCGCCCGGCGGTCGATCTGCTACCGGCGTCGGTCGAGCAGCGAACGCCGCCGGACAGCCTCCGCGCAAGCCTGATGGAGACCGTGAGGGCGGAGGCCACCGCGCCTCCGGCGAGCGAGCCCGAGCCGCGTCGCGTCGCCTGGTGGGAGTCGCTGCGGACGCTGGTCGTTCGCCCGGCGGTCGGGATGGCTGCGCTGATCGTGCTCACGGTTGGCGTCGCGGGCGGCTACCTGCTGCGCGGCACCGATACGGTCGAAACCGGGTCGCAGGTGGTCAAGGCAGAGCCGATCGGCGACGCGGTCGCGGTCTCGGCGACGCTCGAGCGCACCGGCGACTCGGCGATCTTGAACGTGCAGGAGCTCCCGGCGATCGACCGCGACGAGGTCTATGAGGTCTGGGTCCAGCGCGCCGGAGTGCTCGAGCCGCGCGGGACGTTCGTGCTCGAAAGCGACGGAACCGCGACCGCCGCGGTCCCCGGGCCGCTCGAGGGCGGCGAGAAGGTCTTCGTCAGCCGGGAGCCGCGCGGCGGCAGCCGCCAGCCGACCACCCGGCCGCTGCTCGAAGCTCCGCTGGACTGACCAATCACCCTGCCTATAGTCCGGCGTCCGCGTGGCCACCTGCTACCGACATCCGCAGCGCGAGACCAACGTCTCGTGCTCGAACTGCGACCGGCCGATCTGCCCCGATTGCATGACCTCGACCCCGGTCGGCATGCGCTGTCCCGAATGCGCGCGCCAGCGGACCGAGGTGCGGGACCCGCGCGGCGCCGCGACGCGCTCCGACGCGCCGGCCACCTTCGTCCTGATCGGGCTCTGCGTCGCCGCGTTCGTGATCGAGCTCGCGGGTGGCGCCGGGGCGACCGCGGCCGGCGGCAGGATCACCGCCGAGGGTGGCCTGTTCGCCGCCGGCGTCGCCGGCGGCGAGCCCTACCGGATCGTCACCTCGGCGTTCCTGCATGCCGGGCTGATCCATCTCGGCCTGAACATGTTCGCCCTCTACATCCTCGGCACGCTGCTCGAGCCGGCCATCGGCACGGCCCGCTTTCTCGGGATCTACTTCGTCTCCGTGCTGGCGGGAGCGTTCGGGGCCCTGTTGCTGACCCCGGACGAGCTCACGGTCGGCGCATCGGGCGGGATCTTCGGGCTGATGTCGGCCGCCTTCCTGATCGCCCGCGATCGCGGCCTCGACCAGCTCGCCTCGCAGATCGGCTTCTTCGTCATCCTCAACCTCGCCTTCACCTTCGGCGCCAACAACATCAGCGTCGGCGGTCACCTCGGCGGCCTGATCGGCGGCGCACTCGCAGCGCTGCTGTTGATCGCGCTCGAGCGCAGTCGGGCGTCGAACCGCAACCTGATCGAGGCGATCGGGATCGTCGGCCTGTGCGCGGTCGCGATCGCCGCGGCGCTGCTGACCGCCGATGCCAGCGCCCCGAGCTTCGTCTAGGTCCGCGCGCCGGCGGCGATCGCCCGGCCCAGCTGCTCGAAGGCGATTCCCGCCGGCGCTCGCACCGCGCTCGGATGAAGGAGGTGGGCGAGCAGCTCGACCCCGTCGACCAGCCGGGGCCCGGGCCGCGAGAACGATGACGCCGCATCGACCGCGACCACCCGCTCGGCGCCGAGCGCGGCAAGTCGGACGGCGTGCTCGCGCGCCTGCGCGGCGGCCTCATCGGCGTACATCCCGCACGGCATGACCACGATCACGTCGGGGCACGAGGCGGCGAGCTCCTCCCAGGAGGCGACCCGCGACCTGCGCCCCGGCCGACCGAGGACGTCGACCCCGCCGGCGAGCTCGATCATCTCCGGCACCCAGTGACCGCCGATGTAGACCGGGTCGAGCCACTCGAGCGCCGCCACGCGCGGCCGCGGCCGCCCGGCGACCGCGGCGCCGACCGCCCGCAGCCTCGAGCGCAACTCGGCGAGCAGGCGCTCGCCCCTGGCGGGCTCGGCGCACGCCTGCGCCAGCTCCGCCAGGTCACCGAGGACCTCCTCGAGGGTCTCGGGGTCGAGTGAGATCACCCGCGGCGAGCCGCGCAGGCGCGCGGCGACCGCGCGGACGTCGTCGAAGGAGACGGCGCAGACCGCGCACAGCGCCTGAGTGACGATCAGGTCGGGCGCGGCCTCGGCCAGGCGCGGCTCGTCGAGTGAATAGAGCGATTCTCCGCGACCGGTGAGCTCGCGCACCCGGGTGTCGATCTGGGCCGCGGTCAGCCCGGCGGGGATCACGCTCGAGGTCAGCCGCGGCAGCTCGAGCACCGCCTCGGGGTAATCGCACTCGTGGGTGACCGCGACGACCGATTCACCGAGGCCGAGGGCGAACAGCGCCTCGGTCGAGGAGGGGACCAGGCTGGCGATTCTCACCCGATCGAGGATAAGGTTGTCAGGACACGACCATGGCCGACCTGCTCGAAGACGCCGACATCGACGCCCGCCTCGGGGAGCTGCCGGGGTGGTCTCGGGAGGGCGAGGCGATCACCAAGAGCTTCGACAACGGGGACTTCGTCGGCTCGGTCGAGTTCGTGCGGCGGGTCGCCGGCCCCGCCGAGGACATGGGCCACCATCCCGACCTGGCGATCTCCTGGAACGAGGTCAAGGTGACGATCACCACCCACTCGGCCGGCCGGCTGACCGCGAACGACTTCGAGCTGGCGAGCCGGATCGACGAGTGCGTCTGAGGTGAGCCGCGGGCTCGAGCTGCTCGAGCTCGATCCCGAGGGATAGAGCGGCCAGCGATGCGGATCGTGCACGTTCTCGGCACCCGGCCGAACATCGTCAAGATGGCGCCGGTGATCGCCGCTGCGCACGAGCGCTTCGGCGCCGACGACTCGGTGGTCGTGCACACCGGCCAGCACTATGACCGGGCGATGTCGGAGGTCTTCCTGACCGAGCTCGGGGTACCGGAGCCGGACTACATGCTCGGGGTCGGCTCCGGCAGCCACGCCGAGCAGACCGCCGGGGTGCTGGAGCGACTCGAGCCGGTGCTCAGGGCCGAGCGCCCCGAGATCGTGCTCGTGCCCGGCGACGTCAACTCGACTCTGGCGGCGGCGCTTTGCGCGGCGAAGCTCGGGATCGGCGTCGGCCACGTCGAGTCGGGGCTGCGCAGCTTCGACCGCACGATGCCCGAGGAGATCAACCGGATCGTCGCCGACCACCTCTCGCGAGCCCTGTTCTGCCACTCGGCCGAGGCCGAGGAGAACCTCGCCGCCGAGGGGGTCGCTGCCGAGCGCTACCAGTTCGTCGGCAACACGATGATCGACACCCTGGTGGCGCTGGAGCGGCGCTTTCGCGAGCGCGGCGCGGCGGCGCGTCTCGGGGTCGAGCCCGGCTCCTATCTGCTCGTCACCCTGCACCGGCCGGCGCTCGTGGACGGACCGCTGCTCGGAGCGACGATGTCCGCGCTCGAGCGGATCGCCGCCGAGATGCCCGTGGTCTTCCCGATCCATCCGCGGACCCGCAAGATGCTCGGCGACCGCCAGGCGCCGGGAGTCGGGCTGATCGACCCGCTCGGCTACCTCGACTTCCTCTCGCTCGAGGCCGATGCCGGCGCGGTGCTGACCGATTCGGGCGGGATCCAGGAGGAGACGACCTACCTCGGGGTGCCCTGCTTCACCCTGCGCGACGCCACCGAGCGTCCGGTGACGGTTCGACTCGGCACCAACACCTTGCTCGGGCTGGCGCCGGAGCGAATCGGCGAGATCCCGCAGCTGCTGGCCAGGTCGTCTGAGCGCCGCTCGCAAGCACCGCCGAAATGGGATGGGCATGCGGCGCAGCGGGTCGCCGATGTGCTCGAAGGCTGGTAGTTTCGCGAGCCGTGCCGCTGCCCTCGCTCGTCCCACGCGACCGCGTCTTCTTCGACCTCTTCAGCCAGGCGGGCCAGAACACCGTGCGCGCGGCTCGGTTGCTCAAGGAGATGCTCGAGGGCTGGCCCGACGAGGCCGGGCTCGCGCGCGAGATCCTGCTCGCCGAGCAGGAGGGCGACAAGATCACCCACACGATCGTCCAACGGGTCAACACGACCTTCGTCACCCCGATCGACGGCGGCGACATCTACGGTCTCGCGACCCGGCTCGACGACATCGTTGACTACATCGAGGAGACCGCCGACTTCATGGGCCTCTACCGGATCGAGGCGCCGATGGAGCAGTCGCTGGCGATGGCCGAGGTGCTGGTCAAGTCGTGCGAGCAGCTCGCGGCGGCGCTCGAGCACCTGCGTGGGTTCAAGGACCTGGAGGGCTACTGGATCGAGATCCATCGGCTCGAGAACGAGGGCGACCGGCTCTACCGCGACGCGGTCGCGTCGCTGTTCGCCAACGGGATCGACCCGATGTTCGTGATCCGCTGGCGCGACATCTTCCTCCGGCTCGAGCGGGCGGTGGACGCGACCGAGACCGCAGCGCACATCCTCGAAGGCATCGTGATCAAGAACGCGTGAGCCGTTCGCGTGTCTGAGGCGGACCTGATTCTGGGGATCGTCGTCGCGACCGCGCTCGCCTTCGACTTCACCAACGGGTTCCATGACACCGCCAACGTGGTCGCCACCTCGATCTCGACCCGGGCGATGTCACCGCGGATCGCGGTCGCCTACGCGGCGGTGCTCAATTTCGCCGGTGCGTTCATCTCCATCGCGGTCGCGGCCACCGTTGCCGCCGACATCGTCGACCCGCTGGCGATCACGACGACCGTGATCTTCGCCGGGCTGGTCGGGGCGATCGCCTGGAACCTGATCACCTGGTACTTCGGGCTTCCCTCGTCGAGCTCGCACGCGCTCATTGGAGGGGTGGTCGGTTCGACCCTGGTGGCGGCGGGTGCCGACGCGATCTTCGGCGAGGGCGTGCTCGGCAAGGTCCTGATCCCGGCGTTGATCGCGCCGGTGCTCGCCTTCGTCGTCGGCGGCGTCGGGATCGTGATCGCCTACCGGATCGTCGGCAGGTTGCGCCCCGGCCCGGTCACCCGAGGCTTTCGCCTCGGGCAGGTGCTCTCGGGCGGGCTCCTGGCGCTCGCTCACGGGACCAACGACGCGCAGAAGACGATGGGGGTGATCACCCTGGCGCTGATCGCCAACGGCAACCTCTCGGCGACGGAGTTCGACGTCCCCACCTGGGTGGTGATCTCGGCCGCCTCGGCGATCGCCCTCGGCACCTACACCGGGGGTTGGCGGATCATCAAGACGATGGGCACCCGGATCATCAAGATGGACTCGGCCCAGGGCTTCTCCGCACAGGGGGCCGGAGCCGCCGTCATTCTCGCCTCCTCGCACTTCGGCTATCCACTGTCGACCACCCAGGTGATCGCCGGTGGCGTCATGGGCGCCGGAGCGGGCAAGCGGCTCTCGGCGGTGCGTTGGGGAGTCGCCGGGAACATCGTCGTCGCCTGGCTTCTCACCCTCCCGGCCGCGGCCGCGATCGGAGCCGCCGTTTACCTGTTCACCGACCTCTTCCCCGGCGCCGTCGGGCCGCTGATCGTCACCGGGATCGGCGTGGCGCTGATCGTCGCCGCTTTCACTCGGCGGATCCGCCACGGCGAGCCGGTCCCCGCCACCTGATCGACCGTGCTCGCGACGATCGTCGACACCGAGGCGCTGTGGCAGACCGTGGTCGCTGCATTCATCGCCGGGGTGGGGACGACGCTGGTCTTCTCGCTCGCGATCCTCGGTGCGGCTCGGTTCGGCGAAGCAAGCCGCGACGGCCGCTCGCTCGAGGCGGCCTGCTACGCGGTGCTCGGCGCGCTCGGGCTGATGGCGACCGTCGCCGCGATCGTGGTCGGCGTCGTCGTGATGACGACCAAGTGACCGCGCGCCGTTAGCCTTCGTCTGAGTGCGAACTGCGCGCAACATCGCGATCATCGCCGTACTGGCGCTGATCGTCGCCGTGGTCCCGGGCGGCGACAACGCGGCGCGCGCGATCGTCGCCGCGATGAGCCTCACCTTCCTCGCCCTGATCGGCTTCGCAGGGTTCCAGATCTACCGACAGAACCGCCTCACCTACTTCAGCCTCACCGAGCGGCAGCGCGCGATCCTGGTCGGTGCGATCGGCGCGATCGTGCTGATGATCGCGGGAGCCGACGAGATGACCGAGACCGGCGCCGGACTGCTCGTCTGGCTCGCCGTGCTCGGGCTGTCGATCTACGGGATCGTCCGGGTCTGGACCGAGGCGCGCGCGAGCTACTGAGCACACCCGTGCTCGGCGGCGGACCGAGCCCAGTCCACGGGTCGGACGGCAACCCGACCCCCCCACGGGTGGGACGGATTTCGCCGCTTGAGCCGGCATTTTCCGCCCCACCATGAGCGCTGGCCGACGGCGTGCGCGATCCCCTCGCGGCTCGTCCGCCTTTTGACACGCTGCCCGCGCCCCGGGTGAGGTCCGCGATGCGACGCTCGGCCGATGAGTCGTGCCGGCGAGCAGCGAGGCCAGGCGGCGGCCGAACTGGTCGCCGTGGTGCCGATCGCGCTCGGTCTGCTGCTCGCCGTCGCCCAGTTCGCGGTCGCCGGCTACGCGCTCTGGACCGCTGCTGACGCTGCTCGCGCCGGAGCGCGTGCCGCGCACGTCGGCGGCGACCCCGAGCGCGCGGCACGAAGCGTCCTGCCCGGATGGCTCGAGACCGATGCGGAGGTGAACAGCGGCGGTCCGGTGAGCGTCCGGGTCGAGGCTCCCGCGTTGTTGCCGGGCATCCCATCGATTCCCGTCGAGGCGAGTACCGCGCTCGAGCCGCTGGGGACCTCGAGCGATGGATGAGCGCGGCCAGGCGTCGCTCGAGCTGCTTGCGGCGGTGCCGGCGATCGTGCTCGCCGGCCTCGTCTGTCTGCAGCTGCTCGCCGCCGGTTACTCGCTGACGCTCGCCGACGGCGCCGCCGAGGCGGGCGCCGTGGCGATCGCCTCCGGTCTGCCACCGGGGCCGGCGGTCGAAGCGGCGCTGCCGGGCTGGGCGGATGGCCGGGTTGAGCTCGACCGCAGCGGCGGCAGATTGACAGTGCGCCTGCGCCCGCCGGCGGCGGTGGCGGCCGTCGGGCGGGCGCTCGAGGTCAGCTCGAGCGCCTGGGTGCGAGAGCCGCAGAGCTCGTGATCACTGTGCTTGCAACCGAGCTGCCCGGGTCCGGCGGCGGCCTCGCCTGTGCCGCCTCGGTCGCGGTGGCCTTGGCGAGTGCCCGAGAACGGGCCGAACCACCCGGCGCCGACGACGGCGTGCTGGTGGTCGAGGTCGGTGCGGAGCGGGCGAGGGGGCCGACGATGCTGGCTTCGGGGCCGGCGCGCGAGCTCGAGCGGCGGCTGCGCGACGCCGACCTCGGTGCGGCGGCTCGCGGTCGCCTCGCCTGGCTCAGCCTGGCAGCGGACGAGCGGTGGCTCGAGCGGCTCGCCGCCGCCCTCGATGCGGCGGCGCCGTTGAGCGCCGCGGTCGTCGTCGTCCCCGCCGGGCTCCTGTGCGCGGCGCTCGACTGCGAGCGAATCGCGATCGACGCGGTGCTGGCGAGAGCGCGGCTGCCCGCCCAGCGCGCGCTGGCCGCCCTGAGCGTGGGGGAGTGGATCGCCGCCGACCTGCGGGTGCGGATCGCGACCAGGGCGCCGGGCAGGGTCGGCGGACGGCGAGCTCTCGCAGGGATCGATCCCGGGGGCGATGCCTCGCTGCGGGCGGCGCGGCTCGCCCGCGGCCTGACCGGGCGCGACGGGCCGAGCCCGCGCCGGCGGCCACGCGGCCTGCGCCGTCGGCTCGCGGCCGAGACGGGTCAGTCGCTGCCCCTGGCGCTCGGCGGCATGCTCGCGCTGATCTTCTGCGCCCTGCTGCTCGCCGCCTTCGGCGGTGCGGTCAGCGGCAAGTCCAGGGTCCAGCGGTCCGCCGACCTCGCCGCGCTCTCGGCGGCGCGGTCGATGCGTGACCGTTTCCAGCGCCTGTTCGTGGCGCCGCGGCTCGCCGACGGCTCCACGAACCCGGCACACTTGCGCAAGGCCGAGTACCTGCGTGAGGCTTCCCTGGCGGCGCTCGAGGCGGCCAAGCGAAACGGGGTCGACCCGCGCCGGCTCGAGCTGCGCTTCCCAGACGCCGATTCGTTCGCCCCGCTGAGGGTGCGCGCCGAGGTCAGCGGCTCGCTCGAGCTCGCCGGGGTCCCCGATCCGCCGGTGGTGGCCGACGCAGAGGCCGAGGCGGTTCCCGCCGCCGGCGCATCCGCACCCTTCGGCGCTCCCGCGACCGCAACCGGCGGCGGCTATTCGGGACCGCTCGTTTATCGCCAGGGCGAGGGGATGCGCCCCGACGTCGCCGCGGCGTTCGACCGGATGGCGGCCGCGGCGAGGGCTGCCGGGTTGGCGCTGGTCGTCAACTCGGGCTTTCGCTCCGACGCCGAGCAGGCGGCCCTGTTCGCGCAGAACCCCGATCCGCAGTGGGTCGCCCCGCCGGGCACCTCGCTCCACCGCTGCGCCACAGAGCTCGATCTCGCCCCACCGGCCGCCTACGGCTGGCTGGCGGCGAACGCGCCGCGCTTCGGCTTTCTCAATCGCTACTCCTGGGAGCCTTGGCACTTCGGCTACACGGAGGGACCGCCGCCGTGCTCGGCTTCCGCCAACCAGGTCGGCGCCGCGAGCGGGCCCGAAGCCGCAGCGAGCGGCGACGGCGAGTCGGGTGCGACGAGCCTGCCGGCTTACGTGCCCGCTCGCTTTCGACGGGCAATCGCGACCGCCGCGGCGCGCTGGAACGTCTCGGCGGCGGTGCTCGCCGCCCAGCTGATGGCCGAATCGAACTTCAACCCGTTCGCCGTCTCACCCGCGGGCGCCCAGGGGATCGCCCAGTTCATGCCCGGGACCGCAGCCTCCTATGGGCTCACCGACCCGTTCGATCCGGCGGCGGCGATCGACGCCCAGGCGCATCTGATGGCGGACCTGCTGGAGCAGTTCGGCGACCGGGTGGAGCTGGCGCTGGCCGCCTACAACGCCGGGCCGGCGCCGGTTGCCGCCTGCGATTGCGTGCCCTCGATTCCCGAGACCCAGGCCTACGTCGCCCGGATCCTCGGCTTGATCGGCGGCGGCGGGGGGATTGCGAGCCAGCCGACGCTCGAGGTGCGGTTGGTGGATTAGTGGACTGCGAGCCTCAGCCGGGGCCGATCGACCAAACTGTCGGGCATGGATGCGGCGACGGTCCAGGCGATGCTCGAACAGAACTTCGAGTACTCGGCGAGCGATCCCGAGCGAGCTCATGAGATGTACCACGACGACGCGGTTCTCGAGTTCCCGCAGTCGGGCGAGCGCTTCGTCGGCGTCGAGAACTTCCGCGAGTGGAGAAGCAACTATCCCGCCTCTGTGAGCTTTGAGTTCCAGGAGATCAGGGGCGGAGGTGACTTGTGGGTCGTTGAGCTCACGGCCAGCTACGACCAGGGCCCCGTCAATTTCGGGGTCGCCATCCACGAGCTCCGAGGCGGCAAGATCGCGCGCGAGACGATCTACGTCGCTGAGGGCTGGGACCCCCCAGAGTGGCGGGCTCAGTGGAGGTCCGCGCCGTAGCGGCGCTGCAGCCTCGACGCTCAGGGACGCATCCCGTCGTCTACGAGGTGGCCGGCGGAAACGACGTCACGATCCTGCTCGATCGCGATCAGACGGATGCGAGCGTCGACGTGATCGAGGTTCTCGCCCACTCCCGGGGCGATGAGCGCCGCGCAAGGCCTTTTTCGGCGTCCACGGCATCCTCGCCCCGATGGGCGGCGCCGGCGGATCGTGACCTTCCCGACGCTCGAGGCGCGGTTGGTGGACTAGTAGGCTGAGCGCCGATGCCGGCCCTGACCGTGTCCGGAATAGACGAGTTGCGCGAGCTGATCGGCACGCCGGTCGGCCCGAGCGATTGGGTCGAGGTGACCCAGTCGGACATCGACAAGTTCGCCGAGGTCTCGCGCGACGACCAGTGGATCCACGTCGACGTCGAGCGTGCCGAACGGGAGAGCCCGTTCGGAACCACCGTCGCACACGGCAACCTGACGCTGTCGCTGATCGACGGCTTCCGCGGTCAGCTGATCGATCAGCGGGGCGTGACCATGGGCATCAACTACGGCTGGAACAAGGTCCGCTTCCCGGCCCCGGTACCGGCCGGCGCCAAGGTCCGGGCCACCGCCGAGGTGCTCTCGGTCGAGGAGCTCGGTGACGGCTGGTGGCACATCGTCACCAGGTTCACGCTCGAGCGCGAGGGCGGCGAGAAGCCCGTCTGCGTCGCCGAGTCGGTCGGTCGCGCGCTGGTTTCGTAGGAGGCCACTGGCCTCTGGCCTCTCGCCGCCGTATTGATACGCCAGTCGCGAGTGGCGAGTGGCGAGTGGCGAGTACCTACTCCGCCGTCAGGGTTCCCTCCATGCCGGCGTCGCGGTGGCCGTCGACCGAGCAGAAGAAGGTGTAGTCCCCGGCCTCGAGCTTGGCGTCGGTGGTGGTCGTGTCGCCGGTGATCACGTCGGTGCGGGCGATCTCGTTGCCGTCGGCGTCCTCGATCACGACGTCGTGGCCGGTGCTCGAGGGGTTGTCGAACTCAACCGTGACATCGCCCGCCGGGGCGCTGAGCTCGGTGGTGGTGTAGGCGAGGGCCCCGTCGGGGTCGGCCTCGACGCTGACCGAGCCGCCGCCGCCCGCGCTCTCGGTGGTCTCAGTGGTCGCCGCTTCGGTGCTCGTCTCCTCGTCATCACCGCCGCAGGCGGCGAGGCCGAAGGCGGCCAGGGCGAGCAGGGATGCCAGCAGCGCGAGCTTTCTCATGCGGCGTCCTTTCGGAGCGGTCGGAGGGTGGGCCGAACTCTACGCGCTCCGCCGGGGCGACGACTGCGGCGAGTCAAGCCGGGGCGACAAATGGTCGCTATGCGAGCAAAACTCGCCCCGCCGGGCCCCTACTTGCCGGTGAACTCCGGCTGGCGACCGTCGAAGAAGGCGCCGATGCCCTCGCGCAGGTCGGCGGTGGCCATCGAGTCCGCGATCCCGTGGCGTTCGAGCTGCAGGTGGTCGGCGAGGGTGTTGTCGAGGCTCTGGGCGACCAGCGACTTGACCATGCGGATGTAATGAGGCGCCTTCGCGGCCAGCTTCTCGGCCTTCGCCCGGGCCTCGGCGAGGAGCGCATCGGGCCCGACCACCTTGCTGACCAGGCCGAGCTCGAGCGCCTCGTCGGCGCTGATCAGCGGGTCGTTGAGCATCAGCTCGATCGCCCTCGCCGGACCGACGGCCCGGGGCAGGAAATAGGTCATGCCGCCGTCGGGAGAGGCGCCGATCCTGCCGTAGGCGCAGACGAATGCCGCCTCGGTCGAGGCGATCCTCAGGTCGCACATCAGCGCCAGTGAGAATCCGGCGCCGGCGGCGACGCCGTTGACGGCTGCGATCACCGGGTAGGGAATCCGGCGGAAGTCGACGATCGCCTGATGGAGGACGTCGGCGCCGTGGCGGACCTCGGCGGCCAGATCGTGCTCGGGGTCCTCGAGGCCGCGCTTGAACCAGTTGACGTCGCCGCCGGCGGAGAAGCCGCGGCCGCTGCCGGTGACGATCAGCGCCCGCAGCCCGGCGTGGTCGGCGAGCCAGGCGGAGGCGAGCACGAGCTCGCCGATCATCTCCGGGCTGATCGCGTTGAGGGCGTCGGGACGGTCCAGGGTCAGCGTCCCGATCTCGCCGTCGACCTCGATCCGCATCGTTGCGAGCTCGGGCGGTGAGGGGATTGTGGCGGTGCTCATTGCGGGAAAAGCCTTCCTCGAGTTCGATTTCGCGGCGGACGCGAACCCTAACCTTTGAGGGGTGAGCGACAACCGCCCCCTCTCGGTCGACGAACAACGAAAGCGCCTGCCCGACCAGCCGGGCGTCTACCTGTTCTCCGACCACAACGGCAAGGTCATGTACGTCGGCAAGGCGACCTCGATCCGCAAGCGCGTCGGCGGCCACTTCTCGCGCACCTCGAGCCGGGGCGGCGAGGAGATGATCTCCCAGATCGCGACGATCGACTTCCTCGTCACCGAAACCGAGGCCGAGGCGCTGCTGGCGGAGCAGCAGTTCATCAAGCGCCACCGCCCGCGCTTCAACATCCGTCTTCGCGACGACAAGTCCTACCCGTACATCGGGATAAGCCTCGACGAGGAGTTCCCGCGCGTCTATTTCACCCGCGAGCGCCATCGCTCGGCGCGGATCTACTTCGGCCCCTACTCCTCGGCCAAGCGCGTACGCGAGACCCTCGACCTGCTCGGACGCCTGTTCCAGTACCGCACCTGCGAGGGCCCGGAGCCCGGCCGGCGCTCGGGGGTGCCCTGTCTCGACTACTACATCAAGCGCTGCGCGGCGCCCTGCGTCGGCTACATCGACCGCGAGGAGTACCGGCGCGGGATCGACGCGATCGTCGCCTTCCTCTCCGGGCGATACCGCGACGTCGAGCGCGACCTCGAGCGCAAGATGGCCGAGGCGGCCGACGCCGAGGAGTTCGAGCGCGCGGCTGTGATCCGGGACCGTCTCGAGGCGGTTCGATCGCTGATGGAGCGGCGCAGCGTCGCCGGCGAGTCGCTGGAGAGCGCCGACCTGGTCGCGGTCGCAGTCGACGGCGCCGAGGCCAACGCGCAGGTGTTCCAGGTCCGCGACGGGGTCCTCGCCGAGCGTCACGGGTTCTATCTGGCCAACGAGGCCGAGCGCGACGAGGCCGAGGTCACCGAGGAGTTCCTCGCCCAGTACTACTCGGCGGCGCCGGTCGTGCCCCGCTTGGTCGTCGTCGGGCCGCAGATGGGCGAGCGGGCCGAGCTGGTCGCCGAGGCGCTCTCGGCCCGGCGCGGTGGGCCGGTTGAGGTCCGGGCGGCTGAGCGGGGCTCGAAGCGACGTCTGCGCGAGCTCGCCCAGCGCAACGCCCAGCTCGCCCTGGCCCAGGACCGACTGAAGCAGGAGCGACGCCGGGCCCAGCGCGTGGACGCGCTCTCGGCGCTTCAAGACGCGTTGGGGCTCGAGTCGCTGCCGGTTCGGGTCGAGGGGTTCGACATCTCCAACATCGGTGGCGAGCACACCGTCGCCTCGATGGTCGTCTTCCAGGGAGGCGCACCGAAGAAGTCGGACTACCGCCGCTTTCGGGTACGCGGCGATCGCCGCAACGGCCCGGACGATTTCGCCTCGATGGAGGAGGTGCTCGCGCGCCGGGTCGCCCAGCTGCTCGAGCAGTCCGATCGCTCCCCGCACGACCCCGACCGCGACGAGAGCTTCGCCGCGGTGCCGGATCTGATCGTGATCGACGGGGGCAAGGGCCAGCTCTCGGCGGGCATCCGGGTGCTGGCGCCGCTGGTCGAGCGCGGGACAGCGGTGGTCGGGCTCGCCAAACGGCTCGAGGAGGTATTCGTCCCGGGGCGCTCGGGGGCGCTCGAGCTCGACCCTGACTCGGAGGGCTCACGCCTTTTGCAGCGGGTCCGCGACGAGGCGCACCGCTTCGCCCTCGATCATCATCGCGGGCGCCGCTCGAAGGCGATGACGAGCTCGCTGCTCGACGAGCTGCGCGGGGTCGGGCCGATCCGAAAGCGTGCCCTGCTCGAGCACTTCGGCTCGCCCGACCGGCTGGTCACCGCCAGCCGCGAGGAGCTCGAGGCGGTGCCCGGGATCCCGGGTAAGCTCGCCCGCGACATCCACCGTCAGCTGAACAAGGCGGGTTAGAAGCAGATGGCCTCGGCGCCAGTCAGCACCAACACCGAAAGCCTGTTCGGCAAGCAGGTGGAGCTGTTCGTGATCACCGGCTACTCGGGCGCCGGCAAGTCGGAGGCGATCGCGGCCTTCGAGGACTCGGGCTACTTCTGCGTCGACAACCTGCCGCCGCGGATGATCGCCTCGCTGGGCGAGCTCTTTCGCCATCAGGGCAGCGGTGTGCGCCGCGCGGCGGTGGTCACCGACGTCCGCGGCGGCGACTACTTCGCCGATCTGATCGCGGTGCTTGAGGAGTTGCACGCGGGCGGGCTCCAGCCCACCGTGCTCTTCCTCGAGGCCGACGAGGAGACCCTGGTCGACCGCTTCAAGGAGACCCGGCGGCGTCATCCGCTGGCGCCCGACGGGCGCGTGGTCGAGGGGATCCGAGCCGAGCGCGAGATCCTCGGGCAGCTGCGCGAGCGCGCCGACGTCGTCATGGACAGCTCCGACCTGACCGGGGCGATGCTGCGCCGCCGGATCGCCACCGACCTACTGGGGCCGCGGACCAAGTCGAAGCTGGCGCTGACCATCCTGACCTTCGGCTTCAAGAACGGCCCCCCGCGCGACGCCGACCTCGTCTTCGACGTCCGCTTCCTGCCCAACCCCCACTACCGCGAGGACCTGCGACCGCTGACCGGTCGCGACCCCGCCGTGGTCGAGCACGTCGAGGCGGGCGCGCTGGCGGGCGAGTTCTACCAGCGGTTGCTGCCGCTGCTCGACTTCCTGCTGCCCGCCTACGTGGCCGAGGGCAAGACGCACCTCTCGATCGCGATCGGCTGCACCGGCGGGCGCCACCGCTCGGTGACGATCGCGGATCGCGTCGCCCGCCATCTCGCCAGCCGCGACGACATCTCGTTGCGCGTCGTACACCGCGACGTCGAGCTCGGCTGAGCACGATCACTTGAGCGGCGAAGCAGTCATCTCGGTCCGCGGCCTGCGCAAGGCCTACGGGGACTTCGAGGCTGTGCGCGGCGTCGACCTCGAGGTCGCCAGGGGGGAGGTCTTCGCCTTCCTCGGGCCCAATGGGGCCGGCAAGACGACCACGGCGGAGGTGCTCGAGGGATACCGAGAGCGGACGGCCGGCGAGGTCTCGGTGCTCGGCGTCGACCCGGCGAGGGCAAACCGGTCGTGGCGGGAGCGGATCGGGATCGTGCTCCAGCAGTGCCGGATGCGGGCCGAGCTCACCGTGAGCGAGACGCTCGAGCTCTACGCCGGGTACTACCCGCGGCCGCGACCCGTCGGCGAGACAATCGAGCAGGTCGGGCTGCAGGCGAGCGCCGACGTTCGCGCGGGGCGGCTCTCGGGCGGGCAGCTGCGGCGCCTCGACGTCGGCGTCGCGCTGATCGGCGACCCCGACCTGCTCTTCCTCGACGAGCCGACCACGGGCTTCGACCCCTCGGCCCGGCGTCAGGCCTGGGACGTTGTCGCCGGCCTGCGTTTGCTTGGCAAGACGGTCTTTCTGACTACCCACTACATGGACGAGGCGCAGCGGCTCGCCGACCGGGTGGCGATCATCGCCTCAGGCCGGATCGTCGCCGAGGGCCGTCCGGAAGAGCTTGGCGATCGCGGACGCCGCCCCGCCGAGATCCGCTTCCGCCTGCCGCAGGGGATCGACCCCGCGGATCTGCCGGAGGGGCTCGGGGTCAGCGCTCGCGACGGCTTGGTCGAGGTCACCACCCACTCGCCCGTCGGGGTGCTCAACCGGCTCACCGGCTGGGCCCTCGAGCGCTCGCTCGAGCTCGAGGACCTGCAGGTGAGCAGACCGACGCTCGAGGACATATACCTCGAGCTGACCGCCGCGGGCGAGGATCCCGGGGAGCCGCGATGAGCGGCGCCCGCCTGGCCTGGCATCAGTTTCGATTCGATCAGCGGATCTTCTGGCGCAACCCGGCCGCGGTCTTCTTCACCGTCGCCCTGCCGCTGATCTTCCTCTTGATCTTCGCCACGATCTTCGGCAACGACGACATCGACCAGCAGGGCGTCACGGTGAAGACGACGACCTACTACGTGCCCGCGATCCTCACCCTGGCGATCGTCTCGGCGACCCTGCAGAGCCTCTCGATCCGGCTCACCACCGACCGCGAGGACGGAATCCTGAAGCGCGGCCGAGGCACCCCGTTGCCCGACTGGGCGTTCTTCGCCGGCCGGATTGGCAATGCGCTGGTGGTCTCGGTCTTGATGCTGGTCTTGGTGGTCACCATCGGCAGGCTGCTCTACGACGTCGAGATCCCCTGGGAGCACTTGCCCGCGGTTTTGGTGACGCTGGCGATCGGCGCCGGGGCCTTCTGTTGCCTCGGGGTTGCGCTGACCGTGGTGATCCCGTCCGAGGAGGCGGCGCCGGCGATCGCAAACGTCACGGTTTTGCCGCTCTATTTCCTCTCCGGCGTGTTCATCCCCGAGACTGAGATCCCCGACGGCGTCCTCCAGTTCGCGTCGCTGTTCCCGATCCGGCACTTCTTCGAGGCCTTCTATGCCTCCTGGTCGCCGGCGACCGTGGGCAGCGGCTTCGAGTGGGGCCACCTCGCCGTGGTCGCCGGCTGGGGCGTGCTCGGGCTGGTGCTCGCGCTGCGGTTCTTCCGCTGGACGCCGCGCGGAACCTGAGCCCGCGGGACAAGGCTGGACAGTCTCTGAACGCCTCGGCGCCCAGTCGTAAGTAGGTTCTCCGGCGTGATTCATCACGTCAGCGTCGCGGTCGACCGGCTCGAGCCCTGCGGGCGGTTCTACGACGCGGTGCTCGGCTCGCTCGGCTGGCGCCGCCACGACGACAGCGACGAGCTGATCGGATGGGGCATCGTCAGACCCGTCTTCTATGCCTCCGCGCGCGGCTCGCGCGGTCCCGGCGGCGGCCATGTCTGTTTCACCGCCAACAGCATTCCCGCGGTCAAGGCGGCCTGGGAGTCGGGAATCGCCGCCGGTGGCAGCGACGACGGCGCGCCCGGGCCGCGCCCCGAGTACGGTGCGAGCTATTACTCGGCCTATCTGCTCGACCCGGAGGGACACCGCGTCGAGGTGGCCGTGAGATCGGGTGACGCGAGCTAGAGGAGGTCGTCGGTGGCGAAGGTGAAGGTTGGTGTCAACGGCTTCGGCAGGATCGGTCGGAACCTGTTTCGCGCCGCCCACGAGGCCGGTACCGAGCTCGAGTTCGTCGCGATCAACGACATCGCCGATCCAGCAACGCTCGCGCACCTGCTCAAGTACGACTCGACCTACGGGCGCTTCGGCGGCGAGGTCGAGGTCGCCGACCAGACGATGACCGTGAACGGCGCCGAGACCCGGGTGCTGTCGGAGCGCGACCCGGCGGCGCTGCCCTGGGGCGAGCTCGGGGTCGACGTCGTGATCGAGTCCACGGGCCTGTTCACCAAGCGCGACGAGGCGGCCAAGCACCTCGAGGCGGGGGCAAAGAAGGTGATCATCTCCGCCCCGGCGACCGAACCCGACGTCACCGTCGCGCTCGGGGTCAACTACGACGACGCTTACGACCCCGGCGCGCACGACATCATCTCGAACGCGTCCTGCACGACCAACTGCCTCGCCCCGGTGGCCAAGGTGATCCACGAGGCGGTTGGGATCGAGCACGGGCTGATGACCACGATCCATGCTTATACGGCCGACCAACGGCTCCAGGACATGCCGCACAAGGACCTGCGCCGGGCCCGCGCCGCGGCGCTCAATCTGATTCCCACGACGACCGGCGCCGCGAAGGCGGTCGGGCTGGTCTTGCCCGAGCTCAACGGCAAGCTCAACGGGATCTCCGTGCGTGCCCCGGTCGCCACCGGCTCGGTCGTCGACCTGACCCTGGTCGCCGCTCGCGAGACCAGCATCGAGGAGATCAACGCGGCGGCCCGCGAGGCGGCCTCGGGGCCGCTCACTGGGATCCTCTCCTACACCGAGGACCCGATCGTCTCGACAGACGTGATCAAGGACCCGCACTCCTCGATCTTCGACGCCGAGCAGACGATGGTGCTCGACGGCAGCCTGGTCAAGGTCGTGGCCTGGTACGACAACGAGTGGGGCTACTCGAACCGTTGCGCCGAGCTCGCCGCGAAGGTGCTCGAGCGCGCGCCGGCCGCGGCCTGAGAGCGGCTTGAACGAGCGCGGCACGTTCACCAAGGCGAGCGTTCGCGACGCCCCGCTCGATCGTGCGCGGGCGCTGGTCCGGGTCGACTTCAACGTCCCGCTCACCGACCACCACGACGGCCGCGTGGTCGCCGATGACACCCGGATCCGAGCTGCCCTGCCGACGATCGAGCTGATCCGCCAGCGTGGCGCGGCGCTGGTGTTGGTCTCGCACCTCGGCCGGCCCGATGGCCCCGACCCGGAGCTCTCTATGGCCCCCGTGGCGGCCCGTCTCGGAGAGCTGCTCGGGGCCGAGGTGCAGGCGGCGCCGGCGGTGGTCGGGCCGGAGGTCGAGGCCGAGGCGCAGCGGCTCGGGCCCGGGGACGTGCTGGTGCTCGAGAACAGCCGCTTCGAGACCGGGGAGACCGAGAACGATCCGCAGCTGGCGGCGGCCCTGGCACGTCTGGCCGAAATCTACGTCGACGACGCGTTCGGCGCCGCGCACCGCGCCCACGCCACCACCGTCGGCGTCGCCGAGCTGCTGCCCGGATCCGCCGGGCTGTTGCTCGAGCGCGAGGTCCGCGAGCTGACCGCGGTTCGCGACGATCCCGAGCGCCCCCTGTGCGTGGTCCTCGGCGGGGCGAAGGTCAGCGACAAGATCGGGGTCATCGACCGCTTCCTCGAGAGCGCCGACAGCATCCTGATCGGGGGGGCGATGTGCTTCAGCTTCTTTCGCGCTCAGGGGCGGGCGACCGGCGACTCGCTGGTCGACGAGCAGGGGATCGCACCCGCCGAGCGTGCGCTCGAGCGCGCCGAGGCCAGCGCCTGTGAGCTGTTCTTGCCGACCGATCTCGTGCTCGGGCGCGAGTTCGACGCCGCCACCGAGGTCCGCGAGCTCGACGGAACCGCGGTCCCCGAAGGCTGGATGGGGCTCGACATCGGACCGAGGACGGCGTCGGAGTACGGCCGGGTGGTCGCCGACGCCGGCACCGTGTTCTGGAACGGGCCGATGGGCGCCTTCGAGCTCGAGCCGTTCGCGGCCGGGACCAGAGCTGTCGCCGAGGCGGTCGCCGCGGCTCCGGGCTTCACCGTGGTCGGCGGCGGCGACTCGGCCGCGGCGCTGGTGCAGTTCGACCTCGACCGGCGAGTCGACTGGCTCTCGACCGGGGGCGGCGCCTCGCTCGAGCTGATGGAGGGAAGGAAGTTGCCGGGGGTGGAGGTTCTCGCGGATCGCTGAGCGTAGGCCGCTGGTGGCGGCGAACTGGAAGATGCACAAGACCGTGGCCGAGACGGAGGACTTCCTCGACCGCTTCCTCGGCGAGCTCGGCGAGCTCGCCGGAATCGAGATCGTAGTCTGCCCGCCCTACACGGCCCTGGCAGCGGCGGTCGAGCGCGCCCGGCGCTCGGACCTGCGAATCGCCTCCCAGAACGTCAACCAGCACGAGTCGGGGGCGTTCACCGGCGAGATCTCGATCCCGATGCTGGCCGAGCTCGGCGTCGCCGGGGCGATCGTCGGTCACTCCGAGCGCCGGGCGCTCTACGCCGAGACCGACGAGGCGCTGGCGCGCAAGCTGCCGGCGCTGCTCTCAGCCGCACTGCTGCCGATCCTCTGCGTCGGCGAGACCGAGGCGCAGCGCGACGCCGGCGAGACCGAGGCGGTGCTGCGGGCCCAGGTCGAGGCCGACGTCGCCGCGGTCGACGCCGGCGACCTGCACGCCGTGGTGATCGCCTACGAACCGATCTGGGCGATCGGCACCGGGCGCACGGCGACGCCCGAGCAGGCGCAGGAGGCGTGCGCCTTCATCCGCTCGCTGCTCGACCCGGAGGCCGCGGCGGGGGTCCGGATCGTCTACGGCGGCTCGGTCAAGTCGGCGAACGCCGCCGAGCTGTTCGGGCAAGCGGACATCGACGGAGGGCTTGTGGGAGGCGCTTCGCTGGAAGTGGCTGAGTTCATTGAGATCTGTAAGGCGGCCGAAGGATGAGTAGGCAGTTTGCAGTGGGCAGTAGGCAGAGTCTGCGGCCTGCGAACTGCCCACTGCCTACTGCCTACTCGAGGTTCTGATGCCCTCCGTGCTGCCGGTTCCTTCCGTCGCCCTGATCGTCCTCGACGGCTGGGGCCTGGCGCCGGACGGGCCGGGCAACGCCGTCGGTCTCGCCGAGACCCCGGTCTTCGACCAGCTCTGGGGGGACTTTGCCCGGACCACGCTGGCCGCCGGCGGGCGCGCCGTCGGCCTCCCCGAGGGCCAGATGGGCAACTCGGAGGTCGGCCACCTAAACCTCGGCGCCGGGGCGGTGGTCAAGCAGGACCTGGCCCGGATCGACGACGCGATCGCCGACGGCAGCTTCTTCGAGAACGAGGCGCTGCTGGCCGCCTGCGAGTCGGCCCGCGGCGCTCCGCGCGGGCGCCTGCACCTGATCGGGCTTGTCTCCGACGGAGGCGTCCACTCGGGCTGGGAGCACATCGAGGCCTGCATCGAGCTCGCCGCCCAGGAGGGCGTCCCCGAGGTCGTCGTCCACGCGCTCACCGACGGCCGCGACACCTCTCCCACCTCGGCCGAGGGCTATCTGGAGGAGGTCGAGCGCTGGCTGCGTCGAGCCGGCCGGATTGGGACCGTCGGGGGGCGCTACTACGGGATGGACCGCGACCACCGCTGGGAGCGAATCGAGCTCGCCTACGACGCGATCGTCCACGCCGAGGGGCTGCGCGCCGCGAGCGCCGCGGAGGCGATCGCCGGGGCACGCGAGCGCGACGAGACCGATGAGTTCGTCCGCCCGACCGTGATCGGCGACTACGAGGGGATCACCGACGGCGAACCCGTGCTCCAGTTCAACTTTCGCCCCGACCGCGCCCGGCAGCTGACCGAGGCGCTCGGCGGTCCCGACTTCGACCAGTTCGACCGCGGCGCGGCCCCGGAGCTCGCGCTCACCTGCATGACCGAGTACCGCGAGGACTGGGACTACCCGGTGGCGTTTGCCCCGCGAGAGCCAGATACGACCCTGGCCGAGGTCCTGGCCGAGCACGGCGTCGATCAACTGCACGTCGCCGAGACCGAGAAGTACGCACACGTGACCTACTTCTTCAATGGTGGCCGAGAGACCCCGTGGACGGGGGAGGATCGCGGCCTGGTCGATTCACCTCGCGACGTCGCAACCTATGACGAGAAGCCCGAGATGAGCGCCGGCGCCGCCGCCGACGAGTTTCGCCGGCGCTGGTCCGAGCACGATTACGGCTTCGCGATCATCAACTTCGCCAACCCCGACATGGTTGGCCACACCGGCTCGATCCCCGCTGCTGTGCGCGCGATCGAGACCGTCGACGCCTGTCTCGGCGAGGTGGTCGCGGCCGTGCGCGAGCGCGGTGGCGCCTGCGTGGTCACCGCCGACCACGGCAATGCCGACCACCTGCTGAACGAGGACGGCTCGCCGAACACCGCCCACTCGCTCAACCCGGTGCCGCTGGTGGTCACGGTCGATGGGATCGCGCTCGCCGAGGGAGGGGCGCTCGCGGACGTCGCCCCGACCGTCCTCGAGCTGCTCGGGATCGAGCAGCCCGAGGCGATGACGGGGCGTTCTCTGATCGTCGGCGACTAGCGGGGGCTAGCCGCGGTCGGGGACCGCCTGGACCGCCCAGCGATTGCCGTCGGGGTCGGCGAAGTAGACGAAGTCGCCCCAGCCCTGGTGGTCGACCTCGCTCACCTCGACCCCACCGTCGGCGAGCGCAGCGCGCGCTGCCTCGATCTCGGAGACGACCATCTGCATGCCCTCGACCGAGCCGGGCGCCGCGTTGGTCAGCCCCTCGCCGATGCAGATCGAGCAGGCCGAGCCGGGCGGCGTCAGCTGGACGAAGCGCAGGCTCTCGCTGACCCGTTGGTCGTGATCGGCGTTGAAACCGGCGCTCTCGTAGAACGCCTTGGCGCGATCGACGTCGGTGACCGGGATCGCGATCAGTTCGATCTTGAAGTCCATCTCGGTTCCTTTCTCGGTTGACGTGCGCACCAGGCTAAGCACAATTAAGGTCACTTTCAGTCCGCATTTGATGGGATCCTGAGATCATGCTCGACACCTCCGCCAGGCTGCTGGAGCTGCTCTCGCTGCTGCAGGCTCGTCGCGACTGGGCCGGGCCCGAGCTCGCCGCGCGCCTCGAGGTGGGAGTGCGGACGATTCGCCGCGATGTCGAGCGCCTGCGGGCGCTCGGCTACCCGGTCCAGGCGCGCCGCGGCGTCGCCGGCGGTTACCGGCTGGCCGCGGGGGCATCGCTGCCGCCGCTGTTGCTCGACGAGGGCGAGGCGGTCGCGGTCGCGGTCGGCCTTCGCACCGCTGCCAGTGCCGGGGTCGCGGGGATCGAGCAGACCTCGGTCAGGGCGCTGGCCAAGCTCGAGCAGGTGCTGCCGGCGGGGGTGCGACGGCGGGTGACCGCGATCGGGTCGGCGACGGTGCCCTACCGCGGATCGGGACCCGAGGTCGACGGTGCCACGCTGGCCGCAATCGCGTCCGCCTGCCGAGACTCCGATCGGGTCCGGTTCACCTACCGCAACCACCGCGGCGAAGAGAGCCGGCGAGAGGTCGAGCCGCTCGGCCTCGTGCACACCGGACGTCGCTGGTACCTGGTCGCCTGGGACACCGCGCGCGGCGGCTGGCGCAGCTTCCGTGTCGACCGGGTCGCGCCCGGGCTGCGCACCGGCGGCGGCTTCGTTCCCCGCACCCCGCCCGCCGAGGACCTCGCCTCCTACGTCTCCGACGGGGTCTCGGCGGCGCGTGACCGCTACCGCGCCGAGGTGCTCCTGCACGCGCCGCTCGCCGAGGTCGCCGACCGAGTGCCGCCGGGGGTCGGGACGCTGGAGGCGATCGACGAGCGCAGCTGCCTGCTGCGCGCCGGCTCTGACTGGCTCGGCGGCCTCGCCGTCTACGTCGCCGAGATCGGGGTCGAGTTCACCGTCCTCGAGCCGCCCGAGTTCGCCGAGCGGGTGCGCCGGCTCGCCGGCCGCTTCGAGCGCGCCTCGACCGCTCACTAGTGTCGCGGTCGTGCGAGACGATCCGGCTCGGCTTCGGTTCGAGATCCAGGCCCGCGACGGGACCGCCCGGACGGGGCGGCTGATCACCTCCCACGGCGCCGTGGCGACCCCGGCGTTCATCCCATTGGCGACCCGCGGGGCGGTGAGGACGCTCGACCTCGGCGACGTCGCCGGGCTCGGCTTCGAGCTGATCCTCGGCAACACCTTCCACCTCTTCCTCAGCCCCGGCGCGGAGCGGATCTCAGAGCTCGGCGGCCTGCACCGGTTCATCGGCTGGGAGCGCGCGCTGATCACCGACTCCGGGGGCTTCCAGGTGTTCTCGCTGGCCCACGGCAACGTCGCCGACGAGATCAAGGGCCGGCGCGGCGGCGCCGGCACCAGCGGCGGCGTGATCTCGATCGCAGAGCGCGGGGTCGCTTTTCGCTCCTATCTCGACGGCTCCGAGCGATTCATGGGCCCGGAGGAGTCGATGGCGGTGCAGGCGGCGCTCGGCTCCGACATCGCGCTCGCCTTCGATGAATGCACCCCGTTTCACGCCGACCGCGAGTACACGGCGCGCTCGACCGAGCGCACCCATCGCTGGCTTCGGCGCTGCCTCGACTGGCAGCGCGAGAACGGCCCGACGACCCAGGCGGTTTTCGGGATCGTCCAGGGTGGAGTCCACGCGGACCTGCGCCGCGAGTCAGCCGACGCGGTCGCCGAGGCCGCGGTCGACGGCCTGGCGATCGGCGGCACCCTGGGGCGCGACAAGCCCGAGATGCATGGAGTCCTGGAGCTCACCCTGCCGATGCTGCCGCCCGCGCCTCCCAAGCACCTGCTCGGGATCGGTGAGCCCGACGACCTGCTCGCCGGGATCGGACTTGGGATCGACCTGTTCGATTGCGCGGTTCCGACCCGGCTCGCCCGCCACGCGATGGCGCTGGCGCCGTTGCCGGAGTCGCGGTTTCGCTTCGACCTGAGCAAGCCGCGCCTGGCGGCCGACCGGGCGCCGCTGGTCGAGGGCTGTCCGTGCCCGACCTGCGCCCGCCACTCTCGCGCCTATCTCCACTACCTCTTCCGCGCCGAGCCGCAGACCGCGGGCCGGCTGCTCAGCCTGCACAACCTCAGCTTCCTCGAGCGGCTGGTCGCCGGGGCGCGAGCGGCGATCCTCGGCGGGCGCTTCGACGGCTATCGGGAAGACGTGCTGGCGGGCGCGACGCCTTGGTAGCCACTCGCCACCGGCACTTGCCACTCGAGCGGCGAATGGCGAATTACTGCGTGTTCTCCTGGATGAAGTCCTTGAGCGACTGGATCTGATCGTCGACCTCCTGCTTGATCAGCTCGCCGACGTCGGTGTTCTGGCCGGCGTCGGTGAGCAGCAGCACCGCTCCCGCGATCACGGCCGCGAGGATCGCGATCAACAACAAAACCCCGATCGCACGGCCGACGCGGCCCGCGAGCGAGCGTTGCGGCTGCGCCGTCGGGGCGGGGGTGGGCGCGTGGCGCGGCACCGGCGACGGCGCCCGGCGGGGGCGGGCGACCGGCTGTGGAGCGACCGGGGTCGGCGGGTCGGGATCCATGCGGCTCGTCGCCGCGGTTGGCGCGCCGGTCGCCAGCATGTTCGTCGGCAGCTCGTCCTCGGGCACCGGCGGCTCCTCGCCGCGGAGACCCGATTCGAGCGCCCGCGAGAGCTCGCGCGCCGACGAGTAGCGCGCCGCGACATCGCCTTCGAGCGAGCGCAGGACGGCTCGCGAGAGCGTCTCCGGGACGTCTGGGTCATAGGAGGACGGCGGCAGCGGCTGCTCGTTCTCGCGGCGGATCGCGAGCTCTGCCAGGGTCGAGCCCTCCCAGGGCAGGCGGCCGGTGAGGATCTGGTAGAGGACGACCCCGAGCGCGTAGACGTCGGCCGCCGGGGTCGCCTCCTCACCGCGGGCCTGCTCGGGCGCCAGGTAGGCGGCGGTGCCGACCACTGAGCCGACCTGGGTGAGGCGGCTCTGGGCCGTGGCGCGGGCGATCCCGAAATCGGTCAGCTTCACGGTCATCTCACCGGTCGGCGGCTCGTGCGCGGAAGAGTCGCGGCTGCGCCGGCCTGCTGGCCCGCCGACCACCATCAGATTGCCGGGCTTGACGTCTCTGTGGATGATCCCCTGGCGGTGGGCGTACTCGAGGCCGGCGCAGGCCTGGGTGCCGATCTCGACCGCGCTGTCGGCGCCGAGGCGCCCGCGCGTTTGCAGGAGCTGGGCGACCGACTTGCCCTCGACGTACTCCATGACGATGTAGTGACGCCCGGCGTCGACGCCGGTGTCGTAGACCTGGACGATGTTCGGGTGGATCAGCTTCGCGACCGCGAGTGCCTCGCGGCGAAACCGGGCCACGAACTTGTCGTCGTCGGACAGGTGCTCGGCGAGGATCTTGACCGCGACGGTGCGCTCGAGCACCCCGTCGGTCGCCCGGTAGACGGTCGACATCCCGCCCGATCCGAGCCTGTCGCCCAGTTGGTAGCGATCGCTGATCGTCGAGTTCATGCTCAGGGCCCGATCTCGATCCCGCCCGATCCGACGTTGCCGCCGGCGTTGCTCCCGGCGGGCGGGCCGTTGCCCGGCGGGCTCTCGGGTGGGCCGTTGGAGGTCTCGCCGCCGCCTTCGGCGCCGTCGTTCTCGGGTGACGTCTCCGCCGGCTCGGTGGTCGTATCGGTCGTCGGCTCGGTGACCTCGGGCTCGACCGCGGGCTCGACCGCGCCGGTCGTAGGCTCGGCCCCGGACTCGCCCGAGGGCCCGGTGGTCTGCTCGCATTGCCCGGACTCGCTGACCAGCTCTCGCAGGCGAGCCGCGGCCTCCTGCAAACCCCCCTTGACCTTGTCCTCGACCTCGGCGGGGAGCAGGTTGACCTGGTCGACGAACTGCTGGGCACGCTTCTCGGCGACGTCGCAGTCGCCGCTCGCGACGTCGCCTTCGACCGCGTCCAGCAGGGTGGTCAGCTGCTCGGAGTCGGCTGCGGGGATCGTCCCCTCGTCGTTGGAGCCGCAACCGGCGATCGCGGCCGCACAAATGCCTGCAAGCAGGGTCAGCTGGAGTCGGCCCGCCATCGCGGCCAGTCTAGATAGCCGACTGGCCGGCGAACTTGGGTTCGGCGCGCTCACTGACCCACGTAGAGGCGTCTCGCGAGGTGCTCGGGGAGCTCGGTCGCGACGATCGCGTCGGCGGCGCGGTCGATGTCGTACTCGACTCGGTGGAAGATTGCCCGCCAGGCCTCGGTGTCGAGCTCGAGCCAGGCCGCCCGGGCGTCGCCGTCGCGTGGTTGACCGACGCTGCCGGGATTGACCAGCCAGCTTCCGCGGCCGATCTCGAGGCTGGTACCGGCACCCGCCTGGGCACCGCGGGCGTTCGCCGAATCGCCGCTGGGGCCGGGATCGGCGAGGGCGAAGAAGAGGGCGACGTGGGAGTGGCCGACGAGGCTCACCCTGGCGGCCTGGACGCGGATGCACTCCGCTGCCTGATCGGGCCAGAGCACGTACTCCCAGACCGGGTCGCGCGGCGAGGCGTGATAGAGGGCGACCTCGTGGGACTCGTCGGCAGGCTCGAGCCCGCCCAGGAAGGCGGCGGTGCGCTCGCTCAAGACCCCGCGGGTCCATCGGACCGCGGCTGCGGCGGCGGGCGAGAAGGTCGAGATGTCGAGCTGGTCGAGCGCCGCGAGGTCGTGGTTTCCCACCAGGCAGAGGGTGCAACGATCGCGAACGAGCTCCATGCACTCGTTCGGCTGAGCGCCATAGCCGACCACGTCGCCGAGGCACCACGACTCCTCGACGCCGACGGCCTCGATGTCGGCGACCACCGACTCGAGCGCCGGCAGGTTTGAGTGGATGTCGCTGAGGATCGCCAGCCGCATGAGAAGACCGCCAGGGCCCCTGGAGAGCCGACTATCGTAGGCGGGGATGAGGTTGCCCCGCTCGAACGCGGCTCGCGTGGCCGTGGCGGCGGTGGCGATGATCGCGGTTGCCGAGCTCGCGGTCTGGCTGCTCAGCCCCTCCGGCGAGACGCTCGATCCGGCCCCGACCGCCGAGCGCGACTACTTCAGCCCCGCCGAGCTCGAGCGTGCTCACGACTACCGTCAGGGCCAGCGTCTGCTGACGCTCGCCGGGCTCGCGATCGAGGCGGTCGTCCTCGTGGCCCTGGCACTCGGCCGCCCGGCGCCGCTGCGCCGCCGGCTCGACCGGCTCGCGTCACACCCCGTGCTGGGCGCGGCCGCAGCGGGCGCCGCGGTCGCGCTGGCGACGCGGCTGGCGGCGCTGCCGACGGGTCTGTGGGCGCACGAGCGCGCCGTCGACGCGGGGCTTTCGTCGCAATCGCTCGCCTCCTGGCTCTGGGATGTCGCCCGGTCGGCGGCGATCGGGATCGCGCTCACGGGGCTCGCGGCCGCCCTGTTGATGGCGCTGATCCGAAAATTCCCGCGCGCCTGGTGGGCGCCGGGAACCGCGGTCGTGGCCGCGCTCGCAGTCGCCTTCGTCTGGATCGCGCCGGTGTTGCTGGCGCCGATCTTCAACCGCTTCGAGGCCCTGCCGCCCGACAGCCGCGCGCGCGCCGAGGTGGTCGAGCTCGGCGAGCGGGCCGGCGTCGACATCGGCGAGGTCTACCGGATCGACGCGAGCCGCAGGGTGAACTCGCTGAACGCCTACGTCGATGGACTCGGCTCGAGCAAGCGGGTGGTCCTCTACGACAACCTGCTCGCCGAGGCCGAGCGCCGCGAGCTCGCTTCGATCGTCGCCCATGAGCTCGGCCATGTCGCCAACCACGACATCCGCGGCGGGCTGCTGTTCGTCGTGATCGTCGCCCCGCTCGGGCTCGTGTTCACCCGGGAGCTCGGAATCGCGGTCGCCCGGCGCGGGGGCGCCGATCCGCGCACCCCGGCGGCGATCCCGGCCTACCTGCTCGCCCTCTCGCTCGCGGTCCTGATCCTCAACGTGCCCGGCAACCAGCTCTCGCGCCAGGTCGAGGCGCGCGCCGATCAGTTCGCGCTCGAGCTCACCGACGACCCGCGGGCGCTGATCGACATCCAGCGCCGCCTGGCGCGCACCAACCTCACCGATCCCGACCCGCCGGGGTTGTGGTCGGCGGTCTTCGCCACCCATCCGTCCACGGTCGACCGGATCGGAGCCGCACTCGCCTACCAGCGGGGCGGCTGAACGCCCCGGGTGGGACGGATTTCGCCGGTCAGGGCGGCGTTTTCCGCCCCACCCGGGCGAGGGTGCGCAGGAGGACGCTGCGGGCTGCCGCCAGTGTCAACTTGAGTCCGATCCCGGCGTAGATCGCGGCGTTGTAGAGCGGGTCGTGCGCGTCGGCGTAGTGGGCGCGGTAGAAGCGGTACATGCCGTAGTGGAAGGCGTAGACGAGCGGCAGCGAGCGGACCGGGCCGCTGGTTCCGGCCTTCACGTGGATCACGGTCACCGAGGGCTCGAACCAGGTGGTAAGCCCGGCCTCGGCGAACCGGTAGCAGAGGTCGAGGTCCTCCATGTACATCCAATAGCCCTCGTCGAAGCCCCCGAGGCGCTCGAACGGGGCGCGGCGCATCAGCATGAAGGCGCCGTTGACGGCGTCGACGGGCCCCGACTCGACCTCGGGGGCCCGGTACTGGGCGAGCGCCTCGCCGGCGCCGGCGCGGCGGCCGAGCCCGGTGAAGTGGCCGAGCGCGCCGAGCGGGGTGGGGAAGGACCGCCGCGAGGCGTGGTCGAAGCTGCCGTCCTCGAGCTCCAGCCGCGGGCCGCAGATGCCGAGCTCGCTGCGTGAGTCCATGAGCTCGATCAGGGCGTCGAGCGACCCGGGCGTGATCCGGGTATCCGGGTTCAGCGCCAGCACGTAGGAGGCGCCGCCGGCAGCGATCCCGAGGTTGTTGGCGGCGCTGAAACCGAGGTTGCGATCGCTCTCGGTCAGGAGCACGTCGCCGAACTCGCGGCGAACCATCGCCGCGGTGTCGTCGCCGGACGCGTTGTCGATCACGCGGACGGTCTGGCCGCCCGCCGGCGGGTTGGCGAGCAGCGAGGCTAGGCAGTCGCGGAGCAGCCCCTCGCAGCGATAGGAGACGATGACCACGTCGAGCACGGGCTCGCCGGCCACGACCGCCCGCTTCCTAGCCGAACGAACGGAAGGTCAGCTCGAGCCCGCCGTCGAGGTCGTGCTCGGCGCGCCACCCGAGCTCGGTCGCGGCCCGGGAGGGGTCGATCGAGATCCGCTGCACCTCGCCCACGCGCGCCGGCTCCATCTGAGGATCGAACTCGAGCTCGGACACCCCTGCGATCCGCCGGCCGAGCTCGAGCACGCTGGTCTCGGCACCCGTGCCGACGTTGTAGGCGCCCGCTCCGCCGCGCTCCGCCGCGGCCAGAAAGGCGGCGGCGACGTCGACGACGAAGACGTAATCGCGGGTCTGCCGGCCGTCGCCGAAGACCCGCGGACGGCGGCCGTCGATCAGGGCGCTGCTGAAGATCGCGACCACCCCGGCCTCGCCGTGGGGGTCCTGGCGGGGCCCGTAGACGTTGCCGAGTCGCAGCGCGGTCGCCTCGACCCCGTAGAGGCGGCGGTAGAGGTCCAGATAGCCTTCGGCAGCCCGCTTGGACTGGCCATAGGGGGCATCGGGCAGGCACTCGGAGTCCTCGGCGAGCGGCAGCTCGCGGCCCTCGCCCTCGCCGTAGATCGCGCCCCCGGTCGAGGCGAGGAGGAAGCGCGAGACCTCGCCCTGGCGCGCCGCCTCGAGCAGGTTGATCGTGCCGCCGACGTTGACGCCGAGGTCGAAGGCCGGGTCGTCGACCGAGCGGCGGACGTCGATCTGGGCGGCCAGGTGGCAGACCAGCTCGGGTCGAGCTCGCGCGAACGCCTCGGCGACCGCCTCGCGATGGACGATGTCGCCCTCGACCAGTTCGGCGCCCCTCTCGCAGGCGTCGACGAGGTTCTCAGCGCGGCCCGAGGACAGGTTGTCGAGGACCACCACCTCGTCGCCGCGCGCCACCAGTCGGTCGACCAGATGCGATCCGATGAACCCTGCGCCGCCCGTTACCAGTGCTTTCATGCGGGCCGCAGCTTAGTGCTCCCGGCGTCGGCGTTCCCGATCTCGGAGGCCTCGAGACGCCCCCAGATCACGCCTCTAGTATCGAGGCATGGCCACCACGCCCCGATCCGACGCGCTCGCCGAGCTGCGGGCCGTGGTCGAGCAGGTCGCGGCGGAGATCGACGCCGCCAGCGGACCGCGGCTGACGCTCGAGCGCCCGCCCAAGGCCGAGCTCGGCGACTACTCGACCAACGCGGCGATGCTGCTGGCGCCGACCGCCGGCTCATCGCCGCGCGAGGTGGCCGAGCGCCTGCGCACCGAGCTCGAGGGCCGGCTCGGCCCGCGCGCCGAGCGGATCGAGGTCGCCGGCCCGGGTTTCCTCAACCTCTTCCTCGCCGATCGCTGGTACCGCGAGGCGACCGTTGGGCTGCTCTCCCGCGGGGCGGCGCTGCCGCGCCGTGACGGATCCGAGCGGGTCCTGGTCGAATTCGTGAGCGCCAATCCGACCGGCCCGGTGACCGTGGCGGGGGGTCGCGGAGCGGCCTTCGGCGACTCGCTGGCGCGACTGCTCGAGGCCGCCGGGGAGACCGTCGAGCGCGAGTACTACCTCAACGACGCCGGCACCCAGGTGGACCTGTTCGCCGACTCGATCGCCGCCCGGATGCGCGGGGTCGAGCCGCCCGAGGACGGCTACGGCGCCGAGTACGTCAGCGAGCTCGCCGGCGAGCTGGCCGCGGCGGGCGCGGGCGCGGACGACCCGGACCGGCTCGCGCGGCTCGCGACCGCCGCGATGCGCGACCGGATCGAGGCGAGCCTGAAACGGTTCCGGGTGGTGTTCGACACCTGGTCGTCGGAGCGCACCATGCGCGAGTCCGGCCGGGCCGAGCGGGCGCTCGACGAGCTCCGCGGCCGTGGCCACGTCTATCAGAGCGAGGGAGCGCTCTGGCTGCGAACCAGCGACTTCGGCGACGACAAGGACCGGGTGCTGATCCGCAAGGACGGCGAGCTCACCTACTTCGCCCCCGACATCGCCTATCACGTGGACAAGATCGAGCGCGGGGCCGACCGCCTGATCAACGTGCTCGGCGCCGACCACCATGGATACGTGCCGCGGATGCGGGCGGCGCTGGCGGCGCTCGGCGTCGATCCCGAGCGATTCGAGGCGGCGATCGTGCAGATGGTCAGCGTGGTCGAGGGCGGCCAGCGCGCGCGGATGTCGAAGCGCCGCGGCGACTTCGTCACCCTCGACGAGCTGGTCGAGGACATCGGAGTCGACGCGGCCCGCTTCTTCATGGTCCAGCGCAGCCACGACACCGCGATCGACATCGACCTCGAGCTCGCCCGCTCGGCCTCGCAGGACAACCCGGTCTACTACGTGCAGTATGCGCACGCACGGCTGGCGAGCATCCTCCGCAAGGCCGCGGCCGAGGGCGTCGCCGCCGCTGTTGACGGCGAAGCGACCGCCGCAGCGGCAAGCGCCGAGGAGGCGCTGGCGACTGCCGGAGAGCCGGCCGAGCGCGCCCTCGTCCGGCGGCTGCTCGAGTTTGCGGGTCAGGTCGAGACCGCGGCATCACGGCGCGCCCCGCATCGCCTCTGCGCCTACGCAACGGCCACCGCCGCCGACTTTCACGCCTTCTACCGCGACTGCCGGGTGGTCGGGGCCGAGCCGAAGGGACTCGAGGCGGCCAGGCTCGCGCTCTGCGTCGCCGCGAAGGCGACGATCGCCGAGACCCTGGCGCTGATCGGCGTCGGCGCCCCGGAGCGGATGTAGCCCCGCGATCGCGGGCGCCCCGGGCCCACGCGCCGGGGGCGCATGGACAAGCCGTCTAGGGCCGCTGTTATGTTGCGCGGCCGACCACTCGATGAGGAGGAAAGACATTGACCAAGGGTGAATTCGTAGAGAGCATCGCCGGTGACTTCGACTCGAAGAAGGCGGCGGGGGATGCGGTCGAGACCGTCCTCGACGGGATCACGAGCACGCTGGTCGGCGGTGGTGACGTGAACTTCACCGGGTTCGGCAAGTTCAGCGTCGCCGAGCGCGGCCCCCGCCAGGGCGTGAACCCGCGCACCGGCGAGCGAATCACGATCGCCGGCGGACGGGTGCCGAAGTTCTCGGCCGGCGCCGGGCTCAAGTCGAAGGTCAAGGGCTAACCGCCTGGCCGCGCCCTTCGCCGATCGGCTCGCCGCGCTCGTCGAGGAGCGGGGCAGCCAGGTCTGCCTGGGCATCGATCCCGACCCCTCCGCGCTGCGGGCGCGGCCTCGAGCCGGCGAGCGGGACTCCTCGCCGGCCGAGGCCGCGTCGGAGGCGGTCGTCGCCCACTCGCGCGAGCTGATCGATCGCGCCGGGGAAGCATGCGTCGCGGTCAAGCCCCAGCTCGCCTGCTTCGAGCGCCTCGGTGCCGCCGGATGGCGGGCGCTCGAGCAGGTGGCGCTCGCCGCCCGCGATGCGGATCTGCTGCTGATCGCCGACGGCAAGCGCGGCGACGTCGCGGTCAGCGCCGCCGCCTACGCCGAGGCGTTGTTCGGCGGCCTCGAGACGCCCTGGGGCTCGGTGGCCGGCCTCGGAGCCGATGCGGCGACCGTCAACCCGCTGCTCGGCGGCGACGCGCTCGAACCTCTGATCGAGGCGGCGGCGATCACCGGAGCGGGGCTGTTCGTGCTGGTTCGGAGCTCGAATCCCGGTGCCGTGGACCTGCTGGACGCCGACAGCGCGGGGTCGCCGTTTCATGAGCGAATCGCCGCTTTGGTGGCCGCGCGCTCGAGCCGTCTGGCGGGCGAGGGCGAGCTCAGCGGCATGGGGGCGGTCGTCGGAGCGACCGAGCCGCGCTTTCTCGCTCGCCTGCGCGAGTTGATGCCGAGCGCGATCTTCCTGATCCCCGGCGTCGGGGCGCAGGGCGGCGATGTCGGCCGGCTCGGAGCGGCGTTCACCGCCAACCCTGCATCGGCGCTGGTCACCGCCTCGCGCTCGCTCGCCGGCGCCGACGATCCGGGGGCTGCGGCGGCGCGGCTGCGCGACCAGGTCTGGGCCGTTGCGCAAAGCTCCGCCCGCTGAGCGTTACGCCGAGTACGGGGCACGAATGAGCGCCTACGATTGCGGGCTCGATGGAAGCGCGGGGCCCCGAGCCACGTCCGTCGGACCCCAAGCCGTCGAGCTGGACGGCGCGAATCCTGGCGCCCTTGGCGCTGGCGCTGGTCACCGCCGCTCTGGTGCTGCTGATCACCGGTTCGCTCGGCTCGGACGAGGACGGCCAGCAGCGCGAGCGCGAGAAGACGACCTCGACCGGATGTCAGCCCGACGCCGAGCAGGCGGTCGAGGATGGCTATTACGTGATCAAGTCGGGCGAGGACCTGAGCGTGGTCGCCGACAAGACCTGCATCCCGATCGAACGCCTCACGCGGTTGAACGAGAACCTCGACCCGCAGCTGATCCAGGTCGACGCCTGCGTCGACCTGGTCCGCGAAGGGTGCAAGGTGCTCGCCGAGGGCGGCTAAGCGCCCCCGGGCGCCGGCAGGCGCTCGCCGTCCTCGCATCGGCACTGGCGCTGACCGCGTTCGCATCGGCGCCCGCCGTCGCCGCCGACCCGCCGCCCGCGCCCAACGCCCGCGCCTGGATCCTCGTCGATGCGGCCGACGGGGAGGTGCTGGCAGCGCACCGGGCGAAGTCGTCCTATCCGATCGCCTCGACGACCAAGCTGATGACGGCCTTCGTCGCCAGGAAGGCGCTCGGACTCGGCGAGACCGTGGTCGCGCCCGCCTACGTGCCGATCTCCCCGGCGGAGTCGTTGCTCGGCCTCGAGCAGGGCGAGCGGATCGAGGTACGCGATCTGCTCTACGGGCTGTTGCTCGCCTCCGGCAACGACGCGGCGCTCGCCCTGGCCGAGGGGGCGGCGGGCTCCGAGCCGGCGTTCGTGCGCCGGATGAATCGCGCCGCCGCCATGCTCGGCCTCGACGACACCTCCTACGCCAACCCGATCGGCCTCGACGAGCCCGGCAACTACTCGAGCGCCGAGGACCTCGCCGACCTGGCGATCGAGCTGCGCACCGATCCGGTCTTTCGGCGGATCTTCGACACTCCGGAGGCCGTCCTGCGCTCCGGGGCCAGGCCGCGCACGGTGGTCAACCGCAACAACCTGGTCCGCACGGTGCCCTACGTCAACGGGGTCAAGACGGGCTACACGCTCGGCGCCGCCAACGTCCTGGTGGGCTCGGCCGAAGGACCCGGCGTCGAGATGGTCTCGGTGGTCCTGGGTGCTCCGACCGAGTCCGATCGCGACTCGGGGACCCTGGCGCTGCTCGATTACGGGCTCTCGCTCTACTCGCGCGAGATCGTCGTCCGCGAGGGCGAGCGCGAGGCCGAGAGCACGGTGCGCTTCCAAGATCGAGCGCTCGGCCTGCTCGCCTCCGAGCGGGTGGCCCTCTCGGTGCGCAAGGGACAGCGGGTGCGGACGATCGTCGACGCGCCCGTGGAGGTCGAGGGCCCGATCGAGCGCGGCGAGCGGCTCGGGCGCGCGACGGTGACCGTCGACGGCGAGCCGATCGCGCGGGTGGCGCTCGAGGCGGCACAGCGGGTCCCGGAGGCGAGCACGCTCGAGCGTTTCGACAGCGCGGTCCCCGGGCCCCGCCTGCTCGCTTGGCTGATCGCGATCGGCGTGCTGGCGGCGGTATTCGCCGCCGGGCTGATGATCTATGACCGGCGCCGCAGCTGACCCGGCTGCAGCGGGTCCGGCGGTGCCATAGCCTCTGACGGTGAACGACCAGTGATCCTCACGGTTACCCTCAACGCCGCGATCGATCGCACCGTCGCGGTTCCAAACTTCCGACTCGGCCAGCGCCATCGCGCGGTCGAGTCGAGGACCGTGGCCGGCGGGAAGGGCGTCAACGTCGCCCGGGCGCTGAAACTGCTCGGCAAGCCGGTGATCGCGACCGGTCTCGCCGGCGGCGCGGTCGGGACGCGGATCCTCGAGCAACTCGACGAGGAGGCGATTCTCCACGACTTCACCCGGATCGAGGGCGAGTCGCGCACCAATCTGGCGATCGTCGACCCGACCACAGGCGAGCAGACCGAGATCAACGAGCGTGGTCCCGAGGTCGGTGCGGCCGAGATCGAGGCCTTCGCCGACAAACTGCTCTACCTGGCGCGCGGCTCGAGCATCTGCGTGCTCGCCGGCAGCGTTCCGCCCGGGGCGCCGGCGGAGATCTACGGGCGGCTGATCGAGGGATTGCGCGGGCTCGGGGTGCTGACCGTCCTCGACACCGACGGCGAGCCGATGCGCGCCGGCCTGCGCGCCGAGCCGGCGGTGGTCGCGCCGAACGCCGCTGAGGCCGAGGCGGTGGTCGGGCACGAGTTCAACGAGCCCGAGGACGTGGCGCTCGGGATCGCGGGACTGCTCGAGATGGGCGCCGAGGAGGCGATCGTGACCACCGAGTACGGGTGCACCGCGGCGGTCGGATCCGGGCAGGGGCGACGGCGCTATGAGGTCGGGATCGAGCCGCTCGAGCCGATCGCCACAGTGGGCTCGGGCGACGCCTTCCTCGCCGGCTACGTCGGCGCCCGCTTCGAGGGGTCGAGCCCGGCCGATTGCCTGGCCTTCGGCGTCGCCTGCGGCGCGGAGTCGACCCAGCACTTCGGCGCTGGGATGCTGGCCCCGCGCGAGGTCGAGCGGCTGCTGCCGCGGATCGACGTGGTCGAGCTCGACTCGGGGGGCCGGGCGGCGCAGTCGAGCGGCGCCCTGGTCGAGTGAGGACCCGATCGGCGCCGATTCGAAGCCCGAAGCCACCCGGTTGACCGGTGTTATCATCGCGGGGACCTCGTTGCGCGAGGTCGCGGGGTCGCAAACAGCGGCTTCACCGGCCCCTTCCGAGGGGCTTTTTTCGTCCGCGAACATCCCTAGGTTTGGAGCGAGATGGAAGTAGAGATCGGCCGCGGCAAGAAGGGCCGTCGGGCCTACGGGTTCGATGACATCGCAATCGTGCCGTCGCGCCGCACCCGCGACCCCGACGACGTCGACATCTCCTGGACGCTGGGCCCCTACAGGTTCGAGCTGCCGCTGCTCGCCTCGGCGATGGACGGGGTCGTCAGTCCGGCGACCGCGGCCGAGCTCGGGCGCCTCGGCGGGCTCGGGGTGCTCAATCTCGAGGGGATCTGGAGCCGCTACGAGGACGCCGAGGCCAAGCTGGAGGAGATCGCCGCCGCGCCGCCGGAGCAGGCGACCCACCTGATGCAGAAGATCTACGAGGAGTCGGTGAAGCCCGAGCTGATCGCTCAGCGGGTCGAGGAGATCAAGGCCGCCGGCGCCGTCGCCGCCGGCTCGCTGACCCCGCAACGGGTGAGCGAGCTCTATGAGGTCGCGATCGAGGCCGGCCTCGACATCCTCGTGATCCAGGGCACGGTGATCTCGGCCGAGCACGTCTCGACCAAGACCCAGCCGCTAAACCTGAAGGAGTTCACCGCCGAGGTGCCGGTCCCCTGCGTGATGGGCGGCTGCGCCTCGTATGCGACCGGGCTGCACCTGATGCGCACCGGCGCGGTCGGGGTCCTGGTAGGGGTCGGGCCCGGCGCTGCCTGCACGACCCGCGGGGTGCTCGGTCTCGGAGTCCCGCAGGCGACCGCGATCGCCGACGTGGCCGCGGCTCGCTCGCAGCACATGCTCGAGACGGGCGCCTATTGCAACGTGATCGCCGACGGCGGCATGCGCACCGGCGGCGACCTCTCGAAGGCGATCACCTGCGGCGCCGACGCGGTCATGGTCGGCTCACCGCTGGCGCGCGCCAAGGAGGCCCCGGGGCGCGGCTTCCACTGGGGAATGGCGACCTTCCACCCGTCGTTGCCGCGCGGGACCCGGGTGGCGACCGACCAGGACGGCACCCTCGAGCAGATCCTGATGGGGCCTGCGCACGAGAACGACGGCACCTTCAACCTGATCGGTGCTCTGCGCACCTCGATGGCCACCTGCGGCTATGAGGACATCCGCGACTTCCAGCGCGCCGAGGTGATGGTGGCCCCGGCGCTACAGACCGAGGGCAAGCAGCTGCAACGGTCGCAGGAAGTCGGCATGGGCTCCAACGGCCGCGCCCGGGTCGCGAACGGAGTTGCCGCCGCGGATGCCTGAGGCGGACGCTCGCACCGTCGCTCCCGAGGCCCGGGAGGACGTGCGCTCGTCCGACGGTCTGCGCGGACCGATAGTCGAAGGGGACCCGGAGCTACCGGCGACCCCTGGCGTCGACGAGGCGGTCGAGGTCGCGCCCCCGAAACCGCCCACGAGGAGGTCCTCGTGCTCGATTTCGGCGGTCAGTACTCGCAGCTGATCGCGCGCCGGATCCGCGAATGCGGCGTCTATGCCGAGCTCTTGCCGCACGATCTCGAGCTGCAGACGATCCGCGAGCGCCGCCCGGCGGCGCTGGTGCTCTCCGGCGGTCCGGCGTCGGTCTACTCGAAGGGGGCCCCGAGGCTGCGCACGGAGCTCCTCGATCTCGGAATCCCGGTGCTCGGGATCTGTTACGGGATGCAGGCGATGGTGCTCGAGCTCGGCGGGCGGGTCGAGGGCGCCGACTCGGGGGAGTTCGGACGCACCGAGCTGACCCTCGCCGGCGACGGCGGCAGGCTGCTCGCCGACCTTCCCGCTACCCAGCAATGCTGGATGAGCCATCGCGACTCGGTCTTCGAGCCCCCCGCCGGCTTCGACGCGCTCGCGGCGAGCCCCGGTTCGCCGGTCGCCGCGCTCGAGAGCCCCGAGCGCGGCCTCTACGGGATCCAGTTCCATCCCGAGGTCGTCCACACGCCCTACGGCCAGCAGATCCTCGACCGCTTCCTGCGCGAGATCGCCGGCTGCGCGGGCGACTGGTCGCCGGCCTCGGTGATCGATGAGCAGGTGGAGCGGATCCGCGCCGAGGTCGGCGAGGCCGGGGTGATCTGCGGGCTCTCGGGCGGGGTCGACTCGGCGACGGCGGCGGCGCTGGTCCACCGCGCGGTCGGCGACCAGCTCACCTGCGTGCTCGTCGATCACGGGCTGATGCGAAAGAACGAGGCCCTACAGGTGGTCGAGGCGATGCGCGAGCTCGGGGTCAACCTCGTCCACGTCGACGCCGAGCAGCGCTTCTTGGAACGGCTCGCCGGGGTCGACGATCCCGAGCGCAAGCGGATGATCATCGGCGAGGAGTTCATCCGGGTCTTTGAGCAGGAGGCCGAGAAGCTCGACCGGGTCGGCTACCTGGTCCAGGGAACGCTGTACTCCGACGTGATCGAGTCGGGCGGCGACGGCCGCACCGCGGACACGATCAAGTCCCACCACAACGTCGGCGGGCTCCCGGAGGACCTCGGCCTCGATCTGGTCGAGCCGCTGCGGATGCTGTTCAAGGACGAGGTGCGAGCCGTCGCCGCCGAGCTCGAGCTCTCCGAGCGCGTCGTCTGGCGCCAGCCGTTCCCGGGTCCCGGCCTGGCGATCAGGATCGTCGGTGGCGAGGTCAACCGTGAGCGCCTCGACATCCTCCGCGAGGCCGATGCGATCCTCCAGGAGGAGATCAAGGCGGCGGGCCTCTACCGCCAGCTGTGGCAGTCGTTCTGCGTGCTCCCGGTGGTGCGCTCGGTCGGGGTTCAGGGCGACGGGCGCACCTATGCCTATCCGATCGTGATCCGCGCCGTCACCTCGCAAGACGCGATGACCGCCGACTGGGCGAGGCTTCCCTACGACCTGCTCGAGCGCGTCTCCAACCGGGTGATCAACGAGGTCGCCCAGGTGAACCGCGTCGCCCTCGACATCTCCTCCAAGCCCCCCGCCACAATCGAATGGGAATAGAACAACTCCCGCACGTCCTCCGCTCTCGCTCGAAGCAATTGCCCGCGGCTACGCCGCGGGCTTTTTGTTGTGCTTCCGCGTCCGGGCGTGCGGGGGCTCTGTGAGGCCCGGCGGCCGAGCTCCGCGCTACCCGATCTCGTCGGCGGTGGCGAGTTGGGCCTCGAGCTCGCGCGGGGACCCGGGAGCGATCTCGTCGTCGGTGAGCGGGTGCGGCGCCCGGTAGAGGAGGTAGAGCAGGCCCGAGAGCAGCGCGGCGCTGGCGCTGAAGCCGATCTCGACCGTGCGATACGCATCGAGCGGCGAGGCGAGGTTCCAGGTGATGAAGGCGACCGCGCAGATCACCCAGCACAGGGCCGCGCGGCGGGCCTGACCCTGGGCGAGCGCGGCCTGATTGAGCGCCGCAGCTGAGAGGTAGAAGCCCATTCCGACGGCGACGATGGCGAGCCCGAGACGGTCGTAGGTGAACTTGTCGCCGAAGGCGATCTGCATCGCCTGAGGGCCGACCGCAAGCACCCCGAGGGTCACCAGCGCCGCGAACCCGGCGATCATGATCAGGGTCGTGTTGACCGACATGCGGAAGGCGTCGCGCCCGGCGGTGTCCCCGCGCGTGCGCAGCCGGGTCAGGTGGGGTAGAAGGCTGGCCGCGATCGCCTGGAACAGCACCAGCGGAGCCCGGGCGACCATCAGCACGTTGAAGATGAAGCCGGCGGCGGCGGCGCCCTCGGCCGCGCGCACGAACAGCGCCCCGGAGCTGATGATGATCTGCTCGCTGAGCATCATCAGGAGGACCGCGGCGGCGAACGCGCCGCCGTGGGAGAGGCTGAACTCCGGTTCGGCCGAGGCCGGAACTGCGAGATCGCGGTCGATCACCGGCGGCGGCTCGTTGCGCCGTCGTGCCCGTCGGCGGCTAAGCGCGAACGGCCAGACGACGAGGCCGGCGAACGGCGCCAGCGCGATCCCGAGGGCGACGAAGTCCTCACCCGCGGCGACTCCGATCGCGACCGCGAGCGCGAACGAGAGTCGCGCCGTGCTCTCGATCAGCAACAGGGCCGAATAGAGACCGAACTGGCGCCTCCCGGCGAGGAAGCCGCGGGCGAAGTAGGAGGCGCCGAAGCCGACCATGGCGACGGCCAGGACCCAGAAGAGGACGTCGCCCCCGCTCAACAGCTTCTCCTCGATCGGTGATTTGAGCGCGAGCACCACGACCAGCGCCAGCACGGTCAGCCCGCCCTGGATCGACAAGGCGACGCGCAGCACGTGCCCGGTCGGCTCGCCGAGCTGCTCGTGCTCGGCCAGCGACCGTGAGAGCAACTGCTCGATCGGGCGAAACAGGGTGGCGCCGAGGACGAAGACGATCGACCACAGGACGACGATCTCGCCGTAGGCATCGCGGTCGAGTGTGTGCGACGCGATCGAGAAGAAGGCGTAGATCAGCAGCCCCGAGGTGCCCAGGGCGAGAGTCAGGAGACCGGCCGAGCGGCCGTAACTACGGGTTTCGGCTGCTGCGCTTGCCTGACTCACCCGCGCCACGGTACCCGCTCCGCGTTCGGCGGAATCCACCGCTCAGGAGAACGAGTCCCACGCTTGCAGCGCCGCCAGCGGGTCCTCCGGGGCGCCGTTGCGATAGCCGTGCGGCCAGAGCTCGAAGTGCAGCTGGCAGAACTCCGAGCGAGCGTTGCCCGTCTTGCCGACCGCACCGACTCGCGCCCCGGTGCGAACCCGCTCGTGGTCGCCGAGCACGGACGGCGCCTCGAGGTGGGCGTAGAAGTAGTCGCGCCGGGTCGCGAGACCGTCGATCAGGACCCAGTAGCCGTAGAGGGCGTCGCTGTACCCGCGCGCCTGGACCCGGCCGCCGCGGGCTGCGAGCAGCGGGGTGCCGCAGCCCGCCGGGATGTCCTGGCCCTCGTGCACGCGCCCGCCGCCGCGCGGGTCGCCGAAGCGGTCGCCGTAGCTGTGCGGCCCGGCCACCGGGAATCGATGGTCGTGAAACTCGAAGCTGCCGGCGCCGGCGCCGCGGTTGCCGGGTGGCCCGACCCGAAACTGATAACGGCCGTCGGTCGGCACGCCGCCGTCGGCGCGGCGGCCGTCCCAGCGTTGGCTGTGGACCGGGCCCGGGGCGAGGTCGCGCTCGAGCCAGCGCCGAACTGTCTCGCCGTCCTTGACACCAACGACGCGAACGACGAGGTCGAGGCGGCGCCGGGCGCGAAACCCGTAGCGCAGATGCGGCGGGCGCTCGCCGTCGAAGTACACGGTCTGCGGGCTGACCGCCGCGCGAGCGAGTTCGAAGCCGGCGCCCTTGCCGCGGTCCTCGGCGCTCCCGGGCACCGTGGCCGCCCAGAGCGCAACAGCGACGAGTCCCAGAACCGAGGCCAACCGCGTGCCGGCGCGGCTCAGCTCCAAACGTCCCAGGCCTTGAGCAGGCCGCCGACCGAGGGCAGCGCCTGGCCACCCTCATACCAGCCGGGCGCCGACCAGACCTCGAAGTGCAAATGGCAGCCGGAGGCGTTGCCGGTTTGGCCGACCTGGCCGATCTTCTGCCCGGTGCGCACCCGCCGGCCCTCGGGCAGCGGGGAGCGGCGCAGCATGTGCGCGTAGACGAAGTCGAGCTTGGTGCCCTTACCGTCGATCACGAGGAAGTTCCCGGCGGCGGGGTGGACGTCGTTCACCTGGACCCGACCCCCGCGGGCCGCGCGCATCGCCGAGCCGCACTTGGCGAACACGTCCTGGCCCTCGTGGCCGCGCCCGGCGCCGTAGCCGTCGCCGTAGTTGTGGCGTGCGTCGAGCGGAAATCGAAACCGGTAGAAGCCGAACCGCGAGTCGGCGGTGGCCTTCGGCCGGCCTCCCGCGACGCTTGCGAGCCGGAACGCGTAGTCACCATTGGCAGCGACCGCCCCATCGGTCCTGCGCCCATCCCACCTGGCCGTGTTGCGGGTGTTCGGCTGCGCCGCCTGCTCGACCCAGGTGTCGACGACCTCGCGGCTGGCCCGATCGACGACCTCGACCCGGATGTCCGTTGGCGCCCCGGCCTGAAACATGTAGGTGACGCTCGGCGGGCGCACGCCATCGAAGTAGGTCTTGCGGGGGCTGGCCTGGGCCGAGCTCAGCTTGAACGCGCCGGTGTCGGGGATCTGTTCGGCCGAGACGATCCGCAGCTTGCGATCGGCCGGGGTCTCGGCGGCGCCAACCCTGACCGTCCCGGTGACCGCCCCCTCGGGCACCTTGGCCTCGAGCGCCGAGGCGCCGGCGCGCGCGACCGCCACCGAGATCCGTCCGCCCGCGCCGGCGAACTCGACCTCGCTGGAATACGTGAGGTTGCGCCCGGACACTCGGACCAGCGAGCCGACGCTGGCATCGCGCTCGCCGGCGCAGCGCTCCAGGCATATCACGTCGCTGAGCTCGGGCGGGTCGCCCGGAGCAACCCCGCCGCCACCTCCCGAGGCCGCTGCGCCGCCACTGAGCGCGGCGGTCGCCGCGACCGCCAGGGCCACCACGATCGTCGTCGGTTTTCGCCAGCCGCGCCGCTCGGGCGCCATCGGCTCCATCCGGTCGAGCCTCTCCTTCTCGGGCCTGCGGGGTTAGCTGACGGGCTCGCGCTGAAAGAGCGGCGCTACGGGCTCGATCTGCGAGAGCCCGATTCGCCCCTGGGACGGAGTCTTCACACCGCCCCACTTGGTTCCCCCGCTCCCGCGCAAAGGCAGCGCGGAATTCGGCAGGTTTACGCGCCGCAGTATAAGACCCGATCAGGCGGCGGGTCGTTCAGGCCCGCCTCGCCGCGCCTCTGCGGTGTCGCCCTCTATCATCCTCGGGCCGCGCCCGCGGGCCACCGTGGGGCGGCTTTTCGCGCGCGTTGGCGCGCCCGGCGATGAAGACCTACGTAGCGACACCCGAGAACCGCCAGCGAGACTGGTACGTCGTCGACGCCGAGGGCAAGACCCTGGGGCGGCTGGCGACCCAGATCGCCGACGCCCTGCGCGGCAAGCGCAAGCCGGAGTACACGCCGCACTGTGACACGGGCGACTTCGTCATCGTCATCAACGCTGAGAAGATCGTCGTCACCGGCAACAAACGATCCGACAAGCGTTACTACCGCCACAGCGGCTATCCCGGTGGGATCCGCTCGCGCACGCTCGGCGAGATGCTCGACCGGCGTCCGGAAGAGGTGATTCGCAAGGCCGTCGCGGGGATGTTGCCCCGCAACCGTCTCGCGCGCCAGCAGATCGCCAAGCTGAAGGTCTACGCGGGGCCGGAGCACCCGCACGCGGCGCAAACGCCACAAGTGATGGAGATCGAGACTTGAGTGAAGAAAGCAACCAGGAGCCCGGGACCGAGGAGCCGCAAGCCGAGGAGGCCGGGGAAGAGCAGGTAGAGGAGGCGCCCGCTGCCGAGGAGCCGCAAGCCGAGGGAGCTGCCGAAGACCAGCCAGAGGAGGCGCCCGCTGCCGAGGAGCGGCAAGCCGAGGAGGCGCAAGCCGAGGAGCCGCAAGCCGAGGAGACCGCGGAAGACCAGGCAGAGGAGCCGGCTGAGGCGCCCGCTGCCGAGGAGGCGCCGAAGGCACCCGACCAGGCGCCGGGGGCCGATCTGGAGCCGATTGCGCTCGAGCCCGAGCGCGAGCTGAGCGCCGAGGAGCGCGCCCGGCTCGAGGCCGAGGAGGAGGAGCGGGCCCGGGTCGAGGCCCAGCGCGATGCCGGCGACGAGCCGGTTGCCCGCAGCGGTCCCCAGGTCGAGATCCCGGCCGGCCAGCAGATCCAGGCGACGGGCAAGCGAAAGAGCTCAATCGCCCGCGTGGTCCTGCGACCCGGAAGCGGCGAGATCGAGGTCAACAGCCGAACGCTCGACGAATACTTCCCGCGCCAGAACCTGCGGACGCTGGCACGCCAGCCGCTGCTCACGGCCGGCTATGAGGGCACCGTCAACGTGCACGTCCGCGTCCACGGCGGCGGCATCGCCGGGCAGGCTGGCGCGGTTCGCCACGGGATCGCCAGGGCGCTTTGCGAGATCGACCCGGACCTGCGGCCCGAGCTCAAGCGACGCGGTCTGCTGACGCGGGACGCGCGCAAGAAGGAGCGCCGCAAGGCGGGGCTCAAGAAGGCCCGCAAGCGGCCGCAGTTCTCCAAGCGTTAGAGCCGGTTGGCGACGAAGCTGTTCGGAACCGACGGCGTCCGCGGGGTTGCCGGCGATTTCCTGACAGCGGAATTGGCGCTGGCGCTCGGCCAAGCGGCGACCGCCACCTGCACGGCCGTGCGGCCCCAGGTCCTGATCATTCGCGACACGCGCGAGTCGGGACCGATGCTCGAGTCGGCGATCGCGGCGGGGGTGGCGCAGGCGGGCGGCGATGCGCTCGTCGCCGGGGTCCTGCCGACGCCGGGGGCGTCGGTCCTCGTCCGGCGCCTCGGCCTCGACCTCGCCGCGGTGATCTCGGCCTCGCACAACCCTTGGCGCGACAACGGAATCAAGTTCTTCGGCGCCGACGGACGCAAGCTCGGCGACGAAGCCGAGGCTGGGGTGGAGGCGGCGACGATCGAGATTCTCGAGCACCCGATCGAGTCCGGCAAGCCGCGGATCGGCCGGGTGCGCGCGCTCGAGGGCGCGCTCGACGACTACCTGCGCGAGTTGCAGAGCCGCTTTCGGCTCGACCTCCGGGGCCTCCGGGTCGCCCTCGACTGCGCCAACGGCGCCACCCACCGCGCTGCGCCGGCGATCTTCGAGCGCCTCGGAGCCGAGGTCGAGGCGATCGCCACCGAACCCGATGGGCGCAACATCAATCGCGACTGCGGCTCGACCGATCCCGGCGGGCTGGCCGAGCTCGTGGTCGCCGGCAAGGCCGCGGTCGGCTTCGCCTTCGACGGCGACGGTGACCGCGTTGTCGCGGTCGACTCGCTGGGGACCGTGCGCGACGGCGACGAGTTGATCGCGCTGGCGGCGATTCATCTGCGCCAGCGCGGAGAGCTCGACGGGGTCGCGGTCACGGTGATGAGCAACTATGGGTTTCACCAGGCGATGGCAGGTGCCGGGGTTGAGGTGGCGACCACCGCAGTCGGTGACCGCAGCGTCTCGGCCGAGCTCGAGCGCCGCGAGTGGGAGCTCGGCGGCGAGCAATCGGGACACCTGATCTGGACCGGGTTCGCCCCCACCGGCGACGGGATCGCGGCGGCGCTGCTGATGCTCTCGGCGCTCGGCGACCGCGATCTGGCGCAGGTGCGACCGATGCAGCACCTGCCCCAGGTGCTGGTCAACGTCGAGGTCGCCGAGCGCGAGGCGGTCGACTCCGCGCAGGCGCTGTGGGAGGCGGTCGAGAGCGAGAACGCTCGGCTCGAGGGACGCGGCCGGGTCCTCGTAAGGCCCTCGGGCACCGAGCCGTTGGTTCGGGTGATGGTGGAGGCACCCGAACAGGAGGAGGCGGATGCGGTTGCGCAGAGGCTGGTTGAGGTTGTTCGCGACGAGCTCGGGTGAGCTCAGTGTGGCTCTAAGCTAACTCCCTCTATGTGCGGCATCGTCGGATACGTGGGCAACCGATCCTGCCGGGATCTGCTCGTCGCGGGGCTGGAGAAGCTCGAGTACCGCGGCTATGACTCGGCGGGCATCTCGCTGCTCGAGGACGGGCGGATCGAATCCGTGCGGGCGGTCGGCAACCTCGCCAACCTACGCGCCGAGCTCGGCCTCGACGGTGAGGCCGGCGGCGGGGGTGTGGCGGTCGCCGCGCCCCCGGCGACGATCGGCCTGGCGCACACGCGCTGGGCCACCCACGGCCGGGTCACGGAGGCGAACGCGCACCCTCACGGCGACTGCGAAAACGAGGTCCAGATCGTCCTCAACGGGATCGTCGAAAATCACACCAGGCTGCGGCGCGAGCTCGAGGCCGACGGTCACGTGTTCAGCTCGGAGACCGATGCCGAGACCGTCGCGCACCTGATCGAGCGCCACTACGACGGCGATCTGACCGCCGCGGTACGCGCTGCGTTCGCCGAGCTCCGGGGCCACTACGCGTTCGTCGCGATGCACGCCGAGCAACCCGAGACCCTGGTCGGAGCGCGACAGGAGTGCCCGCTGATCGTCGGTCTCGGCGAGCACGAGAGCTTCCTCGCCTCCGCGATCCCCGCGTTCTTGGCCGAGACCCGGGAGGTGGTCGGGATCATGAACGGCGAGATCGTCACCATCCACCCGGGCGGGGTCGAGATCACCGACTCGCAGGGAAATCCCGTCGAGCGGGAGGTCGAGGAGGTGACCTGGGACGAGGACGCCGCCGAGAAGGGCGGCTACTCGACCTTCATGATGAAGGAGATCCACGAGCAGCCGGATGCGGTCGCCGAGACGATTGCCGACCGCGTCGCCGCCGGCGACCACGTCGACCTGAGTGAGCTCGAGCTCTCCGAGGGACTGCCCGAGCGCCTCCGGCGGATCGTCATCGTCGCCTGCGGGACCTCCTACCACGCGGGGCTCGTCGGCCGCTACGTGATCGAGCAGTGGGGCCGGGTGCCGGTCGAGATGGACGTCGCCTCGGAGTACCGCTACCGCGACCCCGTCGTCAGCGAGAACGACCTGGTGATCGGGATCACCCAGTCGGGCGAGACGGCCGACACGCTCGCGGCGATGCGTCTGGCGCGCGAGCGTGGCGCCTGCGTGCTTGCGGTCACCAACGTGATGGGCAGCCAGGCGACCCGCGACGCGGACGCCGTCCTTTACACCCGCGCCGGGACCGAGATCGGCGTCGCGGCGACCAAGACCTTCGTCAGCCAGGTCGCGGCGATGTACCTGCTCGGGCTCTGGCTCGCGCAATCCCGGGGGACGATGCCCGGCGAGCGGATCACCGAGCTGATCAGCGAGCTGAAGACCCTGCCGCACCTGATCCAGGAGACGCTGGTGGCCACCGACGATCGAGTCCGGGCGATCGCCCGCAGCCACTTCGAGCGCCGATTCTTCCTCTATCTCGGTCGCAACATCGGCCTCCCGGTCTGCCTCGAGGGCGCGTTGAAGCTGAAGGAGATCTCTTACATCCCGACCGACGCCTATGCCGCCGGTGAGATGAAGCACGGGCCGATCGCGCTGCTCGACGAGGAGACACCGGTGGTCACCGTGGCGACCGACAGCCCGGTGTTGGAAAAGGTGCTCTCGAATGTCGCCGAGGTCCGGGCCCGGGGCGCGGACGTGATCGCCGTGGCGACGGCGGGCAACGAGGAGGTCGCCGAGGCCTGCGACCAGACGCTGTTCGTGCCGAGGACCGATTGGATGCTGCAGCCGATCCTCGCGATCCTGCCGCTGCAGCTGCTCGCCTACTACATCGCTCGCTGCAACGACCTCAACGTCGATCAGCCACGCAACCTCGCGAAGACGGTCACGGTCGAGTAAATCGCGCCTTACTGGCACGGGCGTACCGTTGGCTACCATCTCGCGCCTTGCGCGCCCGCTTTCTCAAGACCGGGGGAGCGCTCGCGCTGGTCGCGGGCTCCCTGCTGACCGCCTGCGGTGGCGGCGACGACCTCGGCCTGGCCGCGCTCGCACCGCCCGACGCTCCGCTTTACGCCGAGGTCGCGATCGAGCCGGATGGCGAGGGTGCGGAGGCGATCGCCGCCCTCGCAGAGCGTGTCGGCGGGGTCGACGATGTCGGGGGCGAGCTCGCCGGGATCGTCGATTCGGCGTTGGTCGATGCCGGGGCCGATGCCAACTACGCCGACGACGTCGAGCCCTGGCTGGGGTCGAGCGCCGCCGTCTTCGTGAGCTCGTTCGAGCCCAAAGGAGCCGGCCGGGGCACTACCGACTTCGCCCTCGAGCTCGACAGCGACGACTCCAAGCTCGCCCGCGAGTTCGCCGGCGAGCTACTCGCCGCCGACCCGGCGCCCGGGCAGACCCGCAGCTACGGCGGCCATGAGTACGAGTACTCCCGGGGCGACGGCGGGATCGCCGCTGGGATCGTCGGCGAGGCGCTGGTAATCGGCACCGAGACCGCGTTCAAGGTCGCCGTCGACGCGGAGGAGGGCGAGTCGCTGGCGCAGACGCAGGAGTACGCCGAGCGGGTTGGCGCGCTCGCCGATGACCGGATCGCCACGGTCCTGATCGAGCCGGGCGCGACGATCGAGGCGGCGATCGCCTCCGAGGACCTCGATTCGGCGACCGCGCGGACGCTCAGGCCGCTGTTCGGCGGGCCGCTCGCCGCGCCCGTGGCGATCGGCCTCACGGCGAGCGAGAACTCCGTCAGCCTCGACCTCGCGGCGACGCTCGACACCGACGGTGAGGTCGACACCGGCTCGCAGCTGCTCGCCGGGCTGCCGGCGAGCTCGTGGATCGCCGCCGCCGTCCCGGAGCTCGGCTCGGCGCTCGAGTTCGGCTTTGAGGAGGTCGAGAGCAGCGGCCTGCCCGGCGCTCGCGCATTGCTGCACGAGTGGCGCGCGATCACCGGCATCGACCTGCGCTCCGACGTCACCGGCTGGCTCGGCGACACAGCGGCCTTCGCTGCCGGTACCGGCGCGCTCGGCTTCACCGCCGGCCTGATCGCCGAGACCGACGACCCTGAGGGCCCCCGCGGGCCGCTCGCAGTCGTTGAACGACTGGCCGAGCGCACCAGCGGCCTGCGCTCGGCCGCGCCCCCAGAGGGTTCCGCATACGGCTTCTCCCTCGGGGTCCCGGGCCTCGGCGGCGGCGCCGAGGCGGGTGTCTTCGGCGACCGGTTGGTCGCCGCGATCGGCACCGGCGCCCGCGAGGTGCTCGATCCCGGCGAGCGGCTCGGCGACGACGGACGCTTTCAGGCCGCGGTCGAGGTGCTCGGCGACGGGTTCGCACCGGCGCTCTACGTCCACCTGCCGTCCTTGCTCGAGGTCGCCGAGCTCGGCGGCGCGGCCGAGGATCCCGACTACGCCGCAGCGGCCCCTTACCTCGATGCGCTCGGGTCGCTGATCGTCGGCAGCCGGGCGGTCGACGGGCTCGCGCTCAGCCGGCTGACTGTGTCGCTGGCGCAGTAGCTTCTGCGCCGTGCGAACGGCGCCCGGGATCGGCATCGACCTGCTCGAGATCGAGCGGCTCGAGGCGGCCCTCGAACGCCATCCGGGGCTGCTCGAGCGGGTCTTCCATCCGGGTGAGGTCAGCGCCAGCGCGGCTCGGGCGCGGCCGGGTCGTCACCTCGCTGTCCGCTTCGCCGCCAAGGAGGCGGCGTTGAAGGCGCTCGGGATCGGGGGGCTGCGGCTGCGCGAGATCGAGGTGGCGGGCGGCATCGACGAGCCGCCGCGGCTGCGCCTGCACGGCAATGCGGCGGCCGAGGCGCGACGCCAGGGCGTCGATCTGGCGGTCTCGTTGAGCCACTCGCGCGAGTTGGCGACGGCGGTTGTGATCAGCACTCAGGGAGCAGGGAGCCGGGAGCAGGGAGCGGGGAGCAGGTAGATGACGAGGGATTGGTTGGAACCGCTTCATGACGCCGAGTCGATGCGGGCGGTGGACTCATGGGCGATCGAGGAGCGCGGGGTGCCGTCGCTCGAGCTGATGGAGGCGGCTGGGCGCGCGGTCGCCGATGCCGCTCTCGAGCTCGCCGAGCTCGGGCTGGCGACGGTCGTCTGCGGCAAGGGCAACAACGGCGGCGACGGCCTGGTCGCGGCGCGCCACCTGGCGACGATGGGGATCGAGGTCGAGGTCGTCTGCCTCTGGCCCGCCGCCGAGCTCTCCGGTGACGCGGCCTCGAACCTCGCTCGGCTGCCCCGGCCGCCGCGCGAGCTCGCCCCCGAGGAGCTCGCCGAGGCGTTCGTCGGCTCCGGCGTGATCGTCGACGCGATCTTCGGCACGGGGTTCGAGGGATCCCCGCGCGATCCGGCGGCCGCGGCGATCGAGGCGATCAACGCCGCCGGCGCTCCGGTGATCGCCGCAGACATCGCCTCCGGCGTCGACGCGTCCACCGGCATCGTCGAAGGGACCGCGGTCGAGGCCTCGGTCACGGTCAGCTTTCACGGCGCCAAGCTCGGGCACTGGATCGCGCCCGGTAAGCGCCATGCCGGGGCGGTGCGCGTGGCGCCGATCGGGATCCCGGCCGGCGCTCCCGCCGGCGCCCCGGGAGGATTGATCGCCTCCTCGGTGCTCGAGCTGCCCGCTCGACGAGGACCCGACTCGACCAAGTTCAGCTCCGGCCAGGTGCTGCTCGTCGGCGGCTCGCGCGGGCTCACCGGCTCGATCTGCATGAGCGCGGAGTCCGCCTGCCGGGCGGGCGCCGGCTACGCGACCGTCGCCGTGCCCGCCGAGCTCGAGTCGATCTTCGAGGTCAAGCTGACCGAGGTGATGTCGGTGGGTTGTCCGAGCGACGGCGGGCGTCTGCTGCCCGAGTCGGCGTCGACGATCCTCGGCGCCGCCGAGCGCGCGGCGGCGGTCGTCGTTGGACCGGGGCTGGGCCGCGCCGAGGGTGCAGGCGAGCTCGTCTCCGAGCTCGCCCGGCGGATCGAGGCGCCGTTGGTGATCGACGCCGACGGGCTCAACGCGATCGCCGGCGAGCTCGAGACGCTGGCCGGCCGGAAGGCGCCGACCGTGCTTACCCCTCACGCCGGTGAGCTCGGGCGGCTGCTCGGCCGCGACTCCGAGGCGATCGGCAACCAGCGGCTGGCCGGCGCCCGCGACGCCGCCGCTCGCTCGGGCGCGGTGGTCGTGCTCAAGGGCGATGACACGATCGTCACCGCAGCCGATCCGCCGGTGGCGGTCAACGGTCTCGCCAGCCCGGGGCTGGCGACCGCGGGCACCGGCGATGTGCTCACCGGGATGGTCGCGGCGCTGCTGGCGCGCGGCCTGGGGGCGCTCGAGGCGGCCGCCTGCGCGGTCTACGCCCACGCCGCCGCCGGCCGGATCGCCGGCGAGCGCGCCGGTGTCCCGGAGTCGGTGATCGCCACCGATGTGATCGCAGCGATCCCAGCGGCGCTCGCCGGGGTGCAGGCCGGGTGAGCGCCGCCGACGCGGTGCAGGTCTCGCGCGCGGCGGCGGTCGTCGACCTCGGTGCGGTCGAGCGAAACTGTGCCCGCCTCGCCGGCGAGCTCACCGGCGGTGCCGCCCTCTGTGCGGTGGTGAAAGCCGACGGCTACGGCCATGGCGCCGTCCAATGTGCCGCGGCGGCGATCGCGGGAGGCGCCACCTGGCTCGCGGTGGCGACAGCGGCCGAGGCGGTCGAGCTGCGCTCCGAGCTCGCCGAGCGGGCGCGCATCCTGGTGCTTGGCGCGATGACCTCGACCGAGCTCGACCTGGCGCTTGCCGCCGGGGCGGAGATCGCGGTCTGGGATGCCGGCTTCCTCGAGCTGATCGCCAGGCGCGGGGACGGGCTCGGTATGCGGCCCCGGGTCCACGTCAAGTACGACACCGGGATGGGGCGCCTCGGAGAACCCGACCCGGCCATCGTGCTCGAGCTCGTGGAGCGCGTCGCCGGGTCCACGGAGCTCGAGCTCGCCGGGCTGTGGACCCACTTCGCCACCGCCGACGAGCCCGGCTCGCGCTTTTTCGACGAGCAGCTCGACCGCTTCCGCGACCTCGCTCTGCCGCTGCGCGAACGCTTCGACGGGCTCATCCTGCACGCCGCCAACAGCGCCGCGACCCTGCGCGAGCCTGGCGCTCATTTCGACCTCGTCCGCTGCGGGGTGGCGATCTACGGCCTCGATCCGTTCGGCGAGGATCCGGTCGCGCGTGGGCTCGTTCCGGCGCTCGAGCTTCGCTCCTACGTTTCCGCGGTGAAGCGGTTCGAACCCGGCGCGAGCGCCGGCTACGGTCGCAAGTGGAGGGCGACCGAGCCGACCTGGGTCGGGGTGCTACCGATCGGTTACGGCGACGGAGTCCGCCGGGCGCTGACCAACAACGCCGACGTGATCGCTGGAGGTCGTCGCCATCCGATCGTCGGCACGGTCTCGATGGACAACGTCACGATCGACCTCGGCCCCGAGCCCGAGGTCGAGCAGGGTGCGCCGGCGGTGCTGATCGGTGCTGAGGGCGACGAGCGGATCCTCGCCGAGGAGATCGCCGGGCGCCTGGCGACGATCAACTACGAGGTCACGAGCTCGATCTCACCCCGGGTACCGCGCGAGTACCGTCGATGAGCGCGGCCCAGCGCCTGGCCTCGGCGGCCGCTGTCGGTGCCGCTCGAGCGGCGCAGGCGGGTGAGCCCGCCTGGATCGTCGGCGGCGCGGTTCGCGACGCGCTCGGCGATCGCGGCGTCACCGATCTCGACCTGGCGGTCGACGGCGACCCTGGCGAGCTGGCGCGGCGGATAGCCGATCGTGGCGGGGTCGCCTTCGAGCTCTCAGCCGAGTTCGGCACTTGGCGGGTGCTCGGGCCCGACCGCGATTGGCACGTCGACGTCAGCGCCCTGCGCGGAGGCTCGATCGCCGAGGACCTCGGCGCTCGCGACTTCACGGTCAACGCGATCGCGGTCGCGCTCGAGGATCCGGCGGCCGCGCCGCTCGACCCGCACGGCGGCCTCGCCGACTCCGACGCCCGGCTCTTGCGGGCGGTTTCGGCGCGCAGCTTTTCCGACGATCCGCTGCGGCTGCTGCGGGCCGCACGCCTCGCGGCCCAGCTCGGCTTCGAGCTCGACCCCGACACGGTCGAGCGGGCGCGCGACTCGGCGGCGCGCGCCGGTGAGCCGGCCGGGGAGCGCCAGCTCGCCGAGCTGCGGTTGTTGGTCGGCGGGCCCGATCCCGTCCGCGGTCTTCAGCTGCTCGACCGGATCGGGGCCACTCAGGGGGTGCTGCCCGAGCTCGCCGGCCTGCGCGGAATCAGCCAGAACCCAAACCACCACCTCGATGTCCACGCTCACACGATCGAGGTCCTCGCGCAGCTGCTCGAGGTCGAGCGGGAGACCGATCGCTATCTCGGCGAATCTGCCGATTCGGTCCGGGCGCTGCTCGCCGAGCCGCTCGCCGACGACTTCAGCCGCGGCGACGCGCTGCGCTTCGCGGCGATCCTGCACGACATCGGCAAGCCCTCCACCCGAGCCGAGCACGAGGGCGGCTTCGTCTCCTTCGTCGGTCATGACCGGGTCGGCGCCGAGCTCGTCCGCACGGTCTGCGCCCGGCTCAAGACCAGCCGAGCGCTCAGCCGCCAGCTCGAGTCGCTGACCCTGCACCACCTGCACCTCGGGTTCATGGCCCCCGAGCGACCGCTCTCGCGCCGCCGCCTATACGACTACCTGCGGCTCACCGATCCGGTGGCCGCCGACGTGACCGTGCTCACGGTGGCCGATCGCCTCGCCGCCCGGGGCAGCGGGCGGACCGCCTCGACCGGGATGATCGAGGCCCATCTGCTGCTCGCTCGAGAGGTGCTTCCAGCGGCGCTCGCCTGGCACCGCGAGGGCCCGCCGCGAGTGCCACTGCGCGGCGACGAGCTCGCCGCCGCGATCGGGATCGAACCCGGTCCCGAGCTCGGGCGGCTGCTCGGCGAGCTCGAGGCGGCGGTGTTCGCCGGCGAGGTGGAAACCGCCGCGCAGGCGATCGAGCGCGCGAATAGGCTCAGCGGCCGATGAGCGACGACTGCATCTTCTGCGCGATCGCGGCCGGCGAAGGCCCGGCCGAGATCGTCGACTCCGATCAGCACACCGTCTCCTTCATGGACATCCGCCCGGCGACCCGCGGACACGCGCTGGTGATTCCGCGGCGGCATACCGCAGACCTGATCGAGATCGGCGACGAGGATCTCGAGCACTGCATCCTCGCCGCTCGTCGGCTGGCCGCGCGGATGCGCCGGACGCTCGACCCCGCCGGCTTCAACCTGCTCAACTCGTGCGGCGCCGCCGCCTGGCAGACGGTCTTTCACTTCCACCTGCACGTGGTCCCGCGCTATCGGGACGACCCGCTGAAGCTCCCCTGGATCCCCACCAGCGGCGACAGCGGCGAGATCGCACGCGTCGCCGCGCAGATCAGGGGTGAGGGCTGATGGCCGAGCCGACGATCACACTCGAGCGCGCTGACGACGTTGCCTCGGCGGTGCTCGCCAACCCGCCGCTGAACCTGTTCACCGACACCGCCTTCGACGAGCTGATGGCCTGCCTCGACGAGGTCGAAGCATCCGGCGCGCGCGCCCTGGTCTGGCGCGCCGAGGGCGAGATCTTCACCGGCGGGGTCGACGTGAACGCGTTCCAGCGGGTCGTCGACGCCGGCGCCGCCGAGGCGAGCGCGTTCGCAGGGCCGCTGATCGAGGGGGTCCGGCGGCTGGAGCGACTCGAGATCCCGACCCTGGCGCTGGTCCACGGCCTCTGCCTCACCGCCGGGCTCGAGGTCGCGCTGGGCTGTGACATCATCTGGGCGGAGGAGTCGTCGAAGTTCGGCTTGGTCGAGGCGGTCGTCGGGCTCACCCCCGGAGCCGGGGGCACCCAGCGGATGGCCGAGCGCGCCGGGCCCGGCCGGGCCCGCGAGTTCGTCATGTCCGGCGGGCTCTATGACGCCTCGACCCTGGAGCGCTGGGGGGTCGTCAACCGGGTCGTCCCGGACGGCACGGTGCACGAGAAGGGCATGCGCTTCGCCGAGCGCCTCGCCCGTGGACCGACCCTCGCTCACGCGGCGACCAAGCGGATCGTCCGCGGCTATCTCGAGGGCGGCGTCGACCGCGCCGACGAGGTCACCCCGGGCCAGTTCTCGGACCTGTTCGCGACCGATGACCTGCAAAATGCGGTCCGCAGCTTCCTCGCCGAGGGCCCCGGCCAGGCCGAGTTCGAGGGCCGGTAGCTCGCCGCCGAGACGCTACGCTCAACCGTCGCATGGGCAAAGAAGAGAAGATCGAGATGGAGGGCGAGGTCACGGAGGCCCTGCCCAACACGATGTTCAAGGTCAAGCTCGACAACGATCACGAGGTCCTCGGCCACATCTCGGGCAAGATGCGCCGCCATTACATCCGCATCCTCCCCGGCGACCGGGTGAAGATCGAGCTCTCGCCCTATGACCTCGATCGCGGGCGGATCACCTACCGCTACAAGTAGCCGGATGCGCCGCGAGGGCGGGCGATCAGGGCTCGGCGACCTCGACCCAGAGGCGCCGGTTCGAGAACGTGCACGGGTCGTCGCCGCTGGCCCGGCGATAGATCATCCGGAAGCTCAGTTGACCCCCTGGGAGCGGGGGCAGCGTGAACGCGTACTCGGTCCGGGTCCCGGGCGAGGGGCCACTGAACGTCGCGGCGCCCTCGAACGGGAGCTGGACCTCGAAGCCCCGTCCCGAGGCCAGCACCCCGAACCGGCAATCATCCTCGGTGGTGCCGCCGGCGGCGGTGATCGTCGACTGCGCGAGCACGGTGGCGAAGGCGTTGGCGCCCAGAGTCAGGTCGAGCTCGGGGCCGGCGGGCGAGATATCGGCTGCGGTCGCCGAAGAGGTCGAGCCGGCCCCCTCGACGAGCGCGTAGTCGACCGTGCCCAGCTTCGGGGGCGTCACCGCTTCATCGACGAGCTTGGGAGTGGTCACCGAGTCATCGGCGAGCTTGCGAGTGGTGACAGAGTCGTCGGCGAGCTTCGGTGAGGTCACCGCGGCGTCCGCCAGATCGAACGACTTCACCCGCGCATCCTTGATCTTGCGCGACCGGATCGCGTTGCGGGCGACCTCTTTCTTGCGCACGGCACGCTTGGCGATCTGCTTCGCGTGCACCGCATTGCGGGCGATCTGCTTCGAGGTGACGCTGCCCTCGGGCAGGCGTAGGGCGGCATAAGCGCCTCCCCCGAGCGCGATGAAGACCGCGAGGGTCGCCATCGCATTGGCATACGAGACTCGAGCTCGCATCTGCACCGAGGCTAGGCGCGCCGTCGGACGAGATTCCGAGCCGGTGGGCTCAGGCGAGGTCGCGCGCCATCAGCAGGTCGTCGACGTACTCGCCCTCGAGCAGGAACTCGCCCCGGAGCACGCCCTCGAGCTCGAAGCCGGCCGCCTCGTAGAGGCGCCGGGCGCCGGGATTCGTCGAGAGCACCCGCAGCGTCAGCCGCCGGGCACCCCGGCTCCGCGCCTCGTCGACCCCGGCCTCCAACAGCGCGGCGCCGATCCCGCGGCCCCGGTGGGCGGCGAGGACCGCGAACTCGCAGACCTCGAGCACATGCGCGTTCGATTCGAGCGCTGTCGGGGGTCTGAGCGCGATCAGGCCGACCGGCTCGCCTGCGACGGTCGCCACCAGCGTGTCGGCGGGCCCGGCGGGCCGGCCGAAGAAGCGCCGGCCGGGCGGTGGATCGGGCGCCGGTGTGTTCGCCGGATCGCGGGTTTCGATGTCGATCCGCCCGAGCGCCGGCTCATCCTCGGCTGCGGCGAAGCGGATTTCGAGCTCGCCGCTCAGATCCATCCGAGGTCCGGCTCGGCCATCTCCAGCACCAGGCTGGTCCAGGCGAACTCGGTCGCGCCGAGCCCCTCGCCGGTGAACGGGTCGTAGTACTCGCGCAGACCCCGGCTCGCGACCAGGCCGCTGAGGCGCTCTGCGAGCTCGCCGGCCTCTGCCTCGTAGCCGAGCCGCCGCATCCCCAGCCACAGCATCCAGGCGGCGTTGACCCAGGTCGGCCCGCGCCAGTAGCGCAGCTTCCAGCCCGGCCCGCGGTTGGGCTCGAAGCTCGGCTCGGCCGCCGAGACCGAGCTCGGCGGATACGGGTGCCAATAACGGCTCGGGTCGAGCAGCTGCTCGGTGACCAGGCGCCGGCCGATCTCGCTCGGCAGGTCGGGAAGCGCCAGCGGCGAGAGCGCCGCCCAGGTGGAGACGTCGGGACGGGCGCCGCCGGGCTGGACCTCGTCGAGGAAGAGGCCGCGGCGCTCGTCCCAGAGCCGGTCGACGATCGCCGGCGTGATCGAGGGCTGCCCGGCGGCGACCCGGGCCAGGCACCAGAGCACGTTGGTCATCACCTCGCAGAGCACCGGCCAGCCGCGGTCGCGGATCCGGCGGGCATCCCAGTCGAGGCGGCGATTGCGCGCGACCAGCAGCGGGAACCCGTAGCCGCCGTGGCGCAGCCGGCCCCAGACGGGATCGAACTTCGGCGACGAGTCGAGACCCGATTCGTCAGGCTGCACCAGCCACAGCAGCCCGTCGCCGTCGAGGTCGCGATTGGCGCGCAGCCATTCGTGGTGGCGGGCGATCCGCGGCTCCGCGGCGGGGTCGCCGACGGCGTTGCGCCAGGCCCAGGCGAGCAGCGGCGGCTGGATGGTCCCGGTCATCTCCGCCCGGCGCGAGCTGACGTTGTAGTAGACGAGCCGCTGGAAGCTCAGCGGTTGGTCCCAGAAGACGACGTGACCGATGAAGCCGTCCGGCCGCATCGCGGCCAGCAGGGTCTCGAGCTCCGAACGCGATCGGCCGCGATCGAACCGCCTCCAGACGATCGCCGCAAAGCACGAGTCCCAGTACCACTGCCAGGGGTAGCGGGATGGGCTCGGGCGGGTGTATGAGTAGCGGACTCCGCGCCGCTCGCCCTCGGCATGGCTGGCGGCGAGCACGTTGCGGCAGAGTTCGGCGAGCTCGGTCAATACGAGGTCCGGGCCATGCCTCGAAGCGCGAACGCGCTCAGCACCGCTAGCAGCCCACCGAGCGCGACCAGCCCCGGCCAGGTGCCCGCCCAGGTCACCGGATCCCCGATGAACCCCTGGCGCGCCGCCTCGACCACCTGGGTCAGCGGGTTGATCCGCGCGATCTCGGCGAGCCAGCCCTGGAGCAGCTCGAGCGGCGCATAGGCGGTCGTTGTCAGCACCAAAATGAACATCCCGGCCTGCATCAACGGCGCCGCGCTCTGGGTGCGGTAGCGCAAGGCCAGGGTCACCCCCCAGCAGGCGGCGATCGTTCCGGTGCCCATCACGCACAGCAACGCCAGCGCCAGCCCGCCGAGGCCGGGCCACTCCACGCCGACCGAGAAGCCGACGATGAGCAGCACGGACGCGGGGATCAGCGAGCGCAGGCTCGCCGAGATCACCATTCCGGCGAGCAGCGCCGGGCGCGGAGCGGGCGAGGCCAGCAAGCGGTCGAACCAGCCCTGCTCGATGTCGCGGGCGAGGTTGACCCCGGTGGCTGCGCCGGTGAACCCGGCCCCCTGCAACAGGCTGATCGGGAGGATGAAGCTCTGGTAACGCTCGGTGTCGAATCCGGGCAGCAGGGTGAGGCTTCCGAACACCGCGGTCAGCCCGAGGAAGAAGATCGTCGGCGCCAGCACCCCCGGGATCGCCGCCCCGGGCACCCGCAGGATCTCGTTCGACGAGCGTCTGATCAGAGCGCGGACCGTGGCGAAGTCTGCGGCGAAGCCAATCGCGCTCATCGCTAGCCGACCCGCAGCCTGCGGCGCAGCGCGATCGCGCTCAAGCCGGTCGAGATCGCCCCGACCAGGGCGATCGCGGCGAAGGCCTTCCCCATCGCCTCGGCGCTGAACGACGAGATCACCGGCTCGCGGATTCCCTCGACGATGAACGAGAGCGGGTTGTAGTCGGCGATCGACTGGGCCGGCTGCAGGAGCAGGTTGGCGGGGAAGAAGGCGCTGGAGAGGAAGAGGATCACGAAGATCAGCGGGAACAGGCCCTGGACGACCGAGGCCTGGCCGGTGTAGAGGGCGATCGCCGAGCTCAAGCCGCCGAAGGCGACCGCCGAGAGCGCGACCAAGACGATCATCGCCAGGATCCCGGGCAGGCCCTGCTCGAACTCGGCACCGAAGACCAAGCCGATCGCGATGAACCAGAGCGAGGTGACGACGCCGAGCGCCGCAGTCCCGGCGAGTCGCCCGAGGACGATCGCATAGCGCGAGATCGGCGCGCTCAGGAGGCGATCTGTGAATCCCATCTCGATGTCGACCGCGAGCGCGATCCCCCCGGTGTTGCCGGCGAGCAGGCACGACTGCACCATCGCGCCGGCGAGCATGAAGCTGAGGAAGCTGTCGACCGCCGGGAACCCGGGGAGATCGACCGCGGCCCCTGCGCCTCCGGTCTGCACGGCGAGCAGCAGGGTTGGGAAAACGAGGATCGGCGCGGCCAGCTGAGGGCGGCGAAACGTCTGCTTGACCGAGCGCGCACCGAGTGCCGCGATCACCCTCAGGTTGGCCGCCAGGCGGCTCAACTCGCCGGCTCGGCAGCGGCGGCGACCTCGTCGTCGCCCTCCAGGTGCTCGCCAGTCTTGGCGACGAAGACGTCGTCGAGGGTCGGCTCGACCAGCTCCAGCGCCCCGACCGCAACCCCGGCCTCGTCCAGCGCCCGGACGACCTTGGCGACGTCATTGGCGCCGCCGTCGAGCTCGACCAGGACCTTCTCGTCCTTGTCGGGTAGCCGTTGGCCGAAGCGCCTCAGCACCTGGTCGGCCTCGGCCGCCTGGCCGTCGACGAGGCCGATCTCCAGGTGGGGCTTGCCGACCTCGGCCTTCAGCGACGCCGGCGTGCCCCGGGCGACGATGCGCCCGGCGTTGATGATCCCGACGCGGTCGGCGAGCTGGTCGGCCTCCTCCAGGTACTGGGTGGTGAGGAAGACCGTCGTGCCCTCGCGGTTGAGCGCTGACACCTCCTCCCAGATCGACTTGCGGCTGACCGGATCGAGCCCCGTCGTCGGCTCGTCCAAGAACAGCACCCGGGGCTCGTGGACGAGCGCCGAGGCGAGGTCGAGCCGGCGGCGCATCCCGCCCGAGTAGGTGCCGACCCTCCGGTTGGCGGCCTGGCTCAGGCCGACCCGCCCGAGCAGCGCGTCACCGCGGCGCTTGCCCGCGGCGGCGGGGAGCCCGTGAAGCGTCGCCTGCAGCCGGATCAGCTCGCGGCCGGTCATCAAGGGGTCGAGCGCCGCCTCCTGCAGCGCGACCCCGATCGAGCGCCGCACCTCGCCGGCCTCGGCGACGATGTCGTGGCCCGCCACCCGGGCGCTGCCGCCGGTTGGGCGCAGGAGCGTGGTCAGCATCCGCACGGTGGTCGTCTTGCCGGCGCCGTTGGGCCCGAGAAAGCCGTAGATCTCGCCCTCGGCGACCTCGAGATCGACGCCGTCGACGGCCACGATTCCGTCCTTGAACTCGCGTTCGAGGCCTGTGACCTCTATTGCAGGCACGGCGAGGAATCTACCGGCGGCTCGACGCCTGCCTAAGCTGTCGGTTGGTGTTCTCACCGAAACCCTGCCCGCGAGCAGGTGTTCCAGCTTTTCCGATGCAAGCAATCGGCAACCGCCCGCTTTTGATCCTGACCGCTTCGGCGACGCTCTGCGCCTGCCTGGTCGCGGCGATCGCACTCGGTCAGCCGAGCGGTGCCGGGGCCGTCGCGGCGACGGTGATCGGTCAGACCCCGAGCACCCCGAAGCCCAACTGCCCGACCCCCAAGGGCGACAACGTGCCCGCCGATCGCGCCTGCCAGGCGATGGGCAGGGTGACCGGCTTCCAGACCAGCGCCGACGGGCGAAGAAACCCGTTCAGGATCCGCAAGCCGGGCACGATCGTCGCCTGGAGCGTCGCCGTCTCGAAGCCCAACCGCAAAGAGCGCGACTTCTTCGCCACCGAGCTCTCCAACAGCGGCCCGCCGAGCGCGCGTCTCTCGATCCTGAAACCGAAGGGCGACGGGGTCTACAAGCTGGTCAAGCAGAGCCCGGTCGTCGGGCTCGACTCGGTGCTCGGCAACCGCCCCGTGTACACGCTCAGCGACCCCCTGCGCGTCCGCAAGGGCCAGATCGTCGCGCTGACCACGCCCAGCTGGCTCTCGAACCTCGCCGACGCGGGCGCCAGCGCATCCGACGCCTGGCTCGCCAGCCGGGAGCAGGGCGAGTGCCTGAGCGAGGAGGACCTCCTACAGCGCAGCCGCCCCCAGCAGAAGGTCGGCGGCAAGCGCCACTACGCCTGCCGCTACGAGGGCGCCCGCCTTCTCTACTGGGCCTTCCTCGCCTAGCATCGGCTTCGGTGCGCCGCCGAGGCCGGCGCACCGCTGCGACCAGTCCGGCGTCCAGAACCGGCGCGCCAACACTGCGGGGCGACTTTCTGTCGGATAGCGGCAGGAACTCGCCCCGGCGTGGTGGCGCCAGCGCGTCAGCGGTGACCCGCCGCGTCACCGTTGCGGGATTCGCCGCCTGAGGTACGGGCGCGGGCGGCCCGGCGCGGGCTGTCCGAGCGAGCGGCAGATAACCGGCCGGTATGGCCGGTTTGCGGCCTCTCGCGGCTGGCCGGGTCGGCGCGCCGCCCGCGACGCTAGCTACCGTCGAAGGCGGGCTGGCGAAGCCCGCAATAGGGGCAGTCGCTGACGTCGAGGCCGATCAGCTGGTCGCAGCGCCGGCACTCGCGCAGGTTCTCGGGGGTGCGCAGGAGCGCCGACTCCGAGGGCGCCAGGGGAAGCGTCCGCGTCACCGGCTCCATTTCCTCTCCTGTCTCGCGGTCGACGTAGACGCCATCGGGGGTCGCCACCGCGAGCGCCTCGCGGCCCGAGGCGCGGGCGCGAAGCCGGTATCGCTGCTCGGGGTTCTGCATGGCGCAACGATATCCGCTGCGCGCGCCGCATAGGCTGCCCGGCGTGAAGGTTCTGATCTTCCACGGCTACCTGCTCCGTGGGACGGGCTCCAACGTCTATAACGCCAGCCTGGCGACCACGCTTGCCGGCCTCGGCCACGAGGTCCATCTGGTCTGCCAGGATCGCTCGGTGCCCGAGCTCGCCCCGCCCGGCGCCGCCGGCTCGGTGACGATCCACAACCCCGACATCGGCGGGCTGCTCCCGGTCTTCATCCACGACACCTACGAGGGCTTCGAGGTGAAGACCTTCGCCGAGCTCAGCGACGCCGAGCTCGAGACCTACATCGCCGACAACGTGACCGCGGTTCGCGAGCTCGTCGACTCGCTCGGCGGGGTCGACGCGGCGCTCGCCAATCACGTGGTGATGAGCCCGGTGATCCTCGCCCGAGCCGGCCTGCGCTACGCGCTCAAGGTGCACGGCTCCGACCTCTCCTACACGGTGATCCCCGATCTCGACCGCTTCCGCCCCTTCGCCGAAGAGGCTGTCGCCTCGGCGAACGGGATCGTCGTCGGCTCCGGGCACATCGCCGCTCAGCTTCGCCAGGTGGTCGACGATCCCGAGACCGACGCCAAGGTTCGCCTCGGGCCGCCGGGAGTCGACACCGACCTCTTCGCGCCCCTCGAGCCGCCGGCGCGGTCAGAGCGCCTGCTCGAGCTCGCCACCCGGCTGCGCTCGCTGCGCGAGCACAACACCGGCAGCAGCTGGGACCGCGATCCGGCGGCCGCGGCCGATGCGGTCGAGTGGTTCGCCGCCGGGGACGGCGCCCGGGTGGTCTACGTCGGCAAGCTGATCGTCTCCAAGGGCATCGATCTCCTGCTCGCGGCGTGGCCGCTGGTCCGGGCCGGCCACCCCCGGGGGCGGCTGCTGCTGATCGGCTTCGGCGCCGGTGAGCCGGCGCTGCGCGCCGTCGTCGACGGGTTCGCCGCCGGCGACCTCGGGCCGCTGCGCGAGCTCGCCGCCCACGGGCGGGGGCTCGAGGAGGGCGAGGATGAGCGCCTGGCCATGCTCAGCGCCTTCCTCGAAGCCGCTCCCGACGACTACGCCGAGCTCGCCAGGGCCGCTGCGGACTCGATCCGCTTCGCCGGGCGGCTCGAGCACGAGGAGGTGGCGACCCCGGTCGCCGCCTCCGAGGCGCTCGTCTTTCCGAGCACTTTCCCGGAGGCCTTCGGGATGGTCGCCGCCGAGGCCGCGTCGACCGGCGCGCTCCCGGTCTCGGCCCATCACTCGGGCGCCGCCGAGGTCAGCCACGCGCTGGCGGAGTACCTGCCTGCGAACGTCGCCGCGCTGCTCTCGTTCGAGCTCGACCGGAGCGCCGCGACCACGATCGCCGCGCACCTCGACGACTGGCTGGCGATGCCCGAGGACGAGCGCGACTCCGCCGGCGAGGACCTGCGCGAGACGGTCGAGCGCCTGTGGAGCTGGCCCGGGGTGGCGCGGACGGTGCTTGCCGCGTCGGCGGGCGAGCTCGACGATCTGCCGCATCCGGTACTGCCCTGAGACCGCCCTAGTGCGGGTTGGCGCTAGCGCCGGGTTCTGCGGTTTGCCCGGGCGGCGCGATCAATAGAATCGCTCGCGGTGACGCGCGCCACCTACGTGAGGCTCCTCGGGCTGATGCTGTTGGTCACGATCGTGACCTCGGCGGTCCTGCTCCAGTTCGACTGGTTCGGCGACGCGGCATCGGAGCAGGCCGGGCCGATCGACGTCCTCTTCGACGTCATGGTGGTGCTCTCGGCGTTCGTGTTCGCGATCGTGATCGTGATGTTCGCCTACGCGCTGTGGAGGTTCCGCGCCAAGCCCGGCGACGAGTCGGACGGCAAGCCCGTTCACGGCAACACCAAGCTCGAGATCGCCTGGACCGTGATCCCGACGATCATCGTGCTCTTCGGCGCCGCCTACAGCTGGGTCGTGCTCGACGACATCGAGGCCAAGGCCGACGACCGGATGCCGGTGACCGTCTACGGCCAGCAGTTCAAGTGGACGTTCGAGTATCCGGAGGCGGAGATCGGCCAGGGCTCGGACGGCACCCCGACCTATGTGCGCACCAACGAGCTGCACGTGCCGGTCGATCGCCAGATCGAGTTCACCAACCAGGCGCTCGACGTCCTGCACTCCTTCTGGGTCCCCGAGTGGCGGATCAAGCGCGACCTGGTGCCCGCCGACGATCCCGCGAGCGAGGGCGTCGACAACCAGTACGTCGTCACCCCGAACGAGGAGGGGACCTTCAGCGTCGTCTGCACCGAGCTCTGCGGGCTCGGCCATGCGACGATGCGGGCCCCCGTGGTGGTCGAGTCACAGCAGGAGTTCGACGCCTGGCTGGCGCAGGAGGTCAAGGCCCAGAAGGCGGGCGCCTCCGGCGGGGCGCCTCAACAAACCGAGCAGGGGCCATAGGTAGGTAGGACGAACGTGGCGGCGGCAATCAAGACTCCTTCACTGACCCGGGCGGCGCTCGGCTTCATCCTCGGCGCGGGTTTCGGCTTCGGCCTGGTGGTCGCGCTGCGAGCGATATCGGGGCTTGAGATCTTCCAGACCGAGCCGACCGGCTACCCGCATCTGGTCGTCCCGGCGATCACCGGCCCGCTCGGCTTCCTCGCCGGCATCGGATCCTTCGACTACTGGCTGCGCTGGGCGGCGGGCAAGCCGACGATCCCCGACGACCACTCCCAGCACGGCGCCAAGTCGTGGCGCGACTACTTCAAGTTCAACACCGATCACAAGGTGATCGGGATCCAGTACATCGTCACCACGTTCTTCTTCTTCTTGGTCGGCGGCCTGATCGCGATGCTGATCCGCGCCGAGCTCGCCCAGCCCGGCACTCAGATCGTCGACCCGGGCGTCTACAACGGGCTCTTCTCGACCCACGCGGCGCTGATGATCTTCGTCTTCGTGATCCCGGTGTTCGCCGGGATCGCCAACTACGTGCTGCCGTTGATGATCGGCGCGCCCGACATGGCCTTCCCGCGCCTCAACGCGCTCTCCTTCTGGATGCTGCCGATGGCCGGGCTGCTGTTCTTGGCCAGCTTCATCGTCCCCGGCGGTGCCTTCGACGCCGGCTGGACCGGCTATGCGCCGCTCTCGACCGGAGCGCCGCTCGGGCAATCGTTCTTCAACCTCGGCGTCCAGTTCGCCGGCGCCTCATCGATCGCCACCGCGCTCAACTTCCTGGTCACGATCATCACCATGCGGGCGCCGGGGATGACCTTCTGGCGGATGCCGCTGCTGGTCTGGGCCAACATGTCGACCTCGCTGCTGGTCGTCGCCGCGACCCCGTTCATCGCCGGCGTCCAGTTCATGGTCCTCTTCGACCGGGTCCTGAACACCAACTTCTTCCAGTCGGCGTTCGGCGGTGACGTGCTCAGTTACCAGCACATCTTCTGGTTCTACTCCCACCCGGCGGTCTACATCATGATGTTGCCCGGGTTCGGGATCGTCTCCGAGGTGATCTCGACCCACGCGCGAAAGCCGATCTTCGGCTACCGGCTGATGGCGCTGGCGCTGCTCGGGATCGTCGTCCTCTCCTACACGGTCTGGGCGCACCACATGTTCGTCAGCGGGATGTTCAGCTGGCTGCGGGTGCCGATGATGATCACCACGCTGCTGATCGCGGTCCCGACCGGGATCAAGATCTTCTCCTGGCTGGCGACCCTGTTCGACGGGGTGATCCATCTGCGATCGACGGCGATGCTGTTCGCGCTCGGGTTCATCGTCACCTTCGTCGTCGGCGGGATCTCGGGCGTGATGCTCGGCATGGTGCCGATCGACATCCACGTCTCCGACACCTACTTCATCGTCGCCCACATCCATTTCGTGCTCTTCGGCGGCTCGGTGTTCACGATCTTCGCCGGGATCTACCACTGGTTCCCGAAGATGACCGGCCGGATGTACGACGAGAAGCTCGGCCGGGTGCACTTCTATCTCACCCTGGTCGGGATGCTGGGCACGTTCATCCCGATGCACTGGATCGGGATGGAGGGGATGCCGCGGCGGGTTGCCGACTACGCCTCGCAGTTCGGCGACTGGAATCTGGTGATCTCGATCTCCTCGTTCATCCTCGGGATCGCGCAGCTGATCTTCATGTACAACATGGTCGTCTCGTGGAAGTGGGGACCGCGCGCGACCGGCAACCCCTGGCGGGCGAAGACGATCGAATGGCAGGTCTCCTCACCGCCGCCGGTGTTCAACTTCGACGAGATCCCGCGGGTCGTCGGCGGGCCGTATGAGTTCGGTGTTCCCGGCGCCCGCCACGCGATCATGGGTGGCGAGGAGGCCGAGGTGCGTCCGCCCGAGCCGGCGGTGGCCGGGGCCGCATCGGGTGGATCGACACCGGAGGCGAGCCCGTGACCGAGGCCGAGATCGCCAGCTACCCGGTCGACGATCCGCACACCACGGTCGATTGGAGCGACGGTGGAACCGTGCTCGCCTTCGTCAACGAGGTTGCCGGTGGGCGCCGCTTGCTCGAGGCATTGCGCGAACGGGTCGGCCTCGGTGCCGACGCGGTTGCCGTCGCCGCTCCCCAGAACCAGCCGATCGTCGGCCAGATCGTCGATCGCGACGAGGTCCGCGACGCCGCCCGCAGCCGGGTCGAGGTCACCCAGCTGGTGCTCGCCGAGTTCGGGATCGAGGCCTCGGGGGCGGTCATGGATCCCGACAGCTCGCTGGCGCTCGACGATGCGGTGCGGGCATTTCAGCCTCGGGAGGTGCTGCTCTCCTCGCTCTATGAGTCGCGGTTCGGGCTCTTGCGCCGCGACCTGGTCGAGTGGGCCAAGGCACGCTTCGAGGTCCCGGTCACCCACATCCCGGTCCGGGTCGACGACGACGCGGTCCGCTGGGACGTCACCCACACGCTGTTGGTCGGCACCCAGACGATCGCCAACCCGGACCTGATCGACCACCTTCGCCAGCGCGCCGCCGAGCGCCCGCACCGCTACACGGTGATCTGCCCGCGCTCGGGCGACCTCAGCCGCGATCAGGTCTGCCGGCGCCTCGCCCACACGTTGGCCGAGCTCTACCGCGGGGAGATCGACGCCACCGGCCAGCCGATGAGCCCGGAGCCCTTCGCGGCGATCTCGAACGCGATCGAGCACTACCGTATCGACGACATTCTGATCTCGACCCTCGGCGGTCAGCAGTCGAAGTGGCTCGAGGAGGGGCTGATCGGGCGGGTCGAGGCGATCACCGACAAGCCGGTCGAGCACTTCGAGTCACACGGGGAGCCGGCAACCGCCGGCAGCCGGCAGGCCGCGGAGGAGGTGCCCGCCTGATGGAGAGCGCTTCCGTAGCGGTCGGCCAACCCCACGAGCATGAGCACCACGGGCCACCGGAGGCCCATCAGAGCTCGCGGATCGACCGGGCGACGCTCGGGATCCTGCTCTTCATCGTCTCCGAGGCGATGCTGTTCGGGGCCTTCTTCGCCTCCTACTTCTTCCTCCGGGTCGTCTCCAACGACGGACCCTGGCCGCCGGAGGGCTTCGAGCTCCCGGTCGCGGTCGCGGGGGTCAACACCGCGATCCTGGTCTCCTCGAGCTTCACCGTGCACTGGGCGCTCGAGAGCGCGCGCAAGGGCAACCGGCGCGGCATGCAGCTGGGCCTGCTGACCACCTTCCTGCTCGGCGCGACCTTCCTCTTCATCCAGCTCAACGAGTACATCCACATCGGCTTCAGCGGCCGCGATGGCGCCTTCGGCTCGATCTTCTACGGGCTCACCGGCCTCCACGGCGCCCACGTCTTCATCGGCCTGATGCTGCTCAGCTTCGCCAACATCCGCGCCTGGCGCGGTCACTTCGGGCCGGCCGCCAAGGACCACCTCGGGGTCGAGCTACCGGGGATCTACTGGCACTTCGTCGACGTGATGTGGATCATCGTCTTCACGGTGGTCTACATCCTCTAGACAGCCGCGACCCCGCTCGACGCCTACCTGACCGCGGGGACCGAGAGGGCAGAGGAGGCGGTGCGAACCGTCAAACCCCAAGGGGCCTAGCCCTCCGAACGGGGTTGCGGATTGCATGGAAAGCACTACTTCCGCTCCACGCGCGAGCAGAAGCGACGGTTCATGCGAGGCGCGCAACACTGGCGACTCGGATCATGGCTCCTCGGCGGCATTAGGTGATCGATCGCCGGCTCGGACCGGGGCGGGGATCAGGGCGGCGCCGAAGAGCACGAGACAGAACGCGAGCATCCGCCCGGTGATCTCAAGCGTCCCGGTGCCGATCGGGTCTCGAAAGACAAGGATGCCGCCGATGATCGCGGTGAGGTTCGCCGCTACCGAGGTGATGGCGATGACCTCGACGCCCGGGCCGATCTGCAGAGCCCGGGCCGAGGTGTAGAAGGCAACAACCGAGGCGATCAGCGTCGCCGCCGTCCATGGGCTGACCAACTCGAGCACGCCGCTGGCAGTGTCGTCGACCAGGAATTTGATCGCGATGTCGGAGACGCCGAACAGGGCGCCGGCGGTGGCTCCGAGGAGCAGGCCCTGCGCTGCTGGCGGTGCGCGGCGGTGGATCGATGGAACGGCGATCGCGACACCTAGTGCTAGGACGCCGCACTCGATCGCGATCAAGGCGGCTACGGCGTAATCCGGCTGCGCGCCGCCGTCGCGCCCCGAGGTCAGCCCGATCACCGCGAGCCCTGCCGCCGTAACGGTTACGCCGGCCCACTGGCGGCGTCCAAGCCGGAAGCCGAAGAAGCGCTCGGCGAAGACGGCCAGGAAGACGAGACCTCCCGAGAGCACCGCCTGCACAACCGACAGCGGCGCCAGCGCCAGCGCGCCGACATGAAGCGCCCACGCGCCGACCGCCACGGCCCAGCCCACCGCAAACCATCTGGAGCGAAAGAGGTCGGTCGCGCTGCGCACCGGGTGTCGAACGCGTACCGGCGGCGCGAGGATCGCCCCGCGGTGCTTGAACAGGAACGCGATGCTCGTCGCAGCGGCCGACGCCAACGCGAGGGCGAGTCCCGCGATCACGCCGCCCACCGCCTCCTGGTGATCCCCGAAGTCAGGGCCCGAACTCGAGTACCGGTCACTCCGTACACCCTTGCGCTTCGGACGAGGAGCAAGTATTTCGCTACCCGTGCTGACGGGCGCGCCAGCGAGCGAGGAGCGCCCGAGCCGAGCCCTGCGGGACAACGGTGGGACAATTAATGCACCGAGTCAGCGACCCGAAGCGACCCCAGGTGACCACGAAAACGGCTTGGACAAGCGATACTTTGCTTTGTAAAGCCATGACCGGATAATGTGGATCATCGTCTTCACGGTCGTCTACATCCTCTGAGCAGCGCCTCCAACAACCCCCTGCGCAGCGAGGCGGCGATGTTCCGGGTGCTCGTGATCGTGGCGATCGCGGCGCTGCCCGTGATCGCGCTCGGCCTGCTGATCGGCCCGCTGCCGGCGGCGATCCTGCTCCTCGCCGAGCTCGGCTACGCGGTCTACTGGGTCATTCGGCGGCTGGTGAGCGACCCGAGCGAGGCCGACGGCAACGGTTAGTTGCCCGAGCCCTTGGCGCTGCTCGGGTCGAGCAGGTAGTCGACCAGGCCCTTGAGGTCCTTCGGCGTCAGCGAGGTGCCGAAGTCCTGCGGCATGACGTCGGGTTGGTAGCCCGGGGCGATCTCCGAGTTGGGGTCGACGATCTGTTTCTCGATGTAGGCGGCGTCCTTGCCGGCGAGCGCCTCGTCGAGGTCCGGACCAACCCCGCCGGCCGTCCCGGCGGCCTTGAACGCGTGGCAGATCCCGCACTTCTCGGTGAACAACTGGTCGGGGGCCAGCTCGGGCGGCTTCGCCCCGGGCACGCCGGCGACGCTGGCGACGTAGGCGGCGACGTCCTCGGCGTCCTGTCCGCTGACCAGGTCGGCGGGCATGTAGACCTGCTCGTAGTTCGGGACGCCCTGCTCGACCTCGCGCGGAGCGGCGATCTGGGTCTGGACGACGCCCTCGATCGTGTCGTTGTCCATTCCGTCGGCGCGGGCGGAGTAGAAGGCCGCGTCCAGGTTGGGGCCGACGTTCGCGCTGCTGCCGGCTTGTGCGAGCGTGTGGCAGGTGCCGCAGTTGGAGAGGAAGAGCTGGCGCCCGCGCTCGGTGTCGGCGTTCTCCGAAGCGTCGCAACCGACGAGCACCGAGAGCCCGATCAGGGCGATTGCGAGAGCGCCCGAGCGGACGCATCCCTGCCTGCGAAGACGGAGACTCGGCACGGATCAAATCCTATCTGGCGGCGAGGCTGGGCCGGTCCGCGTGAACCCCTCGATCGGGTAGGGTTCGCGCCGATCTGCACTAGCTACCCGTGAGCTTGAGGAGCCTCGCCGGATGGAAGTTCGTGAGGGTATGACGAGCGTCGTGCTCACCCTGGGCCCGGGGCACACCCTGCGCGAGGCGGCGAAGCGGATGAGCGAGAGGGGCGTCGGCGCGGCGGTCGTCATCGGCGACGAGGAGCCAGGCCCGCGGATCGTCTCCGAGCGCGACATCCTCAACTCGCTCGGAGCCGGTGAGGACCCCGACTCCGAGCGCGTCGCCGACCACATGAGCGAGACGGTGATCTCGGCCGCACCCGAGTGGAGCCTTGAGCGCGCGGCGGTCGAGATGTCGCGCCGCCACATCCGCCACCTGGTGGTGGTCGACCGCGGCGAGCTCGTCGGGGTGCTCTCGATGCGCGACATCGTCCGGGTCTGGACCTCCGAGGGCGCGACCTCGGGGATGGAGTCGCCGGGCTCCGAGCAGTCGGCGGCTTAGCTCCGGACCAGAAGCGGTCTGTCGAGATCCGGGCGCCGGGTGCACGGGCAAGCCCGCTCGGACTCCCGGCCACGAGCCTCGAGCTCACGCGATTCCTGGAGCCGCTCGAGTGGGAGCCGACCGGGAACGACCTGGGCCTCAGCCGGTTCGGTTCTGGTCAGTCCCAGCGAGCTTGCGCACCCCATCGGGCGGTCAGCTGGTAGATGATCGTCACGTCGAGGATGATGATCAGGAAGGCCCACAGCGGCGCTGCCGGGAACCAGACGATCTGCAGTATCGCGTTGACGGTGAGCAAGAAGACCCCGAGCCATCGGGCAGCTTCGTTGCCCAGGAGCAGTCCGAGCCCGGTGAGGGCGACGAGCGAGCCGAGGATCAGATGCACCCAGCCCCAGAGCGTGATGTCAGCAACGATGGCTCCGTGGCCACCGACGACGACGATGTCGTCGTTGAGTACCCCGCCCAGACCCCATAGTGCGTCGAGGGACCCGATGATGAACATGACTACCCCTGCGAAGGCCGCCCAACCGGAGTCGCTGGGCCGACTTGAACCGGATTGTTCGACTGACCGAGCTGAATGTGATTGTTCCATTGGCTGCTCCTTGTTACCGGGTCGAAGACCTGACCGTCCGAGGTGCGCGAGCTATCTTCGGCGATGTGGCGGACAAACCTGCCAGTCCCGGGCTAAATCGGGCTCAGGATCCCGCCGGGCTGCGGAATAGGGGAGCGAGGTGTTAGGAGGGCCGCGAAGGGGGCCTGGGGGAGGGTCTGGCAGCTCGTGCTCGACCGGGACGCCGGGTCAAAAGCGCACGATCAGGTAGGTGTGGGCCCTGAGTGCGTCGTCGGGCCGCCCCGGTTCTTCATCACCGCACCCGCGATGGCGAGGACTATCACAACGCCGATGATCGCGCCGATGATCCCTCCGAAATCGAAGACGTCGGTGTCGCCGATGCCGAGCCCGACGGTGAAGATCAGGTAGCCGAGCGCGGCCCCGGCGAGGCCAATGAGCACCGAGACGCCCCAGGACTTCGGGCCGCTCATCCCATGGAACGGATCGCCCGGCATGATCACGCGCCCAATCACACCGGCCAGGAATCCCACGATTGCGGCACCGATCATCGACTGCTCCCTTGCTCGCTCCGTGTCAGTTCACCTGGACTCTACGCCGCTCGGCGAGTACGAGTAGGCGGCGCGCGACCCGGGCCCGAGAGGAGCCACGGCCCCGGGCGCCGCCTCGACCACCGCTCGGCGTGATGGCTGCGCCTGGCGGCGGGAGCGTCGTGCTCGGGAAGCTGGCCGGGGGGACGCGCCGAGGAAGCGCGCCCAGCCCGACCCGACCCACGCCGGGCGGATGAGCGGGCAGCCTGATAGGACCCGCCTCCTCCAATCCGAGCGCCGACCCCGGCCGCAAGCATGCCGGGTGCGGAGCGCCACCCGCGCCCGAACCAGCGCGTCGCTCGAGCTACTTGCTCGGCCGCTTCAGCGGCACCGCGGGGATCACCGCGGTGCTCAGCCGCTGGCGCCGCGGAAGCCGCTCGTAGTCGCGGCGCGAGTCGCGGATCCAGCCGACGAGGCCGAACAGGGCGACGATCGCCCCGACGACGCCGTAGGGCCACCAGGTGAACAGCGAGACGATCACCCCGCCTAGCCCGACCGCGAGCAGCGGCGCGTCCCAGGCGGAGCGCGGCAGGTAGAGCAGCTCGGTCGGCTCGGAGCCGTTCGTCTCGCGATCCGCCATCAGCCGATGTAGACGATCGCGATGAAGAAGCAGAGCCCGAACACCCCGACGGCGATCGAGGCGGCGAGCAGCCCCGAGGAGATCGCAGAGCCGGCGCGGTCGCGGTCCATGGCTCGATTCAATCAGATGACCCGGTCCAGGGCCATCGCGCAGAAGAGCAGCGCCAGGTAGGCGAGCGAGGACAGGTACAGGCGCAGGGCGGCGGCGCGCGACGGCGCCTGCCACAGGCGCAGGGCGAGCGCGGTGAAGGCCGCTCCGAGGGCGACGGCAGCGACCAGGTAGATCGCTCCGAGGAAGCCGGTCGCAACCGGCACCAGGCTGAAGGCGACCAGGATCACCGTGTAGACGCAGATCTGGCGCCGCGTCGCTCGCTCGCCCTTGACCACCGGCAGCATCGGCACGCCGGTGCGCGCGTAATCGTCCTTGATCAACAGCGACAGCGCCCAGAAGTGGGGCGGTGTCCACAAGAAGACGAGCCCGAACGGATAGAGCGCCTCGATCGCGAGGCCGCCGGTGGCAGCAGCCCAGCCGACCAACGGCGGGACCGCGCCGGCGGCCCCCCCGATGACGATGTTCTGCGGGGTCAGCGGCTTGAGCCAGATCGTGTAGAGGCAGACATACCCGAGCAGGCCGGTGAGAGCGAGCGCCGCCGCCAGCACGTTCACGGTCAGCGCCAGCTGCACGGTGGCCAGCGTGCCGAGGACGATCCCGAAGGCGAGACCGCGACGCGGCTCGATCCGGCCGGTGACCAGCGGCCGTTCCCGGGTGCGCGCCATCCGCGCATCCCGGTCGCGGTCGAGATAGTGATTGATCGCGCCGGCGCCGCCCGCCGCCAGGTAGCCCCCCAGCATCGTCCACAGCAGAGTCGAGATCGCCGGGAAGGAGCCGTCGGCGACGATCATCGTCGCCACCGTCGTCAACAACAGCAAGGAGATGATCCGCGGCTTGGTCAGCGCGATGTAGTCGCGGACCGTCGCGACCAGGGTGCGCTCGCCGAGCTCGCTGCCGACTCGCAGGGCCTCGCCGACCGGCGCCCGCTCGAGCTGACCGGTATCGACGGAAGCAGTTGTGGTCGCCTTCCTCATTCGCTCACGGCGATCAGGCCGTCACCGCCCCGGCCGGCTCGGGTTGACGCGATCGGCTTTGGGCCGGCGCCGCGATCGGGACCAGGGTCGCGCCGGCGTAGACGACCGTGCCCCAGAGCGCGGTGCCCAGAGCCAGGTGGCCGACGATCAGCCCGGCGTGCTTTCCGGCCCAGACATTGATCGCGCCGAGCGCGACCTGGCCGGCCAAGATCAGCGCGGCGATCCAGAAGGCGCGGCTCGGCGCCCGCCGCCACAACGCCAGCGCCGCCAGCGCGATCACCGAGATCGTGGTCAGGTACATGAGCGCCCGGTGAGTCAGCTGGATGTCGGCGAGCCGCGACTGGCCGAAGGAGAGCGCGCCCTGGCCGTTGCAGCCGGGGAATTGGTCGGTGCTCCAGCCCTGGCCGCAGGCGCTGTGGGCGCCGACCGCGGCGGGCTCGGGGGTCCCGTGGTACTCGGTCCCGGCCACGTAGCCGCCGGCGACGATCGTCGCCAAGACCAGCCCGGCGGTGACGAGGGCGAGCGGGCGCAGGCCGCGAACGCTCTGGGGTGATGACCCGAGCTCGGTCTCAGAGCCGCGGCGAAGCACGATCAAGAGGCCGAGCAGAAGCATCGCCAGGCCGAGGTGGGCGGCGACGAGCTCGTCCTCGAGACCCTGCTCGACCGTGAGACCGCCGAGCGCGGCCTGGGCGAGCACCAAGACGCCGGCGGCGATCGAGCCGCGGACGAGCAGGCGGTGGCTTCGCAAGCTGCGGACGGAGCGCCAGGCGACCAGCGCGATCAGCACCGCGACCACGGTCGCGGCGAGGCGATGGCTGAACTCGATCACCGACTCGGCCGAGTCGGCCGGCAGCAGGCCGCCCTCGCAAAGCGGCCACCCATTGGTGCCCGACCCCGCGGACCCGCAGCCGAGCCCGGAGTCGCTGACCCGGACGATCCCGCCGACCAGGATCAGTACCAGGGTGGCGACGATCGTCAGGCTGAGGAGGCGGCGAAACCGGGCGAGCTGGACCTCGTCCGACTCGCCACGAACCGTGGCTGCTTGCATCTGGTTCAGGCTACCGAGGGAGTTTCGCGGTCATCCGGATCCGAGTCGGACGGGGTCTCGGCGGGCACGGGCTCGCGGGTCGGCCCGAGCGGGGCCGGCGCCTCGAACGCCTCAGCGCGGCGGTGCACCGACTCGCGGATGTCCTCTAGCGGCTCGGCGCTGCGGACGTCGGGGACGGCGTCGAAGTTGTGCGGTGGCGGCGGCGAGAGCGCGAACCACTCGAGCGTCGTCCCGTGCCATGGGTCGTGGCCGCGGGCGACGATCCCGTTGTGCCAGCTGTGGGCCGCGTTGGCGAGCTCGAGCAGGATCCCGACGACCAGGACGAAGGCTCCGAGCGAGGCGATCAGGTTGTAGCCGCTGACGCCGCTGTCCTCGAAGTACTCGAAGATGTCCACGGGCTGGCCCTCGAGCCCGGCGAGGAACATCGGCACCACGTAGAGGTTGATGCCGATGAAGATCAGCGCCAGGGCCCCCTTGCCGAGGCCCTCGCCGAGCAGCCGTCCGCAGAGCTTCGGGAACCAATAGTGGAGCCCGGCGAAGCCTCCGATCGCTCCGGCGCCGATCAGCACGTAGAGGGTGTCGCCCTGGCTCGCGGTCGTGTTGGCCAGCCCCCAGCCCACAGGGATCACCGAGTAGCTGAGCTCGCCGGCGAGTCCGCTGACCATGGTCGAGATCGCGATCAGCGCGTACCAGGTGGCGGCTCGCAGCTCCAGCGTCCCGCCCCAGATCGTCGCGATCCAGTTGAAGATCAGGATTCCGATCGGAACGATCAGGGCGACGGCGAAGCCCATCGCCATCAGCGTCCAGCCCTCGTTCAGCGGCGCGATGTACATGTTCTGCATCCAGGCGAGCGGGCCGAGCACGCCGATTGCGACGAACGAGGAGGCGACCGCGCGGTGGCTGAAGATCGGCTTGCGCGCGAACGTCTGCAGGATCTCGGAGATCACACCCGCGGCGGCGAGGATCAGGATCATGTAGGCGCCGGTGAAGAAGATGTAGCCGAGGTGCTCGTAAAAGAGCGGCGCGCCGCCCTCGCCGGCGTCGAAGAAGACGCCGTCGAAGCTACGGTCGATCTCGAGCATGACCAGGGCGGCGACCATCAACGGCCCGATCACCAACAGCATGTAGCCGATCACCGTCGCCGCCCACGAGAACAGCGGCAGCCGTCGCCAGGCGAGGCCGGGGGCGCGCATGGTCCGCAGGGTGGCCACCAGATTGATCGCAAAGCAGACGAAGCCGCTGACCGCCAGCGCGGTCCCGAGGATCCAGGCGTCGGCGCCGTTCGAGGGGGAGAAGACCGAGTCCGAGAGCGCCGGCAGGCCGATCGTTCCGCTGTCAGGCGCGGTGTAGAGGAAGCTCCCGTAGATCACCGCCGCGCCGACCACATAGAGCCAGTACGAGAACTGGTTCAGCCGTGGCAGGGCGACCCCGCGAGCGCCGATCTGCAGGGGCACGATGTAGCCGATCAGGCCGAGCGCGAGCGGGATCACGCCGAGGACGACGAGCGAGACCGGGGCCGTGGTCAGCAGACGATTGAAGATCTCCGGCTGGATCAGGCTGTTTTGGGGAACGATCAACTGCATCCGCAGGAGCGCGAACTCGACCGCGGCGAGCGCGATCAAGCTGAGCGCGGTCGCGATGTACATCTCGGCGACCGTCTTGTGGTCGGCACTGGTCGCGCGCTCGATCCAGGCCTGGCGCGCGACCGGGACGCCGCGGGTGACGACCTCCGGACGGGCGGGTGAGACGGTCGGCGGGCTCATTCCGGTGCCGCCGCGGCGGGGGTCGCCTGTGCTTCCTGCTCGGCTTGGACGATGCCCTGAGCCTTGCTCAGGTCAGTCGAGAGCCGTTCGACGTAGTCCTGGTAGGCGGGTGCGCTGACCACCCGCACCCAGGTGCGCATCACCGGATAGCCGGTGCCCGAGAAGACGGTCGAGCGCCCGGCGTAGCGGCCCTCCTCGTCGGCTCGAAACCAGGTCTGGACCACGTCGCCGGGCGACGCCTGCACCTGGCCGCCGAGCGCCGGCACCCACCAGCTGTGGAGGACGTCGGTGGAGGTGATGTTGAGGATCACCGCGGTGTCGACCGGGACGACCAATTCGCCGTAGGAGAAGGTGCGCTGACCCGCCTCCCCACCGGGATACTCGAACCGCCACAGCCACTGCTGGGCGATCGCATCGATTTCCAGTGGCGCCGTCTCGGTCGGCTCCGAGCCGCTGATCGGCTCCTCGCCGGTCGCCGACTCGGTCCCCTCGAGAGCCGCCGCCGGCGGCTCGCCCTTGATCCCGACCTGGGCGGTCCGCGACGCGGTCAGGCCGTTCGGGCCCGAGGGCTGCACCTCGCGTACGTCGCCGGTCCTGAAGATGCCGTAGACGAAGATCACCAGCGCCAGCCCAGCCAGCGCGCCGACGACCGGGCGCAGCGCCCCGCGACCGGCGGCGAAGCGCGCCGGCTCGCGGCCGCGGCGTTCGCGAAAGCGAACCACGGCCGCGATCAGCGCCACGTTGACCGCGATGATCACCGCGAGGACGACGACGATCATCACCCAGTAGGTCGAGTTGATCGCCTCGGCATTGGGGGAGTGGGCCTGCTCGGGACCGAGGTCGATCGCATAGGCGGGCCCGGCGAGCCAGAGGAGGGCAAGCAGGGCGGCGACTGCGGGCATGATCGTCCGGCGGCTCAAGCGGCGCAATTCTAATCGGCGGCGAGGCCCGCGGCCCGCGCCCATTCGGCCGAGCGGCGCAGGCCCTGGGCGAGCTCCACCCGCGGCTCCCAACCGAGCTCGGACCGCAGCCGCTGGTTGGATACGGTTCCGCGCCGGTCGACCAGGGTCGGAGCCCTCGAGCTGAACGCCGGTTCGGCCCCGCGCAGTCGCGCCCACCCCTCCATCGCCAGCCCGACCAGCTCCATCAGCGGCTTCGGCAGCCGCCGGGGCTCGGGCGCGCCGGCGATCTCGGCGATTCGCCGGAAGTACTCGTGAAAGGTCACCGGCTCTCCGTCCCAGGCGGTGTAGGAGGCGCCGGGCTGGCCGCGCTCGGCGGCCACCACCAGGGCCTCGACCAGGTCGTCGACGTATACGGGCAGCATCACCCCGTCGCCCCGCCCGGGGACCGAGAGCCGCCCGGCACGGGCGAGTCCGAGCGGGCGGATCGTCCACGGCACCGAGCCAGGCCCGTAGACGTCGCCCGGTCTGACGATCACGGCGCCGCGGCGCGCGGCGAGCCGCTCCGATGCCGACTTGGTGTCGATATAGGGGATCCCGTAGCTGCGCCGATGAGCGCCCTCGTGCTGCTCGCCCGGGTGGTCGTAGCCATAGACGACGACCGAGCTGACGTGGACGACCCGCTCGGTTCCGGTTGCCTCGGCGGCGTCGAGCACGGCGGCGGTACCGCCGACGTTGACGCGAACGAAGTCCTCCATCGCGCCCGCGTCGGAGACGAGAGCGGCGGTGTGGATGACGAGGGCGGTGCCGGCCAGCGCCTCGCTCAGCGGCTCGCGATCGGTGACGTCGCAGACGCGGGCCTCGACCGCGGACCCGGCAAGCCGGTCGAGCGCCGCCGCAGAGATGTCGATGCCCACCACGCTCGCGCCCTCGGCGGCGAGCCGTTGCGCCGTCGCCGAGCCGATGAAGCCCCCGGCGCCGGTCACCGCAACCCGCTTGCCCTCGAACCGCCCGATCTGCCGCACGCTATCGCCGCTCGCCACTCGAGTGGCGGGCGGCGAATGGCGAATGGCGATTACTACACTCGCCCGCCTTGCGCCCGATCCGCCAGCGCCGTCCCTCGCCCGCGCTGAGCGCCTGCGTCCGCTTCGCGGCCGTGGGCGCGGTGGTCGGCGCGATCGCGGTCCCGCTGCTGCGCCGCCGGCTGCGGATCCCCGCCGAGCTGACCGTCGCGGCGGTCGCCGCCGGGCCGCTGGCGGTCGCCGTGCTGCGACCCCGTACGCGGGCTCGCGACGTGGTCTTGTTCACGCTTCAGATGTGGGCCTTCACGATCGCCCACGAGCTGCCCTTCGACGATCCGCAGGCGCTGCGCCGTCGCCTGCGGATCCGCTACCCGATCGTTGCCGATCGCGCCCTGGGCGCAGGCGAGCTGCCGAACGTGCGCCTTCAGCGCGCGCTCAGCCGCCCCGACGGCGTCACCGGGCTCGACCGGGTGCTCTCGGCTGTGCACTGGGTCTGGTTCTTCGAGCCCCACCTGGCCCTGCTCTTCGTCCAGGCCCGTCACATCGACCGCTTTCCGCGCGCCGCGCGGCAGATGGCCGCCGCCTATGACCTCGGCTGCCTGCTCTATTTCGCGATCCCGACGGCGCCCCCATGGTGGGCGTCGGAGAACGGCTATCTCGACCGCGGGGTCGACCGGCCGGTCGCCGAGGTCGTCGATGCCGGGCGCCCGCCGGGCGCACCCGTGGTCCGGCGACTGATGGTCGATGTCGGCGAGGGAGTCTGGGGCCCCGCCTGGGAGCGCCTCTATGACGCCGCCGGCGGCAACCCGTGGGCGGCGATGCCGTCGCTTCACTTCGCCACCTCGGTCCTGGCTGCGCTGCTGTTGGCTGAGATCGGGCCGATCCCCGGTGCCCTCGGGGTCGGCTATGCGGCGACCCTGGGGTTCTCGCTCGTCTATCTCGGCGAGCACTACGTCACCGACCTGGTCGCCGGCGCCGCGTTGGTCTTGCTCGTGCGCCGCGGCGAGCCCCTGGTCGAGCCGCTGGTCGAGGCCGTCAACCGGCGCCTGCGAGCGCTCGAACGGATCGCCACCGCGTAACGCCCACCGCCGCGTTTGTCACGATAGGCGGGGATGTCTCGTTCGGGTTCGAACGACGGGGGAGATGCGAGCACGCCCTCCGTCGGCGTCGAGCGCCCGACCGCCGACGCCGAGCTCGAGCATTCCGGCCCCGAGGAGGAGGAGGCCGAGGAGCCGCGATTCTTCGAGGATCCGAAACGCCTGGCCCAGTCGGTCCTGATCATCGCGGTGGTCGTCGTCGGCATCTACTTCCTGTTTCCGAAGCTGCTCGCAGACCAGGATGCGAGCGCCAAGCTCGGCGATGCGAAGCCGGTCTGGATCGCGGTCGCCTTCGGATTCTCGGTGGCGATGTTCGCCGCCTACGTGGCCTTGTTTCGCGGCGTCGTCGGTGAGCGGGTGAGGCTGCGCTGGAAGGACTCCTACGACATCACGATGGCCGGCCTCGCGGCCACCCGGCTGTTCTCGGCCGGCGGTGCCGGCGGCATCGTGCTCACCTACTGGGCCCTGCGCAAGGCGGGGATGCCGGCCAAGGAGAGCGCGGCGAGGATGGTCGCCTTCCTCGTCTTGCTCTACGCCGTCTACATGCTCACCCTGGTGATCAACGGGATCTTGATGCGGACCGGGGTCTTCGACGTTCCGGCGCCACCCGGGCTGACGATCGTCCCCGCCGCGATCGCCGGTGGGATCATCGTGATCGTCTTGCTCTTGGCGCTGGTACCGGGGAATCTGGAGCGGCGCATCTCCTCGGCCTCGCATGAGAGTTTCTGGGGGCGGATGGCGCGGCGCTTGGCAACCGTTCCCGCGACCGCCTCGGTCGGCGTCCGCGAGGCGATCACGTTCGTGCGAGATCGCTCGCGCGGCGGTCTCGCAGTGGCCGGCGCGATCGGCTTCTGGGCAGCCCAGATCGGGATCCTCTGGGCCTCGTTCAAGGCGTTCGAGGTCGACGTCTCGATCGCGGTGATCGTGCAGGCATTCTTCATCGGCATGTTCGCCAACCTGATCCCATTGCCCGGCGGTGTCGGCGCGGTCGACGCCGGGATGCTCGGAGCCTTCGCCCTGTTCGGGGTCCACGGCATCTTCGCGGCGATCCTCGTCTATCGCATCCTGGCCTTCTGGCTGCCGATCCCGCCCGGGATCTTCGCCTTCTTTCAGCTCCGCAAGACGGTCCAGGAATGGGAGCAGGAGGGCCGCGGCAGGCTCCGCGGCAAGCCCCCGGAGGCACTCGCTCCCGGACCCCTTACTTCAGAAAGTAAAGTGTGATATCTTCAGCGGTGGAAGACCTCTCGAACATGAGTGATAACCACGTGGAGAACCTGATCATCCTCGGCGGCGGCCCGGCCGGCTATACGGCGGCGCTCTACGCCGCGCGAGCCAACCTCGAGCCGCTGGTGATCGAAGGGTTCCAGTGGGGCGGTCAGCTCCAGAACACGACCGAGGTCGAGAACTACCCGGGCTATCCCGAGGGGATCATGGGGCCCGAGATGATGAACCAGTTCCGGGCCCAGGCCGAGCGCTTCGGCGCCCGCTTCGTCACCGACGACGCCGACCGGGTCGAGCTCTCCGACGGCGACGCGCAGCGCGTCCACCTGGGCGACACCGAGCACGTGGCGAAGACGATCGTGCTCTCGATGGGGGCCGAGCCGCGGCGTCTGGGCATCCCGGGCGAGCTCGAGCTCGGCGGCCGTGGGGTCTCGACCTGCGGCGTCTGCGACGGAGCCTTCTTCAAGGACGAGCGGGTGGTCGTGATCGGCGGCGGCGACTCGGCGATGGAGGACTCGATCTTCATCTCCAAGTACGCCTCGAAGCTGACCATCGTCCACCGCCGGGACGAGTTCCGTGCCTCGCAGATCATGCTCGATCGCGCCCGCGAGCGCGACAACATCGAGTTCCTGACGCCGTACGTGCCGGAGGGGTTTCTCGCCGGCGACGATGGCAAGCTGCGCGCGATCCGCCTTCGCCACGCCGAGACCGGCGAGACCGCCGAGCTCGAGGCCGGCGGCGCGTTCGTGGCGATCGGCCACATCCCACGCTCGGAGCTCGTCGCCGGACAGGTGGACACCGATGAGGACGGCTACGTGCTGACCGAGGACAAGTCGACCCGGACGAAGCTCGCCGGGGTGTTCGCGGTCGGCGACCTCGTCGACCGCACCTATCGCCAGGCGGTGACCGCCGCCGGGACCGGCTGCATGGGGGCGCTCGACGCCGAGTGGTACCTGCGCGACACGCCGCCCTCGCCCGAGGCCCACTGGATGCCCGGCGGCGAGCCGGTCGAGGTCGCGCCCGGGCTCTCGACGGGCTAGAGCGCCGCCGAGGTCGAAGGCGAGATCAGGTCGCGGGCTCCTGCTTGCGGCGCAGGCGCGAGTGGGTGCGCCCGTAGAGCGCGTAGATGACGATGCCGATCGCCAGCCAGATCCCGAACCGCAACCAGGTCTCGGCGTCGAGCTTGCTCATCAGGTAGAGGCAGAGCCCGGCGCCGATCAGCGGGAACACGGGCACGAACGGGACCCGGAAGCCGCGCTCGAGGTCGGGCTGGGTCCGGCGCAGGATGATCACCCCGATGTTGACGACCATGAACGCGAACAGGGTGCCGATGTTGACCAGCAGGGCGAGGTCCTTGAGCGGGATGAAGGCCGCCAGGGCCGCAGTCGCGATCCCGAACACGATCGTGAGCACGATCGGGGTCCGCCGCGCTTCCCAGAGGCGGGCGAAGAACGCCGGCAGGAGACCGTCGCGGCTCATCGCGTAGCCGATCCGGGTCTGGCCGTAATAGGTGGTGAGGACGACGCTGGTGATCGCCACCAGAGCGCCGAGTGAGATCACATCGGCGCCCCAGCTCAGCCCGGCGCCTTGGTCGAGTGCCACCGCCAGCGGCGCGTCCTGGCCCTTGAGCTGCTCGAAGGGCAAGACGCCGACGGCGACCGTCGCCACAGCGATGTAGAGAGCGGTCGCGATCGCCAGCGCCGAGATGATCGCGATCGGCATGTCGCGCGCCGGGCGCTCGCATTCCTCCCCCGAGGTCGAGATCGCATCGAAGCCGATGTAGGCGAAGAAGATCACCGCCGCCGCCTCCTCGACCCCGTTGAAGCCGTCGATGAAGAACGGCGAGAGGTTGTCGCTGGTGAAGGCGGTCAGCCCGAGGACGATGAACAACAACAGGACCGCGACCTTGAAGAAGACCATGAAGCGGTTCGCCCGGGCGCTCTCGCGCACGCCGATCGCGAGCACTACACCGACGCCGGCGATCAGCGCGACCGCCGGCAGGTTGAAGCTGCCGCCCTCGCCAGGGGGCGCCGAGATCGATTTGCTCAGCGTGATCCCGAACAGCGAGTCGAGCAGCTCCTGGATGTAGCCGCCCCAGCCGACCGCGACCGCGGCCACCGCCAGCCCGTACTCGAGGATCAGGTCCCAGCCGATCACCCAGGCGACGAACTCACCCATGGTCGCGTAGCTGTAGGAATAGGCGCTCCCGGCAACCGGGATCGTCGAGGCGAGCTCGCCGTAGGAGAGCGCCGAGAACACGCAGGTGATCCCGGCGAGGACGAAGGCGAGGATGATCGACGGCCCCGAGAAGGCGATCGCCTCGCCGATGATCACGAAGATCCCGGTGCCGACCACGGCGCCGAGCCCGAGCGCGGTCAGGTCGAGCAGGCCGACGGCCCGCCGTAGTTCGCGACCGCGCTCCTTCGTCTCCTCGACGAGCTGCTCGACGGGCTTGCGGGTGAAGATCGTGGCCGGCTGGGCCGCCATGGTGTCGGGCCGCTACCCGGCAACGGCCCTTATAAGCAGAACCGATCGAGGCGCTGCGAATCTCCGCTGGAGCCGGGCTGGGTTGCGCCCTACCCTGGAGCGGGTGGATCGTCGCGCCTGGACCCTGCTGCTCACCCTCAGCGCGATTTGGGGCGCAAGCTATCTGTTGATCAAGATCGGCCTGCGCGACCTCTCGCCGGCGATGATCGCCTTCCTGCGGATCGCGCTCGCCGCCGTGATCCTGCTCGCGCTCGCGCATGCGCGCGGGGCACTGGCGGGCTTTCGAGGGTTGCTGGGGGCGCTCGTCCTGCTCGGCGCGGTTCAGACGGCCGGTCCGTTCTTGTTGATCGCGGCCGGCGAGCAGGAGATCAGCAGCTCGCTCGCCGGGATCCTGGTCACCTCGGCGCCGCTTTGGACGGCGGTGCTGGCGATCTGGGTCGACCAGGAGGAACGCTCGCGCGGCTGGCGATTGGTCGGCATCGGGCTCGGGGTACTCGGCGTCGTCGTCCTGCTGGGCGTCGACCTCGGAGGCTCCGGCGCGGCGTTGGTCGGCGGCTTGGCGGTCGTGCTCGCCGGGCTCGGCTACGCGATCGGGGCGTTTATGGTCAAGCACCGCTTCGCCGGCCGCCAGCCGATCGGGGTCGCCGCCTGGGCGGTGACCGCGGCGGCGGTGTTGATGGCCCCGGCCGCCGTGGTCGGCGCGCCCGAGGCGTTCCCCTCGATCGGGCCGCTGGCCGCGGTCATCGGGCTCGGAGTGGTGGGCACCGGGATCGCCTTTGCGATCCTCTACGAACTGATCACCACGGTCGGACCTGCCCGCACCTGGATCGTCACCTACCTCGCCCCCGGCTTCGCCGTCGTCTACGGGTCGCTGTTGCTCGGTGAGGCGATCACCGCGGCGACGATCGCCGGTCTCGCCCTCATCCTCGCCGGCTCCTGGCTTGCAGCGGAGGGCCGTTTGGCGCGTCCGTGGGCAGGAAGTAATATGCCGCCGCCGAAGGATCGGAAGCCCGGAAGGGCGGGGGCCATACGACTCGAGGAGAGGTAGATGCGAAAGAGGATGACTATCGTCATCGTCGCCGCGGCGTTTGCGACCGCGCTGGCGATTCCGATGTTCGCCAACGGCGCGACCGGGATCACCGCGAGCCTGACCGGCAACCAGGTCGTGAACCCAAACGGCGGCGACCCTGACGGCAGCGCCAAGCTCTCAGTGCGCGTGAACCGGGTCAAGGCTCGCCTCTGCTTCCGGCTCAAGGAGACCGGTCTCGACACGATGACCGGCGCCTTCATCCACAAGGGAGCGGCGGGGCAGATCGCGCGTCCGATCATCACCCTGTTCAACACCCGCGAGAGCGGCACCGTCAAGGAGTGCGAGCACAACATCCGCCCGCGCCTGCTGCGGCGGCTGAAGCGCAAGCCCGGTCAGCACTACGCCGACGTGACTACGAAGAAGTATCCGGACGGCGCCGTTCGCGGCCAGTTCGACTGAGCCGAGCCGCAGCGGCCTCGCGCCGCAACCGGGGCGCGACCTCGTAGCGGGCGTCCCCCGTCTCGCGCCGGAGCGCGTCGAGCACCGACTCGGCGCGCTCCGCGCCGATCTCTGAGGTCCACTCGAACGCCCCCTTGGGATGGTTGAGCCCGAGCCTCATCGCGGCGTCGATGTCGCTGGGCTCGGCGACCCCCTCGTCGACGGCGAAGCAGCTCTCGTTGATCAGCGCCGCCACCACTCGCTCGAGCACCGCCCGGCGCTGCGCTGGATCGATCTTTGCCGGATTGGCGTCGCGCACCGGCCTGCCGTCTTCGTAGTCGTAGAAGCCGCGGCCGGACTTGCGCCCGAGCCTGCCCTCGGCGACCATCCGCTCCTGTATCGGATGCGGTCGCCAACGTGCCAGCGGGCGCTGGCGATGGAACGAGCGAGCGACCTCGAGGTTGACGTCGACGCCGATCAGGTCGATGAGCTCGAACGGGCCCATCGGGTAGCCGCCGTCCTCGCGCAGGATCCGGTCGATCGGCTCGTGGCCGGCGAGTCCCTCGCCGAGGATCTGCAGCGACTCGAGCGTGAACGGGCGGTTGCAGCGGTTGACGATGAACCCGGGGGAGTCGGTGCAGCGGACCGCGGTCCTGCCCATCGCCTCGGCGAGGCGCTCGGCCGCGGCGAGGGTCTGCTCGCCTGTCTGCTCTGTGGCCACGACCTCGACCAGCTTCATCAGTGCCGGCGGGTTGAAGAAGTGCATGCCGCAGATCCGCTCGGGGCGCTCGGTGGCGGCGGCGATCGCGCTCACGGGCAGCGACGAGGTATTGGTCGCGAGCACGGCATCGCGAGCGCAGACTCGCTCGAGCCCGGCGAACAGCTCGCGCTTCAGCTCGAGCTCCTCGGGCGCGGCCTCGATCACGACCCCGCATCCGGCGAGTCGCGCCAGCTCACTCGACGTTGTCAGTCGCGCCAGCGCCCCCTTCGCCTCCCCGGTGCCCCAGAGACCGCGGCGAGCCCCGCGCTCGAGATCGGCGCCGACCCGCTCGGCCCCGCGCGCCAGGGCGGTGGCGTGCGGATCGTGGATGACCGTCTGATAGCCGGCCAGGCAGGTGAGCTGGGCGATCCCGGCGCCCATCGTCCCGGCGCCGGCGATCCCGATGCTCTCGGCGCTCACCCCGGCGGCGGGGGAGGCTCCTCGCCATCCCAGAGGTCGACCGCGTCGCGTCGAAAGTAGGCGTCGTGAAAGCCCTCGCCCGCGGCGCCGGGAGGCCTTCCGAAGGCGCTGATCTTGTTCGACTCCGGACGGACGACGATGTCGGGGGCGTTCATCTCGCTGATGATCGCGAAGCGCACCGGATCGCCGGTCCGGTTGACGACCTGGTGGGCCCCGGCGTCGCCGACGGGCAGGGCGACGATCTCCCCGGGCTCGAGCCCCCGCTCGCCCTCGGCGCTTCGCAGGCTGGGCCTGCCGGCGATCGCGATCAGCAGCTCCTCGTTGCCGAGGTGGTAGTGAAGGGGGAAGGCGGCCGAGCCCGGCTCGAGCTCGAACAGGCTCATCCCGAGGCGCTCGGATCCCGCCTGGCGCCCGAGCCGCGCGCGGCGATTGGCGAACCCGCGCGCCTCGGACTCGCCGTCGAAGCTCGGCTCGTAGATGTTCGGCCGTTCGCTCATCGGCCGCGATACTCCGGCTTGCGCTTTTCGAGGAATGCTTGCATCCCCTCGACTCGGTCCTCGGTCGCCATCGCGAGCTCGTAGAGGCGCCGCTCGTTCTCGAGGCCGGCGCCGAGCGAGGTCTCCTCGGCGGCCAGCACCGCCTGCTTGGCGAGGCGCACGGCAATCGGCGGCCGCTTGGCTATCCGGCGCGCGAGGCCGAGCGCGAACTCGAGGTACTCGTGCTTCTTCAGCACCGCGTTGACGATCCCCATCCGCTCGGCCTCCTTGGCATCGAAGCGCCGGCCGGTGAGCACCAGCTCCATCGTCCGTTGCTTGCCCGCGGCGCGCGCCAGGCGCTGGGTGCCACCGCCCCCGGGGATGATTCCCAGGGTGATCTCGGGCTGGCCGAACTCCGCCGAGTCGGAGGCAACGATCATGTCGCAGAGCAATGCCAGCTCACAGCCCCCGCCGAGGGCGAAGCCGGAGACCGCGGCGATCGTCGGCGTTCGGCACCCGTACATGCGCCGCCAGAATCCCGCCGCCGGGTGAAAGACGGCCTCGTGGAACTCGCGCGATGCGAGCGCGCCGATGTCGGCACCGGCGGCGAACACATCGTCGGAGCCGGTGATCACGATGCAGCGAATCTCGGCCTCGGCGTCGCAGCTCTCGACCCCGCCCGCCAGCTCCTCCATCAGCTCGGGCGACAGCGCGTTGCGGGCCTCGGGGCGGTTGAGCTTGAGCAGCGCCACATCGCTCTCGACGCTGGTGACCAGGAGGTTGGTATCACCTGCCATTCGGCACCATCGCGTTGATCCCGGTCGCGTCCCTGCCGATGATCAGCTTCTGGATCTGCGAGGTGCCCTCATAGAGCGTGGTCACCCGGGCGTCGCGCAGATAGCGCTCGACCGGGTAGTCGTCGACATAGCCCGAGGCGCCGTGGACCTGGATCGCCAGGTTGGCGCACTCGACCGCCGATTCGGTCGCATAGAGCTTCGCCACGGAGGTCTCGATCGTCGACGGGCGGTTGGCGTCCTTGAGCGCGCCGGCGCGCCGGACGAGCATCCGAGCCGCGTCGCGACGCACGACCTGGTCGGCGATCATCTCCTGGACGAGCTGAAAGCTGGCCAGCGGCATCCCGAACTGTTCGCGCTCGGTCGAATAGGCAACCGACGCCTGGACGCAGCCCTCGCAGATTCCGACGCAGCCGGCGGCGACCGAGTAGCGGCCCGAGTCCAGCGCCGACATCGCGACCTTGAACCCGTCGCCGACCTCGCCCATCAGCGCCTCGTCGCCCACCTCGACCTCGTCCAGCGAGATTCCGGCCGTGTCGGATGCTCGCAGCCCGAGCTTGCCGTGGATCTCCTCGGTCGCGAAGCCGTCGCTGTCGGCCGGCACGAGAAAGCAGGCGAGGCCCTTGTGGCGCTTCTCGGGATCGGTCTGGGCGAAGATCAGAGCCACCTCGGCGACGTTTCCGAGCGAGATCCACATCTTCTGGCCGCTGATCCGCCAGCCGCCGTCGACCTTCTCCGCCCGGGTACGCAGGTTGGCGGCGTCCGAGCCGGTGTCGGGCTCGGTCAGCCCGAAGCAGCCGAAGGCCTCACCGGCGGTCAGCTTCGGCAGCCAGGCCTGCTTCTGCTCCTCGGTCCCCCAACGCTCGATCGAGCCGCAGACCAGCGACGTCTGCACCGAGACCACCGTGCGCATCGCCGAGTCGCCACGCCCGACCTCCTCGACGATCAGCCCGTAACCGGTGTAGTCGAGACCGCGGCCGCCGTACTCCTCGGCCACCGGAGCACCGAGGTAGCCGATGTCGCCGAGCCGCCGGGCGAGGTCGATGTCGAATCTCTGGGCGCGGTCGGACTCGCGCGCTCGCGGGACGATCTCGTTGTCGACGAAATCGCGCGCCGTCTCGACGATCAGCCGCTGCTCGTCGCTGAGCTCGAACGTCACCCCGCCGGCGCTCCGAGTGCCTCGCTGACCGCCTCGGCGAACGCTCGAGCAGCCTCGGCCGCGCGCGGTCCGGGCTCGAGCGGGCGGTCGTCGATCATCGACACCGGCTGGACCTCGCGGGTGGTCGAGGCCAGGAACGCTTCGCGCGCCCCGACCACGTCCTCGAGCGAGAACTCGCCCTCCTCGACCTCGAGTCGCTCGACCAGGACCCGGCGCGTGATCGAGTCGAGGATCCCGGTGGCGAGCGCGGGGGTTCGCAGGGCGTCCTCGGCGCTGACCCAGAAGATCGCCGAGGTCGGGGCCTCGAGGACGACGCTGTCGGGCCGCACCAACAGCGCCTCCTCGGCGCCGCGGCCCTTGGCGATCCGGGTCGCCTGCATGTTGGCGCCATAGGAGAGCGACTTGACCCCGGTGAGGATCACCGAGGGTGCGTAGGTGACGGTGGCGAGGCGGACCGTCTCGCCCCAGTCCTTGAGCCCTTCGATCAGCGCGATCCGCCGACCCCCGCGGGTGATCAAGAGCCGCAATTGGGCGTCGGCTTCGCCGTTTCGCTCGAGCAGCGCCGCGATCTCGCGCTCCAGCGGCTCGCGCTCGATCTCCAGCTCGATCGCAGCCGCCGAGTGCTCGAGCCGTTCGAGGTGCTCCGCGAGGGCGAACGGACGACCCCGGTAGAGGCGAATCACCTCGAACACTCCGTCGCCGCGATAGAGGCCGTCGTCGGCAAGCGCGATCGTCGTCTCGGCGGTCGGAGCGATCTTGCCGTCGACCGACGCTAGCTCCTGCGCTGCCATGTGGCGAGGCTATCCAACTCGCGGTTTGGGGTCGGCTCAGGCGGCTGGCCCCGTTGTTGGCCCATCGGAGCCCGGACCGCATCGACGATCACCACGGCGACCTCGCCGCCTGGACCATGCCACTCCGTCATCCCACGCCGTAAGGTGACCGTGTGGGTTTCATCCTGGTCTCGCTGGCGATGGTCGGGTTCATCGTCTTGTGCCTGGTGTTGCTGGCGCGCGCCTACCCCGGCAGCGGCGCCGACCTGGTCGACTGGAAGCCGACGCGCTCGCTCGAGCACGAGGCCCAGCTCGAGGTCGACGACGTCGAGCAGATGATCGAGGCCCAGAACGCATACCGCAGGCAGCGGGGCGACCGGGAGCTGACCGAGGATGACGCCCACGAGATGGCGCGCGAGGACGAGGCGATCCGCGAGCGTGCCCGGCGCAGTCACGAGAGTCGCCTCGACGAGCTCGAGGACGAGTACGGGATCTAGGAGCGGCAGGTCCGAGGCGTGGCGCGGGCGCTGATCGTCGGCTGTGGCTGTCGCGGGCGCGAGCTCGGGCGCGATCTGCTCGACGCCGGCTGGCAGGTGCGCGGCACGACCCGCGATGCGACCGCCGCCGCGGGCATCGAAGCGACCGGCATCGAGCCGGCGATCGCCGATCCCGACCGCGTCGCGACGCTGACCGACGCGATCGAAGGTGTGACCCTGATCTTCTGGCTGCTCGGCTCGGCCACCGGCGAGCCGGATGCGGTCGCGGCTCTGCACGGACAGCGGCTCGAGCGCCTGCTGGAGGAGATCGTCGACACCCCGGTCCGCGGGATCGTCTACGAGCTCACCGGGGCGCTCGAGCCCGAGGTCTTGGTCGGGGCACTCGAGGCTCTGCGCACGGCGGGCGAGACGTGGCGGATCCCGTTCGAGGTCGTCGACGCCGATCCCCGGGCGCCCGAGCTCTGGCGACGAGCGATGCTCGACGCGGCCGCCGAGCTCGTCGGAGGCTCGCTCGGCTGAGCCGGCCGTCTTTGCCCACCGATCCAGTGGGAGCGCGGCCTTATAAATAGGTAAACTCCGATCGAGATTCAAGCTAATCACTCGAGGAGCCTCGATGACCGACTACGCGAACGATGTCCTGGTTTCCACCGACTGGGTCGCCGACCACCTCAACGACGACTCGATCCGGATCGTCGAGGTCGATGAGAACCCTGGGCTCTACGCCGAGTCGCACATTCCGGGCGCGATCGGTTTCGACTGGAAGACCGACCTCCAAGACCAGGTCAAGCGAGACTTCCTCAGCCAAGAGGAGTTCGGCGCGCTGATGGGCAGCCGCGGGATCTCCAACGACCACACGGTCGTCCTCTATGGCGATCGCAACAACTGGTTCGCGGCCTACACCTTCTGGTACTTCCGCTACTACGGCCACGACAAGGTGAAGCTGATCAACGGCCCGCGCGACAAGTGGATCTCGGAGGAGCGCGAGACCTCGACCGAGGTCCCCTCGTACCCGGAGGCGAGTTTTGAGGCAGAGCCGGGTGACGACGCGATCCGCGCCCGCCGCGACGAGGTTGGCGCGGCGCTCGACTCCGACACCAGCCTGGTCGACGTCCGCAGCCCGCAGGAGTACTCGGGCGAGCTGATCGCGATGGCCGGCTACGAGCAGGAGGGGGCTCAGCGCGCGGGTCACATCCCCGGCGCAGCCTCGGTGCCGTGGGCGAAGGCGGTCAACGAGGACGGCACCTTCCTCGACGCCGACGCCCTGCGCAGCCTCTATACCGACGCCGGCGTGGTCGCCGACGGTAAGTCGATCATCGCCTACTGTCGGATTGGTGAGCGCTCGGCCCACACCTGGTTCGTCCTTCACGAGTTGCTCGGTGAGGGCAACGTCAAGAACTACGACGGCTCCTGGACCGAGTGGGGCAACCTCGTCGACGTCCCGATCGAAAAGAGCGTCTAGGCGCGGCCTCGTTCGTCGTTCGTCGTACGTCCTCGGGCTGGCGGCGATCGCGCTGGTCGTCGGGCCCGCCACGGCGGGCGCCGGCGAGTATCCCTGGCAGCAGCGGATCGCGGCCGCCGAGCGCTTCGCCGGCTCGCGCGCGGGGACGGTCTCGTTCGCGCTCGTCGACGAGGCCGGCGAGCTGCGCGGCGACCACGTCGACCGCGTCCACAACTCCGCCAGCGTGGTCAAGGTGATGTTCATGGTCGCCCTGTTGCGCGAGCGCGGGGTTCGCCACGACTCGCTCACCTCTGCGGAGAAGCATCTGCTGGGCCCGATGATCAAGCGCTCCGACAACGCGGCCGCGACCGCGATCTACAACCGGGTCGGTGAGCGAGCGCTGTACCGGCTCGCGAACGAGGCGCAGATGAAGCACTTCACCACCCAACCGCTGTGGGGCCTGTCGACGATCACGCCTCGCGAGCAGGCCCGGTTCATGTACCGGCTCGAGCGCTTCATCCCAAGGCGACATCGCGCCTATGCGCTCCACCTGCTCACCCGGATCGTCGGCTCGCAGCGGTGGGGAATCCCGCCGGTCGCCCCGCAGGGCTGGCACCTTCACTTCAAGGGCGGCTGGTCCGGAGCGCCGAGCTGGCGCGTCAACCAGGTCATGCTGCTGCGGCGCCCGCCGCGCCGCCTCTCGATCGCGATCCTGACCGAGGAGCAGCCCTCCCAGCTCTATGGCGAGCGCTCGATCGAGGGCGTCGCGAAACGGCTGCTGCGCCGCTACAACCGCGCGACTCGCTGAAGCAGCTCGCCGAGGATGCGGGCGGTCGCGCCCCAGATCAGATGACCCTCGACGACGTAGGTTGGGGTACGGATCGGGACTCCGCGTCGGACCAGGCGTCGCATCGCGAAGCCCTCGCGCAGCTCCGCCACCGAGAACGCGAGCACCGTCTCGACCTCGGTCGGGTTCGGGTCGAAGCTCAGCCGCGAGTCGATCAGGCCAACGAATGGATGCACCTTGTAGTTGGTGACGAAGGTCCCGACCGGCGGCAGCGCTCCGACCACCTCGACCTCCGCGGGCACCAGCCCGATCTCCTCCTCGGCCTCGCGTAGCGCGGTGCTCAGCAGCGGCTCGTCGGGTTGGTCCTGGCGCCCACCGGGGAACGAGATCTCGCCGGCGTGGCGGCGCAGATCATGGCGGCGCTCGGTGAACACGAGGCCCGGATCGCGGGGATGTCCGAAAAGCGGGACCAGCACCGCGGCCTCGATGCGGCCGTGAGCATCCATCGCCTCCGCCTCGGCGGGTTCCAGCAGGACCGCGCGCAGCTCGGAGGAGCTCAGATGATCACCTGGACGGTGCCGCCGTCGACCGACCACGCCGACCCGGAGACGTAGGAGGCACGCTCGGAGCACAGGAAGACGATCGCCCCGGCGATCTCGTCGACCTCGGCGAGTCTGCCGATCGGCCGCTTCGCGCCCGCCGCCTGCAGTGCCTGCTCGCGCCCGGCGTCCGATGACCGCGACTGGTCGAGCAGCCCACCCTCCTCCATCCAAAGCTCGGACTTGGTCGGCCCAGGGCAGAGCGCGTTGACGAGCACCCCGTCGGCGGCGTGGCGGTCGGCGTAAAGCCGCGAGAGCGAGAGCTCGGCCGCCTTCGCCACCGAGTACTCGGGCATCTGCGCCGAGGGCCGCTTGCCGGCGCTCGAGCAGACGTTGACGACTCGGCCCCAGCCGCGCTCGACCATCGCCGGGACCACCGCGCGCATCGCCCGCAGCGGCGCGATCACGTTGAGCTCGAAAGCCGCGTACCAGTCGGCGTCGGGGACCTGGTCGAGGTCGCGCCAGCGCGCGGTGCCGGCGTTGTTGACGAGCGCATCGAGCCTGCCGAAGTCGTGCTCGCAGGCGGCGAGCAGGCGCTCGCCGGCGTCGGGCTCGGTGACGTCGAGGACGAGCGCCTGCGCCCGGGCGTCGCCGGCCGCGAGCGCCTCGCACTCGCCGACGGCCTCATCCAGGCGACCTCGGTCGCGACCGACGAGCAGCACCGAGGCGCCCTCGGCGCAGAGCATGCGCGCGGCCGCCCGCCCGATGCCGCGGCTCGCCCCGGTGATTGCACAGGCGCGATCGGCCAGGCCCAGATCCACTAGCCGAGCTCGATCCGATCCTCGACCACGACAGCCGTCTGGCCGGTCAGCGCGCGGTGGATCGGGCACTTGCCGGCGATCACCAGGAGCCGGCGCTCCTGGTCCTCGTCGAGCGGCTCGGGAATCCGCAGCGTCACCGTGAGCAATTCGAGCGAGGAGTTTTCGCCGTAGTCGACGTCGACGTCTACCTCGACCGCCCCGAGCTCCCAACCCTTTCGCTCGGCGTACATCTCGCAGGTGATCGCGGTGCAGGCAGCGAGCGCGCCCGCCGCCGCTCGGGTCGGGCTCGGACCCTGGTCGTTGCCGCCCGCTGACATGGGCTCGTCGATCACGATCGTGTGACCGCCCTCGATCTCGACCTCGTGCGTATACCTCTCGCCGCGCCGCGCGGTGGCCCTCATGCCTTGGGCCCGCTTCGCTCACGTCCGGCGAACAGCTGCGGATCCTCCTCGTCGGCGGCGCGGGCCATCGCGTAGGCGGCATCCGAGGCTCGGTTGAGAAAACGAAGCAGCTCCGGGGATGTGAGCCCGCCGTCGCGCGACAGCGCCACCGTGCGCCGCTCGCAGCGGCGCAGGATCGCGCGGGCGAGGTCGAGCTGGCCCGAGAGCTGGGTGCCACCTGGGATCACGAACTTGGCCGGCAGCTCGACCCGCTCCATGTAGCGGTCGATCAGCCGTTCGAGCTCGGCCGCCATCTCGGGGGTCACGCGGCTGACCCCATCGACCAACCGCTCGGCCGCTTCGGGCGCGGTGGCAAGCTCGGCGCCGGCGATGAAGAGGTCGTCTTGGAGGCGAAGGATGTCATCCGCGAGCTCGGCCTCGTCGGCGCCGCAGAGCGCGCGCGCGAGGCCGAGCGCCGAGGCGGCCTCGTCGAGCGCCCCGTAGGCCTCGGTGCGCGGGTCGGACTTCGCCACCCGCCCGCCGTACCAGAGCGAGGTGGTGCCGTCGTCGCCCTTCTTCGTATAGATCCTGGTCACGCTTCGACCCTAGCGAGCCGGTCAGCTGAGCGGATTGAACACGATTCCGGTGAGCAGCTTCGGATAAAAATAGGTCGACTTCGGTGGCATCGTCTCCCCGGTCGCGGCGACCGCGCGGACCTGCTCGACCGGAGTCGGGCGCATCAGAAAGACCGCGTCGGTGTCGCCGTCGAGCGAGGCGAGGGCAGCGCCGGCGTCGGCGGTGTAGGCGATTCCCTGCTTCGCCTCGATCTCGTCGGCGCTCATGCCGAGCGCGTCGCGCAGCAGCAGCGCTTCGAGGATCGCCGCATCGAGCTCGCGAAAGGCGGGGGAGGCGTCCGGGAGCGCGCGCTCGAGCGCGGCGGGCTGCTTGAGCCGCAGGCGGTAGCCCCTGCGGTGGTGAGCATCGACGTAGCCGAAGACCCCGAGCCCGGGCTCACCGGCGGGGTCGAGCCGGTCGAGCGCGACCTCCTCGGCGTCGAAGTTGGCGATGATCGCGTCGCGCAGGGCCGCCTGCTTGTCGGGGTCGCCGAGGTCGGTGAGCAGCCGGTGATAGCCGAATACGGTCAGGCCCGGGTCGCCGAGCGAGACGAGTGCCATCAGCGTGTAGCGAGATGCCCCGTCCCCGCCGATCGCATCGGCGTAGGTGCGGGCGGTCTCGTAGCGATGATGGCCGTCGGCGATCAGCAGCTCGGCCTCGGCGAGCTCGGCGGCGACGGCGCGGGCCGCATCGGGCTCGGCGATCCGCCAGATCCGGTGCACGGTTCCCTCATCATCGGTCACCGCGGCCCAGGGCTCTGACCGGGTGTGGCCCTCGAGGTGACGCCACGCGTCACCGGGGTGCAGCGAGAAGATCGGCGAGAGGTTGTGGCGGGTGGCCTCGGTCAGCCGCAGGCGATCGAGCTTCGGGCCGGGCTGAGTGCGCTCGTGCGGCCGCACCAGGCCGGCCCCGTAGTCAGTGACCCGGACCCGGCAGAGCATGGCGCGGCGGATGTGGCGCGAGCCGTCGGGCGCTGAGTACTCCTGGGTCAGCGCCCACAGCGCGGGCTCACGGTCGGCGGCGAGGATCCCCTGAAGCGTCCACTCCTCGAGCGTCTCTGCGGCATGCTCGTAGGCGTCGCCGCCGGGGGACGCCTGGGGCAGGTCGATCTCGACCACGTTGAAGGGAGAGCGGGCGACGAGCTCTGTGCGGCGCTCGGCGTCGATCACGTCGTATGGCGGCGCGACCACGTCGCCGAGCTCTCCGATCGCGGCCAGGTTGTAGTGCAGCGCGGTCAGCGGTCGGACCTCGGCCATCTCAGCCCCCGGCGTGCTCGCTGAACCAGGCACCGACCGCATCGACACCCTGGCGCTGGTCGTCGCCGCCGCCGAGGCCGCCGAGTGGGCCGGTGCCGCGCATCATCTCTTCAGCTTCTCGCCGTCGGTCGTCCTCAGCTTCAGGGTGACCGCGGCGCCGTCCATGATCGCCGCGCTGACGCTGATCCAGCCGCCGCCCGCACCTTCCGCATCGACGGAGTCGATGCGCTCGGGGGGCAGCGAGATCGGCTCCCCGTCGGGCTCGAACTTGCGGGTCACGGGCTGGGCCACGAGCCTTGCGTCGGTGACGCCGATCGCGACCTGACGTCCCTTGAACATGCTCTGCTGGGTCGCGACGCAGGCGCCGCGGAGCTGCTCGCCGGATGCCAGCGCCGGCGCCAGCGCGGCGCGCAGCCTCTCGCCCAACTCAGTCATCGATCGAGGGACTCGACATCGCGCGGCAGTCTATGGCGAGGGACTCGAACCGGCGATCGGGGTGCCCGGATTTGAACCGGGGACCTCGGCCACCCAAAGGCCGCGCGCTACCAGGCTGCGCCACACCCCGCGGAACGGCCGAGTCTAGCTCCGACCAAGGGGGCTTGAGTGTCGCGTTCACCACCTCCGCGATGTCTAGCTCGACACTCGACGATCGGAGCAGGGGCCACGAGTCGGGTAGCTAGAGTCCGGAGGCGAGACCTAAAGGAGGAACGATGGACCTGAAGCGGCTTTCGGACAAGGCGAAGCAACTGGTCGACAAGCGGGGCGGGAGCGACTCGGTGAAGGAGGACGCCGACGAGCTCAAGGACATTGCCCAGGGGCCGGGCAGCTTCGCCGACAAGGCGAAGGCGGCTGTCGACGCGATCAAGGAACCGGGCGCCGTCGACCGTGCATCGGCACCCGCCGAGGCCGCGTCGGAGCCCGAGCGCGATCGCGCTGAGGCCAAGGTCGAGGGCGAGGAGCGCGGCAAGCACGCGGGCGCAGGCCACAAGCGCCAAGGCGGACAGGGTCGCGGCGGTGGCGGCAAGGGACGGGCCAAGGCGCGAGGCGAGGGTCGCGGCGGCGCCGGCGACGCGGTCTAATCTGAGCAGCCCGCCCCCGTAGCTCAACTGGACAGAGCGGCGGACTTCTAATCGTGGCGGCCGGAGAGGCCGGTTTCCCGTAACCATGCGGGATTCCGGCCGCCCAGGGCGCCGATTTGGCCCTTCGCGGTTGTGCCTGATTAGCGGAGGGAGCTGCGATTGTGAGAAAAGTGATGCCGGCCGCAACCGCCCGGATGGGCTACTCCGACAGCCCGGCGGCTTCGAGGGCCTCGCGTTCGTCATAGAACTCGTGAAAGCGCCGGATCAGGCCGTCCGTGATCGTGAGCAGCTCGTAGTTCATCGAACGTACCTCGGCCCCGCTCGCCGCTCCCGTGGCGACCTCAAGCCCGACCATGAGCACTTTGTCACCGCCGCAATCGACGATCCGCTGAACTTCGTACCGGTAGTCGTTGAAGCTTTCGAGGAATCGTTCGAGTTCCTCCCTGACCCCCTCACGGCCCCGGTAGGTCACCCCATCCTCGCGGGCGGTCCACTCCACGTCCGGATGGCAGAGCGCCATCGTCCTCGGCATCCGGCGCAACAGCTCCGACTTGCTCGTCGCAGGCTCGTAGAAGCGAGCCGCGACTTCGACGTTCTCCTGCGACATCGCCCGCGCAGTATCGCCCAGAGAGGCGTGGCACAGCCTGCGACGGCCTGCGTCATTGCAGGCACACCAACAGGACGTGCGCCGATCAGCAGCAGTCGTCCGGACAGCCCTCGGGAGGACATGCCTCGCAGCAGTCCTCCGGGCAGCACTCAGGCTCGATCACGGGGAGATCGTTCACGAGGTCAGGATCTCAAAAGACGCGGTGGCGCGTGACCCGCGACGGATCCACCGACACTTGCCGTCTACTCCGACAGCCCGGCGGCTTCGAGGGCTTCGGCGCGGTCGGCGTAGACCCACTCCCTGACGATCCGGCCATCGCGCACCTCAAAGATGCCCGTCAGCGCCTTCGTCACCTCAAGTCCGGTCGTTCGACCAATCCCGACAACACGGTGGAAGGTGACGATGCCTCGCGGGGCCTCGAAGATCTCATCGAGCTCCCAGCGCAGCGAGGTCCACTCCTCCTGTATCTCGGTCATGAATCGGCGAAGCGCCTCGTGACCCACCAGGGTCTTGCCCACGATGTTGACGATGGAGCTATGAAAGACGACGTCCTCGTCGTAGAGGTCTTTCAGGGTGTCCCAGTCGGCCCTGTCCCATGCGTGAGAATCAAAGGAGCGGCGAACAACTTCGAGGTCCTCCTGCGACATCGCCCGGCAGTATCCCGCGACAGCGAGCGGCCTCAGTCCACGACCTTGAACCTGTCCTTGGCCGGGGTGGAATCGACGTGCCCCGCCGCGTCAATCGCCCGGACCCTGAACTTGTGCTTGCCCTCATCGAGGTGCCTGATGGTCATCGGCGACTCACACCGTTGATAGGGCTTTCGGTCGACCTTGCACTTGAAGGTCGAGTTCGGCTCCGAGGATGCGAACTTGAACCTGACGAGGCCCAAGGCACGGACACCGCTCATGAACCCGTTCCTGACACCGGCGGCCAAGCGCCGTGAAAGACTGTCGGGCCCTTACGGCGAACGCTCCGATGCCGCCCTGCAATGGGCACTAATGGGCACTAGCGCCCCGTTGTTGCCTGCCCGCAGGATCGAAGCGCCGAAAAGCGAAACCGCAGAAACCGCTTAGATAAGCGGCACACGTACCTACGCCCCCGTAGCTCAACTGGACAGAGCGGCGGACTTCTAATCCGCAGGCTGCAGGTTCGAGTCCTGCCGGGGGCGCCTTTGGTGGAGCCAAGTTCGGCCTCATCCGGCCCCGTGTCGAGCCCGAGGGTGACAGCAAAGTGACAACGGCTGGCGACCGGGCCTGCCCTTTGGGCGACCGGATCCCAGGGCGTCGGAGCGACTACGTGCCTGTGTGAAGACCAGGCGTCTCGATCCACCAGAGACGAAGCGGGGTGCGCCGCTACTTGAGATACTCGCGCGGATGAAGCGACTGCCACGACGGCGCTCGCGCGACCCCAAGGTCGAGCGGCTCTCGCAGGTTCAGCTCTTTTCGGCCTGCAGCAAGCGGGAACTTGCTCGCATCGCCGCCCTCACCACCGAGATCGAGGTCCCTCCGGGCAAGGTTCTGATGCGCCAGGGAAATCCGGGGCGCGAATGCTTCGTGATCGAGGAGGGAACGGCGAGGGCGACAATCCGAGGGCGCAAGAGCACGAAGATGGGCCCGGGCGAATGCTTCGGCGAGATGGCGCTGCTCCATGCCGCACCGCGGTCGGCCACGGTCACCGCCGAGAGCGACATGCAGCTCCTGGTGCTCAACTCGCGGGAGTTCTCAACCCTGCTCGAGGATCTCCCGAGCGTTGCACGGAACGTACTGGCCGCGGTTGGCGAGCGCCTCCGGGACGCCGAACGAGCGCAGCCCCACCACTGATCCAGTCCGCGCATGTCACGGTCAGTGAGCTCCCACCTCGCTGGAAGAAAGCCGCTGACGTGAGGCACTACTCCAGCAGCCCGGCGGCCTTGAGGGCCCCGGCTCGGTCGTCGTGGTCGTAGATGTAGGCAACCCTGCCATCCCGCACCTTGAAGTGCGCGTAGAAGCGGACGTCTGCCTCGGCCCCGCTACCCCGACCCCGGGCCGTGATGTGGACTTCGGCAACCACGTCGTCGCCATCCTCAATCACTTCCTCGACATCGAGGTGGTGCTCTTCCCAGGTCTCGAGCCACTGATTTCTGTTCCACAGCGCAGCCTCGATGCCGTGGGTGGCCGTTCGGTTCTCCTCGATCGGATACCACTCGATCTCTGGGTGGAAAACAGCCCGGAAGGCGTCGTCATCATCCTCGAAGGCCGCAAAAAAGTCCCGGACCGCCTCGTTCCGGATCTCGACGTTCTCCTGCGACATCGCCCACGCAGTATCACCGAGGAAGCCGAGTGACCGAACCGCTCGACATCCTCGCCTCGCGCGTCCCGCCCTCAAGCTCCGCAGGCCGAGCCCGGGTCACTGGGGCGCGAGCGACTCCCTGCATCTGCGAACCCAGAGCGGTTGAGCCCGCGAAGCCCGACCGAAACCCGCCTTGAGGAGGGCGCTCAGCGCAGCTGGTCGAAGATCTCGCTCAGGAAGTGGGTGGCGATCCAGGCGGCGACGCGGGCCGTGGCTCCCGACGGGTCGCGCGCCGGGTTGAGCTCAGCGACGTCGAAGCCGATCACGCGCCCGCGCCGCGCGACCTCGACCAGGATCTGGCGCAGCTCGCGATAGCTGAGCCCGCCAGGTTCGGTCAGCGAGTGCCCCGGTGCGATCGAGGAGTCGAGCACGTCGAGGTCGACCGTGACGTAGAGGGCCTCTGCCTCGGGCACAGCCCGGCGTACGACCTCCGCGGCGCCCTGTTCGATCACCTCGATGCTTGTTGCCCACTTTCCCCCGAGCTCTCGAATTCCGTCCACCTCGTCGCGATCAACGTTGCGAAGCCCGAGCGCGGTGACTGTGCCCACGAACGGCAGCTCTCCCAGGCGCCGCAGTTGGCACCCGCCGGTGAGCCGCGAGCCGTCCATCTCGTCAAGGCAATCCGCATGCGCGTCCACGTGGACGACGTCGAACTCGCCGAACGGCTCCATCCCTCGGCCGAGTGGGAAGCTGATTGAGTGGTCGCCACCGATCGCGACCATCAGCCCTTCGCGCTCGGCGATGGCGCGCGCGACCCCGGTCATGCGTTCGTAGTTGGCATCGGTGTCGGAGCCCTGGATCTTCACGTCGCCGACGTCGGCCATCGTCACCCCGGCCAGGTAGTCGCGATCGGCCTCGATGTCGTACCAGCCCTCGGCGCCGGGGTCGGCCTCGTTACCGATCGACGCTGGGTAGTAGAACTGGAACTGGCTCTCTTCCCGGGCTGCCGCCGGGCCGGCGCGCTGCCCAGTCGCAATCCCCGGCTCGGGCGTACCCCCGTCGTATGGGACGCCCAGGAAGGCCACCTGCGCGTGGAACGCATCGAGGTCGGACACGCTCGGGGCGCCGAAGAACGTCCGCGGCGCCGGGTCGGTCAGCAGTCCCGTGGTCTCCACGACGCGAAAGTGTTGCGGAGGCAAGCCAGAGTGTGCGATGTGGACTCGTCGACGCCCGCCAGAAGCTCGCCAAGCCACCGCAGGCGTGGCCACTTTTGCTCCGCCGGCGCGAGCGCCGCATAGCGATCGGCGACGGCGTCATATCCCGTCTCGACGATCACACGAGGGTCGGGTTGGGTCGGCTCGGCACAGGCGCGGTCTACACCGCAGGGAGCGCGAGCGAGCGGCGGCCCACGAGAGAGGGCCCGGCGGTCGCCGGGCCCTCGCTACGTCGTCAACTCTGGTCTGGCTCAGGTCTTGCGCTCGAGGTCCGCGACCTCCGCCGCCTTCTCGTCGGCGCGCTCGTCGGCGCGATCGAGCTCTTCCTTCTTCTCGCCCTTGAGCTCCTCTTTCTTGCCCTGCTGGCGAGTCTTCTCATCGTCGGTCAGATCGCCGACCGCCTGCTTCACCTTGCCGGTCACCTTGTCACCGATGCTCATCTAGTCGATTCCTTTCAGTCGGTTCTCAGTCATAGGTACCCGCGGGGCGGTCGCGATAACGGCACCGTCAAGGGCAAGCTGACCGCCGACACGCACGTCAAGGGCACCAAGATCTCGGCATCCGAAGACGACCCCGTTACCTGGTGGAAAGCGACAAGACCGGGGAGCGGGCGGCGCGCAAACCCGGCTCGCTGGAGCGCCGCTGAGCCGGTGGCACAGAGGGTCAACCCCGTCGAGCCGACTGGGCTCGCTCGCTCAAGAACTGGGTGCCCAACCCGCTCAAATGAGCCGATCGTGGCCCTCGGCCCGCTAGATTGAGTCGGCCGCGGTGAGCGTAGCTCAGCTGGTAGAGCTCCTGGTTGTGGTCCAGGCGGTCGTGGGTTCGAGTCCCATCGCTCACCCCTATTAGACAAGCCGGATCGGGCGCGTTACGTCGGACCTGGCAGCGGTCTGTGGTCCCCGGTGGCGCGAGCGCCGATTGCTTCAGCCGGCGAGAGCAGGCCCGACCCAAGAACGCCGCTCCCGCTAGATCAAGCCCAAGCCGGGTCGCTCCAAGCCCAGGTCACGTCGCGTGACGCGGCCGGATTGGTGGCGGCTGGCTGGGCTGCGTTGGGCAGGTGTCGAAAACGAGGGAACGGCGCCGGACCAGGCGCGCCCCGGGATGGAGGCATATTCAAGGCGGAGTAGGGCCGCGAGCGGTAGGTTCGGCCCCAACCAACCGAACGGAGGAGTGATGCACGCCAGGATCGTCAGGTTCACCGACGTGGACCGCGAGCGAGTCGAAGCGCAGCGTGAGGCCACCGAGGACAGCGGCGGGCCACCGGAGGGAGTCCCGGCCACGGGAATCCAGGTCTTCCTCGACGAGGAGCAGCGGACCGCCGTGGTGGTCCAGCTCTTCGAGACTGCGGAGGACATGAGGACCGGCGAGGCGGTTCTCGATGCGATGGATCCGTCGGATACGCCCGGCACCCGTGCCTCCGTCGACCGTTGCGAGCTCAAGTTCGAGCGAACAACGGCCTCGTGACGAGTACTCCCGCCGCCGCCGCACCTAGGAGGTCGTTGCAGGTGGGCAGCGAGAGTTGTTCTTCGCCCCCGGCAACGCCAGGCGAGGCGGCTCGTTCCGCTCGCCGACCCCGACCGCAACACGATCACCCGGGTCGAGGAGCGCTGATCGGCCGAGCTCAGCGCAGGAACTCGAGCGCCCGATCGAGCTCCGGGTCGCGGCCGGCCTCGATGTTCGCTCGGTCGAAGACAAGCCCCGTGTCGATCGTCGGCGGGATCCCGGCACCGTCATAGCTTTCGCCGGCCGTGAGGTAGACCTCGTTGGGCAGGCCGAAGAGAGAGCCGTTGGGCAGCGCCCGGATGAGCACGTCGGAGAACACGCCCTGGGTGCTCTCGCCGATCCGGGCGACCTCCGGCCGCCGCAGGATCAGCGCCTGCGCGAAGGTCTCGGCGGCGCTGACGCTGTACCGGCTGAGGCGATATCGACCCCGAGCACGTCGGAGCCGCCCCCGTTCTGGCGCAGATCGATCACCAGTCCGTCGACTGGCTTGCGAAACGCTGCGTCGAGCGCCCGGTCGAGCGCCCGGCGCTGCGGGCCGATGCCCGGTCGCTTGGAGTAACTTTGCCGTCGCATCGAATGTGCATAATACAAAATAATGGAGATCACGCCAGAGCTGTCACCGCGGCCCACCGCTGAGCGGATCGCCGCGGCGAGTCGTTCGATCGATCCCGTCTTTCGCGACACGCCGCAATTCGTCAGCGAGGCGATCGGATCAGCGGTCGGCTGCGAGGTCTTGGTCAAGGTCGAGACACTGAACCCGATCGGCTCGTTCAAGGGCCGGGGCGCCGAGTTGGCGGTCTCCGAGCTCGAGCCCGGCCGGCCGATCGTCTGTGCATCGGCGGGCAACTTCGGTCAGGGGATCGCCTACTCGGCGCGGCGGGCGGGCTCGCCGGTCGAGGTGCACGCGGCGCGGGACGCCAACCCGAGGAAGGTCGAGCGGATTCGCCGGCTCGGCGCCGAAGTCGTGCTCGAGGGACGCGACTTCGACGCCGCAAAAGCGCGAGCGCGGGAGGCGGCCGCGACCTCCGAGGCGATCTTCTTGGAGGACGGGGCCGAGCCCGCGATCGCGGAGGGAGCCGGCACGATCGCGGTCGAGCTCTGCGGGGCGGCGGGCGCCATCGACGAAATCCTGGTCCCGGTCGGCAACGGCTCGATGATCTTCGGCATCGGTCGCTGGCTGAAGGAACGGTCCCCCGAGACAAACGTCGTCGGAGTGGTCGCCAAGGGAGCGCCGTCGATGGCGCTGAGCTGGCGCGCCGGGCGCCCGGTGAGCACCGACGCGGCGGACACGATCGCCGACGGAATCGCGGTCCGAGAACCCGTTCCGGCCGCGGTCGCAGGGCTGGCCGAGGTGGTCGACGAGATGTTGGTGGTCGAGGACGATCAGCTGCTGGCCGCGGTGCGCCTGGCGGCGAGCGAGCTGGCTGTTGTGGTCGAGCCCGCCGGCGCAGCCGGCCTCGCCGGGCTGATCGCAACCGCCGGGCGTGAGCGCGGTCGGGTCGCGGTTCCGCTCTGCGGCGGGAACCTGACCCCCGAGCAGATCCGGGAGTGGATCGGGTGATCGCGCGAAGCTCGATCCGTGACCAGGTCCACGACGAGCTGCTGCGCAAGCTGTTCGAGGGAGAGCTCGCGGTCGGCGCCAACATCGACGAGCGTGCGCTCGCCGAGGAGCTCGAGGTGAGCCGGACCCCGATCCGCGAAGCATTGCTGCGCCTTCGTGAGCGAGGCCTGGTCGAAAACCGCCCGCGCCGGGGCTTCTTCGTCACCGCGGTCACCGTCGACGACGCGGGCGAGGTCTACCCGATGATCTGGACCTTGGAAACCCTCGCGCTGCGCAGCGTCAACCCCGCGGCGCTCGAGCGCGGCCTGGCCAGGCTGGACTGGATCGCGTCCGAGATGGAGGCTGCCCGCGACGACGCCCGGGCGGCGCAGGCCGCCGACGCCCGTTGGCATGCCGAGCTGATCGCGATGGCCGACAACCAGCGGCTCGCCGCGACGCTGGTCGATCTCAAGCGGCTCGTCAACCGTTACGAATATGCGTACATGAGCGACCCCGACGCGGTCGCGATCTCAGTCGGACAGCATCGAGAGATCACCGAGGCGTTGCGGGTGGGCGACTTCGACCGCGCCGCGGAGGTGCTCGAGCAGAACTGGCGCCACGGCATGGATCGCTTCCTCGGCCATCTGCGTCGCCGGGGGCTGACCGCCGCGAGCGACTGAGCCGCCCGGCGCCGGAGCGCGGGTTAGTGTGGCGCGATCGCCACCGGGGCGAACAGGCGACTCGTGCTCGCGGCGATGATCTTCGCCGTCGCGATGACCTTCATCGACCAGACGATCGTCTCGATCGCTGTGCCCGAGCTGCAGAAGGAGCTCGGACTCTCGTCAACCGGGGTGCAATGGATCGTCAACGCCTACCTGCTGGCCCTGGCGGCCCTATTCGCATTCGGCGGGCGGATCGCGGACATCGCCGGACACCGGCGAATGGTGGTGATCGGCGTGATCATGTTCGCCACCGCCTCGGCGCTTTGCGGTGCTACCCCGAGCGGCGACCTCGCGGAGACCTGGATCATCGTCTTTCGCGTGATCCAGGGGGCGGGGGCGGCGATCATGTTCCCGGCTGCGCTGGCGATCGTCGTCTCCGCCTATCCGATCCGCGAGCGGGGCAAGGCGCTGGCGATCTTCTTCGCGGTAACCGGCGGGCTGACCTCGATCGGGCCGATCGCCGGCGGCTATCTGACCGAGATCGACTGGCGCGCGATCTTCTGGGTCAACGTCCCGGTCGCCGTGATCGCGCTGATCCTGATCGCGATCTCGAAGCCCGCGAACGAAAAGCATCCGGCGCCGCTCGATTACGGCGGCACGGTGTTGATCGCCGGCGGCATGGGGCTGGCGGTGCTCGGACTGCAGCAGGCGAGCGTCTGGGGTTGGGGAGACGCGGCGACCTGGGGCTGCATCGTCGTCGGGATGGCGCTGCTGGTCGCCTTCGTCCTCTATGAGCTGCGACAAGAACATCCGCTGATGCAGGTGCGGATCTTCGAGAACCGCTCGTTCGCGGTCGAGAACATCGTCCTCTTCTTCTTGATGATCGCCTTCGTGCCGCTGTTCTTCTTCGCCAGCCTTTATTCGCAGATCTCGCTCGGCGACGACGCCTCGAACGCCGGCCTCTACCTGCTCACCTTCTTCGCCGGGTTCGCGATCTCGTCGCAGGTCGGCGGGCGCGTCCTCGACGCCCGCGGCGCCCGCCCGTCGGTGGTCGCCGGCTGCGCGATCGCCGCGGTCGGATTCGCACTGTGGGCGAACAAGCTCCCCGACCTGTCTTGGAACGAGCAATGGCCGTTCATCGTCCTCGCCGGCGCCGGGGTCGGCCTGGTCCTCGGTCCGGCCAGCACCGACGCGCTCAACCACGCGCCGAAGACGAGTTATGGGGAGGCGACCGGGATCACCCAGACGGTCCGGAACTTCGCCTCCAGCCTCGGTCTGGCGGTGCTGGGCACGGTGTTGATCTCGGAGAACCGCGCGAACATCGAATCGTCGTTTGCCGGCCTCGGGGTGCCGAAGGAGAAGTCCGACGAGGTCGCCGACGCGCTCTCCCAGGGCGGCTCGGGGATCGGGCGCCTCGCCGATGAGCTCGGGCGCAAGGCGGGGGAGGCCTTCGCCGGCGTGCCCGGCGACTTCGCGCTCGCCTCGCGGACGATCTTCTACGCAATGGCCGGGGCGATGGTGGTCGCGTTCGTGATCGCGCTGGTTGCGCTTCCGGGCGGCAAGGTGGAGGACCCGGTCGAGTGATCGGCCGCCGCGCCGTCGCCTGATCGGGCCCGGCGAGCCGCGCTATGTTCGGTCCGGATGCGGACCGGTCGCTACTCGTTCGAATTCGTCACCTACGACCCGCCCAGCGACGTCCTCTACGGACGCCTCGCGGGCGGCGCCGAGGCCGCCTCGCGCGAGCGCACCGAGGAGGGCGATCTCTGGACCTTCGACGAGCGCGGGCGCCCGACCGGGATCATCGTGGTCGAGCCTCGGGCCCGGTTCGAGCGCGACGGCGCCGTCTACGTCAGCCTGCCGAGCGGCGAGCGCGAGCGCCTTCAGGGGGTCGAGGCGGCGCTCCGCGAGGGTGGCTGACCAAGCCCGCTAACGGGCGGCCGTCCAGCGCAGCTTGCGGCTGTCGCACTCCCGAGTCTGGCCGTCGACCAGGGTCGGCCCCGAGTAGCGCATCGTGCCCTCGGCGCCGCGCTTGCCGATCAGCTTGCCCGCCACACGCAGTTCCTGGCCACCGTCCGAGCCGTTGATCTCGAACCGTCCCTTGGAGTTGACCGCGATCACGCCGCTGATCGCGGCGCGCGCCAGGGTTGCGGGGCCGTTGTCGCAGGCGATCAGGAAGCGCTTGGCGGCAAAGCCCTTGACCTGGCGCTGACCGTCGCTGCGCTTGACCAGGAGCGAGATCGAGGAGGGCTCGTCGCCCTCGATCGTCCCCCGGTAGGTACGGCTCCCGGCGCTCGCCTCCACGGCGACGACCAGCACGATCACCGCAGCGATTGCCAAGGTCCGTCTCATCTCGTCCTTTCAACAGCCGGGCCGGGGTCGAGTTGCGCCGGGCCCGCTGATCGCTGCGGCCGCTACTTCACCCGTTTGAGGCAGACCAGGTGGGACGTGATGTTGAAGTTCGTCGCCGGGCCGTCGTCGTCGAAGCCGAGCAGGATGTGGTACTCGCGGCTGTTGGGGATGTAGGACCCCTGCTCGTAGACGTTGGTGTTGTCGGGAAAGACCCCGCCGTCGATCACCCGCGAGTTGGCCGGGCAGGAGAACAGACGCACGTCGATATAGGGCCCGGTGGCGGCGACGTCGACGGTCGACTCCGGCCCCTGCAGGTAGAGCACCTGCGGCTTCTTCGCCTTGCGCGCGCCGAGCCCGGCGGGTCCGGCGACCGGGTCGACCCGGACGTCGACGGTGGCGTAATCGGGACGCGGTTCGCTGCCCCCGCCGAGCACGCTGGAGGCGCCGACCGCCGTCGCCGCGATCGCGATCAGCGCGCCCGCTCCAAAGATCCACTTCCTATTCATCGAGATACCTCCCTAGCTCCGTTTCTGGCCAGTCTATGAAGCACCAACACCCGTGCTCACGAATACGCTCGCTGGGGCGTTTCATGATTGAGATTTGACCATTCGAGCCAAAGGCCCAAGCGCGCGCACCCCGTTTCAGCGTTTCCTCAACGATCACCGCGAGCCCGTACTCGCGTTCTGCCGGGCGATGGTCGGGCCGAGCGACGCCGACGATTGCTTCCAGGAGACCTTCATCGCCGCGATGAGGGCCTATGAGCGGATGGATGGACGCCATCCGCGAGCCTGGGTGATGACGATCGCGCGGCGCAAGGCGATCGATCACCACCGAGCTCGAGCCCGGCGCCCCGAGCCCTGGGCCGAGCCTCCCGAGATCGCCGTCAGCGACGAACACGACGGCGCCGACCCCGAGCTCTGGGAGGCGGTCGCCGCGCTGGCGCCGGGCCAGCGCGCGGCCGTGGCACTGCGCTACGCGGCCGAGCTGAGCTACCGCGAGATCGGCACCGCGCTCGGGTGCAGCGAGGAGGCGGCTCGCCGGCGGGTCGCCGACGGCCTCAAGGTGCTGCGAAAGACCATCGACCGAGAGGAGGCGAGGCGATGAGCCGAGCCGACGCAAACGAAATCTCGAGAGTTCTCGGTGCCCCGATCGGCGCCGAGGCCGAGCTGGCCGCGGCGCGCTTTGCCGAGCTCGCCGACCGCCGGGGCCTGGCCGAGGTCGCCTACGCAAGCTTCGACTCGCCGCTCGGCAGTGGGCTGATCGCCGCGACCGACAACGGCATCGTCGCCTTGGGGCTGCCGAACTCCGACCCCGACGAGTTCCTCGACCAGCTCGCCGCGGGAGTATCGCCGCGGGTGCTGGAGCTGCCCGCGCGCCTCGATCGAGCCCGCCGGGAGCTCGACCAGTACTTCTCGGGCGAGCGCCGTGAGTTCGACCTGAAGCTCGACTGGAGCCTGGTCCCGACCGGCTTCTACGGCCGGGTCCTGCGCGAGACGGCGAAGCTGCCGTTCGGCGCCACCGCGAGCTACGGCGAGGTCGCGGCACGGGCGGGGAACTCGCGCGCGTATCGCGCCGCCGGGACCGCGCTCGGCGGCAATCCGATCCCGATCGTCGTTCCCTGTCACCGCGTGCTCCGCGCCGGCGGGGCGATCGGCGACTACGGAGGCGGCCCAGAGATGAAGCGTTGGTTCCTGAGGCTGGAGGGTGCGGTGGACTAGCGACCAGTGCCGAGGATTTGCCAACGTTGGCAATAACCTATACTGCCAAGGATGAACGTCGACCCGAACAGCCCGCTGGCGCGGCTGACCAAGCGCCAGACCGAGGTCCTCGAGCGGCTCGAGCGCGGTGACGGGGCCAAGCGGATCGCGACCGACATCGGAATCAGCCGCAACGCCGTCTACCAGCACATCGACCGACTGCGCCGTCAGGGGGCTCTGGCGGAGACCTACACGCCCAGCGGCCAGCCACCGCGTCGAACGCCCGAACCCGGCGCCGCGACCTTCGCAGCAGCGCAGACCCCGCCGCGCGAGAGCGCCATCCCGGAGCTCCGCCGCCTGGCCGCCGCGGGAGAGACCGACGGCCCAGCCTACGCCGCCGCGGTCGAGGGCGCGATCGCCGGCGCCGACGCGGTTGGGCTCGCCTACGAGCTCGGCCGCCTCGACGCGGCCGGGGAGCACGGGCTGCCTCGGGATCTGGTCGAGTCGGCCCTGCGCCGGCTTTCCGTGATCGGCTCCGCCGACGACGGAACCGCCGAGTAGGAGATAATCATGCTGCCGCCAACCAGTTGAAGGAGGCTGAGCGCAAATGACCATCGTGCTGATCGTCGTCGGGGTACTGCTGCTGATCGGGCTGATCTTCGTCCTCACCCGCAACTCGATCATCGGCGCTCGCAACCGGGTCGACGAGTCCTGGTCGGGGATCGACGTGCAGCTCAAGCGCCGTCACGACCTGGTCCCGAACCTGGTCGAGACGGTCAAGGGCTATGCCCAGCACGAGCGCGAGACCTTCGAGAAGGTAACCCAGGCGCGGGCCGCGGCGATGCAGGCCTCGGGCCCCGCCGATGCCAGCCAGGCGGAGGGAATGCTCTCCCAGGCGCTCGGTGGGCTGCGGGTGGTCGCCGAGCAGTATCCGGAGCTGCGAGCGACCGAGAACTTCCAGCAACTCTCGCGCAATCTGTCGGAGCTCGAGGACGAGATCCAGGCGTCACGGCGAATCTACAACTCGAACGTCCAGAGCTACAACACCAAGATCCAGACCTTCCCGAACTCGGTCGTCGCCAAGAGCGGCGGGTTCACCGAGCGCGAGTTCTTCGAGATCGAGAACGCCGCCGAGCGCGAGCCGGTCGCCGTCTCGTTCACCCAGCCGCCACCCCCGGCGCCGGCCCAGTAGGCCTGATCGAGATCGGCCGACCGGGGTCTGGGAGTACCCGGTCCTCACCCTGCTGGGGGTAGGATCAACGCGATGACGGAGGCCGCGCAGCGTCCAGCGCTTCCGGCGGACGCCGACGAAATATGGCTCCAGCCGCCCGAGTTCGTGCTCGAGTCCGACCGGCTCTGCCTCGCCTTCTTCGTCGCCGCACGCGCCCACGCCGGCCACACGCGCGGCGGTCACGGGCGGCCCTACCTCGAGCATCCGATCCACGTCGCCCGCCTGCTCGACGCCGAGGGCTACGGCGAGGCGACGATCGCCGCCGCCCTGATGCACGACGTCGTCGAGGATTCCGGCCTCCTCGTCGGCGACATCGTCGAGAGCTTCGGGGTCGAGGTGGGTGAGTTGGTCGCCGCCTTGACCGAGGACCCCGCGATCGACGACTGGGAGCAACGCAAGCTCGCGATCCGCGCCGAGGTCGAGCGGGCCGGGGCCGACGCCGCGGCGATCTACGCCGCCGACAAGCTCGCCAACGTCCGCGACTGGCGCCTGGTCTATGCCGAGGTCGGCGAACGCGCGGTCGAGTTCTTCAAGGCGCCGACCCTGGACGCACGCCTGCGGGTATGGGAGGGCGACCTGGAGTTCGTCGGCCGGGTGGTCGGTCGGCTCGCCACCACCGCCCAGCTGAGGGCCGAGTTGGCGGCGTTCGAGGACGAGCGGGTGCAGGGACGAATCGTTGAGCGGGAGGCCGGCGTCCGCGGCTGAAAGCCCCCCGGCCAAGCCTTGGCCGTCGCTACGCTCACGGCGATGATCGAAGTGCTCGCGCCGGTGGCGCTGATCGCGGGGGCGGCGGCCTACGCGCGCCGCGTCGCGACGCTATCGCGCAGGGGGCGCCCGGTGGCGCTCTGGCGCCAGCTCTCATTCGCCGCCGGCGTGGTGGTCCTGCTCGCCGCCGACGTGCCGCCGATCTCGAACGTCGGCGAGGAGATCGTCGTCGCCCACATGGCCCAGCACCTGCTCATCGGCGACCTCGCCGGGCTGCTGGTTGCCCTCGGGCTCACCGGCCCGCTCGTGCAGCCGCTGCTCGCCCGGCGCCCGTTTTCGTGGCTTCGGGTGCTCGGCAACCCCCTCGTCGCGCTGCCCCTCTGGGCACTCAACCTCTACATCTGGCACCTGTCCCTGCTCTATCAGGGGGTGCTCTCGAGCGAGCTCCTGCACCTCGCCCAACACGCGGGCTTCTTCACCTTCGGGCTGGCGATGTGGTTGCCACTGGTCGGCCCGCTGCCAAAGCCCTCCTGGTTCGGCGATGGCGCGATGCTCGTCTACATCATCATCGTCCGCCTGCTCGAGGCCGTGCTCGCCAACGTCTTGATCTGGTCGGGCACGGTCCTCTACCCCGACTATGCGCCCGGCCAGGCCGAGTGGGGGATCGGGCCGCTCGCCGATCAGGGCGCCGCCGGCAACCTGATGATGATCTGGACCGGGGCGATAACTCTCGGCCTGTTCACCTGGGTCTTCTTTCGCGCCGCCAATCGCAGCGTCGAGAAGCAGGAGCTGATCGAGCTCGCCGAGTCGCACGGGTTCGAGCTCGACCCGGCGAGGGCCGCGCGCGCGGTCGCCGCCGGGGAGGGGAGGCGGCTGCGTGAGCGCATCCTGCGGGGCGGCGCATGACCCACAACCGTTACCTCTACCTGCTGGTCTTCGTCGTCGGCATCTCGACCCTGGGGGCGGAGATCGCCGCGGCGCGGCTGATGGCGCCGTTCTTCGGCGCCTCGACGATCGTCTGGGCGAACACGATCGGCGTCGTCCTCGTCGCGCTCTCGATCGGCTACTGGCTCGGCGGCCGGCTCGCCGACCGCCGTCCCGAGCTTCGAGCCCTCTGCCTGGCGGTGATGCTTGGGGCGCTGCTGTTGGCGATCGTCCCGTTCGTCGCCAGGCCGTTCTTCGAGCTCTCGGTTGGAGCGCTCGACGAGATCGAGGCCGGGGCCTTCGTCGGCTCGCTGTTCGCGGTCCTGTTCTTGATCGCGGTTCCGGTGCTGGTGCTGGGCACCTGCGCGCCCTGGGCGATCCGGCTCGGGGTCGAGGACGTAGCCCACGCCGGCCAGGTGGCCGGCCGGCTGTACGCGATCTCGACCGCGGGGTCGCTGGTCGGAACCATGCTCGCCGCGCTGGTGCTGATCCCATTCGCCGGCACCCAGCGCACCTTCCTCGTCTTCGCCCTGGCGCTGGCGCTGGTCGGCGCCGCCGGGCTCGGCTGGCGGTTCGCAGCGATGCCCGCGGCGCTGGCCGCGGTGATCGCGCTGCCGCTCGGAGCGATCAAGGCGGCCGACGAGGGCGAGATTCTCTATGAGGGCGAATCCGAGCAGCAATACATCCGCGTGGTCGAGGAGGACGACGGCGACCGCCTGCTCGAGCTCAACGAGGGCCAGGCGATCCACTCCTTCCTGCCGGCGCGGGGCTATCTCACGGCCGACTACTGGGACAGCTTCCTGGTCTTGCCGTTCGCGACCCGCGAGCGGCCGCCGGCTCGGGTCGCGGTCCTCGGTAATGCCGCCGGGACGATCGCCCGCGGGTTCGGCCACTTCTTCCCCGAGACCCGCGTCGACGGGGTGGAGATCGACCCGAAGCTCGAGGAGATCGGCCGGCGCTACTTCGACATGGGCTCGAACGAGAAGCTGACCGTCTACAACGAGGACGCCCGACCCTGGCTGCGACGCTCGGCCGGTGGTTATGACCTGATCGTCGTCGACGCCTATCGCCAGCCCTACATCCCCTTCTACATGGCGACCAAGGAGTTCTTCGAGCTCGCTCGCGACCGCTTGGCGCCGGGCGGGGTGGTCGTCGTCAACGTCGGTCATCCCGAGGGCATCGACACCTTCGAGCAGGTCGTCGGGAGGACGATGGAGGCGGTCTTCCCGACCGTCCTGCGCGATCCGGCCGAGCAGACCAACACGCTGCTGCTCGGCAGCGAGGCCCCAGCGTCGGCGAGGCGGCTGGCCGAGGCGGCCGAGACGCGGCTGCGGGGGGCGCTCGCCGAGCTCGCGCGAATCGACGCCGCGCGGCTGGGCCCGCCGCTCGATGGCGGCGCCGTCTACACCGACGACCGGGCGCCGGTCGAGTGGCTGATCGACCGCTCGATCCTCGGCTACGCCGGCGAGCAGTAGCTCGAGCTCAGCGCTCGCCGCGCGAGGCGACGCGTCCGCGGATCCAGCGCCAACCGAAGACGCCGAGATCGGCAAAGAAGGCGATGAAGCGCCCCACCGGTCCGGTGACAACCCAGGCGAAGAAGCGCTCGGGTGCGCTCATCCAACCGGGGCGTGGCGTCGCAGGTCGCGGCCGGCCTCGATTCCCCAGCGCCGGCCGCGCTCGATCAGCTCGTCGGTGAGCGGCCAGCGGTCGGCGCGTTCTGAGCCCTCGTGATCGGGGCTGGCGCCCTTGAGCGCCATCGAGCCCGCGTTGTCGCCGATCGCCCGGATCTCCTCGACCTCGATCTCGCCCAAGCGCTGCGCTGGAAGCGCGGCCAGCTCGCGCCGTTTGTCCTCGATCGCTCGCGCCCGCGGGCCTGCCTCCTGGATCAGGGTCGGCGCCGCGCAGCCGACCGCCGGGTGGGCGAGGTTCCACTGGCAGGCGAGCTGCAGGGGGGTGAGCCCGGCGCGCTCGGCGATCGGGCGCATCCGCTCGATTCGCTCGCGCCCGGCCTCGACCCAACCCGCCGGGCGAAAGCGGCGATGGTCGTGCTCGGCAAAGTCTTCGTCGGCCACGTCGCCCCAGAACAGGCCGCCGTAGTCGACCACCCGGGTGATCACCCGCACGCCGGCGGCCTCGGCGGCATCGAGGCAGAGCTCGCCCGGCCAGGGCTCGAGCGGGTTGAGGATCACCATCGCCCAATCGATCTGCCCGCCGAAGCGCTCCAGACACTCGATCAGGTCGAGGGTGAATCCGTTGGCGGGTCCGGGAGCGATCCCGATCGCCTCGGTGAGGCCGGTCTCGCGAAGGCCCGCCATCGCCGACCACACGCGCTCGGACGAGTAGCCGATCCGGTCGGGGTTGTGCAACAAGAGCAAGTCGAAATGCCCGCAGCCGACCCGCTCGAGGCTGGCCTCCGTCGCCCGGCGCAGGTAGCCGTCGTAGTCGTCGGGGCCGCGCAGGCGCGGATCCGTGAACCGCGGGAAGCCGCGCGGCCCGTCGCGCTCGCCGGTGACGAAGTCGTGGCCGATCGCCCCGGCGACGCAGTAGGAGTCGCGGGCGAGGCCGTGGAGCGCGCGGCCGAGCAACTCGTCGGCGCCGCCCTCACCGTAGACGTCGGCGGTGAGCAGGGTGTGGAGGCCGTCGCCGGGTCGATAAAGCTCCGCGAGGCGGTCCTCGTCGAGCGGCTCGCCGAAGTGCATGAAGCGCCCACCGCTCCAGGTCCCGATCGCCGTCCGTCCGAGCTCCATCGGGCGAAACGGTAGCGGTCGCTAACTTGTCGGCGGGTGAAGACCACGGTCACAGAGCTGCCCGAGTCGCGGGTCAAGATCGACGTCGCGGTCGACGCAGATCAGGTGGACAAGCGGATAGGGCGGGCGGCGAAGAGCCTCGCCGGCGAGATGAAGCTGCCGGGCTTTCGCAAGGGCAAGGTCCCGGCGGAGCTCGTGATCCAGCGGATCGGCCGCGACGCGGTGGTCGAGCAGGCGCTTCGCGAGGGGCTCCCGGAGTGGTACGAGCGGGCGCTGTTGGAAACCGGCGTGACCCCCATCGGCGAGCCGCAGCTCGACGTCGGCGACCTTCCCGACGAGGGTCAGGACCTCGCCTTCACGATCGAGGTCGGGGTTCGACCGAGCGCCGAGCTGGGCGCCTACCGTGAGCTCGAGGTCGGACGAGCGACCGCCCGGGTGCCTGAAGACGCGATCGACGCCGAGCTCGAGCGCCTGCAGGCCGGGTTCGGCAGTCTGAGCCCGGTCGAGCGCCCGGCCGCTACCGGCGACGCGGTCGTGATCGACTTCGAGGGCACGATCGACGGCGAGCCGTTCGAGGGCTCGGCTTCGCGCGACTTCGTGATCGAGCTCGGAGCCGAGGGCCTGCTGCCCGAGTTCGACGCCGAGCTCGCGGGCGCCGCGGCCGGCGACGAGCGCATCGTCGAGGTGGCCTTCCCCGACGATCACCAGCCGGCCGAGGTCGCCGGCAAGACGGCGAGCTTCGCGGTCGCTGTGAAGGAGGTGCGCGAGAAGAGCCTGCCGGAGCTCGACGACGACTTCGCCGCCGAGGCGTCGGAGTTCGAAACGCTCGCGGAGCTGCGCTCGGAGATCGAGTCGCGGCTCGCGACCGCCCTCGACCAGCGCGCGGAGGCCGACTTTCGCGAGGCGGCGGTCGATGCGGTCGCCGCCAACGCCAGGCTCGAGATCCCGCACGATCTGATCCACGCCCGCGCCCACGAGATGTGGGAGCGGATCGAGCGCCAGCTGACCGCGCGCGGGATTGACCCACAGGCATATGCCCAGATGCAGGGCAAGGATCGTCACGAGCTGATCGACGACGCCGAGGAGGACGCCGAGCGGGCGCTGCGTCGCGAGGCGGTGCTCGAGGCCGTCGCCGATGCCGAGCAAATCGAGCCCGGCGACGACCAGCTGCTCGAGGCGCTCGGGCCGGGCGAGGGCAAGAACGACCCGGCGAAGCTGCTCGCCCGGCTGAAGCAGAGCGGGCGCGACAATCTGCTGCGCGACGAGGTTCGCCTGCGAATGGCCGCCGATCTGATCGCCGAGTCGGCGAAGCCGATCCCGATGGAGCAGGCGGCCGCTCGCGAGCAGATCTGGACGCCCGAGAAGGGCGAGCAGGCGACCCCGGCCGAGGCGCCAACGGCGGCGACGCCCGAGCCCGGGAGGCTGTGGACCCCGGGCGGCGGTTCCTGAAAAGAAGGCCGAGCCGCTTCTATACACTCATCCGCCGATGAGCCCACTGGTGCCAATGGTGGTCGAGCAGACGTCGCGCGGCGAGCGTGCGTTCGACATCTACTCGCGCCTGCTCAACGAGCGGATCATCTTCCTCGGCACCCCCGTGACCGAGGACATCGCCAACCTGATCGTCGCCCAGCTGATCCACCTCGAGTCCGAGGACCCCGACAAGGACGTCTCGATCTACGTCAACTCGCCCGGCGGATCCGTCTACGCGGGGCTGGCGATCTACGACACGATGCAGTACATCAAGCCCGACGTGCAGACGATCTGCGTCGGCGTCGCGATGAGCATGGGGGCGCTGCTGCTCGCCGGCGGGGCTCATGGCAAGCGGATGGCGACGCCCAATTCCAAGATCCTCATCCACCAGGTCTCCGCCGGCTTCCAGGGCCAGGCGACCGACATCGAGATCCACGCGAAGGAGATCATCGATGTCCGCCGGCGCCTCGACGAGATCATCGCCAAGCACACCGGCCAGCCGTTCGAAAAGGTCACGCAGGACACCGATCGCGACTACTTCATGTCCGCCGAGGAGGCGGTCGAGTACTCGATCGTCGACCGCGTGATCGAGCACCATTAGCTCGATCCGGGCGCCGATTCCAGAGCCCGAGTTTCGCGCGCGACACCGCTGCGAGGTGAGCGCCTCGACCTCGTCTACGAACTGGCTCGCGGCGATCCGGCGCCGGGCCGAGGGCCGGCGATGACCGACCCGGTCCTCGAGCGCGCTCGCGCCGGCGATCCCGGTGCCTTCATCGACCTGGTCCGGCCTCATCACGATCGGCTCAGCGCCGGCGCCGCCGACGAGCGGGCGCTGCTTGTCGCCTATGTCGAGGCCTACCGAGCGCTCCCGGGCTATCGCGGGCAGCCCCTGGAGGAGTGGCTGGCGGGCTTCATCGCCACCGGCGACGGCGCCGTCGCCGGACCGGAGTTTTGGCCCCGGCTGGCCGCCGCGCTGAACGCCGAGGCCCCGGCGCTGGCCGAGCCCGAGCTGCCCGAGCGGCGTTTCCCGGTGATCCCACGGATGCCGGGGGCGGGCCGCCCACGCAGGCGTTGAAGGATGCACCGCTTATGACCCCGGCGATGGGACGAATCCGCGGGACGGTGGCGGTAGGGGCTACGTTCGCGGTCGCGCTCGCGTTGGCGACGCCCGCATTCGGCGATCGGGCCTTCTCGCCGCGGTTCAGCCAAAACGTTCCGGGCGGCAACCTCACGATCGCCGCCAACACGCTGCTGAGCTGCCCGGCTGCGGCGCCCGACTGCCTCGCCGCACGGGCTGGGACGGCGACCGGCGCGGCGCTCTCCAATAACGCCTACGCGATGGCATACGTCGACGTCGACGCCGATCCGACGACCTTCTCCTCCTCGCGCGCTCAGCTCAACCTGCCCGCGGGCGCCGAGGTGGCCTTCGCGGGGCTCTACTTCGGCGGCCGTACCCCGGCCGGTACCGGCGGCGCTCCGGCGCCGAACCCGGCGGCGCGGGCGCAGGCGAGGCTCGCGGTCCCCGGCGCGTCGTCGTATCAGACGGTGACCGGGATCGCCGACGACGCCACCTCGGTTGTCGGCGCCTATCAGGGCTTCGTCGACGTGACCCAGCAGGTGAGCGGCGCCGGGCCCGGTGTCTACACGGTCGCCGACGCGCAGGCGGGGACGGGGCTCGACCGCTATTCGGGCTGGGCGCTGGTCGTCGCCTACCGTTATGACGGCGAGCCGCCGCGCAACCTGACCGTGTTCGACGGCCTGCAATTGATTCAGCAGGGCGACCCGCCATTGACGATCCCGGCGAGCGGCTTCGAGACCCCGGAGACCGGCGCGGTGCGGACCCGCGTCGGATTCGTCGTCTACGAGGGCGACCGCGGCGCCAGCGGCGACCGCGCACGGCTCAACGGCCGGCTGCTCGCCGATGCCGCGAACCCGGCGAACAACTTCTTCAACAGCGCGATCTCGGTCGACGGGGTCGACGTCACCTCGCGCGATCCCGACTACCTCAACCAGCTCGGCTTCGATGCGATCCTCACCCGCGCCGACGGCTACCTCGCCAACGGCGACACCTCGGCGACGATCGAGCTCTCGACCACGCTCGACCAATACGGGGTCGGGGTCGTCACCTTTGCCACCGAGCTCAACCCGGCGATCGTCGAGGATCTCGTGATCGACAACCCGCCGCCCGGCGGGGGCGACGCCGCGAAGCTCGGCGAGAAGCTCGAATACACGATCGAATTGGGAGAACCCGAGCTCCGAGCCGATCGACGACGTCGAGCTGGTCGACACCAACGACGCCCCGGTGAGGATCGAGGACGTGCGCGGAGGCGACGCGGATTGCAGCGGCGATCAGCGCGGATCGCGCCGGGTCGAGTGCGAGCTCGGCACCTTGGACCCGGGAGAGACGGCCGAGATCGAGGTCACCCTGCGGCCGCTCGAGACCGGCACCCTGGACAACACGGTCACGGTCAGCGCCGCCGGCACCGAGGTTTCGACGGCGACCTCGAGCGTTCGCGTCCGCCGCGGCCGCGCCCGCACGGAGCTCAGCAAGTCGGTGCAGCGGGGGCGGGTCGAGGCGGGTGACGCAACCAGATTCGAGATCGTCGCCCGCGCCCGCGGCAGGCTCGCCGCCGTCGAACTGCGCGTCTGCGACCGGCTTCCCGATGGCCTCTCGGTGCTCCGCGCCCCGCGGGCGAAGGTCCGCGGCGATCGCGCCTGCTGGAAGCTGCGGCTGCTGAAACCGGGGACACGCCGACGCTATACGCTCAGCGCCCGCGCCGAGTCGGTCCCGGTCGACGACCGGGTCACCAACGTCGCCACCGCCGAGGCGCTCAACCTGCCGAAGCGCAAGGCACGCGCGCCGCTGGTGATCTCGCCCGAGGAGACCGCCGCCGAGGAGGGCGACGAGCAGTGCCGGACGGCCGCCGCCTCGACCAAGCGCTGCTGAAACCCGGCGCCGCGGCGGAGGATGGGCACGTGGGCGTTGGGGTTTCCGCCGCGCGCGCCGTCGCGACTCACCAAGGGGTGGGACGGATAAGTCCCGCAGGACCGGAGTTTTCCGGCCCACCCCTGCCGGGGAGTCGAGTTGGTCGTCGTGGCTCGCGCCGCCGCCCCGAGCACGCTCCCCTACGTGTCCGCCGTTGCGTGCTGCTGAACGGGCGCTGAAACCCGGCGCTCACGGGAAGGGACCGCGCCCGCGGGCGAGTAACAACCCCCAGTCCAGCCGGGATCGGCCCGTGTCGTAACCTGACAGCGGCGGCCCGGACGTCAGACGCCGAAGGGAGATTTCGTCGTGGCACGCCCGACCGATTCGAACGAGCAGCTTCTCTGCAGCTTTTGCGGCAAGTCGCAGCGCCAGGTCAAGAAGCTGATCGCCGGCCCCGGCGTCTACATCTGCGACGAGTGCATCGATCTCTGCAACGAGATCATCGACGAGGAGCTGACCGCGTCGCCGACGTTCGAGCTCGAGAGCTTGCCCAAGCCGCTCGAGATCTACGGCGTACTCCAGGATTACGTGGTCGGGCAGGAGACCGCCAAGCGGGCGCTCTCGGTCGCCGTCTACAACCACTACAAGCGCGTGCAGATGACCCAGGGCTCGAACGAAGGCGAGATCGAGCTGCAGAAGTCGAACATCATGCTGCTCGGGCCGACCGGTTGCGGCAAGACCCTGCTCGCCCAGACCCTGGCGCGGATTCTCAACGTCCCCTTCGCGATCGCCGATGCGACCGCCCTGACCGAGGCCGGCTACGTCGGCGAGGACGTCGAGAACATCCTCTTGAAGCTGATCCAGGCCGCGGACTTCGATGTGAAGAAGGCCGAGACGGGGATCATCTACATCGACGAGATCGACAAGATCGCGCGCAAGGCCGACAACCCCTCGATCACCCGCGATGTCTCCGGCGAGGGCGTCCAGCAGGCGCTGCTGAAGATCCTCGAGGGAACCAGCGCATCGGTTCCCCCGCAGGGCGGGCGAAAGCATCCCCACCAGGAGTTCCTGACCATCGACACGACCAACATCCTGTTCGTCTGCGGCGGCTCGTTCGCCCAGCTCGACCACGTGATCGAGCGGCGGATCGGCCGCCAGGGCGTCGGCTTCGGCGCCGAGGTCACCTCGAAGGCCGATAAGGACACCGGCGAGCTGTTCGAGCAGGTGTTGCCCGAGGACCTGATCGAGTACGGGCTGATCCCCGAGTTCATCGGCCGGTTGCCGGTGGTCGCCGCGATCCACCAGCTCACCCGCGACGACCTGATCACGATCCTGACCGAGCCCAAGAACGCGCTCACGCACCAGTTCCAGCGGTTCTTCGAGTTCGACGAGATCGAGCTTCAGTTCCAGGAGGACTCGCTCGGGGCGATCGCCGACAAGGCGCTCGAGCGCGAGACCGGCGCCCGCGGCCTGCGCTCGATCCTCGAGGAGACGCTGATGGACGTGCAGTTCGAGCTGCCGTCGCGCCGCGACGTCTCCAAGTGCGTGGTCACAAGGGACACGATCGAGCAGGGCCTGCGCCCAACTCTGGTCACGCAGGCGGTGCCCGAGGAGCCGGCCGACGAGCTCGGCGACGTGCAGGAGTCGGCGTGATAACGTCGTTCGCATCGACGGATCTGGGTTCACACATGTGAACAAGCTCAGTCCGGCGGCGTCGGTGGCACTCACCCTGGCCATCGCGGCGCTCGCCCTGGCGGCGCCGATCGCGATGGCCGCGCCGGCACCGCTGCCGCCGCCGGACGCGCGCTGGAACTACCAGCTGCAGGCGAACCGCCAGGGCGGCGCGCAGGACGGCAGGATCGCGGTCGACGTCTGCTCGCTGCCGCTGGGCGGGGTCGATTGCGTGCGCCCGACGGTGATCGACTTCGACCTCTACCTCGATCGCCCCGGCCCCGGAGTGGACTCGACCCCGAACCGCCGCGGCGTCAGAGCCCTGCACGAGGTCGGCGGCTATGCCGTGTGCTACGTCGATGCCGGGGGGATCGAGAACTACCGGCCCGACTACCGCCGCTTCGTGCGCTGGCATCGCTCGCACGGCAAGTCTCTGCTCGGGAAGCCGTTCAGCAAGCGGTTCCCCGAGGAGCGCTGGGCGAACCTCGGGGGCGCCCGCCAGCGTGGCTTTCTCCTGCGGATGATGTCTCGGCGCACCGGGCTGTGCGCGAAGGCGGGCTTCGACGCGGTCGAGTACGACGTCGTCGATGCGTGGTCGAGCGGGCAAAAGACGACCGGGTGGCGGATCTCATACCACGACCAGATCGCCTACAACCGCGGCCTCGCCCGGATCGCCCACCGCGCCGGGCTCGCGGTCGGGCTCAAGAACGATCTCGGGCAGATCGGCGACCTGCTCGGCGACTTCGACTTCGCGATCAACGAGGAGTGCTTCACCTATGACGAGTGCGGCGAGCTGACCCCCTTCGTGACCGCGGGCAAGCCCGTCTATCACGTCGAGTACACGAATTCCCGGGGCAGGTTCTGCCCGCTTGCCGAGTCGCTCGGGTTCAACTCGGTGCGCAAGTCGCCGAACTTCACCCTCTTCGGGCAGCCGTTCAAGCCCTGCTCGTGAGCGCTCGCCGGAGCTCCAGGTGGGCGCCGATGCTGCGCGCGAGCTCGACCTCCATCTCCGGGTAGCCGCCGAGCGCGCGGGCCACCGGGTCGAGCAGCGCGGCGACGGGATCGCCGTCGAGCGCAGGCTGGCGGTCGATCGCGCGCTCGATCCGGTCGGTGAGCTCGCGACTGCGGTCGCAGAAATGCCCGATCGCCGCTCCCTCGAAGAGCGGGAAATGGGCCGTGCCGAGGCGCTCGACGCCGAGCTCGCGGACCACCTCGATCGTCTCCCGGTAGGTCTCGAGGTCGAGGTAGGGCGGTGGTCCCGCCCGGCATCCCTCGAGGGTCTCGAAGCCGAAGCCCATCACGGCGTCGGCGATGATCGCGGTCGCGCCGGCGCGGTCGACCAGTCCCAGGTGCCCGCGAGAGTGGCCGGGGAGGTGGAGGACCTCGAGCGCGATCCCGCCGAGATCGATCGACTCGCCCGGCTCGAGCGCCTCGTCGAGCTCGACCGGCGCGCCGGCGGCCGCCTCGAGCCACTCCCAGGCCTCGGGCGGGTAGTCGAGCTGGTGGCGGCGGTACCAGCCGTAGCGCTCGGCCGCGATCAGCGCCCACGACTCGATCAGCGGGCGATCGAGTCGATGAGCGCGCAGCCGGGCGTCGGGAGCGAGGGCCCTGATCTCGGCGGTGCCGCCGTAATGGTCGACGTCGGCGTGCGAGATCACCACCTCGGCGAGCCGTGCGGGAGCGATCCCGAGCTCCGCCAGCGCTGGCTCGACGTGCTCGCGCACCGTCCCGGCGATCCCGGTGTCGAAGAGCAGCGTCGCGTCGTCGCCGACGACCAGCCACTGGGAGAGCAGCCGGGTGTTCATCCGCGAGTCGATCCGGTGGATCCGCGGCGCGATCTCGATCGTCGGCACGGGAAGAGCGCTCGTCAGCGCTCCCAGCGGCCGAGCAGCTCGGCGGCCTCGGCCACGGTCTCGGTGAGGGCCTCGCGGGCGTTCGCAGCGGCGGTACGGCTGTAGCGCGGGGTCGGCATCGAGACCGAGACCGCCGCGACCACCTGGCCGTCGAGGTCGCGGAGCGCCATCGCGACGCACCGCAGCCCGATCGCGAACTCCTCGTCGTCGAGCGCGTAGCCCTGGCGGCGGATCCGCTCGAGCTCGGAGAGCAGCTCCGGAACCGAGCTGATCGTGTGGTCGGTGAGCCGGACCAGGGTCGCGCCCTCGAGCCGTCGCCTCGCCTCGTCGGGATCGAGGCCGGCGAGCAGCGTCTTGCCGATCGCGCTGGTGTGGGCGGGCAGCCGCGCGCCGACCCGCGAGGTGAGCTTCATCGGGTGCGGCGACTCCGAGAGCCCGAGATAGACCGCGGAGGCCCCGTCGAGGGTGGCGAGCTGGACGGTCTCCCCGGTTCGCTCGACCACCCTGTCCATCAGCGGCTGCATCAGCGTCCGCAGGTCCTCGATCCCGTGGAAGGACTGGGCCAGCTCCCAGATCCTGACCCCGAGGCCGTAGGCGCGGCGCTCGGGGTTGAGGGCCAGATATCCCCTCGCCTGCATCGTTGCGAGCAGCGAGTGCGCCGACGACTTCGGCAGCTCGAGGCGCTCGGCGATCTCAGAGAAGCCGAGCGCGCCGTGCTCGGCGACGAGGTCGAGGACCGCCATCACCCGGTCGGCCGACTTGACGCGACCGTCGCGGGCCCCGGATATCGCGGTCACGGTCACCGAGTTGCGGCCGAGCGCCATCTCAGCCCGGCTCCCCGGCCCGCATCGCGTCGACCACGTCGAGCTTGGCCTTGAAGGCCATGTAGCCGCTATCGATCGGCACCACCGCGCCGGTCATCGACTCCGACTCGTCGCTCGCCAGGTAGACGACCAGCGGCGCGATCTGCTCGGGGGTCGGGATCTCGAGCAGGTGGAGCGCTTCCACCGAGGCGCGGGCGCGGTCGTTTTCGAGCCACCGGCGCTGCGGCTCACTGCTGACGAAGCTGGGGCAGATCGCGTTGACGCGGACGCCGTCGGCCGCGAGTCCGGCGGCGAGCGAGCGGGTGACCGCGACCACGCCGCCCTTGGCCGCGGTATAGGCGTCGAGCCCGGCGCAGCCGATCAGCGCGTCGGTGGTCGCGGTGAGCACGATCGAGCCCGAGCCCTGAGCGATCATCTGGCGGCCCACGTGCTGGCAGCAATGGAAGGTCCCGGTGAGCACGAGGTCAACGATCCGCTGCCAGGCCTCGAGCGGCAGCTCGGTGATCCGCCCGTCGTGGTTGTTGACGTAGTCGACGTCGACCGCGCAGTGAAAGAGCGCGTCGATCGAGCCGAAGCGCTCGACCGTGCGCCCGACCAGCGCGGAGACCGCGCCCGGGTCGGTGACGTCGACGGCCTCGGCGACCGCGGTGCCACCCGAGTCCTCGACCCGCTCGGCGACCGCCGCTCCGCGCTCGAGCTCGATCTCGGCGAGCACCACCCGCGCACCCTCGGCGGCCATCGCGGCGGCACCGGCGCGGCCGATGCCCGAGCCGCCGCCGGTGACGACCACAACCTTGCCCTCGAGCCTCCCCGCCACGCTCACTCCCTCCCCGCCAGGCCGAGCAGCCGGCGCGCGTTGTCGGAGTACACCGCTTCCAGGACCGCCTCGGGCAGCTCGAGCGCCGAGATCGCCCAGCGCCCGGACCGGGGCGGCAGCGCGTCGGAATACGGATAGCACTCGTCGTCGGTCTCCAAGAAGCGCAGGATCGGTCGAAGGCCTGCCGGATCCGGCGGGATCAGGTCGCTGCCGAACAGGATCCGGTCCGGATGCTCGCAAAACAGCCCGCGCGCAGCCCGCGGCTGCCGCCCGAGGTCCGAGACCCGGGCGGCGAAGTCGACGAAGAGGTTTGGATACGCACTGAGCATCCGCGACACCCAGGCGAGGTCCTCGGCGTTGCCGGCGAGGTGGGCGCCGACGAAGACGGTTCCCGGGTGGGCGGCCACCAGCGCCTCGAACGATTCCATCAGCCCCTCGTGGCTCGGCATCCCGGGTCCCGCGAACGACCACTCCGGGTGGGCGAGCAGCTCCTCGAGCCGTTCGTTGCTTCGATCGACTGGGCGAAAGAAGGCGACCGGGTCGGCGGTGTGAATCAGAACCGGCAGCCCGAGCTCGCCCGCCGCGTCGAACACGGGGCCGAGCCGGCGGTCGTCGGGGAGCAGGAGCTCGCGGCGCGCGTCGCGAAAGCCGAGCCCCAGCGTCTTCCAGACCTTGAGCCCGCGGGCTCCGGCCGCGGCCGATCGGCGCAGGCTGGCGACCAGCTCGCCGGCGAGGTCATCGCCCCCGGCGATCAGCGACCAATCGAGCTGACAGAAGGTGAAGAAGCGCCCGGGATGCGCGCGGTCGTAGCGATCCAGGTTGGCCTCCAGCTCGGAGTCCCAGCGGCCGTCGAGGTTGACGCAGGCAGCGACCCCGGCGCGATCCATTGACTCGAGCGCGCTCTCGGGCTGGCAGGGCCAGGTCGCGGCGTGCTCGCCGGCGAGGTCGGAGGCGACCCAGTCGCCGTCAGGGGCGAGCCAGCGTCCGAGATGGGTGTGGAAGTCGTAGATCGCCGGCCGGCGGTCGCGGAGCTTCGCGGTCGGAAGGCGCAGGGTGCTGCGGGGCGCGTAGTCGCGCAGCGGCAGGTCGGCGAGCTCGGCGACCGGCGCGGGTGAGGGGGAGTGGCGAGCTTGCATTCGGTTGGCCGACGATGGTATACCGTGGTTCGTAAGGGTAAACCAAAGTTCAGATACATGAACCCAGCTCGGATACTTCCCACCGAGTCGAGCCAGCACTCGGCCGAGTACCTGCCGTGGTTCATGCGCCACGAATCCGAGGTCGAGGTGGCCCGGTGAGCTCGGGTGCGCGGCCCGCGCCCGCGGGCCTCGCGGCCCCGGAGGCGAGCGCCCCGGCCACCACCGTCGTCGTCGGCGCGGCACGGGGGATCGGCGCGGAGATCGCGCGCCGGCTCGCGGGCGAACCCTGGACGCAGCGGCTGGTGCTCGCCGACGTGAACGCCGGCGGATGTCGCGAGCTTCAGGCCGAGCTCGAGTCCGACAGGCTCGCCGTCGATTCGATCGGGGTCGACATCACCGACGGGGAGCAGGTCGCGGAGCTGGTGGCCGCGGCGCCGGCGGCGGTGCGGGTGGTGATCGCGGCAGGGGTTTTCGCGCCGGCGCCGGCGCTCGAGGTCAAGCGTGACCAGTTTGCTCGGATCGTCGAGGTCAACCTCGAGGGCGTCTTCTTCTGCGCCCGCGCGTACGCGGCGGCGATGGCCGAGCGCGGCGGCGGGGCGATCGTCGGCGTCGCCTCGATCGCCGCGCGGATGCCGCGGATGCGCCAAGCGTCCTACTGCGCTTCCAAGGCGGGCATGCGCGCCGCGCTGCGGGTGCTCGGGATGGAGGTTGCGCCGGCGGGGGTGCGCGTCAACACCGTCTCGCCGGGCGCCACCGACACGCCGATGATGCGCGCGCTGGCGGCCGATCATGCGGTGGTCGACGACCTCGCAAACGGCAGCCTCGAGGCGATGCGCCCGCGGATTCCGAACGCGCGGGTTGCGCTGCCCGGCGACGTCGCCGCCGCGGTCAGCTTCCTGCTCTCACCGCAGAGCGAGCACATCTTCTTGCAGGACATCGTCATCGACGGGGGCGAGCTGCTCGGCATGTAGCGGCGACCCCGGGGCCAGGAACCGGATCTCAGAACGGAGGAGACAGGTGAGGTTGAAGACGAGCGGGACCCGGAGGTTGCGATTCGCGGCGGCGATCGCGGCGATCGCGGCGCTCACCGCGGCCGCCGCCTGCGGAGGAAGCGACGACGAGCAGAGCGACGACTCGGCGTCGAGCGGCGGCGGCGAGCCGGTCGAGATCGAGTTCTGGCACGGCCAGACCCAGGGGCCGGCCGAGCTCTTGCAGACGATGATCGACGAGTTCAACAAGACCCACCCCGACGTCGTCGTCTCCAAGGACTCCGGCGGGGTCAACTCCGACCGGATGCTGACCAAGGTCACCGCCGGGCTGCAGGCCGACAACTACCCCGACATCGCCTACATCTACGGCTCCGATCTGGCCAACCTGGCGAGCGGCGAGCAGCTGCTCGACCTCTCGGAGGCGATCGACAACGGCGACCTCGACTGGGATCGCTTCGTCGATGCCGGCAAGGAGGCGGTCACGGTCGAGGACGTGCCGCGCGCGGTGCCGGCGTTCATCGACAACCTCGCGGTCGTCTACAACAAGCAGATCTTCGACCAGGCGGGGGTCGAATATCCGCGCGACGACTGGACCTGGGACGACTTCATTGCGACCGCCGCCGAGCTCAACGACCCCCAGGCCGGGATCGCCGGGTTCGGATGGCCGGGAACCGGCGACGAGGACACGACCTGGCGGATCTGGCCGCTGATCTGGCAGCAGGGCGGCGAGATCGTCAGCGACGACGGCACCAGCGTCGGCTTTGACGGTGCCAGCGGCGAGGCGGCGCTCGAGGTCGTCGCCCAGGCGGCCGCCGACGGATCGGTCTACATCGACTCCACCGCCGGCAGCGAGCGCATGCAACAGCTGTTTGCCTCCGGCAAGATGGCGATGAACGTCGCCGGCCCCTACACGCTGCCCGAGTACGTCGACGCCAAGGTCGACTACGGCGTCGCCTCGATGCCGTCGTTTACAGACGAGCACACGACGATCGCGGGCCCCGATACGTGGGCGATCTTCGACAACGGCGAAGCGCGCGTCGCGGCGGCACTCGAGTTCATGGACTGGTTCAGCGAGCCCGCCCAGCAGCTGCGCTGGATCAGCGAGGCCGGCAGCCTGCCGCTGACCACCGACGTCGAGGACGCCGAGGGGTTCGCCGATTATCAGGCGAGCCTGCCGGGGCTCGACAAGTTCATCGCCAACACCGAGCTGGCGCGGACCCGGGCGACGGTCCCCGAGTACCCGCAGATCTCCCAGGCGCTCGGCAAGGCGGTTGCCGCGGTGCTCTACGGCGAGGCCGATCCGAGCGAGGCGCTGAGCGAGGCGGTCGAGACCTCGAACGCCGAGCTCCAGGTGCCGGGCGGCTGAGCCTCGAGCGAGATGAGCGCGCCGCCGACCGCACCGCAGAGGACGTTCGCCCAAACCTCGAGCCCCGGTGAAGGGTTAGGAGGGCCTTCATGAAACGAGCAGTCGCAGGGACCACACCGGGAGGCGCCTATTCGCCGGGCGTGATCGCCGAGGGGCGCTTCGTCTACGTCTCCGGTCAGGGCCCGGTTCGAGACGGTGAGAACGTCCTCGGGACGATCGAGGAGCAGACCCGGCTCGCGCTTGAGAACGTCGCCACGGTCCTCGCCGAGGCCGGGGCCTCGATCGGCGACGTCGTTCGCTGTGGAGTCTTTCTCGCCGATCTCGGAGACTTCGAGGCGATGAATGCGGTCTACGGCAAGTTCTTCGGCGAGCCGCTGCCGGCGCGGACCACGGTCGGGGTCTCGCTGCCGGAAATCAAGGTCGAGATCGACTGCGTCGCCGTGATCGGCGACCGGGAAGGCTGATGCCCGACCTGCGGCTCGAGCGGGTGACCAAGGTCTATGACGGCGACGTGCTCGCCGTCGACGACGTCTCGCTCGACGTTGCCGACGGCGAGTTTATGGTCCTGATCGGGGCCGCGTGAACGCGCTCGCCGCGACCGGGCCCACGCGCGTCGGTCGTCGGGTCGACGAGCTTGAGACGCCAGCGCTGGTCGTCGACCTCGAGCGGCTCCAGCGCAACCTGGAGCGGGCGGCGCGCTACTGCGAGGACTACGGCCTCGCCCTGCTCCCGCACGCCAAGACTCACAAGACGCTGGGGATCGCGGCGCGCCAGCTCGCGCTCGGCGCCGACGGGCTGACGGTCGCCAAGTCCGAGGAGGCCGAGATCTTTGCCGCCGCCCTTCAGGCACGGCTGCTCATCCATTACCCGGTGCTCGGCGAGGCCAAGGTCGAGCGCTTGGTCGAGGTGGCCGCGAGGGTGCCGCTGACGATAGCGGTCGACTCGCTCGCCGCCGCCGAGCCGCTCGCCGGCGCGCTCGCGCGCCGCGGCATCGAGGCCGAGGCCCTGATCGAGATCGACGTCGGGCTCGCCCGGACCGGGCTCGATCCCGGCGGGGCGCTCGCCCTGGCGCAGGCGATTGACGGGCTCGCCGGGCTCTCGGTCGGCGGGATCTCGTGCTATCCCGGTCATCTGCGCCACGACGACGCCGAGATCGCAACCGGAATCGAGCAGGTCGCCGGGGTGCTGGTCGAGGCGCTGGCGCTGTTTGAGAGCGCCGGGATCGCCGCCGCGCGTGTATCGGGTGGGTCGACGGCGACCCTGCTGCGCTCGCACCTGACCCCGATGACCGAGCTGCGGCCGGGCAACTACGCGCTGCTCGACCGCAACGAGGCGCACGGGGCCTTCGGCCTCGACGACGCTGCGCTTCGCGTCCACGCGACCGTGGTCTCGACCGCGGTGCCGGGGAGGTTCGTCCTCGACGCCGGCAGCAAGACCCTCAGCGAGGCGGCCCCGCCCCCTGGGGCGTCGGGCCATGCGGCGGTGGTCGGTCGCGAGGGGCTCGAACTGGTTGCGCTCAGCGAGGAGCACGGCCACGGGAAGATCGCGCCGGGTGCGTCGCCGGTAGCGGTCGGAGACCGGCTCGAGCTGATCCCCAATCACGCCTGCACCTGCGTCAACCTGCACGACCGCCTCTATCTCGCCGGCGACGGGATCGTCGCCGAGGAGCTGCCGATCGTCGCCCGCGGGGCGGTGCGGTGAGGCTGGGACCGCGCTGGCCGTCGGCTTGCCGGTCGCGCGAGATGATCTTCGGCGTCGCCGAGCTGCTCGAGTTCTGCTCGGCAGCTTCGGCGAGCTCGGGCTACTTGGCCGCCTTCCAGCGCACGTTGTCGGAGCCGCAGCCGGCTCCGGTGGTCGTCTTCAGCGAGAAGCGCACGAATCCCTTGGCGACCCTGCCGCCGCGCCGGAACTTGCCGGAGACACGGAAGAAGCCGTTCTGGATTCCCGGACCCGCGATCCGCGTCCTGCGGGTGAAGTTCTTGCCGCGAACCTCGAACGACCGCGTCGAGCTGCCGCTGACGACGCCGGTCTGACCGTCCGAGCAGCTCAGGGGCACGCGGTTGAAGTTCAACTTGGTGATCTTGCCGATCGAGGCCTGGTCCTTGGTGATCGTGATCGCCACGCCGGAGGTCGGCACCCCGACCACCTCGCCCTTGAGCGCGATCTTGCCGGCGCCCGCTGCTGTCGCCGGCAGCGCCAGCGCGAGAGCGAGCCCGGCGAAGGTTGCGATTCGTCGCATCCGTCCCTCCTGATCCCCCTGGCTTTGGCTGGTTGATAGCACGGCTGCACGCCTGTGGTGCTGCGCTCGACGCAAACTAAACTCGCCGCTCCGATGGACGAGGCAAGACGCGCGAAGCTCGAGGCCACGACCCGCTGGGATCCCGGCGAGGTCGAGCGGCGGATCTTCGCCGCCTGGCTCGCGGGCGGCTTCTTCGACCCGCCCGCGCAGGGAAGCCCGGAGGAGAACTACTCGATCGCGATCCCGCCGCCGAACGTGACCGGGGCCCTGCATCTGGGCCACGCGCTCAACGGCACGGTCCAGGACGCGCTGGCCCGGATCAACCGCATGCGCGGCCGCAACACGCTCTGGGTCCTGGGCACCGACCACGCCGGGATCGGTACCCAGATGGTGGTCGAGAAGCAGCTGCGCGCCGAGGGCAGCTCCCGGCACGAGCTCGGGCGGGATGCGTTCGTCGAGCGGATCTGGGACTGGCGGCGCGAGTACGGGTCGCAGATCGTCGAGCAGTACCAGCGGCTCGGCGCCTCCTGTGACTACGAGCGCGAGCGCTTCACCCTCGACGAGGGATATGTGCGGGCCGTCTACCGGGTGTTCGTCGCCCTGCACCGCAAGGGCCTGATCTACCGCGACAACTACATGGTCAACTGGGATCCCGGCTCGCGCTCGGCGATCTCCGACCTCGAGGTGATCAACGAGGAGGTCACCGACACGCTGTGGGAGATCGACTACCCGGTGCAGGACTCGGACGAGGTGCTCACCGTGGCCACCGTGCGCCCCGAGACGATGCTCGCCGACACCGCGGTCGCCGTGCACCCCGACGACGACCGCCATGCCGCCCTGATCGGCCGCCGCTGCACGCTCCCGCTGGTCGGCCGCACCCTGCCGATCATCGCCGACGAGCACGTCGACCCCGAGTTCGGGACCGGGGCGCTCAAGATCACCCCCGGCCACGACCCCAACGACTTCGAGATCGGCCGCGCGCACGGGCTCGAGGAGGTGACCGTGATCGGTGAGGACGGGCGAATGAGCAGCGAGGCGGGCGAGCGCTTTGCCGGGCTCAGCACCGGCGAGGCCCGTGAGGCCGTGGTCGCGGCGCTCACCGCCGGCGGCCGGCTGCGTGGTGCCGAGCCATACACGCACGCCGTGCCGGTCTCCGAGCGCTCGGGCGAGCGGATCGAGCCCTTGATCTCGCTGCAGTGGTTCTGCCGCATGGAGGAGCTGGCGGCGCCGGCGATCGAGGCGGTCGAGCGCGACGAGGTGCGGATCCTGCCGGCGAGCTACAAGCGCGTCTACCTCGACTGGATGCGCCGGATCCGGCCCTGGTGTGTCTCGCGCCAGCTCTGGTGGGGCCACCGGCTGCCGGTCTGGTACGGGCCCGCCGGCGAGGAGGTGGTCGCCGAGTCGGAGGAGCTGGCGCGGGTGGCGGCGGCCGAGCGCGGGCTCGATCCCGATCAGCTGCGGCGCGAGGTCGATGTCCTCGACACCTGGTTCAGCTCGGCCCTGTGGCCGTTCGCAACCCTCGGCTGGCCCGATGACGAGCAGCTGCTGCGCGCCTACTACCCGACCAGCTTCCTGACCACGGCGCGGGAGATCATCTTCCTCTGGGTCGCGCGAATGGTGATGATGGGGATCGAGTTCGCCGGCGCGATCCCGTTTCGCGACGTCTACGTGCACCCGGTCGTCCAGGCATCGGACGGGCGACGGATGTCGAAGTCGCTGGGGACCGGCGTCGACCCCCTGGACGAGATCGACGTCCACGGTGCCGACGCGCTGCGCTTCGGCCTGCTGGCGATGGCATCGAGCCAGGACGTCCGCTACTCGGCCGACCGCGTCCAGCAGGGCCGCGACCTGGCGAACAAGATGTGGAACGCCTCCCGCTTGGTCTTGCTCAACGCCGGGGATGCCGAGCCCACCGCCGCGACCGAGCGGCTCGAGGACCGCTGGATCTGCTCCCGGCTCGAACGGACGATCGCCTCGGTCGGCGAGGAGCTCGACAGCTACCAGTTCTCCCGGGCGGCGCTCGACTTCTATGCCTTCTTCTGGTCGGAGTTCTGCGACTGGTACCTCGAGATGGTCAAGCCGCGCCTCTACGACGGCGACCCCGACGCCGCCGCCAACCTGCTGTTCGTGCTCGAGCGCGTGCTCGCGCTCGCACATCCGCTGATGCCTTTCGTGACCGAGGAGATCTGGAGCTACATGCCCCGGAGGGAGCGGATGCTGGTCGTATCCGAGTTTCCGCGCTTCGACGAGCGCCTGCTCGATCCCGAGGCCGAGGCCGACGTGGGGCGCTGGATCGAGCTCACCCGCAACGTCCGCCGTTGGCGCGACCTGGTCGGGGTCGCCGCCGCCAGCGTCCTCCCGGCTCGTGCGGTCGGCGAACGCACGCCGCCGGAGCTCGTTGGTCGGCTGGCCCGGCTCGAGTTCGACAGCGGCGGGGGAGAGGTCTTGGCGAATATCGACGGCGAGATCGAGATCCTCGCCTCGGGCGAGGTCGACGCCGAGCAGGCACGGGCGCGGATCGCCGAGCGCCGCGACCGGTTGCGCGCCGAGGTCGAGCGCGGTGAGCGCAAGCTCGCCAACCGGGGCTTCGTCGCCAAGGCGCCGGCGGAGGTGGTCGAGGAGGAGCGGAGAAAGCTGGCCTCCTACAGCGAGGAGCTGCGCGAGCTTGAGGCCTGAGTCGGCGGCGGGCCACTCGCCACTCGCCTCTGGCCACTCGAGCGGCGAGTGACCAATGCCAAGTGGCTGGACAGCCGCAGACGCCGAGCGCTGGCTCGACTCCCTCCAACCTCTCGGCATGCGCTTCGGGCTCGAGCGCATCCGCAAGCTGGTCTCGGCACTGGGGATGCCGCAGCATCGGTTCGCTTCGGTGCACGTGGTCGGCACCAACGGAAAGACCTCGGTGACCGAGATGGTCGCGGCGCTGCTCGAAGCCCACGGCATGAGCGCCGGCGCCTACGTGTCCCCGCACGACGACCGCTGGGCCCAGCGGATCCGGATCGGTGGCGCCGAGATCGAGCCGAGTGCCTTCGCCACGGCGGCCGAGCGAGTCGCCCAGGCGGTCGAGACGGTCGACCGCACGCTCGAGGGCGAGGCGGTGACCCAGTTCGAGGCCGACACCGCGCTCGCGTTCGTCGCCCTCGCCGTCGCCGGGGTCGAGGCCGCGGTGATCGAGGCCGGTCTGGGCGGCCGCCTCGACGCCACCAACGTGCTGCCCTCGCGGGTCACCGCGCTGACTTCGATCGGGCTCGACCACACCGAGTGGCTCGGCAACACCGAGCTCGAGATCGCGACTGAGAAGCTCGCCGTGCTGCGCGACCACAGCACCCTCGTGATCGGCCCGGTCTCAGCGGACGTGGAGGAGCTCGCTCGCCGGGTCGCGGCCGAGCGCCGATCCCGGTTGGTGACCGTCCGCGACCTGGCACAGCAGCTCGAGCTCGCGAGCCCGGCGCCGTACCTGCGCCGCGACTTCGCCGTCTCCCTGGCGGCGGCGGAGGCGCTGCTCTCGAAGCTCGATCCCGAGCGTGTCGCGGGGGTGGCCGCCGGCCTCGAGCTCGACGGCCGGATGCAGCGGGTCGACTCGGACCCGCCGTTGATCCTCGACGCCGCCCACAATCCCCCGGGGGCCAGAGCGCTCGCCGAGGCGCTGCCCGCGGTCGCCGGGGGTCGCCCGCTCGTCGCCTGCGTTGCGGTGCTCGCCGACAAGGACGCCGCGGGGATCGTCGAGGCGCTGGCCCCGGCGCTCGGCGGACTGGTCGCCAGCGAGATTCCCGCCGGGCGGCTGGCGACGGCAGGACGGCCCGGAGCCGTGACGCTGGCGGCGACAGAGCTCGCCGCGATCGCCCGCCGCGCCGGTATCGGCTCCGTCGAGCACGAGCCCGATCCGGCGGCGGCGATCGGCCGCGCGCGGGCGCTCGCCGTCGCCCACTCCGGTGTCGTCCTCGTAACCGGCTCGCACTACCTGCTGCGCTACGCCTAGCGACGGTTCAACCGGCGACGGAACTCGCGCACGTCGCGCTTGAGCCAGTCGCTGTGGTCGTTGCGCCAGCCCCGGAGGTCCTTGAAGTACCTGCTGTGGTTGGCCATCGAGTGGCCGATCACATCTCCGGTGGCGATTCGGTAACGCGCCTGGAGCCAGCCGACGAGCTGCAGCGCCGCCCGGATCTGAGGCCGGCGCGAGAGGATCTGGCGGTCGGCCCAATGCGAACCGCGCCCCGTTTCCTGGATCATCTCGATCCCGATCGAGCGGTGGTTGAGCCCGATCGTGTGCCGGCAGCGGATCCGAGGCGAGACCAGCTCGGCGATCGTTCCGGACTGCTTGACCACATAATGGGCACAGACTCCGGGCAGCTCGCCGATGTTGGCGGCGTTCGAATCGAAAGTGCTCCAGACGGAGTCATAGCTGTCGGTCGCGGCGAAGTGAAGGACGATCGCGTCGGGGTCGCGCAGGCGCCATTTCGCCGAGCCGTAGTGGCGGCGCGAATAGGCGGCCATCTGCTCGCGGCGGGTGCCGCCGTAGGAGATCCGGTCGTCGGTGATCGGTGGCCTGTCGGCGGCCCTCCGAGCATCCATGTCCCATCGGCCCTGGGCACCCCCCGAGGCGAGCAGCACGCCGATGGTCGCCAGCGCCCAGAGGAGGGCGCAAAAGCGCAAAACCGGTGATTTCCGACTACCTTCTGTCTCCATTGGATAGGAGCGCGCGCTCAGAGCTTCTCCACATGATGGGGCTTGTCGCGGCGATAGTCGCGATCGTGATCCTCGTCTTTTTCGGCCTGGGTTACCTGTTCGGGCGCCTCTTCCTCTGACTAGACTGCCCGATTTCCGATGATCGTCGCCCTCTTCGGCATAACCAACGACGCGCTCAACCTCGTCGTCAACCTGGTGATCCTGTTCTTGGTGGTCCTCTGGATCGCGCTGATCGCGTGGACCTACTTCGATGCCCGCCGACGGATCGCCGATCCGATCCTGGTCGCCTGCGCGACCGCGGCGTCGCTGTTTCCGTTCGTCGGCACGATCGTCTACTCGATCCTGCGCCCGCCCGAGTTCCTCGCCGACAAGCGCGAGCGCGAGCTCGACATCCGCGCCTCGGAGCTGCGTGTGCGCCAGCTCGAGGAGTCCTCGTGTCCCAACTGCGAGCATCCGGTGGAGCGCACCTTCCTGCGCTGCCCGAACTGCCGCGCACGGATCAAGGACCCGTGCGAGTCGTGCGGCAAGCCGATCGATCCCCGCTGGTCGATCTGCCCCTACTGCGAGACCCCGGTTCGGCGCTCGGCGCCGGCCGAGCGACGCCCGTCGGGCAAACGGCGATCCAAGGGATCTTCGGGCCAGGCCAGGCAGAGCTCGGGGCAGGCGCCGGACTCGCGGGACCCGCGGGCGAGCGACGGCGACACGCGGACGCAGCCTGCGGCGCGCCAGGGCCGCAATTCGAGCCGCAGCGCCCCGGAGCGCAGCGCCTCCGAGCGGACGGCGGCGTCGCGCCCGCGCAAGCCTGCCAGCGAGTAACCTGCCGCGGCCGTGGCGGACTCGAAGACCCTGATCCTGATCAAGCCCGACGCGTTCGAGCGCGGCCTGACCGGCGAGTGTCTGGCACGGTTCGAGCGCAAGGGGCTGCGGATCACCGAGCTGAAGCTGCTGCACGCAGCTGAGCAGCTCGCCAATCGCCACTACGCCGAGCACACCGAGAAGCCATTCTTCGGCGAGCTCGTCTCGTTCATCACCGGCGGGCCGCTGGTCGCGGCGGTGCTCGAGGGACACGAGGCCGTCGCCGCGGCGCGCCAGGTGATCGGCTCGACCAACCCGGTGGAGGCGACCACCGGCTCGATCCGCGGCGATTACGGGCTCGAAGTCACCTTCAACCTGGTTCACGGGTCCGACTCCGATGAATCCGCCGAACGCGAGATCGAGATCTGGTTCGGCGACCACTAGTGTCGTGAGCACCAGACCTCCGCTGATCCTCGCCTCGGCCTCTCCGCGGCGGCGGGAGATCCTGGCGGGGCTCGGCATCGAGTTCGAGGTCGTCGTCCCGGGGGTGGCGGAGGTCCGCGGCGGGGACCCGGTCGTGGTCGTGGTCGAGAACGCCCGCCGCAAGGCGCATGCGGGTCGCGCTTCGCGCCGCGGCGCCGGCCTCAGCCTCGGCGTCGACACCGATGTCGCGCTCGACGGGAAACTGCTCGGCAAGCCCGATGACGAGGCCGGGGCGCGCGAGCGACTGATGGCGCTGTCGGGACGCACCCACGAAGTCTTGAGCGGGGTCGTCGTCCTCGACACGGCGATCGGTGACGACGTCCCGGTGGAGCGCTCCGGGGTCGCCCGCACACAGGTCACGTTCAAGTCGCTCGACCCGGCGACGATCGACCTCTACGCCCGCTCGGGCGAGTGGCGCGGCCGCGCCGGCGCTTATGCGATCCAGGGGCTCGGCTCGATCTTGGTCGAGCGCCTCGACGGTGACTTCTCGAACGTGGTCGGGCTGCCGGTGACGACGCTGTTCGAGCTCGTGCCCTGGTTGGCGGACTGAAGTCGAGTTTGGTCGGCCCAACCGGCGGTTCTCCGCGCCTCGCCGGGCAGATTCCGCTGCACCTGCGCAGATCCTCGAAAACCCTAAGGCGAACAATTAGCCTTAGGGTTTTGCGGCGCCCTCGATCCCGCCTTGAGGGCTCTGGAACAGGTGCTACGGTAGAGCGCGGACTCGAGCCCCTTCCCGGAGGCCGCGTCCCTCTCGCCATGGGCATATTCAGCAACCTGACCGGCTTCGGCGGCCGCGACATGGCGGTCGACCTGGGGACCGCGAACACGCTCGTCTACGTTCGCGGTCGCGGCATCGTGCTCTCCGAGCCGTCGGTGGTCGCGATGGACTCGGCGACCGGCGAGGTACACGCGGTCGGGGTCGACGCCAAGCGGATGATCGGCCGCACGCCGGGGACGATCCAGGCCATCCGCCCGCTCAAGGACGGTGTGATCGCCGACTTCGAAGTGACCGAGGAGATGCTGCGCCACTTCATCCAGCGCGTTCACCAAAACCGCTTCGCCCACCCTCGGGTGGTCGTCTGCGTCCCCTCCGGGGTCACCGGGGTCGAGAAGCGCGCGGTCGAGGAGGCATGCCTCTCGGCGGGGGCCCGCCAGGCGTATCTGATCGAGGAGCCGATGGCGGCCGCGATCGGCGCCGGCCTGCCCGTCGCCGAGCCGACCGGCTCGATGATCCTCGACATCGGCGGCGGCACCAGCGAGGTCGCGGTGATCTCGCTCGGAGCAATCGTCGTCTCGGAGTCGATCCGGGTCGGCGGAGACGAGATGGACGACGCGATCGTCAACCACTGCAAGCACGAGCACAAGCTGCTCATCGGCCAGCAGACCGCGGAGGAGGTCAAGCTCGAGATCGGCTCGGCGGCGCCGCTGCCGGAAACGACTCAGACCGAGATCCGCGGCCGCGACCTGGTAACCGGGTTGCCGAAGACGGTCACGCTCGGCTCCGACGAGATCCGCGACGCGCTCTCCGAGCCGGTAAGCCAGATCGTCGCCGCGGTCAAGGACACGCTCGATCGCACCCCGCCCGAGCTCGCGGGCGACATCATGGACCGCGGGATCACCCTCGCCGGCGGCGGTGCCCTGCTTCAGGGGATGGACCAGCGGATGCGCGACGAGTGTGAGATGCCGTGCCAGCTGACCGAGTCGCCGCTGACCTGCGTCGCGGTCGGCTCAGGGCGATCGCTGGAGGAGTTCGAGGTCATTCACCGCATGAACCGCAACAGCCAGCGGCGCCGCCGGGTCGGCGCGGCGGCCTAGGCGGCCGGCGGATGTATCGCAAGCAGGTGCGACGCCGCCGGGCGGTGCTGGTCGGGCTGATCGTGATCTCGCTGATCCTGCTCTCGAGCCAGTTCTCGGAGGCCGAGAGCGGGCCACTGCACTCCCTGCAGCGCGGCGTTTCGGCGGTGCTCTCGCCGATCAACGAGGTCGCCGAGCGGGCGCTGAAGCCGGCCCGGGATCTGATCGACTGGTTCGACGAGACATTCGCCGCTCGCGGTGAGAACGAGGCGCTGCGCAATGAGGTCTCCGAGCTGCGGGCCCAGGTCGCCGAGGCGCAGGGCGCCGTAGGCGACAACCAGGAGTTCGAGAAGCTGCTCGAGATCGACCGCTCGGCCGCGCTCGGCGGCTATAAGCCGGTCACCGCGCGAGTGATCGGGCGCTCGCCCACGGTCTGGTTCTCGACCGTGAGCATCGACCAGGGTTCGAACGCGGGGATCGAGCGAAACGACGCGGTCGTCACCGGCGACGGCCTGGTCGGGCGAATTCGTGCAGTAACCGGCGGTGGCGCCCAGGTCGAGCTGATCACCGACCCTGACAACGCGGTCTCGGCCAGGGTCCTTCCCGACGGGCCGTCCGGGGTGATCACCCCGGTGGCCGGCGATCCCGAGGACCTGCTGCTCGACTTCATCGACCGCGACGAGCCGGTCGACGAGAATCAGATCCTGGTCACCGCCGGCTGGGCCAATCCGCAGTTCGCCTCGGCCTACCCGCCGGAGATCCCGATCGGCAGGGTGGGCGAGACCGAGGAGGGCGAGCAGGCAGAGTTCCAGCAGATCCACGTGAGCCCGTTCGCCGATCTACGCGAGCTCGACTACCTCCAGGTGATGACCGGCGGACCCGAGCGCCCGGGGGTGCCGGGATGATCGTCACCAGGCGGATCGGCCTGCGGATCGCGGCGATCGTGCTCGCCGCGGTGATCCTTCAGGTCTCGTTCTTCTCCTACCTGCACTTCGGCGACGTGAGCCCGAACGTGATCCCGCTGGTCGTCGTCTCGCTCGGCCTGCTCGGCGGCGGCGTGGTCGGCGCCGTCTGCGGCTTCGCCTGCGGGGTGCTGGTCGACTCGGTGCTGCTGCAGACGCTCGGGGTCTCCTCGCTGGTGCTGCTGTCGATCGGCTATCTCGCCGGCCGCTACCGCGAGGGCTTCGAGATCACCAGCTGGATCGTTCCCCCGCTGCTCGCCGGCGGCTTCACCATGCTCGCCGCGGCGGGCTTGGCCGCGATCGAGCTGATGCTCGGCGTCGACACCACCGTGAGCGTTTTGTTCGTGCGCGAGATCGTCGTCCAGGGCCTGCTCGCCGTGCTCTTGGCGATGGCGATCTACCCCCTGATCCGTCGCCTGCTGGCGCCGGCATTGATCGACTACGCGCCCTCGCGGCGGCTGTTGTTCAGCGGCGTGCGTCGCCGCGGCGGCGCCGCGGCGACCCGGCCGCGATCCGCGGTCGCCACCGTGGCCCACGGGCGCGGGCCGATCCGGCGCCGCAGACCCCGACGCCGTCGCAGCCGCAGCACGGTCAGCGAGCGAACCGTCTGATGTACGACGGCGGAGACTTTCGGGGGCCGCCGATGCCCTCGCAGCTGTCGCTGCGAGTCGCCGTGCTCGGCGGGGTTGCGATCGTCTTGTTCGCGGTGATCTTCTTCCGTCTCTGGTACCTCGAGGTGCTCTCCGGCGACGAGTACCTGGCCGAGGCCCAGAACAACCAGGTCCGCGAGTTCAGGGTGCAGGCACCGCGGGGCGAGATCCTCGATCGCGATGGGCGCCCGCTGGTCCAGAACCGGACCGCGCTCGAGCTGCAGGTGAAAACGGACGAGCTGCCCGCCAGCCGCGCGCGCCGCGCCGTGCTGATCGCCCGTGTCGGCGAGGTCGCCGGGATGTCACCGAAGCAGATCCGCCATCAGATCAAGGTGCAGACCAAGGCCGAGCCGGCGAGCCCGGTGACCCTGCGCCGCGACGTCTCCTACGACACCGTCTATTACCTGCGCGAGAACCAGCGCCGCTTCCCCGGGGTCACGGTCGAGCGCGTCTACGTGCGTCGCTATCCGCAGGGAACGACCGCCTCGCAGCTGCTCGGTTACGTCCGCGAGGTCTCTTCCGAGCAGCTCAAGGACCCGCGTTACGACAGCCTCGACCAGGGTGACTACATCGGCCAGGCCGGGGTCGAGTACACCTACGACTCGCTGCTGCGCGGGGTCAACGGCGCCAGCCGCGTCCAGGTGGACGCCTCCGGGACGCCGACCGGCGGGACGCTGTCGGAACGCGAGCCGCGCACCGGCAACGACCTGAAGCTGACGATCGACTCCGACGTCCAGCAGGCGGGCGAGGCGGCGATCGCCCAGTTCGGCCTGCCCGGTGGCTTCGTCGCCATGAACGTCAATACCGGCGAGCTGCTCGGCCTCGGATCGAGCCCGAGCTTCGACCCCTCGGTGCTGGCGAAGCCCTACGTGAGCGAGTCCGAATCGCAGAGCATCTTCGGCGACCCCGACGAGCCCTCGAGCACGACCTCGGCGCCGGCCTTCAACCGGGCCACCCAGGGCGCCTATCCGACCGGCTCGACCTTCAAGCCGATCACCTCGCTGGCGGCGCTCGACTCGGGCGCCTTCGGGCTCAACGAGACGATCAACGACACCGGCGACTTCCCGCTCGGCGATGGCAACGTCCTGCACAACGCCGGCGACGCGGTCAACGGCGTCATCGACCTGCGCCAGGCGCTCAAGGTCTCCTCCGACGTCTTCTTCTACACGCTCGGCTTCCGCATGGACGAGCCCGAAGCCGACGAGGGCGGGGCGCTGCAGCAGTGGGCGCGGGCGCTCGGGCTCGGCGAGCCGACCGGACTCGACGTCGGCGGCGAGGCGGCGGGCCTGGTGCCGACCCCCGGGTGGCGCAACCAGAACTTCCGCGACAACACCGATCCCGACGGCCCCTGCGGGGAGGAGGTCTGCATCGAGCGCGGCGAGCTCACCGACCGCGAGTGGACGGTCGGCGACAACGTCAACCTGGCGGTCGGCCAGGGCGACCTACAGGCCGACCCGCTGCAGATGGCGGTCGCCTATGCGGCGCTCGGCAACGGCGGTGAGATCGTCCGCCCGCACGTCGGGCTCGAGGTCGACGACCCGCAGGGACGAGCGATCCAGGAGATCGACCCGGCAGCGCGCGCCCAGGTCGAGATCGATCCCGCTGCCCGCCAGGTGATCCTGGACGGGCTTCACGGCGCCGCGATGGAGGCCGGCGGCACCTCCTACAACGTCTTCGGCGGCTACCCGGTCGAGGTCGCCGGCAAGACCGGCACCGCCGAGCGCCCGCCGAATCTGGACCAGTCCTGGTACATCGCGCTGGCGCCCTACCCGGACCCCAAGTACGTGGTCGCGGTGACGATCGAGGAGGGCGGGTTCGGCGCCGATACGGCAGCCCCGGCGGCGCTGCAGATCTTCAACGAACTGCTCGATGTCGCGCCCGGCAAGATCGACCAGGTCAGCTCCGGCGCGCGGGTCTATGAGTGATGGAAGCGTTTCCCCGCCCCCGCCCGTTCGAGCAGCCGCGCCCGACCCTGATCGAGCGCACCGGCTTCGGCAACCTCGACCCGCTGCTGCTGATCGCCGGAATTGGGCTGATCGCGTTCAGCATCTACACGCTCGGGGTCGCCACGTCCGAGGACGTTGCCGGCAACCCCTACTACTACGTCGTCCGCCAGTCGATCTACGCGGTCGTCGGGATCGCGCTGATGCTCGCGGTGGCCAGAGTCGACTACTCGCGCTTTCGCGAGCTTCGGGTCGGGATCTACACGGTCATGGTCGGGCTGATCGTCCTCGTTCTGGTACTCGGCGAGGCGACCCGCGGCTCACGGCGCTGGATCGAGCTTCCTTTCTTCACCTTCCAGCCGTCGGAGCTGGGGAAGGTGTTGTTGATCGTCGCCCTGTCGGCCTTTGCGATCGACCGCGTCCGACGCGACTCGGAGCGCCGGCGAACGCTGCGGATCCTGGCGCTGGGACTGTTCCCGGCGATCCTCGTCTTCCTCCAGCCCGACCTCGGCACGGCGCTGGTCTACGGCGTGATCACGATCGCCGTGCTCTACATCGCCGGGGTCCGCTGGACCCACTTCGCCGCCTTGGCCGCCGCAGTCGCTACCCTGATCCTGTTCGCTTTGGTGATCGCGCCGGCGGCCGGTGTACCGGTCTTGGCCGACTATCAGCAGGATCGCCTCACCGCGTTCCTGCACCCCAGCGACGACCCCGCGGACTCCAGCTATCAGATCAACCAAGCTCTGATCGCCGTAGGCTCCGGGGGCAAGACAGGACGCGGCGATGACGCAACCCAGACACAGAATGGCTTTTTGCCCGAGCGCCACACCGACTTCATTTTCGCTGTCGTGGGCGAGCGCTTCGGGTTCGTCGGAGCCGCGTTCCTACTTTCCCTATACGCCCTGCTCATCTGGAGGGCGCTGCGCATAATGACCTTGTCGAAGAACCTCTACGGAAGCATGATCGCCGGCGCAATCGCCGCGGCGCTTCTGTTCCAGGTCTTCATCAACGTCGGCATGAACCTAGGCATCATGCCGATCACCGGTATCCCATTGCCGCTGATGAGCTCAGGCGGATCGTCCGTGATCGTCACCTTCCTGGCGCTCGGGCTCCTGCAGAGCATCTATGTCCAGGCGCAGCTCACCTCGAAGCGGGGCCAACCCGTTTTGAGGTGATCTAACTGAAGAAGCGAATTCTCGTTTCCGTCGACGCCGGCGAAACCCGCGTCGCGGTACTCGAAGGCAAGGGCTCTGCCCGTCAAGGCGACGGAGGCGGAGACCGAAACAACAAGGACAAGTCAGGCGGCTTCAAGGTCGCCGAGCTCTACGTCGAGCGCAAGAGCTCGCGCTCGATCGTCGGCAACATCTACAAGGGCGTGGTCGACAACGTCCTGCCCGGGATGGAGGCGGCGTTTGTCGACATCGGGCTCGAGCGCAACGGTTTCCTGCACGTCGACGAGATCGTCCTGCCCGACGGCCAGAAGGCGCCGCGGCGGGGCCACGGGCGCGGGCGCCGAATCGACGAGCTGATCAAGCCCAAGCAGGAGATCCTGGTCCAGGTGGTCAAGGACCCGCTGAAGACCAAGGGAGCGCGGCTCTCGATGGAGGTCTCGATCGCCGGCCGATACCTGGTCTACATGCCGACCGGCGCCGGGGTCGGCGCCTCGCGCCGGCTCCCGGACGCCGAGCGCGACCGTCAGCGAAAGCTGTTGCAGAAGCTGCACCAGGGCCCGGGCGGGGTGATCGTGCGGACCGCCGCCCAGGGCGCCCGCAAGGGCGACTTCGAGCGCGACCTCGACTACCTGCACAAGCTGCACGAGGTGATGGATCGGCGCGCCAAGGATGTGAAGGCACCGAACCTGGTCTTCCAGGAAGCCGACCTCTCGATCCGGGTGCTGCGCGACGTGCTGACGAAGGAGTTCGACGGCGCCGTCATCGACGACCCCAAGCAACACCACCGGGTGACCAGCTTCTTCCAGCGCACCGCGCCGGAGCTGGTCGACTTCGTCGAGCTCTACGAGGACGCGCGGCCGCTGCTCGAGCGCGAGGGCGCCGACGAGGCCTTCAGCCAGGTGCTCTCGCGGCGCGCCGATCTCTCCTCCGGCGGCTACCTGATGATCGACTACGCCGAGGCGCTGACGGTGATCGACGTCAACACGGGCAGCTTCACCGGCCGCGGCCGCGGGCGGCTCGAGGACACGATCACCAAGGTCAACGTCGAGGCGGCCGAGGAGGTGGTGCGCCAACTGCGCCTGCGTGACATCGGCGGGATCATCGTCATCGACTTCATCGACATGGCCCGGGCCAAGAACCGCGAGCAGGTGCTGAAGACGCTGAAGAAGGCGCTCGACGCCGACAAGACGAAGAGCTACGTGATGGAGGTCTCGCCGCTCGGGTTGGTCGAGATGACGCGCCAAAACGTCACCGACGGGGTGCGCGAGATCCTCACCCACACCTGCCCCACCTGCGAGGGCGAGGGCGTGGTCCCCTCGGCCGAGACGATGGCGATCGAGGTGATTCGCAAGCTGCGCGAGCTGAGCGCCGCCGAACGCGAGCCCGAGGCGTTCCTGATCCGGGTCAACCCGCGGGTCGCGGCCGAGCTCGTCGCCGACGGCAGCGGGCTGGTCGAGCTCGAGGAGCGCACCGGCAAGAACTTCCACTTCGAGGGCGGCGAGGCGCTGCCGATCGACACCTACGAGGTGGCGGGCTCGGGCACCCGGGCGGAGATCGAGGAGCGGGCGCTGCCGTTCCAGGTCGGCGAGGAGGTCCTGGTGACGATCGAGGAGCCGCACATGTACAACGCCGACGACGCGATCGCCCGGGTCGATTCCTACATCGTCAGCGTCGGCGGAGGTGGTCGCCACGTCGGCGAGCGCCGCCTGGTCAGGATCGAGAGCGTCGCACGCTCGGCGGCGACGGCATCGCTGCTCGACGCCAACGGCGAGAAGGTGGAGAGCGACGGCGAGAAGCTAGAATCTCCGCCCTCTGGACGGCGCCGCGGCCGACGAGGCGGTAGGCGCCGTAGTCGTGCCGGGGGCCCGAACGGCTCCGGGCGAGACGATTGACCGGACAACCCATGGCTGACAACTACGCGATAGTCGAGAGCGGCGGCAAGCAGTACCGCGCCGAGAAGGGCACCACCCTGGTCGTCGACCGGATCAAGGCCGACGAGGGGTCGACGGTGAACCTGCGCGCGGTCATGTTCCGCGACGACGACGACGTGGTGCTCGACTCCGGCAAGCTGGAGAAGGTCAAGGTCGAGGCGACGGTCGCCGGCCACGAGCGCGGGCAGAAGATCCGCGTGTTCAAGTACAAGGCGAAGAAGGGCTATCGCAAGCGCGCCGGCCACCGCTCTGAGCTGACCCGGCTCGAGGTGACCGAGGTGAGGATGCTGACGCGAAAGCCCGCGGCGAACAAGAACGAAGCGGGTAGTGGAGACGAAGCGGGTAGCGGGCAGCAGGCAGCGGCGAAGGCTGAGACCGCGGCCAAAAAGCCTGCGGCGAAGAAGCCCGCTGCGGCGAAGAAGCCCGCGGCGAAGAAGCCTGCGACGAAGAAGCCCGCCACGACGAAGAAGCCCGCTGCGACGAAGAAGCCGCCGGCAAAGAAGCCTGCGGCGAAGAGGGCTTCGGCGAGAAAGCCGGCAGCGCGCAAGCCCGCGGCGAAGAAGGAGAGCTAGCGAGATGGCGCACAAGAAGGGACTGGGATCGAGCCGCAACGGCCGCGACTCCAACCCGAAGATGCTCGGCGTGAAGATCTTCGCCGGCCAGAAGGTAGGCGGCGGCGAGATCATCGTGCGCCAGCGCGGCACCCGCTTTCGCCCCGGCGACGGCGCCGGACTCGGTCGCGACCACACGATCTTCGCGACCCGGCCGGGCACGGTCGAGTTTCGCTCCTCACACCGCGGCCGCACCGTTTACGTCGTCGAAGACTGACGCGAGCGGGCCCGATCGGCGACTCGCCTCGTCGTCTTGCGCATGCCCCGAAACGGTGGGGCGGGTTTCACCGCCATAGCCGGCGTTTTCCGCCCCACCCGGGTCCGGGGAGGCAATAGCCTTGTTCCGTGGACGCTGCTGCGGGTCGGGTGCCCGGCGACGAGGCGGAGCTGATCGCCGCGCTCCGCCGGGGCGACGAGCCCGCGTTCATGCGGCTCGTCGACGAGCTCACGCCGGCGCTGACCCGGCTCGCCCTCGCCCATGTGCCGAGCCGAGCGATCGCCGACGAGGTCGTTCAGGACACCTGGGTGGGCGTGATCGAGGGGATCGATCGATTCGAGGGACGTTCCTCGCTGCGCACCTGGATCTTTCAGATCCTGCTCAACAAGGCCCGCACCAAGGGCAAGCGCGAGAAGCGCACCCAGCCCTTCTCGTTCTTTCGCCGGCGCTCGGCCGAGGGGGGCGACGAGCCGGCGGTCGACGCTGATCGCTTCCAGGGCGCGAGGGCGGATCACCCCGGCCACTGGTCGCGCCCGCCGGTCGAGTGGGACTCGCCGGTCGAGCGGCTCGCATCAGACGAGGCGCGACAGGTGCTGCTCGAGTCGGTCGCCGGACTCCCGGAGCGCCAGCGTGAGGTGCTCACGCTGCGCGACATCCAGGGGTACTCGGCAGCCGAGACGTGTAACGCGCTCGGGCTCACCGAGACCAACCAACGAGTGCTCCTGCACCGGGCGCGCTCCAAGGTACGAGCGGCGCTCGAACGCCACTTCGACGCGGAGGCAGGGAGATGAGTACGGCCCCCGAGATGACCTGTAGGGAATTCGTCGAGCTGGTCACCGACCTGATCGAGGGTCAGCTCGCCGAGGCGCGCCGGCTCGAGGCCGAGGCGCACCTGGGCGAGTGCGACAACTGCGCCACCTATCTCGAGCAGATCGAGCTGACGGTCGCCGCCCTGCGCCGGCTGGCCGACTCCGAACAGTTCCCCGAGAGTCGTGTGCAGGTGCTGGCGGCGTTCAGGCGGCTGCGAGCGAACGGCGACGGCGCCGGCTTGCACTGACCGGCGCCGTCGTCCGTTACCGCTCAGCTCAGCGCAGCTTCAGCTTGCTGAAGACTCCGGCGTGATCTGAGTCGAAGAACCCGTTCACCGGCGTCAGCCCGGTGATCGACGAGCTCGCGAGCTTCACCTTCTTCTTCGGCTGGTTGGTCATCACATGGTCGACCTGGTGGTCGAACGCGCTCGCCGGGCCGTTGATCACGCTCGGCACGCAGCACCCGAGCGGGTCGGATGTCGAACGCTCCGTGAATCCACCGTCGAGCAACGCCTGATAGGCCTGCGCGTCACCCGGCTTGACCCCGGGGACGTTCGAGTTGAAGTCGCCGAGGATGATCGCGCGCTTGGCCTTCGCCGGGCCGTCGAGCAGCTCCTGCGCCTGCAACGCCCGGATGCTCGGTACCTGGGTCTCGTCGTCGAAGGCCTCGAAGTGGGAGTTGACGAAGCGGAACTTGCGCTTCAGCAGGTGCTTTCCCTTGCCCTTCTGAACGGTGACGTCGCCCGCGGTCCAGCCGCGGGTCACCGAGACGTCGATCCCCGAGATGTTCGGCGTGAACAGGTTCGAATAGGTGCCGGTCTGCGGGTTGCGCAGCTTCGCCTTCACCTTCGAGTCCTTATTGACCAGGATCACGTCGCGCATCGTCAGGCGACCTTGGATCTCGCCTCCGTTGCTCGTGTCGCCGTCGTAGTCGGCCGGGGCCTCGAAGTCGAACTCGTCCTTGACCACCGCCGGCTTGTACCGCAGCCCCTTGGCCTTGAGCTCGTCGAGCAGGATCTGGAGGAAGTCGTACTTGGTGGTGGTCGCGGTGAACTCCGACTGGTCGTCGACCGAGCTCTGATGGGGAGCCCCCGGGGTCGCACCGGTGCGCCACCAGGCCGCCTCCTGCAGACCGATCAGGTCGGGCTTCGTCGACTTGACCTCCGCCGCCAAGCCCTTTGCCCGGACCGGGAAGTTGGTCCCATCGACCTCGCGCAGGATCGCGCCGTTGGCGGCGACGAACTCCTCGGCGGTAGTCGCCTCGAGGCCGGGGGTGAGGTCGGCGCCGAGGAAGATGTTGCGCGTCATCACCTTGACCGGGACCGCCTTCGGCTTCTTATTCGGCTTTGCCTCGGCGGCTCCGGCTCCGAGCGCCACGAACGCGAGCACCGCCGCCAGCGCGGCCACGACCAGCGCCCGCGCACGCACCGGTGCTCCGATCGAATGATCCTCTTTCACAGCCCACTCCTTCTCATATCGAGCTGCGTTGCCCCTGCAGCCCCGTCTTGACCGGGCGAGCATATCCGCGCGCCCTCGAGTCCCCCCAACACCTCTACCGTTCGATCGATGCTCCACGACCGGGCGAGAATCTACGTCGAGGGCGGCGCCGGCGGCAACGGCAGCGTCAGCCTCCGCCGCGAGGCGCACGTCCCCCGGGGAGGCCCCGACGGTGGCGATGGCGGACATGGCGGCGACGTCGTCGTCGTCTGCGACCCGTCTCGGCGCGACCTGGCCTCGCTGCGGTTCTCGCCTCACCACCGGGCCGGTCGTGGCGGCCACGGCCGGGGCAAGCAGCAACACGGGGCCCGCGGAGCCGACGATCTCGTCCCGGTGCCTCCGGGCACCCAGATCGATGGGCTCGAGGGCGAGCGCTTCGACCTCACCGAGCCCGGCCAGCGGGCCGTGGTCGCGCGCGGTGGCGCCGGGGGCCACGGCAACAAACGCTTCGTCAACTCGACCCGCCAGACACCGAGGTTCGCCGAACGCGGGCTCGGGGGCGCTTCGGGCTGGATCGAGCTGCGGTTGAAGCTGCTCGCCGACGCCGGGCTGATCGGCCTCCCGAACGCGGGCAAGTCGTCGCTGCTGGCGCGGCTGACCCGAGCGGCGCCGAAGGTCGCCGGCTATCCGTTCACGACGCTCGAGCCGGTGCTCGGAACGATCGACGACGGTGAACGCCAGCTCGTCCTCGCCGACATCCCGGGCCTGATCGAGGGCGCCGCCGAGGGCGCCGGGCTCGGGCATGAGTTTCTGGCGCATGTGGAGCGGTGTCGGGTGTTGGTGCACCTGCTGGCGCTGGATGAGCAGGTGGCAGGCGGCAAGGAGCAGGCAGAGGTGTTGTGCGAGGCCTATGCGACCGTGCGAGCCGAGTTGGCCGAGTACGGGGCGGGGCTGGGCGAGCTGCGGGAGATCGTCGTCGTGTCGAAGGCCGACCTGGTGCCCGGGCAGGAGCTGGGGGAGATCGTCGAAGGGGTCGGCGAGCGCCTCGACAAGCACGTGCTCGCCGGCTCGGCGGCCACCGGGGTCGGTCTGGCGGAGCTTCGCCAGGCGATCTTCGCCGCGGTTCCCGCAGGCGCGATCCCGGCGCCCGCGGCCGGCGCCGAGGACGGCTTCGAAGCCGATCACATCGTCTACCGCCCGGCCGGCGCGGGCGGCTTCGACGTCGAGCGGGAGGGGGATGCCTTCCGGGTCACAGGTCGCGGGGTCGAGCTGTTGGTTGCGCGCCACGACCTCTCCAACCTCGAGGCGCTCGCCTACCTCGAGCAGCGGCTGCGCGAGATCGGTGTGATCGCGGCGCTCGAGCGGGCGGGGTTCAACCCCGGCGACGAGGTCCGCATCGGTGGCGAGGAGTTCGAGCTCGATCCGGGCTGACCGCAACTTCGCGGCGCTTCCTAGACTCCGCCGTCGATGACGGTGGTGGTCAAGCTCGGCTCGTCGATCGTCGCCGACGACGGCGGCGAGGTCCGTGCAGGCGTGCTCGACAGCGTCTGCGCCCAGGTGGCCGAGCTCCACCACGGCGGCGAGGACGTCGCGATGGTCACCTCGGGTGCGATCGGTCTGGGCATGCGGCTGATGGAGCTGCCCCAGCGGCCGAGCTCGATCGACGAGATGCAGGCCGCGTCCGCGGTCGGGCAGGGGACGCTGTTTCGGGCTTATGAGTCCCGCCTGGCTGAGCGCGACGTGCACGCCGCCCAGGTGTTGTTGACCTCCTTCGACCTCTCGGTCCGGATGCACTACCTGAACGCGCGCCAGGCGCTGCGAAAGCTGCTCGATTGGCGGGCGGTGCCGGTCGTCAACGAGAATGACACGACGGCGACCGACGAGATCACCTTCGGCGACAACGACTTCCTCTCGGCCCAGCTGGCCCTGCTGCTGCAAGCTCGGCTGCTGGTGCTGCTCACGGACACGGTCGGGCTTCATACCGCCGACCCGCGCAGCCGTCCCGATGCCGAGCTGGTCGAGGCGGTCGGCGATTTCGCCGAGCTCGAGCGGTATCAGATCGGCGATCACACCTCGCCGCTCGGCTCCGGCGGCATGCGCAGCAAGGTCGCCGCCGCGGGGATGGCGTCAGCCGCCGGGATCCCGGCGACGATCTGCGCCGGGACCGAGCCCGGGACGCTCGTGGCCGCGGCCGCGGGGCAGGCGGTCGGCACCCGCTTTTCACCACATCCCGAGCGCACGCCCGCGTTCAAGCTGTGGTTGCGCTACGCCAAGCCGGTGCGCGGCCGGGTTCTGGTCGACGCCGGTGCGGCGCGGGTGCTGCGCGAGCGCGGCTCGAGCCTGTTGCCGGTCGGGATCACCGCGGTCGAGGGGGAGTTCGCGGCCGGCGACGCGGTCGACGTCGTCTGCGACGGTTCGCTGGTCGGCAAGGGGATCGTCAACTACTCGGCGAAGGAGCTTGAACGGATCAAGGGGATGAACTCCGAGCGGATCGGTGAGCTGCTCCCGAGCGCCTCCGAAGAGGCCGTTCACCGCGATCGCTTCGTGCTCGCCTGACCGCAGGCCGCCGGTACCCTTGTCGGTGATGGCGATCGCGACCCGGACCGTTGAGGAGGCCTGCGAGCGTGCGAAGCGCGCCTCGCGGACGCTCGCGACCGCCGACTCGGCGACCAAGGACGAGGTGCTCGAGCGGCTCGCCGACCTACTCTCGGAGCGCGTCGACGAGATCCTCGAGGCAAATGCCGCCGACCTCGCCGACGAGCGTGCCGCCGGCCTCAGCGCCGCCCTGCGCGACCGGCTGACGCTGACCGCTGACCGTGTCGGCGCGATGGCGGAAGGCGTGCGCGCGATCGTTGCGCTTCCCGATCCGGTAGGCGAGGAGCTCGAGCACCGGACGATCGAGCAGGGCCTGGACCTGCGCAAGGTGAGGGTCCCGCTCGGCGTGATCGCGGTGATCTACGAGGCCCGCCCGAACGTCACGGTCGACTGTGCCGCGCTCTGCTTGAAGAGCGGGAACGCGATCGTCCTCCGCGGCTCGAGCTATGCCGAGCGCTCGAACGCGGCGCTGGCAGCATTGCTCGCCGATGCCGTGGCCGAGGCCGGGCTGCCCGAGGGGTCGGTCGAACTGCTCGCCGGCGAGCGGTCGGAGCTCGAGCAGCTGGCGACCGCCGAGGGGTTGGTCGAGCTGGTGATCCCGCGTGGCGGCGAGGGCCTCAAGCAGGCCCTGAAGGAGGTCGCCACCGTCCCCGTCCTCTACGCCGCCGGCGGCAACTGCCATGTCTATGTCCACGCGGATGCCGAGCTCGAGATGGCCCGCCAGATCGCCTTCAACGCCAAGGTCGACCGGCCGGGCGTCTGCAACGCCGCCGAGACGCTGCTCGTCAACGCCGAGGTCGCCGGCGAGTTCATGCCCCGGATCCTCGCCGACCTCGATGCGGCCGGGGTCGAGCTGGTCGGCGACGGGCGCGCCCGCGCCGCTGCGGGCGGTGCGGTCGGGGTCGACGCCGCGACCGACGTCGATTGGGACACCGAGTACCACGACATGAAGATGGCGATCGCCGTCGTCGACTCGCTCGAGGAGGCGATTGAGCACGTCAACGCCCACGGCACCGGGCACACCGAGGCGATCGTCACCTCCTCGGACGAGGCCGGGGCGGCGTTCGCCGACGGGGTGGACGCGGCCGTCGTCTTCGTCAACGCGTCGACGCGGTTCACCGACGGCTTCGTCTTCGGCATGGGAGCCGAGATCGGGAACTCGACCCAGAAGCTGCACGCCCGCGGCCCGATCGCGTTGCGCGAGCTGACGACGAGCAAGTACGTGGTCCACGGCGACGGCCAGGTGCGGGGGTAGGGGGGTCGCCTCGCTCGGCGTTCTCGGGGGCGCGTTCAACCCGCCCCACATCGGCCACCTGGTGCTGGCCCACGAGGCGGCCTTCGAGCTCGGGCTCGAACGGGTGCTGCTGGTTCCCGCGGGCGAGGCGCCGCACAAGCGAATCGAGCCCGAGCCAGGGGCCCAGGTGCGGCTGGCGATGACCCGGCTTGCCGCCGATGGCGACGACCTGCTCGAGGTCAGCCCGCTCGAGGTCGAGCGCGACGGCCCGTCCTACAGCTTTCGTACATTGGAGCTGTTGAGCGACGAGCGGCCTGACGACGAGTTCACCTTTCTGATGGGTGCCGACGTCGCCGCGCAACTCGAGGATTGGCGCGACCCGCGCCGGGTGCTCGAGCTGGCTCGGATCGCGATCGCCGGGCGGCCGGGCAGCGAGCTCGAGCAGGCCGCGGCCGCGGTCGAGCGGCTCGGGGCCTCGGCTCGCGCCGCCTACCTGCACATGCCCGAGATCGGGGTTTCCTCGACTCTGGTCAGAAGCCGAATCGCCGAGGGACGGCCGGTTCGCTACCTGGTTCCCGCGGCGGTCGCAGGCCTGATCGCCGAGCGCGGCCTGTACGGCCAGCCGGTGCCCGCGTGAGCGCCGCGAAGCCGAGTCGTGAGGCGGTAACCGAGCCTGCTCACGAGCGGCCCGAGGCGGCGGAGCTGACCCGCCTGATCGCCGCAATCGTCGGCGACAAGAATGGCGAGGGGACGATCGCGCTCGACGTTCGCGAGCTGGTCGGCTACACCGATTACCTGCTGATCACGACGGCGCGCAACGAGCGCCAGGCCAAGGCGATCTGCGACGAGGTTCACCTGCGGCTGAAGCGCGAGTTGGCGATCCTGCCGGCCCGCACCGAGGGCGACCGGGAGTCGCGCTGGGTGCTGCTCGACTACCTCGACTGCGTCCTGCACGTGATGGTCCCCGAGATGCGCGGGCGCTACCGGCTCGAGCGCCTCTGGGGTGAGGCCGAGCGCCTCGATCTGCCCGGCGACTGACCGCTCCGTCCGACGCTGGGCCTAGCGTGCCGGCATCGCGGGCAGCGGCTTCAAGCGCTCGTTGTTCGGCTACCGGCCGGCTGATGTCGACGCCGCTCTCGCCGTACGCGACGATGCGCTCTCCGAGTGTGCGGCGGCGCTCGAGCGGGGGGCATCAGAGCTCGAAGCACGGGCGGCGCGAATCGCCGAGCTCGAGGATGCCTGCGACCGCATCTCCGAGCTCGCGGTCGCGCGCGCCGGCGAGCTCGACCAGGTGCGAGCAGAGCTCGAGCGGCTTCGCGGCGAGGAGGCGCGGCGCCTGGATGCGTTGGCGGCTCTGGCGACCGAGCTCGAGGCCGTGCGCCGCCAGGCGCGCGGACAGGCAACCCGGATCCGGCTGCGGGCGCTGCGCGACGCTGCCGAGCTCAGCGAGCGGATCGCCGAGCTCTCGCGGCGCCCGGCCGAAGCGCGCGAGCGGTTGATCGAGGGGTTGCACGCCGCGATCGCACGGATCGGTGCGGACGAGGGAGTGGGGGAGGAGCGCGGCGGCGAACGGTTGTTGCGCGCCGCCGACCACCTGTTCGAGGGACTGATCGAGATCGAGGTCGGGCCATTGGCCGACTTCTCCCAGCTGGTCGGTTTCGAGGACGCCGCCGGCGCGATCGCCGCCACCTCGCAGATCTCGGTCAAACGGTTTGCGAGCGGGCGGGCGACGCTCGAGGTCAGGCTCGCCGAACCGGTCGAGCTGCTCGCCGAGCTCGAGCGGCGCGCCCCATTCGAGTTCCGGGTGCGCGAGCGCCGCTTCGACCGGTTGGTGCTCGACCTCGAGCCCGAGACGGACGCCGAAGCCGCGTAGGCAAAGCAGCCGGCGCCCGCGCTCCGGCTCGAAACGGCCAAAGAGCAGCGCTAGACTTCGCCGCCGATCACCGGCTTGGGGCTATAGCTCAGTTGGGAGAGCGTTCGGCTGGCAGCCGAAAGGGCGTGGGTTCGAGTCCCACTAGCTCCACTCCTGCGACGATCGGCGACCCGACCCCGGCGCTGGCTCAGTCGCCCGCCGCCGCCTCGGCCGCCTGCGCCGCCCTGACCACTTCGCACTCGCGCCCGATCGCCTCGAGCGTCCTGCGGATCTCGCACGGGTTCTCGCCGAGCGCCGGCAGGAAGTCCTCGGCGATCCCGCGTGCGTAGACCGGCCACATCAACTCGAGCATCTCCCGCCCCTCCTCGGTGAGCCGGACGAAGAAGGCCCGCCGGTCGCTGGGGCAGCTCTCGCGCTCGACCAGGCCGCGGGCCTCGATCCGGTCGACCAGGCGGCTGAGGCCGCTGTTGGAGAGCAGTACCTGCTCTGCGATCTCGACCTGGCGCAAGCTCGTGTCGGGCGCGTCGCGAAGCGCCGCGAGCACGTCGTACCAGGCCAGCGGCGGCAGGCCGGCCTCGTCGAGGTCGCGGCCGATCCTGCGCAGCATCACCGAGTGGGCCCTCAGGAATGCCCGCCAGGCCGCCAGGTGCTCGTCGCCGATCTCGGCGCCGGCGGTGATCGAGGTCGTTGAGGGGCTCGAGGTCGTTGAGGGGCTCGAGGCCATGGGCTGAGTGTACCGGGATAAATGTTGACAATGCAACGATTTCTGGTAGATTAATTGCAATAGCAACAGTTGTTCCATCACCAAAAGGAGCTCAAGATGACCACATCGACCCAGGTCCAGGATCGGATCCCGATCGGCACCTGGACCATCGACTCCAGTCACTCCAACGCGGGCTTCGAGGTCGAGCATGCCGCGGTCTCGATCTTCCGCGGCGGCTTCAAGCCGATCGACGCGAAGCTCGTCTCGTCCGCCGTCGGGCTCTCGCTCGAGGGCCGCGTATCGGTCGCCGACATCAACATCGACGACGAGAACCTCCGGCCGCACCTGCTCTCGCCCGAGTTCTTCGATGTCGAGCGCAACCCGGAGATCAGCTTTCGCTCGACCGAGATCAGCGGCGGAGCCGGCGATCTGCAGATCAAGGGCGAGCTCTCGATGGCGGGGTACTCGCTGCCGGTCGAGGCGACCGGTCGCCTTCGCGGCCCGGTCCGGGGCCCGAGCGGCGCCGACAAGCTGGCGCTCTCGCTCGAAGCCGCGATCGACCGCACCGCCTTCGGGATGGTCTGGCAGATGGAGCTGCCCGGCGGCGAGCCGGCCCTCGCCGACGAGGTCAAGCTGATCGTCGAGCTCGAGCTCGACCGGAGCTGATCGCGATCCGAATCCTGGCGGTACCGGGCAGCGTCCGCCGCGACTCCCACAACGCGCGCCTGCTTCGCCATCTGGCGGAGCGGGCGCCGGACGGGATCGAGATCGAGCTCTACACCGGGATGAAGTCAATTCCGCCCTATGACCAGGACGACGACGTCGACCCGGCGCCCCGGCCGGTCGCCGAGCTGCGCGCCGCGGTCGCGGCGGCCGACGGGCTGCTGTTCGCGACCCCCGAGTACAACTCGTCGATCCCGGGCGTGCTCAAGAACGCGATCGATTGGGTCTCGCGGCCGCGGGCGACGACGCCGTTGCAGGGCAAGCCCGCGGCGGTCGCCGGCGCGACGACCGGCGCTTTCGGCGCCGTCTGGGCGCAGGCGGAGCTGCGCAAGGTGCTCGCCTCGACCGGGGCCCGCGTCGTTGATTCCGAGCTTCCCGTCGGTCGCGCCCAGAAGGCGTTCGACGACTCCGGTGCGCTGATCTTCGCCGCCGGCGACCGTCGCGATATCGAGCTGCTCGAGGCGCTCGCCGCCGAGGTCGAGGCCCGCGGCGAGCTCGCCGTCGCGGCCTGAGGCAGCCCGCTCAGGCGCGGGCCAGTCGGCGGGCTGCGACCAGCGCCGGTCGAGCGCGCCGGTCGAGCCGACCGCGCACCCGCCAGGTCGCGCCCGAGAAGCCCAGGTTCGCGACCTTGGCGACGCCGAGCTCGGACTCGCGCAGGGCCAGCAGCAGGTGCGCGACCCGGTCGGCAGCGGGCAGGCCCGAGGTCTCGGCGACCCGCACGCACCAGCAATCGATCCGCCGACCTCCGGGTCGAACCAGGAAGGCGCCCTGTTCGCCGACCAGCCAGGCGCCGAGCTCGCCGCGTTGCAGCGCCAACCCGGTGCGCGCCAGAAGTTCGCGGTCGCGGTGGCCGACCAGGTCGCCGAGCAGCCCGAGCGCGACCCGCTCGCCGGCAGCGCCGGCGCCGGCGACGCCCGCCGCGCTGCGCTCGCTGCCGATCGGGACCACCTGGTGCGCCCCGCGGCGCGCCTGGATCCAGGGGATCGCCCAGGCGTGGGCGAAGCAGATCGCCGCCACCGGGAACGTGAGCGGCTCGATCACCACCAGGACCACCCCCGGAAGGCAGAAGACGGCGACGATCCAGGCCGTCCAGGCGGTCCAGCGGCGACCGTCGCGGCGCAGGGTACGCTCGCTGGCGTCCTCTCGCCAGTGCAGCCGGTCGGCTTCGTCGAGGCTCGGCGCAGCTGCGACCGCCGGCTGCGGCGGTTCGCTCAACCGCCCGCTATCGGCCGTCGCATGACCACCAGCTCGGCGTCGAGCGGCAGCTCGCGGACGACCTCCGCGGTCCCGTCGGCCCGGCTCGAGGAGGCGAGCATCCCGCGTTCGAGCTCGGCCGTGAACGCGGCCTCGGCGGCGGCATGCGCGCCCCTGTCGCCGGTGGCCCACGCGGCGAGCTCGGTGTGACCGTTGCGGTCGAGCCTGATCAATCGTCCCATCGCGGCCTCCTCGATTCGCTGATCGACCGAGTGTACGCCGCGGCTCGCTCGTAGTATCGAGGCCGATGGAACGTTATGACCCGAGCGCGATCGAGCGCCGCTGGCAGGCCGTCTGGGCCGAGGAGAAGACCTGGGAGGTCCCGAACCCGGGCGAGCCCGGCTTCGACGACTCGAAGCCGAAGGCCTACGTGCTGGTGATGCTGCCCTACCCGTCGGGCCCGCCCCACATCGGCCATCTCAAGGTCTACTCCGTGGGCGACGCGATCGCCCATTTTCGCCGCCGCAACGGCTTCCAGGTAATCAACCCGATGGGCTACGACGCCTTCGGTCTGCCGGCTGAGAACAACGCGATCAAGAGCGGGCAGCATCCTCGCGAAGCGACCTATGCCTCGATCGAGGAGTTTCGGCGCCAGTTCCGCGAGTGGGGCATCTCGATCGATTGGACCCGGGAGCTGATCACCAGCGACCCCGCCTATTACCGCTGGACCCAGTGGATCTTCCTGCGCTTGTTCGAGGCCGGGCTCGCCTACCGGGCCGAGGCCCCGGTGAAGTGGTGCCCGGTCGATCAGACGGTGCTCGCCAACGAGCAGGTGATCGACGGCCGCTGCGATCGCTGCGGGTCGCTGGTCGAGTCCCGCGACCTCGAGCAGTGGTTCTTCAAGATCACCGATTACGCCGATCGCCTGCTCGCCGACTTCGAGCTGCTCGAGAGCTGGCCCGACCACGTCGTCCGCATGCAGCGCAACTGGATTGGGCGCTCCGACGGCGCCCGGGTGACCTTTCGCTGCGAGGAGCTCGAGCTCGACTTCCCCGTGTTCACCACCCGCCCCGACACCTTGTTCGGTGCGACCTTCTTCGTCGTCGCGCCCGAGCATCTGGACTTGGAGCGGCTCGCCGCCGGCAGCGGCCACGAGGACGAGGTGCGGGCCTACGTCGATGCGACGATCAGGGAGACGGTCGAGGAGCGTGGGGACGAGGGACGGCAGAAGACCGGCGTGCCGCTCGGCCGCACGGTCACCAACCCGGTCAACGGCGAGCAGATCCCGATCTTCGTCGCCGACTACGTGCTGATGGAGTACGGGACCGGGGCGATCATGGCCGTGCCGGCCCACGACGAGCGCGATCACGCCTTCGCGGTGGCCTTCGGGCTGCCGATCCGCGAGGTGGTCGGTGGCGGTGAGGACGTGCAGGCGCAGCCATACGTCGGCGACGGTCCGATGCTCAACAGCGGGCGGTTCGACGGCAGCGACAACCGCGAGGCCTACGACGCGATCGTCGACTGGCTCGAGTCCGAGGGCAGGGGCGAGACCTCGGTCAACTACCGGCTCCGCGACTGGTTGCTCTCGCGCCAGCGCTACTGGGGGTGCCCGATCCCGATCGTCTATTGCGACGAGTGCGGGCTGGTCGCCGTCCCCGACGCGCAACTGCCGGTCGAGCTACCCCAGGTCGAGGACTACGCGCCGAAGGGCAAGAGCCCGCTGGCGACGGCGACCGACTGGGTCAATACCGAGTGCCCGCACTGCAACGGTCCGGCGCGCCGGGAGACGGACACCATGGACACCTTCGTCGATTCCTCCTGGTACTACCTGCGTTATCTCGATCCGGCCAACACCGTCCGCCCCTGGGGGCGCGATCCGGTCGACTACTGGATGCCGATCGATCAGTACATCGGCGGGGTCGAGCACGCGATCCTTCACCTGCTCTACTCGCGCTTTTTCTGCAAGGCGCTCTCGGATATCGGTGAGCTCGACGTCCAGGAACCGTTCATCAACCTCTTCACCCAGGGGATGATCACCCGCGACTCCGCGAAGATGTCGAAGTCGCGCGGCAACACGGTCGATCCCGCCGACTACGTGGAGCGCTATGGCGCCGACGCCCTGCGCACCTACATCTGCTTCATCGGGCCGCCCGACCGCGACGCCGACTGGGTCGACGAGGGGGTCGAGGGCGTGGCGCGCTTCCTCGCGCGCCTGTGGCGGCTCGGTCGTGAGGTGGCGGAGCGCACGGGAGCGGGGAGCGGGGAGCAGGGAGGGGTGGAGGGGCCTGCCAGAGAGCTGCTGGCGAAGGCGCATTGGGCGATCGACAAGGTGACCAGGGACGTCGGCGGCGGCGGCTTTCAGCTGCACACCGCGATCGCCGCGGTGATGGAGCTCGTCAACGAGGCCTACCGGCTCAAGGACGGGCTCTACGGCGACCCGGCGGGGGAGGCGGTGGTGCGCTTCGCGACCGAGACGGCCGCCTCGCTGATCTTCCTGTTCGCGCCGCATCTCGGCTGCGAGGTGTACGAGGGGCTGACGGGCGCGCGCGTATGGGAGCGGGCCTGGCCCGAGGCAGATCCGGCTTTGCTGGTCAGCGACACGTTCACCCTGATCGTCCAGGTGAACGGAAAGCGCCGCGACCAGATCGAGGTCCCCACCGGTACCTCGGAGGAGGAGCTGCTCGCGCTCGCGCGAGCCAGCGAGAAGGTCAGCCGCCACCTCGATGGGCGGGAGGTGGCCAAGGAGGTCGTCGTCCCGGGCAGGCTCGTCAACCTGGTGGTGCGCTAGGCCCCAGGCACGGCGTCGACGCGTCTGCTACAAAGCGCGCGTGCTCGTCAGGCGCTTGTCGGAGTCGACCACGACGGAGGTGCACGGCCTTCGTCCGCACATCCTCATGGACGCCGGGGAGCTTGGCTCGCGAAACCTCTCCGTCAACTGGCTCGAGGTGCCCGCTGGGGTCTCGGAGGAGATGCGCTCGCACGAGGAGGCCGAGCAGGTCTACGTGGTCGTCAGCGGCACGGGGACGATGTCGGCAACCGGTGACACCCAGCGGCTCGATATCGGCGACCTCGTCCTGATCCCGCCGGCGACCGACCATGCCGTCGCCAACGACGGCGATCAGCCGCTGGCGCTGGTCTCGGTCCAGTCGCCCGCGGTCTCGGCCGACGAGCTCTACAGCCGACGGCTCGCCACCCAGGCCAGCGGTTACGACGACGAGGACTACGAGTAGCGGCGACATGGTTCGTCGCCGGGTGGTCGTCCACGGCCGCGTTCAGGGCGTCTTCTTTCGCGACACGACGAGGCGGATGGCGGTCGAGCGCAGGGTCGCCGGTTGGGTTCGCAACCGCTCCGACGGCAGCGTCGAGGCTCTGTTCGAGGGCGAGGCGGAAGCGGTGGAAGCGCTGGTCGACTTCTGCGCCCGGGGGCCGCGTGGGGCGGAGGTCGACCGGATCGAGCAAAGCTCCGAGGAACCCGAAGGCCTGAAAGGGTTCGAGCTGCGCTAGCGGGCGTTCGCCCGAGGCCGGCCGCCTCGCGCACGATCTCGACCTTGTCCCGCGACACCTGAGTGCAGGATCCCGCGCCACCCGCGCGGGCGCTGGGCTCAAGATCGAGGGGTGCCCGAGCTCAGCCGCGCTCAGCTGTTGGTCTATGCCGCGATTGCGATCGCACTGCTGTTGTTGGGCGCCCGCTGGTTGCGATCTCCCGAGGCGGCCGGAAGCGAGCCGGGCGCCGGGGTCGTGCCCGCCGCGCGCAGCGAGACGGCCCCGGGTGCGTACGAGATCGAGCAGGGTGGCGGCGGGCTTGTCGTTCACGTCGCCGGCGCCGTCCGCGACCCCGGTGTCTACCGGCTCCCGCCCGGTTCTCGGGTCACCGACGCGCTCGAGCGCGCCGGCGGCGCCGCGGTCGACGGCGCCCCTGACGCGATCAACCTCGCGGCAAAGCTCGCCGACGGACAGCAGGTGCTGGTGCCCGGCTCGCGCCCCGAGGCGGCCGCGACGACGGGCACGACCGCGCCTGAGGGTCCGATCAGCCTCGGCAGCGCCACCCTCGAGCAGCTCGACACGATCGAGGGCATCGGTCCGGTGACCGCCGGGGACATCCTCGAGTTTCGCCAGGAGCAGGGAGGGATCGCCTCGATCGACGATCTCGACCAGATCAGCGGCATCGGCCCGGCGACGATGGAGGCGCTGCGCGACGGGCTGCAGCCGTGAGCTGAGCGCCCCCGGCCTCGGCGTCGCCTGGCGCTTCGCCGCACTCGGCGGCCTCACCGCCGGGCTGGCGCTGTCCCCGCTCGGGGCGCTCGCTCCGGGCGGCGGGCGTCTGATCGCCGCGCTCGCCGCGCTCGGGGTGATCGCGATCCTGCGCCCGCGGGGAGCCGTGCGCCCGGCGGTCGCCGGCCTCTGGCTGGGTCTGGTCGCGATCGGCTGCGCCTGTGCCGGGCTGGCGGCCGGGTCGGCTCGGCTGGCGGCGATCGACTCGGGCGCGGCGGATCCGCCCCGCGGGCGCGAGCTGGTCGCCCGCGGATTCGTGATCGCGGTCCCGACTCGCACGGACGGCGTGGTCAGGGCTCTGGTCGAGACCGCCGACGGCCGGCTCCAGGTCGAGGCGCCCGAGCCGGTCGCCGATCTGCCGATCGGGGCGGCCGTGCGCGCGCTCGGCACGGTCCGCGAACCGAGCGACTGGGAGCGAGCGCGGCTCGAACGCCTCGGCGCCGGCGCCGTGCTCGTCGCCGAGCGGATCGAGCGCGTTGGTGGCCATCGTGGCGGGGTCGCGGGTCTGCTCGACGATGTCCGCGCCCGTGCCGTCGCCGCGCTCGCCGAGGGCACCGACCCGCGTGCGGCGCGCCTGCTGCAGGGCTTCGTGCTCGGCGCCGACGATCGGATCGAGCCGCGGACGGTCGACGAGTTCAAGGCCTCGGGACTCGCTCACCTACTCGCCGTCTCGGGCCAGAATGTCGTCCTGCTGTCGATCCTTGCCGGCGTCGTCCTCGCCGCGCTCGGCGTCGGGCTCCGCGCCCGTCTCGTCTGGGTCTTGGCGCTGATCGTCGTCTACGTTCCGGTGGCCGGCGCCGAGGCCTCGATCCAGCGCGCCGGGGTGATGGGGGCGGCGGGTGTGGTCGCGGCGCTCGCCGATCGGCCGCGATCGCGCGCCTACGCGGTGCTGCTCGCCGCCGGAGTGACCCTGGCGATCGACCCGAGGGCCACTGGCGACATCGGCTGGCAGCTCAGCTTCGCCGCCGTGATCGGGATCCTCGTCGCAGCGGCGCCGATCGCCGCGGCGCTGGCGGGCGAGCGCCGCGGCTGGCGGCGCGGCCTGGCCGAGGCGATCGCCTTGACCGTCGCCGCGACCCTGGCGACCGCGCCGCTGATGGCGCTTCACTTCGACACGGTCTCGATCGTCGCCCTTCCCGCCAACCTGGTCGCCCTGCCCGCGGTCGCGCCGGTGATGTGGCTGGGGATGGCCGCGGCCGCGGCCGGCCAGCTGCCCTGGCTCCCGGTCGAGCCGCTGACCTGGCTCGCCGGCCTGTTCGCCGCCTTCATCGCCCAGGTCGCCCGCTGGTTCGGCTCCTCGCGATGGTCGCAGCTCGAGCTCGGGCTCGACGGAGCCGCGAGCGTGGGCCTCGCCTACCTCGGCCTCGCCGCGATCCTGGCGCTCGGCTTGAGCTGGTCGCGCCGGCGCCGTGGGCTCGGAGCGGGCGGCGCCGCCGGCTCCGGAGCCCGGCGCCGGCGCGCCTCGCTGGCGCTGGCGCTTGTGGCGATCGCGCTGGTCGCGACGGCGCCCTGGCCGGCGCCCGGCGGTGGCGAGGCGGCGCCGGGGCTGCGGTTGACCGTCCTCGACGTCGGCCAGGGTGACGCGATCCTGCTCGACCCCGCCGACGGTGACCCCGTCCTGGTCGACGCCGGGCCCGCGGCGGCGCAGGCCGAGGAGGCGCTTGCCCGGCGCGGGATCGAGCGCCTCGACGCACTCGTGGTCACCCACCCCCAGGACGACCACGACGGCGGCGTCGGGGCGATCCTCGCCCGCGAGCCGGTCGAGCGGCTGGTGTTCGCTCGCGCCCGGCGCCCAACGCTGACCATGGCGCGAGCGTCCGGCGCTCGCCCGGTCCGGGTCGCCGCCGGCGCCCGACTGCGCAGCGGCTCGCTGGTCCTGCGCGTGCTGTGGCCGCCGGTCGAGCGGTTGCGAGCGGCTCGGCGCGCTCCCCCGGCGGATGCGAACGCGCTCTCGCTCGTCGTCCTGGCGCGCTGGCACGGGTTCGAGGCGCTGCTCACCGGCGACGCCGAGGCCGAGGCCGCGCCGGTCGATCCCGGTCGCGTCGAAGTGCTCAAGGTCGCCCATCACGGCAGCGAGGACGCCGGGCTCGAGCGGCTGGTCGAGCGCACCGATCCGGCGCTGGCGCTGATCTCGGTCGGCGACGCAAACCCTTATGGCCACCCGTCGCCGACGACCCTGGCGAAGCTGAGCGCCGCCGGCGTCGCGACGATGCGCACCGACCTCGAGGGCGAGATCGAGGTCGACGTGAACCGCGACGGCTGGACCGTTCGGTAGGGTGCCGCCGGCGATGGCCGGGGTCCGCTCGAGGCTCCTCGTCCCAGCAAAGGAGCTGATCATGGAAGCAAGCGGCACTTCGAACCCGGCGGCCGAGCCGCCGCCCCCGCCCGGCGCCGAGGACGAGCGGGCCGGTGGCGGGTGGCGGGTGCTCGGCGTCGTGCTGGCGCTCGCGCTCGCCTTCGCCTGCGCGGTGATGGTGATCGCGATGTCCGACATCGGCTCGACGCCCACCTGCGATCAGGTGCTCAGCGGAGACGAGCCGGTCCCCTCCGACGGCGAGTGCTTCGACGGTTCATCGGGTCAGAAGACCGCCAGCGTGGTTCTCGGCTGGCCCAGCGGCGTGATCGCCGGAATCGCGGCGCTGGTCGCGCTCTACTTCGCCGCCACCGGTCGCAGCGGCCGCCTGCTGATGCAGCTGACCGGCGTCGCGATCGTGCTCGGCGCGGCGAGCATCCTCGTCGGCAGCCTCTGAGCTCCAGCGCCGTTTCGACGACCAGAGCGGCGAATACACTCGCCCGACGGTGAGCGCCGGCAATCGAAACAGCTCGGAGATCGCCCCGGCGTATCTGATCGCCGGCGGCGACGAGGCGAAGCTGAGGGCGGCGCTGGCGCGGCTGCGCAGCCGCGCCGAGCACGAGGGTGGTCCCGGCTCGCTGGAGTCGTTCAAGCCGCCGCCCGGGTCGAGCGCCGGGCCCGATGCCGAGGCCTTGGTCGCCGCGATCTCGGCGCTCTCGCTGACCGCCGGGAGGCGCTATCTCGCCGCCGAGGGGGTCGAGCGCTGGTCGGCGAAACAGGCGGCGCCGGTGGCGGCGGCGCTCGAGCGGCTGCCGCCCGATGTCACCGTCGTCCTCGTCGCTCGTGAGCAACCGCCGCGCCTGAAGGCGCCGAAAGCGCTCGCGGAGTCGGTCGAGGCGGCCGGGGGCGAGGTGATCGGTTACGCGGCGCCGAAGGCGCGCGAGCTGACTCAGTGGCTCGGCGATGAAGCCAGGCGACGCGGCTTCGCGCTCGAGCCGGAGGCCGCGCAGCTGCTCGGTGAGCGAATCGGCGACTCGACCGCGCGCCTGGCGACCGAGCTCGACCGCCTCGCGGTCTGGGCCGAGCCCGGCGGCACGGTCGCTCGGGCGGACCTCGAGGCGATGGTGGCCGACACCTCCGAGGAGGTTATCTGGGCGCTCTCGGACGCGATCGTCGATCGCGACCAGGCGACCGCGGTCGAAGCCGCCGAGCGGCTCGCCGATCAGGGCGAGGGGGTGACCCCGCTGATCTATCAGGCAGCCAAGCGCCTGCGCGAGGCAAACCAGGCCGTCGAGCAGCTCGAGGCCGGCCGGCCGCCAGGGGAGGTCGAGTCGGCGCTGGCGATGCATCCCTATGCGGCCAAGATGCTGGTCCGCCGGGTGCGCTCGCGCTCGCCTTCCGAGCTCCGCGCCGCGACCTGCGCGATCGCCGATCTCGAGTGGTGGACCCGGGGCGGCTCGGACTATCCGGAGCGGCTCGCGCTGACGCTTGCGGTGAGACGCGCCGCGGGCGCGTGAGCCGCGAGTCCGGCGGGTCCGGACGCCCAGCGGAGAAGCTCGACCGCGTCGCTCAGACGCGCGCCCGCAGACGAGCGGCCCGTGACTTCTTGCGGGCGCCGGTATTGCGGTGCAGTGCGCCCAGGCGAACCGCCTTGTCGATACGCGAGCAAAGTGCGCTGTGCTCGGCCTCGGCGGCGGCCGAGTCGCCTGAGTCAACCGCTTCCTCGAGCCGCCTGAAATGGGTCCTGACGGCGCTCGTGAGACGACGATTCTCGTCGTGCTCGCGCAGGGTGCGGGCGTTGCGCTTTCTCTGTGAGGCGATATTGGCCATCGGGCGACGCAGGACTATAGCGGTGGCGCCGTGAGCCGCCCGGCGGATCGCCGCGACGACCTCGGCGATCTCGACGACGTCGCCGAGGCCGAGGTGGCGCCGAACGAGGAGCTCCACGCCCCGCGCCCGCGCTCGGGCCGGCTTGCGCGCTCGACCGCCTTCTTTGCCTTCGCGACCTCGCTCTCGCGGATCGCCGGGCTCGTCCGCGAGATCGTCGCTGCCAGCTATTTCGGGATCAGCGCCGCGATGTCGGCGTTCACGATCGCCTTCCAGGTGCCGAACCTGGTCCGCAGCCTGTTCGCGGACGCCGCGATTCAGGCGGCCTTCGTCCCGGTGTTCACCGAGCAGCTCGAGCGCGGCCAACGCCGCGAGGCCTTCCGGCTCGCATCGACCCTGATCTTCGTGGTCACCGTCGTGCTCGGGCTGATCACGGCTCTGTTCATCTTGGTCGCGCCGCTGATCATGCCTCTGTTCGCGCCCGGGTTCAGTGGCGAGGTGCTCGACCTGACCGTGTCGCTGTCGCGCCTTCTGTTCCCGATCCTGGTCTTGCTCGGGGCCTCCGGAATGGTCGTCGGGGTGCTCAACAGCTACGACCGCTTCGGCGTCTTCGCGATCGCCCCGTTGTTCTGGAACGTGGCGATCATCGCCGTCCTCGTCGGTCTGGCCCCGGCCTTTCCCGAGGACGACCAGATCTACGCCTACGCGATCGGGGTGCTCGTGGGCACCGTGGTCCAGCTGCTGATGCTCGTCTATGACCTGCGCAACACCCCGTTCGGGATCCGCAGGGCGCTGCTGGCCCCATTTCGCACCCGGCTCGGTATCGCCTTCGGCGACGCCGGCGTACGCCGCGTGCTCCTGCTGATGTTGCCGGTGACGATCAGCCTCGGCCTGATCAACTTCAACCTGCTCGTCAGCAGTTTCTTCGGCTCGCTCGTCTCCGACCAGGCGCCCGCGGGAATCGACAAGGCGTTCCGCATCTACATGCTTCCCCAGGGCGTCTTCTCGGTCGCCGTCTCGACCGTTCTCTTCCCTACCCTGGCGCGCTACGCCGCGCGCGGCGAGCTCGGCGAGCTGCGGGCGACGATGGCGAACGGGATGCGCCAGATCCTGTTCTTGCTGATTCCGGCGGCAGCGGCGATCCTGGTCCTCTCCGAGCCGATGATCAGGCTCGTCTACGAGCGCGGCGCCTTCGACGCGGCGCAGACCGAGCTGGTCGCTACGGCGCTCTTCTGGTTTGCCTTCTCGCTTCCCTTCAACGGCCTCTTCCTGCTCTTGACGCGGACCTTCTTCAGCCTCCAGCGCCCATGGGTGCCGACCGCGATCGCCGCCGGCAACCTGACGCTGACAGCGCTGTTCTCGCTGCTCTTCTATGAGCCCTTCGGGGTTGGCGGGATCGTCGCTGCAACCGCGATCGCCACCGCTGCCAGCGTCGTCGCTCAGGCGCTCGTGCTTCGCGGTGCCCTCGGCCGGCTCGAGCTCGGCCGGCTCGGCTGGACCACGATCCGGGTCAGCATCGCCGCCGCGGCGCTTGCCGGCGCCGCCTACGCGGTCTGGTCGGTCCTCGACGAGGCGCTCGGCCGCGGCCTCGCCGGCCAGATCGTCTCGCTCGGCACGGCGCTGCTGGCCGGCGGGCTCGTCTACGTTGCGGCGGTCACGCTGATGCGAATCCCCGAGGCCGCGCAGATCCGCAACCTGGCGCGCCGCTGACCGACGGGTGGGGCGGATTACGCCGCGTCAGGCGGCGAAATCCGCCCCACCCAGGCGAACGCCGGCCCCGCGCCCCAGCCTAGATTCCCGAGACCTGCTCACATGCCTTGGCGATGTCGTCGCCCTTGCCGCCGGAGCAGCTGTCGGCCTCGCTGCCACCGTCGAGCTGGTCGTCGTCCTGCTCGCCGAACAGGCTGTCCTTGCCGGAGTTGCCGTTGAGGCGATCCTTGCCGCCGCCGCCGTGGATCTCGTCGGCCCCGGGGCCACCGACCAGGCGAAAGCCTTCGGAGCCGCCGCCGGAGTCGTCGCCGGCATCGCCGAAGATCAGGTCGGCGCCGAAATCTCCCTCGACCCGCTCCAGCCCGCTGCCGCCGCAGACGATGTCGTCGCCGCCGAAGAGGTTGATCCGGTCGTCGCCTCCGGCGGCGTAGACGACGTCATCGCCGTTGGTGCCGTCGATGCGGTCGTCGGCGCCGTTGATCGGCCCGCCGAACTTGTCCTCGGTGATCGTCACCGGCTTGCCGTCGCACTTCGGGCCGCCGCCGGCCCCGCCGGCGCTGTCGAGCGAGGCCATCAGCCCTCCGAGCAGGATCAGTGACGCCGCCAGTCCGACCCTGAGCCCGCCCCTGCGCACCTGGATCATCGCGCCACCCTATCGCCATACTGAGCGGCTGCCATGGAGCGCATCCGCAATTTCTCGATCATCGCCCACATCGACCACGGCAAGTCGACGCTGGCCGACCGCATCCTCGAACTCACCGGAGCGGTCGACCCGCGCAAGCACCTGCCACAACTGCTCGACTCGATGGACCTCGAGCGCGAGCGCGGGATCACGATCAAGGCGCAGGCAGTGCGGGTGGACTACGTGGCCGACGAGGGCGAGACCTACCACCTGCACCTGATCGACACACCCGGCCACGTCGACTTCGCCTACGAGGTCTCGCGCAGCCTCGCCGCCTGCGAGGGCGCCCTGCTGGTGGTCGACGCAGCGCAGGGCGTCGAGGCCCAAACCGTCGCCAACACCTACGCTGCGATCGAGGCGGGGCTCGAGCTGATCCCGATCCTGAACAAGGTCGATCTGCCCGGAGCGGACCCCGAGCGCGTCGCCGGGGAGATCTGCGACCTGGTGGGCGGCGAGGCCGCCGACATCCTGCGGATCTCGGCCAAGACCGGCGCCGGGGTGCACGAGGTGCTCGAGGCGATCGTCGGGCGGATCCCACCACCCTCCGGCGATCGCGAGGCGCCCGCCCGCGCCCTGATCTTCGACTCGGAGTTCGATCAGTATCGCGGCGTGATCGCCTACCTGCGGATGGTCGACGGCGAGTTCGGCGAAGCCGAGCCGATCGTCGCGATGCAGGCGGGAACCGAGGCCGAGATCGACGAGATCGGCTTCTTCGCGCCGTCGATGACGCCGGCCGCAGGGATGTCCGCGGGCGAGGTCGGCTACGCGATCACCGGGCTCAAGGACGTTTCCAAGCTCCGCGTCGGCGACACCCTGACCGCACGCGACCGCCCCGCGGTCGACCCCCTGCCCGGCTATCGCGAGGTCCGCCCGATGGTCTTCAGCGGCCTGTTTCCCATCGACACCGATCGCTATGAGGACCTCCGCGACGCGCTCGAGCGGCTGGCGCTCAACGACGCGGCGCTCAGCTATGAGCCGGAGACCTCGCAGGCGCTGGGCTTCGGCTTTCGCTGCGGCTTCCTCGGCCTGCTTCACATGGACATCGTCCGCGAACGGTTGGAGCGCGAGTACGACCTCGAACTGCTGGCGACGACCCCGAACGTGCGCTATGAGGTCGAGCTGATCGGCGGCGAGGTGATCGACGTCCACTCACCGGTCGAGATGCCCGACCCCGGTCTGGTCGCCGAGATCCGCGAGCCCTATATCCGCGCCTCGCTGATCTGCCCGACCAACTACGTCGGGCCGGTGATGGAGCTCTGCCAGGAGCGTCGCGGAAGCCATGTCGACATGCATTACCTCTCGCCCGAGCGGGTGGCCCTGCGCTATGACCTGCCGCTGGCCGAGATCGTGCTCGACTTCTTCGACCAGCTCAAGTCGCGCACCGCCGGGTATGCCTCGCTCGACTACGAGCCGATCGGCAACCGGGCCTCCGACCTGGTCAAGGTTGACGTTCTGCTCGCCGGCGACCGGGTCGACGCGCTCTCGGTGGTCGTCCACCGAGACGCCGCCTACGAGGCCGGCAAACGCCTGGTCGAGCGCCTGCGAAGGACGATCCCGCGCCAGCTCTTCGACGTTCCGGTGCAGGCGGCCGTCGGCTCGCGGGTGCTCGCCCGCGAGACCGTCAAGGCGCTGCGCAAGGACGTCACCGCAAAGCTCTACGGGGGCGACGTGACGCGGAAGCGCAAGCTGCTCGAAAAGCAGAAGAAGGGCAAGAAGCGGATGAAGCAGGTCGGCTCGGTCGAGGTTCCCCAGGAAGCGTTCCTCTCGGTGCTCCAGGTCGATGAGTGACCGGCGAGAGCAGCTCGTGCGGCGCGCCTGGGAGGCCTACAACCGGGGCGACGTCGAGGAAACGATCGCCTTCTTCGATCCCGAGTTCGTCGTCGAGACGCCGGTGTCGATGGCCAACCCGGGCACCTACCGTGGGCTCGAGGCGTTCCTGGCCTGGATCGGGGAGTGGAACGACGCCTGGGGCTCGTTTCAAACCGAGATCGTTGAGATCGAGCTGGTCGGCCAGAGCCTCGCGGTCAGCCGCCTGCGCCAGTACGGCACCGGCCGCGGCAGCGGCGCCGAGGTGACGATGGAGGCCGGCTGGATCTATGAGGTCAGCGACGATCGCTGCGTCTATCTCGGACTGCGCCCGACCTTCGAGGAGGCGCTCGCGGACGCCCGCGCCCGCGACGCGAATAAATAGACTCCCGCGATGGCGGTGAGCACCGAAGCGGTCGGCAAGGAGTATCGGCCGGTCACCTACGAGGTCGGGCGGGAGAAGGTCCGCGAGTACGCGAACGCGATCGGCGCCGCCAACCCGGTCCATCACCAGCGCGAGGCCGCCGAATCGGAGGGGTTCACAGACGTGGTCGCGCCGCCGATGTTCTGCGTCGTCTACTCCGCTCCCGCGGTCGCCCAGGGGGTGCTCGATCCCGAGCTGGCGATCAACCTCGCGACCATGGTCCACGGCTCACAGGAGTTCGTCTGGAGCGAGCCGGTCTGCGCCGGCGACGAGATCACCACCGCCGCGACCTTGACCGAGGTCAGCGAGCGCCGCGGCAACGGTTTCTACGTCTTCGAGTCGGTTTCCACCAACCAGGCCGGCGACGAGACCGTGCGCGGCACTTGGACGAACATCGTCAGGGGCGCCTGAGGTGAGCGGTTCGAATCGGCCCCAGCCCGGGGACGCGCTGCCCGAGCTCACGGTGACGCCCGACAAGTACCTGCCGCACCGCTACGCCGGTGCATCGGGTGACTTCAACCCGATCCACATCGACCCCGAGTTCGCCAAGGCCGTCGGGCTGCCGGGCAACATCCTTCACGGGCTCTACTCGATGGCCCTGGTCGCGCGCGGCTGCGCCGAGCTGGCCGCGGGCGACCCGCGGTCGCTGAAACGACTCAGCGTCCAGTTTCGGGGGATGGGCGTGCCCGAGCAGGAGATCATCGTCAGCGGCACGATCGAGTCGGTCGAGGGCGACCTGGCGATCGTCGACATGGTCGCAGCCCAGGGCGACACCAAGATCATCCGCAACGCCGAGGCCGAGGTGGAGCTCGATCCCCAGCGGGCTGGCAGCTAGCCGGCGGGGTTCTCGCGCAGCCAGCCCAGCACCTCGGCGGCATGGCGGTCGGGTGGAAAGACGGGATACCAGACACGCTCGATCGCGCCGTCGCGGGCGAGCAGGGTGAGGCGCTTGATCAGCGTTCGGCCGGCGACCTCGAAGGTCGGCAGGCCGAGGGCGGCGGCCAGCTCGAGCCGTGCGTCGGAGAGCAGGGGATAGGGGAGGCCGAGCCGCTCCGCGAGCTCGCGCTGATACTCCGTGTCCTGGGCCGAGAGCCCGAAGACAGCGGTCCCGGTGGCGGCGAGCTCGGCGTGGTGGTCGCGAAACCCGCAGGACTCCGGGGTGCAGCCGCGGGCGCCAGGGATCTCGTCCCAATCGTCGATCAGCAGCGGCTGTCCCGGTCGCCCCGTCCACGGGTAGGCGTAGACCACGGTCCGGTGGCCGAGCGCCGCCAGGGAGACCATCGCACCGTCGGTGGCGGGGAGCTCGATTCCGGGCAGCCGCAGGCCTGCGAGGTGGCCGGCGGCTCCGTCGTCGACGGGCGGTGGAAGGTCATTTGGCAGCGAATAGGGGTCGACCATCGGCTTCGATCCTAGAATCGTTGCAGTGCTTAGCGAGCGCCAACAGCAAATTCTCAACCTGGTGGTCGATTCATACCTGGAATCCGGCAAGCCGGTGGGGTCGGCGGTGATCGCCGAGGGCCGCGATGTCGAGTTCGGATCGTCGACGATTCGGGCCGAGCTGGCGGCGCTCGAGCGCGAGGGCTTTCTGACTCACCCCCATACCTCGGCCGGGCGCGTGCCGACCGATTTCGGCTACCGCTTCTACGCCGACGCCGTGCTCGCCGGCGGCGCCAAGCCGGGGCCGACGACCGGAACCCTCGACCTCTCGCAGATGCGGCGCGAGATCGAGGAGGCCCTGCGCGAGACGGCAGCTGCGCTCTCGCGGATGACCGATCTGCTCGCCGTCGCCACGGCGCCGCCGCCGTCGGCGGCGCGCGTGCACCGGGTCGAGGCGCTGCAGCTGCAGCCGCTGGTGGTGATGGTCGTCGTGATCGCCTCCAACGGAGCGGTGACCAAGCGGGTCTTCAACTTCGCCGACCCGGTCGACCCGGGCCTCGTCGAGTGGGCGTCGAGCTTTCTCAACGAGCGCCTCTCGGGACTCTCGCTGGGCGCGCGGATGACCGGTGACCGCCTCGACGATCCCGAGCTCGGGCCCGCCGAGCGCCAGTTCCTGGCCGATGTCGGCGACGCCTTCACCGGGCTCGAGGCCGAGGCCGAGACCGACCTCTACGTCGAGGGTGCCACCCGCCTGCTCTCGGCCGAGCACGCCCCCGACCTACCCCGAGCCGACTCGCTGATGCGAGCGCTCGAGCGTCGCGCGAACCTGCTCGAGATCCTGCGCTCGACCCTGGATCAGCGCTCGGTGTTCATGTGGATCGGCGGGGAGAACCCTGCGCCCGAGCTGCGCTCGGTGAGCGTGATCGGCGCAAACTACGGGCTCGGGTATCGCAATCTGGGCACGGTCGGCGTCGTCGGGCCGCTGCGGATGGACTACGCCACCGCGATCGCCTCGGTTCGCGAGGCGGCCGGTGAGCTCTCCCGCTTCTTCGAATCCGTCTACGACTGAGCCCGACCTTGCCCCGCGACTACTACGAGGTGCTCGGCGTCGGCCGGGGGTCCAGCGACTCGGAGATCAAGAAGTCGTTTCGGCGCATGGCCCGCGACCTGCACCCCGACGTAAACCGCCACGATCCCGAGGCCGAGTCGAAGTTCAAGGAGGCGGCCGAGGCCTACGAGGTGCTCTCCGATCCCGCTCGCCGGCGCACCTATGACTCCTATGGCCACGAGGGCCTGCGCAGCGGGGGCTGGGCGCCGCACACAGCCGGCAGCATGGAGGACATCCTCTCGAGCCTGTTCGGCGGTGGCGACTCGCTCTTCGGCGACCTCTTCGGCGGGCGCTCCGCCGGGCCCGCCCAGGGCGGCGACATCGGGGTCGAGCTCGAGATTACGCTGGCCGAGGTGCTCACCGGGGTCGAACGCGAGCTCTCCTTCGAGGCGGTCTCGGTCTGCGAGCACTGCCGCGGCAACGGCGCCGAGCCGGGCACGCCGATCAGCACCTGCGAGACCTGCGGCGGGGCCGGCCGGGTCCAGCAGGTGAGGCGCACGGCCTTTGGGCAGCTCGTTCAGACCGGCGCCTGCCCGACCTGCGGCGGCGACGGCAAGATCGCCGAGCAGCCCTGCGCGCGCTGCGATGGTGCCGGGCGCGAGCTTCGCGACAGGACATGGGACGTCGAGGTCCCGGCGGGGATCGAGTCCGGTCAGCGGATCCGGATCGGGGGCGCCGGGCACGCCGGCGAACCGGGAGCGCCGCCGGGCGACCTCTATGTGCTCGTCAGCGTCGCCGAGGATGAGCGCTTCGAACGCCACGGGCGCGACCTTGTCTCGACCGTCGCCGTTTCGGTGACCGCGGCGATGGCCGGCGGCTCGATCGAGGTCGAGACGCTCGACGGCGAGAGGCGGATCGAGATCGCCGCCGGGACCCAGCCGGGCCACAGCGTCCGGCTCAAGGGAGCCGGCCTGCCGTCGCTGCGTGGCCGCGGTCGCGGTGACCAGCACGTCGTGGTCGAGGTGGCGATCCCGCGCAAGCTCAACCGTGGTCAGCGCAAGCTGGTCGAGCAGCTTCGCGAGTCGCTCGGCGAGCCGTGATCCGACTCGCGGTTCGTTGTCGTCCCGAGCTCGCCGAGCGGGTGCTCGCCGATCTGCTCGAGCTGGTCCCGGGAGGGGTGGAGGAGGATCGCGGGGACGACTGGATCGAGTATGCGGTGTACGGGCCCCCGGGCGAGCTCCCCGACCTCCCCGACCTCGAGGCTGCCGCCGGCGACGGCCTGGTCGAGATCAGCTCGACCGAGATCCCCGACGACTGGGCCGACCGCTGGCGCGATTTTCACCGACCGGTGAGCATCGGCGGCGGCCGGCTGGTCGTCCGCCCCTCCTGGGAGTCGGGCCCCTCGGCGGGCCTTTCCGTCGTCATCGATCCGGGGCAGGCGTTCGGGACGGGAGGACACGCGACCACCACGCTGTGCCTGGAGCTGCTGATGGAGCTCGCCGACGCCGGCGAGGCCGGCGGAGCGCTCGACGATCTCGGCACCGGCTCCGGGGTGCTGGCGATCGCGGCGGCGAAGCTCGGATGGGGGCCGGTCCGCGGCTTCGACAGCGAGACCGCGGCGCTCGCGGCCGCCGCCGATAATGCGCTCGCCAACGGGGTCGAGCTCGGACTCGAGCGTCTCAACCTGCGCGACGCTGTGCCCCAGGCGTCCCCGACCGTGGTCGCCAACCTTACAGCGCCCCTGCTGCGGGCGGTGGCCGATCGGCTCGACTCGCCGCCGGAGAGGCTGGTCTGCTCGGGCCTGCTCTCGAGCGAGGTCTCCGCCGTCGCCGGCGCGCTGGCGGCGGCGGGGCTCGAGTCCACCGAGCGCCGGGTCCGCGGCGACTGGGCGGCGCTGGTCTGCCGGCGAGGAAACTCGGGTGCCCGGGCGAAGTAGGGTGGGGTCGTGACCACGCTCGCGGTCCAGTTCTACGATGTCGTCGTCTGGCTGCACGTCAGTGCAGTCGTCGTCGCCTTCGGCCCGACCTTCGCGTTCGGGATCTACCTCGCCTACGCCGGGCGCAACGACCCGCGCTCGATCCCGGCGATGATCGCGGCCCAGACCACCGTCAACCGCTCGCTGGTCACGATCGGCGGCGTCCTGGTGCTGCTCACCGGCGTCTACCTGACAGCCGACCGCTGGGATTTCGGCGAATTCTTCGTAGCCTGGGGGGTGCTCGCGATCCTGATCTTGCTCGGACTCGTCCACGGCTTCTTCATCCCGACCGACCGGCGCGCCCTGCGAGCCGCCCGAGGCGACATCGAGGCATCGGGAGGCGGACGGGTCGAGTTCTCGAGCGAGTTCAATCAGGCCTCTGGCGCGAGCGCGCGGATGGGCCCGGTCGCCGGCCTGATCGTGATCCTGACGATCTACGTGATGGCGGCGAAGCCGTTCCTGTAGTCGCCGTGTGAACGACCGCGAGCAACTCGAACGATGTCTCGCGTTCGCCCTCGGACTCGAGCGAGATGCAGCGGAGGAGGTAGTTCGCTACCCGGGTGGCTACGCCCTGCTCAGCCCTTCGCTCTCGAAGGTGTGGGATTCGAATCTGCTCCTGGTCGAGGATGCCGATCTGGAGGTCGAGCGAATCGTCGAGCTCGCCGACGAGCTCATCGGCGGTGCCGGGATGGCGCACCGCACCATCCTCGCCCCCGACTCGCAGGTCGCAGAGCCGCTCGCGCCGGGCTTTCGCTCGCTCGGCTGGGAGGTCGGGTCCGACGTCTACATGGTCCGGCGGCGAGTGCCGGATCGTCTCACCGCCGTTGCCATCCGGGAGGTCCGCGGGATCGAGCTCGAGCACGTGCGCCGCGCCTTCGTCCGCCAGGACCTACCCGCCGAGAAGGGAAGCGATGCGCTGATCGAGCAGCTGCTCGAGCGTGAGCGCAGGTTCGGCGGGGTCGGCGGTGATCGCTGGTTTGCCGCCGAGTCCGGCGGCCGCACGGCGTCCTTCTGCCGGCTCCTGGCCCGTGATCGGATCGCGCAGGTCGAGGACGTCGGGACGCTCGCCTTCGCACAGGGCCGCGGCCTGGCCCGCGCCGTCGTACTCGCCGCCTGCGAAGCCGCGGCGGCCGACGCGAGCGAGATCATCTTCCTCAGCGCGCGCGCCGAGGACTGGCCGCGCCGGCTCTACGCCCGGCTCGGCTTCGACGAGCTCGGCTCATCCCACTGGTTTCGTCGCAAGCCCTGACCGCCCGCGCGCTCTCGCTAGGCGCGTAGCGCGATTGCGATCGCCGCCGCTGCGAGCACCGCCGCGGTCACGATCCCCGCGCGCGGGTTCGGCTCGCCCATGATCGCTCCGCGGGTGCCCGCCGACATCGCCGACGAGCGCGCGGCGGCGGAGAGCACCGAGCCAACCGACGCCGCCGAGCCGATCGAGAACGCCGAACCGACCGAGCCGACGGAGCCGATCGAGAGCGCCGAGCCGACCGAGCCGATCGAGAGGACCGAGCCGCGCGAGCCGATCGAAAGCAGCGAGGTATCCGACCAAAGCGAGAGCTTCGAACCGTTCTGGCGGCGATCGTTCACACGGACAGTCTCGCAGCCGCGATGATCGAGCTGTGAGCGCCCCGGCCCCAGACCCGAGCCTGCCGATCGCCGTTTTCGACTCCGGCGTCGGCGGGCTGACCGTGCTGCACGAGTGCCTGGTGTCGCTGCCCGAGGAGGACTACTTCTATCTCGGCGACGACGCCCGCTTCCCCTACGGGACGAAGAGCGCCGAGGAGCTGCGCGCATGCGTTGCCCGCAACACCCGCTTCGTGCTCGAGCGCGGCGCCAAGCTGGTCGTGATCGCCTGCAACTCGGCGGCGGGGGCGGGGCTCGAGGAGGCGCACGCGCTCGCCGCGGAGCGTGGGGTCGACGTGGTCGCCGTGATCGAGCCCGAGGCCGAGATCGCCGCGGCGATCACCGAATCGGGTCGGGTGGGAGTGCTGGCGACCCCGGCGACGGTCGCCGGCGGCGCCTACGTTCGCGCGCTCTCGCGCCAGCACCGTGAGCTCACCGTGACCCAGGTCGCCGCCCCGGATCTCGCCGCGATCATCCAGCGCGGCTTTCCCTTCTCCGAGGCGGTTGTCGACAAGGTCCGGTCCTACTGTGCGCCGCTGAAGCGCGCCCGGGTCGACACCGTGATCCTCGGCTGCACTCACTATCCGCTGGTGCGGCCGATGCTGCAGCGCTTCCTCGGCCGCGAGGTCCGCTTGGTCACCGCGGGGCACGCGCTGGCCGCCAGCGCCCAGCGCATCCTGGAGGCCCGCCGGATCGAGGCCGTCGACGCCGATGAGGGCTACTACAAGTTCGTCTGCACCGGCGATCCCGAGCGCTTCCGCGACCTCGGCACACGTTTTCTGCAGCTCCCGCTCGGCGAGGTAGAGCGGGTCGAGCTCTGAGGCTACGCTTAGCGCGTGGCGATCCTGGAACAGGTTCAAGCCGATACCCGCGAGGCGATGAAAGCGGGCGAGCGCGAGCGTGTCAGCGCGCTGCGCCTGGTCGTCGACGCCCTGCAAAAGGACCGAAAGCAGGGCGGCGGCGACGAGGTCGCCGTGCTTCGCCGCGAGCGCAAGCGTCGGCTCGAGGCCGCCGATGCCTACCGTGACGGCGGCAATGCCGAGCGCGCCGCGGCCGAGCAGGCCGAGGCGCGCGAGATCGAGCGCTACCTGCCGGCTGAGATCTCGGACGCCGAGCTCGAGCAGATCGTCGATGCTGCGATCGCCGAGTCGGGCGCCTCCGACCCGTTCGAGATCGGCCGCGTGATGGGAGCGGCGATGCCGCGCGTCGGCGGGCGCGCGGATGGCAAGCGGGTCAGCGCCGCGGTCCGCGAGAGGCTTGCGTCTTAACTTGGCGCGCCGCCAGCTCACGCTCGACAACACCGTCGCCGCCGAGCTCGCCGGCTCCGAGGACACCGTCCTGCGCGAGCTCGAGGGCAGGCTCGGCTGCGAGGTGTTTCTGCGCGGAAACGTGCTCACCCTCGACGGCGACGACGCCGACGTCGCTCGCGCGGCGACCATGGTCGACGAGCTCGTCGGGCTGGTCGAACGCGGCCACGAGCTGGCGCCGGGCACCCTCGAGACCGTGGACGGCGCGATCGAGGCCTCCGAGCGGCCAGCGCAGATCCTCGAAGACCTGGTCTGGCGCCACCGAAACGTCAAGGTCGCGCCGAAGACCGTCAACCAGAAGCGCTATGTCGACTCGATCCGCAAGCACACGGTCACCTTCGGCATCGGGCCGGCGGGCACCGGCAAGACCTTCCTCGCGGTCGCGATGGCGGTGGCGGCGCTCGATGCGCGCGAGATCAGCCGGATCATCCTCACCCGGCCGGCGGTCGAGGCGGGCGAGCAGCTCGGCTTCCTTCCGGGTGACATCCAGGCCAAGGTCGACCCCTACCTGCGACCGCTGTTCGACGCCCTCTACGACATGCTCGACCCTGAGCGGGTGCTCACCTACTTCGACCGCGGGATCATCGAGGTGGCGCCGCTCGCCTTCATGCGGGGCCGCACGCTCAACGACTCCTTCGTGATCCTCGACGAGGCGCAGAACACCAGCCCCGAGCAGATGAAGATGTTCCTCACCCGGCTCGGGTTCGGCTCGAAGATGGTGGTCACCGGGGATATCACCCAGGTCGACCTGCCGCGTGACAAGCGCTCCGGGCTCGTCGTCGTCGGCGAGATCCTCTCGGCGGTCCAGGACATCGCCTTCATTCGCTTCGGCGGCGAGGACGTCGTCCGCCATCAGCTGGTGCAGCGGATCGTCGCCGCCTACGGTGAGTACGACGACCGCCAAGAGCCCGGTTGACGGTCGAGCTCGGCGACGTCCCCGCCGACCTGCGCGAAGCGGTTGCCGCGAGCCTCGCCGCAGCCGGGATCGCCGACGGCCATCTCTCGCTCGAGCTCGTCGACGAGTCACGAATCCGCGAGCTCAATCGCCGCCATCGCAACCGCGACGAGCCAACCGACGTGCTCTCGTTTCCGCTCGACGGCACCGGCCCCGTGCCGGGGCCGCGCGAGCTCGGCGACGTAGTCATCTGCCCCGCCCGGACCACTGATCTGACCGAAGCGGCGGTCCACGGCGTCCTCCATCTCTGCGGGTACGACCACGAGGTCGATGACGGGGAGATGATGGAATTGCAGGCGAAGATCGTGCGGTCGCTGGACGACGAGCAGCCAGCAGGTGCCAGATAGAGGTGGAGATTCCAACGCGAGCCGGCTTCATCGGCCTCGCCGGGCGCCCCAACGTGGGCAAGTCGACGCTCGTCAACTCGATCGTCGGCGCAAAGGTGGCGATCATCTCCGATCGGCCTCAGACCACCCGCAGGGTGAGCCGCGGGGTCGCCACCGACGTCGCGGCCGGCTGGCAGCTCGTGCTCGTCGACCTACCCGGCGTCCAGCGCCCGCGCGACGTGCTCACCGAGCGGATGCAGCGCCGCGTGGAGCACGAGCTCGAGGCCGCCGACGCCGTCCTGCTCGTCGTCAACGGCGAGCAGGGGATCGGCCCCGGCGACCGGTTCATCGCCTCCCACCTGCTCGACGCTCACCCCGGTGGAGCGGTGATCTGCGCAGTCAACAAGATCGACCGTCTGGACCCGGCCGCGACAACCGAGGTGCTCGCCGCGGCGGCGAAGCTCGAGGTGGTCGACGAGGTGTTCCCGATCTCGGCCAGGCGGGGAACCGGGGTCTCGGCGCTGGTCGCACGGCTCTCGGAGCTGGTTCCGCCGGGCCCGTTCCTCTATCCACCCGAGGATCGGACCGACCAGGCGAGCGAGGTCCACCTGGCCGAGCTGATCCGCGAGCAGGTCCTGCGGCGCACCCGCGAGGAGCTTCCGCACGCGGTCGAGGTGGCGGTCGGCGAGGTCGCCGAGCGCGAGGACGGCCTGGTCGAGATCTCGGCCCAGATCTGGGCCGAGACCGACTCCCAGAAGGCGATTCTGATCGGCAAGGGCGGGCGCATGGTGCGCGAGATCGGGACCGCGGCGCGCAAGGAGCTCGAGCGCGAGCTCGGCGCCAAGGTCTTTCTCGAGCTCAACGTTCGCGTGCGCGAGAAGTGGCGCCGCGATGAGGGCCTACTCGACCGCCTCGGAATCGAGTAGCTCTAAGGCACCAACACGACTTTGGCGCCCGAGCGCAACGAGCCGAGCGCTTCGACGGCGTGGCGCGCCTCGGTCAGCCCGAAGCGCTCGGCGATCTCGATCGTGATCTCGCCCGCGGCCGCGAGCCGGGCCAGATCGCCGAGCGCCGCGGCATCGGCCTCGACGATCAGGTCGTGGACCTCGATCCCGCGCTCGGGATCGGGCGGATCGCCCACGATCGTCGCCAGCCGCCCGCCCTCGCGCAACGTCCCGAGCGCCGCCGAGGACGAGTCAGGAGCCGCGGTGAGCGCGCTGTCGAAGGGCGCCGGCGCCGCTGCTCGTGCCTGCTCGGCCCAGTCCGGGGCCCGCGAGTCGATCACCTCGGTCGCTCCCAGAGCCTTCACCCGCTCGAAGCTCGCAGCCCCGGAGGTCGCGATCACGGTCGCTCCGCGGGCGGCGGCGAGCTCCACCGCGATCCCGCCGGTGGCTCCGGATGCCGCCGTGATCAGGACCAGGTCACCGTCGGACACCCCGAGCCAGTCGAGCGCCTGCACGGCGGTCAGCCCGCTCACGGGAAGCGCTCCGGCCCGCTCGAAGTCGAGGCCTTCGGGCAGCGGTGCGATCAGCGTCTCGGCGGTCGTCAGCAGCTCCGCCCAGGCGCCCTGGTCGCGAAACGGAACGCAATGGGTGAGCACCGCGTCGCCCGGTGAGAAGCGCTCGACCCCATCGCCGACGCGCTCGACCACGCCCGAGCATTCAACCCCGAGCACGAGTGGCGGCTCACGCCCCACATCCCACTCACCGGTCGCCAGCAACTCCTCCCAGGAGCCGACCCCCGCCGCCCGAACGCGGATCGTGACCTCGTCGGGACCCGGCTCACGTGGCTCCAGCTCGAGCGCCTGAAGCGCCTCGACCCCGCCGAGCTCGCGAACGCCTACCGCGACCATCTAGGCGTCCTCACGCTGTTCGAGGTCGCGCTCCAGAAACCCCGGGCTCACTATCGCGAAGACCAGCAGGGCGACGCCGATCAGGGTGATCATCGCGCAGGTCATCTGGATCCAGGTGGCGCTGGATACAAAAGATCGACTTTGGTGAACGCGTCCGCCAGCGGGAGCAGGTGGCCGATCAAGAGACCAACACTATTCCGTCACTACGATGGCCAGGATGAGCGACGCTGTGCAATTCGACGCCACCGGCCTCGTTCCCTGTGTGCTCCAGGACTGGAGCACCGGCGAGGTGTTGACGCTCGCCTACATGAACGCCGAGGCCCTGCGACGCACCCGCGAGACCGGCGAGGTCCACTTCTACAGCCGTTCGCGGGCTGAGCTCTGGCGCAAGGGCGAGAGCTCGGGCAACGTCCAGCGGCTGCGCCAGCTGCGCTTCGACTGCGACGGCGATGCCCTCGTCGCCTTGGTCGAGCCCGCCGGACCGGCCTGCCACACGGGCGAGCGCTCCTGCTTTTATCGCGATCTCGACCACTCCCAGAGGCCCGCGCCCGCCGCCCACGAGGCCCTGGGAACGCTCGAGCGAACGATCGCGCAGCGCCGACGGGACCGCCCCGAGGGCTCCTATACGGTCGAGCTGCTCGAGGACCCGGAGAGGATCGGCGCCAAGCTCCGCGAGGAGGCCGACGAGGTCGCGCGAGCCGCCGCCGAGGAGTCCGACGAGCGCTTGGCATCCGAGACGGCCGACCTGCTCTACCACCTCGAGGTCTTGCTGTCATCGCGCGAGCTAGCGGTTTCGGCGCCTCTGGAGACGCTCAATGGCCGTCGCGGCTGAGCGCTTTGCGGGCGGGCTCGAGCCGGACCTCGACCGCGCCCGCGAGCTCGCGCGCGAGGCGAACGTGGTCCCGGTCAGCCAGCGCTTCGTCGATGACTGCGAGACGCCGGTTTCGGCATTCCTGAAGCTGCGCGAGGCGTTCACGGGACCGTCGTTTCTGCTCGAGTCGGCCGAGCAGGGCCGGCTCGGTCGCTACTCGTTCCTCGGCTTTCGGCCACGGCTCGAGCTGCGCTGGAGCGAGGGCACGCTGACCGAGGTTCGCGACCAAGAGGTCGTGCAGAGCGCCGTCGCCGACCCCTACGGCGCCGTCGCCGAGACCCTGGCGCGGTTCACGATCGCGACGCCGACCGAGCTGCCCCCGTTCGCCGGCGGCGCCGTTGGTTACTTCGGCTATGACCTGGTGCGGACGGTCGAGCCGCTCGGGCCCCCCAACCCCGATCCGCTCGGGCTTCCCGACCTCTCGCTGATGGTCTGCGAGCTGATGCTCGCCTTCGATCACCTGCGACACGAGGTGATCGTGCTCGGCTATGCCTTCTGCGAGGGCGAGCGGGCCGTCGACGGCGCCTATGACCGCGCCGTGGCCGTGATCGACGAGGCCCGCGAAGCGCTCCGCGGTCCGGTCCCCGCGCCCCGCCCGCGCCCGGAGCAACCAGCAACCAGCAACCAGAAGCCCGAACGACGAGCGGCCAGTGGCGAGCGGCGAGTGCCGAGCCCCTGGCGCTCGAACATGACCCGCGAGCACTTCGAGTCGAACGTAGCGAGAATCGTTGACTACACGCACGCCGGCGACGCCTTCCAGGTGGTCCCGTCGCAGCGGTTCTCGGCGCCGGCGCCGGTCGAGGCGTTCTCGATCTACCGCGGCCTGCGCACGGTGAACCCGTCGCCGTACATGTATTTCCTCGACTTCGGCGAGTTCCAGATCGCCGGTGCCTCGCCCGAGCCGCTGGTCAAGGTCAGCGGCCGGCGCGCCGAGACCAGGCCGATCGCCGGCACCTATCCGCGCGGCGCGAGCGAGGAGGAGGACCGCCGCCAGGCCGAGGCGCTGCTCGCCGACCCGAAGGAGCGTGCCGAGCACGTGATGTTGGTCGACCTCGGCCGGAACGATCTCGGTCGGGTCTGCGAGTACGGCAGCGTCACGGTCGACGAGTACATGGTGGTGGAGACCTACTCCCACGTCTTTCACATCGTCAGCCAGGTTTCCGGGACCCTGCGCGCGGGGATCGGGGCGATGGATGTCCTGCGAGCGACCCTGCCGGCCGGGACCCTTTCCGGAGCGCCGAAGGTACGCGCGATGCAGATCATCGACGAGCTCGAGCCCCACAAGCGCTGCTCCTACGGCGGCGCAATCGGCTACCTCGGCTTCACCGGCGACCTCGACACCGCGATCCACATCCGCACCGCGGTGATCAAGGACGGTCAGGTGCACGTGCAGGCAGGCGGCGGCACGGTGGCCGACGCGAAGCCCGACTACGAGTACCGGGAGAGCGTCTCCAAGGCCCAGGCGATGTTCAGGGCGGTCGAGCTCGCGGCGAGCCAGCCGGAGTGGGGATGATCCTCATTCCCGGCAAGAGCGGAACACAATCGTGCAAGTGCTGGTAATCGACAACTACGACTCCTTCACCTACAACCTCGTCCAATACCTCGGCGAGCTCGGGGCCGGGGTGAGTGTCGTTCGCAACGACAAGGCGACGGTCGATCAACTGCTCGAGCGCCGGCTCGAGCGGCTGGTGATCTCGCCGGGGCCGTGCACGCCCGCCGAGGCGGGGATCTCGATCGAGGCCGCGGGGGCGTTTCCACGAGCGGGCATCCCGACCCTCGGGGTCTGCCTCGGCCACCAGGCGATGGTCGAGGCCTTCGGCGGGCGGACGATCCGCGGCGAGCCGATCCATGGCAAGGATGCCGAGATCGCCCACGACGGCGCCGGGCTCTTCGCCGGGCTGCCGAACCCGCTGCGAGGGGGGCGCTACCACTCGCTGGTCGCCGACCCCGAGCTGCCCGAAGAGCTCGGCGTGACCGCGACGCACGGGGACGTGGTCATGGGGATCAGCCATCGTGAGCTGCCGGCGGCCGGGGTCCAGTTCCATCCCGAGTCGGTGCTCACCCCCGACGGCAGGGCGCTGCTCGCCAACTTCCTCGCCGCTTGAGCGACGCACGCTTCGGATCCGAGGCCGGGCGGATCGTCGTGCCGATGCGGACCGCGTGCCACCGGACCCGGTTAACTGCGGCGCCATGAGCCCAAACGAGATCGTCACCCGCGCCATCGACGAGGTCGCCTCGGGCAGCCACCTGACCGCCGACCACGCATCGGCGGTCCTCGACGAGGTGATGGAGGGCCGCGCCGGCGAGGTTCAGGCGGGCGCCTTTCTGATCGCGCTGCGCGCCAAGGGGGAGACGGTCGCCGAGCTGGTCGGGTTGGCGCGGACGATGCGCCGTCTCGCGGCCTCGGTCGAGCCCTCGCGCCAGGACCTGGTCGACACGGCCGGGACCGGGGGTGGGCCGTCGACCTTCAACATCTCGACCGCTGCGGCCCTGGTTGCCGCCGGCGCCGAATGCCCGGTCGCCAAGCACGGCAACCGCTCGAATACGAGCCGCTGCGGGTCGGCCGACGTGCTCGAAGCGCTCGGGGTGCGGATCGATCTCGACCCGGCCGCGGTCGCCCGCTGCATCGACGAGATCGGCTTCGGCTTCATGTTCGCGCCCCGCCACCACGCGGCGATGAAGCACATCGCCGGCGTCCGGCGAGAGCTCGGCGTGCGAACGATCTTCAACTTCCTCGGCCCGCTGACCAATCCGGCGGGAGCGCGACGCCAGCTGCTCGGCGTCGCCGACCGCCTCTACCAGGAGACGATCGCCGAGGCGCTGCTCGGGCTCGGCTGCGAGCGTGCGTTGGTGGTCTGCGCCGACGACGGGCTCGACGAGCTCAGCATCGCCGGGCGCACGAGGGTGGTCGAGGTCGCCGAGGGACGCACCGAGGAGTGGCTGATCACCCCCGAGGACCTCGGCATCGCCCGCACCGACCTGCAGTCGATCGCCGGTGGCAGTCCCGTGGAGAATGCCGCCACCGTGCGGGCGGTGCTCGCCGGCGAGCCCGGTGCCCCGCGGGAGGTGGTCGCGATCAACGCCGGCGCCGCGATCCTGGTCGCCGGCGGCGCCCGCGACCTCGCCTCGGGAGTCGAGCGGGCGCACGAGGCGATCGACTCGGGAGCCGCTGCCGGCCTGCTCGAGCGCCTGATCGCGCTGAGCGCGGAGCTCGCGGCTTGATCGCCGGTGCAGGCCGGCTGCTCTACCCTGACCGCAGATGAGCAAGCTCGACGAGCTCGTTGGGGCAGCGCGGGAGGACGTGGAGCGCCGCAAGGGCATGGTCCCTGTTGAAGACCTGCGGGCGGCGGTCGGCACGCTGACTGGCTCGCGCCCGTTCAGCGAGGCGCTCGTACGACCGGGCCTCTCCTTGATCGCCGAGTTCAAGCGCCGCTCGCCGAGCTCCGGGGAGATCGCGCCCGGGGCAACCGTCGGCGACGTCTGCGCCGCCTATGAGCGCGGCGGCGCCGCCGCGCTCTCCGTGCTCACCGACGCGCCACACTTCGGCGGCTCGCTCGACGATCTGCGCGCTGCCCGGGCGGCGTCGGGCCTACCGATCCTGCGCAAGGACTTCTTCGTCGACCCCTACCAGCTCTACGAGGCGGCGGCCAACGGCGCCGACGCCGTGCTGCTGATCGTCGCCGCGCTCGACGACGCCAGGCTCGCGCTGCTGTTCGAGGAGGCGGCACTGCTCGATCTCGACTGCCTGGTCGAGGTTCACGACGAGCGCGACCTCGAGCGCGCGCTCGAGCTCGACGCCGAGGTGCTCGGGATCAACAACCGCAGCCTCACAGACCTGAAGGTCGAGCTCGAGACGACCAACGAGCTGATCGTCGACGTCCCCGCCGGGATAACGGTCGTTTCGGAGTCCGGCTACGACCACTGGGAGCAGCTCGAAGAGCTCGAGCGGATCGGCTGCGACGCGGTCTTGATCGGCGAGGCGCTGATGCGCTCCGGCGACCCCGAGGGCGCCGTCCGCGATCTGACCATGGACGACGAGGCGACCCGCGAGCACTACATGGACCGGGCCTCCGAGCGCTGAGCGCGCCCAGACCTCGAACCCGAATCCTTAAGCCCCGTTTCGATTGCGCTTAGAGCGCCTTCAGCGCTCGCCTGAATCCTGCGGCGGATGAAGAACTTCCTCCGCACTCCGTTTGTCTCCGCACTCGCCGGTGGCCTCGTGGTCGGCCTGCTCGGATGGGTGGCGATCGCCGTCGGATGGGTTGAGGCCGGCGATGACGGCGCCGCCCCGGCTGCCGCAACGACGCCGCTCACCGAGCCGGCCGCCGACGAGGGCGGCGAGGGCGGAGGCCTGAGCGTGAATCAGATCTACACCAAGGACGCCCCCGGGGTCGCCTTCATCAAGGCCGAGCACCAGGCCACCCCGCAAGCCGGCGCCTTCGACCCGTTCGGCGCCCCGCAGGAGGGCGGGGGCACCGCCACCGGCTCGGGATTCGTGATCGACGGGGACGGTCGCATCGTCACCAACGCCCATGTCGTCGCCGGTGCCGACAGCGTCAGCGTCACGCTCGGCGCCGAGGGCGACAGCTACGACGCCAAGGTGCTCGGGAGCGACCCGTCCACCGACGTCGCGGTGATCCAGGTCGACGCGCCCGCCGATGCCCTGCACCCGCTCGCGCTCGGCGACTCCTCCCAGGTCGCGGTCGGCGACCCGGCCGTTGCGATCGGCAACCCGTTCGGGCTCGATCAGACGGCGACGGCGGGGATCGTTTCCGCGGTCCAGCGCGAGATCGACTCGCCGAACGGGTTCACGATCACCGACGCGATCCAGACCGACGCGCCGATCAACCCCGGCAACTCCGGCGGGCCGCTGATCGACTCGAACGGGCGCGTGGTCGGGATCAACTCGCAGATCGAGTCCGCGGGCAGCGGCGGCAACGTCGGCATCGGCTTCGCCGTTCCGATCAACACCGCCCGGGAGATCTCCCAGCAGCTGATCGACGACGGTCAGGTCGAGCACGCCTTCCTCGGGGTCAGCGGCACCGACCTGACGCCGGAGATCGCCGACGTCCTCAACCTCGACGCTGACGGTGGCGCCCTGGTCCAGTCGGTGGTCCCCGACAGCCCAGCCGACAAGGCGGGGCTGGAAGCCGGCGACGCCGAGGTGACGATCGGCGGCCAGCCGTTCCGCGCCGGGGGCGACCTGATCGTCGAGGCCGACGGAAAGCCCGTGACCGAGATGGCCGATGTGATCGCCGCGGTGGACGCCAAGCAGCCGGGCGACTCGATCGAGCTCACCCTGCTGCGAGCGGGCGACCAGCGCACCGTCAGCGTCGAGCTCGACGAGCGGCCCTCGCAGGCCGGCGGCTGACCGAGCGCTCAGCGCCCGGGCTCGGTGACCAGGCCGTGGCGCATCGTGTTCTCGCTGACCACGATGGGCTCGGTGAACTGGACCAGATAGCCGGGTCCACCCGCCTGGCTGCCGAGACCGGACCGGCGGTTGCCGCCGAACGGCTGGCGGGCGACCATCGCCCCGGTGATCGGGCGGTTGACGTAGAGGTTGCCGACCGGGGTTCGCGCGGTGACCTCGGCGATCGTCTGCGGGCTGCGCGAGAAGAGCCCCCCGGTGAGCGCGAATGGCAGCGAGTCGATCAGCTCGAGCGCGGACTCGATGCTCGCCACCGCCTCGAGCGTGATCAGCGGACCGAAGATCTCCTTCCGAAGCAGGGCCGAGTCGGGATCGAGATCGGTCGCTACGGTCGGCGACGCGAACCAGCCATCCGCGGGTAACGCCCGAGGGGCGGTGACGATCCGGCCGGCGCGCTCGGCCTCCTCGCCCATCCGCCCCAGCCGTGCCTGGGCCGCGCGCTCGATCAGCGGCGGCACGTCGGTCTCGAGCAGCTCGGCCTGGCCGACGACGAGTGACTCGACCGCGCCGGTGAGGCGTTCGAGCAGCGCCTCGGCCACCGACTCGTGGGCGAGCACCCGGGACGCGGCCGAGCACTTCTGGCCCGCGTAGCCGAAGCCTGAGGCGACGATTCCCGGCACCGCCTCGTCGAGGTCGGCGTCGGAGTCGACCACGATGCAGTTCTTGCCGCCCATCTCGGCGATCACTCGCTTGACGTGATTCTGACCTTCGGGGGTCTCAGCGGCGGCGCGCACGATCTCGAGGCCGACCGCGCTCGATCCGGTGAAGGCGATCAGGTGGACCCGTGGATCGCCGACCAGAGCCGCGCCGACCTCGCCGTAGCCTGGCAGCAGCGTCAGCGCATCGCCCGGTACGCCCGCGTCGTGGAGGGCCTCGACCAGCGCCAGGGCGCACGCCGGGGATTGCTCGGCGGGTTTCAGGATCACCGCGTTGCCGACGGCGAGCGCGGCGGCGGTCATCCCCGTCGGGATCGCGAGCGGAAAGTTCCAGGGCGCGATCACCGCGGCGACCCCGCGAGCGCGGCGCTGCAACGTGTTGCGCTCGCCCGGTGCCTGAAGCAGCTCGGGGCCGCGCTCGAGGTCAACCGCGCCGCGGGCGTAGTAGGTGAGGAAGTCGATCGCCTCGCAGACGTCGGCATCGGCCTCGCGCCAGGGCTTCGCGCACTCGCGCACCTCGAGCGCCGCGAGCTCCGCGCGCCGACGACGCAGGGTCGCCGCGGCCTCCTCCAGGCACTGGGCGCGGGCGGCGGCCGGGCGCCCGGCCCAATGACGATGGCCGCGCTCTGCCGCAGCGATCGCCGCGCCGGCATCTGAGTCGCCGGCGCGAGCGGCTCTGGCGACCAACCGCGACGGGGTGCCGGGATCTGTCGACTCGAACTCCCGACCGCCGACGGGCTCGCCACCGATCAGCATCGGCACTGACAGCGGCAGGCTCGGCTCCAAAGCGCGCAGCGCGGCGAGGAGCTCGTCGCGGACGTCGGCGCGCCGCAACTCCAGGGTCGGCTCGTTGGCGAAACTCATGGTGCCGCCAGCAGCTGCTCGACCGGCGCTCCCTGCGCGTGAGCGCGCAGGAACGAGTCGTTCGACGTGTTCTCGAGCAGCCGGCGAACGAGGTAGGCCATCCCGGCGACCAGGTCGCCGACCGGCGAGTAGGAGCGCACCCGCAGCTCAGCGGCCAGCAGCGCTTCGGCGAGCTCGTCGCCGAGCCCACGGAGCACCTGCAGCTCGAGATCTGAGTCGGCGCCGCCGCCGAGCCGGTTGTAGGCGATCGCATGGGCAACCGAGCGCAGGTTGTGGGAGCCGACCTTCACCCGGACCAGCGGTCGCGCGTCGAGCAACCGGCGCGTCAGCGCCTCGAAGTTGCGGTCGCAGTCGGCCTTGCGCTCGAACACCGGCGGTCGCCAGCCGTGCTGTCGCGCCTCGACGATCTCGTGGTCCCAGTAGGCGCCCTTGACCAGCCGAACCACCAGCGGGACGCGGCGCTCGCAGGCTCTCGCCCATTCGAGCAGCCGCTCGAGCTGAGACGGCGAGTCGCGCAGGTAGGCCTGCAGGACGACGCCCGACGACGGGCCGTCGTGAAACTCGGGCTCGGCGAGTACGCCGAGCACCAGCTCGAGCGTCGTCTCGAGCGAGTCGACCGATTCCATGTCGACGTGCAGATGGGCGCCGAGCTCGTTTGCGCGCCGCAGCAGCGGGCGCATCCGCTCGGCGGCGTCGTCGCGTCCGAGCTCGGGCGCCTCGGGCCGCATCAGCGGGGTCAGTGCCGTCACCTTCACCGAGAGGTTGACTCGCGGGACCGTGCCGCGCGAGTCGCGCTCCAGCCGCGGGCGCTCGGGCCACTTGCGCGCTGCCTCGGCGAGCGTCGCCAGCGCCTCGAGGCAGCGCTCCGCGTAGCGGTCGGCCTCGGCCGGGGTCACGGTGGCCTCGCCGAGCAGGTCGACCGAGGTGGCGATCCCGTCGCGCCAGAGCGACTCGATCCCTGGCAGGGCGGCCGCGGGGGACTCACCGACGATGAACCGGTGGGCCATGTGGCGTACCGCGGCGGCGGTCGCCGCGCCGAGCGCCTTTCGACCGGGGGCGCTGTCGGCCATCCGCATCGCGACGCCGAGCGGTTGCGACCGTTCAGGGATCTGCCCCAGATACCCGCTCAGATGCGAGGCGAGGTCGTCGAGCGAGTGACAGGCGGGGGTTACGTCGACGAGCCGGAACAGGGCCGCGCGCATCTGCTCGTCCTCGGCGGCGAGTTGCATCGCCTTTTGGTCGAGCGAGCGCACCGGATGGCGCCCCGGGGAGGGAAAAAGGTCGGCGAGCTGACGGCCGATCCTCTGCACCTCGGCCTCGAGCTCACCGCTTTCGTTCATCGCCGAGCCATTCTGCCATCGTGTTTTCACGATGAAGGTCAAGTTCTGCGGCATCACCCGGGTCGAGGACGCGCGCGAGGCGGTCCGGGTCGGCGCCTGGGCGATCGGGCTCAACCACTGGGAGCACAGCCGGCGCCGCTGCGACCCCCAAATCGCGATCGAGATCAGCGCCGAGCTCAGGCGCCGGGTCGAGGTCGCCGGGGTTTTCGTCAACGCCGGCCTCGACCAGATCGCCCGCGCCGCCGAGGACGAGTCGCTGTCGATCGTCCAGCTGCACGGCGACGAGGGCCCGGACTTCTGCCGCGAGGTCGCCCGCCGGACGGGTTGCAAGGTGATCAAGGCGATCAGGGTGCGCAGCCTCGCCGCCGTGATCGCCGCCGAGGCCTTCCGCACCGACTACCACCTGTTTGACGCCCACGCGCCCGAGAGCCCGGGCGGCAGCGGGGAGAGCTTCGATTGGGATCTGGTCGCCAACCGGCGCCTCGGGGTGCCGGCGATCGTCGCCGGCGGGCTCACCCCCGACAACGTCGCCGAGGCGATCGCGGTAACCCGGCCCGCGGCCGTCGACGTCGCCAGCGGGGTCGAGGCCGCCCCCGGGATCAAGGATGCCGGGCTGATGGCCGCCTTCGCCGCCGCCGCGGGGGTCGAGTTGCCCGAGTCGCGGGTGGCGACGCGATGAGCGCGGCGGTTCCCGCCGGGGCGGCCGGGGGAGCGGGCGCCGCCGTCGGCGTCGACGAGCGCTTCGGGCCCTACGGCGGGCGCTTCGTGCCCGAGGTGCTGGTCGCTGCGCTCGACGAGCTCACCCTCGCCTGGGCCGAGGCGCGCGACGACCCACAGTTCGTCGCCGAGCTCGAGCGCCTGCTGCGCGACTTCGTCGGGCGCCCGACGCCGCTCTACCTTGCCGAGCGCCTCTCAGAGCGGGCCGGGCGGCGGGTCTACCTGAAGCGCGAGGACCTCGCCCACACCGGTGCGCACAAGATCAACAACGCGATCGGACAGACGCTGCTCGCCGCGCGGATGGGCAAGCAGCGGGTGATCGCCGAGACCGGCGCCGGCCAGCACGGGGTCGCCGCGGCGACCGCCTGCGCCCTGCTCGGGCTCGAATGCATCGTCTACATGGGCGCCGAGGACATCCGTCGCCAGGCGCCGAACGTCGAGCGGATGAACCTGCTCGGCGCCGAGGTGGCCGCGGTCGAGGCCGGGGCCCGGACCCTGAAGGAGGCCGTCAGCGCCGCGATTCGCGACTGGGTGACCAACGTCGCCACCAGCCACTACATCATCGGTTCGGCGGTCGGTCCGGCGCCCTACCCGGCGCTCGTGCGTGACCTCCAGCGGGTGATCGGCACCGAGGCACGCGAGCAGGTGCTTGCCGCCGAGGGCACCCTGCCCGCTCGGGTGATCGCCTGCGTCGGCGGCGGCTCGAACGCGATCGGCACCTTCGTCGCCTTCCTCGACGATCCCGGGGTCGAGCTGATCGGGGTCGAGGCCGGGGGCGAGGGGCTCGAGGGCGGCCGTCACGGTGCCTCGCTGACGGCCGGGCGGACCGGGGTCCTGCACGGCGCGCTCTCCTCCGTGCTCGCCGACGCCGACGGCCAGATCCTCGAGGCCCACTCGATCTCCGCCGGCCTCGACTATCCCGGTGTCGGGCCTGAGCATGCACACCTGCGCGATCTCGGCCGGGTGCGTTACGAGGCGGTCGGCGACGACGACGCCGTGCGCGCCTTCGTTGAGCTGGCCCGGCTCGAGGGGATCATCCCGGCGCTCGAGCCCGCCCACGCCGTGGCCTGGCTGTTGGCCAACGGCCAGGCGACGGGAAAAAAGGGCCGCGCCACCTCCTCGGCTTCGCCTGCGGGGGCGCGCGGGTCAGCCGAAGGACATGGCTTCGATCTGCTGACGCTGTCTGGCCGCGGCGACAAGGACCTCGCCGAGGTCGTCGAGCGCCTCGGCGATGGCTGAACCGATCGCCGCCGCCTTCGAGGCGGCCCGCGGCCAGGGCCGCGCCGCGCTGATGCCGTACATGATGGGCGGCTTCCCCGACCAGGAGACCGCCGTCGCCGTCGCCGACGCCTATGTCGAGGCGGGCGCCGACCTGATCGAGCTCGGGGTCCCGTACTCCGACCCGCTCGCCGACGGGCCGGTGATCCATGCGGCGGCAACCGCGGCACTGCGGGGCGGCGCCACGCTGCAGACGGTGCTCGAGCTTTGCGAGCGAATCGCCGCGGCGGCGCCGGTGGTGCCGATGGTCTACGCGAACATGGCGCTGGCGCGGGGACCCGAGCGATTCGCGCGCGCGCTCGCCGACGCCGGCGCCGCCGGCGTGATCGTTCCCGACCTGCCGCTCGAGGAGGGGGGAGAGGTGGCGGGCGCGCTGCGAGCGGCGGGCCTGGCCCTGGTTCCACTGGTCGCGCCGACGACGCCGCCGCAGCGCCGTGCGCGGATCGGCGCCGAGGCCGAGGGCTTCGTCTACCTGGTCTCCGACACCCACACCACCGGCGAGCGCCGGCGGCTTCCCTCAACCCTCGGCGCCCTGATCGAGGCGACCCGGTCGGATTCGGCGGTCCCGGTCGCGGTCGGCTTCGGCATCGGTACCCCCGAGCAGGCCGCCGAGGTCGGCGCGATCGCCGACGGGGTGATCGTCGGCACCCGCCTCGTCCGCGCCGTCTCCGAGGCCGGCGATGCCGATCGCGCCGCCGCGGGGGTCGGCGCCTTCATCCGCGAGGCGCGGGCGGCGATGTCGGGCGAGCCGAACGGGTAGATTGCCGCCCGTGCGCCTGCTCGTATTCACCGTCGTCGGCCTGATCGCGATGGTGCTCGCCTACGCGTTCTCGCTCGGCGGCACGATCGCCGCCTTGATCTTCCTGTTCATCCTCTTCAACGGCGTCCTCGACCGCTGGGCGAAGCCGTTGCTCGATTGGATCCGGGCCTAGACCTCGAACCCAAGGCGACTCCGCCATCGGCCTGCAACCGCTGCCAAGCTCGTTCGCGAATACGCGTGCGGCCCTGCACCGGGTCGCCGATGAGGTGGTGGCTCCGGCGCGCAAGCCCGACAACGAGATCGCTCTGATGCAGACCCCCGGCGGCTTTGGCACGCCGCCGTTCGATCACCGGGGCCGCGAGCTGCAGGTCCGCGTCGACGGCGCCGAGATCGTCCTCTCCGAGGGTGGCATCGAGCGGCGCGACGCGATCGAGTCGATCGCCGGCGCGGCTGCCTTCGTCGGCGAGGGCCTGTTCCCGAACGGCCTCCCCGAGGACTCGTCTCCGCTGGCGATCGAGGCGCCGGCCGCCGCGATCCTGGGCGAGTACTACGCCTTCGCCGCCGCGGCCCTCTCGGCGCTGGTCGCCACTACCGCTCCCGCCGATCAAGCGTCTCCGATCATCATCTGGCCCGAGCATTTCGACATCGCGATCGAGGCCGGCCCCGAGGCCCTCGGGCGGCGCGCGAACTACGGCGCCTCGCCCGGCGACGAGCTGCATCCCGAGCCCTATGTCTACGTCGGCCCGTGGCAAGAGCCCGAGGCCGGAGAGCTGTGGAACGCGACCGGGTTCAAGGGCGCCGAGCTCGACTACGCTGAGCTCGTCGCCGCCGGTGACCCCGCCGCGCTGGCGGCCCGGTTCTTCGACGTCCGCAGGGAGGCGCTCGCGGACTAGCTCGGTGGCCGCGGCGGGTATCTTGGGGCCGTGCGACTCGGAGTGCTCACCGGCGGGGGTGACTGCCCGGGCCTGAACGCGGTCATCCGCGCCATCGTCCGCAAGGGCGCCACCGTCCACGGGCACTCGTTCATCGGCTTTCGCGACGGCTGGCGCGGGCCGCTCGAGGGCCTGCACGACGAGCTCACGGTCGAGTCGACGCGCGGGATCCTCCCTCGGGGGGGCACCATCCTCGGGACCTCGCGCACGAACCCGTTCAAGCGCGACGACGGCCCGGCGACGATCGCTTCGACGATGCAGCAGCTCGGCCTCGACGGGCTGATCGCGATCGGCGGCGAGGACACGCTCGGGGCCGCCAACCGCCTGCACGCCGAGCACGCGCTCAACCTGCTCGGGGTGCCGAAGACGATCGACAACGACATCGGCGCCACCGACGTCACCTTCGGCTTCGACACCGCGCTTCAGGTCGCGACCGAGGCGATCGACCGCCTGCACACGACCGCCGAGTCCCATCATCGGGTGATGGTGGTCGAGGTGATGGGCCGCCACGCCGGCTGGATCGCGCTTTATTCCGGTCTCGCCGGCGGCGGTGACGTGATCCTGATCCCGGAGGAGCCGTTCGACGTCGACGGCGTCTGTCGCCTGATCCGCCGCCGCCACGAGCGCGGGCGGTTCTTCTCGATCGTGGTCGCTGCCGAGGGCGCCGTGCCCGCGGAGGGGACGATGGAGGTCGCCGACGGCGAGCTCGACGAGTTCGGTCACGTCCGGCTCGGCGGAATCGGTCAGCGGCTGGAGCAGGAGATCGAGTCGCGGACCGGGTTCGAGACCCGGGCGGTGGTCCTCGGGCACATCCAGCGCGGCGGCACGCCGACCGCCTATGACCGGGTCCTGGCGACCCGCTTCGGGGTCGCCGCGGTCGATGCGGCCGACGGCGGCCGCTGGGGGACGATGCCGGCGCTTCGCGGGACCCGGATCGAGCTGGTCGCGCTCGCCGACGCGGTGGCCGAGCTGCGGACGGTGACGCCCGAGGAATACTCGGTTGCCGAAGCCTTCCTCGGTTAGCACCGGCGCCGCCGCGGCCCTCTCGGCGGCCCTGCTGATCGCCGGTTGCGGCCCGGGATCCGACCGTCCGGCGGACGACGCCTCGCTGACCGTCTACGTCAGCCTGCCGCTTCGCGGCGCCGCCGGGGTCGACGGCCGCGACGCAGCGGACGGCGCCCGCCTGGCGCTCGCCGACTCCGGTGTTGAGGCCGGCGGGGTCGCGGTGCGCGCGGTCTTTCTCGACGACACAGAGGGCGAACGGCCGAGCGCGCGCTGGACACCGGCGAAGGCGGGAGCCAACGCTCGCGCCGCGACCCAGGACTCGAGCGCGATCGCGTACATCGGCGACTTTGCCTCGGGCGCGACACGGACCTCGCTGCCGGTCACCAACGCCGCCGGCTTGCTCCAGGTCTCGCCGGCCAGCGGCGCTGGGGACCTGACCGCTCCCTTCGTCGGCTCCGACGAGCTGCCCGAGGCCCAGCCCTCGGGCGAGCGCACCTTCGGGCGAGTCATCCCGAGCGACGCCGTGCAGGCGGCCGCGGCTGCGACCTGGGCGCGCGAGGTCGGCCTCGAGGGAGTCCGGGTGCTCAGCGACGGGACTCCGTTCGGGCGCGAGCTGTCGAGCGCGTTCGAGGCGGCCGCGGCGACGCTCGGCCTCGAGCAGGGCGGCCCGAACCCGCTCCTCTACCTCGCCGGCACCCCGCGCCCGCCGGGCGGCGAGGAGATCGGCAGCGACGCCTACCTGCAGACAGCCGGCCCGCGGCCGGGCAGGGTGACCTCCGCTGCGCTCGCTCCGGCGCAGCTGCCGGCGGCGGGACGCGAGTTCGCAGCCTCCTTCGCCGACGAGTACGGTCGCCGGCCAGGCAGCTACGCCGCCTACGGCTACGAGGCGATGGCGCTCGCACTCGACTCGATCGACCGCGCCTCTGACCCGACCGACCGCGCCGCGGTGATCGACGCGTTCTTCGCCACCGTCGAGCGCGACTCGGTGCTCGGCGTCTACTCGATCGACGAGCTCGGCGAGACCACCCTCGACCGGCTCAGCGGCTATCAGCTCAAGGACGGCGAGCTGCGGCTCGCCGTGGAGCTGCGCCCGCCGACGTCCTAGCTTCCGACCAGGTCCTCGAGCGCGCCATCGATCCGGGGAAACCGGAAGCTGTAGCCCAGATCGAGTGCCCGGCGGGGGACGACGCGATAGCTCCCGGTGACCTGTTCGGCAAGCTCTGCGCCGCGCAGCGCGACCACGGCGAGCCGAGGCGCCGGCACGAACGCCGGGCGGTGCAATGCCCTGCCGAACGCCTTCGAGAACTCGCGGTTGGTCACCGGGTTGGGAGCGGTCGCGTTCAGCGTGCCGCTGACAGCTTCGGTGTCGAGCGCCCACAGGAACAGCCCGACCTCGTCGTCGATGTGAATCCACGGCATGTAGAAGTCGCCACCCGCGAGCGGGCCACCGACGCCGAGCTTGAACGGCAGCGCCAACTGCTTCAGCAGGCCGCCGCCGGGATCGAGCACCAGCCCGGTACGCAGGATCGCCACGCGAACCCCCTGTTCGGCGGCGCGGCGGGCCTCGCTCTCCCAGTCGACCACCACCTGGGGCAGAAACCCCGGGGCGGCTGGCGTCGACTCGTCGACGATCGCCTCGCCACGGTCCCCGTAGTAGCCGATCGCCGCCTGGCTGACCAGGATCCTCGGCCGCGGTGAGGCCGAGAGCATCGCGTCGACGAGGTTCTTGGTCGCGCGCACCCGGCTGTCGCGGATCCGTTGCTTGGCCTCGGGGGTGAGCCGCTGGTTGATCTCCTCGCCGACCAGGTTGACGAGCGCGTCGACTCCCTCGAGCGCGGCTTCGGGCGGGCGCTCGTTGGCGGGATCCCAAGCGTGCCAGGAGACGGTCGGGTTGCCCTCGCGCGCACGGGCCGGGTCGCGGCTCAGCCCGGCAACCTCGTCGCCGCGCGCGAGCAGCGCATCGCAGACGGTCGAGCCGATCCGACCCGTCGCTCCGCTGACCAGTACGCGCATCAGAAGGTTCCCGCCTTTCTCGCGTCGCTCGATCTATTCGATCGTCGAGAAGGTACCCGTCTCCTCCGAGACGCGGGCGATGCCGGCGTGGCGGGCCTCCTCGACCACGGCCTTGGCGACCGCCGGCGCGACATCGCGGTCGAAGACCGAGGGGGTTATGTAGTCCTCGGAGAGGTCCTGGTCGGCGACCACGCCGGCGATCCCGTGCGCCGCGGCGAGCTTCATCTCCTCGGTGATCCGGGGAGCGCCGGCGTCGAGGGCGCCGCGGAAGATGCCCGGAAAGGCGAGCACGTTGTTGATCTGGTTCGGGTAATCGGAGCGCCCGGTGGCCATGATCCGCACGTAGGGCTCGGCCTCCTCGGGCATCACCTCGGGGGTCGGGTTCGCCATCGCGAAGACGATCGCGTCGTCGGCCATGCGCTCGAGCGCGCTCGCCTCGATCAGCCCGGGCCCGGAGAGCCCGACGAACAGATCCGCGCCCTCGATCACCTCCGCGGGGGAGCCGAGGAGGTGCTCGGGGTTCGAGCTCTCCGAGTACCAGCGCTTGATCTCGGTCATCTGCTCGTAGTCCTCGCGGGTGGTCGAGAGGGCGCCCCTGCGGTCGCAGCCGATGATCCGGGTGATCCCGGAGGCGAGCATCATCTTCGTCACCGCTACCCCTGCGGCGCCGAGGCCGAGCATCAGCACGCGGATCTCGGAGATCGGCTTGCCGACGATCTTGAGCGCGTTGAAGAGCGCCGCCATCGTCACCACCGCGGTCCCGTGCTGGTCGTCGTGGAAGACCGGGATGTCGATCTCGTCCTTGAGCGCGTCCTCGATCTCGAAACAGCGGGGCGCCGAGATGTCCTCGAGGTTGATGCCGCCGAAGGTCGGCGCGATCAGCCTGACCGCATCGATGATCCGCTCCGGATCGTTGGTGTCGAGGCAGATCGGGAACGCGTCGATCCCGGCGAACTCCTTGAACAGCATCGCCTTGCCCTCCATCACCGGCATCGCCGCCTCGGGGCCGATGTCCCCGAGCCCGAGCACCGCCGAGCCGTCGGAGACCACCGCGACCGTGTTCTTCTTGATCGTGAAGTCGAAGGCCTTGGAGCGATCGCGGGCGATCTCCATGCAGACGCGCGCGACCCCGGGCGTGTAGGCCATCGAGAGGTCGTCGCGGGTCTTCAGCGGCTGCTTGTTGTGCTGCTCGATCTTGCCGCCGCGGTGCATCGCCAGGGTGCGGTCGACGTAGTCGAGCACCCGCGCGCCCCTGGTCGAGCCGATCGCCCGCAGGATCTCCTCCCAGTGGCGCTGGCCGCGCGCGTCGACGGTGAACTCGCGCACCCGCTTGCCCTCGCCGCCCGCGCCGGGAACCAGGTCGACGCCCTGCAGCGCTCCGCCGGCCTCGGCGATCTTCCCGGTCAGCTTGCCCAGCGGCTCCTGGCGGGCGTCGAGCTCGACCCGCACGGTGACCGAGAATTGGGCGGAGACCGAGGGCATGGGGGGCGCGATTCTACGCGGGGCACCGAGCCGCCCAACCACCCAGCCGTCCAACGCCCGGCCCCCCGGCGCGCCCAGCCAGTCCGCCGGGGCGACTTTCGCTCGCTATGCGAACGAAACTCGCCCCGGCGTCCCGTCGCGCCCGATCGCTGCGGCGTGCCCTGTTGCGGTGAGCCGCTCAATACGATCAGGGGGTGGCCAAGAAGAAGGACGAGAGCGGGGCCCGGGAGGTCTTCCTGATCGACGGCAACTCGCTCGCCTACCGTGCGTTCTTCGCCCTGCCGGAGTCGATCGCCACCGCCGACGGCCGACCGACGAACGCGATCTACGGGTTCGCCTCGATGATGGCGAAGATCCTGATCGACCATTCGCCCAAGGCGGTGATCGTGGCCTGGGACCGGGGCTGGTCGGGTCGCGAGACCGTCTATGCCGAGTACAAGTCCCAGCGCAAGTCGCGTCCCGACCTGCTCAAGGAGCAGTGGCCGGCGCTGGCGCCGCTGGCGGAGGCGTTCGGCTTCCGCAACGTCGACGTCGAGGGCTACGAGGCCGACGACGTGATCGCCACGCTCGCCCGCCGGGCCTCCGACGCGGGGATCCCGGTGATGATCGTCTCCGGCGACCGCGACGTCTACCAGCTCGTCCGCGACGGGGTCCGGGTGATGACCACCTCGCGCGGGGTCACGGACACCAAGGTCTATGACCACGATGGCGTGATCGAGCGCTACGGGGTCCCGCCCCAGTTGGTCACCGATTTCATCGGCTTGAAGGGCGATACCTCCGACAACATCCCCGGCGTCCCCGGGATCGGCGACAAGACCGCGGCCCAGCTGTTGCAGCAGTTCGGGGATCTCGAGGGGGTGCTCGGCTCGGTCGACGACATCTCCGGCGCCAAGCGCAAGCAGAACCTGATCGAGCACGCCGACGACGCACGCGTTTCGAAGCAGCTCGCGACCATGGTCGAGGACGTCGAGGTGCCCCTCGACGTGACCGACCAGCTGCGCTCGACGCCCGACCGCTCGCGGCTGCGCGACGCCGCCAACGAGTTCGAGCTGCGCGCCGTGATCCAGCGCCTCGACGACGAATGGGACGAGGTCGTGCCCGGGCGCATGGTCGAGGAGACGATCGAGGTCGAGGCGCAGGAGGGAGCGCCGGCCGAGCTCGCCGAGGGCCCGATCGCCGTCGCGATCGCGGGCGGTCGGTGGGCGGCCAGCGATGGGACCAGGGTGGTCGCGGGCGACGCCGCCGACCTGACCGCGCTCGCCGCCGACCTGCGCGAGCGCCCGCTGATCGCCCACGACATCAAGGCGCTCGGCGGCCACGGGCCCCACAGCCTGCTCGCCGCGGCGCGCCCGCAGGGACTCGACCTCGCCCACGACACGATGGTCGCGGCCTACCTGATCGACCCGGCGCGGCGCACCTATGAGCTGCACGAGCTCGCCGCCGACGCGGGACTCGCAGCGGCGCCGGCCGGCGCTGAGGAGGGCCAGCTCTCACTCGAGGCCGAGGAGGGCGAGGCGGCCGGCGACCCGGCGGTCGACGCGCGCCTTGCCGGAGAGCTCGCCGAGCGCCAGCGCGAGCGCCTGGCTGAGTTCGGGGTCGAGCGCTTGCTGAACGAGGTCGAGATGCCTCTGATCGAGACGTTGGCCCAGATGGAGCGGGTCGGTCTGATGCTCGACACCGAGCGCTTGGCGCAGATCGGTGCCGGAATGGAGGAGCAGATCGCCGTGCTCGAGCGAGAGATCTACGACCTCGCCGGACACGAGTTTACGATCGGCTCACCTCAGCAGCTGGGGACGGTCTTCTTCGACGAGCTCGGGCTGACCAAGAAGCGACGTGGCAAGACCGGCTTTTCGACCGACGCCCGGGTCCTGGGCCAGCTTCGCGACGAGCATCCGATCGTCGAGAAGGTCGAGCGCTGGCGCGAGCTGACCAAGCTCAAGAGCACCTACCTCGACTCCCTGCCTGAGCTGGTCGACGACGCCAGTCGCATCCATACGACCTTCAACCAGGTCACCGCCGCCACCGGACGCCTCTCGAGCACCAACCCGAATCTGCAGAACATCCCGATCCGCTCCGAGGTCGGCCGACCGGTGCGCGCCTGCTTCGTCGCGGCGCCCGGCAATCGCCTGCTCTCCTGCGACTACAACCAGGTCGAGCTGCGCGTCCTCGCCCACGTTGCCGGTGAGGGTGTGCTCCGCGAGATCTTCGCCTCCGGCGCCGACGTCCATACCGAGACCGCCGCCGGGATCATCGGCGCCGACCCGGATGCGATCACCCCGGGGGAGCGCTCGAAGGCGAAGATGGTCAACTACGGGATTGCCTACGGGCTCTCGGCCTACGGGCTCGCCGATCGGCTGAACATCGACCGTGACGAGGCCGGCACCTACATCGAGCGCTACTTCGAGCGCTTCCCGGCGGTCAAGCGGTTCATCGACGAGACGATCGCCGAGGCGGAGGGCCGCGGCTACGTGACGACCCTGATGGGTCGCCGCCGCAACATCCCGGAGCTGCGCTCGGGCAACCGCCAGCGCCGGCTGCTCGGCGAGCGGCTCGCGGTCAACACGGTGATCCAGGGGACCGCCGCCGACATCATCAAGCTGGCGATGGTCCGCTGCCACCGCGCGCTGGCCGAGGCGGCGCTCGAGACCGAGCTCGTCCTCCAGATCCACGACGAGCTCCTGTTCGAGGGCCCCGAGGCCGAGATCGAGGCGGCCGGCGAGATCGTCGGCGCCGAGATGATCGCCGCGTTCGACCTCGACCCGCCGCTGGCGATCGAGATCGGCGTCGGCCCCGACTGGCTCGCCGCCAAATAGCCGCCGGAGATCGTGATCCTCCCGACTCGCTCGGGTTGAAGAAGCGTGGGGGCGGGCGCGTGCCCGCAAATGCGAACGACCATGAGGAGGATCCAGATGCAGGCGAGCGAGCCGAGCGTGCTCAACCGGGTCAGCTTCGCTTTCGTGCTGATGCTGTTGACCGCCGTGTTCATCAACGCGGTGGCGGTGGTCGCATCGGCAGCCGACAGCGGCGACAAGATCGTCGCGCACCGCGACGACGGCAGCAGCGGTCACGGCTCCGGCGACGAGGATGACGACCACTCCGGTCCCGGGGGCGGCGGCGACGGTGATGATGACGACGACACCGACACCGGCACCCAAACGCAGACCCGGACCGGCGGCGACGACACCACCCGGGGCACCGGCGCGAGCAACACCGCGACCAACGACACCGCGACTAGGGGTCACACCGGGCGCGGCGACGACAACGGCCACCGCGGTCATGACGACAACGGCCACCGCGGTCATGGTGGAGATCAGGACGACGACGACACCGCGACGGCGACCGGGACCACCCGGGGCACCGGCGCGAGCAACACCGCGACCAACGACACCGCGACCGGGACCCGCACCCGGGGGCACTGAGCCGGGATGTCGATCGAGGCGGGCGGGGCCTTCCGCTCCGCCCGCCTCACCGACCTCGGGAGATCGTGATGCCGGCCGTGACTGAACAGACACAGCGCCGCTGGGAATTCGAGCAGGGCGACCAGATCGTCCCTGGACGTACCGCGCTGCAGCGCCTCGGCGGCGGCCATCGCTACGAGGCTTATCTGGCCTTCGACGAGCGCCTGCACGCGATCGTGGTGGCGAAGCTGGTGCGACCGCACCTGGTCGCCGACGAGCACACGCTCGAGGGCCTGCGAGCGGAGGCGGAGATGCTCACCCGGCTCGACCATCCGGTGATCCTGCGCGGGTTCGGCGCCGTGCTCGAGGGCGCGCGTCCCCATCTGGTCCTCGAGCACCTCGAGGGCCCGCGGCTGTCGAGCCTGGTACGCAGCCACGGCCCGCTGCCGCCTGAGCAGCTGGTGCCCCTGGCGCTGCAGCTGTGCTCGGCGCTCCATTACCTCGCCGCCGTCGGCTGCGTCCATCTGGACCTGAAGCCGGCGAACACGATCATGAGCGCCCCGCCGCGGCTGATCGACCTCAGTGTCGCGCTCACGGCCGAAGACGCGGCTCGCCTCGAACGGCCGATCGGGACCGACGCCTACATGGCGCCCGAGCAGTGCGACCCCGACGGACGCGGGCCGATCGGAGCACCCGCCGACGTCTGGGGGCTGGGGGCGACGCTCTATCGCGCGGCGACCGGGTGCCGGCCCTTCGCGGACGCCGAGCCCGACTCGGCCGAACCCTTGCGGCGCTGGCCCCAGCTCGCCCGCGAGATCGATCCATCGCCCCTACCCGCCGAGGTAGCCGCCCCGATCCTCGCCTGTCTGGATTCCGATCCGGCGCGACGCCCGCTGCCCGCGGAGGCCGCGGAAGCGCTGGAGCCGGTGTTGCGCGCGCAGTCGAAGCCACGGCTCTCCGGGCTGCGGCCGCGCTGGCGTTAGTCGAGCTCGATCTCGTCGGAGCTGCCGGACGACCCGGAGGAACCGGAGCCGCCGGACGAGCCGGAGCCGCCGCCGGAGCCCGAGCTGCCGCCGGAGGGCCCGGAACTGCCCGAGCCGCTGGAGGATTCCGCTTCGGGCGCATCGATCTCGACCGGGTCGACAGCGTCATCCGAGCCAGAGCTGCCGCCGGAGCCTGACCCAGAGCCAGAGCCCGGGCCGGACCCCGAGCCCGGGCCGGACCCCGAGCCAGAGCTGCCGCCGGAGCCCGACCCAGAGCTGCCGGAGCCCGAGCCGGAGCTGCCGCCGGAGCCCGACCCAGAGCTGCCGGAACCCGAGCCGGAGCTGTCTCCAGACCCCGAGCCGGAGCTGCCACCGGCGCCCGGGCCACCGGGGCCCGACGAGTCGAGCTGCGAGTCGCTCGAATGATCGGTGCTCGGTCCCGAGTCCCCGCCCGAGCCGCGATCCTCGCCTCCACGGTGATCGCCGTCCCCGCCACCGGGGCCGGATCGATCACCCGGACCATCGGACCCGGAACCCTCCCCCGAACTGCTGCCGTTGCCCGTCTCGGCTCGGCTCGGCCCAGCAGCTGATGCCGCGGGTGCCGTGCCGCCAGAGTCGGAGGCTGCGCCGGAGCTGTCCGAGCTCGCCTGCGCCGTCGGCGTGCCGGCCTGAGCTCGTTCCCGCTCGTCGTCTGCCCGCTTGATCGCAACCCCGGTTCCCGCCGCGATCGTCCCGACCACCAGCCCGACGGTCGCCTTGGTCAGCACCGAGGTTCCTCCCGCGGCACTGGCGATCGCGGCGCCGCCGGCCGCGGCTGTCGCCGCCGCCTCGGGCGCGCCCGTGTCGGCGAGCGCCCGGACCAGCGGCATCGGGATGACCAGGCCGACCCCTTCGCGGACCGCGGTACGGCCGCGAAAGATCAGCTGTCTGACCGCGCCCGGCGTCGAGCCGATCTCGGCGGCGATCTGCTCGTGGGTTCGCCCGTCCAGCGCGCTGCGCACCAGGGCCTTTCGCTGCGGGTCGGGCAGGGCGCTGACCGCGGCAGTGACCCGTTCAAGCTCCTCGCGTGTGAGCACGATCTCCGGGGGTTGGGCGACCCCGTCGAGGTCGTCCGGCAGGGGCTCGTGCGGCCGGGCATCGCGCCGGGCGTTGAGGGCGCGGTTGCGAACGATCGTGTAGAGCCACGGTTTCAACTTGATCTCCCCCTCGGAGTCAGCGAGCGCGGTCCAAGAGCGCACCAGGCTCTCCTGGACGACGTCCTCGGCGCGGTCGGCCGGGGCGTAGGCGGCGGCGAAGGCGACCAGCCCCGAGCGGTAGCGGCGCACGATCTCCTCGAACACCGCCTCTCGGCCCTCGCGCGAGAGCTCGACCAGGCGCTCGTCCGCCTGCGTGCGCAACACGGCCCTCGCGATTGGCCTCAGTCTCGATCCCTTCGTCATCGGCTCTGCGTCAAGGGATACCTGATCGCCGCGCCGCGATCGCCGGTCCAACGGCGTTCGGGGTCTTCATCTCAGCGCCCTCCTCGATCGAGTGTCGTCTGAATTAACAACACCCGCCGGGGACGAGGATCACGGCGCGATGATGGAAAACGCGGGTCGTCTCAGCCGGCGCTGTCGTCAGCGTTCTTGCCCAGCACGACAAGCGAGAGCATCTCGAACACGGCATTGGCCGCGAACAGCGCGGTCACTTGGCCCGGACCGTCGTAGGCAGGAGCCACCTCGACAACATCGCAGCCGACAAGGTTTAGGCCTTTGAGGGCACGCAGATAGGCCAGCGCTTCAAAGCTGGTTGGCCCGCCAACCTCCGGCGTTCCGGTCCCCGGGCAGAAGGCGGCGTCGACGAAGTCGACGTCGAGCGAGAGGAATGCGGGGCCTCCCGCGAGTCGGTTGCGTGCACGCTCCGCCAGGCCGTTGGGCGTCAACTCCGCAAGCTCCACCCAGGGAATCATCTCGACACCGAGAGTCGTCGGTATCTCCTCGTCGGCTTCGCCGTATAGAGACCCACGCATGCCAGCCTGCAGGACACGGCCGGGATCGAGGATCCCTTCCTCGATCGCCCGGCGGAACATCGTCCCATGGCTGAGCGGGAGTCCGTTGTAGCTGTCCCAGAGGTCGGTGTGCGAGTCGAGGTGGATCAATCCGAGCGGCCCATGTACGGCAGCGAGGGCCCGTAGTTCGCCGAGCGTCGCTGAGTGGTCGCCGCCGATCGCCACCGGCATCGCCTCAGACTCTGCGATCGGACGGACGAATGCCTCGATCCGTTCCAGCGTCTCCTCGATGTACCCGGGCGCGGTGGGAGCGTCTCCGTAGTCGATCGTCGACAGCGCTCCGAAGACCTGCACCTTCTGAACCGGGTTATAGGCGCGGATCATCCCGGAGGCGGATCGCACACCCTCCGGGCCGAACCGCGCGCCGCCCCGGAATGAGGCGCCGCCGTCCCAGGGAATCCCGAACACCGCAGCATCGACCCCCCGGAGATCCTTGACGTATGGCAGCCGCGCGTAGGTACGCGGCCCCGTGAAGCGAGGGGCCGTGAGTGCGTCCCATGGTTCGTAGATGGTCAAGCTAGGATCCTCCGGAGTGCAGGGACTTGACGGACTGCGCGCGGGAATGCGCCGAGCAATCGAGGAGTCTCTCGACCCCGGTGAGGAGATCGTCGGCGTTTGGGCGACCCGCGGCTTCGGGACCAACGCTCTCGTCTGCACGCGGGCGCGGGCGCTGATCGCAAAGCGGACCGAGCTCATTCATTGGTCCGTCGGAGAATTCCCTTATTCCCGCATCTCCTCGGTAGAGGTGATCGAGGGACGTCCCGGTGCGGCTGTCCAGGTTGTTCTCAGACCATTCGGAAACGAGCAAGCCAACGAGACGGGGCCGTTCGACGATTTCCCCGATACCTATTTTCAGGAATCGCGACGCCTCGTGGCGCCGAACACGGTCATGTTCCGAAGCAGACGCCGCGCGAGCGAGGCAGTGGAGACCCTCGAAGCCCTCATCGCGGGGGCTGCACGCAGCTGAGAAGGCAAGCAACGGAATCCTTCAGATCACTCGACGATCTGCTCCATGATCTCGAGGTTGCGCGCGCCGTCCTCGCCGGTCGCATAGGCCACTTCTTCGCCCGATGCGGCCCGGGTGACGGTCTCGAGTTGCGCAACCCACGAGTTCGGCCGCGCGCCGGTCACGTCTTCGGGCTCCTCGCCGGCGCGCAACAAGCTCGCCGTTCCCTGGCCGAGGGGCGAGGTGTCCTCGGCGACGAGTGCGCCCTCGGTCCCGTGAACCTCGACCCGGGTGTATTGAACCCACACGTTGGTGCTGATCGTCAACGTCGCAACTATCCCGGACTCGAGCCGAAGGGCCGCCGCGACCGCGTCGTCGGTCTCGAAGCCCTGCTGACGCTCGAAATAGCCCTCTGCCTCTGCGATCTCGCCGAGCAGCATCCGAAGCAGGTCGATGTGATGGGTGCCGACGTCCGAGAGTGCCCCCCAGCGCGCCGTCTCGCGCTTCTGGCGCCACTCGGGTGGCGGGCCCGGGCGATGGATGCCGTAATAGGTCCTGGCAACCGAGACCTCTCCCACGGCGCCCTCGTCGATCAGCCGCTTCATTGCCGCATGAGCCGGGACGTAACGGGCCTGATAGCCGGTCGCCAGCAGGGTGCCGGCCTTCTCGGCCGCCTCCACCAGTTCCCAGCCGGCCCGGACGTCGATCGCGAGCGGCTTCTCGAGTAGCACGTGCTTGCCCGCATCGATCGCAGCCCGACCCTGCTCGTGGTGAAGCCAGGTCGGCGAAGCGATCCAGACCGCCTCCAGGCCCGGCGCCGCCAGGAACTCGTCGAGATCCGCAGTCGCAGTCTCGACGTCGTTGGCAGCGCCAAATTCCCGCGCGCGCTCGGGGTCGCTGCTCAGGACCGCGGCCAGCTCCGCGTTCTCCGCCTGCTGGAACGCGTTCAGGCCGCCTCTGTCGACCAGTCCGCGCGTTCCGATCAGTCCCCATCGCATCAGTGCCTCGCTCTTCCGGCCACCGCAGCCTCACTTGGATAGTGGGTCATTGACGAGATCAACGTTAGCAATACTTATGTGCCCTGAAGAGTGCGCTCAACTGGCTTGAAAATGGCCCTCCGCACCGCGCTGAGGATTTGCCTTGACTTCCCGATATCCCCTGGATACAGTAGCCGCGCTGTTGCTTGTGTAGCGAAACTTTCGAATCCGAGCAGCGGTTGTTGGTTTCGGGGTGACGGAGTTGGCCCCGACGAACCCACGGGCTCCGGTACCGCCCTGAGCGGGGACTGGCAGCGAGAGGAGGATCATGAGGAGGAGGCTCGCGACAAGGTGGTCTCGGTTGCTTCTCGGGTGCGTGGCGCTGGTCAGCGTGCTCGCCCTGGCGGCCTGCGGGGGCGACGACGACGACAGCAGCGGCGAGACGAGTGAGATCGAGGCGCAGAGCGTGATCCGCTTCGCCTTCGCCCCGGACCCGGTCTGGAACTACATCGTCGACAGCGGCATCCTCGAGAAGAAGGGAGTCGAGGCGGGCATCGACATCAACGCCTTCCAGTCCTTCGACGAGTTCGGACTCTTCGCGGGCGGCAACGCCGACATACTCTCGACGGGCAGCTACGAGACCCCGCTGCTCGATCAACAGGGGATCCCGACCGTGACCTTCGGCAAGTACAACGCCAACAAGGACATCTTCGCGGTTGCGGCCGGCCAGGACTATGCCACGGCCGCGGACCTACCGGAGGGGTGCAAGGTCGCGGCGGAATCGACCACCGGCAACACGGTGATCTGGTCCTCGTTGGTGGACCAGATCGACGGGCGTGAGATCGCCGAGCAGGGCGATGATCTCGAGCTGGTCACCGCCGATTACCAGATCATGCCCCAGCTGCTCGAGGACGGCGAGATCTGCGCCGCGATCATCGACCCCGTCCAGGGCACCGAGGCCCTGCGCACCGGCAAGATCGAGGCGCTCTATGACGGCAAGTCGGCCTCGCAGCTGTACGCCGACGAGATCGCCGACGATCCCAACCACCTCGGGGTCGACTCGAACAACTTCGTCGCTCGCAAGGAGTGGTTCGACGAGAATCCGGAGGAGGTCGCCTTCTTCCTCGATATCTGGCAGGAGGGCATGGACCAGTGGACCAAGGACTCGGACACGATCATTGCGGACAACCCCGAGGACTTCGCGATTCAGAGTCCTGAGGACGAGAAGTTCATGCAGGATTATGTGGACAACGTCTTCGACTTCCAGCAGGACTCGGTGTACCTGACGCCCGAGTGGATCGAGAACGAGGCGGGCGTCTTCGACCTGATCAAGGCCGCGGGCGTGATCGAGGAGGACCAGACGCTGGGGGAGTTCGCGGTCATCGACCCGAAGACCGGCGAGGTCACGGAGACGATCGGAGGCGACGAGGGCTAGATCCCGCCCTGGTTGACGTGACGGCAGCCAGAACGTGAGCACGGCCACCGACGGCACGCTGCGGGTCCCGCACCTCCGACTGGGAGGGCGGATCCGCAGCAGGGCGGTGGCCCGCGTCGGCCTCTCGATCCTCGGCGCCCTCTCGTTCCTGGGTCTCTGGGCGGCGCTGTCCGAGTGGAAGTTCGAACCGGTCGTGTTGCCGTCGCCGTTCGCGGTGGTCGACAACATGTGGGAGCTGATCCAGGAAGGCCTCGTGGCCGAGGCCTTCTTGAAGAGCCTGCAGAAGACGATGATGGGGTGGCTGGCCGCGATCGCGCTGGGAATCCCGATCGGCCTCCTGATGGGCCGGTTCCGCTACGCGCGGGCGTTCTTCCACGACTTCGTCTACCTGCTCGCGAACGTCCCGCTGGTTGTCTACGCGGTCGTCTCGCTGGTGATCTTCGGGATCAGCGACATCGGCCCGGCGTTCGTGGTCATGCTCTTGGTCCTGCCCGCGGTGTCGATCAACGTCGCCGCCGGCGTCGCCTCGGCCGACCAGGGTTTGCTCGCGATGAGCAGGGCGTTTGAGCGGCCCGGCGGCTCGGTGATCCGATACGTGATCGTGCCCGCCGTATTGCCATTCCTGCTCGCCGCGGCGCGGGTCTCGTTCGCCGACTCGTGGAAGCTCGAGGCGCTCACCGAAACCTTCGGTAGCGCCAGCGGGGTCGGCTTCCAGATCCACAAGGCGTTCACCACCTTCTCGGTGCTCGATGCGCTTTCGTGGATGATGTTCTTCGTCATCTTCGTGATCGTGATCGAGCGAGTGCTGCTGGCACCGGCCGAGCGCCGCATCTTTGCCTGGCGAAATCCGGGCCGGGCGACGGAGTCGGTATGAGCTCACCAAGTCCGAGGGCAGGCGATCGAGTACGGACAGAGGAGCGTCATGGGCGCCACTGAGCGCGATGCCTCGGGCCTTCCGGGCTTCGACCCGCGCAATGCGGACCTCACCATTCCGGAGCTCGAGGGCGACGAATCGCGTGATGCTCTCGCAGGGAGAGGACGCTGGTGGGGCTTTCTGGTCTCGGACGCCGGGGCCGCCTGGACCGCGAGGGTTGCCGCGGTCCTGCTCTGGGTCGCGATCGGCGCGCTGATCGAACGGATCCCGGGTCCAGTCGAGGTGATCCAGTTCCTGGGCGATCACAGCGACCTGCTCTGGCCCAACATCTGGGTCACGCTCAAGTCTGCGATCTGGGCGCTGTGCATCATCCTCGTGGTCGGGGTCCTGCTCGGCTTCGCAATGGGGCGCTGGTGGCAGATCCGGTATTTCTTCACCGACCTGGTCATGGTCGGGATCGCGCTTCCGGCCTTCATCTGGGCGCTGCTCGCCGTCATGTGGTGGGCGTTCAGCGACATCGGGCCGATCTTCGTGGCCGCCGTCTCGGCGACGCCGATGTTGATCGTCAGCACGCGGCAGGGCGCCCAGTCGGTCGACGGGGATCTGCAGAAGATGTCGACGGCCTACAAGGTGCCCGTGACCCGGCAGTTCCGTCAACTGGTCCTGCCGACGATGAGCGAGTACATCATCGCCGGATTCCGGGTCGCTGTGCTCGCCGCCTGGGGCGCGATCCTGCTGGTCGAGTTCTTCGGCAGCGAGGAGGGGATCGGGTTCCAGGCCGCCTACTGGTACGACGCGGGCAGCTTCACGGGGATGATGGCGTGGGGATTCGTGATGCTGGTCGTGATCGTCGCGATCGACAAGCTGCTGCTCGAGCCGATCCTTCGACGGACGCGGCGCTGGCGAGCGGAGAGCACTTCCTGGACCTTGTAGCACGCGGTACCTTGGTCGCGCTGCTCGCCGGCGCGGCCCTCTGGAGCTGCTCCGACGCACCTGACGACCGCGCGGCGGTCTTCGTCCAGAACCCGGACAGCCGCCTGATCAAGGTGCAGTCCGTCGGCCTCGCGGCATTCGGGCCGATCAATCCCCACCTCGCGGTTGCTTCCGACGCCGTGTCGGCGTTCGGCCATCCGGCCACGAGCCGGCGCCACGGTAGGAGGTGTGTGCGCCGTTGGCCACATATCGGCCTGATCGCCGACTTCGGCGCGGGCGGCGGTGGTGACCCGTGCGCTGAGGGGGCGGAGATTGCGCAGCTGTGGCTCACCGGCTCCGCCGCGACCCGAGCGGGCTGGCGGACCGCCGAGGGAATCCGCCCTGGCATGAGGACCGCCGGAGTCCAGCGGATCTATCCGGATGCCCGGCGCGCCGGATCCGGCGCCCTGGTGCTCGTCGGGTCCCCGCCGCAGGACGGCTCGACCGGGCTGCCGGTGCTGATGGCCAGGACCGCGAACGGACGGGTCGCTGAGCTGGCGTTCCCGATCGAGCGCGTCCCTTGATCGCAGGCCAGGGAGGCCGCCCCGGCCGCTAGACGCGCAGCTCCACCACCGTGGGCGCGGAGGCCGCGAACGCCTCCGTGAGCAGGGCCGGGAGCGTCTGCGGATCATCGATCGTCTCGCCGTTTGCCCCGAGCGCATGAGCCGCAGCCGAGAAGTCCGGACTCTTCAGGTCGACCCCGAGCGGGCGCTGACCGCGCTCGCGCATCTCGCGCCGGATCTCGCCGTAGCCGCCATCGTTGATGACCACAACCGCCACAGCGAGCCCGAGCTCGGCGGCGGCCGCGAGCTCGGCGAGCGTGAACATCGCGCCACCGTCGCCGATCAGCGCCACGACCTGGCGCTCCGGATGGGCGAGCTTCGCGCCGATCGCCGCCGGAATCGCGTACCCGAGGGGGGCGAAGCCGGTCGGATACAGAAAGCGGCGCGGCGCGACGCGCCGCAGCAGATGAACCGCGCCGTAATAGCAGGCCATCGTGGAGTCTCCTGCGACGATCGAGCCGTCGTCCAGCGCCCGCTCGAGCGCCGCGATCAACTCTTCGTATGCACCGCCGTCGACGAGCGCCTCCGCTCGCAGCTGGCGCCGAACGAGCTCGGTCTCCTTCGCACCCCGATCGCCGGTGGTCGAGCCGGCGAGCGCCCTGACGAGCGCCGCGAGCGCGTCAGCGGCATCGGCGAGGATCGCGACCGACGCGCGCTGGTTCTTGTCGAGCTGCCCCGGGTCGATGTCGATGCGGATGAGATCGCCCGACAGAGGCAGCGGCGGGTCGCGCCACAGATCCGATTCGCCGAGCTCGGTGCCGACCGCCAGCACCGCATCGCATTCGGCCAGCAGGCGACGCGCGGCGGGCAGCCTGGTCGAGGCTCCGAGCGAGAACCCGTCACGCTCGGACACCGTGCCCTTGCCGTTCGCGGTGGTGATCACCGGAGCCCCCAGGCACCGGGCCAGCGCGAGCGCCGCGGAGCCCGCCCCGGCCGCTCCGCCACCGAGCACGATTGCCGCGCGCTCGGCGCGCTGCAACAGCGCAGCCGCCTTCTTCACCAGGGCGGGCTCGGCGGACGGCGGCGAGTATTCCGGCGGATCCGACGCCGGCGCTTCGCCGCTTGCCGTCATCGCGTCCAGCGGGATCTCGATGTACGCCGGCCTCGGACGACCGCTTGAGAAACTCGCAAATGCCGTGTCGATGGCGGCCGCGGCCTCGGCCGGGCCCCGGACCCTGAACGCCGCGGCGACGATTGCACGCAGCGCCCCGAACTGATCCCGGGTCTCGTGAAGATGGCCGGTGTCCCGTCCGGCGACGCTGTCGCTCATCCCAGGGGCGATCACGACCATCGGGATCGAGTCGGCGTGCGCGGTCGCCACGGCGGTCCCCAGGTTGAGCACGCCAGGGCCACTGGTCGCGATGCAGACGCCCGGGCCGCCGCCACTGCGCGCCTGGCCGTCGGCCGCGAAGCCCGCTCCCTGTTCGTGGCGCGGCGTCACGTGCTCGATCGGCGACTCGGCGAGGCAGCGATAGAGCGGCAGGTTGTGGGTGCCGGGTATGCCGAAGACGCGGCGGACGCCGTGCGCCTCGAGCCGCGAGATCACGGCCTCGGCGGTCGTCATTGTCGGCATCGACCCGCCCGGGGACGTGCGTCGCGCGCTGCTATGCGGCCACCGACGCCCCGTAGAGGGCGTCGACGTTCGCCTCTGCCACCTGCCGGGCGCGCGCCTCGCCGGCGACCGCGACGAGCTCGGCCCAGGGCGCCGGTGTTGCCATGTCGCAGGGAAGATCCGTGCCCATCAGAACATTCTCGACCCCCACCCGGGAGAGGAGGAAGCCGAGCGCCTCACGATCGTGCGTCAGGCAGTCGAACCGGACGCGCCCAAAGTAGTCAGAAGGATCCTTCGGCGCAGAGTCTGGATAGCTGCGCACGGTGCGCGCGTGCCGCAATCGCCCTTGCTGGTAGGCGAAATACCCGCCGGAGTGCACGATAAGGACCGATAGGTCGGGGTAACGATCGAGGACGCCCGCCATGATCAGCCGCTCGATCGCGATCGTGGTCTCGAGCATGTTGCCGATCACGTTGGTGAGGTGATAACCGTCGAAGCCGGGATGAACGTGTTGGTAGGCGGGGTGGAGCATGACCGGCAGTCCCAGGGACTCGGCCGCCGCCCAGAACGGCTCGAACACGGGGTCATCGAGACGACGCTCCCCGGTGCTGGTCCCAATCTCTACGCCCACGCAGCCGGCGCTCTCGGCCTCTCGCAAGATCGCGGCTGCGCGCTCGGGATCCTGCAACGGGACCGTTGCCATCCAGCGCAGACGGTCCGGCCGCCGCGCGCACATCTCGAGCAGCCCCTCGTTGATCAGCTCCGCAAGCCTGGCACCGTCGTTCGAGCCGACGTCGTAGTAGAAGAACGGCGGATCGACCGACACGATCGCCGCCTCCAGACCATGGTCCTCGAGGTTCGCAATCTTTGCGTCGGCGTCGTAGAAGGCGGGCTGTAGCTCGTATTCGCCCTCCGGCCCGCCCCTGAGCTGCAGTTCGCCGGTCACGGTGAGCCCGAATGCGGACTCGCGCTCGAAGAATCGCACGACACTGTCGGGAACGGCGTGATTGTGAATATCAGTTTTCAATCAGGTGCTCCGGGGGACTGGGCGTGTAGTGACGCTAACGCATCGGCGATGCCCCAGCCGCTCGCCTTCCTGAGCGCACGGAGTGCCGCCAAGCCGAGTGCCGAGTTGCAGTGTCGAGATGGCGTCAGAGCATGATCCGGCCGCCGGCCACATCCAGCGTGACCCCGGTCAGCCAGCCCGCCGAGTCCGAGACCAAGAACAGCGTCGCCAAGGCGCAGTCCTCGGGGGTTCCGATCCTCCCCAGCGGCGACATCCCGGCGACCCCGCGGAGAGCCTCGGCGTCCATGATCCGCTCGACGCGCTCGGAGGTCACCGTAGCCGGGGCGATCGAGTTCACCCGGACGCCGTGCTGGCCGACCTCCATGGCCACGTGCCGGGTCAATTGGATCACCCCCGCCTTGGCCGCCGCATAGGAGGCCGTCAGCAGCTTGTCGAGGAAGCGGCCGCCGTTCGACGCCATGGTCACGATCACGCCGCTCCTGCGCTCGATCATCCCCGGGACGACTGCCCGCACTGCGAGGAAGGTCGAGGTCAGGTTCCAGTCGATGACTTCGCGCCACTCGGCTTCCGAGGTCTCCTGGATCGGCGTGAAGGCGCCGAACCCTCCGGCGAACGGGAGCAGAATGTCGATCGGGCCCAGCTCCGTCTCGACTCGGTCGCGAACACGTTCGACCTCGGCTGAATTGCCGACGTCGGCGCTGATCCCGATCGCCTCGGCCCCGGCGCCAAGAAGCTCGTCCACGAGGGCGTCGATGGCGGGCCTCGAACGGGCGTTGACCGCGACCTTGACGCCATTGGCAGCGAGCATCCGCGAGGTGGCGGCGCCGATTCCCTTCGACCCGCCGGTGACGAGGGCGACCCGGCCGGCGAGGTCGGGATAGGTCGGTATCGACCGCGGTTCCACCGGCACGAGGAGTCAGGCCCGGGCGCTCAGGACCTCGGGGTTGACGGGGCGGTCCGGCGGCTCGCCGGTCAAGGCTCTCGCCACCTCCTCGGCGGCGCGGCGCTGAAGCTCGGCCTGGGCCTCGACCGAGTAGAAGGCCATGTGCGGGGTGAGAACCGCTCGAGGGTGCCTGCGCAACGGGTGGTCTGCGGGCGGTGGCTCGGTTTCGGTGACATCGAGGGCGACCCCGCTCAGCGCTCCCGTCTCCAGTGCCTCGATCGCGGCGTCCGCGTCGACCAGCGGTCCCCTGGCCGTGTTGACGACGATCGGCGCACGGCGCATCTCGGCGATCGACTCGGCGTCGATCAGGTGGCGGCTCTCGTCGGTGAGGGGGACGTGGAGCGAGACGAAGTCCGCCTCGGTCACCGCGTCGTTGAAGCTCGGTGCCGGGTCGGCGGGAAGCGTCTCCCAGTCCTCGATGTATGGATCGAATCCCACCGGCTCGATGCCGAAGCCGCGCGCCCGCTCGGCCACCCGCCTGCCGACCCCGCCCATCCCGATCACGGCGATTCGCCGGCCCCGGATCCGATGGACGCTCCCGTGGGGAATGGCCCACTCGCCTTCGCGAACGGCCGATGCCGCCTCGTACACCCCGCGTGCAAGCGAGAGCAGCAGCGCGATTGTGTGGTCGGCGACCTCGTCCAGGCAATAGTCGGGCACGTACGTGACCAACAGCCCGCGCTCGGTCGCCGCGGCGATGTCGATGTTGTCGAAGCCGATGCCGTAGCGAGAGATGATCCGGCAGCCCGCATCGGCGGCCGCCGAGACAACGGAAGCCGGAACCTTCGCGAAGCAGACCAACATCGCGTCGCAGTCTCCGACAGCCTCGATCAACTCAGCCTCGCTCGCCCCGGGGGCGAGCACGACCTCGGCGCCGTGGGGCTCGAGGATCGAGCGCTCCGTTTCCAGATCCGCGAAGACGTGGTCGGTTACGAGGACCTTGGTCGGCACTTCGGCAGGGCTGCTAGGCGAGGGCGTAGTCGTAGAACGGGTGCCGAGTGAACAGCACCGGACCGTCCTTCGTGACCAGCAGATTCTCCTCCAGGCGTACCGTCTGCTCGAGTCCGGGGTGCCCGGCGAACGTCTCCGTGGCGAAGTACATCCCTTCCTTGAGCTCGACCGGGTAGTCGAGCGAGTATGCCCGCGAGACCCACATGCCCTCGTAGAGCGAGAGGCCGATCGAATGGGCGAATTGCTGGAGGGTCACCGTCCGGTACTCGTCGTCCGCGTACCTGGGGAACTTGTCGGCGACGTCCGCGGTCGTGTTACCGGCCTTCATCTGCTCGATCGCGGCGTACATCGACTCGTAGCATTCCTTGTAGAGGTCCTGCTCCTTCGGGCTCATCTGGCTGTCGACCTTGAACGTTCTCACGAAGTCGACGAAATAGCCGCCGGGGCCAACGGCGTTCTGGTCGACGATCACGAGGTCGCCCTGGCGGATCACCTTGTCGGTGTGCCAGCGCCGGTAGGGGCTCGTGTTCCCGCCGGAGGCGACGATGATGTCGTAGACGAAGTCGAACCCGTGCTCATAGAGGTACTCGTTCACCTTGGCGGTGATGTAGCTCTCCTTGACGCCGGGTTTCAGCCACTCGTTCTCGATCCTCCAGAACGACGTGTCGCCGATCGCGCTCGAGATTTTCAGGCACTCGATCTCATCGGGGGTCTTGATAACGCGGGCGCCCGACATCGCCGGCCATGCGCTCGTCGTCTGCAGCTGCTTGCGTTCGAAGGCCGCTGCGGCAGACGGGTCATAGATGTCGATTCCGATTGACTCGCGCTCGACCCCGTTCTCCTTCAGCACCTCGAAGATCGAATCGGCCATTCGATCGACCATCATCTCCTCAGCCGTTTCTGCCCACTTCCAGGTGATCGCGGGCCGGATGTTGCCGTTCAGCCAGGGCGCGTCGATCTTCGCGCACTCGAGGTCCGATCCGGCGGTCTCGAAGAGGACGGGCTCGCCGCCGCGGGGGAGCACGCAGTAGCGGATGAAGATGTTGTTCTTCCAGTTGCCCTGGAAGACGCCGGTGAGGTAGCGGATGTTCTCGCCGACGAAGCAGACGAGGGCCCCGAGGTCGTGCTTCTCCATCATCATCCGGGCGCGGTTCAGGCGGTCGACGCGCATGCGATCGAAGTCCACGCGGCCCTGCCAGTCGGTCGCGGTCGTGCTGTAGGTGCGCCGCGGGTCGAACTCATGCGGTTTGCCGAGAAACGCCAGGTCCATCCCCTTACCGAACTCGGTCAGTCCGTTGCCCTGCGCCTGTTGCTGCCTGCCGGTCGGTTGCTCGAGCAATCTCGTCGCCTCCCTCGCGTTCCCGGGGCCGTTCAAATTCCACCCACCGCTTCCAACGACGTGCCTGCCGGCGCGCGTCTAGCAGCAGCAGTAACGAGTTAAGATCAGACTTGTAGCAATGCTACATGACTTCAGAGCCACTGTCCAGATCAGGACTCGAGCAACAGCCGTCGATCGAAAGCGGTCCGAGTCAGTGGCAGTCCGCCTCCCTCGGCAACGACGATCGTGTCCTCGAGCCGCACTCCACCCCCGCCCCGCACGTCCGGAACCCAGATCAGAGGCTCGATCGCCATCGTCATGCCCGCTTCAAGCCGCGTTGTCTCGGCACCCCGCAGTGCCTCGCCGACGTATGGCGGCTCGTTCGCCCCGACGCCGATGCCGTGGCCGATGAACAGGGAGAGGAACGAGTCGCCGAAGCCGAGGCGCTCGCCCTCAGCCCGGACCGCGGCGGCGACGTCGTCGTTGGTGTTCCCGGGGCGCATCGCATCCGTCGCAGCCGCGAGCGCGTTGCGGACCGCCGTGAATACTTCCCGCTGGCGCCGGCTCGGCTCCCCGCAGATCACCGTGCGCCCCATATCGGAGTAGTAGCCGTTCCACATCGCCCCGATGTCGATGAAGACCAGATCACCTTCGCGGATCAGCTTGTCCGACGCGAAGCGGTTCGGCGGGCTCATGTGCTCACCGGAAGCGACGAACGGGGTGGCGAGATGGGCCATCTCGCCACCGAGCCGGTAGAGGGTCCGCATCGCCTCGGCGACGACCGCATACTCGGAGACGCCGGGCGCGACGGCGGCGATCGCCGTCTCGGTCACGGCTTCGGCGATCGCGCACGCCTCCTGCATCACGGCCAGCTCGAGGTCGGACTTGACGAGGCGCGCGTCCTGCATGAGCGCGTCGCCGTCGGTCAGCTCGGCGCCGGGCAGGCCGCGCGTGAGCTCCTGCACCTGCGCATAGGCGAGCTCGTCGAGCCCGATCACACCGCGGCTGACTCCGAGTCGCTCCATGGTCGGCACGATGACGCCGTCGACCGTGCCGGCGATCAGTCCGCGCGCCTCCATGATCGGCACCGTCTCGACCTCATCGATCCACGGCATCACGCTGCGGACCCGATCCACCTCGCCACCCGAGCAGAGCAGGACAAGCGGCCCGTCGTCGACAAGCAGACAGCCGTTGAGCAGGGCGCTCTTGCCCTGGATGATCTGCGGTCGCAGACCGCTGAGGAAGCGGACGTTCTCATCCTTCCAGAGCAACAGGGCGTCCAGATCCGACGCGGAGAGCCGAGCTCGCGCGCGGTGCAGGCGCTCGCGCCGAAGCTCCGCGAAGTCGATTCGCGCCTCGTAGTCGACGCCGGTGGCTCCGTGGGCATAGGAGCCGAGGGCGCTGCGCTGCTCAGTCCGCTCCACCTGTCTGACCTTCAGCCTTTCGAGGCGCCGCCGGATCCCCGCGTGCGCGGGGACACAGTAGCACTAACGCTCGGAGCGCTTCGAGTCACAGTTGGCGCACGGCTTGACTTTGCGTCCGGGAAATCAATACAGTAGCTGCGCTGTCCCTGTTTAGTGAAGCTGTTGAACCAGGAGCGCGCTCCGCACCGGGAGGACATCGATGGCCAGGTTGATGGCGCAGAACGTCAGAAAGGTGTTTCCGCCGCGGATTGCCGGCCAGGGGCCGGTCACGGCGGTAACCGACGTGACCTTCGAGATGCAGGGCCACACCTTCGTCTCCCTCGTGGGGCCCTCGGGGTGCGGCAAGAGCACCTTCCTGAACATGGTCTCGGGCGTCGAGCTGCCGACCTCGGGGACGCTGGATCTGGTCGGCGACGACACCCCCGAGGTCCGCGTCGGATACGTGTTTCAGGATCCGCGGCTGCTCCCCTGGCGCTCGGTCCTCGACAACATTCTCTACGTCCAGGACCGCGGTAACCGGGACGAGCGCCGCGAGCGTGCGCTTGAGTATCTGAAGCTGGTCGGCCTCGAGGGTGAGGGCGCGATGTATCCGGGCCAGCTCAGCGGAGGGATGCAGCAGAGGGTAGGGATCGCGCGGGCCTTGTCGGTCGATCCCGGTCTGCTGCTCATGGACGAGCCATTCAGCCACCTAGATGCGATTACCGCGCGGTCGATGCGCGAGGAGCTTCAGCGCCTCTGGCAGACGACCGGAGCCGGAGTGCTCTTCGTCACCCATGACGTGCTCGAGGCGGTGCTGCTGTCGAACCGGGTGCTGATCATGAACGACATCGGGGAGATCTACCGCGACATCCAAATCGATCTGCCGTACCCGCGGCTGCAGACCGACCATGAGGTGGTCACGCTGCAGGCGGACATCCTCGAGCTGTTCGAGCTCATGGAGACCGAGGCTCGCCGGCGCAACGGCGACTCTCCGAAAGGCCTCACGGAGCCCCCCTCCCCGCCGGGCTAGCCGCGGCCACCCAGTTTCGTCAGACGTCAACACCCACCGAGGAGGTCACCCGACCGTGTTCAGGCACACCGCTTTCTTTCTGTTCGGGGATGAGATCACGCCCGAGAAGCACCTGGCGATGCTCAAGGGGCTCGCCTACATGCGCTATGAGTGTCCGAGCGTCGTCGCGATCGACTACGGCAGCGACCTCTTCGGCGGCTCGGAGATGCTGAGGACGACCAAGCCCTGGGACCGGACCCCGCGCTGGCGCGCGCGTACGGCCGGTCCACCGTGCAACTACGACGTCGCTCTACAGCTCGACTTCGCGGATGCCGCAGGCAACGAGGAGTACAACAACGACGACGTCCACCACGAAGTCGGTGAGTACAACGCGTCGATCTGCCAGCCCGAGCTCACCGCTCGGGTCGACTGGACCTACGACGACGAGCAGCCCCTGAACGCCCCGGGGCAGGTCCGGCACTCGGCGATGTTCGTCTGGACCGACGATGCCGACGACCAGGCCAAGCAAACGGCCTTGGAGGCGGCGAGATCGCTCGAGTCCGCCGCCGACGTGGGTGCCGTGACGATCGGCGAGAACGTCGGCAAGCTGGACACCGACTACGACTGGGTCATGGACGTCCAGGTCGCGAGTCCGGAGGCGACCAAGGCGCTGATCGAGGGCGAGGCCTACGCCGAGGCGATGGCCGCGGTCGTGCCTTCGGTCAAGCATGAATGGACGGCGCAGCTCTCGCATCCGATGCACGGCATCTGAGCGCGGGCCGGCCGATCGACCCCGGGAGGGAAGATGACACAACAGGGAAAGGTGATCGACGTGCACGCGCACGTGACTCCGCAGCGCTTCCAACGGGCGATCGAGGCCGGCAAGGACTGGCACGGGCTCGGGCCCGAGTACGGGGAGCTCGACAACCCGCGGAATCTCTGGGATCCGGAGCGTCGCCTGCAGGAGATGGACGAGCTCGGGGTCGATATGCAGGTGGTGACGCCGACCGACTGCTTCTACCAGTACGACCGCGATCCGGCCCAGACGCTCGAGATCGCAGCGGACGCCAACGAGGAGATGGCCGAGATGGCCCGCGCCCATCCGGATCGATTCATGGGCATGGGCACGCTCCCGATGCAAGACCCCGAGCTTGCGGTGCAGGAGATGCGCCGGGCAATCACCGAGCTCGGCCTTGTCGGGTTCATGGTTGATGACCACGTCAACGACCTGCTCTACGACGACGCGTCATTTGAGCCGGTCTTCGACGCGGCGGAGGAGTTGGGGGCGTTGCTGTTGATCCACCAATACCAGCCGACGATGGTCACGGCCCGAACCGAGAAGTACTTCTTGCTCAACTCGATCGGCAACCTCGCGGACCGAACCTTGAGCTTCGGCAGCTTCGTCTACGGAGGCGTGATGGACCGCAACCCGGGGCTGAAGATCGTCTTCGCCCATGCGGGTGGATACATCCCCTTCGCCATCGACCGCATCGACCAGGGGTGGGAGATGTGGCCGCAGGAGCGGGGAAAGACGACGGACAAGCCCAGCACCTACCTGCGCAGTTTCTACTACGACACGGTGACCTTCACCGAGCGCAATCTGCGTTTCCTGATCGATGTCGTCGGCTCGGATCGTGTCGTGTTCGGCACCGACTATCCAGCGCCGATGCGACTCTTCGATCCGTTGCCGATGCTCGAGGGGTACGCCTCGATCTCAGACTCCGAGCGGGAGGACATGCTCCGCGGCACCGCCGCGTCGATCTTCGACTCCAGCGGACGCGCGTGATGGCGGGGCCACCGAAGGTCTTCGTCGTCCAGCCGATCATGCAAGAGGGCAGGGTGGCTCTGGAGGAGTTCGCCGAGGTCGAGGTGAACGACTCGGAGAGGATGATCACCGGGGAGGCGCTCCTGACCGGGCTCCGGGACGCCGATTACGTTTGGATGCTGGGAGACACCCCGATCGACGCCGAGGCGATCGAGGCGAGCCCGAACCTAAAGGGCATCGCGACGATGGCGCTGTTCCCGAACGTGGTTGATGTCGAGGCCGCGACGGCGCGGGGGATCCCGGTCACGGTGGTGCCGCACGTGATCACCAAGACGACCTGCGACCTGACGTGCGCGCTGGTGATCGGGCTGGCCTGGCGCCTGGTCGAAGCCGACGCCTTCGTTCGCGCCGGGCGCTTCCACCAGGAGCAATCGACGACCTTCCTCACGCACGAGCTCGCGGGCAAGGTCGTCGGCATGATCGGGCTCGGCGCAATTGGGACGGAGATCGCGAAACGCCTGCGCGCCTTCGAGATGGAGATCCACTACACGAAGCGCAATCGCCTCCCCGCTGAGCAAGAGGTGGAGCTCGGCGTGGTCTGGGAGGAGGACCGCGAGGAGCTTCTACGCCAGTCAGACTTCGTCGTCTTGATGACGACCTACAACACGAGTACCCACAAGCTGATCGGCGAGCGGGAGTTCGGGCTGATGAAGCCCTCGGCCTTCTTCGTCAACGCCGCTCGCGGGCGGATCGTCGATGAGCCGGCGATGATCGAAGCTCTGCGCAATGGCGAGATCGCGGGTGCGGGGCTCGACGTCTACTGGAACGAGCCGCCGATCAGCGAGCCCGCCCCGAGCCCGGAGCTGTTCAAGCTCGACAACGTCATCCTGACGCCGCACATGGGCAGTGCCACGCACGAGGCGCGCGAGAAGATGGCCCTCGCCGTGGTCGACAACCTCAGGGCGATGGTCGACGGCGAACGGGCGCCTGGAGTGGTGAATCCCGAGGTCTACGGGGAGGAACCGGCCGTCCAGCCCGATCGCCTGGGCTGAGTTCGACCGGCGGGGCGACGGTCTCCGAGCCGGAAGTCCGCCTCTAGGGCCTTGCTGATCGGAGCCGATCAGGTCTGGCGCTTACCGTCGTGGAGGATCACCGTCACCGCTCGTGAGACCTCCTCGGTGGGATTTACGTAGCGGTGGGGGAAGGTCGACGGGAAGTGGATGCTGTCGCCCGCGCCGAGCTCGTAGCGTTCGAACCCGACGTAGATGTCGAAGCGTCCGCTGAGCACGAGCACCATCTCGGTGCCCGGGTGTCGGTAGAGCGCTGCGTTCGACTCGGCGCCCGGCTCATAGATGAGCTCGAGGAAATCGACGTCGGGAAGGGTCTGGGGTGTCAGCCGTTCCCAGAGCACGCCGCCCTCGATGCTGATCGCCGAGCGTGCGTCCGCGCGCACGACGTAGCGCTCCGGCTGGGCTCCAGGCTCGTGAGGCTCGGACTCGGCCGGCGCCACCTCGGGTTGCGAGTCCCGGCTGTCGGCGCTCGCGATCGCGATCGCGCCATCCTTGACGAAGAATGCGTCCACCGGGACCTCGAGCGATTCCGCGAGCGCGAACAGGGTCGCCACCGACGGTTGCGATTGACCGCGTTCGATCTGGCTGATCAGGCTCGGCGACACGCCGACCAGGCGGGCGAGCTCCGAGACCTTGAGCTGACGCTCCTTGCGGTGCGTGGCGACCCGCTCCCCGACTCGGTCGGCGGCTGACTGACCCTTGCGCTGGCGCTTTGGTCGGCCGGAGGTTGGGGAGGCGACTTCGCTCATCTGCTGTGATCAGATCGGCACGAACTAGTGCTTAGCAATACTATCGGATGCCATCGGCAGTCCAAGGCCGATCGGGCAGTTTGTGGAGAAGGCTCGCAGGCTGGAGCCCACGATCGGCGCCTTTCAATAGTCTCACTAACGCCTTCGAGTAGAGGAAGCCGGCCGATCAAGATCGACGTCCACAACCACGTGATCCCCGAGCGCGCTCTCGCCCTGCTGCGCAAGAATCCGGTCTATGAGGTGAGGCTCAAGGGGCGCCACTGGAGCGGCGGCCTTCACGTGGACTTCGAAATTGTCTCCCCGTTCGTCGAGCCCGAGGCGAAGCTCGTAGAGCTCGAATCGAAGGGGCTCGGCGGTGCCATCGTCTCGGTGGCGCCGCCCCTCTTCTACTACCACCTCGATTCGGCTGCTGCGACCGAGGCGATCGCTCGCGCGACCAACCAGGGACTTTCAGACTTCTGCACCTTCTCCCCGGATCGGTTCCACTGGCTGGCGACGGTGCCGATGCAGGAGCCGCGGCGCGCCGTCGCAATGCTCGAAGAGGCCCTCGTCGAGGGAGCGGTCGGTGTCGAGGTCGGCACCTCGATCGCCGGCCGCCGGCTCGACCATGCCGAGTTCGAGCCGTTCTGGTCGGCTGTCGAGCGCGCCGGGGTTCCGGTGACACTGCATCCGGCTTATGGAGCCCACAACCCGGCCCTCGACGACTACTACCTGGAGAACGTGCTCGGGTTCCCGTTCGAGACGACGATCACGATCGAACGGCTGATTGTCGCGGGGGTTCTCGACCGCCACCCCGACCTGCGCCTGGTGCTGGTGCATGCGGGCGGATACTTTCCGTTCCAGGCCGGTCGCCTCCGCCACGCGTGCACCGTCAGGCCCGAGCTGGAGGACGCCCCACCCGATCCCTGGGCCTATCGAGACCGGATCTACTTCGACATCATCACGCACGACGCCGAGGCGCTGGCCTATGTGATCGATCGGGCCGGCCCCGCCCAAGTGGTTCTGGGAACCGACCTCCCATTCGACATGGCGGTCGCAGATCCGATCAGCCTTCTGGCCGAGGCGACGACGGGCGAGCGACTGCGGATGATCGCGGAAGAGAATCCGGCCAGCTTGTACGGGCTGGCGTCCCCCACCTGAACGCCTGGGCGTAAGCACCACGAAACGTAGCTCGAGTTGCGTTTACTCTTGCTGCAGGTTGGTAGAGAGTGACGACAGTCTCGGGAGCCGGCGGAGACGAACGCTGATCATCACTGTGCTCGCGGTCGCGATGGCGCTCGGCATCCTGCCGATGATCGCCATCGGAGTGCTGGCGCCGTTCCTGATCGACGACCTCGAGATCTCTCGTGCGGACGTCGGCCTCCTGGTCTCGGTCACCGCCGGTGTCTCGGCGTTGCTTTCACCCCTCGCCGGCGGCCTCATCGACCGGATCGGAGACCGTGGCGCGCTGCTCGGCGTACTCGGCTTCGGTGCTGTCAGCCTCGCGCTGATGTCCGCCGCCTCGACCTTCGTCGCGATGGCGCTGGCCCTCGCCTTGGCGGGTCTCTGTCGTGCGGGTGCGAATCCGGCCACGAACCGGCTGATCACCGATCGGATTCCCCGCGGGCGGCGCGGCTGGGTGACCGGGATCAAGCAGTCGGGGGAGACGGTCGCGATCGTGCTCGCCGCCGGCGCGCTTCCCGCGGTGGCTGTGCTCTGGGGCTGGCGCGGCGCGCTGCTCGCGCTCGGATTCGTCGCCCTCGCTGCGCTGCTCGCCGGTGCGCTCTCGATCCAAGGCTCTGTCAGGGTCGCGCGCAGGACGCCGGAAGCGTCGGAGGCACCCCTGGGGACCGCAATACGCCGGCTCAACGCCTACAACCTCGTCATGGGTGCGGGTACCGGCGCGATCGCCGCCTATCTGCCGCTTTACGCCCATCAGGATGGGGGTCTGAGCGCTGCTGCCGCGGGGACCGTGATGGTCGCCGCCGGGGTGGTCGGGGGGATCGCGCGTCTCGTCGCCAGCAGCTGGAGCGAGTCGCGCTGGGGGTATCCATCCTCGATGGCGGGTCTCGCCGCGGTGGCCGCGCTCGCCTGCGCGCTGCTCCTCGCGGCGCCCGAACTCGGCCCGGCGGCGTTCTGGGTGGCTGCTGCACTCTGGGGAGTCGGTGCCCTCGGCTTCGGTGCGGTTTCGATGCTCGCGGTGATGGCGGAAGCCGACGAGGCGAGAACCGGACGTGCATCCGGCATGGTCGTGCTCTGGTTCAGCCTCGGCTACAGCGTCGCCCCGCCGCTCTTCGGCTGGTCGCTGGACATCACGGACTCATACGCGCCCGCCCTGGGCTCGATCGGCGTTCTCTACGTAGTTGCCGTGGTGATCATGTACGTCTCCCGAACGACCTTCCGGTCGGTCTTCGAACCGTCGATGAGCAGCGCCTCCGTATCGCGGGCAGCGGATGCCGCAGGCCTTCGATCACGCTTATAATCATCAAGCATCACCAAACGAATTTCAGCCAGGCTTCAAAGCCTGGCTGGCGAGACGCTCCTCGAGCTCACAAAGGAGGCCCCGTTTGACTCCCAAGACGCCGTGGCAGGCCGAAGGCCGGTTCTTCACAAGTCCGTGGAATCACACCGAGGAGTCGCGTTCGGGGCTGAACTTCCCGTCCCGGGTGAAGTTTCACGACATCACCCTGCGCGACGGAGAGCAGCAGGCCGGAATCGCATTCACCCCCGCCGACAAGCTCGAGATCGCGCGGCGGCTGGCCGCGGCGGGCGTCGACCGGATCGAGGCGGGTATGCCGATTGCGTCTCCGCAGGACGAGGCCGCGGTGCGGTCGATCGTCGAGGCCGGGCTCGACGCGCAGATCTTCGCCTTCGCACGCTGCATGGTCGACGACATCCGCAAAGCCCGTGATTGCGGCGTCGACGGCGTCGTGATCGAGATCCCGTCGTCGGGACACATAATCGAGCGCGCCTATGGGTGGCCGCTCGACCGCGCGATCGAGCTCTCGATCGAGGCCACGCTCGCAGCCAAGGAGGCAGGCCTCTACACCGTGTTCTTCACGATCGACTCATCGCGAGCGGAGTTCGACTGGTACCTCGACCTGGTCGAGCGCGTCGCCACCGAGGGTCATATGGATGCCCTGGCGCTCGTCGACACGTTCGGAGGCGTGACGCCGCAGGCGATTCCCGTTTGGGTCGAGAAGGTCCGCGAGCGGCTTCCCGAAACGCCCCTGGAGGCGCACTTCCACGATGACTTCGGGCTCGCCGTCGCCAACTCGATCGCCGCGCTTGCGAGTGGGGTCGACGTAGTGCACACGACGGTGACCGGAGTCGGCGAGCGCGCCGGAAACACGCCAATGGAGGAGCTGGCGCTGGCTCTGAGGATGCTCTACGACGTCGACCACCGCATCGACACGAAACAGTTCTACGCCCTCTCGCGACTGGTCCAGGAGCGCGCGAGCCACTCGATACCCTCGAATCGGCCGGCTGTCGGTGAGCGTTTGTTCGAGGTCGAATCGGGGATCATCGTCGGCTGGTTCCACGAATGCATCGAAGAGTTCCCGACCGAGCTCTTTCCCTACCACTGGGACGAGGTCGGCCAGCCTCCGGCCCGGGTCGTCTACGGCAAGGGAAGCGGCCTGCCGTCGGTGAAGGTGGCGCTCGAATCGCTGGGATTCGATCTCAGCGAGGAGCAGATGCGCGAGCTCGTGGCCGCGATCAAAGGGCGGGCGCTGGAGACCAAGGCGCTGCTGCCGCTCGAGGAGGTCGTGAGGCTCGCGAACGAGATCCTTGGCACCGCACGGGCCGAGCCCGCTCTGGTCGGCAGCTGAATGGTGCTCGAACCCGTACCCGGAGGCACAGCCTCCTCTCTCAAGGAGCGGGCGGCGCCCCAGCGGCGCCGCCCGTTTATAAGCCGGCGAGGCGCTGCTCGCCTGGGTCGGCCCCGATGATCGGCAACCGCGACTGACGATGGAGAAGGTCGGGCTTGCAACGGCGGTCACGGTCGCGGCCGGCGGGATCATCGCCCTCCAGCCTCCGATCGTTGCCCGGCTCGCGGAGGCCACCGGAACGGTGCCCGCCGCGGCGCTCAACTTTGTCGTCGGCTCCTCGGTCCTGCTGGCGCTCTCGCTGCTCCTGGGCGAGGCGCGGGGATTCGGCCACCTCGGCCAAGTGCCCTGGTACTACGTGCTCGGCGGGGGCTTGATCGGCGCCGCCTACATCACCACCGCGATCCTTACCGTCGGCACCCTCGGGGCTGCGGGAGTGGTCGCGGCGACGATCGCCGGACAGCTGACGATCTCGGTCGTCATCGACCGCCTCGGCATCTTCGGCCTCGAGCAGACCGCGATAACCCCGGGGCGGATCCTGGGCGTCGCTCTGCTTCTCCTTGGGACTTACCTGGTCGTCGGCTGACCGCTAGGCGGCGGCCGCGAGCGGGGGCCGGTGGGCCGCCCTCGGCACACCCGTCGCGAGCGCGAACGACGGATCCGCAATCCGCAGGTAGTGGCCGAACGACCAATCGACGAACGACCCCCGCTCCATCCCGCGGAGGGCGAGCGCCAGGAGCCGAGGCGGGACCTTCGGCACCAGCTTCTGCACCCGCAGCATCCACTCGAACTGCCACCGGTGGCGGGCCGAGAAGGTCCCGTAGCGGCGCATGGCGGTCGCCGGCGTCGCTTGGCCCTCGACCACCGCGCGCAGCTCCCGCCCGCAGGCGATGCCGAAGTAGAGCGCCGTGCGGATTCCTTCCGCGGTCAGCGGCAGGCAGTGGCCGGCCGAGTCGCCGACGAAGAAGACGCCGTCGGCGGTCGCCGGGCGCAGCTTGTGGGGGATCCAGTTGCCCTGGTAGCGGACCGCGTCGCGATTGAGGTCATCGGCGAGGCGCACGGTCGGCTTCTTGACGTGAAAGCGCGGGTCGAACGAGCCGACCCCGATCCGGACCTCGTCGCGGGCGGGAAAGCTCCAGCCGTAGCCGGCGGGGACGTAGTCGCGGTCGATCCAGATCTCGAGCGAGTCGCCGGCGCCGCCCGGATGGACCTCGAGCCCGCGCGACAGCGGCGCCTCCGGCGGCTGGTACTCGTTGCCGGCGAGCACCCGCTTCCAGCCCAGCGCATCGACCACAAGCGGTGCAGAGACCACACCCCGGTCAGTGTCGACGGCGATCGACCCACGCTCTGCCTGCCCCCTGCTCCCTGCCAACCCGTTCACCGTCGCGGTCTCGAACTCCGCATCGCACTGCTCGAACAAAAGCCCGCACAGCTCCCTGTAGTCGAAGGTGGAGAACGTCCACGGCAGCCGGAAGTCGACGGTCGCGTGCGGCGTGTGGATGACCAGGGTGTCGAAGGTCTGGCGCATCGCCGCCTCGACCCCGACCGCCGCCAGCCACCCGGTCGGCGCCGCGCAAGCGGAGGTCTGGCGCTCGCCGATCTCGTAGCGGTCGACGATCAGCGTCCGGGCGCCGGTCCCCGCGAGCTCACGGGCAACGGCGAGCCCGGCGAAGCTGGCGCCGCAGATGAGCACCTCGTAATCGCCGCTCAGCGCGGTGCGCTCGGAGCCCCGCTTGGTCGCGCGTTGTGGCATCGGCTGGCGAGGGTAGCGTTCGCGCGGTGGAGTACGCAGCCGAGCGCCCGCTGACGGCACAGCTCGATGTCCAGGGCTTCCTCAGCCGGGTATTCGGCTGGATGTTCTGTGGGCTCGCGGTCACCGGGATCGCCGCTGCACTGATCGGCGCAGACGACGCGCTGCTGACCACGATCACCGAGAACCCGCTGATCTTGATCGGGCTGTTGATCGCCCAGTTGGCGCTCGTGATCACGATCTCGGCGGCGATCGAGCGGCTCTCGCCGGCGGTCGCGTTGGCGCTGTTCTTCCTCTATGCGGCGAGCGTCGGCGTGATCTTCGCCTTCGTCTTCGAGCTCTACACGAGCCAGTCGATCTTCACCACCTTCCTGATCACCGCGGCGATGTTCGGCGCGGTCGCCGTCTGGGGGTACGTCACCAAGCGCGACCTCTCGACCATGGGCACGGTCCTGCTGATGGGCCTGATCGGGCTGATCATGGCGACGATCGTCAACTTCTTCATCGCCAGCGAGGCGCTCTACTGGATCACCACCTACGCGGGCGTCGCGATCTTTGCCGGGCTTACCGCCTACGACATGCAGAAGATCAAGGGCTACGCCCAGGCGGGGCTCGAGGGCCACGCCGAGCAACGGGCCTCGATCCTCGGGGCGCTGGCGCTCTATCTCGACTTCATCAACCTGTTCCTGTTCTTTCTGCGGATCTTCGGCCAGTCGCGTTGATCCGGGCGCCCCGGTAGCCGTTTTGGTGCCCGAGAACGCGGCGCGCACGCGGCGCGAGGGCTTTTTGCCATCATTGGCTGCCGTGTCCGCGACCGACACAACCATCAACCCTGCCCCGGCGACGGCGCCGCCGGCGACCAACGGTGCCTCCACCGATGACCTGCTGATCGAGGTCGACGGCAAGCTCGTTCCAAACTACGAGGCGACGATCAAGCCGTTCGAGGAGGGCGACGTCGTCTCCGGCGAGGTCGTCCGAATCGACAAGGACGAGGTCCTGGTCGACATCGGCTACAAGTCCGAGGGCGTCATCCCGGCGAACGAGCTCTCGATCCGGCGCTCCGTCGACCCTTCCGAGGAGGTCAGTCTGGGAGAGGCCGTCGACGCCCTGGTGCTGACCAAGGAGGACCAGGAGGGTCGCCTCGTCCTCTCGAAGAAGCGCGCCCGCTTCGAGAAGGCCTGGCGCAAGATCGAGGCCGCCGCCGATTCCGGCGAGCCGGTCGACGGAACCGTGATCGAGGTGGTCAAGGGCGGCCTCATCCTCGACCTCGGCGTGCGCGGCTTCCTGCCGGCCTCACTGGTCGACATCCGCCGCGTCCACAACCTCGATGAGTTCAAGGGCCAGACGCTCGAGTGCAAGGTGATCGAGCTCAACCGCTCACGCAACAACGTCGTCCTCTCTCGCCGCGCGGTGCTCGAGGAGGAGCGCAAGGAGGTGCGCGAGCAGATCCTCGGCCGGCTGCAGCCGGGGATGGTGGTCGAGGGCAAGATCTCCAACATCGTCGATTTCGGCGCCTTCGTCGACCTCGAGGGCATCGACGGTCTGATCCACATCTCAGAGCTCTCCTGGAGCCACGTCAACCATCCCTCCGAGGTCTTGTCGATCGGCGAGACCGTCCGGGTCAAGGTGCTCGACATCGATCGCGACCGCCAGCGAATCTCGCTCGGGCTCAAGCAGACCCAGGAGGACCCGTGGCAGACGGTGCTCAACGAGTACAAGTCGAACGACATCCTCGAGGGCAAGGTGACCAAGGTGGTTGCCTTCGGCGCCTTCGTCGAGATCGTCCCAGGGGTCGAGGGCCTGGTCCACATCTCCGAGCTCGCCGAGCACCACGTCGAGACCCCGGGCGAGGTCGTCCAGCCAGGCCAGGAGGTCTGGGTGCGGATCCTCGAGATCGACGAGGAGCGTCGGCGGATCTCGCTCAGCGTCAAGCGCGCCCAGCGCAACGACAACCTGCCGCTCCGCGACCTGATCCCGCCCGAGCTCCAGCCCGACGCCCAGCCGCCGGCCGAGCCCGACGCGGGCGTTCCCGACCTCGATCTCTCGGAGGAGGTGTTCTCCGACCCGGCCCCCGAGTCGCCGGCCGCCGAGGTCCCGGTGGAGGAGCCGGCCCCCGAGGATCCGGCGCCCGACGAGCCGGCGCCAGACGAGCCGCCGGTCGAGGAGCCGCCGGTCGAGGAGCCCGCTGCGGACGAGCCGTCCGCGGCCGACCCGCCTCCGGCCACCGCGGCCGCGGATCCGGAGCCGCCCGCCGAGCAGGTCGTCGCCGAGCAGGCGGACGCCGACACTGCCGGCGACGCCGACGGCGACGAGCAGCCACAAGCCTCCTGATTCGAGCGCGGTGGTCGCCGCGCACCGGACCCCGCTCGTTGGCCTGACCGGGGCGATCGCCGCCGGCAAGTCCGAGGCGCTCGCGGCGCTGCACCGGCTCGGCGCCGCGACGCTCTCCTCCGACGAGGTCGTCCACGAGCTGCTCGAAACCGAACGGGTGCGCGAGCTGCTGCTCGACCGCTGGGGCACGCAGGTGGCGCCGGAGGGCGCGCTCGATCGCCCCCGGATCGGCGAAATCGTGTTCGAACGGCCGCAGGAGCTCGCCTGGCTCGAGCGCACCCTGCACCCGCTGGTCGGGGAGCGGATCGCAAGCTGGCGCCAGGGCCTGCCCGCCGCCACACGGCTGGCGGTGGTCGAGGTTCCGCTGCTGTTCGAGACCGGCATGGAAGACGTTTTCGACGCCACCATCGCCGTGGTCGCTGACGACGCAACCCGAGCCGCGCGCGCCGGGGCCGGCGGGATCGCCGACCTCGCCGAGCGCGCGGCGCGCCAACTCTCACAGGCTGAAAAAGCGGCGCGGGCGTCCTACGTGGTGCGCAACGATGGGGAGGTGGAGGAGCTCGAGGCGGCGCTGAGGGCGCTGCTGCCGCAGATCGCAGCGGGAGACCGCGGTTGAGCCGCGGCCGCCTGGCGATCCTGGCGCTGGTGCTGATCGCGGTGGTGGCTGTGATCGCCAGCCGCATCGATGTCCAGCAGGCGATCCTCGAGGTGACCCTGCCGCTCCGCCACGAGGACATCATCCGCCAACAGGCTGAGGAGAAGGACCTCGATCCGGCGCTGATCGCCGCGGTGATCTACACCGAGTCCCGGTTTCGAGAGCAGACCTCGGAGGCCGGTGCACGCGGCCTGATGCAGGTGACGCCGGCCACCGCCGAGGCGATTGCCGAAAAGAGCGGCGGGGTCGAGTTCGAGACCCGGGACCTCGGCGACCCGGACATCAACATCCGCTACGGCACCTACCACCTCCGCGCCCTGCTCGATGTCTACGAGGGCAACCTGATCGCCGCGCTGGCGGCCTACAACGCGGGCAGCGGTAACGTCGACGAGTGGGGTGGCGCCCTGCTCGAGCCCGGCGACATCGGCTTTGCCGAAACTCGCGCCTACGTCGAGCAGGTGCTCGAGAAGCGCGACCAATACCGCGCCAACTACGCCGAGGATCTCGGCCTGTAGGCGTCAATGGAGGTGCTGATCGCCTGGGTCGCGTTCCCGGCCGCGCTGACCGCGGTCGCGACCGGTCTCGGGCTGCTGGTCGGCCGGGTCAGCGGCCGGATCGCCAGTCGCTCGCTGGTGCCCCTCTACGGCCTCGCCGCGCTGATCGTCGTCGCTCAGTTCCTCACCCTCGCCGACGTAACCGCGGAGATCACCACTCCCGCGGTGCTCGCATTGGCACTGGTCGGCCTCGCGGTCGGGTGGCGTGCGCTGACCCCGGTCACCGGCTGGGCGCCGGTCGTCGCCGGCGCCGTGTTCGCCGTCTATGCCGCCCCGATCGTGCTCTCGGGAGACGCCACCTTCGCCGGCTACATCCGCCTCGACGACACCGCCACCTGGATGGCCCTGACCGACCGCGTGATGGAGCACGGCCGCGACCTCGACGGGCTCGCGCCGTCCTCCTATGAGGCGACGCTTGCGTTCAACCTCGCCGACGGCTATCCGGTCGGTGTCTTCTTGCCGCTCGGGGTCGGCCGGGTGCTCGTCGGCACCGATGTCGCCTGGTTGATTGCGCCCTACATGGCGTGGCTGGCGGCGTTCCTGGCGATGGCGCTGTGGTCCCTGGCACGCCCGTTGATCTCGAATCCGGTTCTGCGGGCGATCGCCGCCTTCCTCGGGGCGCAGTCGGCGCTCCTCTTCGCCTACTACCTCTGGGGCGGGATCAAGGAGCTCGCCGCGGCCGCTCTGGTCGCTGCGATCGCGGCCGCTGTGCCCGAGGTCATCGGCGCCCGGTACGGATGGCGATCGTTGACTGTGCCCGCGCTGCTGCTGGCGGCGCTGGTCGGCGTCTTGAGCGCCGGCGGCCTGCTCTGGGCGGTGCCGGCGCTGGCCCTGCTGGTGGTGGCGGCGCTGCGGACCCTGAAGCCGACCGCGGTTCTCGGGCGCGCGATCGTGCTGGTGGCCTCGGTCTGCGTGCTCGCGCTCCCGGCGCTCGCCACCGGCGGGTTGTTGCCGCCGACCTCGTCCCCGCTGACCGACGCCGACGCCTCGGGCAACCTGATCGGCGCGCTCGAGCCGGCGCAGCTCGCCGGGATCTGGCCAGCCGGTGACTTTCGGCTGCAGCCGGTCGCCGAGCTCGCGACCTCGCTGCTGATCGCCGCGACTGCGATCGCCGCCGCGTTCGGGTTGGTGGCAGCGGTCCGGGCGCGGGCGGTGGGGACGGCGATCTACGTCGGCGGAGCGCTCGCTTCCTGTGGGCTGATCTGGCTCCTCGGCTCACCCTGGGTCGACGCGAAGGCGCTGGCCACGGCCTCGCCGGCGATCCCGTTCGCCGCCGTGCTGGCGGTGGCCTGGCTGCATGCCCGCGGGCGTACGGTCGTCAGCCTCGCGGTTGCGGCGGCCCTGCTCGTCGGGATCGGCTGGTCGAACGCGCTCGCGTACCGCGACCTCAACCTCGCCCCGCGCGACCAGCTCGCCGAGCTGGAAGCGATCGGTGAGCGAATCGCGGGCCAGGGGCCGACGCTGATGACCGAGTACCAGCCCTACGGGGTCCGTCACTTCCTTCGTGATGCCGATCCGGAGGGCGCCTCGGAGTTGCGCCGCCGCCAGGTCCCGCTGCTCGGCGGTGGCAGCCTGCGCAAGGGCGAAACGGCCGACACCGATGAGCTCGACCCGTCCGGCCTGTTCGTCTACCGCACCCTGGTCCTGCGCCGCTCACCGGCGCAGAGCAGGCCGCCGGCCGCCTACGAGCTGGTTTCGAGCGGCGAGTACTACGACGTCTGGCAGCGCCCGGCCGGTCTCGCCACGGCGGTCGAACGACTGCCGCTCGGCACCGAGACCGAGCCGACGGCGATCCCGTCCTGCGATCAGGTGGCGGCGCTGGCGTCGCGCGCTGCCCCCGGGCAGGCCCTGGTCGCCGCGCGCCGTCCCCCCGGAATCGTCGTTGCGCTGTCGCTGGCGCGATACCCGAGCGGCTGGTCGACCCCGGGCAGCCGCGGGTTCCCGGCGCCGCGAGGTGAGGGCACCATCGACGCTACGGCGAAGATCGCCAGGGCCGGCGCCTACGAGGTCTGGCTCGGTGGCTCGGTCCGCCCCCGGGTCGAGCTGACGATCGATGGGCGACCCGCCGGGGCGGTTCGCCACCAGCTTCAGAACCAGGGTCAATACACGCGGCTCGGCGCCGCGGAGCTCGAGCCGGGCGCACACCAGATCGAGATTCGGTTCGGGGGGCCCGACCTGCACCCGGGCAGCGGCGGACGCGCGCCCGCGGTCGGTCCGCTGGCGCTGACCTCCGCCGAGGCCGCCGATGCCGAGCTGGCCCGGGTGCCGCCGGCGACCGCCGCGCAGCGGCTCTGCGGGCGGCGCTGGGACTGGATCGAGCTCACCGGATGACACCGGGTTGATCTACGGCTAGCCGTATTTGCGGGCACCGGCGCGGAACCTAGACTCGGCGGCGATGGTGGCGAGCCACCGAAGCGGTGCCCGGCTCGGTCTCGGGATGGTGGTCGGCCTCGTCCTCGCCGACTCCTCGGTGGTCGTCCTCGCGTTGCCCGACATCTACCGCGAGCTCGACGTCTCAGTGGCCGCCGTCACCTGGGTGCTGATCGCCTTCAACCTGGTGCTGGCGCTTGCCGCCGTCCCCGCCGCGCACCTCGCCGGTCGCTTCGGGCCGGCGCGACTGACGGCGGTCGGGCTGGTCGTCTTCGCTGCGGCGAGCCTCGTCTGCGGGCTCGCTTCGGGGATCGAGCTTCTGATCGCCGCCCGCTGCGTCCAGGCGCTCGGCGGGGCGGCCGCCGTGTGCGCATCGCTCGAGCTGATGCCGGCCGTCTATGGCTCCGAGCGATCGGCCGCCCGGGCCTGGGCGGCGGCGGGCGCCACCGGCGCCGCGCTCGGCCCCGGGATCGGTGGCCTGCTCACCGAGCTGGTTTCGTGGCAGTCGATCTTCCTGGTTCAGGTCCCGGTCGCGCTCGCGCTCGTCGCCGGGGTGGGGCGACGTGCCCTGGCCGAGCGCCCGGGCGGATCGCCGGTGCCCGGCGGGCGGCCCCACCTGGCGGCGAACGTGGCCCTGGCGCTGATCTCGGCGGCGCTCGCCGCGGCTTTGTTTCTCGTCGTCTTGCTGTTGATCGAGGGTTGGCGCCTGACCCCGATCGCCGCCGCCGCAGCGGTCACCGTGCTGCCTGTTTGCGCGCTCGCCGCGGCGCCCTTGACCCGCCTGGTGGCCGCGGTCGACGCCCGCGCCGCAGCGGGGGCCATCCTGATCGCCGGCGGCCTTGCCGGCCTCGCCCTGCTGCCGCGCGCCTCGGTGGCGCTCACGCTTGCGCCGCAGGCACTGACCGGGGCGGGACTGGCCCTGACCCTGTCGGCGCTGACCGAGGCGGCGCTCGCCGGGCGCCCCTCGCAGGCGATCCACGGCGGCTGGACGATCGCCGCCCGCCACGCCGGCGTGGTCGCCGGGCTGGTGGTGCTGACGCCGGTGTTCACCGGCGATCTCGAGACCGAGCGGGGGCAGGCAGAGCAGGCAGGGACCGCGGCCCTGCTCGACTCCCCGATCTCAGCCTCGGCAAAGCTCGAGCTCGCGAGCCGGATCGCCGCGCGAATCGACGCCGATGGCGACAAGGTCCCGATCGTCGGCCCGGCGTTCGAGCCGTTGCCGGAGGACCCCGCCGAGCGGGCCGAGGCGATCAGTCTGAGGACGGCGATCGAGTCGGAGATCGACCGGGCGGCGACGCACGCTTTCAGCGCCTCGTTCTTGATCGGCGCCGGCTTCGCGCTCGCGGCGCTGATCCCGATCGTGATCGGGCGCCGGCGGTTGCAGCTGTGAACGGCCGCTGGCTGATCGGCGCTGCGCTTGCGGCCGCGATCGCGCTGCCGGCCGCCTACCTGGCCCTCGGCGGCGGCGACTACGAGCCGAGCCCGGTCGCCGATCCGTGCGCGCCCCGCGAGTGGACGGCGCCCGAGGGAATCGAGGACGCGGCCGAGCAGTTCTCGCTCTCGGCGCTCGACGGCGCCGCATGCGAGCTCGGCGTGAGCCGCGAGACGCTCGCGGTAGCCCTGGCGACGCCGGAGGCGCGCGAGCAGTTCGCGGCCGAGTACGGGATCGAGGACGACGAGCTCGAGTCGGCGGTCCGCGCCGGGGTGGTCCGCGCGATCGACGACGCCGAGCGAGCGGGCGCGCTGAGCCCGATCGTCGCCGCGGGCTTGCGCGCGGTCTCCTCGAGGATCCCGGTCGACGAGGCGATCGCGCTGATCGGTGATGCGCGGGCTGTCTTCGAGGATGCCGACGGCGCCCTCGGCGGGCTGCTCGATCAGGTCGGCGGGCTGCTGCCCTGAGCGCGATCGCTCAGCGGTCGGTCGCTCGCCAGACCCACCCGATCAAGACCAGCTGGAGCGGTAGCCGCAGCCACAGCAGCCAGGCGGGGATTCGGTCGGCAGGCACGCCCTTGCGGGCGACCTCGTCGGGGTGGAGTGCCATCTGCAGGTTCGCCGGGAAGACCGCGACCAGGACCCCGACCAGCCACCAGCGGGCGAACCGGCGGGTCGCCGGCGCGACCACGGCGAGCCCGCCGACGAGCTCGGCGGCGCCGCTGATCGCGACCGCCTCGGGATGGCGAGGCACGTAGGGCGGCATGATCGCCTCGTAGGCCCGGGGGCGGAGGAAGTGCATCAGGCCGGCGAAGCTGAAGAAGGCGGCGAGGGCTCCCTGGAGACGGCTCATCGGCTGATCCTCCCGGAGCCGAGTATGACGGCCGCTATCGTCGGTGGAGCGTGCCCGAGTTCCACCTCAACCCTGCATATACGGCGACCGCCGATCAACCGAAGGCGATCGAGTCGATCTCCGAGGGCCTGACCGGGGGTGAGGAGTTCGTCACCCTGCTCGGCGCGACCGGCACCGGCAAGACCTTCACCATGGCCGGGGTGATCGAGCGAGTTCAGCGCCCGGCGCTGGTGATCGCGCACAACAAGACGCTGGCCGCACAGCTTTGCAACGAGTTCCGCGAGTTCTTCCCCGAGAACAAGGTCGAGTACTTCGTCAGCTACTACGACTACTACCAGCCCGAGGCCTACGTCCCCCACCAGGACCTCTACATCGAGAAGGACTCCTCGATCAACGATGAGATCGACCGTCTGCGCCACGCGGCAACCGCGGCGCTGCTGGCGCGCCGCGACGTGGTCATCGTCGCCTCGGTCTCCTGCATCTTCGGGATCGGCTCGCCGCAGCTCTACAACCGGATGATGCAGCTGTTCAAGGTCGGCGAGTGGATCGATCGCGACGCCTTGATGACGAAGCTGGTCGGGATGCAGTACACGCGTAACGAGACCGCGCTGACCCGTGGCACATTTCGGGTCAAGGGCGAGGTGATCGAGGTGTTCCCGGCGTTCACCGAGTCCGCCTATCGGGTCAACCTGTTCGGCGACGAGATCGAGTCGATCCATCACTTCGATCCGCTCACCGGCGAGATCTACGACGACCTCGATCACGTCGCGGTCTGGCCGGCGAGCCACTACGTGACCGAGGAGGAGACGCTGCAGCGGGCGGTGGTCGAGATCAAGGCCGAGCTCGACGAGCGGCTCGCTTGGTTCAACGAGCGCGGCAAGGAGCTCGAGGCGCATCGGCTGATGCAGCGCACCCAGTACGACATCGAGATGCTGAAGGAGCTCGGCTTCACCTCCGGGATCGAGAACTACTCGCGGATCTTCGACGGGCGCGCCCCGGGCTCGCCCCCGCACACGCTGATGGACTACTTCCCCGACGACTTCGTCACCTTCGTCGACGAGTCGCACCAGACGATCCCGCAGATCGGCGGCATGTACGAGGGCGACCGCTCGCGCAAGCAGACGCTGGTCGAGTTCGGTTTCCGCCTCCCGTCGGCGCTCGACAATCGGCCGCTCAAGTTCGACGAGTTCATGCCCCGGGTCGGTCAGCTGGTGATGGTCTCGGCGACGCCGGGTGAGTTCGAGCGCGGTACCTCCGCGCGGGTGGTCGAGCAGATCGTGCGGCCAACCGGCATCGTCGACCCCGAGATCGAGGTCCGCGAGACCCGCAACCAGATCGATGACCTGATGAGCGAGGTTCGCGAGCGGGTCGAGCGCGAGGAGCGCACCCTGGTGACGACGCTGACCAAGAAGATGGCCGAGGACCTGACCGGGTACCTGCTCGAGCACGGGTTTCGGGTGCGCTACCTGCACTCCGAGGTCGACACGCTCGAGCGGATCCAGATCATCCGCGACCTGCGGCTCGGCGAGTACGACGTGCTCGTCGGCGTCAACCTGCTGCGCGAGGGCCTCGACCTTCCCGAGGTCACCCTGGTTGCGGTGCTCGACGCCGACAAGGAGGGGTTCCTGCGGGGCGAGACCTCGCTGATCCAGACGATCGGCCGGGCGGCGCGCAACGTCAACGGCCGCGTCTTGATGTACGCCGACAAGGAGACGGAGGCGATGCGCAAGGCGATCTCCGAGACCGACCGCCGCCGCGCGATCCAGCTCGCCTACAACCGCGAGCACGGAATCACTCCCGAGACGGTCCAAAAGGGCATCTCCGACATCGCCGAGTTCCTCTCGATGGAGTCGAAGGTGTCGCCCGACCGGCGCCGGCGACGACGCTCAGACGACGGCGAGCCGCTGACCCAGGAGCAGCTCGAGAAGGTCGTGGTCGAGCTCGAGGAGGAGATGGTGGCGGCAGCCGAGGATCTGCGCTTCGAGCAGGCGGCGCGAATCCGCGACGAGCTCAAGGAGCTGCGCCGCGATCTCGAGTCCCTGCGCGCCTGACCGCGGCTCGGCGGAGGAGTAATCTCAGGCTCGTGAACGGCGAGCAGATCGTCCACGACGTGGCCGAGCGGGTGCGCGAGATCGTCGTCGACGCCGAGCAGCGGGCGACGGAGATCGTCCGCGAGGCCGAGACCGAGGCGGCTCGGATCCGCGAGCGCGCCCTGACCGAGTCGCAGCAGCGCCTGGCGGCCGCCCGCAGCGCCCTCGACGAGTTCCAGAGCAAGCTCGGGCTCGCGGGCGAGGTCGAGCCGCCGGTGACGACCCCGGAGCCACAGCCGCCCTCGGTTCCCGAGCCGACCCCGCCGCCACCCGACCCGGGCCCCGTCCCCGAGCCGGCCCCGGAGCCCGAGCCGCCGCTGATCCCCGAGCCGACTCCGCCCCCGGACGAGGGCACGCCGCCGCAGATCGCCGCCAATGGCAGCTCGGACGACTCCGCCGCGGCTCGCCTGGTGGCGATGAACATGGCGCTCGACGGCGCCTCGCGCGAGGCGATCGAGGCGAGGCTCGCCTCCGACTACCAGCTCACCGACGGCGCCACGCTCGTCGACGAAGTTCTCGCACGCGCCGCGAAGTAACCCCGGTCTCCGTGGGAACAGCCGTTCGCCCTCCTAGACTGGAAGTTGATGGCCGGTTCTGACCAGATCGTGATCTCGGGCGCCCGCGCCCACAACCTCAAGGGAATCGACCTGTCGATCCCGCGAGAGGCGCTCGTCGTCGTCACCGGGCTCTCGGGATCGGGGAAATCGAGCCTCGCCTTCGACACGATCTACGCCGAGGGCCAGCGTCGCTACGTCGAGTCGCTGTCGGCGTACGCGCGCCAGTTCCTCGGTCAGATGGAGAAGCCCGACGTCGACTCGATCGAGGGCCTTTCGCCGGCGATCTCGATCGACCAGAAGACGACCTCGCGCAACCCGCGGTCGACGGTCGGCACGGTCACCGAGATCTATGACTACCTGCGGCTGCTGTGGGCGCGGATCGGCAAGCCGCACTGCTTCAACTGCGGCGAGCCGATCGCCGGGCAGTCGATCGAGCAGATCACCGACCACGTGATGACGCTCGCGGAGGGCACCCGGTTCATGGTCTGCGCGCCGGTCGTTCGCGGGCGCAAGGGCGAATACGGGAAGCTGCTCGAGGAGATGCGCGGGCAGGGCTACGCCCGGGCGGTGATCGACGGCGAGCTGCGCCGGCTCGACGAGCCGATCGAGCTCGACAAGAAGTACAAGCACGACATCTCGGTGGTCGTCGACCGGCTGGTGATGAAGGAGGGCCTGCGAAAGCGCCTCGCTGAGTCGGTCGAGGCGGCCTCGCAGCTGGCCGAGGGGATCTTGGAGGTCGAGCTACTGGCGGCCGCCGCCTCCTCGGCTTCGCGTCCGGGGGCCGCGGGGTCCGACGACGGACAGGCTTCCGAGGGCGCCGCCGAGGGGCCCGGGGCGAAGGTCCTCAGCGGGCCCAGCGCCGGCAAGCGCGGCGAGGTGCTGGTCTTCAGCGAGAAGTTCGCCTGCCTCAACTGCGGCACCTCGATGCCCGAGCTCGAGCCGCGGATCTTCTCCTTCAACTCCCCCCACGGGGCCTGCACCCGCTGTCACGGGCTCGGCTTTCAGCGGGTGATCGACCCGGAGCTGATCGTTCCCGACCCGACCCTGTCGATCACCGAGGGAGCGCTCGAGCCGTGGACGAGGGCCGCCTCGATGTATCACCGGCGCCTGCTCGAGGCGGTGGCGGAGGCGAACGGGATCGACACCGCGACCGCCTGGCGCGACCTGCCCGAGGACGCCCGCGAGCTCCTGCTCGAGGGCACCGGCGATCAGCGCCACACGATCAGCTACCGCAACCGCTTCGGCCGCCGCCGGACCTACACGGTGCGGTTCGACGGGATGCTGCACAGCCTTCAGCGCCGCTATGAGAACACCGACTCCGACAACACCCGCGATCGGGTCGAGGCGCTGATGGCCATGCAGCCGTGCCCCGCCTGCGACGGAGCGAGGCTGCGACCCGAGAGCCTCGCGGTCACCGTCGGCGGGCTCAACATCTTCGAGTACACGCAGTTCTCAGCCCGGCGAGCGCTCGCCTGGGTCGAGTCGCTGGAGCTGACCGAGACCGAGCGGGCGATCGCTCGCCTCGTCGTCCGCGAGATCGCCGAGCGCCTGCGCTTCCTCGACTCGGTCGGGATCGGCTACCTCTCGCTCGAGCGGACCGCGACCACGCTCTCGGGCGGCGAGGCGCAGCGGATCCGGCTCGCCACCCAGATCGGCTCGAGCCTGGTCGGGGTCCTCTACATCCTCGATGAGCCCTCGATCGGCCTGCACCAGCGCGACAACGAGAAGCTGATCGGAACCCTGGCGCGGCTGCGCGACATCGGCAACACCGTGATCGTGGTCGAGCACGACGAGGGCACGATGCGAGCCGCCGACCACATCGTCGACCTCGGCCCGGGGGCGGGCGAGCACGGCGGCGAGATCGTCGCCGAGGGCACTCCGGCCGAGATCGAGGCGCAGCCCGGGTCGCTGACCGGCCAATACCTCTCCGGCGAGCGTCAGATCCCGGTTCCGGCCGAGCGCCGCGACGCGCGCGGCGGCCTGGTCGTCCGCGGCGCGCGCCAGCACAATCTCAAGAACGTCGATGTCGAGTTCCCGCTCGGCGTGATCACGGCGGTCACCGGGGTCTCGGGCTCGGGGAAGTCGACCCTGGTCAACGAGATCCTCTACCGAGCCGTCGCCAATCGCCTCCACCGGGCGCGCATGCGGCCTGGAGCCCACGATCGGATCGACGGGATCGAGCGGGTCGACAAGATCATCAACATCGACCAGTCGCCGATCGGGCGCACCCCGCGCTCGAACCCGGCGACCTACACCGGCGTCTTCGACCACATCCGCCAGCTCTATGCCGGGACCCGCGAGGCGCGGGCGCGGGGGTACAAGCCGGGCCGCTTCTCCTTCAACGTCAAGGGCGGGCGCTGCGAGGTCTGCCGCGGCGACGGTCAGATCAAGATCGAGATGCACTTCCTGCCCGACGTCTACGTGCCCTGCGAGCAGTGCCACGGGCGCCGCTACAACCGCGAGACGCTCGAGGTCCGCTACAAGGGCAGGTCGATCGCCGACGTGCTCGAGATGTCGGTCGGTGAGACGGTCGGCTTCTTCGAGCCGATCCCGAAGATCGCGCGCCGGCTGCGCACCCTGCACGACGTCGGCCTCGACTACCTGCGCCTCGGCCAGCCGGCGACCCAGCTCTCGGGTGGGGAGGCCCAGCGGGTGAAGCTGGCCACCGAGCTCTCCAAGGTCGCCACCGGCGACACCCTCTACATCCTCGACGAGCCGACCACCGGCCTCCACTACGCCGACGTCGAGCGCCTGCTCGAGGTCCTCGGTCGCCTGGTCGAGCAGGGCAATACGGTGATCGTGATCGAGCACAACCTCGACGTGATCAAGTCCGCCGACCATCTGGTCGACCTCGGGCCCGAGGGTGGCGAGGCCGGCGGCGAGCTGATCGCGGTGGGTACCCCCGAGCAGGTCGCCGGGATGCCGACCTCGTCGACGGGCCGCTTTCTGCGCGACCTGGTCGAGGCCTCCGAGCCGGCGCCGACGCCGCGCCGCACCGGGCGCAGGCGCCAGCCGGTGGCGGCCTGAACGGTCCGGGGAGCCGCTTGAAACCGGTGCGCGTCGGCTGTTCGGGCTGGGCCTACCGTGAGTGGCGCGGCCGCTTTTACCCGGAGAGAATGCCCCAGCGCGAATGGCTTCACCACTACTCGCGCCGCTTCGACACGGTCGAGGTCAACAACACCTTCTATAAGCTGCCGACGGCCGAGGCCGTCAACGGGTGGATCGAGCAGACCCCGAGGGACTTTCGATTCACGATCAAGGCGAGCCGCTACATCACCCATATCAAGCGGCTGAACAGCCCCGAGAAGTACGTCGAGCGGTTCCTCGCGTCGATCGAGCCGCTGACCACGGCCCGCAAGCTCGAGGCGATTCTCTGGCAACTGCCGCCGAGCTTCAGGCGCAACGATGAGCGCCTCGCCGCCGCCCTCGATGTGATCCTCGCCCGCGTCGCGGGTCGTCACACGGTCGAGTTCCGTCATCCCAGCTGGTTCACCAAGGACGTCTACTCGCTGCTCGGCGAGCGCGAGGTGGCGCTGGCGATCGCCGACGAGCACGCGCTCCCGTTCCAGCAGCGAGTGCGCACGACCGACTGGGCCTACGTCCGAATGCACCGTGGCGGCCGCCGCAAGAGCGGGCAGTACACGTCAGCGGAGCTCGCGACCTGGCGACGGCGGATCGCGGCCTGGCGCTCGAGCACCGACGTGCTCGTCTACTTCAACAGCGACCAGGGCGCGATCGCGGTCGACAACGCAACGGCGCTGCGCGAAGGCCTCAGCTGACCGACCGCCTCGGCACGGCCTCGGGTCAGGCCGGGCGAGGGTCTGCGAGTCTGCGGTGCGCAATGAGCGAGCTCACGGCCTGGCGAACCTGGTGGCTCAAGCGACGATGGTATGAGCGCAACCAGCGGCTGCGGCGGCGCTGGCGGATCAATCGCCACATGGCCCGTTGCGGCGCCTTCATCCGCTATCCGGTCGAGGGCGAGGTGTTGGAGGCGCTCGACAGCGGGCGGCTGCGAATCGGCGAGCACACGCTGCTCGAGCCGGGCTGCTGGCTCACCATCGGCCCCGAAGCCGAGATCCGGATCGGGCGCGAGTGCTTTCTCAACCGCGGGACGATGCTCGCCGCCGCGAAGCTGATCGAGATCGGCGACCACGTGATGTTCGCCAACGGCTGCTTCGTCGGCGACGCCGCCCACCGCCACGACGACCCCGAGCTGCCGGTCACCCGGCAGGGCTTCGAGCCCGGGCGCCCGGTGCGGATCGGCTCGAACGTCTGGTTCGGGGTCAACTGCGTGGTCACCGGCGGGGTCGAGATCGGCGACCGCGCGGTGATCGGCGCCAACTCGGTCGTCACCGGCGACGTTCCCGCGGGGGTGGTCGCCGCGGGCGCACCCGCACGGGTGATCAAGGAGATCGAGTTCGCCGGGACCGAGAACGGATAGGCGAGGGCGATGGCGAGGATCGTGCTCACCGCCGCGCTCGCCGCCGCGCTGGCGCTGGGCGGCTGCGGCGGCGACGAGCCCGAGCCGCCCGAGACACCGCCGACGCTGACCGCGCCGGAGGCAACCACCCAGAGCGGCGGTTCGACCACCACGCAGCCGGATCCAGACGCCCCGGCGGAAAACGACGAGGGCACCGGCGGCTCGCAGCCGGCGCCGGCGGCAAGCGCCGAGGACGCGATCCGGGCGGTGCTGACCACCGAGGGCGACGCCGAGCAGGCCTGCACCGCGTTCGTCACCGAGGAGTTCGTCGCCACCGCCTACGGCGGGCGCGCCAACTGCGTCGCCGCGCGCCGGCCGAGCGCGCTGGCCGGGTCGCTGCGGATCAGCGACGAGGGCGGTGGAACCTACACCGTGATTCCGAGCGGCGGCCCCTACGACGGGGTCGAGGTCGAGGTCGAGGTCGTCGAGTCCGACGGCTATCGAGTCTCGTCGCTGGTCGCCGACGTCCCGCCCGGGCCGTGAGCGTCCGCCGCGGCACCTACTCGATCGTCGCCCGCGATCCCGACAGCGGTGAGCTCGGGGTCGCGGTGCAGTCGCACTGGTTCTCGGTCGGTTCGATCGTCACCTGGGCCCGGGCGGGTATCGGGGCCGTCGCGACCCAGTCGATCGGCGAGCCCTCCTACGGCCCGGCGCTGCTCGACCGACTCGCGGCGGGTGAAGACCCCGGCTCGGCGCTCTCGGCCGAGCTCGAGGGCGACGAGCTGGCCCGCTTCCGGCAGGTCGCGGTGGTCGATGCGGAGGGCCGGGTCGCCGCTCACACGGGCGATGGCTGCATGCTCTACGCCGGGCACCAAAGCGGTGACGGCTACAGCGCCCAGGCCAACCTGATGGCCTCGGCGGCGATCTGGCCGGCGATGGCGAACGCCTTCGAGGCGGGGGGCGGTCCGCTCTCGCGCCGATTGCTCGCCGCGCTCGAGGCCGCGGAATCGGCCGGCGGCGATGTTCGCGGACGCCAATCGGCGGCGCTGCTGGTCGTTCCCGCTGCCGGCGAGCAATGGCGGGCTAACGTCGAGCTGCGGGTCGAAGATCATCCCGACCCGCTGGCGGAGCTGCGGCGCCTGCTCGACCTGCACGACGCATACGCGCTCGCCGACCGCGCCGATGCGCTCTCCGGCGAGGGTCGCCACGACCTCGCCGAGCGCCTCTACACGCGTGCGGCCGATGCCGCCCCCGACAAGATCGAGCTCACGTTCTGGGCGGGCCTCGGGATCGCGGCCGGCGGCGACCTCGACGGCGGGGTCGAGCGGGTGCGGGCCGCGCTCGACGCAGACGATGGCTGGCGCGACCTGCTCGCCCGCCTCGACCCCGAGATCGCGCCGGCGGTCGACCTGGTCCGCGAGGCGCTCGGCGTCGCCCGCGAAGGCGGCGGCTAGTGGCGCGGCCGATGGCGGCAGTTCCAATCACGCCGACAAGGGTTGCGGAGCTGGTCAACGACGATCCACGCCGGGCGAGAGATCTCTAGGGCACGCCGGTCCGGCTGCGCTCGGGCTCGACTGGGGTGCCGCGCCGCCGCACCAGCAGGAGGGTGAGCGCCACGCCCAAGAGCGGGGCGATGATCCCCAGCAGGACGAAGGCGAGCGGGGTGTCGATTCGGTCGACCATCCAACCGAAGTTCATGCCGAAGAACCCAGTGAGGAACGTGAGCGGGAGGAACACGGTCGCCACCACGGTGAGCCAGTAGATGGTCTCGTTCAGGCGTAGGTCGATCAGCTTCGCCAACGCATCGGCCGCCGCGTCGATCCCGTCGACGAGGCGATTGAGCTGCGCATGGATGCGCTCGAAGTAGTGCTCGCTGTCGGCCTGCAGGCCCTCGATCCGCCCGATCTCCTCGCTGATCCGCTCGAAGACACCGCGCTCGGGTCCGACGCGCCGCCTCATTCTCGTCAGCCGGGAGTTGATCGCCCGCAGAGTGGCCATGCGAAGACGGGCGGCGCGCATGTCAGTCGACATGAGCTGAAGCCGCTCCAGAGTCACCTCGGCCTCGTTCAACGCATCGAATCCAGTCGTCACCATTGCGTCGAGGATCGCGTAGACGAGGTACTGCTCACTGCGGCCCTCGGGCACCTCCGGAGCGAGCACGTCGGGGAGCGATACCTGCTCATCGTGCAACGTCAGCACGTAACCGCCGCTGATCAGCACGTGGACCTCGACGAAATCGAGCGGCCGTGAGATCCCCGCTTGTGATTCGGCCGGGTCCAGGAAGGAGCCGAAGTTGAAGACCATTCGCTGGCCGTCGGAGTGGAACATCTGCGATGACGGCGTTTGGTCGCGGAAGGCGACGAGCGGTTTCAGGGCGTCGCTTGGGATGCCGAGCGCCTCGCCGAGATCGTCGCGGTTGGTCTCCCGCGAGGACACATCGACCCAGAAGAAGGCCTCGCGCCGGCGCAACGCCGCGACTCGCTCCCGCTCGGGTGGCCCGAGTCCGATGATGATCTCGGTCATTGACGCGAGCCTAAGACAAGACGGCTCCCCGTGAGCGCCTTATGCTGGGCTCAAGCTGTCAACCTGTCGCCGACGGGACCCGCAGGCGAGGGGGTCACGCGTGCGAATGACGGCCTAATGCGGAGCGCGTCACATGACGACGACAACGACTACTCAACTCCGCCTCTTCTCATTCGAGGCCTCGCGGCCATCGGCCGTGATCTTCGCGGCCTTCGGGGCTGCGGCTGATTCCCTCTCAGCGGGAGTCGCCGCCCGCAGACCAACGGCAAGGTCGAGCGCTTCCAGCAGACGATGGCCAGAGAGTGGGCCTGCGGGCTCACCTATCGCTGCTCGGCCGATCGCTCGAGGGCCGTGCCACACTGGCTGCGCTCGACAACGAGCAGCGACCCCACTCAGGGATCGGAGACCGGCCGCCGATCAGCCCCGTTCACGACGTGTCCGGTCAGGACAGCTAGCGGCTCAGATCTCGGTCGCCGCCCAGTCGCCGCCGAAGGTCTCGCTGCCGGCGAGGCTCTCCTGGTCGAGGTAGCGCCTGAACGCCTCCAGCTCCTCGGGGTCGATCGCGTAGCTGTGCTCGAGCGCCGGGAACCTGCGCTCGCGCACCTCGCGTGCGTACTCGCCGACACCGCGGATCATCTGCTCGCGCAGGTTCACGTATCGCTTCACGAACTTCGCCTGGTGGCCACCGAAGATCCCGAGCAGGTCGTGCCAGACCAAGACCTGGCCATCGGTCGCGGCGCCGGCGCCGATTCCGATCACCGGCACGCTCAGCTTCGGCACCAGGTGTTCGCTGATCGCCGCGGGCACTGCCTCGAAGACGATCGCGAAGCAACCCGCCGCCTCCAGCGCCAGCGCCTCCTCGGCGATCTTCACCGCGCTGTCGGCGGTCTTTCCCTGCGCCTTGAAGCCGCCGAGCGCGATCGCCGTCTGCGGGGTCAGCCCGACGTGGCCCATGACCGGGATCCCGGCGCGGATGATCGCCCTGGCACGCTCGACCGAGACGCCGCCGCGCTCGAGCTTGACCACGTCGCAGCCGGCCTCCTTGACGAAGCGGGTGGCGCTGTCGATCGCCTGCTCGTTGGAGCGCTCGTAAGAGCCGAACGGAAGGTCGCCGACCAGCAAGGGCGAACGCAGCCCGCGGCGGACGGCCTTCGACAGCACCAGCATCTCGTCGAGGCTCACCGGAGTGGTCGAGGAGTGGCCGAGCACGGTCATCGCGGCGGTGTCACCGCAGAGCACCAGGTCGACTCCGGCCGCCTCGGCGACCTCCGCCGAGGGGTAGTCGTAGGCGGTCACCATCACGATCGGCTCGGCGTTGAGCTTCATCTCCGCCAGGCGGGGCAGGGTCATCGGCTCGCGCGCCGGCTCACCCTCGAACGTATGCTGGGTATGGCTGCTCATCGCGGTTCCTCCTTCGCTTGCTCGGCGGCTGGGCCACCGGGGCTCTCGATGATCACGTTGTCGATCAGGCGCGCCGGGCCGACCTGGGCGGCGACCGCGACCAGCACGGCGCGGCCATTGAAGCTCTCGATCGGGCTCAGGTCGGCGGCATCACGTGCCTCCAGGTACTCGGGCTCGATTCCGGCACCGCGCAACTCGGCGCGGGCGGCCTCGAGCGCGGCAGCGACCGATCGGCTGGCAGCGGCTGCGCGCTCGGCTTTGCCCAGCGCCCGCCCCAGCGCCGCGGCGCGGCGGCGATCGTCGGGCTCCAGGTAGGCGTTGCGCGAGCTCAGCGCGAGACCGTCGGGCTCGCGCACGGTCGGCAATACCTCGATCTCGACGTCGAAGTCGAGGTCGCGGACCATCCGCCGGACGACGATCGCCTGCTGGGCGTCCTTTTGGCCGAAGAAGGCCACCCGGGGGGAGACGGCGATCAGCAGCTTGGCGACGATCGTGGTCACGCCGCGGAAGTGGTCGCGGCCACGATGCTGCGGACCGCCCTCGAGCACGCCGCTGAGAGGCCCATCGACCGCCACCGAGGTGGCGAATCCCGGGGGATAGACGTCCTCGGCACTGGGCGCGTAGACGAGGTCGACGCCCTGAGCCTCGGCGAGCGTGGCGTCGCGGCGCTCGTCGCGCGGGTAGGCCTCGAGATCTTCGCCGGGGCCGAACTGAGCCGGGTTGACGAACAGGCTCATGACCACCAGGTCGCAGCGCCTGCGGGCCGCGGCGAGCAGTGAAAGATGGCCCCCGTGGAGCGCGCCCATGGTCGGCACCAAGCCGATCGATCGGCCGCTGTGGTGGGCGGGCTCGAGCGCGGCGCGCAGCTCCGGCGTGGTCCTCGCCAGCTTCATCGCGCGGCCTCCGCCCGGGCAGCGATCCGCCGCGTCCGCTCCGCCAGCGCCTCGTAGAGGTCGACCAGGTCTGGGGCCGTCTCGCGAAGTGCGGCCAGGTGTCGCTCGACCGTCTCGGCGTCGCCGCGGGCGATCGGCCCGGTGAGCGCCTCGGCGCCGCGCTCCGACCAGTTCGCCGCGGTGCGCAGCACCAGCGGCACCAGCAGCTCGCGCGCTTCGGGGACTCCGGTGGCCGCGAGCAGCTCGGCGGCCGACTCCTGCAACGCGACGAGGAAGTTCGAGGCGATGCTGGCCGCGGCGTGGTAGGCGGCGCGATGCTCCTCGGCAACCTCGAACGGAACCATCTCCAGCGCCTCGGCGAGGTAACGGGCGAACTCGAGCGCTCGCTCGCTCGAGCCCGAGATCGCGCAGGGGCAGCCGCGCAGGTCGGCGTCGCCGTCGGGCACGGTCTGCAGTGGATGCAGGGAGTAGGTCGCGGCCCCGGCAGCCGCCGCCGCGGCGAGATCGCCGAGGCCGCGGGCGCCGCTCACGTGCCCGATCAGCTCCAGCGGCGGCACGGCCTCGGCGGCGCCCGCGGCGGCATCGGCGATCGCGGCATCGGGAACGCACAGCAACGCCGCCCGCGAGGCGCGGCAAGCCTCGAGCGCGTCCTCGCGCCCGGCCAGGACGACGGCGATGCCGCCGCGCTCGGCCGCGCCGGCGAGCGAACGGCCGAGGCGCCCCGCGCCGATGATCGCGAGCGCGGGCAGGGGCAGCCCGGCAGCTCGCATGGCTGCGCTCTCGGTCGGGGAATCCCGTTCCAGTTCTCGCATCGGAGATACCAGACGGCGTGCTGGTCGGTGTCGGTGGATGCCGGCGAGCCGGCTCGACGTCCGCGCCCGTCGGGGGTCGCGGCGTCGCCGAAAGCTTAGCTGGGCGAGCGTCTAGGATCGCCTCACCGATGCCGATCAGTGAGCAGGGGGGTGGGAGTTGAACGAGACCGCCGAGGCCAGGCGCGCGGCGCTGGTCGAGCTCTACCGGGAGGTCTCGGGCTGCACCCGCTGCCCCCTGCACACGAGCCGGACCAAGGCGGTCTTCGGGGCTGGAGACTCGAACGCCGACCTGCTGTTCATCGGCGAGGCTCCGGGCGCCGAGGAGGATCGCCAAGGTCTGCCGTTCGTCGGCCGCGCCGGCCAGCTGCTCAACGAGCTGCTCGAGGGGATCGGGCTGACCCGCGACGAAGTCTTCATCGCCAACATCCTCAAGTCGCGCCCACCGGCGAACCGCGACCCGCAGCCGGAGGAGATCGAGGCCTGCTGGCCCTACCTCGAGCGCCAGATCCAGCTGATCGAGCCGCGGGTGATCGCGACACTCGGCAACTTCGCGACCAAGAAGATCACCGGCAGCCAGACCGGGATCACCCGCGTGCGCGGCGCTCCGCAGGTCCACGAGCTGGCCGGCCGGGCGGTGTTCGTGTTCCCGCTGCTGCACCCGGCCGCGGCGCTGCGCACGCCCTCGCTGGTCGAGACCCTGCGCGAGGACTTCGCCAAGCTTCCCGACCTGATCGCCGAGCCGCTGCCCGAGCTCGAGCTCCCCGAGCAGGCCTCCGAGCCGCTCGCGAGGCCCGATCCCGCGAGCCAGCTCGACCTCTTCGGTTGAGCATCGAGATCACCGAGACCGCGGCAGAGACCGAGGCGCTCGGGGCGCGCCTCGCGGCCGAGCTCCGACCCGGGGCGGTCGTCCTGGTCGCCGGAGAGCTCGGCGCCGGCAAGACGACCTTCGTCCGCGGCGCCTGCCGGGCACTCGGCATCGCTGAGCCGGTGGTCTCCCCGACCTTCACGATCGGCCGTCGGTATGCCGGACGAACCCAGGTTTCCCACCTCGACCTCTTCCGACTCGAGGACCTCGGTGCCGAGGACCCCGGCCTGCTCGATGACTACCTGACGCCCGACGCAATCGCCTTCGTCGAGTGGCCCGAGATCGCAGCGGCGATGCCGCTCGACGACGGCGCCAGCGTGTGGAGGGTCGAGTTATGTCACGCCGGCGGCGACCGGCGCCGGGTCGAGATCAGCCCGCCGACCTAGTAGCCGGAATCCTCGACCGCCTGGTCGGCCTGCTCCTGGGCCTCGTCGATCTCGTTCTCGGCCTTATCGATGGCCTCGTTGGCGGCGTCCTCGGCCTGCTGAGTCGCCTCCTCGCCCTGTTGCTGGGCCTTGTCGATCGCGTCCTCGGCCTGTTGCTGGGCGTCGTCGACCGCGTCGTTGACCTGATCCGAGGCGTCGTCGCCGCAGCCCGACCAAACCGCCCCGGTCGCGGCGATCGCCAGCACCCCGAGCGTCGCCTGTGCCCGCTTGGCCGTCGGTTTCCTCATCTGCCGGTCCCCTCGTGTCGGTTATCGCTCGCCTCCTGTCGGGCGCGCGTTGCAGCCGATGCAGAGCGGGAAGCCTAGTCTCACCCCGATGGAGGCGTCAACCGCGCTCGACGGGGTCCTCGGGCTCGATACCGCGACCGCGGAGACGACCGTCGCCGTCACCCGGGAAACCGAGCTCGTTCGCGAGCTCCGGGTCGAGTCCGGCGACGGCGGCCGGCCCCGCCATGCCCAGACGCTGCTCGGCGAGATCGAGGAGGCGGTCGGCGCCGCCGGCGGCTGGGAGCGGATCGGGGTGATCGCAACCGGGGTCGGCCCGGGGACCTTCACCGGCTTGCGAATCGGCGTCGCGACCGCGCGGGCGCTGGCGCAGGCGAGGCAGCTGCCGCTGGTGCCGGTGGGGTCGCTCGCGGCGCTCGCTCGCGGGATCGCGCGGCGCGAGGATCGCCGCCCGCGCCTGGCGCTGATCGACGCCCGTCGCGGGGAGGTCTTCGCGGCGCTGTTCGGGCCCGACGGCGAGGTCCTCTGGGAGCCGCTGGTGGCGACGCCCGCCGAGCTCGTCGGCCGACTCGCCCAGTTGCCCGCGCCGCCGCTGACCGCCGGCGACGGCTCGCTACGATTTCGAGCGGAGCTCGAGGCCGCGGGCGTGGATGTCCCTCCCGACGCGGATCCGGCCCATCGGATGGCCGCTCGCCACGTCTGCGCGCTGGCCGCCGGGGTGGCGCCGGAGCGGCCCGAGCAGGTACGGCCGATCTATCTGAGAAGACCCGACGCAGAGGTTTGGCGTGAGCGACGAAACGATGACTCCCCGAATCGATCCGGCTGAGCCCGCCGGGCTTCGGGTTCGTCGCCTCGTCTACGCCGACCTGCCCGCGGTGCTGGCGATCGAGCGCCGCTCGTTCCAAACCCCGTGGTCGCTGGCGATGTTCGTGCTCGAGCTCTCGAAGCCGTCGGGGATCTGCCTCGCGATCGAGGGCGATCGCGGTCTGACCGGGTACATGGTCTGCTCGCGCTATGCGGACGTCTGGCATCTGATGAACATCGCGGTCGACCCGGAGCGACGGCGTCAGGGGATCGCCACCGAGCTGATGGAGCGCCTGTTCGCCGAGGTCGGCGAGGCCGCCCGGATCACGCTCGAGGTGAGGACATCGAACGCGGGCGCGATCGCGATGTACGAGCGGTTCGGCTTTCGCCCGGCCGGCCACCGCCGCCGCTACTACCACGACAACGGCGAGGACGCCCTGATCATGTGGCTGGAGGAGCCGCGCGCGGCCTCCTCCGCGCCGCCGCCCGGCGTGCGCGGTTAGCCCTTTCGTGATCCTCGCCCTCGAGACGAGCTGCGACGACACCTGCGCCGCCGTCGTCGACGGGGTCGCGATCCGGTCGAACGTGATCTCCTCGCAGGCCGACGTGCACGCGCGCTTCGGCGGCGTCGTCCCCGAGATCGCATCGCGCCGCCACCTCGAGCTGATCAACCCCGTGGTCGACGCGGCGCTCGCGGACGCCGGGATCGATCTGGGCGCGGTCGATTCGTTCGCGGTCACCAGGGGTCCCGGCCTGATCGGCGCGCTGTTGGTTGGGGTCAGCACCGCGAAGGCGCTCGCCGTCGCGGCGGAGAAGCCGCTCGCCGGGATCGATCACCTCCAGGGTCACGTCGCCGCCAACTTTCTCGAGCCCGAGCCGATCGAACCCCCGTTCATCTGCCTGATCGCCAGCGGCGGTCACACCCTGCTCGCCGGGGTCGAGTCACACGACCGCTTCGAGGTCCTCGGTCAGACGCTCGACGACGCCGCCGGCGAGGCGCTCGACAAGGCCGCCCGCCTGCTTGGACTCGGGTTCCCGGGAGGGCCGGCGATCGAGTCCGAGGCGGCCCACGGCGATCCGAGCGCATTCGAGTTCCCGCTGGCGATGGCCAACGACCCCCGCCTCGACTTCAGCTTCAGCGGGCTGAAGACGGCGCTGCTGTACGCGGTCCGCGATCTCGGCGCGGCGGAGGCGACGACTCGGCGCGCCGACCTGGCAGCGAGCTTCGAGGCCGCGGTGGTCGGACAGCTGGCGGCCAAGCTCGAGCGAGCGCTTCGACGCGGCGACTGGGAGGCGGTCGCGCTCGGCGGCGGCGTGGCCGCCAACGGCCCCCTGCGCAGGCGGCTCGGCGACCTCTGCGCCGAGCGCGGACTGCGCCTGAAGCTGGTCGCGCCCGAGCTCTGTACCGACAATGCGGCGATGATCGGCTCCGCGGCACGCTTCGTCGAGCCGACCCGCTACCCGGACTACCTCGCCTGGGACGCGCGCGCCTAGCGATGGCCGCGATTGTGACCCTCATCGGTCGCCCCGGCTGTCATCTGTGCGATCAGGCCCGGGCCGAGATCCGGGCGCTGGGCCCCGAGCTCGAGCTGCGTGAGATCGACATCGAGGCCGACGATCGCATGTTCGCGGCCTACCTGGAGCGGATCCCGGTGGTCGAGGTCGACGGTCGCGAGGTCAGCGAGCTCGAGTTCGATGGGGACGCGTTTCGCGCCGCTCTGCATACTGTGCGCCCGTGAACGACTCGTCGATCAGCGAGCGGACCGCCGTCGAGTCGGCCACTCCGGAGAGCTCGTTCGCCGACGGCGAGCGGCTCTCGCTCGGGGTGGCGGCGCGGCTCTCACGCTATCTGCAGGTGCTGATTCAGGCGCGCAAGATGGGCCGCGAGACGATCTCCTCCCAGGAGCTTGCGGAGTACACGCACATCAACTCGACCCAGATCCGGCGCGACCTGTCCGGGTTCGGCAAGTTCGGCAAGCGCGGGGTCGGCTACCGGGTCGAGTCGCTGGTCTCGGAGATTCGCAAGATCCTGCACACCTCCGGCCAGCACAACATCGCCCTGTTCGGTGCCGGCAACCTCGGTCAGGCGATCGCCAGCTCGGACATCTTCGCCGACCACGGGTTTCGGATCGTCGCCATCTTCGACGCCGACCGGACCGTGGTCGGCAAGGAGTTCGGCGGCGTGCCGGTGCGGGCACTGGCCGATCTCGACCAGGTCGTCCGCGACGAGGAGGTCGTGGTCGGGGTTCTCGCGGTCCCCGCCGGGGCGGCGCAGGAGGTCGCCGACCAGCTGGTCGAGGCCGGGGTGAAGATCATCTTCAACTACTCCGAGCAGCTGCTCCAGGTGCCGCCGGAGGTCACGGTCCACACCTCCAGCCCGGCGGTCGACCTGCTCTACGCGCTTTATTTCTACCTCGCCTGAGCTCATGGCCGAGGCCGCGACCGAGACCTCAGCGACCCTCGACATGGCGCGCACCCGCGATGTCTTCGAGGCCTCGCAGGACTTCACCATCGGCCTCGAGGAGGAGTTCGCGTTGGTCGACCCCTCCAGCCTCGAGCTCGTGCACCGCTTCGAGGAGCTGTTCGGCGCCTGCATGGCCGATGAGCTGCTGGCCGAGTCGGCGGCGGGGGAGCTGATCGACACCGAGATCGAGATCCGCTCGGGACGCGCCGAGCGCTTCTCCGAGGCACTCGAGCTGCAGCGTGAGCGCCGCTCGCGGCTGTTCGCGCTGGCGGGGCGGCTGGATATCGGTCTGGCGGCGATGGGAACCCATCCGTGGGCGAGCTATCTCGACCAGCAGATCATCGACACCGTGCACTACAACCGGCTGCGCGACGAGCTGCGCTGGGTCGCTCAGCGAAACAACACCTGGAGCAACCACGTCCACGTCGGGATTCGCGGCGCCGATCGCGCGATCGCGGTCTGCGACCACCTGCGCGGCCTGTTGCCGCCGTTGCTGGCGCTCTCGGCGAACTCCCCGTTCCTCGACGGGCACGACACCGGTCTCGCCTCGGTGCGGACCGAGATCTTCACCCGGACCTTCCCGCGCTGCGGCGTCCACGAGCCGTTCGGCGACTGGCGCACCTACGCCGACTTCATCGACCTGCTGACCGCCACCGCGAGCGTGGTCGAGGCGACCCAGCTGTGGTGGAGCGTGCGCCCGCATCACGTCTTCGGCACGGTCGAGTTGCGCATCTGCGACGCCCAGTCCAACGGTGACGACTCGTTCGGGCTCAGCTCGATGATGACCGCCTGCATCGCGCAGACCGCGCTCGACTACGACGACGGCCGCCTGGGCCCGCCCCAGCGGCAGCGCGAGGTCGAGGAGAATCTCTGGCGGGCGATTCGCCAGGGGCTCGACGGCACCCAGATCGACTTCGACGCCGGCGAGGTGATCCCGACCCGGCTGGCGCTCGAGCGGCTGATCGAGTGGTGCGAACCAGCCCGCAGGGCGCTCGAGCTTGAGCTCGCGCTGCCGGAGCTAAACGGCGCCCAGCGCGCCCGCGGGGCGCTCGAGCAGGGCGGTCGCCTGTCCGAGGTCTATCGGGCCAACCTCGAGGAGACGAAGAACACCTACGCACCAGAGGTAGGCTCAGTGCGATGACCGACGAGACGCCGCCGCCGGCCGAGGAAGGGGCGCCCCCGAACGAGGAGGAGCTGCAGCGACGACTCGAAGAGCAGCTGCGCAAGGTCCGGGTCCAGGATTTGCTGCTCGAGAGCGTCGCCAGCATTCTCAACCTCTCGGCGCGCCGGATCGCCAAGGAGGATGAGCGCGATCTCGACCAGGCGAGGCTCGGCATCGACGCGGTTCGCGCCGTGGTCGACCTGCTCGAGCCCGCCGCGCGCGAGCAGGTCGCCGAGGCCCTCTCGCAGGTTCAGGTGCTCTACGCGCGCGAGGCCAAGGGCGGCGGCGAGCAGGGTGGCGCCCCCGTGTCCGAGGCCGCGCCCGAGGAGCCGCCCGCCGAGCGGCCGAGCGGCCTCTGGACGCCTCCCGGCACCTCATAACGCCAGGCACCTCGTTACACTGCGCGCGCCTCGCGGCCGGCGCATCTCCGGCCGCTTCTGACTGAGTAGACCCTTACGGAGGACCTGTCTTGACCGATTTCCTGACCGACTACGGCGTCGTCATCGCGCTCGTCTGCGCCGGCGCCGCCGTTCTCTACGGCGCGCTCGTCACCCAGCGCCTGCTCGGCCGTTCGGCCGGCAACGAGCGCATGCAGGAGATCTCGGGCGCGGTTCAGGAGGGCGCCAAGGCCTATCTGAACCGCCAGTACACGATCATCGCCGTGGTCGCGGTACCGCTCGCGATCGTGATCGCGATCCTCCAGGACGTCACCACCGGGATCGGCTTCGTCATCGGCGGCGCGCTCTCGGGCGCGGCCGGGTTCATCGGTATGAACCTCTCGGTTCGGGCCAACGCACGGGTCGCCGAGGCGGCTCGCGGCGGTGTGCCGCCGGCGCTCGACGTCGCCTTCAAGGGCGGCTCGGTCACGGGCCTGCTCGTGGTCGGCCTGGCGCTGCTCGGTGTCGCCGGATACTTCGGGATCCTGGTCGCCACCGACCACACCGACAAGGAGGCCGTCGACGCGCTCATCGGCCTCGGCTTCGGTGGCTCGCTGATCTCGGTCTTCGCCCGGCTCGGCGGCGGCATATTCACCAAGGCCGCCGATGTCGGCGCCGATCTGGTCGGCAAGGTCGAGGCGGGGATCCCGGAGGACGATCCCCGCAACCCCGCGGTGATCGCCGACAACGTCGGCGACAACGTCGGCGACTGCGCCGGGATGGCGGCGGACCTGTTCGAGACGTACGCCGTGACCACCGTCGCCGTGATGCTGCTCGGCGTGCTCACCTTCGCCTCGGACTTTGCCCGCGAGGCCGCCCTGTACCCGTTGGTCCTCGGAGGCGTTGCGATCATCGCCTCGATCGTCGGTGCACTCGCGGTCAGGACCACGACCGACAGGGTCGAGGGCGCGCTCTACCGCGGCCTGATCATCTCCGCCGTCCTCGCAGCCGCCGCCTTCTACCCGATCACCGACTGGCTCATGAGCGATCCGCTCTCGCTCGGGATCGAGGACCCCGACAACGCGCTCTTCGGCGCCTCGGTCACCGATCTATGGCTGTGTGCGCTCATCGGTCTCGGCGTCACCGGCGGCCTCTTCGTGATCACCGACTACTACACGTCGACCCGCTTTCGCCCGGTGAAGACGATCAGCCAGGCGTCGATCACCGGTCACGCGACCAACATCATCCAGGGGCTCGCCCAGGGCTTTCAGTCGGCGGTCGCCCCGGCGCTGCTGATCGCGCTGGCGATCTTCGGCGCCAACGAGATCGCCGGGATCTACGGGATCGCGATCGCGGTCACCGCACAGCTCTCGCTCTGCGGCCTGATCGTCGCGCTCGACGCCTTCGGGCCGATCACCGACAACGCCGGCGGGATCGCCGAGATGGCTGAGCTGCCCGAGGACGTCCGCAACGTCACCGACCCGCTCGACGCGGTCGGCAATACGACCAAGGCGGTGACCAAGGGCTATGCGATCGGTTCGGCGGCGCTTGCCGCGCTGGTGCTCTTCGCCGCCTTCCAGATCGAGCTCGCTGACGAGCCCGGCAGCGCCGGGCTGCTGTTCTCGATCTCCGACCCGGCGGTGCTGATCGGCCTGCTGGTCGGCGGGATGATGGTCTACCTCTTCGTCGCCTTCGCGATCGAGGCGGTCGGGCGCGCCGGCGGCGAGGTCGTCGAGCAGGTCCGCAAGCAGTTTCGCGAGGACCCAGGGATCATGGAGGGGACCTCGAGGCCCGACTACGCCCAGACCGTCGGCATCGTCACCGCCGCCGCGCAGCGCGAGATGATCCTGCCCTCGCTGATCCCGATCGTCGTCCCGGTGATCGTCGGGGTGATCAGCGTCAAGGCGCTCGGCGGGCTGTTGATCGGGGTGATCGTCGTCGGCCTGTTCATGGCCCTTTCGATGACCGCGGGCGGTGGCGCCTGGGACAACGCGAAGAAGCTGATCGAGGACGGCGCCTTCGGCGGCAAGGGCTCGGAGGCCCATGCCGCCTCGGTCACCGGCGACACCGTCGGCGACCCCTATAAGGACACCGCCGGGCCTGCGATCAACCCGATGATCAAGGTCGCCAACATCGTCGCGATCTTGATCATCCCGATCGTCAGCTTCTAAGGTCGCCCCTCGCCGCCCCGCCGGGGCGGCAAATGCTCGTTATGCGAGCAAAAGTCGCCCCGGTGTTGGGACTATCGCGCACCCGAGTCCGCGGTACGATCGTGAACTAGATGGAAGGCCAGTCCGGCAGCAGCGGAGTGGAGAGTGTCGGCGCAGCGACGGTGATCTTCCCGGCGGCCGGGGGCGCCGAGGAAGAGGCCCAAGGGCCCGGCCGTGCTCGGACAAGAGGTCAGCGACGGCGCCTATCACGCTCTGGTGGGGTCGCTCCCCGCCGACTACGAGACCCCGCCGCTGCACTTCCACCCACATACCGACGAGGCGTTCTACGTCGCCGAGGGCGAGCTGACCGTGGTCCTCTCGGACCGGGAGATCGTGGCTCCCGCGGGGACCTTGGTGTTCATTCCCCGCGGTGTGGTCCACACGGCCCGGAACTCGGGTTCACGCCCGATGCGCGGAGCGATCTTGATCTCACCCGGCGACGCAGAGCACCTTTTCGAGCCGCCGGAGAATGCCTAACCGCGGGGCCCGCGAGCAGCTAGCCCTTCTCGATCAACTCGATCCGGTAGTCGTCCGGGTCGCGGACGAAGCAGATCCGCGAGCCGCCCTCGCTGACGGTGTAGGGCGGCTTCTCGGGCTCGATCCCGTCTGCGGCGAGCCCCTCGAGGGTGGCGTCGAGATCGTCGGCGGTGATTGCGATGTGTCCGTAGCCGGTGCCGATCTCATACGCCTCGGTCCGGCCGTGGTTGAGGGTGAGCTCGAGTCGGGCACCGTCGCCGGGGAGTCCCATGAACAGGTTGGTCGCGTCGTCGCCGATCGGCATCCGCCGCATCTCCTCGAAGCCGAGCTTCTCGTAAAAGGCGGCCGAGCGATCGAGATCGAGGACCCGGTAGCAGGTGTGGATCAGCTCGCTCATTCGCTGCAAGGCTAACGAGGGAGGCGCTGTTGTGGCAAACGGCGATCCGTTTGTGCGGATGACGACGAGCGCGTCGTTTCCAACCCCCCGCCAGGCGACCCGGCCTATAGTCGCGCCGTGCCCGAGGCCGAGCCGATCAACGTCGCCGATTACGAGCGCCTCGCCGCCGAGCGGCTCGACCCCGGGGTGCACGGGTACTTCGCCGGTGGTGCAGGCGACGAGCGCACCCTGCGCGAGAACGTCGCGGCGTTCGAGCGCTGGCGCCTGCGGCCGCGGGTCCTGGTCGACGTCGCCGAGGTCAGCACCGCGACGACGGTGCTCGGGACCCCGCTCGCGATGCCGGTGCTGGTCGCCCCGGTCGCCTTCCAGCGGCTGGTCGATCCCGACGGCGAGGTGGCGATGGCGCGCGCCGCCGCAACCGCCGGGACCGTCATGTGCCTGTCGACGGCGGCCACCTCGCGCCCGCGCGAGATCGCCGCCGAGGTGCCCCCGGCGCCCCGCTGGTTGCAGCTCTATTGCTTTCGCGATCGCGGAGTCACCGACGGGCTGATCGAGGAGGCGATCGAGTGTGGCTTCGAGGCGATCGCCCTGACCGTCGACGCGCCGCGTGCGGGCCGTCGCGAGCGTGACCTTCGCACCGGCTTCGAGGTCTCCGCCGACGTCGACGTCCCCGCCGTTGCCGCGGCGATCGGCGCCGACCGCGCGATCACCCCCAAGGAGCTGTTCGCGCTCGTCGACGCGGCGCTCGACTGGGACTACCTCGCGAACCTGGCGAGCGAGTGCCCGCTGCCGATCCTGCTCAAGGGGGTGCAGACCGCCGAGGATGCACGTCTCGCGGTCGACCACGGCGCCGCAGCGGTGATCGTCTCCAACCACGGTGGACGCCAGCTCGATGGCGTTGCGGCCACCCTCGATCTGCTGCCCGACGTGGTCGAGGCGATCGGCGATCGGTGCGAGGTGCTGTTAGACGGTGGCATTCGCCGCGGAATCGACGTGGCCACCGCACTGGCGCTCGGAGCACGCGCTGTGCTCGTCGGCCGGGCGCCGCTCTGGGGCCTTGCGGTCGGCGGCGAGCAGGGGGCCCTGCGGGTGCTCGAGCTGCTGCGGGCGGAGCTCGAGCTGGCGCTCACCCTGCTCGGCTGTCCTAGCCCGGACCGGGTCGGTACCGAGCACGTCCGCGGCGGTCCTATATTCGGTAACCAGAGCTGATGGCAGAGCGACACCCACGCGAGGCGGCCTTGCGGCGCGTGCACGGATCCGGCGCGCTGTTCTCGGCCGCCTACGGCAACGTCGGCTCGTCGATCTACTACGCCCTGGGCCTGGTCGCGCTCTATGCGCTCGGGCTCACTCCGGTGACCTTCATGATCGCCGGGCTGATCTTCGCCTTCACCGCGGCCACCTACGTCGAGGCGACCGTGCTCTACCCAGAGGCCGGCGGCTCCTCGAGCTTTGCCCGCCACGCCTTCAACGAGTTCGCCTCTTTCCTCGCGGCCTGGGCGCAGATGCTCACCTACATCGTCACGGTCGCGATCTCGGCCTTCTTCGTCCCCCACTATCTCGCCGTCTTCTGGGAGCCGCTCGGCCAGGGGCCGGCCGACGTCGTCTTCGGAATCGTCCTGGTGGGACTGCTCGCCGCCCTCAACGTCAAGGGAACAGAGGAGTCCGCGCGGCTGAATCTCGTCCTGGCCCTCGCCGACCTGGCGACCCAGATCGTGCTCGTCGTGATCGGCTTGGCGCTGGTCTTCGATCCCGACCTGCTGGTCTCCCAGATCGACCTCGGCACCGCGCCGACCTGGACCGACTTCGCGCTCGGGATCGCCGTCGGGATGGTCGCCTACACCGGGATCGAGACGATCTCGAACATGTCCGAGGAGGCGCGAAAGTCGTGGCGGACGGTGCCTCGGGGCACCGGCATGGTGGTGCTCGCGGTGGTCGGTCTCTACGCGCTGTTGCCCGCGATCGCGCTTTCGGCGATGCCGGTCACCCAGGATGCCGCGGGCCAGTTCACGACCACGCTCGGAACCACCTACGCCGACGACCCGGTACTCGGGATCGTCGAGAACATCGGCCTCGCGCCGGGGCTGACCGATGTGCTTCGCATCTACGTCGGCATCCTCGCCGGGGTGATCCTTCTGATCGCCACCAACGCCGCGCTGATCGGGCTCTCGCGGCTCACCTTCTCGATGGGCCAGCACCGGCAGTTGCCGGAGTTCCTGCGCTCGATCCACCCCCGGTTCAAGACCCCGTGGATCGCGATCCTCGTCTTCTCGGGGGTGGCGGCCGTCGTCATGGCCCCCGGCGAGACCACCTTCCTGGGCACGATCTATGCGTTCGGGGCGACGCTCTCGTTCACCGTCGCCCACGTTTCGGTGATCAAGCTGCGCCGGCTGCGGCCCCTGGACGAGCGCCCGAATGCCCCTGACGGGACCCGGCTGTGGAGGATCCCGCTCAACCTCAAGCTGGGCGGTGTCGCGGTGCCGCTCCCGGCGGTGCTCGGCGGGATCGGGACCTTCGGCGCCTTCGTCGTGGCGATGGTCCTCGATCCGGTCGTGCTGGCCACCGGGGGAGGCTGGATGATCGTCGGCACGCTCGGCTACGTCGCCTACCGACGCTACAAGCGATTGCCGCTGACCGAGACCGTGAAGATCGAGAGCCTGACCCCACTCGGGGTCGAGGAGATCGAGTACCGGAGCATCCTCGTCGCCTTCGACGAGGACGACCCGTTCGCCGAGGAGGCGGTGGTCACGGCGAAGCAGCTGGCGGCCCAACGCCGGCGGGCGATTCATGTGCTCTCCCTGGTGACCGTGCCGGCGAACCTGCCGCTCGACGCGCCGGTGACCGAGGGTGAGGCCTCGGCGCGGACCAAGATCGAGCGGGCGAAGTTGATCTGCGGACAGCGAGTCAGCGGGTCCATCGAGCATGTGCGCATGGGCGGCTCGGGCCAGGCGATCGTCGACGAGGCGAAGGAGATCGACGCGGCCGCGATCGTGATGTCGCTGCGCTATCGCGCCGGCGCTCCTCTCTACGGCCGGGCGCTGCAGACCGTGCTCGCCGCGCGTCCCTGCCGGGTGATCGTCTCCGCCAACCCCGGCGAGTCGGCCGACGGCAGTGCGGCACTGGCGGCCGCCGGTGCGGTCAGCGGCTCGGTTTGATGGCGGCGCCCGCGCCCGACGAGGTGTATCGCGGCGTAACCCGCCTGTTCGCGGCGATCATCGTCTGCTTCGGGCTCGCGATCATCGCGGTCACCCTGGCCAACGGCGGTGGGGTCTTCTCCTTCGGCCTCCTGATCGGGGTCGTGTTCACGGCCCTCGGAATCGCCCGCCTCTACCTGTCGCTGAAGGCGCCCGGGTGATCGACCCGTTCAAATCCGAGGCACAACCGGAGCAGCCGCTCACGCGTCGCTACCTCGGGGTGCCGCTGTTGTTCGCCGTCGCCTACTCGGCGGTCGGCTTCTCGCTCTACTTCTCGCTCGGGCTGGTCGCCGACCGCGGCCTCGGCCTGACGCCGCTGATCTTCCTCGGCGTCGGCCTCGTCTTCTTGCTCAACGCGATGACCTACGTCGAGGGCGAGGCGATGCTGCCCGAGCGCGGCGGTTCGGCCACCTTCGCCAGGGCGGCGTTCCGCAACGAGCTGGTCAGCTTCGTCGCCGGCTGGGCGATCCTGATCGATTACGTGATCGTGATCGCGTTGGCGGCGCTCTCGGTTCCTCACTACCTGACGCCGATCTGGTCGGGGTTCACCGACGCCGGTGGAGAGATCGTCACCGGCGCCCTGGTCATCGGCCTGGTCGCCGTCTTCAGCATCGCCGGCTTCACGGGGATCCGTCGCCAGCGCCTGCTGAGCGCGGTCGCGGTCGCCGGGGTCGCCCTGCTGATCGGCGTGATCGTCGTCGGGCTCGTGACCAGCTTCGATCTCGGCGCGATCACCGACCAGCTCGATCCGTTCACGAGCCCGACCCTCGAGGACGTGATCTACGCCGGGGTGATCGCGACCGTCGCCTTTGCCGGGATCGAGGCGGCTGCGAACCTCGCTCCCGACCTGGGCCACCTCGGCCGGCTCGACCTGCGCAAGCTGCTCGGCGCCGCCGTGATCCTGGTCCCGGCGGTCTACTTCGGGGTCTCGGTCGTCGCCCTGATGGCGGTCCCGGTCGAGCCGACCGCCGACGGGCCGCAGACGGCGCTCGGCAGCGTTTACCTCGAGAACCCGGTGCTCGGGGTGGTCGAGCGCTTCGAGCCTCAGTGGATCTCCGAGGTGATGAAGGTCGCTGTCGTCGCGATCGTGCCGGCGGCGCTGATCTGGGCGGCGAACACGGCGATGTTGGGGCTCTCGCGCCACGTCTACGTGCTCGCCACCAACCGCCAGATCCCGAGCTGGCTGGGGAAGCTCAATCGTTCGTTCGAGACGCCCCATGTTGCGATCGCGGCGGCGGCGGTGGTGGCGCTTGCGCTGCTGGCGACTACCGACGTGGCGCTGCTCGGCGGGCTGTTCGCGTTCGGGGCGACGATCGCGTTCACGATCGCTCATGTTTCGGTGATCAGGCTCCGGGTCACCGACCCCGATCGCCCGCGGCCTTTTCGGATCCCATTCGATATCAGCGTCGGTCGCAGCCGGCTGCCGCTGCCGGCGCTGATCGCCGCGGCGCTCACGGCCGCGGCCTGGCTCAGCGTGATCCTCTACCACGACACCGCGCGCTGGGTCGGCGGCGGTTGGATGGCGTTCGGGCTGGTCGCCTACGTGATCTATCGCAAGGGGTTCGAGCAGGCGACGCTGAGTCAGCGGATTGAGGTGCCGGCCGCAGCGCTCGTGGGTGGTGCGCGCGAGGTCGAGTACGGCGACATCCTGGTCCCCGTCTTCGGTACCCAGCTCGACGACGACATCGTCAGCACCGCCGGGCGGCTCGCCGATGCCGCCGATATGCCCGGCGAGACGGCGCCCAGGCTCGAGGTGATCTACGTCGTCGACCTGCCGCTCACGGTGCCGCTCGATTCGCCGCCGCCGGCCGACCGCGCGGAGGCCGCGAACGCCGCGCTCGCGCGAGCCCAGCAGGTGGGGGAGGAGTACGACACGGTCGAGGTGCACCCGTCGGTGGTCCGGGCGCGCTCGATCGGGGGCGGCATCGTCCAGGCCGCCCGCGACCGCGATGTCGAGGTGATCGTGATGGGCGCCGAGCCTCCGACGAGGATCCGCGGCGGCGCCTTGATCGGCGGGATCGGCGGCTCGCGACCCGCCGAGGTCGGCCCGATCACCGAGTACGTGCTTCGGCGGGCCCCCTGCCGTGTGCTGGTGACCGCGCCGAAGAGCGACGGCTCGCGCCGCGCCACCGCGGCGACCGGCGCCGCCCAGGACCGCGGTGCGGTTCGGGCCGGGGAACGGTCGGTCTAAGATCACGCGCAATGCTCGTGCTCATCTGCGGCGCCGGCCGGGTCGGGTCCTCTCTGGCGAGGGCGATGCTCAACGACGGCCATGAGGTGTCCTGCCTCGACGAGGATCCCGAGTCGCATGCCCGGCTGGAGATCGAGCTGGAGAAGTCGTGGGAGGACATGGGCGGTTCGTTCACCGTGGGGACGGCGCTCGAGCTCGAGGCGCTCGAGGCGGCGGGGATCGAGCGCGCCGACGTCTTCGTCGCCTCCACCGACGGCGACAACACCAACATCATCATCGCTCAGATCGCCAAGCGCCGCTTCAACGTGCCGACGGTGATCGCCCGGGTCCTCGATCCGTATCGGGCCAAGTGGTACGAGGAGCAAGGGCTGCACACGATCTGTCCCACCCGGGTGGCGATCGACATGCTCGAGAGCGAGGTCAGGCTGGCGGCGGCACGCAGCGGCAACGGCTCTCGCCCGGTCGGCGGGGTCGACCATGAGGACGCGGACCTCTGAGCGGGAGCCGTATGGGCGAGCAGATGTACATCATCATCGTCGGGGCCGGGAAGGTCGGCTGGAACCTCGCCCGCGAGCTGCTCGACAAGGGCAACGAGGTGACCCTGATCGAGAACAGCCGCGAGCGCTACCTGACGGTCGAGCAGGAGCTCGAGCACAACGTCCAATACGGAGACGCCTCCGAGCTCTGGGTGCTCGAGCGGGCGGGGGTATCGCGCGCCGACATGGTGATCGCAGTCACCGGCGACGACGAGGACAACATGCTGATCTGCCAGGTCGCCAAGGAGAAGTACCTGGTCGACCGGATCATCGCGAGGGTCAACAACCCGCGCAACCGCGAGCATTTCGAGCTGCTGGGTATCAGACCGGTCGTCTCGGCCACCGACCTGATCCTGCGCCTGATCGAGCACGAGGTCCCCGAGTACGGACTCGTCCATCTGCTCGACCTGCCGGAACAGCGGCTCGAGATCATCGAGATGCTGCTGCCCGAGGACTCGAGGGCGGCCGGCAAGCGTGTGGGCGACCTGCAGATGCCCGAGGGAAGTCTGCTGATCTCGGTGTTGCGGGAGGGGTCGGGGTTCGTTCCCAACACCGAGACCGTGCTCGAGGCGGGCGATGAGATCCTCGCCGTCTTGGACCCGACGGTCGAGGAGGACCTGACCTCCTACTTCGGTCCCGACGGCGCCTCGGTCGCCAGCGAGTGAGCCGGTGCCGAGCACGGATTTCCTGATCGTCGGCGGCGGGCTCGCCGCCGGCTACTGCGCTTCCGAGCTGCGCGCCCAGGACGCCGAGGCCTCGATCCTGGTCGCGACCCGCGAGCAGGCGCCGCCGTATGAGCGCCCCCCGCTGTCGAAGGAGTACCTGCGCGGCGAGGCGTCGCGGGAGGACGCTCTGGTCAATCCGCCGGAGTGGTATGAGGAGAACGGGATCGAGCTGCGGCTGCGCACCAACGTGATGGCGCTCGATCCCGAGGCGCGCACGGCCAAGCTCCAGGGCGGTGACGAAGTCGAGTTCGGGCGGGCGTTGCTCGCCACCGGGGCCAACGTCAACATCCTGCGGCTCGAGGGTGCCGAGCTCGAGGGCATCCACTACCTGCGCGCCTTCGGCAACTCCGACGCGATTCGCGCCGAGGCCGAAGCGGCCGAGCACGTGGTCCTGATCGGCGGCAGCTACATCGGCTGCGAGGTGGCGGCCTCGCTGACCGCGCTAGGGGCCAGCTGCACGATCGTGATGATCGAGGAGGTCGCGCTTTCGAATACGTTCGGCGCCGAGGCCGGCCGCTTCTTTCACGAGACGCTGGCCGAGCACGGGATCGAGTTGCTCGGCGGGGAGGAGGTCGAGGCGTTCGAGGGCGACGGGCGAGTCGGCGCCGTGGTGACCAAGAGCGGGCGCACGGTGGAGGGCGACATGGTGGTGGTCGGGGCGGGTGTGCGCCCGGACACGATGCTGGCTGAGCGCGCCGGGCTCGAGGTCGAGGATGGGATCGTCTGCGACTCGAAGCTCGAGACCTCGGTCGAGGGGATCTTCGCGGCCGGGGACGTTTGCTCGTACGACAGCGTGATCCACGGCCGGCGACTGAGGGTGGAGCACTGGGACGTTGCCCTGCAACAGGGCCGCCATGCGGCGCGCGGGATGCTCGGTAGCACCGAGCCCTACCGAGAGGTGCCGTACTTCTTCAGCGACCTCGCCGACTGGGCCAGCCTCGAGTACGTCGGTCCCGCCGATGAATGGGACGAGGTCGTGATTCGCGGCGATCTCGACGCCGGCGAGTTCAGCGTCTGGTATCTGCTCGGCGGCGCGGTCAAGGGAGCGCTCGCGGTCGGCCGCTCGGAGGACCTGGTCCACGCCCGGACGCTGATCGAGACCGGCGCCGACGTCTCGGCTCAGCTCGAGGCGCTCGGCGATCCGGACTCCGAGCTCGAGGATGTCGGGGCCTAAAGCCGCGGATCGGTGCGCGTGTCGGACGCGGAGGGACGTCCGGCGATCCGAGCCTTCGGCGCTATCTTTGGGCCAGCCCGATCCGGGGTGGAGTAATTAGGCAACTCGCCAGGTTCTGGCCCTGGAATTCATGGTTCGAGTCCATGCCCCGGAGTTCGCCTCGAGGCCCCGAACGATGCCGCAGGAGCCGGGTTCCGTCCGGCCAGCGTGCGAACATATGTTCGTGACAACGTCCGGGTACGACTGGATCGCGATTCGTGCTCACTACGAGGCCGGCCATTCTCGAGCGGAGTGTCAGAGCAGGTTCGGTTTCTCCAACGGGGCGTGGAATCGCGCCGTCGGCCGGGGTGAGATCAAGCCCCGGCCCCGCTCGTCTGGGCTTCGCGCGGCCGAGAAACGCAAAAAGATCGGCGAGCTGATCGAGGCTGGATGCAGCTACCGGGAGATCGCTAAGCGCCTCAGCTTGAGCAAGGCAACGGTCGCGTACCACGCGCGCCGTCTGGGTCTGCCCGTCGACGAGCGCGCGGCACGCCGTTACGACTGGGAGGCGATCCAGGAGGCTTACGACTCGGGCCTGACGGTGCGCGGCTGTGCTGCGCGCTTTGGCTTCTGTAGCGCGACCTGGAGCTCTGCTGTCCGCCGAGGGGCGGTAGTCCCGCGGCCGCAGCAAATGCCCCTCGATCAGCTTCTTGTCGCGGGCCGCATCCAGACAGGACGCGGACATCTGAAAGCGCGTCTGATCACGGCGGGCCTCAAGGAGAACCGGTGCGAGCGGTGTGGGATCAGCGAGTGGCGCGGCCGACCCCTGAGCATGCAACTCCACCACGTGAACGGCGACCGCTTCGACAACAGGCTTGAGAACCTCGAGTTGATCTGCGCGAACTGTCATTGCCAGACCGACAGTTGGGGCGGTCGCAACGGGCATCGCCGCAGGGTCAGCGCCACCCCCAGTCCCTGACCTCGCAGGCCGGGGGCGGTCGGCGGAAGGCGCGGATCAGTCCCGAACCTCCGGCGGGGCGTCGTTGCGGTCGGCGGGGTAGCGGTAGACGCGCAGGAAGCCATCGTCGAGGACCTTGGCTGTATCGCCGGCGTGGTGGCGGTTGTCGAAATCGGCCTGCGCCGCCATTCCCGTGACCAGGTTGACGTAGAGGGTCTTCGGCGAGTCCCGGGTGATCTCGAGCACGCCGACCTTGCGGGCGGTGCACGGGTCCTCGTGCGCGCTGTCGCCCTGGGTGCAGTTGAAGCCGTTCGCCTCGGCGATCTGCCCGTTCAGATCGCCGACCCGCTCCGGCCAGCCCTCGCGGCTGGTCGAGTCGGGGTTCTCCGAGAGGACCAGCGAGTTGGTCTGAAAGACGTTGTAGGGATGCCGGCCGATCCTTGCGACCATGCGCCCGTCGATCACCAATTGCTCTCCGGCCCGCAGCCCGCCGAGCTCGACCGAGTACACCACCCTGTCCTTCGGGTCCCCGCCCTCCTGGGCGATCGGCAAGGAGGACCGCCTCCGCGCGCTGGTCGCGAGCGGCTGCTCGCGCTGCTGGCTTCCGGGCCGGTAGCGGATGAAGTTGATTCGCCCCTTGTCGCCGTTGACCGCCCTGCCGCCGGAGTCGGCGCCGACCACGAGCTTGTGGCCGCGGCGGGCCTTGCCGTCCCTGGCGCTCAGAACCAGGTTGATGTGACAGGTTTCGGGATTGCATGGCAGCGCCGCCGCCTCGTCGATGTCGATCCCGCCGTCGATGACTAGCACGCAGTGGTGGTTTCGGTTTGGCTGTGACTGAGCGCAGGTGAGCCGGTCGCTGCCCAGCGAAACCCCGTCGGCGCGGGTGCCTTCGGCCAACACCAGCTCCGCCCTCACCGACGGGTCATAGCCGTAGGTGCGGCCGATGCAGGGCCGGCTCGAGCGGTGCAACTCGTTCGGCTTCAGGCACACGGAGACCTCGACCTCGGCGCTCGCGTCGAGCCGATCGCCATCGCGCAGGTCGCCCAGGTTGCCGGCCTGCAGCGACATCACCACCCGTCGCTCGGCGCCCGCACCCTTGCCGATCGGGACCGTCCTGGCGATCTCGGAATCGTTGCCGGTGGTCCCGGTTCGCACCGTCCCCGTGTCGCTCCCGAGCCTGGGCGGCGCCTTGGCGCCCAGCACGGGGCCGGCGGCGATCGCGGCCACGACGGCCACGGCGCCACACGCTGCAACGGCTCCCCGGTTCACGCGTCCCACCACGCTCGCAGGCTAGCCCAGACGCTGAAACCTCCGTCGCAGTTACAAACCGCCTGCAGAGAGCGCCGGTGCCCTTTGTTACTTTGGGCACGTCATGGACGTCTACCAGCGCCGGCGCCTGGTCGCGTTGAGCATCCTCGTCGGGGTCTTCATCATCCTCGTGCTCCTGATCCGCAGCTGCGGCGGCGACGACGAGCCGACCGAGGTCACGCCGGTCGCCGGCGCCACCGGGGTCGGCACCGCCACCTCGCTCAGCCAAACCGACTACGTCGACCAGGCAGACGCCGTCTGCCTCGAGGCGAACACCGCGTTCGCCGACATCGACGAGTCCGATCCCGAGCAGGCGGCCACCGACCAGGGCCAGACCCTCGCCGGCGAGCTCGAGTCGCTACAGACCCTGCCGCCGCCCGAGGACGGCGCCGATCAGCTCGACGCCTTCCTGCAGGCGGTGCAGGACCAGATCTCCGCTTACGACGACAAGATCACCGCGATCCAGCGAGGCGACGATACGGCCTCGGCGGAGCTCGACGCCACGATCGAGGAAGCGGAGGCGAAGGCGGCCAAGGCGGCGGGCAAGTTCGGCTTCGAGGTCTGCGGCGACCCCTCCCAGGTCGGCGAATCGAGCGGTGGTGGCGGCGGAGGCGCCGAGACGACCACGCCGACCGAGACCGGGGGAGCCGTGGCGCCGGTGACCCCGACGACGCCGGTCGCGCCGGTGGTCCCGACCACGCCGACCGAGCCCGCGCCGACCGAGGGCGGCAGCGTCACTCCCACGCCCGCTCCGACCGCCCCGGCACCGACCGATGACGGCTCGGGCTCGGGCGGGATCACCCCCTAGCGGCGTCGCTCCGGCGCTCCGGCGCTCCGGCGCTCAGGCGGTCGCCGACTCGGCCCAGGTCCCGTAGAGCTGGGCGTAGCGGCCACCCGCCTCGATCAGCTCCTCATGGGTTCCCGACTCGGCGATCTTGCCGTACTCGAGCACGACGATCCGGCCCGCGCGCCTGATCGTCGAGAGCCGGTGGGCGATCACGATCGCGGTGCGCCCGTGCAGCAGCCGCTCGAGCCCCTCCTCGATCACCCGCTCGGTCCGCACGTCGACGTTCGAGGTCGCCTCGTCGAGGATCAGGATCCTGGGCTCGGCCAACAGCGCCCGCGCGAACGAGACGATCTGGCGCTGTCCGGCCGACAGCGCCACCCCGCGCTCGCCGACCTCGGTCTCGAAGCCCGCGGGTAGCCGGTCGACGAAGGCCCCGGCGCCGACGGCGCGCGCGGCCGAAAAGATCTCCTCGTTGCTTGCGTCCGGGCGGCCGAAGGCGATGTTCTCGCGGATCGTGCCCGAGAACAGAAAGCCCTCCTGGGGAACGATGCCGAGCTGCGAGCGCAGCGCTGACGCACGCAGCTCGCGCAGGTCGTGGCCGTCGACCCGCACCCGGCCGCGCTGGGGGTCATAAAAGCGGGCGATCAGCTTCGCCAGGGTCGACTTGCCGGCGCCGGTCTCGCCGACCAGGGCAACCGTCTGGCCCGCCGGCACGTGCAGGTCGATCCCCTCCAGCGCCCAGCCCGAGTCCTGCTCGAGCTCGGCGGCGGTGGCGTCGCCGCCGCGTGCGTAGGAAAACCAGACGTGATCGAGGTCGATCTCGCCCCGCAGCCGCCCGGGGTCGATCGCATCCGGCTTGTCGACCATGTCGGGCTCGGTGTCGAGCAGGTCGAAGATCTTGTCGAGTGCCGCCATGCCCTGCTGATAGGTCGTGTAGAGCTGCGAGATCTGCTGGATCGGGTCGAAGAACAGCTGCAGGTAGCCGATGAACGCGACCACGATCCCGATCTCGATCCGTCCCTCGATCGCCTGGTAACCGCCGTAGAGGATGATCGCGGTCGTCCCGATCGCCGACAGCAACTCGACCGCGGGGAAGTAGGCCGCGTTCAGGTAGACGGTCTTCATGTTGACGTCGCGGTTGGCTTGGTTGAGCTCGCTCATCCGGGTCACGTGCTGGCGCTCGCGACCGAACGTCCGCACCACCCGCACGCCCGAGAGCGTCTCCTGCAGATAGGCCGTGACGTCGGCGATCTTCTCCCGGGTGAGCCGGTAGGCGCCCGCCGAGGCGATCCGGAAGACGACGCTCGCGATCGCCAGGATCGGGAAGGTGAGGAAGGTGACAAGCGCCAACGGGACGTCGAGCGCGAGCAGGATGACGACGACGCCGACCAGCGTCAGGGTGCTCGAGAACAGCGTGACGATCCCATCCGTGACCAGCGAGTCGAGCGCCTGGACGTCGTTGGTCAGGCGCGAGATCAACTCTCCCGGCCTGCGCCGGGTGAAGAAGCCGATCGACATCCCCTGGAGGTGCGTGTAGATGCGCTGGCGCAGGTCCTGTAGCGCGCGCTGGCCGACCCATCCGACCAGGTATGTCTGCGCGTATGAGGCGGCCCAGAAGATCGCGACCGAGACGATGAAGACGCCGACGATCAACGCCAGCGCGTCGACGTCGCCGGTCTGGATCCCCGAGTCGATCGCCTTCCCGGCGAGAAACGGCGGTGCCAGCGCCGCCGCCGTTGCGATCACCAGCGCCACCATCATCAGCGTCACCTGGGTGCGATAGGGGCGCAGCAGGCCGAGCATCCAGCGGACCTTGCGGGCGCGCTGATCCTCACCTCGGATCAGCCGCCAGAGGTCGCGGAACATCAGCAGCGTGCCGGCGAACCGGCCGGGCTGATTGGCCTGGTCCTCGGTTTCGGTGGCAACGTCGGAGCCTTGAGTCTCAGGATCGCGCTCGGTCACCGGATCGGCGGAAGGCCCCCGGCCACCGTTCTGCGACCTGCGACCTGCCTGCTCGCGTTTCACAGTCCCGCCACCGCCTCGCGCTCCTCCAGGTCGCGCTGCAAGAAGAGCACGTCCTCGCAGCCGAACTCGGCGATCTCGACGTAAAGCGGGCAGCGCTCGAGCAGCTCCTCGTGACGGCCGCGGTCGACGATCCGGCCCGCCTCCATGACCACGATCTCGTCGGCGAGCGAGATCGTCGACAGCCGGTGGGCGACGATGAAAGTTGTGCGGCCCTCCATCACCTCGCGCAGGCCGCGCTTGATCGCGGCCTCGGTCCGGGCATCGACCGAGGACGTCGCGTCATCGAGGATCAGGATCCGCGGATCGGCGATCAGTGCTCTGGCGATCGCGACCCGCTGGCGCTGTCCCCCGGACAGGGTCAGCCCGCGCTCGCCGACGATCGTCTCGTAGCGGTCCGGCAGCGCGGCGATGAACTCGTGTGCCTGGGCGCGCCTCGCCGCGGTCTCGATCTCGTCCCGGCCGGCATCGGGGCGCGCGTAGGCGATGTTCTCGGCGACTGTCGCCGAGAACAGGAAGCTCTCGTCGGCGACGAAGGCGACGGCGCCGCGCACCGAGGCGGTGTCGACCGAGCGCAGGTCGGCGCCGTCGACCATGACCGCGCCCACGCTCGGGTCATAGAGGCGCGCGATCAGCGCCACCAGGCTGGTCTTCCCCGACCCGGTCGGCCCGACCAGCGCCACCGTGCGCCCGGCCGGCACCTCGAGGTCGACCCCGGTCAGTGCCGGCTCGGCGCCGTCATACCGCAGACTGACGTCGCGAAACTCGACCCTGCCCGGGCCCGCGGGTAGCAGCGGCGCTCCCGGCGGGCTCGTTACTCGCGGCTCGCGGTCGAGCACCTCGAACAGCCGGTTGCCCGAGGCGACGGCGCGCTGCGCCATCCCCAGAGAGATGCCGAGCATCCGCATCGGGCCCATCAGCATCACCAGATAGGTGTAGAAGGCGGTGAAGTCGCCGAGCGTGAAGCTGCCCGAGATCACCTCGCGCCCGCCGACGTAGAGCACCACCGCCAGGCCGAGGCTGGGGATGAAGCCGAGCAGCGGTGAGTAAAAAGCGCGCAGCCGGGTCGAGTAGACGTTCTGGTCGAATACCCGGGCCACCGAGCGGCGAAAGCGTCCGAGCATGTGCTGTTCGCGCGCGAACGCCTTCACGATCCGGATCCCGGAGATGCTCTCCTCGGCCTCGGCGGTGAGCTCGGCGATCCGTTGCTGGATCTCCTGCACCGCGGGTCGCGAGAGCCGGTTGAAGCGCATCGCGGCGAGCACGACGAAGGGGACCGGGAGCAGCGCCAGCGCCGCGAGGCCCGGGTTGATGACGAACATGACCACGCTCGCCAGCGCGATCGTGAGCGCGTTCTGGGTCAGGAAGATCAGCCCGTAGCCGAGGAAGAAGCGAATCGACGACAGGTCGACGGTCGCCCGCGACATCAGCTGGCCGGTCTGCTGGCTGTCGAAGAAGCCGAGCTCGAGCGCCTGCAGGTGAGCGTAGACGCGCTCGCGCAGGTCGAACTCGACGTCGACCGAGACCCTGCCGGCGATCAGCCGGCGAACCACCGTCAACCCCAGCCGCAGGACCCCGGCGCCGGCGATCGCCACCGCCAGCGGCAGCAGGTCCGGACGAGCTCCGGTCTCAATCGCGTCGATCGCGTTGCCGACCAGCCACGGGATCAGCACCGTCACCCCCATCGCCAGCCAGGCGAAGACCAGCGAACCGATCACCTGGCGGCGATAGGGAGCGAGAAAGCCGAGCAAACGCCGAAAGGTGACCATCCCGCTTGACTATACAAAGTGAAGTAGAACGGTCGCCATACTGGCACCGATGACCCGGCCGCCGGCGGGACTGTGCGACACCTGCGCCCACCAGCGCGTGATCCGCAACACGCGCGGCTCGCAGTTCTCGCTCTGCGAGCGCTCGCGCACCGACCCCGCCTACCCGCGATACCCGCGACTGCCGGTCAACGACTGCCCCGGCTGGGAGCGCGAGCGCACCGGGGCGGGGCAGTGAGCTCGGTGCTGGGACGCGCCGCCCTCGCGGCGATCGTGGCCCTCGGCTTCGTCTCGGCGATCGTCTACGCCGCGACCCGCGACGACGGCCCCGGCGAGGCGCGGAGCACCGTCTCCTGGGGCGCCCTCGCCTCAAGCCCGCTCGAGCGAACCGAGGTCGGCGCCGCCCGGGTGGGCGACCGGATCTACGTCGTCGGGGGCTTCATCTCCAGCGGCGGCACGACCGGCGAGATGGCTCGGTACGACATCTCCGACGATCGCTGGAAGATCGTCGCCCCATTGCCGATCGCGGTCAACCATCCCGGGGTCGCCGCGGCGGGCCGCCGCATCTACGTCTATGGCGGCAACCTGCCGCAGGCCGGCGGAGGTGAGCCGAAGTCGGCTCGGCTCTATCGCTACAACCCTCGCCGCGACCGCTGGGCCCGATTGGCTGATTCGCTGATCGAGCGCGCGGCGATGGGTCTCGCGGCCTTCAAGGGAAGGCTCTACGCGGTCGGCGGCTACACCGAGTCGAACTTCGCGGTCAGAGCGCTCGAGATCTATGAGATCGGGCGCGGGCGCTGGCGCCGCGGGCCGAAGATGCCGACCGGCCGCAATCACGTCGGTGCCGCCGTTCTCGACGGGGAGGTCGTGGTCACCGGTGGGCGGCCGGGGGAGATCCACGGCGGCCAGACCACGGTCGAGAGCTACGACCCGGCCAAGCGGCGCTGGACCACGCTGCCGTCGCTGGGGACGGCGCGCAGCGGGCACGCCGCGGTCGCCGCCGCCGGGCGCCTGGTCGTCTTCGGCGGCGAGGAGCTGAGCGAGGGCGGGACGACGATCGAGCAGGTCGAGGCCTACGACCCCGCCGCTCGCACATGGACGGCGTTGCCCGAGATGATCACCCCGCGCCACGGTCTCGGTGCCGCCGCCGCGGGCGGGCGGATCTTCGCGCTCGAGGGCGGGCCCCAGCCCGGTCTCGCCTTTTCGCGATCGCTCGAGTTCCTCGATCTGACCGAGTAGCCCCAAGGTCGGCGCCCGCTCAGACCTCGGCTGCGGGTGGCAAGGAGCTCAGCGCCCCCGCGCTGGCGATGACGACCAACACGATCGCCCCGGCTTCTCTCGCCGCCAGCGCCTGGTCGAGGATGAGGAAGCCGACCGTCGCGGCGACCGCCGGCTCGAGGCTCATCAGCACTCCGAACACCCGCTGAGGCAGGCGGCGCAGCGCCTCGAGCTCGACCGAGTAAGGCACCGCCGAGCTCAGCATCGCGACCAGGAAGCCGGCCGCCAGCAGCTCCGGCTCGACCAGCGCGTCGCCGGCGTCGGCGATGCCAGCGGGCACCAGGAACAGGGCCGCGATCGCCATCGCCAGCGCCAAGCCCTCGCCGCCCGAGAAGGCGCGCCCGACCCGCGCCGCGAGCACGATGTAAGCGCCCCAGAAGCCCCCGGCGACCAGGGCGAGCGCGCAGCCGAGGAGGTCGAGGTCGCCGCCCGGCGTGGGGGAGAGGAGGACGATCCCGCAGCCCGCGAGCGCCGCCCAGACCAGGTCGAGTCGCCGTCGCGAGCCCACGATCGCGACCACTAGCGGACCGACGAACTCGAGCGTCACCGCGATTCCGAGCGGGATCCGGTCGAGGGCGAGGTAGAAGCTGGTGTTCATCACCGCAAACGCGACGGCGAACAAGAGCACGTCGCGGGCGCGCCCGTCGCGCATCGCACCGAGCGTCGGGCGCCATATGACGATCAGGACCAGCGCCGAGAACATCAGTCGCAGGAACACGGTCCCCGTCGGGCCGAGCTCGTCGAACAACGACTTCGCCACCGCCGCGCCGAGCTGGACCGAGACGATCCCAAACAACACCAGCGTCACCGCCGGCGCTCTGGCTCCCTGCTGAGACACGCCTCCTACGGTAGGGGGCGTTCAGCAGTCGGCGAAAGCCGCTCAGCCCGCTGCGATCGGAAAGCTCATCGAGACGCGGGTGCCCTCGGGACTCGCGTCGATTCGCATGTCCTCGCTCACCCGACCGATCAGCGGCAGCCCAAGGCCGAGCCCCTGCGAGCCGGGGTGCGGAGCGATCCCGTTGCCGTCGTCGCTGACGACGAGAACGAGCTTTCCGCGATGGAGCGAACCACTGAGTCGGACCGGACCGGTTTGGTCGCCCCGGTAGGCGTGCAACACGGAGTTACCGACCGCCTCGCTGACGGCGATCTTCACATCGGACTCATTGGCGCCCAGTCGCGCCGCCAGCTCGCCGGCGGCGTGGCGCGCGTCGGCGACGCTGCCCGGAAGAGCCGGCAGCTCCAGATGGAGATCCTCGATCAAATCCTGCATCTGGATCCAGGTACCCCGAATCGCAGATGACGACGCAGGACAACCGTCACACTCGGGGTGCGTGTCGTGTGCGAACCGCTAGGCTGGCGCCCGGGATGCAGGTCGTGAGAGGCGATGTTGATGAGGGCGGGGTCGTGATCACGATCGACGGTGAGCTCGATCTGTCGAACGCTTCTGAGTTTCGCGACGCTCTCGCCGCCGCCGTGGACGACCAAAGCAATGATGTCTCGGTCGACTTCTCCGCCTGCACGTTCATCGACTCGACCGGCTTGCGGGTGATCGTCGAGAGTGCTCGCCAGGCCGCAAACGGCTATGCGCGACTCGGGATCCGCGGCCTCCGCGATCAGCCCAAGCAGCTGTTCGAGTTGACCATGCTCAACCGGTCAGAGCTGCTGCGGATCGAACCCGAGCCCGCCTGAGCGCGCGCCGCTCGCCTCACGCCGCCTCGACCGGGCGAGGCTCGAAGCGCACCGGGAGCGTCTTCAGCTGGTTGACGAATAGCGAGCGCGCCACGGTCGGCTCACCGGCGAGCTCGATCTCGGGGAACCGTCTCAGCGTCTCGCGCAGCAGGGTCCGGATCTCGAGGCGCGCCAGCGAGGCGCCGAGGCAGAAGTGGCGCCCGCCGGCGCCGAACGCCTGGTGGTCGGGCGTGCGGGTGACGTCCAGGCGCTGGGGGTCGTCGTAGACGTCCTCGTCGCGATTCGAAGACACGTACCAGAGCAGCACCTTGTCGCCGGCGCGGATCGCTTGGTCGCGCAAGGTGACGTCGCGGGTGGCAGTGCGCCGGAAGTGGGCGAACGCCGGATACATCCGCAGCAGCTCCTCGGTCGCCCCGCCGATCAGCTCTGGATCCTCAGCCAAGAGGCGCCGTTGGCCGGGGTTTTCGATCAACCCGAGCATGCCGCTGGTGAACACCGCTCGGGTGGAGTCGTTGCCCGCCGCCCCGAGCAGGCCCAGGCCCATGAAGATCTCGGCTTCGCTCAGCTTCTCGCCGTCGATCTCCGAGTGCACCAGGACATCCATGAGATCGTCCATCCCGGGGGTCGCGCGCCGCTCGGCGATCATCTCCATGGTCTCGTCCCAGTTGCGGCTCATCATCTCGACCACCGCCTCGTCGGTTGGGCGCAGCTCCTCGTCGCCGAACCCGAGCGCCAGGTTGGCCTCCTCCAGGTGGCGCCTGTCGTCCTCCTCCGGCGTGCCCATGAACGAGCCGATCACGCGCGACACGACCGGGCCGGCGACGTCGTCGACGAGGTCGCACTCGCCTCGTTCGCAGACCCGGTCCAGTACTCGGTTGACGATCGCGCGGATTCGGTGCTCGTGCTCGCCGATTCGCTTCGGGGTGAAGCCTCGCTGGAACAGCGCCTTGATCCGGTCGTGGCGGGGCGGGTCCATCGAGATCATCTGTTGTTGCTGAGCCTCGAGTGGGATCCCGAAATCGTCGAGAACCATGATCCCGCCGACATGGGAGGAGAAGGTCTGCCAATCGAGGCTGATCCGGCGAATGTCCTCCGCCTTGGTGATCGACCAGAACCCGCCCTCCTCCGGATAGTCGTCGAGCGGACTCCAGTGCACCGGCGCTTCGGCGCGCAACCGGGTGAACAGGTGATGCGGAGGACCTTCGGACCAGAGTCCGAGATCGCCGACATCGATCCGGTCGAGAGTCTGCTCGGCGATCACGTGCATCGTCGGTCATACTACAGATGTAGTGATGACGACGACAACCCACACACGCGCGCGCCGCCCGCTGCTCGCCGATGCGGCCCTGGCGGTGCTCGAGGCCGAGGGCGGGCGCGGGCTCACACACCGCGCCGTCGACCGCTACGCCGGGCTCTCCCAGGGGTCGACCAGCAACTACTTCCCGACCCGGGAGGCGCTCTTGACGGCGGCGCTCAACCGCCTGGTCGAGCTCGAGCGGCCATCGGTGGAGGCGCTCGAGGCCCTGGTTCCCGGCGGTCCCTACCCGCCGGCGCGCAGCGCGGCGCTCGTCGCCGAGATGCTCGCCGGGTGGTTGGCGCCCGAGCGCGCCGGGCTCGCCGTCGCTCGCTACGAGCTGATTCTGGAGGCGCGGCGGCGGCCTGAGTTCCAGCGCGCCCTCGACCGCGTCCGCCGGGGTTACATGGCGCTGGCCGAGCAGGTGCTGCCGGCGGCGGGCTGTCGCGATCCCCGCGCGCACGCGCCGCAGCTGCTGGCGCTGCTCGACGGGCTGATGGTCAACCAGCTGTTCGAGCCGGCGAGCGCGCTCTCGCCGATCGCATTCGCCGATCAGCTCGAGCGTTTCTTCGCGTCCTGTTAGCGGCGTTTGAGGAAATGCAGGGACTCGGCGGCCGAGGCCGTTGAAGGAATCCACGGGCTTGCTGCCGAAGTCATGTGTATGCTGCCGCGAGTTCGAATGAACCCGTAACGCCGAGTCCCTACCCCTAAGCGGGCGGGGATCGGGGGACCCAAGTGTTGGGGCCAACCCACCGGATAGGTGGGGGCGCTGCTCCTAAAGCGCCAGCCCGTCAGCTAACCCCGTAGGCCGGAAAAGGAGACGGAAAGCCAGTGCCCAGTTCGCTTCGCGCCCGCATCCGCCTCGCCACGGCGATCCTCTGCGCGCTCGCGGCAGCCGCCTTGCTGCCCGCGACGGCGCTGGCGGGCTCCACCGGCGGAGTCGGACCGGGTGGGACCACCGCCGACCCGGACGCGACGGTCACGGTTCCGGGCGAGCGGGCGAAGCTGCTCAAGAGCGGTCTCGCGGCGGCCCCCGACGGCGCCCCGGTCGAGGTGCAGCGCGCGATCGCGGCGGCCAACCGGATCGACCAGGCCGGCTATTGCACCGGCGGCGGCCATCGCAATTGGAACTCCCGCTGTTATGACTGCTCGGGCACGATCAGCTACGCGCTCGGGCCCAAGGGCGCCGACATCCTCGAAGCGCCGCTGCCCTCCGGAGACTTCCGCAAGTGGGGAGAGCGTGGCAGGGGCAGCTGGATCACCGTCTACTACAACGCCGGCCACATGTACGCGGTGATCGCCGGGCTTCGGCTCGACACCTCCCAGCCCGACGACGGTCAAGAGGGCCCCGGCTGGAGCACCGACGTCAAGGCCGGGCTGGTAAACGGCCCGTTCAAGAAGCGCCACTACGCCGGGCTCTAGCGCTGCGCTGCCCAGCGCGCGTGCTCGGCGCCGAGCTCGCCCACCGGCGGCCCACCCTCGATCAGCTCCTTGAGCAGCAATCCCCAGGGGGCCTCGGCCCTGACCGTGGAGGCGATCTGGAACAACAGCCCCTCCATCCGGCGCAATAGCAACGCCTCCCGCGGAACCGTCATCCGGCGCATCTGCTCGACGATCTGATCGCCGGTTTCGTCGCGCAACGACTCGGTCCCACGCCAGAGATCCTCTGGAGCGAGGCGCAGCGGCTGGTCGCCGCTGAACCACCAGGCGGCGCGGCTCATGTGATCGAGCAGCAGGGCGCCGTCCCATTCCGCCGATGGACCGGGGAGGTAGCCGAGGTCGCGCATCGCCGCGACCAGCCCGTCGGCGTCGCTCTCGCGGATCGCCGCGAACACCCGCGCCTCGCGGACGAGGTAGTCGCGGGGCAGCTCGCGCAGCATGCCGAAGTCAAAGAAGGCGACTCGCCCGTCCGCGGAGAGCAGGTAGTTGCCCGGATGGGGGTCGCCGAGCGCCACGTGCAGGTCGGCGGCGGTGACGTAGAAGAAGCGATAGACGATCTCGGCGAAGCGGTCGCGGACCGGCTCGGGCTCGGATGCGACCTGCTCGAAGTTCATCCCATCGACCCACTCGGTAACCAGCACGAGCCGGCGGCTCAACGAGGTGTCGACCGCGGGCACCCGGATGAACGGGTGGCGGCGCCAGAAGCGGGCGAGGCGACGGTGGTTCGCGGCCTCGAGCTCATAGTCGCATTCCTCGCTGATCCGTTCGGCGAGCTCGGCGAGCACGTCCTTGACCTCGAGCCCGGGCATCAGCCGGCGCAACACCGGCGACAGCATCCGCAGGTTGCGCATGTCGGAGACCACCGCCTCGGCGATTCCCGGGTACTGGACCTTGATCGCGACCTCGCTGCCGTCGAGCGAACGCCCGCGGTAGACCTGCCCGATGCTGGCCGCCGCCGCGGGCTCGGTCTCGATGCTCTCCAGCACCCGCTCCGGTGCTTGGCCCCACTCGGATTCGAGCACCCCGCGCATGTCATCCCAGCCGACCGCCGGTACGTTGTCGCGCAGCGACGCGAGTCGCCGCTTCAGGTGCTCGGACTGGTCGGGCTCGAGGCCGGGAAACTCGATCGTCGACAGCACCTGTCCGGCCTTCATCGCGGCGCCCCGCATCACCGCGAGCTGATCGACCAGCGAGTCGATCGTCGCCACCATGCGATCGCCCCGCCGGCGCGCCTGCTCGTCGACGCTGCCGCGCCCGTCGAACCGGTCACCGGCCCAGCGCACCGCACCGCCCGCCGCCACCCGGCCGAGCCGTGCCGTTCGCGCCACCCGGCCCGAGGACGGGCGCCGGCCCGCTTCATCCGCCATCGGGCAAGTCTGGCAGGCCCAAGTGCTATGCCTGACCGCTGTGGAGACCCGCTCGCAAACCGAGCTGATCCTGCGCCGGGCGCGCGCCGTTCCCGCGGGCTTCGTCTCGACCTACGGCGACCTCTGCCCGGCCGCTCCACGATTGGCCGGCCGGGCGCTGGCGGCGTGCGAAGACACGACGGTGCCGTGGCAGCGGATCGTTCGCGCCGACGGATCCCTGGCGAAGGGGCCTCCTCAGCGCCTTCTGCTCGAGGCTGAGGGAGTTCCCTTCCGGCATGCGCGGGTGCGACTGGACCTGGTGCGCGTCCCGGCCGAGGCCCTCGACCAGCTGACCGGGACGCTAGATTGAGACGATGCCCATCGGACCGCTGGAGATAGTCATCCTGCTGGTGATCATCCTGCTGATCTTCGGCGCCAGCAGATTCCCGCAGCTCGGCCGGAGCGCCGGCAAGGGGGTCAACGAGATCCGCGGCTCGGTGAAGGAGATGGTCGGCGACAAGGCCGACCCGGCGACGCTCGGGCGCAAGGCCGGTGAGGGCGTACGCGAGTTTCGAGAGCTCAAGTCGGCGTTCAAGGATGAGGCCGAGCCGAGTCCAAAGGCCCAGAGCGCTGAGCCGAATGCAGAGCCCGCGCCGAAGGCAGAGCCGGCGCCGAGGGCGGAGGTGCCTGAGGCGCGGTCTGAGACTGAAGCCGACCCCGAGCAACGCGCCTGAGCCCTCGGCGGTGGGCCGCGCCGACGCGAAGCGAGACGAGACCCGTGCTCGCCGAGTTGCCGAGCCCGCGAGCCTGGCCACCGAGGGGATCCGCGCCAACCAGTGGCGCCGGCCGGAGCGGCGCAGGGGCTGAGCGCATAGGGTTCGGCGCCGATTGAGGACCGCGATCCGACCACCACGCCGCGCTCGGCTCGCCGGCCTGCTCGGCCTGGCGATCACGTTCGCCGCGCTCGCGCCCACGGCGGCGCCGGCGAAACCGCCAACCGGGCCGAAGCTGACCGTGCCGCGGAGCGAGCTCGAGGCAGCCTTCCATTGCCCGCAGCCGGTCGAGAACGCGACCACGACGCCGATCATGCTGGTCACCGGGACCAACGCCACCGGTGAGCAGGCGTACCTGATCGGCCAACGGACGTTCGAGCTCTACGGACACCCTGTCTGCTACGTCGACTTCCCCGACTTCACCACGGCCGACATCCAGATCTCGGTCCAGTACCTGGTCTACGGTCTGCGCCGCGAGTTCGAGCTCGCCGGGCGCAAGGTCGCGGTCTTCGGGATCAGCCAGGGCGGCCTGCTACCGCGCTTCGCGCTCACCTACTGGCCCGATCTGGGGCGCAAGGTGAGCGACCTGCTGAGCGCCGCCGGAAGCCAGCACGGGTCGAATGTGGGCGAGGCCTGCACGGCGGTCAACCCGTGCACGCCCGCGAACTGGCAACAGGCCAAGGGCTCGAGGTTGCTCGCGGCGCTCAACAGCCAGCCGGACGAGACTCCCGGGTGGACGGCCTACACGACGGTACGCTCGCTCGCCGATGAGGCGGTCCAACCGCACCCCACCTCGGCGCTCGCCGGCGCGACCAACATCCTGATCCAGGACGTCTGCCCCGGCCGTCAGACGACCCACATCGGTACGGCGATCGACTCGGTTAGCTTCGCCGCCTTCGATGATGCGGTCACCCACCGGGGCCCCGCCAAGGTGAAGCGGTTCCCGACCGATGTCTGCGCAACCGCGTACGCGCCCGGAATCGACGACGCCGCCGGCGCGGCACTGCTGGCAGCCGCCGACGGGCTCGTCTCCAGCCAGGCCGATGCCGCGCCCAAGGTCGCGGCCGAACCGCGGGTGAAGAGGTACTTCAGGCGGATCCGCTCCGAGTAGGCTGTGCTCCGATGAGCGCTGATTCGCCGAGCGGCGAGGATCCGGATCAGCTCTTCGGCGCAGAGCACGTCGCCCGCTACCGTGACACCGACGGCGTGGTCGGTCACGAGTGGCGCGGAGCCACGGTCCTGATCCTGACCACCACCGGCCGGAACTCCGGCGAGCCGCGCAGCACCCCGCTGATCTACCGCAGCCGTGGCTCCGACCACGCGGTGGTCGCCTCCAACGGCGGCGCCGACGAACCGCCCGACTGGTTCGTCAACCTCGAGCGGGAACCGCGGGTTGAGGTGCAGGTCAAGGACGACCGCTTTGCGGCCACGGCGCGCGCTGCGGAGCCCGAGGAGAAGGCCGACCTGTGGCCGCTGATGACGGAGGCGTGGCCCGCCTACGACGACTACCAGGCGAGCACCGATCGCGAGATCCCGGTCGTGATCCTCGAACGCGTCTGAGCACCCGGTGGGCGTGGCCCAAGTCGTCAAACCGAAGCCGGACTGCCGCCACTGCGGCGCGGTGCTCGAGCACCCGCTCAGCCGCTGCCCGCGATGTGGAAAGCGGTCGCTGCTCAATCTCGTGCTCGGCGGCTTCGGCAAGAAGTACTGAACGCGCTTGGCCACCCGCGTCTACGTGATCGAGCTCGCCCGCGAGGCCGGGCGCCGGCGAGATCCGCGGATCCCCTGGGTCTACGTCGGCTCGAGCGCTCGCGACCCCGAGATCCGCTTCGACCAGCACCGTCGTGGCTATCGCTCGGCCGGGCTGGTCAAGCGCTTCGCCAGGCGCCTGCGCCCCGACCTCTACGCCGACCTGCCGTCGTTTCGCCGCTCGCCCGAGGCCCGCGAGGCCGAGCTCAACCGCGCCCGTGAGCTCGCGGCGTGCGGGTTCGTCGCCCACAGCGACGGTACGTCCTACGGCAAGGGTCGAAGCGCCTGGAGCGAGTGGGGCCCGGCGCGGCTCGAGCCGGTCGCCGACCACGTCGACGCCGCCGCCGCCGAATTGATCGAGGCGGCGTTCGAGCCGCTCGACGCCCGCAGCTGCGCGCGACTGCTGCGTGGTGAGCGCGGTTTCTGGGTCGATCACTACATCGACCCGTCCGACCCGCCGCCCGCCTATGGGATCTTCGCCCATGTCGGCCTCGCCGCGCTCGAGGACCGGGTCGAACGGCTCGCGATCGGCGGGCGCTGATCAGCCGGTCGGGCCGAAGCGCTCGGTCCGGATCCGCTCCGGCGCTGCGCCGGCGTCGAGCAGCAGGCGGGTCGCCGATTCGACGAAACCGTTGGAGCCGCAGACGAAGGCGGTCGCCAGATCGGGTCCGGCTCGTCCGATCAGCTCGGCATCGATTCGCCCTCTGTGCCCCGCCCAATCGGCAGGCGCCGAGCGGGAGAAGGTCAGCACCGCATCGGCGCCGAGCTCGTCCGCGTAGATCACGTCCTCGGCTCCGCGGACCGAATAGACGAGCCGCATCGCCAGCTCGGGCATGGTTCGGCGACGGTGGCGCAGCATCGCCATCAGCGGTACGACGCCCGACCCGCCGCCGATCAAGAGCGCCGGGGCCTCGCCGCGCCAGACGAAATACGAGGCGAACGGTCCGCGCACCTCGACCCGGTCGCCCTCAATCACCACGTCATGGAAGTACGGCGAGACCTCGCCGTCGGCGAGCCGGTCGATCGTCAGTTCGATCTCACCCCGATCGAGCGGCGAGGAAGCGATCGAGTAGGAGCGCTGGGCGCGGTAGCCGTCGGGGGCGGTGAGGCGAACGTCGTAGTGCTGGCCGGGCAGATGGGGCATCCACATCGGTAGCTGTAGCCGAAATGACTTCACGGTCGGCGTCTCCGACTGGATCGAGGCGACGGTGGCGATCTGCCAGCGCCCCGGAGCTCGCTGGGCAACCGGCGTCAGTCGGTCCAATAGCGCTCTTCCTTCCAGGGGTCACCGCGATTGTGGTAGCCGTTCGCCTCCCAGAAGCCGGGCTCGTCGTGGTCCATCACCCGCAGCCCGGCGATCCACTTGGCGCTCTTCCACAGATAGAGGTGGGGCACCAGCAACCGTGCCGGCCCGCCGTGCTCGCGCGCCAGCGGCTCACCCTCGTGCTCGGTCACAATCCACGCCCGGCCGTCGCTCAGGTCCTCGACCTCCAGGTTGGTCGTGTAGCCGCCATGCGAGTATGCGGTGGCGTAGGGGCCCAGCGGCTCGACCTCGGTGAGCAGGAGGTCGAGGGAGACGCCGCGAAAGCCGGCATCGAGCTTCGACCACTTGGTCACGCAGTGGATGTCGCTGCGGACGTCCTCGAATTCGAGCTCGCCGAACTCGCTCCAGCTCCACTCGCGTTCGCCGGTGACCATCCCGTCGATCCGAAGGCTCCACTCCTCGCGCTCGACCGCGGGCGTCGGCCCAGCGGTGAGCACGGGAAAGTCGTGCTCGAGGTACTGGCCCGGTGGGAGCCGTTCGGCCTCGGATTCGGACGCCCGAGAGCGACCACTGAATCCGCGGGAGATGAACTCGTCCACCCCCCAATCCCATCACAGCCCGCAAGCCGGCCGGGCTGCAGCGAGGTCAGTAGCCCCCGTAGCCGGACCCGGAGCCGGAGCTCTCGGCGTCGGCCGGGCTCTGCACCGCTTGGCCCTCGCTGTCGACCGCGTACCACTTGGCGCCGAACTGGTCGAGCCCGTTGCCGTTCACCTCGCCCGGCGACGCATCGCCGGCGTAGAGGTAGAGCGGGTGGCCGGCATAGGCGACCTGGGTCTTGCCATCGTCGCGCTTGAACGTGCTCAGCTGCCCGACATCGACCCCGTCGCCGGCCTGCGGTGTGCCGTTGAGGATCAGCGGCGGCCAAGCCTTGGCGCAGGCTCCGGCGCAGCTCGATTCGCCGGCTGCGTCCTTTTCGAATAGATAGAGGGTGCGCTGATCGGAGTCGGCAAGGATCGCGCCGAGGTCGTCGTTGTCGGCGACCACAACCGTGGCGGGTGAGCCTCCCGCGGAAGCGGTTGAGCCCTCGTCCTCGCCGCAGGCGCCGATCGCGATCGCCGCGACAGCGCCGACGATCGCGATCGCCGCTCGGCGTGAGCCCGACCCCTTCCCAGGCATTGCTTGTCGGCGGTCGAATTGCATCCCTCAACCGGTATACGGTGGCGCGCCCGCCCTGGATTGACCCGCGGCGATCAGGTACCGTCGAAGAGCGTCAGCGGCCCCGGCGCATGGCGGCGCTCGATCGCCAGCAGCCGCAGCTTCGTCTCGACCCCGCCCGGAGCCGAGAAGCCGCCGAGCCGACCGCCGGCGGCGACGACGCGGTGACAGGGGACGATGATCGGGAAACGGTTGCGCGCCAGCGCTCGGCCGACCTCCCGCGCTTCCTCAGCGGCACCGATCCGGCACGCCACCTCTCCGTAGGTGAGCGTCTCGCCGCAAGGGATCGTTCGCGCGACCGCGGCGACGCGACGGTCGAAGCCGTTGACGCCCTCGAGGTCGAGCTCGATCGCCCTCAGGTCGACCGGCTCGTCGGCGAGGGCCGCGGCGATCGCGGCGATCGCGCGCTCGACCCTGGGCGGCGGGAGAGCGCCGGCCGGCTTCTCTCGCTGGCCGGGGAGGGCGACGCCGCGGATCCCGCGCTCGGTCCACGAGATCTGGCAACGCCCGAGCGCGGTTTCGAAGCGGGCATGCACGGGTCTTGTGGCGATCGTTTGGGTCAAGCTGTAGTTGAAACGCTGCGGGGGCGGTTGATGTGAGGAGTACCATCCGCGGCGGCGATGACCGCGTGCACGCACCTCGACCACGTCCTGGTCACCGAGCTTCCCGAATCGGTCGACGGCTGCGAGGACTGTCTCGCCGAGGGGACCAAGTGGATGCACCTGCGGATCTGCCTCGAGTGCGGGCACGTCGGCTGTTGCGACAACTCCCCGATGCGCCACGGCACCGCGCACGCGAAGTCCAGCGGCCATCCGATCATCCGCTCGCTGGAGCCCGGCGAGGATTGGTCTTGGTGCTTCGTGGACGAGCTCGGGATGGTCATCCCCGACGTCCACGGAGAGACGCGCATCCCGCCCTCGCCGCTGCTCTGAGCCTCGAGCGGCTAACCCCTCGGCTCCGGTCGACTCGTGCGGCTCGCCGACGGGCTTTGACTCCGGCGATCCGCGCTGGCGCAAGAAGATCGCAAAAAGACGGCGAACGACCCGATGGCGAGGAACTCCGACTGCCAGTTCTGCAGCGTCGCCTCCCAGCAGTCCGCTTGGCCCAGATACGCGAGCCAGCTGCGACGAGGCGACCCTGAAGGCCGACCTCGCCGTGCTCGCCGGTGGCATCAACGGACCGCCCTGACCGGTTCATCGCTGCGACGACGGGTAAACGGCGAGGTGAGGCCAGAACCCGAGGAGGTCGACGATGCCGCCACGTGGCGTGAAGAAAGGAACCAAGCGCGCTCGCCAGTACGAGCAGGTCAAGCGCAGCGAAAAAAATGCGGGCCGCTCCGAGCGACGCGCCGAAGAGATCGCGGCGCGTACCGTGAACAAGGAGAAGGCGCGGGCGGGTGAGTCGAGGACCAGCTCACCGAGCTCCAAGCGCGACATGTCCTCCGGTCGGCGCGGGGGCAAGCGCTCGGGCAGGGGACCTGGCGGTCGCACCCGCGACCAGCTCTACGACGAGGCCAGCCAGCTCAACATCTCGGGTCGCTCGAGCATGACCAAGAAGCAGCTGCTCGCCGCGGTCAACCGGAAGCGAGGCTGACGCCCGGTGGGGACCGGATCACCGCTCGATCCTGCGGTGGAAACCGTTGAGCGCGCGAGCTTTCTCGATCCTCCGGCTTCGCGGGTCGGCGAGGTCATCCGCGGGGCCCTGCCCGGCGGCGCGGTCAAGGACGCGCTCAGCGGCACCTGGCTCGGACACGCGCTGCACCCGATTCTCACCGATCTCGTGATCGGCTCGTTCACGAGCGCGACCCTGCTCGACCTTGTCGGCGGCGAGCGCAGCGCCCCCGCCAGCCAGCGCCTGGTCGCAGTTGGGATTGGTGCCTACGTGCCGACCGCGCTCACGGGCGCCAGCGACTGGGCGGACGCGGAGGCCACCGACACCGGCGTCCGCAGGGTCGGGGTCGTCCACGCGGCGTCCAATGCGCTCGCGCTTGGCCTGTACGGCGCTTCCTGGCGCGCCCGCCGCCGGGGCGATCGCGGTTGGGGCGCGGTGTTCGCGGCGGCCGGCGCCGGTGTGCTCGGCGCGGCCGGTCATCTCGGGGGCCACCTCTCGTTCAGGCAGGGCATCGGCGTCGACCAGACGGTGTTCGACCGGGGCCCGGATGATTGGCGACCGGCGATCGAGGGCTCCGAGCTGGCCGCAGGACGCCCAACGCGGGTCGTGGTCGACGAGACACCGGTGCTTCTGGTCCGCCACCCGAACGAGGTTCACGCGATTCACGATCGCTGCTCGCATCGAGGCTGTTCGCTGAGCGAAGGTGAGTTCGAGGGCGAGCAGGTGGTCTGCCCATGTCACGGCTCGCGGTTCGATCTGCGCGATGGCTCGCTCGAGCGCGGTCCTGCGACCGCACCCCAGCCCGTCTATGAGGTTCGCGAACGCGACGGCCAGGTCGAGCTTCGGCTTCACGAGTGAGAGATCCGGCCCGCATTGCTTAGCCGCTGTTTGCGGGGGTAATGGACAGAAGTCGAGGATTAGAAAGGGGAGCGTCGCAATGGCTCAAACAAAGAGTGCATCCGGTCGGTCGACCAACGCCGCAGCTTCGCGCGGGCGCTCCTCGGCCAATGGGCGCTCCAGCCCTCAGGCTAAGGCGGGATCGCGGTCGTCAAAGCAATCGAGCTCAAGCTCGATAGCGAGCAAGCTGAAGACCCCGGCGATCGCCGCCGGAGCGGCGACGGCGGGTTTGGTGGGAGGCTTGACGCTCGCCGGCCGCGGCTCGCCCAAGAAGTTGCTTGGCTTGCCGCTGGCGAACGCAAGCGCAACCAGGACAACCTCCCAGAACCTGGCCGAGGCCGCCAAGCAGGTGGGCAGCTTCGGTGAACGCCTCGGCGAGCTCGCCACCGAGATCCGCCTCGTCCGAGAGGGCGTCGCCAACACCCATAAGCGCTCGCCGATCGAGGTTGTCCTCCAGGGACTGACCTCGCGGGGCATCAAATAACGGCCAACCGCCGCCATCCCAGAAGAGAGGCCTGAATGTCCGATCAAACGACCAGGGACGAAAAGCTGGTCCAGCTGCTGAACGAGGCGTACGGGAAAGAGCGCCAGCTCGAGGTCGCGCTCGGTGCACATCTCGAGGTGACCACACGGCCTGACTACGAGAAGCGCCTGCGCCAGCATCTGAAGGAGACCAAGTCACACGCGACCAAGGTTTCCCGGCGGATCAAGCAGCTGGGCGGAAGCGCCGAAACCGTGTCGCTTCCCGGCCCCGACGGCGCAACCAAGGCCGCGCAAAGCGTGCAGGGCGTGGTCGGTAAGGCAAAGGCCGCCGCTCAGGGTCCGCTGCACCTCGCCAGGGGCTCGGGCGAGCAGGCGAAGATGCTCCACAACGCTCGAGCGGAATACCGAGACGAAGCCGAGGAGATCGCGACCTATACAACGATCGACGCGCTCGCTACCTCGGTCGGGGACGCGCAGACGGCGAAGCTCGCGCGCGAGATCCGCACCGAGGAGGAGCGGATGTCGAAGTTCATCGGCGACCTGCTTCCGCAGCTCGCAACGGACGTCGCTCACGATGAGATCCCCGTTTCGGAGATCAGCGGAGCCGCGGACAGGCGCTCGTCGACGAGCTCGGGGCGTAGCCGGCGGGCACCAGCAAAGAAGGCTGGCTCATCGAGGTCCAAGAGCCGATCGAAGACGTCGAAGAGCCGCGCGAAGCGCAGCTAGTCGGACAACACCTAGTAAGGAGAGAGATGGCGCAGACAAGCAAAGCCACGAGCAAGAGCTCGAAGGCCCGCACCAATTCGAAAACAAAGGCATCGAGCTCGAGCAAGGGCACCGCATCGAAGCGATACAACCCCAGCTCGAGCACCAAGCGCGCCAGCGCGAACGGCAGCCGGGCGAAGCGCTCGACCGCTTCGCGCCCGAGGGCGCAATCGCGCTCCAGCGCTCCGAGCCGAAACGGCTCCGATTCGTTCAAGGGCACGGCCAAGGGCGTCGGCCAAACCGTCGCCGACGCCGCGTCGAAGGCAAAGACGCCGCTGATCGCCGGCGGCACGGCGTTGGCCGGCGTCGCCGCCGGTGCCGTGCTCAAAAGCCGGATGAACAACAAGAGCTCGAAGAACCCGCTCAAGCGGCTCTCCGGGGTCTCGATGCCAAAGCCCGATCTCAGCGGGCTCGACCTCGACACGATCAAGTCGACGGCAGAGCGCGTCAGCGCATACGGAAAGCAGGTCTCGGATATCGCCGCCGCGGCCGAGAAGACGCACAAGAAGAACAAGTAGTCGACGGAAAAAAGCCGCCCACCCCTGCTAACGTCGGTGGGGCCGTACAGTCGTGCGGCGCAAATCAGTGCCAGCGCTCGCAGTCGTCGCTTAGCCGCTTCCTCCGCGCCCGTTCGCACCTGTCCGTGGAGGAATACATGTCCACTGGAACCGTGAAGTGGTTCAACGACGAGAAGGGCTTCGGCTTCATCACCCCCGATGACGGCTCGCAGGACCTGTTCGTCCATCAGAGCTCGATCGTCGCCGAAGGTCACCGCACGCTCGCCGAGGGCAGCAAGGTGAACTACGAGGCCGAGGCAAGCGAGAAGGGCCCCCGCGCCGGCAACGTATCCCCGGCCTGATCGCCGCGGACGCGGCGACGAAGCGCTGAAAACGCCCGCCGCGACCCGCGGCGATCCACAACCGAACCTCTGACCGCCCTCGTAAGCGCTGGGACTGTTCCCGACGCTGGAGGTTGTTGTGCAGCCCTTCTCGTAGGCGTGAAGCCGAACGGGCCGAGCTAGTCGCCTGTCTCGCCGAAGATCGCGTCGTCCAGCATTTTCACGACCTCGCTTGCGCTCGGCGGCGCGTTACAGGCGATCGTGTACTCGACCTCGCCCTCCGGGCTATGCAGAGAACTGAAGGTGACGCCGGCGTCCGCACCTTCCAGGAAGGGGAGCGGTGGCCGCCCTCCGGGGCGTTGGTGGATCCAGACGCCGAGCCCGTAGAAGAAGCCGGCGGTCGGTGTCGGCACGTGTGGTCGAAGCACGCGCTCCCGCCACTCCCGCGCGACGATCAGGTCAGCGTGAAGGGCCGACCAGAATCGGTTCATGTCGGCCGCGGTGGTAAAGGCCCCGCCGTCGGGTCCACCGACGACGGGAAGGTTGTAGATGTTGGTCCTCCACCGACCGTCGGCCTCGATGTAGCCGACGGCGGTGGATTCCGGAAGCGCGTCGAGGCGAAAGAAGCCGGAGTCGGCCATGCGGGCCGGGTTGAAAACCCGGGTATGCACGAACCGCTGGTAGGAAACGCCGGCGAGCTCCTCCACGATCAGCCCAAGGACGATGAAGCCCGAATTGCAATAGTTGAATCGCTCCCCGGCCGTGAACTTCGGCGGCAGCTCCCGGAGCAGCGGCAGGTAGTCGCGCGGTCGCTCGAGTCGATACCACGGAATCGACAGGTGGTAGTTGGTGAAATCCGTGACGATCTCCTCGTCGTAGTAGTCGCCGATCCCGGACGTATGCGTGAGCAGGTGCTCGATCGTCACCTCGCGGGAGATCTGTGGGAGATCGACACCGACCACATCGGCGACGGGCGTGTCGAGCCCCAGCCGGCCGTCCTGCATCAGCGCGCAGACGCTGAGCGCGGTGAACGTCTTCGTGGCGCTCGCTGTGCCGAATCGCGTCGCGATCGTGTTGGCGACCCTGTTGCTGCGGTCGGCGTAGCCGTATGCCCGCTCGAACACGCCGCCGGGGTCGAGGCGCAGCGAAACCACGCCCGAGAACCGGTTGGCCTCTGCGGTTGCGTCGATGCTCGCGAACAGACGATCGGCGCTCTCCGCATCCATGGTGTTTCAGGCTACGCGCCGCTTCTGGGGGTCGGTGTCGTGAGTGCGCCAATCTGAACGGGCGGTGGACCGATGCTGGCTCGATCGGGACATGAAAAGCACTACTCCGGTGGGGTAGCTGCCTGCACCAGCCAGCCTGCAGCAGCCGCATAGCGGTCTCATGCCCGGGTACTCATCTGGAGCGAGCAACCAGGAGGAGGACCGATGAAGGCGGTTACGTGGCAGGGGCGGGAGAAGGTTCAGGTCGACGAGGTTCCCGATCCGAGGATCGAGAAGCCCACCGACGCGGTCATCCGTGTCACCTCGACCGGCCTGTGCGGGTCGGACCTGCACCTGTACAAGGTGCTCGGGATGTTCATCGATCCCGGCGACGTGCTCGGGCACGAGCCGATGGGCGTGGTCGAGGAGGTCGGCTCGGAGGTCGACCACATCTCCGAGGGCGACCGGGTCGTGATCCCGTTCAACATCTCCTGCGGACATTGTTGGATGTGCGACCAGCAGCTGTTCGCTCAGTGCGAGACGACCCAGAACCGCGACACCGGCACCGGCGCCTCGCTGTTCGGCTACACAAAGCTCTACGGACAGGTGCCGGGCGGCCAAGCGGAGTATCTGCGCGTCCCACACGCGGACTTCGGCCCAATCAAGGTGCCCGCCAACGGCGTCCCGGACGATCGCTTCCTGTTCCTCTCCGACGTGCTGCCCACGGCATGGCAGGCGGTCGAGTACGCCGCGGCCCCGGAGGGCGGCTCAGTGGCCGTGTTCGGGCTCGGTCCAATCGGCCAGATGGCGTGCCGGATCGCCAAACACAAGGGGGCCCGCCCGATCGGGATTGACCTGGTCGCGGACCGGCTCGAGCTTGCCCGCCAGTGGGGTATCGAGACCCTCGACGTCTCCGACGGCGCCGGCGACACGGCTGAGATCGCCGAGCGGCTGCGTGAGCTGACCGACGGTCGCGGCCCGGACTCGGCGATCGACGCAGTCGGGATGGAGGCGCACGGGGCGCCGTTCGGCGAGCTCGCTCAGGGCGCGGCCGGCTATCTGCCCGATGCGGTCGCAAGGGCGCTGATCCAGAAGGCCGGGATCGACCGGCTGAGCGCGCTGCTCGCCTGCTTCGAGAGCGTCCGCCGCGGTGGGACGGTCTCGATCAGCGGCGTCTACGGCGGCGCCGTGGACCCGATGCCGATGATGCAGCTGTTCGACAAGGGAATCCAGGTGCGGATGGGTCAGGCACACGTGAAGCGCTGGATCGACGAGATCATGCCGTTGGTCACCGAGGAGGGCGATCCGCTGGGCACCGAGAGCTTCGCCACCCACCACCTCCCGCTCTCGGAGGCGCCACGGGCCTACGAGACCTTCCAGAAGAAGGAGGACGGCATGTTCAAGGTCGTCTTTAAGCCGTGAGCGAAGGGACGGGCCTGGTCACCGGCGCCTCGACGGGGATCGGCCTCGAGGACCAGGACGAGGGGGCGGCGATCCGGACGAGGTCGCCGAGGTGATCGAGCAGGTGCTCGACAGCTCCAGCCCGAGCGCCCGCTACCCGGTTGGGCTCGCCGCCGAGGGCGCGACCAGAGTCCGACGCTGATCCCCGACTGGCTGTTCGACACGCTCGCCCGCCGTGCACCGAGGTCCTGAGCGGCGTTACAGCGAGCGTGCGCCGATGCCGCTGCGCAGCTCGGCGAAGCGGAATCTGCGGCAGTTGTCCTCGCTGTCGCCGCCGCGGACAATGCTCTCATTGGTCGAGACGACCAAGCTTTCGTTGCGACACGGCGCCTCCCACAGCCCCGGTTACCGGCAAGCACTGTAGGGAGCAATAGAGAGGAAGAAGCGGGTGCGTTCGTCACCCGCGCCCCCTCGCGCGACGTCTGTCCCGCGTGCGAGGACGATCGGTCCGTCGGCGCTCGTGCTCGCGGGCCGGTCTCGTTCTCGCGGCGAACGGCCTGTAACCTCAAGCACACCAGCCGCCCTTCGAGACTTTCCCGTCTCTTTCACTTGACCGCGCGGCCTTCGCTGAGAGAGGCGGGGAAATGGAGCCCGAGATGGGCACCACCGAGCCAGAGGTGGCAGCGGCCACCCATGGCGAGATCGCGGCGCATATCTCCCGCGAGATGGTCAAGCTGATGCGCAGGATCGCCGGTCGCGGCCCGACCAGGGCGCGGACCACGATTGGGCGTGATCACGTCCTGGTCATGTTTCGGGAAACCCTGACCGACGGCGAGCGCACCCTGATCCAGAACGGCCTCACCGACGAGGTCCAGGCGGTGCGCTCCGGCTATCAGAAGGTGTTGCGCGGGACGATGCCGTCGCGATGATCGAGGCCGCTCTGGGTCGCAAGGTGATCGGGTTCATGTCGACCAACCACTTCGACCCCGATCTCGCCGCGGAGCTCTTCGTCCTCGACGGGGCTGAGAAATCAGAGACGGCGGTTCCTCAGGAAGCCGAGCATCTCGCGAGCGGGGACGGTGCCGGGCGATAAGCCCGACTTGGCGCGCATTTCGACGATCGTCTTCCGGGTAGCGGTGGACTCAGCCGACCGTCGCTCCGAGGAGGTTGGATCCGATGGCAGCGAAGAAGCAGCGTCAAACTGCGCGCAGGAACGTGAAGAAGGCTCAGGCCGGTGCGCGCAAAAGGAAGACGATCAGCAAGCTGCCGAGCAAGACCCGCAGCGCGCTCGGCCGCGAGGGCGCCAAGGCGGCGGCGCGCAAGCGGGGAGCTTCGAAGGCGACCGGCAGCGGCGCGGGCGCGATGACCGTCACCGAACTACGGCGCGAGGCGGCGCGACTCGAGATCGATGGGCGCTCCAACATGGGCAAGGCGCAGTTGATCCGGGCTGTCGGTCAGAAGCGGCGCAGGCGTTCCTGAGCGCGGGCCTGATTAGCCCAACTCGCGCAGCGGTTGGGCGAGCTGCTCGGCGAAGAAAGCGAAGAAGCCGTGGGGGTCGGGTCCGGCGTTGACCAAAGCCAGGTGATCGAAGCCGGCGTCGGCGAAGTCGCGCGCGACCTCGAGGTGACGAGCGGCGTCGGGGCCGCAGGCGAATACTGCGCGGACGTCGTCCACACCGATGAACTCGGTCGCGGCCTCGAAGTTGACCGGATTTGGCAGCTCGGAGAGCACCTTCCAGCCCAGTAGACCGAACCGGAACAGACGGTGGGCCGATGCAGCCGCCGCGTCAGCGTTCGGCGCCCAAGCCAGCGGCACCTCGGCGTATCGCGGCCCGCTCCCGCCAGCCGCCGAGTAAGCCTCGACCAACTGATGGTCGGGGTCGGTGGCGAAGATCCCGTCGCCGAGCTCGGCCGCGATCTGGGCACCAGATGGCCCTCCGATCGCGACCGCGACCGGAGGCAGCGACTCGGGCAGATCGAACACCCTGGCGTCCTCGAGCTTCAGATGCTTGCCCTCATACGAGCAATAGCCACCGTCCCAGAGCAGGCGGATGATCTCGAGGCTCTCCCGGAACATTTCGTGGCGCTCGGTCACCGACGGCCAGCCCCTGCCAACGACGTGCTCGTTGAGCTGCTCGCCTGCGCCGACGCCGAGGGTGAAGCGCCCCTCCGAGAGCAGCGCGGTCGTCGCCGCGGCCTGAGCGACGATCGCTGGGTGGTAGCGGACGAAAGGGCACGTAACCCCGGTGGCGAGGCCGATGTGCTCGGTCTTCGCGGCGATCGCGGCGATCATGGACCATGCAAAGCCGGAGTGGCCGTGGTCATGAAGCCACGGATGGAAGTGATCGCTGACCTCGACAAAGTCGAACCCGGCGCGCTCGGCCTCGACCGCCTGGCTGACGATCTCCTGGGGCGGATAGCCCTCGGCGAAGAGCTTGTAGCCGACTCTCACGCGGCCCCTTTAGTCGTACGGCCTTGAGGCTCCTCGCCCCGAATCGCCGACAGCAACTTCCCGCCGGCAGGTCGTGAGAGGCGCTTCACCCGCATCTGCGGATAGCCGATTCGCGGCGCGGCGGGGCGGTCCCGGGCGTCTCTGTTCTCATCTCCGGCTCCTCGCCTCGGACGACGGTTTCCAGAAGTCGTCGATCTTCGTCCCGCCGTCGTCGGGATCGCGGCGCGAGATCGCCCACAACTCCACCGGCTCGTCCCCGACGTTGCGGTGCGAGCGCGGCGTCCCCGCCGCCACCCGGGCCGCCGACCCGCAGGCGACCTCGACCACGTCATCGCCGAACCGCATCGTCAGCGTCCCGCCGGTCACCAGGTAGATCTCCTCGATCTGGTCGTGGTAGTGGCCGGTCCCCTGCTCGAAGTCTGAGTGTGGTGGGATCCGAATCAGGGTCAGCGCCAGCTGTTCTGCCCCGAGCGCCTCGGTCAGCGATCGAAACTCGCCCGGGACGTCGGTGTCGGCATAGACGTCACGTGCTTGGTCGGCATCGAGCACCGTGTACGCATCGGCCATGTGCCCGCGATACCCGCCGGGCGCGCCACTAACCCGGGTCTTCGACCGGGACCGCCACCTTCGAGTGCAGGGTCGCCAGCGACCAGGTCAGCATTATCACCGCATCGCTGCCGCGCCGAGGACCGGCGAAGGCCGAAATCCCTTGACGATCAGATAGATCGCAAAGGACGCCTCGAACAGGGCCTCTGGGACGGAGAAGAGGGTGTGCAGGCCGTCTTGCTCGTAGGCGCCGAACAGCACGGCGATCGCCGAGGCAAAGATCAACGGACCGCCGACAACTCCCAACATCGCTAGACCCGGAGGCATCAGCCCGGTTCGGTACATCAGCCAGCCCAGCAAGATGCCGTTGACCCCGACGCAGAACCCTGGGCCGAGCAGGAAGGTCCAGTCATGGATCGCAACCAGGGTCTGCCCCGCGATGTCGAGAGAGGTTCCGTCTGCGCCGATCGAGGCAGCGAGGTCATCACGCAGGGTGACGACTGAGAGGAGGCTGATAGCGCCGACGCCGATGATCGTGGACTCGATAGTTCGCGAGGCGACGTAGCCGAGAGAGAGCGTTTCGCCGTAGCGCTTGAGGATCGGGAACATGACAACCGCGTACCGACGTTGCCGATCATCAGGAAGAACTCCAACAGCGCACCGAGCGTGATGCGCGTGTCGTCCCCCGTCCGAGGATGTAGCCGGTGTCGTTGAGCACCGGGTCATAGAGAGCCACCGCACCGATCGCCGTAACGAACGTGGAGGCCATCAGCCACCCCGCGATCCGGGCGGTCCGTCGTTGCTGCGGCGATTGCTCCACAGCAACACCCCCCTCCATCGGGTCAGTCATGTATCGATCCCTCGATCTCGTCCTCAACGGGATACCGCACCGTCGAGGGAGAGGCGAAGGGGCTCGACGGACGGCCTGATTTCGGCGGCAGCCTATATCCGACCCATACGGATGCACGCTGACTCGTTTGATCCGCTTTTCCATGCGGAGTATGTGATCGGTGCGATGTCGCGGGAGCCCGCCAAGCAGCGAACCCCGCGACCATCAGCTCAGGCTGCGGCCCGGTCGTCCTCCTCTCCGAAGACGATGATCCCGTGGACGATGTAGATGCAGAGCGCGAAGATGATCAGCGACCACCAGGGGTTGGCGCCGCCGATCGAGAACAGTGCCCCGATCGCGCCGAGGCTGCCGCCGATGATGCCGAGAATGCGGCCATAGGCATTGCCGGCCATGAGTGAGAAGCCGGCGGTGAACTGCACGATTCCGAGGATGATCAGCACCCAACCGAGGGTGTTCAGGTTGGTGAGGATGAACCTCGTGTCGTTGGCGAAATAGTTCGCGTCATCCAGGGCGCCGATGCCGAGATCACGTTAAGGAAGCCGACGAGGAGCAGCATGGTTGCTGCGAAAACGACTCGACCTGCGCCTCTCATTTGAGACTCCTTTCTTCAGTCGGCCGGCTGGAGTGCGGCCGATGTCGGTGCGGACGATCTGGGTCCCGGCGTTGCCGCGGCTGCCCTGGAAGACCAGGACGGACAGGTCATTCAGAAGCACCCCCAGGTCCGAGGACCCGCGCCTTCTCCGCCGCGAACTCCTCGTCCGTGAGCGCGCCCGAGTCGCGGAGCCCGGCCAGCCGTTCGATCTCCGCGACACGGGGGTCGCTGACCGGCGCGGGCGCGGGCCCGTCGGCGGTCGCGACGCGCGGTTCGAGCGCCTCGCGGATCACCTGGCGGCGCAGCATCTCGGTCCCGAGCGCCGCGAAGGCGATCAAGAGCAGCGAGGGGACGATCCGGTGGGTGGCGATCACCGGGTCCCACCAGAACACCAACAAAAGCAGCGCCGCGAGCCCGCCGTAGGCGTAGGCGGGCTGGCGCAGGTAGGGGGTGAGCCGGTGACGGATCGAGGTCGCCCAGCGAGTAGGGCCGGCGAGCCAGGCGGCGAGCACGATCACGATCCCGTAGAGGACGATCGACTGGCCCGTCTCTGTGATCAGCGAGCTGCCGATGTCATAGACCGAGGCGACCGCCGCATCGGAGGAGGCGACCTCGCTCAGCGAGCCGACGACGAGGTTGCCGGCTGCACCGCGGGCGAAGAGGACGACGACGCCGACGAGGATGAACGAGATCCCGACCGCGCGCAGGGTCTGGCGGCGGCGATCGCCGGCGATCGCGATCGCGGCCGCGTAGAGCAACAGGACGAGCGCGGTGAGCACATAGCCGATCTTCTGCAGCAGGTTGAGGCCCTTCTGGGCGGCGTCGAGCTCGCTCGACTTCATGATCTCGATCGAGCTCGCCTCCGGTGGCAGCTTGGAGGCCACGTCGGGCAGCCCGAGCTCGGCGGTCACCGACTTCACCACCGAGGTGAGGTCGATCGTCACCACCCCGCCGGTGGTCGCCACGAACTCGCCCTCATCGTCGATCAGCGCGATCAGCTTGCTCTGCGCGGCTGCGCTCGCGTCGACGAAGAGCTGCTGGACCTTTGGCTCGGAGAGCGCCTTTTCGACGACATTGTCGGCGGCGCTGCGAAGCGCTCCGGAGATCGGGGCGGCAAGCGGCGCGAGTTGTGGGGGAAGGCGGTCGGCGAGCTCTGCCTGGACGTCGACGTTGTCGAAGATCGTGGTGACGATGAAGGTGTTGAGGGAGGCCTGGATGTCGGCGTCCTGGATCAGCTGCTCGCTGGTCGTGCTCCAGGTCTCGGTCTCGAGCAGTTGGCGCTTGGCCCAGAGCGCGAACACCGAGACGATGCCGATGATCGTCGCGAGGACGATGATGGCGATCGGCAGCGCCCGGCGGCCGGTCTTCTTCGTCTTCACGTCGGCCGGGCTCACCGGGCGACCCTTGGCGGGATCGGGTCAAACATCGTGGCCAGTGTCTTCCGGCACGCCGGCCGCCGCAACGGTGCCTGCCTCCCGCCGGTGGTGGTGCCCGCATGCGCTGCGCGTCGTCTGCGCTGGCGTCTATTTGGCATCGTCATCCTCTCCTCTTTGGCATCTGAGTGTCTGTCCGATCAGTGTCGACTCTCCGTCACCACTTCAGCTCGATCTCGAGCTCCCGCCCATCGGTCTCGACCTCGAGCTCGACCTTGAGCTGGACCTCGTCGGGGATGTGGACCGTCATCGCCATCCCGCCCTGGTCGAACTTGACGTCGTTGCCCTTCGCGAGCTGGCTCGCGAGCCTCCGCAGTCGGGTCACGACCTCCTTCCGGCTCACCGTTTCCTTCTGTTCGATCTCGACGACGTCCATGGTTTCCTCCTCGGTTAGTGGTGTCCATTTGCGGCGTCATGGTCCAGCTGTTCCGGGCGCCGAACCGGCTCGCCCGGGGGGTGTCCCGCCGCGACCCGCGCCAATGCACGCACACCGTCCCAGAGGTCCTCGGGAATCGCGGCAGACGGCGATGCGCCGGGGTGAGCGTGGGCGATCCGCACCCGCAGCACGCCGGGTTTGATTCGGAACCGAAGAGGTGGCTCGAGCGTCATCGCCTCGCCGTCGATTCCGGCGGCGATCGGACCGTCCGCGTCGACCTCGAACTCGGGGGTCGACCATTCGCGCCACGGGCGCTGCAGCAGGCCCTTATCTTCACCGCGCCCGCTCGGGCTGGAAGCCACCGTAATCCCCAGCAAGCCGTCGTCGATCCTCGGGCGGGTCCCCGAGCCGACCGCGCGGCCGAGCCGATAGCGGTTGTTGGAGACGAGGATCGCCGCCCCCGAGGAGTGCTCGTGGCCACCGGGCCCGGTCCAGCGCAGGTCGAGCCCCTCGCCCTCCGGCCCAAGCGCCTCCGGCAGCGTGTCGAGGATCGTCCGCAGCTTCGCGTCGCGATAGCCCTCCCGCTGGACCGCCTCGGCGTAGAGCCCGAGCGAGACGTTGTTGACGAAGACGCCGCCGTTGACCTCGGCCAGGTCGACGCGGCGCTCGCCACCGTCGACAAAGGCCTCGAGGGCGCCGACGACGTCGTCGCGGTCGACCCCGAGGTCGAGGGCGAAGTGATTCCGGGTCCCGGCCGGGATGCAGGCGTAAGGCAGGTCGAGCTCGGCGGCGACCATCGCGACCACCGCCTGCGAGCCGTCGCCGCCGGCCATCGCCACCGCATCGGCGCCGCCGGCCACCGCGTCGCGCACCAGTTGCTCCAGGTCGGAGCCGAGCGTCAACTCGATCGGCTCGATGCCCCTCTTTCGGGCCTCTTCGGCGAGCTTGAACTTCTCCGCCTTGCCGCCGCCCGACTTCGGGTTGTAGAAGAGGACGGCGCGCTTCGGCGCCGGCGCTTCGGGGAGTGGTGCGTGATACGAGATCGCGGCCTTCGCCGCGGCGGAGGCCAGCGCCAGCCCGGCCACGATCACGATCGCGGCGCCGACGTGGTCGCCGTTGTTCACCAGCACGATCACCATGGCCGCGAGCGCGAGAATCCCAGCCGCGAAACCCACAGCCCTGGCAGCGCCCCGGCGAAGCAGGCCGTACCAGGCGGCGGCCACCGCGATCAGCAGCAACCCGAAGACGAACAACACTCGGGGGAACTCCTGCACCATGATGACGACCGCCACGACCAGCATCAAAGGCGGGAGAAGGAGGGCCGCGATCGCGGCCAGTCGCCGGGTCAGCACGGCAGACCCCGCTCCTCTCCGCCGTCGCCGGTGACCTCCGCCAGGCAGGCGGCGAAGTGCTTCTTCAGGTCCCCGGGACCCATCGCCCCGGCCGCTCCGATCGCGACGATCTGTGTGCGCGGGGGCTGTCGGCCCCACTCGCCGTCAAGCGCGACGTCCACCCGCTTGCCCACCACCTGCAATACCGCGCGGCGTCCAGGCGCTTCGGAGACCGCTGCGACGCCCTTGGCCCGGCAGATGTCCGCGGGCAGCTTCGCCGCCACCTTGCGGAGACGGTCCAATGAGAGCAGCCGGTCGGTCACGTAGCTCCACGACTCGAACCCGTCGCCAATCGGTGAGGAGTTGAAGCTGTCGATGTACCAGTGGGCCATCTGCCTCATCCCGTCGACCATGGCCTGGGTGCCGTCCTCGGGCGTTCTGCCCGCTGGACCGTACACCCGCAGCGGCTTCCAACGGGCCGCCCACGGGGCGGAGGCGAAGAGGTAGGGCAGCTCGCCGTAGTGGTCCACGTGCACGTGGGTGAGGAAGATATCGTTGACCATCTGCAGCGGCACCTGCATCGCGAGGATGTTGCGCAGGCAGCCGGGGCCGAAGTCGAAAAGAAGCGCTTACCATTACCGAGCTCGACCATAATGCAGGTGGCCGCCTGGTTTCTCCGCGGCGGGAACGGGCAGCTGCCGACGAAGGTGATCCGCATCTCGTCCTTGCCGAGTTCCTCCGACGTCGGGTAGTAGGTCGACCCGCTGCCGACGCTGTCGGTCGGCTTGTAATAGGGCGGCATCGTGATCCCGCCTCCCCCGACTCCTCCGTAGGGATTCATCGGTGGGACATGCCCGTTGCCGTCTGACATCGCTTCCTCCTCCGCGATTTCGCTTCCAGCCAAGCCCATCGAGGCTCTTCAGCTGCTGGATGCAGTCTCCGCTGCGGGGGTCAGCGCTACAAGGGAGCGAGTACCCGCCGAGCGATGGTGGGGGCACCACAGCGCGCGGCATGGCAGCGCCATTGTTCAGCTTGGGCCGGCATGCGACGGTCCGAGCCAACGATGATCCGGGGGATCTAGATGGACTGGGCGCTGACGATCGTCGCGCTGGCGCTGATCGCCGTCGCCGCGGTCTCCAAGCGGCTGTCGGGATCGCCGATAACGCCCGCGATCCTGTTCGTCTCGATCGGGCTCCTGGTGGGCCCCAAGGTCCTCGATGGAATCGACATCTCGAGCACCAGCTCGACCGTGCGAGCGTTGGCCGAGGCGACGCTGGCGTTCGTGCTCTTCTCCGACGCCTCGCGCATCGACTTCGGAGAGCCGCGACGCGAGATCTCGGTGCCCCTGCGCCTGCTCGGGATCGGGCTGCCGCTGACAATTGCCCTGGGAGCGTTCGCCGCGGCCGCGATCTTCGACGTCCTGACGGTCTGGGAGGCCGTCATCCTCGGGGTCGTCCTGGCGCCCACCGACGCCGCCCTCGGCCAGGCGGTCGTTACTTCGCCGCGCGTCCCGGGTCGAATTCGCCAGGGCTTGAACATCGAGAGCGGGCTCAACGACGGGATCTGCGTACCGCTGCTATTCGCAGCCGTTGCGGCCGCAGACGTCGAATCGCACATCTCGCACGGGCGTAGCCCAGCAGAGCTCCTGCTCGAGGAGATCGGCTACGGGATCGTCGGAGGGGTCGTCGGCGGCCTTCTGATCGGAGCCATTGTCGTCTATGCCGGCCGCAGAGATCTGATCGAGGGAAGCTGGCGCCAGGTGATCCCGGCGGCCGGCGCGGCCCTCGCCTACGGCACCGCCGTGGCCCTTCACGGATCGGGCTTCATCGCGGCCTTCGTCGCGGGATTGGTCTTCCGGGCGGTGATCAAGCGCGACCCCGAGGACACGAACCGGCTCACCGAAGAGGTCGGGGGCGTGCTCAACGGGGTCACCTTCATCCTCTTCGGGGCGATCCTGCTCGGACCGGCGCTCGGTGACCTGACCTGGGAGCTCGCCCTCTACGCGGTCCTCAGCCTGACGCTCGTGCGAGTGCTGCCCGTCGCTCTCGGGATGCTGGGCTCGCACGCTCGGGTACCGACGGTTGGATTCCTGGGCTGGTTCGGCCCCCGCGGTCTGGCCTCGATCGTGTTCGCATTGATCGTAATCGAGGAGTCCCAGCTTCCCCACGAGCACCTGCTGGTCCTCGCGGTCTACCTCACGGTGGGGCTCTCGGTCTTCGCCCACGGCCTCACAGCCTCCTCGCTGGCCAACCGCTACGGGGGCTGGTTCGAGCGCCATCCCCGCGACAAGGCACCGCCGATGGAGAGCATCCCGACGGCGGTGACCCGTGCCCGCGGGTCGGCGCTCCACTAGGGCACCCCGGCGCGCTAGCCGGTGTCGCGCTCGATCGACCCGCAGCACGGTGAGAGGGCCAAGCCTCGACGTCCTCGAGCCGTGGCGCGCAGACGTCGGCGCCTCGCTCGAGCCGATCGACCAGTTCGAGCGCCAGATTACCCACCGAGAGACGCCCCGGGCGATGCCGCTGAGGCGCGCGTGGCTGCAGGCTGTTGCCCCAGGCGTTGCCCCGGAGGCCGATCAGCGGAGCCGTGGTCGGTTCCCTCAATCAAAAAACCCCGCATGAGCGGGGTTTTCGTCGATGCCGGAGGAGGGACTCGAACCCCCGACACGCGGATTATGATTCCGCTGCTCTAACCAGCTGAGCTACTCCGGCGGGCGCGTGAGATCGTAGCGTTCAAGCGGACTCTCGCCGCCTCGCTCACAGCGCTCAGTCCACGACCCTGAACCTGTCTTTGGCCGGCGTCCCGATGTTGCCGGCAGCCTCGCCTTCACGCCTTCGCCCTTGAGCTTGCACTGAAACCGCGCGGTCGTATCGTCGGAGAGGAACTTGAATTTGACCGTCGACTTGCCGAGCTTGTTGGGAGCGCCCTTATGTAGCCGCGCTAGATCCGGTGCAGGATCGCCCGCCCGTCGGCGTCGCCGACCATCGCGCAGACCTGGATGTTCGCGTCCATCGGATAGTCGGTCTCGAACATCACCGGGGTCTCGATCGCGCCGTCGGTGAGCACCGGCGCCCGCGCAGCGATCAGCTCGTCAAAGCCGCTCATCCCATCCGATCGTACGTCGAATAGATTCTCGCCCGGTGAGCACCGCCTACGTCTATGACGAGCGCTGCCTCGCCCACGACAACGGCTCGATGCTCATCGACGAGCGCGCCGCCGGCTGGCTCGACGTGCCCCACTGCGAGCGCCCCGAAAGGCTGGCTCGGACCCAGAGCGTGCTCGAGCAGGCGGGGGTGCTCGAACGGCTGACCCGCCTCGAATCGCGGCGGGCCACCCGGGCCGAGCTCGAGCTCGCGCACACGCCGGCGCTGATCGATGCGATCGAGGCGGCCTGCGCGCGCCGAGAGCACGCCTGGGTCGGCGCCGAGGCACGAGTCGGGCCCGACAGCTGGGAGCCGGCCCTGCTCGCCGTCGGCAACCTGCTCGCCGGCGTCGACGCGGTGCTCGACGGCGGCGCCGACAACGCCTTCGCGCTCGTTCGCCCACCCGGCCATCACTCCAGCACCGGCGAAGCGATGGGGTTCTGCCTCTTCAACTGCGTCGCGATCGCAGCTCGCCACGCGCAGCGGTGCGAGTCGATCGACCGGGTCGCGATCGTCGACTGGGACGTCCACCACGGCAACGGCACCCAGGCCGTTTTCTACGACGATCCCTCGGTGCTGTTCTGCTCCCTGCACCAGGACGACCTCTATCCGGTCGGCTCGGGGACCCTTGTGGAGACCGGCACCGGCGCCGGCGAGGGCTCGACCGTCAACGTCCCGCTTCCCGCCGGCAGCGGCGACGCGGGCTACCTGCTTGCCTGGGACCAGGTGGTCGAACCGGCGCTCGCCGACTTCGCGCCCGACCTGCTGCTGATCTCGGCCGGCCAGGACCCGGCTGCCGGCGATCCGCTCGGGAGGATGAGCTTGACCACTGAGGGGTTTCGCGGGCTCACCGCCCGAGCCCGAGCGAGCGCCCGAGACCTGTGTGCCAACCGGCTCGCGATCACGCTCGAGGGCGGCTACAGCCTCGATCACGCGCCCTTTTGCAACCTCGCAATCGTCGAGGAGCTGGCCGGGCTCGAGCCGGCGCTGGGATCCGATCCGCTCGAGCTCGACGTGCCTCGCGGCCTGCGTGACTTCGAGCGCGCGGCGGTCGAGCGCGCGGCCGCAGCTCGTTTGGCTTCGGCCTAGCTCCCGGCCGCGGCGATGATCTCCTCGGCGGCCCGCTCCCCGGACTCGACCGCGCCCTCGAGGAATCCCTGGTGGGTGGTCGCGGTGTGCTCGCCGGCGAAATGGATCGCGCCCTCCGGCTTGCCGACGTAGCCGTAGTAGCGCGTGTACTGGCCCGGCAGGTAGGCCGCATAGGAGCCCCGCGCCCACGGGTCGGCGACCCAGCGATCGGTCCAGGCGCGGCCGTTGAAGCCGCGGCGCAGACCACCGAGGCCGCTCGCACCGTCGCGGCCGAGGCTGGCGAGGTTGCGCCGGCGCTCGCGCTTGGTCGTCGGCGCGTGTGCCGACGACGCGGGCAGTCCGCCGGCGCCCGAGCGCCCGCCGAAGTAGGTGGTGAGGATCGAGCGGCGGCCCGGCTCTCCGAGGGTGCTCTCCCACGTGTAGAGAAACGGGTCGTCGCCGATCATGTAGCCGTTCCAGTCGCCGTAGGCCTGCGGGCGGCGCTCGAACTGCATCAGCACCTTGGCGTTGGTTCCCATTCCGAGCTCATCGATGCAGGCGCGTTTCTTGGCGCTGAGCCCGGCGCCGGTCAGGTCGACGCGGCGCAAGGTCGTGAACGGGATCGCGAGCGCCACCCGGTCGGCGATCACCTCCGGTGACATCCCGGAGAAACGCAGCCCGAAGCTACCGTCGGCGCGCTTGAACAAGGCCTCGAGCGGCGCGCCGGGGCGGATAGTGCCGTCCGGCAGCGCGGACGCCAGCGCGTGGACGATCTGGTCGTTGCCCCCGGCGACGTGATAGCGCTCGTCGGCTCCCGGGGTCGCCTCGACGTATTCGTAGAACAGATTGAGCGCGCTGAGCCGGTCGGCATCGAGGCCGAACTCACTCGCCATCTCGGCCCAGACCAGTTGCCCTTGGGCGCTGGCGCTGCCGCCGGACAGGTTGCGGTCCAGCCACTCGGCGACCGAGAGTTCGTCGAAGGCGCGCGCCGCGCGGGTCGCATTGGCGTAGTCGTAGGCGCCGACGCGCCTCGCGGCGGCCTCGATCCGGCGCTGAAAGCGACGTCGCGCGTGGCGCAGGCTCGAGCGATGGCGCCGCCTGCCGTTCAGCCACAGCCGCGGGTCGCCCGGGTTCGCGACCGCGTAGAGATCGGTGAGCTGGAACCCGAACCGTCTCGCCAATGCGCGCATCCGCTTGTGGCGCGAGTCGACGAACTCGCCACCGTGCTCGGCGGTCTGGCCGCCGGCGAACTCGCGGGCGCTCCAGCAGCGCCCGCCGATCCGGTCGGGATTGGCCTCATACACCCTGCAGGCGAGCCCCCGCTGCTGGAGCCGGTAGGCGCAGGAGAGCCCGGCGAGCCCGGCGCCGACAACAACCACCCGCGGCCGCGCCGCGGCGCCACCACCGGCGCGCGCGAGCGCACTGGGCGCGACCAGCAGCGCCGCCCCGCCGGCGCCGGCCCGCAGGAGCAATTCGCGGCGCGAGAGTCCAGACTCCATCCGCCCAGCCTAGGGGGCAGCGCTAACTTCGCTGCGATGGCGATCGAAGGCGAGACCGAGAACCCGCTCTATGAGGAGCTGCTCTGGGTCCACTCGATGATCCGTCGCGACCTCGAGATCGTCTCGGATCTCGCCCGAGCGGTGGCCGCAGGCGAGGACGCGGGCGCGATCCGCGAGCGGCTCGGCGAGCTGCGGACGAATGGCCCGCTCTGGCAGCTCAAGGTGAACTGCCTGCACTACTGTCGCTTCGTCCACAGCCACCACCGCCTCGAGGACATCGCGCTATTTCCGACGATGCGGCGCGTGGATTCTGAGCTCGATCCGATCATCGACAAGCTCGAGGCCGATCACCGCGAGGTCTCGGCGCTGCTTCAGTGGGTCGAGACGGCGTGCGAGACGCTCGTCGAGGAGGATCTTGGCGGCGCTCGCGACGAGCTCGGCGCGGCGCTCGACTCGCTCGCCGAGATCCTGCTCGCGCACCTCGCCTTCGAGGAGCGCAGCCTCGAGGCTCCGCTCGGGCGGATGAAGGGCTGGAGCGGCTGAATCGAGCCGCCGGCGGCTCGCCAGATGCTCGGAGGCCGCTAGATCGCCTCGAGCTGGGCGCGCACATCGCCCCGCAGCGGCCCGTAGTGACCGGGCCAGCAGGTCGCCGGCTCGAGCGCCGCCAGCTTTCGGATCGACTCGCGGGCGGCCTCGATCGACCAGTTGAAGGCGGGGTGGGGAACCTGATCCCGGCGTCGAATACCGCAACCCGATCGCCGTCAGCGACCAGGAACGAGTTCACCCCAGCGGAAAGCCCCCGCTTAGCCGCCAGACACCGTCGGGGATCACCTCCATCACCTCGGCCTCTATGCCGCGTGCGGGTCGCGGCGAGTGATCGAGAAGCGCACGGTCCGCGCGCGGCTCACGTTGTTGGCACGATCGGTGGCGCGCAGCTCGGCCAGATACCGACCCGGCTTGGCTCGGAAATGCGCAGCGCGGCCGCCGAAGCGAAACCGATTCAGCCCGACGAAGCCGCTCCAACGCTCGTAGCCGACGAACTCGGGCCGCTCGCCGCGGCGGCGCAGGTAGTACTCGGCGTCGAGCGTGGCCCGCTCATCGAGCGCCAGCTCGATCGGGGTGCCGCGGGCGCGGATCCGTCGTTCGGCCAGCCGTGGGTGGCGGATCCGCGGCCTCCTCCGATCGAGGTTGGCCTCGGGGATCGGATCGGGTTCGCCGATCGGGTCGCCGGGGGTCGAGGAGACGAGGACGCTGCCACCGACGATCCCGTGCAGCTTGCACTGAAACTCGTAGGTCCCCGGCTCGTTGAAGGCGAGCTGATAGCTGTCGCCGAGGGTGTGCTCGGGCTGGCTCACCGCCGGGTCGGAGTCGAGGGATCTCGCGTTGTCGGAGACGCCGGTGACCGAGTGCATCAGGTCGGGACCGACCCAATGCCAGGTGACGTGCTCGCCGAGGTCGATCTCGACCTGGCCGGCGGTCCACCGATAGTCGCCGATCGCGACGCGCCGGTTCGCGCCGTCGGCGGCCGCGCCGAGGCAGAGCCAGGCGATCAGCGCAGCGGCCAGCGCGCCGCGCAGGCGGCCCGGTGGCCTAGCTGACCAGGTACCACCCATTCATCCCCGAATGCAGATGGGTGAATACGTGGCAGTGGTAGAACCAGCGGCCCGGGTTGTCCTCGACGAAGTCGAGGCTGTACATGTCGCCGGGTCCGAGGGTGACGTTGTCGATCACCGTGCCGCTCGGATCGGTCCAGCGATGCCCGTGGATGTGGAAGGTGTGGAAGTCGTTGTCGAGCGCGTACACGTGCATCGCGACACGCTGGCCGACGCTCGCCTCGAGCGTCGGCGTGTTGCCCGCGTAGGCGCGGCCGTTGACGCACGAGAACACCTTGCTGAAGCCGGTCGCCGTCGGGGTGAACGAGTGGAAGGCGATGAAGTACTCGCGATCGGGACGGGGCGCGCCGGCGGGGCGGACGATCATCGGGCCGAACAGGCCCTTGAACAGCGGCACCGGATCGGTCGGCCCGTGGTCGTGATACATCCAGGCGCCCTCGGTGCCAGGGCGCGCCTCCCAGACGTATTGGAAGGTCTGGTTGCGCTGGACGAAGCCGCCCGGATCGGTGTGGCGGCCCTTGTAGGCGCCGTCCATCTCCTGGGTGTAGAAGATCCCGTGGGGGTGGATGGTCACGGGCGCCGGCAGCTTGTTCTGGAAGTTGACGATCACGGTCTCGCCGACGTCGGCCTCGATCAGCGGGCCCGGGATCGTCGCCGGGCCGAGGGGCGCGGCGAACCCCGGGGTGTAGGCGCGGTAGGCGAAGGCGGTGAACTTGGTCTTGCCCTTGACCTTCTTGTCCATCATCGCGTCGCGCCCGCTGGGGACGATGTTCCACTTCCTCGGCTCGGCGCGGATCCAGTACTCGCGTTGACCGGCGACGGCGCGGTTCGTCGCCAGGGTCGCGCTCTGAGCGCCGGCGGCCTCGGCCGCCGCGACCTTCGGCGGCACCTCGATCCCCGCGGCGAGCTCGGAGACGTCGGCCTCACGGTCGGCGAACACCCGCTTGCCGGCGAGGGTGCACAGAAAGAGTCCGCCGGCGCCCGCGAACAGCTCGCGACGGTCGAACGGATCGAGGCTCATGGCAGGTTCAGCGCTTGACCTGGACCGTCATCCGCATCACCGACTTGTGGAAGGTGCAGACGAAGCCGTACTTGCCGGGTTTCTTGAACTTACGGGCGAACTTGATCCCGATCGAGCCGTCCGCCGACGTGAAGTCCTTGACCTTGACGCCATTCGGGTGCTCGCCGGTCAGCTTCACGTTGTGGGTGTCGAGGTTGAAGTCCTCCCAGTTCCACTTCACCTTCGAGTCCTTCTTGATCTTGACCTCGTCGGGCGCGTAGAAGTCGTCAGCGACGGTGACGTTGACCGTCTTACGCGCCTGCTCGGGGGCGCCGGTCGAGGGCGCGACCGCGACCGCCGAGATGGCGATCGCGGCCAGCGCGGCGCCGACCAGGCTGCGGCGGCTCAAGGGCACGTCACCCCCGGCGTCTCGTAGGGCTTGAAGCCCTCGAACGGCGGGTGCGGGTGGACGGTCCACGCGCACTGCTGCTTCTCGGGCGGATCGGTGGTCACGTATTCGACCAGCTCACCGAACTGGGCATCGTTGCCGAACGGGTCGCCGCTGCCGACGTTCGGCGACGGGCAGGGGGGATAGAGCACCGCGTTGCTCGCCGTCGGGCTCGGATCGAAGGTGGAGCTGGTGTTGCCGGAGAAGCAGTTCCCCTTCCCTGAGCCCTGTGAGAAGAAATCGAACGCGTTCGTGTCGGTGCCGTTGCGACCCATCTGGTTGTCGATCACCTGGGTGTTCGTAGCGGTCGCGTCGCCGCCCTCGTTGAGCGGATTCGAGACCGTGGCGACGCCCCAACGGTAGTGGCCGAAGATCTGGTTGTCGCGCACAGTCCAGTCGGTCACTCCGAGGCTGACGACGCCCACCCCGGTGGGGAAGTTGACCGTTTGGCCGTTGAGCTCGCCGAGTCCGCGGGAGATCGTCGTCACCGGCGATTCGGCGCCGAAGTAGTTGAAGTTGTTCCAGAAGATGTTGTTGTTCTCGATCACGCCGTCGGAGCTCGGCTCATACGGCTCCGAGTCGAGCGTGCTCGGCACGATCCCGACCCCGTTGTTGTAGAAGTCGGACTTCGCGATCTTGATGTAGTGCGAGTTGGTGCCGCTCCAGCCGATGACGTTCAGGTACGCCTCGACGTGGTCGATACGGGTTTGCTTCGGGTTGGACTGCAACGGAGTGGCGCCGACGTAGAAGGCGGAGTCGCCGTGGCCGTAGCCGACCGACTTGGTCATCCGCCCGCCCTTGCAGTTGAACGCGTACAGGCCGTAGGCGCGGTTGTAGGACGCGATCAGGTTCTTCATCAGGTAGTCGGTACAGCCGTCGTGGACGAAGAAGCCGTTGGTCGCGTAGTTGCGCGCCCACATGTTCATCAGCCGCAGCCTGTTGACCTTCTTGCCTTCGATCCCGTTCTGGGCGACGCCGTTTACGTTGGTGGCGTTCTTGCCCTCGAGGATGACCTTCTTCGCGTTGCTCTTCGCGCCCTTGATCGTCAGCCCATTGTGCTTGGGGCCCCTGACGATCACGCCCTCCTTGTACTTACCTGGCTCAACGATGATCGTGTCGTTCTTGCGGGAGGCGTCGACCGCGTCCTGGATCTTGCGGTAGTCACAGCCCTGCTTGCAGACCTCGAACTTGTCCGCGCTTGCCGCGGGAGCGATGCCCAAGCAGACCCCCAGTGCAACCAAACCGCCGACGATGCCAAGACGTGCGCGCATTTCCCTCTCTCTTCCTTCCGTGGACCACAACCCTGCGAGGCCGCACTGTATCCAGTACGTCCGTTCCACGAGCGATGCCCGCCGCTCGCTCCGCCAGGCTAGATGATCGCACGATCGCACGGTGGATAGCCTCGGACCGATGAGCGACCTGGATCGGGCGATCGCCGTTGTGATCGGCGACTGCCTTGCGGTACGCGAAGGCGAGGAGGTGGCCGTGGTCTGCAACCCGTCGACGATCGGGCTCGGGGAGCGCTTTCGCGGTGAGGCCGGCAGGATGGGCGCCGACGCGATCCTCTGTTTGATCGCCGAGCGCGAGGGCCACGGGGTGGAGCCTCCGGCCGCGGTCGCCGCGGCGATGGTGGCCGCCGACGTCGTCCTCGCCCCGACCGTGCAGTCGCTCTCCCACACGGGGGCGCGTCGGGTCGCCACCGAGGCGGGGGCCCGGATCGCGACCTTGCCTGGAGTCACCGAGGAGATGCTCGCTCGGGTGATGGGCGCGGACATGGACGCGCTGCGCCGGCGCAGCGCGGCGGTGGCCGAGTGCCTCACCCGCGGCTCAGAGGCGCGGGTGACCTGCGCCAACGGCTCCGACCTTCGCCTCAGCCTCGGCGAGCGCGAGGCGATCTCCGACGACGGCGACCTCAGCGCCCCGGGTGCGATGGGCAACCTGCCCTGCGGCGAGGGCTTCATCGCCCCGCTCGAGGGCAGCGCCGAGGGCGCCCTGGTGGTCGACGGGACGATCGCCGGGCTCGGGCGGGTCCGCGACCCGGTCGAGCTGACGGTCGAGTCGGGCCACCTGACCGCCGCCGGCGGCGAGCTGGGGGCGCGCCTGCTCGGGCTGCTGCGCGCCGGCGGTGAGCAGGGCACCAACGTCGCCGAGCTGGGGATCGGTACCAACGAGAGGGCCGAGCTCACCGGCGAGACGCTCGAGGACGAGAAGATCCTCGGTACTTGCCACGTCGCCTTCGGCGCCTCCGCGGGGATCGGCGGCACCGTTCAGGTGCCGGTTCACCTCGACTGCGTCGTGCGGCGCCCGGACGTGAGCGTCGACGGTGAACCGCTGCTTCTCGCCGGCGAGCTGCTCATCGGCTGATCTGGTTCGAGCGGGGGCGCGTAGGCACCTCCTGCGGGGGATGCAAACGAAACACCATGGAGGTGACTGCTTTGGCAGTTGAAGACAAGGGCGCGCGGCTCGAGGGCCTCGACGCCGACGGAGCGATCCGCGAGACGGCCGAGGCCTGACGTCCTCCCGACTCGACCGGCGGCCGACCCGTTCCTCTCTCTCGGGTCGGTCTCCGGTCGTTCGCTCGCTGCCTGGCGCCGAGCTACGAGTAGTTTGGGCAGGTGGCGCTCGCGGTCCCCAACTTCTCCGAGGGTCGCAACCTGGAGACGGTCGACGCGATCACCGACGGCTTTGCCGGCGCCACGGTGCTCGATCGCCACAGCGACCCGGCCCACAACCGGACCGCGCTCAGCCTGAGCGCGCCGGGCGGCGACCTGACAGCAGCCCTGATCGCCGGCGCCCGAGCGTGCATCGAGCGGATCGACATCTCGACCCAGCGCGGCGAGCATCCCTGTATCGGATCGCTCGATGTCTGCCCCGTGGTCTGGCTCGGCCCGGCCGGGCGCTCGGTCGCGCGCGAGCTGGCGCTCGAGGCGGCGCTGGGGATTGCGGAGCTCGGGGTTCCCGTGTTCCTCTATGGCGAGCTCGCCACCGATCCGCGCCGCAGCGAGCGCGCCTTCTTTCGCCGCGGCGGCGTCGCGGCGCTGGCGGAGCGCATGCGTAGCGGCGAGCTGCGCTCGGACTTCGGCCCGGCCGCGCCGCATCCGACCGCGGGGGCGACCCTCGCCACCGCGCGGCCACCGCTCGCCGCCTTCAACGTCGAGCTCGACACCGCCGACGTCGAGATCGCACGAACGGTCGCCGCCGGGTTGCGTGAGTCCGGCGGCGGGCTCGGCGGGGTGCGGGCGATCGGTGTCGACCTCGGGGACCGCGCCCAGGTCTCGACCAATGTCCACGACCCGGTAGCTGTGCCGCTCGGGATGGTGATCGAGCAGGTCCGGCTGCTCGCCGCCGAGCACGGCGCCCGCCCGATCGCCGCCGAGGTGGTCGGGCTGGTCCCGGCGGCGTCGCTGCGCGACCTGCCTGCCGACGTCCCCCTTCGCGACTTCGACCCGGCGCTGCGGGTGCTCGAGAACCGCCGCGGGCGAAGCGGACTTTTGTAGCCTGCCGACCGTGGCCCAGACGAAGAAGAAGCGCCGGCGCAAGCGCCGCGGCACCCAGGGCGGGAGCATCGACACCCGGGGGCGCCGCGGGCGGCCGCGAAGCCGCGAGGAGGCGCGAGCGAAAGCCAAGCGCCGCACCGAGACCCGCCGCGATCTCCCCCCGACCTGGGGCGGGGCGTTCAAGCGCGGCCTGTTCGGCGCCGTGATCTTCTTCGCCCTCGCGGCGACCCTGCTCGGCCAGACGATCGGCGGTGCGCTGGTGCTCTCGGTGGTGATGCTGGCGATGTACGTGCCGCTCGGCTACTACGTCGATCGGTTCTTCTACGCTCGCCGGCGAGCGCGCGAGCGCAAGCAGCGAACCGCGGGATAGCTCGGGGCGCCCCGATGGAGCTTCGCTATCTGACCGTCGGCCCGGTGGCCGAGAACTGCTTCGTGTTCGGCGCCGAGGGGGCCGAGCACGGTCTGATCGTCGACCCGGGCGATGAGCCCGAGCGGATCCTGGCCACGGTCGAGGAGCTTGGGATCGGGGTCGAGGCGATCCTGCTCACCCACACGCACTTCGACCACGTCGGCGCGGTGGCCGCGGTGGCGCGAGCGACCGGCGCTCCGGTCTACTGCCCCGAGCTCGAGGTCCCGGTGCTCGCCGAGATCGAGCGCTGGACGCCGCCGGGGTTCGGGCCGTTCGAGAGCTATGACGCCGACGAGACCCTGGCCGGGGGCGAGCGCCTCGAGCTCGCCGGGCTCGGGATCGACGTCCTGCACACCCCCGGGCACAGCCCCGGGCACCTCAGCTACTCGATCGCTGACGAGGCGGCGCTGTTCTCCGGTGACGTGATCTTTCAGGGCTCGGTCGGACGGGTCGACCTGCCCGGCGGCGATGGGCCGACGCTGATGGCGACCCTGCGCGCGCTGGCCGAGGGCTTCGACGACCAGACGACCGTCTATCCCGGCCACATGGGAATCACGACGATCGGCGCCGAGCGCGCCACCAACCCCTTCCTGCTCGAGCTCGCGCGATAGCGCATGGCCGAGCGCTTCCAGGCCCCGCGCGGTACGTTCGACGTCCTGCCCGGCGAAGCGGCCCGCCGGGACCAGATCCGAGAGACGGCTGCGGCGCTCTTCGGGCGCGCCGGCTACGGGCGAATCGAGACGCCGATCTTCGAGGAAACCGAGCTCTTCGGCCGCGGGGTGGGCGGCTCGACCGACATCGTCCGCAAGGAGATGTTCAGCTTCGAGGACCAGGGCGGGCGCAGCCTCACCCTGCGCCCGGAGGCGACCGCCGCGATCTGTCGCGCCTACATGAGCGAGGGTATGCACAAGCTCCCGCAGCCGGTGAAGCTCTGGTGGCTGGGGCCGGTGTTTCGGCACGAGCGCCCGCAGGCGGGGCGCTTTCGCCAGTTCACCCAGGTCGACGCCGAGGCGATCGGCTCGGACTCGCCGCTGGTCGACGCCGAGCTGATCGTCCTTTGTGATGAGTTCCTGCGCACGCTCGGCGTCCCGGCGCTCGAGCTGCGGCTCGGCAGCCTGGGCTCGCTCGCCGCGCGCGCGGCCTATCGCGAGCAGCTGCGGGCCTACCTGCGCGAGCACGAGTCCGAGCTCGCCGAGGACGTGCGCGCGCGCATCGACGAGAACCCGCTGCGTGCCTTCGACTCCAAGGACGAGGGCACCGGGGCGGTGATGGCGAACGCGCCGACGATGCTCGACCGCCTCGAGGGCGAGGACGCCGAGCACTTCGGCGCCGTCCGCAGCCTGATCGACCGCGCCGGGATCCCGTACGAGCTCGACCCGCGGCTGGTCCGCGGCCTCGACTACTACACCCGCACCGTGTTCGAGTTCCACTGCGGCCAGCTCGGCGCCCAGTCACAGGTCGCGGGGGGCGGGCGCTATGACGGCCTGGTCGAGGTCATCGGCGGCCCCACGACCCCCGCCTGCGGCTGGGCCGCCGGGATCGAGCGCATCCTGCTGGCGCTCGAGGAGGAGCCCGCCGCGGCGGCGCCCGCGGTCTTCGTCGCCGCCGCGCCGGGCCAGTCCGAGCGCGCGCTGGCGCTGGTGGTCGAGCTGCGCCGGCGCGGCCTGCGCACCGAGCTCGACCTGGCCGGGCGCTCGCTCAAGGGCCAGATGCGCCAGGCCGATCGGATCGGCGCGGTGCGCACGGTGATCCTCGACGAGGACGGCGCCGCCCAGGTGCGCGACATGCAAAGCGGCGATCAGCGCGAGATCGACCTCGCACACGCGGTCGAGGAGCTGGCGTGATGACCGCGCGCGAGTTCCCCGCCCTCCGCCCGAACGGCTACCGCGACGCCTGGTGCGGGCAGGTGCTCGGCGACCGCGTCGACGCCGAGGTTCGGCTCTCGGGTTGGATCCATCGCCGCCGCGACCACGGCGGGCTGGTGTTTATCGACCTGCGCGATCGCACCGGCCTGGTCCAGTTGGTCTTCGACCCCGACGAGGCGGGCGAGGCGTTCGAGCTTTCGCATAGCCTGCGGGCCGAGAACGTCCTCAGCGTCGCCGGCAAGGTCGTGCGGCGGGCCCTCGAGACGGTCAACCCCGAGCTGCCGACCGGCGAGTTCGAGGTCCGGGTGGGCGAGGCGACCTTGCTCGCGGACGCTCAGACGCCGCCGTTCGAGATCGAGGGGTTCTCGGGCGAGGTGGGCGAGGAGATGCGACTTCGCTACCGCTATCTCGACCTGCGGCGCGAGCGCATGCGCGAGGCGATCGAGCTGCGCCACCGGGTCACCAAGGCAATCCGGGACTTCCTCTCCGGCGAGGGCTTTCTCGAGATCGAGACCCCGATGCTCTCGCGCTCGACCCCCGAGGGCGCGCGCGACTTCCTGGTGCCCTCGCGGCGCGAGCCCGGCAGCTTCTACGCGCTGCCGCAGTCGCCGCAGCTGTTCAAGCAGCTGCTGATGGTCGCCGGGCTCGAGCGCTACTTTCAGATCGCGCGCTGCTTTCGCGACGAGGATCAGCGCGCCGACCGCCAGCCCGACTTCACCCAGCTCGACCTCGAGATGTCGTTCGTCGGCGTTGAGGACGTGCTCGACCTGAACGAGCGCCTGCTGGCGGCGGTGTTCGCCGAGGTCGGCGGCCCCCGGCTCGAGCTGCCGCTGCGCCGGATCCCCTACAGCGAGGCGCTCGAGCGCTACGGCACCGACCGCCCCGATCTGCGCTTCGGGCTCGAGCTGACCGAGCTCACCGAGCTGCTGGCGCAGACCGACTTCAAGGTCTTTCGCGCTGTGATCGAGGCCGGGGGAGTGGTCAAGGGGCTGAACGTCGGCGCCCGCGACGTCCCTCGCTCGGTGCTCGATGGATTGATCTCGCGCGCGCAGGAGCTGGGCGCCAAAGGCCTCGTGTGGGCATTTCGCGAGGGCGAGGGCTGGCGCTCGCCGACGGCGAAGTTTCTCACCGGGGCCGAGCTCGCCGCGCTCAACCAGCGGCTCGGCGCCGAGCAGGGCGACCTCCTGCTGATCGTCGCCGACCGAGCGAAGGTCGCAAACTCCGTGCTCGCCCAGCTTCGCCTGGAGATGGCGGAGCGGTTCGGGCTGATCGACCCGGATGCCGAGGCCTTCGGTTGGATCGTCGAGTGGCCGATGTTCGAGTGGAACGACGGTGAAGGACGCTGGGAGCCGCTTCATCATCCGTTCACCTCGCCGGCCGGCGAGCTCGACCCCGAGCGGCCCGGCGAGGCCAGGGCACTCGCCTACGACGTGGTCTGGAACGGCCAGGAGCTGGGCGGAGGGTCGATCCGGATCTCCGACCCCGAGCTGCAGCAGCGCGCGCTCGCGGTGATCGGGATCGGACCCGAGGAGGCAACCGAGCGCTTCGGCTTCCTGCTCGAGGCGCTTCGCTACGGCGCTCCGCCCCACGGTGGGATCGCATACGGGATCGATCGCTGGGTCCAGCGCCTGCGCCACGCCGACTCGATCCGCGACGTGATCGCGTTCCCGAAGGCTGCCTCGGGCGCCGACCCGCTGACCGGCGCACCGGCGCCGGTCGACGAGCTCCAGCTGCGCGAGCTCGGGCTGGCTCTGCGGCCGCCGAAGTCGGGGTAGGCTCCCGAAAGCCCGGGTGGTTGCGACAAGGAGGCTGGGATGACGGCGGAACCGATTCGGATCGACGAGGTCCTCGTCGGCGATCTCGAGCACTGGGAGGACGGCCCGCCGCACGAGCTCTTCGGCGAGCTGCGCTCGCGTTGCCCGGTCCACTGGACCTCGCAGATCAGCCAGTACCCGAAGGAGAAGGGCTTTTGGTCGGTGACCATGCCCGAGCACGTGCACGCGGTCAGCCACGATTGGGAGACCTACTCATCCGAGCGCGGCGGGATCACCGCGCTGACCGACGCGATCATGCCGTTGGAGCTGATCAGGGCGATGTTCATCGGCATGGACCCGCCCAAGCACGACCGCCTCAAGCAGCTCTTTCAGCGCGGCTTCACCCCGCGCCGGATCGCCGAGCACGAGGAGGCGATTCGCGAGATCACCGCCGGCGTCTTCGATCGGCTCGGTGACCGCCGGAGCTGCGATCTGGTCACCGACGTCGCCCAGCCGGTGGTCTCGCGGGTGATCGGAAGTTTCATGGGGATCCCAGCCGCCGACGACGCGATCTGGGCCCGGCTGATGAACAACGCCCTCGGTGCGGGCGAGCGCGACACCGCCAACGGCGAGACCAATCTGATTATGGAGAAGGACGTCCCCGAGATATTCGAGCGCTGCCGGCAGCTGATCGACGAACGCCGCGAGCGCCCGACCGACGATCTGACCAGTGTCCTGGTCCACGCCGAGCTCGACGGCAAGGGGCTGGAGGAGCACGAAATCGTGATGGGGTTCTTCCTCTTGATGGCGGCCGGCAACGACAGCACCAAGGCGACCTACTGCAGCGGGATCAGGGCACTGCTCGAGAACCCCGAGCAGTGGCAGCTGCTGCTCGACGATCCGTCGCTCGTCCCTGGCGCGGTCGAGGAGTCGCTGCGGATGTTCCCCGCCTTCGCCCATTTCCGGCGCACGGCCACACGCGAGACCGAGCTCGGCGGGCAGACGATCAAGGAGGGCGACAAGGTGGTGATGTGGTACGTCTCCTCCAATCGCGACGAGTCGCGCTTCCCGGACCCCGATCGCTTCGACATCACCCGGACCCCCGATCACCAGGCCTTCGGCGCCGGCGGGCGCCACTTCTGCCTCGGTGCCGCGCTCGCCCGGCTCGAGCTCCAAGTCCTCTTCGAGCAGACGGTCGACCGCTACCCGAAGTTGACGCTCGACGGCACCCCCGAGTATGTGGTCTCGCCGTTCATCAACCAGTTGCGGACGCTGCCGGTGCGGCTGGCCTGAGCGAGGAGCGCTGCTAACGTCTGCGCCGGCTCGAGCTTGTTCGCTAGCCGCTCAGATTGTGAGCCAACACAATTGCCTTGGGAGTCACCGTTCGGTAGCGCCCTGGTGGTAAGCGCCGGCAGACACCCACCTGATCATTCAGGTTCACAGGCGGGGCGGTAATGGCAAGCTGGGGCCTCTTTTAGTCTCAGGCCCGAATGGACAGCGAGGCTCTTCAGCACCACCTCGAGGACGGCTCTTTCCGCGGCCCCCCGATCGTCGACGGTCACGACGGTGCCGCGGGTGGCGGGCGCTGCGGCGATCTGGTGCGGATCTCGGTAGCGGTGGACGAGGGCCGAATCGCCGCGGTCAGCTTCGCCGCCGAGGGCTGCGCGGCCGCACGCGCCGCGGCGGCGGCGACCGCAGAGCTCGCCGATCGCGAGCCGGTCCTCGTGGCGGCGCGAATCGGCCCGGGCGAGATCGCCGCGGCGCTCGGTGGCCTCGGACCGCAGGGGAGCCATGCGGCCGAGCTCGCCGCCGATGCCATGCACCGGGCGCTTGCCGGAGCGGCGGGATCGGCCGTCGAGCTGGCGCCCCCGCCGGCCGCGGGCGAGCGGGTGCTGGTCGCAATGAGCGGTGGGGTCGATTCGACCGTCGCCGCGCTGCGCGAGCGCGAGCGCGGCGCCGAGGTCGTCGGCGTGACCCTGAAGCTGTGGGCCGACCGGCGCACCGACGCCGAGCGCAGCTGCTGCTCGCCGCTGGCGGTGCTCGGCGCGCGCGCGCTCGCCCATTCGCTCGGGATCGCCCACCTGACCCTCGATCTCGAGCCGGAGTTTCGCCAGCGGGTGGTCGGCGGCTTCATCGCCGGCCACCGCGCCGGGCGCACCCCGAACCCGTGCGTGATCTGCAACGGCGAGCTGCGCATCGACGCGATGCTGGCGCTGAGCAGCAGGCTCGGCTGCGCGTCGCTGGTCACGGGCCACTACGCGCGGGTGCTCGACGACGGCGACGGGCCCTTGCTGAGCGCCGCCGCCGACCCCGCCAAGGACCAGAGCTACATGCTCGCGGGCCTGCGCCCCGCCTCGCTGTCGCGGCTTCGCTTCCCGCTCGCCGACCTGAGCAAGGCTCAGGTGCGCGCGCTGGCCGCCGAGGCGGAACTGCCGGTGGCGAGCAAGGCCGAGAGCCAGGACCTCTGCTTTCTCGCCGGCGAGGGCAAGCGGGCGTTCTTGGCCCGCAGCGCGGGGATGGGCGATCGACGAGGCCCGATCGTCGGCGCCGACGGGCGCCGTCTCGGTTCGCACCTCGGTCACCACCGGTTCACCGTCGGCCAGCGCCGCGGACTCGGCCTCGCCCACCGTGAGCCGCTCTACGTGATCTCGACCGACGCCGAGACCAACACGGTGGTCGTCGGCGAGCGCCAGCGGCTGGCGGCCTCGTCGGTGCGGGTGCGTGCCGCCACCCTGCATCGCCCCGGCGGGCGGGTGGACCGGGTGCGCCTGCGCTACCACGCGCCGGCGCTTGCCTGCCGGGTCGGTGCGGTGGAGCCCGGCGACCACGACGAGCTCGAGCTCGAGCTGGCCGAGCCAGCGTACGGCGTCGCCCCCGGCCAGACGGCGTGCCTGCTCGACGGCGATCTGGTCGTCGGCACGGCGACGATCGCCTGACTGGTAAGCGCGCCCTGTCAGCGTGTGCTTGCGGCCTAGACTCAGGCTCCGATGAGGTCGGATGAGATCCGCGAGACGTTCCTGTCGTTCTTCGAGCAGCGCGGCCATCTTCGGCTGCCGTCGGCCTCGCTGATCCCGGCGCCCGAGGACGCCTCGACCCTGCTCACGGTCGCCGGAATGCAGCAGCTGAAGCCGTACATCGAGGGCCGCGAGGAGCCGCCGAAACGGCGCCTGGCTTCCTCGCAGCGCACGTTCAGGACGGTCGACATCGAGGTCGTCGGCTCGACCAAGCGACACCTGACCTTCTTCGAGATGCTCGGCAACTTCAGCATCGGCGACTACTTCAAGGCCGAGTCGATGGCCTACGGCTGGGAACTCTCGCTCGAGGGCTTCGGCTTCGACCCCGACAGGATCTGGGTCACCGTGTTTGCGGGCGACGCCGAGCTCGGCCTCGGCTCCGACGAGGAATCGGTCGAGATCTGGCGCCAGATCGGAGTACCCGACGAGCGCATCATTCGCCTGCCGCGCTCGGAGAACTTCTGGGAGGCCGGTCCGACCGGGCCGTGCGGACCGAACTCTGAGATGTACATCGACCGTGGCCCCGAGTTCGGCGGCGACGAGCTTCGCCCCGGCGACGACACCGACCGCTACCTCGAGTACTGGAACCACGTGTTCATGAGCTATGAGCTGCACGAGGACGGCTCGCTCAGCGATCTGCCGCAGCGAAACATCGACACCGGGCTCGGGCTCGAGCGGATGGCGGTGATACAGCAGGGCGCCGACTCGGTCTTCGACACCGACGCGCTCAGGCCGCTGCTCGAGCTGGCAGAGCGGCTCTCGGGTGAGAGCTACGGCTCCGACCCGCGGCTGACCCGGGCGATGCGGATCCTCGCCGACCACTCGCGCGCGACCGTCAACCTGATCGCCGACGGGGTGGTGCCGTCGAACGAGGACCGCGGCTATGTCCTCCGGCGGATCATGCGCCGCGCGATCCAGCAGGGCCGAGTGCTGGGGCTCGAGCCGCCGTACCTGGGGCGCTTCGCCGAGCGCGCGGTCGAGCTCATGAGCTCCGCCTATCCGCACCTCGCCGCCGAGTACGGCTCGATCCTGCGCTGGGTGGGCGACGAGGAGCAGGCCTTCGGGCGCACGCTCGATCGGGGCAGTGAGCTGCTGGCGAAGCTGGTCGCCGACGCGAGGGCCTCGAACACCTCCTGGATCGAGGCCGAGGACGCGTTTCGCCTCCACGACACCTACGGATTTCCCTACGACCTGACCAGGGAGCTGCTCGCCGAGGAGGGCCTTTCGGTCGACGACGAGGGCTTCGAGGCGCTGATGGAGGAGCAGCGAGAGCGAGCGAGGGCGGGATCCGGCGTGCCGGCGCCCGACCGCCACGAGACCGTCGTCTCATTCGTCGGCGAGAGCCCACCGACGCGCTTCATCGGCTACAGCGAGCTCGGCGCCCAGACCGCGGTCGCTGCGGCGCGACCGCTCGGCGACGAGGCCGGCCTGATCAAGCTCGAGGAGAGCCCGTTCTACCCCGAGGGCGGCGGCCAGGTGGCCGACTCGGGCGTGCTCAGCTGGGGCGGCGAGGAGGCGAAGGTCGAGGACGTTTATCGCGTTGGCGATGACCAAGCTCTGCGGGTTCGAGCAGGGAGCAAGGAGCAGGGAGGGCTGGAGTCTGGCGCGCGGGTGAGCGCCGACCGTCGACCACGAGCTGCGCCACGCGACGATGCGAAACCACACCGCGACCCACCTGTTGCACGCGGCGCTTCGCGAGCGTCTCGGCGCCCATGTGCGCCAGGCCGGCTCGGCCGTGCGCCCCGACAAGCTGCGCTTCGACTTCACTCACGGGGCGCCCCTGAGCGCCGAGGAGCTGGGCGGGATCGAGGACCGAGTCAACGAATGGGTGAAAGCGAGCCGCCCTGTGCGGGCGCTGGAGATGGCTCGCGCAGAGGCCGAGGCGATGGGTGCGATGGCGCTGTTCGGCGAGAAATACGGTGATTGGGTTCGGGTGGTCGAGGTCGAGGACGTCTCGCGCGAGCTCTGTGGCGGCACCCACGTCGCCAACACCGGCGAGGTCGGGATCTTCGCGCTCATCCATGAGGGCTCGAGCGCCGCCAACGTTCGCCGGGTCGAGGCGCTCACCGGTCCGGCGGCGATCGATTTCTACCGCGAGCGCGCCGCCGAGCTCGAGCAGGCGGGCGAGTTGCTGGGCGCGCCGCGCGACCCCGTCAACGCCGCGCGGCGGGCGGCCGAACGGCTGGCCGAGCTCGAGGCCCGGGTCGAGGAGCTGCGCCGCTCGGAGGCGGGGGAGGCCGTGGAGCGGATCGGCGAGGAGGGCGAGGAGGTCTCCGGGGTACGGGTGATCGTCAGCGAGGGAGCCGGCGCCGACCAGCGTCAGCTGCTCGATCTGGCGGACCGGATCAAGCAGCGCGCGGGCGACGCGGCCGTCGTCCTCGGCGGCGTCGACGACGGCAAGGTGGCGCTGGTTGCGAGCTTCTCCGGCAGCGCGGTCGATCGCGGACTCTCGGCGGCCGACATCGTCCGCGAGGCGGCCGCCGTGGTCGGCGGCGGCGGCGGCGGACGCGACGACGTCGCCCAGGCCGGGGGACGCGATCCAAAACGCCTCGGCGAGGCGCTCGATACCGCTCGCGAGGCGATCGTTCGCGCTCTCTCCGCGTAGGCTCCCGCGGATGCGGATCCTGGCGATCGATCACGGTGACGCGCGCGCGGGCACCGCGATCTGCGATCCGAGCGAGACGATCGTGCGCCCGCTCGGGGTGGTCTCGCCACCCGACCCCGCGGATCTCGCCAGGGTCGCCGGCGAGGAGGGCGCCGAGCTGGTCGTCGTCGGGATGCCGGTGTCGCTCGACGGCACCGAGCGCGAGCAGGCGGTGTCCGCCCGCGCCTTTGCCGAGGCGCTCGGCCGGCTGACCGAGATTCCGGTCGAAACCTACGACGAGCGGCTGACCACGCGGATGGCCGGCGCCAGCGCTCGCGGCGGCGCCAGCGCGCCGGCCGACGCGCTCGCCGCGGCGCATCTGCTCGAGAGCTTTCTCGCGGCGAGGAGCCAGGCGTGACCGGCGGCGACTGGCACGATCCGTTCGCCGAGGACCCCGATGCGGTCGAGCGCGAGCGCCGCCGCGCCGAGCGCGACGCGCGCCGGCGTGAGCGCCAGGGCTCGATCGCGGAGAAGGTCGCCGACAGCCAGGCGCCGGCGAGCGAGAAGCCGCCGACCGCTGAGCAACGGCCGGCCCCATCCGCATCCCAGGCTGCCCCGCCGGACGCCGCCCCCGAAACGGCCGAGCGACCGGCGACGCCGGAGCAAGCGCCGCCGCCGGCCCTGCCGCCTCGCCGCTCGACCGGCGGTCCGCCTCCCGAACGCGTTGCTGGTGAGGCGGGTGATCGCGGTGCTGATCGTGGTCGCGGTCGCCGGTCTGTTCGTCTTCGGGGTAACCAAGGTAGTCGGCGCCCTAGACGGCAGCAGCGGGGGGACGGCGCCGGCACCGAAACCGCTGAAGACCCAGGACCTGACGATCCCGGAGGGCCTCGACCGCTCGCAGATCGCCGACGTCGCCAAGGAGGCTGGGCTGACGGGGGACTACGAGCGAAAGACGGAGGGCTACAAGGGCTTCGATCCGGCCAAGTACGGAGCCGGGGATGGCTCCAACCTCGAGGGCTTTCTGTTCCCGGCGACCTATGAGCTGCCGAAGAAGGCGAGCGTCGACGACCTCGTCTCGCGACAGCTCGATGCCTTCAAGGACAACCTCGCCGAGGTCGACCTCTCCTACGCGAAGTCGAAGAACCTGACCACCTACGACGTCCTCAAGATCGCCTCGATGGTCGAGCGCGAGATCCAGGTCCCGGAGGAGCGCAAGCTCGCCGCCGCGGTGATCTACAACCGGCTCAAGGCCGGCACGCCGCTCGGGATCGACGCGACGATCCGCTACGAGGACCAGAACTACGACGAACAGCTGCTCGAGAGCCGCCTGGACCAGGACACGCCCTACAACACGCGCACCCACCCGGGGCTGCCGCCGACCCCGATCGCCAACCCCGGGCTCGCCTCGATCGAAGCCGCCGCCAACCCGGCCAGGTCCGACGCCTTCTTCTTCGTGGTCAAGCCGGGCACCTGCGGCGAGCACGTCTTCGTCGAGACCCAGGAGGAGTTCGACCAGGCCGAGGCCGCCTACCAGGCGGCGCTGCAGGAGCAGGGCGGCTCGCCGACCGAGTGCTGAGCAGGTTCGAACCGCTGATCTAGCATCGGCCGCATGCCCCGCCTCGCGGTCCTCGGCCAGCCCGTTTCGCACTCGCGCTCGCCGGCGATGCAAAACGCCGCCCTGGCCGAGCTCGGACTCGCACCACGGTGGAGCTACGAGGCGATCGAGGTGGCGCCGGAGCACTTTCCCGACCTCGTTCGAGCCCTTCCCGACGACGGCTTCGCCGGAGTCAACGTGACCGTGCCGCACAAGCGCGCGGCGCTTGGCGTTGCCGACCGCGCCTCCGCCGCTGCGACGACGATCGGCGCCGCGAACACGCTCAGCTACGAAGACCGGGAGATCGTCGCCGAGAACACCGACGCGGTCGGCCTGATCGAGGCGCTGCCCGAGTCCCCGGCCGGCATGCGCATGCTGGTGCTCGGCGCCGGCGGTTCCGCCCGCGCCGCCGCCTGGGCCCTCGCAGAGGCCGGAGCCCATGTCTCGGTCTGGAACCGCACTCCATCCAAGGCAGCAGCGCTGCTCGCCGACCTCGGTCTGGGGGAGGGGCGACGAGTGACGAATGACGAGGTCGGGCTCGAACGGTTCGACGCCTACGTCAACTGCACCACGGTCGGGCTCGCCGAAGCGGCCCAACCGCCGGCTCCAGCTCGGCACCTGGCGGCCCTGCCGATCTCGATCGAGGACCTCGACGAATCGAAGCTCGTCGTCGATCTCGTCTACGGGTCCTTCCCGACCTCGCTGGTGACGGCGGCCAGCGAGCGCGGCGCTCGCGTCGTCGACGGGCTCGAGGTGCTGGTCCACCAGGGCGCCGCCTCGCTGCGGATCTGGACCGGCCTCGAAGCACCTCGGGAAGCGATGCGACGCGCGGCCCGGGGAGGCTAGGAGCCGACGGCGCTCGGCACCCGGGCGTGGATGGCGCGCGCAAGCGCCCGCGAGCAGTCCTGGGCGTGGCCGGAGGCGATCGGGCCGTAGCCCGGGACCGTGGTCTCGATCGAGACCGGGGTGCTGCCGGGTTTGCCGGCCTCGACTCGCAAGGCGGCCTCCGCGGGCCAGCAATGGCAATGCAGGTGGACCGGGTCCTCCCGCGCGCGAAGGAGGTTCGCAGTCTGCGAGCGCAGCTCCCAGCCGAGGTCCGCGAGCGCCGCGCGCGATGCCGCCAACGCCAGTCCCGGCGATGCCTCCAGGTCGAGGGTTGCTCTGAGCCTCGCGATTCGCTCAGCGTAGACCCGCGCGGCGATTTCCGGATAGGCTCGCGCGATGCCCTGTCTCGTCGCGTTGCTCGCGATCATCTCCCCGCGCCTGGCGCTGTTCTTCATCTGGATCTTCAGCGACCTGCTCGAGGATGCCTACGACGACTGGATCGTGCCGGTGCTCGGGTTCTTCCTCTTGCCGTGGACGACGCTCGCCTACGCGGTCATGTGGGCTGCCGGCTCCAACAGGGTCGGCGGCTTCGAGTGGTTCATCGTCGCGCTCGCCTTCCTGTTCGACCTCAGCGCCTGGTTCGGCGGCCGGCGCTACGCCGACCAGCGCTAAACCGACTCAGCCGAGGACGAGCTCGGCGGCGATGCGCAGGGCGGCGACGTCGCCGCCGATCAGCAGTGTGGTCACGAACGAGTCGCGCCAGCGCTCGAGGTCGTGGCGGATCTTGTCAAGCGGGCCGATCAGTGACATCTGATCGATCAGCTCGACCGGGATCGCCGCCGCCGCCTCCTGCTTCTTGCCGTCGAGGTAGAGCTCCTGCACGGTCTCGACCATCGCGCCGTAACCCATCCGGATCGCGACGTTGGCGTGGAAGTTCTTGCCCTTGGCTCCCATGCCGCCGAAGTAGAGGGCGTAGTAGTGGCGAAGCGCGTCGGCGGCCGCGGCCACGTCGTCGGAGACGAGCATCGGCACGGTCGCGGCGATCTCGAAGTCCTCGGCGCTTCGCCGCGCGCCAGGGCGGACGAAGCCTTCGGCCAGCGCCTCGACGTAGGGCTCCTGGTGATCGGGCGAGAGCAGCATCGCCATCCAGCCGTCGCAGAGCTCGGCCGCGAGGGCGATGTTCTTCGGCCCCTCGGCGGCGAGGAAGATCGGGATGTCCTCACGCAGCGGGTGGATCGAGGACTTCAGCGATTTGGCCAGCCCGGTACCGCCAGGAAGCGGCAGCGGGTAGTGGGGACCGTCGTTGGCGACCGGGCCCCGGCGCGCCCAGATCGAGCGCATGATCTCGATGTACTCGCGGGTCCGGGCGAGCGGCTTTGCGAACGGCATCCCGTACCAACCCTCGACCACCTGCGGGCCCGAGACCCCGATCCCAAGGATCACGCGCCCGCCGGAGAGGTGGTCGAGGGTCATCGCCGCCATCGCCGCGGCCGCCGGCTGGCGGGCCGACATCTGCAGGATCCCGGTGCCGAGCCGGACGTTCTGCGTGTGGGCGCCCCACCAGGCCAGCGGCGTCAGGCAATCCGACCCGTATGCCTCGGCGGCCCAGATCGAGTCGAGCCCGAGCCGGTCCGCCTCCGCGATCGCCTCCGCAACCCCGGCCGGAGGGCCGGCGGACCAGTAGCCGGTGTTGTAGCCGAGCTTCAGGTCGCCCACAGGGCGCCGATCCTATTGCGGGCCGCCCGTGACCCTATTCTTGGCCGCGTGGCCGAGGCCGCCGCAAAAACCCGCAGCGACGACGCGACTCGGCGGACGCGACTGGCGGGAGAACGCACTCAGCTCGCCTGGTGGCGGACCGGGTTGACGGCGCTCGCGGTCGGCATCGGGGTCGGCCGCGTGGTGCCGGAGCTCGACCAACAGATCACCAGTTGGCCGTACGTCGTCCTCGGGGCCTCGTTCGCGCTCTACGGCGTCTTGCTGATCCTTTACGGCAACATGCGGGGGCGCGTGCTCGACGAGGCGATCGAGCGCGGCGGCTACACGACGATGGGTCGCTGGGCGAACTGGTCGCTGTCGGTCGGTGGCGCGGGTTTGGCGCTGGCGACAGCGCTGCTGATCGTCTTCGGGTGAGCGACGCTACCCGCGCATCCCGGCGTCCCTCGATCGGTGACCGGATCGAGCGCGGGATCGAGGACCGCGCCGATGCCGAGCGCGAGATCGCGCGCGGCGAGGCCGAGAGCGTTGCGGAGGCGCCGAGCCTGCGCCGAACGGTGGTCTGGCTCTTGATCACCGGGATCTCGCTCTATCTGGTCGCCCCGAGCTTGCTCGAGGTGCTCGGCTCCTGGCAGGAGATCGAGCGGATCAGCTGGATCTGGTTTCCGGTGATGCTGGCGCTCCAGGCCGGCGGGCTCGCGTGCCTGTGGGCGCTGCAGCGGATGGCCCTGCATCGGGCCCGCTGGAGTGATGTGATCGAGTCGCAGCTGGCCGGCAACGCACTCGGCAAGGTCGCCCCTGCGGGCGGTGCGGTCGGGGCGGCGCTGCAGTACAGGATGCTGGTCACCGCGGGCCTCGAGCGTGGGCGCACGGTGGCCGGGATCACCGCGGTCAACCTGCTCACCTTCGCGGTGGTGCTGGCGCTGCCGCTGCTCGCCCTGCCGTCCTTTTTGCGTGGCTCGGTCGATCGCAACCTGGTCGAGGCGACGCTGATCGGGGTCGCCGTCTTCGCCCTGATCAGCGCTGTGGCGATCGCCGTGCTCGCATTCGACCGGCCGTTGGAGCTCGTCGCGCGCGCGATCCAGTCGGTGCGCAACCGACTGCGCCGCCGCTCGCAGCCTTTGCGCCGCCTGCCCGAGCGGCTGCGGCGCGAGCGCGACAAGCTGCTCGAGACGCTCGGACCTCAGTGGAAGCAGGCGGTGGTGGCGACCGTCGGACGGTGGGCCTTCGACTACGCGACCCTGCTGGCGGCGCTCGCCGCGGTCGGGTCGACTCCGCGCCCGACGCTGGTGTTGCTGGCTTTCTGCACCGCCCAGGTGCTGGCTCAGGTGCCGGTGACGCCGGGCGGGCTCGGGTTCGTCGAGGCGGGGCTGACGGCGACCCTGGCGCTCGCCGGCGTCGGCGCGGGCAAGGCGGTGCTGGCGACCTTCGCCTACCGGCTGTTCGCCTATTGGCTGCAGCTCCCCGCCGGCCTGGTCGGCTTTTTCATCCACAAGCGCCGTTACTCGGGCGGTGGCCCGGCGCCGACGCCCGCCGGGCCGAGTTGAGCGCGCCGCGGATCACTTTCGTCGGGCACGCGACGGTGCTGATCGAGATCGCCGGCGTCCGCCTGCTCACCGACCCGGTGCTGCGACCGCGTCTGCTCGGCCTGATTCGCCGCCAGGCGCCGGCACCGGCGCCCGGGCTGACCGAGGACATCGACGCGGTCTTGCTCTCCCACCTGCACCACGACCACCTCGACCTCGCTTCGCTGCGGCACATCGGGACCGAGACCGAGGTGATCCTCCCCTCGCGCGGCGAGTCGCTGTTGCGCCGGCACGGCTTCGCCAGGGTGCGCCCGGTCGGCGTCGGCGAGGCGGTGCGCCTCGGCGAGGTCGAGGTGAGCGCGATCGAGGCCGATCACGACGGCCGCCGGCTGAAGCTCGGGCCGGCCCGCGAGTCGCTCGGCTACGTGATCGCGGCGGCCGGCGTACGCATCTACTTCGCCGGCGATACCGACCTCTTCGACGGGATGGCCGAGCTCGCCGGCACCCTCGACGTGGCGCTGCTGCCGATCGCCGGCTGGGGCCCGCGCCTGGGAGCCGGCCACCTGGACCCGCGCACTGCGGCGCAGGCGGCGGCGATCCTGCGTCCGCGGATCGCGATCCCAATCCACTGGGGCACCCTGTTGCGGGTCGGGCTCGCGCACCGCAGCGACGAGCTCCTGCACGAGCCCGCCATCCGCTTTGCCGCTCAACTGGCCGAGCTCGCGCCCGGGGTCGAGGCCGCGGTGCTGGAGCCGGGCGAGTCGCTCGAGCTCGAGGCGACGAGCTCGGCTTAGGGCTCGCAACGCGGGGCGCCGCGGCGGCCTCATGCGGGCTTTTGCGCGCGCTTTTCAGCGGGGGCGACCTCGATCTTCCCGATCGTGCGCGCGGGCGCCTCGGTCCCGAGCTCGAGCAGGCTGATCGGATAGTCGCCGGGGTCGGCGGGCAAGACGTCGAAGTGGGCGGGCGATCCGGGCTCGACGTCGTCCACAAGCCCGAGGCGCGAGATCTCGACCTGCGCCGCCCGCTTCGCGGTCACCCTGAGCTCGAGCTGGTCGCCGAACGAGATCCGGATCGGTTCGGCCTTGTGCTCGTCGGCCGCCACGGTCACGCGGACGAGCTCACCCTGGGGTCGGGCGGACTCGGTGGCGGTGGTCGAGGTCGACGGCTCGTCCTCGTTCCGCTCGACCGGGACCAGCGCCGCCGCGATGCTCGAGACCACGAGCAGGACGAGCATCACCAGGATCAGGCGCCGAGCGGCCATCGATCCAGCCTAGAGGCTTGATCTGAGTTCTCCGCCCACCCAGATGACGCACGGACACCGTCGCCGATCGCCTCTAGAGGCGTCTTTGCTGCGCGGGTGTCGGCCCACAGTGCGCACAACGAGTAGCACCGTGCCGCCTAGCGTTTCGGGCGTGGTCGCGCGCGGCATCGCCGAAGTGGGCGAGCTGGTGCTCGGCTTCGTCTTCTGCGCGGTGCTCGTCGCGGTCGCCGGCACCGACCTCGAGCGCCGGATCATCCCGAACGCGGTCGTGGCCGCGGGCGCTGTGGCCGGGATTGCGATCGTGCTCGGCTTCGGGCTCGGCGGGCTCGAGCAGCGCGCGATCGCCGCGCTCGCGGCCGGCGGGTCGCTGTTGTTGATCGCGCTCGCCAACCCGAGCGGGATGGGCATGGGCGACGTCAAGCTGGTCGCGATGATGTCGATCTACCTCGGACGCGCGATCGTCCCGGCGCTGCTCGTCGGTTTCGCCGCCGGAGCACTGGTCGGCGCGGCGCTGATCGCCCGCCACGGACCGGAGGCGCGCAGGCGCGCGATCCCGTTCGGCCCCTTCCTGGCGCTCGGCGGCGCGGTCGGGCTCTGGTTCGGCGATCCGATGGTCGACTGGTACATGGAGATGATCGGCTGAGCGACAGCGATCGACAGCGGCGCTGATCCCGAGCCGTGACGGGGGGTTCTCGGCCCCCCCCGGGCACACGGCCAACCCGCATCAAGCCTCTAGAGTCGGCGGCCGATGACCGCGCTTCGCTTCACCACCGCCGGCGAGTCGCACGGCCCGGGGCTCGTCGCGATCATCGAGGGCCTGCCCGCCGGGCTCGAGCTGGACCGAGCGCGGATCGACCGCGAGATGGCACGACGCCAGCTCGGTCATGGCCGCGGCGGGAGGATGAAGATCGAGAGCGACTCGGTCGAGGTTCGCTCAGGAGTCCGCCACGGGCGCACGCTCGGCAGCCCGATCGCTGTGCTGGTCGCCAACCGCGACTACGCCAACTGGGAGGAGCGGATGAACCCGTGGCCGGTCGAGGCCGAGGTCGAGGAGTCGCATCTCCCACGTCCCGGGCACGCCGACCTCGTCGGCTCGCAGAAGTACGGCTTCAGCGACGTCCGCAACGTGCTCGAGCGCGCCAGCGCCCGCGAGACGGCCGCTCGGGTGGCCGCCGGAGCGCTGGCGAAGGAGTTCCTCGGCGCGCTCGGGGTGAGCGTCCACAGCCACGTTCTGCGGATCGCCTCGGTGAGCGCGCCCGAGCCCGGGGAGCTCGGCCCCGAGGACTTCGCGGGGATCGACGAATCGCCGGTGCGCTGCCTCGACGGCGAGGCGGCCGAGGCGATGGTCGCCGAGATCGACCGGCTTCGCAAGCAGAACGAGAGCCTCGGCGGGATCTTCGAGGTTCGCGCTTTTGGTCTCCTCCCGGGCTTGGGGTCCTACGTCGCCTGGGACGCCCGACTCGACGGGCGGCTCGCCCAAGCGGTCGTCTCGATCCAGGCGGTAAAGGGGGTCTCGGTCGGCGAGGCCTGGGAGGTCGCCGGCGCCCCGGGCTCGGAGTCCCACGACGAGATCTTCTGGTCGACCGAACGCGGCTACCACCGCCAGACCAACCGCGCCGGTGGCGTCGAAGGCGGGATGTCGAACGGCGAGCCGCTGATCGTGCGCGGCGCGCTGAAGCCGATCTCGACCCTGACCCAGCCGCTGCGGTCGGTCGACACCGAGACCAAGGAGCCCGCGCAGGCGATGCGCGAGCGCACCGACTCCACCGTGGTCCCCGCCGCCGGGGTCGTCGCCGAGGCGATGGTCGCGCTGGTGCTGGCGCGGGCGTACCGGGAGAAGTTCGGCGGCGACCACATCGACGACGTTCTCGCCGCCGTCCAGGCGTACCGGGAGCGGATCGATTGGCGCCGGTAGATCACAAGCGCGCGCTCGTCTTCATCGGCTTCATGGGGGCGGGCAAGTCGAAGGCGGCGGCCGCCGCCGCCGAGCAGGGGCTCGACTGGGTCGATGCCGACGAGCTGGTCGCGAGCCGGCTCGGCTGTTCGATCGACGAGTTCTTCGCCCGCGAGGGCGAGGACGAGTTTCGCCGCCGCGAGGAGGCGGTGGTGGGGGAGTTGCTCGAGCGCGCCGACGGCGGCGCGATCGCGCTCGGCGGCGGCAGCGTGCTCGCGCCCCGGGTGAGCGAGGGGCTCGAACGCCACCTCGTCGTCTGGCTCGACGTCGATCTCGACACCGCGTGGCAGCGGGTGCGCAACTCCACGCGCCCGCTCGCCGGCGACCGCGATCGCTTCGCCGCTCTCTACGCCGAGCGCCGCCCGCTCTATGAGTCGCTCGCCGATGCGATCGTGCCCGCTGAGCGCGAGCTAGTCCGGCGCGCGCTCCCCGGGTTGATCGCGATGATCGAGCTGCCGGCGGCGCGGATGACATGGGCGCGAAGCGCCTCGGGCGACTATCCGGCCTATGTCGGGCGCGGCCTGCTCGGTTCGAGTCTTTGGCCGCTGCAAGGTCGTCGCTTTTGCGTCACCGACGCCACGGTCGGCGCGCTCTACGGTGCCGCGCTCGAGCCGCTCGCGGCGCGGGTCGAGCTCGAACCGGGCGAGCGCGCCAAGACCCTGGCCGAGGCCGAGCGCGTCCTGCGCGAGCTGGCCGCGGCCGGGATGGACCGATCGGATCACGTCGCCGCCCTCGGCGGCGGCGTCGTCGGCGACCTGGCGGGCTTTTGCGCGGCGACCTACCAGCGCGGCGTCGCGATCGTCCAGGTGCCGACGACGCTGGTCGCGCAGGTCGACTCCGCCTACGGCGGCAAGACCGGGGTCGACCTGCCGGAGGCCAAGAACTACGTCGGCGCCTACCATCTGCCGGCGGGCGTGATCGCCGATCCCGACGCGCTCGCCACCGTCCCCGAGGCCGAGCTCGCCGCCGGCTTTGCCGAGGTGATCAAGACCGGCTTGATCACCGGCGGCACCCTGTGGGATCGGGTCCAGGCGATCGAGCGCCTCGACCCGGCAGCTCTCGACTCGGTGATCTTTGCCTGCGTTCAGACCAAGCTCGACGTGGTTGCGGCGGACGAGCGCGATGCGGGCCGGCGCCAGGTCCTCAACCTCGGCCACACGATCGGTCATGCGATCGAGACCGCGACCGGCTACGGCCGCTATCGCCACGGTGAGGCGGTTGGCCTCGGTCTGCTCGCGATCCTCGAGCTCTCCGGCGCGCCCGAGCTGCGCGCCGAGGTCGAGGAGCTGCTGCGCCGCCACGGGCTGCCGACGAGGCTCGCCGAGGATGTCGATCTCGACCGGGTGGTGGCCGCGATCGAGCTCGACAAGAAGCGAACGGCCGACGGCGTCGGCTTCGTCGTGCTCGAGCACCCGGGCGAGCCGGTTACGGGAGCGCGCCTCGCCCGAGATAGGGTGCGGGCGGCCGTGCGGGGATTGCAGCGATGAGTCCGACCGCCCACAACCGGGTCGAGGTGCTGCACGGGGCCAACCTCGACATGCTCGGTCGCCGAGATCCCGAGCACTACGGCAACCTCAGCCTGATGGAGCTCGAGACCGCGGTGAAGCGCTTCGGGCGCGAGCTCGACCTCGAGGTCGCCTTCTTTCAGACCAACCACGAGGGGGAGTTCATCGAGCGCCTGCACCGGCTGCCGGACGCTGCGGATGCGGCGATCGTCAACGCGGGCGCCTGGACCCACTACAGCTGGGCGATCCGCGACGCGCTCGAGATCGCGGGCCTGCCGGCTGTCGAGGTTCACCTCTCGGATGTCAGCAAGCGCGAGCGGTGGCGCCGCCAGTCGGTGCTCGAGGGTCTGGTGATCACCAGTGTCTCCGGCAAGGGTCCCGACGGCTACCGCGAGGCGCTTTCGCTGCTGCGCGAGGCACTCGGCGTATGAGCAGCGACCGCGCCCGGCGCCTCGGCGCCCAGCTGGAGGCGCAGGGGCTCGATCAGTTGATCGTCGGCGACCTGGTCCGCCCCGGCGACTCGGGTCCCGACGCGATCGCCAACCTGCGCTGGCTCACCGGGTTCACCGGGACCAGCGGAGTCGCGATCGTCGGGCCTCGAGCGTCGGTCTTCATCACCGACTTTCGCTACACCGAGCGCGCCGCGAGTGAGATCGACCCGGGCTTTGACCGGGTCACCGCCAGCGCCCGGCTGCTGCCCGAGCTCGCCGGTCGGCTCGAGGGCAGGGTCGGCTTCGACGATGCGGCGACCAGCGTCGCGACCAAGCACAAGCTCGACCAGGCGATCGAGGAGGCCGGCTCCGGGGCCGAGCTGATCGCGGCGCCGGGCGTCGTCGAGCGCCTGCGCCGTCAAAAGGACGCAGGCGAGCAGCAAGCGATCGCGCAGGCGGCGGCGCTCACCGACGAGGTCTATGAGCGGGTCCTCTCCGGGGGGCTCGCCGGCAGGAGCGAGCTCGAGGTCGCGCGGGCGGCCGAGTCGCTTATCCGCGAGCTCGGCGCGGCGCCATCGTTCACCGCGATCGTTGCCGCCGGGCCGAACGGCGCTAAGCCCCACGCCGAGCCATCCGAGCGGGAGATCGGTGCCGGCGAGCTGGTCGTCTGGGACATGGGCGCCAAGCTCGACGGCTATTGCTCGGACTGCACCCGGACCTTCGCCGCCGGCGATCCCGGAGATCACGCGCGCGAGGTCTACGAGCTGGTCCGCAGCGCCCAGGCGGCCGGGCTCGAGGCGGTCGGTCCCGGGGTCCGGGGCGAGGACGCCGACGCCGCCGCCCGCGAGCCGATCGATGCGGCCGGCCAGGGAGACAACTTCGGCCATGGGCTCGGTCACGGGGTTGGGCTCGAGGTCCACGAGGCGCCGCGGCTGGGCAAGCTCTCCGAGGACGTGCTCGCCGAGGGGGACGTGGTCTCGGTCGAGCCCGGGGTCTACGTCCCCGGTCGCTTCGGAGTGCGGATCGAGGATCTGGTGGTGATCACCGCGGAGGGCCATCGCAACCTGAGCTCGCTGTCGAAGGAGCTGCGTGTCGTCGACTGACGAGATTGAGTGGGCGCCGGAGGGTAGATAGGGGGTGAGATGGCGCCCGACCCGAAGCAGTTGCTGGAACAGATCACCGGCTGGAGGGCGCAGGGCGGCGTCGTCTCGGCCTATGTCGGGATCGATCACGGCGACCGCGGCGAGGGTTGGCGGATCGAGCTCAAGAATCAACTCGCCCGGATCGACCACGCCGCGGCCGAGCAAATCCTCGCGCGCTACGGCGAGTCGTCGGCAAACTCGACCGGCCGCAGCCAGGCGGGCTTCCTCGAGCTCGGTGGCGCCGGGCGCGAGATCTGGCACGAGTTCCAGATGCCGATCAGCCGCACTGAGGTGGTCGAGGCCGATCGCCCCTACCTAGAGCCCCTGATCAGGATGCTCGACGAGGGCTGGCCGCTGGGAGTGCTGGTGGTCGGGCTCGAGAACGTCCGGGTGCTCGAGTGGACCCTGGGCGAGATCACCGAGCTCGACGGCTGGGAGCTCGAGATCACGAGCCTCGACTGGCACGAGCGCAAGGCCCACCGGGTTGATCCTTCGAGCGGCACCGGCACCAGCGCCTCTGGTCGCGACCAGCACGCTCAACGGCTCGAGCACAACCGCGAGCGTTTCTTGAAGGAAGCGGGGGCCCTGGTCGTCTCCCGTTACGCGGAGCGCCCCTGGCGCCAGCTGGTGGTGATCGGCGAGGGCGATCGCCCGCGCCTGCTTGCACGCGGTCTCGGCAAGCTCGCCGAGCTCGTGCACGAGGTCGCGCACGATCTGATCCGCGAGACCGCGAGCGCGATCGGCGCCCGGCTCGAGCACGAGGTCGAGGCGCTCAACCGAAGCCGTGAGGAGGCGCTGGTCGCCCGGGTCGAGGAGGCGATCGGGGCGACCCTGGCGGCGCTCGGCCCCGACGAGGTGCTGGCGACTCTGGCCGAAGGGCGGGTTCGCCACCTGATCTTCGATGCCGAGCGCGAGTGGAAGCCGGTCGATGGCGTTGCCGCCTCGGAGGTGATGATCGAGCGGGCGCTGGCGACCGGCGCCGAGATCACCCCCGCGGAGGGCTCGGCCGCCGGCCTGCTCGCTCGCCACGAAGGCGCCGTCGCCCTGCTTCGCTACTGACTCATAGACTGCGCGCCCGAACGAGCGGACCGAGGAGGAGCACAGATGGCGATCGAGATCGAGTCGGACAGCGTCGGCCACGGCGAGCGTGTTCCCGACCAGCACGCGTTCGGCGTCCCCGACGGCGAGGGCAAGGCGGCGGCCGAGGGCGGCAACCGCAGCCCGCACCTGCGCTGGTCAGGCGCGCCCGAGGGAACCCAATCGTTCGCGGTCGTGATCTTCGACCCCGACGTGCCGGCCGACCCCTCCGAAGTCAACTCCGAGCAGACTACGCTGCCCGACGACTCCGAGCGGGTCGACTTCGCCCACTGGATCCTGGTCGACATCTCAGCGGATGCGACTGAGCTGCCCGAGGGCGCGGGGTCGAGCGAGATCGTCGTCGGCGGCAAGCCGCCCGGTCCGAATGAGCACGGCGTCGCCGGGGTCAACAGCTTCACCGGCTTCCTCGCCTCCGATCCCGAGATGGCGGGCACCTACGGGGGCTATGACGGTCCCTTCCCGCCCTGGAACGACGAGCGCGTCCACCACTACCACCACGTCGTTTACGCACTCGACGTCCCCAGCCTCGAGCTCGAGGGCGAGTTCGGGCTCGACGAGGTGCGCGAGGCGATCGAGGGCCACGTCCTCGACCAGGGCGAGATCGTCGCCGAGTACACCCTGTATTCAGACCACCTGTAGGAGGCCGCTAGCGGCTCAGGTCGACGTCGGCCGCTAGCGAGGCGGCGAAGGCGACCAACAGCTCGACGACGCGCTCGACGTCGTCGAGGTCGACCGTCTCGACCGGCGAGTGCATGTAGCGCAGCGGGATGCTGACCAGTCCGGTCGGGATCCCCGCCTTGGAGATCTGAAACGCGTCCGCGTCGGTGCCGGTTTGTCGCCCCGAGGCCTCGAGGGTGTGCTCGATTCCCTCGTTGTCGGCGACCTCGGCGAGCAGCTCGAACACCTTCGGGCTCAGGGTCGATCCGCGGGCGATCACCGGTCCGGAGCCGAGTGGGTGGCTGCCCGTCTGTTTCTCCTCGACCCCGGGAGCGTCGGTCGCATGGGTGACGTCGACGGCGATCGCCAGATCGGGACTGAGGGCGAAGGCCGAGGTCGCGGCCCCGTGGAGGCCGATCTCCTCCTGGACCGCGGCGATCGCGGCGACTCCCGCCACCAGACCGCCGCGGTCGTGGCAGCGGCGCGCGACCTCGAGCGCCACATAGGACCCCAGCCGGTTGTCCATCGACCGCGAGACGAGCCGGTTGCCGGCGAGCCCGACAGGATCCGCGGCGATCACGATCGGGTCGCCGACCCGGACCATCGCCAGCGCCTCGTCGCGGTCGGCCGCGCCGATGTCGGCGTGCAAGCCGTCGAGCTCGACCGCCTTCTTGCGGTCGTCGGGCTTGAGCAGGTGGATCGGCTTTCGCCCGATCACGCCGTTAACGGCACCGTCGCGCGCGGCGACCACGATCCGCTGGCCGACCAGGATCTGGGCGTCCCAGCCGCCGATCGGCTGGAAGTAGAGAAATCCCCTCTCGTCGACGTGCGTGATCACCAGGCCGATCTCGTCGATGTGCCCAACGATCGCCAGCAGGGGTTTGGCCTCGGGCTCGCCGACTCGGGCCACCGAGGACCCGATCCCGTCGGTGCTGAGTTCGGCGAACGACGCCTCCTGGCGCCAGATCGCCGCCGCCGCGGCCTCATGGCCCGACGGCCCGGGGACGGTCAGCAGCTTCTCCAAGAGCTCGGGGATCTGCGGCATCGGCGGGAGCCTAGCCATCGGGCCGCTCGCTACCCTCCGCGCCCGGCGGACTTGGGGTCAGTCCTTCTGCGGGAAGATGCCGGCCGCCGCGATCCCCCAGCGCACTGCCGTCCAGGTGATCGCGTCGGGATCCTTTCCGTCGCGACCGCTCGCCTGCCTGGAGGGCTGCCCGTTGGCAGGCGCGGCGCCGGCGACGACCCGGCGCCGGAGGGCCGGGAGCGCGAACTTGTTCACGCCGTCCCCGCCGTTAGGCAGGAAGCTCACCTGAGTTCGAGGCGTCGTCGGTACCCTCCGACGCCTTGATCAGCACAAACCAGTTCAAGAACGGGACTCACGTCGAGGTCGACGGGACGATCTACCGAATCGTCGAGTTTCAGCACGTGAAGCCGGGCAAGGGCGGGGCGTTCGTGCGCACGAAGCTGCGCCGCGTCGGTGACGGCAATGTCGTCGACAAGACCTTTCGCGCCGGGGAGAAGTTCCGACCGGTGCGGACCGAGAGCCGCAAGATGCAATATCTCTACGACTCCGGCGACGCGGCGGTGTTCATGGACACGCAGTCCTACGAGCAGACCGAGATCCCGAAGGACTCGATCGGCGAGGAGATGCGCTGGGTGCTGCCGAACGACAACGTCGACCTGCTCCTAGTCGACGAGCGCCCGGCGGGCGTCCAGGTCGCGAGCGCTGTCGACATGACCGTGACCCGGACCGATCCCGGCCTCAAAGGCGACACCGCCTCGGGCGGCGGCACCAAGCCGGCGACGCTCGAGTCCGGGGTGGTCGTCCAGGTGCCGCTGTTCGTCAACGAGGGCGACCGCGTCCGCGTCGACACCCGCAACGGCGAGTACGTCTCCCGCGCCTGAGTCGCCACACTCGAGCCACACTCGGCCCTAGATCCGTGCGTGGTCCCGCGCCACGCTCGCGCGGTGCCCTCCGACGCCGCCGACCCGAGCCTTTGTCAGCCTGACACTGACTCAGCCTCGACTCGGCGCGACATGCGGGTGGCGGAGCTCGCGGCGGGCGAGTGGGGGGTGCTCTCGGTCGAGGAATTGGCCGCGGTCGGGCTCTCGCGCCAGGCGATCCTCGTCCGCGTGCGAAACGGACGGCTCCACCGCGTCCACCGCGGCGTTTACGCGGTGGGCCACGCGACACTCGCGCGCGAGGCTCGCTGGCTCGCCGCGGTCAAGGCCTGCGGGACGCACGCGGTACTCAGCCACCGGTCTGCCGCAGAGCTCTGGGGGCTACTCGAGCGAACGGACCGGCTCCCGGCGGTCACCGTGCCCGAACGCGAGCGCCGCGAGCACGCCGGGATCGAGGTCCACCAGAGCGCCAGGCTCGAGCGCCGCGACCTGACCCGGCGAGCGCAGATCCCGGTGACCACCCCGGCGCGGACCGTCCTCGACCTGGCGGCGATCTGCGGCCGCCGCGAGCTGCGAGCGGCCGTGCGCCGTGGCCAGGCCTCGCATCTGATCAGCCTCCGTCGCCTGGTCGAGGTGATCGACCGGCTCGCCCCCTGCCGGGGCGTGCGAAAGCTGCGAGCCCTGCTCGCAGATGGCCATGTGCCGACTGCCAGCGAGCTCGAGAACATCGTTTTCGATCTGATCGCCGACGGCGGTTTGGTCGCGCCCGATGTGAACAAGCCGATCCGCGTCGCCGGCCGCTGGATCAAACCGGACTTTCGCTGGCCGCACGAGCGGCTGATCATCGAGGCCGATGGGGCCGCCTGGCACGACCAGAAGCTCGCACGCGAGGACGATGTCGAGCGTCAAGCGCTGCTCGAGGCCGACGGCGAAACCGTCCTGCGGGTGACCTGGCGCCAGGCCGTCGGCGACCGCGCCGCCACGCTGCGGCGCATCCGCCTCGCCGGCGCGCCGACCGCCGAGCCGAGGATTCGTCAGCCTCAGGCTGACCGAGGCTCGGCTCGGCGATTCGGGGACGCGTAGGCTGAGGGCAATGCGCCGATCCGATCAACGCCGCGATGCCGTGTTCGCGCTCTACCAGCGCGAGGTCACCGGGCGATCGCTCGCTGAGCTGCTCGAGGGAGCGAAGCCGTTCACGCGCGAGCTCGCGGAGGGCGCCGACGGCGAGCTGGCGGCGCTCGACGAGGAGATCGGCCGGCGCTCGCGTGGCTGGGAGCTCGACCGGATCGCGACCCTGGAACGCAACGTGATGCGGGTTGCGCTCTATGAGCTGCGCTACCGAGACGACATCCCGACCGAGGTCGCGATCGATGAGGCGGTCAACCTGGCGAAGGAGTACTGCGGCGCCGATGCGCCCGGGTTCGTCAACGGGATCCTCGGCGCCGCGGCGAGCGAGCTCGAGCAGGCGCCCTCGTGAACGACCGTGATCCGGCGGCGCAGGTGCGTGGACTGGCCGACGAGCTGAGGACGATCGCCGAGCGCCTGCGCGACCCAGACCTTGCCGACGAGCAGGCGGCGACGCTGGCCCGCGAGGCGGCCGAGCTCGTCAGCCGGGCCGGCAACGAGATCGATCGGGCGTTGCGCGAGGCCGAGGCCGACGAGGCCTGAGGTACCCGCCGTGGCCGCGTACCCCGAGGACCTGCGGGGGATGGTCGAGGACTACCTCGGCGAGCTGAGCTTCTCCGACCGGTCGGCGACCGCGGGGCTCGACGAGGCGATGCGCTACTCGTTGCTGGCCGGCGGCAAGCGGATCCGTCCGGTGCTCTGCCTGGCGGCGGCGCGCGCGGCGGGCGCCGACCCGGGTCACCTATTGCCGGCGGCGGCGGCGATCGAGCTGATTCACACCTACTCGCTGATCCATGACGACCTGCCGGCGATGGATGACGACGAGCTGCGTCGGGGTCGTCCAACCTCGCACGTCGTCTTCGGCGAGGACGTCGCCATCCTTGCCGGCGACGGCCTGTTCGCCGAGGCGATCCGCCATTTCTGCGTTTGTCAGGCCGACGATCCCGAGCGCGTCCTCGACGCCCTCGCCGAGCTGGTCGCGGCCACGGGAGCCGCCGGCATGGTCGGCGGCCAGTACCGCGATGTGACCGCGGGCGCTGACCTCGACGCCGACGACCTGCGCGAGCTGCACGCGCTCAAGACCGGGCGGCTGATCGCCGCCAGCGTCACCGTGCCGCTGATCCTCGCCGGCCTCGGGAGCGAGCCGATGGCCGCCTACCGGCGCTTCGCCGACGAGCTCGGGGTCCTGTTTCAGATCGTCGACGACATCCTCGACGTGACCGGCTCGGACGAGCAACTCGGCAAGCCCCAAGGCTCGGACGAGCGCCACGGCAAGCTCACCTACGTCAGTCTGTTCGGCCTCGAGCGGGCACGCGAGCTGGCAGCCGAGTCTCGCGCGAATGCGCTCGCGGCATTGCGCGAGGTCGAAGGCGAGACCGCCGACCTGGAGCTGGTCGCCGACTACATCCACACCCGGCGCCGCTAGTGCGCGGCCTCGGGCTGCGACAATCCAAGGCTCTCGAATGACCACTGAGGACGACACGCCCGGCGTTCGCCTGCTCGACTCGATCGCCGGCCCCGACGATCTCTCGGCTCGCTCGGACGAGGAGCTGGCCACGATCGCGCAGGAGGTGCGCGAGCTGATCATCGACACGATCGGCGAGATCGGCGGCCACTTCGGCGCCAACCTCGGCACCTGCGAGCTGACCACGGTGCTGCACTGCCTGCTCGATTCGCCGCGCGACAAGATCCTCTGGGACGTCGGCCACCAGGCCTACCCGCACAAGGTGCTCACCGGCCGCGCGAACAGGCTCGAGACGATCCGCCAGTACGACGGCCTGGCGCCCTTTTGCTCGGTGTTCGAATCCGACCACGACATCATGGGTGCCGGTCACGCCTCGACCTCGATCGGCTACGCGGTTGGGCTCAAGGAGGCGATGCGCCACGGGATTGGCGACGACGGCCGAGTCGTCGCGGTGATCGGGGACGGTGCCCTGACCGGCGGAGTGGCGTTCGAGGCCCTCCACAATGCCGGCGGTCTGCAGACCCCGATCGTGATCGTGTTGAACGACAACGGGATGTCGATCTCGCCCAACGTCGGCGCGATCGCGCGTTCCTTCCAGCGCCTGCGGGCCAACCCGAAGCTCTACCACGCCCGCGAGGAGGTCGAGTCGCGGCTGACCAAGCTGCCCCTGGGCCTGGGCGAGCGGATCGGGCGGATCGGGCCCGAGATCAAGTCGGCGATCAAGGCACACGCCGCGCCCGGGCTGTTGTTCGAGGAGCTCGACCTCGCCTACATGGGTCCGATCGACGGTCATGACGTGACCGCCCTGCGCTCGAACCTCGAGGCCGCGTTCGAAGCCGACCGCCCGGTCGTCGTCCACATCCACACGGTCAAGGGCAAGGGGTTCGGGCCGGCAGAGGAGGGCGGGCTCGAGGGGATGGAGAAGTGGCATGCGGCCAAGCCGGGGTCGATCGTGGCCCGCGAGCTGGCGCCGAAGCCGGCGCCGGCGAAGCCGCCGCTGACCCGTGGCGAGATGAGCGAGGGCATCCGTCCCAAAGAGGAGGAACCACCGAAGCCGCCGCCGGCCTACACCTCGGTCTTCGGCGACGCGCTCGTGATCGAGGCCAAGCGCGACCCGCGGGTGATCGGGATCACAGCGGCGATGGCGGGGGGCACCGGGCTGACCGAACTCGAGCGCGAATGCCCCGACCAGTACTACGACGTAGGCATCGCCGAGCAGGACGCGGTGCTGTTCGCCGCCGGCCTCGCGCTGCAGGGCGCGAAGCCGGTCTGCGCGATCTATTCGACCTTCCTCCAGCGCGCCTACGACCAGATCGTCCACGACGTCTGCCTGCAGAAGCTGAACGTAGTCTTCGCGATGGACCGCGCCGGCCTGGTCGGCGACGACGGGCCCACCCACCACGGGGCCTTCGACATCTCCTACCTGCGCGCCCTGCCGAACGTGATCGTGATGGCCCCCCGCGACGAGGCGATGCTCTGCCACATGTTGCGGACGGCGCTCGCCCACGACGACGGGCCGGTCGCCTTCCGTTACCCCCGCGGGACCGCCGAGGGAGTCCCCCTGCCCGACCGCGCGCGTGAGATCCCGATCGGTGCCGGAGAGGTGCTGAGGGCGGGGGAGCGGGTGGCGCTGATCGGCTACGGCTACGGAGTCCGCGTCGCGCTCGATGCCGCGGCGCTGCTGGCCGAACACGACCTCTCGGTGACCGTCGCCGATGCGCGTTTCGCGAAGCCGCTCGACGAGACGCTGGTCGAGCAACTGGCGGCCGAACACGAACTGGTCGTGACGATCGAGGAGAACGTGCTTCCGGGCGGCTTCGGCTCGGCCGTGCTCGAACATCTCGAGGACGCGTTCGGAGAGTCCGGCGACGAGCGCGCGCGCGTCCTGCGGATCGGGCTGCCCGACCGCTACGTGACGCACGGCAAGCCGGCCTTGTTGCGCGAGGAGGTCGGGCTCACCGGTCCCGTGGTCGCCGACCGGGTGACCGCGGCGCTCGGCGCGCGCGAGCCGGTCTCGCGCTAGAGGCTGAGTTCGCTCAGAGCGAGAAACGAGGGCGGTTTTCTGTGACCGCGGTCACACCCGGATCGCACATACGTTCGTACGCTGGTGGATGTTATGAGAGGAATCCCACTCTCCGTCCACAGCGTGGTCGAGATGTTTGCCGCCCCGGTGATCATGATCGCGCCGTTCCTGCTCGGCTTCGGCCCGGCAGCGTCGGTGGTCACCGTGTTGCTCGGCGTCGTCCTGTTCGGCCTCGCGATTGAGGCCGGCGGGCCCGGGCGCAGCGTGTCGATCGCTGCGCACGCCGGCTTCGACTACGTGCTCGCGCTCGCGGCCGTCCTCGGCGGCGCCGCGATCGGGCTGGCGACGAGCGAGTGGTTCGCAACGGTCTTTTTGGTCGGCATTGGTGCCGCTTTGGTCGCGCTGACCGCTTCGACGCGGTTCAGCTCGCCCCACGGCGCCTGAGTACGCCCGGCCTACCTCCCACAGACAAAAAACGCATATCTCTCCTCCCTGTACCCCGAGGCGCCCCGCGAAGTGCGGGGCGCCTCGTTTTTTCTCACAGCCACGGGTACGGACGTGAGCGATACTGGCCTTGATGTTGCACAACTCGGTCGGGGCGCTGACCGACGCGGATGCCGAGGCGATTGCCACCTGGCGCTACCCGGGCCGCTACGCGACCTACGACGTGGCCGAGGTCGTCGACGCCTCGCGAGGGTTCTGGGCGGTGGAAGCCGACGGCGAGCTGATCGGGTATTGCTGCTTCGGCGTCGAGGCCCGGGTTCCGGGTGCCGTGGCGGAGCCCGGCACTCTCGACGTCGGCTACGGGATGCGCCCGGACCTCGTCGGCCGGGGGCGCGGCCGCGGGTTCGTCGCCGCGGTGCTCGACTTCGCCGCTCGTGAGTTCGAGCCTCAGCGGATGCGTCTGCTGATCCTCGATTGGAACGAGCGATCGCGCCGGGTGGCGATCGCGCATGGTTTCGAGCAGACCGACGTTCTGCAGAGCAAGGAAGGCGAATTCCTCGTGATGATGCGTCAATGACCAGCTCCGGGACAGATGCCGGAGGCGGGCGTGAGCGGCGCGCCCCGATCGTCGCCAGCTCGCGAATGGGGCTGCACTCGAAGGAGTTTCGCGAGGAGGTCGCCGCCTTCGAGGCCGGGTTGGCCGAGCTCGACTCCCGCGATCGGCGGATGGTGCGGATTCTCGTCGTCCAGCTCGCCGGGCACTGGATCGAAAAGCACGGCTCGTCTGAGCGCACCTTGATCGCCGAGGTGGCGCTGCGAGGTTCGACCATGCGCGTCGACGTCTACACCGATCCGCCGATCGAGGATCAGCGCTTCTGGGAGGAGTTGGTCAGCCGCTATCTCGAGGACACCGTGACTCCCTGGGCGCTGGATCGCCGGCGCACCTCCGGTGTCTGGTTCGAGCTCGCCCGGGCGAGCGATTGACCGGTTCGGCCCACCGGCCGGCGCAGGGCGCCGCTACCTTGCGGCCATGAGCAGGCGCAGGATCGATGCGTTGCTCGCCGAGCGCGGGCTGGTCGGCTCGCGGACGAGCGCAGCCGAGTCGGTTCGCGCCGGCCGGGTTCGCCTCGGGCGGGATGGCCCAGTGGCCTCGAAACCGAGCCAGCTCGTCGCCGAGGATGCCGACCTACTGCTGATCGAGGCGCCGCGGTTCGTATCTCGTGGCGGAATCAAGCTCGAGAACGCGCTCGATGAGCTCGGGATCGAGGTCGCCGGCCTCGACTGCCTCGACGTCGGCGCCTCGACCGGGGGGTTCACCGATTGCCTGCTCAAACGCGGGGCCGCGCGGGTGATCGCACTCGACGTGGCGCGCGGGCAGCTCGACTGGGGCCTTCGCAATGATCCTCGGGTCGACGTGGTCGAGAGCCGCAACGCCCGCGAGCTCTTGCCGGGCGAGTTGGCATTTGCCCCCGAGCTTGCGGTGGTCGATGTTTCGTTCATCTCGCTGGCCAAGGTCTTGCCGGCGATCTCGGCCTGCGTCCGTGCCGAGGGCGAGGTCCTGGCGATGGTCAAACCGCAGTTCGAGCTCGGGCGGGGCCGGGTCAGGGGCGGGGTCGTCCGTGACGCCGCCGACCGTCGCGAGGCGCTGGGCGCGGTCGCCGCCGGCGCAACCGAGGCCGGCCTCGCAGTTCGCGGCTTTGCCTCCTCGGGGTTGCCTGGCCCGAAGGGCAACCGCGAGACCTTCGTCCGGCTGTCGCGCCGCGGCGACCCGATCGCCGACGTCACCGCCGCGATCGAGGCGGTCGAGCCGTGAACGACGCTCCGGTGGCGGCGCCCGAGCAGATTCGCAACGCGGTCGTCTTCACCCATAGCCATCCCGAGCACACCGCGGCCGCGCTGCGCGACGCTCTCGCGGTCGCGACCAGCCACGGGGTCAGTCTCCATGCCACGGTCGAAGAGCTCGACAAGCACGGTGAGGCGGGCGCCGGGATCGTCCCGCTCGACCGGCTCCAGAGCACTCCGGACCTCTGCCTGGTGCTCGGTGGCGACGGCACGATCCTGCAGGCGCTCAGAGCTCAGGCGCACACCGAGGTGCCGGTGTTCGGGGTCAACTTCGGCACGGTCGGGTTTCTCGCCGCGGTCGAGCGCGATGACCTCGCCGAGGGTCTCGAACGGGCCTTCGGCGGCGCGTTCGAGGTGATGCGGATGCCGGGGCTGGAAACGACGATCGCGACCGAGACGCCGCTCGGCCTCAACGATGTCTCACTGATCCGGCGGCCGCACGGCCGGGTGGCCGAGCTGTCCTACCGGCTCGGGGGCAAGGAGGTCGGCCACGTGCGCTGCGACGGTCTGGTCGCGGCGACCCCGGCCGGCTCGACCGGGTACAACCTCGCCAACAACGGCCCGATTCTCGCCTGGGGAGTGGAGGGCTACGTGGTCAGCTTCATCGCTCCCCATACGCTGACCGCGCGAGCGCTGGTGGTCGCCCCCCACGACGTGCTCAGCGTCAGCAACGCTGCCGGCCGCGACCCCGTCGACGTCGTCCTCGACGGCGCCTACGTCGGCGAGCTCGCCAGCGGCGCGGCGATGGACGTCGGCTTTCGCGCCGACGTCAGCCGGCTTGCGCAGCTCCCGGGCTCGAACTTCTACCGCCGGGTTCGCGAGAAGTTCGGCCGCCTCGCCCACTGAGCGCCTTGCGCCGGGGCGAATCCGTCGGCGCTCGGCGCTACAACGGGGGCGTGCTGCTCGAGCTCCGGATCGAGAACCTGTTGCTGATCGAGCGCGCCGAGCTGCGCCTCGGCGCCGGCCTCAACGCGATCACCGGCGAGACCGGCACCGGTAAGACGATCCTCGCGCATTCGCTCGACCTGCTGATGGGAGGGCGGGCGCGGCCGCAGATAGTCCGTCCAGGCGCCGACGAGGCATGGGTGGAGGGTGCCTTCTCGGTTCCGGCGGGCTTGCTCGACGATCCAGAGCTGGCCGAGATCGCCGAGCGGCTTCCCGAGGGCGCCGACGAGGTGGTGCTCGGACGGCGGATTGGCGCCTCGGGGCGAACCAGCGCCTTCGTCGGGGGGCGCTCGGCCTCCGCCGCCGACCTGCAGGCACTCGGCGGCCGCCTGCTCGCCTTCTATGGACAGCATGAGCACCGCCGCCTGACCCTGGCCTCGGCTCAGCTGGAGATCCTCGACGGGTTCGCGGGCGGCGATCACCTGGAGCTGCGCGAGCGCTGCCGAGACGCTTGGTCCGAGGTCGCGCAGCTCGGTCGCGAACTCGCCGAGCTGCGCGAGCGCGAAGGCGCGCGCGAGCGTGATCTCGATCTACTTCGGTTCGAGCTCGCCGAGATCGAGGCGGCCGGGCCGGATCCGGAGGAGGCTGTCGGACTGGAGGCTGAGCGGGGTCGCCTTCGCCACGGCGAGCGCCTGCGTGAAGCCGCGGCACGGGCACTCGCCGCCCTCATCGGCGAGGCCGAGGACGGCGACGACGCGCGGACGGCGCTCGGCTTCGCCGAGGCCGGGCTGGCGGGCGTCGACGGGATCGACCCCGAGCTCGACTCGCTCGCCGAGCGGATCGCCGCGGCCGCGGTCGAGCTCGGCGATGCGGCCGCCGACCTGCGCGCTTACCTGGATGCGATCGAGGCCGAGCCCGGTCGTCTCGAGGTCGTCGAGGAGCGGCTGGCGGCGCTCGATCGGCTCGAGCGCAAGCACGGTGGCTCGATCGAGGCGGTGCTCGCGCACGCTGAGCATTGCCGCAGCGAAGTCGCACGGCTGGAGAACGCGGAGGAGCTGGCGCTGGCGCTGGAGGCAGGGATCGCCGACGCCGAGGGCCGGCGGGCGGAGCTTGCCGAAGAGCTGAGCGGCGGTCGCCGACGCGCCGCCGGCGAGCTCTCGGACCGGGTTGTCGGCGAGCTATCGGCTCTGGCCATGGAGGGTGCGAGCCTCGAGGTATCGCTGACGCCCCATCCGGATGGGTTCGGTCCCAACGGGGCCGAGACTGTCGAGTTAATGGTCGCCACCAATCCCGGGATGCCGGCCTCGCCGCTCAAGGACGCTGCCTCCGGCGGTGAGCTGTCGCGGATCATGCTTGCCCTCACCGGCCTCGCCACCGGCGAGGACCTGCGGACTTTGGTCTTCGACGAGGTCGACGCGGGGATCGGCGGCAACACCGCACGGGCGGTCGGGGAGCGTCTGCGCCGGCTCGGCGCCGGTCGCCAGGTGATCTGCATAACCCACCTGCCGCAGATCGCGTCGCAGGCGGGCACTCACTTTCGGATCGTCAAGGATTCGCGGACGGGTGAAGCGCGGGCTGCGGTCGAGCTGGTCGCCGGCGAGGAGCTGGTCGCCGAGATCGTCCGCATGCTCGGCGGCGAGCGCGGCGATGCGGCGGCCAGCCGCCACGCCGAGCAGCTGCTGAAGGCGGCGTAGCCCGAGCGCGCATCTGCTCGCCGTCGGGCGTGCCTGACCGGGGCCCCGATTTTTCCGCATAATCGCTCGGCATGGCTCTGAGAAGCCGGGCGCGCGCCCTCTTGCGCGGGCCCGAGATCCAGCTGCAGCCGACCGAGGTGGTGCCGATCGTCGGGCGGGCGCGGCTCGGGCGCCGGACCAAGGCGCTGGTCAAGCGCCTGCGCGCGGGCGACATCGCCGTTATCGACCACGCCGACCTCGACCGCATCGCCGCCGAGGACCTGGCCGCGAGCGGGGTGGAGGCGGTGATCAACGTCGCCTCGTCGAGCACCGGCAGGTACCCGAACCCGGGCCCGCTGATCCTCGCGCGGGCCGGGGTGCGGCTGATCGACGTGCCCGCCGCACCGCTGTTCGAGCGGCTCAGGGATGGCGATCAGCTCTCGATCGCCGCCGGCCAGATCAACTCCCAGGGAGAGCTGGTGGCGAGCGGTGAGGTGATCGACGTCGAGGTCGCAAGCGCGCGGATTGAGCGCCAGACGGAGCGCATCAACGAGGCGCTGGCGGCGTTCGCCGAGAACACGATCGAACACGTTCGAGACGAGGGCCAGCTGCTGACCGGCAGGATCGATTTTCCGCCGGTGCGCACCGACTTTCGCGATCGCCACGCGCTGATCGTCGTCCGCGGCACCACGTATCGGCGCGACCTGCGCACCCTGCGCGCCTACATCGAGGACACGAGCCCTGTGCTGGTCGGGGTCGACGGGGGCGCCGACGCAATCCTCGAGGAGGGCCTCGAGCCCGACATGGTGCTCGGCGACATGGACTCGGCAACCGACCAGGCACTGACATGTGGCGCCGAGGCCGTCGTCCACGCGTATGCCGACGGACGCGCGCCAGGTCTCGACCGCATGCGCGCGCTGGGGCTCGAACCGGTTGTCGTGCCGGCGGTCGGCACCAGCCAGGACGTGGCGATGCTGTTGGCGCATGAGAACGGCGCCGAGCTGATCGTCTCGGTCGGCGCCCACTTCAACCTGACCGAGTTCTTGGACAAGAACCGCGCCGGAATGTCGTCGACCTTCCTCACCCGGCTGCGAATTGGCGAGACCCTGATCGACGCCAAGGGCGTCAGTCGCCTCTATAACCCCGGCGTCCGCGGTTGGCAGCTGTGGACGTTCGTTCTCGCCTGCCTGCTCTTGGTCGCGATCGTGGTCTTGAGCTCGCCCGCGCTGGCCGAGTTCTTCGAGCTGGTCTGGCTCAAGATCAAGGTGGCGCTAGATCTCTGATGGGCTACTCCGCCCGCTACCACGCGGCCTCGCTCGCGGCCGTCTTCCTTGCCCTGGCCGTCGGCATCCTGGTCGGCGTCGGCTTCGGCTCCGACATCGTCAGTGGCACCGCCGATGACCTCGAGCGCAGCCTGGCCTCCGATCTGGACGAGCAGCGCCGGCAGGCCGATGAGCTCGAGGCCGACCTGCAGAGCGAGCGCGCGTTCACCGAGGCGGTGGCGCCGGCGGTGGTCGCCGATCGGCTCCGCGGCCGCGAGATTGCGCTGGTCGCCCTCGGGGAGGTCGACGACGAGCTCGCCGGCGAGGTTCGCGCGGCGCTCCAGCCGGCTGGAGCGACGCTGCAGGAGGTCGCGGTCGTGCGCCAGCCGCCCGACACTGGCGCCGCGGCCGCGGCGGTGGAGGAGACCGGGGCGGTCAACGAGCCGCGTGGAGCGGCGCTGGAACGGGCGGCGGCCAAGCTCGGGCGCTCGCTGGTTCGCGGCGGGAGGAGCTTCGATGCGCTGCGCGGCGCATTGCTGAGCCGCTACAGCGGCGAGCCGGGCGACATCGATGCGGTCGTGCTGGCGCGCCAGCGACCGGCCGAGATGTCGCCGCGAAACTCGGCTGACACGGACCGCCTCGAGGAATCGCTGATCGAGGGAATCCGCTCGGCGACCCCCGGCGGCAGCGGTGTGCCGCTGGTCGGGGTGGAGCGCACAACCACCGAGCCGAGCTCGATCGAGTTCTTCAGCGACCGAGATGCGGCCACGGTCGACAACCTCGATCAGTTGCCGGGCCGGGTCGCGCTGGTCTATGCGCTCGACGGAGCGGTGGGCGACTTCGGGGTCAAGGAGACGGCCGACGGTCTGCTTCCCGACCTGATCTCCCCGAACTGATGCTCGCCGGACTGGTGCTCTCGGGCGCCGTCGCGGCGCTGTTTCTCGGACCATGGCTCGCCGACATGCTGCGCACCGGGCTCGCCCGCGAGAACTACGTGGGGCGCGCGGTCGCGTTCCCGGCCGGAGCCCCGATACTCGCCTGCTCGCTGATCGCGCTGGCGCCGCTGGCGGTGCTCGACGACCGCGCCGACCTCGACCTGCTCGATCCGCAGCTGCGCCAGTGGATCGTCTACGTGATCGGGGTGGCGATGCTCGGGCTGCTCGACGACGCGCTCGGGCGCGGTCACGTGGCCGATACCGCGCGCGGATGGAGGGGACACGCTCGCGCGGTCGCGCGCGGCCGCTTCTCGACCGGCGCGATCAAGGCCGTCGGGGCACTGGCCTTGGCCGCGTACGCGGTTTCCGGGCGTGGTCAGCAGGGGATCGACTACGTCGCCGACCTCGCGCTGCTCTTGCTCGCGACAAATCTGTTCAACCTGCTCGACCTGCGGCCCGGGCGCGCCGAGAAGGCCTTTGCGCTGTTGCTGGCGGGCCTCTGCATCGGCGCTTGGACGGCCGAGCCGCTCGAGCTGCTCGGCGTCTTCATCGGCCCCGTCGTGATCGCCGCGACCTTCACGCTGCGCGAGCGGGCGATGCTTGGTGACAGCGGGTCGAACCTGGTCGGCGCGCTCGCCGGAATCTCGATGCTGGTGGTGCTCGACGACACCGGGCGCTGGGTCGCGCTCGCGGTCGTCGGCGCGCTCACCGTCTATGGGGAGTTCCGCTCGATCTCGGCGATGATCGAGCGCCTTCCGCCACTGCGCTGGTTAGACTCGCTCGGCAGAGTGAGTCAGGGTGACTTGAAGCGATGAAGCCGGGCGAGACGCGCTTCATCTTCGTCACCGGCGGCGTCGTCTCCTCACTCGGCAAGGGCATCGCGGCGGCCTCGATCGGGCGCCTGCTGGTCAGCCGCGGCTATCGCGTCCAGCTGCAGAAGTTCGATCCCTACATCAACGTCGACCCCGGGACGATGAGCCCGTTTCAGCACGGCGAGGTGTTCGTGACCGAGGACGGCGCCGAGACCGACCTCGACCTCGGCCACTACGAGCGGTTCACCGACGAGAACACCTCGAGGGCCTCCAACGTCACCGCAGGCGCCGTCTACAACTCGGTGATCCGGCGCGAGCGCCGCGGCGACTATCTCGGCGCCACCGTTCAGGTGATCCCGCACATCACCGACGAGATCAAGCAGCGGATCCGGATCGTCGCCGAGTCTCAGGCCGTCGACTTCGTGATCACCGAGATCGGTGGCACCGTGGGCGATATCGAGTCGCTGCCCTTCCTGGAGGCGATTCGCCAGCTCTACGCCGAGCTCGGCCCCAAGCGCTGCATGTTTCTGCACCTGACCCTGGTGCCCTACATCGGTCACGCCGGCGAGATGAAGACCAAGCCGACCCAGCATTCGGTCAACGAGCTGCGCCGGATCGGGATCCAGCCGCACGCGCTCATCTGCCGCTCCGAGCGCGGCCTCGACCGCGAGATTCGGCAGAAGATCGCGCTGTTCGCGAGCGTCCCCGTCGACGCCGTGCTCTCGGCCCGCGACGTCGACAACATCTACAAGGTGCCCCTGGTGATGCGCGCAGAGGGAGCCGATGACCTCGTCCTCGACCACTTCGGCCTCGAGGCCCCGCCTCCAGAGCTCGGCGAATGGGAGGAGCTGGTGCGCCGCGCCGACGCCTGCGAGGGGATCACCCGGATCGCGCTCGTCGGTAAGTACGTTCAGCTCGCCGACGCCTACAAGTCGGTGATCGAGGCGCTCACCCACGGCGGCTATCACCAAGGCACCAACGTCGATGTGAAGCTGATCGACTCCGAGGAGTTCGAGCCCGAGGAGATCGCCGAATGGGCCGACGGGATTCTGATCCCGGGCGGCTTCGGCGAGCGCGGGATCGAGGGCAAGATCGCGGCCACCCGGATCGCCCGCGAGCGAGGTGTGCCATATCTCGGCATCTGCCTCGGGATGCAGATCGCGGTCGCCGAGTTCGCGCGCCACGTCGCCGGGATGGACGGCGCCAACTCGACCGAGTTCGATCCTGAGACCCCGTACCCGGTGGTCGACCTGCTGCCGGAGCAAAAGGAGGTCTCCGACATGGGCGGCACGATGCGCCTCGGGGCCGACCCGGTGAAGCTCCACGCGGGCACCCGCGCCCGCGAGATCTTCGGCGAGGCGGTGATCTACAAGCGCCACCGCCACCGCTTCGAGGTCAACAACCAGTTGCGCCGCCGACTCGAGGACGAGGGCTTGGTCTGCGGGGGCACCTCGCCGGACGAGCGCCTGGTCGAGATCATCGAGCTCTCCGAGCACCCGTTCTTCGTCGCCTCGCAGTTCCACCCGGAGTTCAACTCGCGCCCGACCAGGCCCGAACCGCTGTTTCGCGAGTTCGTCGGCGCTGCCGCGCGCCATGCTCGGTCGCGCACCGAAGCGCCCGATACCGACGAGAACCAGATCGAGCTACCCGCCGAGCCGGGCGACGTGCGCGTCCACCGCGAGGCCTGACGCCCTCCCGCGGTCGAGCACGCCGTCGCCGCTCTCATAGCCTGTCGGCCGATGACCGAGCGCGAGCAGCTGATCCGAGGTGAGCGCATGCAGGAGCGTTTCGTCAGCCTCTGCGAGACGCCGAGCACGACCGGCTCCGAGCGAGCGGTCGCGGACGCCGTGCTCGCCGAGCTGAGCGCGCTCGGGGTCGAGGTGGCCGAGGACGACGCCGCGGAGCGCGCCCGCGCCGGTGCGGGCAACCTGATCGCGAGGATTCCGGGGACCGGGGAGGGGTGGGCGATGTTCTGTGCTCATCTCGACACCGTCCCCGAGCCGGGTCCGATCGAGGTCGAGCTGGTCGACGGGGTCTTTCGCAGTCGCGGCGAGACGATCCTCGGCGCGGACAACAAGGCTGCGGTCGCGGTCTTGATCGAGCTCGCCGCCCGAGCCCGGGCGCGACCGCTCGCAGTCGGAATCGAGTTGGTCTTCACGGTCGCCGAGGAGGACGGGCTTCGCGGTGCGCGCGAGCTCGAGCTCGGGAGGCTGCGCTCGCCGTTCGGCTACGCGCTCGACCACGCCACGCCGATCGGCGAGATCATCGTCGCGGCGCCGACCCACCAGCGCCTGGTCGCCGAGTTCGAGGGGACCGAGGCCCACGCGGGCATTCGCCCCGAGGACGGTCACTCGGCGGTTGCCGCGGCCGCCACCGCGATCGCGGCGATGCGCCTGGGCCGTCTCGACGAGCAGACGACCGCGAACATCGGCCTGATCGAGGGCGGAACGGCGGCCAACATCGTCGCCGGGCGCTGCCGGATCGAGGGCGAGGCGCGCTCGCTCGAGGAGCCGCGCGTCGCCGCGGTGGTCGCGGCGATGGTCGATGCCTGCAGCTGGGCCGCGGGCGAGCACCGCTGCGACGTCGATGTCGACGTGACCGAGGCCTTCCGCGGCTATCGCCAGTCGCCGAGCTCGGCGGCGGTTCGCTGCGCCCGGGAGGCACTGGAAGCCAACGGCCACCGTGTCGAGGAGGTTGCGACCGGCGGCGGAAGCGACGCCAACGCGCTCGTCGCCGCCGGCTTCGAGTGCGTGCTCTTGGCCAACGGCACCGAGGCCAATCACACCGCGTCCGAGAGCGTTGCGGCCGCGCGGCTGACCGAGATGCTCGCCGTGTGCGAGTCGATCGCGGCGATCGCGGGGCGGGGGTGATGCTGAGCCTGCGCCGGGGCAAGGTGGTCGGCGTCGAGCCGCTCGAAATCGACCTCGACGGTGAGCGTCGCCGCGCCTGGGCGGACGAGTCGATCGTCGGGCGGGCCGAGCTCGGCGACGAGGTCGTCGTCAACACCGTCGGCCTCGACCTCGACCTCGGCTCCGGCGGCTTCGACGTGGTCCACGCGAACCTGAGCCGGGGGCTCGGCTCGCCGGCCGGGGGCGACGAGCACGTGATCAAGCTCAACTACACCTCGCTCCAGCATCCGGTCGAGTCGGTCGAGCTCGCCGACGGGCCCGACGCCGGCTCGCCGCGACCGCCGGTGCTGGTGGTGGCGTTGCACGGCCACTTGGCGCCGGCCGCCTGGGCTGCGGCGCAGGCCCGGCCCGGCCTTCGCCTCGGCTTCGTCCAGGGGCCGGGCGGGGCGCTTCCGGGCGCGCTCTCGCGCGACGTCGCCGAGCTGGTCGAGCGCGGACTGCTTTGCGGTCACATCACCGCCGGCCCGGCCTACGGCGGCGAGCGGGAGGCGGTCAGCCTCGCGGGCGCGCTCGACGCGGCCGCGCGCGGGCTCGGCTGGGAGGCGATCATCACCGGCCCCGGCCCGGGAATCCTCGGCTCGGCAACCCACCTCGGCCACGGCGGGATGGCGGCGCTCGACGCCGCCCACACCGCGCTCGCGCTTGGGATGCCGACCCTGGTCTGCCCGCGTCTGTCGAGCTCTGACGAGCGCCCGCGCCACCGCGGTCTCAGCCACCACTCGGCGATCGTCCTCGAGATGCTGCTCGCGCCGGTCCGGGTCCCGGTGCCCGAGGCCGAGCTCGAGGGCTGGCCGCTGCTCGACGTCGCGGCCCCTGTCGGTGGCTCGGCGCAGGCGGCGCTCGACGACCTGATCGAGATCTGCACCGGCCGCCACGATCTCGCGGTCGAGCAGATCGACCTGGCCGGATACGCAGCCAGCGGCCTGCCGGCGCAGACGATGGGCCGGACGCTCGATCAGGATCCTCTGTTCTTCGCAGCGCCGCTGGCGTCGGGCAGGGCGGTGGCGGGCGCGCTCAGCGGGTAGGAGGTCCGCCGATGGAGCGGATCAACTCGCGAACCGAATACGAGGGGCCGATCGCCGACGTCCGTGTCGACGAGTTTCGCTACGCCGACGGTTCGACCGCCGAGCGCCAGATAGTCGCGCACCCGGGCGCGGTTGCGATCGTCGCCTACGACGACGATCACATCTACCTGGTGCGCCAGCCGCGCGAGGCCGTCGGTGAGGAGCGACTGCTGGAGTTGCCGGCGGGCAAGCTCGACGTCGACGGCGAGACGCCGCTCGAGTGCGCCCGCCGCGAGCTCGCCGAGGAGATCGGCCGCTCGGCCGCCGACTGGCGTGAGCTGAAGCGCTTCTACACCTCGCCCGGCTTTGCCGAGGAGGAGGTGATCGTCTTCTCGGCCACCCGGCTCGAGCCGATCGACGACCACCAGCCCGATCCCGAGGAGCGGATCGAAATCGTCGCCTGGCCGCTGGCCGAGCTCGACCGGGCGATCGGGGAATGCCGCGACTCGAAATCGCTGATTGGGATGCTGCTGCTCGAGCGCGCCCGGCGGTAATCGGCTTGCACCGGCAGGGTCGGGCCGGCCCCGGCAGAAACCCCGGCCTATGGCCGTCGCCGTCGACAGACCCGAGATGCGCCGCACCGACGCCCGCTTCGAGGCGCTGGTCCTCGACTTTCTCGCCTACCTCGAGTTCGAGCGCGGCCTTGCCCGCAACACCCTCGACGCTTACCGGACCGACCTGCTGCAGTTCGGCGCCTTCCTCGCCGCCCGCGACCGCGAAGCCACAGAGGCGGTGCGCGCCGACATCGCCGACTTCCTCGCCGACCTGGCGACCGGGGCGCGGCCCGACGCCGATGGTGAGGGCGGCCGGCCGGCGTGCTCGCCGGCGACGATCAGCCGCAAGACCGCCTGCCTGCGTTCCTTTTACCGTCACCTGCGCCGCGAGGAGCTGATCGCCGACGATCCGACGGCCACCCTGAGCCCGCCGCAGAAGTCACGCAAGCTGCCGCAGGTGCTGAGCCAGGCCGAGGTCACCAAGTTGCTCGAAAGTGCCAACGGCGGCGGCCCGATCGAGGTGCGCGATCGCGCCCTGTTGGAGGTGATGTACGGCTGCGGGCTGCGCGCCTCGGAGGCGATCGGCCTCGAGCTCGGCGATGTCGACATCCGCCGTGGCTTCATCCGTCCCCACGGCAAGGGCTCGAAGGAGCGGCTCGTCCCGCTCGGCCGGCAGGCTGCGCGGGCGATCGACCGCTACCTGCGATCCGGCCGAGGCGAGCTCGTCGGCGAGCGCTCCGAAAGCAAGCTGTTCGTCAACTTCCGCGGCGGCGCGCTCACCCGCCAGGGGCTCTACAAGATCATCCAGCGCCACGCCAAGGAATCCGGGCTCGAGGGCAAGATGAGCCCGCACACGCTGCGCCACACCTTCGCCACCCACCTGCTGTCCGGGGGCTGTGACCTGCGCTCGGTCCAGGAGATGCTCGGCCACGCCGACGTCGCCACCACCCAGCTCTACACCCACCTCTCGCGCGAGAAGATCAAGGAGGTCTACTTCGCGGCCCATCCCCGGGCCACGGGGTAGTCCTGGTCGGGCCGCTTGATCAAGCGCTTTCGGCGCCGTACGTCGCGAGGGCCTCGGCCGATTCAGCACGCCGATTGGGCCACGTGCGCCAGTGGATGCGCCAGTCAGATCGGCCACCCGAGAACCAAGAGCTTCGCTTCGGATGGAAGGCGCAGCTTCTCGTCATGGACTCAGCTCCGCGACTCGTCGAAGCAGATCGTCCGCGATTCTTGCTGTCGATTCGGTGGTCACCAGGACCAGGTCAGCCGAGCGCCGCAACAGCGGCTCGATCTCGGCGAGATCAGCGAGTACCTGCGAAAGCTCCCGCTCGTCCTGGCCGTATGGATTGTTCGTTCGCTTCCACAGCCGGTCGACTAGCACCGGCTCGGGAGCAGTCAGCAAGACGCGATAGTCGAACGGAAGCTCTGCCTGCTCCTCAGAGCAGCCGGCAAAGAACAAGAGCTGATCCGGCGATCGGTTGAGCAGTTCGGCCACTTGAGCGGCGCGCCAGCCCCAGCGCCCGTCCGCTCGCGGCTCGGCGAATCCGTCGTCTTCGGCATCGTAAGCGGCGTATCCGCGGTCTCGCAGCTCGCCCACCAACGTGGACTTGCCCGCGCCGGAGATCCCGGTGAGCAAAACGCGCATGGCCGGGAGACTTCCAGGCCGTCGATGAAAGTGTCGCTTTGGACGAGAAGCGGTACTCGGGTCAGGCGACCGTGTGAGTAGGCGCAGGGAGGTCGAGAGGGCGCTCGCGTTCACCCCGGCGGCAATCATCAGGCTGGCGGGAGCTGTGACGGCAGGAGTGCAGGGTGATCCGCTCAGTTCCGCTTCCGCCCAGGCCCTGGATGCCCGAGCGGTGACCACACCACCGCGCACCGCGGGCGACGGCCTAGCCGAGCCGGCGCTCATACCAGCTCACGTCCCAGGCGCGGTCGAACTTGACCCCGACGCGGTGGAAGGTCCCGACCGGCTCGAACCCGAAGCCGAGGTGAAGCGCCGTGCTGGGGGGATTGGGCTCGGCGATCCCGGCGGTCGCCAGCAGCAGCGGCGAGGCGTCGAGGAGCTCGAACAGCCGCCCGTAGAGTTCGCGACCGACGCCGCCGCCGCGTGCTTCGGCGTCGACGTAGACGGAGACCTCGCAGGTGCTCGCATAGGCGCCCTTGTCCTTGAAGCGCCCGCTCTTGGCGAACCCGAGCACCGCCCCGTCGTCGGCGAGCGCGACGATCAGGAGGTGACCGGCGGCGGGATCGCAGTCGGCCAGCACCCGTTCCCAGTGACCGAGGCCCGGCGGGTCGATGTCGAAGGTCGCCTGCGAAGTGCGAACGACCTCGGCGTAGATCTCTCGGATTGCCGGGAGATGTTGCTTTTCGGCCTCGACGACGGTGGGCACCTGATCCTTGATAGCGCCTCGGGGCTCGGCCGTGATCGGCCGGTTGGCCAGAATGAGTCCATGCCCGAGCTGCCCGAGGTCGAAACCGTGCGTCGCCAGCTCGAGCCCGGCGTGCTCGGCCTGCGGATCGCCTCGGTCGAGGTCCTCGATCAACGCTGGACCCGCCCCGAGCCGCCGGCCGCGGTCGAGCGCGCCCTGAGCGGGCGAACGATCGAGGCGGTCGACCGCCGTGGCAAGTACCTGGTCGTGCGCCTCGACGACGGCTCGGCCCTGGTCATGCACCTGCGGATGACCGGCAACCTGCTCCTACGCGACCCCGGCGCCGAGGCGGTCGCCGACCTTATGGAGGCGCCGCGGCTCGGTGGGCCGCGGCTCTATGAGGCCCGCCCCGAGGCGCGCCATCTGCGCGCGCGGATCGGCTTCGACGACGGCTCGGAGCTCTGGTTCACTGACGCCAGGCGATTCGGCCACGCGGCGGTGCTTGCGGGGGATGAGCTCGACGCCTATTTTGCCGCCCGGCTCGGGATCGAGCCGCTCTCGGAGCAGCTCACACCAGAGGGGCTGCTCGAGCTTGCGGCCGGGCGCAGAGCGCCGCTGAAGTCGTTCTTGCTGAACCAGTCGGGGATCGCGGGGATCGGCAACATCTATGCCGACGAGGCGCTCTTTCGCGCTCGCCTGCACCCGCTCTCGCCCGCCGGCTCGATGCGGATCGAGCATTGCGAGGACCTCTGTGAGGGGATCGTCGAGGCGCTGCGGCTCGGCCTCGACCGGGGCGGCTCGTCGATCGACGACTATCGCGACGCCCGCGGTGAACGCGGCGCGATGCAGGAGGAGTTCCTCGTCCACACCCGCGAGGGAGAACCGTGCGTGCGCTGTGACGGAACGATCCGGCGGATCGTCGTCTCCGGACGATCGACCTACTTCTGCCCCGGTTGTCAGCGCCGTCTGCGCGCCCGGCGGCGGCGCCCGAAAGGCAGGGCGCGAGCTTGACCGAGGTGGCGCCGCCCGACGGCTTCGAGATCGGCCATTTCACTGACGAGGCCGCGCGCACCGGTTGCACGGTGGTGCTGGCGCCACCGGGAAGCCAGGGCGGCGTCGATGTCCGCGGCGGAGGTCCAGGGACCCGTGAGACCGATGTGATCGGGCCGCTCGCCGGAACCGCCGAGCTGAGCGCCGTGATGCTGACCGGCGGCAGCGCCTTCGGGCTCGCCTCGGCCGACGGCGCCGTTCGCTGGCTCGAGCAGCGCGGGCGCGGGTATCCGACTCCCGGCGGACTGGTGCCGATCGTCCCCGCCGCGGTGATCTATGACCTGACCGAGGGCGATCCCCGCACGCGCCCCGACGCCGATGCCGGCTACGCGGCCTGCGAGGCGGCGGCGTCGGGCGTGCCCGAGCGAGGGCCGGTCGGCGGCGGCACCGGCGCGGCGGTGGGCAAGATCCACGGCCGCGAGCGGGCGACGCGCGCCGGCTTCGGCTACGCCGCGGCGCAGACCGGGACCGGCCTGACCGTCGCCGCGGTCGCCGTCGTCAACGCCTTCGGCGACGTGATCGGCGCCGACGGTGAGGTGCTCGCCGGCTTCGTGCCAGAGGGCGAGCGCCCGAGCTCGACCGCGCGCACGATCGCCGAGATGGAGGCGCCGCCCGATTGGGCCGGGATCGAGGAACGCAATACGACCCTCGTCTGTGTGATGACCGACGCCGCGCTCGATAAGCCGGCCTGCACCCGGGTGGCGCGGATGGCGAGCGCGGGGGTTGCGCGCTCGGTCGACCCGGTGTTCTCCGATGTCGACGGCGACGTCGCCTTCTGCATCGCCTCCGGTGGGCCGGCCTCACCGGACCGATTCAGGGCGCTGGCGGTCGGCACCGTCGCGGCGACGGTCACCGCGGCCGCAGTCCGCGACTCGGTCGGCGGCGGCCCTAGGATCGGCGGCGATGGCAATCGATGAGTTCCTGCTGCGGCGCTTCGATCAGCCGGACGAGGTCCGCGAGTTCCCGCTCGGGCGCTTCGAGTTGGTCGGGGTGGGAGGGATGACGATCGGCCGCGCCACCTACGAGCCCGGCTGGAAATGGAGTGAGCACGTCGGCACCGGGCCCGAGGATCGCTGCATGGTCGAGCACCTTGGGCTGGTGGTCTCGGGTCGCGCCGCGGTCAGCGGCCCGGGCTACGAGGCGGTGATGGAGCCGGGCGACATCTTTGCGGTCCCGCCCGACCACGACAGCTGGGTAGTCGGCGACCAGCCCTACGTCTCGCTGCATTTTCTCGGTGCCTCCGACTACGCGGCCGAGTAGCGCCCGCGGCGTCCGGCGGCGCGGTCAGTCTTTCGAGGCGATGCCCGGGAAGCTGAAGACCGAGGCGATCGTGTTGCGCAGCATCCGCTACGGCGAGGCCGACCGGGTGCTGCACCTGTACAGCGCGACCCGCGGGCGAGTCGGTGCGATCGCCAAGGGCGTGCGCAGACCGCGCTCGCGCTTCGGCGGGCGGCTCGAGCCGTTCTTCAGACTCGACCTCATCCTGCACGAGGGCCGCGGCGACCTGATGACGGTGACCGCCGCGCACACCGTCGCCGGTCATCCGAACCTGCGCGCCGACGGGCCGGCGCTCGGCGCCGCGGCGCGCGGCTGCGATGCGGTCCTTCGCCTGCTCGACTCCGAGGAGGCCAACCCGGCCGCCTACAACTTGCTCTGCCGCTACCTGACGATCCTCGACGGCTCCGAATCGATCGCCGGCGACGGCAGCGCCGACGGCGCCGCGGGGCTGGCGACGGCACTCGCTTTCCGGCTCAAGCTCGCGCTTTGCGCCGGCTTTGCCCCCGAGCTCGCCTCCTGCGCACGCTGCGGCGAGGCCGATGAGCTCGCCGGGTTTTCAGGGGACGCGGGCGGGGTCGTCTGCGCGGCATGCGAGCGCGGAGCCTTCCCGCTCTCGGGCGAGGCGCACCGGTTCATGGTCGAGGCGATCGGGCGACCGCTCGCGCAGGCGCCCGCGGCGGGTGAGAAGGCGCTGCGCCAGGCCGAGCGCGCGATCGCGACGACGCTCGAGCACCACGCCCACGTGCAGCTGCGCGCCGCGGCCTAGACCGCCTCGAGCACACCGGGGGCGAAGCGGAGGATGCCCGCGCCTATGCTCATTCGGACTTGGAGTACGAGGCGACCGAGACCGAGAACGCAGCCGCGCTGCCGGTCGAGCAGCGGGTCCGCGCCTGGGAGCAGGGCTTCCTCTCCGCCACGGCGACGCGCTCATACCCGTCTGACCGCAGGCGGCCCGAGCCCGACAGCCCGGTGCGCACGCCGTTTCAACGCGATCGCGACCGGATCGTGCACGCGAAGTCGTTTCGACGGCTGAAGCACAAGACGCAGGTGTTCATCGCCCCCGAAGGCGATCACTACCGCACCCGGCTCACCCACACGATCGAGACCTGCTGCATCGCCCGCACGGTGGCGCGGGCGCTCGGCCTCAACGAGGACCTGACCGAGGCGATCGGCCTCGGTCACGACCTCGGCCACCCCCCGTTCGGCCACATCGGCGAGGAGTTGCTCGACGAGGCGCTGCGCGAGCGTGGCGCTTCCGGCTTCAAGCACAACCTGCACTCGCTTCGGGTCGTCGACGTGCTCGAGCGCGACGGTCGCGGGCTCAATCTGACCGAGCCGGTGCGCGACGGAATCCTCAATCACACCGGGTCCGTGAAGCCGGCGACGCTCGAGGGCAGGGTGGTGCGGCTGGTCGATCGGGTCGCGTACATCAACCACGACATCGATGACGCGGTCCGCGCCGGGGTCCTCGCCGACGAGGATCTGCCGGCCGCCGAGATCGAGTTGCTCGGACCGACCGGCTCGGCTCGTGTCGACACGCTCGTACGCGACATCGTCGCCAGCTCGAGCGGTCGCGACGAGATAATCCAGTCCGAGGAGATCGGGTCGGCGATGCTGCGCCTTCGAAAGTTCATGTTCGAGCGCGTCTATCTCGGCAGCGAGGCGCGCAGAGAGCACGAGCGGGTGCGCCGCACATTGCGTGGGCTGTTCGACTACTACCTCGACGATCCGGCCCTGGTCCCCGAAGGCGGGGCCGAGGACGGGGAGTTGCAGCGGGTGACCGACTACGTCGCCGGGATGACCGACAGGTTCGCGATCACAACCTTCAGGCGCCTTGCGCTGCCCGAGGAGTCGCGGCTCTGAGCGCGACCGAGGGGAGTGCAGCGAGCCCGAGCGAACGCGTCGACCTGCTCGAGACGCTCGGTGGCCGTCGCGGGATCGCCGACTCCGGGCTGCCGGCGGTGGCGTTCGTCGCCGCGTTCACGATCAGCGGCTCAAACCTCTCGCTCGCTGCCTGGGTCGCCGTCGGTGTCGCCGGGCTGTTGACGCTCGTGCGCCTGGCGCGGCGGGAAACGCTGCAGTTCGCGCTCGCCGGGTTCGCCGGGGTGGCGCTGGCGGCCTTCGTCGCCGACCGTACCGGGCGCGCGGAGGATTTCTTTCTCCCGGGGCTGTTGCTGAACGCCGCCTACGCGGCGGCCTACCTGGTCTCGATCGCGGTCCGCCGGCCGCTGCTCGGCATCCTCTTGGAGACGATCGCCGGCCGCGGTTGGGCCTGGCGCCGCGACCCGGACCTGGTCCGGCTGTACTCGCGGGCGAGCTGGATCTGGGTCGGGGTATTCATGCTTCGGCTGGCGGTCCAGCTGCCGCTCTATCTCGCGGGAGCGCTGATCGCGCTCGGGATCGCGAAGGCGGCGATGGGGCTGCCGATCTTCGCGGTCGCGATCTGGCTCTCCTACCTGGTCTTGCGCGAGGACGGGCGAGTCAGCCTCTCGCGGCCGGCGTAGACGCGCGTATGCTCGGATCGTGAGCCGGTTCACCCCCGACAGCGTCGAAAAGGTCAAGGACGCGACCGACATCGTCGAGGTGATCTCGGCCCACACAGAGCTGCGTCGGGCGGGGACGCGGTTCACCGGGTTGTGCCCGTTTCACGACGAGCGCACGCCGTCGTTTTCCGTCGACCCGCAGGAAAAGCTCTACCACTGTTTCGGCTGCGGGGTCGGCGGCGACGTGTTTCGCTTCGTCGAGGAGAAGGAGGGGTTGTCGTTCCCCGAGGCGGTGGAGGCGCTGGCCGACCGCTACGGGGTCGAGCTCGAGCGCGAGGACGCCGACCCGCGGGCCGAGGAGCTGCGCCGAAAGCGCGTCCGCCTGGGCGAACTGCTCGAGCGCACGGCGGGCTTTTACGCGACCTTCCTGCGCGAGGCGCCGCAGGCATCGAGAGCGCGCGACTACCTCGCCGCGCGCGGGCTGGCGGCCGAGACGCTGGCCGAATTCGGGGTCGGGTGCGCGCCGGGGACCTGGGACACGGTGCTCGTCCGCGGCCAGCGTGCCGGTTATCCGGTCGAGGAGATCGAGGCGGCCGGCCTGGTGTTGAAGAGCCAGAAGGGGAGGGGCCACTACGACCGCTTTCGCTCGCGGATCATGTTCCCGATCCGCGATGCCCGGGGGCGTGTGCTGGGTTTCGGCGCCCGGGCGCTGCTGCCGGACCAAAAGCCGAAATATGTGAACTCGCCCGAGGGCGAGCTCTATCGCAAGCGGCGCACGCTCTACGGGATCGACCTGGCGCGCCCGGCGATCGCCAAGGGCGCGAAGGCGGTGGTGGTCGAGGGCTACACCGACGTGATTGCCTGTCATCAGGCGGGGATCCGTGAGACCGTCGCCGTGATGGGCACGGCGATCACGCCCGAGCAGGTGAAGCTGCTGTCGGGCTACGCCGAGGAGGCGGTGCTGGCGCTCGACGCCGACCGCGCCGGGCGCGAGGCGATGCTGCGAGCCCAGGGTGTGGCCGGGGGCAGGCGGCTGCGGCTGCGGGTTGCGCGAATGCCCGAGGGCAAGGACCCCGCCGACCAGCTCGCCGGCGGGGACGGTGCTGCGGCCGCCGCCTTTCGGGCGGCGATCGAGGCCGCTGACGACCTGCCCGTCTTTCACGTGCATACGCTGCTCGACGACGCCGATCTGTCGACGCCGCCCGGGCGCGATCGCGCCCTCGACGAGGTGGTCGAGGTGATCGCGGCGATGCCCGACTCGATCACCCGCGAGGAGTTGATGCGCGAGGTCGCCGACCGTCTCGATGCCGACCCGGGGCTGGTCGGGCGCAGGATCGCCGCCGCCGGGCGGGCGAGTGGCGGACGGCGGACTGATCCCGAGCCGGCCGGCGCGGGGGAGGAGCGCGAGCAGGCGCCGCGGGCGCTGAGCGCGCTCGAGCGGCGCGAGCTGGCGCTGCTGGCGATGTGCGTGAAGCTGCCCGCCGAGGGCAGCGAGATGCTCGCCCGGCTGACCGACGAACATTTCTCCTCGCCGGTCGCGGCGCGGGCGCGGGTGTGGCTGCGCGATCACCTCGACGAGCCGACCCAGGGGCTCTCACGCGAGGATGAGGAGCTGCTCGCCTACGTCACCCAGGTGGCGATGCAGGCCGAACGCGAGCCGGCCAGCGTCGAAGCGATCGAACTCAGCTTCCTCGAGCTCGAGCAGGCCCGGATCGAGCACCAGATCGCAGCTGCGCACGGCGATGGCGCCGAGCCCCCGGTCGAGCTCCAGCGCCGCCGAGCCGAGCTCACCGAGCGCATCGCCCGGGCCTCCTGAGCCGCTCGGTCAGCTGCGAACACACGTTCGCTTTCCGTCCGGGTCGGGCGAGACAATTGCGTTCATGGATCGGGAGATGCTGAAGGGTTGGATCGAGACGGGTTTGTCCTTGTCCGAGATCGGTGCCCTGAGCGATCGCGATCCCTCGACCGTCGGCTATTGGGTCAAGAAACACGGCCTCGTCGCCAACGGGCAGGCGAAGTATGCGCCCCGCGGAGGCCTGTCGGAGGCGAAGCTCCGCCCGCTGGTCGAAGCCGGACTGACCCTGCGCGAGATTGCAGAAACGCTCGATCGCAGCCAGCACACAGTGCGCTACTGGGTCGCTCGTCACGAGCTGTCACATCCCGTGTCCGTTCGTAGAAATCAGGTTGAGGAGGCGATCAAGGACGGTCGTCGCACGCTCCTACGCGACTGCAAACGCCACGGCCGCACCGTCTTCGTGATCGAGAACAGCGGCCGCACCCGCTGTCGCCGGTGCCGAATAGAGCGAGTCGCTCAATGGCGGCGACGGACGAAGGCCAGGCTGATCGCCGAGGCCGGTGGCCGGTGCCGCCTCTGCGGGTACGGACGCTGCCAGGCCGCCCTTCAATTTCACCATCTGGATCCGGGGCAGAAGTCGTTCGCGCTCTCACTGCGTGGAGTAACGAGATCGATCGCAGACCTACGAGCCGAGGCTTCTAAGTGCGTTCTACTGTGCGCGAACTGCCACGCCGAGGTGGAGGTGGGATTCGCAAGAGTCTGAGTCGTGACACGGATTCGGGCGAAAGACTCTCCCGACTGGATTCGAACCAGTACGACTTGATTAACAGTCAAGCATGCTGCCGTTACATCACGGGAGACAGGCGTGCCCGCAGACTGGCGCGCGGAACGCGATTGTAGAAGCACTCAGCGAGCCGGCGACCGTGCCAACGCCTCGATCGACTCCGCGCCCTGTTTGGCCCCGTCGTGCTTCCGCCCCCAGGCGGCGATCGCACTCGCGCGATCACGAAAGCGCCCGTCGGTGAGGATCCGCCGCACCGCTACGCGCAGCGCCGCGGTCCCCAGCAGCCGCCACGGCAACATCAGCCCCGCGCCCGCCCAGGCGACCCGCGCCGCGTTCTCGGTCATGTCGCCGATCACCGGGCAGCCGAGTACCGGGACGCCCGCGCCGAGCGCCCGCGCCACCGTCCCGTGGCCACCGTGGCAGATGACCAGGTCGGCCGCCGCCATCGCCTGCGAGTAGCTGATCCAATCGACCACGACCGCGTTCGCCGGTGTCGGCCCCAGCGGCACACCGGGCAGCTGCCGATTGGTCGTCGCCAACACCCGCACCGGCTCGTCGGCGAGCGCCTCGAGCGCCGTTCGCACCAGCCGGCACTCCGGATCCTGTGCGGTCGACGGCGCGACCACCACCAACGGCGCCTCGCCGGGTGGCAGCTCCACCTCCGGATAGGGAAGCTCGAAGCCGATCGGCCCGGTCACCCGCACGCTGTGCGGCCAGCGACGCGGGTACTCGAGCTGCGGGTAGGTCGCAACGATCGTCAGCTGCTCGCTGAGGCCGCCATGCAGACGCCGCAGCGGTCCGAGCCCGACCGCGGCCCGGGTCGCGTTGAGCTCGTCGCGCCCGCGCTCGAGCCCGCCGACTAACACCGGCAGCGCCCGGCGCCAGAGCGCGCGCCCCAGCCGGGTGCGCGCCGGCAGCGCGCCGAAGCTGAAGAACGGAAGCCCCACCTCGGGCACTGTGTAGACGTGCGGCACCAGTGTCGCCCGCCGCAGCCCGACCCGCTCGGCCGCAAGCGCCGGCGCCAGCGTGAGCACGTCGCTGACGACCACGTCGAAGCGCTCGCGCTCGAGCATCGGCACCAGGGCAAGCGCCGCATCGGCCGCCGACGGCTCTTCGTCGGAGCCCGGCGGCGGGGGAGGAAAGGTCCGGTACTCCTGCGCCGCGCTGAACGCCAGCCCCGTGCCCTCGACCGCCCCTCGCCAATGCTCCCAGCTCTCGACCACCACCTCGTGGCCGCGCTCGCGCAGGGCCAGCGCCAGCCCGATCGCCGGGAACGCGTGCCCGGCGTCGCCGAACGCCGCGACCAACAAGCGCCGCCCCGCGCTCACGCCGCCACTCGGCCGGCGAGCGCCGCGCCCGCTGCAAGATCCGTTTCCCGCGCAGCCGCCACTGTCACCCAGCTCTCCACGTCGCCGACCATTCTCACGATGCGCCGCCGCACCCGTGACCCGGTCCGTCGCCTGCGAATCGCGGTCGACCGCCTACCGAAGCGAACCCGAGAGGCGATGCTGCGCGGGATCGAGTCGAACCGGATCATCGTTGGCGCGTACGTCGACTCCTCATCTGGAGGCGTCTGCCCGATGCTCGCCGCCCATCGAAACGGCGGGCGCACCAGCGTCGCCAGCTTCGCCCGCGCGTGGGACGACTACACCGGCGCCAGCCGCCCGCGACGGGCGACAAGGCGCGAGGTCCGCACCCTGCGCTCGCTGCTCGAGTCGAGCCTCGACCTCGACAGCGGATTCGAGCGCACACCGATCGCCGAGCTGGCCGCTCAGATTCGCGCCGAGCGCCGCCGCCTGCCCGGATACCTCGGCCCCGCCGACGCCGAAATCCCGGTCTCGGTCCCAGAGCGCGGCGACGCCCCGATCCGGATCAGCCGCCGCCGGCCCGCACGCGACCTCCTCGCCCTCACCGAGGCCGAGCTCGGCGAATCGGTCTAGACGACGCCGCAGTCCGTATCTCGATCTGTTCGCGAATCGGGTCGGAGGCGCTCAAATCCCCTCACCGGGGCGGGCAAAGACGATCTCGGGGATCAGACAGGCAGACGAGGTGCTGAGCAGGAAGCGCACCGACTCGGCGATGTCCTCCGGGCGGATCATCTCCTCCTGGGCAACGTGCTCGCGAACGAACTCCGTCATCGGCGTGTCGACGAAACCGGGGCAGAGTGCGGTCACCTGGATCCCGTCGCGCTCGACCTCCTTCTGCGTCGCCTGGCTGAAGCCGACCACCCCCGCCTTGGTGGCCGAATAGACCGACAGCCATCCCTGTCCCTTCTTGCCGGCGATCGAGGCGGTGTTGGCGATCAGCGCCTTGCCATGCTCGCTCCCGGCCTCGCGCAGCAACGGCAGCCCCTCGCGGGTGGCGAGGATCAGGCCGCGCAGGTTGGCGCCGATCTGGATGTCGAGCTTCTTCGCCGTGATCTCGGCCATCGCCTCGCCGATCCCCACGCCGGCGTTGTTGACGAGCACGTCGAGGCGTCCAAAGCGCTCGCGATGGGACTCGAACAGGGCCGTGATCTCGCCCTCGTCGGTCATCTGCGCGGGAACGTGATGGACGTCGACGCCGCCCTCGGCGAGCTCCGCCGCCGCGCGCTCGAGCTTGTCGGGCCGTCGGGCCGAGATAGTCACGCCGTAGCCGTCGTCGCCGAGCGCGCGGGCGACCGCGAGCCCGATCCCGCTCGATCCCCCCGTCACCAGAGCCGCCCGTTCCGACACCCGTTCCTCCTTCGATTGCTCGCCGCGCGGACCCTATCCGCGGGGGCGCTTAGCGCGCCGTTAGCCGCGCTCGCTAGGGTCCGCTCGGTGCGCCCGAATGCCATCCGCACCGCCACCGCGCTCGCCTCGATCGCTCTGATCACCCTCCTTGCCGGGTGCGGCGGCGACGATTCGCCGGCCGACGAGGAACCGGCGGCCGAGGCTGCCGACGCGGCCTCGTTCCCGGTCCCCGCCGGCGGCACGCTCGACGACCTGCTCGCGGAGGTGAAGCCGAGCGAGGACCTCGTCGTCGCTCCGGCGGCCCGCGTCTTCACCGAGGGGCGCAATCGCTTCGGTTTCGCGGTGTTCACCGTCGCCGGCGAGCAGGTCACCGACGCCGACGTCGCCATCTACGCGGCCCCGGGCCCGGATGGCAAGGCCGCAGGCCCGTTTCCCGCCAGGGTCGAGAGCCTCGAGACCGAGCCCGCGTTCACCGCTCAGACAACCTCGGGCGACCCCGACGCCGCCAAGGCCGTCTATGTCACCGATCTTCAGCTCGACCAGCCCGGCGAGTGGCGAATGGCGGCGGTGATCAGCCGGGACGGCGAGCTCGTGGGGACGCGAGTCAAGAGCGCCGTGGTCACCAACGACGATCAAATCCCGGAGGTCGGGGAGCGCGCACCGAAGGTCCACACGCCGACCACCGAAGATGTCGGCAACGTCCAGGAGATCGACACCCGAGTACCGCCGGACTCGATGCACGACGTCGACCTCGCCGACGTGCTCGGCAAGCAGCCGGTCGTGCTCATGTTCGCGACCCCGGCCCTCTGTTCGAGTCGGGTCTGCGGCCCAGTCGTCGATGTCGCCGAGCAGGTCAAGCGCGACAGCGGCGATGGCGTCGCCTTCATCCACATGGAGATCTACGCCGAGAACACGCCCCCGGCGCTGCGTCCGCAGGTCAAGGCCTACAACCTGCAGACCGAGCCGTGGACGTTCGTGATCGACTGCGACGGCAGGGTCGACACGCGGGTCGAGGGCGCAATCGGCGTCGCCGAACTCGCCGACGCGGTCGATCGCGTCGCCGACAGCTGCTGAGCTCAGACGGCGCATAGGATGGGCGCATGGCGACGGCCGACTACGTGATCGTCGGAGCCGGCTCCGCCGGTTGCGTGCTCGCCAATCGGCTCAGCGAGGACCCGTCCACCCGGGTGTTGCTGATCGAGGCCGGGGGCAGCGACCGCCATCCCAACATCCGGATCCCGGCGGCGTTTCCGAACCAATTTCAGACCAAGCACGACTGGGACTACGCGACCGAGCCGGAACCGCACGTCGACGGGCGCAGGCTGGCGATTCCACGCGGTAAGGCGCTCGGCGGCTCGAGCTCGATGAACGCGATGCTCTACGTCCGCGGGCGCCCGCTCGACTACGACCTCTGGGAGAGGCAGGGTGCCGCCGGGTGGGGCTGGCGCGACGTGCTTCCCTACTTCCTCAAGTCCGAGGACAACTCGCGCGGTGCCTCGGAGTTTCACGCTGCCGGCGGCGAGCTGCGGGTCGAGGAGCAGCGCTCGCCGCGCCCCGCCGACCGCTTGCTCTTGGAGGCGTGTGCCGCGGCCGGGATACCCCGGGTCGCCGACTACAACGGCCCCGAGCAGGACGGGGCCGCGATGTTCCAGGTGACCCAGCGAAACGGCCACCGCTGGAGCGCCGCCGACGCCTTCCTGCGCCCGGTGCGAAAGCGGCCGAACCTTGAGCTGGTCACCGGCGCGACCGTACTCGAGCTCGAGCTCGAGAATGACCGCGTAAGCGGCGTTCGCTATGGCGGCCGAGGCGGCGAGCAAACCGCGTCGGCCGAGCGCGAGGTGATCCTCGCAGCGGGTGCGATCGGCTCGCCTCAGATCCTCCTCTTGTCGGGGATCGGCGCCCCCGACGAGCTCTCCGCCGCCGGGGTCAAGGCTCGCCACGAGCTGCCCGGGGTCGGTCGCAATCTCCAGGACCACCCGTTCGTGACCGTGCTATCGGAGGTTCGCGACACGAAGACTCTCTACGGGGCCGACAAGCCCCGCTACCTGGCCGAGTGGCTGCTGCGTCGCTCGGGCCCGCTGACCTCGACCGTCGCCGAGGTCGCGGCCTTCGTCCGCACCCGGCCGGGCCTGCCTGCGCCCGACATCCAGTTCCACATGGGCGCGCTCTATTTCGAGGACCACGGCAATGAGGAGTTCGACGGCGACGCGATCACGATCGGCCCGGTGTTGGTGAGTCCCGAGGCGCGGGGCCAGGTCTGGCTGCGCTCCGCCAATCCGCTCGACAAGCCGAGGATCCTGACCAACTCGCTCGCCGCCGAGCAGGACGTCGACTCGCTGGTCGCCGGGATCGAGCTGGCCCGCGAGATCGCGGCGCAGAGTCCCCTGCGCGAGATCATCGTCCGCGAGCTCAAGCCCGGCCCAGAGGTCGCCGACCGCGAGGCGCTGGAGGCGAACCTGCGCCGGCGCCTGATGCTGATCTACCACCCGGTGGGGACGTGTCGGATGACCGACGACGGCGACGACGCGGTCGTCGACTCAGAGCTTCGCGTCCACGGCCTCGAGGGACTGCGGGTGGTGGATGCGTCGGTGATGCCACTGATCCCGGGCGGCAATACCAACGCGCCGACGATCATGGTCGCCGAGCGCGCCTCCGACCTGATTCGCGGCCGCGTCCCCCTCGGCCCGCTCGCGGCAGCCAAAGCCGCCTGACCGGCGCGTTACCCCCGGCCGCAGCCGGGCCGGTAGCTCAGTTGGTCAGAGCAGCGGACTCATAAGCGTCGAACCGAAACCGCTGCACACCGCATAGGCAAGCGATAAACCGGGCGAGCGCGAGCATTCGGACGGCTGTCATTTCCTACCCGATTACGCACGGTTAGTTAGGTTTCGGGCGCTGGTGCCCATTGGCGGGCTGGGGCCATGAACGTCGGAGTTCGACCTCCTGAGCGAGGTCGCACAGGGACCGCAAGGAGCCATGCTGACGCTCGTGGCAGAGAACCTGCTGGTGGAGCTGGATGCAGCCGCCACAAGCGGGGAGGTCGGCCGACGACCGTGGCGATTGCCGACTCTTCCTCGGCTAACTGATAAAGGCCCTTGGCAGCGGACGAGGCGACGATTGCGCGCGTACGCGAGTCGAGTGGCGCCAACCTCTCTTGCGCAGCGCCGAAAGTGCCTCAGTATCGAATCCGACGGCGCGAGTCAGCTCCTCAGCGCTTAAGAATTCCGGCGGGTAGGGGAGCACCGTCGCCAACGAGAGGATCCGCCGCCAAGGTGTCGGCCAGGAGGCGCCCGAGGGCGAGTGCATCGCGACCTTGCTCGCTCGCATCGACCCCGATGATGATCGTGCGTTCGATCGACTGATGCTCGTCGTTCATCGCGGCGCTCAGGCTATTGCTTCACCGCGCTTGGCTTTCTGATCTCGGCCACCTAGATCGCCCTGCCCACGACAAACCCCGCGGCGTGGGTCAGTGCGCCCCGGCCATGGCCCGAGAGACGAATGCGCGGTCCGTCTCGGCCTGCAGGTTGTCCCATAAGGTGATCTCATAAGGCAGCGATGGCAAAACGGCTACTGATCGCGGCGGGCGAATCGGCTTCCAGCCCGCGTGAGCTCCCGTTCGGGGTGCGCGAGCTGATCGACACCGCTGACGAGATCCTTGTGGTGACCCCAAGGCTGCCCAGCAGATTCGAGTGGCTGGCCTCGGCAACCGACAAGGCAACTGAACACGCGGATAAGCGGCTTCAGAGTGTGCTGGGCCAGCTCGCAGAGATGGGAAGCGAGGCGTCGGGCGTGATCGGCGCCGATGACCCGTTGCTTGCCTTCGGGGATGCGATCAAGGATTTCGCCCCCGATCACCTGTTGATCGCGCTGCGATCCGGCGAGGATGCCGGATGGCAGGAGCGTGGGCTGCTTGAGCAGCTGCAACAGCGGTTCGGGTTGCCGATGACGGCGTTCTCGCTGTAGTCGGCATTCAATGACACTAGGGGTTCGGGGCCGAGTCCTTCGAGTGTCGCTTGAGGCGAACCTCGTACACGCGGCGCTGCACAGTCAGCCTTGCCACGCCTCCCAGGACGAGCGCGACGAGGTTGACCCCGAGCTGCGCGGCCGCTCCTCCCACCTCGCTCCAGTCCGCATACGCCGTCGCCACGCCAATGTTCGCGATCGCCGGGATCGTCGTCACTGAGATCAGCACGCCGATCAGCGCGCCCGACTTGGCCGAGGTGAGCGAGAGCACGCCCGCGGTGCCCGCCAGATAGGCGACGAAGAACGAGAAGAAATCTGGGTTGGAGATGAACTCCGTGAGGGGCGGGCCTCGCCGGGGCCGTCCGAGTCGATCCCTGTCCACTTGAAGAAGAGCGACCACGCGACGGTCGCCGCGACCGCGGCCGCGATGCCGACCGTCAGGGCGATGGCAGAGCGCCTGGCGAGGTCGCCGCGTCGCTCGACCGTCGCAACGCAGAAGCCGGCAATCGGCCCGAACTCCGGCCCGACGACCATCGCCCCGACGACGAGGATCGCCGAGTCGAGCAGGATCCCCACCGCCGCGATCAGGGCGGCGATCATCATGAACTCGACGAAGTTGATCGACAGGCTGGTCTCCTCGGATGTCCGGGCCTCCACTTCTTCCCAGACCACGGAGTCGCCGAAGGGGAGCTTTTCTCCCGCCCTGCCAGCCGCGTCCGCCGCGTCGGAGAGCTGGGTCTCCACGAAACCCATCGAGATCGAGCCGTCGCGGGCGATCCCGAGCTGACGGAGGTCCTCCACGATGACACCCGCATCGCGACGCGCGACGTCGCAGAGGATCACATCGCCCCTCGGCTTTTGGGCGAACCCCGGGAGGTGTATGACGTTGACGACGGCTGGAGAGGCCTTCAATAGCTCGAGTGCCTTCCGCGCTGCGTCGTCCGGGGCGACTATGCGCAGGTGCACCATGCGTTGAGCCCTCGTCCCCGGGATGATCTTCCCGGGTGGCCGGCGTCTCGTCTTGGGGTCCGTCAACGAGATGGCGCAGCGCGCCGCCATGGGGATCGACTAGGAAGACGTCCATCGCAGAGGCGCCGCAAGATCGGCCGACGGCGCGTCAGCTAATCGTTGCGCCTTTCCTGCGGTCGTGCCGGTGCGACTGGCAGGAGGGTCGGCTGTGGCTTGGCAGCGAGGCGCCCATCAAAGAGAAAGCGAGACTCTCGCCGATCCTACTTTCTGACAGGCGGGTGGCCAGAATTGGCAAGTTAGTCGTCGGCCGGGTTCTTCTGACCGCGCGGGACCACTACAACCGGCGCCGCAGAGCCGGCCACGGTGGCCTCAGAGACGCTGCCCAGGAGCACCGATCGAACCGGTCCGTAACCGCGGGAGCCGAGAACCAGCAAATCAAGCCCAGCGCTGGCTCCGAGCAGCTCGGCCGCAGGGTCGCCGTTGCGGAACATTGTCTCGAGGTGCGGTCCGTCGGCTAAGGCGGCTACCGCCTTTTCAACCTCGTCTCGAAGTTGGCGGCGAAGTGCCTGACCGACCGATTCGGTTGGAAAGGCGCCAGCACCGACGTTGCCGAAGGCAACGGGCTGATTGACGGCCACAAGGCGCAGTCGCCCGCCAACAGCGCCTGCCAGAGTGGCCGCCCAATCGAGGGCGTGCTCAGCCTCTGGGCCTCCATCGAAGCCGACGCCGATCACTGGCTCTCGTTCCGGCTGGTCGGTATAGCCACGCGGGGCGATTGCCACCGGCACCGTCGACCCGGAGAGCAGCCTGCGGGCCGTCGAACCTGGCACGATCCGTCCGATACCGGCGCGCTCGGACGCGCCCAAGACGATCAGCGAGGCCCGCTCGCGCTCAGCCAGTTGCTCCAGGCCTCGGGCAGCCGAGCGCTCAGGGACTAGCCTGAGCTCGGGTCGAAGCCCGGCCGGCAGACTCGCTCTGACGTCCGCCGCCATGGATTCAACGACTCGGCGCAGACTCGCTTCCTCTGGCCCGTCGTTGAGCAGACTCGGCAGGTGGTCATAGGGATGAACCCAGGCCAGCAGGATCTCATGGGAGCGAGCAGCCGCCAGCCAGCGTCCTAGGCCCAGGGCGTCCCGGGCCGAAGGGCGGTGATCGACGCCAATCAAGATCATGGCTGAACTTCGGCGGTCGTCCCGGTCCGGGTGGGCGCACCATCCGCCGGCCCGCCCCAGGACGAGGGCGGGTCGCTGGCCGGAAAAGAGTCATAGCCATGGCGGTAGGTCCTGTCGATCGGCTCGGCAAGCTGGTGGCTCTCGCGCTCGGCTCGGCCTACGAGGGCCACCACCGGTACCGGCCCGGCCTCAGGCTCTGAGCGGATGGTGCGCTGTCCCAGGCGGGAGGGAGCTCGGCGGGTGCCGATGACGATGGCCATCGCCTGGGCATGCAGGGCGAGCTGGATCAGGGCTTGGGCCGGCCGCCCGTCGACGACGCGCAGCTCGTAGTCGATCCCATCCAAGATCGACGGATCAAGCTCGTCCATCATTTGGTGGCAGACCCGGTCATACCGTGTGGCCGGATCGCCGCTTCCGAACTCGGGCTCCAGAGCGTGGACGATGATCAGCCGATTGCCACGGCCGACTCGCCTGGCTGCGGCTTCGACCACGTTGCGGCCGTTGGCTGAGCCGTCGTAGCCGACCACGTTGACCCGTCGCTGAGGGGGATCGGTCGACGGAGAGCGGTCGGGTTCAGTGTCGGCTTGAGCGGAACTCATTGATCTGAGCATGGCCGGTCTGACGGCGCGGCGCAATGGATTTTGACAACCAATCCTTCATCGTCGCCCACATCCACTTCGTGCTCTTCGCCGGCTCGGTGCTGACCATCTTCGCCGGCATCTACCACTGGTTTCCCAACATCACGGGACGGATGTACGACGAGCGCCTCGGCCGGGTGCATTTCTGGCTGACCCTGATCGGCACCGGGGGCACCTTCCTGCCCATGCACTGGATCGGGATGGCGGGCATGCCGCGTCGGGTATCCGACTACGCCACCCAGTTCGGCGACTGGAACTTGGCGATCTCGGTGGCCGGCTTTCTGCTCGGCGCCGCTCAGCTGGTCTTCCTCTTCAACATGATCGTCAGCTGGAAGTGGGGGCCAAAGGCCACCGCTAACCCCTGGCGCGCCAAGACCATCGAGTGGCAGGTCTTTTCGCCGCCGCCGCGCTTCAATTTCCCTGTCATTCCGCTGGTGGTTGAAGGGGCCGTATGAACTCGGCGTCCCCGGCGGTCGCCATGTGGTCACGCGTCCCGACTAGGAGGTCCCCCGACCCATGATCGCCGGCGAGCTCGGCCGTGGGCGAGGGCCTTAGCGGCGCCGTGGTCGCCTAGCTAGGCCCGGTGAGGCCGGGTGAGCCGGCGGGCGCGGATGGCTATTTGAACCCATAGTGCGGCGGTCCTGACTGCGCGACCCTCCTAACTGGGGTCGGTGCGATCGGCGCCCCGGCCGGCCCCGATAGGAGCACGACCAATGTCCGCCCATCACAATTCCACTCTCGCCGGACTTCCGCTGCCCAGTCGCTCGCTGCGGCGCCGGCGACCGAGCTTGCTGGTCCGCTGGCGGAGCTTCTGGACGGCAGCGGAGCTCGATGAAGCCTTGGCCGCCGGGTCCGATCCCCTGGCCAGCGACACACTGCTTTGGCGGGCCGAGCAGCTGGTCGAAGCCAAGCTGCGGCGCGGCTTCGCCGAGACCCTGGAGCGGATCGTCGACCAGGTTGCGAGCGGCGGCCCTCGGATGCTTTCCGGGCCGCAGCTGATTCGACGCGATGTGATCCGGGACAACCGCTCACTCCTGCTGGTGTTGGCCGAGCGCTTGCGAAGCGATGGTCCGCAGGGCCTTCGAGGCCTGGCCAAAGTCGATCTGCTCCTCAGCTACCAAGACAGCGCCCTCTATCGCGGGCCGAGTGCGCTTACGCTGAAGCTTGAGCTGCTCGAGGTGCTGGCCGCCCTTGACCCCAACGACCGCCGGGACAGAGCTCGGTTCTGAACTGCCAGGCTTAGCGTTCTGAAGGGAGCCCCCGCTGAGCAGCGTCTCAGCCGAGCGCGAGCTGAACTCATGAGTGCCATTGCCTTTGTCCCGCTGATTGCCGAGACCTTCGCGCCGGTCGATCAGGACTACCTGCTCGAGGCCCGCCAGATGCAGGCCATGTCCTTCATGGTTCACATCCCGCTGGTCTGCTTTGGCATCGCCTTGCCAACGCTGGTCTTGGTCTGCGAATGGCTTCACCTCCGCGGCGGCGATCCGGTCTACGGCCAGCTGGCCAGGCGCTGGTCGAAGATCATGCTTGCCCTCTTTGCCGTTGGCGTGGTCACCGGGACCATCCTGAGCTTCGAGATGGGTCTCCTGTGGCCGGGGTTCATGTCGGCTTTCGGCGAGGTCTTCGGGCTCGGCTTTGCCCTCGAGGGCATTTCCTTTTTCGTCGAGGCCATCTTCATTGCCATCTACGTCTATGGCTGGGATCGGCTCTCGCCTCGCCTGCACCTCCTCAGTGGCATCCCAATCGCCGTGGCTGGGATTACCGGCTCGTTCATGGTCCTCTCCGTCAACGCCTGGATGAACAGCCCATCCGGATTTCGCATCGAAGACGGCCAGGTGGTCGACGTCGATTCGGTGGCGGCTCTGTTCGGAAACTCCTATTTGCGGCCGGAGTTCGTCCACATGTATCTGGCCGCCTACATGGTGGTCGGGTTCTTGCTGGCCGGACCGTATGCCTGGGCCTGGCTCAGGGGTCGGCGCGGTCTCTACGTCAAACGAGCGCTGATGGTGGCGCTGACCGCTGCCGCCTTGGCGGCCCCCGCCCAGATCGTCATCGGCGACTGGATTGCTCGCCAGGTGGCCGAGGACCAGCCGACCAAGCTGGCGGCCTTCGAGGGGCTCGGCCATAGCGAGCGGGCCGCCCCGATCCACATCGGAGGGATCTACGACGACGAAAGCGGGGAGGTCAAGTGGGGGATCCCGGTCCCGTACCTGCTCTCGTTTCTCGCCCACCACGACCCCAACGCCGAAGTCCAAGGCCTCGACGCCGTCCCGGCCGACGAGCGACCGCCGGTCAACGTCGTCCGGGTCACCTTCCAGACCATGGTCGGGATCGGAACGCTTCTCGCCCTGCTCGGTGTCTTCCACCTCTACCGACTCTGGGGCAGGCGCGCCCTGCCGGCCGGCGCTTGGTTCTTTCGGCTGGTGATCGCAGCGGGGCCGTTAGCGGTTCTGGCCCTGATCGCGGGCTGGGTGACGACCGAGGTCGGCCGCCAGCCCTGGGTGGTCTACGGAGTGATGCAAACCGATGAGGCGGTCACCGGGGCGGATGGAATCCCGGTCGGCTACGCCGCCCTGGCCTTGGTCTACGCCGCCCTGATTGCAGCCACGGCCTGGATCCTGCGGCGGCTGTCGCTGGTCCCGCTCGACAAGGAGGCCGGCGATGAGTCTGGTTGAGGCCCCGCTGGCCCTGGCCCTGATCGGCCTCGTGGCTTACACGGTCCTCGGAGGCGCCGATTTCGGAGCTGGACTTTGGTTCCTGCTCAGCGGCCGCGGGCCGGAGCGAGATCGGTTGCGCGAGCAGACCTTTCGGGCCATGGGCCCGGTCTGGGAGGCCAACCATGTCTGGCTGATCTTTGTCCTGGTGGTCTGCTGGACCGCCTATCCGGTGGCTTTCGGCTCGATCGCCTCAACCCTGGCCGTGCCTCTGTTCGTTGCCGCGCTCGGCATCATCATGCGCGGGACCACTTACGCCCTGCGCAGTGGCAGCCCCACGCCGGCCCAAGATCGGGTCATCGGCTTGATCTTCTCTTTCTCGTCGGTGCTGACGCCGTTCGCGCTGGGGACCGCGGTTGGGGCTATTGCCTCCGGGCGTGTGCCAGTGGGGAACGCCCAGGGCGATCTCTTCTCCAGCTGGCTCAACCCGACCTCGATCCTGATCGGCCTCCTGGCCGTGGCCACCGCCGCCTATCTGGCCGCCGTCTTCTTGGCCGCCGACGCAGCCCGCCAAAGGGACCTAGCGATGACCGAGGCCTTTCGCCGTCGGGCCCTGGGGGCTGGAGTGGTGGCCGGGACCTTGGCGATTGGCGGCCTGGCCGTTCTGCGCCATGACGCGCCGGGCCTGTTCGACGGGCTGACCGAGGGGCCTGGCCTTGGCGCCCTGCTGGCGTCGGTCGGAGCCGGTGTGGTCACCTTAATTTTGGTCGGGCGCGGCCGCTTTGAACCGGCTCGGTATACGGCCGCGGTGGCGGTGGCGGCGATCGTCCTCGGCTGGGCGGCGGCTCAAAGTCCAGTCTTTCTGCCTGGCCTGACCCTGGAGCAGGCCGCCGCTGACGACTCGACGTTGATCGCCTTGCTGGTGGGTCTCGGCATCGGGGCCCTGATCCTGGTGCCGTCGCTCCTGGTGCTCTTCAGGCTGGTCCTGGTCGGGCGCTTCGACTCCGATGCCGAGCCTCAGCCGAAGGCTCGTCCCAAGCCGGCGGTCAGGTCTCCGGCTCGGCAGCAGAGGCCCATCGTGACGCTCGGATTGGGGCTCGGCGCCGCTGCCCTGCTTCTGATCAGCACCAGCGCCTGGCTACAGGCGTTGGCCGCCCTTGCCTTGCTCTGTGCTTTGGGCGCGGCTTTCCCCGTCTTGTTGGCGCGTGAACAGCAAGACCCGAAGGAGTGAGCTGATGGCCCGAGCCTGGCCGCTTGGCTGAACCGCCCCGCGGGCAAGGTCCGGAGTCGCTGGCCGTGCCATCGTGGCCGCTCGCGGTGGTCTCGACGATTAGCGGGGTGGCAGCCAGCCGCGCGGATCGCGCGGTTGGCCCAGCCGGCAGAGCCACTGTCACCGCGCGGATCCGGCCTCGTCGCTCAGCGCCCTTGGGCCAGGGCCGGAGCCTCGTTGGAGTTCTCGCAAGGTACGTGCGACGCGATTTAGGCTCGGCCCGGGTCGTGTGTGTTCGGAGGGGTGACGGGTGCCAGCCGTCGGCCTGCGGATCGTCCCCGAGTTAAGCCCTTCCCGCCCGCGGCCCACTCCGGCTGAGAGGTCGCCGAGTGAAGGCATCAGCCCTTCGCTCCGGTGCGCGTGGGTATTCCAAGAACCGGCCCCTGTCCTACCGCGCTCGCGCTCCACGAGCGTGCCGGTGTCCTTCGCTCGCGGGCCGCCAGGCGGTGGGAACTCGGCCGCCGCAGTCGACGCCCTCGTGGGAAACGACGGTCGCCGGACTCACGGACAGCGTCGTCCGCAAGCGTGTACAGACTCGCGCCGAGGAAATGACGGGCTGTCTCGAGGCGCGAGACGACGGAGCTCAGCGCGCTGGGGGTGCCCGGTGCCTCAACCGCGGCGCTCGGCGCAGGCGCGGCCGACACCAGAGCGGCGGCTCGTTGGGGGAGGAGGATCTGACTCATAGCTACAGGGTCCCGCGAGGTTCGCTTCCGCGAAATGGGCGCCAATACCCATCTGAGCTCGCCGGCCGGCGTCCGTCAGTCCGCCGATCGGCGGGTGATCTGACGGCCGGCGCTGATCCGGCGAAAATGGACCGGGAAGACATCGAGCGCTGGCTCTCCGGGCGCGTGCAGGGGCTAGCCGGTGAAGGTGCACTCCTCTGCCATTCGCCCCGCCCCTGGTCGCGGCCACGCCGGACGGTAGGGGCGACGCCTGGGTGGTTGAGTTTGCGGCGCCCAGAAGAGACCGCGATGACGCCCGGGCACCATCTCGGTTTTGCTGGCCGATATGCGCCTGCTCGGCCTGGATCCCGTGATCTTTCGCGTCGATCGCGACCGAGCCCAGCCTACGGCTCGACCAGACCACGCTTGATCGCATAGCGGGTGAGCTCGACTCGGTTTCGCATTCCCAGCTTCTCGAGGATGTTGGCACGATGGCGGTCGACCGTTTTCTTGCTGATCACCAGGATTTCGGCGATTTCCTCGCTGGTCAGACCCTCCGCGATCTGCTTGATCACCTCGAGCTCGCGAGGGGTGAGCGGGTCGGTGGGCGTCTCCTCGCCTCGGGCGGCACGTTCGAGGTAATCCCGAACCAAGAGCCGACGCCGCCGCCGGATAGATGAACGGCTGGCCGCGCATCGTCGCCCTGCACGCTTCGATCAGATCTCGGTTGGCGGCCGACTTGAGGACATAGCCAGACGCGCCGGCCTTGAGCGCCTCGAAGAAGTACTGCTCGGCGTCGTGGACCGAGAGCATCAAGGTACGCAGCTCGGGACGACGACGATGAAGCTCCCGGGCGACCTGCAGGCCGGTGAGACGGGGCATCGAGACGTCGAGCACCGCGAGGTCGATCTCCCCGGTGATTGCGATCTCCAGCGCCTCGGCGCCGTCGCCCGCCTCCGCCACCACAGTCAGGTCCGGCTGCGAGTCGAGCACCATCTTGAGGCCACCGCGAACGAGCTCGTGGTCGTCTGCGAGCAGGATTCGTGTGTTCAAGGGCACCGGCATCAGGGAGCCTCGCCAGTCGGCACGCGAAGCGTCACCCGGGTGCCCTCTCCTGGGCGGGATTCGATCGTCAGGGTGCCACCGGCAAGCAGGGCGCGTTCCCGCATGCCCTCGATGCCGATTGTGTCCTCGGCAAGCTGCTCCGGCATACCGCGTCCGTCGTCGCTGACGGTGAGTTTGATCCCCACCCGGTCGGGCTCGAGCGCGACGACGCAGCGAGAGGCCTGGGCATGGCGAAGGATGTTGGTCAGTGCTTCCTGGGCGACGCGGTAGATCACGAGCTCCAGTTCCGTGGAGAGAGGCGGCAGCTCTGCCGAAGAACCGCCGCTCGATCTGCCACGGAACCCTGGCGGGCCGCCCGTGAGGTCAGAGCGATCAGGGCGTTGACCAGCCCCAGGTCATCGAGTGCCTCAGGTCGAAGCTCACGGGTGAGGCGGCGGATGTCGTCGAGGCTCGAATGGAGCTGGGCGGCCAGTCGCGCCATGCGCTCTCGTTCGGCCGGCAGGGCCGTCGGTGGCCGCGCGCTCGATCTCGAGGGCAATCGCGGTCAGAGTCTGGCCGGCCTCGTCGTGCAGGGCCCGCGCAATACGCAGGCGCTCGCGCTCCTGGGCCATGAGCGCGGCGCGGCTTCCCGCTCGACGCTCCTCGGCGAGCCGATCGAGCATCGCGTTGAAGGCGCTGGTGAAGGTGACCAGCTCCGCACTGTGAGCAGCGCTTCCGCCGAGGCGCAGCTCGGGGTTGCGGAGGTCGACCTGATCCATCTGCGCCTCGAGCTCGCGCAGCGGAGCGAGGGCACGCCGGACAAAAAAGAGGTTGGCCGCGAGCATGACCGCCAGGCCCACGGTGAGGACCAGCGCCTCGGTGACCCGAATCGGGGCGTGCACGGTCACCGGGGTGAAAAGCAGCAGGACGAATGCGAGCCCCAGGACCGCGGCGCTGGCCAGAGTGACCCGCCACAGCAGTGAGAGGTTGCGCGCGGAGTCGCGGACGGGGGTGGGTCGAGCCATCGCCGCAGCTAACCAAAGCACGGCGCGGGAGCGCTTGGATGAGGCGAAGGTGGCGATTCCGCCGGCCGTGCTATCGATGGCCCTGGACCGAGGCCACGACCTCGCGGCCCAGATTGCAGGCAGACGCGGTGAGCCGAAGGCTCTGGTCGACGATGAACAGCGGGCGGCGGAGCTGCTGCAGACGGTCGGGTTCGAGCGCCGTCGCGTCCGGTGTCAGCGCAGCCCTCGCGGCATCGGCGAGCGATTCGCAGACCGCGCTCAGGCTCAAGAACGCGATCTCCGACGGTCGCGCCGAACGTGGCGCGTCGACGGCTCGCCCGAGGCCACCCGGAGCGTCGGGCAGCCGAGAGCAGGCGTCGAAGACGCCGCTCTCGGCTGCGCCGCGTACTTCCCGGCCGTCCATGCTCGGTGCCGTTGACGGGACACGGGGGTCACGGAACCCCGCGGTCATGCGCTTAGGTTCGACAGCGGCGATCACGATCTACCGACTCGGCCAACTCGTCATTCCTGGCTGTGGTGCCCGCCTTCTGGGCGCATCAGCCGCGGTGGCCTTGGAATCGGGTCTCCGTTCCTCGATCGGGGAATCGGCCCTCTCGCGGGGCTCTTGCTCGTGTCGTTTTTCAGTCATCACGGTCATGGCACATTCCGTTCGTTTGGTTGAGACGTTGTCGTCAAGCATTCCGCGCCCAAGCGCTCGCGTGAATGGGTGTCAACCGCCATCCCGTCGGTGTGCGCGATTCGTGGCGAGCGCATGAGCGTGCGCCGGCGGCTGGCCGCTGTCGCGCGTTTACCGCGGGCTCGGTAGCGACGCCAGAGCCTCGCGGCTGAGTCGACAGCCGCGGGCGGCGAAGCGAAGGTTCTGGTCGACGCCGAACAGAAGCAGTCCGAGTTGCTCCAGCTGCTCGCGTTCGTCGCCTGATTCCGCGAGCTCGTCGAACTCCGCAGCTGCGGCGTCAGCGATCATCAGGCTGGCATTGGCCAGCGACTCGAGCGCCGCTTGCACGGAGCGCAGCGAGACATCGGTCGCGCCCGCCGATTGCGGCCTACCGGAAGCCCGTTCTAGCTCGCGTGACGCCCCGAGCACCTGACGGGAGGCATCGAAGAGCCGGGTCTCGGCCTCATCGTGAGGCCGCCAGTCGCCGGCGAGTTCGATGCGTTGGCGGAGAGTCGCGTTCCAAGAGTTGAGTAGTAGTCATGCCTCGATCTTGACCCCAATCTCCGGCTTCGTGAATGGGCCCAAGTATGTACTTCGTCGCCGCGCCGATAGCCGTCGCATGTCTTAGCCAGGCGGCTGGGGCCGGGGGCGCCTGAATGGGTGTGGGGGTCCATTGCCGGCCTCAAGACGCGCCAGGAGGCTGGAGGCAAGAGTCAAACGGTCAAGGCGAGTCGCCGTGACCAAACGCACGGAGGACAAGCGATGAACAAAAAGATCGTCGTCGGTTATGACGGCACCGACCAAGCCAACGACGCACTCCACCTTGGCGCTGCTCTCGCTCGTGCGGTCGACGCTCATCTGCTGGTCGCCTCGGCGATCGAATTCGGTCCCTTCGAAGGCACCGGGCCGCTGGGCGGGAGGGCCTACAGGGAGATCGACCCCGCGGGCTATGACCAGGCCAAGGCCGAGTACTTCGATCGCATCTTCGCTCAGGCCGACGCCGAGCTCGGAGGAGGCCACTTCGAGCGTCATCCGCTGCAGGACCCCGCCGCGCACGGCCTGACCGAGCTGGCGGAAACGGTGGAAGCCGACCTGGTGGTCATCGGCTCGACGCACCACGGGCCGATCCGTCGCGTCCTTGCCGGGACGGTGGCTGGGCGGCTGCTGCACGGCGCCCCCTGCACCATCGCCATCGCGCCGCGCGGGTGGAGCGAGCGCCGGCACTCCCGCCTCGGCCTGATCGGGGTCGGCTATGACGGCTCGGACGAGTCGAAGCTGGCCGTGGCCCGCGCCGAGGAGCTCGCCGAGGCGTTCGGCGCCACTCTCAGGGTGATCACCATCGCGCCTTACATCGCCGACGAGGCTCACCTCGGCGTCCTCGAGATGATGCACGGCGAGGTCTGGACCGAGCGTCTTCGCGAAGGCGCGGCCTCGATCTCAGGCGACGTGGATACCGAGCGTATCCTGCAACAGGGCAACGCCGCGGCCGAGCTCGCGTTCCAGGGAAGCGACCTCGATCTGCTCGTCGTCGGCTCGCGCGGTTACGGACCGCTTCGGCGAGCCTTGGCTGGAAGCGTCTCCAGTGAACTGGTGAAGACGGCTCCTTGTCCGGTAATGGTGGTCCCGCGTGGGGTGGGCACGCGACCGCATGCCGAGGTCTACGCCGGGGCCGCAATGACTAGCCACACAGTCGCGAGCGAATGGTCGATTGAACCCATTGTTCGGGGCGCTTGTGAGCAGCAGACTGAGTTCATGGCCTCCGATTTGAACGTCGCGACCCCGTACGCATCCCTCGTCCGGTCCCCTCGCTGGCGGACCGTTCGTCGTGGCCCCGAGCGACCGCCACGGTTCGGCCTTGGCGTCAGGGTGCGGGCCTTCATCAAGCGGGCGGAGCTCGATCGAGCGTTGGCGGGGGGTGCGGATCCACGCCAGAGCCGGGAGCTGGCGCTGCGCGCACAGCAGCTGGCGAAACCAGCGAAGCGCATCCGGTTGGCGCGGGCGATCGAGAGGGTCGCTAGCGATGCCGGGTCCCCTGAGCCTCAGATCCTGTTGGGCTTCTACCGACGGTGCCCCGTGCTCAGGAACCGTGTTCTGCTCCGTGTCCTTGCCGACCGGCTCCGAGCCGAGGCTCCAGTTCACCTGCGTGGTCTGGCGATGGTAGATCTGCTCCTCTACCGCAGCGACGGGCCGCTTTACGGGGCCCAGAGCGCCCTGCAGCTCGAGCGAGAGCTCGCCGAGGTGCTGAGGGCGCTCGAGCCTGAGGCGGTCGATCCCGTCTTGTCCGTGGCTCGAGCGTCAGAAAGCAACGGCGCCTGATGGGCCCCTCGGTCGCCAGTTCGCAAGCGCAGCGCCTCCGGACCACGGTGGCGCCGGACGCGGGCGAGCGCGCGGCGCACCTGGTCTCGCACCTGCCGCTTGCTGACGGGCTTCGGGTCTGCCTCTCCCTGGCCGATACCGGCTCGCCCAGCTTTGAATTTGCCGCGCTGCGCTGGCATGCCGGTTTCTGCAGCCGGGCGTTCGACATCACCCTGTGCGAGGCCCAAGAACTGCTGGCAGCACTTGGCGACCTGTCTGGTGTCGGCAGGCGCGCGGCCGCGGAAGAGCTCTTAGGTCTATCGCTGCGCTATCACCAGGACGAGACGGTCGAGGTCCTCTCTCAATGGCTTCGCCGCCCGGGGGCGTTGGGCCGATGAACGATTCATTCGGCAGCACGGCGGTATCCCTGCCGTTCGAGACCCGCCAGCCCACGATCGCGTGGACGCTCGGGCGAGCCGCGGCCGACCTCGCGTGGTGATTGTCGGAGGCGGCGTTGCGGGCGTCGAGGCGGCGCTGGCCCTTCGTGATCTAGCGCCCGCCGAGGTCGAGTTGATGCTCGTCGCGCCCGAACCTGACTTCGTGTTGAGACCGAAGGTTGTCGAGGCGCCGTTCACCTACCAGCCGGCCGAGCGACACGAGCTCCGGCGCCTATTGGACGACATCGGGGGACACTACGTGCGGGCCGCCGTTCACATGGTCGATGTCGAGGGCCACACCGTGTACCTGGAAAACGGGGCCGAGATCGACTACGACCTGCTCCTCGTCTGCGTGGGGGGTCGGATCCAGCCCGCCTATCGGAATGCCGAGACCTTCTGGAGCGCGACGGGCGACCTGTCGGTCGATCGGTTGATTCGCGATGCACGTCGTTCCTTCGGACGGGCTCTGCTTTTGGTGGCCCCGCCGCAAACGAGCTGGGCGCTTCCGCTGTATGAGCTGGCGCTTCGGCTTCGACGACGGAGCGAGGAGCTGGGACTCGATGATCTGCGATTGCGGTTGCTGACACCGGAGAGCAAACCGCTGTCGATCCTCGATCCTCGGGCAAGTGACGGGATTGCTGCGCTGCTGTCAGCGCGTCAGATCTCGGTCCAGGCCAACAGCTTCGTGGTCGAGGACGAGAATGAGGAGCTCCATTTGGCTCCCCACGGCACACCTGTGTCTGCCGGGGTCGTTCTCGCGCTGCCCAAGATCGTCGGCCCCCGACTCGCCGGCCTTCCCGACGATCCGGGCGGCTTCATCCCGGTCGACGAGTACGGGCGGGTCGAGGGCGCGCCGGATGTCTACGCCGCTGGTGATGCGACCAACTTCTGGATCAAGCAGGGCGGCCTAGCCACTCAACAGGCGGACGCCGCCGCCGAGCACATCGCCGCGCGTCTCGGGGCGCGCATCGATCCCCGTCCGTTCCGGCCTCACCTGCGCGGTCAGCTGAACACCGGCGTGGAACCGATGGACATGAAGCACCACCCGACCGCGGGTCATGGCCAGGACATCGCCTCGCTCGATCATTTGTGGTGGCCGAGCGAGAAGGTCAATGGTCGTTACCTCTGTCCCTGGCTGGGCCACGAAACCGCTCAGGCGGATCTGGAGCCGGCGTTCGGTCCGATCGACGTCGAGCTCTCCTGGCGGTCGCTCGAGCGCCAGGGCCAGGCCGGCTAGTCGGACAGCGCCACGAACTCCCCAACGATCGCCCCGTAGACAAGGTGAATGACAAGGGTCACCACCGGGGTCGAGGCACCGTAGTTCATGAGCAGAAAGCCAGGCGGCTCGAGCAGCGGGCTGGCATCGGCGGCCGTGGTCGCAGTCCCCATTCGTGGGTGGACGGCCGGGAGCAGGACATTGATTAGCGTCGTACCGGCGAAGAGGGCGTGGGCCATTCCGAACAGCGCCCCGAGCCACCAGCTCGCTTCTCCGATGATCCGGAATAAGGCGTAGTAGATGAGCGCGAAGAGCAGGCCGAAGGCAAAGTGGAGCAGGTAGCCCATCGCCTTGGCACGGGTGCGGTCGGTGAAGAATGCGGTGCCGAGCAGGAAGGGAATGTCCATGCGGGTCAGATGCAGCTCGCTACAGGCGCGAAGCCCGCTGGTGAGTACCACCGTGCCGACGAAGCCTCCGGCCAGCGCTCCCCAAATGCTCACGGCGCCGATTCTTCCGCCAGCGCGGTCGCCGCGTTGATCAGCGCCAGGTGGACGAGCCCCTGGGGGAAGTTGCCAAGGAATTCGCCAGTTTCCGGGTCGATCTCTTCGGAGTAGAGGCCCAGATCGTTGGCCAGCGGGAGGAGCTCCTCCATCAGCGTGCTCGCTTCCCGGCGCCGTCCGCGCCGCGCAAGTGCTTCGACCAGCCAGAACGAGCAAGCGACGAAGCACCCTTCCTGGCCGGGGAGGCCGTCCTCATCCCGGTAGCGATAGAGGAGCGCGCCGCGGGAGAGTTCCTTGCGAACGGCGTCGATGGTCGCGTCCACCCGCGTCGCATCTGCCGGGCGAAAGCCCATCAACGCCGTGAACAGCAGGCTCGCGTCCAGTTCTCCAGTTCCCGGCGCACGGACGTAGCTGTCCCGCTCGGACGACCAGCAGCGCGAGTCGACGAACTCGCGGATCTCCCGGGCCGTTGCCTTCCATCCGCGGGCATGGTCGTCCGGTAGCTGGCCCTCCTGTGCCAGCTCGGCGGCGCAGTCGAGGGCCACCCAGCACATCAGCTTCGATTGAGTGAAGTGCGCCGGCTCGGCGCGCACTTCCCAGATCCCGGCGTCGGGCCGGCGCCACAGCCGGCAGACCTCGTCCGCAATCTCGCCGAGCCTGCGGCCGGTCTCGCGGTCGAGCCGCCTGCCGCTCATCGCGTAGCGGTGCGCGGTCTGCAGCAGCTCGCCATAGACGTCGAGCTGCAGCTGTGGCGCGGCGGCATTGCCCACCCTGACCGGGCGCGACCCGAGATAGCCGGCGAGGGGCAGCACTCGCTCCGGCGCGCGTGTGCCACCGTCGAGGCGGTAGAGGACTCGGAGTCGGGGATGGGTGAGTTGGGACGCGTGAAGCAGCCACGAGAAGTAGGCGTCGGCCTCCGGCGAACAGCCGAGCGCGAGGAAGGCATCGAGCATGAAAGCGGAGTCCCTGGGCCACGAGTAGCGGTAATCCCAGTTGCGCTCGCCGCCGAGCGTCTCTGGCAGGGAGGTCGTGGCGGCGGCGGCGATTGCGCCGGATGGGGCGTGGACCAGAAGCTTCAGCACCAGGGCGCTGCGGATGACGGCATCGCGCCACGGCCCGTCGTAGCAACGGCTGTCGGCCCAGCTACGCCAGAAGTCGATCGTTGAGTCGAGGCGCGCCTCGGCCTCGTCGCGGGCGGGGAAGACCAGCGGCTCGGCGTGGCCGGCGCTGAGCACGAGCAGCGCGCGCGACCCGGTTGAGGCGACGAACTCGCCGCTGATTGCCTCGGCGGTACAGATCGTGCTTCCGGCGTCCCAGGCGCGGACCGCGAGCGCGTCGGCGCCCGCGCTGGCGACCGGGACGCCGGCGCGCATGGATAATCGATGCGGACGCGACCCGTAGCCGAAGTGGGGCTCAACCCGCCAGCGCATCGGCACCTCTCCGCCGACTCCCTCGATGCGGCGGACCAGCTCTCGTTGGGGGGCCAGGCCAGCGCGGGGGAGAGTCATCGCGTCAGTCACTCGAACCCGGCCCCGGTCGGTGTCGTAGGTGGTCTCGAGAACGTTCGTGTCCGGCAGGTAACGCCGCCAGGCTCGGAAGGCGATCTCGGGTGCGAGCCGAAACCTGCCGCCCCGTTGATGGTCGAGTAACGCACTGAAGACGCTCGGTGAGTCGAGGTCCGGCAGGCAGAGCCAGTCGATCGATCCGTCGCTTGCGATCAGCGCGACCGTGCGTCCGTCCCCGATCGCGCCGTACTCGCGGATCGGCGCCTGGGTATCGCGCGCGTTCACCTGCCGGTCTCCAGCGTGTGCGGGGGCGGGCCTGGTCGGGTCGCTCGCGGCCGGACTTCCTCGAGGCTGCCGGCGGATCAGGTGTGAGTCGCGACATGGCCGGAGATCGCGGCCAGCCTGGTCTCGATGCAGCCCAGGAGCTCGCGATAAGAGCTGCAGAAGGAGTCGATGCCCTCCCGCTCGAGCTCGGTGGTGATTGCGTCGAGGTCGAGCCCAGCGTCGGCGGCCGCGGCCAGAACACGCTCGGCTTCACCGGTGTCGGCGTCGAGAGTTGGTGCGACCTTTCCGTGATCACGAAAGGCGCGGAGCGTCGCATCAGGCATCGTGTTGATGACCCCGGGCCCGATCAGCCGCTCGACGTAGAGTACGTCGGAGTAGTCGGAGTTCTTGGTCCCGGTGCTCGCCCAGAGCGGGCGCTGGGGCCTGGCACCGAGCGCTTCCAGGTGCTCCCACCGCGACCCGGAGAAGCGCTTGAGGTACCGGGCGTAGGCTCGCTCAGCGTTGGCGATCGCGATCCGTCCGCGCAGCGGTGAGGTGGGGGAGAGTGCGGCATCGGCCTTGGTGTCAACGCGGGAGACGAAGAACGACGCTACGGAGGTCAGCCCACCCAGCTCTTCGCCGTCGCGGGCGCGCCGCTCGAGTCCTCGGAGGTAGGCCTCGATTACCTGCTCGTACCGACGCACGGAGAACAGGAGGGTCACGTTGACGTTGACACCGCGGACGGTGAGCTCTTCAACGGCCCTGACGCCCGCGGCGGTCGCCGGGACCTTGATCAGGACATTGGGAAGGCCGAGCCGGCCCCAAAGGTCAACCGCTTGCTCGATCGTTCGATCGGCGTCGTCGGCCAGGTCCGGGGTGCACTCGAGCGAGATGAATCCATCGACTCCGACACTCCGTTCGTAGGTGGGCCGAAGCAGCTCTGCCGCCAGGCGAATGTCCGTGAGCGCGAGCTCGAGGAAGAGCGCTTGGGGGTCCTCGAGGCCCTCAGCGACGAGCTCCCAGAGCTGTTGGTCGTAGCGGTCCGAGTTCGTGATCGCCTTGGCGAAGATCGTCGGGTTGGAGGTCGCGCCGGTGACGGCGAACTCGCGCACGAGTCGTTCGAACTCTCCTGACTCGATCAGCTCCCGCGAGAGCGTGTCGAGCCAGATTGATACTCCGGTTCCGTGCAGTTGCTGTAGTCGCCCCATGGCTGTTCCTCTCAGGTTGCGACGGCGTCGCGGCCGTGTCCCGACCCGCCCGTCAAGACTTAGCGTCAGCCGCGGGCGGGTTCCTTACCTGCCCGGGTCTTCCTCGTCGGCTCGGACGACCAGCACCGGGACTGAGCTTGCCTGGAGGACGTGATGGCTGACGCTTCCGAGCAGCAGTGAACGAAGTTCTCCGCGCCCCGCGAGGCCATCACGATCAGGTCGTGATTGCCGGCCTCGGCCTGATCGACGATCGCCGGGCCCGCCGCTCCATGGGCGATGATGCTCGCCACCGGGAGGCTTTCGTCCATACCGTCAACGGCGGCCTGGAGCATGGTCTGGTAGCTGCGCTCGGTCTGTCCTTGAGCTCGTTGAGATTGATCGGCGCGCCGTAACCGTAGCCGTCACCCAGCACCCAGGTGGAGGGATCGGGAACAACGGTCATCACGGTCAGCTGGGCGCGGTTGGTCTGCGCGAGCTCGATGCCTTCACGCAGGGCACGCCGGGCATGCGGTGAACTGTTGAGCGCCACGAGGAGTCGGAGGAACATTTGGTGGTCGCCGAGGCGGGCGTCAGACGCCCGGGCGGTCGTGGGTGTGCGTCGCGGCTTCGAGCGCCACCGTCGCATGGGCGTAGGCGCCGCCGGCGCGCATCTCGGCCGCCACCCAGATCGCCTCCATGAGCTCGTACTCGCTGGCGCCCTCGCGCAGCGCGGCCTTGGTGTGAGCCTGGATGCAATAGGGGCACTGGGTGACATGAGCGACCGCCACGGCGATCAGCTGCTTGGCCTTCCTGTCCAGCGCACCGGCGGCGAAGACCTGCTTGCTGAACTCCTGAAATGCGTCGTGGGTCTCCACGGCCAGGTGCCTGCGGCGCTTGGCGATCTCGGCCGTGGCAACCGGGTAAACGGATCTGGCCGCTTCGACTGTGGGCGAGCGCGGCACCGGGGGATGATCGAATGCGGGTGGGTTGGAAGCGGTCATGAACTTGCTGTCTCCATGTACTCGCCGACGCCCAACCCGCGGGCGGCGAGTGCCGCTCGGAGCTTGTGCCGGGCGTCGTGGATGGTCTTGTAGAGCGCGCCTCGGGTCGTGTCGAGCCGCTCGGCCAGCACGTCAATCGGAACGTCATTAAGCGTGGTGGCGACGAGGACATCGCGCTGGTGCCGGCTGAGGTCGCGCCTGATCGCGTCCCGCAAGGCGGCGTAGAGCTCTCTCGTTTCGGCATGGCGCTGGGCGGTCGATCGATCGTCTGCGATCAGGGCCCAGCCCTCAGGGGCGAGTGGAACCTCACGTTTCTGCCAGGCGCGCCTGCGGATATTCGCCCCCGCCTCCAGAAGGGCGAACTTGTACGCCCAGGTGGTGAACCGGCTCTTGCCGCGGAAGTCTCCGAGCTTGTTTAGGACGGCGACGAGCGCATCGTCGGCGCTCTGGTGGGCCAGGTCGTCCTGGTCGTTGCCGCCCAGATGCGAAATCTCCCCGCGGCGTCGGTTGACCTCGAACCGCGCGGCCTTCACGAGGAGCGCATGTAGCGCCACGACGGCCGCCTCACGCTCCGGACCGTTGGCGCTGAGGTCGTCTATCCAGCCGCGCGATTCCGGGTCGAGACCGAGGATCGGCTCGGCGGAGCTCGTCGACCGAGGGCGCTTGGCCACGACCAGTCCGGCGAGCTGGACGGTGGAGTTCACAGCACTCAGCATGACCCCCGGCGGGCCCGCCTCGTATGGGGCCAGATGCCCATTTCGAGGGCTTTGAGCGGCGCCAAAAAGCTACCGGCCGGCGCGAATTAAGAGAAAGGCTGGTGTGAGCGTAGAGGTAAGATCCGCGCTAGTTGGCCATAAGCCCGGGCTTGATCCCGCCGTGGTGGCCATCGGCGTCCCCTTTTAACCGTGCGGATTTCCCGTCCGCGCTAGGGACCAGCCTGGGGCGGGATATGCAGACAGGGTCAATGCGCAAACTGCGCGGACCCGACGCGCGTGAGGTGGCCGAGCCTCGTGCTCGCAAAGAGTCGTTCTGGCTCGATCTCGCGGGGTCCAACATTGAGCCCGAGCTGAATCCGTGAGCCAACGGACAGGTCTGTCGCCCGGCGATCCGTCTCATTGACTGATAGCGCCGCCGAGCGCTCGCCCTTATCCGGAAGGCGGGACGATGCGAGACTTAGGCCGAGGAGCCCACGCCGCTCGCCGTTCTCGGACGAGTGGTTTACGACCAGAGGGATTGCAACTGGATATCCGCCTGAAGCGCGCGCATGAGCCGGTGGCCTCGGCGGACGGTTGTCGCGTACTAATCGACCGCCTGTGGCCGCGCGGGATATCCCGGGAGCGAGCCCAGCTCGACGCTTGGGAGAAAGAGCTCTCGCCAAGCACCGAGCTGAGGCAGTGGTTCGGGCATGAGCCGGAGCGCTTCGAGGAGTTTCGCCGCCGCTACATCGAAGAGCTTCGAGCCCACCGTCGGCGGCTCACGGCGCTCCGACGCCGGGCGCGAGAGGGAACGCTGACGCTGGTCTACGCGGCTCACGACACAGAACGCAACGACGCCGTCGTCTTGGCAGAGGTCTTGCGTCGTGGGGTGCCGCGAAGACGAGGTCGATAGGTGCGGGAGAGCGTTGCGCGGGTCGGTGTCTCCGGCGCAGGCATCCGCGCCTGCACCGGAGACACCGGGGGCTGCCGCTAGGCGACCGCCCCGCGACCGCGTGACTCGGTGGCTCGACCGTTGGTCGAGTCAACGGCCCCGCGGTCGAGGGCCTCAACCGTCCCGCCGTCGTTTGCGTTGGCGGAGTCCGCGGCGGCGAGGCGAAAACAGCGTCAGCGCGCCGAGCAGGAGCCCGAAGTCGCGGAGGGCGATGTCGCCGTAGCCCCCGACCTGTCGGGGTGTAGGGTCGGAACCCGGGACCTGAGCGACGACGAAATGAGCTGGCCCATGGATCGACTGCCGGTCAGCAAAGGCGAAGCTGGCTTCATCATCGGAGTGCCGCTTGCCTGGGCGATCCTCCTCCTCTTCCATCCAGGCGGGGAGCCCGACACGATCTATCTGAATTTGCAAGACGTGGTGGATCGATTCCTCGTCGTCCACATCGGGATGCTGATCTTCATCCCGCTGTTTGCCGCTGTGGTCTATGTGCTCATGCGCGATGTTGAAGGGACTGCGGCGCGGGTCAGCCGGATTACGCTCATACCATTCGTCATCTTCTACGGCGCCTTCGAGACGTTGCAGGGAATCGGGGTCGGCACTCTCGTGGACGACCTGAACGGGCAATCGGGAATCGATCAGGCGACTCGTGAGGACCTAACCCAGGACTTCGCCGAGAACATCCTCTTTCGCGATTTCGGAGTCTTCGTCAGCATCGGAAACGTCGCGCTTGTCACCGCGCTGATCGCCGCCGGTGTCGCCCTCCGCGGTCGCGCTGGTGCACCCCTTTCCGTGCCCATCTTGTTCGGCATCTCCGCGGTCCTGATCACCGCCCATCCGCCGCCCTATGGGCCTGCCGGCCTGGTGTTGTTCGTCATCGGAGTGGTGCTCTTCTGGCGAAGCCAATCACTACCAGTCCGGGAGCCCGCTACCACCGCTTAGGACGAGAAGCGTGCATATTGCGGTCGCGCCCCCGGTTGAAGAGGCACTAATGGGCACTGGAGGCGGTTCGTCACGTCGGCCGCGATGGTCCGGCAGGGATGTCACCACGGCAGCAAGCGCAGAGCGAAGCGATAATCAGGACCTCCGGGCCGGTAGCTCAGTTGGTCAGAGCAGCGGACTCATAATCCGTTAGACGATGGTTCGAATCCATCCCGGCCCACTAGAAAGCCCCCGGTAATCGAGGGTTTTCTGTGTCCGGGGCTAGCGGCGGGATCGCAACCGTGCCTCAACGGTGCCTCAGTGTGGGGCGCAGGGCGCGCCGCAACTCCCGCAGATCGCAGCGGTTTGACCGCTTCCTTCCGGACCAGTTTGTTGTCTGCTTGGCGCTGACGTCGGCGACGGCGGGAGCGGCATGTACTTCGCCCACGCCCCTAGAGGCGGCGTGCACGCGGTCGGCAGCCTGCGGCCGCTGGCGCCCGCGGTCGGCCTCATCGTGTTCAGGCCGGACGGGGACCGGGTGCTCGCCCGCGTCGAGCCCGACCGCTCGCCGAGGCCCCGGAGTAAGGACCTCAATCCGCGCCGGACTCCGGGGGAGACCCCTGGATCGGCGTTCGCGGTGGCGCGGCCCCCGGCGGGCCTTCGCTTCGGTTGGCTCCTCGCCGACCTCCGAGGGCAGGCCAGCACCATCCTTGCGCATCCCGGCGAGGGTCGCCTGCGCCGCCCAGCGATTCCGGTCAGTGGCCTTCGGGCGTTCCGGCGATCGGAACAGCCCGAGCACGAGGAAGGTGATCGAGCCGACGAGGATCGTCGCGCCGATGATCATGACCACGGTATCCACGATCCATCTCTACCCGCCGCGGCGGGCACGAAGCGGCACGTTTTTCGAGCTATCCCGCGGCCACAGCACCAGCGACCGGCGCGCGCCGTTTCGGAGGTAAGGCCGCGCACGGGCCGCGCAAAGTGACCCAACCGACCCAAAACTCGACGCCCGGCTCCCAACGGCGAGCCTCAGTTGAGATCGATCACGCCGAAGGCGAGCAGCATGATCAGCGTGATCACCGCCGAGATCAGCAACGACGGTAGGCAGCCGAGCGTGTTGGAGAAGAAGACGAACACCTTCGCCGCCTACCCTGCCCGACGGCGGCAAATCGCCCCGCACCGAAACGGGCTCAATCCTGGTGCACCTCCGACCAGTCTTTCGGCGAGGTCGGTTAGTTGCTCGCGCCCTAACGACCGGCGCGCGCCGTCCGGGTCGGGAGTGTCGCTTCTCGTCCAAAGCAGTACCGCCACTCGGAAGCTTGGCTGATGTACCGGAGGCCGGATCCGGGTCAGCCTGACGGCGCCGGACCCCAATCTGGCCTGAACTCGAACGACGGCGACTGCGACACAGGCTTGCGATGGCTCCCGTTGGGACTGGCGGTCCAGATGTCGCCCACGCAGCACGGGTGATCATCGTCGTCGCTCTTGAAGAGCGTGTAGGCGATCCGGCGGCCGTTCGGTGACCAGGCCGGGTTGAAGCCGGCCACGCGCCCGGCCCCATAGTCGGTCACGTACTTGATCTGCTTGCGGCAATCGCTTACCGACGCGCAGGTCGATGGCACCGTGGCGATGTTCTGGTTCTTGCCCTCGGGCGCTCCCATGCCGTAGGTCTCGAACACGACCAGGTCCTTGGTCGGGCCGCTGGTCGCGAGCGAGAGGTCGGGCAGGTCAGCGTCGAGCCGCCAGGGGGTGAGCCTGCGGACGTCGCTGCCGTCGGCGTTCATGCGCAACACCGCCACGCTGAGGTCGGAATTGCGGATCCGGACGAAGACGATGTAGCTGCCGTCGGGGGAGAAGTGCGCGTGGTAGTCCTCGTACGTCCCGTCTATGCCCGGCTCCGAGAGCCGCAGGACATCCGAGCCGTCGGGCACTCCCGTATAAAGCACCGCGGAATGGGCTGAGTCGTTCACCTGATCGAACGGAAGGAAGACCCGCGTAAAGACGATCCGATCTCCGGTGTTGAGCCAAGTCGGCGCGAGGTCCGCGCCGCAGGGGTCGGCGCAGCCGAAGTCGAGCGAGCGCTCGTTCTGACCGTCGGCATCCACGAGGCCGAGCACGGACTTGTCACCGTGGTCCCGTTGGAAGGCGACCGTGGCGCCGTCGGGCGAGATCTGCGCGTCGATGTCGAAGTTGTGCTTCTTGGGATGGGTCAGCTTGCGCAGGTGACGGCCGTCGGGCCGCGCGGAAACGATCTTGGCGCGAGGGCTATCGGCCGCGTTGCGCGTCCAGACGATCCGCCCACCGCCCCCCGCAGCTCCGGCGGCCGATGCCGCGAGCCCGATCGACAGCAGGCAGACGACGAGGACGCTTCCAACCCCGCGGACGCTCCGGCTCTCGTTGCGGCCGCGCCGCGCGGTCCGTACTTCCATGGACGCCTCCTCGGTTGAGTCCGACTACCCGGATCCTCCGTCGTCCGGTCGAACCTAACATCCGGTCAGCTCGCGAACAAAGATCCGAGTCGCGAGCCGACTAGGACGACGCCGGTGTCAGCGCCGGGGATCGCTGCCCGACCTGAGGGTCACCCTGCGAATCTCTCGCTGTGAGCGGACTACCGCTTTCCATGCAGAGCGACACTTTGGGCCTCGGGGCAACTAAGTAGTTAGGTCTTAGAGGTCCAGAACGGCTGCGGTCGGTAGCGCGGTTGGCGCTCCTATGCCTCAGCCGCTACTCCGACAGCCCGGCGGCTTCGAGGGCCTGCTGCCAGTTGGCGAAGCCGATATTGCGAGTTGCGAGGCCGTTCTCCAGCGTAAGCAGGTTCGCGTATTCCAGAGTCACCTCGATTCCGTCCCGCCCCCGTCCGTGGAACTGGAGCAGGGCAAGCACTCGATCGTCACCGATCGGTTCGATGCGCACGACCTTTATGAGAAGGGCCTCCCACGGCTCCCGGAAGGTTTGCCAGAATCGCCTCAACCCTTCCGCCCCCCGATAGACGGCCTCGGTGTCGGGAAACAGCTGCGTCGTCTGGAACTCGTAGTCCGGAGAGATGTGGTCCAGCTGCCACTGGAGGTCGCCGCGGTTCCAAGCCTCGTACCCCTGTCGCACCAGCTCTACGTTCTCCTGCGACATCGCCCGCGCAGTATCTCGCTCTGGCCGTGACCTAGCTATGTAGTAGCGCCGTCTAGCCATATCAGCGCGGAGTACCGCTTTTTGTCCAAAGCGCAACTATCCCGATCCGTAGGCCCGACCAGGACGGTGGGCGCCCGGTGTTCACCTCGCCGGGGCGAGCTCCGGCTGCGGGTCGCGCCTCTGAAGCCAACCGGCGAGGGCGTTGGCGATGAACAGGCCGACGACGAGCAGCCCGATGCCGACCAAGATCTGCACCCCGCGTTCCTCCGCCTCGAAGCCGACCTGTCCCGGAGCGGCGAGCAGGAGGATCAACGAGAACGTGTAGAGGCCGTACATGAGCCAGTAACGCTCGGCCTCCAATAGCGCGACCACGAACGCAACCGTGCCGACGGCCGTGAGCACAGCGGCGGGCGGCGCGAGGATCGCCACCGGTATCGCCGCACAGACGCCCACCGCCGTGCCGATCGCCTTTCCCTTGATCCGGTCCCGCTTGCCGATGAGGATGTAGAGGACGAGGATCAGGATCGGCTCGGGCACCCAGTAGGGCTCGGTCCATGACAGCGCGACGCCAATCGCCGCGCTCGCGCCGAGGATCACGGCGAAGACGATTGCCACCGTGGCGGCGACCGGCGGAGCGAGGCGGTCGCCTTCGACCACCTCCGGAGCGCCGAAGCGGCGGGCGAGGAGGCTGCCGTAGACCGTCCCGAGCCCGACGATCACGCCCCAGGTCAGTGCGTCGTCGGCCGAAGACGCCGGGGTGACGAAGGTGGCGGCAAAGGGAACCATCAGCAGCGGTGACAGCCAGCCGAACCGGATGCCCGCGCCCGCGACGAACGCGCATGCCCCCAGCAAAGCGACCCATCCCCAGTCATAGGCGCTGATCGCGCCGAGTCCGGCGGCCAGGGCGAGTCCCGGAGCGACGTAGAGCATCCGGCGGGTTCCGCCGAGCTTCGCCCCGACGGCGCCGAGCAACACCCCGGTAAAGAGCGCCGCGACGCCGACCTCGCCGACCAGCGCGGCCATCACGAGCGCCGGAACGACCGCGAATACGATCACGGCACCGACGATATGCGCCGGCCGCCGTGCGCCTGTGGCCCGCGCGGGAACAGTTGCCGCGGCGTTCTCCCCCATGTCGGGAGTATCGCCAAAAGTGCCGCTTTCCATGCAAAGCGACACTTTGGGCCTCATAGCTCCTAAGTAGGAGCTATGGAGCGGCCAGAACGCCGTTACTGGCCTACTCCGACAGCCCGGCGGCGTCGAGGGCGCCCTTCCAGTTGTCGTAGGTATCGACGAACGCGATTTGGGAGTTCCTGACTACGAACACGACCGCAAAGTCGCTGGCCACCCCGACGTGACTGGACACGCCAGCACCTCGTGCGGTGCCCAGCGCCACGACGCGCTCACCGAGCGGGCGCCACCTCCTGGTGGGCCTGATGGACGATCCGCTCACGACGACGGCGGCCGAGCAGGCGAAGAAACCACTAGTCGTCCGCCATGCCGATGGTGCCGCTTGCCTGGAAAGCGAGCAGCCCACGCCGGGCAGCTCGAGGGTGGCGGAACGAAGGGGTTGCGCGGTTCGGATCGGCTGGGTAGGGTCGCGGCAGGGAGGCAATAAACGAGGAGGCCACTGTGGACGATGGGCATTCGCGTATCCGGTCGTCGCGCATGCGGGCGTCGGCCTGGCGCAAGCTCGCCCGACCGCGCTCGATTGCGCTCGCCACGGTGGCGCTCGCGACGCTCGCGTTCGCAGCACCCGCCACGGCCGCCACCCAGACCGAGACTTTCAACTACACCGGCGCGGCGCAGGCCTGGACCGTTCCGCCGGGCGTCACCGAGGCGACCTTCGATCTCTACGGGGCGCAGGGCGGCGGCTCCGGCGCCGACTTCGCGCCGGGCCTCGGCGGCCGCGCGACGGCGACGATCGCGCTCACCCCGGGCGCTTCGATCCAGATCAATGTCGGCGGGCAGGGGGGCCCGTTTGGCAGCGGCGTCGGTGGGTTCAACGGCGGCGGCTCCGGCGGCTTCGGTGGCGGCGGTGCCTCGGACATCCGCGTCGGCGGCACGACACTCGCCGACCGCACCCTGGTCGCGGGAGGCGGAGGCGGAGCGGGGAGTATTGCCTGCAATGGCCAGTCCGTCAACGGCGGTGGTGGCGGCGGAGCGCTGGGCGGAGCGGGAGCAGCCTCGCCAGGAGGTCTATGCGCCGGGGCCGTGGCAGGCGGCGGCGGCACCCAGACCGAGGGCGGAACCGCGACCGCACCGGCAACCTCCGGTGGGTTCGGAGCCGGCGGAGCCGGCGGCGGCGGCGGCGGTGGTGGTGGTGGCTGGTTCGGCGGCGGCGGCGGGCGCATCCTTGCAGCCGGCGGCGGCGGCGGCTCCGGCCTCGGCCCCGTGGGGACCGTGTTCGCGACCGGGGTGCGCAACGGCGACGGCCTGGCCACGGTCAGCTACGAGCTCGACGACACCTCCGCCTCGGGCTCGGTGAGCGCGAAAAAGAACCAACGACAGTCAAAGGGAAAGATCGTCGTCAAGGTCAAGGTGAGCGCCGCGAACGAGCCGCTGACCACCAAGGCCAAGGGCAAGATCAACGTCGGGCGCAAGGGCTTTAAGCTCTTGCCGCAGACGATCCAGCTCTCACCAGGTCAGACGCAGACCCTTAAGCTCAAGCCGAAGAAGGATCAAGACCGCATCCTCAGGGCGCTGGCCGAGGGAGCCTCGGTCAAAGCAAAGCTTCAGGTCAAGTTCACCGACCCGGTCGGCAACACGGCGCTCGACAAACCCCGGGTGAAGCTGACGGGGTAGGGCGGACACGGCGGGGGCGCAGACGGTCCTCAACTTCGACGGGATCGGTGCGCCGGCGGCCAAGCGGGCGGCTACGCCGACCTCTCCGCGCCGAGGCTGTTCAGCGGGTACTCGGCCTTCTACCGGCTCGACGATCCGCTGATGGCCCCTTCGGCCGTCCTCGGCCTCGTGCCCGAGCCCGACTTCCTGCTCTACCGGTAGGCGGCCCGCTCAGCGCCGGGAGCGCGCCAGGGGCGCGAAGCCCGCCGCCACAATGCGGGGAGCTCGTCTCAGCCCACCCCGGACAACGGACGCGTCCCCGGCTTTCGCCGGGGTACGCCCCCGCTGAGACAAGGTCGTCGCTCCATGACTCCCTCGCAGGGCCATCCTTGCCCTTGTCCGCCGACCCGTACACGATCGCCCTGCGGCGATCCGACGGGCCGGATCGCGAAGCTAGCCCAGCGCGAGATCGAGGCGCGCAGGTTCGGCGGGCCCGTCTGCGGAGTCTGAGGTAGGGATTTACCGCCGATCGGGGACCAGGCCTCGGTGCTCACCAGCCGCTGCGACATTGCCGCCCGCCAAGGCCGCGACGTTCGATCTCTCCTGAGCCGGCATCGACGGAGACGAAACGAGTGCAGCCAAGCCTCGCCCGCGGTGACGCTGGGACCGCGTCGACGGGCCGAACGGCCTCGGCGGCGTGCGCCTCGAGCAGAACGTGCTGATCACGGGACGACGGCTGCGAGATCGTCACAGCCGTGGTCCCGCTCACGTAGCAGCGGGGGGATGCCATGGCGACGCGCGAAAGGGCGCTGCCTGCGAGTCGACTACGCTCGGAATCGTGTCGCGACGGGACCCAGGTCACCGGCTCGGCCCCGACTCGGAGAGGCGCTTTCAGGAGGTCGTAATCGGTGGGCGCCAGCCGGGCCCGGTCGAGCTGGTGGACTACGACGCGGATTGGCCGCGGCGGTTCGACCGCATTCGCGAGCAGCTCGCGGGTGCACTCGGAACCACAGCCATGACGATCGAGCACATCGGCTCGACCGCTGTTCCCGGGCTGCTCGCGAAGCCGATCATCGATGTGCTGGTCACCGTCGACGACGTCGAGGACGAGTCGGCATACCTGCCGGCGATCACGCTGCTCGGCTACGAGCTTCGCGTCCGCGAGCCGGGTCATCGCATGTTCCGTCCAGGGACCTGCGATGCCCATGTTCATGTATGGACGCATGGCTGCCGCGAACAAGGCGACTATCTGCTGCTGCGTGACTGGCTGCGGCGCTCAGCCGACGACCGGGCCGCCTACACACAGCTCAAACGCAGGCTCGCGCTCGAGGATTGGCCTGACGTCAACTACTACGCCGAGGCCAAGGGCCCGCTTATCGGTCAGATCCTCGAACGAGCCAGGCGTGCCAGGGAGTCGTAAGCGAGAAGGGATCTCCTTTAAGCTCGAGACGTGCCTGGCTGACGCTAGAACAGCGTTCCGACCCCGACCGCACCGCGCCAGGGTGCGCCCGCGTGCCCGCAGCCGCGTGGTCACCCGAGGCCGTGCGCGCCCGCCTGGCTTGGCGGCGGGGCGCGAGCTCCGCCTTTCCGGCTCACCGCGCGATCGGATCTCATTCGCGGCCCTTCTGGCGCCGGAAGAGCTTCGTAGCAGGGCCGGCGCGCGCAGGGCCGATCGGCTCAAGGTCGGAGGTGGATGAGCTCGAGCCCGCGGCGCTCGGCGATCCGGCCGGCGATCAGCGAGCGGTGGCAGGCCTCGGGGTCGCGCTCCACGCACAGCAGCGCCGGCAGCGAATCGTCGGGGAGGGCGTCGGCGAAGGCGTCGAGGTCGACCCGGTCGAGGATCTCACTCAGGTAGCGGTCGACGTAGGCGGGCGCCAGCTCGACCCGGGAGCGCTTGCCGACGCCGCGGCGGTCGTCCTCGGCGTACTGCAGCCGACGCAGCTCGGTGGTCGGCGCCAGGTCCTTGCGGTGCTCGTAGGCGATCCCGGCGGCGGCGAGCGCCGCCTGCAGGCGCTGCGAGTTGGCCCAGGCGTACTCGCTGCCGCGCACCCCGCGGCGCTGGCGAACGTCGATCACCGTGTCGACCCCGGCGCCCTCGAGGGCGGCGAGAAAGCGATCGGGATCGAAGCCGTAGACGCCGATCGTGGTCAACCCGCGCACGCCGACAACCTATTCGGGCGGGTTCGGTCGCGAGCGCAGCCCGGCGCCGGATAGCGTGTTTGCTCGGGTGGTGCGCTTCGGGGGAACACGATTGCGTCTCGCACTTGCGATTCTGGGTGCGACGCTTGTCGCCGCGCCGAGCGCGATCGCGGCGCACCCGCCTACCGCGGCCCGGATCGAACGCGCGACCGAGCGCTTTCTCGACCGCGACCGGCCCCCCGCCGCCGCGGCGCGAGCACCCGTGGCGGCGCCTTGGACGGCGCTTCCCGAGCAGCGGGTCGTGGCGCTCTACGGCGCTCCGCAAATGGGACGGACGATTCTCGGGCTGAAATCCCCGCGAGGCGCGGCGGCCAAGCTCGCCACCCAGTCGGCACCCTACGGGGCACTCGGCGATCGCCCGGTGAGCGGCGAGTTCGACCTGGTCTCGGTGTTCGCGACCGCCGGCGGGGGTCCGGACGGGCTCTATCGGACCCGCCAGGACGACCAGGTGATCCAGATCTACCTCGATCAGGCCCGGGCGATCGGCGCGCGGCTGATGCTCGATATCCAGCCGGGCCGCGCGACCTTTCTCGACGAGCTCCGGGCGCTGCGCGAGTGGGTGGTTCAGCCCGACGTCGACATCGCCCTCGATCCGGAATGGAACGTCGGGCGCCGGGGGATCCCGGGTAGGACCCAGGGCAGGGTCGGCGCGAAAGCGCTGAACGCGGTCTCAGCCAAGCTCGCGGCGACCGTGGAGACCGCGGGCCTGCCGCCGAAGCTGCTCGTGGTGCACCAGTTCCGCAACGCCAGCATCAGGGGACGCGGCAGGGTGAAGCGCCGTGCCGGGGTGCAGACGGCGCTCAACTTCGACGGCATCGGCTCCCCGGCGGCCAAGCGGGACGGTTACGCCGAGCTCTCCTCGCCGAGGTTGTTCAGCGGGTTCTCGGTCTTCTACAGGCTCGACGATCCGCTGATGGCGCCGCCAGCGGTACTCGGCCTCGTGCCCGAGCCAGACTTCTTGCTCTACCAGTAGGCCGGTCGGCTCAGCGCCGTGAGCGCGCGAGGCGGGCGAAACCGGCCGCCATCGCCAGGTTCGCGGCCCCGGCGAGCCAGAGGCCCGCGCGGGCTCCGGGTCGCGAGAACGAGCTCGAGCGCGACCAGACGATGTCGGTGGCGAGCTCGGTGCCGCGTAGCCAGGCGAGCGCCCACCAGTCCTCGGCGCGGTCGCGGCGGGCGGCGGTCGTGTGGGCGGCGGCGAAGGTGAGCCAGATGGGCCCGCAGCGCCGGAACAGATGACGGGCGTCCGGCGAGGGTTCGTCGTGACCGAGCACCCGCAGGGTCGCGTCGGGCGCCGCCAGGGCCGCGGTGCCGAGGGCGAGGTCGAAGGCGATCATGTTGCGGTTGGTCAGCCGCAATAGGTGCTCGAGCTCCACGACCTCGATCCAACCACAACCGGAGGCGCGTGTGTTGCAGCACCTGCAGGCGAAAAGGAAAAGCCTCAGCGGACGCGAATCAACCGGCCGTGAGCAAGACCGCGACCAAGACCCGCCCCGCCCCCCGAACCCGAAGCGCATCGAGCGGCAACGGACGTCGAGCCCCGGCACGTCCGGGCGGCAAGGCCCTCTCCGTCTACATCACCGAGCGCTTCGACGAGTTCTCGCGCTCACAAAAGGATGTCGCTCGCTATATCGTCGACCACCTCGACGAGGCCGCCTTTCAGACCGCCGAGGAGCTCGCCCGGCGCGCCGACACCTCCTCGTCGACCGTCGTCCGCTTCTCCCAGGCACTCGGGTTCGAGGGCTATCCGGAGCTCCAACAGGCGGCGATCGAGGAATACCGCAGCCGCCAGCCCGGCGAGGACTCCGCCGCGCCGCTGTTCGACTTCGACCACTCCGAGTTCGAGGCCTCGCTGGCCGCCGACCACGCCAACGTCGAGGAGACGGTCCGCAACCTCACCCGCGAACAGGTCGAGGCCTGCGTCACCGCGCTCGGCTCGGCGCAGCGGGTGATGATCGTCGGCCTCGACCAGCTCGCCTTCTTCGCCAGCTACCTGCGCCACCTGCTGGCTTTGCTGGACATCAGAGGAGAGGTCGTCGCCAGCCCGCGCCAGGACTCGATCACGCGGCTCTCGCGCGTCGACGAGGACTCGCTGGTGATCGCCTTCTCGGCCGGTCGCGCGCACCCGATCGTGGTTCGCGCGATGAAGCTCGCCAAGCATCGGGGCGCCGCGACGATGGCGATCACCGACGCCACCCTCTCCGACATCGGCGAGCACTCCGACCTGACCCTCTACTACTCCTCCAACGGACCCTCATTCACGCGCTCGAACACCTCGCTGCTGGCGATCGTGCAGGCGCTCGCCCACGGCGTCTACGCCCGCGACAAGGGTGCCTACAAGGACCGGATCCGCGCCTTCAAGCTGAAGTAGGAGCGCGCAGCGCGTCTCGCTCTGGCGGGCGGGTCCTGTTGTTGCAGGGACCCCCGCTGGTGCGGCCCGACAGTCCTCGCAGCGGGTCCTCCCGCACTATGTGGCCGCCTGGGAGATTCCTCCCATGCAACGGATCCTGCAGACGACGGCCAATTCGGACGCCCGATCACGAGCCCTTTAGGGTCGCGCGGGCCGACGGCCCTGCCGCTCGGCGAGACCATGCCGAGCGCGCGAGCCAACCTCCGCCGATTCAGCCGGCGTTCCGCCGTCGCTGCCGCCGTGCTGGCCGGCTCACTGGCGATCGGGCTCATCGCGGGGCCCGCCAGCAACGCCCAGAGCGGGCAACTCGGCGAGGTCCGCGCCCACGAGGATGAGATCCGGACACAGCTCGACGAGCAGAACGCCGCGATCGACTCGCTGCTCGGTGAGGTCTCAGCCCTGCGGGTGCGCGAGGAACGGGTCGCGAGCGAGCTGGCCGAACAGGAGGCCGAGCTGGCCTCGGCCAGGAGCGACCTGGCCGAGGCGCGCGAAACCCTCGTCCAGACGCGCCACAGGCTCAAGGGTGCGCTCGCGGAGCTCGAAAGGCTCCTGGTCTCGATCTACCGCCACGGCGAGCCCGACGAGTTCACGGTCCTCCTGAACTCGGACGGCTTCGACGACCTCGCGACGAGGGCGACGTACCTCGCGCGGATCCGGGACTACCAGAACGGGGTGGTCGGCCGCGTCCGTGAGCTCCGAGCCTCCGCCCGCGCCGCCGTCGATCAGATCGAGGCCGCGGTCACGCGCTTGAAGGCAGCCCGCGAGGCGATCGCCGAGCGCCAGGCGGCGCTCGCGACTTCGCGGGCGGCGCTCGAGAAGCGCGAGGCCGGGCTGCGGGCCGCGAAGGACAAGCGGCGGCGGCAGCTCGCCGAGCTCGTCGGCGAGGAGCAAGACCTCGTGGAGGCCCTGTCCGCCCCGGCTCCGTCGCCCGGCGAGGACGCGCCTTCCGGGACGCCGCCCGCCGCGGAGGCGCCGCCGCCGAGCGGTTCGCAGGCGACGCTCAACTCCGACGGTACGGCGACGGCGCCGGCTGACGCCCCGCAGGGGGTCAAGAACGCGATCGCCGCGGCCAACGCGATCTCGGACATGCCATACGTCTACGGGGGCGGTCACGGCTCGTTCGAATCGAGCGGTTACGACTGCTCCGGGTCCGTTAGCTACGCGCTCCACGGGGGCGGCTTGCTTTCGTCCCCGCTCGACTCCACGGCCTTCATGACCTGGGGTGAGCCCGGGCCGGGCAACTGGATCACGGTCTACGCGAGCCCCGGGCACGCCTACGTCGTGATCGCCGGGCTCCGCTTTGACACCTCGGGCGGCGCCGGCCCTCGCTGGCAGGGTCCCCGCGACCCCGTCGGGTTCGTCGCCGTGCACCCGCCGGGCTACTAGATACCCCGCCAGAAGCGACGAGTTATGGGCCTGACTCCTGCAGAGTTGGGCCCGCTCAGGCCGGACAAAGCGGCGGCCTGGATTTGGACCATGCGCAGCCGGTGGCGGGACGGGTCTTCCCTATGCTTGCCGTGATGGCCGAGAGGGCGACATTCAGGGTGAAGCGCGGCCTCGCCGAGATGCTCAAGGGCGGGGTGATCATGGACGTGGTCACCGCCACTGAGGCCAGGATCGCCGAGGAGGCCGGTGCGGTCGCGGTGATGGCGCTCGAGCGTGTCCCGGCCGACATCCGCCGCGATGGCGGGGTGGCGCGGATGAGCGACCCGTCGATGATTCGCGAGATCAAGGGGGCGGTGACGATCCCGGTGATGGCGAAGGCGCGGATCGGCCACTTCGCCGAGGCGCAGGTCTTGCAGGCGCTCGAGGTCGACTACGTCGACGAGTCCGAGGTGCTGACCCCGGCCGACGAGGCAAACCACATCGCCAAGGGCGAGTTCGAGGTCCCGTTCGTCTGTGGCGCCACCAACCTCGGCGAGGCGCTGCGGCGGATCGGCGAGGGCGCGGCGATGATCCGCTCCAAGGGCGAGGCCGGCACCGGCAACATCGTCGAGGCCGTCCGCCATCTGCGCGAGATCACCGGCGGGATCCGCCGGCTGACCACGCTGCGCCCCGAGGAGCTGGCCGGCGAGGCGAAGGCGCTGCAGGCCCCGATCGCCGTGGTCGAGGAGGTCGCCGACAGCGGCTGGCTGCCGGTTCCGCTGTTTTGCGCCGGCGGCATCGCCACCCCCGCCGACGCGGCGCTGACGATGCAGCTCGGCGCCGAGGGCAATTTCGTCGGCTCCGGGATCTTCAAGTCCTCCGACCCGGCGCGGATGGCCCGGGCGATCGTCGAGGCGACCACCCACTTCGCCGATCCCGAGCGGGTCGCGACCGCCTCGACCGGTCTCGGCGACGCAATGCGCGGCGCCGACATCGGCGAGCTCGCCGCCCAGGGGGAGCTCTTGCAGCACCGAGGCACGTGAGCGGCCCCGGCGCCGCTCCGCCGCAGGCACGCCCCGACCGTCTCCGAGTCGGCGTGCTCGCCAGCCAGGGCGGCTTCGCGGCGCACGCCCGGATGCTCGGCGAGCTGGGTGCCGAGGCCCTCGAGGTGCGGACCGCCGAGGCGATCGCCGGGCTCGACGCACTGGTGATCCCGGGCGGCGAGTCGACCACGATCAGCAAGGCGATCGAGCGCGACCGGCTCGCCGGTGCGATCCGCGCCCACGCCGCAGGCGGCAGGCCGATCCTCGGCACCTGCGCCGGAATGATCGTGCTCGATTCCGAGCACCTCGGCCTGATCGATGCGACCGCGCGTCGGAACGCGTTCGGTCGCCAGATAGCCAGCTTCGAGGCCGACCTGGAGATCGAGGGGATCGGCCCCGAGCCGTTGCGCGCGATCTTCATCCGCGCCCCCTGGATCGATCGCCATGGGGTCCGGGTCCGGGTGCTGGCGACGGTCGACGACCACCCGGTCGCGATTCGCGACGGGCGCCTGCTCGCCACCTCGTTTCATCCCGAGCTCGCCGACGATCCACGGATCCACGCGCTGCTGATGGCGCAGGCGACGGCGGCGCGCGAGGAGCTCGGCGCGGGCGAGACAACGCCCGAGCGCCGTGGGGGCGACCGATGATCGACTCGCGCGTCGCCAACCTCGCCCGCATCCTGGTCGGCTACTCGGTCAGGGTCGGCGAGGGCGACAGTTGCATCATCGAGGCCTCGACCGCCGCCGAGCCGCTGGTTGCCGCGGTCTATGAGGAGGTGCTCAGCGCCGGCGGCAACCCGGTCGTCTCGATGAGCCTCGAGGAGCAATCGGCGATCTACTACCGCGACGCCAGCGACGATCAGCTCGAATGGATCTCACCGCTCTCGCGCTGGGCGGCCGAGGAGGCCGACTGCCGAATCGCGATCGGTGCCGACACAAACACCCGCCAGCTCTCGAGCGTCGGGCCGGAGCGCCAGACCAAGCGCCAGGCAGCGACCCGCGAGCTGATGCGAAGAACGATGGAGCGAGCCGCTGAAGGCACCCATCGCTGGGTCTACACGCTCTATCCCACGAACGCTTACGCCTCCGACGCCGAGATGAGCCTGAGCGAGTTCTGGGACTTCTACTTCCGCGCCTGCCTTGCCGACGACGGCGATCCGCTGGGAGCCTGGGCGCGGGCTTCGCAGGAGTGCCATCGACTCGCCGAGTGGGTCGAGGGCCACGAGGAGATCAGGATCATCGGCCCGGGCACAGACCTGCGCCTCGGGATCGCCGGGCGCCGGTTCATCCCCTGCGACGGCGAGCACAACATGCCCGATGGTGAGTTCTTCACCGGTCCGGTCGAGGATTCGGTCGAGGGTGAGGTCTCGTTCGATCTGCCGGCGGTGATCGGCGGGCGCGAGGTCTCGGGCGTGCGGCTTCGGTTCGAGGCCGGCAAGGTGGCCGAGGCGAGCGCCGAGCGCGGCGAGGAATTCCTGATCAAGCTGCTCGATACCGACGATGGTGCGCGTCGCCTGGGCGAGCTCGGGATCGGCACCAACTACGGCATCGACCGTGGCACCCGCGACGTCCTCCTGGACGAGAAGATCGGCGGCACCGTGCACCTCGCCGTCGGCGCCAGCTACCCGGAGTCGGGCGGCACGAACGAGAGCGCCGTGCACACGGACATGGTCTGCGACCTGCGCAGGGGTGGCCGGCTCGAGGTCGACGGCGAGCTCTTGCAAGAGGACGGCCGGTTCGTCGTCTGAGCGCCCCGGGCGCCAGTTTCCAAAGGGAATCCCGATCGGCACGATCAACGTCAAGGCCCAGATCGGCTGATCGTCTCCGGAGGCGGCGCAACTTCGCCGCCCTCCGGTTGTTCTCATCATGCGCGTCGCTTTCGCGGCCATGTGCCGGGGGGGCGAGGGGGCTTCGCAAACGCGGCGCCATCGATGGGATGCCGACGCCAGTGCCGCGGCCGGACGGGGGTCCGGCCGCGGCCGGTCTTTCTACACTGAGGCCCATGTCCGGTCACTCGAAATGGGCGTCGATCAAGCACAAGAAGGCGGCGACCGACGCCAAGCGCGGCCAGCTGTTCACCAAGCTCGCGCGCGCGATCGCCGTCGCTGCGCGGGAGGGCGGCGGTGATCCGGAGGCGAACTTCACCCTGGCGGCGGCGATCGAGAAGGCGCGTAGCTACTCGATGCCGAAGGACAGCATCCAGCGGGCGATCGACCGAGGCACCGGCGCCGGCGGCGGCGATGAGCAGATCGAGCGGGTCGTCTATGAGGGCTATGGCCCGGGTGGCGCGGCCGTCCTGGTCGAGACCCTGACCGATAACCGCAACCGCACCGGATCGGAGGTCCGCAACGTCTTCGACAAGGCGGGCGGAAGCCTCGGCGAGCCCGGCTCGGTCGCCTGGCAATTCGAGAAGAAGGGGGTCGTGCTCGTCGACGCGGGGCGCTACGGGGAGGAGGACCTGCTCGCCGCGATCGATGCCGGCGCCGACGATGTCGCCACCGATGCCGACGTGCTCAAGGTCACCGCCGCGCCCGCGCACCTGGCGGCGATCCGCGCGGCGCTCACCGAGGACGGGGTCGAGATCGAGTCGTCGGAGCTGGCGATGGAACCGAACGCGGTGGTCGAGGTCGCCGGCGAGGTCGAGGCGCGAGCGCTGCTGCGGCTGATCGAGGCGCTCGACGACCACGACGACGTCGAGGCCGTGCACGCGAACTTCGACATCCCCGAGACCCTTCTCGAGCAGGCCACCGCCTAGCGTCGCCGCCCCCTCGGGAAGGCATCCGACCGCGGGCGGAGAATCCGTACGCGTGATCCTCGTCATGGGCATAGACCCGGGCGTGGCGAACACGGGCTTCGGCGTCGTCAGAGTCGCCGGCGGCCGGATGAGCGCCGTCGATGGCGGCGTCATCGAGGCTCCGCCGGACCGACCGCTGGAGGATCGGCTCGCCCGCATCCATACCGAGCTCGAGCAGCTGATCGGCTGGCACGAGCCGGCCGCGGTCGCGCTCGAGCAGCTCTATTTCGGCAAGAACGTGCGCTCGGCAATCGCCGTCGGCCAGGCGCGCGGCGTCGCCATGCTGGCGGCGGCGCAACGCCACGTTCCCTGCTTCGATTACACCCCGCAAGCGATCAAGCTCTCGGTCTGCGGCAGCGGCGCGACGGCAAAGCGCCAAGTTCAGCGGATGGTCGGAACCCTGCTCGGCCTGCCGCGCCCGCCGGAGTCCGATCACGCCGCCGACGCGCTCGCGGTCGCGATCTGTCACGCGGCGCATGCCGGATCCGCTCTTCGCGAGAGCGAACCGGCGGCGGGAATGCTCGGATGATCGCCTCGGTTCGCGGCGAGGTCCTGGTTCGCCGTGCCGATCACCTCGTGATCGAGTCGGGCGGCGTCGGCTACCGGCTCGCGGTCTCGGCCGAGACCCTGAAGGCGGTGCCGGGGCGTGGCAAGGAGACCGCCCTGCACGCCCACCTGGTCGCCCGCGACGACTCCCTCTCGCTGTTCGGGTTCGCCTCCGAGGAGGAGCGCGACCTGTTCTTGCATTTGACCTCGGTCTCGGGGGTCGGGCCCAAGGTGGCGATCGCGATCCTGTCGGGCGGCACTCCGCGCGAGCTTCTTCGCGCGATCGCCGCCGGGGACGCAAAGCGCTTCCAGGCGGTCCCCGGGATCGGCAAGCGCACCTCCGAGCGCGTGATCGTCGAGTTGCGCGAGAAGGTCGCCGGTGAGCTCGAGGAGGGCGTCCCCGCGCTCGTTGCCGGCGACGACTCGGACCCGCGCTCGCTCGCCCGCGACGGGCTCATGCACCTCGGCTACACCCTTGCCGAGGCCGAGAAGCTGCTCGAGAGCGCCGCCGGTGAGACCCCCGAGGATCTGATCGGCGCGGCGCTGAGAAGCGCCGGGGCGAAGGAGGTGGCGTGAGCATCTCGCGCGACCCCGGGATCGGCGGCGATCTGGCCGCCGAGCCGATCGCCGAGGCGCGGCTCGCGGGCAGCGACGAAGAGCTCGACCGCTCGCTGCGGCCCCGACGGCTCGCCGACTTCGTCAACCAGCGCCAGGTGACCTCGCAGCTCGAGGTCTTCATCGAGGCCGCCAGGCGTCGCTCGGAGTCGCTCGACCACGTCCTGCTCGCCGGTCCGCCGGGGCTCGGGAAGACCTCGCTCGCTCACATCATCGCCACCGAGCTCGAGGCGCCGATCGTGCAGACCGCCGGCCCGGCGCTCGAGCGCAAGGCCGACATCGCCTCCTTCCTGACCGCGCTCGAGCCCGGCTCGGTCTTCTTCATCGACGAGATCCACCGCCTCAACCGGGCGATCGAGGAGACCCTGTACCCGGCGATGGAGGATCGCCAGCTGCCGATCGTGCTCGGACAGGGCGCGGGCGCGCGCACGGTCACGCTCGACCTCCCGGCGTTCACGCTGGTCGGGGCGACGACCCGCGCCGGGCTCCTGACCACGCCGCTTCGCGATCGCTTCGGCGTCAGCCAGCGGCTCGAGCACTACCAGCCGACCGATCTCGCCCAGATCGTGCGCCGCTCGGCCGAGATCCTCGAGGTTGAGATCGCCGTCGCCGGCGAGCGCGTGATCGCCGAACGCTCACGCGGGACGCCGAGGGTCGCCAACCGGCTGCTGAAGCGGGTTCGCGACTTCGCTCAGGTCCGCGGCGAGGGCGTGATCACCGAGGCAATCGCGGGCGAGGCACTGGGGTTGCTCGAGGTCGACGCGGCCGGCCTCGACCGCCACGACCGCACGATCCTGGAGACGGTCGCGGTCAAGTTCTCCGGCGGCCCGGTCGGCCTCTCGACCCTGGCGGCCGCCGTCGACGAGGAACAGGAGACGATCGAGGACGTCTATGAGCCTTATCTGCTCCAGCAGGGCCTGCTCAAGCGGACCCCGCGAGGAAGGGTGGCGACGGAGCGCGCCTACGCTCATCTCGGGTTGGCGGTGCCGGAGCGAGCGGCGTCGCTCTTTTGAGTAGGCAGTAGGCAGTTCGCAGTAGGCAGAACCCTCGCGCTCCCCACTGCCCACTGCCTGCTCGTCCTTAAGTTCACTTTCGAGCCCTCGCTAGGCTTTGCGCCCGTGCCCTTCTTCATCTGTCCCAACTGCGGAAACCGCGAGCTCTCCGGTGAGCGGACCGGGCTCAGCCCGCGCCCGAAGTCGTGCTCGCGATGCGGGGCCCCGTTCCTGTTCGAGCTGCTCGACGACTACTACCCGGCGCCCGACGCCGCGTTCTTCATCTGTGATCAAGAAGGTCGCCTGCTCGACATCGGCCGCAACGGCTTCGAGCTCACCGGGCTCAAGGACGAGCAGGTGATCGGCCGTCCGGTGCGCGAGGTCCTCGGGCTCGAGTGGATCGATCCGGGCGACGGCGGCGAGACCGCCGACACGGACGAGAACGGGACCACCGATCCGATCGAGACGACGCTCGAATGGGGCGTGCGCTCGCTCGGCAAGCGGGTTGCGGTCAACGCCGAGGGCGATCTGCCCGCCGAGGCGGTCGCCGACCTGTTTCCCGCCTACGACGATGACGGCGGACTGCTGCTCGTGCTGACGCCGCAGTAGCTTCCGGCGGAGCCGATGGCCAACCGCCGCCGCAACCTGATCGTCCTCGTTCTCGTGCTGGCGCTGCTGGTGGGTTCGGCCTATGCGATCTCGCAGAAACCGACCACGCTCGGGCTCGACCTGCGCGGCGGCACCGAGCTCATCTACCAGGGACGGGGCACATCGCAGGTGCCCGAGGTCACCGGCGAAGACATCGATCGGGCGATCGAGAACATCCGCGACCGGGTCGACTCGCTCGGCGTTGCCGAGCCCGAGATCTCGCGCATCGGCGAGGACCAGGTCGAGGTTGGGCTCCCCGCCGTCGAGGACACCCAGCGAGCGATCGAGCTGGTCGGAACAACGGCACAGCTCTACTTCTATGACTTCGAGCCGAACGTGATCCCGCCGAACCCCGACGTCCAGGATTCGGCCAGCCGTCCGTACAACCGCGAGATCGACGCGGTCGAGGCAGCGTCCAAGCAAAAGCCGGTATCCGACGAACAGTGCGCTCGGCAGAACTGCACCGCGAAGGGTGACACCTACTACCTCTTCGACCGCCAAACGCTCCAACCGCTCGGCGATCCCGCGTCAAGGATCGACGACCTCTACGTCCCGTTCAACGGCAAGCGACCGCCGGATTCGCGGGTGATCGCGGTCCCTCAGGGCACGGTGGTGCTCGAGGAGGCGCCCAGCGACGACCCGGCAACCACCGACGTCGACGAGTCGCAGATAGGCAGCTCGCAGTTCTTCGTACTCAAGGACAAACCATCGCTCTCGGGCGACGAGATCAAGGATCCGAAGGCGAGCTCCGACCCGACGACCAACCAGCCCAACGTCACCTTCGATTTCAGCGAGGAGGGCCAGCAGGCCTTCCAGGACGTGACCCGCGCAATCTCGCTGCGAGGCCAAGAGGCGTACTTCGCGGCGACCGGCGAATCGGCGGCCGCGGCGGATGTCAACACCGCCTCGCAGTACTCGGAGAGCTTCGCGATCGTGCTCGACAACGAACTGGTCTCACGCCCGATCATCAACTTCAAGGAGAACCCGGACGGGATCGACGGGCGCACCGGGGCGCAGATCTCCGGGCTCGACTCGCCGACCGAGGCTCAGGACCTGGCCGAGGTGCTGAAGCGCGGGGCGTTGCCAATCGACCTCGCGCTGATCAGCCAGAGCACCGTTTCGGCGACCCTCGGCGAGCAGGCACTCGACCAGGGCCTGAAGGCGGGCATCGCCGGGCTGATCATCGTGCTCGCCTTCCTGATCTTCTACTACCGCTTCCTCGGGGTGATCGCCGGCCTCGGGCTGCTGGTCTACGCGGTCTTCTTCCTCGCGCTGATCAAGTTGATCCCGATCACGCTGACCCTGCCGGGGATCGCCGGGCTGATCCTCACGATCGGGGTCGCCGCCGACTCCAACATCGTCATCTTCGAGCGGATCAAGGAGGAGGTCAGAGCCGGGCGCTCGATGCTCTCGGCGATCTCCGAGGGCTACAAGAAGGGGATCGCGACGATCATCGACGCGAACGTGATCACCCTGATCACGGCGTTCATTCTCTTCGGGCTGGCGACCGCCGGGGTGAAGGGCTTCGCCTTCACGCTCGGAATCGGGACGATCGTCTCGCTGTTCACGGCGGTGCTGTTCACCCAGGCGGTGCTCGGGCTGCTGGGCCGATCGGGAATCCTGCAGCGGCCGAGCTTCCTCGGCGCCGGCGGCGAGGGCCGACAGTGGAAGTTCGACTTCACCCGCGCCTCCAGGTACTTCTTCTCCTTCTCGGGCCTGATCCTGGCGATCGGCGCGCTCGCCTTCGCGACCAAGCAACTCAACCTCGGGATCGACTTCGAGTCGGGGACCAGGATCGAGGCGGCGCTGGCCGAGCCGGCCTCGGTCGACGAGGTGCGCTCGGCGCTCACCGACGCCGGCATCCCCGGCGCCGACACGGCGAAGATCCAGGAGACCGAGAACCCCGAGTTCGGCGCCAACGTCGTCCAGGTCCAGGGGAAGATCCCGCCTGACCAGACCGCCGACGTCGCGCCGGTGCTCGAGCGCGCCTTCGGACTCGAGTCGGGCAACGAGAGCTTTGACTCGCAGAGCGTCGGCCCGACCTTCGGCGCCCAGGTCGCCAACAAGGCGATCATCGCGATCATCTTCAGCCTGCTGGTGATCTCGGCCTACGTCGCGATCCGGTTCGAGGCCAAGTACGCGGTGCCGGTGGTGATCGCGCTGATCCACGACATCCTGATCACGGCGGGCGTCTATGCCCTGGTCGGCCAGGAGGTGACCAGCGGGACGGTCGCCGCCTTCCTGACCATCCTCGGCTACTCGATGTACGACACGATCATCGTCTTCGACCGAATCCGCGAGAACGTGCCGCGGATGCCCCGCGCCGCCTTCTCGCAGATCGTCAACCGCTCGATGAGCGAGGTTCTGACGCGATCGTTGATCACCGGACTGTCGACCGTGTTCCTGATCGGCGTGCTGTTGGTCTTCGGCGGTGAGACGCTCAAGGACTTCGCCTTCGCGATGATGGTCGGGGTCGCCTCGGGTACCTACTCATCGATCTTCATCGCCTCGCCGGTGCTGACCGAGTGGAAGGAGCGCGAGCCCGCCTATCGGTCGCGCCGCGCCCGGATCGAGGAGGCGATGGGGACGGTCCCGACCTTCCCCGAGGACAACGTCGTCGCTCGCATCGACGAGGTCGAGCGCCACGTCCCCAGCGCCGCGGCCGGCGACGGGGAGGCACCGGCGCGCCCGCAGCGCCCGCCGCCCCCGGCGGAGGCGCCGGTCGCGGTCGTCGATCCGCCGGTCGAGCGCGCCGCCGAGGCTCAGCCGAGCGGCGAGGAGGCCGACACCGCAGTGCCCGGGCGCCCCGCGGCCGGGGCCAAGCGCACCCCCCGCCAGCAGGGGCGAAAAAAGCAGTCGCGCAGGCGCCGAAAGGGCGGGAGGTAGGGATGGCAGCGCTGGTCTGGTTCACCACCGGGGTCGCGATCTGGCACTTCACGGTGTTCGTCCCCGACCGGTTTTGGTCGGGCATCGTCGGCGCCTTCCTCGGTGCCGCGAGCGGGGCGATGCTGACCGGCGCGCTCGCCCAGATCGCGCTCGGTCAGGGGCTCGGCGAGACCGGGCTCGAGACGGTCGCGTTCGCGATCCCCGGCACCCTGCTCGGGCTCGCGCTCGTCTACGCGATCGGTGTCCGCCAGGAGGAGGAGCGCGCCGAACCCGCGTAGCGGTCGCGGCCCGATCCGTCCGCGCCGCTTCCTAGCTTGGCGGCGTGTCGGAATCCGCCGCCAAGGCCTTCACCCTCGAGCCCTACGACTTCGCCGAGGCGCGGGCGCTGATGGCCGCGCTCGAGCTTGCCGAGCCGGTTGCGGTGACCCTCGTGCGTCGCGGCTATCGCAGCGTCGAGTCGGCGCGCGCATTCCTCGACGCCGCCGACGACCACGACCCGTTCGCGTTCGAGGACATGGGGGTGGTGGTCGGTCGGATCAAGGCGGCTGTCGCTGCGGGCAAGCGGATCACGGTGCACGGCGACTACGACGTCGACGGCGTCTGCTCGACCGCGATCCTGGTCGCCGCAGTGCGCGAGCTCGGCGCCGACTGTGACTGGTTGATCCCCGGTCGCCTCGAGGACGGCTACGGGCTCACCGAGGTGACGGTGGCGAGGCTGGCCGAGCGCGGCACCGGGCTGCTGATCACCGCCGACTGCGGGATCGGGTCGGTCGCCGAGGCGGAGGCGGCGCGGGCTCGCGGCCTCGAGCTGATCGTCACCGACCACCACCAGCCCGGCGCCGAGCTGCCGCGCTGCCCGATCCTGCACCCGGTCGTCTCCGGCTATCCGTTCGCTGAGCTCTGCGCGACCGGCGTCGCCTACAAGCTTGCCGCGGCGCTGCGCGGAGCCGCGGCAGTCGAGCACGAGCTCGATCTGGTGGCGCTCGCCACGATCGCCGACATGGTCCCGCTGCGCGGCGAGAACCGGGCGCTCGTTCGCCGCGGCCTCGCCGAGGCGCGCCGCGGGCGCCGGCTCGGACTGCGGGCGCTGATGACGGCGGCCTCGGTGGCGCCCGAGCGCCTCGACGAGGGCGACGTCGCCTTCCGGCTGGCGCCACGGATCAACGCCGCCGGTCGCCTGCACCGCGCCGATGCCGGGGTCGAGCTGATGCTCACCGACGACCTCGAGCGCGCCGGTCAGATCGCGGTCGAGCTCGACCGCACCAATCGCGAGCGCCGCGAGATCGAACGCGAGGTCGGCGCCGATGCCGAGCGCGCACGCCGCGAGCTCGGTCCCGAGCTCACCGACGGTGCCGGCCTGGTGGTCGCCGGCCAAGGCTGGCATCCCGGCGTCGTCGGGATCGTCGCCTCGCGGCTGGTCGAGCGCCACCTCCGTCCGGTGATAGTGATCGCGCTCGACGCTGAGGGCCGGGGGCGCGGCTCGGGCCGCAGCGTCCCCGGCTTCGATCTGCTCGGCGCGCTCGACGCGTGCGCGGAGCACCTGGTCCGCTACGGCGGCCACCGCGCGGCCGCGGGACTCGAGATCGAGGCCGAGCGGATCGATGCTTTTCGCGTCGCCTTCGCCGAGCGGGTCGCGGCGACGCGCGCCGACGCGGTCGCCCGCACCGAGGTCGTCGACGCGGTGGTCGGAGCCGACGGGCTCGGCCACCAGGTCGCCGAGCAACTCGAGCGGCTGTCGCCGTTCGGCTCCGGCAATCCCGGGGTGCGGCTCTTGGTCTGTGGCGCGAGCGTCGGCGACGTCCGGCCGATGGGCGCTGACGACCGTCACGCCCGCTTCAGCCTGCGCAGCGGTCGGGCCAAGGCGCGCGGGGTCGCCTTCGGCGCCAACGGGGAACTCGAGGCCGCGGTCTCACAGGGACCGCTCGATGTCTCGGTCGAGCTCGAGCTCAACGAGTGGAACGGGTCGATCGAGCCGCGCGTTGTGCTCGGCGAGCTCTATCCGGCCGAGCCGGTGGCGCCGCCGGCCGACGAGCAGCTCGAGGCGGTCGAGTTCTGGCGCCGGCTCGAGCGCGAGCTTGATCACGAGCTAGTCGAGTGGCCACCGCCCGCCCCGCCCGCCGCGGGCACCCGCGAGCTGATCGACCGTCGCCGGGGCTCCGGGGTGGCGGCGATCGCGGCACTGGCCTCGAGCGGCGAGCGGGTGCTGGCGCTGTGCGCGGACGCGATTCGCCGGCGCGAGCTGGTCGAGCGCGCGGCACGCCCGGCCCGCTTCGGTGGCGGGGAGCTGGCGATCGTCTCGGCTCGCCTACCCGACGGGCTGGTCGCAGCCGCCGAGGCACGGGTGACCGGCGCCGGCGCGGGGGTGGTCTTGGCCGACTGGCCGGCGCTCGAGCGCGACCCCGGCTTGGCGCAGCGGTTCGAGCACCTGGTGGTCGTCGACCCGCCACCGTTCGCACACCTGGAGCGAATCTGCCGAGCGGGGGAGGGGTTCATCCATCGTCTCGACGGCGACCCCGAGGCCGAGTTCGCCCTCCGGATCCACACCGAGCAGTGGCCGTCACGAGCTTGGCTCGCCGGGATCTATCGGGCGCTCGCCGCACGACCGGGCTCGGTGGGATCGATCGAGTCGCCGAATGCCCGGGCGATCCTCTGCGGCGAGCCGCGCAGCCACCCGCTCTCGCCCGAGGTCGCGGGGCGCTCGGCGCGCGTGCTCGGCGAGCTCGGGCTGATCAGCTGGCAGCGATCCGGCGATGCTCGGACGCTCGGGGTCGTATCCTCGCAGGGCACCGATCTCGACCGATCCGGCGCCTTCGTCGCCTACCGTGACCGGTACGAGGAGGGCAGGCGATTCCTGAGCAAGCCAAAACCGAAGCGAACCTAGAGCGCCAGGGCAACGGCGACCGCGTCGGCGCGCCGATCGACCGCCGTGGCCACACCCGCGTCGGCGCCCCGGGGGCACCGAAGGCGAGGGCGGTGCCTATCAACCCGGTCACCAAGGACCTCACCGCCGAGGACCGCAAGCTGCTCGGCGACCTGTTCGCGGTGATCGAGGAGCACAGCGCCGACGGCGACGACGGGGTCGACCGCAAAGCGATCGAGCAGGCGTTCGTCTTCGCCTGCACCAGCCACGCCGACCAGCGCCGCAAGTCGGGCGAGGACTTCATCACCCACCCGGTCGAGGTGGCGAAGATCTGCGCCGGCCTGCGGCTCGACACCGAGACGCTCTGCGCAGCGCTCCTCCACGACACGGTCGAGGACACCTCGGCGAGCCTCGATGAGGTCCGCGAGCTGTTCGGCGAGCAGGTCGCCGGGCTCGTCGACGGGGTAACCAAGCTCACCGGGATCACCTTCCAAAGCCGCGACGAGCACCAGGCCGAGAACTACCGCAAGATGATGGTGGCGATGGCCACCGACGTTCGGGTCATCCTGATCAAGCTCGCCGACCGGCTCCACAACATGCGCACGCTCGAGGCGCTGGCGAAGCAAAAGCAGATCGAGAAGGCACGCGAGACGCTCGAAATCTACGCGCCGCTGGCCCACCGGCTGGGGATCCACGCGATCAAGTGGGAGCTCGAGGATCTCTCCTTTCAGCGCCTGCATCCGCGCAAGTACGAGGAAATCAAGAAGCTGGTCTCCCAGCAGCGAACCGAGCGCGAGGACTACGTCGAGAACGCCGGTGCGTTCCTGCGCGGCGAGCTCGCCAAGGTCGGCATCGAGGCCCAGATCTCGGGCCGCGCCAAGCACTTCTACTCGATCTACTCGAAGATGACGAAGAAGGGGCGCGAGTTCAACGAGATCTATGACCTGACCGCGATGCGGGTGATCGTCGCCTCGGTCAAGGACTGCTACGGCGCCGTCGGCATCGTGCACTCGATCTGGAAGCCGCTGCCGGGGCGCTTCAAGGACTTCGTCGCGACCCCGAAGCTGAACCTCTACCAGGCGCTGCACACGACCGTGATCGGGCCCGAGGGCCGTCCGCTGGAGATCCAGATCCGCACCCCCGACATGCACGAGACCGCCGAGTACGGGATCGCCGCGCACGTGATCTACAAGGAGAGCCCCGGCAAGGGCGACTCACAGCGCGACAAGATGACCTGGCTGCGGCAGCTGCTCGAGGCCGAGGGAGAGGCCGACCCGACCGAGTTCATCGAGGCGCTCAAGGTCGATCTGTTCGAGGACGAGGTATTCGTCTTCACCCCGAGGGGCGAGGTCAAGAACCTCTCCGCCGGCTCGACCCCCCTCGACTTCGCCTACTCGGTCCACACCGACATCGGCCACCGCTGCGTCGGCGCCAAGGTCAACAGCAAGATCGTGCCGCTGCACTACACGCTGCGCAGCGGCGACATCGTCGAGATCCTGACCTCGAAGCAGGATCGGGGCCCCTCGCGCGACTGGCTCGCGCTGGTCCGCACCTCGCGGGCGCGCAACAAGATCCGCGCCTTCCTCAAGCGCGAGCGCCGCGACGACGCCGAGCATCGCGGTCGCGAGGAGCTCCAGAACGCCCTGCGCAAGGCGGGATTGCCGCCACAACGTCTGGCGGGCTCGCCGCTGCTCGCCGACGTCACCCGCGAGATGGGCTTTCGCAAGGCCGACGACTTCTACATCGCCCTCGGCCAGGGCAAGATCTCGGCGAAGACGATCGTCAACAAGGTGATGCAGCGGTTGAAGGCGGGCGATGCCGCGGCCGGCGACGAGACCGAGGCCAGGCTCGCCGGGGTGCTCGAGGGCCGCGACGAGCGCCAGCGCCGAACCCAGGACGCCTCCAACTTCGGGATCAAGGTCGAGGGCGTCGACGACGTCGTCGTGCGCCTCGCCAAGTGCTGCCGGCCGGTGCCGGGCGACGAGATCGTCGGCTACGTCTCGCTTGGGCGCGGGATCACGATCCACCGCGAGGACTGCAAGAACGTGGAGGCGCTGATGAAGGCGCCCGAGCGCTTCACCGAGGTCTCCTGGGCGGGCGACAATGCCACCTCCTACCGGGTCGAGCTCCAGGTCGACGCCTGGGATCGCACCCGCCTGCTCGAGGACCTGTCGCGTACCTTCTCCGAGGTCGGCGTCAACATCCTCGAGGCAAACTGCACGACCAAGCACCCGATGGTCCGCAATCGCTTCGTGGTCGAGGTCGGCGATTCGCAGCAGCTGAAGACCTGCGTCAACCGGCTGAGGAGCCTCGATGCGGTCTTCGATGCGTATCGGGTGACGCCAACTGACTGAGGCGAAGTACGTCCTCGACCATCACCTCGAAGGTGAGCGGTCGCGGCTGGCGTTGATGTCGCGGCTGCTCGACCCGATGCACCGCCGGCAGATCGAGCCGCTGGGCGTCGGCGCGGGCGCCCGGGTGCTCGAGGTCGGCTGCGGCAACGGCTCGATCTCCGCCTGGCTCGCCGAGCGGGTCGGCCCGCGCGGGCTCGCGGTCGCCGTCGATCTCGATCTCTCGCTCGTCGATCTGCGGGCGCCGAGGCTCGAGCTGCGCGAGGGCGACATCGTCGCCGGTCCGGTCGACCCCGGCGACTTCGACCTCGTCACTGCGCGGGCGGTGCTGCACCACGTCGCCGACGTCGAGGCGGCGATTCGGAACCTGGTCGCCAGCATGGCGCCGGGGGGTTCGATCCTGCTGATCGAGCCGGACTTCCTGCCGGTCAGCATCGCCCAGCCGCGCGAGGTGAGAGCGTTCTGGAGCGGCTGGCTCGAGTGGTCGCGCGACCAGGGGATCGACTACCACGTCGGTCGCACACTGGCTCCGCGGCTCGCGGCGCTGGGGCTCGAGGGGGTCGCCGGGACGGCCGTGACCGCCGTCTACAACGGCGGCTCTCACTGGGCGGCTTACTGGACCCAGACGGTCGTCGAGCTACGCGACCGGCTCGTCGACTCGGGGAGGCTCGACGGTCCACTCATCGATCGGTTCCTCGCTCACTGCGACGATCCGGACTGGTGGACGCAGACGATCGCCTTCACCGCCGTCCACGCCCGCGCTCTCGGCGGCTGAGTGGGCGGTGAGCAGGCGGCAGGCAGCGGGGGGAGGTTCGCGGCGGCCGGCGGTATCCGTGATCGTCCCGTTCTGTGGAGACGCTGAGGCAGCGGCGCGTCTGCGGGGGCACCTCGGGGCGCTCGAGCTGCTCGCCGGCGACCAGGTGATCGTCGCCGACAACTGCGGCGGGCTCGGGCCGGACGCGCTCGGCCTCGCGGTCCGGCTCGTCGCCGCGATCGGGGAGCGCTCCTCCTACCACGCCCGCAACGCCGCCGCGGCGCTCGCCGAGCGCGATTGGCTGCTTTTCATCGACGCGGACTGCGAACCGCTACCGGGCCTGCTCGAGCGCTACTTCGAGCCGCCGCCGGCCCCGAACGAGGGCCTCCTCGGCGGCGCCATCGTCGAGCATCCGCAGCAGCGCTCGCTGCTCGCCCGGTACGCCGGTTCGCGCAACTTCTACCGCGGCGCCGCCGGCCTCCAGGGCAGCGATCGCGCCTACGCGCCCACCGGCAACCTGCTGGTCCGTCGCCAGGCCTTCGAGCGCGCCGGGGGATTCGCGGAGGGGATCCGCTCGGGCGGTGACGTCGACCTCTGCTGGCGCCTGCAGGCCGCCGGCTGGGAGCTCGGGCACCGCCCCCGGGCCGCGGTTGCGCACCGACACCGCGAGGACCTGCGCTCGTTCCTGGCGATGCTCGCCCGCTACGGGGCGGGCTCGAGCTGGCTCAACCGCCGCTACCCCGGGTCCTCGCCGCGCTGGCCGCTGTCGGCGCCGGAGATCGGGCGTTCGGCGATCGATGCCGCCCGCAGGGCGCTCGCCGGCGATCGCGACGAGGCCGCCTTCCGGATCGTCGACGCGCTCGGGCTGATCGCCCATAATGTCGGCTACCGCTCGAGCAACCGGGCCGGCGCATAGGCTTCGCCACCGATGGATGAGCTCGATGTTGGCAGGATCGTGTTGCTGTGGCTGTGGGCGTTCGGCCTCGCCGGGATCGAGATCGAGATCGAGGGTGGGCGAGGCTGGGCCGAGCGGTTGCCGACCTGGTACCTGAAGCGGGGGCGGGTCGGCAGGATCTACGGATTCGTCATGGGCCACCGGCCGCTGACGGGCTACCACGTATTCGCGTTCACGATCCCGCTGGTGATCGTGCACCTGCCGTTCGGGTTCGGGCTCGAGTGGAGCTGGAGCGCCGAGCTCGGCCAGCTGGCGATCTTCTTCGCGCTCGCGGTGATCTGGGACTACCTCTGGTTCGTCAACAACCCCGCCTACACCGTGCGACGGTTCACGCGCGGCCGTGTCTGGTGGTTCCAGGTGCCGTGGATCTGGCGCTTTCCGCTCGACTACTACACGGGGATCGGGCTCTCGATCGTTCTCGCCGCCGCCGCCGCGCTGGCCGCGGGCGACGGCGCCCCGCTGCGCAGCCATCTGTGGCTGTTGGCGGGGCTGTTCGTGCTCACCGTCCTGGCGGTTGTCGCCTCGCCCCTTTATCACCGCTGGTATCGCTACATGCGCCGCCGCGGCGCCGACGATCGCGAGCTCACCGAGACCTTTGGGCCTCCCGCGCCCGAAGCCGTCTGGGATGGCGGCATCCCCGATCTGAGGCCGCTCGAGGACGGCTCCGATGACCGGTGACCCGCTGCGGCCCACCGCCCGGGCCGAGGCGCATTTCGCCGTCCTCCTGCATTCCCTCGACGAGCTCTTCTACCCACTCGATGCGACGCCGCTGCCCGACCGCCTGCTCTCGTCGGACGTGCGCTCGCATCTGTTGGACGAGTGGGAGTGGGTACGCGACGACCCGCCGCCCGCGCTCGTCGTCTGGGCGCCCGAGCAGGAGCGAGCCGGCGCCGACGAGGGTGGGCTGCGCCGGGCGATCACAGCCAGCCTGCGCGCGGCATCGAAGCCGCTTCGGATCGCCGACCCGATGCCGCGCAGCGAGCGGATCGCAGTCCGGGTCGGGATCGCGGCGCTGCTCGTCTGCATCGCGATCTCGACCGCCCTCGACCGGGCCAGCGAGGAGGTTCTGGTCGAGGGGATCTCGCAGGGGATCTTGGTGGTCGGGTGGGTGGCGCTGTGGCTGCCCGCGGAACGCTTCGTCGCCGGCACCGTCCCTCATTTCTTCAACCGCCGGCGCTACGCCGAATTCGCCGAGATCGAGGTCGAGTTCCGCTGGTACTGACGCTCTAGCTCAGGCGCTCGACCGCGGCCCGCACCGAGTCGCCGGCGGCGCGCATCGCGGCCGCGTCGGGGTACTTCGATCGCGGCCAGAAGAACCCCCGCAGGCCGTCCTTGCGGATCCGCGGAACGACGTGGAAGTGGAGGTGGGGGACGCTTTGGGAGACGATGTTGTTGTTGGCCACGAACGAGCCCTGGGCGGCCATCGCCTCCGGGATCGCCCGGCTGAGCAGCTGCGCGGCGCCGAAGTAGGGCTCGAGCAGCTCCGACGGCAGGTCGGCGAGCGTCTCGTGATGCTCGCGGGGGATCAGCAGCGAGTGGCCCGGGAACAGCGGGCGAAAATCGAGAAAGGCGATCGACCAGTCGTCGGAGTAGACGATCTCGGCGTCGAGGTCGCCGGAGGCGATCTCACAGAAGGCGCACTCGTCAGGCAACGACCGTGAGCGCCCCTGGGTCCACCGCGAGCTCGAGTCGCGCGTGCTCGCCGATGTAGTCGCCGTCGACCTGGACCGGGAAGGCGCGGACCCGGCCATCCTCGGCCCGGGTGATCGACTCGACCGTGGCCTCGAGCACCAGGTCGAGCTCGTCGATCTGGCGGTGGCGGGTGGCGCTGAGGCGGTCGATGAGAACCCGGGCGACGATCGGCGCCATGTCGCGCTGTGCGGCGCGGCGCAGGACCCCGATCGAGAGAGTTCCGTCGTCGATCTCGATGCTCTCGCAGACGCGCACCGGGCGGCCGCCGAAGTAGGTGAACGGGTCCGAGTTCTGCGCCAGGACCGTGATCCCCTCGGAGTTGCGCTCGTCCGCGCTCACCCGCATCCGCACCGGGTTGCGCACGTAGTCGCGATAAAACGATGAGACCGCCACCCAGCTGTAGAAGTACTGGCGCCCGCGGGCCTTCAGCTTCGGGCGCTGGTCGACCCGCATCGCGGCGCTCGCATCGAGCCCCGCCCCGCAGGAGAAGACGAAGCGGCGACCGTTGGCGATCCCGAGGTCGATCCGGCGCGGCTGGAAATGGTCGGCGATCCCGAGCAGGTGCTCGGTGGCGTCGACGACGTCGTTGGGGATCCCGAGCGTGCGGGCGACGACGTTGGTCGAGCCGCCCGGGAGGATGGTCACCGGGACGTCGGTGCCGGCGAGGCCATTGGCGATCTCGTTCAGGGTGCCGTCGCCGCCGAAGGCGACGACGATGTCGTAGCCGCCGTCGCGGGCCGCGTGGCCGATCTCGGTGGCGTGGTTCTGGGCCTCCGTCAGCACCGCCTCGACCTCATAGCGGCCCTGGAGCGCGTAGACGACCAGGTTCTTGAGCCGATCCGAAACCGTCGTCGCGTACGGGTTGACGATGATCAGCATCCGCTTTTTCTTCCGGCCGGCGTCGGCCCGATCCCCCCTCGGAGATGGGGCGGCCTTCGCCGGTGCCGGTTCGACCGCGGTACTCACCCGGGAATCTTAACCTCGGCGTCGCCGCCGCCGGTTGCCTCGAAGCGGACCAGGTTGCCGTCGGCGACCTCGCGCACGATCCCGGCATCGATCAGCAGGTCGACGTGACCGACGACCTCGGACAGGGTGAGGAAGGCCTGGGTGACCGCGATGTTCCCCCACAGCTCTTGGGCCAGCTCATAGGCGGTGCGGGGGCGCTCGGCGATCAGCCCGCGCAGCTTCTCGGCGCGGCGCCGGTGCATCGCGAAGCGCTCGTCGATTAAGGACACGTGATCGGTGATCGGCTCGCCGTGTCCGGGTAGCAGGATCTCGGCGGGCAGCTCCCGGGTCCGGGCAAGCGAGCGCAGATAGGTGACCAGCGCCTTCGGGCGCTCCTGCGAGGCGGAACGAGGCGGAGCCGAGCCGGCCCGCTTTCGAGGCGCCCTATTCGGGCCGTCGAGCGGCCGTGAGAGCAGCGGGTTGGACGAGATGTGGCCGATCAGGTGGTCGGCGCAGATCAGGATCCGGCGCGAGGAATCCCAAAAGAGGGTGTCAGAGGGGCTGTGGCCGGGGCGCAGCTGCACCTCGAGCTCACGATCGCGAAGCACCAGGGTCTCGCCGTCGCGAAGCGGCCGGGTCACCCGGGCGGCGGCGCCCCAGCCGCGAAAGCTGGCCGAGACGCTTCGCAGCGCCACCACCAGGTCCTCGGGGATGCCATAGCGGAGCATCAGTTCGGAGGCGAACTCGTCGTCGCGCTCGGTGTCGGTGCCGTAGCTCTCGATGAATGGGGCGACCACGTCGATCGCCGCGACCTCGGCGGAGGAACGCTCGGCGACGATCTCGACCAGGCCGAGGTGGTCGATGTGCTGGTGGGTGACCACGATCAGCTCGATCTCCTCGATCGCATGACCGGTGTCGCGGAGCTGGTGCTCGAGCTCGTCGAGCGCCTTGCCCGAGTTCGGCCCCGTGTCGACCAGTGTCAGCGGCTCGTCGTCGATCAGGTAGCAGTTGACCCTCCCGACGGCGAACGGAGTCGGGATGCGGAGGCGGTGGATACCGGCGGCGGCGGCACGGTCGAGGGCGGCGTCAGGGCTGAGAGCGTTGGCGTTCATCAGTAGGCAGTTCGCAGTAGGCAGCAACGAAGATCGACAGTCTGCCTACTGCCTACTGCCTACTGCCTACTGCCTACTCATGACCGGATGAACCCCAGGATCTCGTCCCGCTTTTGTTCCATCTCCTGACGCGAGACCAGCGACTCCAGGTTCAGCCTCAGCAGCGGCTCGGTGTTGGAGGGGCGGACGTTGAAGTGCCAGTCGGGGTAGTCGATCGATACCCCGTCCAACCTCGTGATCTCGGCATCGGGGTGCTGGTCGGCGAGCGCCTGCATTTTCGCCTCGGGGTCGTCGACCTCCGAGTTGATCTCGCCGGAGATGAAGTAACGGGCGCGATAGTCGCCAACCAGCTCCGACAGCGGCCGGTCCTCGATCGAGATCAACTCCAAGACCAACAGCGCCGGGATCGTCCCCGAGTCGGCGCACCAGAAGTCGCGAAAGTAATAATGCCCCGAGACCTCGCCCCCGAAGGCTGCCTCGCGCTCGCGCATCGCGATCTTGAAGAAGGCGTGACCGACCCGGTTGACGAACGAGCTGCCGCCGAGCTCGTCGACCGTGTCGGGGACCGCGCGGCTGGCGCGGACGTCGTAGAGGATCGTCGACCCCGGGCGCTTGGCGAGCACCCGGCGGGCGAGCAGCGCGGTGAGGAAGTCGCCGTCGACGAACTCCCCGGTCTCGTCGATGAAGAAGCAGCGATCGGCATCGCCATCCCAGGCGATTCCGAGATCGGCGCCCTCGGCGAGCACGCGGTCGATCACGAACTGGCGGTTCTCGGGCAACAGCGGGTTCGGCTCGTGGTCGGGAAAGTCCCCGTCGGGGACCCAATAGGTCTCGACCAGATCGAGCTTCAAGCGCTCGAGCAGCGGCCCGACCATCGGCCCGGCCATCCCGTTGCCCCCGTCGGCGACCACCCGCAGCGGCTTCACGGCCTCGGCGTCGATGAGCGCCAGGGCGTGGCGCTGAAAGTCGTCGTAGACGTCGACCGCCTCGACCACGCCGCCACCGGGCGGATCGGGCATCCCGGAGGTGACCAGCCCCTCGATCTCGCCGATGCCGGCGTCACCGGAGAGCGCCAGGGCGCCCTCGCGGACGAGCTTGACGCCGGTGTAGGCCTTCGGGTTGTGCGACGCCGTGACCATCGCGCCCCCATCGAGCTCCTGCGAGCCGACGAGGAAATAGAGCATCTCGGTGCCGACCATGCCGGCATCGACGACCCGCGCGCCCTCGTCGACGAGCCCGTCGCGCAGTCGCTCGGCCATCTCCGGCGCCTGCAGGCGCATGTCGCGGCCGAGCCCTATCCGCAGCTCGCCAGGCGGCTTGCCGCGCAGGTCGCCGAGCACTCGCGCGAAGGCGCGGCCGATCCGGTAGTTGACCTCGCCGTCCATCTGCTCGCCGTAGAGGCCGCGGATGTCATAGGCCTTGAAGATCTGCGAATCGACGTCGCTCAAAACCTGCCCCGCAGCGCCGCGTAGCTCTCCTCCAGGGATTGAGGCATCACCCGGGTGTCGGCGAGGACCGGCATGAAGTTGGTGTCGCCGCCCCAGCGCGGGACCACGTGCATGTGGATGTGGTGCTCGACCCCGGCCCCGGCGACGCGGCCCTCGTTGAAGCCGACGTTGAACCCCTGCGGCGCGTAGGCGTCGTCCAGCACCATGATCGCGCGTTGGGCCAGCGCCATCATCTCGGCGACCGCCTCGGCGTCGATCGAGGCGATCGAGTCGAGGTGGGCATAGGGGGCGATCATCAGGTGCCCGTTGGTGTAGGGGAACAGGTTGAGGATGACGAAGCAGCGGGCGCCGCGATGGACGATCAGGTTGGCCTCGTCGGCGTCCGCCTCGGGGTTGACGCAGAAGATGCACTCCTGCGCGGAGTCCCTGGACGCGTCCTTCACGTACTTGAGGCGCCACGGCGCCCAGATCCGCTGATTGGCCACACGCGCGCATGCTACGGAGAGAAGGCCGAGCCGGCACCCGGCACGCCCGGACGCGGCAGCAGCAGAAAAACCCCGCGGCGTAGCCGCGGGCCATCAGCGCGAGCGAGAGCGGAGGACGTGGCCGGAGTTGTTCCTAAAGCCAGCCACGGCGGCGGAAGTAGGCCACCATCGCGATCAGCATCACGACCATCGCCCCGACGATGACGAAGAAGTCTGTGGAGTCGCCCTCGCCGGGGACGCCGACGTTCATACCCCAGATGCTCGCGATCAGGGTCAGCGGCAAGACGATCACGCTGATCGAGGTGAGCACCCGGAGGATGTCGTTGACGCGGTGCGAGATGTAGGACTCGTTCGTGTCCTCGAGGCCCTCGACCACCTCTTTGTAGTTCTCGAGCATGTCCCAGATGCGCTCGTGCGAGTCGCCGATGTCGTCGAAGTAGAGCTCGAGCTCGCCGCCCTCCGGAGCGAGGAAGGGCTGCTCGAGCCGCTCGAGGTCGCGGAGCACCGGCCGCTGCGGGCGGATCACCTTGCGGAAGTTGATGATCTCCTGCTTGGCGTTGGAGATGTCGCGGACGATGTCCTCCGAGCGGCTCTCCTCGAAGATCTCGTCCTCGAGCGCGTCGAGCTTGTTGCCGATCTTGCGAAGCATCGGGAAGCAGTAGTCGAAGGCGTCGTCGACGCAGCGGTAGAGCAGGTAGCCCGAGCCGCGCGAGAACAGCTGCTCGCGCAGCTCCTCCTTTTGGCGGCAGCGCTCGAACAGGTAGTCGATCGGCTGCAGCGGCGTGTTCGGGATCGTGACCAGGAAATCGCGGCCTACGAAGATGTCGAGCTCGCCGGCGTTCAGGCGCCGAACCTGGCGGTCGAATACCGGGAAGTGCAGGACGATGAACAGGTAGTCCGGATACTCGTCGATCTTTGGGCGCTGGTTGCGCGACAACACGTCCTCGAGATCGAGCGCATGAAAGTCGTACTGCTCCTCGAGCCAGGCGCACTCGAGCGGCGTCGGGCGCTCGATGTTGACCCAGCGCAGGCCGGGGCCCTGGATCGACTCGACCTGGGGCTGGCGCTGGCGCGGCTCAGCGGGCGCGACGAGCTCGCCGCCGCGGTGGCGGCGCAGCCTGGGCTTTGGAAGGCTCGGCATCGCTGCTCGTCTCACTCATAAGCTCGATCATCACGTTCCGTCCACAGCGTACGTCACCCGCAGCCCGCGCCGCGCAAGCGCGCTGGCAGACTCGCGGGCGGCCCTGGTACATTGGGGCCACATAACCGCTGCATCCAGAGGAGTGGAGGGACTGGCCCGATGAAGCTCCGGCAACCACCGAAGGTCGCGAGACCGGCGAAAGGTGCCAATTCCAGCAGGCGCAGAGCCTGGGAGATGTGAGTGGAAGTCCGGTTCGGACCTCTGCTCGCAACAAGCAGAGGTCTTTTTCGTAGTCAACGAAAGCCGGAGGGAGCTCATCGCGATGGCACCGAAATCGCTCAGTTGCAAGGAGTGCGGGAGCGCTTACCCACTCGAGGCCCGGTACGTCTGCGAGCGCTGCTTCGGGCCGCTCGAGGTCGCCTACGACCATGCCGCGCTGGACCCGGCCGAGGCCAAGCGCAAGATTCAGGCGGGCCCGCAGGGGATCTGGCGCTACGCCGACTTCCTGCCGCTCGACGACCGCCCCCGCGATCCGCTGCAGCCGGGGCTGACGCCGCTCGTTCGGGCCGACCGCCTCGCGGAGGAGCTCGGCCTGGACGAGGTCTGGGTCAAGAACGATGCCGCCAACCCCACCCACTCGTTCAAGGACCGGGTCGTTGCGGTGGCGCTGGCTAAGGCACGCGAGCTCGGCTTCGAGACCGTGGCCTGCGCCTCGACCGGCAACCTCGCCAACGCGGTCGCCGCGCATGCTGCCGCGGCGGGGCTCGACTCCTACGTCTTCGTCCCCGCCGATCTCGAGGAGCAGAAGCTGCTCGCGACCGGCGTCTACGGCACCAAGCTGATCGGCGTCGCGGGCAACTACGACGACGTCAACCGCCTCTGCACCGAGCTCGCCGAGTCCCGGCCATGGGCTTTTGTGAACGTCAACCTGCGCCCCTATTACTCCCAAGGCTCGAAGACGCTCGCCTACGAGACGGTCGAGCAGCTTGGCTGGTCGATGCCCGACCGGATCGTCTGCCCGGTCGCCTCGGGCTCGCTGTTCACCAAGATCGGGCTCGGGCTCGCCGAGTGGCTCGAGCTCGGGCTGGTCGAGGGGCGGCTGCCGGCGTTCAACGGGGCCCAGGCGATCGGCTGCAGCCCGGTGGCCGAGGCCTACGGCGAGGGCTGGGATGTGTGCAGGCCGCAGCGCCCGCGGACGATCGCCAAGAGCCTGGCGATCGGCAACCCCGCCGACGGCCCTTACGCGCTGGCGCTGGCCCGGTCCACCGGCGGCTCGGTCGAGTCGGTCACCGACGATGAGATCCGCGCCGGAATCCGGCTGCTCGCCGAGACCACCGGGATCTTCACCGAGACGGCCGGCGGAGTGACCACAGCGGTGCTCGCGAAGCTGGCGCGCGCCGGCGCGATCGACCCCGGCGAGCGCGTTGTCGCGGTGATCACCGGCGAAGGGCTGAAGACCCTCGACGCGGTCCGCGGCGGGTTCGAGATGACCACGATCGAGCCCAGCCTGGCGGCCTTCGAAGAGGTCGAGCCGAGGGCCGGCGTCGGGGCCGGGGCCGACTAGTAGATTTCCGCGCTGATGGCGATCACGGTGAAGATCCCGGCGCAGCTGCGCGGCGTCACCGACGGCGAGGGTGAGGTCGAGGTCGACGGCGGAACCGTGGGCGAGGCGCTCGACGCCGTCTTCGACGCCCACTCCGACCTGCGCGAGCGGATCACCGAGGACGGCACCCTGCGGCGATTCGTCAACGTCTACGTCTCGGGCGAGGACATTCGCTTCCAGGACGGACTCGATACCGAGCTCACCGACGGGGACGAGGTCACGATCCTCCCGGCGGTCGCCGGTGGTCGACGCTAACGCCGCCGAGGTCCCGGTCGCAATCCTCTGCGGCGGGCGCGGGACCAGGCTGCAGGAGAAGACCCATGCGATCCCAAAGGCGCTGGTCGAGATCGGCGCCAAGCCGATCCTCTGGCACGTGATCCGCATCTACGCCGCCCAGGGCCACCGGAGCTTCGTCTTGCTGACCGGCTACCTGGGCGAGCAGATCGAGGCCTTCGTCGCCGCCGAGCAATGGCCCGAGGCGGTCGAGATCGAGTGCATCGACACCGGGCTCGACACGAACACCGGCGGACGTGTCGCACGCGCCGCCGACCGGCTCGGCGGCAGCACCTTCCACCTCACCTACGCCGATGGACTCGCCGACGTCGACCTCGGCGCGCTCACCGGCTTTCACCGCGAGCGTGGCGCGGTCGCGACGATGACCGTGGTCAGGCCCCACAGCCAGTGGGGCATCGCGCTGATCGACGGCGACGAGCGAATCACCGGGTTTCGCGAGAAGCCGCGGCTCGACTACTGGATCAACGGCGGGTTCTTCGTCTGTGATCCGGAGTTCCTTCGCTTCGTCGACGCAGGCAGCGTGCTCGAACGCGGGCCCCTCGAGGGGCTGGCGGCCAGCGGCGACCTCGCCGCATTTCGCCACCAGGGTTTTTGGGACTGCATGGACACCTACAAGGACGCGGTCACCCTGAACGACCTCTGGGACTCGGGAGTTCCTCCGTGGCGAGTTTGGGAGCGGGCGAGGGTGGGGGCCTGATGGCCGTCTGCATGGTCACCGGCGCCCGTGGCTTCGTCGGCGGCTGGCTCGCCCGGGCGCTGCTCGAGCGCGGCGAGGTCGTCGTCTCCTTCGACCGTCGTCGCACCGCAGAGCGGCCGTCGGTGATCGGCATGCTCGGGGTCGAGGACGAACTGGTCCAGGTCGTGGGAGATCTCACCGACCCCGCGGCGGTCGCCGGCGCGCTGCGCGAGCACTCGGTCGAGGTCGTCTTTCACCTCGGTGCCGAGCCGATCGTCGCCACCGTGCGCGATTCGCCGATCGCCGGCTTCGAGTCGAACGTGCGCGGGACGTGGACCGTGCTCCAGGCCTGTCTCGAGCAGGGCGTCGGGCGGATCGTGGTGGCCTCGTCCGATAAGGCCTACGGCGCGCACGAGCGTCTTCCGTATCGCGAGGACTTCGCCCTGCAGCCGACCGCGCCGTACGAGGCCTCGAAGGCAGCAGCCGACCTGATCGCGCGCAGCTACTGGCCCTCCTACGGGCTTCCGGTGGCGATCACGAGGTTCGCGAACATCTACGGCGGCGGCGACCTCAACTTCTCGCGGCTGATCCCCGAGGCCGTCAGCGCCGTGATCCAGGGCCGCTCGCCGGTACTGCGCTCCGACGGATCTCCCGAGCGCGACTTCCTCTACGTCGAGGACGCGGCCGCCGCCTATCTGGCGCTCGCCGACAACCTCGAACGTGACGAAATCCGCGGCGAGGCCTTCAACGCCGGCGGGGGCAGGTCGCATCCGGTCGGCGAGGTCGTCGCGATGATCGCCCGGCTCGCCGGCGGCGGGATCGAGCCCGAGATCCTCGGCACCGGCAATCCCGACGGCGAGATCGACCGCCAGTACGTCGATCCGAGCAAGCTGCAGGAGCTGGTCGGCTGGGCGCCGGCAGTCGGCCTCGAGCAGGGGCTCGGGCGGACGATCGAGTGGTATCGCGAGCATCCCGAATCGCTCGCACCGGCGCCGACGGCCGTCTGAACCTTCCCCTGCAGATCAGATAACCGCTGTCGCGTTGCGCAGGAGCGCGGGCGCCGAGCGCCAACCGTGTCGCATGCGCAGGGAGGACCCTCGATCGCGCCGGGCCGTCGCCGTCGCCTCGCTGACGGCCGCGGCGCTCGCCTGGCCGGTCTGGGCCGCTCCGGCGCACGCCTCCTTGGCCCACGTGGTCCAGCCGGGGGAGACCCTGTGGTCGATCTCGGCGGCCAACAACCTGACCACGCGTACGGTCGCGGTCTTCAACGGGATCGCGGAGGACTCCTTCGTCTATGCCGGCGAGACGATCCAGGTGCCGACGGTCGACGAGGGCGCGGCTGCCCTGGCCAGCGCGGGGGTGGAGACGGCCGCGCCGGCGGCGGCGCCCGCGGCTACCGGCGGCTCGCCCTATGGCCTCGATCCGGCCGCGGCGTCCTCGTGGGAGCAGATGCGCCAGGCCTCGCTGGCCCAATTCGGCGTCGATCTGTACCCCGATGGCCCGATCTCGGGCTATCGCACCTACGAGCAGCAGGCCTACCTCTACGACCTCTACCTCTCCGGGCAGGGGGCGCCGGCCAACCCGCCGGGCACCTCGACCCACGAGCTCGGGCTTGCCGTTGACGTCGCCGAGCCGGTGATGCGCGACGTGATCGACCAGATCGGCCCCACCTACGGCTGGTACGGGATCAGCTCCGAGTGGTGGCACGTGGAGTACGCGGGCGGTTAGCCAGCACGCCGTGGAAGGACGCAAGGGTTCGATGCGTAGTCGCGCGCTTCGTCGAAGATGCGGCACAAACTGGCGTCGACCAAGGGCACGTCGGCATCGAATCTCCGGAAGCGGGGAACGATGCTCGTAACGATCCAACCCCAACGGTCGTCGAAGCGAGTGATTCTCGGCCACGCGTGTGCTCCCAGAGCTTGCGGGATCCCTCGGGTGAGCGAATAGAGGTAGAAGGACGTGAAATAGGAGAACTCGTCCCGCGCTCCACGCACCTCGAAGCTCAGGGCCGAGCCGATGGAGAAGAGCCTTGCGAACGCGCACGACAGGCGGTCCAAGTTGGGTTGCACCAAGGCGTGCTGCTCGTGTTCGAGGAGCTCGACATTGCCCTTCCAAACGAGATCAGCGGCCGTCCGTCGAGCCTCGGCGGACGCCGACTCTTCCTCCAAGACACGGCGTCCCTGGTCGATTGCTTCGAAGCCGGAGAGGACGGGGCATAGTGGCGCTCCGCTTTCAGGAGAGCGCGTACACGCTCGATCCCGTCCTCGGCGATGCCGTACGCGAGGTGAACCCAGAAGATGTCGTCGAAAATCGCGTTGTTCGTGCGCGGATCGTGTCCACGTCCACCAACAGCAGCGCTTTCTGGCGACCCAGGCTGTGCGGGATGTCCACGTAGCCAGTCCGACGGCGGTCCAGCCTGAACGGAAAGAGGGCCAGCCGGACGTGGTGTGAGGCGAACGCCGCCATGCCGGCCCACTTGAAGCAAGTGGGCAGGAACTTATAGATCCAGGCGTAGCGCGACGAGATCTCCAGGTTGCGGTGGAATACGCAGGACTCGTTGGTCAGGAGCCCGTCGGCCAGCGCCTTCCACTTGGCGATCGTGCCCGGCACCCCGTTCCGTTGGACGAGCTCGTGTGGCTCAGGGATGAGCTCGTCGGGCGTGATCAGGTCGACCATCCGGCCAATCCTCTTGGCGACATGGTTCGCCGAATCAGGAGACAGGTGGTGGGCGCCATTGGGCAGAAAGTGGCAGAAAGTCGGGCGCCAAGAGCGTCGACGAGTTCGTGGTAGAGGCTGAGCGTCGAGCGGCTACCGCATCGGCGAGCCACGAACGGAGAACGCGCCCGGCAGGATTCGAACCTGCGGCCTCGGGGCGAGGACGAATCAGATGCGAAGACGACGAAGACGACGAAGCTCCGCACGAGGACTACCGATCGGCGAGTCAATCTGCGTTCGCGTTCTTCGTCCGCACCGAGAATGCGTGGATACCGCGGCCGCTGACGCTGGGGCGAGTTGCATCCGCATACCGGGAGAAACTCGCCCCGCCTGGAACGAGTCGCCGAGTGAACGCGCCCGGCAGGATTCGAACCTGCGGCCTCCCGCTCCGGAGGCGGGCGCTCTATCCACTGAGCTACGGGCGCCGAACGGGCCAGTTTAGACCGCGCGCGGCGGGCCGCCCTCGGGCGCGGCGGGCACGCCTCTAGGCTGCGGCGCGTGGATATGGACGTTGCTTTTCTCGGCACCGGCGGCTCGGTGCCGACCGCGCGGCGCTCGACCGCGTGCCTGCTGGTGCGCGTCGGTGGCCGGCGGCTGCTGTTCGACTGCGGCGAGGGCTCGCAACGCCAGATGCAGCGCTCGACCGGCCTGGTCCAGGTCGAGGAGATCTTCCTCACTCACTTCCACGCCGACCACTACCTGGGCATCCCCGGGCTGCTGAAGACCTACGACCTGCACGACCGCGAGCGACCCTTGCGGATCGTCGGGCCGCCCGGCCTCCAGGAGCTGTTCAAGGCGCTGCGGCGGATCTTCGGGCGCCTGCGCTACGAGGTCGAGCTGATCGAGCTCGAGCCCGATCAGCCGGTCGCCCACGACGGCTTCGAGGTGCGCCCGTTCGCCGTCTCCCACCGGATGGCGGCCTACGGCTATGCGCTGGTCGAGGACGAGCGGCCGGGCCGCTTCGATCCCGCGGCCGCCGAGCGCCTCGGGGTGGCGGCGGGACCTGAGTTCAAGCGGCTACAGGATGGCGAGACGGTCGTCACGGCGTCGGGGAAGGTTGGTCCCGAGCAGGTGATGGGCGAGCGGCGGCGGGGTCGCAAGCTCGTGGTCACCGGCGACAGCGCCCCGTGTGAGCTGACGGCGCTGGCCGCCCACCAGGCCCAGCTGCTGGTCCACGACGCCAGCTTCGCCGACGAGGAGGCTGAGCGCGCCGGCGAGACCGGGCATTCGACCGCCCGCCAGGCTGCCGAGCTCGCCGCCGCGGCCGCGGTCGAGATGCTGGCCCTCGTCCACATCTCCTCGCGCTACGACGTCCGCGCCGTGCTCGACCAGGCCCGCGAGGCCTACCCCGAGGCGATCGCGCCCCGCGACTTCGACCTGGTCGAGATCCCGTTTCCCGAGCGCGGTCGCCCGCGCCTGATCGAAAAGGGAGCGCGCCAGGACCGGGCGGCACCGCCGGCGCCCGGCGAGGAGCTGTCCTGATGCTCGACCAGCGCCTCGCCACCCATCTGCACGTCGAGTCCCTCCGGCATCGCGACCTGCATCCCGAGCACGAGGCTCACGTCCTCTTCCAGGCGTCAACGATCGGCGCTCTGCTCGACGGGGCCTACGACGGAGATGTCAGCTTCGCCGAGCTCGCCGAGCAAGGCGACCTCGGGCTCGGCACCCTGAACGCACTCGACGGCGAGATGATCGCGCTCGACGGACGCTTTTATCGGGCCGATGTCGACGGCTTGGTCGCCGAGGTCGACCCGAGCGAGCGCACCCCGTTCGCGGCGCTCGCCTGGTTCGAGCCATCGGTCGAGCGCGAGCTCTCCGGGGCCTTGTCCCACACCGAGCTGCTGGCCGAGCTCGACACCGTGGCGGCCGACGGCGAGGCGAGCTGCGCGCTGCGAATCGACGGCGAGTTCGAGTACGTGCGAGCGCGCTCGGTACCCCGCCAGCTGCCGCCTTACCGGCCCTTGGCCGAGGTCGTCGCCGACCAGCACGTGTTCGAGTTCGTCGAGATCGCCGGGACGCTGGTCGGCTTCCGATTTCCCGACTACGCCGAGGGAATCGAGGTCGGCGGCTATCACCTTCACTTCATCAGCGCCGACCGGGAGCGGGGCGGGCACGTGCTCGAGTGCCGGCCGCGCCGCGCGACCGCGCGCTTCGACCTCGCCGGGGAGCTGCACGTCGAGCTGCCCCCCGGAGTCGAGCTCGATTCGCCGCGCCTCGATCAGGCGACCCGGGATGCGATCGAGCGGGCCGAGCGCGACGGCTAGCCCCTGAATCGCCGATCTAGATCGAATCGAGGCCGAGGTGGCGATGAAGGGCCGGATCGGCGAGCGAGGCGACGACGAGGTCGGCGGCCGGCAGCTCGACTCCGGCGAGCGATGGCACCCCGATCACGGTGAGCCCCGCGGCGAGGCCCGCGGCGACCCCGGTCGGCGAGTCCTCGAGCACGACGATCTCGGGCGAGGGCTCGAGTCCGAGCCGCCGGCACGCGGCCAGATAGGGGTCGGGGGCCGGCTTCGGGGCGGGGACGTCGTGGGCGCTGACGATCGCCTCGAAGAGGCCCGACATTCCGACGAGCTCGAGCGCCCGGGCGATGAACCGCGCCGGGGAGTTCGAGACCAGGCCCAGCACGATCGAGCGCCGGCGAAGCTCGTCGACCAGCTCGCGCGCCCCCGGCATCGGCGCGACGCCGTGCTCGAGCTCGGCGAGGACGAGCTCGTCGAGCTCTGCGATCAGCTCAGCGGCGCCGCCGGGCTGGTCGAGGTGTCCGGCGAGAATCTCGCCGGCGACCTCGGCCGAGGTGCCGACCAGCTCCTGCTTGTGGGCGAGGGTGAACTCGCGGCCGCGTCGCTCGAACAGGTCCTGCTCGCCGCGGCTCCAGATCGACTCGCTGTCGAGCAGCAGCCCGTCATTGTCGAAGATCACCCCTGCCGGGATCATCAGCTCAACCGAGCGGGGCGACCTGGTCGGCGATCGAGTAGGCGAGGGCCGGCGCCTGGTCCTCCTGGAGGAAGTGCTTGGCGGGCAGCATGGTCGGCTCCTCGACCCCGAGCACCCGCTTGACGACGGCGAGGCGTTCCAGCCCCAGCGCCGGGTCGAGCGTGCCCCAGACGATTCGCGCCGGCCACGGGCGATCTGCGAGCCCCCGCCAGAGGAAGCGCTGCTTTTCGGGGGTGCGCTCGAAGCCGCGCATGATCCGCAGGAAGGCGCGGCCGCGGTCGAGTCGCAGGATCAGGGCCCGGTAGGCACGGATCTCGGCCGACGTCATCGCCCGCGGGTCGGCCAGCCCCTGGCGCCTGAACAGCGCCGTGAACAGCTGCGGAGAGGTCGTGCGCAGCCAAACCGGCCCGAGGCCACGAACCGTGAACGGGCGCATCGTCCAAGGCGGCGTGAAGTCGGCCGGGTCGAGGACCGTGTTGAGCGCGGTCAGCGAGAGCACCCGCTCGGGGTTGTCGATCGCCCATTCACAGCCGATCGGCCCGCCGATGTCGTGGACGACCAGGTGACAACGCTCAATCTCGAGCGCGTCGAGCGCCTCGCCGAGCCAGCGGGCGAGCCCCGTCCACGAGTAGTCGAAGCGCTCGGGGCGATCGGCGAGACCGAGCCCAGGAAAGTCGAGTGCGATTCCGCGCAGGCCCTGGTCGGCGAGCTCGACGATCACCTTGCGGTACGTGAACGAGCTCGCCGGAACCCCGTGCAGGCAGACCACGCTCGGGCCTGAGCCCTGCTCGCGGACGAAGCTGCGCACGCCGCCGGCCACGAACCGGCGCCCTGCGGCGCTGTGGATGTCGATCACCTGGGCGACCTCGGCGTTCACGCGAGGATCATTAGCGCAGCCTCCGTGAGTTGCGTCGCACCGGGGTCGCAGACGAGGCGGCCCGCGCCGAGGCGGTTGCTAGGCTGACCGCGTCGGTTCCTTTAACCCGGTCCAGCGAGGCCAGGAAGGGGCGCGCATGTCAACCACACCCGACAGGGTGGTCCTCGATCGCGACGATCTACGCCGCACGCTGGTGCGGATCGCGCACGAGATCGTCGAGAAGAACTACGACGGAACGACCTCGGAGCCGCTTGCTCTGGTCGGCATCCACACCCGCGGCGCGATCTTGGCCCGGCGCCTGCACGCGCTGGTCGGCGAGCTGACAGGCGTCGAGGTTCCGATCGGCGACCTCGACATCTCCTTCTACCGCGATGACCTTCCCAATCGCGAGCCCGGAGCCCAGCCGGTCGTCCACGCCTCGCACCTGGACTTCGAGCTCGACCGGCGCACCGTCGTTCTCGTCGACGACGTCCTGTTCACAGGGCGGACGGTGCGGGCGGCGATCGACGCACTGTTCGACTACGGGCGACCGCAGCGGGTGCAGCTGGCGGTGCTCGCCGATCGCGGCCACCGCGAGCTCCCGATCCGCCCCGACTACGTGGGCAAGAACCTGCCGACGGCGCGCGGCGAGCGCGTCTATGTCCGCCTCACCGAGACCGACGGGATCGACGAGGTCACCATCGACACGGCCGGTCGCTTCGTCGCCCTGGCCACCGAGGAGGACCGATGAAGCATCTGCTTGCGATCGAGGACCTCGAGCGCGCCGACGTCGAGCGGATCGTCGCTCGCGCCGCGAGCTTTGCCGAGGTCGGCCGCCGCGACATCAAGAAGGTGCCGACCCTGCGTGGACGTACGATCGTTAGCCTCTTCTACGAGTCGAGCACCAGAACGAGCTCGTCGTTCGAGCTCGCCGCCAAGCGTCTGTCGGCCGACGTCGTCTCGATCAAGGCGGCGGGCTCGTCGGTCGACAAGGGCGAGTCGCTCAAGGACACGATCGCGACTCTCTCGGCCTACGGGCCGGAGGCGATCATCATCCGCCACCCGCACGCGGGGGCGGCGAAGCTGATCACCGGCTGGACCTCGGCTTCGGTCATCAATGCCGGCGACGGCAAGCACGAGCATCCGAGCCAGGCGCTGCTCGATACCTACACCCTGCTCGATCGTCTCGGCTCGCTCGAGGGGCGCAAGATTTGGATCGTCGGCGATCTCCTTCACAGCCGCGTGGCGCGCTCGTGCGTGCCCTGCTTTCAGCTGATGGGCGCCGAGGTGACCGTGTGCGGGCCACCGACGCTGATTCCGCGGGAGATCGAGGCGGAGCTGGGTTGCGCGGTCAGCTACGACCTCGACGGGCTCGGCGAGGCCGACGTCGTCTACGCCCTGCGGATGCAGCGCGAGCGCATGGGCGACAGCTTCGTGCCCTCGCTGCGCGAGTACGCGACCAACTACCAGATCGACTCCCGGCGGCTCGGACCGCGACAGCTGCTCATGCACCCCGGACCCGTCAACCGCGGGATCGAGCTCTCTCCGGAGGTGATCGACGGGCCCGCGTCGCTGATCACGGCCCAGGTCGAGAGCGGGCTCGTGGTCAGGATGGCGGTCCTCTATGAGCTGCTCGCCGGCGGCGAGCCGCGCGGCGCGAGCGCGGGCGGCGATGCCGAGCTCCCCGCTCCGACCCCGATCGGCGAGCCCGCTTGATGCGCGCGGTCTCCGAGCTCGACTGGCGCGGCAGCGCCGGCGCGCCGGGCTCGCTGGTGATCAGGCAGGCGCGCGTGCTCGACCCGCGAGAGGGCATCGACGCCGACCACGACGTCGTCATCCGTGACGGCGAGCTCGCCGAGCTGGCGGCTCCGGGAGCGGCGGAGGTCGAGGGAGCCGAGGTGATCGAGGCGGGCGGCCTGGCGCTGTTTCCCGCGTTCTTCGACCCCCACGTCCACCTGCGCACGCCCGGGCGCGAGGACAAGGAGGACGTCGAGACCGGGTCCCGGGCGGCCGCAGCCGGCGGCTTTTGCGCGATCGTCGCGATGGCCAACACCGAGCCGCCGGTCGATACCGCTGCCGATGTCAGCGCTTTGCGCGAGCGGGCGCGCGAGCAGGCGGCGGTTCCCACCGGCTTCGTCGCCTCGGTCACCCGGGCGATGGCGGGCGCCGAGCTCTCGGAGATGTCCGATCTGGCCGCGGCCGGAGCGGTCGGCTTCTCCGATGACGGCCTGCCGATCCGCAACGCCCGGGTGATGCGTCGCGCGCTTCAGTACCAGCGCCTGGTCGGGCTGCCGATCGCCCTCCACGAGGAGGACCCCGAGCTCTCGAACGGCGGGGCGATGCACGAGGGTGCGGTCTCCGCCGGCCTCGGACTCGCCGGAGTGCCGTCTGTGAGCGAGACGACGATGATCGCGCGCGATTGCGCCCTGGCGGCCTATGAGCGCGCCCGGATCCACGTCCAGCACCTCTCCGCTGCCGAGTCGGTGGTCGAGATCGAGCAGGCGAAAGCGGCCGGGGTCGAGGTCACCTGCGAGGTCACGCCGCACCATCTGACGCTCACCGACGAGGAGGTCCGCAGCCTCGACTCGCGGTTCAAGATGAACCCGCCCTTGCGCGCCGACGCCGATCGCCGAGCGCTGGTCGAGGGGCTTCGCAGCGGGGTGATCGACTGCATCGCCACCGATCATGCTCCGCACACCTCGAACGAGAAGGAGACCCCGTTCGAGCAGGCTGAGATGGGGGTGATCGGGCTCGAGACAGCCTTCTCCGCCGTCTACACCGAGCTCGTGCTCCCGGGAGTGCTCGAGCTCGCAACGGTGGTCGAGCGGCTCAGCGGCGGCGCGGCGCCGATGGGCTTCGAAACTCCCCGGATCGCCCGGGGGACCGAGGCCAACCTCGTCCTCTGCGACCTCGAGGCCGAATGGGACGCCGGCGCCGAGGGCTGGGAGAGCCGTTCGGACAACTCCTGCTTCGCCGGGCGCCGGCTCCACGGCAAGGTCCTGGCGACGGTGGTCGCGGGGCGGGTCGCCTACCGCCAGCGCAGCTTTGCGATGGGAGTGGCGTGAACGGGCAGCTCGCAGCCCGCAGGTCGCAGAAGTTGGATCGGGCCCGGGCCGTGCTCGTGGTCGTCGATCTGCAGGAGGCATTTCGCAAGGCGTTGCCGGAGTTCGACCGGGTGGCCCAGGCTGTCGGTGTCCTGGTCGCGGGGGTGGCGGAGATGGGGATCCCGATCGTGGTCACCGAGCAGTATCCGCAGGGACTCGGGAGCACCGTCGATGAGGTCGCCGAGCGGCTCCCCGCCGGGACCGAGCGGGTCGAGAAGGTGCGCTTCTCCGCCGCGGAGGCCGATGACTTCGACCTCGGCGGGCGCGATCAGGCCCTCGTCTGCGGGATCGAGACCCACGTCTGCGTCAATCAGACGGTGCTCGACCTGCTCGCCGCCGGGAACGAGGTCGAGGTGGTCGCCGATGCGGTCGGGTCGCGGACCGAGGCCAATCGCGAGCTCGGATTGCACAAGCTGGAGCGAGCCGGCGCGAGCCTGACCAGCGTCGAGACGGCGCTCTTCGAGCTGCTCGCCGGCTCCGACGCCCCGGAGTTCAAAGCGGTCCAGGCGCTGGTCAAATGAGGCCGCAGGTCACGGGTGGCAGCGCCCCGGCCAAAGGATCGAGCGGCTATCTGTTGCTCGAGGATGGCACCCGCTTCGACGGCGACCTGGTCGGCGGCGCCGGCGAGGTGACCGGCGAGGTCGTCTTCAACACCTCGATGACCGGCTACCAGGAGGCGGTCACCGACCCCAGCTACGCCGGCCAGATCCTCACCTTCACCTATCCGCTGATCGGCAATTACGGGGTGGCGGCCGCGGCGATGGAGTCCGACCGCGTGCAAACGCGCGGGATTGTCATGCGCGAGGCAAAGAACGGCGAGGACTCTGCCGAGGCCGAGGCTGGCTGGCTCGACTGGCTCGACGACTGCGGCGTCGTCGCGATCGCCGGTGTCGACACCCGCACGCTCGTCCGCCACATCCGCGATCGCGGTGCGATGCGCGGCGGGATCTTCACGGCCGAGCTCGCGGAGCCCGAGGCGAGCCGGCGAATCGGCGCCGAGCCCTCGATGCAGGGCGCCGACCTCGCCCTCGGGGTGAGCCCGGAGGAGGCGATCGAGATCGACGGAGACGGGCCTCACATCGTCGCCCTCGACACCGGGATCAAGCTCTCGATCATCCGTCAATTTCGCCAGCGCGATTGCCGGATCACGTTGCTTCCGTGTCAGAGCTCCGCCGAGGTCGTGCTCGCCGCCCGACCCGACCTCGTCTTTCTCGCCAACGGCCCCGGCGACCCGGCGGCGCTCGATTACGTCACCGACAACGTCCGCGAGCTCCTCGGTCGCAAGCCCGTGGTCGGGATCTGCCTCGGCCATCAGCTGCTCTGCCGTGCGGTCGGGCTCGAGACGTTCAAGCTGTCCTTCGGCCACCGCGGCGCCAATCACCCGGTCAAGGACCTCGAGACCGGCAAGATCGACATCACCTCGCAAAACCACGGCTTCGCCGTGCGCCCCCCGGACGGCGGCGAGACGATCGACGCCGACGAGCCGGTGCGCTGGACGACCGACGTCGGCGCCGCCGAGCTCACTCACCTGAACCTCTACGACCGCACGGTCGAGGGCCTGGTCCTGCGCGAGGTCCCGGGTTGCACCGTCCAGTACCACCCCGAGGCGGGCCCGGGGCCGCACGACGCGCGGTATCTGTTCGATCGGTTCCTCGAATTGGCGAACGCATGAGTAGGCAGTTCGCAGTAGGCAGTAGGCAGTCAGGAGCGCGGGCCGGGGCGACGGATCAAACCGTTCAAGGTGCGTGCGAGCTCCTGAATACGCGCGTCGAAGCTTCCTCGATCGAAGAGCCCGCGGTCAGCGGCGACATCGAGCCAATGCTCGGTCTCGAAGAGCGAGCCCCGTGCGGTCAACAGCAACCTTCGCGTATCGGGCGTCGAGTCCCGACCGAAGGCTTCAGCAATGTTCGCCCCGATCGAGTCGGCCGCTCGAACCAACTGGATCCCGGTCGACCAGCGATCGAACGAGTCCCACTCTCTGGTTCGTGCGCAGACCTCATCTGCGACCTCACGCGCCAGCCGGTAGGCGATCAGATCCTTGAAACGACTGTTTGCCACGACCCGTTTGAGTCCCGGGCCGCCCGCGAATCTCCCCCTCTGCCTACTGCCTACTGCCTACTGCAAGCCGATGCCTAGGCGCCGCGACCTGCACAAGATCCTCCTGCTCGGCTCGGGCCCGATCGTGATCGGCCAGGCGGCCGAGTTCGACTACTCGGGGGTGCAGGCGTGCAAGGTGCTGCTCGAAGACCGCTACGAGGTCGTGCTCGTGAACTCGAACCCGGCGACGATCATGACCGACCCCGAGTTCGCCGACCGCACCTACATCGAGCCGATGCGCCCCGAGTCGGTGGCTCGGGTCATCGAGCGCGAGCGCCCCGACGCTCTCTTGCCGACGCTCGGCGGCCAGACCGCGCTCAACCTCGCCAAGGCGCTCCACGATGACGGCACGCTCGAGCGGTTCGAGGTCGAGCTGATCGGGGCCGACTACGCCGCGATCCACCGGGCCGAGGATCGGGAGGCGTTTCGCGAGACGATGGAGGGCGCCGGCCTGCGCGTGCCCTGGTCGCTGATCGTCGAGTCTGTCGGCGAGGTCGAGAAGGGGCTCGCCCGCGGGGAGATCAAGCTGCCCGCGATCGTGCGCCCGGCGTTCACCCTCGGCGGCCACGGCGGCGGGGTTGGCGAGACCGAGACCGAGCTGCTCGGGGTCGTCTCCGAGGGGCTCGCGGCGAGCCCGATCAACCAGGTCTTGGTCGAGGAGTCGGTGCTCGGTTGGGGAGAGTTCGAGCTCGAGGTGATGCGCGACCACAACGACAACGTCGTGATCATCTGCTCGATCGAGAACGTCGACCCGATGGGAGTTCACACCGGCGACTCGGTCACGGTGGCGCCCGCGCAGACGCTCACCGACGCGCTCTATCAGGAGCTCCGCGACCAGGCGATCCGGATCATCCGCGCGGTCGGAGTCGAGACCGGCGGCTCGAACGTCCAGTTCGCGGTCAACCCAGAGACCGGCGAGATCGTCGTGATCGAGATGAACCCGCGGGTCTCGCGCTCCTCGGCGCTGGCATCGAAGGCGACCGGGTTTCCGATCGCGAAGATCGCCGCCAAGCTCGCGGTCGGCTACGCGCTCGAGGAGATCGACAACGACATCACCGGGGTCACTCCGGCCTCGTTCGAGCCGTCGATCGACTACGTGGTCACCAAGGTCCCGCGGTTTGCGTTCGAGAAGTTTCCCGGTGCCGAGGGCTCGCTGACCACCCACATGAAGTCGGTCGGTGAGGCGATGGCGATCGGCCGCACCTTCCGCGAGTCGTTCGCCAAGGCGATGCGCTCCCGCGAGCTCGACTCCGAGGCCGATCTGCCCCCAGCCGAGCATGAGCTGCTCGAGCGGCTCGAGACGCCGCGCGCCGAGCGCTTCGACCTCGTCCTCGAGGCGTTCCGGCGAGGGATCGAGATCGAGGCGATCGAGGCTCGCACCGCGATCGACCGCTGGTTCTTGCGCGAGCTCTGCGCCCTGGCGCGCGACGGCGACGGCACCGCGGGACTCGATCGCTGCTTTCGCTCCGTCGACACCTGCGCCGCCGAGTTCGAGGCGCGCACGCCCTACTACTACTCCGGCCACGAGCGCAAGGCCCCCCTCAAGGGCGAGGTCCGCCGCGGTGATCGCGACTCGGTCGTCATCCTCGGCTCGGGGCCCAACCGGATCGGCCAGGGGATCGAGTTCGACTACTGCTGCGTGCACGCGGCGATGACCGTGCGCGAATCCGGCCGCGACGCGGTGATGATCAACTGCAACCCCGAAACCGTCTCGACCGACTACGACACCTCCGACCGCCTCTATTTCGAGCCCCTGACCGGCGCCGATGTGCTCGCCGTGATCGAGGTCGAGCGGCCCGAGGGCGTGATCGTCCAGTTCGGCGGCCAGACGCCGCTGAAGTTGGCGCGGACGCTCGAGCAGGCAGGCGTGAAGCTGCTCGGCACACCCGTCGACGCGATCGACCTCGCCGAGGACCGGGGCCGCTTCGGCGCCCTGCTGAGGCGGCTCGAGGTCGCTCATCCGCCGTACGGGACCGCCCATTCGGCCGAGGAAGCGGCGATGATCGCCACCGACATCGGCTTTCCGCTGCTGGTTCGCCCCTCTTACGTGCTCGGCGGCCGGGCGATGGAGATCTGCTACTCGACCGAGCAGCTGGACCGCTATCTCTCGAGGCACGTGAAGGCCGACCAGGAGCATCCGCTGCTGCTCGACCGGTTCCTCGAGGACGCGATCGAGGTCGACGTCGACGCGCTCTGCGACGGCGAGGACTGCGCCGTCGCCGGGATCATGCAGCACGTCGAGGAGGCGGGTGTGCATTCCGGCGACTCAGCCTGCGTGATTCCGCCGATGAGCCTCGGTGAGCCGATGCTCGACGAGATCCGCCGGACCACCGAGCGACTCGCGCTCGAGCTCGGGGTGATCGGGCTGATCAACGTCCAGTACGCGGTTGCCGGCGGGCGGCTCCATGTGATCGAGGCCAATCCACGAGCGTCGCGCACGGTGCCGTTCGTCTCCAAGGCGATCGGAGCGCCGCTGGCGAAGCTCGCCTGCAGGCTGATGCTGGGCGAGCCGCTCGCGGGGATCGAGCTGCCAACGATGCACAACGGCCACGTCTCGGTGAAGGAGGCGGTGATGCCTTTCGCCCGCTTCGCCGGCGCCGATTCCTTGCTCGGCCCGGAGATGAAATCGACCGGTGAGGTGATGGGGATCGCGGGCGACTTCCCCACCGCGTTCGGCAAGGCCCAGGCGGCTGCCGGGGTCTCGCTGCCGGCCGGGGGAAAGGTGTTCATAACGGTCACGGACACCGACAAGGCTGCGGCGAGCGAGCTTGCGGCGCGTTTTCACGACCTCGGCTTCCGGGTCATCGCCACCCGCGGGACGGCGCAGGCGGTGTCGCGGATGGGCATCCCGGTCGAGGCGATCAACAAGATCAGCGAGGGCTCTCCGCACGTCGTCGACCTGATCCGCGACGGCGCCGTCGACATGGTCATCAACACCCCCACCGGCGGCGGCGCTCGCTCCGATGGCTATGAGATCCGCAATGCCGCGGTCCGCAAGGGGATCCCCTGCATCACGACGATGACCAGCGCCTCGGCGGCTGCGCGGGCGATCTATGCGGCACGCGCGGGTGCTGGGGCCGAGCCCGTCTCGCTGCAGGAGTTGCATGGAGAGCGGGGAGCAGGGAGCAGGGAGAGGGCGAAGAGCAGGTGACCGAACGGGTCCTCGCCCCCCTCGGACGGCGCTCTTGCGAGGTGGTCGCGAACGAGGCGACCGGCGGCTACCGGATCGTGTCCGCAATCGATCGCGAAGGCCCGTTGCCCCGCGCCGGTCAGTTCTACATGCTCGCCACCGACGACTGGGGCGGGAACTCTGGGCGCCCGTACCTGCCCCGGGCGTTCTCGGTCGCCGCAGCCGAGGTCCGTTCGGAGGGGACGCGGCTCGACTTCCTGGTGGACCCGGTTGGACCCGGCACCGTCGCTCTGGCGGCGCTCGAGCGCGGGCAGGACCTGCACCTGACCGGGCCGCTGGGTAGGCCCTTCTCCGAACTGGGCGAGCTTCACCCCGGCGCCGCCGGGGCGATCCTGGTCGGCGGGGGGATCGGGATCGCCCCGCTCGCACTGCTGCGTAGCGAGCTCGCCGGCGGAGGCTTTCCCCAGCGGGTTCTGCTCGGCTTTCGTGACCGAAGCCACTCCGGAGGTCTCGGGCTCTTCGACTGCTCGGAGGTCCGCACCGCCTCCGAGGATGGGCACACCGGGCATCAGGGCTATGTCACCGACCTGCTCTCGGTGATGCTCGAGGGCGACGATTCGGGTTCGGCCGCCGTCTATGCGTGCGGCCCCCCGGCGATGCTCGAGGCCGTGCGCGAGCTCTGCAGCGCGCGGCGGCTTGCTACCGAGCTGGCGATGGAGACCCCGATGGCCTGCGGGTTCGGCTCCTGCTTCGGCTGCGCGCTGCCGCTCAAGCAAGGCGGCTACATGCGGTTGTGCGTCGACGGGCCGACGGTCAACGCCGACGAGATCGAGACGGCGCTCGTCGCCGGGAGCGGCCACTGAGAAGCGGTATGAACCTCGCCATCGACCTCTGTGGCCTGCGCCTCGAGCACCCGATCCTCAACGGCTCCGGGACCTTCGACGCGATCGCCGCCCGGCGCGCTTTCGGCGACGCGCTCGACGAGCGGTTTCCGTTCAGCGCCTTCGTCTCGAAGACGATCACTCCCGAGCCCCGAGCCGGGAACCCGCCGCCGCGCCTCTATGAGACCCCGGCGGGCATGGTCAACTCGATCGGGCTGCCGAATAAGGGGCTCGCGGGCTTTCTCGAGCTGGACCTCCCGGAGCTCGCGAGGCTCCCGGCGCCGCTGATCGTCTCGGTGATGGCGCCCACCCGCGACGGGTTCGCGACCCTGGTCGAGCGCGTCGGCGCTCGCGACGAGGTCGCGGCGATCGAGCTCAACGTCTCCTGCCCGAACGTCCGCTCCGGCCTGATCGTCGGCGAACAGCCCGAGGAGACGCTGGCGCTCGCCGAGGCCCTGCGACCGCTGACCGAGAAGCCGTTGCTCGTCAAGCTGACTCCCAACTGCGCCGACCCCGCGGCGGTCGCCCAAGCCGCCGAGCAGGGGGGTGCCGACGCGGTCTCGCTGATCAACACGCTGCGCGCCGCCGGGCTCGACCCGATCACGCTCGAACCCTGGCTGGGCGCGGGCAGCGGTGGCCTCTCGGGACCGGCGATCCGCCCGATCGCGCTCGATCAGACCCGCCGGGTCGCCGCCGCGGTGTCGATCCCGGTGATCGGCATGGGGGGAGTCGAGCGCGGAGCCGATGCGCTTGCGCTTTTGGCGGCCGGAGCGACTGCCGTGGCGGTGGGCACGGCGAGCTTTCGCGACCCGCTGGCGGCGGCGCGAGTGCTCACCGAGCTCAGCGCCGAGCTCGCGGCGAGGCGTCTCGAGCAGCTGCCCGTCGCCGGCCTGGCATCGACCTCGACCTGAGGTCGAAGCGAATTTCGCGCAAAACCGGAGGATCCCCCTTGCACCCGACCCCAGCGCGGATATACTGCCGCCGCCGATGGCGCCCACTTCCGTCGACACCGCCGCCGCTGCAGTCCCCGAAAGGACTCACGACCAGCGGATGAAGGCGCTGCGACGGGCGAACGAGATCCGCTCGGCCCGAGCGAAGCTGAAGCGCGATCTCAAGGGAGGCAAGGCGCAGATCGAGAAGCTGCTGCTCGACCCGCCCGACTACGTGCTTTCGGCCAAGGCCTTCGACATGATCCTGGCGGTACCGAAGTACGGGCGGGTGAAGGCGAACAAGATCCTCACCCAATGCCGGATCTCGCCCTCGAAGACGATCGGCGGGCTGTCCGAGCGCCAGCGCGCCGAGCTCGTCCAGTTCCTGCGCAGGTAGTCCGGCCGCCGCCATAGCCTGCCTGCGGTGGCCAAGGTCTTCGTGATCACAGGGCCCTCGGGGGTCGGCAAGGGAACGCTGATCTCGAGGCTGCGCGAGCGGGTTCGCGAGCTCGGCCTCTCTGTCTCGGCAACCACCCGCGAGCCGCGCCAGGGCGAGCGCGAAGGCCGCGACTACTACTTCCTCGACCGCGACGAGTTCGCCCGCCGAGCCGACGCCAACGAGTTCCTCGAGCACGCCGCCTACAGCGGCCATCGCTACGGCACCTTGCGCTCGGAGGTCGACGACCGACTCGGTGCCGGCGAGTCCCTGGTCCTCGAGATCGAGGTCCAGGGCGCGCGCCAGGTGCGCGCGGCGATGCCCGAAGCGGTGTTGGTCTTCATCGCCCCGCCCGACCCGGCGGCCTTACGCGAGCGCCTCGAGGGACGCGGCACCGACCGGCCCGAGGCGATCTCCGAGCGCCTGCGCACGGCGGAGATCGAGCTCGACGCCCAACAGGAGTTTGAGCACGTGGTCGTCAACGACGAGCTCGAGCGCGCGGCGGACGAGCTGGAGCGGATCGTGCGCACCGAGCTCGCCTGATCGCCACTCGCCACTCGTCACTCGGCACTCGAGCGGCGGATGGCGAGTGGCGAGTGGCTACACTCAGCGCCGATGATCAAGCCAAGAATCGATGAACTGCTCGACCGCACCGACAGCCATTACGCCGCCGTGCTGGTGGCGGCCAAGCGCGCGCGTCAGCTCAACAGCTACTACCGGGCGCTCGGCGAGGGCAGCTACGAGGAGTACACGCCGCCGATGGTCGAGAGCCAGACCGGCAACTACCTGACGATCGCGCTCGAAGAGCTCGCCCAGGGCAAGATCGAGTACCGCTACCGCGCCTGAGGCTGGCGCGGGCGCAAGTGCCCGCCCGGAACCGAACCGGCGCCCGCGTAGGATCAGGCTATGGCCCGGATCCTGATCGGCGTCAGCGGCGGGATCGCCGCATATAAAGCGCTCGAGCTGGCGCGGCTCGCAATCAAGCGCGGTCACGGCGTCAGGGTGCTGATGACCGCCGGCGCGCAGCGCTTCGTCGGCGCCGCGTCGTTCGAGGGGATCGTCGGTTCCCCGGTGCTCTTCGGGGAGTTCGACCGCGACCCGATGCGCGGCGCCTTTCCCGGTGACGAGCCGCCCGCCCACGATCCGATCGGGCATCTCGAGCTCGTCCAGAACGCCGATGCGTTTCTGGTCGCCCCGGCCTCGGCGAACACGATCGCAAAGCTCGCCGCCGGGATCTGTGACTCGATGCTGACCACGAGCTTCTGCGCCTGCACGGCTCCTCGCGCCGTCGCCCCGGCGATGAACGACCGGATGTACGCGGACGCGGCCACCCGGGCCAACCTGGCGACTCTGCGCGAGCGTGGCGTGCGCGTGATCGAGCCCGACGAGGGCGCGCTCGCGTCGCGCGGTGAGCACGGTGTCGGCAGGCTGCCCGACCCCGAGCGGCTGCTGGCCGAGGTCGAGACGATGCTGCCGACCGCGAGTGGGTCCTGGGACGGCCTTCGCGTGCTGGTGACGGCCGGCGGCACGCGCGAGCCGATCGATCCGGTGCGTTACATCGGGAACCGCTCGAGCGGCCGGATGGGATTGTCGCTGGCGGTGGCGGCGGCTCGCCGCGGCGCCGACGTCACCATGATCGCCGCGAACGTCTCGCTGCCGCTCCCCGCCGGGGTCCGAGTGATCGAGGTCGAGACGACCGCCGAGCTCGCGGCGGCGGTGGGGGCGGAGGTTGCCGATGCCCACGTGCTGTTGATGGCGGCGGCCCCGGCCGACTTTCGCGCGGCCGATTCGCGGACGGCGAAGATCTCACGCGCCGGCAGCGACGAGCTCGAGCTCCGGCTCGAGCCGACCGAGGACATCCTCGCCGCGGTCGGGCGCGAACGTCGCGACGACCTGACCCTGATCGGCTTTGCGGCGGAAACCGGCGGCTCCCTCGCCCGCGCGCGCGAGAAGCTCGAGCGAAAGGGGATCGACGCGATCGTCTTCAACGACGTCTCGCGGACGGAGATCGGCTTCGACTCCGATGCCAACGAGGTGACGATCGTGGAGCGCGGAGGTGAGGAGCACGTATCGCTGCGCAGCAAGGAGCTCGTGGCCGAGGCGGTGCTCGATCGGGTGGAGGCGATTCGGGCAGTAGGCAGCAGGCAGTAGGCAGTCCTGGCACGCGGATCAAAGTCGCACATCTGCCTACTGCGAACTGCCTACTAGCCCCTTGCTTGCGCCGCTTCCTACACTGGTCACATGGAACCACGCAGCGATACGTACACCCTCTACCGACGCGGCGTCGAGCTGCTCGAGGACGGCAGCTTCGGGGAGGCGACCGTGCCGCTGGCCGAGGTCGCCCGGCGCGCGCCGGAGAAGAGCTCGGTCCGCGAGGCACTCGGGCGGGCTTACTTTCGCAACCGCCAGTTCGCCGAGGCCGCGACCGAGTTCGAGGCGGTGGTCGAGAGCCACCCGGTCAACGACTACGCCCACTTCTGCCTCGGGCGGGCGCTCAGCCTCACCGGCCAGCGTGATCGCGCCCTCCACCATCTCGCGCTCGCCTCGAACCTACGTCCGGAGCGCAGCGACTACCGCCTCTATCGCGCTCGTCTGCGCCGCGCCTCCTGAGCGGCACCGCCGTTGCGCGCCCTGATCCAGCGCGTCAGCTCGGCGCGGGTTCGAGTCGACGGCGAGCAGGTGGCGGCGATCGGAGCCGGCCTCGTGGTCCTGCTCGGCGTCCGTGACGGCGACACCGAGGTCGAGGCCGACCGCCTCGCCGACAAGATTCGCTCGCTGCGCGTCTTCGATGACACACAGGGGCGAATGAACGAAGCGCTCGGCGACCGCGAGCTGCTCTGCGTGAGCCAGTTCACCCTCTACGGCGACGCTCGCAAGGGAAACCGGCCGAGCTACGCCGAGGCGGCACGGCCCGAGGCCGCCGAGCCGCTTTATGAGCACTTCTGTGAGCGCCTCGGGGCGAAGCGCGGCGTCTTCGGCGCCCGGATGGAGGTCAAGCTGGTCGGGGATGGCCCGGTCACCCTGATGCTCGAGCGTTAGCGATAGCGTTGGCCGGTGCCCGGCCCGAGCCGCCAGGAGACGGTCGTCGGCCCAGCCACCGCGGGCGAGGGCGAGCTTCGCTGGACGTTGCGGATCGATGACCGACCGATCGACCTCTGGTTGACCACCGATCTCCCCGTGGTCCCGCCGACCGATGCCGCGGTCCCGGCGGCGTTGGTGGCGGCGATGAGCCAGCGGGTCCCGTTTCGGATCAGCGATCCGGTCGACCCCGTCCTGCTTGCGAACCTGGACGCGATTCAGGACTTCTATGTCAGCGAGCGGGCCAGCTGGGAGATCTATCGCCAGGCGCCCGACCGGGTCGAGATCCGCGCACGCACGGCGCCGCCGGTCGAGCTCTCGGCCGATCGTGGAGTCGCTGCGTTCTTCAGCTCGGGGATCGACTCGTTTCAGCTTGCTCTCGACGCCCCGGACATCACCCACCTGATCCGGATCGTCGGCTTCGATCTGGCGACCGACCAGCCGAAGCTCGAGCGAGCGCTAGCGGAGCAGAGCGCGCGAGCGGCAGCGCTCTTGGGCAAGCCGCTGGTGACGGTGCGCACCAACGTCCGCCAGATCCTCTTCGACTACAGCTCCTGGCACGGCTCCTACGGTGCGGCGCTGGCCACCGTCGCGCTGGCGCTGTCGCCGTCCTTTCGGCGCATCTACATCGCCAGCGGCCCGCCTGACTCCTCCGGACGAACAGACGGATCGGATCCGCGTCTCGATCACCTGTGGGGCGGTGGTTTGGTGCAGACCGTGCGCTTCGGCGGGGGCCAAACCAGAGCGGACAAGCTCGTCCGCATCGCGGAGAGCAAGGCTGCGACCACATGCCTGCGGGTGTGCCCGGATGAGAGTGGGGAGGTAGCCGACAACTGCGGTCGTTGCTTCAAGTGCCTGCGGGCGCTGGTGCTGCTGGAGGCCTTAGGGCTGCGCGATCGATTCACGACCTTCCCTCCGGTGCTCGACCTCGGACGCATCGCCGAGACCGATGTTCACCCCCTCTACGCCGAGGATTACGCCAGCGAGCCAATGGAAGCGGAGTTCCGCGCCAATCCGAACCCCGACCTCCGGCACGCGTTCGAGCGCTACGTCTTCGGCGACTGGGCGCGACGAAATCGCGGGTCGGTCGAGCGGAGGCGCAGGCCGTCGCCGGCGAGCGTGCTTGCTTTGGTGGATTCGCCCGAGCGCGACGATGCGCGTGCGGCGCTGGGACTGCTCGAGGCGATGCGCCGACAGGACGAGCGGACCCTGAGTCGGCTGGTGGCGACCTCGACGCCCGAGTTTCCGGCCGGGGAGCTCGAGCTCCCTCCGGGCGTCAGCGATGCGGCCTGGCTGGCGGAGCTCGCTGACGCCGAGCTCGCCTCGTTCGCCCGAGCCGCCGACCTGATCCTCTGCGCCGGCTGGGATGCTGCTGGACAAGCGAGCCTCGCCGGTGAGGGGGCGCAGCTGGTGGGCGTGTTCACCGAGGCGCCCACGACCGCCGAGCTGCCGCGCTTGGACGCCTACCTGGCCTCCTCTCGGCGGCTCGGACACACGCTGGTCAACCTCGGGATCGCGGCCGACTCGATCGCACCGCTCGCGATCGCGCCCACGGTGATGCCCGAGACACCGGTGCACGCCCGCGGGCTGGTGCGGAGCAAGTCGGCTCGCGCCCCCTCCGAGGACGAGCCTCTGCGGCTGCTGGCGCCGGCCGGCGGGCTGGTGCGTGGGCGGCTCGAATCGGCGCTGGGCGCGCTCGGCCACGGGTTCGACCTGCGAATGCTCGATCGCAGCGCCGGGCCGAGTGAGAGGGCCGCGGCGCTCGAGAACGCGGACGCCTTGGTGACCATCGATGAGGGTGGCCCGGAGCTCGTCCTGGTGGCCGAGGCGATGGCCTTCGCCTGCGTGGTGATCGCCGTCGATCACCCGGGGCTCGACCTGATCGACGACGGCGTCTCCGGCCTGCTGATCGACCCGCGCCTCGGGCCGGGCGAACGAGCCGTCGCCGCAAGCGACCACGTGTTCGCGGTGCGGGCCAGCCCGACCGGTTGCCGGTCGATGCGCGCCGCCGCGGTGCAGAGCGCCACCGGGCGCGATTGGTTCGCGCCGGCGCGCGCATTGCTCGATCGGCTCGGCGAGTCGCCCCGGCAGGCGACGCTGACCGCAGCGGGGGCGGCCGGGTGAGCGACGTCCTGTCGCTGGGCGCCGCGGCGCCGTTCGCGTCTTCGCTGGCGAGGTTGGACGCGAAGCGGGGCGTCTTCGGAGCCCGGATGGAGGTCGAGCTGGTCGGCGACGGCCGGGTCACCCTGATGCTCGAGCGTTAGGCGATAGCGTTGGCCGGTGCCCGGCCCAAGCCGTGAAGAGACGGTCGTCGGCCCAGCCACCGCAGGCGAGGCCGAGCTTCGGTGGACAGTGCAGATCGACGGTCGCCTGATCGATCTGTGGTTGATCACCGACCAACCGCTGGTCCCGCCGACGGATGCCGCGGTCCCCGCGGCGCTGGTCGCGGCGATGAGCCAGCGCTCGCCATTCCGAATCAGCGACCCGGTCGATCCGGTCTTGCTCGCGAACCTCGACGCGATCCAGGACTTCTTCGTCAGCGAGCGGGCGAGCTGGGAGGTCTATCATCGCGCGCCCGACACGGTCGGGATCCGTGCGAGCGCATCGGGTCCCGTCGACTTGCCGGCCGAGCGCGGCGTCGGCGCCTTCTTCAGCGGCGGGATTGACTCGTTCGAGCTCGCGCTCGACGCCCCCGACATCACCCACCTGATTCGGATCGTCGGGTTCGACCTGGCCACGGACCGTCCGCAGCTGGAGCAGGCGCTGGCCGCGAGCAGCGCGAAGGCGGCGGCGCTGCTCGGCAAGCCCCTGGTGACGGTTCGCACCAATGTCCGTCGACTGCTGTTCGACTACAGCTCATGGCTCGGCTCCCACGGCGCCGCGCTCGCTACCGTCGCCCTGGCGCTGTCGCCGGCATTCCGGCGGATCTACATCGCTGGCGCCACCCCCGACTCGTCCGGGCGAACCGCCGGAACGAGCCCGCGCCTGGATCACCTGTGGGGCGGCGGCTTGGTGGATACCGTGCACTTCGGCGGCGACCGAACCAGGGCGGACAAGTTCAAGCGACTCGCCGATAGCGAGGCGGCCACCTCGTGCCTCAGAGTATGCGTCGAGGAGAGGGGCGAGAGCGCCGACAACTGCGGGCGTTGCTTCAAGTGCCTGCGGGCGCTGCTGTTGCTCGAGGCGCTCGGGCTGCGCGAGCGGTTCACGACCTTTCCCCCGGTGCTTGATCTCGGCTGCCTCGCCCGAACCTTCGTGGAGCCGCCCTACGTCGAGGACTATGTCGACGAGCGAACCGAGGCCGAGTGTCGTGAACACCCGAACGCGGACGTGCGCGCGGCGCTCGAGCGGTTCGTTCTCGGCGACTGGACGCGACGAAATCGCGGGTCGGTCGAGCGGCGGCGCAGGCCGTCGCGGGCGAGCGTGCTTGCTTTGGTCGACTCGCCCGAGCGCGATGATGCGCGTGCGGCGCTGGGACTGCTCGAGGCGATCCGCCGACAGGACGAACGGACCAGAAGCCGGGTGGTGGCGAGATCGGGGCACGATCCGGCGGCCGGCGAGCTCGAGCTCCCGCCGGGGGTCAGCGATGCGGCCTGGCTCTCGGAGCTCGAGGACGGGGAGCTCGCCTTGTTCGCCGAGGCGGCCGACCTGATCCTCTGCGCGGGCTGGGATGCTGCCGGCCAACCGGGCCTTGCCGGTGGCGCGGGGCAACGGGTCGGCCTGTTCACCGCGGCACCCGGGGGAGCGGACCTGCCGCGGTTGGACGCCTACCTGGTCTCATCTCGCCGGCTCGGCCGGACGCTTGCCAACCTCGGGATCCCCGCCCAGTCGATCGCGCCGCTCGCGATCGCGCCCACAGTGATGCCGGCAACTCCGGTTCACGCCCGCAGGCTGGTGCGGACGAAGTCGATTCGCGCCTACTCCGAGGATCAGCCGTTACGGCTGCTGACGCCGGCCGGCAAGGTCGAGCTCGGGGCGCTCGAATTGCAGCTGGCAGCGGCCGGCGACGGGTTCGAGCTGCAGGCGCTCGAGCCGGGCGCGCCGGCGAGCGAGCGCGCCGCGGCGCTCGAGCGCGCGGACGTTCTCGTCGTCGTCGATACGTACCGGCCGGAGTCCGTGCTGGTGGCGGAGGCGATGGCGTTCGGGTGCGTGGTGATCGCCGTCGAGTACCCGGGGCTCGACCTGGTCGCCGACGGCGTCTGCGGTCTGCTGGTCGACCCACGACTGGCGCTGCCCGAGCGCGTCGCTGCGGTGATCGAGCACCTGCTCGCGGTGAGAGCCAGCCCCAGCGGTTGCCGGTCGATGCGCGCCGCCGCGGTGAGCACCGCCGGCGCCCGCGACTGGTTCGTGCCCGCGCGCGCCTTGCTCGACCGGCTCGAAGACGCGCCCGAGTCGGCCACGCTGCGCCCACCGAAAGCGGTGGCGACGAGGTGACCGAGGCCCTGTCCCTGGGCGCCGCGCCGCCGTTCGCGTCCTCGCTCGGCGGGGCCCGCGGGATCGTCTTCATGATCGGCGGCTACGACGGGATCGGCAACTTCGGTGACCGGATGCAGCTCGAGCAGGCCGCGCGACTGGTCCTGCGCCTCGGGGGTCGGATCGCCGCGGTCCCGGTGATCGACCCCGACAACCGAGACAACAGCCGGGCGCTCGAGTTCAACCCGCTCGTGGGCTGGGATCCGCACCGGGCGCTGTTCGCGTGCGAGCGCGGTCGCGCTCCTGGGCCGCCCGGGTCGGCACAGCTGCGCCCGGCCGAGCTGCCGGCGGGGGTGATCTGGGCGGCGACCTACCTCTACGGCGGCGGTTACATGGGCCGGCGCTGGGGCGCGCGCAAGCTGGCGATGGTGGCTGCCGTCGACGAGCTCTGCGCGCGCTCGGGACTGGAGGCCTCGACGCTGGTCTCGACCGGGATCCAGATCGAGCCCGGCTGGCTGGAGGCCCTCGACCCGGACCAGGCGCGGCTGCTCGGGCGCCTCACGAGCATCGGGGCTCGCGATCCGGTCTCGGCGGGGTCGACGCTGCCTGCGGGCAGCGGGCGCCGTCAGATCGCCGCGGTGGAGACCGCCGACGATTCGATCGGGGCCCTGGCCCCGCTCATCGGCACTCTCGGCGATCCCGACCATGACAGCCGGCGGGTAAACCTGCACGTCTCCGGACACGACTGGACCGCCGAGGATGCCGCGGCTCCGGCCGAGTACCTCTCGGGCGTCGTCGACTCGATCGCTGCGAGTCGTAGCGAGACGCTCGAGCTGCAGCCGCTGCTCGCCTTCGAGGACAGCCGGACGAGCGAGCGTCCCGCGCTCGAGCGCTTCATCGCCGCGGCGAACGACCTGAGCCGGCCGCTGACCGTCGCCGAGCCGATCGAGCTGAGCCCGGTGGGCATCGACCAACAGGCCGCGCAGATGCGCCGCGCGGGGCTCACCTTGAGTTGCTCGTACCACGTGGCGCTCGCCTCGCTCATGGTCGGCGTCCCGGCCGCGCTGGTTGCCGGCACCGACCACTATCGCCACAAGGCAGAGGGCCTGCGCCGCGCGTTCGGGCTTCCCGAGGCGCTGATCCTCGATCCGGCCACCGAGCCCGGGCCGGCCGCGGAGGCGATCATCGCGCTGCTCGACGACCAGCGCGCCCGCGAGTCCCTGTCGAGCGCGATCGCCGACGGTCAGCAACGGGCGCTGCGGCTCCGCGCCGAGGCGGAGCGAGAGCTACTCGGGGAGCTCGCGCGCAGCTTTGCCGATGCGCTCGCGGCCCGAATCGATCTGCTCGGCGCCGACCCCGGGCTCGCCGAGAGACCGGCGACGGAGTTGGTCGCCCGGCTGGCGGCGATCCGTGAGGACTTTGCGGCGGCGCTCGCCGATGCGGAGCTAGCGCGCGAGGCCGCAGCAACCGCCGCAGAGCGCGAGTCGGGGGCCGAGGCCGAGCGTTCGCGCGCCCAGGAGGCGCTCTCGGAGCTGGAGCGGTCGAGGTCGTGGCGACTGACTGAGCCACTTCGCGCAGGCAGGGCGCGGGCCTGGCCGCGCCTGGCCGGGGTGCTGGCACGGGTCCGAAAAAGCAGTTCGAGCTGAGCCGTGCCGCGGCTATACTGATCGCGCTTCCTACGTACCCGAACCCTGTGAATGGTGGGCCCGGGCCCACCTTTTTTTTCGCGGTTTCGCGGCCGTCGGGAGGCTGAGAGAGACGACAACCATGACACCCATGAGCGACTTTCCAGAGCTGCAGCAAGAGATCGAGACGCGGATCGAGACGATCGATCCGCGGCTCGAGCTGATCGCGCTCGAGCGCCCCGCGGCCGAGACCCTGCGGCTCTACATCGACCACCCCGACGGGGTCGACCTGGACCGCTGTGAGCGGGTCACGAACCAGCTGCGCGACCTGCTCGAGTCATGGTCGCTCGAGGTCTCCTCGCCGGGAGCCGATCGACCGCTGACCAAGCCCGACCACTTCCGGCGCTTCCTCGGCAGGCGGGTCAGCGTGCGCACCGACGAGAAGATCGCCGGGCGGCGGAACTTCACCGGCACGCTCACCGATGCCGATGAGGAGAGCGTCTCGCTCGATGCGGGCGGCGACCCGGTCCGTATCCCCCTGGCGGGGATCCGCCGCTCGAATCTGATTCCCGAGTTCGGAGGAGGAATCGCTTGAGCCGCGAGATCGTCGAGGCCCTACACGGCCTCGAGCAAGAAAAGGGGATCGACGCCGAGACGCTGATGGCGGCGCTCGAGGACGCGCTGCTGTCGGCCTATAAGAAGAGCCCGGGCGCGGCCAAGTACGCGCGCGTCGACCTCGACCGCAACACCGCCGACTTCCGCGTCTTCGAGCTGATCCTGCCGCCCGAGCTCGAGGAGAAGCTGCTCGCCCAGGCGGTCGAGGAGCAAGAGCAGGAGATCGACCCCGAGACCGGCGAGTTGCGCGAGCCCGAGGACCCCGAGCTCGATCCGGAGATGCTGGCTCCATACGAGGACCAGATTCAGTCCCGCGACGTCACCCCGGACGACTTCGGGCGGATCGCCGCGCAGACCGCCAAGCAGGTGATCCTGCAGCGGATCCGCGAGGCCGAGCGCCAGATGATGTACGACGAGTACCAAGACCGCGTCGGCGAGCTGATCACCGGAATCATCCAGCAGTCCGACAACCGCTACACGCTGGTCCAGTTGCGCGAGCGCGTCGAGGCGCTGCTGCCGCGCTCCGAGCAGGTCTGGAACGAGCGCTATGACCATGGGATGCGGGTGAAGGCGGTAATCACGGACGTTTCGGCCGAGGGCAAGGGGCCGAGCATCGTCGTCTCGCGCCGCAGCCCGGAGCTGATCAAGGAGCTGTTCGAGCTCGAGGTGCCCGAGATCGCCGACGACCTGGTCGAGATCGTCGGGGTCGCGCGAGAGCCCGGCTATCGCTCGAAGATCGCGGTGATCTCGCACGCCGACGGCGTCGACCCGGTTGGTGCCTGCGTCGGGCCGCGTGGCTCGCGCGTGCGCATGGTCGTCTCCGAGTTGCGCGGCGAGAAGATCGACATCATCCCCTACAACGACGAGCCCGCCCGCTTCGTCGCCAAGGCGCTCTCGCCGGCTCGCGTGCGCGAGGTGCTGGTCGACGACGAGACCAAGGAGGCGACCGTGATCGTCCCCGACGACCAGCTCTCGCTGGCGATCGGGCGCGAAGGCCAGAACGCGAGGCTGGCCGCCAAGCTCACCGGCTGGAAGGTCGACATCAAGTCGCAGACCGAGTTCTCGGAGTCCGACGAGATGGAGTACGAGAGCGAGAGCGACGAGGGCGACGGACGCTGCGCAGCGGTGCTCTCGGCGGGTCGGCGCTGCCCGAACGCCGCACTCGACGGCTCGCGTTACTGCGGCCTCCCGCAGCACCAGGCTCTCGCCCGTCTCTCCACCAATCAGGTCACCGTGCTCGCGCCGCTCGACGATGAGGAGATCGCGGTGCTCGCCGATCCCGAGGCCGACCAGAGCGCGGCGACGGCGCTCGTTCGGCGCGCCGAGGCCGAGTTCTCCGAGGCCGCTGAGTCCACCGACGAGACCGAGGCTGAGGCGACCGACGAGACCGAGGCTGAGGCGACCGACGAGACCGAGGCTGAGGCGACCGACGAGACCGAGGCTGAGGCGACCGACGAGACCGAGGCTGAGGCGGGGGTCGACTCCGTCGAGGAGGCGGAGGAGGCAGCGGCGGAGGCCGAGGTCGCCGACCACGCCGAGGCCGAGGTGGAGGCCGCCGAGGCCGCCGGGACCGCGGTCGAGGCCGAGGAGCGCGCGGAGGCGCAGAGCTAGCTTGGCCCGCAAGCGCGTCCACGAGATCGCCAAGGCGCAGGGCCTGACCAGCAAAGAGGTCCTGGCGGCGCTTCACGCTGCCGGGATCGAGGCGACCGCCGCAGCGTCGAGCGTCGAAGAGGACTTGGCACTGGACGCGCTGAAGGCGGCCAACGGCGCCGGTGCCGTGCCCGACCAGCCGGGCGCTGCCCCGGAGGCGCCGGGCGTCCCGCCGGCGAAGGCCGAGGCGTCGGCGACGCCCCCGGCGTCCGCGGGGGGCGGCGAAGCGCCGCCGCGCCCGGTGCGCGCGGTCGACGGCGGATCGTCCTCGAAGCCCGGACAAAAGAAGCGCCGTCGCGTGGTAATCGACTCACAGGCGTCGCGGCGCGAGCAGCCCCAGGCGCCGCCCCGGCGCCCGCCGCGGCGCCGCGGCGGCCGGCGGCGCAGGCCGTTGCTGGAAGAGCCGCCGGTCGCTCCGATCGTCGAGACCGAGGAGCCGTCGCTCACGGTTCCCTCGGGCGCGACCGTGCGCGAGGTGGCCGAAATCTTCGGAGTCGGCGCGGCTGACGTGATCAAGCAACTGATGACCCTGGGCGAGATGGCGACGCTCACCCAGACGCTCTCCGACGAGACGATCGAGGTGCTCGCCGAGGCGCTCGACCGCAAGGTCGAGATGGTCAGCGCCGCCGAGGAGGTCTCCGAGGCACCGGTCTATGAGGACGCTCCCGACGATTTGGCCGACCGCCCTCCGGTGGTCACGATCATGGGTCACGTCGACCACGGCAAGACCTCGCTGCTCGATGCGATCCGCGAGACCGAGGTGGTCGCCGGCGAGGCGGGCGGGATCACCCAGCACATCGGCGCCTATCAGGTGCGTCAGGACGGCAAGACGATCAGCTTCATCGACACGCCAGGGCACGCCGCGTTCACCGCGATGCGCGCCCGCGGTGCCGACGTCACCGACATCGTCGTCATCGTCGTCGCCGCCGACGACGGGGTGATGCCGCAGACGGTCGAGGCGATCGACCATGCTCGCGCCGCCGACGTGCCGATGCTGGTCGCGGTCAACAAGATCGACCTCGAGAGCGCCAACCCCGACAAGGTCAAGGGCGAGCTCGCCAGCCAGGGCCTCAATCCCGATGACTGGGGCGGGGACACGATCTTCGTCAACGTCTCGGCGAAGACCAAGGAGAACCTCGACGAGCTGCTCGAGAACATCCTCCTGGTCGCCGAGGTCGAGGAGCTGAAGGCCAATCCCGATGCGCCCGCCTCGGGCTCGGTGGTCGAATCGCACCTCGACCCGGGCCGCGGGCCGGTGGCGACGGTGCTGGTCCAGCGCGGCACCATGCACGTCGGCGACTCGCTGGTCGCGGGGTCGCAATGGGGCAAGGTGCGGGCGATGCATGACCACACCGGCGCCCGGCTGAACGAGGCTCGCCCGGGCGACCCGGTCGAGGTGCTCGGCTTCGAAGGCGTCTGTGAGGCCGGCGAGCATGTCGAGGCTGTCGACAACGACCGCCGCGCCCGCCAGCTCGCCCAAGAGCGCGCACAGCGGCTCAAGTCCGAGCAGCTGGCACGTCGACAGGCTCGCCGGATGAGCCTCGACGAGGTCTTCGCAAAGGCGCGCGAGGGCGAGATCAACGAGCTCGGAATCGTGCTCAAGGCCGATGTCTCAGGCTCGCTCGAGGCGCTTCAGGACGAGATCGCGAAGCTGCCCCAGCAGCAGATCGTCGTCAACGTCATCCACGCGGCACCGGGCGGGATCAACGAGTCGGACGTGATGCTCGCAGCCGCCTCCGACGCGGTGATCATCGGCTTCAACGTGCGCCCGCTCGCCGACGCCCGCCGGGCCGCCGAGCAGGAGGGGGTCGAGATCCGCACCTACTCGGTGATCTACAAGGTCACCGAGGAGCTGCGCGCGGCGATGGAGGGCATGCTCGAGCCCGAGGAGGTCGAGCAGACGCTCGGCCAGGCCGAGGTGCTGGAGTTGTTCAAGGCCTCGCGCGTGGGCACGATCGCCGGCTGCTCGGTCTCCGATGGCAAGGTCGTCCGCGGCGCCACCGTGCGCCTGGTGCGCGACGGCACCGTCGCCTGGAGCGGCCGAATCGGCTCGCTGCGGCGGTTCAAGGACGACGTCGCCGAGGTCGAGGCCGGCCAGGAGTGCGGGATCGTGCTCGAGGGCTTCCAGGACGTCAAGGTCGGCGATGTGCTCGAGGTGTTCGAGACGCGCCAGGTCGAGAAGACGCTGGAGTAGCCACTCGCCACTCGGTTCTCGCCACTCGAGTGGCGAATGGCGCGTGGCGAGCCTACGCTTTCGGCGTGGCGACCTACGTCTGCGTAACCGAGGCGCACCTTGACCTCCGCCACTGTTCGAGCCTGAAGGAGAAGCGCAAGGTGGTCAGCTCGCTCAAGGCTCAGGTCCGCCAGCGCTTCGTCGCCGCGGTCGCCGAGACCGCCGATCACGACGACCGCCGCCGTGCGACCCTGCTCGCCGCGCTGGTCGGCGGCGCAGAGGTGCCGAGGCGCGCCGACGAGCTGGAGCGGTTCATCGAGGCCCGTTGTCCGGACGGGTGCAGGTTCGAGCGCAACCTTCTGACCCTCGCCGACATCCGCGGTTAGGCGGCGTTCGCGCCCTGTTATCTTCGCCCGGCTATGGCCGGCGATCGGATGAGGAAGGTCGATGAGGTCATGCGGGAGGTCATCGGATCCGCGATCGCGAGCGATCTGGAGGACCCGAGGATCGGATTTGTGACCGTGACCGGCGTCGACACCAGCCCAGACCTGCGCTCCGCGCGCGTCTACGTGAGCGTCCTTGGCGACGAGCATGAACGCGAGCAGACGCTGGCGGCGCTGCGGTCCTCTCACGGGGTCCTGCAGGCGGCGATCGCTCGTGGGGCGAGGATGAAGTACACGCCCAAGCTCAGCTTCCATTACGACGACGGCCCCGAGCGCGCGGCGCGGCTCTCACGCCTGTTGGAGTCCGAATGACCCAGCCGGCGACGCTGACCTCCGATCTCGATCGGGTGGTGGAGGAGCTTCGCGCCGGCGAACGCTTCCTCTTGACCACCCACGAGGGCCCCGACGGCGACGCGCTCGGCTCCCTGCTGGCGATGCACCACGTGCTCGGCCAGCTCGGCAAGGACTCGGTGATGTTCCTGGCGGCGAAGGAGTTCCCACTGGCGATCGAGTACCGCTTCCTGCCGCTCGAGGAGGTCTTTCACGACCCGCCCGCCGACGTCGTCGACCGCACCCTTGTCTTCCTCGACTGCGGCAACATCGATCGGATGCCGGTCGAGTTTCTGCAGCGAGACGGCGCCAGGGTGGTGAACATCGACCACCACCACGACAACACCCGCTTCGGCACCGCCAACCTGGTCGATACCGAGGCATCCTCGACCGCCGAGATCGTGCTCGAGGTCGCCAAGCGCCTCGGAGCCGAGCTGACGCCGGAGATCGCATCGGCGCTCTACGTCGGCCTGGTCACCGACACCGGCAAGTTCATGTACGAGAACACGAGCGCCGCCACGCATCGGATGGCGGCCGAGCTGATCGAGGCCGGAGTCGATGTCGACGACATCTCCCGGCGTCTCTACGAGCGGGTGCCGCTTGAGAAGCTGCGGCTGATCGCTCGCGCGCTGGAGAAGGTCGAGCGCTTCGACGAGGGCCGGGTCGCGATCACCTACATCAGCGCTGCCGACTATCAGGTGACCGGCGCGGGCGAGGTGCTGACCGAGGGGATCATCGATCTCGTCCGCGGGCTCGAGGGAACCGCCGTCGCGGCGGTGGTCCGCGACAAGACCGACGGCGGGCGCTCGGCCCGCAAGGTCAGCCTGCGCTCGACCGACGGCGCCGTCGACGTCTCGGAGATCGCCCGCAGCCAGGGCGGGGGAGGCCACCGCCGCGCCGCCGGCTTCGGCACCGACCTGCCCTACCCCGAGCTGGTCGAGTTCCTGCGTGCCCAGGTTGCGGCGCAGCTGAACAGCGGGTAGCGGACAGAGGTGGGGGACGGCGCCGTTGCACCCGCCCTGATCGATTTCGCTGACAGCGGCGCCGTCGTCTTGGTCGACAAGCCGCCCGGCCTGACCTCGCACGACGTGGTCGCCCGCCTGCGACGCCGCTATCTGGCGAAGACCGGCCACGCCGGCACCCTCGATCCGTTCGCCACCGGGCTGCTGATCGTCCTCCTGGGCCGGCCGGCGACCCGCGAGCAGTCGGTGTTCATGGGCGCGCGAAAGACCTATCGGGCCAGAGCGCGGTTCGGCGCCATTTCGACCACGGGCGACCCCGACGGCGAGATCACCGAGACCGGCGTGCTACCCGCGGGCAAGCTCGAGCTGCCCACGGGAGAGCTGCGTCAGCGCCCGCCCGCCTACTCGGCGGTCAGGGTCGGCGGTGTCCGCGCCTATGTTCGTGCCCGCCGTGGCGAGCAGGTCGAGCCGGCCGAGCGCCTGGTCACCGTCCATCGCTTCGAGGTGCTCGAGCGCACCGCCGCCGAAGCCGAGTTCGAGATCGAATGCTCCTCGGGCACCTACGTCCGCAGCCTGATCGCGGCGCTTGGCGACGCCTACTGCACGGCGCTGCGCCGGACCGCGATCGGGCCGTTCGCAGTCGAGGAGGCAGACGAGGACGCTCCGCTGCCTCTGGCTCGGGCGCTGGCACGGATCGAGGCCGGCTAGCGTCCACCCGGGCCGCGTTTAGAGTGCGCGCCTGATGAGCATCGATGTGACCTCACTGCCGGAGGCCGAGCGACGACCTCGCAAGATCGCGATCGGCACCTTCGACGGCGTCCATGTCGGCCATCGCAAGGTGATCGCGGGCGCCGACACCGCGCTCACCTTCGAGCCGCACCCGCTCAGCGTGATCCACCCGGAGGCGGCGCCGAAGCTGATCATGCCGTTCGACGTCAAGCGCGATGTGATCGATGGCCTCGGGGTCTCCGAGCTCGTCGTTATCCCGTTCGACGAGCAGTTCAAGGCGATCGAGGCCGAGGACTTCTGCGCCCGAATCCTGATCGAGCGACTGCAGGCGACCCGGGTGTCGGTGGGCGAGAACTTTCGCTTCGGCACCAAGGCCAAGGGCGATCCGGCGATGCTGCGGGCGCGGTCGGAGTTCGAGACCGCGGTCGTGCCCTTGGTCGAGGTCGACGGCGAGACGGTCTCGTCGACCCGAATCCGAGCGCAGATAGCGGCCGGGGACGTCGCCGGCGCGATGCGCTGCCTGGGCGCACCGTTTCTGCTCGAGGGCCGTGTGGTCGAGGGAGATCGCCGCGGGCGAACGCTCGGCTTTCCGACCGCCAACGTCGTCCCCGACGAGGACTACGCCTACCCGGGGCACGGCGTCTACGCCGCCTTTGCCAACGGGATCCCGGCGGCGGTCAACGTCGGCGTGCGGCCGACCTTCGAGACCGGACGCGGGGTGTTGGTCGAGTCCTATCTGATCGACCACGACTCCGATCTCTACGGCAAGACCCTGAGGATCGCGTTCATCGAGCGGCTGCGGGGCGAGCGACGTTTTCCCGGCGTCGACGAGCTGGTCGCCCAGATGCACCGCGACGTCGACGAGGCGCGCCGCATCTGCGCTGAGTTCACCCCACCTCGCTAACCTGTCGCCCCTGCATGAGCGCGGAGCCTCGACAAGAGAACTCTGATTTCGGGCGAAGCGAGATTCAAGTGGTATGAGCCTGACCAGGGAGCAAAAACAAGAGCTGATCGGCAAGTACGGGCGCTCCGACGGAGACACCGGCTCGGCCGAGGTCCAGGTCGCGCTGTTGACCGAGCGCATCAATGAGCTCACCGAGCACCTGCGCACCCACACCAAGGACCACCATTCGCGCCGCGGCCTGCTGATGTTGGTCGGCAAGCGCCGCCGGCTGCTGCGTTATCTCGAGCGCTCGGACGTAGAGCGCTATCGCGGGCTCGTCGCCGAGCTCGGCCTGCGCCGCTGAACCGAGGATGATCGAGCCGGGGGCCGAGGCGCCGCAGTTCACGCTCCCCGACCAGGATCAGAACGAGGTCAGCCTCGCCGACCTGCGAGGCACCAAGGTGATGCTCGTCTTTTATCCGATGGACTTCAGCCCCGTCTGTTCGGAGCAGTTCTCGATCTACCAGGAGGTGCTCTCAGAGGTCGCCGAACGCGGCGCGAGGCTGGTCGGGATCAGCACCGACAGCGCCTACTGCGCACCATGCGTTTCGCGAGCAGATCGGGACCGAGATCCCGCTGCTCTCGGACTTTCACCCGAAGGGCGAGGTGAGCCGGGCCTACGGCGCCTACATCGAGGACCGTGGCCACCCGAACCGCTCACTGGTGCTGATCGACGAGGGCGGCGTCGTGCGCTGGGTCCACACCTCGCCGAGCCCACTGGAGGTTCCCGGCGCCAACCTGATCTTCGACGCCCTGGAAGCGATCGCTGACTGAGCTGACCAGCTCCGGCGTGCCGCCCGTCGGCCCGGACGACCACGTCCGCGGCTCGGGGCCCGAGGCGATCGCCTACCTCGACCTCGCGTGCCCGCAATGCGCGCTCGCCTGGGGCGCGATCCGCGGGCTGCCGCTGAGGCTCTGCGTGAGGCATTTCCCGGTCGCCGCCAAGCGGCCGCGAGCGCTGGCCCTGCATGCGGCCGCCGAGGCGGCCGGTCTCCAGCGTCCCGACGCCTTCTGGGGCATGTGGGACTCGATCTATGCCGACCACGGCCACCTCGACGACCCACACCTGTGGGAGCGTGCCCGCTTGCTGGCGCTCGATCTCAAGCGTTTCGACGCCGATCGCCGCTCGCCCGAGCTCGCCGAGCGTGTGCGCCTCGCCTTCGAGGGCGGGATCCGGGCCGGCGTCGGACAGACGCCGACCGCGTTCACCGGCGGCGAGCGGATCGCCGACCGCGTCGTCGAGAGGCTGACGGAGCTCGCCGCCGGCTGAGGGCGGAAGCGGAGGGCGGGTCACGGCAGGCTCTCGCCTCCGGGAGCGGCCTCTCCCGCCGGGGCGAGAAACGAGCGCTATGCGCGAGGAAATCGCCCCACGGGGCACGGACGCCGCCGGCGTCGGCCCTCGCGCGGGGCGCCCGGTAAGATCGTCCGGGTTAGAGAACGAGAGTTCTGTGAATAGTGGGCCGCCATCCGGGCGGTCGAAAGGAAAAGCGAATACATGAGTATGTTCAACGTGAGCCGCGTTTCGGCTGAGATCGGCGGCAACGAGATCTCATTCGAAACCGGCAAGCTCGCCAGGCAGGCGGGCGGAGCCGTCGTCGTGCGCTCCGGGGACACGATGGTCCTCTGCACCGCGACGATGGGCAACCTGCGCGATGTCGACTTCCTCCCCCTGACCGTCGACGTCGAGGAAAAGCATTACGCGGCCGGCAAGGTCCCCGGCTCCTTCTTTCGCCGTGAGGCGAGGGCGGGCGAGAAGGCGACCCTGACCGCGCGCATGATCGATCGACCGATCCGACCGCTGTTCCCGAAGGGCTGGCACTACGAGACCCAGCTCGTCGCCCAGCCGCTCTCGGTCGACCACGTGCACCCCTACGACATCCTGGCGATGAACGGCGCCTCCGCGGCGCTCGCGATCTCGCCGATCCCGGTCGCCAAGTACGTCGGCGCGGTCCGCATCGGCAAGCTCGACGGCGACTTCGTCGTCAACCCCGAAGAGGAGGCGCTCGACGAGCTCCAGATGGACCTGATCGTCTCCGGCTCCGACGAGGCGATCCTGATGGTCGAGTGCGGCGCCGACGGCGTCACCGAGGCCGAGGTGCTCGATGCGCTCGACATCGCCCACGGTGAGATCAAGTCGCTGATCCAGACGATGGAGCAGCTGCGCGAGCAGGCTGGCAAGGAGAAGGTCGCGGTCGAGGAGGACCCCGTCGACGAGGGCCTGCTCGAGCGGGTCAAGGCGACCTATGGGGCGAAGCTCGACGACGCGACCCAGGTGCCGGAGAAGCTCGCCCGCCAGGACGCGATCGACGCGGTCGAGGACGAAGCGCTCGCCGAGCTCGCCGCCGGCGAGGGCGATGTCGACGTCGACCCGGAGCAGGCTCCCGCGGTCAGCCGGGCGTTTGCGACGCTGGAGAAGGACATCATCCGGCGCCGGATCGCGGTCGACAAGAAGCGCCCCGACGGGCGCGCCGAGGACGAGATCCGACCGATCGAGACCGAGGTCGACGTGGCGCCCAGGGTCCACGGCTCGGCGCTGTTCACCCGCGGGGAGACGCAGATCCTCTCCTCGGTGGCACTCGGCACTACCCGGATGGACATGAAGGTCGACAACCTCGGTCTGGCCGAGTCGAAGCGCTTCTGGCACCACTACAACTTCCCGCCGTTCTCGGTCGGGGAGGCGGGGTTCATGCGCGGGCCGAAGCGCCGCGACATCGGTCACGGCGCGCTGGCCGAGCGAGCCCTGGTGCCGACGATTCCCGACGAGGAGGAGTTTCCCTACGTGATCCGGGTCGTCTCCGACACGCTCGAGTCGAACGGCTCATCGTCGATGGGCTCGGTCTGCGCCTCGTCGATGGCGCTGCAGGCCGCCGGCGTCCCGGTCGCGAGCCCGGTCGCCGGAGTCGCGATGGGGCTGATCAAGGAGGGCGACGACTACGTCGTGCTCACCGACATCGCCGGCGTCGAGGACCATCTCGGTGACATGGACTTCAAGGTCGCCGGAAACGCGGACGGGATCACCGCCCTGCAGATGGACATCAAGATCACCGGGGTCACCTTCGAGATCCTCACCGACGCGCTGGAGCAGGCGCGCAAGGGCCGGATCTTCATCCTCGGCAAGATGGCCGAGGCGATCGACGCTCCGCGCGAGAAGCTGTCCGTCTACGCGCCGGCGATCGAGACGATCAAGATCGATCCGGAGAAGATCGGGGCGGTGATCGGCAAGGGCGGCGAGACGATTCGCGGCATGCAGGAGGAGTTCGAGGCCGAGATCGACATCGACGACGACGGCACCGTGCGCGTCTACGCACCCAGCAGCGCTCTGGTCGAAGGGGTGATCAAGCGGATCGAGTCGATGACCCGGGAGGCTGAGGTCGGCGACCACTTCCCGAAGGCAAAGGTCGTCAAGACGACCACCTTCGGCGCGTTCGTCGAGTTGGTCAAGGGCACCGACGGCCTCCTCCACATCTCGAATGTGAAGCCCGGTGAGCGGGTGGACACGGTCGAGAGCGTGCTCTCTCAGGGCGACGAGATCGACGTCACCGTGGCCGAGGTCGACAAGGAGCGCGGCCGGATCGGGCTCCGCCTCTCCGAGGACCCGGCGATCGCCGGCAAAAGCCCCGATGAGCTGCAAAAGCTCGGCACGGGTGACCCGACGATGGGCGGTGGCGGCCGCGGCGGCCGCGGCGGTCGCGACGGTCGTGGTGGCCGCGACGGACGCGGTGGACGAGGCGGTCGCGATCGCGAGCCCCTCGACGGAGGCCGCGACCGGCGTTGACGGCGGCCACCAGGGAGCTGCCTCCCGGGGTCGAGCTGAGTGAGCTCGACTCCGGGCTCCGAGTCGTCACCGAGACCGTTCCCTCGGTGCGCTCGGTCGCTCTCGGGATGTGGGTGAGGACGGGGTCACGCGACGAGACGCCGGCCCAGGCAGGCGTCTCGCACTTCCTCGAGCACCTGCTCTTCAAGGGGACCGAACGTCACTCGGCGATCGAGATCTCCGAGCTCTTCGACGGCATGGGAGCGGCGACCAACGCCGCGACCAGCAAGGAGACCACCCACCTGCACGCTCGCTTCCTCGACGAGCATCTGGAGGAGGCGTTCGAGCTGCTCGCCGAGATGTTGCTCGCGCCGGCGCTGCCGGTGGACGAGATCGACTCCGAGCGCGAGGTCGTCCTCGAGGAGATCGCGATGTACGAGGACGAGCCCTCGGACCGCGTCCACGACGTGCTCGCCGAGGCGATCTATGGCGAGCACCCGCTCGGCCGGCGCGTCCTCGGGCACTCCGAGGTGATCGGCTCGATTCCGGTCGCGGAGATCGCGGCCTACCATCACCACCACTACAACGCCGCCAACATCGTCGTCGCCGCGGCGGGCCACGTCGAGCACGAGCGCATCGTCGAGCTCGCCTCGCGGCTGCTCTCGCCTCCGGGCGTCGACGGACGCGGGCCCAACGGCGCCGCGCCTGCGGTCGCCGAGCGGCGGATGCGCTTCTATGAGAAGGAGACCGAGCAGTACCACATCTGCTTCGGCGGCCCGGGGATCGCCCGCGCCGACGAGCGCCGTTACGCGCTCGGCATCCTCGACGCGATCTTCGGCGGCTCGGTCTCGTCGCGGCTGTTTCGTGAGGTGCGCGAAAAGCGCGGGCTCGCATACTCGGTGGGCTCCTACACCGAGCAGTTCGTCGACCTCGGCACGGTCGCGATGTACGTCGGCACGCGTGCCGAAAACGTCGCCGAGGCCTGCGAGATCATCGGCCGCGAGCTGGTCGAGCTGCGCGACGAGGGCGTCACCGAGCCCGAGCTGGTCCGTGCCAAGGAGCATGTCAAGGGCCGCATGGTGCTGGGGCTCGAGTCGACGGGCGCCCGCATGGGCCGGATAGCGCGCGCGATCCTGTTCGACGTGCCGCTGCTCTCGATCGACGAGATGCTGGTTCGGGTCGACGGCGTCGGCCGCCGACCGAGCTGGGCGAGCTCTCCGGCGCGCTCTACGACCCGACCGGGCTCGCCGCGGCTTGCGTCGGCCCTGACGAGGAGTGCTTTCGCGCCGCCGTCGGACACGTCAGCGAAGCGCTGACGACAGCCGGCTGAGCGCCGTGGTCCGGCGTCGTAGTCTCCGGAGCGGCGGATCGGATGGGCACAGACGGTCTGCGAGGCGGTTTCGGCCGCCGCGGCGACCTCGAGCTCATCAGGCCGCGCGGATCCGGTCCTCGATGCGCCGCTGGCGACCAGCTTGGCGACGCCGACGTGGTCGTCGACTTCACCACGCCGCGAGACCGCGCTCGAGAACATCAGCTCCTGCCTCGAAGCGGACGTGCACGCCGTCGTCGGTACCTCGGGCTTCGATCTCGACGCGGCTCGGGCGGCGGCCGAGCGCTCCCGCGACGAGGGTGGCGGCTCGGCGAACATCTTCTTCGGGCCCAACTTCGCTATCGGCGCGGTGCTGATGATGCGGTTCGCCGCCGAGGCGGCTCGCCACATGCCCGAGGCCGAGATCGTCGAGCTCCACCACGAGGCCAAGCTCGACGCCCCCTCGGGTACCGCCAAACGCACGGCTGAGCTGATCGCCGCCGCCGGCGGTCGCGTGCACGAGCCGATCCACTCGATCCGCCTTCCCGGGCCTGGTCGCCCACCAGGAGGTCTTCCTCGGCGGCGAGGGCCAGACGCTGTCGATCCGTCACGACTCGATCGATCGCTCAGTCGTTCATGCCCGGCGTCCTGCTCGCCGATCCGTCGGGTCGGCGAGCTGCCGCGAGCCGTTCACGGTCGGCTTCGAGTCGCTGCTCTGACCATCGATTACGGTTCGATCCCGCATGGAGGAGCTGGCCCGCATGGACGCCACGCCGCAGGCGGAGCTGGTCAGCTCGGGCCAGGCTTCGCCGCTGGAGCTGGTCGACGCCGCGATCGCCCGGATCGAGGCTCTCAACCCCGAGCTCAACGCGGTCATCCACGAGCTCTTCGAGCAGGCGCGGGAAACGGCCGCGGTCAGAGCTGCCCGCAGGGGCCCTTCCGCGGTGTCCCGTTCATGCTCAAGGACCTCGGCGCGGCTCTCGCCGGCCAGCCGCTGCATCTGGGCATGGAGCTGCTCAAGGGCGCCGACTTTCGCGCTCCGGTGGACAGCTACCTGGCCGAGCGCTTCCGCGCCGCCGGGCTGATCACGATCGCCAAGACCAACACGCCCGAGCTCGGCATCCTGCCGACCACCGAGCCCGATGCCTACGGCGCCAGCCGCAACCCCTGGGACACCACCCGGACCACCGGCGGCTCGAGCGGCGGCTCGGCTGCGGCGGTCGCCTCGGGGATGGTGCCCTTCGCCCACGCCAACGACGGTGGCGGCTCGATCAGGATCCCGGCCAGCCACTGCGGCCTGTTCGGGCTCAAGCCCAGCCGCCAGCGGATCTCGGAGGGGCCGCTGCTCGGGGACAACATGTCGGGCCTGACGGTCGAGCTCGCGCTGACCAAGTCGGTGCGCGACGCCGCCGCCTTGCTCGACGCGGTCCACGGACCGGCGCCCGGGGACCCCTATGTGGCTCCGGCACCCGAGCGGCCCTACGTCGAGGAGCTCGGCGCCGATCCGGGCAGTCTGCGGATCGGCTTCATGGAGGACCCCGCGGTGAGCGGGCTCGAGTCCGATCCGGAGTGCGTCGCCGCCGTCCGCGAGGCCGCGGCGCTGCTCGAGCAACTCGGCCACCGGGTCGAGGACTCCTCGCCGCTCGACCCCGCGCTGGCCGAGGCGCTCGATCTCGAGGACAGCTTCATGACCCGGTGGGCGGCGGGTCAGGCGGCGACCCTCGACCAGCTCTCGATCCTGCTCGGCCGCGAAATCGGTCGCGACGAAGTCGAGCCGCTGACCTGGGCGCTGGCCGAGGTCGGTCGCCAGCGGTCGGCGGGACGTTATCTGCGCGACGTCGCCACCCACCAGACGGTGGCGCGTGCGATCGCCGCCTGGTATGAGCAGGGCTTCGACCTGCTGCTGACCCCGACCGTGGCCGAGCCGCCGGTCGAGCTCGGAACCTACGACGACGACCTCGACGATCCGCTGGAGGCATTCCGTCGCGCGGTGCCGGCGGGGGCCTTCACCGCGATCTTCAACTCGACCGGTCAACCCGCGGCCTCGGTGCCGATGCACTGGACCGAGTCCGGGCTGCCCGTCGGGATCCAGCTGGCGGCGCCCTTAGGCGACGAGGCGACCTTGATCCGGGTCGCCGCGCAGCTCGAGCAGGCGCGCCCGTGGGCCGATCGCACTCCGCCCGTCTTCGCCTCAGGCGATACTTAGGCCGATGACCGAACTCCGCGGAGTGCTGACGGCGATGGTGACGCCGTTCGCCGACGACGGCGCGCTCGACCTCGCCGCGACCCGGCGCCTCGCCCGCCACCTGATCGAGAACGGCTCCCACGGCCTGGTCGTGGGCGGGACCACGGGCGAGTCCCCGACCGTCTCGGACGACGAAAAGATGCGCCTGCTCGATCTCGTCCTCGACGAGGTCGGTGACGAGGCGACGGTGATCGCCGGCACCGGCTCGAACGACACCCGTCACACCGTCGGGCTGACGCGCAAGGCGGCCGACGTCGGCGCCCACGCCGTGCTCGTGGTCACCCCCTACTACAACAAGCCGAACGCCGCCGGGCTGCGTGCCCACTACGCAGCCGTCAGCGAGGCGGCGCGCGAGACTCCGGTCGTCCTCTACAACATCCCCTCGCGCTGCGTGATCAACATCGGCCCGGAGTTGCTCGCCGAGCTCGCTGCGACCAACCCCAACATCGTCGCGGTCAAGCAGGCCAACAACGACGAGCTCGCGCCGATCGAAGGGCTGAGCCTGCTGGCCGGCAACGACGACGTCTTCGCGCGCACGCTCGAGCTCGGCGGAGCCGGCGGGATCCTGGTCGCCGCGCACGTGATCGGCCCGCAGATGCGCGAGCTCTACGAGGCTGCCACCGCCGGTGACCACGAACGCGCCGCCGAGATCGATGCCGGCCTGCGACCGATCTACGAGGCGATGGCGGTGACCGCGAACCCGATCCCGGTGAAGACGGCGCTCGGACTCCTCGGCGTGATCGAACCGCACCTGCGCCTGCCGATGGTCGCCGCCTCGGAGACCGAGCGCGAGCGCATCCGGTCCGCGCTCGAAGGCCACGGCCTCGCGGTGGCGGAGCGGACGGGGTAGGCAGTTGAGCGACTCCGTGCGCATCCTCCCGCTCGGGGGGCTGGGAGAGATCGGCAAGAACATGACCGTGGTCGAGCACCGCGGGCGGATCGTCGTCGTCGACACCGGGTTGATGTTCCCGACCGCCGAGATGCTCGGGATCGACCTGGTCCTGCCCGACTTCGACTATCTGCGCAGTCGCGCCGACGAGATCGAGGCGATCGTGCTCACCCACGGTCACGAGGATCACGTCGGAGCCCTGCCCTACGTCCTCCGCGAGATCGGGATGCCGCCGAGGATCTTCAGCGGCGCGCTGACGATCGGGCTGGTGCGCTCGAAGCTCGAGGAGCACAAGCTGCGCGATGCGCCGCTGACCGTGCTCGCCGCCGGCGAGCGGGTGCAGGCGGGGCCGTTCGAGATCGAGATGATCCACATGTCGCACTCGATTCCCGACGCGCGCGCGGTCGCCCTGCACACCGACCTGGGCGCGATCCTGGTCACCGGCGACTACCGCTTCGATCAGACCCCGGTCGACGGGCGCCCGGCCGACGTCGCCAGGCTCGCCGCGCTCGGCTCGGAGGGGGTGCTCTGCCTCTGCGGGGACTCGACCAACGCCGACCGACCGGGGGTGGTGCCATCGGAGGCCACGGTCGGGCCGGCGCTGCTCGACGAGTTCTCGCGCTGTCAGGGCCGGATCATCGTCACCTGCTTTGCCTCCAACGTGCACCGGGTGCAGCAGGTGATCGACGCAGCCGTGGCGCTCGATCGCCGGGTCGCCCTGGTCGGGCGCTCGATGCGCAAGAACTTCAACATCGCCGCCAATCTCGGGATCGCCAACGCGCCCTCGGGCCTGCTGATCTCGCCGAAGGAGATCGAGGACTTCCCCGAGGACAAGGTGATCGCGATCTCGACCGGAAGCCAGGGTGAGCCGCTGTCGGCGCTGCGGCGGATGGCGTTCAACGACCATCGCGACGTCGAGCTGCATCCCGGCGACACGGTGATCTTCTCGGCCACTCCGATCCCGGGAAACGAGCGTTCGGTCAACGAGACGATCGACCGCATCTACGAGATCGGCGCCCGGGTGGTCACCGCCGCCGACGCGCCGATCCACGTCTCCGGCCACGGCTCTCGCGAAGAGCTGAAGCTGATGATCAACCTGACCCGACCTGGGCACGTGTTCCCGTTCCACGGGGACCACAAGCGCATCCACCTGCACGCCGAGCTCGCCGAGTCGCTCGGGATCGAGCCCGAGCGCGTCCACAAGGGACGCAATGGCCTTCCGTTGGTGCTCGACGCCGACGGGGCCGAGTTCGGCGAGCCGATCGAGGCCGGGATGATCTTCGTCGACGGCGTCGACATCGGTGACCCCGACGACGTCGCGCTGCGCGACCGTCGCACGCTCTCGGCCGACGGCGTCTTCATCGTCGTCGCCTCGATCGACTCCGAGGACGGCAGCTCGGTCGCCGCGCCGGAGATCATCTTCCGCGGCGTCCCCTTTCTCGAGGACGCCGAGGCCCAGGGCCTGGTCGAGTCGCTGCGCGAGGTGGTCGACGACTCGCTCGCCGATTCGGCCGCCGACGGGGTCACCGAGCCGGTGCTCTTGCAACAGGACCTCCACGAGGACATCGCCGAATTCGTCTACGAGCGACTGCGCCGCCGCCCGATGATCCTCCCGGTGGTGGTCGAGGTATGAACGCGCGGCGCCGCCGGCACTCCCTGGCGCTGGCGCTCGCCGTAGTCGGAACCGCGGTGTTCGCCGTGCCCGCACCCGCGGCCGAGCGCCTCGACGCGAGCCTCGCGCGCGCCGAGGCGCCGGTCGGCGAGCTGGCGGCCGCCGGTCGAATCGCGGTCCCGGGAGGCGGCGTGATCCGGCGCTTCGAACAGCGAGTCGCCGGCCTCGAGGTCTTCGACGCCGAGGCGGTGGTCGCGATCCCGGATCGAGCCCGGCCGATCCTGGTCACCGACACCACCGATGCGAACCTGCGCGCGCCGGCGGGCGAGCCCGGGATCGGCAGCGCCGCGGCGACGCGGGCGGCGATCGCCGCCGTCGGCGCGGACGCGCTGCGCGCTCCGGTCCGGGCGCGGCTGGGGGTCGACGCCGAGAGCGGGCTCTTGGCCTGGCAGGTCTCGGTCCCTGCGGCACGGCCGCTGGGCGACTTCTCGGTCACGCTCGACGCTCGCACCGCGGGCGTCATCCGAAGCCGCGACCTGCTGCACCAGGCGACCGGGGCGGCCGCCGTCTTCGTGCCCAATCCGGTCGTCACTCAGGGCAGCCGCGAAGGCCTGATCGACGCCAAGGATCGCGACTCCGCGGCCCTGACCGCGCTGCGGATACCGGTGACGCTCGAGCGGATCACGAGTCCGAACGGCTGTCTCGTCGGCACCTACGTCGAGGCGCGCCTGGGCAAGCGGGCGAAGCCGGTCTGCCGCCCGAGCCTCGACTTCACCGACCTGACCCGCTCAGACGAGCGCTTCGAGGCGGTGATGGCCTACTTCCACATCGACCGCACCCGCGCCTACGTCGACTCGCTGGGGCTCTCCCGGCGGCTGCGCCTCAAGCCGCAGCGGGTGCGCGCCAACGGGATCCGCGTCGACAACTCCTACTTCTCGTCGCTGACCCACTCGATGACGCTCGGCACCGGCGGCGTCGACGACGCCGAGGACGCCGACGTGATCGTCCACGAGTACGGCCATTCGCTGCAGGACCAGGCCGTGCACGGCTTCGGGCGCTCGTTCGGCGCCGGGTCGATCGGCGAGGGCTTCGGCGATTACCTCGCCGCCGCGATGTCGGCGCTGACCACCGGCGGTGACGCGGAGGCCGACGCCTGCATCTTCGACTGGGACGGGATCTCCTATACGAAGAGCGGCTGCGGGCGTCGGGCGGACCGGACGCTGACACTGAAGCAGGCGCACCGCAAGTGCAGGCGCGACATCCACTGCACCGGCGAGGTCTGGTCGAGCGCCCTGCTCGCACTGCGCGGGGTGCTCGGCAACGATCCGGCCGGGCTCTCGGTGATGGACCGGGTCGTTCTCGAGTCTCACTTCATGCTCGCCAAGCGCTCCGGGTTTGTCGACGCCGCCCGCGCTTTGATCGCCGCCGATCGGCTGCTCTACGCCGGCGCCCACGCCGCCGCGATCGAGGCCGAGATGATCAAGCGCAGGCTGTGCAAGCGCTCGGGGTGCTGAGGGATACCTGGCACGCTCAAGGACCGAGTCACCTGTAAGGCGCAAGACGTCAAGAGTTGGCCCGCCGGGTCTCAGGGAGGGGAGGACCCGGCGGGCCGCGATTGGACAGAACCAGAGTGCTGGCCAATCGTGTCGCCCATCGAGGCGCTTTTGTCGGGGGACGCCTCGGACGGGCGGGTGTCTCGTCCGTAGGCTCAGAGTAGTCGCGGTTGTAAAGGGCCGCTAAAACCTCAACCGACCGGCGCCGGCTCCTGCTCAAGCGTCCGCCGATCGAGCGGCAGGCGGACGACGAACCGAGCTCCACCGCCGAACGAGCGGTCGAGGCGGACCTCGCCGCCGTGCGACCCGGCGACCGCCCGGACGATCGCCAACCCCAAACCGGTCCCGGAGTCGCTGGAGAGATCCCCCGGCCCGCCGCCGCGGACGAAGCGGGCGAAAATCTGCTCGCCGACCTCGTCGGGGATCCCGGGGCCATCGTCGACGACCTCGATCACCGCGTCACCGTCGGCACGGCTGAGGGCGACGCGCACATGGGTCCCCGGCGGCGTATGGCGCACCGCGTTCTCGACCAGGTTGACGACGAGGCGATGGAGGTCGTCGGGATTGCCCTCGACCGCGACCGAGTCGTGGTCCTCCGAGCTGAGCTCGTGCCCGGCGGCGACCGGGCGGACTTCGGCGATCGCCGCGTTCACGACCTCGCCCAGATCGCATCTTCGTCGTGGCCCCGCAGCGCCCGGCATCGGCACGCGCCAGCAAGAGCAGATCGGAGACCAGGCGGCGCATCCGCCGCGAAGAGCCGAGCGCGCCGGCGACGATCTCCTCCTCCTCGGGGTCGGCGTCGCGGGCTGCGAGGCTCGCCTCGAGCAGCTCGAGGTTGGCGAGGATGCTGGTCAGCGGCGTGCGCAGCTCGTGCGAGGCGTCGGCGACGAAATCGCGCTGGGCCTGGATCATGGTCTGGGTCTCGGCCCGGGCGGCGTCGAGCTGGCGCAGCATCTGATCGAGCGTGCGGGCGAGCTCGGCGACCTCATCGTCGGTGTCGGGGGTCGGCAGGCGCTTCGAGGGGTCGCGGGTCATCGCGATCTCGCGCGCGGCGGAGGTCAGCCCGGCGATCGGGCGCATCGCCCGGCCGGCGACGGCGAGACCGGCGAGCAGCGCGAGAACGGAACCTCCGAGGACCCCTCCGGCGAGCAGCAGCCAGACGCGGTCGGTGGTCGCGTCCAGCGACGCCCGCGTCTTTGCGTACTGGACGAAATAGGGCACCCCGGTCTCGCTGGTGAAGACTCGCTGAGAGGCGACCTCGAAGTTGCCGACCTCGACCGTCTCAGACAGCTGCGGCGGGCCGAGGTCAGCGCCGGACGAAAAGACCGGGAGCGGGTCGCCGGCCGAATCGACGATCCGCACCTCGCCTTCGCCGGCCATCACCGTGTTGCGGAAGAAGTTGCGCTGATCATCGAGCTGGAGCTCGATCGCGAGCTGGTTGACCGTGTTCTGGAGCTCATCCTCGAAGTCACCCTTGAGCTTGTCGGTCGCCAGGCGGCCGACGATCAGGGCGAAGCCGAGCAGGATCAGCAGGGTGAGGCCGGCCGAGACTCCGGCGATCCGCCAGCGCACCGGCCAGTGGCGAAACAACCCGCTCACCGCGGCGCGCGCAACACGTACCCGGCGCCCCGCTGCGTGTGCAGTAGACGGGGCTCCTCGCCCTCCTCGAGCTTGCGGCGCAGGTTCGAGATGAAGACGTCGATCGTGTTGGTCAGCGCCATCGGGTCATAGCCCCAGACCTCCTCCAGCAGCCGCTCGCGCGAGACGACCAGGCGCTCGTTGCGCATCAGGTACTCGAGCAGCTCGAACTCCCGGTTGGTGAGCTCGATCTGGCGCTCGCCGCGGACGACCTCGCGAGTGTCGGGGTTGAGCCGCAGGTCACCGACAACGAGCGCGGCGCTGCCACGCGGGGGCCTGCGACGCATCAGCGCCCGCATCCGCGCGAGCAGCTCCTGGCGCTCGAACGGCTTCACCAGGTAGTCGTCGGCGCCCGAGTCGAGGCCCTCGACCCGATCGTCGAGGTCCGAACGCGCGGTCAGGATCAGGATCGGTACGTCGGAGTCGGCGCGCAGGCGCCGGCAGACCTCGACCCCGTCGAGACCGGGCAGACCGAGATCGAGCACGACGACGTCGGGTACGAACTCCTCGGCCGCCCGCAGAGCCTCGATCCCGTCCGCCGAGGACCGCACCTGATGACCCTCCTGGCGCAGGGTCCGGCGCAGTACATCGGCGATCGCATCATCGTCCTCGACCACGAGCACACGCCCCGAAACGCCATCGCCGCTGACCATGACCAAGAGAGTAGAGCCGCCAAGCCCCGGGAACCCGGATATTTACTACGCGTTTAGGGCCTCGCAGGGGACCGTGCGCGCCCGTCGAACCTCCAGGCACGGAGCGGGCGTCCGCGCGCTTCGCCCTGAGCATGATCTTTCCCTGGTCAAAGCCCGAGACCGCCGGCCGCCGGACGCCGGCGCGATCCCGCGCTCGCTCGACTTCGCGAAAGCGCCCCGCCGTGCGCCCGATGCGGCGCCGCGGCTGGCGCGAGCTCGGTGAGGGACTCGAGCAGCGCCATCTCGACGTGCTCGGGCTGGCGCTGGTCGCGGCGGCGATCTACCTCGCCTTCGTCATCTATCTCGGCTGGGACGGCGGCCGGGTCGGCTCCTGGCTCGAGACCGGCCTCGAGAACGCAGCCGGGCAGGTGACCTACCTGGTCCCGGTGGCTCTGTTCGCCGGGGGCGCGGTGCTGATCGCCAGACCGATGCTGAACGCCCCCTCGGCGCTCAACGCCGGTGGCATCCTGGTGATCGCGGCGCTGTTGCTGGCGTTCGCCGCCGAGACCGCGGGCCTGGGACCGGAGAGTCCGAGCCGCCAGGGCTACTTCGACCAGCGATTCATGATCGAGCACGGTGGCGCGGTCGGCGAGGCGCTCTACTGGTCGGCGGCGACGCTGTTCCAGCGCATCGGTGCCCACATCCTGGCGCTGCTGCTGTTGATCTCGGGCGCTCTGCTGCTGACCCAGACCACGATCGCCGGCATGCTCGGCGCCACCGGCAGAGCGGTGCGAGCGGCGGGTTCGCAGACCCGCGAGGTGAGCCGAGCGGTGCGAGCGCGCCGCGGCGGCGCCGACGGCCCCAAGGACCTCTGGGCGGAGGCGCCCGGCGCCGACATCGCCGTGACCCGGGCGCAGACGACGGAAGCCTTTGCGACCGACGACGAGGAGGCCGAGGAGGCGACGATCGCGCTCGAGGACGGGGATGCGGAGTGGGGGGAGGGCGAGGGGGCGCCGGAGGCGGATGAGTTCGCGTATCAGGGAGCAGGGAGCAGGGAGAGGGAGGGGCGAGGGCGAGGGCGCCGCGAAGGACGAGCTCGGGACTACGCCGATGGGAAATCAGGCGGCACAAGGAAGGGGTCACTGCGTCCGATGAGATCTCCTACCGGATGCCGCCGGCGAAGGCGCTCGAGCGGGGCAAGGCGGACCCGGGGCCAGACGTGCGCGATCGCGAGGCGACCTCCTCGGCGCTGCTCGAGTCGCTGCGCCATTTCGGGATCGAGGCACGGCTGCTGGGCACCGTCAGCGGCCCACACGTGAGCCGCTATGAGCTTCAGCTCGCTCCCGGGATCAAGGTCTCGAAGGTGGCGCAGCTCAAGGACGATCTCGCCTACGCGCTCGCATCGACCGACATCCGGATCCTGGCGCCGATCCCGGGCAAGAAGGCGGTCGGGGTCGAGGTCCCGAACCAGCGCCGCCGCCTGGTCCGCCTCGGCGACCTCTACGCCGAGCGCCCCAAGGGAGCCTCGCCGTTGCACGCCTGGCTCGGCAAGGACGTCTCCGGCCAGGCCGTGAGCGCCGACCTGGCGCTGATGCCGCACGTGCTCGTCGCCGGCACCACCGGGTCGGGCAAGTCGGGATGCATCAACGCGATCCTCACCTCGATCCTGATGCATGCCTCGCCGAACGAGGTGCGCATGGTCCTGGTCGACCCGAAACGGGTCGAGCTCAACCACTACGAGCGCATCCCGCACCTGCTGACCCCTGTGGTCACCAACCCTCGCCTGGCCGCCAACGTGCTCGCCAACCTGATCGTCGAGATGGAGAGTCGCTACGCGGTGATGAGCGAGGCTCGGGCGCGCAACCTGATCGAGCTCAACCGGGCTCGCAAGAAGGCGGGCGAGCCACCGCTGCCGCACATCCTCTGCGTCATCGACGAGCTCGCGGATCTGATGATGGTCGCCCCGGCCGAGGTCGAGGACTCGATCATCCGGCTCGCACAGAAGGCGCGCGCGATCGGAATCCACCTCGTCCTGGCCACCCAGCGTCCTTCCACCGACGTGATCACCGGGACGATCAAGGTCAACATCCCCTCGCGGATCGCGTTCGCGGTCGCCTCGCAGGTCGACTCGCGGGTGATCCTCGACGGCGGCGGAGCCGAGACCCTGTTGGGCCAGGGCGACATGCTCTTCCGACCGGTCGGCAGCTCGAAGATGAACCGGATCCAGGGCGCCTTCGTGACCGAGGACGAGATCGCGCGTGTGTGCTCGTTCTGGGCAAAGCAGGGCGAGCCGGAGTTCGACGAGGAGCTGCTCGAGGCCAAGGAGCCCGAGCTCGAGGAGTCCGCCGAGGGCGAGTTCTCGCCCGACCAGGACGACCTGCTGGCCGACGCTGCGCGAATCGTGGTCGAGTCCGAGACGGCTTCCGTCTCGATGATCCAGCGCCGGCTGCGGGTCGGCTACACGCGCGCCGGGCGCCTGATCGACATGCTCGAGCGCCGCGGGATCATCTCCGGCTATGAGGGCTCGAAACCACGCCAGGTGCTGGTCTCTCAGGCGGAGCTCCCGCGCTTGCTCGAGCGGCTGGCCGGCGGGATGATCGAAGTGGACGACGGCGCCGGCACCGACACCGAGCTCGAGCCGGTCGAGCCCTGAGCAAAGGCGTTCGGCGCCGCCGGCGCACCGGCAGACGCTCGCGCTCGTCGTGACAATAGGCTCGGATGGAAGGTGAGCCCGGCGGTGAGATGCGGATCGGGATGGTGCTCGCGAACGCGCGCGAGCGCGCCGGACTCGACCTGCGCACGGTCGAGGAGCGGACCAAGATCCGGCTCAAGTACCTGCAGGCGCTCGAGGACGAGCAGTGGGACCAGCTGCCCAGCAACGCTTACGCGAAGGGCTTTCTGCGGACCTACGCGCAGCTGCTGGGCCTCGATGCCGAGGCGCTGGCCGACGAGTTTCGCCGCCAGGTCGAGCCGGGGGCGCCCGCCGGGTATCCACTCACTCGCCAATCGCGCGGCCCCGTCGGCGAGCGTGCGGCCGAGCCCACGTCCCGGGCCCGGCTCCCGGTGGCGCTCGCGCTGGCGGCGGCGGTCATCGCGATCCTGGTCGTCATCGCGATCGTCGCCGGCGGCGACGGGGATGGCGAGGACGCCGGCGGCGGTCGCAATGGCGGTCCGGGGCGTGGCGATGGCGCTGGCGGGCACCGGGCTTCGGGCGATCGGGCCGAGACCGTGTCGCTGAGGCTGTCGGTCGCCGAGCCGGTCGAGGTCTGCCTGCTGGGAGGCGGCGGGGGAGCGCTGATCGACGGTCAGGTGCTCGCCGCCGGCGCCGAGGAGGCGTTCGAGCGCAAGGCGTTCGAGCTGCGCTTCCCGAAGGGCTTCGCCAACGATCAGTTCAAGCTGGAGCTTGGGGGCGAGGCACGGGCGCTGCCGGGCGCGAGCGGGCCGGCGGCCTATGCGATCACCCCGCCGCGGCGGGTCGACCCGCTGCGCGCTCCGGGCGAGCGTTGCCCATGAGCATCAGCGCGCGGGATCCTGGTCACCGGGACGGAGGTGATCACCGCGCGGATCACCGACCGCAACGGCCCCTGGATCTCGCAGCGCCTCGGCGAGCTCGGGATCGAGGTCGCCCAGATCCTCGTGGTCGCCGATCGGCCCGGCGACCTCGAGGCCGGCCTACGCTCGATCAGCGCCCAGGGCTGCGATCTGATCGTTACCAGCGGCGGTCTCGGGCCGACCGCCGACGATCTCACCGCGGAGATCGTCGCGCGCTTCGCCGGGGTCGAGATGGTCCTCGACGAGCCGATGCGCGAGCGAATCGCGCAGATCGTCTCCGGCTTCGCCCGCACTCGGATGCACTTCGACCCCGCGGCCTGGAGGCATCGACGCGAAAGCAGGCGATGGTCCCCGCCGGGGCCGAGGTGATCGACCCGGCCGGGACCGCGCCCGGGCTCGTCGTCGCGACCGAGAGCGGGCCGACGGTGATCGTCTTGCCGGGGCCGCCGCGGGAGTTGCACGAGATGTGGGGGAGGCACTGGCGACGGCCGGCGCCCGCGCTGTGCTCGAGCGAGCCGAGCCTTACCTCGGCGTCACCCTGCGGCTGTTCGGGATCCCTGAGTCCGAAATCGCCAAGTCCCTGCGCGAGATCGGAGCGACGGTCGACCTGGCGCCGCTCGAGATCACGACCTGCCTGCGCCGCGGCGAGCTCGAGGTCGAGGTCCGCCACCGCGCCGGGGCCGAGGTGGTTCGCGAACAGCTGGTCGAGGGGATCATCGATCGCCACTCCCGCTACCTGTTCAGCCGCGACGGCTCGACCATCGACGAGCAGGTCGCGGCGCTGCTCGCCGGCCGGCGGATCGGCGTCGCCGAGTCCTGCACCGGTGGCCTTTTGGCCGCGCGCCTGACCGAGCCGCCGGGGGCCTCGGAGTACGTTGCCGGCGGGGTCGTCTCCTACTCGAATCTGGCCAAGGAGCGGCTGCTGGGGGTCGCCCCGGAGCTGATCGAGGCCCGTGGCGCGGTTTCGCTCGAGGTCGCCAGGGCGATGGCCGAGGGCGCGCTCGAGCGCTTCGATGCCGACGTCGCGGCGGCGATCACCGGGATCGCCGGTCCGGGGGGCGGCAGCGAGGCGAAGCCGGTCGGTTACGTCTGTCTTTGCGTGCTCACAGCAGACGGCGCCGAGATCGCCCGTGACCCGGTGATGCCCGGCGACCGCACCGAGATCCGCGATCGCTCGACCACGGTGACGATGCAGCTGCTGCGGCGGATCCTGCGCGGCGAGGAGTTCCCATTGTGAGCTCGGGCAGGCCCGGGGAGCCCGCCGCGTACAAAGTGGCGATCCCCGAGCGCGCGCGGGTCGAGCTGCGGACCCGGGTCGCCGAGGCGCGCTGGCCGGAGCAACCGGCGGAGATCGGCTGGGAGCTGGGGGGCGACTACGCCTACCTTCGCGAGCTCTGTGCCTACTGGGCCGACGCCTATGACTGGGGTCGCCTCGAGGCCGCCTTCAACCGTTTCGCGAACCGCCGATTCGACGGCCTGCACTACGTTCACCGGCGCGCAGCCGGTGAGGGGCAGGCGCTCCCGGTCCTGCTGATCCACGGCTGGCCCGGTGGACCGCACGAGTTCTTCGAGCTGATCGAGCCGTTGGCTGCGGCCGGCCACGAGGTGATCGTGCCCTCGCTGCCCGGGTTCGGCTTCTCGGCGGCACCCTCGCCTCCGGCCAACGTCGCCGCTGTCGCCGGCGCCCTGCGCGAGCTGATGTCGGCCGGGCTAGGTCATCAGCGCTACGCGGTCCAGGGGGGCGATTGGGGCACGATCATCGGCGCCCGGATGGCATTCGACGACCCCGATGCGGTGGTGGCGCTTCACCTGAACTCGCCCGGGGTGCTGCCGATCCCCGCCGATCTCAGCGAGCCGCCGATGACCGAGGCCGAGCAGCACTGGGCGCAGGCCGCGGGTCGTTGGCGCATCCGGGAGGGCTTTCACCTGATCGTCCAGGCTGCCGCACCCGATGCTCTGGCGGTCGGGCTCGCCGACTCGCCGGTCGGGCTCGCTGCCTGGCTGGTCGACAAGTACCGGCGCTGGTCGGACTGCGACGGCGAGGTCGAGCGAAGCTTCTCCAAGGACCAGCTCTGCGACTTCCTCACCCTCTATTGGGCGACCGAGACGATCGCGCCTTCGATGCGACTCTACGGCGCCGAAGCGCGATCGCGCTGGCGGCTCCAGCCCGGCGAGCGGATCGAGGTCCCGACCGCGGTCGCTGACTTTCCCGCCGAGCTGCTGCGCCCGCAGCGCGCCTGGAGCGAGCGGGTGCTCGCGGACCTGCGGCGCTGGAGCGAGTTCGAGCGCGGGGGCCACTTCGCCGCGCTCGAGCAGCCGGAGCTGCTCGCCGACGACCTGATCACGTTCCTGGCAGCGCAACCGTGACGATCGCAGTGGTCGCCGACACTCACCTGCCGCGCGGTCGCCGGCGACTGCCGGAGCGCTGCCTCGAGCTGATCCGGTCCTGCGGGCTGCTGATCCACGCCGGAGACTTCTCCACCGCCGCCGTCCATCGCGAGATCGCCGCGATCGCCCCGCGGCTGATCGCCGTGCACGGAAACGTCGACGACGCCTCGCTTCGCCGAATGCTTCCCGAGCGCACCGAGGTCGAGGTCGCGGGCGTGCGGATCGGCGTCATCCACGACGCGGGCCCGCGTCGTGGACGGCTGGCGCGGATGCGAGGCACGTTTCCCGGCGCCGGCGCGGTCGTCTTCGGCCATTCGCATATCCCGCTGCACGAGCGCGAAGGCGACTTTCAGATCTTCAACCCCGGCAGCCCGACCGAGCGCCGACGCTCACCGAGCCACGCGATGGGCATCGCCACGGTCGACGCCGGTCGGGTCAGCTTTCGCCACGTCGAGCTCTGAGCCTCGTCCACGGGTGGGACGGATTACTCCGGCCCTCGCGGACCAATCCGCCCCACCCAGGCGGGTGCGGCGTGGCGCGGGCGCGCTCTGCGCAGCCTCCGTTACCGATCCGTGACTCGCGGCGCGCCATTCGCGCCGCGGCGACGCGTAGCGTGGGCCAGGTGGCCAAGCAGCGGCTGAAGAGCCCGCGGGCGCGCCTGTTCGTAGCCCTCGACCTACCCGAGCCCGTGCGCGAGGCTCTGGCCACCTGGCAGGCGGGCGGGCTCGCCGACCCGGCATTGCGGCCGATGCGGGCCGCCGCGCTGCACATCACCCTCTGCTTTCTCGGCTATCACCCCGAGCGCGCGATCCCCCCGATCGCCGAGATCGTCACCACGATCGAGCCGAGACCGGTCGAGCTGCGCTTCGAGGCCGAGGTCTCACCGCGACCGAAGGGCAGGCCGCGCCTTTACGCGCTCGGCGCTGCCGGCGTGGCGGCCGGCGAGCTTCAGGACGAGCTCGCCACCGCGCTCGCCGCAGAAGGCTTCTACGTCCCCGAGAACCGTGCCTTCTGGCCCCATGTGACGGTGGCCAGAGTTCGTTCAGAGCGAATCGCACCGGGGCGCGGCGAGCGCCGCGGCAAGGCGCGTCCCAAACGCGTGACAGAGCAGCCGACGCGGCTGCCCGATGGGCTGACCGAGCCCTTCGGAGCCGTCCGGGTGGCTCTCTACCGTTCCAATCTCAGGCCCCAGGGGGCCGATTACGTGTCCCTGGCGGGCGTCGACTTGCCGTCCCCCGGGGACCAGAAGAGGTGATTGAACAAGATGGCGGATGAGATCAAGGCGAATCTGAAGGCGGCCGACAAGGAGGCCAAGGCAAAGACCGCGGCCCTCGACGCCGCGGTCAAGCAGATCGAGAAGGACTTCGGCGCGGGGTCGGTGATGAAGCTCGGCGACAAGAGCGCCGTGCAGATCGAGGAGATCCCCACGGGCGCGCTGGCGCTCGACCTCGCGCTGGGCATCGGCGGCGTCCCTCGCGGGCGGATCGTCGAGATCTTCGGCCCCGAGTCGTCGGGCAAGACGACGCTCGTCTACCACATCATCGCCCAGGCGCAGGCTCGCGGTGGCGTCTGCGCGTTCGTCGACGCCGAGCACGCGCTCGACCCGATCTACGCGAAGCGGATCGGCGTCGACACCGACGAGCTGCTGGTCTCCCAGCCCGACTACGGCGAGCAGGCGCTCGAGATCGTCGACGTGCTGGTCCGCTCGGGGGCAGTCGACGTGGTCGCCGTCGACTCGGTCGCCGCGCTGACCCCACGGGTGGAGCTGGAAGGCCAGATGGGAGAGACGACGGTCGGGCTGCAGGCGCGGCTGATGTCGCAGGCGCTGCGCAAGCTCGCCGGCAACCTCAACCGGGCGAAGACGGTCTGCCTGTTCACCAACCAGATTCGGGAGAAGATCGGGGTGATGTTCGGAAGCCCCGAGACCCAGCCCGGCGGTCGCGCGCTCAAGTTCTACTGCTCGCAACGGCTCGACATGCGCCGGATCGAGACCCTCAAGGAGGGGACCGAAGCGGTCGGCAACCGGGTCCGTGTCAAGGTGGTCAAGAACAAGGTCGCCGCGCCCTTCCGCCAAGCCGAGTTCGACATCGAGTACGGGGACGGGATCTCGCACGAGGGCGGCCTGCTCGACCTCGCACTCGAGCACGACCTGGTCCAGAAGTCCGGCTCGTTCTTCTCCTACGGCGAATTGCGCCTCGGCCAGGGCCGCAACAACACCAAGCAGTATCTGGCCGAGAACCCCGACCTGGCGGCCGAGATCGAGCGCAAGATCTTTGCCGAGCTCGGCATCGACCGCGCGCCGACGCCGCCGCGCGCGGTTCCCGACGTCGAGCCCGAGCCCGCTGAGAACGAGCCTGACGCTGCGCAGGAGCCGGCCGAGGCGGCGCTCGAGTCAGAGCGCAAGGCGGCCTGAGCGCTCCGTTGCCCTACCGGGCATCGGAGCGGTCGCGCGATCCCTACGAGCGGGCGCTCGAGGCACTGGCCCAGAAGGAGCGAACGGCGGCCGAGCTCGGCGCTTGGCTGGCCGAGCACGGCTTCGCGATCGCTGAGATCGAGGACGCGGTCGATCGACTGGCCCTCGCGGGGGCGCTCGACGACGAACAGTTCGCGCGCCGGTTCGCCGAGGACAAGCGCGAGCTGCGCGGTTGGGGCCCCGAGCGTATCCGCGCGACCCTGGCGTCGCGGGGTCTGGCGCCGGAGCAGATCGAGTCCGCACTCGGCGCCGAGGGCCGTGACGACCAGCTGCAGCGGGCGATGGACCTGCTCGAGCGGCGCGATGACCCGCCCGTCGACGAGCGCTCGCGCTCGCGCGCCCTCGCCTACCTCGCACGCCGCGGATATGACTCGGAGCTCGCCTACGACGCGGTGCGGGGATTGGAGCGCAGCAACGCCGGCCGATGAGGTCTTGCCTTCGCCGGGCCGCCGGACTACGATCAAGGCGGCGGCCGTGGGCCGCTCGAAGCAGCTAATGGCTCAATTTGAAACCGAGACCGTGATTCCAACCGAGAGCGAGAAGGAGGGGCTCCGCAGCCGACCCGGCAGGCAGGGTGGCGCGCGGAAGGTTCGCACCCAGGACAGCCAGTAGCGCTTCGCGGCCGCAGCCGCGGCGGCCTGAAGGTCGCCCGACAGCGGGAAACGCGAGACCGGAGCGCCGGGCGCTCCGGGAGAGAGGAAGCGATGGGTCAACGCGCGCTCTGGCTACCGTGGCGGCGCGATCGCGGGGAAACCTCGACGGCGGCGAGCGAGGCTTCGGGTCCGGCCGACAACGGCGGCGCCCCCGCCGCGACCGACGGCGCGGATGAGCTCACGGCCCGGCGGGCGGAGATCGCCCGGATGGAGGAGCGGGCGCTGCGCGAGACCGAGTCGCTTGCCGTGCGCAGCGGCGACCTCGAGCGCCGCGCCCAGGCGCTCGGTGACCGCGAGCGCAACCTGGCGAACGCCACCGAGGAGTTGAAGCAGGCCAAGCGAGTCCAGCGGCGCGAGCTGGAACGGCTCTCCGGGCTCAGCGCCGCTCAGGCGAAGCAGCTGCTGATCGCCGAGGTCGAGCAGGAGGCCAAGCATCAGGCCGGGCTGCGCCTGGTTCAGGTCGAGGAGCAGACGCGCGCCGAGGCCGAGCGGCGGGCGCGCAACATCCTTGCGGTCGCCATGCAGAGGCTCGCGGCAAAGCACTCGAGCGAGTCGACGACGCGGTTGGTCGAGCTCCCGAACGACGAGATGAAGGGCCGCATCATCGGCCGCGACGGGCGCAACATCCGCGCCTTGGAGAAGCTCACAGGCGTCGATGTGATCATCGACGAGACGCCCTCGGCGGTGGTCCTCTCGAGCTTCGACGGGGTCCGGCGCGAGATCGCGCGGATCACGCTCGAACGGCTGATCGCCGACGGCCGCATCCACCCGGCGCTGATCGAGGAGACCTACGAGCACGCGCGCGAGGAGATCGATGCGCGGATCCTCGAGGAGGGCGAGAAGGCGGCGCTCGCCGCGCGGGTCAACGGGCTCGATCCCGAGCTGGCGCGGCTGCTCGGCCAGCTTCGCTTTCGCACCAGCTACGGCCAGAACGTGCTCGATCACCTGGTCGAGTGCTCGCATCTGGCCGCGCTGATGGCCGAGGAGCTCGGCGCCTCGGTCGAGACCGCCCGCCGCGGGGCGCTTCTGCACGATATCGGCAAGGCGGTCACCCACGAGGTCGAGGGGCCGCACGCGCTCGTCGGCGCCAAGCTGGGGCGCCGCAGGGGCGAGTCGGACGCGGTCGTCCACGCGATCGAGGCCCATCATGGCGAGGTCGAGCCGCGCACGGTCGAGGCGGTGATCGTGCAGGCCGCCGACGCGGTCTCGGGCGCCCGCCCGGGTGCCCGCGGCGACGCGCTCGAGCAATACGTAAGCCGGCTGCGCGACCTCGAGGAGATCGCCGCTCGAAACCCGGGGGTGGAGCGCGTGTTCGCGATGCGGGCCGGGCGCGAGATCCGGGTGATCGTCGACCCGGGCGCGGTCGACGACGAGCGCGCGGCGCTGATCGCTCACGAGACCGCGACCGCGGTCGAGCACGAGCTCGACTACCCGGGCCGGATCAAGATCACGGTGATCCGCGAGAGCCGCTCGACCGCCTACGCGAGCTAGCGGGACATGGCCCCGATCTCGGGGTCGATCACCGCCCGTCGATAGCATCCCGCGCGGATGAGCAACGAAACGATCTTCTTCATCGTCGGACCGCTGCTCGTGGTCGCGGCGCTCGTGGTCGCCTTCGTCGGCCTCCGGTTCGAGAAGTTCCCCGGCTCGAAGGGCGTGCTCGCCGGCGTCGCCGCAATCTTCGCCACCCTGGTCGTCGCAACGGCCTCATTCGGGTGGCTCAACGCCGCGGATGAGCAGGAACATCGCGAGACGGAGCTGGCGGAGGCCGCCGCGACCAATGAGGCCGAGGGCAACCAGGTGGAGGCCGAGGAGGAAGTCGGCAGCGACGTCGCCGGCACCACGACCTCGACCACGACGACCGCCTCGGTCGACGGTGCCCAGGTGTTCGAGACCGAGGGCTGCACCGGCTGTCACACGCTCGCCGACGCGGGCTCGACCGCGACCACCGGCCCGGCGCTCGACGGCGCGCTGTCGGGCAAGTCGAAGGCGTTCATCGAGCAGTCGATCGTCGACCCGAACAAGGTGGTCGAGGAGGGCTATCCGCCCAACGTGATGCCGCAGAGCTACGGCGACTCGCTCAGCCCCGAGGAGCTCGACGCGCTCGTCTCCTACCTGTCACAGGTCACCGCCGGCAAGAGCTGAGCCGCTCCCCGGGTCGATGCGCCCCTTCGGGCTGCTCAGCCGCCGCGGCGTCCGGCCGCTGCTGACAGCGGAGATCGTCTCGACCACCGGCTCGGCGATGACCGCGCTGGCGCTTCCGTGGCTGGTGCTGGAGACGACCGGCTCGGCCTCGAAGGCCGGTCTGGTGGCCGCCGCGGAGTGGCTGCCGATGGCCCTGCTCGGAATACCGAGCGGGCAGATCGCGGCTCGGCTGGGGCCGAGGCGAACGATGGTTGGCTGCGATCTGTCCCGGGCACCCTTGGTCGCCCTGATTCCACTGCTCGACGCTCTCGATGCGCTCTCGTTCGGGATCCTGGTGCCGATCGCGTTCGCGCTCGGGGCGTTCTTCCCCGCCCATTTCACCTCGCAGCGGACGATCCTTCCGGAGCTGCTCGGCGACGACGCCGCGGTCGTCAACCGCGGCAACGTTCTGCTCCAGTTCGCCAATCGTCTCCCGCTCGTGCTCGGCCCGGCGTTGGCGGGATCGCTGATTGTGCTGAGCGGACCCAGCGAGGTCCTGGTTATCGACGCCGTCAGCTACCTGATCGCGGCGATCCTGGTCGCCTTCGGCGTCCCGCGGACCGGCGTCGACGATCAGGGGTCGCAAGGGGCCGGTGGCCTCTGGGACGGGGTTCGTTGTCTCGCCGGCGACCACCTGCTGGGCTCGCTGACTGTTGTCTACGCTGCTTTAGAGCTCGCGATGCAGGCGGTGATCCTGTCGCTGCCGATCCTCGCCTTCACCGCCTTCGACGAACGCGCGGGGGTAGCCGGCTTGCTGCTAGCCGCGTTCGGAGTCGGCGCACTATTGGGAACCGTGCCGGCGCTCCGGCTGGCGCGCAGTGAGCCGGTGGCGGTGATCCGCACCGCGATCTACGTGCAGGCTCTGCCGCTCTGGATTCTCGCGTTCGACCTGCCTTTGGCGGTACTCGCCATGGCTCTGCTGATCAACGGCATCGCGAACCCCGTCGCGAACGCGCCCACCAACACCCTGATCACGATGACGGCGCCGCGGGCGATTCGCGCGAAGGCGATGCTCGCGTTCATCACCGCCTGTACGACAGCCGGCGGGGTCGGGCTGTTAGCGACCGGGCCTGTCGCGGAGGCCTTCGGTGCCCGCGCCGTGCTCGCCGGCGCGGCGATGCTGGCCACCATATGCGCCCTCGCTCTAACGGTGAGTACCCGCGCGCTTCGCGCCCCCTCCCCGGCGCCGCCGTAAGATCCGCGTCGTGAGCGCGAAGCGCTATCACGTCACCACCTTCGGCTGTCAGATGAACGAGCACGACTCCGAGCGGATGCAGGGGATGCTCGATTCGCTCGGCTACGAGCGAGCGCCCGAGCGCGACCACGCCGACCTGATCCTGTTCAACACCTGCTCGATCCGCGAGGCCGCCGACAGCCGCTTCATCGCCCACCTGGGGCAGGCCAAGCGACTCAAATCCGAGGATCCGGAGCGGATCGTCGGGGTCGGAGGCTGCTGGGCCCAGTCGGTCAAGGAGGAGGTCTTCGAGCGCTTCCCGTTCGTCGACGTCGCTTTCGGCCCGGGCCAGATCGGGCGCTTGGCGGAGTTCCTCACCTCCGACTCGCTCACGGCCCAGGGCTATTTCGAGTTCGAGGACTTCTCCGGACATCTGCCGATGAAGCGCGAGCGAGAGTTTCAGGCCTGGCTGCAGATCTCCCAGGGGTGCAACTGTCGCTGCGCCTACTGCATCGTGCCCTCGACCCGTGGGCGCGAGCAAAGCCGCGACCCGCTCGAGCTGCTAGCCGAGGTCGAGCGACTGGTCGCCGACGGGGTTCGCGAGGTCACCCTGCTCGGCCAGAACGTCAACAGCTATGGCCGCGACCTGCCGCGCGAGCGCCGGACCAGCTTCGCCGAGCTGCTTGCGATGGTCGACGCGATCGAGGGAATCGAGCGAATCCGCTACACCAGCCCGCACCCGAAGGACATGCGCGAGGACGTGATCCGCGCCCACGCCGAGCTAGGGGCCGTCTGCGAGCACATCCACCTGCCCTTGCAATCGGGCTCCTCGCGGATCCTCAAGGCGATGCGGCGCACCTACGACCGCCGGCGCTACCTCGACCGGGTCGCGCTGATTCGCGAGCACGTCCCCGACTGCGCCCTGACCACGGACATCATCGTCGGCTTCCCCGGAGAGACCGAGGCCGACTTCGCCGAGACGCTCGAGCTGGTCGAGGAGGTCGGCTACGACAGCGCCTTCACCTTCATCTTCTCGCCGCGGCGCGAGACCGAGGCGGCGATGCTCGACGGCGCTGTTTCGCACGCCGTCAAGCGCGAGCGGATGCAGCGACTGGTCGAGGCGGTCCAGCGCCGGGCCCGCGAGCGCGCCCAGCGCTTCGTCGGCCGGACGATGGAGGTCCTGGTCGAGGGTCCGGCGCGCCGCGATCCGGCACAGCTGCGTGGCCGCGCCCGCCACAACAAGGCGGTCAACTTCGAGGGTACCGCTGCCCTGGGAGAGTTGGTCGAGGTCGAGATCACCGCGGCCACCTCGCAGACGCTGAGCGGCCACGAGCGCCTGCTCAGCCGCGTCTAGCCAGCCGGCCGAGCGGATGCGGGTGCTGGCGATCTTCGGGCCGACCGCGGTCGGCAAGACGGAGATCGCGATCGAGGTAGCGGGGCGGTTGCGCGAGCGCGGCGAGGACCCGGTGGCGATCTCCGCCGACGCGATCCAGGTCTATCGCGGGCTCGAGATCCTCAGCGGCGCGGCGAGCCCGGCCCAGCGCAAGCGCCTCGAGCACCGGCTGATCGGGATCGTCCCGATCGACGGCGAGTTCTCCGCTGGCCGCTTCGCCAACCTTGCTCACGCCGAGATCGATCAGCTGCTCGCGACCGGGCGGCGCCCGATCGTGGTCGGGGGCACCGGCCTCTACATGCGCGCGGCGCTCGCCGAGCTCGAGCTGCGCCCGCCGGTCACCGCCGAGCTGCGCGCCGAGGTCGAGCGTGAGCTCGCAGCGCGCGGGCCGGCGGCGCTACACGGCGAGCTCGATCCCATGCTCGCGGCCGGCGCGCATCCGAACGACCGCAAGCGGATCGCGAGGCTGACCGAGCTCACACGCGCCGGGATCGAGCCCGCGGTCGACTCCAAGGGACTCTGGAGCGAGCGGCTGCGACGCCCGACGCTGCTCGCCGGGATCATCTGCGATCGCGACGAGCTGCGAGCGCGGATCGCGGCACGGGTCGAGGAGATGGCGAAGCTCGGCGCCGCCGACGAGGCCGAGAGCGCGCGCCTTGCGGGAGCCTCGCGCACGGCCCGCTATGCGATCGGCTTCGACGAGCTGCTCGCCGGCGATCTCGAGGCGATGAAGACCGCCCAATGGCGATACGCGCGCCGCCAGCTCACCTGGATGAAGAGGATGGCCGACGTGCGCACGATCGACCGCAGCGCGCGCTCCGACGCCGAGGTCGCGGCGGAGCTCGTCGCGATGCTCGGCCGCGGATAGGCTGCGCCGCCATGCGGTTCGAGAAGTGGCAGGCGCTCGGCAACGATTACCTGGTGGTCGAGCGCGAGGCGCTCCCCTGGGAGCTGACCCCGGCGCGGATCCGGCGAATCTGCGCGCCCCACTTCGGGGTCGGCTCGGATGGCATCCTCTTGCTCTCGCCCCCCGCCGACGAGCGCCACGTCGCCGAGCTGCGGATCTTCAATCCCGACGGCTCGGAGGCCGAGCTCTCGGGAAACGGCGCCCGCCAAGCGGTGCTCTACCTGCGCGCCAGCGGCTGGACCGACGCCGAGACCTTCACGATCGCGACCAGGGCCGGCGAGGTCACCCCGACGATCACCGGGCCGAACGATGTCCGGATGGCGCTCGGGCGCGCCTCCTTGAGCTCGCCCGGCTACCCGTCCGGGGGCGCCGACGGGACCGGGGTGCTGAGCGCCGGCGGTCGCGATTGGCACTTTCAGCACGTCGATGTCGGTAACCCGCAGTGCGTGATCGAGGTCGGCGACGAGCTCGAGCGGCTCGAGATCGCCGGCTTCGGCCACGAGATCGAAGCCCACGAGCTGTTTCCTAACCGCACCAACGTCTCCTTCACCAGCCGGAGCGGCTCCGAGGTCCGGGCGCGGATCTTCGAGCGCGGGGTGGGGGAGACGCTCGCCTCGGGCACCGGAGCGAGTGGCGTCGCGGTCGCCGCGCATCTCGCCGGAGCGACGAGTCCGATCACGGTGCGGCTCGACGGCGGCGTGCTCACGGTCGAAGTCTCCGGAGAGCTCGACCTGGTGCTCACCGGCAGCGCCGAGCGGGTCTACCGCGGCGAGCTCGACCCGGATCTCGTCCGCAGCCTGTCGCTCGAGTAGCCTCGGGCGCCCGATGGGCCTCACAGACCCCTCCAAGCGCCTGCAGGCGCTGCCGCCGTACATGTTCGCGGAGCTCGCGCGCAAGGTCGCGGCCAAGCGCGACGCCGGGATCGACGTGATCAACCTCGGGATCGGCGATCCCGACAGGCCGACCTATCCGCACGTGGTCGAAGCGATGCAGGCGGCTGTCTCGGACCCCGGCACCCACCAGTACCCGTCGAACCGCGGCCGCCAGGAGTTTCGCGAGGCGGTCGCCGGTTTTTATCGGCGCCGCTTCGGGGTCGAGCTCGACCCCGAGGACGAGGTGATGGCGACGATCGGGGCGAAGGAATGCATCTACCACCTCTGCTTCGCCTTCCTCGATCCCGAAGACGTCGCCCTGGCGTCCGATCCGGGCTACCCGGTCTACACCGGCGGGCCGCTGCTGGCCGGGGCCGAGGCGGTGCTGATGCCGTTGGACTCCGAGCGCGGGTTTGCCCCCGACCTCGGCGCGATCCCCGGCGAGGCCCTCGCCCGCGCCCGCCTGCTGTTCGTCAACTACCCGAACAACCCGACCGGCGCGGTGGTGCCCGGGGGCCTGTTCGAGCAGGCCGTGGGGCTCGCTCGCGAGCACGAGATCCTGGTCGTTCACGACAATGCCTACTCGGAGACGACCTTCGACGGCTACGTCGCCCCGAGCTTTCTGGCCACCCCCGGCGCCAAGGAGATCGGGGTCGAGGTCTTCTCGCTGTCGAAGGGCTTCAACATGACCGGCTGGCGCTGCGCGGCGATCGTCGGCAACCCGGACGCGATCGCCACCTACTGGCGGCTGAAGACCAACATCGACTCGGGGCTGTTCGAGGCGGTCCAGCTCGCCGGCGCGGCGGCGCTCGCCGCCCCGCGCGAGTCCGTCGACGAGATGAACTCGATCTATCAGCGCCGTCGCGACCTGGTCGTCTGGGCGCTGGGCGAGATCGGGGTCGAGGTCGAGCCGCCACGGGGCACGATCTACGTCTGGGCCCCGGTCCCGGCCGGGCACAGCTCGACCTCGTTCGCCGAGCTCGTGCTCGAGCAGGCCGCGGTCGTGATCTCGCCCGGCTCGATGTACGGGCCGAGCGGTGAGGGCTTCTTCCGGATCTCGCTGACGACGCCCGACGAGCGCCTCGCCGAGGCGGTCGAGCGGATGCGCGAGCACCTGACCTGAGCGTCCGACCTCCGAGCCGCCGCCGGCCACGAGCCCGACCGGTGAAACCAGCGGGCCGCAAATGTGTAAGCATTCCTTCATACGGCGCCACGGCAGGGCGGCCACGGCCGCGGGGGAGATTCAAGGCGCCCCAAACACTCTCGGAGACTGAGAAGCGATGACCACCCTTGGATTGATCCTGGCGCTTGCCTGTGCGGCGATGGCGAACCTCGCCATGCTCTGCAAGCACCGCGGCGCCTGCGAAGCGGCCGAGATCAACCTGCGCAGCCCGCTGCGAAGCGCCGCGGCGCTGTTTCGCTCGCGCTGGTGGACGATCGGCTTTGCCGTCGCCGCGGGTGCCTGGGTCCTGCACGTCGCCGCGATGGCGGTGGCGCCGCTGTCGCTGGTCCAGGCGGTGATCGCCGGTGGGCTGGTCCTGGTTGCCTACCCGGCGACCCGCTACTTCGGTCACACGCTGAAGCCGCGTGAGTGGCTCGGCCTCGGTCTCGCGGCCGCCGGTCTCGGCTTCCTCGCGCTCACGGTTCCGCATGCCGCCGAGAGCGCCGGCTACTCGATCGCGACGATCGTCGGCTTCGAGACCGCCGTCCTCGGCCTCGGCCTGGCCTTGTTCGCCTCCGGGGTCCTGAGGCGCGGCTCGATCTGCCAGGGGGTCGTCCTCGGCCTCTCCTCGGGCCTGCTGATCGGCGTCTCCAACGTGGCGATCAAGGCCCTGACCGAGTTCATGGACGGCGGTATGGCGTTCCTGCTCAGCCCCTGGACCGTGGTCGCGGTGATCGGCGGGCTCGGCGCGTTCTTTGCCCTGGCCCGCGGGATGCAGCTCGGCGAGGCGATCCCGGTGATCGCGACCGCATCGGTGGCCTCGAACTGCTCGGCGATCCTCGGGGGCGTGGTCGTCTTCGGCGACCCGATCGGCTCCGGGATGGCCGAGGGCATGGCCAGGGGCCTCGCCTTTGCTGCGGTGATCGCCGCCGCAGCCCTGCTCCCGTCCCCCCGCCGCCACGCCGCGGCCGCCTGAGCACCCGTTCCTCGGCATACACTGAAACCCGTGTCAGACGGGACCGGAATCGAGAACGCGCGGGCGCGGCAGCGGGCGCTTGCGATCGGCATCAGCCCGCAGGTGGTCGGCGACGCCGACCCCTTGGCCGAGCTCAAGGAGCTGCTGCGCACGGCGGGGGTGGCGACGGCCGGCGAGATGGTCCAGGTGCGGCCCGAGCCCGATCCCGACCGCTATTTCGGCCGCGGCAAGCTCGATCAGCTTCGGGCCGAGGTCGCCCGCACCGGCGCCAACCTGATCGCCTGCGACGACGAGCTGGCGCCGCGCCAGGAGCGCAACTTGGAAAAGGCGCTGGACGTGCCGGTGATCGACCGGACCGCGATCATCCTCGACATCTTTGCCGACCACGCCCACTCGGCCGAGGGCAAGCTCCAGGTCGAGCTCGCCCAGCTGGAGTACAACCTGGCGCGCATGCGGGGGCTGTGGACCCATCTCGAGCGCCTCGGTGCGGGGCGCATCGACGGCGGGATCGGGACCAGGGGGCCGGGGGAGTCGCAGATCGAGACCGACCGCCGCCTCGCTCGCGACCGGATCACCAGCCTGCGCCGGCGGCTCGAGCGGGTCGAGCGAAACCGCGGCACGATGCGCTCGCGCCGCGAGGCATCGCCGATCCCGCAGGTGGCCCTCGCCGGTTACACCAACGCCGGCAAGTCGACGCTGCTGAACGCGCTCACCGGGGCCGGGGTCGGCGTCGGAGCGCGCCTCTTTCACACGCTCGACCCGACCACCCGCGCCTATGAGCACGGCGGGCGCCGGTATCTGGTCACCGACACGGTCGGCTTCATCCGCAAGCTCCCGCACCAAGTGGTCGAGGCGTTCAAGGCGACGCTCGAGGAGACCAGGCTCGCCGACCTGATCGTCCACGTCGTCGACGGCTCCGAACCGGCCGCCACCAGAGCGGAGTCGATCGCGGCGGTCGACGCCGCGCTCGCCGAGATCGGCGCCGACGACGCCCCGCGTCTGCTCGTCTTCAACAAGCTCGACCTGCTCGATCGCGACCAGCGGCGTGAGCTGCTCATCGGCGTCCCCGACGCCGTCGGCGTCTCCGCCGCCGGCGGAGAGGGCCTTGAGCAGCTGCGCGATCGAATCGAGGCCGCCTTCGAATCGACCCTGCGCGAGGTCGAGCTTCTGGTTCCCTACGCGGACGGCGCGGCGCTGTCGCAGCTATACGAGCTCGCCGGCGAGGTCGAGCGCTCCGAGCGCGATGACGGCGTCCTCGTCCACGCCCGGGTTCCGGCGGCGCTCGCGCATCGATTCGAGCGCTTCTCCGTCAACGGCGTCAACGCGGCCGAGTGACCGGCGCTTGGAGCTTCGCTTCAAGCTGCTCAGTGAGGCCGCCCGGCTGCCGACCCGCGCCCACCCCGGCGACGCCGGCCTCGACCTCCGCGCAGCCGAGGCGGCCAGGCTCGCCGCCGGCGGTGGCCGCGCCTCTGTCGGCACCGGTGTCGCGGTCGAGATCCCTCCGGGCCACGCGGGACTCGTCCTGCCGCGCTCGGGGATCGCGGCTCGACACGGGATCGCCCTGGTCAACGCCCCGGGCCTGATCGATGCCGGCTATCGGGGCGAGATCCGGGTCCTGTTGCTGAACACCGACCCGAGCGAGGCGTTCGCGGTCGAGCCGGGCGAGCGGATCGCCCAGCTGTTGGTGACGCCGTTCGCCGAGGCCCGGGCTGTGCAGGCGCGCGAGCTCAGCGCCAGCGCGCGCGCCGACGGCGGTTTCGGCTCCTCGGGACGGTGAGCATCCCGGGCTCGTGGCCGAGCCGGCCGGGCGGCGGCAGGGGCTCGGCTCACACCCCCGCCGCAGCCATTGCGGATCGGTGGGCGGCGGCCTCGAAGACATCGTCGAGCGGCTCCAGAGCCGGGGCCTCGCCGCCGTCGCGGGCGAGCGCCAACTCGATCAACCGATCGGCGAGCTCGACATTCTTGGGCAGCAATGGCCCGTGCAGGTAGGTGCCGATGAGATTTCGGTGCCGAACGCCCTCGAGCCCGCTGGCGCCGTCGTTGCCGTGGCCCTTGAGCACGCGCCCGAGTGGCTGTGCGTCGCCGAGGCGGGTGCGTCCTCCGTGATTCTCGAACCCGGCGATCACCTGGGGACCGCGACCGAGATCGGCTTCGATCGCGACGTTGCCGATCAGCCGCGGGCCCTCGCCGCGGACCGTGTCGAGATCGACCAGTCCGAGTCCGGCGATCCGCTCGGCGCCGAGCTGATAGCTGTGGCCGAGCAGCTGATAGCCACCGCAGACCGCGAGCACCACCGCGTCGTCGGCGACCGCCGCGGCGATCGGGTCGCGCTTGCTGCGCAGCAGGTCCTCCGCCACCAGCCTCTGGTCGCGGTCCTGGCCGCCGCCGATGTAGATCAGGTCGTGGGCGCCCGGATCGAAGCCCTCGCCGGGCCCGGCCGTGTCGAGCTCGAAGCCGATCCCGCGCCACTCACACCGTCGCTGCAGGAAGAGGATGTTGCCGCGGTCGGCGTAGATGTTCATCTGCTCCGGGTAGAGCGCCAGCAACCGCAGCCTCATCGGCCGGCCTCGAGGACGCAGATCGTCGAGCCGACGTGGTCGGCGGTCGGCTCGACCGAAAGCCGTTCGCGCGACATCAGCCCTGCGGCCGCCGCCTCGGCCTCGAACCGCTCGGCGTCGACGAGGTCGAGGACGACCCTGCTGAGCTCCTCGCTGAGCTCGCCGCTCGGCGAGACGAGTTGACGCAAGCGGACCAGCTCGAGCCCGGTCTCGACCTCGCGCACGTCGATCGGTTGACTCGAATGCACCCAGCCGTCGACCTCGCGCACGTCGGGGAGGATCGGCGGCCCGCCCGCGGGCGGCAGCTGAGGGTGGCTGAGCAGGGCGACCGCGACGACCCCGCCGGGCGCAAGGTGCGCGGCAGCGCGCGCCAGCATCCGCGCGCGTCCCCGGGGCCCGCCGAGCAGGTGGGCGAGCTGCATCGGGGCGAGGATCGCGGCGAACGCCTGCTCGAGCGCGAAGTCGCGGGCGTCGCCGACCTCGATCACGATCGCCAGGTCCTCGGCCTCGGCGCCGCGCTGCAGTTCGGCGAGCAGCTCGGAATCCCGATCGAGCGCGGTGACCTCGGCGCCGGCCCGCGCCAGGTGCAGCGATACTCGCCCGGTGCCGGCGCCGAGATCGAGCACCGGTCCGGCGGCCTCGTGTGCGAGTCCGGCCCAGAGCGCGAGATCAACGGTATAGGCGCCGTTCTCGACCTGGTGCCAGATCGCCTCGCTGCCCGCGGCGGTCATCGCCAGAACTCCGCCGCGAGCCCGCGCTCGGCGAGCAGAGTGCGCAGCTCGAGCAGGGCGGTGTAGGTGGGCAGGGCGAAGAGCCGACCGCTCGCGCCGGCGACCGCTCGATCGAGCGAGCGCTCGATCGAGTCCTCGACCCTGATCAGCTCGGGATCGATTCCGGCGTACTTGAGCCGCAGCGCGATCTCCGGCGCCCGGGTCCCCGAGCAGACGATCGCGCGCACCGCGCCGCTGAGCAGCTCGAAGTCGGCGTCCCAGATCCAGGAGATGTCGCGACCGTCGGCGATCCGGTCGTTGAGCGCGATCCAGAGGTCGATTCTCGGATCCTCGCCGGTGCCGGCCCGAGCCGCCTCCAGTCGCAACGTCCTCAGGACCTCGTTGGCGCCGACCGGATTCTTGATCAGCAAGATCGAGACCGCGACCCCTTCGACCTCGATCGTCTCGACCCGCCCGAACACGGCCTCGACGCCGGCCAGTCCGCGGACCGCGGTGTTCAGCTCGACCCCGAGACGCAGCGCCGCGCTCAGCGCCGCCAGAGCGTTGTAGACGTTGTAGAGCCCGGGGAGGGGGAGCTCGAGCACGGCCGATCCGGCGGGGGTGCGGACGGTGGTCCGCGAGCCCTCCATGCCGCGCAGCTCGATTTCGGTCGCAGCGACGTCGGGCTCCGGGCGTCCGGCCGTGCAAGTCGGGCAGCGGTAGTGCCCCAGGTGTCCGACGAAGGCCCGCTCATAGACATACGGCGAGCCGCAGCGGCGGCAGTGCTTGGCGTCGTGGGCGTGCTGGAGCTCGGGCAGCGCCTGCGAGGGGTCCTCGATCCCGAAGTAGGTGACGCCCTCGCGACGGCGAAGCTCGTGATCCCGCCCGAGGTCGGCGACGAGCGGGTCGTCGGCGTTGAGGACGAAGCCGCTGTGCCCGGCGCGCTCGGAGACCATCCTCGCCCAGTCGTCGGCGAGCCGCTCGAGCTCTCCGTAGCGGTCGAGCTGGTCGCGAAACAGGTTCGAGAGCACCACCAGTCGGGGATCGAGCGCGGCGACCATCTGCGGCAGCCAGGCCTCGTCGACCTCGAACAGCCCTTCGCTGCCGCGCTGTTCGAGCAGCGCCGTCGCCACGCCCCAGCTCATGTTGGAACCGGCGCGATTGTGCACCGGATCGCGACCCGCCGCACGCAGCGCCGCGGCGAGCATGCCGGCGGTCGTCGTCTTGCCGTTCGTCGCGCTGACGATCGTCGAACCGTCGGCGAGCCCGGCGCCGAGCCGCTCGACCGCGTCGGGGGCGAGGCGCAGCAGCAGCCGCCCCGGGAGGGTGGTGCCGCCGCCGCGACCGCTGCGCCGGCTGAGTGCTCCGGTGGCGCGTGCGAGCGAGAGCTTGGCGCGAAACCCGGTGCTCATCGAGGCACGATCACGCGCAGCGCCCGCGGGAGCACGCGTACGGTCGCCGGCAGCTCGGCGAGATGTTCGCCGTCGGCGTATACCGCGAACGGCCGATCGGCCTCGATCGTCACCTCGGCCGCTCGCCACACCTGCACCTCGAGCAGCTCGAGGTGCTCGCCGTCGAAGATCTTCGCCAAGCCACGCAGGAAGCGAAGCTTGCCGACGTTGCCGCTGGCGCCGATGTCGAGTACGCCATCGTCGATCTCGGCATCGGGCGCCGCGTACATGCCGCCGCCGTAGGCCTTGCTGTTGGCGGCGGCGACGGTGTAGCCGCTCAGCTGCCGCCGCTCGCCGCCGAACGTGAGCGTGAACCGGGCAGGCTTCCAGGCGACGAGCGCGCGCAGAGCAGCGTAGGCGTAGACGAGCCTGCCGCGGATCCACTTCGCCTCGTTGGCGATCCGGTTGGCATCGGAGTCGAAGCCGCAGCTTGCGATGCAGAGGAAGCGCTCGCCGTTGACCTCGCCGACGTCGATCTCGCGGGTTCGCGCCGCGGCCAGGACCGCGACGGCGCTTTCGACCTCGGTCGGGATCCCGAGCACCCGGGCGAGGTCGTTGCCGCGCCCGCCGGGGATCACGCCGAGCGGCGCCCCGGTGCCGGCGAGCACGCCGCCGACCTGGCCGATCAGGCCGTCGCCGCTCATCACGACGCAGGTCTCGCCCGCCGCGGCCGCCGCGCGGGCCTCGGCGCGGCCGTGCTCGAGGCCCTCGGTGAACACGAGCCGGTAATCGACCCGGTGCTCACGCAGGGCGTGCTCGGCGCGGGGCAGCAGCTCGGCGGTGCGGCGGCCGCCTCCGGCCGCGGGGTTGACGAGCAGCAGATGTGGATCGGCGGCCACCATCGTCGGGCGCAGGCTAGATGGCCGCGGAGCGGCGGGCGACGAACCAGGTCGCGGTTCCGGCCTCGCCGCTCGCCAGCGGCTCGATCTCGCGCCGGCGAAACCCACGCTCGAGCACGGCGACCGGGGTGTAGAAGGGCGTCGCCGCGCCGCTCGACGCGACCACGATCACATGTCCGCCCGGGCGCAGTACACGGCCGATCTCGGCGAAGAACGGCGGCATGTTGACCTGGGCGACGAGATCGAACGATCCGTCACCGTAGGGAAGCGCGCCGGCGTCGGCGACCTTGAAAGCGATCCGCCCGTCGGGATCGAGGCCGACCTTGGCGCGCGCGGCGCGGATCATCTCCCCGGAGATGTCGACGCCGCGAACGCTCGCGCGCGGGTACTCGCGGGCCAGGAACAGCGCCGCCTCTCCGGTACCGGTACCGAGGTCGAGGACGCGCTCGGGTTCTGCGTCGATCGCCGGCGTCGCCGCCGCGAGGCCGCGCAGGTGGTCGAATGAGCCGGCCGAGGTGCGCTCATCCCAGCCAGGGGCCGAGCGATCGAAGAACCGTTGAACCGCCGGGCGCAGGGCCGGCCACAGCCATGGCGCCCGGGTGACGGTGGCGTTGAGCAGGCGCCCGACCGCCCTGATCCGGGCCGGGATCGTGTTCGCCGGAGCCATCGGAGCCATCATGCCAAGCCGCTAGCTTTCGGCTCCATGCCTCGCCCCGGCCCGCTCCTGATTGCGCTGCTGGTCGTCCTCGGCCTTGGCTTGGCCTCCTGCGGTGACGACGAGGAGACCTCGACCGCCGCGGCCACGGCGGGTGGCGATTGCGCCGAGGTCGACGCGCCGGCGCCGAAGGAGCTCGAGTTCAAGAAGCCCTCGAAGGTGCTGGAGCCCGATCAGCCGGCGACGGCGACCGTGCAGACCAGCTGTGGCGAGTTCGTGATCGAGCTCGATACCAAGCGCTCGCCGGCGACCGCCAACTCGTTCGCCTTCCTCGCCCGTCAGGGCTTTTACGACGACACCGTCTTTCACCGCATAGTTCCCGGATTCGTGATCCAGGGAGGCGACCCGAAGGGCGCGGACCCGACCCTGGCGGGCTCGGGCGGTCCCGGTTACTCGGTGCGAGAGCCGCCGCCGCAACGGACCACCTACCGCACCGGGCTGGTGGCGATGGCGAAGACCGCGGTCGAGCCGCCCGGCACCTCCGGCAGCCAGTTCTTCATCGTCACCGCGCCCGCCGATGCCGGATTGCCTGCCGACTCCGCGGTCCTCGGACAGGTCCGCAAGGGCCTTCACGTGGTCAAGGCAATCGGCCGGCTCGGCGACCCGGCCACCGACCGCCCGACCCGGACGGTGCTCATCGACAGCATCGCGATCGACGCGGGCTGAGGCCTCCACAGGCGCTCGCTAGGCTCGCGCACGATGACGCGAATCGAGATCGGCGACCGGGCCCCCGAGTTCGCGCTCCCTGGGACCGGCGGCAGGACCTACAGGCTCGGTGACCACCGCGGGCGCTGGACGATCCTCGCCTTCTACCCGGGCGACTTCACCCCGGTCTGCACGCGCCAGTTCTGCTCTTATCGCGACGCCGCCGACCATCTCGACGACCTCGACGCCGTCGTCCTCGGGATCTCGCCGCAGTCGGTGAGCTCGCACGACCGCTTCGCCGCCGAGCACGGCCTCACGGTTCCGCTGCTCGCCGATCCCGACCACGAGATCGCCCGGGCCTACGGCGTGCTCGGCCCGGGAGGCATGGTCCGGCGCTCGATCTTCATCATCGACCCGGACGGCCTCGTCCGCTACCGCCACGTTGCCCTGCTGGGCCTGGGCTACAAGGACGTCGAGCACCTCGCGGGAGCGCTGACGCTCGCCCGCGGGGCGGCGGCTTGAGCACCGCTGCACCGGAGCCGCAACCGTTCACCCTCGAGCTCGACGGGCAGGAGATCGCCGGCGAGGCCACGGGGGAGGGACCCCCGGTGGTGCTCCTGCACGGGCTCACGGCATCACGTCGCTACGTCGTCCACGGGTCGCGCGTGCTGCCCCGTCGCGGCTTTCGCACGCTCGCCTACGACGCCCGTGGACACGGCGAATCCGATCCCGCACCCCCGAACCGGGGCTATTCCTACACCGAGCTCGCCGCCGACCTCGGCGGTCTCATCGACCAGCTCGCCGGGGGCCATCGGTGCGTGCTCGCCGGGCACTCGATGGGAGCCCACACGCTGGCGGCTTACGCGCTCGCCCATCCCGACACGGTCGCGGCGATCGTCGCCATCGGTCCGGCGGCGATCGGCGGTCCGCCGAGCGCCGAATCGCTCGCCTACTGGGACCGGCTCGCCGACGGGCTCGGGCGGCGGGGAGTCAACGGCTTCCTCGAGGCCTTCGACCGCGGGCTCGAGCCGAAGTGGCGCGAAACCATCCTCCGGATCACCCGCGAACGACTCTCGATCCACCGACACCCCGATGCGGTCGCCCGCGCGCTCCGAGAGGTTCCCCGCTCGACTCCCTTCGACGATCTCTCCGAGCTCGCCTTCTGCGACCTGCCGGCGCTGGTGGTCGCCAGCCACGACGACGCCGATCCGGGCCACCCCCACGCGATCGCCGAGGCCTGGGCGCAGGTCCTGCCGCGGGCGATCCTGATCAGCGAAGAGCGAGGTGCTTCGCCGCTCGCCTGGCAGGGCGGGCGCCTCTCGCGAGAGATCGCCGCCTTTTGCGAGCGCGAGGACGTCGCCCGGCGACTCGCCGATTAGCGGTTCTCCACTCGGTGGACGAGCCGCAGCCCTGACCAGGTCGTGTCGATCGCGCAGACCTTGTTGTCGACGAGCCCGAGCGGCAGCACGAGCTCGCGAACCACGTCCTCGGTGAGGTCGGTGGCGAGCCCCGAGGAGCGCTTCGGCCAGGCGATCCAGAGACCGCCGTCAGGGTAGATCGTCCGTACCAGCCGCTCGAGCCGTCGGTCGAGCTCGCGCGCCCGAACGAAGAAGGCGACCACCACGTCGAGCGGGCCGAGCGTGCGCCGTCTTATGACAACCCCGTCGGGGAGCGCGCCGAGCGCCGCGGTGAACTCGGCGGGCGCGCCCGGGAAGGCGACCGCCGCACCCTCCTTGATCCCGAGCTTGCGCGGCAGCGGCGTTCCGGAGTACCCGCTCACAGGAGACAACCTATGCGCCGCCGCGCCCGCGAACGCATGGCCGATCGGCGAAACGGCGCGCCTCTGAGCGCCGAGCGGCAGATTTCGTGGGCTGACGCCACGTTTCCTGCCGCTCGGCCGTCGGTGGAGCATCCGTGGCGATCTATGCTTTGAGGATGGTCGACGACGGCAGCGCGATCCACTATTCGGCCGTCCCGCCGGGGACGCCGGTGTACGCCGCCGACGGGACCGAGGTCGGCAAGGTGCGACAGGTCGTCGACAACTATCGCGAGCACATCCTCGACGGAATCGTGCTCGAGGCGGTCGACGGCACGGTGCACTTCGTCGACGCCCCCGAGGTCCGCCGGACCGCCGAGCGCGGGGTAACGCTGACGATCGCGCCGGGCGACGTCCAGGGGCTGCCGCCACCGGAGAGCGGCGCCGGCAGCTTTCGCGCCGACGTCGGCGGAGGGAGGCTGTCGCGCCTCCTGCGGCGTGGCTGGAAGCGCGAGTAGGCCAGATTAGTCGCAGAACGAGGGGGGTATTCAAAGCGCCGATGGACGCTGACGCCAGAGTCGAGTTCGCGTTACCCGCGGTCGCCGACAACGTTCCCCTGGTGCGGCACGCGCTCGCCGGGCTCGCGGAGGCGATCGGGATGGAGGCATCCGGGGTCGCCGATCTGAAGACGGTGGTCACCGAGGCGTGCATGAACGTCGTCGTTCACGCCTATCCGAGCAGCGTGGAGCCGGGCCTGCTGGAGGTCACCGCGTGGGAGGATGCCGGCTGCCTCGCCGTCACCGTCCGCGATTTCGGCGACGGGATCCGGCCGCTGGCCGAGGTCGAACAGCGCAGCCTGCGGCTCGGGCTACCGCTGATCGCGGCGCTGACCACGAGCTTCGAGCTCGGCGGCGACCCTGGCCGCGGCACCTGGGTGACGATGCGCGTGCCACTCGTGTCACCGAATGGCAACGGAACCCAGGCCGCGCGCCCGGCGAGCATCGACGAGACTCGGATCAACGTCCCGGTGGCGAGCCTGCAGCCGGTGCTCTCGCGGGTGATCGCGATGTTCGCAGCCCGTGCCGACCTCTCGGTCGACGAGCTCTCCGACGCGGTGCTGATCAGCGACGCGCTCTCGGCCCAGGGCTCCAAGGGTTTTCCCGGCGGTACCGCCCGGATCGCGGTCAAGGAGGAGGCGGGCGCGTTCAACGTGCATGTCGGCCCGCTCGAGGAGGGCGGCGGGCGCCGGTTGCTCGAGGGGCTACGGATCCCGACCCTTGATGCGACCCTGGAGACTCTCGCCGACGATGTCAGGATCGAGCCGGCCGACGGCGGCGAGCTGCTGATGATGCGGATCGGTGGTTCGGACTAGCCGGTCGAGTCGGAATAGTCGCTCGCGGACTCGCGCAGCTTGCCGAGCGCCCGGCGCAAGATCCGCGAGACGTGCATCTGCGAGTACCCGACCTCTTCGGCGATCTTCGACTGGGTCAGGTCCTCGGCGAACCGCAATCGCAGCACCTCGCGCTCGGTGTCGTCGAGGATGTCGGCGCTCGCGTCGATCGCCCCCCGGTCGTCGACCAGCTCGAATCCCGGGTCGTCGTCGCCGATGCGCTCGGCCATCGGCCCCTCGTCGCCGGGCTCGGCGCCGGCTGAGGGCTGATCCAGGGAGACGGTGCGGCGGGCCACGGTCGCCTCGAAGGCCTCGAGCACGTCGGCCTCGCCTATCTCGAGCAGCTCTGCAATCTCGGCGACCGTCGGTGAGCGCTCGAGCTCGTGGCTGAGCTTGGCGATCGCCCCCTCGACCTCGCGGATCCGCTCTTGCAACCCGCGGGGAACCCGCAGGGTCCAGACGCGATCGCGGAAGTGTCGCCGTAGCTCGCCGAGAATCGTAGGCCCGGCGAAGGCGGCGAACGGGACCCCGCGGTCGGGGTCGAAGCGTCCCAACGCCGCGACCAGTCCGAGGCTCGCCACCTGGATCAAGTCCTCGCTCGGCTCGACCCCGCCCGAGTAACGCATCGCCAGGCTCCGAGCGAAGGGCAGGAACCGGTTCACCAGCTCCTCCCGCGCCGCCTCGTCGCGGTTCTTCGCGTAGAGGCGCAACAGCTCTTCCTCGTTGGCGAGCCCCTGGCCCGGGCCCGGTGGCGGCGGGATGTTGCCCGGACGTCGGCGCTGGCGATCATCGCTTGTCATCGGGCGTGGCGCAAGATAGGGGATGCGGCCGTAGGCCGGCAAAACGCACCGCAACCCAAACAAGACGAAGACCCGGGTGGGGGGTAACCCGGGCCTTCGACGTCCCCCCGCAAAGCGGGGATATCTCTCAAATACCCGTGCCCGTTATCGCGAAACGGCCCGCGGCGAGCGCGCTCAGACCTCCTGCATCACCGAGAGGATGTTTCCGGCCGGATCCTTGAACCAGGCGATCCGGGGGCCGTTGCCCCGCGCGATGCCCTTCTCGTCTTGGTCGAACCCCTCGTAGCGCTCGAGCTCGACGCCGCGCTCGATCAGCGTATCGACGGCGGCGTCGACATCGTCGACGGGGAAGTTGAGGATCGTGTAGTTGCCCGCCTGGTGATCGGGCTTCAGGTAGACCAGCGTATTGCGGTCGCCGGGGTGCTCGAGTTGCAGAAGACCGTTGTCCGGGTCGAGCTCGGCCACCTTGATCCCGAGGGTCTCGCCGTAGAACCGCTTGGCTTGGTCCAGGTCATCGACGGCGAAGCCGCTGTACGCGTTGGTGTTCTCGAACATCGTTTTCCTCCTCATCGGTGCGGACAGCCGGTTGTGTCCGTGCGTTTTCACCTTACGACCCTGGAATACCCGCGAACTCATCGCAGAGGGTTGTCGCAGGGCCCGCTTTATGCGAACATGTGTTCGTGTCCACGGAGGCCGCGATCCTGCACGCGGACGCCGACGCGTTCTTCGCATCAGTCGAGCAACGAGACGACCCGCGACTGCGCGGCCGGCCGGTGATCGTCGGCTCCGGGGTGGTGCTGGCAGCGAGCTATGAGGCCCGGGCCTGCGGCGTGCGCGGAGCGATGGGGGGCGGCCGGGCCCGGCGCCTCTGCCCGCAGGCAATCGTGGTCAAACCGCGATTCTCGGCCTACGTCGAGGCGAGCAAGGACCTTTTCGCGGTCTTCGAGCGCACGGCGCCGACAGTCGAGGGGCTGTCGCTGGAGGAGGCGTTTCTCGACGTCCGCGGCCTGGCCCGGATCTCGGGGACACCGATCGAGATCGCGGCACGGCTGCGCTGCGAGGTCCGCGAGCGCGTCGGCCTGCCGCTCAGCGTCGGTGTTGCGAGGACCAAGGTGCTCGCCAAGATCGCGAGCCGGGCGGCGAAGCCCGACGGCCTGCTTTTGGTCAGCCCCGAGCGCGAGCGTGCCTTTCTCGATCCGCTCGAGGTCGAGGCCCTGTGGGGGGTCGGCCCGGCCACGGCCGCCAGGCTTCATCGCCACGGGCTGACCACCGTCGGCGAGCTCGCCCGGATCGGAGAGACCGCGCTGATCGCGATCGTCGGGCGCGCCGCGGGGCGCCACCTGAACGCGATCGCCAACAACCACGATCCGCGGCGGGTGCGGGCGGGGCGCCGCCGTCGCTCGATCGGCACACAGCACGCGCTCGGGCGCCGCCCGCGCTCGGCGGCGGAGATCGATGCGGTCGTGATCGGCTTGGTCGACCGCGTTGCGCGGCGGCTGCGGGCGGCGCGGCGCACCTGCCGCACGGTCTGCCTGCGACTGCGCTTCGGCGACTACTCGCGAGCGACCCGGTCGCGGACGCTGGTCGAGCCGACCGCGCGGACGTCGACGATCCTGCTCGCCGCCCGCGGGCTGCTGGCGGACGCGTCGCCGGCGATCGAGCGCCGCGGCCTGACCCTGCTCGGGATCGCGCTCACCAACCTCGCCGACGGTGTCGCCGTCCAGCTGATGCTGCCGCTGGGGCCCGATCGCGGCGGCGCCCTCGACGCGACCGTCGACCGGATCCGCGACCGCTACGGAGCGACCGCGATCACCCGCGCGGTGCTGATCGGCGCGGGAGAACGGATAACCGCCGTCAACCCGTTGCTGGAAGACTCGGATGGCTGACTGGAAGACGGTCAGGCGTCTCGGCCTGGCCTTGCCGGAGACAGAGGAATCGACCTCATACGGGACGCCGGCGCTGAAGGTGCGCAGGAAGATGTTCGCGCCGTGACTATTCGCTGGTCCTGATCGGCCTCCGCCGCGTCGATCGCGCCGAGCTGCGTGAGCTGTTGATCGAGGCCTGGCGAATGAAGGCGCCGAAACGGTTGCTGAAGGCCTACGACAAGGCTGCGACCTAGGGCCAGGTTTACGTAACCACGATTATCGTGCGTTGAGAAGCGGATCTGAGTCCGAGGCAGCGCTCGCAGCGCTCAGATCTCGAGTCGCTCCTCCTCCAGGTCGAGCTCGTGCTCGATCACGTGCATGATGTCGTCGGAGATCTGGCCCTGGTCGCGAAGCCCGACGATCGCCTGGCGCTGGACTGCGATCACCTCATGCACGGTGCGCTGGTAGGTGTGGGAGCGCTCTTCGAGGTCCTCGTCGTCCTGCTCGAGCCGTTGGCCATCGAGCCCGGCGGCCCGCTGGCTCAGACGCCGGCGCCGAAACTCATACAGGCGGCTCATCCGCTCCACGGTGTCAGCGTTGGTCCAGTCCTCGGTGGAGAGCTCGTCGAGGCGCTCGATCGCCGCCTCGACCGCGCCTGCGCGCGCGATCAGCTCCTCGCGCTCGCCACTGTCGTCGTCCTCGATCTCCAGCGCCCTGATCAGCATCGGCAGGGTCAGCCCCTGGAAGACCAGGGTCGCGAAGATCACCGAGAAGGCGAGGAAGATCACCAGGTCTCGCTCGGGCAGCGGCGCGCCGGAGTCGGTGGTCAGCGGCAGCGCGAGCGCCGCCGCAAGCGAGACCGCGCCCCGCATCCCCGCCCAGGCCGCGATCAACCGCAACCGCCATCCAACCCTCCGGGCCACCTGAGAGGGGCGTCGATCGAGCGCCCGGACCATGTAAACGACCGTGTTCACCCAGACGAGCCGACAGCCGATGACGACGGCGCTGACCAGCGCGCCGAGACCGATCAGCTCGAGGGTCGAGCGCTGCTGGTCCTCGAGGATCACCGGCAGCTGCAGCCCGATCAGGATGAAAAGGACCGCGTTGAGGACGAACACGAGGACCTCCCAGAAGGCGTAGCCCTCGAGCCGGCCCTGCGCCGAGGAGACCTCGTGCGAGCGGCGGCCGACCACGAGGCCGACCGTGACCGCGGCGAGCACGCCTGAGACGCCGAGCTCCTCGGCCGGCAGGTAAGCGGCGTAGCCGCAACCGAGTGAGATGATCACGCCGAGGGTCGGGTTGTCCACGATTCGGCGGAAGACCGCGATCAGCGCGAAGCCCGCGAGCAGGCCGACCACCACCCCGCCGGCCACGCTGACGACGAACTCCAGGCTGGCGCCGAGCGCGTCGAAGCTGCCCCCGACGGCCGCCGCTACCGCGGCCCGGTAGGCGACGAGCGCGGTCCCGTCGTTGACCAGGCTCTCGCCCTCGATCACGGCGACGAGGCGGCGCGGAACCCCGAGCCGGCGGGCGATCATCGTTCCCGCGATCGGGTCGGTCGGCCCGACGATCGCGCCGAGCGCGAAGGCGACCGCCCACGGCATCCCGTCGACGACGTCGTGGACGACGACGGCGACGGCGCCCATGGTCAGCAGGACCAGCCCGACGGCGCTGAGCGCAATCGGCCTGGTGTTTCGTCTCAGGTCTCGCAGCGAGGCGAAGTAGGCGGCGTTGAAGAGCAGCGGCGGCAGGAAGAGGACGAGCACCAGGTCCGGCTCGAGCTCCACATCCGGGACGCCGGGGACGAAGGCGAGCAGGCTGCCGCCTAGGACGAGCAGGATCGGGTACGGAACGCCGAGCGCGCTGGCGAGGTAGCTCAGCGCCGCAACAGCGACCAGAATTCCGAACAGCACGAGCTCGAGGTGCTCCACCCTTGCGTCCTAGCAGATGGCTCGCGCGCAGCCGCGCTCGTGTCCGGTGTCGCTAGCGAGCCGCCGGGTACTCGTCCTGGCGGCGCGGCCAGCCTTCGATCGCCCCGTGCTCGCGGCCCTTGGGTACGCGGTCGAGCAGCTGCCAGGTGGTGCAGAGCACGTCGGTCCCCCGGTCGTAGCACGAGTAGGTGTGGTAGACGATGCCGTCGTCGTCGATGGCGAAGACGCTCAGCGCCATCAGCTCCTCGTCGTTGATGACATCCACCGCCGCCCCGCCCTGGGAGCCGAAGTTGAACCCGCTGCCGTTGCGGCGATCCTCCTCGGTGAAGGCGCTGAAGTCGCGGTTGAAGTCGGTGCCCCGGGAGGAGACCCAGGGAATGCTCCACCCCATCCGCTCCCCGTATGCGTTCAGGGTTTCCAGCGGCGAGCGCGAGGCGAGGACGAACGTGACGTCGTGGGCATTCAGATGGGCGACCGAGCCGTTGTAGCTGTCGGTCGTGAACGTGCACCCCTTGCAGCCCTCCGGCGTGTTCGGCCCGTGCATGAAGTGGTAGACGATCAGCTGGGAGCGCCCGTCGAAGAGCTCGGCGAGGCTCTTCGTCCCCGCATTGGTCTCGAACCGATACTCCTTCTCGAGTCGCACCCAGGGCAGCGCCTGTCGCTGGCGTGCAAGCTCGTCGCTGAGCCAGGTCAGCTCCTTCTCTCGCTCGAGCAGCTCGACGCGTGCTTCGAGCCACTGCTCGCGGGTTCCGATCGTCGGCTCGTTCATCGCATCCTCTCGTTCGGGTACAGACCTAACGACGCGATCAGACCGGCGAACTCATCGCCTCGGTCCCTAGGATTGTCGCCATGTGCAGAAACATTCGTACCCTCCATAACTTCGATCCCCCGGCGACCGACGAGGAGATCCGCGCGGCGGCGCTTCAGTACGTGCGCAAGGTGAGCGGCTCGACCAAGCCCTCGCGGGCAAACGCGGAGGCGTTCGAGCGCGCGATCGACGAGGTCGCGGCGACCACCTCCACCCTGCTCGCGAAGCTGGTCACCGCGGCGCCGCCGAAGGACCGCGAGGTCGAGGCCGCCAAGCGCCGCGCCCGGGCCGTCGAGCGCTACGCCGCCTGACGCGGATCCGGGCACTCCGTGCGGCGCGGATCGCCCCACGCCCAGAACGCGAGACCGGCCACCGCGATCCCGATCGCGGTCGCGGTCGCGCGGTCGCCCGCCGCCTCGAACGCGGGCGCGCCGAGGGTGTCCGTCAACAGGACCACGTAGACGGTGATCGCGGTCGTGAACAGCGCGTACTCGAGGGTCAGGAGCGCGTAGGCGAACGCGGCGGCGATCGATAGCAGCACCGCGCTGGCCAGCGGTCGATCGCCGAGCAGCTCGGCGATCGCCGTCGCCAAGATCAACCCGGCGATCGTCCCGACGGCGCGCATCGCCAAGCGTCTGAAGGTTTCATCGAACTCGGGCTTGAGCACGAAGAGGATCGTCAGCGGCACCCAGTAGCCGTGCGGGCCGAGGTCGACCGCTCGGTAGATCGCCACCCCCGCCCCGAGGGTGGCGCCGAACCGAAGGGCGTGGCGAAAGCCCGGCGAGCGCAGGCTCAGGTTTGTGCGCAGCGGCGCGGCGGCGGCCGCGATCCTCTGGCCGACCGGCTCGCGGGCGCGGTCGTAGCGCCCGCAGAGCCACGCCCAAGCGGCCTGGGTGAGCCCGCCGGCCGTACCGAGCGCCAGCGCCGCCGGTGCCTCGGCGCTCGTCAGCAACAGGCCCTGGGCGATCAACAGCGACAGGGTCACGGTCAGGCCGGCGATCGCCAGGCGGCCCGAGACGACGACGCAGTAGCCGGCGGCGGCCGCGACGATCGCCATCGCGATCACAGCTGCGGGCGCCGACTGGCTCGACACCACTCCAAGGCAGGCGGCGATTCCGATCGCCGGCGCCGTCGCCAACTGCCAGCGCGCCCGGACCCGCGCCGGCGCATCGAAGGCGATGAACCCGGCGAACAGCGCTGCGGTGCCGGCGCCGCCTGCAAGGGCGTCGTTGCCGACCAGATAGCCCAACAGCAACGCAAACACCGGGACCGCGACCAGGGCCCCGCGCCGAACCGGCGCCGCCAACCGACCTCGCAGGCGCCAGTGGTGCGCCGCGACTGCGGCGCGGGCGGTCCGTGACTGTGCCTGGGACCGCGATGCCATCAACCCATCATCGCCGCTGTCGGGGTGGCTCAGGTCGTTTCGAGCTTCAGCTCGTGCGCGTGTCCGAGGCGGCGCTTGAGCGGTCCGCCGTTGCGACGCTCGCGCGCCAGCGCTCGCATGTAGGCGTTGAAGTCGACCTGGATCGTGTGGCGCTTCGAGGCGACGTAGCGTTTCGCCATCCGCTCGCGCTCGTGGGCGATCACCCGCTCCATCTCCCGCTTGTCCGGCAGCGACGCCTTGCCCTCGAGCAGGTCGGCGACCCACTCCGACTGGGCCTCGGCGAGCGGCATGACCGCGCCCAGGGGCTGCAGCAGGCCGATGAAGTAGAGACCCTGATGCTCGGGGCTGACCACCCGCCGGTAGAGAGGGATTTCGTTGTCGGGCGCCGACACCAGGCTGGGATTGAGGAACGGGAAGGTGATCTTGTAGCCGGTGCAGTAGATGACCAGGTCGAGCTCCTCCTCGCTGCCATCGGTGAACCGCACCGTGCGCCCGCCGGCAAACTCGGCGATGTTCGGCTTCACGCCGATGTCGCCGTGACCGATCCGCGGCAGGAGGTCGGAGGAGATCGTCGGATGGGCCTCGACCAGCTTGTGGTCTGGCTCGGGCAGCCCGTAGTCCATCGGATCGCCAATCGCCTGGCGTACCTGATGGTGGATCAGCGGTCTGACCACGGTCAGCGGCAGTCGCGTGGTCAGCGCGTTGCCGAGCTCATCGGTTGGCTTGCCGCCGAGGTACTTGGGCAGAATCCAGGCGCCGCGGCGCATCGCCAGGAAGGTTCGCTCGGCGACCCGCGAGGACTCGACCGCGACATCGCAGGCCGAGTTGCCGATCCCGAGAACGAGCACGCTCCTGCCTTCGAGCACGTCGGGCGTCTTGTAGTCGTGGACGTGCATCTGCCGGCCCTCGAAGGCCCCCTGGCCGCGGAACGCGGGCTCGGGCCAGCGCGCGTCCCAGTGGTGGCCGTTGGCGACCAGCACCGTGCCGTAGACGGCGGTTTCCTCCTCGCCATTCTCGAGCTCTCGCCACGAGACGCGCCAGGCGCCGCCCTCGGCCGGCTCGACGCCGGTGACCTCGGTCCGAAAGCGGATCCGTTCGCGGAAGCCGAAGTGGTCGACGTAGTCGTCGAAGTACTTCGCGATCTGGAAATGGCTCGGATAGTCGGGGTAGTCGGACGGCATCGGGTAGGTCGCGTAGGCCATCGTCCGCCGCGACGTGTTGATGTGGAGCGAGTGGTATGCCGACGACATCCGGTTGTCGTTCATGTAGCGCCAGTTGCCCCCCACCTTCGAGCCGACCTCGAAGCAGTCGAACTCGATTCCGCGCGCGTTCAACACCTGGCTCGCCGCGATCCCGGAGGACCCCGCGCCGATGATGCAGACCCGTTCGCTCAAGCTCGCCTCGCCTTTTGGTACATCAGTTCAGGGTTGGATCATCCGGCATCCGCGCGATCAGCGCGAACTGCCCCCCTTTGCGCGCCAGGACATCCTGCCAGAGCGCGGGCGGATGCTCGCAAAACAGCTCAGCCGGCAACGGCGCGTCGACGATCCAGGCCTCCTCGGCCAGCTCGCCCTCGAGCTGCCCTGCGCCCCAGCCGGAGTAGCCGGCATAGACGCGCCCGCGGCGGACCACGCGTTCGAGCTCGGAATGCTCGGTCTCGGCGGCGACGAAGCCGACGTCTGCGGCGACGATCCAGGCCGCTGCCTCGGGATCGCTGAACTCGGCCAGGACGACCAGCGCCTGCGGTTGCACCGGCCCGCCGATGAACACCGGCTCCCCGGCGACCACCGCGCCCAGCTCGGGGGCGACCTCGTCGACGGGGGTCTCGGAGGGCCGGTTGAGCACCACCCCCATCGCACCTTCGTCGGTGTGCTCGGTGATCAGGACGACGCTGCGGGCGAAGTTGGGATCGGCGAGCACGGGTGAGGCGATCAGCAGCTTGCCGCGCAGGGAGTCATCCATCACTGCTGATTCTGCCCTCTCGGTAACCTCGTTGACGGTATGGTTTTCGACGTCGACGAGGGCGACTTCATCGCCAAGGTGGTTGAGCGCTCGCGCGAGCTCCCCGTGGTGGTCGACTTCTGGGCCGAGTGGTGCGGGCCCTGCCGCCAGCTCGGCCCGGCGCTCGAGGCAGCGGTCGGCAGGCGCGACGGCAAGGTAGAGCTGGCAAAGGTCGATGTCGACTCCAACCAGTCGTTGTCGGCGAGCTTCGGGGTCCAGGGAATCCCCGCGGTCAAGGCTTTTCGCGACGGCGAGGTGGTCGCCGAGTTCACCGGCGCGATCCCCCCCGCGCAGATCGAGGCCTTCCTCGACGGGCTCGTCCCCTCCCCCGCCGACGAGCTCGCGGTCGCGGGAGACGAGCAATCGCTGCGGCGCGCGCTCGAGCTCGACCCGCGCCATTCACAGGCGGCGATCGCGCTCGCCAGGATCCTGCTCTCACGGGGCGAAGGCGATGCTGCCCTCGAGCTGCTCGGCGATCTCCGCGGCGACTTCCTCGCCGAGGGACTGGCCGCCCGAGCCGAGCTCGCCGCCGGCAATGGCTCACCCGACCCCGAGGAGGGGCTCGTGCGGGCGTTCGCCGCCTGGGACGAGGGCGACTTCGAGACCGCGCTCGAGGCGCTCCAGGAGGCGATCGGCGCCGAGGCCGATCCGAGGCGACGCGATTTGCTGCGGCGGGCGATGGTCGGCATGTTCACCGAGCTTGGCGTCGAGCACGAGCTCGCTCGCGAGCATCGCCGCCGTCTCGCCGCCTCACTCAACTGACCCCCGCGCTGATGAGCGACCCGATCAACGGTGCCGACGTCCCGGTCGCCTTCGCGGCCGGGCTGGTCTCGTTCTTGTCCCCGTGCGTGCTGCCACTGGTCCCGGGATATCTCTCGGCGGTCACCGGGGTGAACGTCGGCGAGATCGAGCGCTCGGACTGGCGCCGCGTGCTCGGACCGAGCCTCCTCTTCATCGCCTCGTTCTCGACCATCTTCATCCTCCTCGGCCTCACGGCTACGGCGCTCGGTGAGCGCCTGCGCGAAAACCAGGACCTGCTCACCGATATCGGCGCGGTTCTGCTGATCGTGATGGGCGTGCTCTTCATCGCCGCCGGCTACATCGACCGGCTCAACCGCGAGTGGCACATCGAGGCCCTGCTTGCGCGCGCCGGCAGGGGCGGGCCGATCATCGCCGGGGCCGCGTTCTCGATCGCCTGGACGCCATGCACAGGCCCGGCGCTGGCGGGGATCCTCACCCTGGCCGGGATCCAGGGCGAGGTCGCCCATGGAGCGTTCCTGCTCTTCGTCTACTCGCTCGGGCTCGCGATCCCGTTCCTGATCACCGCGCTTGCGTTCTCGCGCGCGACCACCGCCTTCGCGGTGATCAAGCGCCATTACGGGGCGATCGTCGCCGCCGGCGGAGCGATCCTGATCGCGATGGGCGTGCTCATCCTCACCGGCGGCTTCACCGAGCTCAACGTCTGGGCCCAGCGGGTCACCTCCGACCTGGGGCTGGACCTCTGAGCTTGTCCGCTCCAGGGTTCACCGCGCACGCCCGGACGCGGAAGCAGAAGACAGCGTCCGCGGCGTAGCCGCGGATAATTGACTCGAGCGAGAGCGGAGGACGTAGCGCGTGTGAGGACGTCAGACCGGCGGTCTGACGTCGGGTTCGGCCCCTACGCCGACCTCGAGCGGGGCTCCGATCGCCTCGGTCTCCTCGAGCCCGGCGCCCTCGTCCTCGCGCGAGCAGACGATCCGGAAGCGCCCGGTCGAGATCGCCGGATCAGCGACCAGCGGCAGACCGCGGATCTCGTCCCAGCCGAGGCGCTCGACCTCGAACGGGTTCATCCGCACCTCCGATGCCGGCCAGGGGCAGTTCGAGTTGTGCTGGTCGATCGCGTTCGAGATCGCCTCGAGGTTCTTGGCCTCGGCGCTCACCCGTCCGATCCTACTCGTCGGCGTCGAGATCCTCGCTGCTGCGCTCGTGGTCGGCCTCGCCGTAGGTGTCGGCGTCGGGCTCGAAATCCTCCGGCTCGCCGGCCAGATTGCTCGGATCGGGGCCGCTGTCGCCGTGGCTCGCGTGCTCGACCAGCTCCTCCTCGGCCATCTCGAAGCCCTCGGACTCGCCGCCGCCTGCCTCACGCACCGCGCGCATCTCCTCCTCGTGCCGGCGCTCCTCGGACTCCATAGCTTCCTCCGTTGCTCGTGATCGCTGTCGAGGCAGACCTACCCGCCACCGGCGTGCCGGGAACCTCCCCCGCCCGAACCCACGTGAGAAGATCCGTCAATGAGCTCCGATCGTCTCTCCGGCCTCGACGCCTCGTTCCTTCACCTCGAACGCGGCCCGGCCCACATGCACGTCGCGTCGACCACGGTGTTCGAGGGACCGGTGCCCGATTACGACGAGTTGCGCGACCACATCGCCTCGCGGCTTCACCTGGTGCCGCGCTTTCGCCAGCGGCTCCGCTTCGTCCCCTTCGGCCAGGGCCGGCCGAAGTGGATCGACGACCCCCAGTTCAACCTCGGGTACCACATCCGCCACACGGCGCTGCCCACCCCGGGCACCGAGGAGCAGCTGCGCACCCTGGCGGCCCGGGTCTTTTCGCAGCGCCTCGATCGATCGAAGCCATTGTGGGAGATGTGGCTGGTGGACGGACTCGAGGGCGAGCGCTTCGCGATCGTCACCAAGACCCACCATTGCCTCGTCGACGGCGTCTCGGGGGTTGACATAACCAACGTCCTCTTCGACACTGCGCCCGAGCCCCAGGCCGTATCGACGCCTCGGGACCGCTGGGTCCCGCGCCCGCCGCCGAGCGATGCCGAGGTGCTCGGCGAGGCGCTGGTCGAGCGGGTCACCAGTCCGGCCGAGCTCGTCCGCGGCGCCCGTGCGGTCTTCCGGGCCCCGCGGCGCTTCGCCCGGGGCGCGATCGATGCGCTCGAGGCCGCGGGCACATTGGCCAAGGCGGGTATCGCCGCCCCGGATTCCCCCTTCAACGTCGAGATCAGCCCCTACCGGCGGTTCGCGACGGTGCAGGCGTCGCTGGCCGAGCTCAAGCGGATCAAGAACTCCACCGGCGGAACGGTCAACGACGTCGTCCTCGCCGCTGTCGCGGGCGCGCTCGGGCGCTATCTGCGCGGCCACGGCAACTCCACTCGCGGGCTCGAGTTGCGAGCGATGGTTCCGATCAGCGTCCGCGCCGCCGACGAGCACGGCGCGCTCGGCAATCGGGTTTCCTCCTACATGGCGCCGCTGCCGGTCTGGTGCGACGACCCGATCGAGCGCCTCGGCCAGGTGAGCGCGAGCATGGGTGACCTGAAGGAGTCCAAGCAGGCGGTCGGCGCGACCCTGATGACGGAGCTGGCCGACTTCGCCCCGCCGACGATCGCCGGCCAGGCCGCGAGGCTGCAGTCGCGCCAGCGCTTTTTCAACATGGTCGTGACCAACGTTCCCGGGCCGCAGTTTCCCCTCTACCTGATCGGCCGGCGGCTGCTGGCGATTTACCCGATGGTGCCGCTCGCGCGTCGTCAGGCGATCTGCTTCGGGATCATGAGCTATGACGGCCAGGTCAACTTCGGCCTTGTCGGTGACTACGACGCGATGCGAGACATCGACTCGCTCGGCGCCGACCTCGAGGCCTCGCTCGCCGAGCTTGGCGATGCCGTTCCCGACGGCGCCGAGCTCGGAGCCCGGACCCGCTCCGAGGACCGCCAGACGGCCAGCGCCTGAAGCGGACCGAGCTCACACGTTGGGCCTTGCTTATTTGCCCCCGGCGAAGGTAGGCTGGCCCCCGTTGCAAGCCGCCCGGTAGGGGTCCCGTGGCGGCAAAACTAAGCTGACGCGGCAAGATGCCGCGGAGAAAGGACACGGAGTGAAGAAAGCAACACTGGGCATCGCCGGTGCGGCGCTGGCAGTCGCGGCGTTGGCGATCGTCGGGGTCGGAGGCGCCGCCTCCGCGAGCACCTCATCGAAGGCGAAGCCGACGAAGATCACCATGGAGCGAAAGGGCAAGGAGCTTTACTTCAGCTCGCCGGAGACGGTCGCCGCCGGTTCGATGCTGAAGATCAAGAACAACACGAACCCGAAGCAGGTTGGGCCGCATACGTTCTCGCTCGCGCGCGAGGCCGTCCTGCCGACGACCGGCAAGCAGATCAAGGCCTGCGCGAAGAAGTTCAAGGGCATCTGCGGGGCGATCGTCAAGTGGCACGAGGTCGACCTGCAGACCGGCGAGGTCGGCGAGAACCCGGTCGAGGTCGGCAAGCAGGGCTGGGACGTGAAGGGCAGCCTCAAGCGCAAGGGCGACTCCTGGGTCTCGGAGCGCAAGGGACAGTCGTTCAAGCGCAAGGTGACGGCGCCGGTCGGCAAGGAGCTGACCTTCATCTGCGCCGTCCATCCGGAGATGCAGGGCGCGATCGAGGTCGTCGAGGACTGAGCGCGAGGACACGGGGGGCGATGTCCGAGCACGCCCGGCGCCTCTCGCGCCGGGCCCTGCTCAGCGCCGCCGGAGCGGGCGCACTGGCACTGACGTTGCCGGTGCGCCCGCGCAGCGGCGGCGTCGGCCTGCCCGCGGCGCTGGCATCCGCGCCGAAGCCGTTCAGGCGAGCCCTGCCGATCCCGCCGGTGCTCAGCGACGCGAAGATCGAGCTCGAGATGCGCGAAGCGGCGGTCTCGCTGCTGCCCGGGCGCAGGACCAGGATGTGGACCTACGGCGGCAGCTTTCCCGGACCGACGATCCGGCGTCCGGCGGGCGAGCCGACCGAGGTCAGCTTCACCCACAGGCTTCCGGCCAAGGCCGGCGAACTCACGGTCCACCTACACGGCGGCCACAACCGCTCCGCCGATGATGGTCAGCCCGGCGGCCTGACAGCGACTCAACCGCGATCGCTCTATTGCGATATCTCGGGCGGCCTGCGCGCCGACGTCTCGGGCAACGATTTGCTGATCGCGCCGGGAGAGCGGCGCACCTATACCTACGACCTGGTCGAGGACGGCGAACCCGAGCGGGCCGCGTTCCAGTGGTACCACGACCATCGGCTCGAGCGCACGGGGCGCAATGTCTGGCGCGGGCTCGCCGGGATGTGGATCACCGACGACGAGCTCGACGCCTCGCTGCCGCTGCCCCGTGGCGAGCGCGACCTTGCGCTGATGCTCACCGACCGCTCGCTCGGTCGCAACAACCAGCTGCTCGATCCGTTCGGCGCCGGCGCGCATGCCCCCAACGATGGCGTCAAGGGCCGATACGTGCTCGTCAACGGGGCCCTGGCACCGTTTCACCGGGTCAGCGCCACCCGCCACCGGCTGCGGATCCTGAACGCCTCGAACTTTCGCTCCTACAATCTGCAGCTCAGCCGCGGCGCCCGCTTCGTCCAGATCGCCACCGAGAGCGGCCTGATCCCGGCGCCGATCGAGCGCAAGCGGATCGTGCTCGGCCCCGGTGAGCGGATCGAGGCGATCGTCGACTTCAGCGGGCTCGCCGGTAAGCGGGTCGAGCTGTCCAGCGTCCGTCGCAAGGGCCACAGCGAGCTCGGCTCGAGCACCTACAGGGGCGCGCTGATGCAGTTTCGTGTCGGCGCCCCGGATGCCGACGAGAGCTCGGTCCCCGCCTCCCTGCGCCCTCTCCCGGCCTGGGTGGCCGGTGCCTCGCCGACGCCGTCGCGCAGCTGGAGATTCACGATCGGGGGCGGTCTGCGCCCGACCTGGCTCGTCAACGGCAAGACCTTCGACCCGGCGCGGTCGGACGCCTTCCCCGTGCTCGGCACGACCGAAACCTGGGAGCTTCGCAACAAGACCAAGGTCGCCCACCTGATCCACCTCCACCACACCGACTGGTACATGCTCTCGCGCAACGGCAAACCGCCGCCGCCCTGGGAGAACTGCCTCAAGGAGACGTTCTTCCTCGACCCCGGCGACCGAGTGGTCGTCGCCGGGCACTTCAGCGACTACACCGGCAAGTACGTGATCCACTGCCACATGATCGACCACGAGGATCACGGCCTGATGTCGCAGTTCGAGGTGGTCGCGCCCGGCTAGCGGCCGGCGTCAGCGGCCGAGGTCGCGCATGAACTCGGGTTCGTGGCCCTCGACGAAGACGAACAGCGGGTTCGGGATTCCCTCGCGCTGGACCTCGCGCTCGTAGTCCGGCGGCGCCGGCGGGTCGCCCTCGGCGAGGGGCTCGGCCGCGTCCTGCCAGAAAGCGGCAGACGGGTTCCACCGGCGGCGTCTGATCTCGGCCTCGAGCCCGTCCTCGGAGAGGACCTCGCGAACGATCCGCTCAGCCTCGCCCAAGGCCTCGAGGCTCTGCGTGTAGACGAACATCTTCTCGCCGTCGCGGGTGACGATCACTCGCTCTCCGAGCCGCTCGGCGACATCGTCGTCGACGTCGAGGGCGCGCAGTCGCTCGCCGAGGCCGTGGAGGGCGTCGTGGAGGTCGATCTCGATCCGAAACTCGTCGTCGGCCATTCGCGGCGCGAGGCTACCAGTCGCGGGTTGGAGCGGCTGATCTAGGCTGCGCCGCGAGATGGACCAGGAGATCCAGGTGATCGGGGCGCGCTCGATCCTCACCGGCTTCGCCGGCGCCCAGCGCTGACGCGGTGGCGACTGAGCACCTGCGCCCGCGCCAGCGCCGCGCGCGCGTGGTCCGGCGCCGGCGCCTGGGGCTATGCGCTGTCGCCGCGCTCGCCGCCGCCGCCGGGCTGCTCACCGGCTCCCGCGCCGGCAGCGACGATTCGGGCGACGACAACGGTCCGACCGCGATCGCGCCGGCCGCTGCGGCATGTCCGCCCGAGGTCGGCGCGAGCCGCCGTCGCCTGGTCGGACAAATGCTGGTCGTGCGGATGGAGGCGACCGCCTCCGACGGGCTGCGCCGGGCGGCGAGGCGGGGCGCGATCGGCGGAGTTGTCCTCTTCCCCCCTGCCGGCACCGACACCGGCGAGCTGAGGGCACAGATCGCCTCCCTGCGCGCAGCCGCGCGCCGCGGCGGCGCTCCGGCACCGCTCGTCGCGATCGATCAGGAGGGCGGTGAGGTCAAGCGCCTGGCCGAGCTCCCGCCCGACAGCGGCGCGCCCGAGCTCGGGGCCGAGGGGCCGAAAGCGGCGTTGGCGGCCGGGCGCGACACGGGCAGTGCTCTGGCGCGGCTCGGCATCGACGTCGACCTCGCCCCCGTGCTCGACCTGCCAACGGTTCCCGGCGCGTTCATCGCCGCGCGGGCCTTCGGCGACGATCCGCGAGCGGCCGGCCGGGCCGCGCTGGCCTTCGCCGAAGGGCTGCGGGCGGGCGGGGTGGCGGCGACCGCGAAGCACTTTCCGGGTCTGGGCGCGGCGGTCGCCAACACCGATCTCGGCCCGAGCGTGATCAGCGCGGATCGTGCCGCGCTCGGGCCCGGCCTGATGCCGTTTCGCTCGGCGGTCGCGGCCGGGATCGATCTGGTCATGGTCTCGAACGCGACCTACCCGGCCCTCGACGCCGCGGCCCCCGCCTCGCTGTCACGCCGGATCACCAGCGGCCTGCTGCGGGGCCGGCTCGGATATCGCGGGGTGGTGATCACCGACGACCTCGGCGCCGGTGCCCTGGCCCAATCGGGCTTCGACGAGGGTCGGGGCGCGGTCGCCGCCGCCGCCGCCGGTGCCGACCTGCTCTTGCTCGCCCTCAGCGACGGCGAGCGGGCCCGGGAGGCACTGCTTCGCGGGTTGCGCTCCGGTGCGCTCAGCCGCCGCCGGTTGATCGCCTCATGCGCGCGGGTGACCGCGTTGCGCGAGCGCCTTGGGGCCGGCCGGTGAGCTGGAGCGTCGTGCTCAGCCGGTGAGCTGAAGCCGGTATTCGCGGTCGTCCTTGCTCCAGACCCAGTCGCCGCCGGCGAATCCCTTCACCCGAGCATCGGCGTTTGCGATCACCGCGGTGATCCGGTCGAACCTGCCGGGCGAGCTCAGGCGCACCGACCCGGTGCCCCCGCTGTCGAGGTACCGGACCTTGCGCGTCACCTTTCCGGAGAGCGCGCCGCCTTGACGCCCGACCAGCGCGATCCCGCTGCGCACGCCGTCCTCGGCCTCCACCTTGAGCTCGATCTCCGCTCCTCCCCTGGCGCCGACGCCGAGGACGCGATAGGCGGTGTGGTCGAGCGCAAACGTGCGACGGTCGCCCCTGTCGAGGCTGCCCTTGCGCTTGATCTCGGGGTAGGCGGTCGCGTCTGGGAACTCCTCGCCGGCGCGCCATTCGGCAGTCGCGGCCGTGAAGCGCGAGAACTCGTGACTGAAGCCCTTGCCGCCGCGGTCGCGAATCGCGCGGTCGTAGGCGGAGGGGCCGAAGTCCCTCGGATCGACGAGGTCCGACACCTCCCAGGCGCGCCGTATCGATTCGATCCCGTAGTCACCGCCGCTGCCGCTGAGCCAGTGGCTCCAGACCGCGGAGCCGTAGATCTTCAGCCCTTGGGCTGCCTTCGTCTGGGTGATCGGCGCGTCTGGCGCCCCCGCGAAAGCAGAGACGTAGTTGACGTAGTCGTTGATCTCGGGGTAGACCTGCTCCTCGGTCCAGACCGCGGTCCCTTCGAACACCCAGACGTCTTGGAGGCTGTCGTAGTTCTGCTGCAGCAGGTGGTTGTACTCGTGCGCGATCGTCACCCTCGCCGCGTCGAGCGGATCGCTGAAGCCGAACTCGCCGTAGTCGTTGTCGATCACCAGGTAGCCGTACTGGCTGCGGCCCGTCTGGCCGGGGTCGGGCGACTCGTAGCCGAAGATGCCGGCTCGACCGAGCTCCTTCAGGTAGAAGTCGGCCCGCAGCGAGGGGTCGGCTCCGCAGCCGTCCACATCGGGCTTCGGCGGCTCCCAGCCGAGCGGTCCGGGCGCGACCTCGACTGCGTAGGAGTACTCGATCGTCTCCAGGATCGCCTCGACGTAGTCGGGGACGCCGTCGCCGTCGGCGACCCCGTTGCTGTCGGCCAGCGACGGTGCGTCGGCGTACCTGCGATCGTCGACCCAGAACACACACGAATGGGCGCTCGCCGCGCTGGCGACCGGGGCGCCCTTCGGATAGCCATCGCCGTAACGGTCGGCGGGGCCGTCTGTCGGGCGCGCCAGGAGGGCCTCGGCACGCTGTCGCTGCGCGCCCTCGAGCTGCGGGGCCGCCGCGGCGACCGCGTTCAGGGCGACGGTCGCGTCGGCGGCCGGTGCGGTCGCCGGGAGGTTCCCGGAGAGCGTCGCCTCGGCGGTCTCGAGCGCCGCCGTTGCGGCCTCGGGCCCGGGCTCCACCGCCGGCTGCTGTGCGAGCGCGGGCGCGGACAGGGCCGCGCACGCGGCGATCGCCGCGCACGCCGTCACCGTTGCATGCGTCGTTGTTCTCATCGAGAGGATCCGGAGTCCCTTCCGCAGCATACTTTCAGCCGATGAACCAACACGCCGCACCATTGAGCGTTGCGCTCGCGCAGATCAACCCGACCGTTGGCGATGTCGGCGCCAACGCCGAGCTGATCGGACAGTGGATCGAGCGCGCCGGAGCTGCCGGCGCCGATCTGGTCCTCTTCCCCGAGCTCTGTCTACCCGGTTATCCGGCGGAGGACCTCTATCTGAAGCGCCACTTCGGCGAGGCCAACGTCGAGGCGCTCGAGGGGCTGGCGCCCCGGGCGACCGGGATCGCGGCGCTGGTCGGCTTCGCAGAGCCCGTGCCGACGCCGGTCGAGCGCCGCCCCGACGGCCCGGCGGTGCGCCCGGTCCACAACTCGCTCGCGCTGCTGATGGACGGTGCGATCGCCGCCATATATCGCAAGAACAGGCTGCCCAACTACGGCGTCTTCGACGAGGTCCGCTACTTCGAACCCGGGCTCGAGCCGCTCGTCTGCGAGCTGGGCGGGCACGCGGTCGGGCTGACTATCTGTGAGGACCTGTGGGAGCCGGGCCCGCCCGGATCGCTCGAGGTCGAGGGCGGGGCCGAGCTGATCGTCAACGCCTCGGGCTCCCCCTACCTGCGCGGCAAGGGTGCCGACCGCGAGGCGATGTTCGCCGAGCGCGCGCGCGCCTACGGGGTCCCGATCGCCTTCTGCAATCTCGTCGGCGGCCAGGATGAGCTCGTCTTCGACGGCCACAGCTTCGTCGTCGGGGCCGACGGCGAGCTGCTCGCCCGAGCCCGCCAGTTCGAGCCCGATCTCTTGCTGTGGGAGGCCGGCGGCGCGGCGGCGCGGATCGAGCCGATGCTCGCGGACCTGGACGAGGTCTACGCCGCGCTGACCGTGGGCCTGCGCGACTACGTCGGCAAGAACGGCTTCCAGCGGGCGCTCGTCGGGCTCTCCGGTGGGATCGACTCGGCCCTGGTCGCCGTGCTCGCGGCCGACGCGCTCGGAGCCGACCGGCTCACCTGCGTGGTGATGCCGTCTCCCCATTCGAGCGATGCGACCCAGGCGGACGCCCGGACGATCGCCTCGAACCTCGGAGCCGAGCTGGTCGAGCTGGCGATCGAGCCGGCGATGAGCGCCTATGACCGGATCCTCGCCGACAACTGGAGCGGCGCCGGGCTCGCGGCCGAGAACGTGCAGGCGCGGATCCGCGGCAACCTGCTGATGGCGCTGTCCAACGACCGCGGCGCGCTCGTGCTGACCACCGGCAACAAGAGCGAGATGTCGGTCGGCTACGCCACCCTGTACGGCGACATGGCCGGCGGGCTGGCGGTGCTCAAGGACGTACCCAAGCAGCTGGTCTTCGAGCTCGTCGCCCACCGCAACGAGCGCGGGTCGAGCGCGCCGGTCCCGAGGTCGGTACTCGAGCGGGCGCCGTCGGCCGAGCTGCGCGCCGACCAGCTCGACGAGGACTCGCTCCCCCCCTACGAGCTGCTCGATCGCGTGCTCGAGGGCTACGTCGAGCGCGATCGCTCGCGCGAGGACCTGGTCGCCGAGGGGTTGCCGCCCGAGGTCGTCGACGAGGTGATCACCCTCGTCGACCGGGCCGAGTACAAGCGCCGCCAGTCCCCGCCCGCGATCCGGATCACCTCTCGGGCCTTCGGTCGCGACCGCCGCCTGCCGATCACCAACCGCTTCGGCGGCTGAGCCGGCGGTCAGCCGCTCGCGGGGGCCGGTCGCACCGCGACCGTCATCCGCACCAGCGCGCAGACGCGGCCCTCATCGTCCCGCAGATCGCAGTCCCAGATCCAGGTAGTGCGGCCGCGGTGGCGCACGGTCGCCTCGGCGTGGACGTGCCCGGCCGAGATCGGCCGCAGGAAGCTCGACTGGTTCGATTGGCCCATCGCCAGCATCCCGTCCTCGGCCACCGCACGGTACGTGGCCGCCGAGCAGATCGATTCTGCGATCGCGGCATAGGCACCGCCGTGGACGATCCCGAAGGGTTGGCGCACCCGGTCGGTGACCTCGAGGCTCGCGGTCGCTCGCTCGGGTCCCAGCTCCCCGTATTCGATCCCGATCAGGCTGGCGAGTCCGTCGGCAGCGGTGGGCTCGTTCACCTCCTGCACCCTACCCACGGCGCCATCCGTGCGTGCGATCCCGCGCCACCACTCTAGGCTGCGCGGCGATGGCCCTCGCCCCAGACCAGCAGGCGATCTTGCAGCTGTTGCTCGTCCGCGGCCAAAGCTACGGCGACCTCGCGGCACTGCTCGAGGTCGACGAGGCCGAGGTCCGGAGGCGCGCGCGAGCCGCACTGACCGTGCTCGGCGGGGCCGACCCCGATCGCAACGTCGAGCTCAGCGACTATCTGCTCGGGCAGGCCGACCCGATCGGGCGCGCCGACGCCTCGCGCCAGCTGCGCACGGATGCCGACGACCACGCGCTCGCCGAAACCCTGACCGAGCGGCTGCGTGAGCTGATTCCCGGCGCCGAGCTGCCGCGCCTGCCCGGCGAACCACGCCGGGCGCGCCGCTCGCGGGCGCCCCGGACCGATGCGCGACCGGGGCGGTCGGGGTTGAGTCAGTCCCAGACGCGCCTGATCGTTGTCCTCGCCAGCGCCGCGGTGCTGGTCGTCGCGGCCGTGCTGGCGATCACGGGTGCGTTCGGGGGTGACGGCGAGCAGAGTCCGGCGAGCCCGAACGGCGCCGGCACCGAGACGGCGACCACCGGCTCGCCCGACGACGAGCAGATCGAGCGGGTCGCGCTCGAGCCGGTAGGCGGCGGCGATGCGGGCGGCGAGGCGGTGTTCGGCCTCACCGGCGACCAGGCCTTCGTCGAGATCTCGATCGACGGGCTCGACCCGGCCCCCCGCGGCCAGACCTATGTGGTCTGGTTGATGCTCACCCCGAGCAAGGGCTATCCGCTCTCGCCGATCACCGCTTCCCAGCAGGGCACCTTCGAGGATCGATTCTCGATCCCCGCGACGGTCCTCCCGGTGGTCGCCAGGGTGCGCTTCGTCGACGTCTCGATCGCTGCGGTGAGCGATATCCGAGAGCTGGTCCAGGGCGCGATCGAGGACACCAGCCTGGTGCTCGACAAGCCCGGTGAGACGGTGCTCCGCGGCGCCGTGCCGCGGGGCCCGGCCGCCGCCCAGGATGGCGCCGGCTAGCTAGCCCGGCAAGAGCTTCCCCGGGTTCATGATCCCGGCCGGGTCGAGGCGGGCCTTGAGCGCCCGAAGCGCCTCGATCCCGACCGCGCCGACCTCGGCGGCCATGTAGGGCGCGTGATCGCGCCCGACGGCGTGGTGATGGGTGATCGTCGCGCCGGCACCGACGATCGCCGCGCAGGCCGCCGCCTTGACCGCGCCCCATTGCTCGATCTCGGCGCCGGGACGGGCGCGCGAGATCACGGTGAAGTAGAGCGAGCCCCCATCGGGATAGGCATGTGAGAGATGGCAGCCGACGATCCCCGGAGTTCCCTGCTCACCTAGCGCCCGCTCGAGCGCCTCGCCGACCGCCCGGTAAAGGCCCCCGAGCTGCGACCAGGTATGGGCGGTCTCCAGCGTTTCGACCATGTAGCCGAGGCCGATCAGCTCATCGCGCAGATAGGGGCCGTCGAAGCGACCGTGTCGCCAGGCACGTCCCGGCGCCTGCCCCAGCGCCGCCGCCTGGCCGGCGCGCAGCAGCGGCGCGGCCAGCGCTCGCCGGCGCTCGACCGAGTCCTGATCACCCTCCCAGCCGCAGATGATCAAGCAGCCCCCACGGCGCCGGCGCAGTCGCAGATAGGCGTCCAGGATCGCCCCGCGGGCCCCGGCTGTATCCGCGAGCCCGAGCGAGACCCTGGTCTCGGACTCGTCCGAGAGCCGCACGACATCGGGGAGCCGGCCGCGTTGGGCGAGCGTGCGAACCAGCTCACGGCCAGACTCGAAGTCGGGGACGACCCAGGCCTCGTAGCGGTGCGCGCTCGGAGCCGGGCGCACCCGGACCGTGACCTCGGTGATCGCCCCCAATACCCCTTCGGAGCCGAGCACGAGCTCGCGCAGCGACGGGCCCGCTGCGGTGTGCGGCGTCGCCCGCGTTCGCAGCTCCCCGCTCGGGGTCGCGATCGCAAGCGAGCTGACCAGCTGGTCGAAGCGCCCGTAGCCGCTCGAGGCCTGCCCGGCCGACCGGGTCGCGGCGAAGCCGCCAATCGTCGCGTACTCGAACGATTGCGGAAAGTGCCCGATCGTCAGCCCGCGGGCGGCGAGCGCGGCCTCGGCCTCGGGACCGCGCAGGCCGGGGCCGAGGGTCGCCGTCATCGCCACCGGATCGACCTCGACCGTGCGCATCCGGCGCAGGTCGAGGGCGATCACCCGCTCGTGCTCGCCGGCGAGCGGCTCGACCCCGCCGACGACGCTGGTGCCGCCGCCGAACGGCACCACGGCGATCCGCTCGCCGGCGCAGACCTCGAGCACGGCCGCGAGCTGCTGGGATTCGCCCGGCATCACCACCGCGTCGGGGGCGGCCTCGAGCCGACCGGCGCGGAGGCGAACCAGGTCGATGTAGCTGCTGCCGGTCGCCCTGCGCAGGCGCTGCTCATGAGCGACGAGCACCGCCGCCGAGTCGACGCTCGCCCTGATCGACTCGGGCAACGACCGCGGCGCCGGCATCGCGACCGCCTCCAGCGAGACCCGCTGGCTGGGCTCGGTCTCGCCGAGCTCGGCACCCAGCATCGCCCTCGCTTGCTCGGAGAGCGAGACTCGCCTCCCCGGGTCGCCCCACCCCCACCATTTCGCCGGTGTCGAGCTCAGAACCGTCCGCTCAGCCATGCTGGGTGCCCACCAGGGCTCGCTCGATGCCTTCGAGAGCCTCGTCGAGGCGCCGTCGCGAGGCTCCCCTCATCATCCCCGCGCCGAGCCGTGAGAGGCCCCGCAGCGCTTCGTCGCTGGTCAGCGTCACCGTGGTCTCGTCCCCGTCACCGGCGAGCCCGATCTCGAGCCGCGAAGCTCGCAGGATGCGCTCGAACGGGGTGCCGTCGAGATCCTGCTCCCAGGCGTAGCGGACCCCCTCGGTCGACCCGGTGCAGCGATAGTCGGCGCGCACGCCCTTGCCGCGTTCGGTCCCCAGCACCGTGGTCCAGCGCGCGCCGGGCCCTCCGGGGTCGCGAACGTCCTCGACCCGGGTCGTGCGCGGCCACCAGCGCGGCAGGCTATGGGGGTCGGAGACGAGCGTCCAGACGCGGGCTCGCTGGGCGAGGATCTCGCGGCTGCGGCTGACCTTAGGCACCGGAGAGCGGCGCTATTCGGCAGCGGCCTTTAGGCGCCTCAGGTCGCGCACCAGCATCAGGTGCTTGAGGTGACCGCAGACCCCGGCCAGGCTCTCGAGGTTCTCGACCGCCTCCTTGCGGCGCGCCTGGCTGCGGGAGCGAAGCTGGGCCCCGAGCAGCTGCTCGAGCAGCGCCGACTCGCGGTCCGCGGAGGTCCGAAAGACGCGCAGGTTACGCCCGGCGACGCCGAACTTCGACAGCTCCGCCGCGGCGCGCACGATCTCGAGATCGGTCTCGTCGTAGATGATCCGCCCCTCATGGCGATTCGGGGCGATGATCCCGAAGTCCTGAAGCTCGCGCAGGAACGACTCGTTGACGCCGGCCTGGTCGAGCAGCTCCTCCTGGGTGAACGAGGTGACGCGCTCGCCGACCGAGGCGGCGCGGCGCTTCTGGCCCTCACCGCTGGGACGGCGGCCGGTGAAGTCGCCCGTCGCCAGCTCCTGGCGGATCACCCGCAGCGGCAGGAACTCGTCGCGCTGCATCCGCAGGATCGCGCGCAGGCGTTCGACGTCGGCCTGGCTGTAGAGGCGATAGCCGCCGGCGGTCCGCCTCGGAGCGAGCAGCTTCTGATCCTCGAGGTAGCGGATCTTGGAGATCGAGATGTCGTCGAACTCCTGCCCGAGGATCTTCGCCACGGCGCCGATCGTCAACGCCCGGCGCGGGCGTGAGTCGCGAACCTCCTCGCGCTCGGCGCCACGCTCGGCGCTGCGCGGATTTCCGGCTACGACAGCGATCTCGACACCTCCACTCTCACTTCTCCAGGTAGCTGAGCTTGTACTTGCCGATCTGGATCTCGTCGCCATCGTCGAGTCGGTGCGACTCGATCCGGCGCCGGTTGACGTAGGTGCCGTTGAGCGAGCCGAGGTCATCGATGTAATGGCCGTCCTGGCGATGGACCAGCAGCGCGTGGTTGCGAGAGACCGTGACGTCGTCGAGGAAGACGGCAGCGTCGGGTGTGCGTCCGATGCTCATCCGCTCCTCCTCGACGGTGAAGCTCTCTCCCGCCCGGCCGCCGCCGGACCGGATCACCAGCGCGGCGCCCGACTTGTCGACCTCCTCGTCGATGTCGACCGGCGTGTACTCGCCGGTCTCGTCGACCTTGTACGTCATGGTCGACGGCTCCTCGCCCTCGTCGGGGCGGCCGAGGAAGGCCCCGCACTTCTGGCAGTAGTTGGCTCCCTCGGGGTTGACGAAGCCGCATTCGGGGCAATGCAGGGCCACGTCAGTAAGCCTCGTCCTCCGGGAGGGTCGGGACCTTGCCCAGGAGGATGTCTGTCAGCTGCTCGACGTCGCTGCCCGAGATCGCGGTCTCACCGGCCTCGCGCCTGACCTTGAGCCGGTTGACCAGCTCCGCCCGCAGGATGTCGATCTTGCCGTGCAGGACCCGTCGCCGGTAAGAAACCGCGCGCTCCTCATCGGTGAGCTCGCTGATCAGGTCCTTGAGCTCCTGGTCATCCATCGAGCCGATGTCGAGCATGCTGTCATCGAATTCGCTACTCATCTCAACCTCGCGTCGGCACCTCCGGCCTCAGCCGGCTGGCGCGATTATAGGCGCGATCGGCAAACTTCAAGTTGAGCTTGAGCGTTTGCGATCAGGCTTGCGCCGTGGTGGCCGGATGGCGCCCGAGGGCCGCACGCACGTAGACGACGGTGGCGAGCACGGTCAGCGCGACTCCGACGACGAAGCCGGCGCGCAGGATCCACCAGTCGAAAACCATGCTCCAGAAGATCCCCCCGAAGACGAGGAAGACGCCGATCCGCCCGATCCAATTGACCTCGATGTCGACCCCGCGTCGCAGAGCCATCTGCGCGAGCACCAGGGTGAGCAGCTCGCGGGCCGCGAGGATCGCCAGTGCCCATCGGGGCAGCAGCTCGAAATGCCAGCAGACGGCGGCGCCCGCGAGTACCGCGGTGCGGTCGACGATCGGATCGAGCAAGGCGCCCATGCGCGAGTACTGGCCGGTCACCCTGGCGAGAAATCCGTCGAGGTAGTCGCCGCCGGTGATCACGAGGTAGAGCACCGCCGCGGCCGGGTCGCGGCCGTCTCCCGAGTCGAACGCGAGCACCAAGAACACCGGGATCAGAGCCAGGCGCAGGTAGCCGATCAGGTTCGGGATCGTCCACGGACGCAGGGGGGCTCCGCGCCTGGTCTGGCTCGGAAGCGGGCCCGAGCGGTCGATCCCGAGCAGCCGCCGCTTGCTCGGCGCCCGAGGCTCAGGCGAGGGCACCGACGATCTCCCGCGATCGCCGCGCCGCGTCGGCGATCGCGAGCCGCTGCTCGGCGCCGCCGGCGCGCTCCTGCGCCTCGACCTGGCCCTCGGCGAGCGCCCGCCTGCCGACCACGATTCGCAACGGGCAGCCGAGCAACTCGGCGTCGGTGAGCTTCTCCCCCGGGCCGGCATCGCGGTCGTCATAGACCGTCTCGAGGCCCTCGGCGACGAGCTCCTCATAGAGCCGCTCCGCAACCCCGTAGGTCTCCTCTCCGAGCTTGCCCAGGGCGACCAGGTGAACCGACCAGGGGGCCAGGGCTCGTGGCCAGACGATCCCCTTGTCGTCGGCGCGCTGCTCGATCGAGGCGGCGACGGCCCGCGCCAGGCCGAAGCCGTAGCTGCCCATGACGATCGGGCGCTCCTTGCCGTCGGGATCGAGATAGGTGGCGCCGAGCGGCTCGGAGTAGCGGGTGCCGAGCTTGAAGATATTGCCGACCTCGATCGCGGTCTCGATCTCGATCGGATCGCCCGCGGGCGAGAGATCGCCCGCCTCGACCGTGCGGAAGTCGAGCTCCGTGTAGTCGAAGTCGCGACCCGGCTCGACCCCGATCAGGTGGGCGTCGGCCTTGTTGGCGCCGGCGAAGTGGCCGCCGCCGCCGATCGCCGCGTCCTTGACCACCTCGATCTCGGCGCCGACCGGGCCGATGAAGCCCGGCGGACCGAGCCGCTCCTCGATCTCGTCGGCCGTCGCCTGGCGAAAGTCGGCACCGAGCGCGTTGCGCAGCTTGATCTCGTTGAGGCGATGGTCGCCGCGCAGCAGCGCCATCACCATTCCGCGGCCCTCGACGATCACCGGCATCGCCTTGAGCGCCGCCGCCGGCGCCACCCCGAGCGCCCCGGCGACCGCGTCGACGGTGGCCAGCCCAGGCGTCGGTACCTCTCGCGGCCGCTCCAGCGGCGCCGGCAGCTCGACCGGCTGCGGCGCGGCCGAGGCGACCTCGACATTGGCCGCGTAGCCCGGCGCCAGCGCCACCTGGTTCTCGCCGGCCGCGCAGGGCGCCATGTACTCGTGAGCGCCGCTGCCGCCCATCATGCCGACGTCGGACTCGACCTCGTACCAGCGCAGCCCACAGCGCTCGAGCATCCGCGCGTACGCGCTGCGGTGCAGCTCGTAGCTTCGGTCGAGGCCCTCTGGGTCGCGGTCGAGCGAGTAGGCGTCCTTCATCGTGAACTCGCGCGTACGCAGCACCCCCGCCCGCGGCCGTGGCTCGTCGCGCTCCTTGATCTGCACGTGGTAGAGGATCTTCGGCAACTCCCGGTAGGAGCGGATCTCACGGGCGACATGGAAGGTGAGCGCCTCCTCGTGAGTCATCGCCAGGACGTAGTCGGAGTCCTTGCGGTCGGTGAGCCGGAAGAGCTCGTCGATCTCGTAGCGCCCGCTGCGCCGCCAGAGGTCGGCCGGCTGCAGCACCGGCATCAGCATCTCCTGACCGCCGATCGCGTCCATCTCCTCACGCACGATCGCCTCGACCCTGGCGATCGCCCGGTAGCCGGCGGGCAACCATGTCCAGATCCCGGCTCCCAGTTGGCGAACCAGCCCGGCGCGCACCATCAGCCGGTGCGAGCGCGACTCGGCGTCGGCCGGATCGTCGCGCAGGGTGGGCAGGAAATAGGTCGAGAGCCTGGCCATCGGGCGGCCCAGCCTACCGCGAGCCTCGCGGCGCCCTACCATCGCGATGGCCGTGAAGCTGATCATCCAGATCCCCTGCTTGGACGAGGAGGAGACCCTGCCGCGGGTGCTCGAGCAGCTACCGCGCGAGCTGCCCGGATTCGACCGGGTCGAGTGGTTGGTGATCGACGACGGGTCCACCGATCGCACGGTCGAGGCCGCCCGCTCGGGGGGCGTCGACCACGTCGTCCGGCTGACCAACAACAAGGGGCTCGCCGCCGCCTTCCAGGCGGGTCTCGACGCCGCCCTCAAGCTCGGAGCCGATGTCGTCGTCAATACCGATGCCGACGACCAGTACAGCGCCGCAGACATCCCGAAGCTGGTCGCGCCGATCCTCGCGGGGGACGCAGACATGGTGGTCGGCGACCGCCGGGTCGATCAGATCGAGCATTTCTCGGCCACCAAGAAGCTGTTGCAGCGGCTCGGCAGCTGGGTCGTGCGCCGCGCCTCGAACACCGACGTTCCCGACACGACGTCGGGCTTTCGCGCCTACAACCGCGAGGCCGCCCTGCAGCTGCTCGTCGTCTCCAACTTCACCTACACCCTTGAGAGCCTGATCCAGGCCGGAAAGATGCTGGTCGCGGTCGAGCACGTGCCGATCGCGACCAATCCCCAGTCGCGCGAGTCGCGGCTGTTCGACTCGACCGGCAAGTACGTGAGACGCAACGCGCTGGCGATCTTTCGCGCCTACGTGCTCTACGAGCCCCTGCGCGTGTTCGCGGTCGGCGGCGCCGTGTTCGCGCTGGCGGCGATCGCCGCCTGGAGCCCGTTCCTGGTCGACTGGATCTTCAACGGCGACACCAGCGGCCACGTGCAGTCGCTGATCCTCGGTGCGGCGCTGGCGATGATCGCCGTGCAGCTGTTCGGCCTCGGGGTCATCGGCGACGCGCTCGCCGGCCAGCGCGTGATCTCACAGCGGATCTTCGAGCGGGTGCGGCGGTTGGAGCTGCAGGCCGGCGTCGAGGCCTCTCATCTCGAGCCCGCAGGGCCGGAGGCGGCCCGCCGGCGGTTGAAGACGATCTCGCGGTAGACGGCGAACTTCCCCACCGCCGAGATGCACAGCGAGGCTGCCGTGGCGAGCAGGTAGTCGACCTCGAGGCCGAGGTGAAGGCCGAGGAAGATCGAGTACTCGAGCACCCGGAAGAGCACCGAGGTGATTGCGGTCTCGAACATCTGGCGCCCCCAATGGGCGGACTGGTTCGGGAAGACGAAGGTCCGCAGGAGGGTGAAGTTGACGACGAACGCGAACCCCAGCGCAAGCGCCGGCGCCAGCGTCTGTGAGACGCTGAGGAGCTCGTGCAGCGCTGCGGTCGAGGCGATCACCAAGACGAAGCTGAACGCCGAGGCGAGCGCGTACCGAAGCAGGTCCCCGAGCGCGCCGTTCACGGCGAGCGAGTCTAGATGAGTGGTTCCACGCCATCACACGCACGGATGACGCCGCGCGCGAGCCCGCGGACCAACCATCAGGGCCACGGATGGCTGTCACCACGCCTCCGTCCCTGAGATCATCGGCGACCGCATGATCGACGACGGCGGCAACGTCTATGACAAGTACGCGACCCGCAACCCGGTCGAGCGCCGGCTGGTCGGAGGCTTTCTCGCCGACGTCGGCAGGCTGGTCGAGCGCTCGGGCGCCGGCGAGGCTCACGAGGTCGGCTGTGGTGAGGGCGAGCTGTCGATCCGCCTGGCGCGACGAGGCCTGTCGGTCAGGGGCTCCGACGTCTCCAGCGCGGTCGTCGCCGAGGCGCGCCGGCGCGCCGCCGCGGCCGAGCTCGAGATCCCGTTCAAGGCGGCACCGATCGAGGCGCTCGACCCGCTCGACGACTCGGCGGAGTTGATCGTCTGCTGCGAGGTGCTCGAGCATCTCGACGATCCCGGCGCCGGGCTCGAGCGGTTGCGCCAGCTGGCGCGACCCTGGCTCTTGGTCAGCGTGCCGCGCGAACCGCTATGGCGAGCGCTGAACATCGCACGCCTCAAGTACGTCGGCGAGCTCGGCAACACGCCCGGGCACCTGGGGCACTGGTCTCGGCGCCGATTCCTGCACTTTCTCTCCACCCGAGTCGAGGTGGTCGAGTCCCGTTCCCCGCTGCCTTGGACGATGGCGCTCTGCCGCAGCGAGGTCGCGTGAGCCGACTCGGTCGCGCCTTCGCCTCGGCCCGGGCGCGGCGCGGCGTGATCGCGATCGCCCTGCTCGGGCTCGCCTGGGGAATGACGATGCACCAGATGGGCTGGGCGCAGCTCGGCCACTTCGCCGAGGTCAGGGCGCTCGCCGACGGCCGCAAGGACATCGATCCGTGGCATTGGGAGACCGGCGACGTCGCCTATGTCGACGGGCACTACTACTCGGTCAAGTCACCCGGCATGCCGGCGATCTCGACCCCGGTCTACATCGCGATCGAGGCGGCCGGCGGGCTCGACGTCGCGCGCGACGCCGCGCTTCGTGCCCGCGATGCCGACGAGCCGCGCTGGGCACCCGACCAGGAAGCTCCGTATGCCCAGTACGGCTATGACCGGCAGCGGTCGCTGAGAGTCGAGGAGCGGATCGAGGCCGCCACCCCGGTGGTCTGGGCGCTGACGCTGCTCGCCGCGGTGATCCCCTCGATCGCGCTGCTGTTCGGCGTGCGCAGGGTCGCCGACCGGCTCGAGCCCGGCTACGGGACCGCCGCCGCGATCACGCTTGGGGTGGCGACGATTCTGATGGTCTTCGCCGCCGAGTTCTTCTCCCACGCGATCTCGACCGCGCTCGCCTTCGCGGCCTTCGCGGTGCTGATTCGCGAGCGCGCCGGTCCGCCGCGTCTGGCCCTGGTCGCGGGCGCCGGACTGCTCGCCGGGCTCGCGGTCAGCTTCGAGTTCCAGGTCGGCTTGGTCGGCGCGATTCTGCTCGGCTACGCCGCCGCCCGTGCCGGGTGGCTGCGGCGGGCGGGCTCCTTCGCGGCCGGGGCCCTGATCGGCGCCCTGCCGGTGTTCGTCTTCAACCTCTGGCTCTTCGGCTCGCCGTTCGAGCTCGCCTATGGCGATGCGATCGCCAAGATCGGGCTTTCCGGTCACGATGTCATCGGGCTCAACGACGATGGCTTCTTCGGCATCACGCTGCCCCGCCTCGAGGCGGCGATCTCGCTGCTGGTGGGCGGCCGGGGGCTCTTGGTCCTGACCCCGGTCGTGGTCATGGCGGCGGTCGGGATTGTGCTCATGCACCGGCGCGGCCACCGCGCCGAGGCCTGGACGATCGGCATGATCGCGATCGCCTACTTCCTCTACGATTGCGGCTACTGGCAGCCCTACGGCGGCGGAACCCCGGGCCCTCGGTTTCTCATCCCCACCCTCCCCTTCCTCGCTCTCGGGCTCGCTTTCTCCTACCGCCGGCTGCCCGCGACGACCCTGGCGCTGGCGATCCCTTCGGCGTTGTGGATGGTCCTCGCCAGCGTCACCTACCCGCTGATCGGTGAGCAGGGGACGGGCCTGTGGCTGGAATGGCTGGTCGACGGACGTCTCGAGCACACCGTGGTGACCGCCGCCGGAATCGATTCGAACTGGGTCGCGATCGCTCCGGTGCTGGCCGCGATCGCGCTCGCGGTCGGCTTCGCGATCGCCGCGACGCCGCGGCCCGCGCCTTCCGGCCGGACCGACCTGATCGCTGCGTTGTGCGCGATCGGCGCCTGGGCGACGGTCTCGGTGTTCGGCCCGACGTTCGCCGACGAGCCAGTGACCCCGCTCGACGGCAGCCCCGAGGCGCTGGCGATGGTCGGTGCCGGAGCGGTCGCGGCGCTCGCGGCGACCTTCTTCCTGCGCTACCGCCGGCTCGGCGGCTCCTCGCCGCCGCCGGTCACCGGAGAGCTTGCGCTCGGCGACCCGACCTCATAGACGATCACCCCGCCGATCCGGGTCTTGGTCAGCCCGAGCCCGGCGATCGGCGCCGAGGCGGCGCCGCGCTGGGGGGTGCCCGGGACGCGGGCGAGGTGCAGAATGACGCTGCGGACGCCGCGATCGCGAAGCACCGCGACGCTCTCACGGTCGGGGAAGGCATCCATCGCCTCGACCAGCCTCGCCGTGTACTCGGGCTGAATGCTGGAGCGTCCGTTGACGATCTCGGGAAAGCCGTCGGTCGACCAGAGCAGATAGCGGCGATTGTCGGCCGCGAGCTCGGCCGGCAGGTGGAGCTGCGGATCGGGGGGCGCGGAGACGTCGGCGGGGGCGGCCGGGACCCGCGGCTGAGCGATCCTGTCGCCGGGGTCGAAGGGCAGGCCGCGACCCTCGATCAGGATCACCAGCGCGAGCGCCCCGACGATCGCCCCCGCGGCTCGCGGCGAGAGCCCGCCTGACCGCCTCGAGAGTGCTCGCAGTGCGGTCACCGTCCCGGCGCCGGCCAGCAGCGCCAATCCGAGGGTGGCGAACGTGAACAGCCGCCCGGGGGTTCTGATCCCGTCCCAGCCGGGCAGCAGCTCGTAGAGCAGCCGATCGGGCCACAGCAGTCCGCCGCTCTCCTGGAACCCGAGCGCGAGCACGATGACTCCGACGACTCCGGCTCCGAGCCCGAGCCGCAGCGGTCGCGCGAGCGGGCCGCCCACGAGGCCGGCGATCGCGAGGCCGATGATCACCAGCCCCGGGAACAGCGTCTTCTCCTGCGGGTTCTGGAGGGTGTCGCGGATCGGGCTGGTGGGGCCGCCCCAGACCGGGTTCTCGGCCGGCGCGACGAGGAGGATCTGCGGCAGATCGGAGAAAGCCTCGACCGTGGACGGCGGCCGGGCGGCGTCGGCCTGCTCGTCGGCGACCCTGATGTAGGGCCGGGCGATCAGGCCGACGACGACGACGAACAGCGCTGCCCCGGCGATCGTCGCGACGACCAGGCGCCGATCGAGCTCGGGGCGGCCGCCGCGCAGCCAGATCACGGCGGCGATCGCCGCGAGCAGGCAGAGCAGGTAGGTGAACGGCAGCCCGAGGCTGGGCCCGAGCGAGAACTGCCAGGCGGCGAGGGCGAACCCGGCGACCACCATGGCGGGCCGACGCAGGCGGTAAGCGCGCAGCCCAACCGCCAGCGCCAGCGCGATCCCCCCACTCGAGATCACGTGCATGTGGCCGTCGTGCTCGAGCCTGAACGGCGCATAGGCGAACGCCACCCCCGCGACCGCCGCACCTGCCGGGCCGATCCCGAGCTCGCGGGCGAGCAGGTAGGCGCCGACGAAGCAGAGCGCGTAGGCGAACAGGAAGAGCAGGTCGTAGCGGGCGACCGCGGCCTCCGGGCCCGACCCGATCAGCCCGGTCGGGGCGTAGCCGATCAGCGCATCGGAGAAGGCGAGGGTGTCGTCGAGTGGCCAGAACTGATTCGACTGAAAGAACTCGAGCGGTTGGTGGACGAGCGCGTAGCCGCCCCAGGCCACCTGCCATGACTGCGGCAGCGGGTCGCCGAGGTCCTTCGGGATCGTCTCGCCCAGATGCAGCACCAGGGGCCAGTTCATGACCACGGCAAGCGCCAGCCCGGCGCCTGCGACGACCAGCAGCTCGCGGAAGCTCAGCTCTCGGCGGACTGCGGCCTGCACGGCCGCGATCCTCTCAGCCGCGCGGCTCGGAGGGCGGGCGGTGGACGATCTCGAGCTTGATCGCGTCCGGGTCGTAGAAGAAGACGGCGTAGTAGCCCGGTGAGTAGTCGTACTCCCGCGGTGGGCTCTCGATCGCGGCCCCGCGCTTGCGCAGCCACGCCGCGCGCTCGTCCACGGCGTCCCGGCTCGGGGCGACGAAGGCGAGATGATGCAGGCCGACGGCATAGCGGTCGTGCCGCCGCTCGTCGGCGCCGGATTGGCGCTTGCGCAGGCTGACCGAGGGGCCACCCGTGCCACCGAGGTAGACGACTCGCTCGCCGCGCTCGCCCTCGATCTCGCTGGTCCGGTTGAAGCCGAGCGGCTCGAGCAGCTCGGTGTAGAAGGCGAGGCTGCGCTCCAGGTCGCGGACGACCAGGTCGAGGTGATCGATCCCGAGCAACCTAAGCGCGGGTGAAACGGCGACCGGCGACCGGCGAATCCTGCTCGTCTAGCTCGACCCGCTTGCCCTTGACCGGCTTCAAGAACGGCTCGGCGGTGACGTCGTTGCCCTCGGCCCGCGCCTTCTCGGCTTCGAGCTTGGCGATCCGTTCCGGGGTCAGCTCGCCGGCGTTCTCCTCCTCGATCCGGGCCAGCCACTGAGCGCCCTCGGCCGCCTTGGCATCGTCGACCTCGACCGAGCCGCGGTCGAGCGAGCTGTCGATCTCGCGAAACAGCGCGTCGACGAGGTCGTCCTGCGGAACCTTCTTCAGCGGTTTGCCGTGGGCGAAGATCAAGCCCTCGTTCTTGGCCCCAGTGATTCCGAAGTCGGCGTGCGACGCCTCGCCGATCCCGTTCACGGCGCAGCCGAGCACCGCGACCTCGATCGGCTCGGCGTAGGACTCGAGCCGTCGCTCGATCTCGGCGACCACCGAGTCCATGTCGAACTGCAGTCGCCCGCAGGTGGGGCAGGCGATCAGCACCGGGCCGCGTTCGCGAAGCTGCAGTGCCTTGAGGATCTCCCAGGCGACCTTGACCTCCTCCTCGGCGTGAAAGGTGGAGAGGCTGATCCGGATCGTGTCGCCGACCCCGTCGGCCAACAACGTGCCGAGGCCAACCGCCGATTTCAGCGACCCGCTCCACTTGGTGCCCGCCTCGGTGATCCCGAGATGGATCGGATACGGGATCCGCTCTGCCAGCATCCGGTTGGCGCCGATCGTGTTGGGCACGTTGGTCGACTTGATCGAGACCTTGAAGTTCTCGAACTCGAGCGACTCCATCATCTCGACGAACTCGACCGCCGCGGTGACCAGCGCCTCGACCGGGTTCTCGCGCTCGAGCGCGTGCAGGTGCTTGGGCAGCGAGCCGGAGTTGACGCCGATTCGCATCGGCACCCCCGCCTCGGTCGCCCTGACCGCCACCTCGGCCACCTTCTCGCGACCCCCGATGTTGCCCGGGTTGAGGCGGATGCAGTGCGCGCCGGCGTCGATCGCCTTCAGCGCCAGGGTGTAGTTGAAATGGATGTCGGCGATCACCGGGATCGGGGAGCGCTTGACGATCGTCCTCAGGGCAACCGCATCCTCATCGCGGGGGACCGCCACCCGGACCAGATCGGCGCCCGCCTCGGCGACCTGTTCGATCTGCTCCATCGTCGCCTCGAGGTTGGCGGTCTCGGTCTTGGTCATCGTCTGCACGGCCACCGGCGCACCGCCGCCGATCGGCACCTCGCCGACGAATATCTGCCGCTTCGAGGCCACGCGGACATTGTGACAGCGGCACACTAGAGCGCCCCCACCGATCGCCGAGCGCGACTGAGTTACTCACCCCCGATCGGTCCGCGGGCCGGCTCAGCCCGAGTAGAGAGCCTCGATCTCCTCCGAGTACTTGTCGGCGATCGGGCGCCGCTTCAGCTTCATCGTTGGCGTGAGCTCGTCGCCGCCGGGCGCCCAGTCGGTCTCGAGCACGGTGAACCTCTTGATCTGCTCGACCCTCGACATCTTCGCGTTGGCGGCGTCGACTCCCTCCTGGATCGCCGCGATCAAGGCGGGCTCGCGGGCGAGCTCGCCCACGCCCTTGTCGTCGAGCCCGTTCTGCTTTGCCCACACGGGAGCGAAGTCGGGGTCGACGACGATCAGGGCCACGTTGTAGGGGCGCGCGTCGCCGATCGTCACCGCCTGGCCGATCAGCGGGCTCGCCGCCTTCAGCTTCGCTTCGATGTTCGCCGGCGACATGTTCTTGCCGGCGGCGTTGATGATCAGCTCCTTCTTCCGATCGACGATCTTCAGGTAGCCGTCCCGGTCGAGCTCGCCGATGTCGCCGGTGGCGAGCCAGCCTTCGTCGTCGATCGCCTCCGCTGTCTTCTCGGGCATGTTGCGGTAGCCGGGCATGATCAGGTCGCCGCGAACCAGCACCTCGCCGTCCTCGGCGAGCTGGATCTCGACTCCGGGCAGCGGCGGCCCGACGGTCCCGAGCTTGATCCGGTCGGGCGGGTTGACGGTGGCGGCACCGCAGGTCTCCGACATCCCCCAGAGCTCGCCGATCTCGATTCCGATCGCGTGAAAGAACTCGAGCACCTCGACCGGGGTCGGCGCGGCGCCGACGTTGACGGCGATCGCCTCGTCCAGCCCGAGCGCCGTGCGCAGGTGCGAGAACATCGTCTCGTCAGCCTCGGCGACCCCGGCCGCGAGCTCCGCCGGTACCTCCTCGCCTGCCTGCTCCAGGCGCACCTTCTCAAGCGCCGCCTCGACCCCGGCCCGGGCCTTCTCCCCCTCCTCCCCGGGGATCGCCGCGAGCTTCGCCTCGAGGCCCGCCCTGAGCTTCTCCCAGATCCGTGGCACGGCGAAGAACCAGGTCGGGCGCACCTTCGGCAGCCAGTCGACGATCTCGCGTGGGTTGGGGCAGATCGTCACCGAGCAGCCGCGGATCACCGGCAGGTAGTAGTGGGCGCCGCGCTCGGCGATGTGGGCGGCCGGGAGCCAGGAGATCACCTTCGCGCCGCGCTCGGGGAAGTCGATGATCCCCTCGACCCCGGCGGTCAGGCACATCAGGTTCCGGTGAGTGAGCTGCACCCCCTTCGGCGGACCGGTCGTCCCGGAGGTGTAGATCAGGGTCAGGAGGTCGTCGGGCTCGACCGCGGAAACCGCATCCGCCGTATCGAAGTCGGGGTCGACCGCCTCCAGCGACTCGAGCGTGTGAGCACCGCCCTCGCCGTCGATCACGATCAGGTGCTCGATCCCCGGCAGTTGCTCACACGCCTCGTTGAAGACCTCGAGGAAGGCGGTTTCGACCACCGCAACCTTGGCGTCCGCATCCGTGCACACGTACTGGATCTGCTCCGGCGAGGACGTCTGGTAGATCGAGAACGGGACGCCGCCGAGCGAGACCGCCGCGAGGTCGCAGAGGATGAACTCGGGACGGTTGTTGAGCATCAGCGCCACCGTGTCGCCCTTGCTCACACCGAGGCTCGCGAGGCCACCCGCGATCCGCCGTACTCGCGCGGCGACTTCGTCCCAGCTGTAGGTCCGTTGCTCGTCGCCCTCGCCGAAGATGATCGCCGGGTCGTCGCCGATTCGCTCCACGGTCGCCTCGAACGCGAGCGCCAGGTTCTGAGCGTGCAGACCCCTGCTGGGGCCGCCGCTCGCGTAGCGCTCCGCCGTCGTCGCCTCCATCTCTCCTCCTCAGGTTCCGACGTCACCCGGGAAACTATCGTGGACGCAAGGGGCTGTTGGGGGAAGTTGAGGGAAGCGTTCTAGGCATGATTAGGCCAGCTCCCCCATCGGTTGGCTGCCGTGGGAAGGCGTGAGTTGTTGAGAACTCATTGTCAGATTCGCCTCCATCAGCTCAGCGCCGAGGTCGAGGGCAGCCGGGGGCTCGCGCCTGCTGGTGCGACTCGGGCAAGAAGTTCAGGAAGTGTCACGGTCGCTAGGAAACGCGTTCGCCTTCGCGACATCGTCGATGGTGGCGCCGTCGCAACGCTGGTCGCGATCACGTAGTCGGTGCTAGGGGCCAACTTCGATCTCATCGCAAATCGCATTTCGTCATCGCTTTTCTTCGCAGCGAGGTGGGTGCGGTGTCCGCAGAAAGCGCCAGCGGGTCCGCCCCCTCCCCAGCATTTCGCGCTGGGCGATACTGCGCGGGCGATGTCGCCAGGAGAAGGTCGAGATCGTCACACGAGCGATCGTGGCCTGGAACCGGCAGGACCTCAGCGGCTTCCTTGAGGCATGGCACCCCGAGGCCGAATGGCGCCCTGCATTCCCGAAGGGCACCGAAGGGACGGGGAGCGTATTCAGCGGGCTCGACGGTGTCGAGCGGGCTTGGCGCAACGTGCGAGCGGCGTGGGACGAGTATCGACTCGACGTTTACGAGGCTCGATGGTCCGGCGAGAGTCTGGTCGTGCTCGGACACATCCGCGTGCGGGGGGCGATCAGCGGGGTCGAGATCGACTCCGATTGGAGCGCCGTCGTTCGCTTCCAAGAGGACAAGGTCATCAGCGCATGGGATTGGCTCAATCACGATTCCGCCCTCGAAGCCGCCGGGCTGTCGGAGTAGGCCGGCACAATCGTCCGCTGATCTCGACGAAGCGGGATCGGCAGGGGGTCGCCGACTCGACCGGCGCTCAAAGGATCGAACGCGTTCGATCGACTGCGCAGCCGACGACCTGTTTAGCGGCCGGAAGCCGTCCACTCCGAGGATCTCAGCGATTTCGGGCCTGGTTGACGCGGCCTTCGTCCTACGGGGCGGGGGCCGCTTTGACGCTCTCTGTCTGCAACGAACAGGCGGTCGGGTCAAGGAACCTTGACGTGACCACGGTAGAGGTAGCTGCCGTCAGCGACGACGTCCTTAAAGTCGAGACGCCCAGTGGCCCCATCGAATCCTCCGGTTCCACTGCCCACGACGATGGGATGCTGGCATCGTCCACGGACTTCCGTGCCTGTGGAGACGTCGGGATCCCACTTAGACTCGAACTTGTAGGTGGTGGCGAACAGCCCGGTTGGGCCGCCGTTGAGGCTGCCCACAAAGACTTCTCGACCGCTCTCCAGGTAGACGCCGCTGGGTGCTCCGTTGTCCTTCACGCTGTCGATCTTCGTGTACCAGCAGCCCTCCAGGCTGCCGGTCAGGATGATCGGCGAGTAGCTGACGAAGTCGGCGTAGCCGTCCGGAGGGCCGGGGCAGGTCATGCCCGACGTGTCGAAGACCCCGATGCCCGAAATCTGGTTCGACGTCGCACTCACAGGAGCCGGTCCCACCGCTGCCATTGAGACGGCAAGGGCGGCGAGGACGCCGATTCGTCGAACGGTATTCATGTTTCCTCCTGACTAGCTGATTCGCTCCTGGCGGGACGAGAATCAGGACGACGATCTCGGCACGTTTGTGCTGAACATCACCACCCTACGCCCGCAGATGGCGAAGTCAAGGCGCTAGCCGACGCGTCGCTGTTCAGCCGCTTTGGACGAGAAGCGCTAGGCCCGGCTGTGATGGCCTAGACGGACCTCCTACTGGCGAGCAGGAGCCTCGGAAGACCGCTTCGCGGTCGGCACCGGCTCCGACTCGGGCCGCCTCGCCCGCGCCAAGCTCGGCGTCGAGATCGAGTGCGGCGCCGATCCCCTCGTCCATCAGGTGGATGTAGGTGTCGAGGGTGAAGCTCGGGGCGTGGTGGCCGAGCAGCTTCTGCACCTGGCGGATCGAGCGCCCCGACTCAACAGGATCGAGCACCGGCAGCTCGGGGTCATAGCGCCCGGTGACCCCCTCGGTGGCGCGGATCTCGCGCAGCACGTCGAGCCCCGGGGTGTCGGGGAGGTTGACGTCGAGCAGCAACAGATCGGGCTGCCGTTATTTGTTTGCGGGCATCCCATTCGCCGCCGCACAAAGGCCCTAATCTGGCGGCTTCAACGAGTTGGGAGGTTGACGAAGCGGGTTCGCCCAGGATAGGTTCGATCAGGCACGAAGCGACTCGAGAGGTCGGCATGGTCGGTGCGCGGGTGAGAGTGGGCCTGGTGGCGGGCGTCGTGATGCTGGCCGTGGCAGTCCCGCCGTCAGCGTCCGGGGCGGTGACGTTTGGGGAGGCGATCGACCCGACCGACAGCAATTGTCTCGGCGGCGCTACCTACATTCAGGCAGTCTCGCCGGGGGGTCAGTATTCGGCACCGTCGGCCGGGATCATCACCTCTTGGAGCTATCTTGGCGCTGCCGGGCCGACCCCGCAAATGAGGCTGAAGGTAGTCCGGCGGCAGGGAACCACAAATAACTTCACGATCGTCGGGGAAAGCGAGCTGAGGACTCCTCTCGTCGGACAGCTCAACACGTATGCGACGCGCATCACAGTGCAGGCCGGCGACGCGATCGGGTTCTATCTGGCCACCACTGACACCCAATGCGCAGACAACAACCCCGGACCGGGGTACTTGTTCCGCGTCGGGACGGGCGATCCGGGCCCGGGAAGCACCATCGCGCTACTACCGGATGGACTATCGCAGCTCGACATCGCAGCGACCTTGGAGACCGACTGTGACGGCGACGGCTTCGGCGACGAAACCCAGGACCCATCGGTATCGGGCGGGAACTGTCCGGTTCCACCCGACACCGACCCGCCCGAGACGACGATCACCAAGGGCGCTCCGAACAAGCTCGACAAGTCCAAGGTCAAGTTCAAGTTTGAGTCAAACGACCCAACCGCAGTCTTTGAGTGCAAGCTCAAAGGCAAAGGACTCAAGCGAGCGGTCAAGCGGTTCTCCGACTGCGACTCACCGCGTAAGTACAAGCGACTCGCCGACGGCAAGTTCAAGTTCAACGTCAGAGCCACCGACCTCGCGGGCAACGTCGGAGCGCCGGCCAAGGACAAGTTCAAGGTGATCGACTGAGCGCAGGGAGCAGGGCCCGCCCGATGGCGAGCCCGTTATCGATGGCCTAACCGTCAGACCTGCTTGCCCCTCGCCGGCGCCTAGGAGGGTCGAGTCATTTCAGTAGCTCTCGCAACTGAGAAATAGGCATGTCATTCGGGATTAGACCTCTACCGCGGCAGGTGCGGCACTTCTTCGCCTTGTCGCCAACGACATGGCCCGCTTTTACCCTCTGGATGTAGCCCAGACCGCCGCACTCTTGGCACGGCACCTTGACGGAGACCGTTAGTTCTCTTGAAGAATGCTCCCCGCCCTCCATCTCGAAGCAAATGTAGCCTCTCTAGTGCGCGCGAGCGCCCCGCAGTCGATCAGGTGCGCCCCAGCACGTCGAGGACGCCGCGGCGCAAGCCTGGCTAGACCCCTTCCGTGCGATAGGAGCTCTGCTCGGCCTCACGAAAGTAGGCAATCCGCTCTGGGTTGACGTAGACCGTTGTCGGCTCGACGGTTTGCCCCTCCCCGGCAATCTGGGTCAGTCGGACCATCCCCGAGACTCGAGCTTTGGGCTCCATTGCAGCCACAGCCGACGCGAGGTCCCCCTCGACTTGGATGTGGTCGCCACGGTTACCTGAGAACGCGATGAAGGCGGGCATTTGGGAACTCCAATCAGTTGCTTCTCCGCGATCGTGTCACGCAGTCGTCACCAACAGCGGGGCGGTCGCCGCGACTGCTTGCGTTCGCGTTCCCGGTGATCGTCGTCGTCGTCGGGCCTGCTTTGTCCCTCAACGTCTACGAGCCCGCGACCGCTATCCGTGTCCCTTGACTCGTAGGGGAACATATGTTCGTAAAGGAGCAGACGCCTCAGCCCCTGCCCGGATGCAGCGGGCCCTAGCCGCCGGCCAGCGTCAACAGGCCGAGATGGCTGCCCGCGAGCTCGAGAAGACGCAATTTGCGGTTTCTCAGGATCGGTTGCCCTTGACGGAGGGGTACATGCCTGCTAATGCGGCGAAAGTATTCGGCGCGCTGAGTCGCGTCCGAGATTGTTGGGCCCCGGGCCGGCCTCCGGCGGTCGTGAGGCAATTTTCGTCGAGAGAGAGGAGGTGGAGCCGCCAACCCACGCCTGCTCTAGCTCGACCCACGCCTGCTCTAGCCATTTCCACAAGGAGACCTCACCATGGAAAACAAGGCCTCGACGAAAGAGTTCACCAAGAAGGCACCTAACGTTCCCACGGATCCGGGGGCGCTGAGCCGGCTCGAGAGGCACATCGAACTCGGGGAACTCGAAAAGACTTCCCCCAGCACCGGCCTCCCCGGCGTTCCCCGCTACCTGGTGACGTACATGCACTCGGAGACCGGCGGCGCAATTCGGACAGCGACCGTCGTGTCGGTCACGAACCAGTCGGATCTGCCCAATCTCGTCTCTGTCTCGTACTTCAAAGGCCTCACCGACAACACCTCGCCAGTCTGCATGACATCCCTCTCCATCCCGCCGGACTTCACCATCGACTTCAGCTCACGGGATCTTCCGCCTGAGCTGACCTTGTCCAATTCCGTCTGCAATCCGGAGTTGGTCTTTGACGAAGGCCGGGCTATCGTCAGCTCGCGGCGGCCACAGATCGGTGTCAGCAGCCGCGTCTACTACACCGCAGGCGACCGGGACGAGGAGCTGTTGTCGATCACGGACTCGAAGATCGTCCGCTTCGGACGAGGGAACAAGGGGGACTGACGCCGGCAGTCCGAGGAGTGGTTTCACGGGCCTCGTCATCCTTGCTGTCGGAGGGCTGCGAGGCGACGGGGCCGAGGGCCGGTACTGACCGACGCGCGCGCGGTGACAGCGGTCAAGCGGCACCCGTGAGCTCACGGGAAGCAAGGCGTTGGGAAAGGCAAAATCGTGTTCTAAAGAGCGCAAACGCTTTTGCCCCCCTTTTCGGTCTGAGGTGCCGCCCGCGGACAGTGCTCTACTCGGTGCACGGCCACGATCTACTGCCACTGTCACTGCCGATCTTGCCGGGGTCACTTCACTTCACTGGAAGCCTTCGACGACCACAGGGAGGGCGCGCCGAGCGGCAAGCGTGAATGCACCTACCCCGACGCTGCCGAGTTGGTCGAGCTAACCGGGACTTGCAAGATCAGCGATCCCCTCGTGCCCAAGGTCGGCGTGACGATCTATGAGGCCGCGGGTACCGAAGCCAAGCGAGCCTCTCTCGCAGCCCTACGGCGGGCAGCCTAATAGGTTCCAGTGCGGTGCTCTGAGCCCGGACCGGCCCGTCTAACGCCTTTCGAGCCCTCGCCCCTAATCCACAGTCATCTAGGCGGTACAGGTCCTCTGACAGCTGTTTAGCATAAAAGGGCCACTTTGTAGGTTCAAAATCAGAAAGGCCCTTTGTTAGAGAAAATTGCATGAGTGAGACGGATAGTAGATATCTACCGCCTGGGGCCGCCACCCCCTCCTCTCCCCCTGGCGAGCTGTCTGCCGTCGCCTGCATCCGACTTCGCAGCTCGCTTGCCTTGCTCTCGCTGTGCCTTGCTCTCTCTTGCGTGTTCTATGCCAAGTGATAGAGCCAAGGTAGGTAGGTAGAGCGTATGCGTGAGATGCAGTAGGCCGGCACGTGTGAAAGGGAAAGCCGAAATACCTATTCCGGTTGTAAGTCTGAGGCGTGAGGCGCGATCTCGACGCTGGTGATACCGTCGCACCGGATTGGATCAAGACTCGCCGCGCTCTCCGGTGCGCCGGGCGTTGCGAGAGCTGGTCGGGCTGTATTGGGAGTCTGGCATCGCCGCGGACATCCCGGCGCTCGCCTGGTACCTGCTCGCATCCCTGGTGCCGCTCGCGCTGGGCCTTACCGCGCTGGCTGCCGTCGTGCTCGGCGACTATGCAGAGGCTCAGGCGCTGGCGGCGCGTGTGTCCGACGTCCTCCCAGAGGACGTGCATGACCAGATCGTCGCACTGGTGCTGAGGACAGAGAGAGACTCACCGTTTCTGATCGCCGGCGCCATCGTGGGGATGGTGTGGACGAGCTCGGGGTCCGTGGGAGTTATCGATCGCTGTCTCAGCCGAATGCTCTCGATCAAGGGCCCGAGCCTCCTGGTGGGCAAGCTGCGGAACCTGGCCGTGGCCTTCGCCGTGGCCGTGCTGGTGGTCGTGATGGTGGTGCTGGCGACTGCCGGGACCGGGTTGGTCGAACGCCTTCACGTGAACGCCGCGCTGCTGCGGATCGCCTTGCCGCTCCTCCTGCTTACCGTGATCGTGCTGATCTGCGCCAGCGTGTTTCGCGTGCTGGGGGGCGAAAGGGTCAGCTGGCGTGCCGCGCTCGCGGGAGGTGGAGTCAGCGGGGTGATCCTGATGGTCACGCCAACCCTCGCCGGCTATTACACCCACTGGGTTGCCAGCAACGCCCCGGTAAGGCTGTTCCTGGTCCTCGCGGGCGTGCTGGTCACCTGCTACATCGTGGCTTTCGGGATACTGCTCGGAACGGGAGTGGTGGCGCGCCTGGAACTCGGGCAGAGGGTCCGAGCGGCCTGAACTCGCTCGCCGGAGTGGCCGCAGGCCGGGTTCCATCGTTCCGGTGGAGGTGACGGTCGTCGACCGCACGAACCATCACTTGTTCCAGCCGCTGCTCTAACAGGTGCGAGTTGAAACCGTCTTTCGGTCTAGGTCAAGAATCTTGGCGATTTTGGACCCGGACATCCCGGCGTTCAGGAGCCTGCCGACCAGGCTTTCGCGCTGGGCCTTGCTGAGCTTGAAGCCGTGGCACTCCCGCAACGAGGCGGCTAGGCGTGCCACTTGCTTGGGCTTGAGCTGGATAACGGCGGTCTCGTACAAGGTCTGAGCGTCCGCGTTCTTACGCTTCGCCGCCTTGTAGTAGCGATGGGCGTTGGTGCGCTTGACCTTGCGCGTCTTGTGCGGCTTCGTCGGCCCGGTGATCGAGTTCAAGGAGGAGTAGGCCATCAGCCGAGCCCCTCCCTTATTGTCAGAACCCTTGTCAGGCGGCCGAATCGGCCTCCCCACGGGAACTGCAGGACACCCCGCGAACCCGCACGACTAGAGGGACTGCGCCCTCCGCGAGGACACCGACAAATCTCTGCGATTGCCAAACTATCGGGTTGAGCGGGGTTTTCAGCGAACGTCGAAGCCCTCGCCCGAGAGCCGGCCGATGTCGTTGGAGAGGCCGATCACGAAAAGCATCAGCACGAGCGCGAACCCGACCACCGAGGCCCGCTCCATCACCCGGAACGAGACCGGCCTCCCGCGGACCTTCTCGACCAGGCTCCAGAAGATGTGGCCGCCGTCGAGCGGCAGGAACGGGAACAGGTTGATCACCGCCAGCGAGAGGCTGATCAGCGCCAGCACGAAGAGCGCCTGGCGAGCGTCGAACTCGATCGACTGGCGGGTGACCTCGTAGCTGCCGACGACGCCGGAGATCTGCTCACGCTGCTCGGCATCGAAGATCCGGCCGATGATCGAGACCGTCTGCGAGGTCACCTCCCACATTCGGTCGGCCGACCACTGGGCGGCGCCGCCGATGCCCGGGTCGAGCGCGCTGGTCCCGTAGGCGAAGCCGAGCAGAGGCCGCTGCGCCGCGGCGTCGTACTCGGGCCGGGCGCGAACCGTAATCTGGCGCCCGTCACGATCGACGAGCAGCTCGGCCGGAGATTCGGCGACGCAGCCGTCGGTCTGCTCGCCGGCACATTCGTGGCTGGCGATCCGATCGCGGAGCGCCTCGAGCTCGCCGCGCTCGCCGTCGACCGCGAGCAGCTCGTCACCGGGTTTGAGCACCTTCGCGGCCGGCGTTCCAGGCTCGACCGTGTCGACCGTGTTGGTCGGCTCGGCGACGTCGAAGGCCAAGAAGAAGAGGATGACGAAGGCGATCACCAGGTTGACCGCCGGCCCCGCCGCGATCACCACGATCCGCTTCCACACGGGCTGCTGGTAGTAAGCACGTGGGGCGATCTCGGGATCGAGCTCCTCCTCGGGGTTCATCCCGGTGATCTTCACGAAGCCCCCGAGCGGGATCGCGCCGACCCCGTACTCGGTCTCACCGCGCTTGACGCTCCAGATCTTCGGCGGGAAGAAGAGGAAGAAGCGCTCCACCCGCATCCCGACCGCCTTCGCCGCGGTGAAGTGGCCGAACTCGTGCAGGATGATCAGCACGGCGAAGCCGAGGAAGGCGAGCAGCCAGCTCATGCGCGCGCGCCCGCCGACGCGACCAGCGCCGCCGCGGCCTCACGCGCGCGGCGGTCGGTGGCGAAAAGCTGCTCGAAGTGGGCCAGCGGCTGCGACTCGACCTCCTCCAGCGCTGCGGCGATCACCTCGGCGATCGCGGTGAACTCGATCCGGCCCTCGAGGAATGCCGCGACCGCAACCTCGTCGGCAGCGTTGAGCACGCACGGCGCCGTGCCTCCGGTGGCGCCGGCCTCGCGAGCCAGGCGCAGGCACGGGAAGCTGTCCAGATCGGGGCGCTCGAAGCCGAGCTCTCCGACCGAGGCGAGGTCCAGGGTGGGGACGGTGACGTCGGCGCGCTCGGGAAAGTGCAGCGCGTAGGAGATCGGGACCCGCATGTCGGGCAGCCCCAGGTGGGCGAGCTGGGCGCCGTCGTTGAGCTCGATCAGCGAGTGGACGATCGATTGGGGATGCACGAGGACGTCGATGCGCCCGTAGCCGACGCCGAACAGGTGGTGGGCCTCGATCACCTCGAGCCCCTTGTTGATCAGCGTCGCCGAGTCGATCGTGATCCGCCCACCCATCTCCCAGGTCGGGTGCGCGAGCGCCTCGGCCGCGGTGACGCCTGCGAGGTCGCTGCGACCCCGAAACGGCCCGCCGGAGGCGGTCAGGATCAGGCGCTCGACCGTGCCCGGCCCCTCCCCACGAAGGAGCTGGAAGATCGCCGAATGCTCGGAGTCGACCGGGATGATCCGCGCCTCCGCCGCCTCGGCCAGCGCGGTCACCAGCTCGCCTCCGACGACGAGGCTCTCCTTGTTGGCGAGCGCCACGTCGATGCCGGCCGACAGCGCGGCGATCGTCGGCCCGAGCCCGGCGGTGCCGACGATCGCGTTGAGCACCAGATCCGGCTCGGTTGCCGCGATCAACTCGCGGACGCCCTCATCTCCGGAGAGCACCCGGGTGCCGCTGAGCTCGGCGGCTGCCTTGCGAGCCGCGTCGCCGTCGGAAAGCGCGACCGCGCGTACGCCGACCGCCCGCGCCTGCGCGACCAGCCGCTCGTGGTTGTGAGCGGCGGATAGCCCGGCCACCTCGAGCTCGCCCGAGCCCGCGATCACGTCGAGCGCCTGCTCGCCGATCGAACCGGTCGAGCCCAGTATCAGAACCCGCTTGGGCACTCGAGGCAGGGTAGCGACGGCGTTGAGCCGGGGGTAAAGAGAGCTCGGCTCGGCCCGTATGCTCGCCGGGTGCCCGCGCTGCCGCCGATCGGAGTCCATGTCTCGCGCGAGGATCCGCTCGCGGCCGCGACCGAGCTCGGCGCCGACTGCGTGCAGATCTTCCTCTCCGACCCCGGCTCCTACCGCAAGCCCCCTCCCCACCCCGAGGCCGAGGCGCTGCGGGCGAGCGCGATCGACGTCTACGTCCACGCCCCCTACCTGATCAACGTCTGCTCGCCAAAGCCGAACGTCCGCTACGGATCGCGCAAGATCCTCCAGCAGACCTGCGACGCGGCGACCGAGGTCGGCGCCGCGGCGGTGATCGTTCACGGCGGACACGCCGAGGACGACATCGCTGAGGGCCCCGGCCGTTGGCTGCGCTCGCTCGAGCTGCTCGAGTCAGAGACCCCGGTCCTGATCGAGAACACCGCCGGCGGTGAGAACGCGGTCGCCCGCCGCTTCGACGCGCTCGCGGCCCTGTGGGAGGCGCTTGGCGGCTACGGCGGGCCGGTACCGCTTGGCTTCTGCTTCGACACCTGTCACGCGCACGCCGCCGGCGAGAACCTCGGCGACGCGGTCGAGCGCGCGCTCGCGATCACCGGCCGGCTCGACCTGCTGCACGCAAACGACTCCCGTGACGCCGCCGGCTCGGGCGCCGACCGCCACGCGCCGCTGGGCCAGGGGAAGGTCGATACGGAGGCGCTGCGGGGGATGATCCGGGCCGGCGCCGCGGCGGGCGCCCCGATCGTGATCGAGACGCCCGGTCCGCGGGACGGCTTGCGCGCCGATCTCGCGTTCGTCCGCGAGACCCTTGCCGGCTAACGGCGGTGGTGGTACCGCTCCGCGGCGTCGCGCTGGTTGATGTTCGGGTGCAGCTCGATCTGAGGGGCTGACCCGATCTCCACCTGTGGCCGCGGGGCCGGCACGGCGATGCTGTCGTCGCTGTTCTGTGCGAAGAGAACGACGCCGGCGGCAATCGCGGCGCAGGCCGCCAGGCCGCCGACCGTCATCCGCGCGCCACGATCGAGCCGGCGCACCGGGGCGGTCTTTGCTTCGCTGATGCTGGTGCTCATGACTTCCTCCTGGTAGACGGTTGCGCGATCAGCATCCGCAACCCGGCTAACCGTCTGTTTGCAGGGCGATAACAGCGCCTAACAGCGCACGGAACCCGCTCTGTGAGCGAGGTTTCGAGTGGTACGGTCGAGACCGAACGAAGGGTCGGACATGGATTTCCGCATCCTCGGGCCGCTCGAGGTGGCCCGGGACGGCAAACCGGTTGGGCTCGGCGGAGCCAAGCAACGAGCCGCGCTGGCCGTGCTCCTGCTGCGTGCCAACCAGACGGTCTCGCTCGACCGCTTGATCGACGAGCTCTGGGGAGCCCAGCCTCCCCCGGGCGCGGTCCAGAGCGTCAGGGTGCGGGTCTCGCGGCTGCGCAAGGTGCTGGAGGTCGACGGCGACGCCGACGCCCCATCGATTCTGGTGACGACCGCCGGCGGCTATGAGCTTCGGGTCGAGCATGGAAGCCTCGACCTCGATCGGTTCGAGGGCCTGCTCGCCGACGGCCGCCGAGCGCTCGCCGACGATCGGCCGCAGCGCGCGGCCGAGGTACTGCGCGAGGCCTTGTCGTTGTGGCGCGGGCCGGCGCTCGCCGACCTGGTGAACGAACCCTTCGTTCAAACCGAGGCGGCACGGCTGGACGAGCTCCGGGTCGAGGCGGTTGAGGAGCGAATCGGGGCGGACCTGGCGCTGGGTCACCACGCCGAGGTCGTCGCCGAGCTCGATCCGTTGGTTGCCGAGCACCCGCTGCGCGAGCGCCTGCGGTGGCTGCAGATGCTCGCCCTCTATCGCTGCGGCCGCCAGGCCGAGGCGCTCGAGGCCTACCGCGACGCACGGCGAACCCTGGTCGAGGAGATCGGCACCGAGCCCGGCGCGGAGCTGCGGGCACTTCACGAGGCGATCCTGCGCCAGGACCCGGCGATCGCCGCGCCCGCAACCGCCCGCGAGCCCGCCAAACCCGCCGGGCGCCCGCCGGGGCCGCCCGATCCGCACCCGGCCCCGACGCCCGCCGGACGCCGGCCTCTACGCCGGCCGGCGTACGCAGTCGCCGCGATCGTGCTCGGCCTCGGGCTCGCCATGCTCGCGATCGTCCTGGTCGCGGGCGGTGAGGAGAGCACGGCAATCGCCGAGAACTCCGTCGGCTTGGTCGATCCCGGCGACGGCAGCGTCACCGCCCAGCTGCCGGTCGGTCGCGGCCCGACCGCCGCGGTCGCTGATCCGGAGACAGTGTGGGTCGCGAACTCGCTCGACGGGACCGTCTCGCGGATCGACGTCGAGACCCGCCAGGTCACCCCGCTCGACTTCGGCGGCGCGCCGGTCGGACTCGGCCTCGGTGCCGGGTCGCTGTGGGTCACCAGCGCCGACGACAGGGACGTGGTCCAGATCAACCCCGAGACGAATAGCTCCGAGCGCGAGATCGAGGTCGGCAACGGGCCCAGCGGTGTCGCCGTCGGATTCGGGGCCGTGTGGGTCGCCGCCTCCGTAGACGGGGTCGTGGCTCGGTTCGACCTCTCGAAAGCTCGAGTCACGAAGAGAATCGCCGTCGGCGCCAACCCGACCGCGATCGTCGCCGGCTCCGGGTCGGTCTGGGTCGCCAACGAGACGGCGGGAACGGTCGTCCGGATCGACCCGCGCTCGGGTGACCTCGACCCAATCAACGTGGGCAACGGGCCCGCCGGCCTGGCGTTCGGCGAGGGAGCGCTTTGGGTTGCGAACCGCGACGACGGAACGGTCTCGCGAATCGACCCCGAGACCGAGGCGGTGACGCAGACGGTGCCGGTCGGACGGTCGCCGACCGCCGTGACCACCGGCGAGGACGCGGTCTGGGTCGCCAACACCGGTGCCGGGACGATCTCCCGGATCGACCCCGCGAGCGCCGAGGTCACCGAGACGATCGATGTCGGCGCCAGCCCGAGCGCCCTCGCGATCGCTGACGGAACGGTCTGGGCCACCGTGCTCGCCGCGCCGGAAAGCCATCGCGGGGGCACCTTGCGTCTCAGATGGCCGACCCCCGACCCGACCGACTGCGTCTGCGCCGACCCGATCGCCTACGACTACGTCCAGGGTTGGCAGCTCACCTCGCTCGCCTACGACGGCCTGATCGCCTACCGACGGGAACCCGGCGCTGCGTCCGCGACGTTGGTGGGCAACCTCGCAGCCGACGTCCCGCAGCCCAGTCCGGACGGGAAGACTTACGTGTTCGAGCTCCGGCCGGGGATCCGCTACTCGAACGGCGCACCGGTTCGACCCGAGGACTTCCGCAGCTCGCTCGAACGCCTGCTCCGCGCCAACGAACAGCCCCTCCCGCCCTACTTCGACCGCATACCCGGAGCTCGCGCTTGCGGTGTCGAACCTCGGACCTGCGACCTCTCCAAGGGCATCGAGACCGACGGTGCCGCCGGGACGATCACCGTCCACCTGACTGCCCCGGACCCGGAGTTCCTGCACAAGCTAACGCTCAGCGTCGCCAGTGTCGTGCCGGCGGACAGCCCAAGGCATTACGCACGCGGGCAGCCGCTTCCTGGCACCGGGCCGTATCGGATCGAGAGCTTCGACCCAGAACGCGGTGGTCGCCTCGTCCGCAATCCGTACTTCGAGGTTTGGTCGCAGGACGCCCGACCGGACGGGTTCCCCGACGAGATCGCGATCGACGTCGGCGACGACATCAACGCTCAGGTCGCAGCCGTCGAGCGTGGCGATGCCGATGTCGTCACCGTCGCGGGCCCCTTCGGAGGTCCGCTCTCACCGGCCGGCGTGCGCGAGCTTGCGATTCGGCACGCCGCCAGGCTCTATTCGGCTCCGCTCCCGGAGACCGACTTCATGTTCCTCAACGTGAGCCTGCCACCGTTCGACGACCCGCGGGTGCGACGGGCGCTCAACTACGCGATCGACCGCCGCCGGATCGTCGCGCTCGAGGGTGGGAACCTACTCGCCCATCCGACGTGCCAGATCGTGCCGGCGGGCTTCCCCGGATTTCGTCCCTACTGCCCCTACACGCTCGACCCGAATCCGGCCGGAACTTGGGTCGCACCGGACGTCGCCTTGGCGCAGCGCCTGGTGGATGCGTCTCAGGCGAAAGGGACGAGAGTCACGGTCTGGGTGTGGCCGGCGCACGAGCCGATCGCGCGCTACTTCGCCTCGCTGTTGCGCCAGCTCGGCTTCCCGAGCTCGGTGCGTGTGCTCCCGGTGGGGCCCTATTACGATCTGTTTGACGAATCGGAAACCGAGATGCAGATCGGTTTCAACGGCTGGTACGTGGACTACCTCGCACCCTCCAATTTCAGCCAGCCGTTGTTCAGCTGTCCGCCGCAAAGCAACGCATCCCGCTTCTGCGACCGGAGCATCGATGCGGAGGCCGATCGCGCCCTCGCACAGCAGGGCTCCGGCTCGGCGACGGCGAACGCCTTGTGGGCGGGCGTCGATCGCCGGCTCACCGACGCAGCTCCCGCCGTCACTCTGTTCAACCGCGAGTCCACCGTCTTCGTCTCGGAGCGGGTGGAGCGCCTCGAGCAAGCGGCCGAAGTAGGCGTGCTTGCGGACCAGGTCTGGGTCAGGTAGCCGCGCCGGCTAGTAGACGAACAGCACCGCCAGGTAGTAGCCGGCGACGATCGTGAACATGACCGCATCGAGGCGGTCGAGCAGGCCACCGTGGGGGCCGAAGATCGTGCCCGAGTCCTTGATCTGAAGGTCGCGCTTGATCATCGACTCGAACAGGTCGCCCACCGGCGCCAGCGCCGCGACGCAGGCACCGATCAGCAGCGCGTCGACCCCCGACAGCCAGTCCTGATAGAGACCGGCGAACCAGAAGCCGAGCGTGCCGCCGACGAGGCCGAAGGCGAGGCCCTCGAGCGTCTTGTTCGGTGACAGGGCCGGAGCGAGGCGGTGGCGACCGAAGAGCCGCCCGCCGGTGTATGCCGCGGTGTCGGCGACGAAGGTGGCGACGAGGACGTCGACTAGCAGGCCGGCACCATGGTCGGGCAGCTCGCGCAGCAACACCGCGTGAGCGAACGGGATCCCGATCCAGACGATGCCGAAGACCGTGAGCGCGACCGAGAGCGAGATCCCGTCCCGCCGGGGACGCAGGATCGCGGCGGCGAAGATCAGTGGGATCGAGGCTGCGAGCACGATCATCATCTGAAACTGATCGCCGTAGAAGGCCGCGACCACGAGCGCCGCGACGGCGACGAACGAGGTGACCAAGAAGAGCTGCGCATCCCGGGTCATCCGGTGCAGCTCGCTGAGCCCGACGCAGGCGAAGCCGATCATCGCCGCGGCGAAGAGCTCGCCGCCGACCACCGCGATCGTCACCACCACGGCGATCCACGGCAGCGCCCAGGCAATGCGCGCGAGCGTCTCCGAGCGGCTGCGCCGGGGCTCGCGACCCCCTCCATCGGGGCCCTGGGTGGCCAGCGGCGGGGGTGGTGGCGGGCGGCGGCGACGCGGGCGCTCGAAATCGAGCTCGGCGTCGAACGGCTGGCTCTCGTCGTCGAGCGGCGGGCGCCCCTCCATCAGCGACCCCCGAAGCGCCGCCGTCGCTCCTCATAGGCATCGAGCGATTGCCGAAAGGCGGCGCGGTCGAAGTCCGGCCAGAGCTCGTCGCGGAAGACCAGCTCGGAGTATGCCCCCTGCCAGAGCAGGAAGTTCGAGATCCGCTGTTCGCCGCTGGTCCGGATCACCAGGTCGGGATCGTGCATGTCGGGGGCGTAGAGGTGATCTCGAAAGTCTTCCTCGGAGCCGTGGGCGAAGCTTCGCGCCGCGTCGATGATCTCCGCCCTGCCGCCATAGTTGAAGGCCACGAAGAGGGTGATGCGGCGGTTCGCGGCGGTCGTCCGCTCCGCCCAATCCATCAGCTCGACCAGGTCGGCGGCCACCCCCTCGCGGCGGCCGATGAAACGCATCCGCACGCCCTCGGAGTCCAGCTCGGGCGTTTCGCGGTCGATCCGCTCGGCGAACATCGCCATCAGCCCTTCGACCTCGTGGTGGGGGCGCTGCCAGTTCTCGGTCGAGAATGAGAACACGGTCAGCTCCTCGACCCCGAACTCGGCCGCGTCGCGCAGCCGCGCCTTGACCGTATCGGCACCGGCCTCGTGTCCCTCGATCGCCGGCAACCCCCGCTCGGCCGCCCAGCGGCCGTTTCCGTCGGTGATGATCGCGACGTACCTGGGTGTGCCCTCGGCGGCCATTCGAGGCGGAGCCTAATTCCGCCGGGATGCCACCCGGAGGCAGCGGACGCGAGAGCACAAGAAAGAGCCCGCGGCGAAGCCGCGGGCCATTGATTCGAGCGAGAGCTGAGCAGCCCCCGGAAGAGAGGCCTTCAAACTTCGAGGATCTCTTCCTCTTTGGCCTTCAGAAGACCGTCGATCTCGTGGGTGGCGTCGTCGGTGCGCTTTTGCAGGTCGGCCTCGGCGCGCCTTTCGTCGTCCTCGCCGACCTCGCCCTCCTTCTTCAGCTCGCGGAGATCGTGCATGACGTCGCGGCGGATGTTGCGAACCGCGACCTTGCCCTCCTCGGCGACTCCGTGGACGACCTTGACCATCTCGCGCCGGCGCTCCTCGTTGAGCTCGGGGATCTGCAGGCGGATCACGTTGCCGTCGTTGTTCGGGGTCAGCCCGAGGTCGGACTCCATGATCGCCTTCTCGATGATCCCGATCGAGTTCTTGTCGAACGGTGTCACGGTGAGCAGCCGCGCATCGGTAGCCGAGACCTGGGCGAGCTGCTTGATCGGGGTGATCGCACCGTAGTAGTCGATCTCGAGCCGGTCGAGAAGGTGCGGAGAGGCGCGCCCGGTGCGCACGGTGGCGAGCTCGTGACGGCAGGACTCGACGGACTTGTGCATCCGCTCGCCCGCGTCGCTCAGGAATTCGTCGGTGAGCTCGCTCATCGGCTCGCCGCTTGCGCTGCCTCGATCATCTCTCTCATCGGCTCGAGCGAACGATCGTGCCCACCCGCTCGCCGCCGACGATCCTATCTATGTTGCGCTCGTCGGCCATGTTGAAAACGTGGATCGGCAGCGCGTTGTCCATGCACAGCGAGAGCGCCGTTGAGTCCATCACCCGCAGGCCCTTCTCGATCGCCTCCATGTGGGTGATCTCGGGCAGGAACTTGGCATCCGGCACCTCCGAAGGATCCGCGTCGTAGACCCCTTCGACCCCGTGCTTGGCCATCAGGATCGCCTCCGCGTGGATCTCGAGCGCCCGCAGCGCCGCCGCCGTGTCGGTGGTGAAGAACGGATTGCCCGTCCCGGCGGCGAAGATCACCACGCGGCCCTTCTCGAGGTGGCGGATCGCCCGCCGGCGGATGTAGGGCTCGGCGACCTCGGTCACTTCGATCGCCGACAGCACCCGGGTGTAGGTGTGGCGCTTTTCGAGCGCGTCCTGGAGCGTGAGCGCGTTGAGGACCGTCGCCAGCATGCCCATGTAGTCGGCGGTCGCCCTGTCCATGCCCTGAGCCGCTCCCTGGAGCCCCCGGTAGATGTTGCCCGCCCCGACCACCAGCGCGATCTCTACCCCGCGCTCCGAGACCTCGTGCACCTGGGCGGCGATCTGGTTGACGCGCTCGGGATCGGTGCCGTAGTCGAGTGGCCCCATCAGGGCCTCGCCGGAGATCTTCAGCAGGATCCGTTTGAAGACCGGGTCGCCCATCCGGCGCGAGAGCCTATCCCGCCGGCGCGGCGGCCGCCCGCCGGGCTGCTACGGCGCCGCCAGCACCCTTCGCATCATTCGGTAGGCCGGCTTCTGCGAGCCCGAGCGCGAGATCAGGCCCGATCGCGCGCACCAGGCGCAGACCGCTCGGCCTCGCTCGGTGTCGCGCCAGGCATACCAGAAGGCGCCATCGAGGTTCCAAGCCTCGTGCTTGGCGACGAACCGAGCGAAGGTCCGGCGCAACAGGCGCGCCTGCCTGTGGCGGTCCTTGACCAGGTCCTGGCTGCGCTTGCCCCCAGACGCCCAGCCGATCTCGGTCACCCAGATCGCCTGGTTATCGCCGTGGTCCTTGATCATCCGCCGAACCGCGTGGATCTGAGCGAGCGAGCCGAGCGCGCTGCCGCTGTAGGGATGCACCGCGACCGCATCGAAGCTCGCCGCGGCCTCGGGATCGTGGTAGAGGTCGCGCAGAAAGCTCGTGCTCGCGATCAGCCCGCGTCGCGTTCGCGGTCCGAACATCCCGCCGAGCAGGATTCTGGCGCCGGGATCGGTCGAGCGGATCTGCTCAGCCGTCGGCACCAGGAGTGCGGCGTAGGCGTCGGGATCGGCGGCCGGGCGAAAGAAGGCGCTCATGTTCTGTTCGTTCCACACCTGCCAAACCCGCAGCGGCCGGTCGGCGCTCGACCCGTGGGCCCAAAAACCGCCGTCGGGGCCGTAGCGGCGCACCGCGGCGGCTGCGAACTGTGCGAAGGCGGTCCGCGTCTCAGGCGAGTCCGGGGCATAGGGGATGCAGCCCGACCGATAACAGACGTTGTCGTCTCGCCGGGCGGCCCACTCCGGAGAGCCGAACAGCATCGGGAGCACTGAGAGCCCCTCCTGGGTCGCGGACTCGATCAGCGCGTCCGGGCGCGACCAGTCGTACTCCCCGCGGTCCTTCTCGACGTCGGCCCAGTTGAGCCAGGCGCGGGTCCAGCCGATCCCCGCCTGCCGCATGACCGCCCCCTCGCCCGGCTCGAGCGGCCGCTGCGGCACGGCGCCGACGGCGAGCTCCTCGGAGCCCGATCCGGCGGTGTCCTGTGCCGGCGCCGTCGAGACGAGCGTGATCGCGACCGCGACGGCGGCCGTGAATGCGGCGATCAGCCTGCTCGGGCGCACTGTGGACCAAAACACCCTGCAGCAGCCGCGGTTGCGAGGGACGATCGCTGACCCGACGTGTCTACTCGCCGACGGCGAACCGGGCGAAGCGGGCGATGCGGATGTTCTCGCCGGTGTTCGCGGCGAGATCGGCCCTGATCTCCTCGATCGTCTTGCCCTCGTAGCGATCGGTGCGCACGTGCTCTTGCTCGAGCAAGACGACGCTCGTCGCCCACTTTCGCAGCTGGCCTTCGACGATCCGGTCTATCACCTCGTCGGGCTTGCCCTCCTGGTTGGCCTTCTCCTCGAACACGCGCCGTTCGGCCTCACGCTGCTCGGCCGGGATCTCCTCGACCGAGACGTACTGGGGCCCCAGGGCCGCGATGTGGATCGCGACCTCGCGAGCGAACTCCTGAAAGTCGTCGGTGCGGGCGACGAAGTCGGTCTCGCACTGGACCTCGACCAGAACACCCGGGCTGCCACCGGCGTGGATGTAGGAGCTGACCACGCCCTCGCTGGTCGCCTTGCCCGCGCGCTTCTCGGCCGAGGCCTGGCCCTTTACCCGCAGGATCTCCACCGCCTTGTCGGGATCGCCGGCTGCCTCGTCGAGCGCCGCCTTGCAGTCCATCATCGCGGCGCCCGTGCGATCGCGCAGCGCCTTCACCTCGCTCGCGGAAACGGCCATCAGCTCGCTTCCTTGGGAGTCTCGGGGGTGGACTGGGCCGGCTGCGGCGGCGTCTGAGGCGCCTGCGCCGTCGGGGCCGCGGCCGACTCAGCGGCCGGAGTCGCCGCCTGCGCCTGAGCGGCCTGCGCCTCGGCGGCCTTGGCGGCGGCCTCCTCGGCCTCCTGGCGCGCCTTCGCCTCGGCCTCCTTGCGCGCCTTCTCCTCGGCCTCGAGGCGACGCCGTTCCTCCTCCTCGGCTCGGCGCTTTGCCTCGGCCGCGCGATACGCGTTGGCCGCCTGCTCGATGCCCTCGCCGATGTCGCCGATGACCATCTCGCAGGAGCGCATCGAGTCGTCGTTGCCCGGGATCGGAAAGGCGACATCGGTCGGGTCAACGTTGGAGTCGACCAGGCCGAGGATCGGAATCTGCAGCCGCTCGGCCTCGCGCATGGCGATCGCCTCGGTCTTCAGGTCGATGATCACGACCGCCTGCGGCAACCGCTTCATGTCACGGACCCCGCCGAGGTTGTACTCGAGCTTCGCCAGCTCGGCCTCGCGCGACATTCGCTCCTTGGTCGGCAGCAGGTCGAGCTGCCCGCCCTCCTTGAGTGAGTTGAGCTCGTGCAGACGGTCGATCCGCGCCGACATCGTGTGAAAGTTGGTCAGCAGCCCGCCGAGCCAGCGTTGGTTGACGTAGGGCATGCCACAGCGCTGTGCCCACAACCTGATCGAGTCGCGGGCCTGCTTCTTGGTCCCGACAAAGAGCACCGTGCCCCCCTTGCCGGCGACCTCGGACGCGAACCGCCTGGCCTCGGCCAGCAGGTGCTCGGTCTGCAGCAGGTCGATGATGTGGATGCCATCGGTCTCGCCGTGGATGTAACGGCGCATACGCGGGTTCCAGCGCCGCGTCTGGTGGCCGAAGTGAAGGCCCGCCTGCAGCAGGTCCTTGAGTCCGGGTTCGGACATCGAATGCTCCCTTTGGTTTCGGTTTGGCACCTCGGGCGCTTCGGGGGACCCGGCGCCTTGCGCGCCGGGCAGGGTCCCTTCCGACCATCCCGAGGGGTCGGTTACTGGTCGCGGGTGATTGTAGAGAGGCCGGCCGGCTCAGCTGCGTGCCAGCTCGAGCGCCTCGGCGAGGTCCTCGGGGAGCTCGGACTCGAACACGAGCGCTTGGCCGCTGAACGGGTGCTCGAGCCGCAATCCGGCGGAGTGCAGGAACTGGCGCCGGAGCCCGTGGCGGCCGGCGTGACCGTAGCGGGGATCGCCCGCGATCGGGTTGCCGATCGCGGCGAAGTGAACCCGCACCTGGTGCGTGCGCCCGCTCTCCAGCCGAGCTCGCACCAGGCTGTCGGCGGGCAGCGTCTCGAGGACCTCGAAGTGGGTCCGTGCCTCGCGGGCGCCACGTCCGCGGACCGCGCGCTTCTCGGGGGCGCGGTGGTCACGCCCGAGGGGCGCGTCGATCGTTCCCGATCGCGACCGCGGCCTGCCCTCGACCAGCGCCAGGTACTCGCGTCCAACCTCGCGTGCGGCGATCATTGCCGAGAGGCGCCGATGCGCCTCGGGATCGCGGGCGACCAGCATCAGCCCGGAGGTGTCGCGGTCGAGACGATGGACGATCCCGGGCCGCTCCGGCTCGCCGCCGCCGAGCAGGTCGCCGAGCACGTCGACCAGGGTCGGTCCGCGGTGGCCCGGCGCCGGGTGGACGACCAGATCGGGCGGCTTCTCGATTACCGCCAGCCGCTCGTCCACGTGAACGATCTGCGGGGCCGGAGTCACGGTTCGGCGGGCGCCTGCTCGGCGCGCGGTGGCGACAGCGCCACCAGCGCGATCACCACCACCCCTGAGGTGATCGCGATGTCGGCGAGGTTGAATGCCGGCCAAAGCGGCGGATCGATGAAGTCGGTGACGGCGTCGAGGCGCAGCCGGTCGATCAGGTTGCCGATCGCCCCCCCGACCAGCAGCCCGACGCCGATCCAGAGCGCGGGCCGGCTCGGGTCGAGGGTGAACCAGGTCATGATCAGACCGAGCGCGACGAAGGTGATCGCGAGTACGAGCCCGTCGCCCGCGTCGTCGAGCAGCCCGAAGGCGATGCCGCTGTTGGAGACGCGGGCGAGGTCGAAACCGAGTGCGAGCTCGGTCCGCTCCCCGGGCGCCATCGAGCCGACGATGGCGGCCTTCGCCGCCTGGTCCAGCGCGACGACCAGCCCGCAGACCGCGAGCATCCGCAGCCAGGCGCGCCCGCGCGAGGAGCTCACCCGCGGATCAGGCCAACGGCGATCCCGCCGAGCAGCGAGAGCGCCAGGATGGCGACGATCGGGCTGATGTCGAGCGGGCCGATCCGGGGGATGAAGCTGCGGAACAGGTTCAGGAACGGATTCGTGCTCTCCTCGACGAAGCCGACCACCGCGCGCAGCGGCAGGTTGTAGGGGATCGGCCGGAACTGCCGGACCCAGGAGAGGATCACGTTGGCGACGATCAGCACCGTGTAGACGAACAACAGCGCCGAGGCGTAGTCGGCGATGTCGCCGCGGGTGAGGGCGAGGACGCTCAAGCCCGCATCCGCTCGAGCGACGCGCTGACCGCAGCGCGAAACGCGTCCGCCGCGCCGGCATCGGCGAGCGCACCGAGGCCCGCCTCGGTGCTCCCACCCGGCGAGGCGACCGCGGTCCGAACTGAGATCGGGTCATAGAGGCGCAGCAACTCGATCGTTCCCGCGAGCGACTCCACCACGAGCTCGTAGGCCAGCTCCGGCTCGAGGCCTTCGTCCGCGCCCGCCTCGGCGAGCGTTTGGACGACGACCGCGAGATAGGCGGGCGGACACGCCATCATCGCGGTCGCCTCGTCCATCAGCGCGTCGGGGACCTCGATCAGGTGGGCGATCTCGTTGAAGAGCTCGAGCAGGTGCGACCCGACCGCGCCCTCGACCGGGGTCAGCGGCGCGTGACAGATCACCCCGCGGCGGACCTCGGTGGCGACAGTGGGCATCAGGCGGACGACCGGAACCGCTCCGAAGAGCTCGCGCAATCGCCCGAGCGACGTCGCCCCGAGCACCGATACCACGGCCTTCGCCTGCCCCTCGAGCCTTTCCGCGGCGATCTCGAGCGCCCCGGGCTTCATCGCCAGGATCACGGCGTCGGTCCCGCGGCCGAGCTCGGCGAGCGAGTCGACCGCCTCGCCTCCGGTCTGCGCCGCCAAGCTCGCCGCGCGCCCGGATCCGGCGTCACAGAACCACATCGCCTGCGGCCCACCGTCGGCTCCGGCCCAGCCACGGGCGATCGCGGCGGCCACGTTCCCCGCGCCTGCGAACCCGATCCTCATCATCCCGCAGCCTAGTGGGCCACCGGGCGAGCCCTGCCTACGACTGGTTGAAGAACCCCTTCTCGACCAGGCGCGCCTTCTCCTCGGCCGAGACCTCGACGTTGTGCGGGGTCAGCAGGAAGGTCTTCTCGGCGATCTTCTGCATCCCGCCTTCGAGCGCGTAGGTGAGGCCGGAGGCGAAGTCGATCAAGCGCTTGGCAAGCTCGCTGTCGGTGGTCTGAAGGTTGAGGATCACCGGGACCGAGTGCTTGAACCGGTCGGCGACCTCCTGGGCGTCGTTGAAGCTCGTCGGGGTGACCAGGTGAACCTGGACGTCGGCCCCGCCGTTGCCGACCGGCTGGAGCACGCGTGACCGCGCCGGCCCCGGCCCCTCGTCGGCGAAGATGTCGTCGATCTCGTCGCGCGGGCGCCGGCGCTCGGAGAGTCTGCTCACCGAGCCACCCCCGCGTGGCGCCGACGTCTCATACACCTGGCCGTGCGGTGCCGTGTCGGGCTCGTAGATGTCGTGCTCGCGATAGTCAGGGTCCTCGGCGAGGCCGAAGTAGACCAGCGCGCGGTGCCATGTGTCTCGAATTGCCATCGGCTGCGGGTTTCGCCTCTTCTCGGATTATTCCTTTACCACGATTATGCCCTGCAAGACCGCGCCTATCCAGGGTCTTGACCGACGGCCGGGCGGCCGCTTGGCTCTGCGCCCTCTAGCGGTACAGCGAGGTGCCGAGGCGGATGATCGTCGCCCCCTCGTCGACGGCTACTTCCCAGTCCTGGCTCGTGCCCATCGAGAGCCGCGCCAGGCCGTGCTCCGTGGCGAGCTCGGCCAGGCGGGCGAAGTAGGGTCTCGACGCGTTCGGCTCGGTGGTGAACGGCGGCATAGTCATCAGCCCGCCGACGCGCACCGGACAGCGGGCGAGGAACTCACCGAGGCGCTCGGGGTCGACGCCACCCTTGCTCTCCTCCCCGGCCAGGTCGACCTCGACCAGGACCTCGGTGCGCTCGTCGCCGTGGCGTTCGAGCTGCTCCAGCGCCGATTCGGTGGCGATCGAGTGCACGAGGCGGACGGCGGGCAAAATCCGCTTCAGCTTCCGGCTCTGGACGTTGCCGATGAAGTCCCAGGTGAAGGCGTCGCCGTAGCGCTCGCGCTTGTCCTCCAGGTCCTGGAGCCGGTTCTCTCCGACCAGGTCGATCCCCGCCTCCGCCAGCGCCTCCATCTCCTCGAGCTCGACGTACTTTGTCGCCGCGAGGATCTCGACCTCCGGGCCGCAGCGCTCGCGCACCCGATCGAGATTGGCGCGGACGACCGCAGCGTCGATTCCCCGGATCGGTTCAGCCATCGGCCCAGACCAGCCCAGCCTGACGCCCGGTGCGCCCGCGGTCGCGCCGGTGGGAGAAGAACAGCTCCGGGTCACAGCTCGTGCATAGGCCGGACGACTCGACGGTCCCCACCCCGGCGCGCTCGAGCAGCCGGCGGGCGACCTCGGGCAGGTCGAGGAGACGCCCGTCGGCGACCACCTCGCCAAGCGACTCGAATCGGGCCAGAACGTCCTCCGAGACCTGATAGCAACAGGATCCCACCCCCGGTCCGATCGCCGCTTCGGTCGCGCCCACCTCGCGCGCGCCGGCCTCGATGATCCCGGCGGCGAGTCCGCGCCAGCCGCAGTGGAGCATTCCGACGCCTCCCGGCCCTGCGAGGGCCACCGGCAGGCAGTCGGCGACCTGCACCAGCGGGGTCAGAGCCGGGTTGGAGGTCGCCTGGCCGTCGCCGGTCTTCGGTGACCCGACCGCTTCCGCGTAGGCGTTGGGGTCGGGCGCGCGCTCGCGGCGGACGACGGCCGCCTCGTGGACCTGATGGCCGACCAACACGCCGAGTGGGTCGCGGCCGAGCGCACTCGCGAGCCTCAGCCGGTTGGACCTGACGTGATCGCGCTCATCATCGGTGAGCAGCCCGAGGTTGAGGCTGGCGAAGGCGCCGGTGCTGACTCCGCCGAGCCTGGTCGAGAAGGCCGCGGTCGCGCCGCCCAAGCGAGCCTCGAGCCAGCGGACCCCGTCGTGCTCGTGCCATTCCATGCCCGCCAAGGCTAGGGCGTGCGCCTGGCTGCCTCGAGCGCGGTTCTGAGCTCTTCCTCGGCGTCGCTCGTCTCGCCATCGAGCTTCGAGCGCAGCGCCGCGCGCAGCCCGCGCCCGATCTGCTCGCCCTCGGGCAGGCCGGCGGCGAGCAGATCGGCCCCCGAGATCGCCAGCCGAACATTTCGCCAATCGCTCAGGTAGCGGTCAAGCCACTCGGCGCCGAGCGCCCGCGCAAGCGCCAGCTCCCCACCGGGACGGCCGGCAGCAGCGGCGACCGCGTCGGAGGGCGAGGCGGGGTCGATCGAGGCAAGCTCGCGGGCGCGCGCGACGACCTCGCGGTCGAGCGCGGCGAGTACCGCCTCGGACGGGCTCGTGACGTCGCTCCACGGCTCGCGGGCGGTGAGCTCGGCGACCGCTTCGAGCAGCTCGGCGGCGGCGGGTTCGAGCTCGAGCAGCCCCCAGGCCGAAAGCAGCTCGAAGCCCGCGCGTGGCTCGGGCTCCCCGGCGAGCTTTCGCAGCTCGGTCTCGACCCGGTCGGCGGAGGCCGTCTCGAGGTCGGCGGCGCGAACCTGAGCCAGCGTCTGCGGCTCGAGCTCGAGGCCGAGTCGGGCGGCATAGCGTGCGGCACGCAGCGCCCGGGTGGGGTCGTCGGCGAGCGAGCCGGCGTGCAGCGTACGGAGGCGCGCGGCCCGCAGGTCGTCGAGACCGCGCTCGGGGTCGATCAGCTCGCCCAGGGCATCGAGCGAGACGGCGATCGCGTTGACGCTGAAGTCGCGGCGGGCGAGGTCCTCGTCGAGCCCGGCGGCGGCGACGCGGGGCAGCGCTCCGGGGGCGTCATAGGACTCAGACCGTGCACGAACGACGTCGATCGCGCCGACGGTCGCCGTCCCGAACCGGTCGTGCGCCCGAACCTCCCTCCCAAGCGCTCGCGCGAGCGCCAGATGGTCGCCGACCACGACCACGTCGAGCTCCGCCGGCCGGATGCCGAGCAGCGCATCGCGCACGGCGCCGCCGACGAGATAGGCGTCGACGCCGGCGCTGCGCGCGGCCGCTCGCACCGCCGGCACGCCGGAAACGGCCTCGATCCGAGCTTCGAGCCCCTCGCTGTCGATCTTCCGCGGCGCGCTCATCTGTCGTCAATCCATCGGTTCCCGGGAGCCCTTTCCCTACCATGACGCCCCTCGCGGATGACCCCTCGCCATCCAATCCTGCGTGCCTGGAGCGAACCGGCGCACCTCGCGATCCTCGCCGCGGTCAGCCTGGTGGCGTTCACGGGCGCGATCGGCGCCTACGCGGCGTTGAAACGCGATTCAGACCAATCATGTCCCCCGCCCTGCACACTCGAGGTCGAGAAGCCGCCGAAGCCCGAGGAGATCGTCAAGACCGTCCCGTGGCCGCTCTACGGCTATGACACCCAGCGCACTCGGTATCTGCCCACCAAGCGGGTGAAGCCGCCGTTCGATGCCTCCGAGTGGAGCTTTCAAGCCGGCAGGCTGCTCGAGTTCTCACCGATCGTCGTCCGCGACATCCTCTACTTCCAAGACAAGAACGCCGACCTCTACGCGCTCGATGCAGAACTCGGAAAGGTCGACTGGAGGAAGGAGATCGGCGCCCTCGGCGCCGCCTCGCCCGCTTATTCGCACGGCGTCCTCTACGCCGTGACGCTGCAGCGCGCCCCCGGAATCGACGAGGGTGAGGCACTGGCGCTTCGCGCAAAGGACGGCAAGCTGCTCTGGCGGAGGACGCTCGGCGGGCGCAGCGAGACCTCGCCGGTGATCTCGGGCGCCAACGTGATCGTCGGCAGCGAGTCCGGCGACATCTACGCGCTCGACCGAGAGACCGGCGCCGTCGACTGGCAGGTCTCGACCGCGGCGGCGGTCAAGGGCGGCCTGGCCCTCGACGAGGGAGTGCTCTACGGGGCCAACTACGCCGGCGAGGTGTTCGCGATCCGCGCCTCCAACGGCGAGTTTGTCTGGCGATCGACGACCCAGGGACTCAGCCTCGGTCGCGGTGGCCCGGTCTATTCGACCGTCGCCGTCGCCTTCGGCCGCGTCTTTCTGGGCAGCATCGACGGTCGCGTGTACAGCTTCGATCAGGACACCGGCGAGCTCCTGTGGAGCCACTCGACCGGCGACTGGGTGTACGCCGGACCCGCGGTCGCCGACACGCCGAAGACCGAGCCGACCGTCTACGTCGGCTCCAAGGACCAGAATTTCTACGCGCTCGACGCGAAGACGGGCGCGGTGCGCTGGCAGCAGCGAATCGGCGGCGTGGTCCTCGGCGCGGCGAGCGTGCTGGGCGAGACCGTCTATGTCGCCGGGCTCGGTCCCAACATCGGTACCGACGGCTTCAACGCGCGGACCGGCAAGAAGGTGTTCGAGTCCGAGCTCGGCGAGTACAACCCGGTGATCTCCGACGGCGAGCGGATGTATCTGACCGGTGCCACCAACATCCGAGCCTTCGTCCATGAGACCGAGGCCGAGCGCCGGCGTGAAGCCAACCGTCGGCGCTCCGAGCGGGCGGCGAAGGCGGAGCGAAAGAAGCGCCAGCGAGCCGCCAAGCAGGCCAAGCGCGAGCGCCAGAACCAGGGCTAGCCCGAGCTAGCCGGAGATCCGGACGGCGATCCCGGCGTCGGCAAGCGCCCGCTTGGCCTCGGCGACGGTGTACTTGCCGTAGTGGAAGATCGAGGCGCAGAGCACCGCCTCCGCCCCGCCCCGGTCGATCCCCTCGACCAGGTGGGAGAGCTCGCCGGCTCCACCCGAGGCGATCACCGGCACGGGGACCGCCTCGGCGACCGCGCGGGTGAGCTCAAGGTCGTAGCCGGCGGTGGTCCCGTCGCGGTCCATGCTCGTCAGCAACACTTCGCCCGCCCCGCGCTCGGTCGCCTCGCGTGCCCACGCGACGGTCTCGCGACCATCGACCCGATCGCGGCCGCCGGCGACGTAGACATCCCAGCGGCCGCCCCGGCGCTTCGCGTCGATCGCGATCACGACGCATTGAGAGCCGAACACGACCGCGAGCTCGGAGATCAGCTCGGGCCGCGCCAGCGCCGAGGAGTTGACCGCGACCTTGTCGGCACCGGCGTCGAGGACCGCCTGGGCGTCGGCAAGCGAGCGGATCCCGCCGCCGATCGTGAACGGGACGAAGACATTGTCGGCGGTGCGCCGGGCGAGCTCGACGATCGTCTCGCGACCCTCGTGCGTCGCCGTGATGTCGAGGAAGACGAGCTCGTCCGCGCCCTCGGCGTCGTAGCGCTCGGCGAGCTCCACCGGGTCGCCCGCGTCACGCAAGCCGACGAAGTTGGTCCCCTTGACGACCCGGCCACGGTCGACATCGAGGCACGGGATCACCCGTTTGAGCGCCATCCGACTCCGCTCAGGGCTTCGAGCGAACCCGGCCCCTGGCGGCGCCCCAGGCCCCGCGGGCGAACCCGCCCGGCTCGAGCTTCTGCACCAGCCGCAGCAGCTCCTGGCGCTCGTCCGACGAGAGGTTGCGTCGCGGGCGGCCCTTCGACTGCGCCACCAGCTTCGTCAGCCGCGCCTTCTCATCGCCGCCGAGCAGCCCGAGGTGACGGCGCGCGATCAGCGCCACCTGGGCCACTGCGAGCACTCGAAGCCAGAACATGGCTTGAGGCTAGCGTCTGTCCAGCGGCGCTAGGGGGTCGACTGGATCAGCGACGCCCGGGCCTCGGTGACCGTGAACCGGCCCTCATAGAGCGCCCTGCCGACGATCACGCCCACGAGCGCCGGGAACCTCTCAGCGGCGATCGAGCGCAGGTGCTCGAGGCTGCCGATCCCACCGGAGTAGATCAGCTGCGCCCCGGCGCGCTCGGCCGCCTCCGAGACCCCGCCCAGCCCGGCCAGGTCGGGGCCCTCCAGGGTGCCGTCGACCTCGATCGGCGTGTAGGCGAAGCGGCGCACCCCGCGTCGGGCCAGGTCGGCGACCAGCTCCGGCGGACCGATCGCCGACTCGCGCCCCCAGCCCTCGACCGCGACCTTGCCCGCGCGGGCGTCGGCGGCAACCATGATCGCGTCGCCGTGCTCGCCGACCAGCCCCTCGATCAAGGCCGGGTCGGTGAGCGCGGCGGTGCCGAGGATCGCCCGCACGGCGCCGGCCGAGAGAATCGCCTCAACGTCACCGGCGCGGCGCAGGCCGCCACCTACCTGGACCGGGACCTCGACGGCCTCGCAGATGCGGGCGATCGTCTCGATGTTCACCGGCGCTCCCTCGCGCGCTCCGTCGAGGTCGACCACGTGCAGCGCCTCGGCCCCCTGGTCGAGCCAGCGCCGCGCGGAGTCGAGCGGGTCGGCGTCGAAGGCGGTCTCGCGCTCGTAGTCGCCCTCGACCAAGCGCACCGCCTGGCCGCCGCGGATGTCGATCGCCGGGTAGAGGATCACGCGCGCTGCTGGGCCGATGGCGACCGACGAAGCCGGTCCCCGCCGCCGTTGGCGACGCTTGCCCGGGCGCAGATCCCGGCGAAGTTGCCCAACAGCCGCAGCCCCGCTGCGCTCGACTTCTCCGGGTGAAACTGGACCCCGTATAGGGGGGGCCTGGCGATCGCACAGGCGAAGCGCTCGCCGTGGACCGCCGTCCCGAGCAGATCGTCGGCCTCGGGGGCCCTCGGGCAGAAGCTGTGGACGAAGTAGAACGGCGTCTCGGAGTCAATTCCCTCGCAAAGCTCCGAGTCGCGCTCCCAGCGCACCGGCTCCCAGCCGATGTGCGGAAGCTTCACCCCGGGGGCCCCGAGGCTGTCGACGACGCCGGGAACCAGCCCGAGGCCGGCCGCGCCCCCGAGCTCGGTCGAGGACTCGAACAGCAGTTGGAAGCCGAGGCAGATGCCGAGCACGGGGACGCCCGCGGCCGCTCGCTCGCCGGTCAGCTCGCCGAGGCCGAGCTCCTCGACCCGCTCGATCGCCCTCGCGAACGCTCCCACCCCCGGCAAGGCGAGTCCGTCGGCGGCCTCGATCGTGGCGCGATCGCCGGTGATCAGCGCCTCGGCCCCGACCCGCTCGAGCGCCTTCTCCACCGACCGCAGGTTCCCCATCCCGTAATCGAGCACCGCGATCCGCACCCTGCGGTCTGAGACCCGCGCGCTCAACCCAGCGTCCCCTTCGTGCTCGGCACGCCGCTCTCGTCCGGATCGATCGCCACCGCCTCTCGCAGCGCCCGCGCGAAGGCTTTGAAGCAGGCCTCGATCAGGTGGTGGGCGTTGGAGCCGTAGCGGGTATCGATGTGCACGGTGAGCTTGGCGTTCGCGGCGACGGCGCGAAAGAACTCCTCGGCGAGCTCGGAGTCGAAGCCCGCTATCGAGACCGTCGGCAGCTCGGCGTCGAAGCGGCACAAGGGCCGCCCGGAGATGTCGATCGCGCACTCGCCGAGCGCTTCGTCCATCGGCACGACGGCGTGTCCGTAACGGCGGATGCGGGCGCGGTCGCCGAGCGCCTGGTCGAGTGCCTGGCCAAAGGCGATGCCGACATCCTCAACGGTGTGGTGGGCACCGGTCTCCAGGTCGCCGCGGGCGTCGACGACCAGGGACAGGTTCGCATGGCGGCCGAGCAGCTCGAGCATGTGGTCGAAAAAGCCGACGCCGGTGGAGGGCGCCACCTCGCCACCTTCGAGGCCGAGCGCCAGCGAGACCTGCGTCTCGCGCGTCTCGCGGTCGATCTTCGCTGTTCTGCTCATCGCCTCGTCCTCGCTTCGGCCGACTCGCCGTGCACCGGCAGACCCTCGGCTCTGGCGAGCGCGCCGACGTGCGGGGCGAGCGACTCGGCCGCCTCGGCCGGGACCGAGACTACGGAGGTGCGGCGCATGAACGCCGCGGGTCCGAGCGGGCCGCCGAAGCGGGCCGCGCCGCCCGTCGGCAGGACGTGGTTGGAGCCGGCGGCGTAGTCGCCGAACGCGGTCGCGCCGGCATCGCCGACGAAGACCGCGCCCGCGATCCTTTCGCGGGCGGCCTCGGCCGCCCCGTCGAAGGCGAGCTCGAGGTGCTCGGGGGCGATCGCGTCGGCGAGTCCCAGCGCCGGCTCCAGCCCGGGCGCCGTGACCAGCGCCAGGGGCGCGCCGGTGATGCTCGGGCGCTCGCTCGCCAGCTCTGCGACCCGCTCGCCGACCTGATCGGTCAGCGCCGAGTCGGAGCTGACCAGGAACAGCGGGCTGTCGTCGCCGTGCTCGGCCTGGGCGCAGAGGTCGAGCGCGATCCACTCCGGGTCGGCACTTGCGTCGGCGACCACGACCAGCTCGCTGGGGCCGGCCAGCCCGTCGATCCCGACCAACCCGGTGAGTTGGCGCTTGGCCTCGGTGACGTAGCGGTTGCCGGGCCCGGCGATCACGTCGACCGCAGCGATCGACTCGGTTCCATGAGCGAGCGCGGCGATCGCCTGGGCCCCGCCGACCGCGTAGACCTCGTCGACGCCGGCGATCGCGCACGCCGCCAGCACGGCGTCGGCCGGACGGCCCCCGGCCGCGGGGGGCGAGACCATCGCGAGCCGTGAGACGCCGGCCGCCCGGGCCGGGAGCGCGCACATCAGGACCGAGGACGCATAGGGGACGCGCCCGCCGGGGGCGTACACACCGGCGGCCTTCACCGGTGAGGAGACGAGCTCGACCCGTTGGCCCGAATCGAGATCGACGGCGGTCGGTCGCACCGCGGACTCGGCCAGCGCGCCGGCGACCGTGGTGATGTTGGCGGCCGCGACGCGCAGCGCCTCGCCGACCTCGGGAGCGAGCAGCGCCGGGGCGTTGGCCAGCTGCTCGGGGTCGACGCGAAGGCTCGCCGGCGCCGGCTCGCCGAAGCGCCGGCTGAGCTCGCGCACCGCCGCGTCGCCGCCGACCCGGACCCGTTCGATGACCGCGCCGACCTCGTCGGTGACCTCGCCCAACCCGGGGGCCGCCGCTCGCAGCCGTCGAGCCAGCGCCGGCGCATCGTCGCCGTCCCAGTCGTGGCGCTCGACCTTCATCGGGCGGCCTCCCGCAGCCGGCCGGCAAGCTCGTCGATCTCGACCGCGCGCAGCTTGTGGGCGACGCGGTTGGCGACCAGGCGCGCGCTGCAGATTGCGATCTCCTCGCGCACCTCGAGCGCGTTGTCGGCCAGGGTGCGTCCGGTATCGACCAGGTCGACGATCCCGTCAGCGAGGCCGACCAGCGGCGCCAGCTCGACCGAGCCCTTGACCTCGATCACCTCGACCTGACGGCCGGTCTCGGCGAAATGGCGCTCGGCGGTGCGCGGGTACTTGGTCGCGATCCGAGCGATGCCCAGGCGGCGCTGGGCCTCGTCGAGCCCGTCGTCGTCACGGCCGGCCGCGAGCACCATCCGACAGGCCCCGTAGCCGAGGTCGAGCAGCTCATAGACCGCCCGATCGCCCTGCTCGGTGAGCACGTCCTTGCCGGTGATCCCGAGCTCGGCCGCACCCGCCTCGACATAGGTCGGCACATCGGACGGTCGCATCGTCACCAGGCGCAGCTCCCCGGCGTCGAACAGCAACGAGCGCGAGTCGCTCCGAGCCTGCGCCGTCGGAACCCCGATCGCGTCGAGCAGGTCGAGCGTCGGCTCGAACAGCGCCCCGCGGGCCACCGCGAGCTTCAGCGGCCCGTCGCTGTCGCCTCGGGTCGCCCTGGCGATTCCGGGGGGCCCCCTCACCAGACCCCCTCCTCGGCCTGGGCGACGTGCAGGCGCTCGAGATAGAGGGCGAAGCCGACCGCCGGCAGCGGGCGCCCGAAGCGACCCATGAGCTCGTCGTAGCGCCCGCCGCCGCCGATCACGTGGCCGAGGGCGGGGTCATAGACCTCGAGGATCGCGCCCGTGTAGTAGCCGAGGTCGCGCAGCAGGCCGAGATCGAGCCGGACGCGGTCGGCAACACCGCGAGAGCGAAGCGCCTCATAGGTCTCGGCCAGCCGCGCCGTCGGTCGCTCGGTCAGCCCGGCGGCGAGCGCGCTCGCCTCGGCGATCACCTCGGGTCCGCCGCGCAGGCTCGGAATCCGGACCAGGGCCTCCCGCGCGTCGGCGGCGAGATCGAGCTGCGAGAGCTCGGACTCGATGCCGACGTGATCGTGAGCGGCGAGACAGGCGAGCAGGCGCTCGCGCGCCGGGTCGGGGACCGCGAGCGTTTCCAGCAGCTGGCGATAGAGATCGGCGTCTCCGAGCCCGATCACGGCGCGGTCGAGACGGGCCGCGTCGAGCGCCGCTGAGAGCACCTCGACCACCTCCGCGGTCCCATCGGGCGCCGGCATGCCGACGAGCTCGACCCCCGCCTGAGTGAACTCGCGCATCTGGCCACGCTGCGGGCGCACCGCCCGGTAGGCGGTCGCCAGGTAGCAGAGCCGGTACGGCGGCTCGACCGAGCCGTAGTGGTTGGCGACCAGGCGGGCGATCGGGATCGTCATGTCCGAGCGCATCGCCAGCAGCTCGCCGGATTGGTCGAAGAACCGGTAGGCGACCGGAGCGCCGTGTTCGGGCTCGCCGCGAGCGAGCACCTGCTCGTACTCGATCGTGGGGGTCGAGACCTCGCCGTAACCGAAGCGCTCGAAGGCACCGATCAGCGCCAGCGAGAGCCGACGCAGCTCGCGCATCTCGTCGGGCAGGATGTCCCTGGTGCCGGGGGGGATCGGGTGGGTCATCGGGGTGCGAAAGCGTAGGGGTAGTTGGTGGGCAGTAGGCAGCATGCAGTAGGCAGAATCTGCCGGCCCCGGGCCCTGCCTACTGCGAACTGCCTACTGCCTACTCGGCGTTCAGGCCGGCACCGGCTCCACGGCCACCCGCTCGATTCGCGCTCCGAGCGCGCGCAGGCGCTCGTCGATGCGCTCGTAGCCCCGATCGATCTGGACCACGTTGCCGATCTCGGAGGTGCCGTCGGCGCACAGCGCGGCGATGAGCATCGCCATCCCGGCGCGGATGTCGGGGCTCTCGACGCGCTCACCGTGAAGCCGGCTCGGACCGCTGACGATCGCCCTGTGGGGATCGCAGAGCGTGATCCGAGCGCCCATCGCGACGAGCTTGTCGACGAAGAAAAGCCGGTTCTCGAACATCTTCTCGAAGATCAGGATCGTGCCCCGCGCCTGGGTCGCAAGCGCCAGCGCGATCGAGGTGAGGTCGGCCGGGAACGCGGGCCAGGGGCCATCGTCGATCTTCGGGATCGCGTCGCCGAGATCGTCGCGGATTTCGAGCGCCTGCTCGGGCGGGACCAGCAGGTCTGAGCCCTCGACCATCGTCTGCAGGCCGAGGCGGCGAAAGTGACGCCGGATCGTGATCAGATCGTCGGGCTCGGCGTCACGGATCCGCAGCTCGCCACGCGTCGCGGCGGCCAGCGCCATGAAGCTGGCGACCTCGATGTGATCGGCACAGACTCGGTGCTCGGCGCCCCCCAACCGGTCGCGGCCGTGCACGGTCATCACGTTCGAGCCGATCCCGTCGATCTGGGCGCCCATCTTGACCAGCAGCCGGGCGAGGTCCTGAACGTGGGGCTCGCAGGCCGCGTTGGAGATCGTGGTCGGCCCCTCGGTCAGCGCCGCGGCCATCAGCGCGTTCTCGGTCGCCATCACCGAGGGCTCGTCCATGAAGATCCCGCACGGCTGTAGCCCGCCCTCGGGCGCCGCGATCACGATCTCGCGATCACCCTCGATCGAGGCGCCCATGTCGCGGAACGCGTCCAGATGGGGGTCGAGGCGCCGGCGGCCGATGAAGTCGCCGCCGGGAGGCGGCATTCGCGCCTCGCCGAACTTCGCCAGCAGCGGCCCGGCGAGCAGGAACGAGGCGCGGATTCTCGACGACAGGCCCTCGTCCGGCGCCGTGTCGGCGACCGCATCGGCCTGCAGGCGCAACTCGTTGTCGGCACCCCATTCGGCGCTCACCCCGAGCCCCTCGAGGACCGCGATCTGGGTCTCCGTGTCGCGGATTCGGGGCACGTTGGTGAGCAGAAGCTCGTCGTCGGTGAGCAGGGAGGCGGCGAGGATCGGCAAGGCAGCGTTCTTGTTGCCGGCCGCGGTGATCTCGCCGGACAGCGCGGGCCCCCCTTTGATGACGAATTTCTCCATCTGGCGGCTAGGGTAGACGACGCTTTATGACCGAGCCAACGCGAGCCGAAGCCTGGGATCTGGTCTGCGAATGGGTCGAGTCGGACTCGCTTCGCAAGCACCTTCTCGGGGTCGAGGCGGCGATGCGCGCCTACGCCGAGCGCCACGACGCCGACGAGGAGCTCTGGGGCGTCACCGGTCTCGTGCACGATCTCGATTACGAGCGCTACCCCGACCTCGACGATGCCGAGAACGGGCACCCTCGCACCGCGCTGCGATTGTTCGCGCAGCTTGGCTGGCCGCAGGAGCTGATCGATGCGGTCGCCGGCCATGCCGTGTTCCTCGAGGTCCCCCGGGAGACCCAGCTGGCGAGGACGCTGTTCGCGGTCGATGAGCTCTGCGGCTTCATCGCCGCCTGCGCCCTGGTGCGGCCGACCGGGATCGAGGGGATGAAGCCGAAGTCGGTGCGCAAGAAGCTCAAGCAGCCCTCCTTCGCGGCCGGAGTCAACCGCGAGGAGGTCACCGAGGGCGCGGCGGAGCTCGGGGTCGACTTCGACGACCACGTCGCCTTCGTGATCGCGGCGATGTCGGCCCGCGCCGACGAGCTCGGCCTCGCATCGCGCGAGGAACGCGAGCCCGAGTGAGGCGCGGTTGGAAGATCCTGATCGGCGTACTGCTGGCGCTCGCCGTCCTGCTTGCGATCAACACGCTCGTCGTCGACTCCGAGACCAAGGAGGCCGAGGTCACGATCGAGGGCGGACGGATTCTCGAGCTCCCCGCAGGCGATGTGCAGGTGCTCGACGAGGGCGACAGGGCCGATCCGCCGATCGTCCTTCTTCACTGCTACTCGTGCTCGCTGCATTGGTGGGACTCGCTCGCGCCGCTCCTCGCCCGCGACCACCGGGTGATCCGGATCGACCTGCTCGGCCATGGCGGCTCGCAAAAGCCCTCCGGCGGCTACGCGATCGCCGACCAGGCGGCGGTGGTGGCCGGCGCGCTCGACCAACTCGGGATCCAGGGAGCCGTGGTCGTCGGCCACTCAATGGGCTTTTCGGTGGCCGCTTCGCTGGCCCAGCAGGCGAGCCAGCTTGTCGACCGCGTCGTCAACCTCGACGAGGGCCCGACCGCCGACAGCTGCTCGGTCCCGTTCATCGCCAAGCTCGGCTACACGCCGGTGATCGGCGAGGCGGTCTGGCGGTTGATACCCGACTCTGCAATCAGGGACGGTTACGGAGACGCCTTCGCACCCGGCTACGACCTCGCCGACGGCTTCCCGAATCCCGATCAGGTGGTCGAGGACCTTCGCGCGATGACCTACACGTCGTTCAAGGACGCCTCCAAGGCCAACGACGACTTCGTCGAGGAGATCCCGCTCGACGATCGCATTCGGACCGCTGCGGTGCCGCTACTGAGCATCTTCGGTTCCGACGACCAGGCCTGCGACCCCGGGGAGTCGCAGGCCGCCTACGAATCGATTCCCGGGGCCCGGGTCGCCGAGATCGAGGGCGCCGGGCACTCGCCCAACGTCGAGAAGCCCGAGCAGACCGCCGCCCTGATCAACGAGTTCGCCGCCGACGCCGGCGACGACACGATCGAGGGCCCGCCGAAGAACGTCGGGCAATCGAAGCCGTCGCAAAACAACGCCAACGACGGCAAGTAGGACGGCCGGGCGCACCCCGCACCACGGGTGGGACGGATTTTGCCGCCTATGCCGGCGTTTTCCGGCCCACCCGCCTTGGCGCTACTGCCAGCGCCCGCCCGCCTTCGCCCACTCGCTCAGGTGCTCGACCGAACAGAAGCCGTCGGCGACCCGATGGGCGCCGCGGTGGCGGACCAGCAGCACCCGCACGTCGTCGAGCTCGGCCTCGCAGCGCGAGCATCGCTGCGGCCCGTCGGCGACCTCGGCGGGCTCGTCGAGCTCGCCGGCCTCCCAGTGCGCCCCCTGGATCGCCCAGGGGACGACGTGCTCCAGCCGGCAGAACACGGCTCGCCTCTCGCCCACCGGCTCGAAGGCGCGATAGCCGTCGTCGGGTTCGACCCCGACCCCGCACCAGGTGCAGCTCTCGGTCATCGACGACGGGGATAGATTGCAGCCATCGCGCCGCTGAGGATAATCGCGCTCGAGGGTGATCAGACCGGCCAGGAGCTGCTCGAGCAGGCGCTGCGGCTGCTCGACGGTGAGCTGCTCGGGCTCCCGCTCGAGATCGACCGCCACGACCTCTCGCTCGAGAACCGCAGGGCCACCGACAACGGCGTCTGCACCGAGGCCGCGGAGGCGATGCGCGACGCCGGTCTCGGACTCAAGGCGGCGACGATCACGCCCGAGGGCGCCGACGACGTCGGCAGCCCCAACCGGATCCTCCGGGAGGCGATCGACGGCAAGGTGATCGTCCGTACCGGGCGCAGAATCCCTGGAATCACCCCGGTGGCGGGGATCCACCATCCGATCTCGGTCTGCCGGATGGCGGTCGGCGACGCCTACGGAGCCGAGCAGTGGCGCGAGCCCGATGGCGACGACGAGCTCGCTCATCGCACCGAGACGATCCGGCGCTCGGATTGCCGCGCGGTCGCCGAGTACTCGTTTCTCGAAGCCGAGCGCCTGGACGGCAAGGTGTTCGGCGGTCCGAAGTGGACCGTGAGCCCGATCTACGAGGGGATGCTGAAGGAGGAGATGGACGCGGCCGCCGAGCGGCATCCACAGATCACCTACGAGCCGGTGCTGATCGACGCGACGCTCGCCGGGTTGATCGGCGGCGCCGCCTCCGAGCCGCTCGCGATCCCCTGCCTGAATCGCGACGGCGACCTGCTCTCCGACCTGGTGCTGCCCCTGTTCGGCTCGATCGCCGGCGCCGAGTCGGTGCTCTTGGCGCTCGATGCGGAGCTCTCGCCGACGGTGGCGATGGCGGAAGCCCCGCACGGCACCGCACCGGCGCTCGAGGGCAAGGACCTCGCCAACCCGATGGCGATGATCCTGGCGGTGGCGGGGTTGCTGCACTACGCCCGCGATGAGGGCGCCGAGATCGCTTCGCGGGCGATCTACGAATCGGTCCTCGAGACCGTCGCCGCCGGGACCCGGACCCCCGATCTCGGCGGCCACGCGGGCACCACCGAGTTCACCGACGCGGTCGCCGGCCAGGTTGCGCGCAAGCTCGAGATCCGGGCGAGCCTCTGAAAGCCCCGCTGAGCCCGCGTTTGCCATCTCGCGATCGCGGATAGGATCACGGCGGGTATGGAGGCCGGAACTCTAAGCGCCGCGCACGACCGCACGGCGAGCGAGCGACTCGCGAATCTCGCCAGCCGCTTCAACGAGGCGCCGTTCTGGTTCAAGTCGGCCGCCGGAGTGCTGCTGCTCGACCTGGTCCTGGTGATCGCCGACCGCTTCCCCGATTCGGCCGGCGAGTGGTTGCTGCTGGCGGTGATCGTTGCCGCCACGGTGGTCGCGACGGTGCCGCTCGAGGGCCGGCCGGCCGCGATTGCAGGGGTGGTCTTGGCCAACGTCGTCGCGATGCTGGTCCTCTACCACGGCGTCCACGAGGTCGCCCAGCGCGGGGTCAACGGGCTCTCGCTGGGGGCGATCTACGCCCTCGGAGCCGTTGGGCTGACCCTGGTCTACGGGATCCTCAAGCTGGTCAACTTTGCCCACGGCGACTTCCTCACGTTCGGCGCCTACATGGCCTACCTGATAAACGTCACCTGGGGCGGCCCGCTGGTGCTCGGGATCCTCTTCGCGATCGTGACCACGGCGTTCCTGGGCGTCGTGCTCGAGAAGGGGATGTTCGCCCCGATGAGGGCCAGGGGCGCCGGGATCCTGCAGCTGCTGTTAATGACCCTCGCGCTCGGCTTCGTGATCCGCTACGCGATCCAGTTCGCCTGGGGTACCGAGCTTCGCCAGCTCGACGTGAACCGCACCGACACGGTCAGCTTTCTCGACCTGCGGATCGGCCGCACGCAGCTGATCGTAATCGTGCTCGGCTCGATGATCCTGATCGCGACCGGCCTGCTGTTGCGCTTCACCCTGCTCGGCAAGCGGATGCGCGCGCTCTCCGACAACCTTGACCTGGCCGAGACCTCGGGGATCAACACCTCGCGCGTGATCCTCTACACCTGGATCTTCGCGGCCGGGCTCGCCGGGCTAGCCGGCGTCTTCGCGGGAGCGATCACTCAGCTGCAACCCGAGCTCGGCTTCGAGTTGTTGCTCCCGATCTTCGCCGCTGTCGTCCTCGGCGGGATCGGAAACGCCTTCGGCGCGCTGACCGCGGGTCTCGTACTCGGTGTGGTGATCGAGTGGTCGACGCTGTTCGTCGCCTCGGGCCTGAAGCTCGTCGTCGGCTTCCTGATCCTGATCATCGTCTTGGTGATCAGACCCGAGGGGATCTTCGGGCGCGCGAGGACGGTCTGATGGACCCGCTGACGACCTTCCAGCTCGGGGTCACCTTCGAGGCCTTCACGAACATCGACTTCTGGACCAGCGTCGGCATTCTCGCCGGCGTTTACACGATTTTCACCCTCGGCCTGCAGCTCAACGTCGGCTTCACCGGGATCCAGAACTTCGGCCAGGTCGGTTTCATGGCGATCGCCGCTTACACGATGGCGATCCTGACCGCTGAGCACGGTGTGAGCTTCTGGCTCTCGCTGCCGATCGCGGTGCTGGTCACGATCGTGTTCGCGTTGATCGTTGGCCTGCCGTCGCTGCGCTTGCGCGCCGACTATTTCGCGATCGCGACGATCGCCTTCGCCGAATCGATCAGGCTAGTGGCGCTGAACGCCCGCGACCTGACCAACGGAGCACAGGGGGTGTTCGGCTTCGACGACAGCTGGGACAACCTTTCCGGAGGCCTCGAGGACTTCATCGTCGACCTCGGCTGGACCGACGTTCCCAGCCTCTTCCCGCTCTTTCTCTTCACCTGGGGACTTGCGTTGCTGTTGACGTTCGGGCTCAGCCGGGTCCAGGGAACCCCGTGGGGACGGGTGCTGAGGGCGATCCGCGAGGACGAGGACGCCGCCAGGGCATTGGGCAAGAACGCTTTCGCCTACAAGCTTCAATCGCTGGCGATCTCGTCGACGCTCGCGGCGATCGCCGGCTTCCTGTTCGCGCTCAATCTGAAGTTCGTCGTCCCCGACGAGTTCCAACCGATCATCACCTTCACCGGCTACGCGGTGCTGATCCTCGGCGGGCTCGCCAACTACTGGGGGGTCGCGGTCGGAGCGCTGATCCTCTGGACCGTGCTGGAAGGCCTGCGCTTCCTCGAGCTGCCGTTCTCGGAGACCCAGATCGCGGCACTGCGGTTCATCATCCTCAACCTCACCTTGATCGGGTTGCTCGCGTTCCGCCCGCAAGGCATGCTGGGCAAGCGCGAGGAGATGGTGCTCGGTGAGTGACACCGAGACGGCCCAGCGGAAGATCTTCGAGGCCGAGGAGATCGTCAAGCGCTTCGGCGGCATTCAGGCGGTCAGCGGGGCCACCATGGACGTCGACGAAGGCTCGATCACTGCCCTGATCGGCCCCAACGGCGCCGGCAAGACCACCTTCTTCAACCTGATCACCGGCTTCTACCGCGCCGACCAGGGCCGGGCGGTCTTCGCCGGGCGCGAGATCCAGGGACGCGCCCCTTACGTGATCGCCAGACTCGGCATGGTCCGTACCTTCCAGATCACCAAGGCGCTGGCGGCGATGCCGGTGATCGACAACATGATGCTCGCCGCGCCCGATCAGCCGGGCGAGCGGCTGCTCAACATCGTCTTCCGACCGCTCGGCTGGCGCAGCCGCGAGCGCGAGGTCCATGAGCAGGCGATGGAGCTCCTCGACGTCTTCAACCTAACCAAGCTCGCCGACGAGTACGCCGGGACGCTTTCCGGCGGGCAGCGCAAGCTGCTCGAGCTCGCGCGAGCGCTGATGGCCCAGCCGCGCCTGTTGCTGCTCGACGAGCCGATGGCCGGGATCAACCCGACCCTGGGCCGCCGGCTGCTCGACCACATGCAGCGACTGCGCGCCGAGCAGGGCGTCACCTTCCTGTTCATCGAGCACGACATGGAGGTGGTCATGAACCACTCCGACCGCGTCATCGTGATGGCCGAGGGAAAGGTGATCGCCGACGGCGAGCCGCACGAGGTGCGCGAGGACCGCGCCGTGATCGATGCCTACCTCGGCGGCAGCAGCGCGCAGAACGGAGGTCAGTGATGGAGGCCGCCGCGCCGGCGACGGCGAAGCTGCTGTCGACTGACGGCTTGGTCGCGGGCTACGTGCCCGAGGCGGACATCCTCAACGGCGTCTCGATCACGGTCTCGGAGGGCGAGATCGTCACGATCGTCGGTCCCAACGGCGCCGGCAAGTCGACCCTGATCAAGACGATCTTCGGCCTGCTCCACCCGCGCTCGGGCAGGATCAAGTTCAGGGGCGACGAGATCTCGGGCCGCAAGCCCCACGACATCACCCGGCTCGGGCTCAGCTACGTGCCCCAGCTCGACAACGTCTTCCCCAGCCTCACGGTCGAGGAGAACCTCGAGATGGGTTCGCTGGTGCGCTCGCGTACGGCCGAGCAGAAGGACCGCATGTACGAGCTCTTCCCGCGCCTCGGCGAGCGTCGCGGCCAGGCCGTGGGGACGATGAGCGGCGGTGAGCGACAGATGGTGGCGATGGCCAAGGCGTTGATGCCCGACCCCCAGGTGCTCTTGCTGGACGAGCCCTCCGCGGGCCTCGCTCCCGCCTTCGTCGACGCTATCTTCGAAAAGACCCAGGAGGTCAACGCCGCGGGAGTGACGATCGTGATGGTCGAGCAGAACGCGCGTCGCGCCCTGGCGATGTCGGACCGCGGCTACGTGCTCGACCTCGGTAAAGACCGCTTCGAGGGGCCCGGCAAGCAGCTGATCGAGGACCCGAAGGTCGCCGAGCTGTACCTCGGCGGCACTGCCCGCATCGACGCCCCCGAGCAGCCCTCGGCATAGAAAGAGCGGCCGAGACCCGAAGGCCCCGACCGCTCTCGCGCGCGCGGCGCCAACGCGCCGCTCGCATTGCCGACCTACTCAGGCACCTGCACCTCGATCTCGTCCACGGCCTCAGGAACGTCGTTCTTGAACTCGTAGAGGTCGTAGACACCGGCGGTCGCATCGCCGTTCTCGTCGAGGTCGAGCGGACCTGACGCGCCCTGGTAATCGATGTCGTCGCCGTTCTGGAGCGCCTCGATCGCCTCGGGCAGCTCCTCCCAGGTGTACGGATCACCCTCGGGGCCGCTGACGGCCTGGAGCTCGGCGGCCATGTCGGCCCCCTCCGTCGACCCGGCGGCGACGGCCGCCAGGTAGCACAGGACCACGGCGTCGAAGTTCTGAGCGTCGAACGTCTGCCTGTCGACATCCTTCGGCTCGAACGACTTGAACGCGTCGTCGAACGCCTGCGACGACGTATCGTCATCGGGCACGCCGGGAGCAGTCCCGCGGAGCCCGTTGACCGCGTCGGCCCCGGCGCCCGCTGCGAGGTCGCCCGAGATCAGTCCGTCGGTGACGAACGCTTGCGACGGATCGAAACCCGCCCGCACGAGTGCGGGACCGACCTTGTTATAGGTCTCGGGGAAATCGATGATCACGATGCCGTCCGGGTTGCCGGATGTGATCTGACTGGCCTCGGTGTCGTAGTTCGGCAGATCGACGTCGTAGACGACCTCTTCGCCGATCGAACCTCCGGCCTCCTCCCACGCGGTGCTGAACGTCTCGGCGAGGCCCGTGCCGTAGGCGTCGTTGCGGGCTCCGATGTTGATCGTGCTCCCCTTCGCGCCGCCGAGTGCATCCTCGACGAGGTACTTGGACAGCGTCGGGCCCTGGAACGCGTCGGGCGGAGCGGTCCGATTGACGAGTCCATCGTCCTCGAGCCCCGTGATCTCATCGCTGGTAGATGCCGGCGAGATCAGCAGCACCCCTTCCGGGATCGTCACCGACTCTGCGGTCGGGATCGTGTCCGCTGACGCCCAGGCTCCAGCGATGCAGCTCGCGCCATCGGACTCGACCATCTTGCGGGCCGCCTGCACGGCTGCCTGCTGATCGGCACCGCCGCCGTTGTCCTCATGGACGATCTCGACCGTGTGGTCGACACCGGCCTCCTCGATCGCCGCGGTGATCTCATCCACCGCGAGGTCGGCGGCTTTCTGACCCGGAGGGCCGAAGTCCGCGAGGTCACCACTGAGCGGTACCGAGTCGCCGATCACCAGATCGAGCGAAGTCTCTCCACCACCCCCATCGTCGCTGCTCTCATCGTCATCACCGCAGGCGACGAGTCCGAACGACAAGCCGGATACCGCGAGGGCAAGAAAGACCAGCCTGATCTTCGACATGAACTACTCCTCTCTCGAAAAACCTGAAGAGAGCGGGCCGACGGGCCCCCTCCAACGCCCATTCCTATCAGGATCGCGACCTTCCGCGCAAGCAAACGCCGCGGCACTTGCTCACACCGGCTCTCCGGGCGCCTGCTCGAAGTCGCTGGTTACCCGCCGCCACTCGACGATCTCGCCATCCTCGATCGCGAACGCCGTCTGCGCGGTGGCGCCTGAGCCCGATCCGCACGACCCCGGTCCGGGGCGCTCGCCGAGCACGAAGGTGGCGACGATGAACTCGCCCTCACCGGAGGCGCGCACGAGCTCGGCCCCGCACGGCAGCGAGGCGTTGAACAGGCGCGCGTCGCCGGCATCCTCGATCCGGACCTCGGGGCCGTTCTGGGCGACACTGGGAATCGCGAAGTAGCCGGCGGCGGCATCGACGTCGCCACTCGCCAGCGCCGTCGCCCAATCGTCGATCACCTGGACCTCGGCTGGATCCGCATCGCCGACGATCTCGATCCCGTTGCCCTCGTCGGCCGGCGCCGGCTCGTCGTCGCCGCAGGCGGCGAGTGCGAGCGCCAGGGCGAGGGCAACTATCGAAGCTGGAAGCCGCATCGGGCGAACAATTCTGACGATCCCGCGAATCGGCCTTGACATCCCTCGTGCCCTATACGAACATGTGTTCGATTCATGCCGATCGCCTGCGCACTCATCCCACGACTGTCGCTGACCAGCGCGCTCGGGGACAGACGCGAACTGCTCGGACGTCCGCTGGCGCTGGCCCCGGAACCCGGGGGCTCGCAGGTGATCGGCGAGACCTCGGGGGCGGCGGAGGCGTTTGGCCTGCGCGCCGGAATGCGGCTCGCCGAGGCGCTCTCGCGCTGTCCGGCGCTGGTCCTGGTGCCCGCCGATCCGGTGCGCTCCGACGCCGTCTGGGAGGAGTCGCTGCGCCGGCTCGAGAGCCTCGGCGCCGCGATCGAGCCCTCCCGCCCAGGAGAAGCATTCTTTGCCACCGAGCCCCTGCGCGGCCTCCACGGGCGCCCGGAGACCGTGCTGATGCGAGCCCAGCGCGCGCTCGGGGCGCCGGCCCGGCTCGGCGCCGGACCTTCGCGCCTGTGCGCCCACGCGGCGGCGACGAGAATGCGCGGACGACGTCCTCCCCTGGTCGTCTCCGAGGCGGCGTCGGAACGACTGCTGGCGGAGCTGCCGGTGAGCGCCCTGCAGGGTCGGCTCACCGACGAGTGGGCAAGCGCAAACGTGCCCGACACCCTGGAGCGGCTCGGGGTGCGGACCCTGGGCGAGCTCGCCGCGCTGCCGGCAGCCGCGGTCGCCGACCGCTTCGGCGAACAGGGGCTGAGAGCGCTGCGGCTGGCGCGCGGCGGCGATCAGCCGCTGCGCCCTCGCCATCCGCCGGTGGAGCTGGTCGAGCGCCTGGGGCTGCCCGAGGCGGCCTCGGGTCAGCAGCTCGAGCGAGCGCTCGCCTTGCTGGTCGAGCGGCTGCTGGCGCATCCGGCGCGTGCCGGGCGGACGATCCGCGCGCTGCGGCTCGAGGCCCGGCTAGCCGGCGGGGGTGGTTGGCGCTCCGAGGTCGTCCTGCGGAGCGCGAGCGCCGACGCCGAGCGCCTCTTCCTGGCGCTGTCGCCGCGGCTCGGCGGCCTCCCCGCCCCCGCATCCGGGATCGGCCTGCGGGCGCTCGAGCTCGGGCCCGAGACCGGGGAGCAGATCACGCTGACCCGCGCGCCCGGCGAGCAGCGTCGCGGGAGTCTGGCCGAGGCGGTACGCCAGGCGCGTGCCGCGGCCGGCCGCGACGCCCTCCTGAGGGTGGTCGAGGTCGACCCGCACTCGCGGATCCCCGAACGCCGCGCAATCTTGACTCCATTTTCCGCTGATTCCTCCGCTTCGCGGCCGGGGTCGGAGCCGAGCGGATCCGATGGCTGAACGCCACCAGGTCTACTGGCCGCGGCCGATCGCGGTCGAGGCCGGCGCCGACGGTGCACCGCGCTCGGTTGCCGGCGTCGACGTCGACACGATCCGCGAGGACTGGCTTGTGGAAGACCGTTGGTGGACGCCGAAACCCCTGCAAAGACGGTACTTCGAGATGATCCTTGCCGACGGCCGCGACCTCGTCGTCTTTCGCGAGCCCGCCGAGGGCGGGCGCTGGTTCGAGCAGCGAGCATGAAACCCCGGCGTCGGGGACGCGAAGCCGAGCAGCCGGCGGGCGGTTATGTAGAGCTGCACGCCCACTCCGCCTACTCGTTTCTCGACGGCGCCTCGCAGCCCGATGAGCTCGCCGCCGCGGCCGCCGCGCACGGCTATCGCGCCTTCGCGCTCACCGATCACGACAACGTCTGCGGAGCGATGGAGTTCGCCCGTTCCTGCAAGGGGCTCGGCGTGCGCCCGATCGTCGGCTCCGAGCTCACCGTCGTAGATGATCGGACCCGACCGGAGCGGATGCGAAGCGGAGCATCCGGTCGGAGTGACGTGTTCCACCTCACCCTGCTCGCCGAGAGCGCCGCCGGCTGGCACAACCTCTGCCGGCTGCTCACCGAGGCCCACGCGGCGACCCGACCACGGCCCGACCGCGATCCTCTCCCTCCCGCGCTGGCGCTCGACTCGCTGCTCGAGGCGACCGAGGGCCTCGTCTGCCTCTCGGGCTGCGCGCGCGACGGCGCCGTTGCCGGCAACCTGGGGCGCGGTGAGCCGCAACGAGCGCGAGCGCTCGCCCGGCGGCTGCTGGCGGGCTTCGGTCGCGACTGCTTTCGGATCGAGTTGCAGCGCCCGCTCTGGCGCCACGATCGGTCTCGCAATCGGCGGCTCGCCGAGCTCGCCGAGCAGCTCGGGGTGGCGACGGTCGCGACCGCCAACGTCCACGCCCATGACCGCTGCCGAGCGCAGCTCCAGGACGCGTTCGTCGCCGTACGCTCACACTCGACCCTGGAGGAGTGCGAGCCCGAGCGCCGCGGCAACTCGAGCTCGGTGATCGGCTCACCGGCCGAGATCGCGGCGCGCTTCGCCGATCACCCCGAGGCCGTGGCAGAGACCTCGCGGCTCGCCGAACGGCTGCGCTTCGACCTCACCAGCGAGCTCGGCTATCGCTACCCCGGCTCCGAGGATCTCGAGGCCGATGCAACCCTGGCCGAGATCTGCCGCGGCCGGCTCGAGTCGCGCTATGACCGGACCAGCGAGCGCCCCGAGGCCGAGCGGCGCCTCGACGAGGAGCTGCGGGTGATCCGCGGGCTCGGGCTCTCGGGCTTCTTCCTTCTTCATTTCGATCTGCTCGAGCTGGCGCGGGAGGTCGCCGCCGAGGTCCGCGGCCCCGACACGGCGCGGTCGCTGCTGCCGCCCGGGCGCGGGCGCGGGTCGAGCGTCAGCTCGGTGGTTTGCTATCTGACCGGTCTCTCCCACGTCGACCCGGTTCGCGCCGGGCTCTTTCTCGGGCGCTTCCTCAACGACGAGGTCTCCGAGATGCCCGACATCGACCTCGACTTTCCCCGCGATATCCGCGAGCGGCTGATCCCGCGCGTGCACGAGCGCTACGGGCACGAGCGCGCCGCGCTGGTCTCGGCCTTCGCCTGCTATCGCTCGCGCAGCGCCGTCCGCGACCTCGGCAAGGCGCTGGGGTTGCCGGCAGGTGAGATCGAGCGCGTCGCCGGGATCGCCGACGTCCACTCGCGCGGGGATGAGATCGAGCGCGACATCGCCGAGGCGATCGGCGCTGGGCGCGCCGGCTCGCCGCGCTGGCGCCACCTGGCCCAGCTCGCCCGCGAGGCCTGGAGCCTGCCGCGCCACGTCTCCCAGCATCCCGGCGGGATGGTGCTCTCGACCCGGCCGCTGATCGACCTCTGCCCGGTGCAGCCGGCGGCGATGGAGGGGCGCCAGATCGTCCAGTGGGACAAGGACTCGTGCGCGGACGCGGGCTTTCTCAAGATCGACCTGCTCGGGCTCGGGATGCTGTCGGCGGTAGAGCGCTGCGTCGAATCGATCGCCGAGGCGCGCGGCGAGCACATCGACCTCTCGCGGATCCCGCTCGACGACCCGCCGACGTTCGAGGCGATCCGCGCGGCCGAGACCACCGGCGTGTTCCAGATCGAGAGCCGCGCCCAGATGCAGATGCTGCCCCGCAGCCTCCCGGAGACGATCGATGACGTGATCGTGCAGGTGGCGCTGGTGCGTCCCGGGCCGATCCAGGGTGGTGCCGTGCATCCCTATCTCGAGCGTCGCCGCCTGTTACGCGAGGACCCCGGCTACCAGGTGCCCTACGAGCACCCGAGCCTCGAGCCGATCCTCTCCGACACGCTCGGCGCGATCGTCTTCCAAGACCAGGTGATCCAGGTCGCGATGGCGCTCGCCGGCTTTAGCGCCGGCGAGGCCGAGGGCCTGCGGCGGGCGATGAGTCGCAAGCGCTCGGACACAGCGCTGAACGCCTACGGTGAGCGCTTCGTCGCCGGCGCCGTCGCCCGCGGGGTCGATCAGGCGCTGGCCGAGCGCGTCTTCGAGCAGATCCGCGGCTTCTCTGGCTTCGGCTTCCCCAAGTCCCACGCCGCGGCTTTCGGCCTGCTCGCCTATCAGTCGACCTGGCTGCGAGTCCACTACGGCCCCGAGCTTCTCTGCGCGCTGTTCAACGAACAGCCGATGGGCTTCTATCCCCCGGACTCGCTCTCCCACGAGGCGCAGCGGAGGGGGATCGAGGTGCGGGCGGTCGACGTGAACCGCAGCGAGGTCGAGTGCACGGTTGAATCGGCGCTCGGCTCTCGGCACTCGGCGCTCGACTCCGATTCACAATCGAGTGGCGAGTGGCGAGAGGCGAGTGGCGAGCCGGCCGTTCGAATCGGCCTCGGCTACATCAAGGGCTTGCGCGAGGAAGAGGTTCGGGCTCTGGTGGAAGAGCGCAAGCGCGGTGGTGAATATTCCGACCTCGCCGAGCTCGCCTCGCGCTCGGGGATGGGGCGCGATGGGCTCGAGCGTCTCGCCTGGGCAGGCGCCTGCGAGCCGCTCGGGATCGGGGCAGGCTCGTCGCCGCGCCGAGACGAGCTCTGGCGACTCGGGATCGCCAGCGGCGGCGAGCGCACCCGCGGACGCCGCCACGCCCAGCTCGCGCTGCCGCTGTCGCTGCCGGCGTCCCCGGACCTGCGCCCGCTCGACTCCTGGGAGCGGATCGTCGCCGACTACGCCTCGACCGGTGTCACCCTCGGTGAGCATCCGATGGAGGTCCTGCGCCCCGCGCTCGGAGCCGGAATCGCTTCCAGCGAGCAGCTGAGCAGCCTGCCCGATCGCAGCCGGCTGCGGTTGCCCGGCCTGGTCGTCGCCCGCCAGCGGCCGGCGACTGCCAAGGGCGTCGTCTTCATGCTGCTCGAGGACGAGACCGGGGTCGCCAACGTGATCGTCCCCCCGCCCGTCTATGAGCGCTGCCGCCTGGCGGTGCGCACCGCGTCGTTCGCGCTGGTCAGCGGCACGCTCGAGCGCCGCGAGGGCGTCGTCAACCTCGTCGCCGCCGCGGTCGAACGACTCGCCGTCCCCGTCCATGCGGAGGCGAGCGTGCGCCAGATCGAGCCCCCGGCAGAGCGCGAAACCGGCCGCGACCACCAGCCCGCGGGGGATGAGCTCGCCGCGGTTGCCCCGCGCGCCCACAGCTTCGGAAGGCGAGGGTGACCGGCCGTCTGCAATGCCGCTTGCAGAACATACGTTCTGTCCGAGCCCGTTCCTAGTCTGCCGCCCGTGACTGAGAATCAGACGAACACGATCACCCGGCGGGTCCTCGGCGCCGTCGATCTGGCGCTCGACCTCGCCACCCTGGGTGAGTACGGACTCGAGCCCGCGTCCACCTGCGAGCGTACGCCCGTCGACGGGACCTGTCGCGAGCCTGCCGGTCGGTTGACCGGATGGGAGGGGTTCGCGACAGCCCGCCGGGGCGCGTGCGCGAGCGACGCCGACGTCGCTCGCCGGCGGCTGCGGCTGCGCGAACTGACCTGCTAGTCGCGGGTGTCGCGGTCGCGACGCGAGCCGCGCGGGCGATCGGATGGGTCGCGGCGCTCGCGGTCGGGGCGGCGTTCGCGTTGCGGCCGCGATTCGCCACCTTCGACCTGTCCCCGCGAGGCCGCCGCCGGCTTCGAGCGCGAGGCGATGTAGCGGTCGTAGATGAACAGCAGCACCATCGAGCCGATCACGGCGCCGATCAGACCCCCGAGGTCGAAGATCTCGGTGTCGCCGATCCCGAGCAGCTCGGTGAAGAAGAAGAATCCCACCAGCGCCCCGAGGATGCCGAGGAGGATGGTGGCGAAGAACCCCAGGTCCTGCTTGCCCGGTAGGAGCGCGCGAGCCAGGAACCCCGCCACGATCCCGAGAATGATGGCGCCGATCACGGGCGCGAGGCTATACGAAACGGGGCGAAAAGAGCCGCCCACGGACGGGGCGGCTCTCAGAAAGACACGGCGGCGACCTACTCTCCCAGGCGCTTGCGCACCAAGTACCATCGGCGCTGAGGGGCTTAACTGCTCTGTTCGGAATGGGAAGAGGTGTTTCCCCCTCGCTATGACCACCGAAAATGGTCGAGACCGGGCGGCTCGAACAGCCGCCCGGGCCCCGGTGGGGCTTGAAAACTGCACCGCCGGCCGCAAGAAAAAGGGATTCAAAAATCCGTCAAGACCTCGACCCATTAGTACCGGTCTGCTGAGCGCGTCACCGCGCTTGCACAGCCGGCCTATCGACCTGGTGGTCTTCCAGGGGTCTTACTCCCTCAAGGGGATGGGAGAGCTCATCTCGAGGTCGGCTTCCCGCTTAGATGCTTTCAGCGGTTATCCGATCCGCACGTAGCTAACCAGCGATGCCCTTGGCAGGACAACTGGTACACCAGAGGTGCGTTCATCCCGGTCCTCTCGTACTAAGGATGACTCCTCTCAACTCTCCAACGCCCATGGCAGATAGGGACCGAACTGTCTCACGACGTTCTGAACCCAGCTCGCGTGCCGCTTTAATGGGCGAACAGCCCAACCCTTGGGACCTACTCCAGCCCCAGGATGCGACGAGCCGACATCGAGGTGCCAAACCGCTTCGTCGATATGGACTCTTGGAAGCGATAAGCCTGTTATCCCCGGAGTACCTTTTATCCGTTGAGCGACGGCGCTTCCACTTGCAACCGCCGGATCACTAAGCCCAACTTTCGTTCCTGCTCGACCCGTCGGTCTCGCAGTCAAGCTCCCTTCATGCCTTTACACTCTGCGCACGATTTCCAACCGTGCTGAGGGAACCTTTGGGCGCCTCCGTTACTCTTTAGGAGGCGACCGCCCCAGTCAAACTGCCCACCTGACACTGTTCACAGCCCGGATTACGGCGCTGTGTTAGAAGCCCAGAACACCAAGGGTGGTATCTCAAGGTTGGCTCCCCGACAGCCGAAACCGTCGGTTCGAAGCCTCCCACCTATCCTGAGCGAGATACACCGAACTCCAATATCAAGATGCAGTAAAGGTTCACGGGGTCTTTCCGTCTTGCCACGGGTACTCGGCATCTTCACCGAGACTTTAATTTCACCGAGCCCCTCGTTGAGACAGCGTCCAACTCGTTACGCCATTCGTGCAGGTCGGAACTTACCCGACAAGGAATTTCGCTCGAACCTTACCTCATCCGTACCTCGAATGAAGCGGACTGCACGTCCTTGCATCGCGCTGTCCCTGCATGTCGCCATGCAGATGGGACCATCTCTTCACCCTGAGAACAGGGTGTCTGGCGTATGGCCTCTGAGGATTCCGATCAGTTCGTGCCTCGACTTCTGGTGATTCATGGTCTGAGCGATCTCCGCGATCGCGATGAGACCCGGAATCAACAGATGTGAGTCCACACGAATCAGCTCCATGCAGCGAACGAACTTGTCAAAGTCGCTGCGCTTCGCCGTGCGAAGAGGATTGCGCTCGAAGAACGGAATCACCGTTCCGAGGAGCTCATCCCTTCGCCCGACAGTGAGCTGGCAGAGGTCTTCCTTGTGGTTGTCGTGGCGCCGGTTTGTGTAGATCCGGCCAACGCCGAGGAAATCACGGATCTCCTCCAGCGCGGCACGGCTGCGCTCACCTTGCGTTACGACAAACCGATGGAAGACCTGGTAGCCGGTCGAATAGCCTCGCCTCTCAGCCCTGTCGGGCTGCTTGACGAAACCGATGGAGAAGCAACCTTCCCCATCTACGAAGCCGACGATCCAGTCTGTGCTGATCGGTCTTTCC
>CAWGCG010000003.1:0-585000 GCA_963821025.1 uncultured Solirubrobacterales bacterium | reverse complement strand
CCGCGACCGAGTCGTAGCCCTGCAGCACCGGGTAGAGCAGCTCGAGCGTCGAGATCGCTCGTCCTGCGGCCATCCGGCGGGCGAAGTCGTCGCGCTCGAGCAGCCGTGCGACCGTGAACCGGCGGGAAAGGTCGAAGAGCTGATCGCTCTCCATCCGCAGCCACTCGCTGTTTCGGCGCAGTTCGGTGCGCTCACGATCGAGCACCGTGAACGCCTGATTCTGGTAGGTGAGCGCGTTCGCGTCGACCTCCTCGGCAGTGAGCACCGGCCGGGTTGCGTCGCGGCCGCTGGGATCGCCGACCCGAGCGGTGTAGTCGCCGATGATCAGGACAACCGTGTGACCGAGATCCTGGAAGGCGCGCAACTTGGTCAGCACGACGCAGTGGCCGAGGTGGATGTCGGGGCTGGTCGGATCGACCCCGAACTTGACCCGCAGCGGGCGGCCCTCGGCCAGCTGCTCGGCCAGTCTGCCGCGCGGGAGGGCGTCGACCACACCCCTGAGCAGCGTCTCAATCGGCGCCGTTTGAGGCTGCTCGATCTGCTCCCGGGGCGCCATCGGGCCAATGCTAGACTCACCGGCCGGTTCTCAGTGGTGCTCATATGAGCCTCGCCACTCGGCGCTCGCCACTGGAATCAGACCCAGAGGCGAATGGCCAGTGGCCAGTGGCGAGAGCCGCTTCGGCCCGTCACAGCGGCTAAGAGGACCGGACCCGGCGAACCAGCCCGAGATGGACGATTCCGGACGCGAACACGAGCCCGTGAGCGACAACGGTGGCGCCCAGCGCCGCCGCCTGCGCCTGCGCCGTCGGCGCCCGCTGCTCGGTGAGCCGGCCGAAAAGCCGGCTGAAAACGAGCCCCCGAACAAGCCGCGGATGCGCAAGCTGCGGTTTGCGCTCGTGGTGCTCGGGCTCTGCGTCCTCGCCTTCATCTCCTGGATCTTCGGGATCATGATGGCCGTCGCCCAGGACCTGCCGGCGCTCGAGAGCCGCGAGCAGTACAAGCGCGCCGAGAACTCGATCGTCTACGACATCAACGGCGAGCGGATCGCCACCCTGACCAACAACCAGGGGCGGATCTTCGTCTCCTCCGACGAGATCGCCCCGGTGGTCACGGAGGCCGTGGTCGCGATCGAAGACCAGCGCTTCTATGAGCACCGCGGGGTCGATTTTCAGGGGATCGGGCGCGCGGTGATCCAGGACATCACCTCGGGCTCGACCCAGCAGGGCGCCTCGACGATCACCCAGCAGTTCGTCAAGAACGCGCTCTCCGCCCAGCAGAGCCGGACCGTGTTCCAGAAGTTGCGCGAGGCGGCGCTCGCCTACCACCTCGAGCGCCAGTGGTCGAAGGACAAGATCCTCAACGAGTACCTGAACGAGATCTACTTCGGCGAGGGCGCGACCGGGATCGAGGCGGCAGCGCGTACCTACTTCCGCTACAACCACCCCGGCTGCGGCGAGGGCGAAGGGGCCGAGACCTGTGCCTCCCAGCTGCTCCCGTGGGAGGCGGCGCTGCTCGCCGGAATGATCTCCTCGCCAAGCCTCTACTCGCCGCGCACCCTGCCCGAGAACGCGCTGGCGCGCCGCAACCTGGTGCTCCAGAACATGGTCGACCAGGGCTACATCACGCCCGATGAGTACACGACCTACGCCCAGCAGGAGATCCCCAAGCCGAGTCAGATCGCGCTCCCGGAAGAGAACTCACAGGCCCCCTACTTCACCTCCTGGCTGCGCCAGCAGCTGGTCGACCGCTACGGCGCCGGCGAGGCCTTCGGCGGCGGCCTGCAGATCACCTCAACCCTCGACCTCGACCTCCAGCGCCAGGTCGAGGGGATCGTCCAAAGCCGGCTCGCCGCGATCGAGCCGACCGCCTCGGTGGTCGTGCTCGACAACGACACGGCCGCGGTGCGGGCGATGGTCGGGGGGCCAAACTACGAGGAGGCACCGTTCAACATCGCCACCAACGGCCATCGCCAGCCGGGATCATCGTTCAAGCCGTTCACCCTGATCACGGCGCTCGAGCAGGGCCACTCGACCAGCGAGGTCTATCCCTCCGCGCCCCAGGAGATTCCCTTCCAGGCCAAGATCGAGAAGAAGAACGGCAAGGGCGAGAAGGTCGTCAACGACCTCTTCGACGTCAACAATTATGAGGACCAGTACCTCGGCTCGGCCTCGCTGTTGAGCGCGACCACCTATTCCGACAACTCGGTCTACGCGCAGGTCGGCACCCAGGTCGGCCCGCAGAACGTCGCCGCGACGGCGGAGAAGCTGGGGATCGAGACCGACCTCTCGACCGCGACCCAGTACTCGATCGACGGCGGGCCCTTCGAGCCTTACAACCCGGCGCTGATCCTCGGTGGCCTGGAGACCGGGGTCAACACGCTGGAGATGGCGCACGCGTACAACACGATCGCCGCGGACGGCAACCGGCTCTCGGGGACGATGGCCGCCGGCGCGGGCAGCCCGGTCGGGATCTACGAGGTCACCGACGGTGGCGACGAGGAGGAGGGCGGCTACGCCGAGGGCGACCTGGTGCCCGACCAGACCGGCGCCAGTGGCAAGAACGAGGTCGTCTCCAAGCAGGTGATCGATCCCGCCGTGGCGACGACGGCGAAGCAGGTTCTGACCACGGTGGTCACCTCGGGAACCGGCGAGAACGCCCAGACCGGCGATCCGACGTGGGGCAAGACCGGGACCACCGACGACAATGGCGACGCCTGGTTCTGCGGCGCGACCGAGGAGGTCACCGTTTGCGTCTGGGTCGGCCACCCCGACACGGTGACGCCGATGGAGACCGAGTACGCCGGCGCCCCGGTCGACGGCGGCACCTACCCGGCGCTGATCTTCGCCGATGTGATCAACGCCTACGACGCGCTTGCCGACACGCGCAAGGCAGGCGAGGATCCCGATACCGACGCGGTCGCGCCGACCGCCGAGGACTCCGCGGTGGCACCCGCGCCCGCCACCGAGGCCGCGCCCACCGGACCAGCGCCGGAGACCGACTCGGCCCCGGCCGAGCCGGCGGCCCCCGCCGAGCCCGCCGCCCCCGCGACCGGCGACGGCACCGCCGCACCCAGCGGCGGCGGGATCGCGCCGGGCTGAGCCCGAGCCAAGAGGCTGAGACCGAGCTAAGCGGCGAGCTCGAGCGGACGCGACAGAAACGGGTTGCCGGCGGCGCCGAAGCGCCACGGGAGCTCGGTCGCCTTGGTGATCCCGATCCGTGGACCGGTGGCGACCTCGACCCCGGCCCACCGGGGGACCGGCGCGCGCAGCTCGAACGGGAGTGCCGCCAGTGAGGCGCCATTGCGCTCCAACCCGATCCCAAGGGCCTCGGTCAGCTTGCCGGGCCCCGAGCAGAGCTCGCGCAGCTGCTCGCGTCGGCGCCTGCGAACCATCTCGGAGACCCCCGCGGTCGGCTCGAGCGCCCGGATCAGGACCGCGGCGGCGGTGCCCTCGGGCTCGCAGACCGCGTTCAGCAGTGAGTGAATGCCGTAGGAGAGGTAGACGTAGGCGCGCCCGGGCGGCCCGAACAGGGTCGAGGTCCTCCGCGTCAGCCCGACGTGGGCGTGGCATGCGGGGTCGTCGCGCTCATAGCTCTCGGTCTCGACGATCACCCCGCCGATGCCTTCGCAGAGCAGCTCGCAGCCGATCAGCTCACGGGCAACCGCGTGCACCGAGCGATTGAAGAACGACTCGTCGAGCAGCGTCACTTGGTCCCGGCCAGGTTCGCGAGCAGATCTCGCGCGGCCTCGATCTGAGCGGCCAGCGGCGCCGAACCCGTGCCCCCGGCAGAGCGCTTCGATTCGATCCACCCACCGGCGCTGAGGAGCGTGTAGTAGTCATCGTCGAGCAACTCGGAATGGGCCCGAAGCTCGTCCGGCTCGAGCTCTGAGAGTGAGGCACCGCGGTCGAGCGCCGAGCGCACCAGCCCACCGACGACCGCGTGGGCCTCTCGGAAGGGCATTCCCTTGCGAACCAGCAGGTCGGCGACGTCGGTGGCGGCGACCATCTCGTCGGCGGCCGCTGCCGCGAGCCGGGCTCGGTTGAAGCGGACGCCGGCGAGCATCCGCTCGGCCGCTTCGAGCGACAGCTCGATCGTCTCGACCGCGTCGAAGAGCGCCTCCTTGTCCTCCTGGAGGTCCTTCGAGTAGGCCAGCGGCAGCGCATGCAGGACCCCGGCCATCGCGGTCAGCGAGCCGAGCACACGGGGCGCTTTGGCGCGCAGCAGCTCGGCCGCATCGGGATTCTTCTTCTGCGGCATGATGCTCGAGCCCGAGGAGAAATCATCGCTCGGCTCGCAGAACCCGAACTCCTGACTCGACCAGATCACCAGCTCGCTGCCCAGCCGCGAGAGATGGGTCGCGCAGGTGGTGGCGGCGAACAGGTAGTCGAGGACGAAGTCGCGGTTGGAGACCGCGTCGATCGAGTTCGGCACCGGTGAGTCGAAGCCGAGCTCGGCGGCGCTCGCGTCGCGGTCGAGCTCCCAGTTGAGGCCGGCGAGAGCGCCGGATCCGAGCGGCATCTCGCCGGCGGCCTTGCGCGCGGCCTCGAACCGCGTCGAGTCGCGGCCCAGCATCCAGAAGTATGCGAGCAGGTGGTGTCCGAGGTAGACGGGCTGGGCACGCTGCAGATGGGTGTAGCCAGGCATCGCCCAGTCCACGTGGGCTTCGGCAAGGCCGAGCAGCCGGGCCATCAGCGCCCGGGTCAGCGCGATCCCGGATGCGGCGCGCTCGCGCACGAACAGGGCCAGGTCGGTAGCCACCTGGTCATTTCGCGAGCGCCCCGTGTGAAGCTTTCCACCGACCGGCCCGACGATCTCGGTCAGCCGGCGCTCGACCGCCATGTGGATGTCCTCGTCGGAGTCCAAAAACTCGAACTCCTCGCGCTCGAGCTCCGCGGCGACCCCATCGAGACCGTCGAGCAACGCACGGCGCTCGGAATCCTCGAGCACTCCCGCTCGATGAAGCGCGCCGACGTGCGCCCGCGATCCGGCGATGTCATACGGCCACAGGCGGCGGTCGAAGCCGATCGAGGCGTTGAGGCGGGTGAACAACGGGTCGGGTGGCCCTTCGAACCGTGGCATGCGCGGACTATAGGTCGGCGCTCCCGAGCTCGAGAACTAGCGCCAGTCGCCGCGCAACGCCTCGGCGAGCGCTTCGCAGACGCGGTCGATCTGCGTCTCGCCGATCGCCGGAAAGAAGGGCAACGCGAGCAACCGCGCCGAGGCGTCCTCGGCGACCGGGAACTGGCCCTCGCGAAATCCGAAGCGCTCGCGGTAGAAGCCCAGCAGGTGGATCGAGGGCATATAGGCCTTTGCCTCGACCCCGCGCTGATCGAGGTCGGCGACCACCGCGTCGCGGTCGACGCCCGCGGGGAGGCGCACGGCGTAGACGAACCAGCTGCGCCGCTCATCGCCGCGATCCTCGCACGGGAGGACGAGACCGCCGGGGTCCCCCTCGCCGGCCGGCGCTCCGGAGTCCAGCGCGGCGAGGCGCTCCGTATAGAGGCGGGCGACCCGCGCTCGATCGTCGAGCATCCGCTCAAGGTGCTCGAGCTGAGCGACGCCGAGCGCGGCCTGGATCTCGCTGAGCCGGTAGTTGAAGCCAAGCCGGTCGTGGTCGACCCAGTCCATGCTCGGGGCCCGACCCTGGTTGCGCTCGCTGCGCAGGCGAGCGGCAAGCTCGGGGTCTGAGACCGCGAGCATGCCGCCCTCGCCGGTGGTCATCTGCTTGTTCGCATAGAAGGCGAACGAGGCGAGGTTGCCCCGCGAGCCGACCAGGCGCCCGTCCGAGTCGCTGGCCCCGAGCGCCTCGCAAGCGTCCTCGAGCAGCCCGATCTCCTCTTCGGCCGCGACCCGCTCGAGCTCGCCGATCGCCGCCGGATAGCCGAGGATGTCAATCGGCAGGAGCCCGACCGTGCGCTCGCCAACCGCCCCCCGGGCGGCGTTCGGGTCGAGGTTCAGGGTGACCGGGTCGACATCGCAGAAGATCGGCTCGACGCCCTCATAGAGCAGGCAGTTCGCCGAGGCGACGAAGCTGAACGGGGAGGTCACCACCTCGCCCCCCGGGCCCCAGCCGAGAGCTCTGACACCGAGGTGCAGTGCCGTGGTCCCGGAGGAGACGGCGACCGCGTCGGCGACCCCGAGGTAGTCGGCGAAGCCGCGCTCGAAGCGCTCCTGCATCGGCCCGAGCGAAAGCCTCCCGGAGCGCAGGACCTCGAGCACCAACTCCTCCTCGCGCGCGCCGAGCACGGGCTTTGCCAGCGGGATTGTTTCCAAGGCGGTCACCGAGCGTCGGTGGCGAGCGAATCGGCGACCTGCGGCCCGCGGTCTGCGGCCTGTTTCGGCTGGAACGCATATTCCAGCGAGTCGACCAGCGCCTCCCATGAGGCCTCGATGATGTTCTCCGAGACGCCGATCGAGCCCCACGCGTCCGGGCCGTCGGCCGAGTCGAGCAACACCCTCGTGACCGCCCCGGTGCCGTGGTGGGAGTCGAGGATGCGGACCTTGTAGTCGACCAGCTCGATCTCGGCCAGGTGCGGGTGCAGCTCGCCGATCGCGTCTCGCAGGGCGCGATCGAGCGCGTTCACGGGCCCGTTCCCCTCGGCGGTGCGAACGTAGCGGCGACCATCGACCCAGATCTTGATCGTCGCCTCGGTCTCGACCTGGCCGTCGGCGCGCTTCTCGGTGATCACCCGGAAGCTCTCGAGCCGAAACAGGGACCGGTATTCGCCCGTCTCCCGGCGCAGCAGCAGATCGAAGGACGCGTCCGCGGCCTCGTACTGGTAGCCCCGGTGCTCGCGTTCCTTGATCCGCTCGACTGCCCGCCTGGCAGCATCGGCGTCGAGGTCGATGCCGGCGCCCCGGGCGCGAGAGAGGACCGAGCCGCGGCCCGAGAGCTCGGAGATCAGGACGTCGCGGCTGTTGCCGACGAGCTTCGGGTCCATGTGCTCGAAGGTGCGGGCATCGGCCTGCACGCCGGCGACGTGCATGCCGCCCTTGTGGGCGAAGGCGTTGCGCCCGACGTAGGGCTGGTCGGGGTCGGGAGCCGTATTCGTGAGCTCGTCGATCAAGTGCGAGGTCTCGGTCAGCAGCCGGACGCGATCGCCGGGCACGCACCGATAGCCCAGCTTCAGCTGCAGCGCGGGCAGGATCGAGACGAGGTTGGCGTTGCCGCACCGTTCGCCGTAGCCGTTGAACGTGCCCTGGACCATCCGGGCGCCGACGTCGACCGCGGCGAGCGAGTTTGCGACGCCGCACTCGAGATCGTTGTGGGTGTGGATGCCGACCTGTGCGCGCTCGCCGAGCTCGGCGACCACCGCGGCGGTCGCCTCGGCGATCTGTTCGGGGAGGCTGGAGCCGTTGGTGTCGCAGAGCGTGACGTTCTCGGCACCCGCGGCGATCGCGGCGCGCAGACACTCGAGCGCGTAGCCGGCGTCCTCGCGCCAGGCGTCGAAGAAGTGCTCGGCGTCATAGACCACCCGCTTGCGATGGGCGCGCGCGAGGTTGACCGAGTCGACGATCATCGCCAGGTTCTCCTCGCGCGAGACCTTGGTCACCTTCTCCAGATGCAGGCCCCAGGTCTTGCCGACGAAGGTGGTCACCGGGGCGGCGCACTCGACCAGGTCACGAAGGGCCGGATCCTCCTCGGCGGCGATCCCTCGTCGCCGCGTCATCCCGAACGCACAGACACTCGCCTGCGCGAGCTCGACCTCGGCGAGCAGCCCGAAGAGCTCTGCCTCCTTCGGGTTCGAGCTCGGGAAGCCGGCCTCGACGAAGCCGACGCCGAGGCGGTCGAGGGCCTGGACGACGCGGACCTTCTCGGCCGCCGACAGGGACATGCCCTGGCCCTGCATGCCGTCGCGAAGGGTGGTGTCGTAGAGATGGATGAGCTCAGTCACGTGATGCCTTTCCGATCCGGTTGCCGAACGAGCGATCTGCGCGGGTTCGCCGCGCGGCCGCGAGCCGCTAGACGGTCGCGGCGGCGCTAATTCGCTCGATGGACTCGGGTCCGGGCATCGTCAGCGAGCGACCTTACCGCCTGGCGGCGCCTCAACGGCGGCGGGGCTGGGCTCCCTCGCTTCGGACTCGCCGCTCGCATGCGGCTTCGTTCCTTCGGGACTCCGCCTCGCTGGCTCGACCAGGTCGAGCCATTCGGAGTATTCGGGGGCTCGCCCGTGCAGCGCGTCCTCGAACTTCGCCTGGATCACCTTGGTCAGCTCGCCGGGCGCCGGCAGCGCGTGGCCATCGACCTCACGCACGGGGACGAGCTCGGCCGCCGTCCCGCAGAGGAAGACCTCCTCGGCGATGTAGAGCTCGGCGCGAGCGAGATCGCGCTCGACCACGGTGTAGCCCAGGTCCTCGGCGATCTGGATCACCGACTTGCGGCTGATTCCGTCGAGAATCGCGGCGGTGTGGCCCGGCGTCACGAGACGTCCCTCGCGGACGACGAAGATGTTCTCCCCCGAGCCCTCACAGACGACTCCGTCCTGATCGAGAAGGATCGCTTCGTCGAAGCCGGACTGGGCGGCGTCGGTCTTCGCCAGGATCGAGTTCAGGTACTGACCCGAAGCCTTCGCTTGCGGGATCAGGCCCGCGGGCGAGATCCGGCGCCACGATGAGACCTTGGCGCGAATTCCGTTGCGCTTTCCCTCCTCACCTAGGTAAGCCCCCCACGGCCAGGCGGCGATCGTCACGTCGACGGGCGCGGTCTGGGCGTAGAGGCCCATCTCGCCGTAGCCACGGAAGGCCAGCGGCCGGATGTAGCAACTCTCGAGCCGGTTGCGGCGGATCAGCTCGTGGGTCGCCGTGCGCAGCTCCTCCGGCTGATAGCCGAGCGGCAGGTGGTAGAGCTTGGCCGAGTTGGCGAGCCGGTTGAGGTGGTCGAGGTGGCGAAAGACCGCCGGACCGCGATCGGTCTCATAACAGCGGATTCCCTCGAATACGCCTGTTCCGTAGTGGAGCCCGTGGCTGAGCACGTGTACCTGGGCGTCTTCCCAGGCGACGAACTCACCGTTCATCCAGATCCACTCGGACTTCTCCACGCATTCCTCCGGGTCGCGTTACTCGGGGCGCGACCAAGTATGCCTGCTCGGCGGGTGATCCGACAGCGATCGCGGCGCTATCGTCGCCGAATGAGCGTGAGCTGCACCCGTTGCGGGGAGGCGATCGCCGAAGGGTCGCGGTTCTGCCCCGCGTGCGGGGCGCCGGTCGAGTCTCCCGCCGGCTGGGAGCGCAAGCTGGCGACGATCGTGTTCGCCGACCTGGTCGGCTCCACGGAGCTGGTTCGGGGACGCGATCCCGAGGACGTCCGTAGCCTGCTCGAGCCGTTCTTCGAGCTTTCCCGGTCGACGCTCGAAGCGCACGGTGGGCGGGTCGAGAAGTACATCGGTGACGCGGTGATGGCGGTCTTCGGCGTCCCGCGCGCTCACGGAGACGACCCCGACCGGGCGATCGCCGCGGCGCTGGCACTTGCCGCGCGCCTGGCCGAGCAGCGGGCCGGCCTCGAGATCCGCATCGGCGTCGAAACCGGCGAGGTGCTCGCCGATCTGGGCGGGGGCGACCTCGCCGTCACGGGCGAGCCCGCGCACGCCGCCGCACGCCTGCAGCAGGCCGCCGAAGCCGGCCAGGTCCTCGTCGGCGCGCGCGCCGCGGCCGCCTGTCGAAGAACGGCTCTCGAGCCGGTGGGCAGGGTGCGGGCGAAGGGCTTCGATCGGCCGCTCGAAGCCTGGAGAGCGTTGCGCGCGACCGCTCCCGACCCCGCCCCGACCCCATTTCTCGGGCGGGGCGGAGAGCTCGAATCACTTCGGCTGGCCTACCTGCGCGCGGTCCGCGAGCGAACGCCGCGCCTCGCACTGATCGTCGGCGAGGCGGGCGCGGGAAAGACGAGACTCGGGCGTGAGCTGTTGGCCGCGATCGCCGGCTCGCTGCCGCGTCCGCTGATCCTTTCGGGCCGTAACCCGCCCTACGGCAACGGGATCGCCTTCTGGGCGCTCGCCGAGATCCTGCGCTCGGCCGCCGGGGCAGGAACCGCGGCGAGCGCGGAGGAGGTGCGCGAAGCGCTCGCGGAGCGCCTCGCCGAGTCGGGAGCGAGCGGCGGCGAGGAGACGGCTCGGACGCTCGCCGCGACTCTGGCCGCCGACGGGGGCGACGCCGGCGTCGTCGCCCTGCGGCGGTCCTGGCGAAGACTGCTCTCGGCCCTGGCCGCGGCATCCCCGGTGGTGCTCGCCGTCGACGACGTCCAGTGGGCCGACGAGGGCTTCCTCGATCTGGTCGAGGACGCGGCGACCCTTCCCGGATGTCCGCTGATGGTCGTCTGCACTGCGAGGCCGGAGATCGCCGAGCAGCGGCCGGACCTGGGAGATGCGCACAACCATGAGCGAATCGAGCTCGGGCCCCTGTCGGGCGACGCTGCCGAGGAGCTGGCATCGACCCTCGTCGTCGGCGACGATCTCGAGCTGGCCCGCAAGATCGCCGAGACCAGTGGTGGGAACCCGTTCTTCGCCGAGGAGATCGCCCACGCGCTCGGCGAGGCCGGCGGCGAGTCGCTTCCCGACACCGTCCAGGCGGCGATCGCCGCGCGACTCGACGCGCTCCCCACGGACGAGAAGGTCGTGGTCCAGCGAGCATCGGTGCTCGGCGACAGGTTCAGGCTCGAGCCGCTGCGAGAGATCTCCGAGACGGCGCCAGAAGCGGCGCTGGCCGGGCTGGAAGCGCGGTCGCTGGTCGAATCCCTCGACGCTAGCGAGCACGGGCTGTACGGATTTCGCCATCAGCTGATTCGCGAGGTCGCCTACTCGTCGCTGACTCGGGGCGAGCGGGTCCGCCTGCACGAGCAAGCCGCGCAGAGCATCCGCGCGGGCGCCGGCGACCGCTACGCCGAGCTCTCGGAGGTGATCGCCTTTCACCTCGCCCGCGCGGCGCAGACAGAGCCGACCCCGGTCCGGATCGAGGCCGCGTTCGGCGCCACCCGCGAGTCCGGCGAGCTCGCCCTGCGCCGGGGAGCGCCGGCGCGCGCGCAGGAGCTGCTCGAACAGGCGGCGAGCTTCGCCAGCTCGAACGGTGAGCGGATCGAGTCACTGAGCGCGGCGGCCGAGATTGCCCTGGGAAGGCTCCGCGGCGATCACACCTTCCGGCTCCTCCGTCAGCTGGCCGAGGCCGCCGAGGAGCACGGAGACGCGCCGGCGGCCGCTCTCTTCTACGCCCGCGCCGCCGAGGTGGCGGCACGAATGCCCGGCATCAGCGGACACTTCGACGAGGCGACGATCGTCGGACTGGTCGAGCGCAGCCGTGGCCTCGCCCCGCAACCGGGGTCGTATCTGGCGGCGCAGCTGCGCCTCGACGACGCCTGGATCGCGTGGAGGTTTCGGCGCGGCGAACCGTCAGCCGCCGCCGAGGCGCTGGCGATGGCGCGAGGTGAGGGCGACGTCCGCCTGCTCTCCGCCGCGCTCGACGCCGCCTCGGCGAGCGCCTGGGATCAGGGCCGATTCGACGACTCGGTTGCGCACAGCCGCGAGCGCGTCGAGAGGCTCGAACGGCTCGGGTCGAGGGCGGGCTTCGTCGCCTTCGAGCGCAGCGACGCGCTCAACATGCTCTCCGAGTCGCTGCTCTATGCGGGCGACTTGCGCCAGGCCGTGCATTGGGCCGACGCCAACACCGAGGAGATGGCGAGCAACGCGCCACATCTGGCCGGCGCGCTGGCCCTGCGCCCGCTCTACATGCTCGGCGAGTGGGACGAGACGATCCGCCGCGGGACCGATCTGCGCGAGGCCTGGGTGGCCGAGGGACGGCCGCCGATCTCCTATTTCTCGCCCAACCTGGCCTGCGTCGCGGCGATCCACGGGCTTCGTGGCGACGAGGCCGAACAGCGCGATTGGCTGCGCCTCGCCGAGGAGGCCGCGGCCGGGTCCGAGCAGCAACTTCCCGCGGTGTTCATGCTTGCGGCCGAGGTGGCGCTCCACCTCGGTGACCTCGAGCACGCGATCGAGCTGCTCGCACCGCTCGACCAGCGCTTCGGCTGGCGCGACCTGATCCTCGCCAAGCGGGCCGAGGCCCTCGCCCTGGCCGGTCACCCCGACGCGCGCAGGACGCTGGAGGAGGTCGACCAGCTCGGCGGCGCCGACGCCCACACGGTCGCGGTCGCGGCACGGGCGCGCGGGTTGCTGGAGACCGACGACGCTCTTCTGGCTACGGCCTGTGAGCGTTTTCAGCGGCTCGAGTGCATCGTCGAGCTGGCCCGCACTCGATGGTTGCGCGGCGGGGAGCATCGCGAGGCCGCCCGGCAGGCCTTCGAGGGCCTGCGAGCGATCGCGCCGGCCTGAGCTCAACCGGCCGAGCGACTCTCGGCGCGGCGCAGACGCGCGACCAGCGTCTCGAGCAAGGGCCAGGCGATCTCACCGTGGGCCTCGACCACCGGCCGGAAGCTCCAAGCGGTCATCCCCCGGCAGCGAAGCTCCCCCGCGGCGGTCACCGTCGCCGACCGCGGACCGCCGTCGATCAGTGCCATCTCACCGAAGTAGTCGCCCGGGCCGAGCCTGTCGATCTCCTCGCCGCCCTGGCTGACGACCGCCTCGCCGGAGTCGATGATGAAGAAGCCGACCCCGCTGCGGCCCTCGAGCGCGATCTCGTCGCCGTCGCCGAACGTGCGCTCGCTGAGGCTGCGCCCGAGCCGCTCGAGCTCCCTGTCGGAAAGCGCCGAGAAAAGCGGAACTCGTTTCAGCGCAGTGACCGTCTCGCGGTCCTTCATCGACGGCGATCATATCCCCGATCGCCGTTCAGGCGAGCTCGGCGAGCACCGCCAGGGTCATCTCCTCGGTCCCGACCTCGACCTCGGCCGGGAGATCGGACATCGGCGGGGTCTCGGACTCGACCCAGCCGAGGTCGGGAGTGCGTACCCCGCGCGCGAGCACCGTCTCGACGGCGCCCTCGATCGCGTCCGCCTCGCCGGGCATCCCGAGCCCGTGGCGCAACAGCAGCGCCCCTGAGAGGAACCCGGCGAGCGGGTTGGCGATCCCCTTGCCGGCGATGTCGGGCGCGCTGCCGTGGACCGGTTCGAACAGGCCCGGCCCGTCGCCCCCGAGACTCGCCGAGGGCAGCATCCCGAGCGAGCCGGTGAGCATCGCCGACTCGTCGCTGAGGATGTCGCCGAACATGTTCTCGGTCAGGATCACGTCGAAGCGGGCCGGGTCGCTGACCAGCTGCATCGCCGCGTTGTCGACCAGGAGGTGATCGAGCTCGACCTCCGCATGGTCGTCCGCCACCCGCGTCACCGTCTCCCGCCAAAGGCGCGAGGTCTCGAGCACATTTGCTTTGTCGACCGAGGTCACCCGGCGGCGCCGGCCCAGGGCCGCCTCGAAGGCGACCCGGGCGATCCGCTCGATCTCCGCGGTCGTGTACTCGCAGGTGTCGTAAGCGCGATCGCCGTCGCGACCCGAGTCGCCGAAATAGATACCCCCGGTGAGCTCGCGGACGACAAGCAGGTCGGTGTCGCGGATCCGGTCCTCGCGCAGGGGGCTGGCCGGCAAGAGCGCGACCGACGGCTTCACGGGTCGCAGGTTCGCGTACAGGCCGAGGCCCTTGCGCAGGCCGAGCAGCCCCTGCTCGGGCCGTGGCGCTTGCGGATCGGTCGTGTCCCACTTCGGGCCACCGACCGCGCCGAGCAGGATCGCGTCGGCGCTTCGGCAGGCGTCCAGAACCTCGCCGGTGATCGCCGTCCCGTGGGCGTCGATCGAGGCGCCGCCGATCAGCTGCTCGGAGAACTCGAACTCGCCGAGGCGCTCGAGCACTCGTCGGGTGGCCTCGACGATCTCCGGGCCGATCCCGTCGCCGGGGAGCAGGACCAGGCGAGCGCTCATGCCGGCTTTTTGGCGGAGACGTTGAGGCGGACGTAGTGGAGCTCGAGCGGTGCCGACATCGAGCCGAGCACGGCGTCGACGAACTTGGAGTGCAGGTCCTCGGGCAGGCGCTCGAGGTGGTGGGTGAGCCCGACCGAGCTCACGTAGTCGCGCGGCTCGCGCGGCCTAACCACCCGGTTCTCGAGCCAGATCCGGTCGACGATGAACCCCGCTCGCTCGAGCCTCGCCTCCGTGTCGCCGAGCGAGGCGAAGTACTGGACGTCGGCCATTCCACGCAGGTACTGCGAGAAACGCTCGTCGCCCTCGCTCGCCTCGATCGCCCGCTTCCACTCGGCGACATTGCCCTCCCCACCGAACTGGACCTGGAGCACGCCCCCCGGTCGCAGCGCGGCGAACAGGCGGGTGAACAGCAGTTGGTGATCGAGGATCCAGTGAAAGACCGCGTTCGAGAACACCACGTCGACCTCGGCATCGAGCCAGAGGTCGAGCAGGTCGCGGACGTAGAGCTTCACCCGGTCGCCGTAGGAGGCCAGGTTCTCGCGCGCGTGCTCGATCATCGAGGGCGCAGCGTCGACGCCGATCACCTCGCCGCGGGGCAGGCGGTCGAGCAGGTGGCGGGTCACCCGGCCCGAGCCGCAGCCGGCGTCGAGCGCGATCTCGTCACCGCTCAGCTGCAGCCGCGAGAGCACCTCGAGGCCCCACTCCTCCTGCGGTTCGGCGACCCGGTCGTAGGTGGCCGCGTCCCAGTCGGTCACAGTCTGAGGCTCGCGCTTCGCATTTGACGATCGTTCCTCTTCGCTTTGTCCGGGCTCACAGCGCGGTCGTCACCGGGCCGCGGTCGGCGCCCCCGGAGCCCTCGTAGGCGGCGATCAGATCCTCTCCCTGGAGGGTGATCCCGATCTCGTCGAGCCCGTGGAAGAGCCGATGCTTCACCTCCTCGTCGATCTCGAACCGAACCACCCCGTCGGAGCAGTCGACGGTCTGATCGTCGAGGTCGATGCGGGCCGCCCCCGCGGCCGCGAGCGTGCGGCACTCCTGCTCGCTCAGGATCACCGGCAAGAGGCCGATCTTGGTGCAGTTGGCATAGAAGATGTCGCCGAAAGAGGGTGCGACTACAGCGCGGAAGCCGAAGTCCTGCAGCGCCCACGGCGCGTGCTCGCGCGAGGAGCCACAGCCGAAGTTGGGCCCGGTGACCAGGATCGGGTTGGGCTCGAGCTCGATCTCCCCGTCGCGGAGCCAGTCATAGAACAGGAACTCGCCGAAGCCGCTGCGCTCGACCCGTTTGAGGAACTGCTTCGGGATGATCTGGTCGGTATCGACGTCAGCGCGGTCCAGGTGCGAGACGCCGCCTTCGATGATCTCTACGCGGTCCACTTGTCTCCCCGAATATCAACGAACCTACCCTCGATCGCTGCCGCCGCCGCCATCCGCGGTGAGACCAGATGCGTGCGCCCGCCCTTGCCCTGGCGCCCCTCGAAGTTGCGGTTCGAGGTCGAGGCGCAGCGCTCGCCCGGGCTGAGGGTGTCGGGGTTCATCCCCAGGCACATTGAGCAGCCGGCGCTGCGCCAGTCGAATCCCGCGTCGCGAAAGACCTGGTCGAGCCCCTCGCGCTCGGCCTGAACCTTGACCTGGGCGGAGCCGGGAACGACCATCGCCTCGACCGTGCCCGCGACCCGGCGGCCCTCGACGATCGACGCGGCCTCGCGGAGGTCTTGGATTCGCGAGTTGGTGCAGGAGCCGATGAAGACGCGATCGAGCGCGATCTCCTCGATCGCGTGGCCTGGCTCCAGGTCCATGTAGCGAAGCGCGCGCTCCTCCGGCTCGCTCTCGGGCGCCGGAACCACACCGGTCACCTCGACCACCTGTCCGGGGTTGGTTCCCCAGGTCACCATCGGCGAGAGCGAAGCGGCGTCGACCTCGATCTCGACGTCGAACTCGGCACCGTCGTCGGTCGGTAGCCGCCGCCAGCCGGCGACCGCCTCGTCGTAGTCGGGCGGAGCGGCCGGGCGCTCTGCGACCCATTCGAAGGTCGTCTCGTCGGGAGCGATCATGCCCGCGCGCCCGCCACCCTCGATCGTCATGTTGCAGATCGTCATCCGGTTCTCCATCGACATCCCGGTGATCGTCTCGCCCGCGTACTCGACCGCGTGGCCGACCATGCCGCCGGTGCCGAGCCTCCCGATCGTCGCCAGAATCAGGTCCTTGGCGACGACGCCGAGCCCGAGCTCGCCCGAGTAGGAGATTCGCATCGTCTTCGGCCGCCGCTGTCCCAGACACTGGGTTGCGAGAACGTGCTCGACCTCGGAGGTGCCGATGCCGAAGGCGAGCGCCCCGAAGGCCCCGTGGGTCGAGGTGTGGCTGTCGCCACAGACGATCGTCAGCCCCGGCTGGGTGAGGCCGAGCTCGGGGCCGATCACGTGCACGATCCCCTGGCGCTCGGAGCCGAGCGAGTAGATCGGGATCCCGAACTCCTCGCAGTTTCGCTCCAGGGTCTCGACCTGGACCCGGGAGAGCTCGTCGACGATCATCCGCGCCGCCGGGGTGCCGTCGGTGGGCACGTTGTGGTCGGCGGTGGCGAGCGTCTTGTCGGGCCGCCGCACCCGCCGTCGCTCGAGCCGCAGCCCCTCGAAGGCCTGCGGCGAGGTGACCTCGTGAACCAGATGCAGGTCGACGTAGATGAGCCCGTCGGCGACGGCGTGAGCGTCCCAAATCTTGTCGAACAGCGATCGCGCCATCGTCAGCCCCGGCGCAGACCTGCGGCGACGACCGCGAGGAACTCCGCCGGGCGATCGCCGTCGTTGATGAAGTTGTGGGGCAGGTCAGCGTCGAAGGTGACGCTGTCGCCGTCGGCGAGATCGTGGCGCCCGTCGTCGATCAGCAGGGTGAGCTCGCCGGCGAGGACGACCGCGGTCTCGCGCGAGCCCGGCTCGTGCAGAGGCGGGTCGCCGGGACGGCCCGTGGATGCGCCCGGATCCAGAGTGTGGACCGAGACGTCGGCCCGCTGACCCGGAAGCGGCGGCGTCAGCTCCTCCACCCGGTGCCCGCGCCGGTCGCGACGGCGGCGGTCGGGGTCGCGGATGACGACCACGTGCGCGCGCTCGTCGAGGCGCAGCAGCTGGGAGAGGGTCAGATCGAGCCCCGCCGCGATTCGCTCGGCGATCGCCAGCGTCGGGCTGGTCTCGCCGCGCTCCACCTGCGACAACATCGGCGCCGAGACGCCACTGCGCTCCGCGAGGTCGCGCAGCGAGAGGTCCATCGCGTCACGCAGCGCCCTGATCCTGGCGCCGACGGCATCCCGGGTTGCTACCGCGTTCACCGCCTGTACGCTATCACGGACGCTTGTAAAGCGCGAGGTCCGCTAGCGCGATTGCCCGGTCGGCCGCATGAGCATCTCGTTGACCGAGACGTGCTTCGGCTGGCCGACGGCATAGACGATCGCGCGGGCGATGTCGTCGGCATCGAGCACCTTGCCGGTCGAATCGCGCATCTTCTCGATCTGCTCGACCACGACCGGGTTCTCGTTGTGTCCCTGTAACTCGGTCTCGACAAACCCGGGCTCGACGCACGTGACGCGGACGCCGATGTGCAGGCCCTCCTGGCGCAGTGATTCCGAGTAGCCGACGACGCCGAACTTGGTCATGTTGTAGACGCCCGATCCGAGCCCGGCGGTGCGGCCGGCGGTCGAGGCGACGTTGACGACGTCCCCTCCCCCACCGTCGCGGATCAGCGGTAGCGCGTAGTGGGTGCAGTAGAGGAGGCCGAGGCAATTGACCTCGAGCATGGTCCGCCACTCGGCGGGGTCAGCTCCTTGCAGCGGGCCGAGCAGCATCACACCGGCGTTGTTGATCAGGCAGTCGAGCCCCTGGAGCTCGGAGTGCGCCGTCTCGACCAGTTCCTTGGCGCTCGCCTCCTCGGCGATGTCGGCCTCGACCGCAACGGCGCGACCGCCCTCCGACTCGATTCTCGCGGCGAGCTCGTCGAGGCGCTCCTTGCGCCGGGCGCCGAGAGCCACCGATGCGCCTTCGCGGACCATCGCCACCGCAGTCGCCTCGCCGATCCCCGACGAAGCGCCGGTGATCAGCGCCTTGCGTCCCTCCAGCGATCCCGCCACAGTGAGCGGACTATATGCGCGCGCCTAGGGGCCGGGGGTCGCCGGCTCGGTGGCGGCGTCGGCGGTGAGTCCCTCGGCTTCGCGCACCGCGGCGCCCTCGAGCGCGTTCGAGAGCGCTCGGATGTAGGCGCGCGCCGAAGCCTCGAGGATGTCGGTGGCGACGCCCTGGCCGCTGGCGAGGCGCCCGTGCGCGCGCAGCATCACCGTCACCTCGCCGAGCGCGTCCTCGCCCTCGGTGACCGCCGAGACCGTGTACTGGCGCAGCTGCGAGTCGACCGCGGTCGCCGCCCTGACCGCGCCGAAGATCGCGTCGACGGGGCCGTCGCCCCCCGACTCGCCGACCGCCTCGGAGCCGTCGGGCATGGTCACGGCCAGCGCCGCGTGCGGGTCGCGCCGCGACGAGGCCTCGACATCGAACCAGGCGAGCTCGTAACGAGACGACCCGTCGCGAGCCTGGTCGGAGACGATCGCTTCGAGGTCGAGCGCGGTCACCTGCTTCTTGCGGTCGGCGATCTCCTTGAATCGCTTGAACGCCTGGTTGAGCGCGTTGCCCTCGACCTTGAAGCCGAGTTGCTCGAGCGCATCGCGCAGTGCGTGGCGGCCCGAGTGCTTGCCGAGCACGATCGAGTTCGACTCGAGCCCGACGTCGCGGGCGTCCATGATCTCGTAGGTCGAGCGCTCCTTGAGCACGCCGTCCTGGTGGATGCCCGCCTCGTGGGCGAACGCGTTTCGGCCGACGATCGCCTTGTTCGGCTGCACCGAGTAGCCGGTGAAGCGAGTGACCATGCGCGAGGTCCGCGCCAGCTCGCGGGTGTCGAGACCGGTGTCGAGCCCGTGCTCGTCGCGCCGGGTGCGAAGCAGCATCACGATCTCCTCCAGCGAGCAGTTGCCGGCGCGCTCGCCGATCCCGTTGATCGCGCATTCGACCTGGCGCGCTCCGGCGAGCAGCCCGGCATAGGAGTTGGCCACCGCCAGGCCGAGGTCGTCGTGGCAGTGGACCGAGAGCTCGACCTGGCGTAGCTCCGGGGCCAGCTCGTGCAGGCGGGCGAAGTAGCGCGAGTATTCCTCCGGCGTCGTGTAGCCGACGGTGTCGGGGATGTTGATCACGGTGGCGCCCTCGGCGACGGCGATCGCGCAGACCTCGGCGGTGAACTCGATCTCGGCGCGGGTCGCGTCCATCGGCGAGAACTCGACGTCGTCGCAGTACGACCGCGCCAGCGCCACGGCCGCCTTTGCCTGGCCCTTGACGTCGTCGCGGGTGGTCTGCAGCTGGTGGGTGATGTGAATGTCGGAGGTCGAGATGAAGGTGTGGATCCGGGGGCGCTCGGACCCCTTGATCGCCGACCACGCTGCGTCGATGTCGGCCTTGTGGGTGCGAGCGAGCCCGCAGATCACCGGGCCTTCGACCTCGCCGGCGATCGCCTCGACCGCCTCGAAGTCGCCGGGCGAGGTGATCGGGAAGCCGGCCTCGATCACGTCGACCCCGAGACGCGCGAGCTGATCAGCGATCTCGACCTTCTCCTGGGTGTTGAGCGAGATTCCCGGCGACTGCTCGCCGTCTCGCAGCGTGGTGTCGAAGATGTGGACCCGGTCGGCCATCCGGCGTTCTCCTTTTACGTGGAACTGTTGACTGTTACGGGCTTGCGGCTGTCGCGCCGCCGGCGATCATTCCCCCCGCAGGGGGAGGAGCAGGAGAAGCGCCGGGGTGTGCAGCGGCTGGGTCATCGGTTCCGTGGCGCAGGGTAGCGCACGGCGACGGCGAATCGGTTCGCGGATGATCGCCTCACGGATAGAGGCCCGTGCCGTGTTCAAGATCGTCGCGATCGTCCTGATCGCGGTTGGCGTCGCACTGCTGTTGCAGCACGTCGTGGTCGAGGTGCGGACAACGATCCGCTGGCTTCTCGCCGGGGTCTTCCTGGCGCTGGCGCTGAGCCCGCTGGTCGAGCTGGTCCAAAGGCCGCGGATCCGCGGCCGCAGCCTGCCGCGGTGGGCGGCGATCCTGGTCGCCTACGTGATCTTCGGGGTCGCATTCACCTTTCTCGTCTTGGAGGTGATCCCGCCGATCGTCCGCGAGGTGGAGCAGCTGGGCCCGAAGCTACCCACCTACGTCAAGGACTTCGAGAACTGGGCCAACGACAACTCGAGCTTCCAGGAGCTGAACGAGAAGTACAACATCACCGGCTTGCTGAGCAAGGAAGCGGCCAACCTACCGTCAACCCTGGGCGATGCCGCGGGCGCGGCGAAGGAGGTCACGGTCGGACTGCTCAACAATCTGGTCGAGGCGATCGTCGTGCTCACCCTCGCCTTCTTCTTACTGCTCGACGGCGGCCGCCAATTCGAGCTGATCACCGGGCGCCTGCCGCGCTCCGAGCGTGACAAGCTCCGCCGGATCGGCCCGAAGATCGCCCGCATCGTCCGCTCCTACGTCTCGGTCAACGTCCTGCTGGCGGTGCTCGCGGGAGTCTTCACCTGGCTGGCGCTGGAGCTGCTTGGCGTCGACCTGGCGGTCCCGCTGGCGGTCTTGGTCGCGTTCTTCGACCTCGTCCCACTGGTCGGGTTCACGATCGGCGGGGTGCTGGTCGCGGTGGTCGCGTGCTTCGACAACTTCCCGACCACGGTGCTCATCTGGCTGGCCCTGTTCGTGATCTACCAGCAGCTCCAGGACCGCGTGATCCAGCCGGTCTTCTATCGCAACGCGGTCAGGGTGCACCCGGTGGCGGCGATCGTCGTCGTGCTCGCCGGCGCCCAGCTCGCCGGGATCCTGGGAGCGCTGCTGGCGATCCCGATCGCCGCCTCGCTCGCGGTCGCCATCGATGAGTTCTTCCCCGCCTCGGCGCCCGACGAGGACGATCAGGTGGTCGCCGCGGGTCCCGGCGTCGCCGGTGGTGCGCCGGCGGGATAACGCGCCCGCGAGCGCTCGAGCTTGCGCTCGCCATGCTGGATGAACCTGCGCTTGCGGTAAAAGCGCCGCGCCCAGAACGAGTGGGGCTTTGCCAGCCGCACCGCGCTGACCGCCGCGCCGGGCCAGAAGATCAGGCCGACCATCGCCATCCAGAATTTCTCCTTCGCCGCGTTGACAAGCGCGACCATGATGCCGAAGAAGCCGAAGAAGCCGACCACCGTGAAGACGCTGTCCTTGACGTCGTCGGCAAGCCGTACCCAGGCCGAGAACCCGATCAGGGCGAGCCCGGCGAGACAGGAGGCGACGATCATCGCGTCGACCGACTTGCGACCGTCCTTCTCCCAGTAGACGTCCTTAAGCTCGAGCCAGAGGGCGTACTCGTCGAGGGTGAGCCCGGCGCCGATCCCGAACAGCACCGCGATGATCTCGCGCCAGGGAGAGTGCGGGCCGTGTACGACCCCGATATAGCCGAAGACCAACAGGGCGAAGATGCCGAAGACCAGGTGGTGGACGTGGGTGCCGCCGACGGAGACATTGCCGGGCCACCAGCTCACCTGTGCGCGGATCATGTGGGTGGAGAGGCGGATGAAGCCGAAGGTGCCGAGGAGGGCGATGAACAACAGGAACGCCGCCAGCTGGCCCGTCCTGACGATCTCGCGGTGGAACTCGCTGCCGACTGAGGCGAGGGTCGAGAACATCTACGGGGTGAGGACTACCTTGCCGACGTTGCGGCGCTCGGCGATGAACCGATGCGCTTCGGGGGCGCGGTCGAAGGGAAAGGCCTCGGCGACAACCGGGGTGTAATCGCCGCGCTCGAGTCCAGCGCCGAGCGGCTCGAGGAGCCGGTCGAGCCCCTCCTCGTCCCACCACTTGAGCATGTTGAGCCCGAAGACGCCCTTGTTCTCGCTCATCACGTGCAGGCTCTTCCACCACGGCATCGTCGCCAGGGGCATCCGTGCGAGGCTCCGAAAGATGGCGGGCAGATCGCGCTTTTCGCCCCTCTGCACCTCCGAGAGCCCGTACATCACGAGCCTTCCGCCAGGTCGCAGGATCGAGTAGTCCTTGCGGAAGCTGGTCGGTCCGATCGCGTCGATGATCAGGTCGAGCCCGGCGCCGCCGCTGAGCTTCACCGCCTCCTCGGCGAAGTCGTGGTTGCGGTAATCGATCGGGTGATCGACCCCCTGGTCGCGGATCGCGTCGTGCTTGGCCGGCGACGCCGTGCCGTAGATCTCGGCGCCGACCCGGGTGGCGATCTGGGTCGCCGCGATCCCGACTCCACCCCCGGCCCCGTGGATCAGGACCCGGTCGCCCTCGCGCAACCCGCCCATGATCATCAGCGCCGCCCACGCGGTCCCATAGTTGACCGGGAACGCTGCGCCTTGCTCGAAGCTGATCCCGTGCGGCAGCGCCAGCGTCTGCTCGACCGGCACCGTGACCAGCTCGGCGTAGCCGCCGAACCGTGTACCCGCCAGCACCCGGTCGCCGACGGCGAGCGAAGCGACCCCCGGGCCGAGGCTCTCGACCTCGCCGGCGACCTCGTAGCCGACCACGCAGGGCGGGGGCGGGGCGTCGGGATAGGCGCCGGTGCGCGCCATCAGGTCGGCGAAGTTGATCCCCGCGGCGCGAACCGCGATCCGCACCTCCCCCGGACCGACCTCGGGATCGGGGCGCTGCTCGACCCTGAGCACGTCTGAGCCGCCATGGCCGGTGATCACGACTGCTCGCACCCGCCGGACTCTAATCCTCGAGCTAGACGTCGACCCCACGGCCGGCGAAAAAGCCCTCGCCCGCAGCGATCTCGTCGATCACGGCGTCGGGGACGGGGCCGTCGGTGGTCAGCGCCATCACCGCCTCGCCCTCGCTCGCCTCGGCGCCGACCGCGGCGGAGACGATGTTGACCCCGTGAACGCCGAAGGCGGTGCCGACCCTGCCGATCATCCCCGGCCGGTCGGCGTAGCGGAAGATCGCCAGGTGGTCGGCGAACGGCATGTAGAAGCTGTGACCCCAGACGCCGACCAGATAGGGCACGTTGCGCGGCCCAAACCCGGTGCCGGCGACCTCGACCTCGCCGATCCTGACTTTGATCAGCTCGGTGAAGTCCCCCGAGGAGACCTGCTTGAGCTCGCCGAGCTCGATCCCGCGTTCCTCGGCAACCGCCGGGGCGTTGACCAGGTTGACCGGCTCCTCGGTATGCCCGGAGAGGATCCCGACCAGGACCGCGATCCCGAGCAGGCGTGTGTCGTGGTCGGCGACTCGGCCGTGAAACTCGACCTGGACCCGGTCGGTGGGGGCATCGGCCAGCCCCTGGGCGAGGGCGCCGAGCTTCTCGCACAGCGGGACGAACGGCGCCAGTGCCTCCATCGTCTCGGGTAGCACCGCTGCGATGTTGACCGCGTTCGTGACCACGCCGCCGCTGAGCGCGGCGCGCACCTGCTCGGCGGTGGCGATCCCGGCGCGGTCCTGCGCCTCGGCGGTCGAAGCCCCGAGGTGCGGGGTGACGACGACGTCGTCGCGGTCGAACAGCGGATGGGCGGTGAACGGCTCCGAGGGGAACACGTCGAGCGCGGCTCCGCCCACCCGGCCCGACTCGAGCCCGGCGAGGAGCGCGTCGAGGTCGACCAGCTCGCCGCGTGCGCAGTTGACGATCCGCACCCCCTCGCGCATCTGGGCGATCGCCTCCGCATCGATCCAGCCGACGGTCTCCGGGGTCTTCGGCAGATGGATCGTGATCACGTCGGCGCGGCGGTAGAGCTCCTCGCTGGTCGCGACGCCCTCCACCCCGAGCTCGCGAAAGCGTTCGGGGGCGACGAACTTGTCGAAGCCGACGACCTCCATCTCGAATCCCTGCGCGCGCTTGGCGACCAGCTGGCCGATGCGGCCGAAGCCGAGCACGCCAAGGGTCTTGCCGTAGAGCTCGTTGCCGCTGTAGCGAGACCGCGCCCACTCCCCCGCGACCAGCGCACCATGTGCCTGAGGGACGTTTCGTGCCAGCGCCAGCGCCAGCGCCAGCGTGTGCTCGGCGGCCGCGATCGAGTTCGACTCGGGTGCGTTGGCGACGATGATCCCGCGCTTGGTCGCGGCCTCGATGTCGACGTTGTCGACGCCGGTGCCGGCCCGACCGATCACACGCAGGCGACCGGCCCGCTCGATCAGCTCCGCGGTGAGCTTCGTCGCCGAGCGAATCAGGATCGCGTCGAACTCGCCGATTCTGCGGTTGAGCTCCTCGGCTTCCATCTCCAGCCCGAGTTCGACCTCGAAGTCCGAGCGCAGCAGATCCACCCCGGTGGCGGCGATCTTCTCCTTGATCAGGACCCGGGGAACCCGGTCGGTGAGCGTGCGCTCGCCGGCGCCGGCGCCGTCGGTCACCGCAGCGCCCCCGGCGCGTTGGCGACGATCCAATCGACGCAGGCGGTGAGCGCTTCGACGTCGGCCGTCTCGACCGCGGGGAACATCCCGATTCGCAGCTGGTTGCGACCGAGCTTGCGATAGGGCTCGACGTCGACGATCCCGTTCGCTCGCAGGTTCGCCGCCACCGCGGCCGCGTCGACCCGCTGATCGAAATCGATCGTGCCGACCACCGGCGACCGCTTCGCAGGATCGGACACGAACGGGGTCGCAAAATCGGCACGCTCCGCCCAGCCGTAGAGCCGCGACGACGAGGCCTGACACCGCGCGGCGCACCAATCGAGGCCGCCGGCGGCGAGCATCCACTCGAGCTGGTCGGCCAACAGCAGCAGGGTCGCCAGCGCGGGGGTGTTGTAGGTCTGGTCCTTGCTCGAGTTCTCGAGCGCGATCGAGAGCGAGAGGAAGGCGGGCTGCCAGCGACCGGCGGCCCCGTCGAGCTCGCCGATTCGAGCGATCGCCGCGGGACTGAGCAGCGCCAGCCAGAGCCCGCCGTCGGCGCTAAACCCCTTCTGCGGCGCGAAGTAATAGGCGTCGGCCTGACCCAGATCCACCGCCAGGCCCCCGGCGGCCGAGGTCGCGTCGATCAAGACCAGCGCCTCGGCGCCCGCCGGGCGCACAACCGGCACGCTCACTCCGGTCGAGGTCTCGTTCTGGGCCCAGGCGAGCGCATCGGCGCCGGCATCGGTGGTCGGCTCGGGAGCGTCGCCGGGGTCGGCCTCGACCACGATCGGGTCGGCGAGGAAAGGCGCGCCCCGGCTCACCTGCGCGAACTTGCCCGAGAACTCGCCATAGCTCAGGTGCAGGGAGCGCTCGCGGATCAGGCAGGCGGCGGCGGCGTCCCAGAAAGCGGTCGTGCCTCCGTTGCCGAGCGCGACCTCGTATCCATCCGGAGCGCCCAGCAGCTCGGCGACCCCGCGGCGAATCCGGCCGACCAGGTCCTTCACCGGCCGCTGGCGGTGGGAGGTGCCAATCACGTCGGCGCGCTCGGCGAGCGCGGCGACCGCCTCGGGGCGGACCTTCGAGGGCCCGCAACCGAAGCGCCCGTCGGCGGGCCTGAGCTCGTCCGGTATGCGTGCAAGGGCTTGGTTCATCGTGCTTGGGTCGGAGCGGGCGCGGTGTAGGGTGCTCGAGGTGGGCCCGAACGAGGCGAGGGAGCCGATCGAGGGCGACGGCTACACCGTCGCCAGCCTCGACGGGTTGGGCGAAGGTTACGGCTTCCGCAAGATCCGTCGCCAGCTCGAGGTGAGCGAATTCGGCGTCAACGCGATCGTCCTCCCGGCCGCTGGGAGGCCTTCGCCACTACCACGAGCGCCGACGGAGCTCTACCCCGTGCCGAGACCGTGCGCTCGATTCGCAACCGTGGACCCGCCGACGCCGTCTACGTCGTGGTCGGCGCCGAGGGTGGCTACGTCGGGCGCGACGGCAAGCTGCCCGATGGCGAGCAGGGGCGCTCGCGCCCGATCGACCAGGGTTGATGAACGCCCACACCGAGTACCTCACCTTCGAGACCGCGCAGCGACGCGAGTTCATCAGGATCACCGAGGAGGTCCAGGCTGCGGTCGACGAGTCTCAGATCGCCGAGGGCATGGCGCTGATCTCGGCGATGCACATCACCGCCGCGGTCTGGATCAACGACGACGAGCCCGGGATCCAAGCGGATGCGCTCGAGTGGCTCGACAAGCTCGCACCGCCGTCGTGGAGCGAGCCGGCGAACGAGGTGGCACGCGAGCTCTCACCCGATCCCGGCGACTACCGCCACCATCGGGGTGGCGAGGACAACGGCGATGCCCACCTGAAGAATCTCCTCGTCCACCACCAGGTGATCGTGCCGGTGACCGAGGGCAGGCTCGACCTCGGCCCCTGGCAGGCGATCTTCTACGTCGAGTTCGACGGCCGACGGCGCAAGCGGCTGGTGATCAAGGTGCTCGGTGAGTGATCAGCGCTGCTGCTCGTCCCATTCGAACGGCGGGTAGCGCGTGACCATGAAGAAGGCGTAGGCGCTCGCACGCAGCTGCCACCGGTAGGGGATCAGGATCAGCTTGAACATCCCCTCCGGGAGCTCCTCCGTGAACAGGATCACGAACACCCCGATCAGGGCCACGATCGCCGCCAAGTAGGTGAGCACCGCGGCGACCAGCGCGTAGGGGATGATCAGCAGCCACTGGACCAGCGGGCGCCAGCGGTCGACGCCATCGCTCGGGTACTCGATCTCGAAGCTGGCCGGATACGAGCGATCGGCCTCGAGGCTGAACGGCGGGTAGCGATCGGTGAGCAGGTAGACGTACGCGGTCACGTTCCACGTCCACCGGAGGACACCGGTGACGAAGCTGAAGATCCCCTCCGGGTAGCGGCCGGTGAACAGGACCGCGAAGAAGGCGACGATCTTGGCGAAGAAGACGCCGATCAGCAAGAAGAAGAGGACGAAGTAGTGCGGGATCGCGAGCAACCACTTGACCAGCGGCAGGAAGCGGTGGTAGCGGTCCTGGCGCTCGGCCTCGACGCGAACCGGGTATCGCGTCGGCTGTGACGGCGTCGGGTTGGGCGTTACGGCTTCCATCTCTCCCCCTTCGTGAAGGCTAGAACTCCTGGTCGACCCAGGGCATCATCGAGCGCAGGTCCTTGCCGACCGACTCGATCTGATGCTCCTTGGCCTCGTCGCGCAAGCGGTTGAAGTTCTCGGCGCCGGCACGATTCTCGGCGATCCATTCACGGGCGAAGTCACCCGATTGGATCTCGTCGAGCACCCGCTTCATCGACTCGCGCACCTCGGGGCCGATCACCTTCGGCCCCCGGGTCATGTCGCCGTACTCGGCCGTGTTCGAGATCGAGTAGCGCATCCCCTGGACGCCCTTCTCATACATCAGGTCGACGATCAGCTTGAGCTCGTGCAGGGTCTCGAAGTAGGCGAGGCGCGGGTCATAGCCCGCCTCGACCAGGGTCTCGAACCCCGCCCTGACCAGCTCGGTGGCGCCGCCGCACAAAACCGCCTGCTCGCCGAAGAGATCGGTCTCGCACTCGTCCTTGAAGCTCGTCTCGATGATCCCGGCACGCCCGCCGCCGATCGCGCTCGCATAGGCGAGCACCTGCGCGCGAGCGCCGCCGCTGGCGTCGTGGTGGATCGCCATCAGGCAGGGCACCCCCTTGCCCTCCTCGAACGTACGCCGAACCAGGTGGCCCGGTCCCTTCGGCGCCACCATGGCGACGTCGACGCCGGCGGGCGGCTCGATCTCCCCGTAGTGGATCGCGAAGCCGTGCCCGAACATCAGCAGGTTGCCCTCGGAGACGCCGTCGGCGATCTCGGCGTTCCAGACCTCCCCCTGCTTCTCGTCGGGCAACAGGACCATGACGATGTCGCCGCGGCTGGCGGCGTCGGCCGTGTCGAGGACCTCGAACCCCGCCGCCTCGGCGTCGGCACGGCTGGTGGAGTCCGGCCGCAGCCCGACGATGACGTCGTGACCCGACTCCTTCAGGTTCAGCGCGTGGGCGTGGCCCTGCGATCCGTAGCCGAGGATCGCGATCGTCTTGCCGGCGAGGGCATCGCGGTCGGCGTCGGCGTCGTAATAGACCTTGTCATCTTCCGCCATGGCCGCAGGACTCTACGCGTCGGTGCTCGACAGACGCTTCATGCTCGATCACCCCTGGTGCTCGGCACCCGGTCGCTTGGTGTAGTACTCGACGAACTCCGAGCAACGGCCCTCGTCGTCGAAGCGCATGACGAAGCAGTTGTCGTAGACGCGGGCGACCGAGCCGTCGGCGGCGGTGTAGGTGCTGGTCCCGACCGCGACCGCGCGCTCGCCCTCGATCGCGAATGGCTCGTAGGCGGCGTCGTAGCTGCCGGCCTCGTCGCGGTCGGCGAGCCAGTCGTCGGCGATCGCCTCGGCGCCGACCACCCACGGGTCATAGGTGTCGTAGCGATAGCGCGCATCGGCTGCGAACAGGGCGGCGATCGCCTCGCGGTCGTAGCTCTTCCAGGCGGCGACGTAGTCGTCGAGCCAGCGGGCGAGTCCGGCGTGATCGATCAACGAAGCTGCGTCCTGATCAGCTTGCCCGACGATGTCCGCGGCAGCTCGCCGACGAACTCGACCCGCTTCGGCACCTTGTAGCCGGCGAGCGCCGCGCGGCAATGGTCGCGCAGCTCTTCGGCGCTGACGTCGGCGCCGTTTCTCAGCACGACGACAGCGGTCACCGCCTCCTGCCACTCGGCGTCGGTGCGACCGATCGCGGCAGCGTCGGCCACCGAGGGATGGCGCAGGAGCACCTCCTCGACCTCCGCCGGGAGCACGTTTTCGCCGCCGCTGACGATCGTGTCCGCGAGCCGGTCGGTGACGTAGAGGAAGCCCTCCTCGTCGATCCGGCCGAGGTCACCGGTGTGCAGCCAGCCGTCCTCATCGGCGACCCCGGGCGCCACCGTCGGCCCCTGGACGAGGATCTCCTCCTCCTGGATCCTCAGGTGGGTGGTGAGCAGCGGCCGCCCGGCCGAGCCGAGCTTGCGCTCGGCGTCGCTCGTCGCCAGCGTCGTGACCTGGGAGGCCGTCTCGGTCAGCCCGTAGGTCTGGACCACGCTCGCCCCCCGACCGAGAGCCTCGCTCAAGACCTGATCGGGCACCGGCCCCCCGCCGACGAGCACGGCGCGGAGCGGCAGCAGGTCGACCTCGGCTTCGAGCAGGCGGATGAGCTGGGTCGCCACCACCGAGATCATCGTCACCCCGTCACCCTCGAGCGAGGCGGCGACCCGGTCGACGTCGAAGCCGTCGTGAACCACTGCGGTGGTCCCGTAGATGACCGAGCGCATCACGATCGAGAGCCCGCCGATATGGAATAGGGGCAGGCAGCAGAGCCAGCGGTCGGTCGGCTCGACCCCGAGGTTGAAGGCCGAGCCGACCGCGCTCCACAGGTGGTTGCCATAGGTGAGCCCGACCGGCCGCGGCCCACCGCTGGTGCCGCTGGTCAGGATCCGGCAGTGCAGCGCATCGAGGTCGTGCTCGCCGAGCAGCGGCAGGTCGGCTTCGGTCAGGCCGAGGTCGGGACTGGCGCTGACCGTCAGCGCCGGCTGCGCGCGCTCGAGCTCGGCTCGCAGCTCGCCCTCGGCGAGCCGGGTGTTGAGCGGATAGGCCACGGCGCCGAGCTTCATCAGCGCGTGCAGGAGGACGACGTGGTCGACGCCGGACCCGAGGGTGAGCGCCACGGTCGCCCCGCGGCGGACCCCGCGCGCCGCCAGCCGCCGGGCGGATGCTGTCGCTTCGCGCTCGAGCTCCTGGTAGGAGAGGGAGAGCCCGTCGGCCACCAGGGCGGTCCTGTCGGGACAGGTCTGAGCGCGCTGCGAGAGCCAGTTATCCAGATGCATGTGTGTGCCATTGTTGCGAGCCGATGCCGACCACGCACAAGGACGCGCCCCCGCCCGATCAGCTCTACGCGCCGATCGCCTGGCAGAGCGCGGCCGACTACGAGGACATCTCCTACGAGCGCGCCGAGGCGATCGCCCGGATCACGATCGACCGGCCCGAGGTCCGCAACGCCTTTCGCCCCCAGACCCTGGCCGAGCTTCGCGACGCCTTCCGGCGTGCGCGCGACGACACCGGTGTGGGCGCGGTCATCTTCACCGGCGCCGGTGGGGAGGCGTTCTGCTCGGGTGGCGACCAGCGGATCCGCGGCGACGACGGCTACATCGGCTCAGACGACGTCGCCGAGCAGGGGGTCGGGCGCCTCGACGTCGGCGACCTCCATGTGCAGATCCGCCGGCTGCCGAAGCCCGTGCTCGCCGCGGTCGCCGGCTATGCAGTCGGCGGCGGCCAGATCCTTCAGCTCGTCTGCGATCTCTCGATCGCAGCCGACAACGCCATCTTCGGCCAGACGGGGCCACGCGTCGGCAGCTTCGACGGCGGCTTCGGCGCCGGCCTGCTGGCGCGGGCGGTCGGCGTCCGCAAGGCGAAGGAGATCTGGTTTCTGTGTCGCCTCTACGACGCCGAGGAAGCGCTGGAGATGGGACTCGTCAACCTGGTCGTGCCGCGGGCCGAGCTCGAGCGCGAGTCGATCGCCTGGTGTCGCGAGATGACCACCCTCTCCCCCCTCTCGCTGCGCCTGTTGAAGTCGAGCTTCAACGCCGCCGAGGACGGGCTCACCGGCCTGCAGCAACTCTCGCACGACGCGACGCTGCTCTTCTACATGACCGAGGAGGGCCAGGAGGGCCGCGACGCCTACAAGGAGCGCCGCCAACCGGACTTCTCGAAATTCCCGAAACGTCCTTGAACCCCCGCATCTGGCTGATGGCCGCCAGGCCGCGGACGTTGCCGGCGGCGATCGCCCCGGTGCTGGTCGGCACGGCGGCGGCGGTCGACGCCTCCGACAAGCTCAGGGTCGGCGCCCTGATCGCGGCCCTGATCGGCTCGGTCTTCATCCAGATCGGCACCAACCTCGCCAACGACTACTCCGATGCCAAGCGCGGTGCCGACAGCGCCGACCGGCTCGGCCCGGTCCGGGTCACCTCCTCCGGCCTGGTCGCGCCTCGTCGGGTGCTCTATGCCACCTGGCTCGCGTTCGCGATCGCCAACGCCGCCGGGATCTACCTGGCAACCGTCGCCGGCCCGCTGATCATCGCGGTCGGTGCGCTTTCGATCCTCGCCGGAGTCCTTTACACCGGCGGGCCTCGTCCCTACGGCTACGCCGGCATGGGCGAGCTCTTCGTCTTCTTGTTCTTCGGCCTGGTCGCCGTCAACGGCTCCTACTACGTCCAGCTCGAACGCCTCGACTGGCTCCCGTTCTGGCTCTCGCTCTCGGTCGGCTTCCTCTCGACCGCGATCCTGGTTGTCAACAACCTGCGCGACATCGACACCGATCGCCGCGCGGGCAAGCGCACGCTCGCCGTGCGGCTCGGGCGCGAGCGCACCCGCGACCTCTACGCGGTGCTCGTCGGCGCCAGCTTCGCCGTCCTCCCGCTCGGCCTTGCGGTCACGGGCGGCCCCCCCTGGGCACTGCTCGGGCTGCTGACGATCGTGCTCGCGCCCGCGCCCCTGCGAGCGACCCGGACCAGGACCGACGGCCCCTCGCTGAATGCGGCGCTGGCCCAGACCGGGAGCCTGCTCGCCGGCTTCAGCCTGCTGGTGACCGCCGGCCTGCTGATCGGTGGCTGATGCGGGTCACCGAGCTCGAGCTGATCCCCTACGCGCTTCCGTTCGCCGAGCCCTACGTGACCGCGAACGGGCGCCTCGATCGCCGCGAGATGCTGCTCGTGCGCCTGCACACCGATGCCGAAATCGAGGGCCTCGGCGAGGCGGTGCCGCTCTCGCTGCGCGGCGGGGCCGACCTGGGCGCGATCGAGCGCTCGCTGCTGAAGGCGTCTCGGCGGTTTCGCCGGGCCGACTACTCGGACTTCTCCGGCGACGAGCCGACGCGGGCCGCGGTCGACGCCTTCATCCACGTCGCTGCCGGCAGGCGCCTGCCGGGACCAGCGAAGGCGGCGCTCGAGATGGCGATCTTCGACCTCGCGGGCAAGGCCTCGGGGCGGCCGCTTTGGAGCCTGCTCGGCGCCGAGACGGTCGAGCCGGTGCGCTGCAATGCGACTCTGGTCGCGGGCGAGCCCGGGGTCGTCGGCGCCGACGCCCGTCGCTGGGCCGAGCGTGGGTTTGAAAGCTTCAAGCTCAAGCTCGGCTCCGGCGACGACGTTGAACAGGTCAGAGCCGTGCGCGCGGAGCTCGGGCCGGCGCCGCGGATTCGCCTCGACGCCAACGGCGCCTGGAGCGTCTCCGAAGCGCTCGGGGTGCTGAAGATGGTCGAGCCGCTCGACGTCGAGCTGGTCGAGCAGCCGGTCGCGAGCCTGCGCGAGCTGGCCGAGGTCAGCGCCGAGACCCCGATCCCGGTCGCCGCCGACGAGAGCGTCGAACGCGTCAAGGACGCCCGCCGGGCCGCCGGGGCCGGTTGCGGGATGGTGGCGGTGAAACTCGCCAAGGTCGGCGGGATCGGTGAGGCGAACGGGATCGCCGGAGAACTGCCGATCTACCTCTCGAGCGCCCTCGACGGACCGCTCGGAATCGCCGCGGCCGCACACGCGGCCCAGGCGTTGCCGTTCACGGGCGCCGCCGCGGGCCTTGCCCACGGTCTTGCGACCCAACTGCTGTTCTCCGACACGATCGCCGCGCGCGGACCCGAGCTCGAGCGCGACCTGCTCGCCCCGCCCTCAGGCCCCGGGCTCGGGGTCGAGCTCGACCCAGACGCGCTCGCGCGCCTGCGGATCAAGAGCGACTGACCTCTAGCGTAGGCCGCGTGGACACGACCAACCGCAACACCGCGCTCGCCTCGGCGCTGGCCGACGAGCTCGCCCGCTGCGGGGTCGAGCGCGCGGTGATCTGCCCGGGGTCGCGATCGACTCCGCTGGCGCTCGCGCTCTGGCGCCAGCGGGAAATCGAGGTCCGGGTGATCGTCGACGAGCGCAGCGCCGGGTTCTTCGCGCTCGGCGCGGCGCAGGCGACCGCTAAGCCGGTCGCGATCCTCTGCACCTCGGGCACGGCGGCCGCCAACCTCCACCCGGCGGTGTGTGAGGCCGACGAGTCCGGGCTGCCGCTGATCGTGCTCACCGCCGACCGTCCGCCGGAGCTGCGCGGGATCGGCGCCGGGCAGACGATCGACCAGATCAAGCTCTACGGGTCATCGCCTCGGTGGTTCTGCGAGGTCGGCAACCACGACGCCGACGACGTCGGATTGCTGCACTTCCGCTCCGTCGCCTGCCGGGCGTTCGCCGCCGCCGCGGGCGACCCGCGCCCCGGTCCGGTCCATCTCAACATCGCCTTTCGCGACCCGCTCGGGCCCGAGCCACGCGCCGGTGATGTCAGCGCCGGCTCGGCGCTGGCGCTGGAGGGCCGCGATCGGGGACGCCCGCTGACCACCGTGCCGGCGCCGCCGCCGGCACTCGCGGAGGAGCTGGTCGGGGCGGTGGCCGAGCAGCTCGGGTCGACCGAGCGGGGGCTGATCGTCGCCGGGCGCATGCCGGCCCCCGGCGCCGCCGGCGCGATCTCGGCGCTCGCGGCGGCGACCGGTTTCCCGCTCCTCGCCGAGCCGACCTCGCAGCTGCGCTTCGGCACCCACGACCTCGATCTCGTCGTCTCCGCCTATGAGCCGGTCGCCAGGGCTCGCCCCGAGACGCTGGCGCCCGAGCTCGTCCTGCGCTTCGGCGAGATGCCCACCTGCAAGCCGCTTCGCCAATGGCTCGCCGATCTGTCCGACACCCGCCAGCTCGTGGTCGCGCCGGCGGGCTGGAACGAGCCGACCCGGATCGCGGCAGCGATCGTCCGCGCCGACCCCGCGGCGCTGGCCGATGCGCTGGTCGGGGAAATCGAGTCGCGCGGGCGCGGTGTCTGGGCCGAGCGGTGGCTGGGCGCGGCGGCGGCGGCGCAAGCCGCGATCACGGACGAGCTCGAGCGGCTCGGGTCGCCCACAGAGCCGGGCGCCCATGCGGCGCTCGGGCGCCTTTATTCCGACGGTGAGCTCGTCTATACGGCGTCGAGCATGCCGATCCGCGACCAGGAGGCATTCGTCGGGGCCGGGACGGCCGAGGTGCGCTTTCTCGCCAATCGCGGAGCCAACGGCATCGACGGCCTGATCTCGTCGGGAATCGGCGCGGCGGATGCAACCGGGTGCCCGACCTGGATCGTCACCGGCGACCTCGGCCTCTTCCACGACATGAACGCCCTGGCGACATTGCGCGAGGTCGAGGTGCCGGTGCGGCTGGTCGTCCTCAACAACGATGGTGGCGGGATCTTCGAGTTCCTGCCACAGGCCGATCAGCTCGACCGCAACGAGTTCGAGGCCCTGCTGGGGACGCCGCTCGGCCTCGACCCGGGCCGGATCGCAGACCTGCACGGGGTCGAGCACCGCCGGATCGACGAGCTCGCCCAGCTGGCGGCGCTCCCCGCCGAGACGGCCCTGATCGAGATCGCGGTCGACCGCGCAGTCAACGTTTCAGTGCACGAGCGCGTCGGCGAAATCGCCGCCGACGCGCTCGTGCGCGCGCTTGGCTGAGCTGGGGCTAGTCCTGGTACTGGGTCGTCGCGGTGACCGTGCACTGCACGGGCCCGCCGAGGCCATGGTTGTTGAACCCGTCGACGCTGACGTGGGCTCCGACCGTGTCGTCGCCGGTGCCGCGCGAGAGGCTGTAGTCCCAGTGGCCTCCGGTACCGAGACCTCCGGGGGCCTGTGCGATCAGCGGCGAGCCGCCACCGCCGGAGAAGTAACCCGCGTCCTGGTCACTGGTGGCCGCCGGACCGACGCCTGCGGGAAGCTCGCTGTAGGTGACCGTCCCCTCGCCGAAGAACGGCTGGGAGTCATCGAAGCTCAGCAGCCGCACGCGAACCGAGTAGTTCGGCGCCCCGAAGCAGCCGAGGAACTGGACCACGCCCATCGTCGGCACCTCCGCGAGGGTCGGTGGATCGGGGATGAAGCCGACGGCACCGGACGTGAAGCTGACCGATGACTGCCGCCCGTCGCCCTTGATCAGACCCTTGAAGCTGGCCTCGTCGGCCTTGGCGCCGGTCACCGCGTCGCTGGCGATCTTCGCCGTGCTCACGGCGCCGTCCGCGAGGCTCTTCTCTTTCACGGCCTTCTTCGCCAGGTTTTTCGACTTGACCGCACCCTTTGCCAGGTTCTTGGACTTGACCGCCTTCTTGGCGATGTCGTTGGACTTGACCGTGCCCTTGCCGGGTAGGGCGACCGCCGTTCCTCCGAGGACGATGAAGAGCGCCAGGTAGGCGATCCCGTGGTGCCGTAGATGCGTAACGACCCGATCGACCATCACGATCCCCTTTCGCTGATAGACCCGGAGATCGCCCCTCGCGACTCCTGAGCAGATTCGGAGCCTATCCCGACCCGACGGCGCAGACAAGCCCGCCTGGACGAAAGTCAGCCGGTCAGCAGCGGCAGCAACGCCTCGAGCTTGAGCTCGGTTTCGGCGAGTTCGGCGGCGGGGTCGGAGTCGGCGACGATCCCCGCGCCGGCGTACAGATGGGCGATCCGGTCGCGTAGCAGCGCCGAGCGCAGGGCGACGCAGAACTCGCCGTCCTCGGCCGCGTCCATCCAACCGACCGGGCCCGCGTACCAGCCGCGGTCGATGTCCTCGAGCGTGGCGATCGTCTCCAGCGCCGCCTCGCCGGGCTCGCCGCCGACCGCCGGTGTCGGGTGCAGGAGCCCGGCCAGCTCGATCGCCGACAGGGGCTCGGCGAGCTGGGCGTGGACCGGGGTCGCCAGATGCTGGATGTTCGCGACCTTGACCAGCTCGGGTTCGGCACCGATCTCAACCCACACCGCGTGCGGAGCGAGCATGCGCTCGATCCGGCCGGCAACGATCTGGTGCTCGCTGCGGTTCTTGGCGCTGCGCAGCAGCTGCTCGCCCAGGTGTGCGTCGACCGCCGGGTCGGCGCTGCGCCTGGTCGAGCCGGCCAGCGCGACGCTGGCGGCCCCGGCACCGCGGCGACGCACCAACAGCTCGGGGCTGGCGCCCAGGAACGCCCCCTCGGGCGAGCCCACGCAAAAGCAAAAGCAGGATTCGAACGAGTCGCGAAGGGCGCCGAAGATCGCCGCCGGGTCGTGCGCCGCGGCGGCTTCGACGGCGACCTCGCGGGCGAGCACGACCTTCTCCAGCGCACCGGCACGGATCTGAGCCGTGGCCGCCCCGACCGCGGCCTCGTAGCTCGCCGGAGCCGTGGCGCTGGTGATCCCGGCGTCGCGAGGGTGAGGATCGAGCAGCGGCAGACGGGCCGCGGCCAGCGACCCGAGCCTGCGGGAAAGTCGGTCTCTCACCCGCGAGGGCTGATCGTCGGGGCCGACGACGACGCTCAGCGTCAGCCAGGTCTCACCCGCCGATCGCAGCAGGGCCAGTTCCGGCATAACGAGCAGCGCCGGGGGAAACGACGACCAGTCGGGCGCCGCGCCGCCATGCGGCGCAAACGCAAAGCCGCCGGTCCACACCGGCCCCGCCCCGGCCGGGAGTCGCTCGGGCTCGTCCGCAACTCGATCGCGGGTGATCGCCGCGCACTCGGCGACCAGATCGGCGAAGCGTCCTCGACCTCGGGAGATCGCTTCGTGGGCCGAGCCCACGGTGCCGATGGCAAAACCGTCGCGATCGGGCTCCTCCCAGGCGAACCAACGGTCGTCGGCGCGTCTCGCGGCGAATACCGCGGCGCTCGGGTCGGCCAGCTCGACCTCGGTCGTGATGCTGAGCAGGCGACGCGAGCCGCGGGCGCGATCGGCAAGCTCCTCGACCCGCGCGAGGATGCTCTGGGTCTCGAGCATCGCCCTAGTCGCCGGGGCGCGACTTGCTTATCGCGACCTCGCCGGTGCGGGCCATCTCGATCAGCCCGTGGGGCCGGATCATCGCCTCGAAGGAGTCGATCTTGTCCTGGGTACCGGTCACCTCGATCGTCAGCGAGCGGCGCGAGACGTCGACGATCTTGGCCTCGTAGATCTCGGCGAACTGCATGATCTCGGCGCGGCTTTCGACCGAGGAGTTGACCCTGAACAGGGCCATCTCGCGAGTCGTGGTCGAGCCGGGCTCCATGTCACGGATCTTGATCACGTTGACGAGCTTGTGCAGCTGCTTGGTCACCTGATCGATCGGATGCACGGCGCCGTCGAGGGTGAGCGTGATCCGCGACACATCGGGGTCCTCGGTCGGACCGACCGCAAGCGTGTCGATGTTGAACGCGCGCCGGCTGAACAGCCCCGCGATTCGGGCGAGCACCCCGGGTCGGTTCTCGACCAGCAGCGAGAGGATGTGCTTGCGCCCGGTCAGCTGGCGGCTCGCCTCGAGGTCCTCGAGCCGCACGACGTCCTGGGTGCCCGGCTCACCCATCGGGGCACCGCGAGTGCCGAGCGCCGAGTGCCGAGCGCCGGTTCATCCCACCATGTCCCGCGCCGCCCGCCCGGCCGGGATCATCGGATAGCAGTTCTCGTCCTTGGTCACGTGCACGTCGAGCAGCACCGGCCCGTCGGTCTCGAGCGCGGTCCGCATCGCCTCGCGCAGCTCACCCTTGTCGGCGCACTGCATCCCGGTCCAGCCGAAGGCCTCGGCCAGCTTCGGCCACTCGGGGCTCGGCCCCATCTCGACCGACTGGTAGCGCTCGTCCCAAAACAGCTCCTGCCACTGGCGAACCATGCCGAAGTGGCCGTTGTTCATCAGGAAGACCTTGACCGGGACCTGATGATGGGCCGCGGTTGCGAACTCCTGCACGTTCATGATCAGGCTGCCGTCACCGGCGAGGCAGACGACGGTCTGCTCGGGGCAGGCGACCTTGGCGCCGATCGCCGCCGGGAGGCCGAACCCCATCGTCCCGAGTCCGCCTGAGTTGAGCCACCGGCGTGGCTTGGCGAAGTGGTAGTACTGCGCCGCCCACATCTGGTGCTGGCCGACGTCCGAGGTGATGATCGCGTCGCCCTCGGTCGCTTCGTACATCGCCTCGACCATGAACTGCGGCTTGATCTCCGAATCGCGCGAATCGTTGTAGCGCAACGGATGGGCGCTCTGCCACTCGCGGATCCGCCGCCACCATTCGTCGAGGCGCGAGCGGTCGGGCTTCAGCGCCCGGTACTCGCGGTTGAGCTTCGGCAGCACGTCCTTGGCGTCGCCGACGATCGGAATGTGCGCCGGCACGTTCTTGGAGATCTCGGCCGGATCGACGTCGACGTGGACGAACTTCGCCCGGGGCGCGAACTCGGAGAGCTTGCCGGTGATCCGGTCGTCGAAGCGCGCGCCCACGCAGACGATCAGGTCGGCCTCGTCCATCGCGTAGTTGGCGGTTCGAGTGCCGTGCATGCCGAGCATCCCCAGCCACTGCTCGTGCGGCGCCGGGAAGGCGCCGAGGCCCATGACCGTGAGCGTCACCGGCAGCCTGTCGGAGGCACAGAACTCGGCGAACTCGGCCGAGGCCTCGGCGTTGATGATCCCGCCGCCGCCGTAGATCACCGGCCGGCGCGCGTTCGCGAGCGCCTTCGCGGCGATCCGGATCTGTTTGATGTTGCCCTCCGTCGGGGGCTTGTAGCCCGGCAGGTTCGGCAGGCCCTCCGGGGGCGTGTACTCGATCTCGGCGCGCGAGAGGTCCTGGGGGATGTCGATCAACACCGGTCCCGGACGGCCGGTCTTGGCGATGTGGAAGGCGGCGTGGACGTACTCGGGGATCTTGCGTGGATCGGCGACCAGCATCGAGTGCTTGACCACCGGCAGGGTGATCCCGGTGACGTCTGCCTCCTGAAAGCCGTCAGTGCCGATCAGGTCGGTGCGCACCTGGCCGGTGATGAACACGGTCGGCACCGAGTCCATCATCGCGTCGGCGATCGCGGTCACCAGGTTGGTCGCCCCCGGGCCCGAGGTCGCCAGGGTCACCCCGACCCTGCCGGACGCCTTCGCATAACCCTCGGCGGCATGGCCGGCGCCCTGCTCGTGGCGCGCCTGGATGTGGGTCAGATCGGCGTCGTGAAGCGCGTCGTAGATCGGCAGGTTGGCGCCGCCGGGGATGCCGAAGACGTGCTCAACGCCCTCCGCCCGCAGTGCTTCGAACAGTGCATCGGCCGCGCGCATGGGCGAGCCATCGTAGCAGCGGCCCAGAGCCGCCCGGAGAGGCTTTTTCCCGCTCGCAAGCGGGGTTTCCGGCTCTCGCCTAGTCCGCCGCGAGCACCACCTCGAACAGCTGCTCGAGCAGCCGCCGGAGCCGGCTGACGTCGCCGGGCCCGCTGACGCCGCGGGAGAGCTCGTGGACGAGGATCCCGTCGACCCCGGCGACCAGCAGCGGCGCCAGCCGCGCGGGGTCGCTGGATCCTGCGAGGCGCAGCGAGCTCTCGGCCAGGTCCGTGAGCGCTCGCTGCCAGTGGACCGCTGTGGCGCGCAGGCCGGGTCGTCGCGCGGCCTCGAGGTAGACCTCGAACTTGGCCAGCAGCGCCTCGGCGGCGCCCGCGTCGGGGAACAGAACCTCGGCGACCGCGGCCGCGGCGCGGCTCGGCGAGCGGATCGCCTCGCCCATCTCGGCGGCCCGCGCCGACAGCCGCACGATCTCGTCCTCGACCAGGTTCGCAAGCGCCTCGGCGATCAGCTCGTCCTTGGAGCTGAAGTAGTAGGTGGTCGCGGCGAGCGGCACCCCGGCCTCGGCGGCCACCGCGCGGTGGGTGACCGCCGCCAGGCCCTGGGAGGTGAGGATGCGCACGGTCGCGGTCAGGATCGCGGCGCGGCGTTCGGCGCGCTGAGCTGCGCGCCCGGCCGGGACCGCGGTGGCGGTCGCCATCAGGGGGCCTCCGCGGGGACCTGGGCGACCAGCTCGCCGGGCTTCCACCGCGTTCGCGGCAGGATCGCGCGTTCGATCACGCGTCCGCGATAGCGCTCGATCGTGCCCAGCATCGATCGCACCAGCTCCGCGCCGAGATGATGGGGCTCGAGCCCAAGGTCGTGGAGCTTGGTGTTGGTTGCGTTGTAATAGTGCTGCTCGGCCTCGATCCGCGGGTTCGGGTAGTTGCGGATCTCGACCTCGATCCCGATCTCGGCCGCGGCGCTGCGGACCAGCTCGGCGAGCTCGCCCACCGAGAACTGCTCGGTGAACTGGTTGAAGACCCGGAACTCGCCCAGCTCGGCGGGACTTGCGACCGCGAGCTCGACGCACTGCAGCGTGTCGCGGATGTTGAGAAATCCGCGGGTCTGCCCGCCCTCGCCGTAGATCGTCAGCGGGTGGCCGATCACCGCCTGCACGCAAAAGCGGTTGAGCACCGTGCCGAAGTACTCGTCGTAGTCGAACCGGGTGACCAGGCGCTCGTCGCCGGCCGACTCCTCGGTCTCGACCCCGTAGACGACGCCCTGGTTGAGGTCGGTTGCGCGCAGCCCCCAGATCCGGCAGGCGAAGTGGATGTTGTGCGAGTCATGGACCTTCGAGAGGTGGTAGATCGAGCCCGGAAGCTTCGGGAACGGCAGCGTGTCGCACCGCCCTTTGTGGGCGATCTCGATGAACCCCTCCTCGATGTCGATGTTCGGGGTTCCGTACTCGCCCATCGTCCCCAGCTTGACCAGGTGGCAGTCGGGGACCCGGTCGCGGATCGAGAACAGCAGGTTGAGGTTGCCGATCACGTTCGTGAACTGGGTCTCGACCGCGGTCTCGCGCGACTTCATCGAATATGGCGCCGAGGGTTGCTCGCCGTAGTGGACGATCGCCTCCGGCAGGGTCTCGGCGATCACCGCGTCGAGGAAGGTGAAGTCCTCGATCGAGCCGACGAACGGGCGGATCTCCAAGCCCGACCGCTCCCGCCAAGCCTCGATCCGGTCGGTTAGCGAGGCGATCGGGGTGAGCGAGTCGGTGGAGTGCTGCGTGTGCCAGCGCCGGCGGGAGAAGTTGTCGACCACCGAGACCTCATGGCCGCAGTCGGAAAAGCGCATCGCGGTCGGCCAGCCGAGGTACCCGTCACCGCCCAAGATCAGGATCCGCATAGCCGCGCAAGGTAGCGAAGTGGTCGGCGAGCGCGGCCGGCGAGGGCTTTGAATGCATCCGCCCGCAAGCGTAGGATCGTCGCGTGGAGGCCGCCATCCAGCGGCCGGTCTCACCGGCCCGGCTCGTCGTCCCCGCCCTCGTCGGCGCCGCCGTCGCGGTGGCGCTCGGTGTCTACGGCAGCGCCCACGATCCCACCGGGTCCTCGATCCTCGGCAACGGCCTGTTCTTCAGCGCGACTCTGAACATGAAGACGTGGCTGGCCACCGCGGTCGTCGCCCTCGCCTGCGTGCAGATATTGACCGCGTCGCGAATGTACGGACGGCTCGGGCGCGGCGCCGCGCCGCCCTGGGTGAACACGACGCACCGGATTTCGGGCACGCTCGCCTTCTTGATCTCGCTGCCGGTCGTCTACCACTGTCTTTGGGCACTCGGCTTCCAGGACACCTCCACCAGAGTCCTGATCCACTCGCTCGCCGGCTGCTTCTTCTACGGCGCGTTCGTCGCCAAGATGCTGTGGCTGCACGCCCCGGCGCTGCCCGGGGCGCTGTTGCCGATCACGGGAGGCGCGGTGTTCACCTCGCTGGTGGTGATCTGGCTGACCAGCGCGCTCTGGTTCTTCGACAACTTCGGTTTCCCGAGCTTCTAGCGTCCGCTGTCGAGGCGGCGGGTCGTTTTATCCTCACCCGCCACGATGGCCCCGCTCGCCGACATCCTGCCGCCCGAGCTGACCGCGATCCGCGCGGCCGGGCTGGTGCTCGCGGCGCTGGTCGCCGGCTATGCGATCGCGCGCCGACGCTCGCTGCGAAACGCCGACGTGCTGATCCTGCTCGCGGTCGCGATCGGGCTCGCGGTGGTCGCCGGCACCGAGATCCCGGACGCGCTGCTCTCGGCCTTTTCGTTCGAGCGCGAGAACGGCACCCGGATAGTCGGCGTCGCGATCCTCGCGATCATCGTTCTCTTCGGGCTCACCTTGCGCGCGCTGGCGCAGAGCTCGCGCGTCTCGCGCCAGCTCGGCGGAGCGCTCGAGGGGCTCGCCTGGGAGGAGTTTCGCGCCGCCGGCCAGCCCGAGCGCTTCCGCGACAGGATCGCGATCCTGATCCCCGCCTACAACGAGGCCGACAACGTCGGCCGAGTGATCGACCGCCTGCCCGAGTCGGTGTGCGGGGAGCCGACCGCGGTGCTGGTCGTCGACGATGGCTCTCGCGACGGCACCGACAGGGTCGCGAGCTCCCGCGAGGCCGCGGTCGCGCGCCACGTCGTCAACCGCGGCGGCGGGGCCGCGCTTCGCACCGGCTATCGCCTGCTCTCGGACTCGAAGGCGAAGATCGTGGTCACGATCGACGCCGACGGCCAGCACCTGCCCGAGGAGATGGGCCGCCTGGTCGCGCCGGTGCTCGACGGCGAGGTGGCGCTGGCGCACGGCTCACGGGTGCTCGGCCGGGCCGACCGCAACACGGTCTCGCGCGAGCTCGGAATCGTCTTCTTCAACCGGCTGGTCTCGCTGATCACCCGCACCCACGTCACCGATTGCTCCAACGGCTACCGGGCCGTGCGCGCCGACGTCCTCCCGACCCTGGTCTTGCGCCAGGAGCAGTTCCACACCTCCGAGTTCATGATCGAGGCGATCAAGCGCGGGATCCCGGCGAAGGAGGTCCCGGTGACGGTCGTCAGCCGGCTTTCCGGCCACTCGAAGAAGCCGGCGGTGTTTCGCTACGGGATGGGCTTCGCCAACGCGATCGTCCGCACCTGGCTTCGCTAGGGCTAGGCCCGACCGCTGCCCGGCCTGACCTCGGACGGGTCCGGCAGATAGAGGTCCTCGCCGCAGCGGCGACAGACCTGGACGTAGAGCTTTTGCACCGACCCACACCGCGGGCAGGTGCGCTCGGGCTCGACCTGCTCGGTCCGGTAGAGGACGACCGCGATCAGGCCGAACAGCGGCAGGATGCCGCCGACGATGAACCAGATGAAGAACGATGAGCCCTTCGCGCGGCCGATCAGCCCGGTGGCGAAGGCGAAGCTGAGCGCGACCAGCAGGTAGGCGCCGCCCGCCATCGCTCACTCCACCGGCCGGTGACTGCCACCGCGAGCGTAGGCCTCGGCGCTCAGCGGCCGTGGGTGGCCGATCGAGCCGACCTCGGCGACATCGCGGCCAAACGGCAGGCCGACGGTCCAGTCCGCGACCGCGCGGATCTTCCGAGCGACACCCGGGATCTGGCTCATGTGGTAGGTGCGCGCCATCCACCAGGCGACGAAGCCGCGGAAGCTGAACGGACCCAGCTTGCCGACTGCCTTGTAGCGGCCGAGGTTGACGAACGACGCCCGCGCTTTGTAGGAAAAGCGCCGCGGACGGGTGGCGACGCCGAGCTCGGAGGCGACGTTGTGTGCGACTGCGGGACCTTGGCGGACCGCGTGCTGGGCGGTCGGCGGGCACGGTGCGGCGCCGTGCTTGGCAGGGTCGGGAACCGCGGCACAGTCGCCGATCGCCCAAACCCCGCTCAACCCTTCGACCCGCATCCGCTCGTCGACCCGGACCCGGCCGCGCTCGTCGAGTGGCAGCTCGAGCGAGCCCAGGCTCGGGTGCGGGACGACGCCGGCGGTCCAGACGATCGTCCTGGTCGGCACCTCCTCCCCGGTCGACAGGCGGGCGCCGTCGGCGCGGGCCTGCTCGAGCCGGGTGCCGAGCCGAATGTCGATCCCCCGCCCGCGCAACTCGGTGAGCGCGTACTCGGCGAGGTCGAGCGGGACCTCCGGCAGCACCCGGTCCATCGCTTCGACCAGGATCCAACGCATCCCCTGCAGACGCGCTCGCGGGTAGCGGTCGATCGCGTCGGCGGCGAAGTCCTGGAGCTCGGCCAGGGCTTCGAGGCCCGAGTAGCCGCCGCCGATGAACAGGTAGGTGAGCAGCTGCTCGCGCCGTGACGGGTCCTCGGTCTCGTTCGCCTGCTCAAGCGTCTCGATCACGTGGTTTCGCAGCCAGATCGCGTCGGCGAGGCTCTTGAAGCCGATCGCGTGCTGGTCGAGCCCGGGAATCGGCAACGAGCGGGAGACCGAGCCGAGCGCGATCACCAGCTGGTCGTAGGCAAGCTCCTCGGTCTCGCCCTCGTGGTTGCGAAGGCTGACCGTGCGCGCCGCGGGATCGTGACCGGTGACCGCGCCGAGGCGCAGATAGGTGCGCTTGAGGATGTCGCGAAGCGGGGTGACGACGTGGCGCGGCTCGAGCGTCCCCGCGGCCGCCTCGGGAAGAAACGGCGTATAGAGGAGGAAGTTGACGTCGTTGACCAACATCAGCCGCGCCGACTGCTTCGGCAACAGGCGCTCGAGCTCGCGCGCGGCCGCGGCTCCCGCGAACCCGCCCCCGGCGATGATCACGTTCCAGGCCATCAGCTCGCGTCCAGCTGCTCGCGAATCAGCCTGGTCACCTCGCCGCCGTCGGCGCGGCCCTTGGTTTCACGCATGACGAAGCCGACCAGCGGCCCGATCGCCTTCTCGTTGCCGTCGCGGACCCGCGTCGCGGCCCCGGGGTCGGCCTCGATCGCCGCGGCGACGATCGCAGCGAGCTCACCTGTGTCGCCGATCTGGCCGAGGCCCTCGCGCTCGACGATCTCGTCCGCGTCGCCGCCGCCGGCGACCTGGGCGCGCAGCACCTGGAGGCCGGCCCCGCGCGAGATCCGCCGCTCGGCGACCATCGCGATCGTCGCGGCCAGTTGCTCGGGCTGAGGACGGGCCGCACCCTCGCCGGCCTCGCGGAGCGCCGCGGCGAGCTCGCCCGTGACCCAGTTGGCGATCACCCGCGCCTCGACCTCGGGGACGCTCGCGGCGACCCGCTCGAAGTAGGCGCCGATCTCGTCGTCAAAGGCGAGCTGGGTCGCGGGCTTGGGGTCGAGGCCGAGCTCGGTCAGGTAGCGCTCGCGTCGCCGCGCGGGCAGCTCCGGCAGCGACTCGCGCGCCGCGGCGACCATGGTCTCGGTCGGCGCCATCGGCACCAGGTCGGGCTCGGGGAAGTAGCGGTAGTCGTGTGCCTCCTCCTTCGAGCGCAGCGAGGTGAGATCGCCGCTGCGCGGGTCGAAGTGGAGGGTCTCCTGGTCGACCGCCTCGCCCGCGTCGAGCAGCGCCGCCTGGCGCTCGAGCTCGGCCTCGACCCCGCGCTCGAGGTACCGGAAGCTGTTCATGTTCTTGAGCTCGGTCTTCACCCCGAGCTCGGTTGTGCCGAGCGGGCGCAAGGAGACGTTGGCGTCACAGCGCAGGCTGCCCTCCTCCATGTTCACGTCGGAGGCGCCGATCCGCTTGACCGTGGCCCGCAACGTCTGCAGCCACTCGCGCGCGGCGGCGGCATCGCGCAGGTCGGGCTCGGTGACGATCTCGACCAGCGGCGTGCCACCGCGATTGAAGTCGACCAGCGACTCTCCGGAGCCGTGGATCCGCCCGGAGTGCGAGACGTGGACCAGCTTCGCCGCATCCTCCTCCAGGTGGACGCGGTGGATGCGCACGTCGCCGAGGCGCCCGTTGACGGCAAGCGGCAGGTCGTACTGGCTGATCTGGTAGGCCTTCGGGTTGTCGGGATAGAAGTAGGTCTTGCGGTGAAAGATCGAGCGGGGCGCGATCTCGCACTCGAGCGCCACCGCGATCTGCAGTGCGTAGCGAACGGCCTGCTCGTTGGCGGCCGGTAGCGAGCCCGGATGGGCGAGGCAGATCGGGCAGGTGTGCAGGTTCGGCTCGTCGCCGAACGAGAGCTGACAGCCGCAGAACATCTTCGTCCGGGTGCGAAGCTGCACGTGGATCTCGAGCCCGATCACCGGCTCGTAGCGATCGCGCCAGCCGTTCGCCGAGTCAGCCAAAGCCGAGCCCGTCGATCTGCGCTTCGCCCATACCGAAGTGATGTCCGATCTCGTGCAACACCGTGCGCCGGACCTCCTCGGCGTTCGGGTTGGCCTCGCGGAAGATGACGATCCGCCGCAGCCCGCCAACCGGGTCGTAGATCCCCATCAGGCCGTTGGGATGGCGGTCCTCGACCAGGATCGCGACCTCGCCGAGCTCGGCGGCGACCCAATCCGGGAGCTCCTCGAGCGCAGCGTTGACCGCCTCGCGGGTCTCGACGTCGCTCATCATCGGGGGTCCTCGGACCCGGGCGCCCCCGGATGCGGCGCCGAGGAGGCGACCGGCAGGGGTTCGATCGCCGTCTCGAGCGCGTGCGCCGCGTCGAGCAGCTTCGACTCCGCGAACGCCGGCGCTGCGAGCTGCAGGCCGACGGGCAGCTCCGAGCCCCCGCCGGGTGGTGCCGTGAGCCCTGAGGGGATCGAGATCGCGGGAATCCCGGCGAGCGACATCGGCACGGTGAAGTAGTCGGACAGGTACATGGCCAGCGGGTCGGCGGTCCGCTCCCCGAGCTCGAACGCGACCGAGGGCGAGGTCGGGGTCGCGATCAGATCGCAGCGCTCGAACGCCCGGGCGAAGTCGGCGGCGATCAGCGTCCGGACCTTCTGCGCTCTGGCGTAGTAGGCGTCGTAGTAGCCCGAGGAGAGCGCGTAGGTGCCGAGCATGATCCGGCGCTTGACCTCGGCGCCAAAGCCGCGAGCGCGGGTGTGCTCGTACATCTCCACCAACCCCCGTTCGCCGTCCTCGCGAATGCCGTAGCGGACCCCGTCGTAGCGGGCGAGGTTCGACGAGGCCTCGGCGGGCGCAATCACGTAGTAGGCCGAGATCCCGTGCTCGGCGTTGGGAAGCTCGACCTTGACCAGCTCGCCGCCGAGCTCACCGATGAGGCCGATCATCCGCTCGAAGTTCTCGGCCACGCCCGGCTCGACGCCCGCGGCGTGATGGGAGAAGTCGCGGGCGACCCCGATCCGCAGCCCGGCCAGGTCGGCGCGCGAGGGCAGCTCCACCCCACCCTCGATCCCGACCGAGGTCGAGTCGTGGCGGTCACGCCCCTGCATCACCCCGAGCAGCAGCGCCGCATCGGTGACGTCGCGGGTGAGCGGCCCGCACTGGTCGAGCGAGGAGGCGAAGGCGATGATGCCGTAGCGCGAGATCGCGCCGTAGGTCGGCTTCAACCCGACGATCCCGCAGAGCGCCGCCGGTTGGCGGATCGACCCGCCGGTGTCGGTGCCGATCGCCCACGGCGCCAGCCGCCCGGCGACCGCTGCCGCCGAGCCGCCCGACGAGCCGCCCGGCACCCGGCCTCGATCCCAGGGGTTGCGCACCGGGTCATAGCCGGAGTTCTCATTCGACGAGCCCATCGCGAACTCGTCCATGTTGGTCTTCCCGAGCAGCCGCGCGCCCGACTCGGTCAGCTTTCGCACCGCGGTCGCGGTGTAGGGCGGGCGGTAGCCCTCGAGGATGCGAGAGCCGGCGGTGGTCTCGATCCCCTCTGTGCAGAACAGGTCCTTGACCGCGATCGGGGCGCCGCGCAGCGGCTCGCCGCCGACCGGTCCCCGCCCGGGCTCGGCTCGCCACAGGTAGGCGTTGAGCTGATCGGAGGCGGCCGCTTCGGCGTAGGCGTCGAAGTACTCGTCGGCGGACAGCTCGCCCGCCTCGATCAGCTCGAGCGCGGTGGTGCCGGTGAGCTCGAGCAGCTCCGTGAGCGCCGGGGTCGACACCGTCGCTAGGCCTGCGGCGAGGGGACGCGAAACGCCCCGTCGGCGGGATCGGGGGCGGACTCGAGCGCCCGCTCGCGAGGCAGGCTCGGCTCGGGCTCGTCGGGCCGGAGGACGTTCTCGAGCTCGACCACGTGGGTGGTGGGCTCGACCTGGTCGAGGTCGAGCGAGGCGATCCGGTCGACGTGCTCGAGTATTCCCGAGAGCTCGCTCGCCATCTGCTCGAGCTCGGGCTCGGTCAGCTCGAGACGCGCCAGGCGGGCGACGTGGAGGACCTGCTCGCGATCGATCACCCGATCGATTCTAGAGCCGCGATCCGGGTCGCCCGCGGACCGGCGGCGCCGCAGCGACGGTGCTCCTGACTAGGATCGCGCACCGATGAACGGGCCAACGGCCGAGCGCGTCTGCGTGACCAGCCTGCGATTGCTGGCGACAAGCTTCGCGGTCGTCGGGTTGCTGTTCCTGCTGGCGCCCGACGGCACGCTCGCAGTCCTCGACGATCTCGGCGATTGGCTGCCGCTCGGCAGCTTCGCCGCCGCCTCCGAGACCACCCAGCAGCTCTGGCTCGCGCTCGGTTTTGCCTACATGACCGTGATCACCGGGATCTGCCTGGTGGTCTCGACCGACGTGGTTCGCTACCGGCCGCTGCTGCTCGTCCTCGCCGCGGGCAAGGCGGCGTCGTCGCTGACCGCGCTCGGCTTCTACTTGTTCGACACCGACGTCTTCGCCTACCTGCTCAACTTCTGCGTCGACGGCGTGCTGGTGGCGGTCGCCTTGGTGCTCTGGTCGCTGGCGGGCAGGGTCGGTGACCCGGCCGCCGCCTTCTGAAGGCGCCCGCCGGGGCTGAGCGCCGCCGAGCAGCGAATCCTGCGGTCGTTCGCGGAGGCGATGGCCCCCGGGACCGGGGCCCTGCCGGCCGCCGCCGGGCCCGAGCCGGAGAGAGGCGCCGTCGACCCGGTGGCCGAGCTCGCTCCGCTGTTGGCGGTCGTCCCGCGCAGCACGGTCACCCAGATTCGCCTCGCCCTGCGCGCCTTCGACCTGCTCGCGTTCCCATGGCGGTTCAGCCGTGCCGATCTCGAGGCTCGCCAGGACTTTCTGCGGCGGGCGGAGCGCTCCGACTCGGCGCTCAAGCGCGACCTGACCCTGGCGCTCAAGGTGCTCGCCGGGCTCGGGTACGCCAATGACGCGCGGGTCGCGGCAGCGGTCGGCTTCGAGTCGGGCTGCGCCGTCGACGGTCGAGGCGCGGTCTCGGAGGCCCCGGTTGCGGGCTCACCGCTCGGTGAGCTCGAGCCCCAGGGCTCGGCGGAGGACTGTGACTTCCTCATCGTCGGCTCCGGCGCGGGTGGCGCCGTCGCAGCGACCGTGCTCGCCGAGGCCGGGCACGAGGTGCTCGTGGTCGAAGCGGGCCCCTACATGGACCGGCGCAGCTACCCGACCGAGCCGATCGCGGCGCTGGCAGCGCTCTATCGCGATGGCGGCTTGACGGTCGCCCGCGGCCGCCCGGCGATCCCGACCCCGGTCGGTCGCGCGGTCGGCGGGACCACGGTGATCAACTCCGGGACCTGTTTTCGCACCCCCGAGCCGGTGCTCGCCGAGTGGGCGGCCGAGCATGGGATCGCCTGGGCGACCGAGCTCGATCCGGATTTCGCCGAGGCCGAGGAGATGCTCCATGTGAAGGAGGTCGACCCGGCGCGCATGGGCCGGAACGGCGAGCTCCTGCGCGAGGGTGCGGAGGCGCTCGGGGTCAGCCACGGGCCGCTGCGGCGAAATGCCGGCGCCTGCGTCCGCTGCAGCTCCTGTCCGACGGGTTGCCGGCTCGACGCGAAGCGGGCGATGCACGTGTCGTATCTGCCCCGGGCGGTCGCCGCAGGGGCGCGCGTGCGCGCCGGGGTCGAGGCCCGCCGGATCGTCTTCGAGCGCGGACGCGCCGTCGGAGTCGACGGCTGGGCCGGCGTCGCCGGGGCCGGTGCTCGCCGTCCGTTCTCGGTTCGCGCCCGCCGGGGGGTGGTGCTCGCCGGCGGCGCGTTCGGCACCCCCGAGCTGCTCCTGCGCTCGGGCTTTCGCTCACCGAGCGGCGAGCTCGGGCGCAACCTGCGCATCCACCCCGCCTGCTGGGTCGGAGCGCGTTTCGCCGAGCCGGTGCGCGGTTGGGAGGGGGTGATGCAGAGCTATGCGGTCGACGAGTGGGAGCCGCGCGGAGTGCTGCTCGAGGCCACCTTCACCCCGCTGGCCTTCGGCGGGCAGTGGCTGCCCGGCACCGGGGCCGAACACCAGCGGCGGCTGCTCGGCTTCGGCAACCTCGCCTCGACCGGGGTCCACCTCTCGGACAGGTCGAGCGGCCGCGTTGGCCTCGCCGGCGACGGCTCCCTGCGGATCGGCTACAGGCTCAGCCGCGAGGACGCCGACCGGATCGTCTTCGGGATCGCCCGCGCCGCCGAGCTCTTCTACGCCGCCGGGGCGAGCGAGGTCTACCCGCAGATCTCCGGAATCGAGACCATTCCGCGACGACGGATCCGTGAGCTCGAGGCCTCGAGCCGGCCGGCGTCGGCGCTGCGGCTGGAGGCATTCCACCCGATGGGAACCGCGCGCATGGATGCCGATCCTCGCCGGGGGGTCAGCTCGACCGACGGTGCGGTCCACGGCGCGGCCGGTCTCTACGTCGCCGACGCGAGCCTGCTGCCGAGCTCGATCGGAGTCAACCCGATGCTGACGATAATCGCGATGGCCTCACGGGTCGCGCGGCAGGTCGCGGCGGCGGCAGGCGCCTAGGAACCGGCCCCGGGCTGCGACGGTGGCGGCGGAGCGCCACCGCTTCCACCCCTGTTCTGGACCCGGTCGGCCTCGCCGCTGAAGTTGGTGCCCTCATCCTGCATCGAGCGCCAGCCGCCGTAGGCGATCCCGGCCGCGGCGATCAGCCCGAGGAAGACCCCGTACTTGCGCGACGAGTCGAACGGCGGGTCGAGGATCCGGTAGACGACCAGCAGGGTGGAGAGGATCCCAAGCCCGGTGGCGATCGCGCTCGCCGCGACCGGCAGCGCGACCGTCTGGGACATCGCGGTGGCGGCGGCGAACGCCACCGCGACGACGACGGTGATGAAGAGGACGATGTCGATGAAGTCGAACGACTCCCAGGCGTTCGCCGAGGTATCGATCTCGGGTGCGAAGCCGAGGTCCTGGGCCTGCTGGAGGGCGTCCCCGGCGGCGCCGCCGATCCCGAACCACGGCAGGAACATGATGATCAGCAGCGCGACCGCGGCGGCGCCAGCGATCAACTCGCCCTGTCGCACCCTGTTTACGTCCATTGAACTCTCCCGGCAGCTGGAGGGGTAGGTCGCGCGCAGCGTATAGCGCTACATCGGACGTTCTGAAGCGGCTCTCAACGTATTAGCGAGCAAGATCGCGATCGTCATCGGCCCGACCCCGCCGGGCACCGGGGTGATCGCTCGGGCCACCTCGGCGACGGGGTCGAAGTCGACATCGCCGACCAGGCCGTCGTCGGTGCGATTGGTGCCGACATCGATCACCGTCGCTCCCGGCTTCACCATCTCGGCGGTGACCAGCCGTGGAGATCCGACGGCGGCGATCAGGATGTCGGCGCGCGCGCAGACCGCGGCGAGATCGCGGGTGCGCGAGTGACACATCGTCACGGTCGCGTTCTCGCCCAAGAGCAGGGCGGCCAGCGGCCGTCCGACCAGGATCGAGCGTCCCACGATCACCGCCTCGGCCCCCTCGATCTCGGTGCCCGAGTGGCGCACCAGCTCGACCACCCCCTGCGGTGTGCAGGGCACCAGACCGGGGCGGCCCTGGGCGAGCAGGCCGGCGTTGGTCGCGGTCAGGCCGTCGACGTCCTTGTCCGGTTCGATCGCGGCGATCACGGCGTCCTGATCGATCTGCTCGGGCAACGGCAGCTGCACCAGGATCCCGTCGACGCTCGGGTCGGCGTTCAGCGCGCCGACCAGGTCGAGCAGCTCATCCTCGGGAGTCGCAGCGCCGAGCTGCTCATGGACCGAGCGCATCCCGACCTCCTCGGTCTGCCGGCGCTTGTTGGCGATGTAGACCTGCGAGGCCGGATCGTCGCCGACCAGCACCGTCGCCAGTCCCGGAACCTCGCCGCGATGAGCCTCGGCGAACTCCTGCACACCGCCGGCGACCCGCTCGCGCACCTGGGCCGCCACCGCCTTGCCGTCGATCACGTCAGCGCTCACGCGACCTTCTTGATCGGCGCGTAGTCGGCCATCAGCTTGCGCTCGGCCCCGTCCCCGGCGAAGCGGACGACGACCACCGAGCCGGCCTCGACCGAGGTCACGACGCCCTCGCCGAAGCTTGCGTGGACAACGTCGTCGCCGACCGCGTAGGGGACCGGAGGCGGCGCCGGCTGCTTCGGCTGCGGCGCGGAGATCGTGCCGCGGCCGCGGCCGAAACCGGTGGCGACGGCGCGCGCGTCGTCGCCGCCCAGCGACCAGCCCGTCTGCGTGGTCGCGATGTGGCGCTCGAGCAGTGCCTCGGGGAGCTCGGACAAAAAGCGCGAGGGCAGGTTCCAGCTCGAGCTGCCGTGGAGCGAGCGCCGCCGGGCGAAGGTCAGCCACAGCCGCTCGCGCGCGCGGGTCACCCCGACGTAGGCGAGCCGGCGCTCTTCCTCCAGGTTGCCCTCCTCGAGCGAGCGCGAGTGCGGGAACACGCCCTCCTCGCAGCCGATCACGAAGACCGAGTCGTACTCGAGCCCCTTGGCGTTGTGAAGCGACATCAACGTCGCCAGGCTCTCCTCGTCGCGCAGGTTGTCCTGCTCGGTGACCAGCGAGATCTGCGCCAGGAACTCCTCCAGCGGGCTCTCATCAGGCGCCTGAACAGCGGCGCGGCGCGGCTCGGCTCCGCTTCGCCTCACGATCGAATCGCCCTCGAGCTCGCGATTGGCGTCGAACTCGCCGGCGACGCCGACCAGCTCCTCCAGGTTCTCGATCCGGCCCTCGGCCTCGACCGTGCGCTCGGCCTCGAGCGCCTCGATGTAGCCGGTCTCGTGCAGCAGCGCATCGAGCAGCTCCGACACCGAGCCGCCCCGCTCGGCGCGCCCGCGCAGCCCCGTCATCGTCTCGGCGAAGCGGGCGACCGCCTTGAGCGCAGCCGAGCCGAGGCCGGGGACCGCCTCGGGATGCGAGAAGGCCTCCCAGATGTCGGCGCCGATCGTGTTCGAGTACGAGAGGATCCGCGCCTCGGTCTGCTGACCGATTCCCCGCCGTGGCGAGTTGACGATCCGTGAGAACGAGATCGCGTCGGCGGGGTTGGCGAGCAGCTGCAGATAGGCCACCGCGTCCTTGACCTCGGCCCGCTCATAGAACTTCGTCCCCCCGATCACCTGGTAGGGGATCTCGAATCGAACCAGGGTGTCCTCGAGCACCCGGCTCTGCGCGTTCATGCGATAGAAGACCGCGATCTGGTCGCGCGCCATCCCCTCCTCGACCAGGCGGTTGATCTCCGAGGCGACATAGCGAGCCTCGGCATGCTCGTCGTCGAGCTCGGCGACCACGATCGCCTCGCCCTGGGCGCCGTCTGTCCACAGGTGCTTGGTCTTCTGGCTCTCGTTGTGGGCTATCAGCCCGTTTGCCGCGTCGAGCACGGTCTGGGTCGAGCGATAGTTCTGTTCCAGGAGCACCGTGTCGGCGTCGGGGAAGTCGCGCTCGAACTCGAGGATGTTGCGGATGTCGGCGCCGCGGAACGAATACACCGCCTGGAAGTCGTCGCCGACCACGGTCAGATTCCGGTGCTCGTCGGCGAGCAGCTGCAGGAGCCGGTACTGGGCGTGGTTGGTGTCCTGGTATTCGTCGACGAGGACCCAGCGGAAGATCCGCCGGTACTTGTCGCAGACGTCGGCGAACAGCTCGAGCAGGTTGACGGTTCGCACGAGCAGGTCGTCGAAGTCCATCGCCGAGGCCTCGACCATGCGCCGCTCATAGAGGTTGTAGACGTCGGCGACGACCTCCTCAAACGTCGAACCCGCGGCGTCGGCGTAGTCGCTCGAGTCGACCAGCTGGTTCTTGGCGGCCGAGATCGCCGCCTTGACCGCGCGTGGCGTGTAGCGCTTCGGGTCGTGCTCGAGCTCATTGATGCAGCGCTTCACCATGCGCACCGAATCGGCCTCGTCGTAGATGGTGAAGGCCCGCTTGTAGCCGAGACGCTCGGCATCTGCGCGCAGGATCCGGGCGCAGGCGGAGTGGAAGGTGGTCACCCACATCGCCCGCGAGACGCCGCCAACCACCCGGGCGACGCGCTCGCGCATCTCGTTGGCGGCCTTGTTGGTGAAGGTGATCGCAAGGATCTCGCTCGGCCTGGCCCGCCCGGTCGCCAGGAGCCAGGCGATCCTCTGGGTCAACACCCTGGTCTTGCCCGAGCCGGCGCCTGCGAGCACCAGCAGCGGTCCTTCGCCGTGGGTGACCGCCTCGCGCTGAGCCGGGTTGAGGTCGGCCAGCAGGCGCTCGACCGGGTCGGCCCCAGGCTCGACCGGCGCCCCGTAATCCGTCTCCGTACTCACCCCGCCGAGGATAGTCTCGGCCGCGGCGCGCCCGGGGATCGAGCCCCTAGCCGCCCGCCGAGGAACGGCCGCGCTTTTCGCGCAGCTGCTTGACCTCGCCGTCGGCGGCCTTGCCGTCGAGCTCCGCCAGGCGTTGCTCGAGCCTGCCGAGCCGCTCCGAGAGCGTCTTGATCGCCTCGGCGACGGGGTCGGGCAGGTGGATCCAGTCGGCATCGGGGCCCTCCGGCCGGCGCCCCTCGACCCGAACCGGATGGCCCGGGTTGCCGACCACGGTCGAGTTCGGCGGCACGTCCTCGATCACCACCGTGTTGGCGCCCACCTTGGCGCCGTGGCCGATGTTCACCGGGCCAAGGAGCTTCGCCCCCGAGCCGACCGTGACGTCGTCCTCGACCGTGGGATGGCGCTTGCCGCGGGCGAAGCCGGTGCCGCCCAGGGTCACCCCCTGGTAGAGCGTCACCCGGTCGCCGATCTCCGCGGTCTCTCCGATCACCACCCCGGAGCCGTGATCGATGAAGAACTCCGCGCCGATCACCGCGGCGGGATGGATCTCGACCCCCGTGACCGCGCGGGTGGTGAAGGCGATCGTCCGCGGCGCGATCGGAATCCCGGCCGCATAGAGGGCGTGCGAGACGCGGTGGGCGAGCAGCGCCTGCACTCCCGCCCAGCTCGAGAGGATCTCCAAGGTGCCGACACCGCGCGCCGCCGGATCGCGATCGCGCGCCGAGGCGACGTCGGAGCCGATCTCGCCGACCACGCGGCGCAGTGTCGGTAGGCCGAGCATCAGTCCGGAGCGAAGAACGGCAATGACATGTAGCGCTCGCCGCCGTCGCAGGCGATCGTCACGATTCGCTTGCCGGCCAGCTCCGGGCGCGCCGCGAGCTCGAGTGCCGCGTGAAACGCCGCTCCGGCCGAGATCCCGATCAGCAGCCCCTCGCGCCTCGCGGCCTCGCGCGCGGCAGCCAGTGCCGACTCGTCGCCGACGGTGATCACTTCGTCGACGAGCTCACGATCGAGTACCTCGGGAACGAAGCCGGCGCCAATTCCCTGAATCTTGTGCGGTCCCGGCGGCCGTCCCGAGAGCACCGCCGAGGTTGCCGGCTCCACCGCCACGGCCATGAACCCCGGCCGGCGCTCCTTCAATACCTGACCGACGCCGGTGATCGTGCCACCGGTGCCGACGCCGGTGACGAGCACGTCGACCTCCCCGTCGAGGTCGCGCCAGATCTCCTCGGCCGTGGTCCGGCGATGGACCTCGGGGTTTGCCGGGTTCGAGAACTGCTGCGGCATGAACGCGTCGCGCTCGGCGACGATCCGCTCGGCGAGCGCGATCGCCTCGCCCATCCCGCCGAGCGACGGTGTCTCGTGGACCTCGGCGCCGTAGGAGCGCAGGAGCTTGGTCCGCTCCCTGCTCATCCCCTCCGGCAGCGTCAGGACGAGCTGATACCCGCGCGAGGCACAGACCATCGCCAGCGCGATCCCCGTGTTGCCGCTGGTCGGCTCGACGATCAACCCGCCCGGTTGCAGGGCGCCGGAGCGCTCGGCGGCGTCGATCATCGCCACCCCGATCCGGTCCTTGACCGAGCCGCCGGGGTTCAGGTACTCGAGCTTGGCGACGATCTCTGCGTCGAGCCCGTGGCCGAGCCGCCGCAGCGCCACGGTCGGAGTGCCGCCGATCGCGGCCGAGACCTCGGTGACGAGCTCGGCGCGGGCCTCGGCTCGGGCTTGTGCGCTTTTCACCCAACCCAAGGTATTACGCTTGCCGATCCATAGATGCGCCGTCTGAGCTCACTCACCCGATTGCGCGCGTTCGCGGCCGTCGCAGCCACGATCGCAGCGCTCGGCTTCGCCGCCTGCGGCGACGACGACGACCAGACCACGACCGAGGCCGAGGCAACGACCACCGAGTCGACGACCGCCGATGAGACGACCACGACCGAGGAGACCACCACCGAGGCCGACGGCATCGATACCGGCGACCCCGACGCGCTGCGCGACGCCTTCAATCAGCAGCTACTCCAGGTGCTGACGACTCAGCAGGGCCTGAGCCGAGCGCAGGCCCAGTGCGCCATCGATGAGCTCGAGGATTCGGTCAGCGACGAGGAGATCCAACAGGGGATCGTCGAGGCGGCGCAGAGCGGCAAGCCGCCCCAGGACTTGATCGACGCCGGCTTCGACGCCGGCCAGGCCTGCGCCGAGGAGTAAGGCCGAGCCCTCTCAGATCTCGTGGCGACGAGCCGCGCAGGCTATTCGGAGGGCTCGCGGCCGTGGACTCGCTTGATCTGGTCGGCGTTGATCCGGCTCTCCCGGCCGCCGGCGACGTGCACCCTGATCAGCGGGACGCGTCCGGTCCGTAGATCGCCGATCGCCGTCTCGATCTCCTCCACGGTGTCCTCGACCTCGAGCTGATCGCCGTCGACGAAGTGGACCACCGATTCGATCCGCCCTTCCACGACGCCGACCATATACCGATGAGCCCCGGGACTCACGCTCGCAAGGTGGCAGAGGATCGATCGGCGGCGCTGTCGACCGCCACGCTGACGCGGTGGCCGCGAGAGCCGGCAGCATCGACATCTCCTTCAACCTGATCACCCATCCCCATAGCGACGGCGCCCCGGCCGGGACCGTCGTCGACTGATCCCAGGCGCCCGGGTCAGTCAAGATGCGGGCGTGGCCTCATATCTGGTCAACGAGCGCGCCGTCGCGCACGCCCGCGGGCTGATCGACGCTCGCCAGTACGTCCTCGACAGCGACTGGGGAGAGGTCCAGCCCGGTGCCGAGGAGGAGAATGAGTTCCTCGACTCGCACTCCTGGGACGAATACGCGGAGTGGCACCTGGGGCTGACCGAAGGCGCCTCGGACGAGACCAAGGCCAGGTATGCCTTCGTTTACGGAGACCTTCGCCGCATTCATCGCAGCGGGCTGATCGCCTGCCAGTACCGGGCTGCCGAGTGGCGCCACAAGGAGATCGAGCTGGCAGCCCACGAGCTGCTGCAGCGGCTCGACAAGAAGACCGCCTGAGCGAGGCGAACGCTCCGTCTCCACACCGGGCTAGCCTTCCGCGCTGATCGAGCGCAGGCCGCTCGGTTGACCCTGCAGCCATCTGCCCCGAAGGGGAAAGATCCTTGCGCCAGCGCCTCACCTACGCCAACGTCGTCTCGACCATCGCCCTGTTCTTGGTGCTCACCGGAGGCGTGGTCTACGCCGCCTCGAAGATCGGCACCAAGGACATCCAGCGCCAGGCGGTCACGAAGAAGAAGCTCGCGCCGGGCGCGGTCAAGAACGGCAAGCTCGCCGACGGCGCTGTGGCCACGGCGAAGCTCGCCGACGCGGCAGTCACCAACGCCAAGGTCAAGGACGACTCGATCGAGCCCTCGAAGCTCACCTTCCCGGTCTTCTATACCGCCAGCCCCTCGGGCGGCTCCCAGCCGGTGACCGGCGGCCAGCCGAATCCCTATCCGATCTCGGGCGGCCGGTGGACCCAGCGAGCGCACGCGGTCAACGTCGTCTTCGGCGAAGCCACCGCGACGCTCGCCTACGACGGCACCGGCTCGGGCTCCTGCCAGGTGTTCTTCGACCTCCGCGTCGACGGCCAGCGGGCCGGAGGGGGCCAGCTGCAGACCGACTCGACCACACCCGAGCAGGTCACCCAGAGCCTCGGCGCGCAGCCAGCTGTCGGACCGCTGAGCCCGACCCAGCGCACGCTGACGGCCCAGATCGGCTCCAACGGCGACTGCGAGGCGGGCTCGACGATCGACTCGGCCCGGTTCAAGGTGCTCGACTTCGGCTGAACGGACTTTCGTGAACCGATCGCGCTAGACATCCAATCGACGCACGTTCCGCCCGGGCTCCGACGCCGACAGGAGGCATCCGATGGCCGACAAAGCGCTCGACGTCTACCTCAACGACCACCTCGGAGGCGCGATGCTCGGCTCCGACCTGGCCCAGCAGATTCTCAAGCAGGCCGACGGCACGCCCCTGGCCCAGGTGATGAAGACGATCGCGGCCGAGATCGAGGAGGACCGCGAGACGCTGACCGAGCTGATGGAGCGGATGGGCACTTCGAGGAACCCGGTCAAGCAGGTGACCGGGTGGGTGGCCGAGAAGGCGAGCCGGCTCAAGTTCAGCGGCTTCACCTCGGGCGAGCCCGAGCAGGGCATCTTCTTGGCGCTGGAGAGCTTGCGGCTCGGAGTCGCCGGCAAGAAGTGCCTGTGGCTCGCCCTGCAACGGGTGCGCGACGAGCACGAGGCCCTGGCGACGTTCGACCTCGAGCGTCTGATCGAGCGGGCTGAAGCCCAGGAACGCAGCCTGGAGCGCGAGCGCCTCGACACCGGCGCTCGAGCCCTCGCCGGCGATCGCAGCCGGCCTTAGACGAAGATCACGGTCGACGTATCGTCGCGCAGCGGCTCGTCGTCGCCGTCGCCGCTGCTGCCGGATTGCACCCCGACCACGATCAGCACGAGGACCAGAGCCAGGAGGGCCAGGAGGCCAAGGATTCGCCAGCTCACGTCCTCAGTCTAGGTCGGGTCGATTCGGCGCACCTCGCTCAGGGCAGGGCCGATCGCCCCGATGGGCCGAGAACCATTCAACCTGGCCTTCCATCCGCTCGCGGGCCGTAGCTTCTCGCGAGACGCCATAGTTGGCGTGGACCACGCCATTCACTCGCACCTCGACCTCACGGCCGAGGCGAGACCCGGGAAAGAGCGAGCTGCCGGTCGCCAGAAAGCATCCGCGCCGATGACGCCACCGTTGAGATGAGCGTGCGGTCCGACCAGCACATCGTCGCCGAGGCGGACCGGATGGTGGGCGCGACCGCGTACGAGAGCGTTCTCCATGATCACGCAGCGAGCTCCGATCTCGACGCTCCCATCCTCGGCGCTGACGACCGCGCCGAACAGGACCCGCGCCTCGGGACCGACTCGAACGTCGCCGCAGAGGACGGCTGTGGGAGCGACGTAGGCAGAGCGATCGACGTCGGCGCCTGACCCCGATGCTCGACGAGCATGCTGCTAGATGAGCGACAAGGCGTCCACGGGCCGCCTGATCTTACGGAGCGGCGGTGGGTTGCCAAGCCCGCGCGCGTCTGTAACGATCGCACCCGCTCGATGCGCTCGAAGTTCAACGAGTCTCTCCCGATTCTGCACGGCCCCGCCGATCAGCGCGGCGTGCGGCTCGGTGTCTGCGCAATGGGACCGGTGGGCGACGGCGACAAGCTCACCTCGATGCGCGTTTGGGTCTTTCAGGAGACAGGCGCGAAGGCTGCGGCCGCCTCCGGCACGGGCGGCCGCCACCTCGGAGGCCATCCGATGAGCGATAACGAGAAGCCCCCGTTCACGACCGCGAAAGGGTGGATGGTCCAGACCGAGCTGGAGCCGGGCTCCGACCAATTCGTGCAGGCGAAGCCTGCGCTGGCGATGGCAATGGCTCTCGTCACGCACAAGGACGGCACCGACGGCGTTGAGCATTGGACTCAGGCGGTCTTGATCGGCTGAGCCCGAGCCAGAGATCCGGCGCTGAAGGTCTAGCGCGTGGCTGGCCGAGGATAGGCTCGCCGCGGCGTTTGCCCCGAGTCAGGCCAGCCCGAGCACCGCATAATGCACTCCCAGGACCAGCGCCAATACCCCGAGCCCCCGGCGTAGGACGACCTCGGGAACCATCGGCTGGAGGCGGATTCCGGCAATTGAGCCGGCCAGCCCACCGAGCCCTAGCGCCAGTCCGATGAACCAATCGGGGGCAATGTCGCCCGATTCTCCAACGCTGAGCAAGGCGTAGGTGGCAATACCTGCGATAGAGGTCAAGAACGTCGCTGTCAGAGCGGCGGGGGCGACCTCCACCACCGCGTAGCCGAGGCCGACCAGGATCGGCGCGAGAATCGAGCCTCCGCCGATGCCGTAGATCCCGCCGACCGTCCCGATGCCCAGGGCCAACAGAAAGACTGAACGCGTCCGGAGGGTCGCTCTGCCGCACCTCTCGGGCGTCGGCTCCCCTCCGAGAGCAAGCCACACACCGAGTGGACAGAGGACCGAGGCGATGACCAGGTTGAACGGGTCTGGGTCTGCAAGCAGCTCGACTCGGATCACCGCCCCAACGATCACTCCGGGCAGGGTGCCCAAGATCAACAGTCGCACCAGCGGCCCCCCGAGCCGACCCTGCCGGTGAAACTGGGCGAGAGCGCCGGGGATCGCGACTAGGTTGTAGAGGAGATTTGTTGGCGTGACCGCTGGGCTCGGAACGTGAAGGACGCTCACCTGGACCGGAACCAGAAAGACGGCACCGGAGACTCCGACTGGGGTGCTCAGCGCCGCCAACGCGAAGGCGATCAGCGCGCCCGTTACCACGTCCCCGAGCATCGCGTGACCCTAGCGGGGCGTTTGCCGCTTGATCACGCGAAGCCGAGCCTGTCACGTGCCTTTGGCCCCTGCCTAGACCGGGCGTATACCGCCGTGTCGGAGCCTCCGCGCTGACACCGGCGCCGAGACCTCGTCTCATCAATGGACCAGGGTCCGCGCCAAGACCGAAGGGAGGCCCAGGATGGGGGCTTACAAACATCGGAAGGCCAAAGGCCAAACCCGGGGGCCCGGGAGAAAGGCTCACACGATCTCCAAGATGACGCGTCCCGGGCAAAACACCTGGTATCGCGTGCTCGTGATCCTCTCTGGCACCGTCGCGCTCGCGATCCCGGCGAGCGCGGGCGCGGAACGGCTCGGTGCGGATGGCTCGCCCGATCCGCCCGCCGTCGAGCGGAAGGGGGACCAAAAGAAGGACTGCGGCGTCGATCGCGGGCATCCCGGCTGGCACAACGTCCGCGCCCACAGGATCTCCTGCGCCACGGCTCGGGGCGTTGCGCGTCGCTATTCGGTTTCCGGGACTGATGCGAACCTTCGCGGCTGGCACTGCGTAAGCATGCTCGCCAACGCCTTCTTCGACAAGGTCCACTGCAGGCGCCAAACCGGATCCCAGTGGGTGAAGTTCTGGAGTGCACGGCCGATTGATTAGACGGGCCGCACGCAGCGTCCCGTTTGCTGCTGCCAGTTCACCGGGCTCCGTGCCCGGAAAGGAATAGGCGCGCGGCGGCGCTGCATTGCCGACGACTCCTTGTCATCCCCGGCCCGCGTGTTACGGGTTCCGCCATGGCCCTCACCAGCGCTCAGCTAGCCGCAGGGGCGGACTCGCTGACCTCGACCGCGACGCCGCCTAGTCCGGCAGCAGACCCTCGCGGTAGCGCGTCGGCCGCCTCGGCGGAAACCGCGCTTCTGCTGCTTCGCCGTCCTGTGTGTCCTCGGGCGAGCTCGCGTTGTAGCGCGCGGCGGTCTCGTCGGAGCAGTAATAGCCCCACGGACCGTCCTTCTGGAACTGCCGCGAACTGGCGCACAGAGCCACGCAGGGCTCGTCGCCGGCGCCGACGATGGCGTGCCGCGTCTCGGGTGGGCAGTGCACGAAGTCCCACTGCTTCAGCGGTCGCTCTTGCCCCTCGACGATCAGCAGCGCTCTGCCCGAGAGCACCAGGAAGTCCTCCTGCTCGGTCTCCCAGTGGTACGTCGCGCTCGGCTCGCCCGGACTCATGACCCGGATCGACATCCCGAGCATCGGGAAGAACGTCTCCGCTTCGTATTCGTCGCATCCGGTGAGCGGCAGGTTGTGCCCCTGTCCCGGCTGGTCGAACCAGCGTGCGTCTCGGGCGTTCATGACGAACCAACCGGAGCTCGCGGCGACGAGCCCCGCTTCCGTCTGCTCGAGCTCGGCCTCGGGAACCACGGTTAGAGAGCATATGGAGTCGAATTTCACCCGAGGCGCTCGACAGGCGCCGGCAGCGCAGCCGCGATTAGTCTCCCGGCGCGGACCGGTCCTAGCCATTGAGAGCCCGCGGCCGCAGCGGCCGCATACTGAGGAGGCGCGATGAGCAAGCTTAGGTGTCATATCTCGATCTCCGTGGACGGTTTCGTCGCCGGCCCGAACCAGAGCGAGGAGAACCCGCTAGGCGAGGGAGGCGAGCGGCTTCACGACTGGGTGGTTCCGCTGGCCGCCTGGCGCCAATCCCACGACAAGCAGGGCGGCGAGGTGAACGAGAGCACACGGATAGTCGAGGAATCGGCCCAGAACGTCGGGGCCAGCGTGATGGGCCGAAACATGTTCGGGCCGATCGGCCGTGGTGCCTGGGGCGACGAGCAGTGGACGGGCTGGTGGGGCGAGGACCCTCCCTACCACCACTCCGTGTTCATTCTCACCCATCACCCGCGTGATCCCGTTGAGATGGAGGGAGGGACCACGTTCCACTTCGTCACCGACGGAATCGAGTCCGCGCTCGAGCAGGCAAGGGAGGCCGCCGGCGGCAAAGACGTCAGGCTTTGGGGCGGCGCCGACGTCGCTGGGCAGTACCTGGCAGCGGGACTGCTGGACGAACTTGAGCTCCACGTCGTTCCGGTGGTGCTCGGCGATGGTGCTCGTCTCTTCGACAACGTCGGGGGCGCGGAGGTCCGGCTCGAGCAGGTCCGGGCCGTCGAGGCGCCCGGCGTCACCCACCTCAAGTACAGGGCGGCGACATGAAACTCTGAGCGTCAGCCGGCGAGGAGCGCCTGGAACTCGGGCTCGTCGCGGAGAGGGTCGAGGTCTGAGTCCTCCGCCAGGTAGGACCGAACGCTGTCCGACGTTTCGATCGCGAGTCGCAGATGCTCGATCGCGTCGGCCTTACGTCCGGCGAGGCTCTCGCAGCAAGCGAGGTTGTAGAGGAGCAGGGGGTACTGCGGGTGCGCCACGGCCAGGTCCCGAGCCTCGTCGGCCGCTTCGTCGTACCGCCCCTCCTGGTAGAGCCGCCCAGCCGGGGCCCAGAGCTCCCAGCCGGTCGGCGTGTAGACCTGCCCCGGCGCGCCCCCCGCCGCGAGAATCGTCGTCCCAGGCTCCTCGGCGAACGCCGTCCGCTTCACGCTCGGACGGGCGAAGACGAACGTGCCGGCCGGCGCATCCACGCGTTCGCCGTCGAGTTCGAACCTGGCTCGGCCGCTGTGGACGAAGTAGAGCTCCTCATCCTCGCCCTCCTCGTCGTGCTCGTTGATGATCCTGTCTCCCGCCTCCCGACCCGTCCAAGCGTTGATCCCGAACGAAGTGATGCCAAAGTGATGGCGCACCGGACGCCAAGGCTCGCGGCCGTCGCTGGTCTCGTCGATGTCCTCCAGGCGGGCAACTGCGTACTCGCTCATCAATACCTCCTCGGGTTATTCGCCGCGGGGCGGCGCGACGGCCTGACCCGAGCTGGTTGTCGCGTAGACGAAGATGCTCCCTTCGCGTGCGAGCAGATGGATCCGCTTTGGACGACGCCTTATTCCGCGAGTGAGGCCGCGACCTTCAGTCGCTCGCTCGATGCGGCCCAACCTCGAGGTGCTCTCCGGCATCCCATTGCCGGCTAACCTCGTCTGACGTGTAGCAGACCTCGATGCGGAAGCCGTCGGGGTCGAAGACGAAGAAGGCGTAATAGCCCGGTAGGTCGGGCTCTTCTTCGGGTGGGCAATGGATGCGGGCGTCCATGCCCAGGCAGCGCTGGTAGGCGCCGTCGACCTCCTCGATGCTCTCGACCGTGAACGCCAGGTGCTCGACACCTACGGCGTAGTAATCGTGGCGGCCTCCGTCCGCCTTCCGGAGGCCTAGCCGCCGTGTCTCGGGCACGGCACCTGGGACGAACTTCTGACCGAAGCCGAGGTACACGACCTCCTCGGTTTCCCGGTAGGTCTGAAAGCGGGCCTCGATATCGAGGCCGAGCGGACCCAGCATCCCGAGGTAGAAGGCGAGGGAGCGCTCGACATCGCTGACCGCGAGATCGATGTGGTCGACTCCTCGTAGGGCCATCGTTCCTCCTTGGCTTCGGCGCCGCGTCCAACCTAACAGCGATCCGCCCGGCGGCGGTCGGACTTTCGTACAAAGCGCTACACCGACAGCCCGGCGGAATCGAGGGCCTGGGCCAGGTCCTTCCCCCACTCGAACCGCGCAATCTTGCCCTCGCGGAACGCCCAGGTATGCGCCTCGGCCTGCATGAGCTCCACCTCGCTTCCGCGACTGCGCGTGTACCAGCTCACAGCGGCGACTACGGCCTCCCCACAGTCGAACAGCTCGTGCAGCTCATGCCGGGACTCGCTCCAGACTTCGGCGAAACGTCGCATCGCCTGTAGAACTTCGGCCGGCCCACGGCGAACGCCGGGCTCGACTGCATTTGGGGGATTGACGTATTCGATGTCCGCTGTGGCGAGTTCGAGCAGCCACTGCGGATCCTGGTCGATCAGGCCCGTGTCGTAGATCCGGCGCACCACTTCGACGTTCTCCTTCGACATCGCCTGCGCAGTATCTCGCGGAAAGCGCTGTTGCTATTGATGCAAAGAAGTGAGACCGTCGGCTGCGCATCAGACCAGCGACAGGAGGAACGATGGGAGCAGCTGAAAACGCCGCGATCGTGCGGCGCGGTTACGAGGCTTTCAACGCGGGCGACATCAGCGCGCTCACCGAGATCTTCGACGAGAGCACCGTCTGGCACGCGCCCGGTCGCACCTCGCTGGCGGGCGACCACGAGGGCCGCGAGGCGACCTTCGCCTACTTGGGCCGGCTGGGACAGGAGACCGCAGGGACGTTCCGGGCCGAGCTGGGGCACCTGCTCGCGGATGACGACAACTACGTGGTCGGTGTTCAGCGCAGCCGCGCGGAGCGAGACGGCAAGCAACTGGACGTTGGCAACTGCATTGTTTTCAAGCTCGATGACGGTCGGGTTGCTGAGGTTTGGGAGCACTTTGACGATCTTTACGTTTGGGATGAGTTCTGGTCGTAGCTCCGTCGGCGCGGGAGTAGCGCTTTGGACGAAAGCGGGCTACGCAGTCACTTGCTCGGTCCCACCCTTCCGCGGATAAAGCGCAAACGGGCCTGGCGCTGCCGCCAATCCCGGTGCCGGTCGGATGAGTCCCCCGGCTCGGTCTCTCCTGCCGACGTCCTCAGTTGGCCTTGCCGCGGTGTCGACGGGCGCTCAGACGCTCTCGTGGGCCGGGGCTCTCGGCCTTCTGCCTGACGTAGTGCTCTGCGACCGAAGCCAGCAAGGCGACGAACACGCCGAGCCCGGTGAGGATGTAGATGACCGTGAAGATCTGCGTGCCCGCCGAGGTCGGGGCGAAGTCTCCGTAGCCAACGGTGGTCAGCGTCACGACCGAGAAGTAGAGGGCCTGGACGATGGTCCAGTCCTCAAACCGCCAGTAGACGATCGTCCCCGTGAGCAACAGGAAACCCGCGACGACGGGCAACGCCTTGGTCTCGGGATCACGCCAAACGGCGCCCACCGCCCGCGCAAGCCTCTTGAACGCGAGGAGAAGTGGAACCACAGGTGGGGATTCGTTGCCCGCCCGCGCTTTCCTGGGATCTCCGGCACGCCGCCGAGCCACGGCTTCCACCCATTCACAGATAAACGGGAGGGACTCGCTCTGCCGGTGATCGAGGTCGCGGCGTGACCGCGCAGCTAGTCCGACAGCCCGGCGGCTTCGAGGGCCGCGTCCCGATCCAGATAGCCCTTGTCCACGAGGACGTTCGTGGTCACCGCACTAGCTGTTGGAGGGCCGCGCCTACGTTCGCACACGGAAGCGGAGCATCGTGATGGCGCCCGACTGGGTGTTGCTGAAAGGTTCCAGGTCGATCCTGTCGAGGCTTGGGGGCGAGAAGCGGACGCCGTCGCCCAGTAGCACCGGGAGCAAATACACCAGGATCTCGTCGACGAGCCCGCGCTGCAGGCACTGGGCGGCCACGTCGGCACCCAGGATCTCCAGGTTCTTGCCGCCCGCGGCGCTGCGTGCCGTGGCAACGGCTTCCTCAAGTCCACAGGTGAGGAATGTGACGGTAGGGTCCGGCTCGTCGGGAGGCTTGTGGGTGAGGACGAACTGTGCTCCCCCGTCGTAGGCGGTGTCCTGGTCGGCCATACGCTTGGCGACCTCGTACGTGCCCCGGCCAATGAGCATGGCGCCCGTGGCCGCCATGACCTCCGGGAACGCGTCCGCAGGCAGGTACTCGGCGATCCAGTCCATCGCGTTCCCAGGACCGGCGATGAAGCCGTCCAGCGACATCGCCCTGTTCACGACCACGTTGCCGGTGCCGATACCCACATCACTCATGCGTTTTCTCCACGGATCTTGGAGGCCTTGATCTCGGGCGATACGTGCGACATCGCCCGCGCAGTATCGCGCCATGCCTGCGGCAGCAGCGCCACGGCTTCCACCCATTCACAGATAAACGGGAGGGCCTCGCGCTGCCGCTGATCGAGGTTCCGATTCGTTAGGGAGCGCCGCTTTTCGTCCAAAGCGAATCCTCCTAACCTCCGGTCAGGCGCTCAGGGCGTCACCGAGGAGTTTGGCGGCGAAGACCAGGCACAGGACCGCGACGATCGTGGCGTTCTCGCGCACCATCCACTCCCGTAGTCCCCCCAAAACGGCGGCCGAGCGATCGCGCAATAACAGCGACATCGCAAGGGGAGCGGCGGGTGCGAGGGTGCCGAGCAGGACGAAGACGGCCAACGCGGCCGCCTGGGCGCCCGCCGAGGCGCCGAGCTCAGCGATCGCGACGGCCGCGCCAACGGTCAAGAGCAGGTTCTTGGGCTTGGCCGATGCGAGGAAGATCGCCATCCCGACCGCTTGTCTTGCGGTTAGGCCGTCGACCTTCCGCATCCATAGGGGCATCTCGGATGCCACGCCGTCGCGGAGGCGCCCACGCCATTGGCTCACCGCCAAGACGACGAGCAGGAGAGCGAGAACGGTCTGGACCACGACCACCCAATCCGCGGGCCCGCCAGCATCGCTCGCTCCCGCCCCGTCCGCCAGCAGGAGGGCCGTTGCCCCGACGACTGCGAGGCTGAGTGCCCAGGTGACGACGAACAGCCCCGCGCTCGCTCTCCCATCCGGGCCGATTACCAGGAGGACGGCTGCGATCACTGCGGCGGGGCTCAGTGCCACGCCGATCCCGAAGGCGAGAACCTCGCCGACCGCCTCGCTCATTGGCGGCCGCTCAGATCATGGCGGCGTGGCGCTCGCGAAGACACGACCGTTGCGAACGTACTGCTTTCCATGCAAAGCGGAAGCCGGGGAGAGTGCCCGCTCCTCCACGAGCCCGGGCATCCCAGGCTGCCTCGACGGGCATCCCAGGCTTCCTCGAGGCGCTTGCTTCACGTCCCACCGCTGCGTGCGGATTCGCTCGATCCCTAGCTATCGCGGCGCCCGTCCGGGAACTGGCCTGGCGCCCAGCTCCAGCGGCTAGGCACCGGATCAGATGTGGCACTTCCGCGGAGCCATGCCTACCTCCTCGATTCGTGCCTGATGCGCCCCGACTGAAGCCGACTGAAACCGGCTGAGCCGGGGGTCGATAGTCGCGCGTTTGTCGCGCGGTAGAAGTGACGGCGCGGCGGCGGCGGAAGCGCCGCGGTAGCGCGGACAGAGGCCGACTACGGTTTCTGAAGTGAGCACCGCTGCGGTCACCGTTCATGGATCGCCCGCCTACCTACGCGAGGCGCGGAAGGCCAAGTGGCTTTCCTGGGCGAGCCTCGTCTACATGGCGATCGAGGGAGCGGTCGCGATCATTGCGGGCATCGTCGCCGGGTCGATCGCGCTGATCGGCTTCGGCCTCGACTCGGCGATCGAGGGCTTCGCCAGCGTCGTGATCGTCTGGCGCTTCACCGGGTGGCGGACGCTCTCACACGCGGCCGAGGACCGCGCTCAGAAGCTCGTCGCAATCCAGTTCTTCATCCTCGCCCCCTACGTCGCGTTCGAGTCGATCCGCGTCCTCATCAACGGCTCGCACGCTGAGGAGAGCCTCGTCGGGATCGCGCTTGCGGCCAGCAGTCTGATCGTCATGCCGATGCTTGGTCGGGCGAAGCAACGCATCGGCTCTCGGATTGGATCGAGCGCCACCGCGAGCGAGGGCAAGCAGAACCTTTTGTGCGCCTACCTGGCCGGGGCCGTGCTGATCGGGCTGCTCGGGAATGCGCTGTTCGGCGCCTGGTGGCTCGATCCGATTGTTGGCCTCCTGATCGCGGGACTCGCGATCCAAGAGGGTCGTGAGGCTTGGCGAGGGGACGCCTGCTGCGCTGGGTGAGTGCTCCCCTCGCCGAGCGCCGAGGGGGAAGTATCGGGCCGGGGTTCCGGGCGCTCGGGTCCGTGCGTATGGCGTCTCAGGGCTAGGTCTGAAGCCCCGCGTTGCGCAGCATCCGAGCCTCGTCCGAGTGCAGCCGCCAAGCCTGTTTCGCGACGACCCGGCGCTGCTCGGCCAAGCTCGCGCCTTCGACTCCAAGCTCGGCGAGGATCTCCTCGACCGATCGGTTGACCGGCGTCGGCTGAAGATCGGTCAGCCGTCGGCACCGATTCGCGTCGGCCTCCGACCGGCCGGGGATCCACCGCCCGCCGAGGATCACCTCCCACGAGTCGTCCGCGGGCTCGACGAACTCGATCACCTGCTTCTCGATCTCGCGACCGCAGCTCGGGCACTCAGCTCGATCTCGATGCTCGATCGCCGGGCCGTCTCCAAAGGTGCTGTCGGAGTGCATGACGTAGACCTCGAAGCTCTCGCCGCAGCCCGGGCACTCGACTCGCTCGGGCAGGATCACGGTCACGTCGCCACCACCGCTTCCGCCTCAGCGCGTCGCGCCTTGTCCTCTTGGCGCCCGAGGTAGTCGTCGAGCAGCGCAGCCGCCTCGTCCTCGTTACCCGGCATCAGATGACCGTAGAGGTTCAGCGTGATCGCGATGGTCGAGTGGCCCATGTAGGTCGAGAGCGACTTCGCGTTGACGCCCGCGGCGATCATCAGCGAGGCGAAGGTATGGCGGCATTGGTGCAACGTGATCGGCGACAGCCCGGCCGCCTGCCACGCCTTCTTCGCCCGAGCGGAGAGCGCCTCCGGTCGGAACGGCCGCTCGGAGTCGTCGCTGAAGACGTACCCGTGATCGCGTCCCTGGCGCTGGCGATGCTCGACGAGGTAGTCGCGGAGCACGGCGGGGATCGGCACCTTGCGCCGTCCCCGGTGCGACTTCGGCGGGATTTCGCCTTCGAGATCGTCCATCCCGCGCTCGACTCGGATCACGCCCGACGCAGGGTCAACGTCCGGCCAGCGGAGGCCGCGGAGCTCACCGCGCCGAAGTCCCGCGTAGAAGGCCGTCGCCCACACGGCTCGATCACCGACGGGCACCGCCGCGATCAAGTCGCAGCCTCTCGCGGATCGGCGAGCCGCTGCTCGCCACGGCGGACGGCCGGAAGGTTCAGCGTCGCCGTGGGATCGATCGCCACCTCGCCGCGATCCAGCGCCCGGCGATAGATCGCCTGAACCGGGGTGATCGAGCACGAGACGGTGCTCGAGGTCAGCCCCTCGGCGTCAGCCCATCGAGCGGATCCTGAAGGTCGTTTCGGGTGATCTGACCGACTCGGGAGCCGCCGAGCTGCGGGAGCACGCGTAGGCGCATCGACTTCTCGTAGCCGCGCAGGGCGGCGGGCTTGTAGGGATCGCCGGAGCGGTTTCTGACGACGCCTTCGCGAGCGAGACGCTCCCACTCCTCCCACGCCTCGCGCAGGGTGTTTCGGGTCGGCGCCCGCATCGTCCCCTTGCGGATCGCGACCTTCGCCTCCTCGCGCCAGCGCTTCGCCTCACCGAGCTTGCCGAAGGTCTTGCGGATCCGCTTCCGGTCGCGGGGGTGCCAGACGTTCGCCTGGAAGCTCGGCTAGCACTTGCACGAGCCTCCGGTGCGCTCGGGGCACGAGCGGGCGTGCCGAACCTCGATCCCCTCGTAGTTACGCTTAGGACGCATCAGGACTCAACCTCCTGTCGCGTGCACTCGGTAATCCAGCGCGTCGAGAAGTGGGAGGGCCAGATGGAGAAGGCGGAGAGGACCCTCGCGATCTCCCCGTTGACCGAGGCGCAGCTCGGGCTCGTGAAGCTGCACGGCCGCAGCCTGATCGAGCAGATGGCCGAGGAGTCCGAGCGCCAGCGAAGCGAGCGCTGGTGACCCCGCACTCCTACGGCTGCTACCTCAGTCTTCCGCCTCACACTCATCGACCGCCTCGTGGCGATCATCGACGAGGTCGTCGAACTCTTCACCGGCGATCAGGTCGCCGGTGTAGAAACCCCCGTCCGAGTCGCTCGGCGCTACGACGACCGGAGTTGAAGCTTCGGCGACGGCGATGCAGTTCGCCTCTCGCTGAGCATCCGACAGCGCGTCTTGCTCCTGGGCAAGCACGAGCACCCCGTATGCCAGTACCGCTGCGATCGCCAAAGCGACCACCACGGCGACGGTCTTCGCAGCGGTCGCCATCAGGCCCGATCCTATGGCGGGGTACGACCGGATCGCAAGGGTGTAACTCGTGACGGCCTTCCGATTCCGAGGCGAGGTCGGCCTCGACCTGAAGCGATGTGTCGAGGACTTCGGCTACTTCGCCGAGCACGTCCTCGGGCTCCGGCTCTGGCCGGGCCAGCGCAAGGCGGCGGCCTCGAAGAAGATCGCGAACGCGAAGCTCATCCGGACCGGGCTTGCCTCGGGGCCGGGGCACGGGGCAATGTAGCGGCGACCCTCGTCGAGGATCCTGATTGTCGCGCCGCGTGTCGCGCACCGGCGCTACCCGGCTTGTTAGAGCGCGAGACGGCGCTCAGAGTCAGATGTGGTACATGCCCGGGCATCGGCTCTACGAGCGGGCTCCGGTCGGGTGCGGTGCAGTCTGCGGTGCAGTCGGTGCCGGCGACGTGCCGCCGACCTGGCGGGCAAGGAACGCATCGAGCAGGCCGGCGCGAGGAGCTGCGATCGACGCTTCCGATCGGGCGGGTGGTCGGACCGGCCGACGTCGCCGCCCTCGCCATTCACCTGATGATCAACACTGCCGTCACGGGCGCGACCTACGACATCGACGGCGGTCAGCAGTTCGTCGCTTAAGAGGTGTAAGCCGGTCTCGACTACCTATCCGCTGCATTGTTATTCCTCCAGCGCTCGTGGTCGTCTACATAGACGACGAACGGCGACCGGCGAATGTGACAGGTCAATCCGCGCGGTCGGCGAGGAACTCCTCCCATGTTCGCCGGCCAACGGCGCGATCGGGTGCGAGGTTGGCGCCCTGCCGGTACGCGGCCGCGGCCTTACCCGGGAGGCGTATGGGGACGGTCAGCCGGTGCTTTCCCGCCTTGCGCAGGTAGCCACGGACCAGCGTCGGCATCTCGTGTACCTGTGGGCCGGCGATGTCCGCGACGTGGCCCCCCGGCGCGCCCATCGCGAGGTCAACAAGGCGGTCTGCGACCTCGCCCGCATCGACCGGCTGGAATCGGAACCCGGATGGAATCGGCATCACGGGGAACCTGGCCAGATGCTCCGCGGTCATCCAGATGAGGTCGTGGAATTGGGTTGAGCGCAGCGTCGTCCACGGGATCCCGGACTCGGCGATGATCTCCTCGGCGGCCAGCTTGGAGGCGAAGTAGCCGAACATCGCGCGGTCGACGCGGCTACGGACCGGAATCCTGTCCGCCCCGACCACCGAGATGTAGACCAGGTGGTGGGCGCCGACTGCCGCCTCCACAAGCCGGCGGGCCTTCTCGTCGTCGCCCTTGTTGGAGCCGGCGCAGTGAACGATGATCTCCGCGCCATTCACCGCAGCCTCGATCCCATCCCCTGTGGCCAGGTCGCCGGTCACGAACTCGAGGCCGTCTCGTCCTTCGTGAGTGCTTCGGCTGAGCACCCGGACATCGCAGCCGGCGTTGCGCAACCGCTCGACCACGAGCGTCCCGAGGGTCCCGGTTCCGCCGGTGACCAGGACCGGACCATCCGATGCGGCCGAGACTCCCGGGGTCACGGCAGCTCCTTCAATCCGCCACCCGTCAGCATGTAAGCCGCCTCGACGCCGGCGGCGCCCGCCTGGACGAGCTGGACCATGGCGGCGCCGGCGACCTCCGGGGTGACCAGCGGGCCCAGCCCCTCGACGTGCTCCTCCACGGAATGGCCGGCGCGGGCGGCGTAGGCCTCGATCGCCGGCCGGCCGACGTCGGTCAGCGGCGTGATCTTGGGCAGAATCGCGGTGAAGGTGATGTCCAGCCCGGCGCGCTTTGCCTCCTCCTGCGCATAGCCCGTGATGAAACGCTGCGTGGCCTTGGCGCCCGCGTACCCGCCGCTCAACGGCGAGCCGAACAGCGCAGCGCCGCTGCTGAACACGACCACCCGGCTGCCGGGCTGCAGCGGCTTGAGCAGGGCCTCGCGCAGCCACTGAAACGCGATCCGGACGTCTGCCTCCCAGTTGACCGAGAACGTCTCCCACGTCTGCTCCTGCAGGGGAAGCATGTGCGGGTTCGCCCCGGCGACGACGATGACGGCCCGCGGGTCGTAGCGGTCGAGGAGGTCGGCCGGCACCGCGGCGTCGCCGGCGTCGGCGATCTCCGCTCGGATCGAGCCGAAGCCGCCCGGCTCGGGAAACTCGGCCGCGCTGCGGGACACGGCGACCACCGGGGCGCCGGCCTCGGCGAAGGCCGTTGCGATCCCGTGGCCCAGGCCGCGGCTCGCGCCGACGACGATGGTGGTCTTGTCGGATAGGTCGCTCATCGTGTCCTCCTAGTCGTCCAGGGTTCCGAGTGTCAGGTCGACGGTCGCTCCAGTTATCCCGCTTGCCCTGTCGGAAGCCGTGAAGGCGGCCATGTTCGCCAGCTCCTCGAGCGTCGAGGCTCGTCGCGCGTGGCTCGTGCTTGCGAGCAGCTCCTGCCACTGCTCCCAGGTCATGTCGAATTTCTTGGCGTCGAAGACCTCCTTCAGCGAGCTGCTCTCCGGAATGCCGTGCGGTCGCAGACCGACCACGCGGATGCCGTGAGGTCCGAGCTCGGCTGATAGCTCTCGAGTGAGCAGCTCCTTGGCGGCCTGCGCGGGACCGTACCCTCCGTTGAGCGGAGTGCCCCTCCGGGCGGGGATCGCGGTGACGGTCATGATCACACCGGACTGGTTCGGGACCATCCGCCGGGCCGCCAGGCGCGCCGTCAGGAAGTACGACGTCGTGTAAGCCGTGATCGGCAGGGCGAACTGCTCGAGATCCAGCTCGACCAAGGGCACACCCACGATGTCCGTGTCCGGGACTCCAATTGCGTTGAACGAGATGTCCACGCGGCCCGCCTCGTCGATCACGGAGTGCAGGTGCTCGTCGATGGCCCGCTCGTCGAGGGCGTCGACCGCCGCCGCCTCGGCGGATCCGCCGGCGGAGACGATGTCCGCGGCGACCGCTTCGACCGGTCCCGGTTTGCGCCCGGTGAGAAAGAGCTCGGCCCCCTCCGACGCAAAGGCCCGCGCGACAGCGCCGCCAACCGCGCCTCCGGCTCCGTAGATCACCGCAACCTTGTCCTTCAACAGCATCTCTCGCTCCTTCTGGATCGGTTTGGATCAGTCGGCCGCGGTTGCCTCGACCATCACGACAAACTGCCCCGGCAGGTGCGCGACGCCGAGGACGGTGGTCGCGTAGCGCGAGTCCCCGAAGCGAGCGTTGACTCTTCCGAACTGCTTGAACAGCTCGTCGACGTCGGTGGTGAAGAAGTTGAGCCGGACGACGTTGCCGAGGGTCATGTCGGCGGCGGCCAGGACGGCCTCCAGGTTGTCCAGCGATAGCTCGAGTTGGGCGACCAGGTCGCCCGGGTGCTGAGGGTTGCCGTCGGCATCCATCGCGTCCTGTGCGCTGCAGACGAGCAGCCGCGGGTGGCCCTCGATCAGCTCGGCCTGGTCGAAGCCCAACGGGATCGACCATGTCACGGGGTTGATCGGCGTTCGTTCCATGTTTCCATCTCCTCCTAGGGGTCGATCTTGTCCGGGAGCCCGAAGCTCGGAAAGAGGTCGGGATCGAGGAAGGTGGTCATTTCGGCGATCCGCTCGCCGTCGAGCGTCATCACGGAGATGCTGCGCGGCGTGAAGATCTGCCGCGCCTCGTCCCAGCGGTAGTTGCCGAATGCAAGTTGCCCGTTTGCCCGTGTCGACACGAGGCGCCAGCGTCCCTCCCGCATCACATGGGACTCGAGGAACGTGGCCACCGCCTCGCGCCCGCGGTACCAGGTGGGATGCGGCGGCATCGCGAACGACCCGTCGGCCGTCAGCAGCTCGACGACGGCGTCGACGTCGGCGCGCTCGAACGCGTCGACGTAGCGGTCGACGACCGCGCGCAGGCCCTGGTCCTCGAGCGAGCCGAGCACCGCCTGCTGGCTGCGGTCGGGAAGCCGCTCGTCCACGGCCTTGTGGGCGCGCTGGAGCGCGCTGTCGACCCCGGGCGGCGACATCTCCAGAGCCGCCGCCGTCTCCCGCGCCGAGTAGCCGAGCACGTCGCGCAGGATGAGCACCGCGCGCTGGCGGGCCGGCAGGTGCTGGAGCGCCGCGATGAAGGCGAGCTCGACGCTCTCGCGCTGCTCGTATCGCGCCTCCGGGCCGGCGAGCCCCTCCTCGACGCCGAGCATCTGATCCGGATAGGGCTCCACCCAAACCGACTCGACCAGGGGTTCGGCGAGGCCGTCGTGGGGGTCGGCCGCCGGGGCGTAGTCGATCGGCAGCACCCGCTTGGGCCGCCGCTCGATCGCCCGCAGGCACGCGTTGGTGGCGATCGTGTAGAGCCAGGAGCGCAGCGAGCTTCGCCCCTCGAACTTCGCGAGCCCGCGCCAGGCGTTCAGCAGCGCGTCCTGGAGCGCGTCCTCGGCATCGGTAACCGAGCCGAGCATCCGGTAGCAGTGGGCGTGCAGGGCGCCGCGGTGCGGCTCGACAAGCCGGGCGAAGGCATCCTCGTCGCCCCGGCGGGCGGCGTCCAAGAACCGGCTCTCGTTCATGAGGCCCTCCGTTTGGGCTGCCAGAACGCGATCTCGCCACCGACGGTGGTGCCGACGACGCTTCGCCATCCGACCGGGCCCTCGCGGGGCTCCAGCAGGACCGACGCCCCGAGCCCGCGGGCCCGGTCGGTGGCCCCGTCGATGTCGTCGACCTCGACGTAGGGCAACCAGAGCGGACCCCGGACGGGGCACTCGACGATGCCGCCCCCGAACCCGTCGCCGAGCTCGAGGGACAGGTAGGACCCGGCCCGCGTCTCGATCCACTCCGGCCGCCAGCCGCAGAGCTCCGCGTAGAGGTCGCGGGCCTGCGGCAGGTCGGCCGTGTGGAGCTCGAGATGAACCACCGGGCTGGACTGGAGCGGTGTCATCGTCTCCTCAATTGTGATCAGCTCCCGCCCGCGCCCTCGAGCGCCGGGACCCCACCGACGGCCCCGGTCTCGACGGTCCGCGCCGGCCCCGGCAGGGCAAGGGCAACGATCGCCCCGACCAGCGAGAACGCCGCGAGGACGGCGACGGCGGGCGCGAACCCGTCAAGGAACGCATCGGGCGAGGCGTAGCTGCCGGCGCCGGAGAACACCGCCGCAGCGACGGCGACCCCGAACACACCGCCCAGCTCGCGCATCATGCTGTTGGCGCCGGCGGCCTTGCCGATCTCCTCGACGGAGAACGAGCCGACCACCGAGTTCTGCGCCGCGGGGATCGCCATCGAGACTCCGACACCGGCGACGATCGACGGCAGCAGGAACTCCGAGTAGGTGAGCCCGGAGTCCGCGATAAGCGCGATCCAGCCCATCCCGATCGCCTGCAGCGACAGCCCGGCGACCATGAACGGACGCTCGCCGACACGATCCACCAGGTTGCCGACCAGCGGGGCGACGGTGATGAACGTGAGGGTCCAGGGCATCAGCCTCAGGCCCGCATCGAGCGGCCCGTAGCCGAGCGCCGTCTGCAGCATCTGCGCGAAGAAGAAGACGGCGCCGAACAGCGAGGCGAGGGTGAGGAAGATCGCCCCGTTGCCCGCTGAGAAAGCGCGGGAACGGAAGAAGCGCATCGGCACCATCGGCTCCGCCGCTCGCAGCTCCCACGCGATGAACGCCACCACCAGCGCTGCTCCGGCCGCAAGCGCTCCGATGATCTCGAGACTGCCCCAACCGACGGAGTTTCCGCGCACCAGGCCCCAGACGAGCCCGAAGCCCGCCCCGCTGATCAGCAACAGGCCCGGAATGTCGAGGCCGGTGTCGCCACCGTAGCTCTCCTCGATCTTCCTCAGGACGAGCGGGATCGCGGCCAGGCCGATCGGGACGTTCAGCCAGAAGATCCACGTCCAGTCGATGCCCTCGGCGATCGCGCCGCCGACGAGCGGGCCGAGCGCGACGGCGATCCCGGTTACCGCGCTGAACATGCCGATCGCCGCTCCACGCTTCTCGGGCGGGAAGGCGGCGGTCAGCAGGGTCAAGCCAAGCGTCAGCACCAGAGCCGCGCCGGCCCCCTGGGCTGCACGGGCCGCGACGAGGATGCCGACGCTGGGCGCCAGCGCGGCCGCCGCCGACGCGGCGGCGAACAGACCCAACCCGATCGCGTAAAAGGCCCGGCGCCCGTAGCGGTCGCCGAGCGCGGCGGCGGTGATCAGCAACACCGCGAAGCTCAGGTTGTAGGCATTCACCGTCCACTCGAGGTCCTCGAGCGACGCGCCCAGGTCGAGTCGGATCGTGCTCAGCGACGTCGACACCACCAGCGTGTCGAGGGCCGCCATCAGCGAGCCGATCGCGGTGAGTGCGACGACCCATGCGGTCGCCGTCCTCTTGGTTGTCTGTGTGGCTTCCGAACTCATCGCACTCCTGCTTTTTCTCGTTCGGCGGCGGAATTGCCGCTTTATGAACGAGATCCGCGCGGACCCGGAAATCCATCGGTCGGCGGCGAACCGTGTCAGACGTCACGTTTCGGACGGGCGATCGCGTAGACGACCGCGCCCAGGATCGCCAACGGAATCAGCGGGATCGCCAAGACCCCGAGGAGGACCACAGTCGGCAGGACGAGGGGAAAGAGGGCAAACGTGAGCACGCCCCCGGCCGTCAGCACGGCCGTGATCCCGAATACGGTCTCCACCTTCGATTCATCTGCGGCCCCCATGTGCATCGCCTCCCTTCCTCGCGCCCACCTAGAACGGCCGGTCGGCCGCGAGGTGAAACTCGCGGAACTGCCAGCGTTCGCCTTCGAGCACCACCTCCGTTCGGAACACCCCGGTCGACTGGACGCTGAGCTCGCCGTCCGCAGTCACCAGGAGCGTCAGGGGGCGGCTACAGTCGCGTCCCCCTCGCCCTCCCTTTCGTAGCGGAGGTTCGTCACCACGTGACGGCGCTGATCGTCCTGCCCCTCGGACGTGTTGCTGATGAAGCCGACCACCTCCGCCCCGGGCGCGATCGGGCCGACGGTGCCGGCCCCCGTGATCTCGAGCGCAAGGGAGGCGTCCTCGTGGAATACCTGCCGGAGCAGGTCCCAGTCCTTGTTGTCGAGCGCCCACGCGTACTCGGAGAAGAGGTCGCTTATCGCGTGCCGGTCAAACATCAGTCGTCCAGGCTCCCCAGGGTCAGGTTGACGGTGGTTCCCGTCATCCCGCTTGCCTTATCGGAATCCATGAAGGCGGCCGTGTTCGCCATATCTCCTCGAGCATCATGAGCCGTCGCGGATGGGTCCTGGTTGCGAATGCCCTGAGGTGCGAGCTCGGCCGACAGATCGCGGGTGAGCGCCTCCTCTGCAGGTACTCGTCGACGGCCCGCTCGTCGAGCGCGTCGACCGCCGCCGCCTCGGCGGATCCGCTGTGCGCGATCATGAGGCCACGCTCTTCGTCTGCCCTGCGGCCCGGCCGCGCTCGACCTGCACGGCCATCCCCTCGGCGGCCTCCGAGTCATCCGGGGCGTGGTACTCGTCATGGCGCCTGAGCCACATGTTGGCCGGGCTCTGCGGGTAGCCCTCCGGCGAGTCCTCCCAGTCCTCCTGGCGCCCGAGCGGGGTGATGTCGAGGTATCCCCAGGTGCCGCCCAGCAGCTCGTCGCCACGGCCGGAGGTGAAGTACGTGCGGTAGATCCGATCGTCGTCGTCGCGATAGAAGACGTTGGTGCCGTGCCACTCATCGACGCCGAAGTCGGCGTCGAAGTCCTCGGTCAGCGTGTACCAGGGAAGGACCTGCCATCCCATCCGCGCCTTCCAGCGCTCGATGTCCGGCTGCGGGGCGCGCGAGATGAGAGCGATCGTGGTGTCCCGCGCGTTCAGATGGGCGGGGTGGGTGATCTGATCCGTGACCCAGGAGCAGCCGGGGCACCCGCCCTCGGGCCAGCCGTGGACGCCCGGCTCGTAGAAGAACCGGTAGATGATCAGCTGCCGGCGCCCCTCGAATAGGTCGAGCAGGCGCACGGGCCCGTCCGGGCCCTCGAACGCATAGTCCTTCTCGACCGCCATCCTCGGCATCCGGCGCCGCTTGGCGGCGAGCGCGTCGTGCGCGCGGGTCAGCTCCTTCTCCTCGGCGAGCAGCTTCTCGCGCTCGGCCTTCCACTCCTGCGGCGAGACGATCGGGGGCACGTTCATAGTTATCTGGCTCCTTGCGTTCTGGTCGTTCGGGGCGGAGAACGCCCCTTTGTCACCAGAGATACGGCGAGGGCCGGAAATCCATCGGTGTGCGCGTGCGCCGGCCTGCGCCCCGTCGCCGTGAGAGGCGATGCGATGTCGTCAGTCAGTATCTGAAGGCTGGCCTGGTCGATGAGCTCCAGATCCACCGTGTCCCAGTGCTACTAGGCGATGGCACCCCGCTCTTCGGAGAGCTCGGGCGCGAGAGGATCGAGCTGAAGAGGACACGAGTGATCGAGACCCCGAGCGCGACCCACCTTCGTTTCGACGTCGGGCATCCTGGAGCCCTCGCCGCTGGAACCCGACATCGACGTCAGCGCCTTGGTCGGCTATCCGGCCGCTCGGAGGTAACTCGGCTACGTGAGCGTGGTCCGCGGTCGGACGGACCTGGGCCCACCGAGCTCGATCTACGTGCGCGCCGGCACGGACCATGTGGCGGCGGTCCAGTCGCTGCTGGCGCAGACCGCCAACCCCGAGGCACCGAACGAGGTGAACGTCAGCCAGCCGTCCGAAGCGCTCACCGCCCGGGCCGCTGCGGCGGGGGCGTTCGACAGCCTCTTTCTCGGACTTGGCGTCGTGGCGCTGCTCGTGGGTGCCGTCGGCGTCGCCAACATCATGATCATCTCGGTTCTCGAGCGCCGCTCGGAGATCGGTCTGCGCCGCGCTCTGGGTGCGACGGAGGGCCAGATCCGGACGCAGTTCCTCAGTGAGTCGATCCTGCGCGCCGCCATCGGCGGCATCGTCGGCGTGCTGGCCGGGGCCGCGACAACGGCCGTGTACGCCAGCTCGAAGAGCAGGGCCGTCGTGATCCCCGTCGAGGCGTGGTCGGGCGGCATCGACTCGGCCATCCTGATCGGCGCGTTCGCCGGCCTGATGCCTGCCGTTCGAGCGTCTCGGATGCCGCCTACCGTGGCTTTGCGAACGGTCTGAGCGGGAGGTTGTGCTCTATCGGGAGGCCACTCTGGCCGTGTCAGGGCTTGTCCGCGGCGCGCGCCCGAGACCCTCCACGCGGACGTCCGGAAGCCAGCGGAGCCACGACGGCAGATACCAGTTGCGGTCGCCCAGCAGCTCCATCGCCGCCGGGACGAGCACCAGGCGGACCAGTGTCGCGTCGAGGAGCAACGCGACGGCGACGCCGAAACCCATCTGTTGGAACATCACGAGGTCGCCCCGGGCGAAGCCGCTGAAGACCGCGATGATGATCAGGGCGGCGCCGGTGATGATCCGGCCGGTCGAAGCGACGCCGTGGGCCACCGCGTCGCTGTTGTCGCCCGTCTGGCTGAACCGCTCCCGGATGCGGCTCAGCAGGAAGACGTGGTAGTCCATCGAGAGCCCGAAGAGGACCGCGAACAGGAACAGGGGGACCCAGAACTCGATCGTGTCCACTTGCGGGAAGCCGAAGAGCTCGTTGCCCCACCCTTCCTGGAAGACCAGCACCAGTAGCCCGTACGCCGCGCCCACCGACAGCAGGTTCACCGCGATCGCCTTGGCCGCGACGACGAGCGAGCGGAAGGCGATGGTCAGCAGGAGGAAGCTGAGTCCGAGTACGAACGAAAAGACGATCGGCAGGTAGTCGCTCATCGTGTCCGACAGGTCGATCGTTTCCGCCGTGTCGCCGGTCACGAGGACCTCGACCGCGGGATCCTGGAAGGCCGCGGGAACGTGTTCGCTTCGCATCCGGCGGACCGCGTCGACCGCTTCGTTGCCGTTCGCATCCCCCCGGATCGGGACCGTGACGACCGTCAGATCACCGGCGTTGTTCGCCTCCAGCTCGGGGTTGCCGAGGAGCTCCTCGCTCGCCAGCCGCGCGCGCAGGCGCTCGATTCCGTCCTGAACGGCCGGCGACGTGGCGTCGCCGTCGATCACGATCTCCACGGGGTCGGTCGTCTCGCCCGGGAACTCCGCGTTCAGGGCCAAGTACCCCTGCTTGGCGTCGAGCCGGTCGGGGAGCGTGCTGACGCCGGCCTCGCCCGACCGCAGGCCGAGCACCGGCGCAGCCATCGCGAGCAGGATCGCCGTGGAAACGAAGAGGCTGATCACCGGCCGCCGGATCACCGCTCGCACCGTGCGGGACCAGAAGGGACTCTGCTCGCGCGCGGCGATCCGGCCGAAATACGGGATCCGCAGGGCGTTGGTGCGATCGCCGAGCAAGCTGAGGAGCGCGGGCAGGAGCGTCAGCGCCGCGACGACCGAGACCAGCCCGGCGGCGATCGCGCCGGTCGCGAGGCTCCGCATGACCGTGCTCGGCACGAGCAGGAGACCGACCATCGCGAGCGTGAACGCCAGGCCGCTGAACAGCACCGCTCGGCTGGCCGTGGATCCGACCGCGGCGATCGCGTCGAGCTTCTCCCGCCCGTGGGCGCGCTCCTCGCGGAAGCGGGACAGGATGAACAGCGAGTAGTCGATCCCGAGCGCCAGCCCCATCCCGGTGAGCATGTTGGTGGCGAAGACCGAGAGCGGAAATGCCTGCCCGACGAGTCCCGTGAGCGCGAGCGCGACGGTGATCGAGACGAGCGACACCAGGACCGGGATCAGCCCGGCGACGACGGAGCCGAAGACGATCAGTTGCCGCCGCTGATCAGGCTCATCGCGCGCTCGACGTGGCGCACCCGCTGCACCGCCTCGCGCTCGGCCGGGCTCCACTCGTGGCCACCCGAGACCGGGTCGCGCATCCACTTCGCGAAGGCGCGGAAGTAGTCGCGGTCGGAGAGCTCGACCGTGTAGCGGGCGAGCCTCGACTCGGGGTCGTCGTCGACCTGCAGCGTGCGGGCCATGTGTTCGCGTGCGGCGTCGGGGAGAAAGTCGGCGCGCTCGTTGGCATCCAGCGCCCGGGCGCGAAGCTCGGAGGCCGGATTGGAGCGCCGTGCGGTGCGGTTGCTCTGATGAAAACTGGCGCCCGCCTCGCACATTCCGGGGTTTTGAGTGGCAAGCCGGAGGATTTGCTCTTTGCGAACGCTGTCGGACTCGAACGCGCCGGACTGGGAGGCAACCGCCGGGTGGCCGTCGCGGACCCATTCGCCCTCGTTGATTCTGACCGCGCCTGCGTAGCCGTCGAGCTGGTCGAACTCGACCGCGCGGGTGGCGTAATAGCCGGTGTGCTCTTGCATTTCGTACTCCTTGGGCGCCCAGTAAGGGGCCGTCGCGGCCGCGCAAACCGAGCGCGGCCATGTATCTGACGGACCCCAGGAGGTGGTTCCGTACCGGCGTCCTGAGTGTTTCGCGCGAACACCCTTCCGGGCTCCGATCACGCGAACGTGTTCACATGATACCCCCGCCGCGGATGACCTCGTTGAAACCGTCGGCGGGATCACCACTTCCGCGGGCGGCGCTGCGGTCGTGCGGCAGCTTTCCGTGTTTTGCAAATCGGAGAGAGAGGCGGGGACTCGGCGGTCACGGGGGAGGCAGAGCGCTAGCGATGTCGACCCGCCCCCGGTGTCCTCGCGTGATCATCCCGACGGACGGCGCGTGATCTCGGCGAGCCGCAGCTTGCCGACCGGGCGAGTCCTTCCGTGTACTTCTGCCAGCGCTCGGGGTCGTCCTCGAAGCCGATCCGGACCTCGATCATGCCGTCCTCGTCGACCGGGTGGGCGAACAGGTGGGCGCCCCTGCCCTGCAGCTCGAGCAGCTGGGCGCTGAGCGGCTGGCCGGGCTTGGTCACGTACGCCCACAGGTCGGCGAGTACGGACCTGAAGCGCTCGAGGTCGATCTCGGTGCCGGGGTTTCGCTCGGCGAAGCGCGCAATCAGTTTCTCGGCCTGGTCGGGGGTGAGCTCCAGTGGCTCGTCATCGGTCATCGGTCTGCTCCTTCGATCGCGGCCTCGGCTCGACGCCACGCCCGCCACGCGACCTGGACTCGGGCAGGGTGGGGCTTGACGTGCTGCCATACGAGAGCCTGACCTTGACCGACCGTGTTCGCCGGGCCGACAAGCCGCGGCGCTCAGGGTCTGACCTGCTCACAGGTCCTGCGGCGGTCGTCGCCGGAGCCGCCGTCGCAGGCATCCCGTCCTCTGTTGCCCGCGAGGATGTCGTCGCCGCTCTCCCCACTCAGGCGGTCGCGGCCGGGTCCGCCCCTGAGCTCATCGCTACCGCCCGCGCCCTGGATCTTGTCGTTGCCCTCGGACCTTCGGACATCGTCGCTGCCGCTCCCGCCTTCGATCTCATCGTCGCCCCGGCCGGGGAAGAAGCCGTCATCGCCGCTGCCGCCGACCATCGCGTCGGCGCCGCCACTGAAATCGCTCACATAGTCGTTGCCGCTGCCGGCGTCGTAGGCGTCGGTTCCCGCACCGTCGAACATCTCGTCGTCGCCCGCCCCGCCGTCGAGGTAGTCGCTGCCGCCGAACGTGCCCTCGAAGGTGAAAAAGTGGTCCTCTCCAGAGCCTCCATAGACGGAGTCATCGCCACCGTCACCGCTGATGAAGTCGTCGCCACCGAGGGCGATGATCAGATCGGAGCCCGGGCCACCGCTGATCTCGTCCGAACCGTCGTTGGCGCAGAGGCGATCGTCGCCCCCGCGACCATTGATCGAGTCCTCGCCCCCGCCGCCGACGATGACGTCGTCCTCGGGTGTGCCGTTGATCACCTCGCTGGCGCTGGTTCCCGAGATCGTCGGCTCCTCGCCGCGACAGATCGGTGGCGACCCCGATGCCGCCGAAACCGCGAGGGCGGTGGCGACGGCGGCCATCACCATGAAGGCTACGCCGACCTGACTGCGGCTTCGGTACATACGATCCTCCTCCCCGCCCTGGGAAGCAGGCCGATCCTACCCCCGGGTTCCTATCCGCGCAAGGGTTCCAGCGCCGTCACGGCTTGCCTCAGCGGCCCTTTTCCATGCAAAGCGACCATTTTCGCTCCAGGCACTTCTTTTCATACTGGGATGCCCGAGGCCGATCTACTCCCGCGGCGCGGCGGCTTCGAAGAAGCGGCGATTGTGATTAGGCGGCGCGGGGTTCCAAACGCACTTCGATTCGGCTCCTGCGCATGACCCCGTTGGCGGCTCCGGGCCTCTGAACCCGCCGAACACGACCACCTCGCCATTCGAGAACTTGACAGCCGCTTCGTAGTAGGGGCGGTCCGTCCGGTCCGTCCATCCGACCAGCACGGTGCTCTCGGACTTGATGTCCTCGACCGTCGCGTCTGCGAACGACTTTCGAAACGCGGCCGACATCGGCGTGCAGTTCTCGATCGGCACGAACTGCCGTACGCAGACGAGCCGTTGACACATTGGTTGGCCCATATACCGGTTGCAGGCGTGGGTGGCGAAGAGCGATGCCCAGTCGTTGCCGGCCCGCTTTAGATCCCGCACCTGCTTCCGGGAGAGGTTCGCCTCCGTCGTGGTATCGGGGGGGCCTGTCGCCTCCGTCGTGGTGTCCGCGGAGACTTTCGGCTCGGTCGTGGTGCCCTGATCGTCACCTTCGCCGCAGGCGACCAGTCCGAGCGCGCCGAGTGCCAGCAGCGAGAGCAGGGCAAGCGTCGTGGTGGTGACGGTGTGAGTCCTCATCTTGGGTCTCCTGTGCTGGTGGCGTCGGACTGGCCTGCCGCGAAGGTTGCGCTTCGGGGGGTTTCAGTTCCGTTTCAGACCGGCAACAGCTCGCGCCGGTCAGTGGGCACTCATGTATGGCGATACTGACTTCTGATTCCCGCCATGCGGACGCCCTCTTCGGCATCGGGGAGAGAGACCGTGACTCGCGGGTCACGCGCGACGCAGTCGCTAGAGATTCTGACCCGCCCCCTCGGGGTTGTCCCTAGTTCGAGCTCGGGTCGTCGCCCCTTCGCGGTGACTGCGACTTCAACTCCGGGTGTTCGGTGACCAGCTCGTCGCGGGCGGTGCAGATCTGATCCAGCCGCGCCGCGATCGACGCTCGGGCGTCGCGGTTGGAGTAGCGGCGCAGCTCGCCGCGGAAGCTGGCCGACTTGCCTTGCTCGAGCCGCTTGGCCTGCTCGGGTGTGAGGTCGGCTTCGATCAGCTCTGCGGTGGTGGGCGAAACCCAGCTCACGGTGATCAGTTGGTCATCGGTCATCGGTCTGCTCCTTGACGGGTTGGTGCGTCAGTGGTGCGCCAGTCAGCACCCTGTTCAGGCGGTCTTGAGCGGTCTTGAGCGGCTCACAAACCGCTCTATCAAGCGGAATCCCGCTTGACCATGCGACCCCCGTTAGATGTGGTACATGCCGGCGCCGGTCTCGGTCGCCTCGCGGCGAGCGATATCGGCGATCGTGGTCGAGCTGAAGACGCTCCGCAGCGCCTCGACGCCCTCGCCCCAGATGCCGCCGGCCTCGTCCGCCTCCTGGCCCACCTTGCCATCGAGCGCCTGGACGACCTCGAGCACGGTGATCTCCTCGGGCGGTCGGGCGAGCCGGTAGCCGCCTTTGACCCCGCGCTGGCTCTGCAACAGCCCGTCGCGGCGCAGGGTCGAGAACAGCTGCTCGAGAAACTGCACCGGCATCGCGCGACGCTCCGCGATCTGGGCGATCGGCACCGGGTCGGGGCCCGACCGCGCGAGCTCGGCCATCGCCACTACCGCGTAGCGGGACTTCGAGGTGACCGAGATCATCGCCGACCTTTCTAGCGGATGGCGGCCGAAAAACCTCGCTCCTACCGAGTGCCCGATCGACGCTCGCGGTCTACGCGACTAGGATGGGCGAAGACGGCGAGATCAACCACCGGACCGGCCCAAGCGGGTCGAAAACGGGTGACCCGGAGCCCTCGCGGCGCCGGAGCCGGGGCAAAGTGGAGTGAGCGAAGACCGACGCTGCCTAGTGATCGACGAGCAGCCCGCCATCAGATTGGGTGTGCGGGGCCTGCTCGAGAGCCGCTATGAGATCGAGGAGGCGGTCGACGGGCGTGGCGCGCTCGAGTTGCTCACCTCGGTGACCGAGTTCGACGTCGCGATCGTCGAGCTGGCCGCCGACGCCGGCGGTAACCGCCGGCTGATCGGGATCGCGGCGATTCGGGCCCTGCGAAAGGCGCGCCCGGGGCTTGGGATCGTCGCCCACGGGCGTCGGCCCGAGCGCCAAGCCGCGACCCAGGCGATCGGTGCCGGAGCCACCGCCTTCGTCGCCAAGAGCTCGCCGCCCGAGTCGTTGGCGCAGGCGGTGGACGCGGCGGCGGATGCCGAGAAGTTCATCGACCCGCTCGCCAAACGCGCCAACGGGGTCGCCGGGATCACCAAGCGCCAGCGCGAGATCCTACAGGCCTACGCCGACGGCCTCTCGACCGCCATCGTCGCCAAGCGCCTCGGGCTCAGCACCGAGACCGTCCGCACCCACACCAAGGCGCTGCTGGCCCGGCTCGAGGCTCGCGACCGTTCGCACGCGGTCGCGATCGGCATGCGCAACTCGCTGATCGTCTGAGCTAAAGCCAACCGCGATCGCGGGCGATCAGCACCGCCTGGGCGCGGTCGACCGCGCCGATCTTGCGATAGACGTTGTGCAGGTGGGTTCGCACTGTGCTCACCGACAGCGAGAGCTCGTGGGCGATCTGCTTGTAGACCTTGCCCTCGGCGAGGCCCCGCAGCGCATCGATCTCCCGCGCTGACAGCGGGCAGGGTTCGCTCGCGCGGCGACGTCGCTCGCCGGCATAGGGAAACTCGAACAACAGCCCGTGCAGGCCGCCCTCATCGATCCCGAGCACCCTCGCCGCATCGCGCAGGGTGTCGGCCGCGACGTGGTCCCCGGCGGCCTGATGGACGACCAAGTCGGCGAGCCGGACCGCAGCGGCATGGCCGTCGGCGTCGTTGGCGTGGTGGCGCTCGACCGCGGCCGCGGCGGGCCCGGCGATCCCCCAGCGGCGGATCAGCACGGCGCCGACCAGGGCGTGGTCGATGCCGAACTCGCGTCGCTCGCGGCGCACCCGCGCCTCGGCCGGCTCGTCACGGCCGGCGGCGAGGTAGTCGTCGCCGTAGAGCTCGACCAAGACAAGCTTGCCGATGTCATGAAGCAGGGCGGCGACCGCCAGCTCGTCGCGCTGGGCCAGCCTTGCGATCTCGCCGATTCGCTCGGCGGCGCCGCGGACGGACACCGCGTGGCGGCGAAATCGCTCGTGGCGATCCGACCAGGCCCCCGGATGGTCGAGCACGTCATAGGTGTCGAGCGGGGCGATCAGCGCCTGAACGCCGCGGGGCTGCAACGCCTCGATCGCCTCGCGCACCCCGGCGGTCCGCCCCGAAGGCCCGTCGCCGTTGTTGGCGGCGCGCATCACCGCGATCGCAAGCGCCGCGTCGGATTCGATCGCGTCCGCGATCTCACCCGCGCCCGGAGCCTGGCGCTCACAGAGGCCGAGCAGCCGGCGGCGCGCCTCGGCCAGCGCCGGAAGCGCGGAGATCCTGTCGAACGCGGCCGCGAGGCGGCGTCCGCCGGCGCCCGCGCGACGCTCCCTACCGGTGCTCATGATCGCCTGGCTCATCGTTCCCCTTCTCTCCGGCTCCCCTGACCCTGCCCTCACGACATAGATCGGCAGCGCGGCGCGTTTGTTTAGCGGCGCGCGCTCAGGCGGGCGTGCGCATGCGTCGCAGCGCCGCCTCGATCCGCTCGATCGCGGCCTCGCGACCGAGCGCCGCGAGCGAATCGAAGATCCCCGGCGAGACCGTCGTTCCGGTGATCGCAACGCGCAGCGGCTGGTAGACGTCGCGCGGTTTGGCGCCGAGGCGCTCGACCACCTCGGTCAGCTCACGCTCCAGCGTCGCTGAGTCGAAGGGCTCGGCGCCCCGCAGCACCTCGAGCGCCGCCGCCAGGTTCGGGGCGACCTCGGCCGACATCACCTTTCGCCACGCCTTCGGATCCTCGACCGGCGGCTCGAACAAAAAGGCGATCAGGGGCCAGACCTCGGCCAGCGTCTGGGCCTTGTCCTGGACGATCGCGCATGCGGCGCGCAGCCGGTCGCGATCGGCGGCGGCATCGCCGTGGCCGTCGCCCTCGAGCCGATCGGCCACCGCCCCGGCGTAGTCGTCGAGCTCGAGCTCGCGCATGAAGCGCCCGTTGAGCCAGCGCAGCTTGCGCTCGTCGAAGATCGCCGAGGAGCGGCGAACGCGCGCGATCGAGAAGCGCTCGACCAACTCGGGGGTCGAGAGGATGGTGGTGTCGTCCTCGGTCCCCCAGCCGAGCAGCGCGAGATAGTTGCGCACCGCGGCCGGCAGATAGCCACCTGCGCGCAGCTCCTGAACCGACGCCGCGCCATGGCGCTTGGAGAGCTTCTTGCCGTCGGGCCCGTGCAGCAGCGGCAGATGGGCGTAGCGCGGTGGACTCGCCCCGAGCGCCTCGAGCACGAGCAGCTGTCTCGGCGTGTTGGAGAGGTGGTCGTCGCCGCGAATAACGTCGCTGATTCGCATCTCGGCGTCGTCGACGGCGACGGCGAAGTTGTAGAGCGGGGTACCGTCGCCGCGCGCGATCACGAAGTCGTCGGTGAGCCGGTTCTCGAACTCGATTGGGCCCCGGATCAGGTCGTCGACCACGGTCGCGCCCTCGTCGGGGACCCGCAGACGGATCGCCGCTCGGTCCCCGGGTCGCCGCTCGCCCCGGTAACCCGAGTCGGGGTGAGCCCGCTTGAAGGCGCTGACGTCCTCGGCGGTGGCGGTGTCCGGATAGGCGCGCCCCGCTTCGACCAGCTCGGCGATCCGCTCCCGGTGGCGGCCGATGCGCTCGGCCTGGCTCACCGGACCCTCGTCCCAATCGAGCTCGAGCCAATCCAGAGCGTCGAGGATCTGCTCGACGTTCTCGGGCGTCGAGCGCTCGCGGTCGGTGTCCTCGATTCGCAGGACGAGCGTGCCGCCCGAACCGCGGGCGGCGAGCCAGTTGTAGAGCGCCGTGCGCGCGCCGCCGATGTGCAGGGCACCGGTTGGCGAGGGGGCGAAGCGAACTCTCGGAGGCTTGTTCATCAGCTGGAGACCGGCGGACCACCAGCGCCGGCCCTTCGAGGAATACTGCGAGCCGATGGCGCCAGTGAACGCGGCCAACCGCGAGCGAGTTTATGAGGCCGTCGAATGTTGATCGGCGCGCATGTTTCCACGGCGGGCGGACTCGAGAAGACGGTCGAGCGCGGCGCCGAGCGCGGCTGCGACGCGATCCAGATCTTCAACCAGAGCCCGCGGATGTGGCGCCCGACGAAGTACACGCAGCGGGACTTCGATCGGTTTCGCGGGGCCTTCGAGGACTCGCGGCTGAAAGCGGTCGTGATCCACGCGGTGTACCTGATCAACTGCGCGTCCAAGGAGCGCGAGATCCGCGCCAAATCGATCGCCTCGCTCTCACACGCCCTCCGGGTCGGCGACGGGATCGGCGCTGACGGCGTCGTCCTGCATGCCGGCGCGCGCAAGGGCGAGCCGCACGGCCCCTCGATGAAGCGCGCGGCCAAGGCGATCGCCAAGGCGCTGAACGACTCCGACCAGACACCGGTGTTGCTGGAGAACACCGCCGGGACCCAGGGACCGCTCGGTCGCAACTTCGACGAGCTCGCCGACCTGATCGACCTGCTCGACGGAGATCGCCGGGTCGGCGTCTGCCTCGACTGCTGCCACCTGCTCGCCTCCGGCTACGAGGTTCGCGACGCCAGGTCGTTGTCGGCCGTCGTCGACGAGTTCGATCAGAAGGTCGGCCTCGAGCGCCTTCGCTGCCTGCACGTCAACGACTCGAAGATCCCGCTCGGGGGTAACCGCGACCGCCACGCCAACATCGGTGAGGGCGAGCTCGGCGAGCGTGGAATCGCGAGCTTCGTCTCCGAGCCCCGTTTCGACGACCTGCCCGCGTTGCTGGAGACGCCGGGTCGCGACGGCCATGGCCCCGACCTCGCCGAGGTCGAGCTGACCAAGACGTTGCGAAAACGCGGCCGCACCGCCCGCCGACGAGGCGGGCGGCGCAAGCCGCGCTAGCTTCCCTGCTTAGCCGAGCTAGCGTCCGTGCTAGTGAGCGAGCTAGCGTCCCTGCTAGCTAGAGCTGGTCGGTGGACTCGCGCGAAACCGCGCGCTGGAGTCCGAGCCCGAGGCCGGTGACCGCGAGCGCGACGGCGGCCATCGCGATCACGTCGAAGCCGGTGAAGGGCAGCGGACCGACGTTGCCGCCGAGGCCGGTGGCCGTAGGCGTGGGCTCAGCGGTGGTCTCAGCCGTACCGCCGCCCTTGGGCGGGGTGATCTGGGCCACCTGGCCCGCGTACTGGTCGTCGGTGGGCTTGAGCTGCTGCGCTGCGGCGAAGACGGGCACCGCGAGCGAGCCGCACAGAGCCACCACCAGGACTGCGGCGAACTTCGTTTTGATCTGCTTGGTGATTGGCACTTGCCTGTCTCCTTGATAACGAGGGTTGACGACACGCAAGCTAGCCCGGCCTGGTGAGACCACCGTGAGGGCGCAATGAGAAACGTTCTTATCCGGCCCCCAGTCTCATCAAGGTCTCATCACACTCTCATAAGGATTCGCAAGTATTGCCGCGTGAGTGGCAGTCGGCCGAAGGTGGTCGCGGCTCAGGTGATCGTCGTCGGCGTGCTCCTGGTCGTCGTCTACATGACCTTGCTTCGCCCCGAGGGCGAGACCACGCTGACCAGCGTCGACGCACCCGCGGCCGGCTCCGGCGCCCACGCACAGGTGGGCGAGAGGGCCCGTCGGCCCGCCGGCCGCGCCGAGCGCCGCCAAGCACCCCGCGGGACCGCAGCCGCACCGTTCGCTCCGACGACCGAAACCGCGGGCGTAACGGTCGCGGCGCCGGCGCCGATCCCCGACGACGAAGCGTCCGGCGGCGATCCCGGGTCGAGCGATTACAGCCCGGCCGAGGACCAATACACCGACACGCTCGCCCAGATCACGACCTGACCGACTGAGGCCTGGGCGACCGTGCGACGATCCCGGCTACATTTGCCGGGTGTTGATCGAGTCCCGGTCGCCGGCTGAGGGCGAGGAGGCCACAACCGACGACGCGGCGCGCAAGTCGCTGCTCGCGGGGGTGCGGACCAGGGTCCTGGTCTCCTTTCTCGCCCTGCTGATCGTCTCCACGGCCGCCTCCGTGCTGGTCTTGCGCGAGGTGCTGATGTCGCGGATCGGCGACCAAGTCGAACGCGAGCTGCTGCCGACCGTCGACTCGCTGCGCGGACTGACCGAGACCGGGCAACCGGGGAACGGGCGGCCGTTCAAGAGCATCGATCAGCTCTTCGACGCTTATCTGATGCAGACTGCGGCGCCGCCGGATGGCGCCCTGGTGACCTTCGTCGGCGACGAGATGCACGACGCCAAGGCGGCGCCGGATGTGGGCGAGTTGGAGGACTCCTTCGCCGGCGTCGCCGCCGGTCAGGAGCCGTCGAGCGGACGGGTCGAGACCGACCTCGGCGAGGCCCGCTACGTCGCCGTTCCCGTCTCCGCCGGCGACCAGTCCGGCACCCTCGTGGTCGCTGCGTTGACCGCCGCAGAGCGCGAGCAGGTCGAGAGCGCGGTGATGATCGCGATCGGCGTCTCGATCGTGGTCTTGCTGTTGGCCTCGCTGTTCATCTGGCTCGCCGCCGGGCGAGCGATCGTTCCGCTGCAGGCGCTGTCGCGGACCGCGAGGACGATCAGCGACACCGATCTCTCCGGCCGGATCCCGGTCAGCGGAGGCGACGAGATCGCCGAGCTCGGTCGAACCTTCAACAGCATGCTCGACCGGCTCGAAACGGCGTTCGCCGACCAAAAGGACTTCCTCACCGACGTCAGCCACGAGCTGCGCACGCCGATCACGGTGATTCGCGGCCACATCGAGACCCTCGGCGACTCGCCGCGAGAGCGCCAGGAGGCGATCGCGGTGATCCAGGACGAGCTCGACCGGATGAGCCGCTACGTCGACGACTTGCTCTTGTTGACCAAGGCTCCGCGGCCGGACTTCCTGCGGACGAGCCCGCTCGACCTCGACCTGTTCACCCATGACCTGTTCGCCAAGGCCAGCAGCCTCGGCGAGCGCGAATGGCAGCTCGAGGGGACCGGCGTCGGGATCGTGCGCGCCGATCAGCACCGGCTCACCCAGGCGATGATGAACCTCGCCGACAACGCCGTTCATCACACCCGCACCGGGGAGACGATCTGGCTCGGCAGCTCGCTCGACGGCGAGCAGGCACGGCTCTGGGTCCGCGACGAAGGCCCGGGGGTCGACCCGGCCGACCGCGAGCGGATCTTCGCGCGCTACGTGCGCGCCCGGGCCACCGACCGCAGCCGGGGCGACGGCGCCGGGCTTGGACTCTCGATCGTGCGAGCGATCGCCGAGGCCCACGGAGGCTGGGCCGAGCTCGACTCGAGGCCCGGGGTCGGTTCGACCTTTTCGATCGTGCTCCCGGCGGCACCGAGCGAATGAGCCGGATCCTGGTCGCCGAGGACGAGGTGCGCCTCGCGTCGTTTCTCGAAAAGGGGCTGCGAGGCAGCGGCTTCGCGACCACGGTGGTCTCCGACGGCATCAGCGCCAGCGCGATCGCCCGCGACGAGGACTTCGACCTGATGGTTCTCGACCTCGGGCTGCCCGGCAAGGACGGGCTCGAAGTCCTGCGCGACCTGCGCAACGCGGGTCAGGCGTTGCCGGTGATCGTGCTGACCGCCCGCGGTGACGCTGACGACCGGGTCTCGGGCCTGGAGATGGGCGCCGACGACTACCTGGCGAAGCCGTTTCACTTCGAGGAACTGGTCGCCCGAATCAGGGTTCGGTTGCGCTCCGGGGCGGCAACCGAGCAGACCCAGCTGCGGGTCGGGGACGTGGCGCTCGACCTGCGCACCCGCTGGGTGAGCGTCGGGGGTGAGACCGTGGAGCTCTCGGCGCGCGAGTTCGAGCTCCTGCGGACCTTCCTTCAGCACCCGAACCACGCGCTCTCGCGAGAGCAGCTGCTGGCCCGTGTCTGGGGGTATGACTACGACCCCGGCTCCAACGTCGTCGACGTCTACGTCGGCTACCTGCGCAAGAAGCTGGGCGCGGACCGCTTCGAGACGGTCCGCGGGGTCGGCTACCGCTTCCGCTCCCTGAATAAATAAATCGCCCGCGTCCTCTGCTGTCGCCGGAAATACATTGCCCGCGGCTACGCCGCGGGCTTTTTCTTCTGCTCCCCGCGTCTGGGCGCGGGCGGTGTCTCTCGCTGAGGGGGATCGTGAGACACGGGGCGCGGGAACGGGGGACGCGCGCGGTTAGTTCAAGGTGTTGCGGACGTCGAAGGCGCGGATGCCCTCGGGACCACCGTCGGTGCAGTCGAAGAAGCGCGGGTTGACGCAGTCGAACGCCCGCCCCTCGCCCTCGTAGCAGGGCTCGACCTGAAACTGGCATTGCGGCAGCGCCTGTCCGGTCATCTTGATCCCGCCGAAACCGCCGCTCGCCTCGGCGAGCTCGAACATGTCGACGTCGATCTCGGCACCGAAGACCTTGCGCAGGCAGCCCATATAGCGGGCGCCGCTGAGTTGCTCCTCGTAGCTGTAGAGGTAGCGGCAGCCGAGCTCGATGCAACCGCGCGGCTCGACCAGCTTGTCGCAGAATGTGCGGCAGCGCCGGCATTCACCGGATTTAGCCCCCACTCCTTGCTGCAGAGCCACGCGGAGAGTCTACGCGGCAATCGCGGCCGGTCCGAGCAGATGATCGATCTCGGCCCGCAGCGCGGCCGACGGGTTGACCCGATATCCGGCGCCGAAACGCAGCCTCCGAGTGCCCTCGCGGGTACGCATCTCGAGCAGCACCTCGTTGGCGCCGGGAAAGCTCTCGAACAGCGCCTTGAGCTCCTCGACGAGGCCGGCGCCGAAGCCGGCGGCATCGATTCGCAGCACCAGGGGCCCGGCCGCGGCTTCGACCTTCGCCCGCGCCGCCGAGAGCTCGTCGGCGCCGGGCTCGAAGGCCTCGGCCTCGTGGACGACGAGGCTCATCTCCCCACGGCCCTTGTGATCCACGCGGCCGCGGACGATCACCACGCGGTCGACCTCGAGCGCCTCCGCGGGCTCGCCGGCGGCGTCGCGGACGAACAACTCGAGCCGTCCCTCGAGATCATCGAGGGTCACGAACATCACGTACCCACCGTTTCGGGTGCGCACCTTCTTCGCCTCGCTGACGATCCCGCCGACCGTGACCCAGGCACCGTCCTGGAGGTCGCCGACGGCCGTCAGCGGGCGCTCGACCCGGGCGCTGAGCGCATCGCGGACCTCGCTCAGCGGATGGGCGGAGAGGAAGGTCCCGAGGATCTCCTTCTCGAGCCGCAGCAGCTCGCGCTGGTCGAACTCCTCACCGAGCACCTGGGGGTGGCGTGGCTGTGCCGGCCCGCTGGCCGCCTCGGTGCCGCCGAGATCGAAGATCGAGCCCTGGCCCCGCCGGGAATCCTCTTGGGACTTCTGCCCGGCCGACTGGGCGTGGGCCAGGGCCTCGAGCATCCCCCGGCGGCTGGCGCCGGTGGAGTCGAGCGCCCCGCACTTGATCAGGCACTCGATCGCTCGCTTGTTGACCGCGCGGGCGTCGACGCGCTCGCAGAAGTCCCAGATCGACTCGAACGCAGCCGACCTGCGCGAGCCGATGATCGCCTCGACCGCGGCGTGGCCGACGTTCTTCACAGCGTCGAGGCCGAAGCGGATCGAGTTGCCCGCGACGACGAATCCGTGGTCGGAGGAGTTGACGTCGGGGGGCAGCACCTCGATCCCCATCGCCTCGCAGCGGTTGACGAAGAACGGGACCTTGTCCTTGGTCGACATCACCGATGAGATCACCGCGGCCATGTACTCGGCCGGGTAATTGGCCTTCAGGTATGCGGTGCGGTAGGAGATCAGCGCGTAGCAGGCGGCGTGGGACTTGTTGAACGAGTAATCGGCGGCCGCCGTCATCAACGACCAGAGGTCCTTGGCGACGGGCGCATCGGTGCCCGAGGTCGAACAACCGGTGATGAACTTGTCCTCCATCGTCGCCATCAGGTCACGCTTCTTCTTTCCCACCGCCTTGCGCAGGTCGTCGGCCTCGGCGGGGCTGAAGCCGGCGAGCTGCTTCGAGATCTCCATCAGCTGCTCCTGGTAGATGCAGCAGCCGTAGGTCTGCTCGGTGATCGGGCGCAGGCGCGGGTCCGGATAGGTGATCGACGTCGGGTTTCGCTTGCCTCGGGCGTAGTCGGGAATGAAGCGCATCGCTCCCGGTCGGTAGAGGGCCCCGATCGCGACGATGTCGTTGAACTCGGTCGGGCGGATCTGCTTCAGCGCCTCGCGCATGCCCTCGGACTCGAGTTGAAAGACGCCGACCGAGTCACCCTCGGCGAGCATCTCGTAGGTCTTGGCGTCGTCGAGCGGGATCGCCTCCATCTCGATCTCGACCCCGCGCGAACGCGCGATGATCTCGACCGCGTCCTCGATCACGTCGAGGTTGCGGAGCCCGAGGAAGTCCATCTTCAGCAGCCCGATCTCCTCGATCGGGTTCATCGAGTACTGGGTGACGATCTTGTACTGGCGCGTCGGCTTGCCGTTGGGGCCCTTCTCCGCCGGCGAGCCGCGATCCTCGGCGAGCTGCAGCGGAACGATCTCGTCGAGCGCCCGATCGGCGATCACGACGGCGGCGGCATGGATCGAGTTGTTGCGGACGATCCCCTCGAGACCCTGTGCGACTTCGACTATCCGGCGGACATCGTCGTCGGCGTCATAAGCGCGCTTCAGGTCCTGGCCCGGCCTCAGGCAGTCGGCGAAGCTGGGGCTGCGGCCCATGATCGGCTCGGGGATCAGCTTCGCCGCCCGGTCGCCGGTGCCGTAGTCGTAGCCGAGGACGCGGGCTGCGTCGCGAGTCGCCGCGCGGGGAGCCATGGTGCCGAAGGTGATGATCTGGGCGACCGACTCGCGCCCGTACTTCTCCTGCACGTACCGGATCACCCGCTCGCGCCCGCGGACCGAAAAGTCGATGTCGATGTCGGGCATCGACTTGCGCGCCGGGTTGAGGAAGCGCTCGAACAGCAGGTCGTTGTCGATCGGATCGAGGTCGGTGATGTTGAGCGCGTAGGCGACGATCGAGCCCGCCGCCGAGCCGCGTCCTGGACCGACCGCGATCCCGTTCTCCTTCGCGTAGCGGACGAAGTCCCAGACGATCAGGAAGTACGAGTCGAAGCCCATCTCGCCGATCACCCGAAGCTCGAACTCGCACCGTTCGCGCGCCGCCGCCGGGATCGGATCGTCATAGCGGCGGCGCAGGCCCTCGGCGACCAATCGCTTCAGCATCGCCGCCGGGTCCTCGCCGTCGGAGGTCGGGAAGCGCGGCAGCAGCAGCTTGCCGAGCTCGAGCTCGACCTCGCAGCGCTCGGCGATCTCCAGCGTCGTCGGCACCGATTCGGGCCAGGACGCAAACGACTCCTGCATCTCGGCAGCGCTCTTGAGGAAGAACTCGTTCGTGTCGAAGGTCAGCTTCGGCTGCTCGAGCGTCGACTTCGTCTGCACGCACAGCAGGGCGGCGTGGTTGGCGTAGTCCTCCTTGCGCAGATAGTGGACGTCGGCCGTCGCGACGAGGGGCCGGTGGAGCTCGCGCGCGTAGCGGACGATGCCCTGATTGGCCTTGGTCTGCTCGGCGATCCCGTTTTCCTGGATCTCGAAGTAGAGGTCGTCGGCGCCGAAGATCTGAACCAGGTCGTCCAGATGGGCGCGCGCGTCGGCGGGCCGATCCTCGATCAGGCGCCGGCAAAAGCGTGACTGCAGGCAACCGGTGAGCGCGATCACTCCCTCGGAGTGGCGGGCGAGCAGCTCGGCGTCGACATTGGCCTTGCCCCGCTGAAAGCCCTCGAGGTAGCCCGAGGAGCTCAGCTTGACCAGGTTGCGAAAGCCGGCGTCGGAGGCAGCGAGCAGGGTCAGGTGGTTGCGCTCGACCCGTCCCTCGGCCTTGCGGTCGTCGACCAGGTAGGCCTCGAGACCGAGGATCGGCTTGATCCGGTGCTTGCGACAGGCCTTGTAGTGCTCGACCGCCCCGTTCATGACCCCGTGGTCGGTGAGCCCCAGCGCCGGCATCCCGAGCTCGGCGGCGCGAGCCGCCATCGCCTCGATCTTGCAGGCGCCGTCGAGCAGCGAGTATTCGCTGTGGACGTGCAGATGGACCACTTCTTGGCTCACAGGCCGATCATCGCAACTGCGCCCGACGGCACCTGCGACCGAGTGCGCAACGTGCGACGATCGCGCGACGGTGATCTGGCTGCTTCGACACGGGGACGCCGAGGACTCGGCCGACGACGACGCCTCGCGCCCGCTCTCGGCCAAGGGTGAGCGCCAGGCGAAGGTCGCGGGCAGGGCCTTGGTCGCGCTCGAGGTCGAGATCGACGCCTGCCTGGCGAGCCCGAAGCTGCGCGCCACCGACACGGCGAGGATCGCCTGCGAGCCACTCGGGGTCGAGTTCGAGCTGAGCGAGGCGCTGCGCGGCGGCGATTTCGATCCCGGCGAGCTCGCCTCCGGCCGCGGCAACGTCCTCCTGGTCGGACACGAGCCGGACTTCTCACGTGCCGTGCAGCTGGCCACGGGGGCGCGGGTCGAGTTCAAGAAGGGCGGGCTGGCGGCGGTCGACGGCTCGGTCCTCGCCTCGCTGCTGCGCCCGGCGCAGCTGCGGCGAATCGCCCAACGCTGAGCCGCCGTTGACTAGCTTGCCGACCATGTCCGACCCGGTCGCAGCGAGCGCGTCCCCGGGCGCACGCGATCGCCTCGAGCCGGCGGCGATCTTCCTCTTGGTGTTGCTGAGCGCAGTCTGGGCCTGGTGGGCCTGGCAGGAGGGCGCCTATTTCGGCGTCGTTCTGCTGCCCGGGCTGATCGTTCTTTGCCTGGGGACCGCCGTCGCCGCCCGGTTCGCGACCTGGCCGATCTCGTTCTCGAGCTGCCGGCCGGTTGCGGCGGCACTGATCGCGCTGGCGGCGCTCGGGCTCTGGTCCGTGCTCTCGGCGACCTGGAGTCCGACCCCGGACGTCGCCGTCGGCGACGGGCAACGGATCCTGGCCTACGCGCTGGCCTTCGGGCTCAGCCTCTGGCTCGCGACCATGCTCAGAGCGCGGGTCGAGCTGACGATGGTCCCCTTCGCCGCCGCAGCGGCAATCGTCGGCATCCTGACGATCATCGCCCTGGCCGGGGACTCGCCTCGCACCGTGCTTGAGGGCGATGGCACGCTCGACTACCCGCTCGGCTACCGCAACGCCAACGCCGCCTTCTTCGCGATCGCGATCTTTCCGGCGGTCGGACTCGCCGCCAATCACAAGCTCAAGTGGTGGGCGCGAGCACCGGCGCTGGCGATCGCGACTCTGTGCATCGACCTGGTCGGACTCTCGCAGAGCCGCGCCTCGATGGTGGCGATGATCCCCGCGGTCGCCGTCTACGTGCTGCTCTCCCCCGTTCGCCTGCGCGCCCTCGCCTGGCTCGTGCTCGCCGCGCTGCCGGCGGCCGGGATCATCGGCGCCGCTGCGGACCTCTATCGCACGGCGGGCGACAACGGCGTCGCCACGGTCACCGCGGAGATGAACGCTGCCGGGCTGGCCGTCGCCCTGACCGTCGCCGGTGCGTTCCTGCTCGGCGCGCTCGCGGCCTTGATCGAGGGCCGGATGCCGGCGCCGCGCAGTGCCGAGCCTCGGGGCAACCGCGCGATCGCCGCCTCGTTCGCACTGCTCGCGGCGGTAGGTGCGCTCGTCTTCATCATCGTCGTCGGCAACCCGGTCGAGTGGGCAGGCGATCGCTACGACGAGTTCAAAAGCAAGCAGACGCCCGATCTGTCAGGGCAGACGAGCCGCTTCACTTTCAACGCGGGCTCGAACCGCTACGACCTTTGGCGGGTGGCGCTCGACGACTTCGACGAGGACCCGGTTCGCGGCGACGGGGGCGGCGGCTTCCAGGACAGCTATCTGCTCAAGCGCGCCGACTCGACCGAGGTAGTCCGCGATGCCCACAGCGTCGAGCTGGAGCTCTTGTCCGAGCTCGGACTCCCGGGCCTGGCGCTGTTCGTCGTCGCGATCGTCGGCATCGCGCTGGGGATCCTCCGGGCCCGCCGGCGCAGCCCGCCCGCGGCCGCGCTCGGAGCCGTGGCGTTCGCCTCCGGCACATACTGGCTGATCCACACCTCCGTCGACTGGTTCTGGTTTTACCCGGCGATCGCGGCGCCGGTCCTGGGGCTGCTCGGGTCCGCCTGCGGCCCCGCCGTGACCGCGGCCGGTCCGCCGTCAGGCCGCAGTCCACGCCGGTGGCTGACAGCAGGCGCGATCGTCCTGGCGCTAAGCGCGGTGCCGCCATTCCTGAGCGAGCGCTACGTCAATGACGCTTACGCGGGCTGGCGCGAGGACCTCGCGCGGGCTTACGACGACCTCGCCCATGCCCGCGACCTCAATCCGCTCAGCGATCGGCCGCTGCTCGCCGAGGCGGCGATCGCCCGCGCTGCGGGTGACGAGGAGCGGGCGATCGCCGTCTTCGGCGAGGCTGCTCGCAAGCGCCCGGAGAGCTGGGCGACGCACTACCTGCTCGCCGAGCTCCAGCAGCGCCGCAACCCGCGGGCCGCCCGCCGCGAGATCGAGACCGCGCTCGAGCTCAACCCGCTCGGTGAAGAGGTGCGAGGGCTCGCCAAGCGCCTCGGGGTGAGCACGGAGCCCACCGGCGGCTGAGGCCCGCTCGCCCGGAGGCTCAGACCTCGATCAGCCCGAACTGGATAGCGAGCGCGACCGCCTGGGCGCGCGTTCGCGCTCCCAGCTTCGCCTTCGCGTTGCGGACATGGGTCTGCACCGTCGCCGGCGCCAGCTCGAGCCGGGTCGCGATCTGGGCGTCCGTGGCGCCATCGGCAAGCAGCTCGAGCACCTGACGCTCGCGCGATGTCGGCACCCGCTGGGCCTCCGGGCCTGGCTCGGGAGGACCGACGAGCTCCGCCGGCTCGTCGCGGACGCCCGCGCGCTCGAAGGCGACCAGGTGGCGATCGGGGAGCACGGCCGCGGTCACCCTGATCGCGACCTCCAGCATCGAAGCCGGCGCCTCGAGCGCGAACGGCTCGCCCTGACCGCCGCCGACACGAAACGCCGGCCACAGATGGTTGAAGCGCTCGCGTGAGCCTGGCTCGAGCAGATCCTCGATCGAACGCCCGACGACCTCCGCCCGGGCGGCGCCGAGCAGCCGGCAGGCACCGAAACTCGCCTCGACGCAGACCCCCGCGTCGTCGACCACCACCAGCGCCTGCGATTCGGAGTTGAGGCGCTCGGGGGTGACGGAGGGCGGGGCGCTGGTGGCCTCAGCCACGCGTTTCCTTACCGATCAAGAAGCGCTCGTCGGGGGCCCGCAGCGCCCGGTGGGCGTCGCGGAAGACCTCGACCGCGGTCTCGGCGAGAATCATCGTGTCGGCGAGAACCGAGCGCCGCTTGATGTAGAAGAGGTCGTGGCAAAGCTTCCAGGCGGTGCCCAGGTCCGAGCCGGCGTAACCGCAGCGCAGCGCCGCCCAGCCGGCGATTCCGGGCTTGACCAGATGGCGACGGGTGTAGTGGGCGAAGCGGCGTTCGAGCTCGGAGACCATCTCCGGACGTTCGGGCCGCGGGCCGACCAGGGTCATCTCGCCGCGCAGGACGTTCCAGAGCTGGGGGACCTCATCGAGGTGAGAGCGGCGCAGCACCCGACCGACCCGGGTCACCCGGCTGTCCTCCGCCGCGGCCCACTGCGGGCCGTCGCGCTCGGCATCGACACGCATCGTCCTCAGCTTCAGCATCTCGAACGCCTCGCCGAACTCACCCAGGCGACGCTGTCGGTAGAACACGGGGCCGCCATCGGAAAGCTTGATCGCCACCGCGGCGACCGCCATCACCGGCAGAAAGATCAACCCGATCAGGCCACCGAGGACGAGGTCGAAGACCCGCTTTTGCAAGGGCGCCGCCGCGCGGAAGCGCGGGTGCATGATGTAGCGATACCAGGCGGCGTCGATCGTCCCCACCGGCACGTGGCCGAAGATCTCCTCGTAGAGCTGGTTGGCGGCGATCAGCCGCACGGGCAGATCGAGGCAGGTGTCGGCGACCCGGGCCGAGACCTGCTCGATGCCCGCATCCTTGGAGCCAGTTGCCGGCGGGGCGACCACGAGCAGGTCGATTCGCCCGGCGACGACCGCGGAGCGCACTTCGTCGAGCTCCCCGAGCCAGCGCAGGCGCCGATATTCGGCCGGGCCCTGGCCGCCGATCCAGCCGACCACCTGGTAGGCGCGAAAGCCCGACGCTTCGAGCTCAGCGGCGAAGTCGGCGGCGAACTCGCGCGAGCCGATCACCGCGACGCGTGCCTGCATGCCCTCTTCCAGCTTGGCCTTGATCCAGGCCCCGAGCGCGACCACGAGCCACGCACCGAGGACCACGGGCACGTAGTTGGAGAGCTCGTGCGGGTCGCCGGCGGCCGCCGAGATCAACCACGAGAGCAGGGCGCCGCCGACGGGAGCGGCGAGCCAGAGGATCACCCGGCTGGCCGGCATCAGATGCAACGGCAATCCCGCCCGCTCGATCACCTCGGTCGCGAGCAGCACCGAGACGAAGACGATCACGCCCTCGCCGAAGCTGTCGAGGTGGGAATAGGCGATCAGCCCGGCCGCCAGGGCCGGGGCCAGGCGCAGCGCGATCATGTCGATCATCCGTTGCGCCTGCAGCGCGCGCAGGCCCCGGCGAGGGCCGGGAAGCGAGGAGCTGAGCTCGGCCGAGGTCAACCGGCTACTCCGGCGCTCGCGGCGGCGGCGCCCGAACGAGGCGCGACCGACGCCGTGGGTGTCAGAACGGCGCGCGAGCGCACGACTTCTTGCATTCCCCGGTCAACTCTGAACATGTGCGACCAAACCTACCTCTGCCACCGCTGCGGGCGACTGCCCTGCGCTCGGCCTGCTGCCGGCGCGCCGATCGATTGCCGTGCGGCGCAACGCGCCGACCGGTACCCACGTTGTACGGACGCAGCACAGCTTAGTCAACGGACATCGGATCGAATTACCAGGGATCGATGTAAGCATTACCTCAAACCGGGGATGCTAAATTCGGAGCACGCAGGAGGAACCGGCGCGTGCGGGTGCCAGCGCTGAGAAGATCACTCGACCAATGAAACCCACGAGCCCGGACGCAGTCGCCTCTGAACGCCCTCCGCTGACCCGCCGCGAGCGCGAGATCCTCGGGCTGCTCGCCGAGGGGATGAGCGGCGCGCGGATCGCCGAAAAGCTGGTGCTCTCACCGGAGACGGTTCGCACGCACGTCCGCAACGCGATGGCGAAGCTGGGCGCCTCGACCCGCTCCCAGGCGGTGGCCCTGGCGCTGCGCGACGATCAGATCCACGCCACCACACCGCCCTCGGGACTGCGGCGCGAGCCGGTCGCGAGGCGCACTGCGACCGACTCGGGAGCGCCGCTGACCGCGATGCTCGATGGGCTCTCATCGCTTTATGACGTCGACGGCGGCGCCGTCTATCTCGCCGACGAGGACGCACTGTCGCTACATCGCGCGGCCGTCTCCGGAGCCGCCGCGCGCGAGCTTCCCGAGGAGGTCGCCTTGGGCGACGGGCCGCTCGGGCGCGCGGCGCTCGAACGTCGCTCGCAGCTGCTCCAGGACTCGAGCGCCGGCTCGGGGCGCGGAGCGTTGATCGCCGCTCCGATGCTCGGCAGCGGGCGGCTGGTGGGCGTGATCGCACTCGCCGCGCGGGTCAGCCGCCCGATCGGGCGCAGCGAATTGCTGCTCTTGCAGGCGTTCGCCAACCGCGTCGGCGAGATCGTCGCCCAGGGCGGCGACGCCGGGCCGCGGCTGGAGCGGGCGATGGACCGTTTCCGCGCCTCCTGGTCGGCGTCGACCCGGATCGTCTGACCCTGCGCTCAGATCTCGGCCGCGTCCAGAGCCCGCATCGAGGCGTTTAGATCGACGTCCATCGGCGCCACGCCTTCGATTGCGCAAAGCTCGAGCACCCGGCGCATCGGGGCCTCACCGGGCACGACCAGCCGGATCGCCTGACGCCGCGCCGCCAGGCGCCGGCCGAGGTCGAAGAGCAGGTGGACGCCCGAGCTATCCAGGTAGCTGACGCCGGTGAGGTCGAGTACGAGCGCGCTCGAGGCGCTGGGAAGCCTCTCCGACAGTGCCAGCCGTAACTCGGCGGCGTTGGAGCTGTCGATCTCGCCGGCGACGGTGGCGACGAGGACATCGTCGCGCTGCTCGAATTCGAAGTCGGCGAGCCGATCCCTCATCCGCGAACCTCGAGCGGCTCCGCAATCGCGCGCCGCATCCGGACCACCGTGCCGGCCGCGCCCCGGTCGATCTCGACCTCGTCCATGAGTTCCTCGATCAGCTTCAAGCCGCGTCCCTGGGACCCCGCGCGCGGGGCGCGCCAGCTGCCGAAGTCGCGCACCCTCACCTCCACCCCTTCGTCGCGACGCCTGGTCTCGATCACGTAGGAAGCCTCCCCCGGAGGGTACGCATGGGCGATCGCATTCGCGCACGCCTCACCGCAGGCGACCAGCGTTTCATAGGTCGTGGCGTCGTCGGCACCCGCGGCGCGCAACCAGCGACCGAGCGCGCGGCGCATCTGGGCCAGCGACTCCGGCTCGGCACGCAGCGTGATCTCCATCCGCTCTTGCGGGATCGGCTCCAGCCGCACCGCCAGCAGGGCGACGTCGTCGCGCGGAGGCTGGTCGCGAAAGCGCGCCTGCAACAGCGCCCCGCAGAGCTCGTCGGGATGCGCGGGGACGCCGCCGGCGAACCCGCGCAGCCACTCCAGGCCCTCGTCGAGCGAGGTCTCCGGGCGCTCGACCAGGCCATCGGTGTAGAGCAGCACGGTGGATCCCGGGACCAGCGGGATCGTCGACTCCTCATAGGCCGGGAACGGGACCACCCCGAGCGGGCTGCCCGCGGGGCCCTCGGCGAAGTACGACTCGCCCGTCGGGCCGATCACCAGGACCGGGGGATGACCGGCCGTGGCCAGGCGCAGGCGTCCCTCGTCGGGGTCGACGACTCCATAGAGCAGGGTCGCCATCGGCCCGCCCTCGACCTCGCGGGCGAAGCCGTTCATGCGCTCGAGCACGAGCGAGGGGCGCAGGCCCTCGAGCGCGTAGGCGCGAAGCGCGTTCTGCAGGCGGGCCATTCGCGCGGCCGCGTCGAGCCCGTGGCCGACGACGTCGCCGATCGCGATCCCCGCATGGCCGTCGCGAAGGGCGATCACGTCGTACCAGTCGCCCCCGACCTGTGCGTCGGCGGCCCCGGCGAGATAGCGGGCGGAGATCCCGAGTCCGGGGACGTCGGGCAGTCGTTCGGGGAGCAGGCTGCGCTGCAGGGTCTCGGCGACGGCGGCGACGTGCTCGACCTCCACCGCGGCCCGCCGAAGGCCCTCGAGCGTCGCGCCTATGAGCACGTCTCCGCCCGCCTCACCCGCTTCCGAGCCGGCTTCGGCGCCCGGCTCGGCTGCGGTCGGCGCTCTCTCGTCCTCGGCGGTCAAGTGGGCCGAGTCTAGACCTCCTCCGCGCCGCTATCGCCGATTCGCCTCGCTCGAGATCTAAGCCGCACGGCGACTGGTCGGTGGGTTTCCTTGGGGCGGCGTGGAGGGTTCGCACGGAAGCCAGATCGGGCGCTCGCAAACTGAAGAGCTGGCCAAGGAATGGCTGTTGAGGCGACCGAAGCCCTGCTCGCGAAGCTGAATTAGCCCGCAGGTCGCAGGCCGTAAGGCTCGGTCGACGTCGATTCCGGCGACCTGACTCCTTGGGACCTGCGACCTGAACCCGTTCGACCTGCCACCTTTGCAAGTTCTGACCCAGTTTTCCGCAGCTTGCACACCTTTTCGAGGTTTCAGCCGTTGAACCTATGCATCAACTCAACGGCACCCAGTGCTGCCCTTCCCGGCCCGGGGCAGCACGGCTAATACGGCGGTTCGATTCAAGTTTTCGCCGGTTTCGGCGGATCTAGCAGGCAGGAAGGGAAATGGAAGCGATACAGAGATTCATGAACGTGAGCGAGGCGGCCGAGTTCCTCGGGGTCAGCCCCGCGTCGTTGCGCAAGTGGTCTGACCAGGATCTGTTGCCGGTCTACCGCACCCCGGGCGGCCAGCGCCGCTACTCGCCGGCCGATCTCGAGGCGTTCCTGGCCTCGATGCGCCAGGAGCCCGCCAACCACGCCGTGCCGCGCTATGGGCGTAACGTCAACTCGGTAACGGGCTGAGCAGGCCGAACACCGACCCCGCAGGCGCAGCGATGAAAGCACGTCCGTCGAGAGCCATGGTCTACGTCCAATATGGGGCGCTGGCTGGCGCGATCGCGGTCGCGATCGGCACCGACGGGCTCTCGAACTGGGACCTCGGCCTGCTGGTGACGCTGACGGCCGTTTCCGTGATCAGCGATCTGATCGCGGTCGAGACTCGCGTGCGCCAAGTGGTCGTTTCGGCGAGCTTCCTGACGATCGTGATCGGCGCGGTCTTCCTCGGCGGCGGGCCGGCGGCGGTGATCGGTGTGTTCACGATCCTCGCCGGCTGGCTCAAGCATCGCTACCCCGCGAAGCATCTGCTGATCAACCTGGTGACGTACGCCTGGTTTCCGCTGATCGCGGGCATCGTCTTCCACGCGGTGGTCGAGGCCGCGGCGATCGAGACCGGGAGCGCTGCCTTCTACCTGCTGATCTTCGGCGTCTTCGTCCTTGCGCTGGCGATCGACTTCGGGCTGATCGCCGGCTATTCGTGCTACGAGGAGCGATCGGAGTTCGCGTCCAAGATCCGCCGCGGGCTGCTGCCGCTGCTTCCTTCCGAGCTCGCGTCGGCAGTGCTCGCGCTCGGCGTTGCCTTCGCCTACGTCCGCGTCGGAACCGAAGCGGTCTTGCTGCTCGGGATGCTGGTCTTGGTGTTCCAGTACCTGGTCGGAGCGCTGTTGGTCTCCCAGGAGCGCGCCGACGAGCTCGAGCTGCGGGCGCGCCAGCTCGCTGGATTCCAGGTCGCGCTGCTCTCGGCGCTGCTGCGTACGCTCGACCTGCGCGATCGGATGACCGCTCGCCACAGCGCCGCCGTGGCCCGCTACTCGCGCGAGATCGCCGCCCAGGCCGGTCTCTCGGAGGACGAGCAGGAGCTGGTCCATTCCGCCGCCCTGCTGCACGACATCGGCAAGTTCGTGCTTCCCGACAACATCCTCAAGTCCGGCCGGCGCAAGCTCTCGGACGCCGAATGGGAGGAGATCAAGCGCCACCCGTACGAGGGAGCCCGGATCGTCTCGCAGATCGACGGCTACCAGCCGATCGGCGAGCTCATCCTCGCCCACCACGAACGCATTGACGGCAAGGGCTATCCCCGCGGGCTCGCGGGCGAGGACGTCCCACCACTGGCTCGCGTGATCTCGGTCGCCGACACCTACGATGTGATGACCGCGCGCGACACCTACCGCGAGCCGGTCAGCTCCTACGACGCGGTGATCGAGCTGCGCCGGGTCTCCGGGACCCAGCTCGACGCGCGCTTCGTCGAGGCGTTCGTCAAGGTCCTCGACGGCAAGGACCTCGCCTATCGCCACGGCGAGGACGCCGATTTCGAGGCCGAGCTGGCGCTTGACAAGCGCATCCACGACTACGTCGCCGCGACACCACGGGTCACCGAGCAAGCACCGCTCGCTTCCTGACCCTCAGTCACCGAACCCGGAAGCGAAGCGACCGGTGGTGACGAGGCGTCAAGGTTAGTTCTGCGGTTCAGCCCTTGCGGTAGCCCATGATGTTCCCTCCCTTCGAACTCACCGCCGATCGGGTCAGCGGCGCTTGAAAAGGTATGCGGAACCATACAAAACCTAACCAAACTTGCAAGGTACGCTCATACCCTGCAAAAGACCGTCCGATTCGCCAGTAGGTTGAGCTGCTGATGGCCGTCGCCCTCCGCCCCCTGCGCCTGGCCGGGTTTCCGAGCCTCTCCGGCGCCTATCTGGTCAACGAGCTCGGCAACTGGCTCGGCGAGATCGCGCTCGCTGTGCTCGTCTTCGACCAGACCGGGAGCCCGATGGCCACGGCGGCGCTGTTCTTCGGCATGCACTTCGCGCCTGCATTGCTCGGACCGCCGATCGTCGCCAGGCTCGAGCACCTGCCCGCGCGCCGGACGTTGCCGGCCCTGTATGCCGCCGAGGCCGCCGCGTTCGCGGTGCTGGCACTCGTCGCCGACCAGTTCGTGCTCGTCTTCGTGCTCGCGCTCGCCACCTTCGACGGCTCGATCGCCTCCGCGGCTCGGGCGCTGACCCGGGCCTCGGCTGCCGCCGTGCTCGCCCCCGCCGGCCAGCTGCGCGAGGGCAACGCGGTGCTCAACGTCGCCTTCACCGTCGGCAGCGCCGGCGGCCCGGCGCTCGCCGGGCTGATCGTCGCCGGGGCCGGGGTCGAGACCGCGCTGATCGCGGACGCCGTCTCCTTCCTCGCCGTCGCCGTGCTGCTCGGGCTCACCCGGCGGCTGCCCTCGCCGGAGGTCGAGGACGTGAGAGGCGGCTGGACCGAGCGCCTGCGCCGCGGCCTCGCCTACGTCCGCGAACGCCCGGCGCTGCGCGGTCTGCTCGGAGCCCAGGCGCTCGCCTTCATCTTCTTCTCGCTCGTGATCCCGATCGAGGTGGTGTTTGCGAAGCAGACACTCGATGCCGGCGACGCGGGCTACGGGGCCCTGCTGGCCAGCTGGGGCGTCGGCATGCTCGCCGGCAGCATGCTGTTCGCCGGGTTGCGCAGGATCAGCCTGCCGACCATGCTCGTCTGCTCGACCGCGGCGATCGGGTTCGCCTACATCGCCACCGCGCTCTCGCCTTCGCTGGCGCTCGCCTGCGCCGCTTCCGCGGTCGGCGGGACCGGCAACGGGGTCCAGTGGATCGCGCTGGTGACCGAGGTCCAGCAGCTGACAAAGGCGACCTATCAGGCGCGGGTGCTGGCGCTGCTCGAAGCGCTGGCGAGCGCGATGCCGGGCGTCGGCTTTTTGCTCGGCGGCGCGATCGCGGCGATCTTCGTCCCGCGAGCCGCCTACGCGGTCGCCGGTGCGGGGGTGCTGGCGGTGCTCGCGCTGGCGCTCCTGGTGCTGCGCCGGGTCAGTTTTCGGCCCGAGCTCGAGCAAGCTTCCTTGCAGGCCGATGCAAGGTCCGTTGCAACGGCCGAGCCCGCGGGCACGGCGCTCACCCGACGCTAACCCTCGACTAGCATTCCGGCTTCGCCGAGTTCCTGCAAATTGAGCCGATCGGGGCTCGAGAAGCCGGAATCGGGGGACCCGAGGGCGGCCCGCTCTTCGCCGCCTGGGGCGAATCGCGGGCAGCGCCCGCGTAGCGCCGCCGTTGGCGCGAGCCCGTCAGCTAACCCCGTAGGCGAGAGCGGATGGGTGACACGGACTCGAACAGCTCTTCTTCACCGCGCCTTCGGCGCCTGCTCGCCTGCCTTGCCTGCGCAGGCGCGATGGTGCTCGGTGCCTCGAGCTCGGGCGCCCAGAGCATCGACGAGCTCAACTCGAGGATCGCCGGCGCCCGCGAACAGGCGCAGGGCCTCGGCGCCCAGATCGACGCCGCCTCGGTGCAGCTGCGCGAGGCTCAGGCGCAGGCGGTCGCCGCCGCCCAGCGCGAGGCCCAGCTCACCCAGGTGCTGACCCGCGGGCGCGAGCGCGAGCGCGAGCTCGAGGCGGCGGTCGCCGAGGCGACCGCGAAGCTGGCCGACGCCCGAGACCATCTCTCTCGCGCCCTGGGTGCGCTCGCCGATCGGCTCGTCGGGATCTATCGCGGCCACATGCCCGACACCACGACCCTGCTGCTGGAGTCAGACGGCTTCGAAGACCTCGCGACCCGGGCGGAGTATCTGCAGCGGATCGAAGAGGCCGACGCGGCGCTCGTCGACCGGGTCCGCTTCTTGCGCAACTCGGTCCGCGTGCAGCTGGCCGCGGTCGAGAACGCCGAGCAGCGAGTGCAGGCGTTCAACACGCGGATCGCCGCCGCTCGCGACCAGATCGCGGCGGTTCGCGCCGAGGCCGAAACCCAGGCGGCAGCGCTGGCCGACGCGCGCGCACGCCAGCAGGCGGCGCTCGAGGGCCTGCAGTCGCGGGTCGGCGACTGGACCTCGAAGGTGCAACGACTGGAGCGGATCTCGGCCGAGCAGGCGCAGGGCGAGGTCGCCGATTGGTTCGGTGACTGGGCGATCCCCGAATCGATCGTGATGTGCGAGTCGGGAGGCAACTTCGATGCCGTCAACCCGAGCTCGGGGGCCGGCGGGGCGTACCAGATCCTGCCCTCGACCTGGGACCTCTACGGCGGCGAGGGCGATCCCGAGGACGCATCCCCGGGCGAGCAGTCTCAGGTCGCCTCCCAGATCTGGGCCGACTCGGGCGCCGCGGCCTGGGTGTGCGCCGGCTGAAAGCGCGCCGGCGGTCGGGCGGGCCTAGCCCTCGGGCGGCTCTCGCCTGCTGAGCAGATAGCCGATGACCAGGGCCAGCACAGCGAAGACGCCACCGGCAATCTTCACCTGGCTGCCGAACCGCGCCCAGGCAAAGCGAACGACCAGGCGGCCGATCAGCTCGTAGACGGAGGACATCGACACGCACCCTACCCGTCTCGGTCCGCCCCAACCGCCGACGTCAGTCGCGGTTGCGGATCCGGTGGGCCATCCGGCTCTGCAGGGTGAACAGCTCGATGAACCCCGGGCTCGACTGCTGGCTGAACTCACCGCCGGACTCGCCGAAGGAGGCCAGCGCCCGGTCGTAGAGCGCGAAGGGCGAGCTGCGCGTGACCACGGTCGCGGACCCCTTGTAAAGCTTCACCGAGACCTCGCCGGTGACGTGCTCGTTGGCTGCGTTCATGTAGGCGTCGAGATCACCGCGCAAGGGCTCCATCCACAGCCCCGCGTAGCAGAGGTATGCCCACTCGTCCTCGAGCGCGCGCTTGAAGTTGTTCTGGTGGATGGTCGAGACGAGGTGCTCGAGCTCGCGGTGAGCGGCGATCAGGATCGCCGCCGCAGGGACCTCGTAGATGTCGCGCACCTTGAGCCCGACGATCCGGTCCTCGACGTGGTCGACGATGCCGACTCCGTGGCGGGCCCCGAGCTTGGCCAGGCGCTCGATCAGATCGACGAGCTCGAGCCGCTCGCCGTCGACCGAGACCGGGCGCCCGGACTCGAATCCAACCCGAACGAGCTCAGGATCATCGGGGGCGCGCTCGGGCGGGGTCACCAGTTGAAAGACGTCCTCGGGCGCCGGCGCCGCCAGGTCCTCGATCGAGCGGCCCTCCGAGGAACGACCCCAGAGGTTGTCGTCGATCGAGTATGGAGCCGCCGCCTCGTTGGCCCCCTTGATCGGAATCCGGTGCTCGCGCGCGTAGGCGATCTCCTCGTCGCGGCCCATCTGCCATTCGCGCACCGGGGCCAGCACCTTGAGCTCGGGCGCCAGGGTGGCGATCGTGGCGTCTATCCGGACCTGGTCGTTGCCCTTGCCGGTGCAGCCGTGGGCGATCACGTCGCAGCCACCGGCGCGGGCGTGCTCGACCGCGAGCGTTGCGATCAGGGGGCGCGCCAGCGCCGTGAACAGCGGATAGCCGCCGCCGTAGAGGGCGTTGGCCTTGATCGCGCGCAGGACGTACTCCTCGGCGAAGTCATCGCTGGCCGCGGCACGGATCGCATCGACCGCGCCGAGGTCGCGGGCCTTGCCGACGACCACGTCCCAGTCCTCGCCCGGCTGGCCGAGGTCGACGGTCAGGGTGACCACCTCGGCGCCGTAGCGCTGCTGGATCCAGTGCAACATCACCGAGGTGTCGAGGCCGCCCGAGTAGAGCAACAGGACCCGTCCGATCCGCTCGGGATCGGCCTGATAGCCGGCAATCCTGGAGGCCTCGGCGCTCATCCGGGCGCAGAAGTCTGGCACGCGCGCGCCCCTGAGGTGCCGCGAACCGCCGCCCGGATCGGCGATGATGGCCCGGCCCCCGATGCGCCGCGCCCTCCACATCCTCTCGATCTCGCTGATCACCGCGGGGGTCGTCGTGCTCGTGGACGTCGGCCTGACCCTGGCCTGGAAGGAGCCTGTGTCGACGGTCTACGGCTCGATCCAGCAGGGCAAGGCCGCCGACTCGCTCGATCGGGTCGAGCAACGGTTCGCGGCGGCGCCAGACGTCGAGCAGGCGGACGAGGTCGCCAACGTCGATCGGCGCCTGAGGCTACTCGCCGACCTGTTCGCCGAAAGCGTGCTCACGGGCGAGGGGATCGGGAGGATCGAGATCCCGAGCATCGACGTCGACGTGGTCGTGGTCCAGGGCACCGACACGGCGAGCCTGCGCAAGGGCCCGGGTCACTACCCGGATACCGGGTTTCCCGGGCAGGGCGAGACGATCGGGATCGCCGGGCACCGGACCACCTACCTGGCGCCGTTTCGTGAGATCAACGAGATCGCCGATGGTGACGAGATCGTGCTCGAGATGCCCTACGGCAACTTCACCTACGAGGTCGAGGAACACCAGATCGTCGACCCGAGCCAGGTCGAGATCGTCCGCGACGTCGGCTATGAGCGGCTGGTGCTGACCGCCTGTCATCCGCTCTACAGCGCCGCTCAGCGCTGGGCGGTCTTCGCCCGCCTCACCGACGCGTCGCCGGCGACCGAGGGCTGACTAGGCCGAGCGGCGGACGCGGCCGGGCGGGCGTCGCGTCAGTAGCCGAAACCGAGGATCCGGTCGAGGATCTGGCTCGGATCCGCGAGCCCGTGCTCGGTCTCGAGCACCGCGGCGATCTCGTCGCGCGGGCGCCCGGCGATCGCGAGCTCGGTGGCCCTCAGCATCGCCGCGTCGGCCTTCGCCTTCTCCTCTGAGCTCTTCTCGCTCGGCTTGCGCGATTGCCCCCGGGACTTCTGTGAGCCGCCGGCACGCTGCCCGCCTCCACCCCCGGCTGCGCGACGGCGCTGTGGGGACCGCGTCCGCTGGCTGCGACCGGTGCGCTTCGCCGACCCTGCGGCATTGCGGATCCCGGCGATCGTCTTCTCGATCGCGGCAACCGAGCGGTCGAGCTCGGGGCGCAGGGCCGACGCGCGATGTTCGAGGTCCGCGGCGAGCTCGCCCAAGGCCTGGCGTTGGGCCTCGAGCAGTTGATCGCCCTCGCGGCGGCGCTCTTCCAGGTAGCGGTTGGCCTCGTTCTCAACCTCGCGGCGGCGCTCCTCCAGGAACTGGGTCGCCTGGCTCTCGGCCTCGAGTCGGCGCTCCTCGACGACGCGTTCGGCCGCCCCTTCGGCCTCGCGGCGGCGCTCCTCGACGACCCGCTTGGCCTCGCCGTCGGCCTCGCGGCGGCGCTCTTCGATGACGCGAGTGGCCTCCGCCTCGGCCTCCCGGCGGCGCTCCTCCAGGAACTGGGTGGCCTGGCTCTCGGCCTCGCGGCGGCGCTCTTCGACGATCTGGTCGGCCTCGGCCTCGGCCTCGCGGCGGCGCTTCTTCAGGTAGCGGTTGGCCTGGTTTTCGGCCTTCTTTCGACGCTCCGACAGATACCGCTCCGCCTCCGCCTCAGCCTCCGGGCGCGCCGAATCGGCGCCGGCGTGGTCCTCGGGGGTCGCCGGCTGACGATTTGCGGGCGCCCTCGAGGGCGTCGCCTCAGCCGCCGATCCCGCCGCCTCGATCGGAACCTCGTTGCCGGCGCCTGCCTGGCCTGCGGCCTCGCCGGCGTCGGGGGTCGCCTCGCCGCCGCCTTGATCGGCGGGGCTGCTCTGCTCCTGCGGGCTCTCCCGGATTCCTCGCTCCATAGACAGGGCGTCCAGCGGCATCAAATCCCGGACGCTTCGGGCAAACGGTAGCGCACAGGAGTGGACGTTCGAGCCACGCCAACGACCTGCAAATCGAGCGTCGGCATCGCTCCAACATCCGTCCACGGCTGTCGATCGCCACTGACGCCGCCCGATCCACCGGTCGATCCGCCTAGGGAGGGCAATCGAGGATGCTGGCAGGGAGAAGGACGAGATTCGTCTACGCGGTCGCGGCCGCGACGGCCGCCTGCGCGCTTGCGGTCGCCGGTCCACAGCCGGCTGCAGCCGGCCCGCTGGACCCCGGGGAGGCCACGCTGATGCTGAACGCGAAGAGCTCCTTCGATTCGTTCCTGACCGAGGCCGCACCGCGCACGCGGGAGTTCGCCCGCGAGCGCTACTGGCGGATGCGGGCCTACCCCCCGTTCTTCGATCGCGCCCTCGGGTGGGCTGCACCCGCGCACTTCTACAAGGACCTCTATGCGATCTACAAGTCCGAGAACTCTGAGCTGATCGGCCAGCACCCCGACTGGGTCTTGCGCGACGCACAGGGCGCGCCGCTCTACATCCAGTTCGACTGCGCCGCCGGCACCTGCCCCCAGTACGCCGCCGACATCGGCAGCCCGTCCTGGCGCCGGCATTGGATCGAGCAGGCGAGGCAGGAGCTCGCCAAGGGCTACGTCGGGATCTTCATCGATGACGTGAACATGGAGATGCGCGTCTCCGACGGAAGCGGCCGATTCACCCGGCCGGTAGACCCGCGCACCGGCGCCCCGATGACCGATGCGGACTGGCGACGCTACGTGGCCGAGTTCACCGAGCAGATCAGGGCCGCCTTCCCGAGTGCGGAGATCATCCACAACGCGCTCTGGTGGGCCGACCACAGCGACCCCTACGTGCAGCGGGAGATCGCCGCGGCGAGCGCGATCGAGCTCGAGCGGGCGTTCTCGGACGAGGGCCTCACGCGTGGCGGAGGGACGTTCGGCTTCACGACCTTCATCAGGCACATCGAGTGGCTTCACGCTCGCGGCAAGGCGGTTGTCTACGAACCGGTCGATCTGAGCCAGGAGTCGACCCGCGAGTTCGAGCTGGCCTCCTACTTCTTGCTCCAAGAGCGGGGTGACGTGTTTTCGGTCGACGAGGACGGCGGCGCCTTTCCGGATCGCTGGTGGGACGGCTGGGACACCGACCTTGGCGCTCCGCGGGGCTCCTACCGTTTCCGCGACGGCGTGCTCACACGTCGGTTCGCGCGCGGGCTGGTGATAGTCAGTCAACCGGGCGCGAGCAGCAAGCGGATCCGGCTCTCGCGAAAATACGTTCGGCTTTCCGGACGCAAGGTGGGCTCGGTGCGGGTAGCCGACGGCCAAGGGGCGATCCTCCTTCGGCAGGGCGCCACGACGACGCGGCGCTAGCGCCGGCCGCGCTCACGGTCGACCCGGATCAAGCCTCTAGGCTTCGCGCACCGTGGCCTCGACCGACACCCTGATCGACCTCAGAGCGCGGACCTTGGGGCTCACCTCGCAGGCGGTCGCGGCCGTTGGGGCGCTGGTGATGATCATTCTCGCGCTGGCGGCGGCGGCGACGCGCTATCCGCTGCCGAGCGTGCCGCTCCTGGTTCTCGCGGGCACCGCCTTCCTCGGTCTGGTCCTGCTCGCGCTCACCCGCTATGACGCGGCCGTTTTCCTCGGGTTCCTGCTCCTCGGTGTGGTCCGGGTCGAGCCGGCTCCACCCGACCTCGTCTTCGGCGTGGTGATCGCGATCGCGGCGGTGACGGGTCGATTCAGCCTCGAGCGCGTCCCGCTTGCGGTCGGCGCGGTGATCGCCGCGTTCCTGACCCTGAACCTCGTCTCGGCAGTCGACCTGGTCGACGCCAACCAGGCCGCGACCTTCTTCTCGATCACACTCTATCTCGCGGTATTCGCAGTCTGGCTGACCAGCTTTCTCAACTCCGAGCGCCGCGCGCGGGCAATCGTGATCGCCTACCTGATCGCCGCGCTCGTCTCGACGATCGCCGGAGTGGCGGCTTTGTTCTTGCCCGTGCCGGGCAAGGACCTGCTGCTCTACGAGGGGGGCGAGCGAGTCCAGGCGCTGTTCAAGGACGCGAACGTGTACGGCCCGTTCTTGATCCCGATCACGCTGATCTTGCTCGAGGAGATCGCCCGGCCTCGGCTGCTGAAGCTGCGACCGTCGATCAAAGCGGTGCTTTGCCTGATCCTCGCGCTCGGGGTTCTGTTCTCGTACTCACGCGCCGCCTGGGGCAGCCTGGTCCTTGGGGTGGTGGTGATGGTGCTGGTGATCGCGCCGAGGACCGGGGGCGCAAAACGGGCGATCGTCCTCGTCTCCCTGATGCTGGCCGCGGGAGCGGTCGTGATCATGGCCCTGACCGCCAGCGGCTCACTGGATTTCTTCGATCAGCGCGCCGGCCTGCAGGCATATGACACCGAACGGTTCGAGGCGCAGGAAACCGGCGTCGCGCTCGCCGAGGAGCATCCGCTGGGGATCGGCCCGGGGCAGTTCGGGCTCACCGCGCAGCTCGACGCCCACAGTCTCTACATCCGCGCGTTCGCCGAGCAGGGATTCCTCGGCCTGCTTGCGATTGGCGCCTTGATGTTCATCACCTTGGTGATGGCCGCGCGCAATGCCGTCGCCGGCCGCGAAACCTACGGCATCGGCTCAGCTGCCCTGTTCGGAGCGTGGTGCGGTCTCATGCTCAACAGCTTCTTCGTCGACACCATGCACTGGCGTCATCTCTGGCTCGTCGCCGCCCTGATCTGGATCGGCGCGATGCCGCGACGTCGACCGTCTCTCTAGGTCGTCGCGGCTCGACCGGCGAGGCCGTCGCTGCCCCTCGGTGCTGATCGGCGGTCGCTCGGCGAGGTAATAGGGCGAGAGGTCGACCTTGGCGCCGATCACTACCAGCCCGAGCGGGTCGAGCTCGAGGCGCTCGATCAGTTCCTGCATGTCGACGGCCTGGCTCAGCGTGACCCGGTCCAGCCTGGCGACCACGAGCATCCGGTCGCTCAACTCGGCGAGTCCCAAGACGTCGCCGAGCCCGAGCATCGGCGGGGCATCGAGCAGGATGTAGCTGTAGTCGAGCTGCGCCGCGTGGTCGACCAGCGCGCGCATCGCATCGCTGGCCAGCAGCCGCGCCGGGTCCCTCGGCTTGGTCCCGGAGGAGAGCACCTCGAGCCCGGACCCGTGGGTTGGGACCTTATGGGTGGTCGCCGGCAAGATGTAGTCGCTCATGCCGCTGCGTTCGACCAGCTTCAGGGCATCGGTGAGACCGGGTTCCAACGGCAGCCCGAGCTGGCTGTGCAGACCGGGCCAGCGCAGGTCGGCCGAGATCAGCAGCGTCTTCTCGCCGGCGTCGGCGAGCGCCCGGCCGAGACGTGTCGTCACCGTTGTCTTGCCCTCCGCGTGGACGGCGCTGCTGACCAGGATCACGTGCGCCACGTCGGGGCGTGGTGGCAGCGCCAGCTGGATCGCCGAGCGGAGATTCTGATAGGCCTCGTGCTCGACCGCGTTGATCGCCCTGCGCGAGCGTGAGAGCCCGCGCGGAAGGTAGGGAACGGCGCTCAACACCGGGCGTCCGAACAACCGCGACAGCTCGCGCGGGGACCCGATCACCGGCCGCAGCTGGTCGCGTCCGAGGCTGAGCAGGGTCGCGAGGAAGAGCGAGGCAAAGAAGGCGAGGACCGTGTTTCGCAACGGTCGCGGAGAAGCGGGGCTGTCCGGGGGCAGCGCCGTCTCGGCGATCTGGAGATCCGAGCCGGCGCTCGCCTCCTGAACGCGCAGATCATTGATCCTGTCGTTGATAGCTCCGATCTCACCACTGCTGCCCGGTTCGAGTCGCAGCTGGTCCGCCTCGGCCGCGAGGTCGTCGCGAGCCGCGCGCAATCGCTCGCGCTCGAGCTCCTGCTGGACGTCGATGAAGCTCCGCGCCACCGAGTTGGCGATCGCCGCCGCCTGCTTGGGATCCCCGTCGGAGGCGGTGACGTCGATCAGATTTGCCTGCTCATCGACCTGCGAGTCGACCTTCGATTCGAGCGCGGCGCTGTCCTCCTCGCCGACCCGGTCGGCAGCCTCCGAGAGCACCTGCGTACTGGCGAGGAGGCTCTCGATCGTGGCCAGGCGGCGCTGCGTCGATTCCGCGTCGGGCGGGCCAAAGACGCTCGAGTCGACATCGAGGACGATCGTCGTGGTCGCCTCATAGGTCTTCGGCAGCAGCAGCGAAACGATCAGGACTCCGAGCGTCACCACCACGACTATCGCCGCGATCAGGCGCCGGTCGCGGTTGAGCGCGCCGAGATAGCGACGAGCGTCGATCCGCTCCTCGCTTCCGCCCATGGACGAGCCGTCGAAGCGATCGGAAGCCAAGCCGGCTAGCCCCTGCCCGCCCGCGCTGCGAGACGACGATCTGAGCCGATGGAGTCTTCGGTCATCGGCAAGTGATTATGTCGGCAACGGCGAGCGAGAGCCCCGCTGGTGCAAACCTGCACGTCGCGGCCCGGGCGAGCCGGCGCTCAGGCCGACGTCGCAACCTCGCCGTAAACGCCGAGCGTGCCGGCGACCATCTTCGCGAGGCTGAACGATGCCGCCCTTCGTTCTCGGGCCGCGGCGCCAAGCTTGGCGGCGGTCGCCGGGTCCTCGAGGATCGCGTTGACCGAGTGCGCGAGCTGATCCACGCTTCGAGCCTCCACGAGCAGACCACTGACGTCGGTCTGGATCGCCTCCGGCACCCCGCCGACTCTGGTCGCCACGATCGGGAGTCCGGCGGCCATCGCCTCGAGCACCGAATAGGGGAAGGACTCGGCCCACGAGGGTAAGGCGAACACGTCCAGCGCCCCCAGGAAGGCATACGGGTCGGCGCTCACTCCGACCAGGTGCACGGCGTCGGCGACACCCAGATCGCCGGCCAGGCGCTCGAGTCGCGGCCGCTCCACGCCCTCGCCGGCGACCACCAGCTGAGCAGCCGAGCCGGCGGCGCGAATCATCGACAGCGCCTCGATCATGGTCTCGAGGCCCTTGCCCGGGCGCAGCCCCGAGAGGACCCCCACCAGCGGCCCGTTTGCGGCCAGCGCCCTGATCGACGGGTCGACGCCGAGCACGCTGGGAGGCTCGATTCCGTTATGCACAACTCGCGCTCGCGCTCCCGCACCCACCGTGCGCGCCAAGCTCGCTTCGGCTTCGCAAACGCAGATCACCCTGCTCGCCAGAGGGGCCAGCGCCCACTCGGCGACCCGGAAGGCCCGCGTCTCCCATCCGCGCGAGAAATGACCTGCGAACGCGAACCCGTGAGGCGTGAAGACCAGCGGGATCCCCGGCGCTCGCAGGCGCGCCAGCCTCGCCATCACCCCGCCCTTGGAGCCGTGGGCATGCACGAGGTCTGGACGAAACCGCCGGATGATCCGGATCAGCTCGCCAACCGCGCGGAGGTCCGAGACCGGATTTGGACGGCGCACGATGTCGAGCTCGATCAGCTCGACGCCGAGGTCACGGTGATGGCCGTGGGGCCCGCAGATCGCGACCTCATGGCCCCGCTCGGAGATCGCGCGGGCCAGCGAGCGGACGTGCTCGAAAGCTCCGCCTTCGCTCGGTCGCACCACCATCAGCACCCGGGTCACGCGCCGCATGCTAGACCCGCGCATGACGTGGACCGGAAGGCCCGGGCGCGAGGAGATAGGATCGAGCCGACGCGTGGATGAGCGACGCAGGAGGCGGCGCCGGATGAACACTCAAGGACGGATCAGCCCCTTCAGAGCGGACCACAACGGGATCCGGACGTCGGTCGCCCTGGCGGGACGAGCGGTGCTCCAGCGCGCCGATGAGCTGATCGCTCGCTTCTCGCCCACCTGTCGTGGCCTGCTGGTCTTCGTCTTCCACACGTTGTTCGAATCCGAGGCCGAGGCCGACAGCGGGATCATGCACCCGCACGAGCGAGCCACCCCGGAGGGACTGCGGCGGCTGTTCGCGTACTTTCGCGAGCAGGGGTTCAGCTTCGTCGGCGCCGACGAGATCGATCGCGGGTTGCAGCCCGGCGGACGCTATGCCCACCTGACCTTCGATGACGGCTTCGCCAACAACCTGGGCCTGCTCGACCTGCTCCCGGGTGAGGGAGTCCACGCGAGCGTCTTCCCGTCGGCGAACCACGTTCGCGAGCAGCGGGCGTTCTGGTGGAACGCCCTCTACAGAGAGCGCCACAGGCGCGGGCAATCCTCGCTGATCGTGTCCGAGACCGAGCGCCTGCGACGGATGACCTCGCCACAGGTCGAGAGCTACCTGGTCTCGGAGTTCGGACCTGCGTCGCTGGAGCCGGCCGGGGACCTCGATCGACCGCTCACCGTCGAGGAGCTGAAGCTCCTCGGAGAGTCACCGTGGGTCGAGATCGGCAATCACACCCTCGATCACGCCATTCTCACCCGCTGCACCGGGGAGGAGGCCAGCGCCCAGATCGGCGGCGCGCAGGACTGGCTGGCGGAGCTTCTCGGCCGGCCGCCCTTCTTCATCGCCTACCCCAACGGCAACTTCAACGCGGACGTGACGGAGCTCGCGCGGGCCGAGGGGCTGCGTCTGGGAGTGACCGTCGCGCCCGGGGCCAACGCCCTCCCCGCCGGCGCCGCCGAGCGGATGCAGCTGGGAAGATTCCGCGTCGTCTTCGATCGCCACGAGCGTGCGCGCATGCGCGCTGTCTGCAGCTCGGTCCAGCTGACCTCGGCGGCACGCCGACTGGTCGTCCGCAACGACTGATCTGGTCCCGGCGGCGTCAGCGACTGAGCAGGCGTCGCAAGCGGTTGAATCGATCCGATCCCAGCCGCGCTCGGAGCCTCGGTGCGGAGTTCCTGGCGAACTGTTCGGGAAACCGGCGCAGGCGAGCCAGCGGATAGCGCCGCCCGAGGCGATAGGAGCTAGCCCACCTGACCGGCCGATTCTCATCGGCGAGCCTGTGCTTGTAGCCGGCGGCCCCGCCGCCCAGGTCGAGGACTCGATCGCCGCACGCGTAGGCGTCCTCGATCGCCGCACAGATTGCGGTGAGACCGGGTGAGAGCTCGAATCGGCGCTCGTCGAAGCCCCCGTTCCAATACGCGAGCTCACCCCCGGCCCCGACGAAGACCTGGGCCGAGATCACCTCCCCTGCGGCCCCCTCGATCATCCAGAGGCGAAAGCGGTGCTGCTCGATCAGCGCATGCCCGACCTCCTCCAACATCGCGATCGTGCTCTGACCGGCGACGGTCGAGCCGCCACGCTGGTCCCAGCGCTGAGCGTGGAGTCTTTGAAACCAATCGAGGTCGCGACGGAGGGTCTCGCGATCGGCCACTCGGACCCTTCCACCTTCCGCGTCGATCGTTCGCAGGTTGCGCTTGGTCTGAGCGCGGAAGTTTCGGCTCTTGGCGGCCAACCAGTCGGCGTAGGAATCGTGGTCGAGCCGAACGATCGGCGCATCGAGCACAGCCTCGTCGAGGAGCCGGAAGCGCCCGGGCCCCTCGAAGCTCGAGGTCAACGACGCCGGCAACGGAGAACCGAGATCTACGGACTCCCAGTGGATCGAGTCGAATGGAGCCTTGCTCTGGGCCAGGGTGTGAGCGACCGCCGTGGCGACCACGGCTTCCCGGCCTGGCTTCGCGAGCACGCCCAGCCGGGATGCGAAGCCGCCGCTCAGCAGGCGCAGGTCGGTGCCGAGCCGACCCTTGACCGAGTAGAACGGCGCCAGGCCGATCAGCTGCGCTTCGTCGTGGACGGTCGCCACCGCGAGGCGCCCGCGGGCCGGTGCCCGGTGGCGCCACCACGACATCGACCACGCGGGCGACCCGAACGGGGCGCCGACCTCGACCGCCAGCTGATCCCAGGCGGAGAGCACCGGCTCGAGCATCGATTCGTCACGGATCACTGCTGCCGCAAGTCCGGTTGCCGACTTGGTCACGGCGATGTCTCTCGTCCACTCGCGCCGTCGGGTCCCATCTGCTGCCCCTGACCTACGGCGACTGCGTACCCCCACTGCCCTCGGTGATCGTACCGGGATCCGTGGTTGTCGAAGTGGTCGCCGGCTCGGTGGTGGTCGACGTAGTCGAGGTCGCCGGCTCGGTGGTCGTCGTCGGCGCCACCGTCGTCGTGGTGGTCGTCGACGCGCTGGTCGTGGACGAAGACGTGGTCGAGGTCGAGATCGAGGTCGGTGGGGTCGTCGGTTCGTCATCCCCGTCCGCCGAAACGATCGCGAGCGCCGCGCCGAGCCCGACCACCGCGGCGATCAGGATCGCGATCAGCGCCTTGACCGCGCCACTCATGCGACCGCCTGGCTGCTGGTCCCCCGGTGGGCGCCCACCCGAGGGCGGGACGTCCATACGGCGGGTCGGATCCTCGTGCATAGCGGCGCGAGTCTAGAGCGGGGCCGGCCGTTCGGCGCCCGCGACCGCGGCCACCGCCCCGGCCACCAGCTCCAGCGCCCGCTCGACCTCGGCCCGTCCGATGATCAGGGGCGGCAGCAGCCGCAGCATGCGATCGCCCGGGACGTTGATCACCAGACCGAGCTCGAGCGCCGCGCGTCCGACCGCGGTCGCGTCGAGCCCCTCCGCCAGGGTCAGCCCGATCATCAGCCCACGCCCGCGGACCTCCTCCACCCCGTCGATCGCGGCCAGCCCGGCGCGCAGCTCGTCCCCGAGCTCGCCGACCCGGGCCAGCAGCGCCACATCGTCGATCACCGCAAGCGCGGCGAGTGCCGCCGCGGCGGCCACCGCCCCGCCGGCGAAGGTCGAGCCGTGGTCGCCGAGCGAGAGCCCGTCGCCGAGCTCGCGACCGGTGACCACCGCGCCGACCGGGAGCCCGCCGCCGAGCGCCTTGGCGGCGGTGAGCACGTCGGGGCGCGCGCCGAGCTGCTCGTAGGCCCACAGGCTTCCGGTGCGTCCCATCCCGCACTGGACCTCGTCGAAGACCAGGACCGCGCCGCTCGCGTCGCAGGCCTCACGAGCCGCGACCAGCATCTCGCCGGCGATCGGGAAGACCCCGGCCTCTCCCTGGATCGGCTCGATCATGACTGCGGCCGTGCGCTCTCCGACCGCGGCGCGCAGGGCCGCGGGATCGTCGCGATCGACGGCGACGAAACCGCGCGGTAGCGGCCCGAAGAGGTCGTCGCGGGCGAGCCTAGGGGTGGCTGCCAGCGCCCCCAGGGTGCGGCCGTGGAAGGCGCCGTCGAGGCTGACGATCTCGGGCTGATCGATGCCGCGTGCGTGAGCCCGCTTGCGAACCAGCTTGATCGCGCCCTCGTTCGCCTCGGCGCCGGTGTTGGCCAAGAACACGCGCCCGCCGAGGCTCGATTCAGCGAGGCGCTCGCAGAGCCGCATCGCAGGCTCGGAGTAGTAGAGGTTGGAGCTGCCGCCGAGCCGGCCGGCCTGCTCGCGAACCGCGGCGACGATCAGCGGATGGCAGTGTCCGGCGTTGTGGACTGAGAGACCGGCGAAGAAGTCGAGGTACTCACGCCCCTCGGAATCCCACAATCGGGCTCCCGAGCCGCGCACGAACTCGACCGGGGCCCGGGCGTAGGTCGGCATCGCGTAGCGATCGTCGAGCGCCCGGAGCCGGCCGACGCTCACCGGGTCACCATCGTCCCGATTCCGGCGTCGGTGAACAGCTCGAGCAGCAGCGCATGCGGGCGGCGCCCGTCGATGATGTGCGCCGACTCGACCCCTCCGCCGATCGCCTCGACGCACGCCCCCAGCTTCGGCCTCATCCCACCGGCGACGCCGGCGAGCGCCGCCTCGACCTCCTCGACGGTGACCCGTGATCGCAGCGAGCCGGCGTCGTCGGGATCGTCGAGCCACCCCTCCACGTCGGTGATGAAGATCGCCTTGTGAGCCCGCAACGCGGCCGCGACCTTGCCGGCCGCGGTATCGGCGTTGATGTTGTGGGAGCTGCCCTCGCGGTCGGCGCCCGCGGAGGCGATCACCGGGATGTAGTCGGCGGCGATGTGGGTGAGCACGTCGACGTCGACGCGCTCGATCTCGCCGACCAGGCCGACCTCGTCGTTCTTCGGGTGCGGGGCGATCTCGAACAGGGCTCCGTCCTCGCCCGAGAGACCGACCGCAGGCTGGCCGTGGCGGTTGAGCCGCATGACGATGTCCGAGTTGACCTTGCCCAGCAGGACCATCTTCGCGATCTCCACCGTGGCGGCGTCCGAGACCCGGATTCCCTCGACGAAGCGCACCTCGAGCCCGAGGCGCTCCATGTATCGGGTGATCTCCGGCCCACCGCCGTGGACGATCACCGGGTCGAGGCCGACGTACTTGAGCAGGACCACGTCGGTGGCGAAGTCCTCGCGGAGGCCCTCGTCGCCCATCGCCGCGCCGCCGTACTTGATCACCACCGTGCTCCCGTGGAACTGGCGGATGTAGGGCAGCGCCTCGAGCAGGGTCTCGACGTTGGCGCTCACGTCGTGTACTCCGCGTTGATGCGAACGTAATCGTGGCTGAGGTCGGAGAAGTAGACGTCGGCCGCGGCCGCTCCGCGGCCGAGCGCGATCGAGAGCTCGGCCTCGGCGAGATCGGCGCCGAGCTCGCCGGCCTCGACCGCGTCCGGGCCGAGCTCGCCGAGGTCCTCGCCGGCGAGGGCCATCCCCGCCGCCTGGACGATCCGGCCCCAGTTCGGATCGCGACCGTTGAGCGCCGTCTTGACCAGCGGCGAGTTGGCGATCGCACGCGCCGCCCGCTCGGCCTCGGCTCGATCGGCGGCGCCCTCGACCCGCGCTCTGGCGACCCGGGTCGCGCCCTCGCCGTCGGCGACGACCGCCAACGCCAGTTGCAGCAGGACGGCGTCGAGCAGCCCGTCGGGCAGCGGTTCTCCCGCGGCACCAGTCGCCTGCATCAGGACCATGTCGTTGGTGCTCATCTGGCCGTCGACCGTGATCCGCTCGAACGAGCCCCCGACCGCGCGGCGCAATTCTCGCTCGGGATCGCCGATCACCGCGTCGGTCTGGACGAAGCAGAGCAAGGTGGCGAAGCCCGGCTGCATCATCCCGGCGCCCTTGGCCTGCGCCGAGACGGTGACCGCGCCGGCCCTGACGCTGGCCGCCTTCGGGCCGCTGTCGGTGGTCATGATCGAGCGGGCGAAGTCGTCGCCGCCGCCGGCGACGATCGCCGCCGCCGCCTCGGCCACCCCCGAGAGGGCCGGGTCGAGGGCCAGCGGCACCCCGATCACGCCGGTCTGGGCGATCGCGACCGACGATCGCTCGCGCTCCAGCGCGGCCGCGGCGGCGTCGCGGATCGCGAGGGCATCGCGAAAGCCGCGCTCGCCGGTGGCCGCGTTGGCATTGCCGGAGTTGACCACCGCCGCCCGGATCGCGGCGGCGTCGCAGTGGTCGCGGCAGACCCGCACGGGCGCAGCAGCGGCCGCGTTGCGCGTCAGCAGCAACGACGAGGCGACCGAGTCGGCGTCGCAGGCGACGATCCCGAGGTCGAGCCCGCCACCCGGCTTGAGCCCGCAGTGCACCCCCGCCGCCCTGAATCCCGGTGCCAGCTCCGCCGGATCGACTTCCTCGATCCCCTCGGGTGCCTCGACCCACCGCGAGGAAAAGAACTCTTTGGCGCCCGCGACCTGCGACCTCACTCGAGCCCCTCCCCCTCATCCAGCGCCAGCATCAGGTTGAGGTTCTGAACGGCCTGGCCGGCGGCCCCCTTCCACAGGTTGTCGATCGCGGCGAAGACGGCGACGCGCTGCGCGCCGAGCGCGACCGCGTGGATCCGACAGAGGTTGGTCTCGCGCACGTCGCGCACCCCCGGCGGCGCCGCGACCACCTCGACGAACGGCTCGTCGCCGTAGCGGCGCTCGTAGAGCTCGGCCACCCTCGCGGGCTCGGTCGCCTCGCTCAGATCGACGTAACAGCTCGCCAGCAGTCCCTGGTCGAGCGGGACCAGGTGCGGGACGAAGGTGACCTCGGCGATCGTCCCCAACTTGCCCAGCTCCTGCTCGACCTCGGGTAGGTGGCGGTGGCCGTCGACCGCGTAGGGCATCGAGTTCTCGGTCAGGTTGACGAACGACAACCGCTCCTCTCCCCCGCGCCCCGCCCCCGAAACCCCCGATTTCGCGTCGACGATCACCGACTCGATCAGGCCGGCTTCCGCCAGCGGCGCCAGCGCCAGCAGGATCGCGGTCGGATAACAGCCCGGGTTGGCGACCAGGTCGGCCTCGCGGATCGCCTCGCGGCCGAGCTCGGTGAGCCCGTAGACGGCGTTCTCGAGCAGATCGGGGTCACCGTGCGGGCCATACCAGAGCTCGTAGGTCGCCGCGTCGACGATCCGAAAGTCGGCCGAGAGGTCGACCACCTGAATCCCCAGCCCGCGCATCGCGGCGACCACCGGCGTCGCCGCACCGTGCGGATAGGCGACGATCGCCGCGTCGACGTCCTCGATCGTGTCGAGGTCGAGCTCGGTGAGCTCGATCGGGACCCGGTGGCGCGGGTGCAGCCGGTCGAGACGCGCGCCGGCGTCGCCGCGGGCCGTGGCCGCGGCCAGCTCGAGCCGAGGGTGGCGCCAGACCAAGGCCGCCGCCAGCGCACCGGCGTAGCCCGTCGCGCCGGCGACCAGCACGCGGCGCTCACTCACGCAACGACCCCCCGATCCCGGCCAGCGCGAGCTTGATCTGATTGCGCAGCTCGCCGACCTCGGCGTCGGTGAGCGTCCGGTCGGGGGCCCGGAACTCGAGCCGCAGCGCCAAGCTCTTCTCCCCGGCGGCGAGCTGCTCGCCGCGATAGACGTCGAAGATGTCGGCGCCAACCAGCAGACCGCCGCCGGCCTCGCGGATCAGAGCGCGGACGCGCTCGGCGGCCACCTGCTCGGGCACCGTGACCGCCAGGTCCTGAAACACCGCCGGATGCGTGGTCAGATCCTCGTAGCGCTCGTCGCCGACCCGCGAGCCGGCCACCAGCGCCGCCAGGCCGAGCTCGAACGCCACCCCACCGGGCAGATCCCAGGCACGGGACACCAGCGGATGCAACTCGCCCATCCATCCGAGCTGCTCGCCGGCGCTCACGATCCGCGCTGCGCGCCCCGGGTGCAGGAAGGGCTCGGGCGCGGGGGCGAGCTCGAGCTCAACCGCGAGCTCGCGCGCGAGCAGCTCGATCACCCCCTTGAGCTCGAAGAAGCCGGCCTCCGGCGCGGCGGGCGGGCCGCGCAACCACGACGGCGGGGAGAGCTCGCCGATGAGCAACGCGGCGAGCCGATGGGGCTCGTGCGCGGGTGCCGGCAAGCGGCCGGCGAAGCGACCCGCGAGCTCTCCGCCCGCGTCCGGCGCCGGCTCGCGCAGATATGCGCGCGCCGACTCGAAGATCGCGATCCGCTCGACGTCGCGGGCGAAATTGTGACGCGCCGCGTCGAGCAGGCCCGGTAGCAGCGTCGTCCGCATCGCGACCTGGTCGGCTGCGATCGGGTTGTGGGTCGCGATCACGGCGTTTCGCCGATCGTCGCGACCGAGGCGCAGGCGTTCGCCGACGCCGCGATCGGCGAGCGTCCAGGAGAGGATCTGCTCGAACCCGATATCGCGGAGGAGGTCCTCGGCGCGGCGGCGCAACACCTGCTCGCGATCGAGCCCGCCGACTCGCTCGGCGTGGCCGGGCAGCGTTCGCGGCAGGCGATCGAAACCGTGCAGGCGCCCGACTTCCTCGATCAGGTCGACCTCTCTCGTCACGTCGTAGTGTCGGTCGACCGGAACGGTCACGGAGAGCGAGTTGCCGGTTGGCGGTGGCGCGTCGCTCGACCGGACCTCGAAGCCGAGGTGGGTGAGGTGCTCGGCCGACTCCTCGGCCTCGATCTCGACGCCGAGGAGCGAGTCGAGGCGTGCGCCATGCAGCGAGATGACGTGAGCCGCGGGGATCTCGGCCGCCGCGTCGATGGTCCCCGGCACCAGGCTCGCGCCGAGCTCGACCAGCAGCTTCGAGGCGACCCGCTGGCCACGCAGCGCGAGCTCGGGGTGAAGGCCCTTCTCGTTGCGCGCGGAGGCGTCGGAGCGCAGGCCGAGCGTGCTCGAGGTGCGCAGCACGTTCGGCCCGTTCCAGGTCGCGGCCTCGAGCAGGACCCGGGTCGTGTCCGCGGCGACCTCGGAGACCTGGCCGCCCATGATCCCGGCGACCCCGGTGGGACCGTCGCGATCGCAGACGAGCACGGTCTCGGCATCGAAGCGGCGCTCGACCCCGTCGAGCGTGGTCATCCGCTCGCCCTCGCGCGCCGTGCGGATGATCAGCTCGCCGCCCGGGACCCGGTCGAGGTCGAACGCGTGCAGCGGTTGGGCGATCATCAGCATCACGTAGTTGGTGACGTCGACGACGCCGGAGACCGGGCGCATCCCGGCGGCGATCAGGCGGGCGCGCATCCACGTGGGCGAAGGGCCGGGCCTCACATCGGTGAAGGCGCGGGCGCTGAACCGGGGGCAGAGCTGCGGGACCTCGACCGAGACCGAGGCGAGGTCGGTCACCGATCCCGATCCGCTCGGGTCGGCGTCGAGCTCCCAGGGAGCCTCGGCGAGCGGCGCGCCGGTGATCGCGTGGACCTCGCGAGCGACCCCGTACACCCCCATGCAGTCAACCCTGTTCGGGTTCAGATCGAGCTCGAGAACCGCCTCGGAGATCGCCAGCACGTCGCCGAGCGGAGCCCCGGCTTCGGCCTGCGTCTGTAAGACGAGGATGCCGGCGGCATCATCGCCGACCTCGAGCTCGCGCTCGGAGAGGATCATCCCGTCGGACTCGATCCCCCGCAGCTTTGTCCGTTCGAGCTTCTGACCGTCGGGCATCCGGGCGCCGGGCAGCGCCACCGCGACCGCTTGGCCGGCGGCGACGTTCGGGGCGCCGCAGACGATCGTCCGCACCCCCTCGCCGTCGTCGACCTCGCACACCCGCAGGCGATCGGCATTCGGGTGCTGGGCTGCCGAGACCACCCTGCCGACGATGAACCCGTCGGTCGACCGCACCCCAAGTCGGCCGACGCGCTCCACCTCGACCGCCCGCATCGAGAGCAGCTCCGCCACCTCCTCGGGCCCGAGCCCGGGATCGCAGTACTCGCGCAGCCACGAGAACGGAATCTTCATCCGCGCCGCTCCCGGCTCCGCCTGCCGCCTGCTGCCTGCTTCATGCGAACTGCCCCAGGAAACGGACGTCGTTTTCGACGAACAGGCGCAGGTCCGGGACCCCGTGCTTGAGCATCGCGATCCGCTCGATCCCCATGCCGAAGGCAAAGCCCTGCGTCGTCTGCGGGTCATAGGCGCCGCCGACGAAGCCGAAGACGTTCGGGTCGACCATGCCGGCGCCGAGGATCTCGATCCATCCGGTGCCCTTGCAGAGAGGATCGCGCTCGCCCCCGGGAAGCCGCCCGGAGCCGTCGCAGACAAAGCAGGAGACGTCGACCTGGACCGAGGGTTCGGTGAAGGGGAAGTAGTCGGGCTTCAGCCTGGTGCGCCGGTCGGGACCGAAGAGCGCCTTGGCGGCGTGGTCGAGGGTCCCGGCCAGATCGGTGAGCGAGATTCCCTCGGCGACCGCGAGACCCTCGACCTGGTGGAACATCGGCAGGTGGGTGGCGTCGATCGTGTCGCGCCGGTACGCCGCACCCGGAACGACGATGAAGATCGGCGGCTGCTCGGCCTCCATAGCGCGCACCTGCATCGGCGAGGTGTGGGTGCGCAAGAGGACGTCCTTGGGGCCCGGCGGCAGGCGCTGCTCGTTGACCGCGCCCTCGGGCAGATCCGCGGGATCGATGTAGAAGCTGTCCTGGGTCTGGCGCGCCGGGTGGCCGGGGGGATGGTTGAGGGCGGTGAAGTTGTAGTAGTCGTGCTCGATCTCGGGCCCCTCCATGACCCGGTAGCCGAGCCCGACGAAGACGTCCTCGATCTCCCGGCGCGTTCGTGTGATCAGGTGCAGGTGTGCTGCGCCCACCGGCGGCGTGCCCGGGAGGGTGACGTCGATCGCCTCGCTCGCCAGCGCGCGCTCGATCTCGGCCGCGTCGAGCAGCTTGCGGCGCTCGCCGATCGCCGCCTCGAGCGCCTCGCGCGCGGCGTTAGCGGCGGCGCCGACCGGGCCGCGCTGGGCGGAGTCGAGCTGCGAGATGCCTCGCAGGATCCCGGTGAGCTCGGACTTGCGCCCGAGATGGCGAACGCGCAGCTGCTCGAGCGCCTCGGCGTCGGGCGCCGCGGCGATCGCATCAACCGCCTCGCGGCGGAGGCTCTCGATCTTCTCCAGCATCAACTCTCGGCCTCGGGGGCGGCGGCCGACGATATCCGCCCGAGCGCGATCGCCGCCGCCGCAGCCACGTTCAGAGACTCGGCGCCCGCTCGCAGCGGGATCGTCCAGAGGCGGTCACAGGCCGCCAGCGCCTCGGCCGGGATGCCCTCGCGCTCACCGCCGAGCACCAGCGCGCCGACCGGATCGCCGTCGGGAGGCTCGCCACCGTGGGCCACCAGACCGACCACCGGCGCCGCGGGCGTCGCCTCGCGCAGCGGCGGGCGGGCGAAGATCGAGCCCATGCTCGCGCGCACGGCCTTCGGTCCGTACGGATCGGCACATCCGGGCCCGATCACCACCGACGCATCGACCAGCGCATGGGCGCTGCGCAGGATCGTGCCGACGTTGCCGGGGTCACCGATCCGATGCAGGTGCACTCGCAGGCCCGGGCGGTCGGCTCCCCAGGCTCGACGGTAGACGCCGATCACGCGCGCGCCCGAGCCCAGGGCGCTGACCGAGTCGAGCAGCCCCGGCTCGACCTCCGTGCCGGCGCGGAGCACGAACTCGGCCTCTGCCCCGGCCGCCTCGGCGGCCGCGACCAGGTCCTCGCCCTCGGCCACGAACAGCCCTTCGCGCTCGCGCCACCTGCGCTCGGCGAGCTTGCGAATCAGCTTCAGCTTCTCGTTGTCCTTGCTCGTAATCAATCTCTGCCTACTGCCTACTGCCTACTCTCTGCCGCTTCGTCCAAAAACAAAGGGCGCCCCGTGGGACGCCCTGAAAACCTCTGCTCGGCGGTCGAATCCAGCTCAGGCCGCCGCGGCCTCCCGGGCTTGCTCGGCAAATCGGCGAAACGCCTCGGGGTCGTGGACGGCGATGTCGGCGAGCATCTTGCGGTTGACCTCGACCCCGGCCTCCGAGAGGCCATGGATGAGCTCGGAGTAGGTCATTCCCTCGCGCCGCGCCGCGGCGTTGATCCGCACGATCCACAGCCGACGCATGTCGCGCTTGCGCCGGCGGCGGTCGCGGTAGGCGTAGTTGCCCGAGCGCATCACCTGCTCGTTGGCCAAGCGGTAGCTCGAGTGCTTGCGACCCCAGTAGCCCTTGGCCTGCTTCAGGACCTTCTTCTTGCGGCGCTTGCGGGCGACCGCGTTCGTCGCCCGGCTCACTTGCCGCCCCCGAGCAGCTTCCGCACTGCCTTGGCGTCATTGGGCGAGATCTCGGAGGGCCGTCGCATATTGCGCTTGCGCTTCGGCGACTTCTTCTCGAGGATGTGGGTGGAGTAAGCGCGCCGTCCGCGCAGCTTGCCCTTGGCGGTCTTTCGAAAGCGCTTCTTGGCGCCCGAATGGGTCTTCATCTTCGGCATCGGAGCCGACTATTGAAGCAGACGCGCGCGGCGCCGCGGCGCTACTGCGACTCGGCCGCAGCCCGTTGGCCGTCGGCCGAAGGAGCCGCCGCGCTGTCGCCGTCTGCGGCCTCCTCGGAGCGCCGCTCCTCCCGGGCCCGGGCGGCGCTCTCGCGCGAGGGCGCCAGCATCATGTGCATGTTGCGGCCCTCCTGCTGGGGATGTTGCTCGATCATCGCCAACTCGGCGACGTCCTCGTAGAGGCGGTCGAGCAACGCTCGCCCGCGCTCGGGATGGGCCTGCTCGCGCCCACGAAACATGATCGTGACCTTGACCTTGTCCTGCTGGCGCAGGAAGCGGGCGACGTGGCCCTTCTTCGTCTCGTAGTCGTGGTCGGCGATCTTCGGGCGCAGCTTGATCTCGCGAACGTTGACCTGCTGTTGGTGCTTGCGCGCGGCCTTCGCCTTCTGCTCCTGTTCGTACTTGTACTTCGAGTAATCGAGCAGCCGGGCGACCGGCGGGCGTGAATCGGGGGCGACCTCGACCAGGTCGAGGTCGCGCTCGGTCGCCATTCGCAGTGCGTCGTCGGTCTTGATCACCCCGATCTGGCTGCCATCCTCGTCGACGAGGCGCACCTCGGCGACGCGGATCCGCTCGTTGATCCGCGTCTGATCGCGCTCGGGGGGCTGCCGGTCGAACCGCCGCGGAACCGGCACTACGTGTTCACGCTGGCGCGGAGCGTCAAGCTACCTGCGGTCGGGTGGAGGAGGAGGGCGAAACCGGCAAAGTGGTGCGCTCAGCGGCGCATGCGGATCTGGCTGCCCTTCATCGCCGCCCAGTATAGAGCCCTCACCGTAACCGGCGCTGGAGCGGTCGAGGCTGTCTAAGATCGGCGGCGGTTTGCGCTCTCGGCTGCTCGTCATGCTCGCCGCGGCGGTCGCGGCGGCCATCTCCTTGGCGGCCGGGGCACGCCCGGCGCTCGCCACCGAGCCGCTGCTGTTCCGCAACGCGACCACCTCATTCGACCGCTTCCTCACCGACCCGAGCACGTCTCGCCAGCGCTGGATCCGCCGCCACTACTTCCAGCTCCGCGGTTACTCGCCGTTCTTCGAGCGCCACGCGATCCCATGGGGACCGCCGCCAACCCTGTTCTCGCAGAACCTCTACGCGATCTACAACCCGGCTGAGAACGGACTGCTCGACGCCCACCCCGACTGGGTCCTTCGCGACCTGCTCGGGCGCCCGATGTTCATCCCATTCGAATGCCGCGAGGGAAGCTGCCCGCAGTACGCGGCCGACGTCGGCAACCCGCAGTGGCGTCGTCACTGGATCGAGCGCGCCCGTGAGACCTTTGCCGCCGGCCGCCGCCGCGACGATCGGGGCCGCGGCTACGCCGGGATCTTCATCGATGACGTCAACCTCGAGTTGCGGGCCTCCGACGGCGACGGTGTCGAAACAATCCCGTTCGACCTGCGGACGCTGCAGCCGATGAGTGAGCAGGCGTGGCAGGAGTACCTGGTCGAGTTTCTCGAACGGGTGCGAAGCGCGTTCCCGCGAGCGCAGATAACCCACAACTCGCTCTGGTGGCTCGATCACTCAGATACCGAGGTCCAGCGCGAGGTTGCCGCGGCGGATTCGATCGAGCTCGAGCGCGGCTTCAACGACAACGGGATCACGCCTGGTGACGGGCGCTTCGGCTATCAGACCTTCCTCGCCCACATCGACTGGCTGCATCGGCAGGGCAAGCGGATCCTTCTAGGGCCATATCTGGAGACGGTCGAGCAGGCGAGCTACGAGCTGGCGAACTACTTCCTCATTCGCCGTGGGCGCGACGCGATCAGCTCCAGCTACCGCAGCGATCCTCCAACGGCCGGCAAGAGCAACCTCTGGAGCGGCTGGAAGGTGAACCCGGGACGGCCCGTCGGTGATCGGGAGCAACTCGAAAGCGGTCTGTTCAGGCGTGAGTTCGCCCGCGGTACGGCGGTGGTCAGCCCGCCCGGAGGACCCGATGCGACGGTGACCTTCAGGCGACCGCACACCGACCTCTCGGGACGGACGGCGCGCCGCTTCGAGCTCACCTCCCGCTCCGGCGACGTCTACGTGCGCGCGACGAACTAGCCCTCAGACCAAGAACCATTCGCTGTCGAGCTGGGTCAGCAGGGCCGCACCGGTTCCCAGCACGGCCCGTAGCTCCGGATCTCTGGCGTGAAGCACCGATTCGCGGACCAGGCCCACGGCGGCCAGCCGGCGCCTGAGAGGCGCGTCCAGATGCGGCTCCAAGCGACCGGCGATCACCCGGCTGCCGCGTCCGCGGGCGTGATCGACCAACTCCCCGACAACCAGGTCGATGTCGGTCTCGGGCCCCGCGATGTGGAGCACGCGGCTCGCGGTTTCGAGGCGCGGCAGGTAGCAGTACCAGCCGATCGGCCGATCGTCGGCCTTGACCACCCGGCAGACGAGCTCGCCCGAGTGCGACCTGATCTTGGCGAACAGATCGTCGAGATACTCCTTGTCGTAGTCGACCCGCAGCCGCGTGCGGGCCGACAGCGCCGGCAGCTGCGCGAGGATCTCGTCGGTGGAGGCATCCTCCCCGCTCACCCCCGGGTTCAGATCGCTGGCGCGGCGAAGCTCACCGTCCTCCCAGACCATCGTCCCGCGTCCGGGACGAAGCCCCGCCCACGCCTGAAACGGAAAGGCCCCGACGGGGATCAGACTGCGGTCGATTTTACGCCGGCGCACCAGCCAGCTCCCCCAGGAGCCGAGCCAGGCCGCCGGTCGCAAGACGAGCATCCAGTCGCAGACTCGGGCGTGATCGACATGGCCGCCGAAGGTGCGCCAGATTCTCGCCACGATCGGAATCGCACTGTCGGAGAAGGTCAGGTCCTGTGGCCCCTTGAGCAGGCGGCTGAGCAGCAGCGCACCCGCGGCCCCGGCGCGGCTGTCCGGGGCGACGACCAGGTGTGAGCAGCAGACGCCTCGCAAGTCGCGCCCGTCGAAGCGGATGCGCCGTGCCTGGGCGCCGATGAAGCCGATGACCTCGCCGTCGTCGGCGAGCGCCACCAGCGAGCCGACCTCGGGATCGGCCCATGGATGATCGAGGACCGTCGCCTTGACGAACTCACGGTCACCACCCCAGCCGGGCAGATGAGCGTCGAGCAGCGACCCGACGGCGGGCAGATCGGCGAGCTCGAGGGGACGGATCTCGGTCACAGCGGGCGAACTTACAACGAAATCACTCAACCGCCGATGGCCGGGCGCTTTCCCGGCGCCCTGCGATCGTCTACCTTGCACGGCGGTTTGGCTCCCGAGCACACTCAGCCGGTCGTCCCCGGCCCGGAATTCGACGCGCTCGCCGTAGCCGATGAGCTGGCCGCCGGAACCGCGGCTGCGGTCCGCGAGCTCGGCCGCCGCGGTGCCGTGGTCGCCGTCTCGGGCGGGGTCGACTCCGGCGTCTGCGCCGCGCTCAGCGTTCGCGGCCTCGGTCCCGAGCGGGTTCTTTGCCTGCGACTTCCCGAGCGCGATGTCGGCGACTCGTCCTCCGACCTCGGGCTGGAGCTCGCCCAGCAGCTCGGCGCCAGGACCGAGGAGGAGTCGATCACGGCCGCGCTCGACGGCCTCGGCTGCTACCGGCGTCGCGACGACGCGATCCGCCAGGTCTTTCCCGACTATGAGCCCAGCTGGCGACACAAGCTGGTGCGCTCGAGTCCCTCCGGCGGGATGATCGTCTTCTCGCTGGTGGTTGAGCGCCCCGACGGGAGCCAGGAGCGAAGGCGAATGCCGCCGGACGCCTACCGCGAGCTGCTCGCGGCGACGAACATGAAACAGCGCACCCGCAAGCTGATCGAGTACACGTGGGCCGATCGGCTCGGTTACGCGGTGATCGGGACGCCGAATCTGCTCGAGTACGACCAGGGTTTCTTCGTCAAGGGCGGCGACGGGCTTGCCGATGTGAAACCGATCGCCGGCCTCTACAAGGGTCAGGTATACGCCCTCGCTCGAGCGCTGGAGCTGCCCGAGGGGATCGCCGGCCGAGCTCCGACCACCGAGACCTTCAGCCTCCCGCAGACCCAGGAGGAGTTCTACTTCGGACACCCCTACGAGCGCATGGACGCTCTGCTCGAGGCCTATGAGCAGGGGGTCGAGCCGGGCCGGCTTGCCGAACGGGTCGGGCTTTCACCCCAGCAGGTCGAGGCCGCCTACTCGGAGATCGAGCGTCGCCGGGTCGCGACCCGGTACCTGCACGCGGCGGCAATCCTGCCCATTCAGGGCGGCTGATCGGGATGTGCGGAATCGCGGGGGTGGTCCAGGCGAGGCCGCAGGCGCCCGTCGATGAGCCCACCTTGCTGCGAATGGCGGCAGCGATTCGCCACCGCGGACCGGACGGCTACGGGTTCGCCCGTACCCCCGGTGCCGGACTCGTCTCCACCCGGCTGGCGATCTTCGACATCCCCGGTGGCTGGCAACCGCTCGAGACCGGCGAGGGCTCGGCGATCTGCGTCTACAACGGCGAGGTCTACAACCACCCGGAGCTGCGAGCCGAGCTCGAGGCCCGCGGCGAGTCGTTCGAGACCACCTGTGACACCGAGGTCGTCCTGCGGATGTTGGTCCTCGACGGACTGGCGGCGCTCGATCGCTTCAACGGGCAGTTCGCGTTTGCGCTCTGGGAGCCCGGCCCCGGCCGGCTGACGCTCGTGCGCGACCGCTTCGGTGTTCGCCCGCTCCACTTCTCCGTGCTCGGCGACGGCACGATCGTCTTCGGCTCGGAGGCGAAGGCGATCTTCGCCTCAGGCCTGGTCGACCCCGAGCCCGACCCGGCCGGCCTCGATCAGATCTTCACCCTCTGGGGTCCGCGGGCGCCACGGACGGCGTTTCGGGGGATCAGCCAGGTGCGCCCGGGGTCGATCGTGGTCTGGGAGCGCGGCGAGATCGTCGCGGAGCGGACCTGGTGGGAACCCCGCTTTCCCTCCGAGAGCGACTCCGAGGCCAGCCTCGACGAGCTCGATCAGCTGATGCGCGACAGCGTTCGGCTGCGCCTGCGCGCCGATGTCGCGGTCGGCACCTATCTCTCGGGAGGGCTGGACTCGAGCCTGATCACCGCGATCGCTCAGCAGGAGACCGACCACCCATTGCGCACGTTCTCGATCGCATTCGGCGACTCGCTCTATGACGAGCGCGCCCACCAGGAGGAGGTCGCGCGAGCGATCGGCACCGAGCACCACGCGGTCGAGGTCGGCTCGGCGGAGATCGCCGGGGCGCTCCCGGAAGTGATCTGGCACACCGAGACTCCGCTGGTCCGCACCGCCCCGGTGCCGATGTACCTGCTCGCCCGGGAGGTGCGAGCCAACGGGATCACCGTGATCGCGACCGGCGAGGGGGCCGATGAGCTCTTCTGGGGCTATGACCTGTTCAAGGAGGTCGTCGTTCGCGAGATCGCCGAGAGCGACCCGGCCCGGGCGGGCGAGCTGCTCGATCAGATGTACGCCTATCTGGGCTCGGATGCCGCCCGCCGGGGTCCGGCGTGGAAGCGCTTCATCCTCGAAACGGGCGCCGCAGACGACCCGCTGGCCTCCCACCTCACCCGAGCTCGCTCGACCGCGGCGATCAAGGCCTTCTACCACCCCGATCTGGCGGCGGAGATCGGCGATGGCGAGCGCTCGCTCGATCAGCTTCGCGCGGAACTGCCGCAAGCGGCCGCCGGCTGGAGCCGGCTGGAGCGCGCCTCACGGCTCGAGCTCGCCACCCTGCTCGAGCCATATCTTCTCGCCGCCCAGGGAGACCGCGTCGCGATGGCGCACGCGGTCGAGGGGCGCTACCCGTTTCTCGACCACCGGATGTTCGGTTACGCTGCCCGGCTGGTTCCGCAGATGAAGCTCGATCTGCTCACAGACAAGGTCGTCCTGCGCGAGCTCGCCAGGCGCGTTCTGCCGGCGAGCATCGCCGGTCGCGGCAAGCAGCCCTACCGGGCGCCGGCCGTCGCTCCGTTCTTTGGTGCCGATGCGCCCGCCTGGGTCGAGGAGTCGCTTTCGGACGGCGCCTTGGCCCAGGCGTCGCTCTGGGACCCCGGCCGGGTTGCCGGGCTACTGCGCCGCTGTCGCCAAGGCCGCGTGACCAGCCCGCGCGAGGAGATGACCCTGATCGCGGTCCTCTCGACCCAGCTCTGGCACCGCGCCTTCGTCGATGGCGCCGCCGACTGGGTCGGCGAGACGGCTGCCCCGCAGGTGCGGATCGAACGCGATCCGGCCGCCGTCTCCGAGCAGGCGAGCGTCTGATGGCGGGCTCGGATCAGGTCCGCCAGGAGATGCGCAGCTTCATCGAGGAGAGCTTCCTCTACATGCACCCCGATGTCGAGCTCAGCGACGACGAGGACCTGCTCGCCCGGGGGCTGATCGACTCGCTTGGATTCGTCGAGCTCGTCGAGGAGGTCCAATCGCGCTACGCGCTCCAGGTGGAGGATCTCGAGATCACCGAACAGAACTTCGGCTCGGTCGATGCGATCGTCGCTTACGTGGACCGCAAGCGGGGCGGGTCTTGAGCGGGCGGACGTTTGCCGAGGATCTGAGCGCGCGCGCCAAAGAAGACCCTGACCGAACGGCACTGATCACCGCCGAGCGCCGGCTGACGTTCGCCGAGCTCGACCGCGAGGCGAGCCGACTCTCCGCGACGCTCCACGGCCTCGGGGTCCAGCATGGCGACCGGGTGGCGATTCTCATGCCCAACGGCGCCGGCGCCGCGACCGCGATTTACGCGGTGCTCCGGTCGGGTGCGGCCTTCTCGCCAGTCAACCCGACGACCAAGCGCGAGCGCCTGTCGGAGCTGCTCGCCGACCTCGAGGCGGCCGCGGTGATCTGCGACCCCGAGCTCGCCGAGATGGTCACGGCCGCCGCTGAGCCGGTCGGCGCGATCCCGGTCATCTCCGATCTGGAAAACCTCGATCCGCCGGGCGATTCCTCGCTGCCGGCGCCCGAGGCGCTCGAGGTCGACCTGGCGGCGGTGATCTACACCTCGGGCTCGACCGGCGAGGCCAAGGGGGTGACGCTCACGCACCGCAACATGACCTTTGTCGCCGAGTCAATCATCGAGTACCTCGAGCTCGGTCCCGCGGACCGCATCCTGTGCGTGCTGCCCCTTTCCTTCAACTACGGCCTCTATCAGCTGCTGATGTCGGTCCGGGTCGGCGCAACGCTGGTGCTCGAGGCCGGCTTCGCCTTCCCCGGGAGAACCGTCTCGCTGCTGATCGACGAGGCGATCACCGGCCTCCCGGGGGTGCCGACCGTGTTCCAGACGCTGCTCGGGTTGCGCGGCTTGCGCGAACGAAGCTTCCCGGACCTTCGCTTCATCACCAATGCCGGCGCTGCGCTGCCGGAGGCGAGCGTGGTGGCGATCCGCGAGACCTTTCCGGACGCCAGCCTCTACCTCATGTACGGCCTCACCGAGGCAACGCGGGTCGCCTACCTGCGCCCGGAGCTCGTCGACAGCAAGCCGACCGCGGTCGGGCAGGCGATCCCCGGCACCGAGGTCTGGATCGAGGACGATGCCGGCAACCCGGTCGGGCCCGGCGAAGTCGGGGAGCTGGTGGTCCGCGGAGCCCACGTGATGCAGGGTTATTGGAACGACCCCGACGGCACCGCCGAGCGCCTGCGGCCGGGGCGCTGGCCGTGGGAGCGCGCGGTCGGCACCAACGACCTCTTTCGCTTCGACGACGACGGTCACCTGCACTTCGTCGGTCGCCGCGACGACGTGATCAAGTCGCGTGGCGAGAAGGTCGCTCCGCGCGAGATCGAGGAGATCCTCTGCGCGGCCCCCGGCGTCCGCGAGGCCGCCGTGGTCGGGGTCGAGGACGAGCTCCTCGGCCAAGCCGTGCATGCCCACGTCGCCGCCGACGAGGGGGAAACGCTCGATGCGCCGACCCTGCGCCGGCTCTGCGCGGAGCGACTCGAGGATTACAAGGTGCCTCGAAAGGTCCTGATCCACGAGCAGCTGCCGCGAACCGGCAACGGCAAGGTCGATCGCATGGCGCTGGCCGCCGCCGACGTTGCCGACTGATCACCGTCGGCGCCTTCGGCGGCGCGCCCTGAACCAGGATCCGATCAGGTGAGCGAACCCGACGAACGAGCAGGCGCGGGCCCCTCCCTGGCCTCGGGCTCTGCGCTGATGTTCGTGCAGCAGACCGTCGGCAACGCCGGCTTCTTCGTCTCGGTCCTGCTGCTCGCCCGGGGCCTCGGCCCGAGTGGCCGCGGGGCGATCGCCTTCTACGTCGTCGTGGCGCTGATCACGGCGCGCGTCTTCGCCTTCGGCGTCTGGGAGGCGACCACCGTGTACGCGGCTCAGCGACCCGAACGGCGATCGGCATTGCTCACCAACGTGGCGATGTTCTCGATCTGCAGCGCGCTGGTGGGCGCCGCTCTGAGCTGCTCGGCGCTCCTGGTGGCCGGAGATGCGCGTCCCGATGAGCTCGGAAACCAAGAGATCGCCGCCCTCGCATTGGGCATCGTGGCGACCTCCCTGTTCGAGGCCGGCTTCGCGTTCATGCTCGGCAACTCGCGGTTTCGCGAAACGGCGCTGTTCGCCGCGGCGCTGCCCTGGAGCTATGCGCTGATCCTGATCCTGATCTTGATTGGCCCCGGCCTGACCGTGTCCAACGCGGCGATCGCCTGGACGGCGTCGGCGGTCCTCGGCGCGACGCTGATGCTGTTCGCGTCGACACGCCAGGCACGTCCCGGTGCGCCCGATCTGTCGCTGCTCGCGGAATCGATCTCCTTCGGGGTTCGGGCGTGGATCGGCACCCTCTCGCGCTTTCTCAACTTCCGCCTCGACCAGATCCTGCTTGCCGTGATCGCCTCGGAGGCGGCGCTCGGCATCTATGCGGTTGCGGTGAACGTCTCCGAAGTGCTCCTCTATCTGCCCAGCGCCACGGCGACCGCGCTGCTGCCGGTCGCCGCCGCCAGCGAATCCTCGGTGGCACCCGAGCGGACCCTGCGCGCATTCCGCGCGGTGGCGCTGATCTCGTTGGCGGCGATGCTGATCGCGCTGCTCGCGGGGCCGCCGCTCTTGCCGCTCGTCTTCGGTGAGCGCTTCGAGCCGGCGGTGTTGCCGTTCATCCTGCTGCTCCCGGGGACGCTCGGCTACGCGGCCAGCGCCGTCTTTTCGAGCGCCCTCGCTGCGGCCTCGTCGCCGGGGCTCTCCTCGGTCGGCCCGCTGATCTCGCTCGTCGCCGGGCTCGCTCTGGACGTCGTTCTGATCCCTCCGTTCGGAGCACCCGGCGCTGCCGCGGCGGCGAGCGCTGCCTTTTTGATCGGCGGCGGCATCGCCGGCTGGCTCTACCTGCGGCGCACCGGGTCGGCTTGGCAGGGCCTGATCCCTCGGCGTGGCGATTTTGCGATCGTCCGGGACCTCGTGGCGAAGCTCAAGCGCCGAGTGACCGGCGAAAACGCGAGCGGCGCCTGAGCTGGCCCCACGGCCTGGCTGCCAAGAGTCGGTCCTAGCGGCGCATGCGGATGCCGTGGTGATGGGCGACGGCACGCGCCTTGGCGAGCACCGCCCTGCCCCGCGTGCCGAAGGCGAAGCCGAGGATCGAGGCGGGTACCCGCGGATCGACGGCCGACCAAGGATCGATACGCAGGGCCCGTCCGAGGTAGCGGCGCGCCGACGCCGGATCGCCCCGCTCGCTGGCGATCAAGGCGCCGGTCAACAACAGCGAGGCCAAGCGGCGCTGTTTGAACCGCCGGCCAACCGGGACGGCGGGCAGGCGCTCGCTGACGATCGCCGCCAGATGCTCGACCAGCAGCGGGTACTCGTCCTCGAGGCCACTCAGACTGGCGGTGCTCTGCTCTGCGTGCACGCGAAACCGAACGTCGTAGCCGGGCAGCAATGCCGCCGGCGCCTCAATCGCCAGGCGGACCCACATCTCATAGTCGTAGGTCGTCGGCAGGCGTTGATCGAAACGGGGGTCCACCGCCCGATATGTGGCCCGGCGCACCAGCGCTGCCGAAGAGCCGACCAGGTTTTGGCGCAGCAGCTTCTTGACGAATTCGTGATGGCCTTGAATCCCCTCCGAGAGCGGGATCGTGATTCGCTCGAGCTCCGCGCCGTCGCTGTCGACCTGGCGTAGCGAACCGAAGGCGAAGCCGCACTCGGGGTGAGCGCTGAGAAACCGCACCCTGCGGTCGAGAAATGAGCGCTCCCAGACATCGTCGTGGTCGAGCAAAGCGACGTAGCCGGCGCTGCCCTGGTTGATCAGCCAGGTCTTGTTGCCGGCCGCGCCGAGGCGTTCCTGGCGGGCCGAGTAGACGACCCGCTCGTCGCTCATGAAGGGCTCCACGGACGCGCGGGCGGCCGCATCGTCGGGACCGTCGTGGGAGATGAACAGGGTCAGGTTGCCGTGGCCTTGCTCGAGCACCGATTCGACCGCGCTCGACAGGTACTCGGTCGGTCCCCAGGTGGCGATGCCGACATCTATGGGCGGTTCGATTCCCGGCAAGCTGTGGGATCGTACCCGGGTCGGGTGGTGCTCACGCGGCGGGGAAACGTCGCTGTCGCAGCCGAAGGTTGGTGGAATGGGGTAACCGCTTTGTGGTAGTTTGCCGAGTTACGCGGAACCTCCGTGCAAGCAATCCGCGTGACAAGGACGTCGGGGAGCACGCGGGCCCGGGCCGGACAACCCGCGGTCGGGCCCGCCGCCTCCCCCTTCCTCAGGCCTCGAGCAGCACCGGGACCTCGGCCACCGAGGCCGCGCCGAGGTCGCCGCGCTCGTGCGAGCGCACCGAGACGCTTCGGTCGGCCTGCTCGCGCTCGCCGACCACGAGCATCAGCGGAATCTTGGCGAGCTCCGCGTCGCGGATCTTTCGTCCGACCGACTCCGAGCGCTCGTCGACCCTTACCCGTACTCCGGCCGTTGCGAGCTCGGCGGCAACCCCTCGCGCGTAATCGAGGTGGGCGTCGGAGACCGGGAGCAGCGCCGCCTGCGTCGGGGCCAACCAGGCCGGGAAACGGCCGCCGTAGTGCTCGATCAGGATCCCGGCGAACCGCTCCATCGACCCCAGCAGGGCCCGGTGGATCATCACCGGGCGGTGGTCGGCGTTGTCGGCCCCTTGGTAGCTGAGCTCGAAGCGCTCGGGCATCTGAAAGTCGAGCTGGCAGGTGCCGAGCTGCCACGAGCGGCCGATCGCGTCGGTGACGTGGAAGTCGATCTTCGGCCCGTAGAACGTCCCCTCCCCCGGGCTCACGTCGTAGTCCCGGCCCTGGCGCTCGAGCGCCTCGCGGAGGTCCTCGGTGGCCTGATCCCATTGCGCGTCGGTTCCGACCGACCTCTCCGGCCGGGTCGAGAGCTCTACGCGGACGCGGTCGAAGCCGAAACGGCCGTAGAGCTCGTCGATCGACTCGCAGATCGAGTCGACCTCGTCGCCAACCTGGTCGAGGGTGCAGTAGACGTGGCCGTCGTCCTGGGTGAACGCGCGCACCCGCAGCAACCCGTGCAAGACGCCCTCACGCTCGTAGCGAGAGACATCGCCGAACTCGGCCAGCCGCAGCGGCAGCTCGCGGTAGGAGCGCCGCTCGGAGGCGAACAGGAGGCAGGCGCCGGGGCAGTTCATAGGCTTCAGCGCGTAGCGACGCTCGTCGCCCTCCCTCGCCGAAGGCTCGACGAAGTACATGTTCTCGCGGTAGTTGTCCCAATGACCGGAGCGATGCCAGAGCTCCTCGTCGAGAACCCGCGGCGTCCTGATCTCCTCATAGCCACGCTTGTCGAGTTGCGCCCGCACCTCACGCTCGATCAAGCGCAACAAGACCGTGCCCTGCGGCAGCCAGAACGGCATCCCGGGCGACTCCTCGCGAAACCGAAACAGCCCCAGCTGGGGGCCGAGCTTGCGGTGGTCGTTTTGTCGTGCGGCCTCGAGCCGGGCCAGATGGGCCTCGAGGTCGGCCCGCGAATGAAAGGCGGTGCCGTAGATCCGGGTGAGCATCTGGCGGCTCTCGTCGCCACGCCAATAGGCGCCCGCGAGCGAGCTCAGCTTGAACGCCTTGATCCGCCCGGTTGAGGGCGAATGCGGTCCCCGGCAGAGGTCGGTGAACGGTCCGTTGCGATAAAGGGACACGGAGCCGACCCCCTGGTCGGCGACCAGGTCGGTGATCAGCTCGACCTTGTACGGCTGATCGGCCGCGCGGAAGCGCTCGATCGCCTCGGCCGCCGGCAGCTCCGAGCGCTCGAACGGCTCGTCGGCGGCGACGTGGGCGCGCATCGCCTCCTCGATCCGCTCGAGATCGTCCTCCCCGGGGGCTTGGCCATCGGGAAACTCGAAGTCGTAGTAGAAGCCGTCCTCGATCGGCGGTCCGATCGAGACCCGGGTGCCCGGCCAGAGCTCGGTCACGGCCGTCGCCATCACGTGCGCCGCGTCGTGCCGGATGAGCCAGAGCGCGTCGGCGGCCTCGGCGCCATCGCTGGTCGCGGTCACGACCGCGATCTCGGCCCCGTCGTGCAGCGCCGCCGAGAGGTCGCGAAGCTCGCCGTCGACCTTGATCGCCAGGGCGTCGGCGGCCAGCCGAGGGCCGATCGCGGCCGCCGCCGCCGCACCGTCGGAGCCTTCAGGCAGCTCGAGCGGGCTGCCATCGGGGAGCTGGACCGTGATCGGCGGCATCGGCGGCCATGCTAGATGAGGCAATCCGTCACTCGCCGGCGGTGCCCGGATCGGCGCGCGCGCGGTCGCCGATCAGGGCGCAGGGCTCGTCGGCGAGCGGCGCGCCGCGAACGAGTGAGGCGCCGTCGGGAACGACCGCGCCCTGATCGTCCAAGAGCACGCGCAAGACGGACGCGCCGCGGGGCGGCTTGGTGACCCCGTCCTCGAAGGGCTCGATACAGATCCGGTTGTCGCGAAGCTCCCAGTTGAGGTAGTCGCGCCCCTGCTGTTCGGAGAGCAGCTCGGGGGGCCCGAAGACGATGGTCGAGCGCGGGCCGAGCTTGCTGCGCAGCTCGGCGAGCGCGGGCGAGTAGGCGCTCGGGCCGACCGGGCCGTTGACGAGCGCCAGCACCGCCGAGCCGCCGGCGGCGATGATGAAGGCAACCGCGATCGCGCGCGGTGCCTCGCGTGCCAGCGCCCGGACCGAGATCAGCGCGACCAGCGGCGCGAGCACGACCAGCGCCTTTGCCTCCTGATACGGGGTGCCCGCGGTGAGCGCGTAAAGCCACAGCATGGCCGCGCCGAGCAGCGCAGCGGGGACCGCCCGCTCGCCCGCCCGTAGCCAGCGCAGGAGGCCATAGCCGAGCGCCGCAGCACCGAAGCCGGCGCCGAGATAGAAGAGCGCGGCCGGGACGCCGCCGTCCCCCGGCTCGAGCCGGAAATCACCGGAGGGCCAGATCCCGAGCGCCTCCAGAGGCGAGATCCGGTTGAACAGGTTGCCGAGCCCCGGGCCCTCGGGATCGAAGGTCTCGAACGACGCGAACTCGACGATTCGCCCGAGCTCGGGGGCGATCGCGATCGCGAGCATCGCGAAGCCGGCGAGCGCGGTCGGCGCCGCCAGGCGCACCAGGCGCAGCGCCTCTGCTGCGCCGCCGCGACGAAGTCCCCGGCCGAGCTCGATCGCCGTCCAGACCCCGAGCGCACCCCCGAGCCAGAGCAGGCCCGGGAAGCTGTAGGCGTAAACCGCGCCGGCCGCGAGCGCCACCAGCGGCAGCGCCCGCAGCGCTCGCCGAACGGGCCGGCGCTCGGGCCCGCCACCTGCGAGCTCGGCCAACCCGATCGCGAACGCCAACAGGAAGAGCGCCGCCAGCGCCTCCTTGAACGCCCCTTGGATGTAGTTGGAGGCGAGCAGGTAGGCAAAGCCCGCGGTCAGAGCCGCGGCGACCGCCAGCGAGGTCGGCGGCCGGGCGATCGCCGCCAGGGCGGCCAGGCAGGTGGCGACCGCGGTGGCGATCATCAGCCCGTTGAACGCCTGCACCAACCCCGGGCCCGGTTGCGAAAGCGCGACCACCAGCGCGTGCGGCCCGAGCGGATAGCCCTCGGAAATCAGTCGCTCGGTGTCGCCCGACGCGAGCCGGTCGGTGGCGAACAGGTGCTGGGACATGTCGGGGTTGAGGCCGGTCCCGAGGATGCCGAAGCGCCACTCAACCAAGAACGGCAGCGACGCAAGCACGATCGCGCCGATCGCGACGGCGATCTTCAGCCGCACTTCGCCGCGCTCGAATCCGGGTCGCCGACGCCAGACGACGACGCCGGCGATCGCGGTCAACGCCCCGAGGGCGATCAGGGCCGTCACCCCCTCCCCCGGTAGGCGCACGGTCGCCCAGGCGAGTGAGATCAGGACCGCGAGGCCGACCGCGGGCGCCAACCCGCTCCAGCTGCGGCGGCCGCCGAGCGCGAACACCGCCTGTCCGATGACGCTCGAGGCGCCGCCGATCAGCAGCAGGCAGGCGTAGGTCCCGAGCATTGGGCGCTCTTATATACCCGGCCCCGGTGCGCGGGCGGGCGTTCAGATAGGGTCCGCGTCGAGAGAGTTGCAGCGGGACCGCCGTTTGCCGGCGCCCGGCGAGATCACGGAGGAGATGGCTGGATGGGGACGTTTGGCAGGGTCGCGGGGATCGTCGGTGTGCTCTCGCTGGCGCTGGCGCCGGTCGCCGACGCGGACTACAAGGACTACGCGCAGACCGCGCGCAACATCATCCCCTCGGGCCAGTGGGGAGGCGCCCCGCCGCCGCCGGGCGCCGACTCGCAGGCGCAGCTCTACGACGGGCTCACCCCCCTCTTCGGCCAGGTCGGCGACGCGGACCTCGCCACATACTTCAAGTCCGAGCGCTTCGGCGTCGACGCCGACGGGCCCGCGACCATCGAGGCGGTGCCGAGGCCCGGCGTGACGATCGAGCGCGATCGGTTCAACGTCCCTCACGTCACCGGCGCCACCCACGATGACGGCGTCTGGGCCGCCGGTTGGATCGCCGCCGAGGACCGCGGCCTGCTCCTGGAGCAGGCGCGCTACAACGCCCGCGTCGCCGCGATCGACGCCCCGGGGCTGAGCGCGATCGGGCTGGTCACCGGGCTTAAGAGCTTCGTCCCCAGCGCCGAGACCGAGGCCGAGGTGGCCGAACAGACCGCCGTGCTCGAGGCCGCCGGCCCCGAGGGCCAGGCGGTGCTCGCCGACATCGACACCTTCATCCAGGGAATCAACGGTTACCGCGCCTCGATCGGCTCGGCGATTCAGCCATGGACGCGCAACGACGTCTATGCGCTCAACGCGCTCAAGGGCCAGTTCCTCGGCCAGGGCGGCGGCGACGAGGCCCGGCGCTCGCAGTTCCTCGGCGGGCTCGAGCAGCGGCTCGGACAGCGCAAGGGCAAGAAGGTCTTCAACGACCTGCGCCAGTTCAAGAACCCCGAGCTCGCCACCTCCGTCGACGGCCGCTTCCCCTACGGCTCGATCCCGAAGCAGGCCAAGGGCAGCGTCGTCCTCGACCCGGGGAGCTTCACCCCGACCCCGGCTGCCCCGAACGCGCGCGCCTCGCGCCTCGACCAAACCCAGGCGTCGAACACGCTGATGATCACCAAGCAGCGCTCCAAGACCGGGCGGCCGCTGATGGTCGGCGGCCCCCAGATCGGTTATTTCTACCCCGGCCTCACCTACGAGATCGACATGCACGCCGGCGACCTCAACTGGCGGGGCGCGACCTCGGCGCCGTTTCCCGGCTACCTGCTGATCGGCCGCGGCGAGGATTTCTCCAACACCCTGACCTCGGCCGACGTCGACATCATCGATCAGTACGCCGAGACCCTCTGCAACGGCAGCGACACCACCTATCGCTACAACGGCGAATGCTTGGAGATGGAGCGCTTCGACGCCGGCACCCTGGACGGCGATCCGGTCAGTTTCCTGCGCACCGTCCACGGCCCGGTGGTCGGCTACGCGACCGTCGACGGGCGCCGCGTGGCGATCTCCTCGAAGCGCTCGAGCTACGGCAAGGACACGCTCGACCAGCTCTTCTTCCGGCGCCTCTCGAACGGCCAGGTCGATTCGCCGAAGTCGTTCTTCAATGCCGCCAACAAGACGCCGCAGACGTTCAACTCGTTTTACATCGACAGCAAGCACATCGCGATGTTCACCAGCGGCCTGGCCCCGCTTCGCCACAAGAACGTCGATCCCGGCCTGCCGACGATCGGCACCGGCAAGTACGAATGGACGGGCTTCCTCCCGAAGCGGGGCCACATGCAGGGCGTCGACCCCGAGGACGGGACGATCACCAACTGGAACCAGGGTGCGGCGCTCGGCTTCGGCGCCGCCGACGACCAGTGGAACCGAAACGGCTCCGTCGGCCGGATCGATCTCCTCGACAAGAACCTCGCCCGGCTCGAGCGGGGCGGCAGGTGGTCGCTGGCCTCGGTCGCTTCGGCGATGAACGCCGCGGCGACCCAGGACATCCGCGCGATCGACACGGTACCGCTGCTGAACAAGCTCTTGAGGGGCTCGCCGGCGCCGACGCCGCAGGTCGATCAGATGCTGGCGACCATGCGGCAGTGGAAGCGCCACGGCGGCAGCCGGCTCGATCGTGACCTCGACGGGTTCATCGACGATCCGGGGGCCGCGGTCATGGACGGCTCCTGGGACCTGATCGCCGACGCCCTGATGAAGCCTCGACTGGGCCCTCAACTGGAGGAGTTCGCCGGCCTCGTCGGTCGCTTCGATGCGCCTCCGGGCGGCCAGTACTCGGGCTGGTACCAGTACTTCGACCGCGACATCCGTGACCTGCTGGGGCTGAAGACGAAGGCGCCACTCAACGTCTCCTACTGCGGCAAGGGAAGGCTCGGTGCCTGTCAGCGAGCGGTCTGGCGCGCGCTTGCCGCCGCCGGCCAGGCGCTCACCGACGCCCAGGGCACCGCCAACCCGCGCGACTGGCGCGCCGACGCGACCGCCGAGAGGATCGAGTTCGCGCCGGGCGTGCTCCCCTACACGATGCGCTACACGAACCGGCCCAGCGGGATCCAGCAGGTGATCTCCTTCAGCGGCCACCGGTGAGCGAGAGCACGAACGACATCACCGCCGAGACCGCCGGGCGCACCGGTCGCTAGCCGGTGAGCCTCCTGGCGAGCTGACCGGCGGCCGACCGAGCTCGCTCCGGCGCCGTCCAGCCCACCCGCTTCAGGGCCTGGCCCGTTCCGCCGGTCTGGTCGAGCGCATCGAGTTGTCGCATCTCCTCCTCGCCGATCGCGAAGTCGAAGATCCGCGAGTTCTCGACGATGCGCTCGCGCCGCGATGACTTGGGGATCACCGGAACCCCGTGCTGCACAGCCCAGCGGAGGACGACCTGCGCCGGCGTGTGCCCGCAACCCTCGGCCACGTTCAGGACCACCGGATGATCGAGCTTTCTCGCCTGGGTCAGCGGACTGTATGCCTCGAGCACGATCGCTCGGCGAGCGCAGGCCTCGAGCAGCGAGCGCCGGAATCTGAACGGATTGAACTGAACCTGGTTGACGACCGGAGATTCCCCACCACCGGCGAGCACCTGCTCCAGGTCGCCGACGCCGTAATTGCTGACCCCGATCGACCGCGTCAGACCCCGTTCGAGCGCTCTCTCCATCCCGGGCCACGGCCGCCGGGGTTTCCCTCGCGGCCAATGAACCAGGTAGAGGTCGAGACGGTCGATGCCGAGGCGCTCCAGGCTTCGCTTCGCCTCCTCCTCGGGGTCGCTTCGGGTCGGCAGGAACTTGGTCGTGATGAAGAGCTCGTCCCGCGGAATCGAGCTCTCGGCGACGGCGCGACCGACGCTGGCCTCGTTGCCGTAGACCTGCGCCGTGTCGATGTGTCTGTAGCCGGCCTCCAACGCCCATTCGACTGCCCGCTGCGCCTCAGGGCCGTCGGGGATCTGCCAGACGCCGAGACCAAGCATCGGTAGCTCGACCCCGTCGGCGAGCCTCACCGCCCGTCCGTCGTCGATCGGCTCGCCCACGCCGAGTTAGCGTTGGATCAGCTTGATCCGCTTGGCCTTGGCGTTCATCGGCCCGCCGTCGGGGGTGTAGGTGACGGTGAGCTTGACCTTCGCCCGGCCGCGGCGCTCGAGCTTCTTCGCGGCGCTGCCGCGCGGCTTCACCGCGAGCTTCGCCCTGCCACCCTTGTCGCGCTCGCGGTCGCCCCGCAGCTTCTTCGAGCGGGCGAGCTTCAGCTTGCCCGGGCCCGGGATCTTCACCGTCAACTTCGCCGTGCCCTTGCGCTTGTTTCGCTTCAGCTTCGCCAGCTTGAACGCGTTCGAGGGGATCTCGTAGACGGCACTCGCCTGGCTCGCCGAGCCGGCGGCATTGCGGGCGCTGACGTCGCAGCGGTAGCTGCCGCCGGCGTCGACCTCGATCGTGTCGGCGCTCGCGCCGGGAATCTCGGCGCCGTCGCGGTCCCAGCGGTAGGAGAAGCTCCGCGGCGCCCGGTAGAGCAGCGAGGAAAGCGCGTCGGGCGCCCAGGCGCCGCGCCCGCAGTGCAGCGATGTGCCCTTGCCCCCGGTGGGGTCGGTGATGACCGGGGCGCCGAAGGGCTTCGGTGCGTCGAGCAGCGCCGGGAGGACGGGCCGCTGCCGTGACGCACCCGGGGTCGCGAGGTCGCGACCTCCACCGCCGTTGAGGGCGGCCCAGGAGATCGGGTTGTTGGCGTTGTTGAAATTGGGCCAGTAGATACGCCGCGAGACCGGGTCCAGCGCGACCCCGTGCGGGAGGCTCGTCGTCGCCCCGGTGGTGTTGAGCTGGTGCGGTGGACCGCCGCTGAGGCTCGCGTAGGCGATCGAGTCGGCGACGCTGTAGTTGCCCCAATAGATCCTGCGGGTGACCGGATCGATCGCCACCCCCTCGGGGCCCTCGATCGTCATCGGCGGTCCCGATGTGATCAGGTCACCGCCCCGGCCGCTACCGTCGAGAGCTGCGTAGGAGATCGTCGTCCCCATCTCATCGGCACCGTGGTTCGCCCAGTAGATCCGGCCGGCAGAGGGATCGATCGCGACTCCGCGTGGTCCGCTGACAGTCGCCGCCGAGCCCGTGTTGAGGAGGCCGGAGCCGGAGCCGTCGAGGTCGTACCAGCCGATCGAGTCGCCGTTGAAGTTGGGCCAGTAGATGCGGCCGGCAGCGGGATCGATCGCCAGTCCGTGCGGCCCGTCGACGATGCTCTGCGGGATCGGCAGGGTGCCACCGCCGCTGCCGTCGAGGTTGGCGTAGGCAATCGTGTGGCCGGGGTCATCCGAGGGTCCCCAGTTGGCCCAGTAGACCCTGCCGGCGGCCGGGTCGAGCGTCATCCCCATCGGGCCGTTCATCGTCGCCCCGAGCGTCGGCAGGACGCCGCCGCCGCTGCCGTCGACGTTCGCCCACGAGATCTTCCCGGCGTCGTAGTCGGACCAGTAGATGCGCTCGGCGGCGCCCGCCGCCGCCGGCAGCGCCAACGCCAGCGCCAGCGCGCACAGTCCCGGAACACGCCAGCGGCGACGAGCCGAGCCGGTCTTGATTGCGTGCTTGAGCCTGATCCTGCGCCCCCGATCGGATTCCCGAGATCTGCCGCCGGCGCAGACGATAGCCCCACCCGGCCCGGGCCGCCTTCCGGCCGGCTACGCCGACGTCGCGCTTGCGGGGAGCTCGATCAAAGCCCCCAGGCCGGGGCCGATCGCCGACACGACCGCGCCATCCGTGTGCGGGTCCTGGGATTCGCAGAGCGCCTGCCAAAACTCGGCTCCCGGGTCGCTGGCGGCCGCTGATACCTGGAGGCGGACGGTCGCGGGCAGTCGGACGACCTCGACGACAAGCGGTTCGCGCGCCATCCCGTGCTCGACCCACCACGCCATCAAGCCGCCAAATGCGACCCGGACCGACCTCCGAGAACGGCGGTCGGTCGTCGCTTCGAGCGCCACCTCGAGCCGCTCGAGCCCGGCGCGCAAGCGACGCGGGCTCGTCTCGATCCGGCACGCCGAGAGCACGGGCGCGTCGGCAACCAGCCCGGCAGTCATCGGATCGTCAGCGGCGTGCCGATCGGCATCAACCGATCGAGTCGCCGGATCGCCGAGTTGGGCATCCGGATACAGCCGTGAGAGACCCGTCCCGGGAGCAACTCCGGCTGATCGGTCCCGTGGATGCCGATGAACCCGCCCGCCGGCCAGTCGGTGAGCTGATCGGAGCGGGCGCTGGTGCCGAAAGCGATCGGGCCGTATGCCGGGCTCGCATAGCGGGTCAGCCGGTTGCGAATGTAGAACTGCCCGGGCGGCGTCGGCGAGCCCGGCTGGCCGACGCCGACAACGCTGTGAAAAACCGGCTTGCCGTCGCGCAGCAGGGTCGCCCGTTGGCGGGCGCGATCGACGACCAGGTGGGTGGAAACGAACTCATAGCCTCCGAGCGCCGAGCGCGCGATCCACCCTCGGAGCTCCGAGGCCCCGGCCGGCAGGCGGGCCTCGAGCCAGATCTCGCCGCCACGACGTTCACGACCGAGCACCTGAACCACGTTCCTGGTCCCCTCGGGGGTGAGCTCGGCGACCGGCGCCACCGCAGCGGATGTCCGGCTCGGCGCTCGCCGGGCGAGCGTCGCGCGGCGCACCGACGCCCACGCGGATAGATGCGGGGACGCCTCGAGCTTGGCGGGATGGCGGACCACGAACGCCGGCTCCTGCGGCTTCGGCAGCGACAGATCGGATCGCGGCGCCCCCTCGGAGGAACCGACGAGCGCCACGACCGCCCCCGCGCCGACGAGCAGCACTGCGACAGCGCCGAACGCCCCGAGGAGCTGTCGGTGCCTCGGGTCCAACCGGGTCAGCCGGTGAACTGCGGCTTACCGCTCGATTTGGTGACCGGGTCGGCGACCACGAACTTGGTCGAGGCGACCAGGCGCTTCACCTGCTTCTGCGATTTCGGCTCATCGAACGCGGCCGGGGCCGGCAGCGCCCCGGCGAGTCGCCGGATCCAGGCAGCGTGCCGCGCCTCGACCGAGTGCACGCGGATCGCCGCCGCCAGGTACTCCGGATTCTTGATCTTCGGCGCCTCGGCCTTGTAGGCCGCCGTGCCGAGGTCCTCGAACGCGACCGCGGTCTCACGAAACTTCTTCTGATCCTCGGTCACCCCCTGGAAGTCGAATCGCGGTGCCTTGATCGCTGCCTTGCCGAGCAGCGATTTGAGCGCCGCCACGTGGGCGCGCTCATGGGACCCGACCACCCGGGCTTGGTCCTTGAACTTCCCCTCGAGGGACTTCAGCCGTTCAGCCTCGGTGTAGAACGCGGCCTGCAGGTACTCGAGCGAGAGGGCGTAGTTGAGGATCTGGCGGTCGGAGTCGCCCTTTGCCGCGCGGGCCGCGCTCGGCAAGGCCAGACCCCCGACCAGCAGCGAGAACGCGCCCGCTCGCAAGAACTGGCCACGGTCGCTGAGCGCAAGCTCCTCAGCGGTCTCGCTGAGAGCGCCGTCGCGGTCGAGCGTCTCCAGCGGGATCCCGCCGAGCGCCGCAGGCAGTCGGTCGCCGCCGCTCACTGGGCCACCAACCCGAATTCGGAGAGCTCGGTTTGGGCGCGCGCGGCGCCGATCGCGCGGTCCGATCCTCGGGGCGCGGGCAGCTGCCCCGCGAGGCCCCTGACCCAGGAAGCGTGTCGCGCCTCCACCGAAGCGATCCGCGCGGCGGTGGCGAGGCCCTTCGGGGTCAGGTTGGTCGCCTGCCCGTTGTAGGTCGCGACACCGGTTTCCTCGAGCGCGACCGCCGCGGCGAGATAGCTGTCCGGATCGCTGAGCGAGTCGCCGAAGTCGAATTCGGGAGCGGGCCTGGCGGAACCGCCGAGGGCCTTCTCGACGAACTCTCGGTGAGCACGCTCGTGGCCTCCGACGACACGGGTGTACTCACCGAGCTCGCCCGTCGGGCCCAAGACGTCCGCGGCCTCCGCATAGAACGCTTCCTGCAGGCGCTCGAGCTCGAGCACGAAGTTGAGCACCTCGGCGTCCTGCGCGCGCGACGGCGCGGAGGTCGCCAGGCGCGGCAGTCCGCCGATCAGGATTCCGCCGACGGCGAGGCCGGCTCCCCCGAACAGAGCTCGCCTGCCGAAGCCTCCTCCGGCATCCGGCTGATCGGCGATCGACCGATCGCGATTCGTTTCCGACGCGGCCACCCCGACCGTGACCCGACGACGCTGTAACCCCATTCTCTGAACCCCCAACGGTTCGCTGGAAATGCCCCTTCGACCTGGCCCGACCCCTTGAGTGCCATCTTGCACACGCGGTAACACCCGATCAACTGACAACCGATCCCCGTTCGTGCCTGGCTACTGCGTTCCGGCGCCGGAAGTTCACCTATTTGGAGTAGAGGCGGGGCCGTCAGCCGTCGCTGGTTCGCTCCGGACTCCCCCGCCCGGGCTCTATTCCCCGACCCCGGCGGCCTCGAGCGCTTCGGTCATGGTCAGAAACCCCTGCGCCGTGGCGATCTTGCGATCGCGCATGTGGACGACGGCGAACGTGCTCCAGTTGATCGGAACCCCGCTGGCATGCCCGCGCCCAGCCGCAGTCCACTCGGCGACGATCACCTCGCCGGTCACGGTGTGGCCGTGCATCTCGAACCGGACGTCGGCGGTTCCCCGCAGCTTCTGCATCCACTCGCGGATGCCGTCGTGTCCTCGGAAGCCGAGCGGCGGCCGATCGGGCATTTCCGGCGGCTCATGCAGGACGCAGTCGTCGACGAACGCTGCAACAACCCGATCGGCGTCGTCGCGGTTGAAGGCCTCGAGCATGCGTCGCACCACCTCGACGTTGTCCTCCGACATCGCCTGGGCAGTATCGCCGAGGCGGCGAAGTGCCGCCGTCTCCAGACGCTCTCGCCTCGCCTCGGATCGGCTCACCACGCGGTATAGGGTCGGAACGACGCGACACCAACGTGGCGTCCCAGCAATCGGAGGAGGACTCCATGCACACAACAGTGAGTCGGATCGCGGCCACTGTCGTGCTCTCAGCCGTAGTCGTGCTTGTCGCCGTTACGCCCGCGGGTGCGACCTCGGTCTCGGGTAAGCAGAAGGTCGTGAACGAGAACGCGGGCAAGTACAAGATGAAGGGCGACATGCTCGGCAAGTTCAAGGTGACGGCGTTCAGGCCGCTTCACACCCACCCCACCTACAAAGCGAAGGGCACGGAGAAGTTCAATGGCTGCATCGATCGCGATCGCGATCGCTCGTGCGAGGGCGACCCGTCCGGGAAGCTCTTCTTCAAGTTCCGCTACTGGGCACTGTTCGACGACGACGGCCTGGTGACGCTCGGAACGTGTTCCCACCGGATTGTCGAGGGAACGGGCGCGTTTGCTGGTGCAACCGGTTTCCTGATGATGGTTGACACGCCTACGGGCTCGCCCCCGTTCTTCAAGACCGCCTATGAGGGAGACATCAACCTCGGTCACGGCCGTGCTGCCGTCTCGGAGATGCCGGCAGCCTGCTGAAACGTTCGGATGGGGCCGGGACCCACCCTCTGGTCCCGGCCCATCCGAACTAGCGCTTGATCACGTTGTAGACCTCAAGGATCTCGGGCTCGCCGGGATCAATTCCCACCTCGGCCAGTATCGGCATCAGCCGCTCTCCGAACGCCTCGAATTCTTCGCGCGAGTCCCATACCTCACTGACGCGGAAGCCTGCATCCGTGTTGAAGGCGCAGTGGTAATCCTGGCCTGCCGGCGGAAAGTCACCGCCGTCGTTCTGCAATCGGCTGATGGTGGTGTCGTACTGATCGGTCGATACGGGCGATGGCGGGTTGAAGCGAACAAGAATGCTCACGGTCGCATCTCCTCGGCTAGGGGTCGAAACGACCCTACCCCTCCGAGGCTCGCCCTCCCGTGAACGATGGGCGCTACTGGGTCATTTGGCCGCAGGAGTCACGTTGCGGCGCTGCTGTTACCAGTTTCGCTACCAGTTCGGAAGCATCGAAATGAAAGGCACCTTGTAGCCGAGCACGCGCAGCGTCCACCGAAGGGTGCCGTAGCGGGCCATGACCGTCCGTATGCCCGAGCTGGATAGGACCGCGAAATGATCGAGCCCAAGCTCTAGTAGTTGGGTAGCGCAGAAGTGACGCAGCCAGAAGCGCTACCAGCAGGGACGCGCCCTCGGTCTATGCGACCAGGAGGATGACGATGATCAGGATGATGACCAACGCTCCGATACCGATGTACATTGCCCCTCCTCCCTTTGATGTGCAGGTCCCAGACCCGTACCCGGTGCGGCAATGCGGAAAACGAGGAAGGCGGCGCGCAGCCCTAGGCAGCCGTCAGGCGAGCAACTAACCGACCTCGCCGAAAGACTGGTCGGAGGTGCACCAGGATTGAGCCCGTTTCGGTGCGGGGCGATTTGCCGCCGTCGGGCAGGGTAGGCGGCGAAGGTGTTCGTCTTCTTCTCCAACACGCTCGGCTGCCTACCGTCGTTGCTGATCTCGGCGGTGATCACGCTGATCATGCTGCTCGCCTTCGGCGTGATCGATCTCAACTGAGGCTCGCCGTTGGGAGCCGGGCGTCGAGTTTTGGGTCGGTTGGGTCACTTTGCGCGGCCCGTGCGCGGCCTTACCTCCGAAACGGCGCGCGCCGGTCGCTGGTGCTGTGGCCGCGGGATAGCTCGAAAAACGTGCCGCTTCGTGCCCGCCGCGGCGGGTAGAGATGGATCGTGGATACCGTGGTCATGATCATCGGCGCGACGATCCTCGTCGGCTCGATCACCTTCCTCGTGCTCGGGCTGTTCCGATCGCCGGAACGCCCGAAGGCCACTGACCGGAATCGCTGGGCGGCGCAGGCGACCCTCGCCGGGATGCGCAAGGATGGTGCTGGCCTGCCCTCGGAGGTCGGCGAGGAGCCAACCGAAGCGAAGGCCCGCCGGGGGCCGCGCCACCGCGAACGACCGCGTGCACGCCGCCTCTAGGGGCGTTGGCGAAGTACATGCCGCTCCCGCCGTCGGCGACCTCAGCGCCAAGCAGATCAAGAAGCTGGTCCGAAAGGAAGCGATTAAACCGCTGCGATCTGCGGGGGTTGCGGCCTGAGGCAGGCTTGCTCTCGTCGGGGTCCCCCCTTGACGCCCCAACCCGCTGTTGTCAAGTGCGAGCCGCCGCGGCGGCAGGGTGGTAGCAAGGCGTCTGCCACCAGTGGCGCTGCTACCAGTCAGCTACCAGTTTTGTTTCTGACGGCCCCGATCCCGGCCGGTCGCCAAGCGTGTCTCCCCCCTCTACGCCGCTTGTTAGTGCGGGTTTGGCGGGACCTGTCGGGACTTGTCGGATACCCGTGAACGATGGGCGCTACTGGGCTCGAACCAGTGACCTCCAGCTTGTCGAGCTGGCGCTCTCCCAACTGAGCTAAGCGCCCGGCGCTCGCGGAGCCTAGCAGCGCCCTTGAAGCCACCAACTCAGCGGTCGGCCGTTGGCACCCTCGTACAACTTCGGTGTCCACGCTTGTACGAGACGGAAGAAACTGCCAGCAACGAAGCATGATCCGCCGCCGATCGGGAACCGTAACTACAGGCGAACGGCGGTGTTACCGTAACCAGCCGCGCGCACAAGCTTCGCAAGCTGAAGGACCGACGGGCCAGCGGCGGGATTCGCTGGCGGTACGTCCTTTCGGAACCAAGGGCCCCGTTACGGGGCCCTTTTCCGTGGCTCAGCGTCGCTCCGGCTCGACCACGAGCGTGAGCCCATCGACGGCCGAGATCCGGACCCGGTCGCCGTCGGCCAACTCTCCCTCCCGCGGCCCTCGGGCGTTCCAGATCTCGCCCCGCACGCGAACCCGCCCCGCGGGTGCGATCGCTTGGATCACCTCGGCGCGCTCGCCGATCAGACCCTCGGCCCCGGTTGTCACCCGATACCGGCGCAAGAAGCGAATCCAAGCGAAGACCTCACCGACCTCGACCGCCATCGCGACGAAGAGGGCGATGATCCGCCAGGGGTCGGGCAGCACGAACAGGCCGGCGATCGCGAGCGTGAGGATCACCCCGCAGATGATGGCGACCGTGGCAAATGGGCTCGTGAGCGCGACGTGTTACGATATATCGCGTTATTACTAAACGAATGGAGTTGAGAATGCACCACAGAGACTATTCACGCCACTCTCGCGTCGACCCAAGGGCCCAGCGCGGCAGGAAGTTCTCCCACCGCCGCGGCCGCGGCGGTCCGCGCGCCCGCCGCGGCGACATCCGGGCTGCGGTGCTCGCGCTGCTCGCCGAGCGACCGATGCACGGCTACGAGATGATCAAGGAGCTCGACCAGCGCACCCAGGGCGCTTGGCGCCCGAGCGCGGGTTCGATCTACCCGATGCTGCAGCTGCTCGAGGACGAGGAGCTGATCAGCGGTGATGAGATCGAGGGCAAGCGCCGGTTCACCCTGACCGACGGCGGTACGGCCGAGCAGCAGGCACGCGAGGGCGCCGCTCCCTGGGACGAGGTCACCGCGGGCGCACCGCCGCAGACGGTCCAGCTCGGCCATTCGGCACACCAGCTCAGCAAGGCGGTCGCCCAGGTGTTCCACGCCGGGGACGAGGACCAGCGCAAGCGGGTGCGCGAGTTGCTCGATGAGACCCGGCGCAAGGTCTACGGGATCCTGGCCGAGGACGGGTAGCCGGGCGCGATCGGGGGCGTGCGAAGCTATTCGGGATGGCGAATCAAACCCCGATCGCGTGCACCCTCACCGAAGCTGAGCTGCCCGACCGAATCGCGAGCGCCCGCGCGCTCGGCGAGCGCGCCCTGACCGGCCTCGAGGTTGGCGGCGGGCGGGCGCTGCTTCGCTTCGATGGCGAGCGGGCGGAGGTCGAAGCCTTGGTCGCCGCTGAGCGGCGGTGCTGTCCCTTCCTCACCTTCGAGATCATCCGGAGCGCCGGCGTGATCGAGCTCGAGATCGCCTCCCCCGCCGGCGGCGAGCCGATCCTCCGGGGTTTGGTCGCCGCAGTGGTCGCGGGCTGGGAGGACGGGCTCGGCTGAGGCCCACAGGCGCGAGACGCAGCTGACTGGTGCTGATGGGAGACTGCGTCCGTGCCTCGGAAACTGGTTAGTCCGGCCGCTCTCTACGCCGGCGTCCCCTACGCCTACGCGTCGATCACCCCTCCCGTCAGTGCCGTGTTCACCGCCGGAGCCTGCCCGCTCGACGCCGACGGACAGGTCGTCGCACCGGGCGACGTCGCCGGGCAAGCCCGCCAGGTCCTCGAGAACCTGCTCGTTGCCCTGGACGCGGCCGGCTGTGGGCTCGAGGACGTCCTGAAGACCACCGTCTACGTCGCGACGAGTAACGATTCCGACCTGGCCGTTGCTTGGGACGTGGTCGAGGAGCTCTTCGGGGCCGAGGGCCCGCCGAGCACCATGCTCGGCGTGACCGCGCTCGGGTGGCCGGGTCAGTTGGTCGAGGTCGAAGCGGTTGCTGCGGCACCGCGCTGAATCGGGCCGCCGGCGCCGGTTGAACTCCTAGAGTTGGGCGCCGTGCCCCGCTGCGACTTCTGCGGATCTCGAACGGTTGCCTGGCGACATCGCGCCGGGCGTGACTGGCTGGCGTGCGAGCCCTGTCACCTGGCGATCCAGCGCGACGATCGGGAGGAGCTCCTCGATCGGGCCTTACTGGCCCCGGTCCCGCGACGAGCGCCCGGTCGCTATGCCCGTCGATTCCTGGATCAGGCGCGCCGGCTTCACCTCGAGTTTTGGGAGACGCGGGACGGGCCGCCGTCGAGCGCCTGACCGCGAGGCGCCGGGCCCGAGCTCTTGCTCACACCCTCGTGCCCACGGCGAGCAGATATTCCTTTTCGAATCGCGCCTGCTCGTCGGTGCCGCGGTTCCACTCGTCGCAAAAGCGGTCGAGGGCGTCGTCGAACTCCGCCTCGCGCCCATCTCTGCTCGCATTCGCCCTGGCGGCGATGGTCGGGCCGTAGCGCTGCTTGAAGTGCTCGCCGTAGTCGCGGGCATGCTCGAAGGCGGTGATCTCCAACTTGTAGCGCTCCAGCGTGCGAAAGTCGACGGCGGACCCGAACAGTTCGTTCAGGTGCTCCTCACTGCCCCAGAGGGGCGGCGGCTGCGCGCCCGGTGGCGGCGGGGGCGCAAACGGCCCCATGGTTCGGAACAGCGCCCCGAGCATCCCCTCGGGGGTCCAGCTCAGGAGGCCGATAGTGCCACCGGGGCGGCAGACGCGGACGAGCTCATTCGCGACTTCCTGGTGACGGGGCGCGAACATCGCCCCGATCGCGGACATGACCACGTCAAACGACTCGTCCTCGAACGGCAGGTGCTCGGCGTCGGCCTCGGCCCATTTGAGCTCGAGCCCTTCGGCCTCGGCCCGCCGACGCCCCGCCTCGAGCAGCTCCGGCGTCAGGTCGCTGGCGGTGACGTTCGCCCCCGCCTGCGCCGCGGGTATCGAGGCGTTGCCGCTCCCGGCAGCGACATCGAGGACACTCATCCCCGGCCCGATACCGCAGGCCTCGACGAGGCGCGGGCCGAGCGGCAGCAGGAACGTCTCGACCATCGACGGGTAGTCGCCCGAAGCCCACATTGCGCGATGCCGCGCCTTCAGCTCAACGTCAGCGCTAGGTGCCATGGCCCCCCTTTTTCGTTGACGTCCCGACCGTAACCCGGCGCCGACAGCAAGTCAAACCGTCGGCTACCTTCACAGTGGATGTCCGCGCGCGCCTCCGCGGCGTCGTTTCGCTTCTCGTCGCGACGGCGATCGCGGCCTTTGCTGGTGTTGGCGTCGACTGCCTCGAGCGGTGTCAAATGATCGCCCGATGTCGTCAACGCCGCGGTGGAGCGCACCCACCGAAGCTAGCCGTTTGGCGCGTGCCACCGGACTCGGGCTTCGATCCTCCCGAGCATGCCCGCCACGGTAGCCTCGGCCGGTGTTCGACCACGTCGGCGTCGCGGTCTCGGACCTCGCGGCCTCCGAGCGCTTCTACCGCACCGTCCTGAGCGTCCTGGGCGTCGAGCCCAGCAATGCGGACGCCGGGCTGGTCGAGTGGGAGGACTGGGCCATCGGGCCGACGGACCGTGAGCACCCAGTGACCCGCGGGCTCCACGTCGGCTTCCGCGCCCGCGACCGCGCGCAGGTCGACGCGTTCTGGCAGGCGGGCGTTGACGCGGGGTACCGCGACGACGGCGCGCCGGGGCCGCGCACGGACTACGGCCCGACGTACTACGGCGGGTTCCTGCTCGACCCCGACGGCAACAGCGTCGAGGCGGTCCACGGCGACCGCGAGGACGCCGTGCCCGATGGCCGCGTCGAACACCTGTGGATCCGCGTCCACGACCCGCGGGCCTCCCGGCGTTTCTACACGACGATTGCCCTGCACGCGGGGCTCCGCCTGGCGCACGACGAGCCCGGCCGCGTGCAGCTGTCCGGCCCGGGCTTCAGCTTCTCGCTCGTCCGGGACGAGCGGCCGCTCACGGAGCACGTCCACCTCGCGTTCCCCGCGCGCGAGGACGCCGCGGTGCGCGCGTTCCATGCCGCCGCGCTCGCGGCGGGCTACGAGGACCACGGCGCGCCGGGCGAGCGCGCCGTCTACCACCCGGGCTACTACGGCGCGTTCGTGCTCGACCCGGACGGGCACAACGTCGAGGTCGTCAATCACAACCGGGGCTGAGCCGTGGCCGAGGAGTCGCCTCAGTAGCTTCACCCGCCGCGCCGTCCGAGATAGATCGCGGCGCCGATGTAGGCGACGCCGAAGGTCGCCGCCAGGATGCCGACCGAAACGTTCTCGTTGCCGGTCGCGGCCGAAACCAGCCACCAGCCGGTTACCGCCGCCCACATCACCCAGCCGGCGAAGGCGAGCGCCTTGACGTTGAGGCTGCGAATCCGCTCGTCGCCCATGCCGCTGACAACCTTGACCGCCTCGCTGTGCTGGCGACCGAGGTGAAAGACGAGGATCGTCGCCCACCCCCAGCCGGCGGTGATCAGCCCGGCGACCGCGCCCTGGGTGATCCAGAAGATCGCTGGGATCACGACCGCGAGCGCGAGCGCCGCGACCAGACGGGCGGTTGTCCGTGTGTTCATGGTCATCGTCATTTTGAATCTCCTTCGGGATCGAACAGACCCTCGATACTTGTCTCGAAGAAGCGCGCCAGGGCGAACGCCAGCGGCAGGGACGGCAGGTAGCGACCGGTCTCGATCGCGTTGATCGTCTGCCGCGAGACCCCCAGGGCGTCGCCCAGGACAGCCTGAGAGATCCCCCGGACCGTGCGCGCTTCTCGAACTTGATTTGTCATTCTGCGTGTCAAGTTACCTTGACATCGAGATAATGTCAAGCGACCTTGACAGTGGATCGGCAGGTCGGCCCATGGCACGGCAGCGAACTGCGAACGGGATGTCGACTCTCGCGTGAGAGCGGAAGTGCCTCTGGGTCGGCCGCCTCCCGAGGCGCCGACCCCGAGCGCAGAATTCCGTTTCGCAGACCAGTAGGTCGGCGCGCCGCTCGGGTGGCCCGCGGAGGAAGTCCCGGGGGTAGTTACGGCGGAGTCCGGCCGCGAGGCTGCCCCGTGGCGCTATGCCGCCGCCGCTACCCCGACAGCCCGGCGGCTTCGAGGGCTTCGGGCTTGGTCTGAAAGACCCTCAGACAGATCACCCGTCCGTTGCGGACCGCCCAGAGCTGCACGAGGTCGCGGTCAAGAGCCACGCCGGTGTCGCGCATGCTCGCCGTTTCGTGGAGCACCGCGATGCCTCGTCGCCCGCGTCACCGAGCTCCTTCAGTTCCGCCGAGTAGTCGGTCCAGCCGCTCAGGTAGGTGGCCATCATGCCCGTGAACGCGTCGCGTCCTCGACCGTGGTTCGGAACGTCCGGCAGTGGATGCGCGGAGATGTCCCAGCCGACATCGGGGTGGAGCATCTCGATCCAGGCCTCCAGATCACCCCGCAGAAACAGCTCAAACGAGCGTTTGACCACCTCCAGGTTCTCATCCGACATCGCTGCGCAGTATCTCGCTCTGGCCGTGACCTAGCTCTGTCTCCCACGGGAGACAGCGAGCGCGGCCCGACCTAACGCGACACCGTGGCCCGCCGGGCGGCGGTGTCGGCCCGCGCCGAGTAAGCGTCGAGCAGCCCCGCGGCTTCGGCCTCGTTGCCGGGAAAGAGCTTGCCGTACAGATCGAAGGTCACCTTGATCGAGCTGTGCCCCGTGTAGGTCGCCAGCGATCGCTAGCAGCCCGCGAGCGAGTACCGGGCTCGCGCCGTCGCGCGCCGTCATCAGCCTTCCGATGGGTTCTCCTGGACCATCCGGTCGTTGCCGTGGATGTTGACCGAGCGCAGGCCATCGGGTCCAGCGGTGAACCTGTGCGGTGTTTCGGCAGGGACGACGATTATCAATCCGGGCTCCGCCTCGACGGTCTCCTCACCGACAACAAACGTGGCCGAGCCGTCGTGGATCACGAACGTCTCCTCGTATGGATGAGTGTGCAGCCCGGGCCCTCCCCCGGCCGGAACGCGGCTGACGAAGAAGGACACGCTCGCTCCGTGCTCGTGGCCCTCGAACCGACCGGTCCTCCCCGGAGCCGGGGCGAGGTCATCCACCTTGAGTATGCGCGGTGCTCCGGCTTCGGTCATGGGCCGACCTTACCGACCACCACTCGACCTCCAAAAGTTGCGCTTTGGACGAAAGAAGGAGCGACAAGGGATGCAGTTCTTAGGAGTGACTGCCGACGCCGCGCTGGCTCAACTCACGATCTCTCCTGCAGCGCTTCCGAGATCGCGATCAAGTCTCCGACTGTGTCGTCGAGCGGGCCGGCTCGCGACCAGGAACAGCGCGGCCCTGCCGCCCGCACGCGGGAGCGGCGCTGACGCTTGCCTGGGAGGCCTACCGGAGGCTCACCGACACCCGCTCGTCCCTGACCCCGTTGGTGGAATGTCCCGAAGCCAATGCCCGATAGAGGCGGTGCGCTGCCGGGCCGCACACCTCGGCGACGGTAAGTGCCGGCCCGCCTCGCGCTTGCGACCGGTGCGAATACAGGGCCACGGATCGCTCCAGCTCGGACTCGGGCACCTGTTCGCCGACGGCCTCGATGTACGCCCCCTGGCCGTCGCCGATCGGCACCGAGGAATCGAAGATCACGATCGCCAGGTCGCGGCGGACGGCGAGGTTGCGCGAGTGCCTGGCTTCCGGGCGCGAGAGCCAAAGCAGTTCCGCGTACCCGACGGGGGCGTACCAGACCGGCGACGCCCATGGCCGGCCGCCCTCGTCCGCGGTCGCGAGGGTCATGTAGTCGCCCTCGTCGATGATCGTCCGGGCGATCATCGCCAGCTGGCGCTCGTCGTCCGATGGGCCCACGCGATCATCAGCCATCGCGTCCGGCGATCCGGTAGCGCAGGTGCACGGCCGCCGGGGTTTCGACCACCTCGGTGGGCTCGAGCTGGAGGTGCCCCTCGCCGAGCTCTTCGAACATCCGCGTCCCGCTGCCGAACAGGACCGGAACGAGGTGGATCTGGATCTCGTCGACCAATCCGGCCGCGATGTACTGACGGCCGATGCTGGCGCCGCCCATCACGGTCACGTCCTTGTCGCCGGCCGCCGTCTGGGCCTGCTCGAGCGCACTCTCGATCCCGTCGATGACAAACGTGTAGACGCCGCCTTCAGGGCTTTCGGCCGGCGCTTCGTGGGTGACGACGAACAACGGTCGGCGGGCCGATCCACTGGGTCCGTCGGCACCCCACCACGGCAGCGACGTTTCGTAGGTCGTGCGCCCGGCGATCGAGGCGCCGAGATTGGAGACCCAGCCCTCCAGTAGCTCGCTGCTGCGCTCGTCGGCGCCCATCGCCCACTCCATCAGGCGCAGACCGCCGTCGCCCATCGGCTCCTCGGCGGTCTGGTTGGCCGCCGTCATGAACCCGTCGAGCGACACGCTCGTGTCAAAAATCACTCGTCCCAAACCGCCTCCCGCTCGGTCGTGTTGGCGTCGTGGTTTGTATGAGATCCGCCGAGGACCTCAAAGAGATTCGGCGTAGGCTGAATCCTTGATCAACTTCCGTTTCGGCCAGGACGACCTGCTGCGAACGCGGTTCGCGATCGCGCCTCTGATGGAGCTGGTCGGCGCCGTATACGCGCTTCGCGACCCTGGGCGGGTCGCCGTTCATCGGCCGTGGGCAGAATGGGCGAGGCCGCGAACCGAACACCTCGATCTGGCTCTGCTCGAGGTCGCCACGCCCAGCAAACGGCCGTTCTACCCGGTCTTCATCGGTCCGCCGCCCCGCGCACCCCACGCTGCTGTCGCAAGCGAGCTTGAGCGAGTCCGGGCGACGCCCCCGGAGCGAGTAGCGGCGGAGATCGCAAAGGCCTACCCGGATGGCGTCCCCGCGGCCGGCCGGGTGCTGATCGAGAACCCAGCTCGCGCGCTCGCAGTGCTGGTGGACCAGATGGAGGCCCTGTGGGAAGCGGTGCTGGAGCCGTGGTGGGAGAGACTCGCCGCGGTGCTCGAATCGGAGATCTCCTGGCGCGCCCGACGACTGGCGGCCGTCGGGCCTCATGCGGCGTTCACCGGCCTCCACGAAAGCGTCAGCTGGCAGGACGGTGTCCTGCGCGTTGACCCCACGACCAAGGAGCCGGCCGATGTCGACCTCGCCGGCCGCGGGCTGCTGCTGGTGCCGGCCGCCTTCACCTGGCCGACCGTGTGGCCGCGGACCGACCCGCCCTGGGATCCCGGGCTCGTCTATCCGCCATCCGGCATCGCCGACCTGTGGGCACCGGAGGCGCGCGACCACGGCGCGCTGGAGGCACTGCTCGGACGGAGGCGAGCACAGGTCCTGCTCGAGCTCGCCCGCCCGGCCTCGACGCTCGAGCTCTCGAAGAGAATGCGAGTCAGTCCCGGAAGCGTCAGCGAGCACCTCGGGGTCCTGCGCAGGGCCGGCTTGGTGGCCGGGCGGCGCGAGCGTAGGCGAGTGATCTACGCACGTACAGCCAAGGGCGACGAGCTAGTCCGTGGATCCGACGGGTGAGTCCAGCATCCCGGCGTGGGTCGACCTTGGAACGGGCCGCCGGTTCCCTGCGGGTGTGTTCGTGAATCCGCGCCAGCAGCGGGCGGCTGAGGCTCGCGCGAAGCAGGAGGGCCCTCCGGCCGCGCGCCCCCGGTTCCCGCGACGCTCATGTGAGCGCCTGAAGCGGCTGATGCCCCAGGCCGCGACCGTTGTCAGCCCGAGGTAGGCGGAGCCGACCGGCCTCCGGTCGCGCTGCTTCTTCGCGCGAGAGGCGAAAGGGCTACTTCTCGTCCAAAGCGGCTATCTCCTCACTCACCCCGCCGGCCGGTAGCGGATGTGCGTGGCGAGCGGAGAGTGGAGCACCTCGACCGGCTCGAACCCGAGTGACTCGACTCCGTCGAACAGCCGCTCGCCGGACCCTAAAAGGACGGGGGTCACGTCGAGCGTGAGTTCGTCGATCACTCCGGCGGCGAGCGCCTGACGGACGGTCGAGGCGCCGCCCGCGATGTCGATGCCATCCTCGCCGGCCGTCTCACGCGCCTGCGCGTATGCGGCCTCGAAGCCCTGGCTGACGAAGTGGAAGCTCGTGCCGCCCTCCATCTCGATCGGCTCGCGAGCGTGGTGGGTGAGCACGAAGACCGGCGCGTGGTAGGGCGGCTCGGAGCCCCACCATCCATTCCAGTCCTCATCCCACTCGCCGCGGATCGGCCCGAACATGTTGCGGCCCATCACGTAGGCCCCGCGCGGTCGCATGAGCCAGGCCTCTGCCGTCGCGTCGGCGTCGTTCGCGCGCTCGTCGCCGAGGTGCCAGCTATGGACCTCCCTGCCGCGCTTCCCCAGCGGATTCTCCCGGCTCTGGTCCGGCCCGGCGACGAAGCCATCGAGCGAGATCGACATGTGGCAGGTGGTGTCCGGCATCAGCGTCCTCCAAGCAATTGCGGTTTGCAAGCGTCAGGATCGCAGCCTAGCCAGGGCTGGCCAGATAGCCGCTTTCCATGCGAAGTGAGCCTTCTCGCAACCACGAATTGGCGACCCGCGGCGGGTCCCGAAATCCATGCGCCAGTCTGTGCACCAGTGACACCCCCTTGACTGCCCCTTTCAGCGGCTTTGAGCGGTTAACACAAAGCCGTGCAAACGGCTCTGGCAAGCCCGTTTCGCTTGCTTGAGCCCAAGGCGCCTGCCAGAATCGAACTGGCGTAAACGGCTTTGCAGGCGCCTTACCTGCCGCCGTTTCCCGCTTGGCTATGCGGGATCGGTCCGGGTCGGTATAGCGGTTGGTATAGGGTCGCCAGCCCGCGCCCGGGTCGGCGGCGGCGCTCAGGCGGGGAGAATGTTGCGGCCGCTGCATCGACCTGGTTGACCTCGGGGCCGGCTACCTGCACCTGCGCGCCTGCGACACCGAGCGCCTCGTCTGCGCGGGCAAGCTGCTCTACCCGCTCGGGCCGACCTAGAGCGGGCCAACGCTTGGGGCTACCAGGTTGCTTCTCGTCCAAAGCGATACTCCGCGGTAGAAACGGCCGACCAGGTCCGTTAGATGAGTAGCGCCACAACTAACGGGAGGCGGGGGCATGGACTCGGTCAGGCGGGTAGGTGCGATGGCGGCTGTGGTCATCGCTTCGCTGATTGGAACCAGCCCGGCGTCGGCGGTGGTGTCAAGCGACACGCTCGCGGATCCGGACTGCAACTCGACCACGCATCGCGAAACCCTGGAGCTATGGGACGAAGGCCCGGACTTCGCCCAGGAGCCAGAAGACTGGGAGTGACGCGGCAATTCGAGCTGGCAGCCGAGGGTGGGCGTAACAGCCGGAAGTTAAATCTCGACTTCTACGGCTGGCACGATGAGTTCGGCGTGAACGGGGTGCCTCAGCCTGCTGTTGTCCGAGAAGGACGCGTGCGTTACCCCTGCTCGCCCAGTGACTGACTAAACGTCCGCAGTATTCCAGGGCGAGTGGTCCACTCCGAGGTTCGACTCCTCGGCGCCCACTCCGGCATGACGCCGGGAATCAAACCAAGGAGGGCCAAGTGCCTTTGAAGAAGCACATCATCGCGGCGGCGACGGTCCTGGCGGTCGCGGTCGGACTCGCAACGGCGTCGGGGGCTTCCGCGACGCCGATCCCGAACCCGTTCTATCAGTACACGTTCCACAGGTTCGTGGACTCGAAGTGCTCGGTGGACCCGGACTCGGCGGCCGAGGAGATCCGATCCACGGTCAGGATGAAGATGGGCACCTACGCCAACAAGCGCAACAACCTGCGGAAGATGTCCCTGCAGGCTCGGATGATCCCGGCCGACAGCGGGACCATCAACTACTACTACGCGTGGGGCAGGACGAAGACGGTGTCCCGCGTGAGTGCGGACGGAGACAACAACGCGCTCGTCACGGTCAAGACCCCTTCGGTGTTGGCAGGGCAGGACTACCACGTCCAGCTGATCATGAAGTGGGACCGCAAGCTCACCGCGGACTGGGAGATCAAGGAGAGGTATCAGGTCAAGGACACCTTCTGCGCGGGCGGCTCCTTCCCAGGCGGCTCGTAGCGCATCCAGGGCGAGCGGCGTTCGTCCGAGGTTCGACTCCTCGGCGCCCGATTCGGCATGAGGCCGGACCCGCTTTCTGCGGGAGTCAAGACAAGGAGGGCCAGGTGCCTTTTATGAAGCGAATGGTTGCGGTGGCGGTTCTCGGCGCCTCGTTGCTCGGGGCTAGCTCGGCGTCGGCGGAGAACGTCGATCTCTCGGTAGCGGGCGAGATCACCAGCCGGAACGGTGCGGAGCGGACCGTGAAGTTCACGCTCACCAACGATGGCCCCGACGCCTTGGCGACGAGGGAGTTCGGGTTGTATGTCACCGCGTTGGGTGCAGATGGAAAGATCGGTGGGGGCGAGATCCTGTCGGCCACGCCCTGCGGAAAGACTGTCGACGTCACCGCCCTCAGTCCTCCCAGCGTGTTGCGCGTCTGCGGCTTCGGGAAGACCCTGGCAGCAGGTAAGTCAGTCTCGCTGGTGGCTCGCGCCCGTGGCACCAGCCCTGGCGCGCAGCTCAGGGGTTCGGTGTATTTCAGCGACGATAATGAAGATCCGCCCCAGGACTCTGACCTTGAGCCCGCCTTCGTCAGCCTCGATGGGTCTGGCTGCGAGTTGCAAGCGAAGGGCTCTCAGAAGGCTTCCAAGGCTCTCGTCGTCACCGTCTTTGGCGCCGACTCGGGTTGCGAGGCGAAGCTGAAGTCGGCCAAGCTCAAGGTCGGCCCGAAGGTCTACACGTTCATCAAGAAGCACCCGTCCAAGGACGTCGCCGCTGGCGAGAAGTGGAAGGTGTCCGTCCCGGTCAAGGGCCAGGTATTGGACACGGTCAAGAAGGCGTTGGCGTCGAAGAAGGGCGTCAAGGCTGCGGCCGAGTTCGCCCTCGACGGCGAGTCCGACTCCATCGTCGTGAAGATCAAGTAGGTCCCAGGGCGAGTGGCGTTCAGCCGTTCAGCGGGGTTCGACTCCCCGCCGCCCCATCCGGCATGACGCCGGGTCCGCTTCGGCGGGAATCAAACAAGGAGGGCCAAGTGCCTTTGAAGATGAGATGGATAGCGGCGGCGCTGGTGGTCGGCGCTTCGCTGATCGGGGCCAGCTCAGCCTCGGCGGAGAAGGTCGACCTCTCGGTAACGGGGAAGATCGTCAACCGGGATGGCGCGAACCGAGTCGTGGAGTTCACGCTGATCAACCGTGGTCCCGACGCCCTGTCGGTGACGAAGGAGTACGGGATCATGCTCCAAACTGCAGGTGCGGCCGAAATCGTGTCGGTTGAGCCTTGCGGTTACTTCGATGCCGTCGGCTTTGACCCCAAGACCATTCGTTTCTGCGGTTTCGGGAAGACCCTGGCCTCGGGAGCGTCTGTCTCGTTGGAGGCGACGGTCCGGGTCACCGGCCCTGGCGTTGCGCAGATCAGCGGCACTCCGACCTGGGGTGATGGTGGGCCGGTGCCCCCATTCAACCCGGCGACGATGACTCCGGTGGACTCTAACGACGACCCGCCCGCCTACGTCCGGCTCGACGACGAGGCTGGCTGCCAGCTTCAGGCGAAGGGCTCTCAGAAGGCCAACAAGGCCCTCGTCGTCACGGTCGACGGTGCCACCAGCGGATGCGAGGCCAAGCTCAAGTCGGCCAAGCTCAAGGTCGGCAACAAGGTCTTCACGTTCATCAAGAAGCACCCGTCTAAGGACGTCGCCGCTGGCGAGAAGTGGAAGGTGTCGATCCCGGTCAAGGGCCAGGCATTGGACACGGTCAAGAAGGCGTTGGCGTCGAAGAAGGGCGTCAAGGCTGCGGCCGAGTTCGCCCTCGACGGCAAGTCTGACTCCATCGTCGTGAAGATCAAGTGAGGCGCATCCTCTCCGGCCTGTTGGTCGTCCTGGCCCTCCCCGTCGTGGGGGGTCAGGAGGCCCAGGCTTCCCCACCACCCGAGGGGCTCTCACGGGTCGTCGGTGCGCCCTCGGCCACCTGCACCCCGCGCGGCTGCCGTTACGAGGTCGCCTGCGAGTCGACCGGGGAGGGCTGCATCTTCACGCTCTCCCTCTACTGGCGCGGCTACCTGACCAAGATCCCGACCTGCATTGTCGACCCGGAGGACCCGGTCAAGTGCCTGCCGGAAGCCAAGGGCGTGTACCTCAAGTCCGGCCAGACCAAGACGCTGAAGCTCGGCGTGCTCGGGCTGCGGCGCCACGAGATCGAGGATCGTCTGAAGCGGGGGGATCGCACGCTCAAGGGCGGCTGGGAGGCCTTTCGGCTCGACTACCTCGGCCCCGTCAACGAGGACGAGGAGGCGGACTGGGATGCGATCCCTGGCTTCTTCACCTACCCGGTGCTCGGCGGCTGGCTCGTTTTCCAGCTCGACCAGGACACGAAGATCAAGCTGAAGCGGAGGTTCTAGACGAGCGTCATGAGTTGCGGGTGCAGTCCCGTGCGGCTTTCTGCGGTTTGCTGCGGTTCGTGGTCAGCGGTGGCGAGGCCTCGCATTCCGCATAGTCAAGCCACAAACCGCTTGTTCAAGCCGAAGGCGCCTGCCGGAATCGAACCGGCGTAAACGGCTTTGCAGGCCGTGCTCATAGCGCCTTTTCCCGCTTGTCCAAGTGGTTTGCGTCGATTTTGGGGAAGTCGTTGGGGAAGTCCGGGGTCCTCGCCGACCGCAGGGCGGGACCAGCAGGACCTCGGAGCGGGTCCCGCCGGCGTCCGCCCACCAGCCGCGCGGAGTCGCTAGTCGTCGCCGACGGCGGCCCGGCGCGCGGCGGTGTCGGCTCGGGCCAGGTAGGCGTCGAGCAGGCCGGCGGCCTCGGCCTCGTTGCCCGGGAACAGGTGCCCGTAGAGGTCGAAGGTCACCTTGATCGACGAGTGCCCCATGTAGGCGGTCAACGCCTTCGCGTTGACGCCGGCGGCGATCATGTAGCTCGCGTAGGTGTGCCGGCATTGGTGCAGCCGCAGGCGCCCGTCGAGCCCCGCTGTCCGCCAGGCCCGGCCGGCGCGCCGGTAGAGGGTCGCGCCGTGGAACGGCTCGCCGTCGATCCCAAACACCAGCGCCTCGTCGACGTCGGGGTCCTCGCGGATGCGGTGCTCGAGCAGCAGGTCGCGGAGCACGCCGGGCATCGGCACCGTCCGCTGCGAGGTTCGAGTCTTGGGCGCCACCGGCCCCGCTTTTGGGTCCCAACTGGCAACGATCCGGACCGTCCCGGTGGCAAGGTCGACGGCGTCCCAACGCAGCGCCCGCAGCTCGCCGTAGCGCAGGCCCGCGTAGAGCGCCGTCGCCCACACCGCCCGGTCGGGATCAGGGACCGCGGCGATCAGCGCCGCGGCGGAGTCGGGCCCGACCGCCTCGACCTCGCGTGGGCGCGGTGCCGGCAGCTCGAGGTCGCGGGTCGGGTTCACGGGCAGTCCGCCGCGGGAAGCCGCTCGCCGGTAGATCGCCTGGAGCGGCTTGATCGCGTTGCGGATCGTCGACTCGGCGAGCCCGGAGCCCTGCCAGCGGTCGACCAGGTGTTGCAGGTCGGTGGTGGTCAGCGCCGAGAGCTTCGACGTCCCGATCGCCGGGAGCACGTGGTCGTCGAGCGCTTGGTGGTAGCCGCGCAGGGTCGCGGGCTTGTAGAGCTGGCCGGAGCGGGTCCGGATCGTCCCGTCCTCGGCCCCGGCGAGCCAGTCCGCAGCGGCCTCGGCGAGCGTCGTCGCGGTCGGCGCCCGGAGCGCTCCGCGGTCGGTCGCCGCCAGCGCGTCGGCGCGCCAGGATCTCGCCTCCGCCAGGGTGGCGAAGGTCCGGGTCAGCTTGCGGCGGTCGCGGGCGATCCAGACCACGGCCCGGTAGCGCCCGCCTCGCTTCTCGATCCCGGTCGGCATCAGCCGCGCTCCGCCGGCGGCGTGGTCAGGAACTCCTCGACCTCGTCGAGGCTCAGCCACGGGCGCCCGGTGGGCCCGGCGCCGGCGATGACCGCGTTCGCGGCCGGGTCGGTGATCCAGTAGCAGCCGTAGTCGAGCGCGTGCGGATCGCGCCGCCTCGATTTCTCCACCCGCAGGCCCTGCCGCTCGGCCATGCGGCGGAGGCGGGTCTCGCGGGTTCTCGTGCTCACGGCCGACCGCCGGCGGCGCTCGCCCACCGCGGGATGTGTGGGGAATCCGTGCTGCTCGTGTCGCCGCTGCTGCTCATCGCCTGGTGATCCTGGACGTGGTCCCCTAAGCGTACCAGCACGCGTACCGGGACGCATAGCGCGAGCAACGGCGGGCCGGCTCGCCCGTCACGCCGCGGCGATCGGCGCCGCTGCGACGAGGATCCCGATCCCGGCGGTCTGCGTCCCGGTGAGCGCCAGGAACGCTCGGCCGTGGTCTCGGCGGTTCGGAGCCGCCCACGATCCGGGATAGGGTCGGCAAGTCCACAGGCGCGGACGCCTCGACGGCAAACCCACTCGCCACCACGCGCCGCTTGGCCTCCGCCCAACCGATCAATCGGGAGGTCACGATGACCAACAAGCCCAGTTCCACGCTCTACCAGCCGACCGCCCGAGGGCGGACTCGGATGCTCGCGGTCGCGACCGCCGTCGCGCTCGCGATCAGCGCCGCGCTCGGTGCCTCGACCAGCCGCGCCGATGTCGGCAGCGTCTACTTCGACACTGACAACAACGCCGCCGCCGGTGAGACCCTCTTCAACGCGACCTTCACCGGCAACGCCAACGTCGGCCTGGGCCGCGAGGTGATGCCGAACCTCACCAGCGGCTCTAACAACGTCGCCGTCGGGGAAGCCGCGCTGGGGTTCAACACGACCGGCGACTTCAATGTCGCCACCGGCGAGGAAGCGATGCGGAACAACACCACCGGCAGCACCAACGTCGCCACCGGCCAAGGCGCGCTGGTCCGCAACACCACCGGCGACTCCAATGTCGCCACCGGCAGCGGCGCGCTGCTCCGCAACTCGACCGGCGACTTCAATGTCGCCACCGGCGACCTCGCGCTGCAGTCCAACACCACCGGCAACAGCAACGTCGCCAGCGGCCCAAACGCCCTCTTGGCGAACACGACCGGCTCCAACAACGTCGCCGCCGGTATCGACGCCCTGCTGAATGTCAACGGATCGAGAAACGTCGCCATCGGCCGAAACGCCGGTAAGAACCTGACCACCGGCTCAAAGAACATCGACATCGCCAACGTCGGTAAGGCCGGGGAGTCGGGGACGATCCGGATCGGCAACAACAGCAACCAGACCGCCGCGTTCATCGCCGGGATCAGCGGCACGACCCTGAGCGGAACGCCCCAGCCGGTGGTCGTCAAGTCAAACGGCCAGCTCGGGACCGTGCGAGCGGCCTCAGCCTCGACCGCATCGCTCGCGGCGACCGTCGAGCGGCTGCAGCGCCAGGTCGAGCGGCTGCGCGAACAGGTGAAGGGAGGCTGATTGAGGCGGCGTGACTCCGCCATCCAGCGGCAGCGAAGGCCCCCGCACGATCTCGACGGTCTCCTGCGACATCGCACGCGCAGTATCTCGCTATGTCCGTGGCCTAGCTGAGTAGAGAGACACTACGTGGCCAGATGCTCGGGTGGCGCCCGATCCCGGCGGTCTGCGTCCCGGTGAGCGCCAGGAACGCTCGGCCGTGGTCTCGGCGGTTCGGAGCCGCCCACGATCCGGGATAGGGTCGGCAAGTCCACAGGCGCGGACGCCTCGACGGCAAACCCACTCGCCACCACGCGCCGCTTGGCCTCCGCCCAACCGCTCAATCGGGAGGTCACGATGACCACCAAGCCCAGTTCCACTCTCTACCAGCCGACCGCCCGAGGGCGGACTCGGATGCTCGCGCTCACGACCGCCGTCGCGCTCGCGATCAGCGCCGCGCTCGGTGCCTCGACCAGCCGCGCCGATGTCGGCAGCGTCTACTTCGACGCCAGCGGCAACGCCGCCGCCGGTGAGACCCTCTTCAACGGGACCTTCACCGGCAACTTCAATGTCGGCCTGGGCCGCGAGGTGATGCCGAACCTCACCAGCGGCTCTAACAACGTCGCCGTCGGGGAAGCCGCGCTGCGGTTCAACACGACCGGCGACGTCAAGTCGCCACCGGCTTCAGCGCGCTGCAGGACAACAGGACCGGCGACTCCAATGTCGCCACCGGCAGCTTCACGCTGGAGAACAACACCACCGGCAGCAACAACGTCGCCACCGGCCAAACCGCGCTGCGGTTCAACTCGACTGGCGACTCCAATGTCGCCACCGGCCTCGGTGCGCTGGTCCTCAACTCGACCGGCGACTTCAATGTCGCCACCGGCGCCGACGCGCTGGACTCCAACACCACCGGCTCCAACAACGTCGCCACCGGCCCAAACGCCCTCTCGGCGAACGCGACCGGCTCCAACAACGTCGCCGCCGGTATCGACGCCCTGCTGAATGTCAACGGATCGAGAAACGTCGCCATCGGCCGAAACGCCGGTAAGAACCTGACCACCGGCTCAAAGAACATCGACATCGGCAATGTCGGTAAGGCCGGAGAGGCGAGGACCATTCGGATCGGCGGCAGCAACCAGAGGGCCACGTTCATCGCCGGGATCAGCGGCACGACCCTCAGCGGAACGCCCCGGCCGGTGGTCGTCAAGTCAAACGGCCAGCTCGGCACCGCGCGAGCGGCCTCAGCCTCGACCGCATCGCTCGCGGCGACCGTCGAGCGGCTGCAGCGCCAGGTCGAGCGGCTGCGCGAACAGGTGAAGGGAGGCTGATTGAGGCGGCGTGACTCCGCCATCCAGCGGCAGCGAAGGCCCCCCGCACGATCTCGACGGTCTCCTGCTACATAGCCCGCGCAGTATCTCGCTTTGGCCGTGACCTAGCTAAGTAGATAGATCCTATGCGGCCAGATCGGGAGCGCGGGAGGCCGGTTGCCCAGGAATGTGCACGCAGGTGGCGAAGACCCGGCCGGTGGTTCCCCTCTTCCTAGCGTTCAAGAGGCTTGCGCGGGCGGTGGGCGCCGTTTGGCGTGATCCCGAGACCAAGGCGCTGCCCGTCGTCGCGGGTCTCCTGTTGCTCACGGGCACGATCGTCTACTGGCGATTCGAGGACTGGACCATCATCCAGGCCCTCTACTTCTCGGTCGTGACGCTGACCACCGTTGGCTACGGAGACTTCGCCCCGACCTCGGCGGGCACGCAGATTTTCACGATCATCTACATCCTCACCGGGCTCGGTGTGTTCGTCGCCTTGCTTGCTGCGGTCGCCGCGCAATACGTCAGGCAGAGGGCCGAGGGCCCCGGCCCGCGAGAGCGTCTACGTGCCCGTCGTCGCGGCGACCCGCCAGCTGAGGAGCGCGGACCGGCCTCGTAGCACCTGAGTAGATAGACACTATGTAGCCAGATGCTCGGGTGGCGCCCGATCCCGGCGGTCTGCGTCCCGGTGAGCGCCAGGGACGTCCGCCGTGGTCTCGGCGGTGTCGGAGCCGCCCACGATCAGGGATAGGGTCGGGAGGTCCTCGGCCGGACGCCTCGACGGCAAACCCACTCGCCACCACGCGCCGCTTGGCCTCCGCCCAACCACTCAACGAGGGAGAGGTCACAATGACCGCCAAGCCCAGGTCCACTCTCTGCCAGCCGACCGCCCGAGGGCGGACTCGGATGCTCGCGCTCACGACCGCCGTCGCGCTCGCGATCAGCGCCGCGCTCGGTGCCTCGACCAGCCGCGCCGATGTCGGCAGCGTCTACTTCGACACTGACAACAACGCCGCCGCCGGCGAGACCTTCTTCGACCCCGGCGGCGGCCCCATCGGCCCCGGCAACGTCGGATTGGGCCGCTCGGTAATGCCGAACATCAACTCGTTCGCCGACCAGAACGTCGCCCTCGGGGACCAGGCGCTGCAAGCCAACACCACCGGCAGCGACAACGTCGCCACCGGCGCCGAGGCGCTGCTCTCCAACACCGGCGGCAGCGACAATGTCGCCACCGGCAACCAGGCGCTGCTCTCCAACACCGGCGGCGACTTCAATGTCGCCACCGGCGCCGAGGCGCTGGACTCCAACACGACCGGCAGCTTCAACGTCGCCGTCGGCCGCCTGGCGATGGACGGCAACACGATCGGCAACAGGAACGTCGCCATCGGCGAACAGGCGCTGCGCACCGGCGGCACCGGCAACTTCAATGTCGCCACCGGCAACTCGGCGCTGCTCCGCAACACCACCGGCAGCAGCAACGTCGCCACCGGGACGGAGACGATGTTCTCCAACACCACCGGCGACGACAACGTCGCCACCGGCCCCAATGCGCTGGACTCCAACACGACCGGCAACAACAACGTCGCCACCGGTTCGGGCGCGCTGTTTGCAAACACGACCGGCTCCAACAATGTCGCCGCCGGTATCGACGCCCTGCTCAATTCCACCGGGTCGGCCAACGTCGCCATCGGCCGAAACGCCGGTAAGAACCTGACCACCGGCTCGAAGAACATCGACATCGGCAATGTCGGTAAGGCCGGAGAGGCGAGGACGATTCGGATCGGCGGCAGCAACCAGAGGGCCACGTTCATCGCCGGGATCAGCGGCACGACCCTGAGCGGAGCGCCCCAGCCGGTGGTCGTCAAGTCAAACGGCCAGCTCGGCACCGCGCGAGCGGCCTCAGCCTCAACCGCATCGCTCGCGGCGACCGTCGAGCGGCTGCAGCGCCAGGTCGAGCGGCTGCGCGAACAGGTGAAGGGAGGCTGATTGAGGCGGCGTGACTCTGCCATCCAGCGCCAGCGGCGAGGCGCCTGAAACTACGTAGTCGCCCGCCGTGCCGTCTCGATCAGCTCGTCGGTGGCGAGGGTCCGCTCGAGCTCGACTGCGGCGCTCAGCGATCCCGACCGCGCCTGCTCGGCGAGCAGCAAGAGCGCCTGCTCGTGGCTCGGCGGTTCCGCGTCGTCACGGACCGCGTCGCGGATCAGGTCCCGGATCTTTGCGCTCGGCGACTGCGAGCCGCGGATCTCGTCGAGCTTTCGCAGATCGCGCTTCGAGAGCAGGACCGTGACCCGCTCGGTGAACGCTGCCATGCCGCAAACCCTAGCTCGCGTTTCGGCCCAGAAACGCGTCAGGCTCCGCGAGCCTGGGCGCGGTGGTAGGGCGGCTCGGCTCGGGCTTGTCCCCCACCCCCGGCGAGTCTCGAGCGGGTGGTGGGGGTGTGGATCCTGCTCGCCGGCCGCTCCGCCGTGGCCGCTTAGGCCGCGCATACATCTTGCGCGAGAGGCTTTCGCTTTGCATGGAAAGCGAAAAGATCCGACGCTCCTCCTTCTCGCGCAAAGCGGAAGTCGGCGCTGGTCAGCGTTTGTTGCTCGTCGAGTGCAACAGCAGCACCAGCAGGTCATGAACGCTATCTGCCGGTCCGCTCAGAGCGCGGCGTTAGCCTCGCGTCGGTGGCCGAGCACCTGACACCGACCGAACTCGCCCGCGAGCTGAACATGGAGCGGCGGGAGGTGATCTCGAAGTGCATGGAGATGGGGGTACCGATTTTCAATGGCCGCATCGACAGACAGCTCTTCCTCGCGTCGCTACGTAGTGCCCAATCGAAAACGGTGGGCGAGCACGAGTGGGTACACGTGAGCAGTGAACAGCTGGCAGCCGACCCCGGTCTTGCTGAGACGATTAGCCGTTTCAAGGCGCCATCGCACCCAGCCGGTGAGGCCGCGGAGTCCTGGCTCAAAGAGCGCTCACTGAGCGAAGCCGGGCGCATTGCGACCTACGTGCTCCTGATTGCCGAGGAGGTCGCCGCGTTCTATTCGGTAGGAATGGGCGAAGTCGAGCTCCGAACACAGCATCGCAAGCAGCTTTCGGCGGGCCACCCCAGACAGGGGGCCGTGTTGATTCTGTGGCTCGCGCGGGCGGCCAAAGCCGACGTTGATGGGGAGACCATCCTGCGGCACGCAGTCGGTATCAGCCAGATCGGTGCGCGCCACGTCGGCGCCGCGGTGATCGCCCTTGACCCATATGACGCTTGCACGGAACGGCTGTGGCGTGAGCGGTTTGGGTTTCGAACGTCGCTGACCCGTCGCCGGGGCGGCGACGGGGAGGAGCGACCACGGTTATGGATGCCGCTCTTCCCAGACGGTTAGGCCGGCTGCCCTACGCGCGGCCGCGCCCGAGTGGTGTCTGCGACGTACTGCTCAGCGTGTAGGCAGAACTCGCGCCAACGCTCGTCCAGCCGAGCCTTAGCAAGCTCAGCCTCATCGATCGCTGTCGGCGTGTCAATGGCGTTGTCGATGTTGGTAGTGGCAGCCATTATCGGGACGTCGGGGTCAGACATTGTCTGAACAGGGTATCGGCCCGAGCCGACCGGAACTTCAGTGGCCGCGAGGTCTGGGCCCAGCCGCCCGACCTTCGATCGTGCAGCGCCCGCCGCAGCAGCTCCGCGCCGAGCTCGAGGCGGCGCGGCATGCCGGGATCGAGTTCGAGGATGCGTGGTCGACGGCACTCTCCTCGCTGCCAGGTGGTCGCGGGACTTGGCGGGCGGCGCTCGACGAAACCGCCTGGGCCTGGAAGTCGGCGTATCGAGGCGAGGATCCTCAGCCGGGCGAGCGACCGCTCGCGTTCATCAGCGCCGATCCCGAGCGCAGGATTCCGATCGCAGACCAGTAGGTCGGCGGGGCCCCGCGGGGAGGGCCCTTGGGGAAGTCTTGGGGAAGTCCGGGGGTAGTTACTAGCGGTTTCGAGCGGTCCTGAGCGGTTCGTCGGCGGCGGGCTCGACCGGCCATACACCGCATAGGCAAGCCGAAAACCGCTTGCTAGAGCCAAAGGCGCCTGCCAGAATCGAACTGGCGTAAACGGCTTTGCAGGCCGCTGCGTAACCACTCCGCCAAGGCGCCGCCGGCGGCAAGCGTAGCTGGCGCCGAATAGGCTCCGAGGCGTGGCCGAGGTCGAGCTGCGACGTGATCGCCCGGTCGCTTACCGGGAGGCGATCCCGGCCGGCGAGCCGTCCGGGCGGCCGGTCGTCTGCGTCCACGGCTACCCCGAGAGCTCGCGGATGTGGATCGGACTCAGCGACGCGCTCGCGGCGGCCGGGCGGCGTTGCCTGGCTCCGGATCTCTATGCCCTCGGCGATTCGAGCGAGTTCGGCCCGGCGACCTTCGAGCACAGCCTCGAGCGCTTCGGCGCCTGGATCGACGGACTCGGGCTGGGGGCGGTCTCACTGGTCGTCCACGACTGGGGCGGCTTCGTCGGGCTCGCCTGGGCGTGCGACCACCCCGACCGCGTCGAGGCGCTGGTGATCAGCGCCTCCGGGTTCTTTGCCGACGGCAGGTGGCACGGAATGGCCGAGGCGCTTCGCGGCGACCAGGGCGAGCAGCTGATCGGCGCGCTCGACCGATCAGGGTTCGCGGGGTTGCTCAACTCCGGCGGCGAAACCTTCGATGAGGCCGACGTCGACGCCTACTGGGCGCCGTTCGAGGACGGCCGCGGGAACCGCGCGACGCTCGAGTTCTATCGCTCGATGGATTTCGAGAAGCTGGCTCCCTATCAGGGCCGACTCGCCGGGCTCGGCGTACCGACCCTGTTGCTCTGGGGCGAGCGCGACCCGTTCGCGCCGCTCGCCGGTGCGAAGCGCTTCCAGCGCGAGATCCCCGGCGCGAGGCTGGTCGCACTCGACGCCGGCCACTTCGTCTTCGACGAGCAGCCGCGGCGGAGCATCGAGGAGGTCGTCGGCTTCCTCGCCCAGCCGGTCGGCTGAGCGACGCTCAGAGCCGGTTGACCTTCTTCGACAGCTGCTTGACCTGACCGCGAAGCTCGTCGAGAGTCTGCTTTAGCGCTTGCTGCGAGCTCTTCAAGCTGTCGATCTCGTCGCCGAGCTGTCCGTTTTCCTTCTTCAGCTCGGCCACATCGCGGTCGATATTGCGCTTGTCGGCGGCCGCTTGGCTGGCCGCCGCCTCGCCGGTCTTCTTCGCCTGCTTGACCTGACGACCGACCGCGCCCGCCTGCTTGGCGCTCTTGCTCGCGGTCCGCTTGAGCTCGGACTTGAGGCTCGACGCCTTGTCCTCGAGATCGGTTTGCAGCGATTGCGAGATCTCGGACTCCGACTTGGCGTCGCTCTTGGCGTCGAGCGCAATCACCAGGGCGACGATCCCGATCGCCAGTCCGACCACGCCGACGATCGCCAGCACCATCCCCCTGCGCTCATCCATAGCGCGCGCCAGACTATCGGATCCTCTGCAGCCCGGATCGAGCCGGCGAGTCCGGTCGACGGGGCGAGTTTCCGTCGCATAGCGATCGAAAGGCGCCCCGGCGGCTCGCCGTCCCAGGCCCGCCCCGGCCGAGCTCACAGGCCCGGCTCGGCGCCGGTCAGCCCGCCTCGGAGTAGGCGGGCTCGGCGCCCGTCGACTCATCGGGCTCGTGCTCGGACTCCGGTACCGGCGCGGGCTCCAAGGCCGTGACCGCGACCGCGATCGCCACGACGACGAGGCCGGCGCCGACCAACAGCGCGACCCGATAGCCGCCGGTGAGCGCGGCGGCGGTCGATTCGCCGCGCTCCAGGAGCGTGTCGGTGCGCGTTGCAGAGAGCGTCGCCAGGACGGCGAGCCCGACAGCCGCGCCAACCTGCATCGTCGTGTTGACGAGCCCGGAGGCGAGGCCCGCGTCGCTCTGCGTCGCACTCGACATCGACAGGGTCATCAGCGAGGGGAAGGCGGTGCCGACGCCGGCGCCGAGCAGGATCGATGACGGCAGGACGTCGACGACGTAGCTGCCGTCGACCGGCACCCGCGCGAACAGGGCGAGCCCGGCCGCGATCATCACGAGGCCGGGGAGCAGCGTCGCCCGCGGCCCGAAGCGCATGATCAGCCGCTCGGAATAGCGCACCGAGAGGGTCCCCATGACGATCGTCGTCGGCAAGAACGCGAGCCCCGTCTCGAGCGCGCCATAGCCGAGCACCTCCTGCAGGTAGAGCACGCCGAGGAAGAACATGCCGAACATCCCGGCGACCGTGAGCGCCTGGATCGCGTTCGCTCCGGAGACGTTTCGCGAGCGAAAGATCCGCAGCGGGATCAGCGGGTTGGCGGCGGTCGCCTCGCGGACCAGGAAGGCGACCAGCAAGGCGAGTGAGGCCCCGCCGAGCGCGAGCGTGCGCCCGGCACCCCAGCCGAGGCTGGCCGCCGGCTCGACGATCGTGTAGACGCCGAGCATCAGCGCGCCGGTCACCAGCATCGCGCCGAGCACGTCGGCTCCGCGGCCGAATCCGATCCCCTCGTCGCGATCGAGTCGCCGCAACGCATAAACCGCGGTCCCGATGCCGATCGGGATGTTGATGAAGAAGATCCAGTGCCAGTTGATCCCCTGGGTCAGCACCCCGCCCGCGAGCAGTCCGACCGAGCCGCCGGCGGACGCGACGAAGGCATACACCCCGATCGCCTTTGCCTGCTCGCGCGGCTCGGGAAACATGGTGACGATCATCCCGAGGATCACGGCCGAGGTCATCGCCCCGCCGACGCCCTGGACGAAGCGCGCCGTGATCAGCACCTCCTGGCTCTGTGCCAGCCCGCAGATCGCCGAGGCGACGGTGAACACCGCGAGGCCGGTGAGAAAGACGCCGCGGCGCGAGATCAGGTCGCCGAGGCGTCCGGCCAACAACAGCAGACCGCCGAAGGCGATCAGGTAGGCGTTGACGACCCAGGCGAGGCTCGCCTGTGAGAAGCCGAGGTCGGCTTGGATCGCCGGCAACGCCACGTTGACGACGGTCGCGTCGAGGACGATCATCAGCATGCCGAGGCAGAGCACGTAAAGCGCGATCCAGCGCGCGCGATCGTCGCGCGTCGGTGTCTGCGGGCCGTTGGTCATCTGGTTCGCCTCCATGATTTCTCTTGCCCCAGATGAGACCCGTGTCTGACGCAAAACTCATCGATCGGCCGGAGCGACGGAGAGCTGCTCGTCGTCTCATCGGGTTCGTGCTCGAGCTCGAACGTGACGCGACCCGACCAGATCGTCTCAACCAACGAGCTACACGAACGGCTACGCGCTGCTCAGCCTCCTCACTCGCGACGAAGTCGGTACCAATGCTCGTCGGGGCGCAGCAGCAGCTCCAAGGGCTTCGGCACCGAGAAGTGCGAGGGCTCGATCGCGGCCACCCTCCAGCCTGGGAACGCCTGTTCCACCTCGCCACGACTCGCGCCGCGGATCAGTGGTCTGCGCCGGCTGGGCCAGACGAGCAGCAGCACGCTGGCATCGGGCGCCGCGACCGCGCTCACCCCTTTCCCCATGGCCTCACGCTGGGGGCCGGTGAGGCCGTGGAAGGTGCCGGTGTCGAGCAGCAGCCGGAAGCCCGAGCCGATGTCGGCAGCTTCCAGCGCGGTCACGTCTCCATGGACGAGCCGCATGCCGACACCGCTGCTCTCGATTCGCTCGCGCGCCCGGCGCAAGGCCTTTTCGACGATTTCGACGCCGGTGACCTGCCAGCCTCGCCGCGCCAGCTCGATTCCCCAGATGCCGCTTCCCGTGCCCAGATCGAGCGCTTGCCCATAGGGCGCCTTCCGGCCTTCCTCCTCGCGATCGAACACCGCACCTGCCTTCGCCACGAACGGCGGATCGGACTCGGCGTCCTCCCACGGATGAAAGCCGAGCGCGTACGCGAGCTTGTAGTTCATCGCTTCCCTGATCGACGCCGGCTGGTCGACCCCAACCGCGTCACGCGGCGACCTCCGTCTCGCGAATGTTCTTCATCACCACACCGATCGTCTCCCTGAGGACGTCGGTGGGGCTGAACTCGACGATCTCCGCTCCGGCGTGGTGGACGGGCGTATGGCCCGGCTCGACGTAATAAGCGTCGCCGGCCTCGTAAGTCTCCTCACGATCGGGGAAACGAAAGGTCACCTTCCCCGCGACCACGTACCCCCAGCGCGGCAGCTGACAGCGTTCGCCTGGCAGCCCCCGGAACAGCTCTGCGAGATCAGCGTCCGCCGTATGCGACTCGAAGCAGACCGAGTACCCGCCATCCAGGTGCTCGAGCCGCACCTCGAGGCCCTCCAACGCGATCGTCTCGGATGCGGTCTCTCTCGAAGCCTTGGGCATGTCGCCCTCCTCTTGGTCGAGTGCGCCCTCAGCGGGCCTCGACTCGGAGGCTAGGTCGGCGGCGTGGCCCGCACATCGGATGAATCACCCAACTTCGGCCGGACCCAGGCGTGGGTAGTCCCACCCACGAGCTCGCTCAAACGAGCCGCAGTTGGTAGGCGCGCGCGGTCGCAGCAGCCCGCGAGGAGACCGCGAGCTTGGCGAAGATGTTGCTCACATGGCGGTCGACGGTTCTCTCGCTGATCACCAGTTCGGCCGCGATCGCCTTGTTGGTCTCGCCGGTTGCGACCAGCTGCAACACCTGAAGTTCGCGCACGGTCAGCCCATGCAGTTCGTCGGGCGCCCCAGGCTTCTCGATCAGTGAATCGAGGCGGGCCAGATCGGGTGCTGCGCCCAGCTCGGCGAAGACCGCCCGAGCCGCCTCGTGCTCCGAAGAGGCCGCCTCCGGGTCCTCTGCGATCTGGCAGGCCAGGCCGACGAGAACCCGGGTCCGGGCGAGCTCGTAAGCGGCCTCGAGCGCCGCCCATACGGCCGCAGCGCGACGCAGCGCGACCAGCGCGGCCGGCGCGTCGCCGTCGGCCAGTTCGACGGCTCCCCGTGCGTACGCGGCCTTCGCGTCGATCGCGGCGCTGTCATAGCTCGCGGCGATCCGCTCGAGCTCGCGGGATCCGGCGCGTGCTTCCTCGCCGTGGCCGTCGGCCAGCGTGATCTCGACCCAAGCGGGCAGCAGCCGGGCGCGTCCGAGCCGCTCGGTCGTCTCGCCCAGGAGCCGGCGGACCCCGGCGCTGGCGGCGGTCACATCCCCCTGGGCGAGCCGTAGCAGGGCGAGGCCGGGCTGCGGCTCCGACCCGCACCGCCTCACTCCCCGGTACGCCGCTTCGGCCGCCTGGGAGTCGCCCAACAGACGGTGGACCTCCCCTTGCCGATAGAGCGCATCGGCTGCGGCCACTTGATTCATCTTCATCCGTTCCGCGAAGCGCTCGCTGGCGAGCTCGGCCTGCGCCAGGGCCTCTCGCCACTGACCGTGCAATTCCATGATCTCGGCGCGGTGGATCAGGCACTGGCCGGTGTAGGGGACCATGTCTGGCTGCCGCTCACACCAGCGGGTCAAGGCGGCGGTCCACTCCTGGGCACGGCGCAGGTCGTAGGCGTCCCGACAGCCATCGATCACGCTGCAATAGATCAATCCGGTGACGATCGGCGAGAGCTCGCCCGCGGTGACCGCCACCATCGCCTCGTCCAAGAGCCCGAGCCCCTCACCGATCCGGCCCTGCTTGAGCCGCGCATGGCCCTGTTCTTGAACCGCGAGCGCGATCAGGTCCGCGTCGTCGAAGCGCTCGCCAATCTCGATCGCGTTGGACCCGATCGCGTAAGCGTCCTCGTAGTCCCCGTCGGCAACGAGCTCCAACATCGGTGGCAGCAGCAGGTACCCGAGTTCGACGCAGTCCCGTTCCTGGCGGTCGATAAGCCGTTGCGCGCGGCCGAACCAGCCGCTCGCAGGTGCCCTCTCCCCGCTGGTGGCGAGCGTGATCCCGATCCAGACCGCGGCCCTCGCGGCCCGCGCGGCCTCGCCGGCCGCGAGGTGAGCATGGTGGGCTCGCTCCAGATCGCTCAGATACTCGTCATCTCGGCCGAGCATGTAGGCCGACGTGGCCAGCAGCTCGAGGTCCTCCGCTTCCAACGAGCGCTTCTGATCGGCTGCGCGCAGCGAGGTGTAAGCCTCCGTCCAAGCTCCTCCTACGTAGCAGTCCCGACCGTGGTCAAGCTCGTCTGCGGCATCCACCGTGCCGATGCTATTCGCGGCCACGGTTCAAGTTGTTTGGTCTCCGGCCCTCGGTGGTGGATACTGCCCCGATGATTTCGACGATCGCAGTGGGGACCGACGGATCGGCGACCGCCGCCGAGGCGGTCAAGGAGGCAGCCGAGATCGCGCGGCGGTTCGAGGCCAAGCTCGTGCTCCTGAGCGCCTTCCAGGAGTCGGCGGGGTCGCCCGAGGGCGACATCGAGCTGCAATGGGCGACGAACACGTCGGTGCGGACGCGCTCGATCCTCGAGCACACCGAGGCGGATCTGAGCAAGCAGGGGCTCGAGTGCACGACGCTGGTCGACGAGGGCGACCCGGCCGAGGTTCTGGTCCGGCTCGCCACCGAGTGCGGCGCCGATCTGCTCGTGATCGGCAACAAGGGAATGCGGCGGAGAGTGCTCGGCAGCGTGCCGAACACGGTCACGCACAAAGCCGGCTGCTCCGTCTTGGTCGTCAAGACCACCTAGCCGCCGGCCGCCGCGTGCGGGGGTCGAGCCAGGCGATGATCACGTCGGCGAGCGCGCTGAAGACGACGACGACGAGCGCAAGCCAGACGGCCAGGCCGACGATCGGCGGCAGGTCGTAGCCCTGCAGCGTGTCCGCGGTGAGGGTGCCGATCCCCGGGAGCCCGAAGATCACCTCCACATAGAGGATGAAGCCGCCGAAGGCGTGTGAGAAATCGAGGCCCCAGAGACTGATCGGGGAGATCAGCGCGTTGCGGAGGACATGACGACGCAGGACGCGCTGCTCCGAAAGCCCCTTGGCGCGCGCCGTCCGGACCCACTCCTCGTCGACGGCATCGAGAAGCGCCGCTCGCACGACCTGGACGTAGGCGCCGGCAAATGGAAGCGCCGCCGCGATCCACGGCAGGAGCAGGTGCCAAGCCCACTTGATCGGGTTCTCGGTCAACGGCACGTAGCCGTCGATCGGAAAGACCTGCCAGCGGTAGCACAGGAATGCCCACATCACCGCGGCGAGAACGAGCGACGGGACCGAGTAGGCGACCGCCGCCGCCCCCGAGATCAGCCGGTCGAGTAATCGACCGCGGTGGCGGACGCAGACGAGCGCGAGCCAGACGCCTGCTCCGATCGCGATCATGGCAGCGCCGGCGACCAGCGAGAGGGTGACCGGCAGGCTCTCGAAGAACGCCCGTCTGAGGTTGCCGCAGCCATAGAAGCAGGCGACGTCGCCGGCGAGGATCCCCTTCATCAGGCGGACGTACTGGACGGGCAGCGGATCGTCGAGTCCATAGAGGTCGGTCGCCCGCTCGCGGCTGCGCTCAGTGCCCTGGCGCTCGCCGCCGAGCTTGTAGGCGGGATCGACGTTGGGGATCGTCCAGAACAAAAAGAAGGCGAGCACGGACGCGATCCAGGCCGTGAACAGGGCCCACCCGAGCCGGCGCGTCGCGTAGGCGATCACTGTCCGCGGGTCAGGTCGATGCCGAGCGAACCGCGCGGGTCGAGGGCACGCCGAAGGCCCTCCGCGAGACCGCTCAGCGAGAGCACCAGGAGCACCAGCGCGACGCAGGGAACCAAAAGCAGGTGTGGGGAGAGATAGACGGTGTCGACGCCGGCGGCGATCAGCGTCCCGAGCGACGGTTCCGGGGCGCCGACGCCGGCACCGAGGAACGAGAGCGCCGATTCGAGCACGACGGCGTTCGCGAGCAGCAGCGTCGCGAGCACCAGGATCGAGGACCACAGGTGCGGGAGCAACTCGGTTCGCATCACGCGGATCGGCCGCGAGCCGGCGGCGCGGGCCGCCTCGACGAACTGTCGCTCGCGCAGGGCGAGGACCTGCCCGCGCAGGGGTCGGGCGATGTAGGGGATGTAGACCACCCCGATGATCAGGATCGGGATCAGTTTCGATCCAGCAGCGATCGTGAGTGGTCCGATCGCCACGCCCCTCAGCGTCAGCGCGGTACCGAGGAGAACTCCGAGCAGGAGCGCCGGCAGCGACCAGAGCAGGTCGAGCACCCGGCTGACCACGGCGTCGACGCGACCGCGGAAGTAACCGGCGGCGAGCGACAGCGGCAGGGCGAGAGCGAGCGTCAGTGCCAGCGCTCCGAACGAGATCAGCAGCGAGGCGCGACAGCCGTAAAGGAGCCGCACCATCAGGTCGCGGCCGGTCTCGTCGGCGCCGAGAAAGTAGGCCGCGTGCCAGGTCGGCCCGATCGGCACACCGACCAGGGAGACGACGTTCGTCGGCTCGCCGTCGATGGTGATCGACTCGCTCAGGTGGGTCTCGGCGTAGCCCGTGTCGGCGACGTAACGAGCCCAAAGCGGTGCGGCGATCGAGATACAGACGAAGCAGAGGAAGAGCACGCCCGAGACGAGCGCCCAACGGTCGCCGCGGATCCGGCCAAGGGCCAGAGCCGCGGGGCTTGCCGAGCCCGCGGATGGCGGTCCCGCGACGAGCTCACGCCCAGTCTGCCGCTCAGCCACCGCCCGAAGCTAACGCGATGGACGGACTATTCGCCGGTGGGGTTTCCGGAGGCGATCAGCCGGTAGGCGAGGTGAATGTCGAACCGCGGTTTTGTCATCGGCTCGCCACTACTTCAGCTGCATGATCGCGAGCGCGTTCTTGTGCGGGTCGACGATCCAGGCCATCAGCGCGAAACCCAGGTCCGCAACTCCGTCGACCGTCTTCAGCCCCATCTCGGGCATGTCGTACTCCTGGATCTCGACTCCATGGGAGCGCAGCTCGGCGAGCTCCGCGGCCAGGTCGTCGACCCGCCAGCCGGCCTGGGTCTGCTCGTCGGCAGTGCCCGTGGTGCTCTTGGTGACCGCGAGCTGACTTTCGCCGCCGCACTTATAGGTGATCGCCTCCGGGCTCTCGTTGATGATCTCGAGGCCGAGCTTGCCCGCGTAGAACTCCTTCGAAGTCTCGAGATCGGTGGCCAGCAGAACGGGGTTGATCGGGTGGTCTCCAAGCACGCGCGGCTCCTTTTTCTCGTAGCGGTGCGCCCCTCTCGTGGGCGGCGTCACGACCCTTCGACTCCCTCAGCTGTACATATATGCTGATATAAGTATATAATGCTCCGCATGGCACGAGCCGCGACCACAGCTGATGCGTTCAACGCGGTGGCCGAGCCCCGGCGGCGGCAGATCCTCGATCTGCTCGCTGACGGCGAGCGCCCGGTCAACGAGCTCGTTCGGCTGCTCGGTCTGGCTCAGCCACAGGTCTCCAAGCACCTGAAGGTGCTTCGGGAGGTCGATCTGGTCGACGTTCGCCACCAAGGGCGACAGCGGGTGTACCGGCTCAATGGGCACTCGCTGAAGCCGATCCACGACTGGGTCAAGGACTACGAACGGACGTGGAGCGAGCGGTTCGAAGCACTGGATGTCGTGTTGGAGGAACTCAAGGGAAAGGAAGCAGAAGATGGCAGCGACGAGTAGCGGTACAGCGGTGGTCACGCTCCCGGAGGACAAGCAGATCCTGATCACGCGGGAGTTCGAGGCGCCCAAGCACCTGGTCTATGAGGCGTACACGACTCCGGAGCTGGTCAGGCGCTGGTGGAGCGGCAAGCGCGGCGCGGTGACAAGCGTCGAGATCGACCTCCGCGTCGGCGGAGCCTGGCGGTACGTGATGACCGCGAGCGAAGGCTTCGAGGTCGCCTTCCATGGCGAGTACCGCGAGATCGTCCCGAGCGAGCGGATCGTCTCGACCGAGGTCTATGAGGGCATGCCCGAGGGGCAAGCGCTGGACACGATCACGTTCGCCGAGGTGGACGGCCGAACGACCCTCACCACCCTCGTCCAGCACACCAGCAAGGAGCACCGCGACGCGCACATCAACTCCGGGATGGAGGCCGGCATGCAGGAGGCGATGGACCTCTTGGAGCAGGTGGCGATCTCACTCGCCTGAGCCCTCAGCCCAAGCCACGGAAAGACACCTCGCGCATATTGCGCATCAACCCGGCTTTGGCTAGGGTCGCCGACGAGCGACGGGAGGAGCAGCGTGCCCGGTACCGGAGATCCACTTCAAAGGCGGTTTCGAGAGCGCGCGGCGGAGCTGCGGGGGGAGCGGCCGGTGGATGAGCGCGTGGACGGGACCACCCGGCGCCAGCTACTCGCCCGAGGTGCGGCGCTGGGTGCGGGCGCGATGCTCGCGGGCAACGTCGCCGTAGCTTCGGCGCGCGAGCGGCGCGCTCAGCGGCGCCAGCAGCGGCGAGCCGGAGCGCGCGTTGTGATCGTCGGCGCGGGACTTGCCGGGCTCACCTGCGCCTACCGGCTGCGCCAGCACGGGGTCCACGCGCAGGTGTTCGAGGCGCGAGACGATCGCCTCGGCGGACGCTGCTGGACGGTGCGGGGGTTCGAGAACGGGCAGGTCTCCGAGCACGGGGGTGAGTTCATCGACACCCGCCACGTGCACATCCTTCGGATCGTGCGTGAGCTCGGGCTCGGGCTCGAGGATCGCCAGGCCGCGGAGCCACCCGACGATGCGATCAGGCCCCTGTGGCTGAACGGCCGCCTGCGCCGGGCGGACCGGGTCTATGCCGGCTTCGACTCTTTGTTCAAGCGCTTGGAGCGCGACTACAAGCGGGTCGGCAACTACCACGCCGGCAAGGCCTCGCGGGTGGCCCGCGCCTTCGACGAGATGACGGTGCTCGAATGGCTGACCGACAACGTCGACGACCGGTTGCTGCGCGAGGCCGTCGACATCGGCCTCAGCGGGTTCTTCGGCATCGACAGCCGCGCGATGAGCGCGATCAACCTGTTCGAGGCCTACGTCGCCCCCTATCCCGGCGCCAACGAGCGCTACCACACGGCCGGCGGCAACGACCTGATCATCGAAGGGATGGCCGCGACGCTGGACGACGACGCGGTGGCGCTCGCAACCCCGCTGCGAGCCGTCGAACGCCGCCACGACAACTCCTACGCGCTGCGCTTCGAGGGCCTCGCTGAGACGGTTGGCGCCGATCACGTCGTCCTGTGCCTTCCGTTCACCACCCTGAGGCAGGTCGACCTCGATCATTCCGGGCTGTCGAAGAAGCGGCTTCGCTCGATCAGGCAGCTGGGAATGGGAACCAACGCCAAGAACCACGTCCAGCTCGAGCGCCGCCCCTATGAGATCGGAAAGTGGTCGGGCGGGATGGCGATGGACAAGCCGTCTCGCCAGTCGAGCTGGGAGTCGACCGAGGGCCAGTCGGGCCCGACGAGCGTGATCACGATCTGGCGCGGCGGCCGCTCGGGCGCCGGCTATCCCACCGACGTTCCCCATCAATGGGCGCCGGCTGCGATCGTCGACGCAAATCTGGCCGCGTTCGAGCGCGGCGTCCGCGGGATCAGCGAGGCTTACAACGGTCGCTCATGGCTCGACTCGTGGGTCGACGACCCCTGGGTGGGCGGATCTTATGCCGGCTTCCTTCCCGGCCAGTACACGCGCTATTGGGGATATCTCGGCCGCGCCGAGCACCGCGCCCACTTCGCAGGCGAGCACACCTCGACCCACAGCCAGGGCTACCTCAACGGCGGGGTCGAAAGCGGCGAGCGGGCGGCCAAGGAGGTGCTCGCCGCGATCTGAACCCCGCGCGTTGCGCCCGGGCGAGTGTGCGCAGCGTCATGGAACCAGCCGGGGCATGGTGAGACCCTCGACCCATGCACGAACCGAGCCGTACGGCAAAGAGCGCTAACGGCTACGACGCGATCGTCGTCGGCGCTCGCTGTGCGGGCTCCCCCACCGCGATGCTGCTCGCCCGCAAGGGCTACCGGGTGCTGTTGCTCGACAAGGCGACCTTTCCCAGCGACACGATGTCCACCCACCTCGTCCATCCCCCGGGGGTGGCCGCGCTGAAGCGCTGGGGCCTGTTCGAGCGACTCGAGGCAACCGGTTGTCCGCCGGTGGGCACCTACTCCTTCGACTTCGGGCCGCTGACGCTCGCGGGATCCCCGCGCCCGGTGGACGGGGTCGCGCAGGCTTATTGCCCGCGCCGCGTGGTCCTCGACCAGCTTCTGGTCGAGGGCGCCGTGGAGTCCGGGGCGGAGCTGAGGGAGGGGTTCACGGTCGATGAGATCCTCGCTGACAACGGCACCGTGACCGGCATCCGCGGTCACGCCGAGGGAGGCGCCTCGGTCACCGAACGTGCGGCGCTGGTGATCGGCGCCGACGGAATCCACTCGCTGGTGGCGAAGACCGTTCAGCCCGAGCACTACGACGAGCGCCGATCGCAGATGGCTATGTATTACGCCTATTGGAGCGGCCTGCCGGCGAACGGCTTCGACACCACGATCCGGGCCGAGCATCGCCGTGGCTGGGCGACCATTCCCACCCACGACGACCTCACCGTGGTCCCCTTCGGTTGGCCGATCGAGGAGTTCAAGGCGAACCGCACCGATATCGAGGGGAACTTCTATTCCGCCGTCAGCCTCGCTCCCGAGTTCGGCGAGCGCGTGCGCGCCGCCAAACGCGAGTCGAAGTTCATCGGCTCAGCCCAGCTGCCCGGATACTTCCGGGTCCCGTTCGGCCCCGGCTGGGCATTGCTCGGCGACGCCGGATACCACAAGAACCCGATCACCGCGATGGGAATCAACGACGCCTTCCGCGACGCCGAGCTGGTCGCCGACGCCGTCGATGACGCCTTCTCGGCTCGGCGCTCATACGAGGAGGCGATGGGCGACTACCAGCGGGCCCGCGACCACGAGGCGCGCCCGGTATATGAGTTCACCGACGACTTCGCGCAGCTCCGGCCTCCGCCGCCCGAAGCACAGCAGCTGTTCGCGGCGATGAGCGGCAACCAAGAGGCGATGGACGGGTTCATCAGCGTGCAGGCGAACACGCTCTCGGCACCGGAGTTCTTCGCGCCCGAGAACGTCGGCCGGATCATGGCCGAAGCCTCCGGCTGACCTCGGACTCAGCCCGGCTTGCGACCGCTGGCCAGCTTGACCGAGACCGGGAGCTCGAGGCCGTCCTCGCCTCGGTACCGCTCCAGCTGTTGATCGAACGCAACGCGGATGCGCCGCCGCATCTCCTCCGGCTGGCGCCCGATCAGGGCGGAGGTTCGGACCGTTCCCGCGAGCAGGCCGCTCCAGAGCTCGTCGGCGCTCGCGACCCGATGGGTGAAGGCGATCGTGGCAACGGTCCGGTCCTCGAGGCCGCGCTCACGAAGAAGCCGATCAAACTCCTCGTCGACCGAGAACCGGAAGAAGTCGGGCCCGGCGGGTACGTCCTCGGGGGGAGTTGCTCCCGCGTCGGCGACCGCGTCGAGGAAGACGCCCAGGAGCCGGGCGCGCTCGGGGAGGTCCCAAACGGTCAGCGCGAGCCCGCCACCCGGCCGCAAGACGCGAACGAACTCAGCGGTCGCCCGCTCGGGGCGCCCTAAATGCAGGATCAGGAAATTCCCAGCCACGGCGTCGAAGGAGGCGTCATCGAAGGGAAGGGCGTGGGCGTCGGCTTGGCGAAAGTCGAGGCCCGGATGCAGCTCGCGTGCAAGCGAGACCATCGCGGTGGCGACGTCGACCCCTACAACCGATGCTCCCCTCTCGGCCGCCCGCCCGGCGACGTAACCGGGGCCGGTGGCGAGGTCGAGCACTTGCGTTCCCGAGCCCACGGAGGCGGCATCGAGCAGCGGATCCACGAGTCGGCCGGTGATCCGGCCGAAGAAGCGGTCATATCCGGGCGCCGCCTCCTCCCAGCCTCCCGCCTCGAATGCGTTGAAGGCATCGGCGTCGATCGCGGTCTTCCCCACGACCGACAACGGTACGCCCGAGCCGGGCTTGGTGCGCGCCGGCAGCTAGGTTCGAGGCGCGGCCACGGAAACGCGCTCGCAGCGTCGGTGGTGATCGCGAGGCTCGGCGCTGAGGCGATCCGAGCCGAGACCGCAGTCGATCCGGTCGCGGGTTGCGTCGCGATCCGCGGGCGCATCGGGCACCGTGGTGCCCTTGACCGCGTTGATGCGGTCCGGGCCGGGGCCGGCGCCGAGCAGATCCGAGCCGGCGTTCCCGACCAGCACATCGGCGCCTTGTGCCCCGCGAACCCGGTCAGCGCCGCGGCCACCGTAGAGCGAGTCGTCGCCCTCGGCGCCCTTGAGCAAGTCGCTGTCGCCGGCGCCGCGAAGGATGTCGTTTCCCGCGTCGCCGAGCACGGTGTCGCCGCCGGAACCGGAGTCGACCAGGTCCCCGCTGCCGCCGCCGACGATCCGATCGCCCCCTCCGCTTCCCATGAGGAAGTCCGCTCGCCGGCTTCCGACCAGAGTGTCGGCGCCAACGCCGCCGCTGAGGCCCTCGACCTCGACCAGCGAGTCGCGCTCGCCGCTCGCACCGTCGTTGGCCGCCCCGGCGATCGAGAGCCTCACCGGATCCACGCGGCCGCCGTAACTGGCGAAGTCGCGCCCGCCGCCCCCCTGCACCAGATCGGTGCCGTCGGGCGTGGAGTCGGCGACGAGATAGTCGTCACCGAGCCCGGCGACCACGCGGTCATCTCCCGGTCCAGGAGCGATCTTGTCGGTCCCCTGGCCGCCGAGGATGGCATCGGCGCCCGCTTCGCCCTTGAACTCAGAGACCAGGGAGCCACCGTTGAACGGCCGCGGCAGCGCGCTCGCATCGAGCTGATCATCGCCGTCATCGAGCGCCGCGAACACGGTCGCCCTGGAGACGGTCGGCCCGCTCGGGATCGTGCATTTGACCGCCACCCCCGCGCCGCCGCCGCCCGTACAGCCGGTCCCGGGCGCGATCGTCGCGCTGAGGTCGCGAAAGACCAGCCGCGCCGGCCCCTCGGTCGCGGTCACCGTGAGTCGATTGGATTCGCCGGGCGCGGCTTGGAACTCGACCTGCGCGACGTCGGCTTCGGTGACGGCAACCGTGGCCCCTCGGGCCGCCGACGCCAAGGCACAGAGCGCAAACGCGGCGAGGGCAGCCGCCGTCCAGAACGCCAACGAGATCCTCGTCGGCGACTTCGTACTCCTGCAGCTCAGCAAAAAAACAACCCCGTGCAAGCGCGGCCCACTCTACAGACAGATCACGCAGGCTCAGGCGCGAAACGGCGGTTAGTGCTCGGCGGCGACCGGAGCGCCGGCTAGCTCCTCGGTCAGCGCCTCCGACGACATCACCGCGGAGAACATCGGGTAGTCGAAGCGGATCGCGTTCTCGTGCTCATCCGCGGAGGTGGCCGCGACGCAGTCCGAGAGGGTGATCACCTCATAGCCCTTCTCATATCCCGTGCGCATCGTCGACTCGACGCAACAGTTGGTGAGGAAGCCGCCGAGCGCAATCGTGGTTATGCCGCGAGCGCGGAGGATGAAATCGAGGTTCGTGGTCGCGAACGTGTCCAGGCCGCGCTTGCCCTCGACGACGACGTCGCCCTCCTGGGGAGCGAGCGAGTCGACGATCTCGGCCCCCCATTCTCCCTTGACGAACGCGGTCGAGTCGACGACGCCCTTGAGGATCCCGTAGGGGTGATCGGAGAGCTCGCCGTAGCCCGGCGCGAAGGTGATTGGGGCATGGACGATCGTCGCCCCGGCAGCCCGCGCGGCCGCCGCCAGAGTGCGCGTGTTCTCGAGCATTCCGGTCTGCTCCATCACGCCGCTGACCGCGCCGTGGAGCGCGCCGCCCTCCGAGGTGAAGTCGTTCTGGAACTCGATCAGCACGACCGCGGTGCGCTGCGGATCGACAGGCATGAAGACTCCTTCTCGTCCGGGGATAGAGGCTGATCCGACTCTAACGCGCGACGAGCAGGCGCACCGAGCCGATCCACTCGCGCTGTGCCCGCAGGTGTCCGTGGCGGGCGTCCCACCCACCGGACGCAAGCGCCTCGCTCAGCCGGGCCAAGCCCCGATCGACGGCCTCGGCGGGCGTCTGGGCCCATGCCGACTGCGATCCGCGTACCTCGGGGTCGAGGAGCGCCTCGGGCCGCCCATAGAAGGCCTCGACGAATCCGTCCAGGCAGTCGATCGGGATCGGAACCTCGGTCAGCGTGATGTCGCCGCCCAGCACGGCGGCGAGGTGCGCGATCGCGGGGTACCTGCGCCTCTCGGCGGCGATCACCTCCGGCACGTACTCGGCCAGCCAGAAGTCCGCCAGCGCCTGTGCGTCGAAGGTCAGGACCACGACCGGACCGCGACTCACCCGTCGCAGCTCGCGAAGCCCGCGATCGGTGTCGCGCCACTGGTGGATAGTGGCCGTCGCCATCGCCGCGTCGAAGCTGTCGTCGTTGAAGGGCAGTTGCTCGGCGGTGGCGTCGATCGCCGGGCACAGATGGGCCGGCCGCTGGGCGCGCATCGTCGGCGAGGGCTCGACCGCAGCCACATAACGGTCGGTGGGCTCATAGGACCCGGCCCCTGCGCCGACGTTGAGCACGGAGCGCGCATCGCCGAGCGCCTCGCGCACCGAAGCCGCGATGCGCGGGTCGGCTCGCCGCTGGCGTGCGTAGGTCTGCCCGCCGGCTTCATAGTCGTGATCGCCTGCCGGACGGGCCCGGGGTCTATGCGTCGATCTGACCGCCTCCCGGGTCGGCGGGCTCGCATCGGCATCCAAACGAACATGCAGATGCATGTCCTGCCAGCCGTCGGCATGACGTACCTGTTGTCGCTGCAGTCCCTCGGACCTATACCCGGCCTCGTGGGCGACTCGACACGAGGCCTCGTTCTCCGGCGAGTGCATCAGCTCCAAGCGGTGGAAGCCGGCGGTGAACATCCAATCCGTTGCGGCGCACAGCGCCCGGACGGCGACGCCGCGCCCGCGCGCCGACGGCAGCACCCAATATGCGGCTTCTCCTCGGCCCTGGGGCAGATCGAGCGCACGGAACCCGACCCGTCCGATCACCAGGTCCTGCTCGACGACGGCCCAATCGACGCCCGTTTCGGCCTCCCACCGTTGCGCCCGCTCGCCCACCCACTCCAACGCCTCGGCCTCGTTCATCGACCGCACGTGCCATCGCCTGATGGCCGGGTCGCTGTAGGCCTCGACCAAGCGTCCGACATCACTCGGGCTCCAGGGCCGCAGGATGAGCTCGCCGGCGGTCAGCCGCGGTTGAGCCTGATCACGCAGTTGGCCGGCGGGAACCACCGGCGGAACCAACTCAGCCACAGCCCACATGCTGCTCGATCCACCCGATCAAGCGTTCTCTCGCCGGGGCTGCGCTTCGCAGCAACCACTACGTTCACGGCTCATGGCCAATACAGACCCAGCTGCCCGCGGGTGAGCGGCTGCGGGCTGGCTCAGACCTGGATGCCCTCGGTTGGGGCGCCGTCGGGATAGGGCTCGTCGCGAACCCCTGCTCTGCTCGCCGCCGTGGCCTTCCGACCGGCGGCCGGCACCAGCTTCGTCGCCTCACCTAGGCCTATGGGCGGCATGTTGTTGTAGACGCACTCGTAGCTGCCGGCAGGAACCAGGTAGGTCTCGTGCCAGATGCCGACGTCGCCCTTGGATCCAATGCGCTTGTTGAACGCGACCCAGGCGGGCCAGTGCGCTGCGTCGCGTTTCCGGGCGTATGCCTCCAGCTGCTCGAAGGTGCGCCAGTACTGCACCAGCATCGGGCGCCGTGGGCTGCCCATGTACTGGCGGGCGCCGAGGAAACCGGATTCGGGCCTGTCCTCGAGCTCGCGGAGCATCCGCGGCATCGCGAAGAACACCGGGAGCCACTTCCACACCTTCCAGAGCCTGTTGATCCGCATGCCGATCAGGAAGACGACGAAGTCGCCTTCGATCTCAGCCGTTACACGCCTAGCGATCACCTGAGCCACGGTGATGTCCTTTCCTTCGAGGGGAGGTCATTATCGAGCGCAACCCACGGCCTTGAGCAGCCACGGGCGACGGAGCCCGTGTGAGGTCCCGGACCGGCCACGCCGATCGTAAGCAGCGCCGAGAACCGGCCTCCCCTCCCCTCTCCCCCCGGCGACGGTGCGCCGCCAAACTGCCGGGGCGAGAAATTGCCGCTATCCGACGAGAAGTCGCCCCGGCGGGTTGGCGGGCGAGCGCAAACTGGTCGCGGGTGAGCGGCGGCCTGGACGCGTAGACCGAGCGTATACCGGCCTGTCGGAGCCTGAGCGGCGTCCAACTGGCACCGAGCCGTCTCCGACTGAGAAAGGTTTCGGGCCACTACCAGAGGAGGCCCACGATGAGGGCAAACACCACCACGATCAGCGGCCGACGGCGGCGAAACGCGCGTCGGAGTCGTGCCCTCGCGCTCGGGCTCGGCATCTGCGCACTGGCGCTCCCCGCAGGCGCGGGAGCGGACCCGTCCGCCGGCGGCTACTCCAGGGCTGACGCGATCGCGCAAGGTCTCGAGGAGTCGAGCCAATCGGCCGGCGACTCGGGCTACTCATCCGTCAACTCGATCACCGGCCCGTCGACCGGCGAGCCTACGGCCGTCACCGGCTCACCGAGCGGTTCGGCCGAGACGTTCGACTGGCCCAGCGCGCTGATCGGCGCGGGAGCGGCCCTGGCCCTGACGGCGCTCGGGACCGCGGCGCTGCTCACGCTCCGGAGGCGCACGACGATCTCGCCGTCCGCCTCGACCGGCTGAGGGTCAGCCGCCCTTCGACTCGGAGATGGGCGCGGAGGCCCGAGCGACGCTCACCTCCGCGCCCATCGGGTTGACTCGCCACGGCGGCGGGGGTACGTTCGCCCCGACCGGTTCGCCATGACCCTGGAGCTACGACTTCTCGGGTCCGTCGAGGCGCTGGTCGACGGACACTCCCTCTCCTTGGGGGGAAGCAAGCAGCGCAGCGTCGTCGCGATGCTCGCGCTGCACGCCAACTCGACCCTCAGCGCCGATAAGCTGATCGACGGTCTCTGGGGAGACGACCCCCCGGCGAGCGCCGCCAAGAACCTGCAGCTCTACGTCTCGCGGCTGCGCCGCGCGCTTGCCGAGGGCCGCGCCGAGGCCGAGATTCTCACCCGCGGGCGCGGCTACGAACTGCGCCTATCCGCCGACGCTGTCGACGCGCTTCGCTTCGAGGGCCTGGTCGCCGACGCCGAGCGCGAATCCGCGAGCGCGGTGGCCAACGGCGCGGCAAGCGCCGCGCTCTCACTCTGGCGCGGCGCCCCGCTCGCCGACGTCGCCTCCGAGCCCTTCGCGGGCCCTGAGATCGGCCGCCTCACCGAGCTCCACATGCGAGCGATCGAGCTCGAGATCGACGCCGAGCTCGACGCCGGGCACCACGACGATGTCATCGCCCGACTCGAGGCGCTGCTCGCCTCCGATCCGCTGCGCGAGCGCCTGCATGCGCAGCGGATGCTCGCCCTCTACCGGGCCGGGCGCCAATCGGAGGCGCTGGAGGCCTACCGGGAGGCGCGCGCGACGCTGACCGAGCAGATCGGGGTCGAGCCCGGGCCGGAGCTGCAACGCCTCCAGGCAGCGGTGCTTGCCCAGGACCCGAGCCTCGACCCGCCGCCGCCGATCGCGGAGCTGCCGGTGCAGCTCGAGGGCGGCTCGCCGCTGCTGGCCGGGCGCGAGCGCGAGCTTGGCTGGCTGCGCCGGCGCTGGCAGGAGGCGAGCGCGGGGCGGATCGTCCACGCCCTCCTCTGGGGGCCCGCCGGGATCGGCAAGACGCGGCTCGTCGCGGAGCTCGCGGCCGAGGTCCGGCGCGCGGGCGCGGCGGTGCTTTACGCCAGCGGGGGCGAGCTCCCCGAGAACGCGCTGGCGACCATCGCCGAGGCCGGCGCCAGCCACCGACCGACGCTGTTGGTGCTCGACTACGCCGACGACGCACCCCCGGCGGTGCTCGAGGCCACCGCGGCGCTCGCCCGCGAGCCCGAGGGCCGCCCGCTCCTGGTCGGCATCCTTCACCACGACGAGCAGGGCCCGCCCGCCTTCGCCGCCCTGCTCGAAGGCGGCGCCGCACAGCGCCTGCGGCTCGATCCCCTGACCGAGGATGCGACCGCCGAGATCGCCGCCCTCTACGCGCCCGCCGAGGGCGTCGCGATTCCCCTGCGGACGCTGACCGCCACGAGCGACGGCGTTCCGCTCCGCATCCACCGCGCGGCCGGCGAGTGGGCGCGGACGGAGGCGGCGGAGCGCCTCGCCGCGACCACCGCTCGGGCAGCCGGCGATCGCGGCGACCTGCGGAAGACCCAGGCCGCGATCGCGGGCGGGGTCGCCGATCTGCAGGCCGCCGGCGAGCGCACCCGCCTCTACGCGGTCGCAGAACCACGCGCTCCCGCCGAACCCGAGGTCTGCCCCTTCCGCGGCCTGGCGCCCTTCGATGCGGCCCATGCCGAGTACTTCTTCGGCCGCGAGCGACTGGTCGCCGAGCTCGTCGCCCGCCTCGTCGGCTCGACCTTGCTCGCGGTCGTCGGCCCCTCGGGAAGCGGCAAGTCCTCGGCGGTGCGCGCCGGGCTTCTGCCTGCGCTCGCCGACGGCGTCGTCCCCGGCTCGGAACGCTGGCGCCGTGCGGTGCTGCGCCCGGGCGGGCATCCCCTCGCAGAGCTCTCCCGGACCCTCGCCCGCGCAGTTCCCGAGGCGGGACGCGAGGACCCCGCGCCCTGGATTGCCGATGCGCTCGAACGCCTGCCGGCCGGCGAGCGGCTGGTGCTCTGCATCGACCAGTTCGAGGAGGCCTTCGTCGGCTGTCGCGATGAGGCCGAGCGTGGGGCGTTCTTCGACGTGCTGATCGAGGGCGCGGCCGACCCCGACGAGCGCCTGGTCGTCGTACTCGCGATCCGCGCTGACTTCTACGGGCGCTGCGCCGAGCACGCCGAGCTCTCGACCATGGTCAGTGCCAACCAGGTCCTGGTCGGGCCGATGCGCCGCGACGAGCTGCGCCGGGCGATCGAGCTCCCTGCCCGCAGGGCCGGGCTGCGCGTCGAATCGCGGCTCGTCTCGGCGTTGGTTGGCGACGTCGCCGGCGAGCCCGGCGGCCTGCCACTGCTCTCGGCCGCCCTGCTCGAGCTCTGGCAGCGGCGCGACGGGCACACGCTTCGCCACCGGGCCTACGAGGAGACGGGCGGCGTCGAGGGGGCGGTCGCGCGCTTGGCCGAGGACGCCTACCAGCGCTTGAGCGATGCCGAGCGACGCCGGGCGCGACCGATGCTGCTCCGGCTCGCCGGCGACGACGAGGAGGCCGAGGCATTCGTGCGTCGCCGCGTTGCGCTCGACGAGCTCGAGCTCGACCGCGACCCCGACACCACCCGGGCGCTTGCCGTGCTCACCGAAAGCCGGCTGCTGACCCTCGACGAGGGCGCCGTCGAGGTCGCCCACGAGGCGCTGCTCAGCGAGTGGCCGCGCCTGCGCGGCTGGATCGAGGCCGACGCGGAGGGTCGCCGCCTCCATCACCACCTGATCGGCGCCTCGCGCGAGTGGCGAGAAACCGCACGCGACCCTGCGGAGCTCTACCGCGGTGCCCGGCTCGCCGCGGCGCTCGAGTGGGCCGCCGAGCACGACCCCGAGCTCAACGAGCTCGAGCGCGAGTTCCTCGACGAGAGCCGGGCGGCGGCGGAGCGCGAGGCCGAGCGCCAGCGCCGCACCAATCGGCGCCTGCGGACGCTGCTGGCCGGCGTCGGCGTGCTGCTCGCCGGCGCCGTGGTTGCCGGGGTGATCGCGATCTCGGAGCGCCAGGGGGCCCGCGACGCGGCCACCGCCGAGACGGCCCAGCGCCTGGGAGCCCAAGCGCTCACGGAGGAACGCCTCGACAAAGCGCTCCTCCTCGCCAACACAGGCGTCGCCCTCGACGACTCGATCGCGACCCGATCCAACCTGCTCACCACCCTGCTGCGAGGCCCCGCACTGCTGGGAGTCCTGGACGGCGGTGGCGCGATCGCGACCGCAGCTGCGCTCAGCCCCGACGGAGACACGCTCGCGTTGGGCGAGTTCGACGGCACCGTGTCCCTCTTCGACACTCAGACCCGGGAGCGCATCGGGACCCACCAGGCGCCGGGGCCTGTGTGGACGCTGGCGTTCGATCCCCGCGGCGGGCTGGCGGTGACCGCGAACGAGCAGCCGGGGATCTCGAGGGGCTACCTGCAGATCGTCGACGTGAACAGCCTGCGCGTTCGCGCGTCCACGCCCCTCGGGCCTCATCCAGCCGGTGGCGGATTGAGCTACTTCCCAACCGCCGCGTACGCGCAGGATGGGGACAGCGTGATCGTGAGCTACTCCAGCGGCACACGCGATTACTCAGCGCCGCTGTTCCTGCGCCGCTTCGATGCTCGCAGCGGCGCCCCGTTGGGGCGAGCGGTGCAGGTTGCCCCACGCGCCTCTTCAACCGGCCTGCACGCGGCCGCGCACGGGCGCCTGGTGCAGGTGACGGACGAAGCGACCTACGTGTTCGACCAGCAGACCTTCAGCGTTGTGCGCCGATTTCCGGTGGGAGCCCTAAGCCTCGCGATCACGAGTGACGGGAACACCCTCGCGGCCGAGACCCCGGATCGGCGGCTTCGGCTACTCGACCTCGATTCGGGTCGGGTGCGAACGTTGGCAGCGGAGCAGGATCCCAGCCTCGAGGTCGGGGCCTTCAGCCCCGACGGCAGCATGCTGTCGACGTCGGAGGGCGACACGGTAACCGTCTGGGACGTGGAGAACGGCGCGGCGACCGAGACCTTCGTAGGCCAATCTGCCCCGATCGGGCCCCACGCCTTCAGTCCCGACGGGCGCACGCTCTACACGGGCGCCGAGGACTCCACCGCGAACATCTGGGACGTCGCGGGCGACCGCCGGCTCGCACGGCGCTTTCGCGCCAATCTTGCGCTGCGGGGCGACGAGTCGAGTCCGCCCGCCTTCTCCCTCAGTCCGAACGGGCGGACGCTCGCGGCCGGGGAGTTCGTGGATGGCGGAGTGGGCTTGATAGACGCGGAGACGTTACGCGCGACCGGCGGCTTCGAGGCCTTCCCAACGGGGCCGATACTCGCGGTCGAGTTCTCACCCGACGGGCGCCGGCTCGCGGTCGGTGGACAGAATGGGGGCGTCGGCGTGTGGGATGCCGAATCGGGACGGCGTGTTGGCCCGCTTCTACTCGCCCCTCGTGGCCCGGAGGTGGACAATCCCCACAGCGTCCAGGCACTGGCGTTTGGCTCGGGAGGCAAGCTCGCCGGCGCCAGCGTGGGGGGCGCCGTGCGAGTTTGGGATGCGGACGGACGCGAGATAGTCGAGCCGCTGCGGCTGCCGCACTTCGTGCTCGGGCTCGCGTTCAGCCCCGACGGTGCGCAGCTGGCGATCCCGTTCGGCGCCCGGTTCGAGGGCCCCGACGGCATCGAGATCCGAGACGTGCGAAGTGGCGAGCGGATCGCCAGGCTGCGGTCCGGCGAGGACGTCCGCTCGGTCGCGTTCTCCCCGGACGGAAGCCTGCTGGCCGTCGGCCGGCTGGACGGTACGGTCCTCTTCTGGGCGACGGATGATTGGGAGCGGGTGGGAGCGCCGCTGGCGGCAGGAGGCGGGGAAGCCCTATCGGTGGCCTTCTCCCCGGACGGCCGAACCCTGGCCAGCGCGTACGCCGAAGCCGCGGTCATGCTCTGGGACGTGGAGTCGCGGCAAGCCGTCGGCTCGCTCCCTGTGCCCGTTGGACAGGCCGCCTGGTTCACGGCGCGGTTCACGCCCGACGGCCGCCGCCTCTTTGTCCTCACGGACTACGGAAACGCCTTCCGCTGGGAGGTCGATCCCGCCACCTGGGTGCGACACGCCTGCGCTGTGGCTGGCGGCGACCTGACCCCGGAGCAGTGGGCCGAGGTTGTACCCGGCCAGGACCATATGTCGGTCTGTCCCTCGGGCTGACGAGGGTGGGCAGGAGCGGACCGAAATAGACCAGGCGTATACCGCGGTGTCGGAGGCTTCGGGCTAACAACACGTGAGCACCAAGGAGGCCCACATGCGTATGCGAACACTGCTCGTCATCTTCATCGCGGCGATCGCACCCGCCGGGCCGCCGCCGCGGCGATACTCGCGCTCCGCGCCGCGGATGGTGAGGACACCACCCTGTTCGACTCCGCCTACCCACAGAACACGGCGCCTGGCGTGTGGCACTTCACACCGGGTGGCGGTCGAGGAGGGGATCACGCACGGCGCCAAGATCGGCAACCGCGCGGTCAACCGCTTCTTGCGACCCACGCACTGACAGCACATCACTCTGCACAGCGAGGCCCCGCTGAACGGGGCCTCGCTCGTGCAGACACGCCGATTTCCTGCCGGCTCAGCCCGTTTCGATCGTTTCGTAGTGATCGCAGAAGACCTGGGCAAGCATGTGCTTCTCCTCGGGCTCGATCACCGCTTTCTGCCAGTCCGGTCCCGCGAACGCCTGCAGAGCATCGACAGACCTCCATACGGTGAGGACGACGAACTCAGGCTGCTCGCTCCAGCGGCTCTTCCCGACGGTCACCTGCGTGCAGCCCTCCTGGGCCTTCACCATCGGCACCCCCGTCTCGATCACGAAGCGCTCGAACACGTCCTCCTTCCCCGGGTGGACGCGGGCACGAAAGACACGAACGACCACGACTTACCTCCTCGGATTCATGCTCACTCGGGCGCAGGCGACGAACGCGAGCGCTGAGCTTCGCGGACGCCGCTCCGGCGACCAGGAGGAGCGCCGGACCGAGAGATCCAAGCACCTCTTCGACCGGGATGCCGCCGACGTGTGCCACCGGGAGGCCCGTCACTGGAAGATCTCCGTCGTGCAGTCGCCCCCCTCGAGCCGAACCTCGTGCGCCCGCGCCGGCCCACCGGGCCGAGCGTGGAAGTCGACGAAGAAGTCGCTATCGATCTCCATGCCGCCGGCCGGATCGCAGTCCACCTTCAGCAGCCACGAACGAAGCTCCGGGTAGAACTGGTTGTCCCAACTCGAGTAGAGCGAGTTCGTGACATAGAGCCTGCGCCCGTCGAGCGAGAGCTGGATCATCTGCGGTCCGCCGCTCAGCTCGCGACCGGCGTCGCTCTCGTTGCCGAGCAGCCCACCGAGCCAGAGCCGGCCCGTCAGCCTGGGGTTGGTCGGATCCGAGATGTCGTATTGGCGCAGGTCGCCGTGCAGCCAGTTCGAGAAGTAAAGGAAGCGGTCGTCCATCGAGACGACCACGTCGGTGATCAGCCCGGGCACGCCGCCCGCCAGCGGCCAGCCCTCGAGCTCTTCGTTCTCGACTTCGATCACGGGCTCGGCCTCGAAGCTGCCGTTCGAGCGGTGGAAGCGAAGTATGTTGCTCGCCAGCGTCGCCCCGACGAAGCCCTGCTCGGCGTCGGGGTCGTGAAGGAAGCGCACCTCGAGCGGCACCAAGCCGACCTCGCCGAGGTCGAGGGTCTGCTCGAGCCGACGCTCGGCGAGGTCCCAGAAGTGCACCCGCTGTCCGTAGCGTCCCGCGCCTACGTCCTCGATGTCGAAGCCGGGCTCGTAGGCGTTCGGCTCGCCGAACTCGGACGATATGAGCACGTTCTTGCGCGGCTGGTACCAGAAGTCGTAGTTGAGCGGCGGTCGTTCGCCGCCGTTCTCCCACCGGCCCTTAACCTCGAACGTCTTCGCATCAAGCACGGCGAAGCCGCCGGAGCCGTTGCCCTTGCGATCGCCGAGCATGCTGACGACGACGTTGTCGCCCGGCATGCAGTGGACGGTGTGCGGTCGGGTGTAGCCAGTCCTGTCGGCGAGCTCCTGCGGCTCGATCACCTTCTCGATCCGAGGCCGCCGAGGGTCGTCGGCGACGTTGACGATGTGGATCCGCGAGGAGCGAAAGCCGGGCACGATCAGGTGCGAGCGATCGGGGCCGTGGCAGGCGGAGCTGCAGCGGTTCCAGCCGAAGTGATGGAGCTCATCGCCGACGTTCGGCATCGGTGTCTCGTGGACGATCGCTCCCTGCTCCGTGTCGACGACCGCGAGGAAGTCGGGCGCGCGCACGCCCGTGCCCTCGTGCAAGCAGGCCAGGTATAGGAAATCCTCCGGCGGTGCGTTCAGCGCCTCGTCCGGGGAGGCGTAAAAGGAGGCGGGTCGATGCTGATGTTCAGAGCTTTGCGCCATTGTTTGCCCTCCACGGGTTTGCCGACTCTGCCGGGGGAGGATCGAGCCCGGGCGCTTCCATCACCTTGGCAGGCGCTTGGTGAGAGCTTGGCGCCGGAAGTATCGACAGGAAACGGAGGAGGCCCTGGACGGCCGCCAGGCGCCACGATGTGCTCCGCGGTCAGACCTCTTCGGCCATCGCCAGCAAGTCGGCCTCGGAAACCTTCCCTGCCATGTCCGGGTGAACCTCCTCGATGTGCCGGTTCGCCTCCTCCACCAGTTCATCCTCGGTCTCGCCCCGAGAGACGTAGCCGCAATCGCAGCTGATCACGTAGGCCATCATTTGCCTCCTTCGCCGGCATCGCTCGCGTCCCGAGCCAGATTGTTACCTGTGGGCCTTGGCGCTAGCTTGGGACGGTGTCCGATGCGGGGCCACAGCGAGCCGGGACTCGGATTCAGCTCTGCGGGCGCTTTGTTGTCCGAGTGGCTGGTCAGCGAATCGAGGAGCAGCTACCGGGCCGGCAGGGACGCCTCCTGTTCGCCTATCTCGCCGTCAATCGGGATCGAGTTGCCAGCCGCGACGAGCTTGCCGACGCCCTCTGGCCGCAGGGGCTTCCCTCGGCCCCCGACCCGGCGCTCTCGGCGCTGCTGTCGAAGCTGAGACGACTGCTCCCCGACGACGTCCTTGTGGGCCGTAGCCAGATCCGGCTCGAGCTGGGCCGCCACGCAAGGGTGGACTTCGAGGCGGCGCGGGATGGGATCCATCGCGCGGAGGCGATGATCGCCGGTGGTGACTGGTACGCGGCGATTGGCCCGACTCTCGTCGCATACAACATAGGTCAGCGCCGCTTCCTGCCAGGTGAGGAGGGGGACTGGATCGAGGAGCTGCGACGAGAGCTGGAGGAGATCCGGGTGAGAGCTCTGGAATGCACCGCGCGGCGGAGCCTAGGCCTTGGGGGACCCGAGGTCGCCGTGGCCGAGCGAACGGCCAAGCGCCTGATTCGATCTCTCCCCCTACCGCGAGAGCGGCTACGCGGTGCTCATGGAGGCGCTCGAGAGACAGGGCAACATCGCCGAGGCCCTGCGGGTGTACGAGAGGCTTCGCGCCCTGCTGCGTGAGGAGCTGGGCGCCACCCCCTCGCCCCCGGTGCAGCGGGTGCATCAACGCCTGCTCACTCACGAGTCAGTCGGCTGAGGCGGAGCGCCCTCGACACCTGGCTGGCCTTAAGTTCCAGGGTGGTATCGCATCCCTGTCGAGGTGCTGAAAAGGCTCGCTTTGGCGCAACGAGACGCCCACGGCGATCTCCTCGGTAGGCTCGTCCTTGGTGAGCGACCTCCTCCCCTGGGATCTGTCGGGCACGTATCTGGAGTCGTGCAACTGCGAGGCGATCTGTCCCTGCCGGAGGATCGGAGGGCGCCACGGTGGGCGCTCGACGTACGGCATCTGCCTCGGCACCCTCTCGTGGGCGATCTGCAGCGGGCACGCCGGCGAGCTGGATCTGTCCGGGCTGAACGTCGTCCTCGCGAATGCTTACGACGATGACGAGCCGGGCTCACCGTGGCGCTTTTTCCTTTATCTCGACGAGCGGGGCAACGGTCGGCAGCGGGCGGCGTTGACCGAGATCTACCTCGGACACCTCGGGGGGACGCCGCAGAAGCAGTTCCCATGGGCTTTCAAAGCGAGTGACTTGCTGGGGGTGCGGACCGTCCCGATCGAGATCGACCATACGCCGGGCCGGGGCTGGTTTCGTGCCGGCAACGAGGTCACCGTCCGCATCGGTGAGCCGGTTGCGGACCAAGAGCCCACCACCTGCATCATCCCGGGCCATCACCAGCAGGGCAGGGAGCTCTACGCCGAGGCTCTTGCGGTGGACGCGGCCCCGCTTGAGTTCGAATTCACCGGTAGCTGCGCATATGAGTCCGACTTCGCCTACGCCTCGGACGACTAGCGGCTCTCCCCCATCATCGCTTTCCCGCCGCCGTACTCGTTGGCGGGGTGCCCGTCCATCGACATACCCCCGCTCGCCGACTCGGCCTCTGGCGAGTCCGGGAGCGTGAGGCCTGGCACATCGTGCGGATGCCAGGCGACACCGATCGCGAGCACCACCAGGATCGCCGCGATGATGCCGTTCACGGCCCGCCGCCATGGGAGCAACTTCTCGGCCGCCACCACGAGCGCCACGAAGACCATCCACGTGACGCTCATCACGCCGACGGAGAACAGTGTCGCCATCAGCGCCCAGCAGCAGCCGACGCACCAGCCGCCGTGATGGATGCCCATTACGACAGCGCCGAGGCGGCCGTCGCGCCACGAGCTGATCACGAAACCGAGCGGGTTCCGGCATCTCGACAAGCAGGCGTTCTTGACTGGGGTCAGCTGGTAGAGGGCGGCGACGCCAATCACTGCACCCGCCACGTACGGGCCGTCGCGATCCCATCCGAAGGCTGCGACGTCGAGCGAGCGCACTAGCACGAACAGTCCGTAGGCGAGGACCCCGAACGCGGCCCAGGTGAGCAGATAGCCGCCAACGAAGGCGGCGGTCGCGCCGAGGCCGCGGTCGTTGCCCTCGGTCGCGCGCTTGCCCCGGTCGACGATCGCATACATCGAAACCATCGGCGCGATCGACGGAAACATCATCGCGGCCATCATCACCACCCAGGCCGAGACGTAGAACCCGAGCCGTCCCGGGTCGGTGCCCGGGCCGGCGTCCATGCCCGCCATGCGGCTGTCGACCATCAACCAGGCGACCGCCGCGACCGCGAGCAGCAGCCCGAGCACCGTGACCTGTCGCGGGTTCGGCGCTCGCCGCACCCGGATCGTCGTTTCCACCAACTCACCTTATTACGGCCGCCTGCACGGTCGAAGAGCGAATCGACCGCCAGCGCGACGACTGCCGGCAGGTGACCCAACCCGGTGATCGCCGGCTTTCTGAGTCACCACAGAGAAGAAGGCCCGCAAAGTAGCGGGCCTTCTCTCCGACGCCGAACGTGGTTCTCGGCGGGTTACGCCTGGACGAGCTCGCTCGTCTCTTGCGCGACGACCTCGCCGGTCGTGATCTTCGGCGGGTTCGGGAGTGCTGTCTCGAGCTTCTCCTCGCGCACCCAGTTGGAGGCGACGCGGGTCGACTCGTCGGCGTGCTCCGAGGTGTCGAAGAAGCCGATCGAGCTCATGACGCCGTCGCTGGCCTCGATCAGGTAGTACCCGTTGAAGCCGGGCAGCTCGCTCAGGCTCGGCAGGAGGCTGTCGTCGGCCTTCTTGACGAGCTCGCTGGTGCGGCTCTGGTCGACCGACTCGTAGCGTCGAATGGTTGCAAACATAGATTCCAACTCTCTTCCTCTGGGGTGGAGGAACCCGGTTGAGCCCTCCTGGTGCGCTCAGGCCCGATTGACAGTCGTGGGAGCTTCGAAGCTCGACGACGTCGGCGAGAGGTTCCTGACGCACGACGTACGGTAGCATACTTCGGGACAACGGTGCGTTACAGTAATACGTTATCTTACGTTATCCATCCAGGAGATAGCCGATGTGCCCATTCTCGGTCACCGTTCAGCACGTTCCGGATCGCGAGCTCGGCCCACTTCTGACTCGGCTCTCGGAGGCGGGCTTCGACAATCCGATCATCGGCCATGTTGGCGCCGATGGTGCCGCTGACAAAACGGCGGTCCGCGCTCGCGGTGGGCCTCAGGACCTTCCGGAGGATTGGCGCCTCCTCACGGAGCGGGAGGGCGAGTCCTATGGGTGGCCGAAGGGCGTCGATCGATACAAGCCGTACCGCGTGTTCATTGGCACAACGCGTGCCGAAGGCGCTGTGCAGATCGGCCTTGGCGAAACCATCCGGAAGAACAAGTGGGGCCGCGACCGAAAGTACGTCGTCGCCTTCCTCAGCGCTGGATCTCCCCAGCAGCCGCTGGTCGAGTTCGTCGCCGCCGACGACTACGAGCAGACGCGCGACCTGGTCGCAGTCATCCGTGGCAGCGACGGAGGCCGACGCATGTATGGCGTCGGCGACACGCTTCCAGCTGTTTACGCCGAACGTTTTCGAACCGAGGTCTACAACGAGCGCGTCGTCTACCCCGGCGCTTGGAACAAGATCGTCGTGGTCGCTCGCGAGGACGATGACGAGGCGATCCTCAACCACGCGCTGATCCAGAGCCGGCGGCGCTACCGGGCCTAGGCAGCTGTCGGACGGTGCGTCGGGGTTGGGATCAGAGCGGAAAGCTCGACCGCGCCGGCAGCGTTCGCTCGAAACCCCCGCGGATAGGGTCGGCCTGAATCCGACCGAGGAGGAGCCCAACGAGCGTCCTTATCGATTTGCCCACGCGTCCATGACATCGGCGGCAGAGGCGATGACTGCCCCGACGCAATGCAGTCGTCCACGCCGGCGTGCAGCTGACGCCCGCTGTTGCGCGCGACGCGCAACAGCCATCGCCGCATTCACCCTTGGACGACGAGGGGCCGACGGGACAGCGCTCGCACTGCCCAGCGGCGTTAGCGGACATGATCTGGTCAGAGGTAGCGCCGCTCGAGCTCGCGGTCGACGCCGCGCCACCGTCCGAGGCGGGCCAGCAGCCCCAGAATTCGCTCGAGCGCCGCGTAGGCACCCGGCAGGCGCACCTCGCCCATCTCCAAGACCAGCGCGGCATGGATCGGGTTGCGGGGCACCCCGTTCTTGAGCACGAGACCGTCGGCGGCAAGCCCGTAGACGACGCGTAGCGACTTCTCGAAGCCCGACCTACCGGGTCGCAGTTCCACGTGGGCGACGCTGCGCTCGTCGCCCGGATTGCTCCAGGCGTGGAGGCTGCCGGGAGCTGCGACGGCCTCGTCGCCCGCCCCGAGCTCCTGGCGAACGCCGTCGATCTCGATCATCAATCGCCCTTCGAGCACAGTGAAGCGCTCGCTGTAGGCGAGGTGGTAATGCGGCGTGACCTTCCCGCCCGGCGCGACCTCGAGCTCGATGACCGTCCGCTCGCCTCCGGTCTGCTCGCTCGTCTCGATGAACGTGGCCGCGTCGCGCTGCACGGGGTTATAGATCCTTCGAGGCCTATCGATGGCGGTTACGTTCATGCCGGCGCCCTATGAGAATCGATGACAATCACCGCGTGAATTCCGCACACGGCGAGTGTGGTATTCAGCGGCGCAAGGCAATGTGCGATGCGCCACACGGCGCCCGTCCGCTTCTGGCGCGTCCATCAGCTTCTCAGTCAAGGTGCGCTCTCGCCTCTCCTTCGCACGAGGAGGGAAAGACGCCCGTTACGGGTCTCGGGCGCCTCGACAGCGCCAGCGCCTGGTAGCAGAAGACCGATGGGCAACAGGGTTACTGGCTCGAGGTCCAGGCGCAGTCTCAACCGCCCAACGACGGGCCGTTCGCCTGAGCTAATCTCGTCATCGGATTGGCCAAATGAACGTTCCCGGAAGCGAAGCGGTTCGAACGACCTGCCCCCGCGACTGCTACGACGCTTGCGGGGTGCTCGTCACCAAACGGGACGGTGGTCGCACTCAGGTTCGGGGTGACCCCGATCACCCTGTGAGCCGCGGCAAGCTATGCCGCAAGTGCGCAATCGGCTACAACGGGGCGTTTCTCGATCCAGAATTGCGGCTGAGTTCACCGCTTCGTCGGGTCGGAGCGAAGGGCAGGGGCGAGTTCGAGGCGATCTCGTGGGAGGACGCTCTGGCAGAAATCGGCGACCGCTTGAGTCGCATCGCAGCATCCCCTGGCCCCGAGGCAATCCTCAACGCGCACTACACCGGCACATTCTCAGTTATCGGATACCACTTCGGCCTGCGCTTCTTCAACCGGTTGGGGGCGACCGAGGTCGAGCCAGACACCATCTGCAATAACGCGGGGCACGCCGCGCTCGACTACCTCTACGGCACCTCCATGGTCGGATTCGACCCGCGTTCCTCCCATGACTCAGCGTGCATCATGGTCTGGGGCGCCAACCCGTCGGCCTCCGCTCCACACGCCCATGAACACTGGTTGCCGGAGAGTGGCGCGCGGATCATCGTCGTCGACCCTATCCGGACTCCCACCGCCGAGGCCGCCGACCTTCACCTACAGCCTTTCCCAGGCAGCGATGCCGCGCTGGCGTTCGGGCTCCTCCATGTCGTTCAGCGCGATCGGCTCGTCGACCTGGAGTTCGTCCAGAACCACACCATCGGTTTCGAGGAGCTCGAGGACTCGATCCGCAGCGTGCTCACCGAGTTGGACCGAGGAAAAGACCGGTGTTCAGGCGGGATTGATCGAGGAGGCAGCAGGCGTATACGCCGAGGGGCCCTCACTCCTTTGGCTGGGTCAGGGCTTCCAGCGCCAAGCACAGGGCGGCAATGCGATGCGTAGCTGCGCTCTGTTGCCTGCCATCACCGGCAACATCGGTAGGCCCGGCACGGGCTTCCTGTACCTGAACGGGCTTGCACAGCGCCGGATCGACGACGCCTACCTGTGCGCAGACCATCTGCGCCAGCGGCCGCCAAGCTCCGTGAGCCACATGGACCTCGCGGCCCGCCTGGAGGATCGCGAACGCGCCCGGGCCCTGGTTTGCTGGAACATCAACATCGCGGCCTCCAGCCCCGAACAGGCACGCCTGCGTAACGCGCTCGAGCGCGAGGATCTCGTGACCGTGGCGATCGACCTTTTTGAGACCGACACGACCGACTTCGCCGACTTCGTGTTGCCGGCTTCGAGCTTCCTCGAATTCGACGACCTGGTGGCCTCCTACTTCGCCCTGTCGCTCTCGGCTCAAGTCCAGGCGATGCCTCCGCTAGGTGATTCACTCCCCAATCAGGAGATCTTCCGACGGCTAGCGGCGAGTATGGGCTTTACCGATCCGGAGCTCTTTGAGAACGATCGCGAGATCATTGCGGCCGTGATGCGCCAGACGGGGCTCGAGGAGGACTTTGACTCCTTGGCCGCCAAGGGCACCGTTCCGATCTCGACGGAGCGCGTCGTCCAGTTCGCGGACAAGGTTTTTCCGACGCCGAGCGGGAAGGTCGAGCTGGCGTCAGCACAAGCGGAGACCGCTGGCCATCCCCGCATTCCGCATCCTCACGTCGACGCTCGTCCGGAGCGTGGTCGGCTGCGCTTGCTATCCCCCGCCTCGCCCTGGACTCTGAATCACACTTTTGCGAACGACAAGAAGATCACCGGGCGCCTGGGCGAGGCGACCGTCACGCTGCACCCCCTGGACGCAGCTGACCGCGGCTTGCAGGATGGCGACGAGGTCGTGCTCGAGAACGAAACCGGACGGCTCGTGCTCGAGGTCAGATTGGCTGAGGCTGTGCAGCGTGGAGTCGCCCTCTCCTGCAAGGGGCGCTGGCCAAGACGGGAGTTGCTTGGTGCCAACGTCAATGCGCTGAATCCCGGCATCAAGGCCGACATGGGCGAGAGCACCTCGGTGCACGGCGTCGAGGTTTCGGTCCGCAAGTCCGCAGCGGCCGACGGGTGACCGAACGTGGAGGCAGTGGAGGGCCGCTTGAGCGTTCGCGGCTGCCAAAACGCTTAGGAGCAAGCGATGTCGCGGGAGAACATCTATGACCGCCGCGACTCCGCTTGCAGCTTCCTCAGCCGATCGGCGACCGAGAGACGCTGTGGCTGGGGTCGTCGTGTCGCTACCGTCAAGCGCATGACGATCCAACGCATGGATCACGTGGGCATCGTGGTCGACGACCTCGCCGCCGCGACGGCGTTCTTCGTCGAACTCGGACTCAAGCTGCAGGGCGAGGGATCGGTAGAGGGCGGTTGCGTGGACCGCGTGGTGGGCCTCGAGGGCGTCCGCTCGGAGATCGCGATGTTGGAGACCCCTGATGGCCACGGACGGCTCGAGCTGTCGAAGTTTCACGCCCCGTCGGGCCGGGGCGGCGACCGGCACGCGCCGGCGAACACCCCGGGCATCCGCCATCTCACATTCGCAGTCGACGATATCGACGCCGCCGTCGCCAGCGTGCGAGCGCGCGGCGGGGAGCTCGTTGGCGAGGTGGAGAACTACCAAGACATCTATCGGCTCTGCTATGTCCGCGGCCCGGAGGGGATCATCGTCGAGCTGGCGGAGCAGATCGGCTGAGGGCTCCGGCCGGCCGCCAAACCGCCTCGCCAGCGTCAAGTCGTCGTCCCGGGGCAGGAGCCCTCACGGGGCTTCCTCGCCCGGTGGCCACGGCCGTCGCTAGCCTCCAAGCGTGCGCCCGAGTCCAACTCATATCGCCTCGATCGTCAGGCCCGGCACGGAGCAAGACGTCGCCTCGTGTGTGCAGATCGTGCTCGGCCTGCCGGACTTCTTCACAGAGGACGTGCCCGATCGAGTCCGAGTCGATATGGCGAACCACCGCTCGTGGGTACTCGACCACGGCGGTGTGGTCGCCTTCGCAGTCGTCGAACGACGCGAACCGCGCTCCGCAGAGATCCTCTGGGCGGCCGTGTCCAGCGATCGACGCAACGAGCATCTCGGCACGCGCCTGGTCGACCACGTACTGGCCGACCTGCGCGCCGACGGTGTCTGCGTCGTCGAGGTAAAGACGCTCGATCCATCTGCCGACTACCTCCCGTATGTCGCGACGCGCGCCTTCTGGTCGGCGCGTGGCTTCATTCAGCTCGACATGATCGACCCGCTGCCCGGCTGGCCACCCGGAAACCCCTGCGCGATCCTCGCAGCCGCGCTCGTCCCTACTCGCTGATCGCCTCGACACCGTTCCGTTGCCGGATCCCTAAACGGAACACCTCCCGCGCGGGCGGATCGGATCCGATAACGCCGTCGGCGCCGAATAAGGTCCGCACTCGGCTCCCCGAACGCCCTGGCTCAGGGCATCATCTGCATCGACTCGCCGTGACCGCCACCGCCGGGCATCGCGCCATCCGGCTCGGTGAACCCCGGGACGTCAGCCGGGACGAGCGCGACGCCGAGCCCGATGGCGAGGAGGACCACGGCGACCGCTCCGCGCGCCCCGTTCGGCCACGGCAACAGCCTCTCGGCGACGATGAACGCCGCGATCAGCGCCATCCACCCGAGGCTCATCAGGCCAACGGCGAACAGGGCCGCCATCAGCACCCAGCAGCAGCCCAGGCACCAGGCGCCATGCCGGATCCCCAGCTCCAGGGCGCCCCACCGACCGTCGCGCCAGCGCTCCGCGAGGAACGTCCTCGGGCTGCGGCATCTGACCAGGCAGGCCCGCTTGACCGAGGTCAGCTGGTAGGCGACCGCAGCGAGGATCACCCCCGCGGTGACGTAGCGACCCGCCTCGTCCCAAGCCAGGAACGGCGGGTCGGCGGAGCGCACGAGCTCGAACAGGGCGTAGGCGACGAGACCCGCCGCGGTCCACACGAGCAGGTAACCGCAGATGAACAGAACGCTCGCGTCGGCCGGCGCGCCGTTCCCGCGAGCGCGATGGTCTTCTCGAAGGCGGTCGTACGTCAGCACCGTGGGAGCCACCGCTGGGAACATCATCGCCGCCATCATCACCACCCAGACGGTGACGTAGAACCCGAGCCCCCCGAGCTCCATCCCCGGCATCGACTCCATGGCCCCCATCCGGTCGCCCGTCACCAGCCATGCCACGACGGCAAGCGCCAGCAGCGCTCCGAGCAGGGCACGCTGGGCGAGCTCGCGCGTGCGTGCGGTTTGCGCCACGTGCACCGGGGTCAGTCCGGATACTCGTCCTTGCGGAAGGTGGTCGGGTCATCTGGCTGCGGCTTCGGCGTCCGGTCGAGCAGCATGCTGGCGTGGGGAGCGACGAACGGATCCGGCGCCGACACCATGTAGGTGAAGTACACGGTCCCGTTGTCCTTCGCGAAGGCGATGTAGCTCGGGTTCTCGCGAAGCCCGTCCTTGAGCTCGGCGCCGACCTGCTCGGCCCAGAACTCAAGCCACGCGGGCGGGTCGCTGAGCATCTCCTGGACCTCGGGGATCTGCTGCGCCTGCTCTTCCGTCAGCGCCAGCCCGAAGTCCCATGGGAAGTCGGTGTCGTAGGTCGATACGTACGGGAACTCCCAGCCCATCCGCTCCTTGTAGGCATTCAGCCGGTCGATCGGCGCGCGTGAGAAGCAGACGAACGTCACGTCGCGCTTGTTGAGGTGGATCAGGCCGCCCGAGAACTCGTCGCCCAGGCTCGTGCACCCCGGGCACGCGCCGACCGAGTAGTCGGGCCCGTACATGATGTTGTAGGCGAGCAGCTGCGAGCGACCGTCGAAGAGCTCGGCCAGCGTCCTCTTGCCGTCCTGGGTCTCGAGGACGTACTCCTTCTCCACCGGCACCCAGGGCAGCTCGCGCCGCTCCTTCTTGATCTCCTCGTTTCGCTCCGCCTGCTCGGCCTCGAGCTTGGCGAGCTCGTCTCGAGCCGCCTGCCACTCCTCGCGGGTTCCGATCTTGTGCTCGGGCATCGTCATCTCCTTCCTACTCGTCGATCAGTAAGACCGTCGGCGTCGGGGAAACTCATCGCCGGCCTGAAGCAGGGCGTCCATTTGCCCGACGGCCTGTTGCAAGCCTTCCACTGTCCCCATGCTCACCAGCTTCTCCATGTCCTCGTGGGATTCGAACGTCGTATGCAACTCCATCCGCGTGCCGCCGTCGCGCTCGCTGAGCCGAGCCCTCACCCTGCTGACCGGCGAGTCCGCGATCGGCGTCCCGTCCGGCTCGGCGAAGGCGTCGGTGAACTCCAACGAGCTGGGCGGATCGACGCCGGTGACCCGCCACATACCCCACGTGTCGCCCTCCGGGCCGGTCATGTAGTACGTGGCCTCGCCGCCCGGGGTGAGGTCATGCTTCTCGAAGGTGGCCGGATAGCCCGGCGGACCCCACCAGCGTTCGAGCTTGCGCGGATCCGACCACAGCTCCCACACCTGCTCGATCGGAGCATCGAACTCGGCGATCAGGCTGATGGTCAGGTTGTCGTAGTCCGTGTCGACGCTGGTGATGCTCAACAGGCTCCTCTCATCGTTGAGTCTTACCTTCTGGCTCGGTGCCCTGGGCGAGCAGGTCCGACATTCGATCCACTCGCCCGCGCCAGGTCGTCTCGAGCTCGTCGAGGGCCTGCCGCGCGCGGCGGACCGCGCCGGCATCCGTACGCACGAGCTGCTCGCGCCCGCGGCGCTCCTTGATGACCAGGCCGGCCCGCTCCATCACGGCGACGTGCTTCTGCACCGCCGCGAAGCTCATCGGGTAAGCCCGAGCGAGCTGCGAAACCGAGGGCTCGCCTGTGGCGCAGCGGCGAAGGATGTCGCGACGGGTCGGGTCGGCCAGGGCACCGAACAGCTCGTCGACCACCTCGTCCGTCAGCTCATCTACAACCATCTGGTTGTAGCTTATCGAGACGGCCCGCGCCCTCGCCGCTCAGCGCCGGCGCCAACCCAGGCGGCGGGCCCAGTCACGTGCGATCAGGAAGCGAGTGAGACGCACGGCAAGCTTGCCCTTGCGGGCGGTGTAGGGGTACCAGAGCAGCTCCGACCGGGGGGTCAGCCGGGTTGCGGTGATCGCCTGCGGCCGGCAGTACTTGCGAATACCGTTTGCGCCACCGAGCCGTGAGCCGACGCCGGATTCCTTCCACCCGCCCTGAGGGACCGGGAACGTGAAGACGTTCGTGAACATGTCGTTCACGTTCACCGCCCCCACCTCCAGGCGCCGCGCGAGACGCTCACCTCGGGCACGGTCCCGCGTCCAGATGCTGGCCGACAGGCCGTAGCTCGAGTCGTTCGCGAGCCGGATCGCCTCCTCCACGTCACCGACCTTGATCACCGGCAGCGTCGGGCCAAACGTCTCCTCGCGCATGCAGCTCATCGACTGTTCGACGTCTACGAGCACGGTGGGCTCGAAATACGCGCCCGGCAGGTCCGCGCGCTTGCCGCCGACGAGTGCGCGGGCCCCCTTCGCCAGCGCCTCGGATACGTGTCGCTCGACTATGGCGAGCTGGGTTTCGCTGGAGAGCGTCCCGACGTCGGCGCCGAAGCCCTGGTGGTCGGCGCGCTGGCGCAGGCCGCGGACACGCTCGGTTACGCGCTCGACGAACTCGTCGTGGACGGGCTCCTCGACGAAGACGCGCTCTACCGAGGTGCACGCCTGACCGCTGTTGAACATGGCGCCCCAGACCGCGGCGTTCGCGGCCCGCTCCAGATCGGCGTCGGCGAGCACGATCATCGCGTCCTTGCCGCCGAGCTCGAGGCTGTACGGCACCAGCCGTGCGGCCGCACGCTGGGCGATCCCCCTGCCGGTTCGCGTAGAGCCGGTGAACTGGATGAAGTCGGCCTCCTCCACCAGCGCTGAACCGGTCCCTCCGGCGCCGGTCAGGCACTCGAGCACTGCCGGAGCGCCCACATCCTCCCGCCAGCCGCGCACGATCTCGCGGGTGGTCAGCGGGGTGAGCTCGGACGGCTTGATAGCGACCGCCGCGCCGGCCAACAGCGCGGGCACACCATCGGCCAGGGCGAGCAGGACAGGGTTGTTCCAGGGGCAGATGACGCCCACGACCGGGTACGGCCGGTAGGCGATCGAGAGCTTCTTGCCCGCGGTCAGAAGGCCGTGCGGCCGCGGATGCGAGTCGGCCAGGAACTCCTGGGCGCGCTTTCGGTAGTACTCGATCAAGTCGATCGCCGCGGGGACTTCGAGGGTGGCCTCCTGCCACGGCTTTCCCGTCTCCCGCTGAAGCAGCTCCGCGACCCGCTCATCGTTGTCGAACAGCCAGTCACGCAGGCGCCCGAGCCAGCGGCCACGGCCGGTCGGTCCGAGCGCCTCCCACGCCGGCTGATTGCCCCGCAGTCGCCCGACGGCGGCGCGCACCTCTTCGGCGCCCTGATCGTGCACCGACGCGACCACGGAGCCATCCGCAGGAGACCTCACCTCGAAGCTCGACGTCGGCTGCGGCCCGTTCTCGGGCAGAGCGCCCGCGGCGACCGTCTTCGCGCCCGCAGCCACCGTCGTCTCGGGATCGCGGGCGTGCATCAGCTGTCAGGTTCCCACCGCGCGTCCGGCGATGCAACCGGGGCCGATGTGCTCCTCGCGGACGATTCGGATTTCTCGTGCAACACCGCTACTCACGCAACCCCACAGCTTCGAGGGCTTCGGCGCGGGTGCGAAAAACACGACCCCAGACAAACAGGCCGTCTCGGTATCGCGCAACCCACGCGATCTCCTGTTCAAGGGCGACCCCGCTCTTGAACCGACCCCGGAGCTTTCCGAACGCGATCACCGTGTCGCCCAAGTCCCGACACTCGTTGATGCTCGCCTCGAATTCGTCCAGATTGCTCTCCATGTTCGACCACCAGCGGCGAATGCCCTCGTGGCCGTGGTACGCCTCGCCTCCCTCCGCCTCCGCCGTGAAGGGGTACCACTCGACGCTCGGGTGGGCGGTTTCCAGATACGCCTCGAGGTCGCCCCGCGTATAGGCGTCGACCGCCTTGTGCAGCATCTCCACGTTTTGTTGCGACATGGTGCGCCTAGTATCTCGCGGCTCGCGCACCGTCTGCCGAGGTCGGTCCCGCGTACGGCGGGCTGTCGAGCGTGCGCTGGTACTCGCCGTCGAGCGTGGAAGTCCCTGCGCCCCTCTGCCTCGGTTGACGCTGCTCCCAGTTCTCGCGACATCGGCGGGCACCGGGCTGGTAGCAGGTGAGCCCGCCGGGGGTCGCCCACCAGCCCAGCGGTGTGACGCTCCTGGTCTGACGCGATTGCGGCAGCGCCGCCCGCTGCAGACTCATCGGCCGGCCGCGCGGTATCTCAGGTACACGACGCGCGAGCTGAACGTGCGCGTCTCGACGAGTTCAAGGTCGACACGGTGATCTCGTGGGAAGAACGGGATGCCGCCCCCGACCGCGACCGGATGGACAAACAGCTTGTACTCGTCGATCAAATTCAGACGGACCGCCTCGGCAGCGAGGTCGGCGCCTCCTACCGCCACGTCTCCACGCACGGACTCCTGGAGCGAGCTCAGCACTGCGCGCAGGTCGTCACACGCGAGCGTCGTGTTTGCTCCCTCGACCGAGTCCATCGTCCGCGAGAACACCACCTTCGGCAGCGCCTGCCAGATCAGCGCAAAGTCGCGCACGACGTCGCTGGCGGCTGGATCCTTGTCGGCCGTCTCCCAGTAGACCATCGTCTCGTACAGGCGACGCCCCAGCAGGTGGCCGGCGAGCGCGCGCGTCTGCTCGTTGTGAAATCGGTGGAGCTCCTCGTCGGGCACCGACCAGTCGAACTTCCCGTCCGGCCCGACGATGTAGCCGTCGGCCGAGACGCCGCCCATCGCGTAGATCACTTTCGGCATCCGGATTCCTCCCTCGTGTAGGGGACAGTCAACCGGTGATGACCCGGCGAACCCTCGATATTCATCGGAGTGCTTGCCGGATCTCCATGCATAGCCGAACCGCCGCTCGCGCGAAGACCAAGGCTCCGCCGGGTTTGGCTCCAAGCAGCGGGTCCAAGAGCGATCCTGAAGTCGATGACCGATGATTTCGCCTCCGGGGTCGGGTCTACCCAGCATGGAGCTGAACACCTGATGATTCAGACGATCTTGGACATCAGCCTGTCGCTCGACGGCTTTGCGACCGCCGCTAACGTCCGGCTCGAGGAGCCGATGGGCCACGGCCAGGGTTGGGTCGACGCGGTCGTCGATGATGTCCATGGGCCCTACGAGCGGGCACCCGGGCGGTCGAAATCCTCAGCGAGCCCCCACTACGCGTTCGACGGCGCGCTGCGGGGCTACAGCGCCCGCGATCGCGAAGGAACCTGTGGAGCTTCGGGACGATGAGCCCTGGGGAAGCAATGAAGCTCCCCGACGGCTTCGCCGGCGAGGTCTTGCGGCCGGGCGATCCCGGCTATGACGAAGCCCGCGTGGTCTGGAACGGCATGATCGACCGCCGCCCGGCGCTGATCGTTCGGCCGACAACCACCAGCGACGTCTCGACGGCGATCCGCTTCGCCCGCGAGCGCGAGCTCGTCGTCGCCGTACGTTGCGGAGGTCACAGCATTCCTGGACTCTCGACCTGCGACGACGGTGTCCTCATCGACCTCTCGCGGATGCGCGGCGCCCAAGTCGAGGCGCAAGCGCGCACCGCGCGCGTGGGTGGCGGCGCGCTGCTAGCTGAGCTCGACGACGCGGCACAGCAACATGGTCTCGTCTGCCCGGTGGGTGTGGTCTCCCACACTGGCGTCGGGGGCCTGACCCTCGGCGGCGGCATGGGCCGGCTGCAACGTCGATTCGGTCTAACGATCGACAACCTCCTCGCCGTGGAGCTGGTCACGGCCGACGGCCGCCTCATCCGTGCCAGCGAGGACGAGTATCCGGAGCTCTTTTGGGGCATGCGCGGGGCCGGCGCGAACTTCGGGATCGTGACCGCATTCGAGTTCGGGCTCCATCCGCTCGATGGCCCGGTCACGCATGGCGCGGTCATGCATCCGATTGAGCGGGCGGAGGCTTTGGCCGAGCGTTACCGCGAGCTCGTCCTGACCGGGCCTGATGCTGCCTGGGCCTCCTTCGGCATCGGGCTCGCACTGCCGGCCGAGGACTACCCGCCGGAGCTCGCCGGACGCCCGATCGCCTACGTCGCCGTCCTTCACTCCGGGTCTCCCACAGACGCCGAGCGCGACTTGGGCGCGCTGCGCGGCGGTCCCGGCGCGGCCACCGATTCAATCGAGGCGAAGTCATATCTGACCACTCAGCGACTGAACGACGATGCGACCGCGTGGGGCCACCGATTTTCCATGCGCAGCAACTTCCTGTCCTCGCTGCCCGACGAAGTCGTGAGCGCGTGGACTGAACGCATCGTCCGCATGCCAAAGGGGGCCAACGGTGGATACTCGGTCTGGTCCTGTGGCGGGGCGATCGCCGCCGTGCCCGACGAGGACACCGCCTTCACAGGGCGCGAAGGGCTGCACTGGGCGTCGGCAGAGATCCAGTGGGATGAGCCGGAGCTGGACGAAGCCTGCCGCGCCTGGGGTCGGGACGCGCTCGCTGAGGCTGCACCGTACGGGTCGGCCGGCCGCTACGTCAACGACGTCGCCGAAGTCGAGGACGGACTGGCGCGGACGATCTACGGCGATGCGAAGTACGAGCGGCTCGTTGCGCTGAAGCGCGAATGGGACCCGGACAATGTCTTCCGGCTCAACCAGAACATCCGGCCTTAGCGCGCGGGCGTCTAGTTGCTGCTCCTTTGCGCGAGGAGCGGCAGCGACGGGTAGACGCCTCGGGCGGGCCCGCTCTGCTGACAAGCCCTGGGCCGAAGAGCGCCTGCCTCTGGTCAAAGACCGCATTCGCGATCGACTGGTCCAACTTTCTGCCCGCATGGGCGACGACGACTGGCTCGATGGGGCGTTCAGCGCGGGCGACCTGATGATGGTGTCGGTGCTGCTCAGGCTGAGACCTTCGGGCCTTCTGGACGAGTTTCCGAAACTGGCTGCCTATGTTGCCCGCGGCGAAGCGCGGCCCGCATACAAACGGGCTTTCGCCGCCCAATGGGCGATCAACGCCGGTAATCCGCAAGCTGGCTGACGAAGTCTGTATCGGGGCGCCGTCTCGTCCCGGGACTGGTGGTGGCGGGCTGCTGCTCGCCAGGGAACGCGACACGGTGTTTCGGTCCATGTTCATCCGCGCTGGGGCCGCCCCGTCGCGCAGACCGCGGGGACCGGACGCAGGTCCTCGACCAGCACCCTGTCGAGGGAGAATCCGCCCTCGCGTAGCCGGTCGGCCAGCTCGTTGCCCAGGTCCCGCGCTCGCTCCGGCGCGGAGTGGCGCGCGTCCCAGAAGATGTAGACGGCCCCATCCCGGGCGAGGTGCTCGCGAACGGCACCGAGCGCCGCCTCCGGCTGCTGCCAGAAGGGCGCAACATTGAAGGCGAAGACCTTGTCGAAGCACCGATCACCGAGGTCCGCGTCCTCCAGCGCGATGGCCTCCAGCGCAGCCCGGCCCGCGTCGACGTGCTCGCGGTTCCTCCGTGTGGCCATCTCGATCATCTTTGGCGAGCGGTCGATCGCGGTGATCGTTCCCGTCGTCAGCCTCTCGCAGACCAGGGAGACCGCGACGCCGTGGCCGCAGCCGACCTCGAGCAGACGGTCAGCCGGGCGGACCTCCAGAGTGTCGACCGCCCAGACAAACCGCTCCGATGCCTTGCCCGCCATGCCCCAGCAATACCATCATGCGCTCGTGAAGCCCATGCTGATCTAGTCGGCTCGGCTACCAGCTGAGCTACCACTCACCCGCCGAACCGGGGCTCGGTGGGGCCACATCACGCCTGTCGCGATCTGACGAAGGTCCAGAAAAGAGCGGCTGATCTGAGCGAAAAGTCCGTCAGGCCGCTTAGGCAAGCGGAGCGCCGACGAGCCGGCTACCAGCCGAGCTACTAGTCCCACTCGGGGCGAGCTCGTCGCCAGGCTCCTTTTCGAGCCTACGCCCCGCGTCTCGGGGACGACTCGCCAGCGTTGGCCGACGGCGGCGGTTCGTCGAACTCGTCGTGACGGCGAAACCAGAATGAATCCGGCGCCTGCGGCCAGCCCTCGGGCGCGTCCTCATCGTCGGACTGCCCACCGTAGGGCGTGAGGTTGAACATCGTCCAGATGCTGCCGATCTGCTGGACCATCCGTCCGTTCTGAAGGAAGTAGGTGCGATAGACGTCATCACCGTCGCGAAGGAAGACGTTGAAGGCGAACCACTCGTCGACACCGAAGTCGGCGGAGAAGCCCTCGGTGCAGATCGTGTACCAGGGGATGTCGGTCCAACCCATCCGCTCGGCGTAGCCGCGCAAATTTTCCTGTGGCGCCGGCGAGACCATCGCGAAGGTGATGTCGCGGGAGTGCAGGAGGCCGAGCTGGGGGATGCCGTCGGCAACGGACGAACAGCCAACGCAGCCGGCGTCCGGCCAGCCCTGGACGCCTTCCTCGAAGAAAAACCGGTACAGGATGAGCTGACTGCGTCCGTCGAACAGCTCGAGCAGGGACAGACTTCCGTCCGGCCCGTCGAAGCGGTAGTCGTGGTCCACTCGCACCATCGGCATGCGCTTTCGGGCGGCGCCGAGCTCGTGCATCGCGGCGGCGACCGCCGCCTCGCGCTCGGCCAAAGAGGCCAGCGCCGTCTCCCATTCGGCCTGGGGAACGACCGGGGGTCGAGCGACGGTCATTGCAGCGCAGTGTATGCGGTGACCGCCGGCAGACCCATCCCAGATTCCTGGGTCATTTGCCGCCGAAGACCTCGCACCCGGGCGGGAACAGGTTCGGCCTAGCGGCCCTTGCGTCACGAAAGAACCCCCCGACTAGCAGGGGCTTCTTTCGCAGAGCGGCTGATGGGATTCGAACCTACGACCTTCTGCATGGCAATTAGCTCCGCGGGTGTGCGGCGGGCTCCGGCTGGTCGCGTCTTGCCAGCTAATCGGCCGTTTCGCGGGTAGGCACCTGCTCGCGACTTGCGGACATTTCTGGACGTTCTGTTGCCCCGGAACCCGGAAGTGGCCGTTCGCGGCGGGCCTGCTGAAGAGCGAGACGAACGAAGCCGCTGGCTGCCGCTCAGCGAGGGGAAGCGAACGCCTGAGTGCGCCTATCGGCGAAAGCAGCGGCCGATCTACTACTCGGTCACAGCCTGCATATCGGCTTCCTGTCCGACTCGGTGAGACTGCAGGAAAGCAAGCAGGTCAGCGTTGATCGTGTCCGCCTCCGTGGTAGGCATCCCGTGGGGAAATCCCTTGTAGGTCTTCAGCGTCCCGTTCTGCACAAGCTCGGCGGATAGCGGTCCCGAATCGGCGTAGGGAACGATCTGGTCGTCGTCGCCGTGCATCACAAGTACCGGCACCGTGATCGTCTTGAGGTCCTCGGTGAAATCGGTCTGCGAGAACGCGACGATGCCGTCGTAATGTGCCTTCGCCCCGCCCATCATTCCCTGGCGCCACCAGTTCTGGATGATCGGTTCCGAGGGTTCGGTGCCGTCCCGGTTGTAGCCGTAGAAGGGGCCGGATGCGAGGGACCGGTAGAACTCAGACCGGTTCGCGGCGAGTTGGACCTGGAAGTCGTCGAACGTGCTCTTTGGCAGGCCGTCTGGGTTGGTCTCGGTCTGCACCATCAGCGGCGGCACGGCGCTGATCAGCACCGCTCTCGCCACACGGCTCTCGCCGTGCCGGGCGATGTAACGCACGAGCTCGCCGCCCCCGGTGGAATGCCCGACGTGAATTGCATCCTCGAGATCGAGATGGGCGGTCACTGCTGCCAAGTCGTCGGCGTAGTGGTCCATGTCGTGACCGTCGCCGGTCTGCGTGGAGCGTCCGTGCCCACGTCGGTCGTGGGCGATCACGCGGTAGCCGTGCTTAAGGAAAAACAGCATCTGGGTGTCCCAGTCGTCACTGGAAAGGGGCCAGCCATGGCTGAACACAAGCGGTTGGCCCGAACCCCAATCCTTGAAGAAGATCTCGATCCCATCTGTCGTCGTGATGGTGGGCATGCTGCCTCCTCGGTCAGGTTGGCGCCGAAACGTGCGATTGCGGCAAGGATCGGTCGATCAAGCGCCGATCGCGCCCGTGAGAACCCTGGCCTAGTCCCTGGACCCACCTCCGGCGGTTCGCCAGGACCTTCTTTCGCCGGCTGGCGTCAGCTCACGCGCGTGATCCCGGAGCCCTGCCCGCGGCACCCAGGGCAGTGCGCAGAGCGGGTAGATATAGCCGCAGTCGACGTTCTAGACTCGCCCTCAACCAAAGTGTCCAATCACGTCCAGGCGGTCCCCACGAACGCGCGTAACCGGCGAAACTAAGGCGGTGGGATCTACGGTCTGGCAATTGATGCTGCAGGCGGCTCGTTGCCTGGTGGCGTCCGCGGCCGCAGCCTGCCTAGTGATACCCGGCGAGGCGCAAGCGTCGAGCCCGACGCCGTCGAAGCAGCTGCTGCCAGACCTCGCGCAGCGCCCGCCGGCCCAGATATCAGTCCAGCAGAGCCCGGGCCCGAACGGAATCGAGTTCCGGCTCGGCTTCCGCTCGGCGGTGGCAAACATCGGCGAAGGCCCGCTGATCATCCGCGGCTCGCGACCGAATACGGGCGCGTCGATGAAGGCCAGCCAGATCGTCGAGCTCGCCGACGGTGGGACGCGAAGGTACGGGAACGTGTTCCCGATGCGATACGCGCACTCGGAGACCCACAATCATTTTCACGTCCTGCGCTTCGACCGCTACTCGCTCCGTCGCGCGTCAACCGGTGCGCCGGTGCGTCCCGACAACAAGAGCGGCTTCTGCCTCGGTGACCGCGAGGAGGTCAACCGGCCTCGCAACCACCTGCCTCCGTACTATGGGCCGCTGACGGGCGAGTGCCAGCGGGGCAAGCCCCAAGCACTGCGCGTGATCGAGGGTCTGACCCCCGGCTACCTCGACGATTACAGACCCCAGCTCGAGGGTCAGTACATCGACATCACCGGCGTGCCCGCCGGTCGCTACTCGCTGGTCCACCGCGTGAACGCACGTCGGCGGATACGTGAGCGCGACCTCACCAACGACGTCGCGTCGGCCCTGATCGAGATCGCCTGGCCGAACGGCCACCAGGAGCCGCCGACCGTGAGCGTCGTCAACCGCTGCAGGGAGCGAAAGGTGTGCAATCTCAACTCCGTTCCCAAGGGAACCGCATCCCGACCGGTGCCAGTGCTCACCCGCGCGGAGACGTCGCAATTCTGGCTCCGGTGTTCGCTGCTCGACCCGGCAGTCCGGCTCACCGGATCGGCGGCCCGGGCGCGGACAGCGCGCATCGCGGAAAGCCAGCGTGCGTGGCGCGCAGCGGTAGCTCGGGCGGACGGCCCTCCAAGGTCGAGATAAGACGGGTGAGCGTCGTGCGCCGCCCCGGTCCGCGAAAGCCGATCCCTTCATGGGCTGGGCGCATGCTAGACCGGCCCGGCGCGACGCCCATGCCTGGGTCCCCAGCCGCGGGCTCGGAAGACTAGGGACCAAACCAGGGATTCCACGGGCGCGACTGGCAGGCGAGACGACCAGGCTTCATGCCCGAGAACCCATTGCCGTCACGACTGAAAAACTCCCCGTGCCGTTCGAGACGCGCGACTTGCGTGCGGGTTGAATCGTCGATGGGCCCTCGTCACCACCACATCCATCGCCTCACCGACGGCTTCGTGATCGCGGCGCTGATCTCCCTGATCGTCGCTTCAGGATCGGCATCGGCGGCCTTCGGCTCGCCGGTCAAGGTCGGGACCGAGACCGAGCTCAAGCGGGCCTGGGAGAACCCGCGAACCCGAGCGATCAGGCTCGAGCGCGACATCTACTTACGTGCCTGTCGGCGCGGGTCTCCGATTCGGGAGTCCTCGCGTCCGTTGCGGCTGAACGGCCATGGGCACACGATCCGCCAGACCTGCTTCGAAAAGCGCCTGCTGCGCCAGGACGGCACCGGCTTCCTGGTGATCAAGAACGTGACCCTCACACGAGGCGGAAATGACGGTCCTGGCGCTGCCGTCACGACCCGGGGAGAGATCGTGATCAAGGACTCCGAGGTGACCGAGAACCTCGCCGAGGAACCGGGCGGGGCGATCTTCTCCCAGCGCCGGGCGACGATCATCCGCTCGGTGATCACCGGCAACCTGGCCAACGACGACGGCGGCGGCGTCTACGCTCGGCGGGGCGGGATCGAGGTCTACGACTCGATCATCAGCAACAACCTCGTCGACGGTTCCGGCGGCGCGCTCGGCTCCACCGGCGACATCCTGGTCGTCCGCTCCCACGTCGACGGCAACACGACCGACGGCGACGGCGGCGCCATCTACACCGACGAGGACGGTGACGTCACGGTGATCGACTCGACCGTCGACGGCAACACCGCCGACGGCCCCGGCGGGGCGATCTTCACCCTCGAGGGCGACGTCACCGTCGTCAACTCGACCGTGAACGGCAACCGCGCCGACGATCGGGGAGGGGCGATCTCGGGCGAGGCCGATGTCACGGTGATCAACTCGACGATCGCCCGCAACGCCGCATTCGCGCACGTAGGCGGGGGAATCTGGGCCCGCAGCGATCTGTTCGTCACCAACTCGACGATCAGCCACAACTACGCCGAGGGCCAAGGCGGCGGGGCGCTGGCCGCCGGCGTCGTCGGCCTGGTCAACTCGACCGTGGCCGATAACGTCGCCCCGGTCGGCGCAGACGTGGGTGCAGGATCGCGTCTCCAGGCCTTTGGCTCGGTCATCGGCCCACCTGATCCGGAACCCGTCGGCGGCCAGATACAGCCGATCGGGCCCAGCTGCCGAGTCTCGCGCCCGGAGTCGTTCGGCTACAACTTTGTCAGCGACTCCTCCTGCGGCCTCAACGGCCCGAGCGACGTGGTCGGTGCGAATCCGATGCTCGCCCCAAAACTGGCCGACAACGGCGGCATCGGCGAGACGCGGATGCCACAGCCGGGCAGTCCCGTCTTGGACTGGATCCCCGTGGGCGCGTGCGGTTTCGTCCCCTTCGGCTACTCGCTTGAGGGCGAGCAGCACCTCGACCAGTTCGGAATCGATCCGCTGGCGCCGATCACGGCCGACCAGCGCGGGGTCGCCCGGCCGCAGGGCGGCGGCTGTGATGTCGGTGCGGTGGAGTTGGCGACGCCATGATCGGTCACCGCCTTGGGCTTCTGCTGCTCGTCGCGCTGGCGGTTGCCTGGGCGGGTTCCGCCGCCGCGATCGAGCCATCCGGTTACCGGGCGCAGCCGACGCACGGATCTCTGGAGCGGAACCTGGACCGAATCGAACGGATGATCAAGCGCATGGAGCGCACAGCCAGGCGCTGGGACCGCTGGACGCAGTGCATCTCGGAGCTGCCGGTGAGCGAGTACGGAGATCCCGATCACCGCTTCGGGTTCCACTACGACGAGCGCGATGGAACCGGATTGGACCTCAGGCCAGCGCTCGCGATCGACAGCAAGGCCGGCCGCCGCCCCAACATGGTCCTGTTCGAGTTCTCTCGGAGCCGGGGCTGCCGTTCGCTCGGAACCGAACCGACCCAGCCGGGTACCCCGGGCGCACCGGGTACCGCCGACCCCGCGAAGCTGCCGCGACCGCATCCGACTGCCCGCAGCACGAGTCTGGGAGCGCTCGAGAAGCGGTTGGAGGCGCTCGAGGAGAGGGAGGCGCGCCTAGAGCGGATGTCCGAGCAGTTCGACGAGTGGGAGTCGTGCCTGTCCTGGATCCCGGTGACCGAGTACGGCGACCCGGAGCGACGCTTCGGTTACCTCTATCAGCGCGAGGGGAGCGAGCGCGGCTACCGGCCCGCCCTCGCGATCGACCGCAGCGAGTGGGACGACCCCGACTACATGTTCTTGGGCGGTGAGCTCTCGCGAGTGCACCTTCGCTATCGGGGAGGCGATGAGACCGAGACCGATTCACCGGCGCCGGCGACGCCAGGGACCGCGTTGCGGGACTGCGAGGAGGAGCCTGGCGAGGCGGTCGATCGGCGCGCTGCATCGGGTCCGGCCGACGGCCTCGAGCGCGATACGCCGGCGAGCGACGCGCTCGAGGACCTCAACCAGGACGTGGACTCCTTCCTCGAGGACGTCACGGATCTTGGCGAGCCGGTGGAGGAGTTCGACACCTTCGATCAATGCATGCACCTGATCGGCGTCGCTGAACACGGGAGCCGCTCGGGCCAGTTCGGGTACGCATACGGCAGGGCCGGGCGGCTGAGGCCGGCGTTCGCCATGGACATGCGCGGGTCAAAGGAGCCGGAGTACGAGCTGCTCGCCTTCCCCGGCGAGGAGCCGCCCAGCATCGAGTGCAACGAGGACGCCGGTGGTCTGTTCACGAACTGACGCGGACACGAGGCTCCCCTTGTGGCTGTCGGCGCTCCTGATGGCCGGCGCCGCCGCAATGGTCGCCCTCCCGAGCGAGGCCGCTCACGCCAAGAGGCTGGTGGGCACCAAGGGCGCCGACCGGCTCGTCGGCAGCGCGAAACCCGATCGCATTCAGGGTCGCGACGGCAACGATCGGATTAACGGCCGCCAGGGTCGTGATCGGCTCTCGGGCGGCAGGGGTGGCGACCGCATCAAGGCCGTGGACCGCCGGAGGGACCGCTTGGTCCGAGGCGGGCCAGGACTGGACACCTGCACGATCGACGCCGCTGATCGTCCCCGGGTGAGGAGCTGCGAGATCGTAAAGGTGAAACCCGGTGGCGGCGGCGGGGCCTGCGTGGCTGCCCCCCCGGAGCCGAGGCCGACTGCGGTAATCGACCCTCGTAGTCCCAACGCGGTGCCCGGCCGTCGCGGGGACCCTCCGCCGCCGAGCTTTAGCGACGCCTTCTACGCGACCACGATCACGCTCAACGCCTCGGCAAGCGGCACCGAGAACGGCCAGCTCCCGATCTCGATCGAGGAGGTATGCGACGTTCCGCAGGCCCTGAAGGGCGAGGCCGTGCAGCTCGCCGGCGGCGACGCGATAGCGATCATAGGCCCCAACACGAGCGTGTCGCAAAACGGCGCGCCGCTGGACGGTGACGCTGCTACAACCGCTCTCGCCAACGTCGACTCGGTGGTCATCAGCGCTCGGCTCCTCCGACCCGAAATGTGGGGGCAGGACGAAGACGGCATGCCCGTGCCGACCCTCGACGCGATCTCGATCGACATCACGGATTGAGCCGTCCGCATGACCCCCACACGACGGGGACTTGACCAGGGTGGGTCACCGGTGCGATCGAGCCCTCGTCCCGCGACGCTGCAACCAAACCCTCGACCGTTAGGAGGACAGATGGAAGCCACCGCGTCGAGCACACCGACCACCGCAGACATTCGCGAATTCACGATCGACGTCCCCGAGGAGCAGCTCGCCGACTTGCGCAGCCGCATCAACGCGACGAGGTGGCCCGACCGGGAGGTGGATCCCTCCCAGGGCGTGCAGCTCGAGACGATCCAGGCACTCGCCGACTACTGGGGGACGGATTACGACTGGCGCCTGTTCGAGGAGCGCTTTGCGGCGCTCCCGCACTTCGTCACCGAGATCGACGAGGTCGACATCCACTTCATCCACGTTCGCTCGCAGCATGAGGACGCGCTGCCGCTCATCGTCACGCACGGGTGGCCGGGCTCGACTGTCGAGCAGCTGAAGATCATCGATCCCCTCACGGATCCACAGGCACACGGCGCGAGCGCATCGGACGCTTTCCATTTGGTGATCCCGTCGTTGCCGGGTCACGGGTTCTCGGGAAAGCCGACCGCCACCGGGTGGGACCCCATTCGCATCGGCCGCGCGTGGGTTGAGCTGATGGGCCGCCTCGGGTACGCGGGCTACGTCGCGCAGGGGGGCGACTGGGGCAATGCGGTCACTGAGCAGATGGCCCTGCTGAAGCCCGAAGGGCTGCTGGGTATTCACACGAACATGCCGGCGACCGTCCCGCGCGACGTCTCGAAGGCGCTTGGTTCCGGCGGCCCGGCGCCATCGGGCCTTTCCGCTGAGGAGCGGAAGGCATACGACGTGCTGGAGCACTTCTTTGCGACGGGGGTCGGCTACTCGCAGGAGATGGGCAATCGACCTCAGACGCTCTACGGCATCTCGGACTCGCCCGTCGGCCTGGCGGCCTGGATGATCGATCACGACGAGGCGAGCTACGAGCTCATCGCGCGCGCTTTCGCCGGGCAGCCCGGCGGCCTCTCGCGCGACGATGTCCTGGACAACGTCACCCACTACTGGTTGACGAACTCGGGGATCTCCTCGGCGCGGCTCTACTGGGAGAGCAAGCTGGCGTTCTTCGACGTGAAGGGCGTGGAGCTCCCGGTCGGCGTGAGCGTCTTCCCGGACGAGCTGTATCCGGCCCCCCGAAGTTGGGCGGGGAGCGCGTATCCAAAGCTCATCCACTTCAACAACGAGTTCGACGAAGGCGGTCACTTCGCCGCCTGGGAGCAGCCGCAGGCTTTCTCGGAAGAGATTCGGGCGACGTTCAGGTCACTGCGTTGACCGAGTCGTCCCGGAGCAACCAGCAATAGTCGCTTAGCGGGACTTATATGAGGGGTGAGCGAGGGGACTCGAACCCCCAACCGCCTGCCGTGTTCGTAGGACGCGGTATCTCAGTCACGCGAAACGCGGCACCAATCCGGCCCTGAGCGTCACGGAGGTCGTTGATTGCCAGCCCGACCGACACGCGCCGATCACAAAGGAGACGATTGTGGTCCAGGAACGCCCAGATGAAGCGAACTCCTCCGTAGCCAAAAGGATGCTCAGCGTCCGCCGCCCGGCGCGCCCGCCAGAAGGAGATGGCGAGCAGCACCTCGTTGTTCGAGTCGGCGAGCGAGTGAGCGGCCGGCCAACAACGCGGCAGAGCCGGTGATCAGCCCCGCGGCGAGCTTGGCCGCGGCGCAGGTTGGCCCGAACGCGACGAGCAGGCTCGCCCGGCTACCGTGACCTCGGCTGCCCCGCATGCTGGCGGCCGAGTGGCGCAGGCCGCGGCGGGGAAGGTCCTCGGTCGCGTTTGTGCGATCGGAGGTTGTGATAAGGAGCAGAGGCTATGGCCGCCGAATGGCTGGTGAGGGGCGCGGATGCTCGATCCGCACCCCGACTAGCCGGGCAGATCCTCGGGCCGCTTCTTGGCCAGGTTCCCCTTGAGCAGGCCCGTGGACTGGCCGACCTCGATCATGTAGCCGTCGGGGTCTCGCATGTAACAGCGGATCTCGGCACCGCGATCGATCGGCGGCGTCACGAACTCGGCCCCCTTTGAGCTCCACTCCTCGTAGCAGGCCTGAATGTCGGCTACGCGCAGGTTCATGAAGATGGAGAGCGTGTGGTCGAACTCATAGTCGACGATTGAGATGTCCGGCTTATCGGGGGTGGGGCCACCGCCTGGATTCATGATCACCCACGAGTTCGAGAGCTTGACCATGCACGGGTTCTCCTCCAGCACAACCTGGCCGCCGAGCACCTCGGAGTAGAAGGCACGAGACCGAGCAACATTTCGCACGGTGATGAACAGCGTGACGATGAAGCCGTCACTCGGCGCGGGCAGGTTTTCGTAGTCGATGTCTGGCGTGTGCTGCGCGGTCACGATTGGCTCCTTTCGCAAGCCTGGTAATAAAGGAGCGACCAAGCCTGCCACGGACGGCGGTCAGCGGCTCTTCGCCGCTGACCGCTCGCCGCGCTCAGGCGTTCGCGGGCGCCGTCTCGAGGTCGTGGGCCTCCATCCTGGCCAGCATCGCGTCGAGAACCGCGTACTCGGCTTCGAATCCTTCCCGCGGAGGTCAGCCCTCTGGGCAGCTTCACCGATCCCGAATACGCCTCTGTCGGGCTCGGCGAGGCGATCGCTCGCGAGACCCATGACGTCGTCGTGGGGATAGAGGCCTTCGAGTCGATGCCGCGCCCGATCATCGACGGTCGCCCCACGGGGTTCTGCAAGCTCGTCGCCGACCGCGAGAACCACACGATCCTCGGCTGTCACATCGTCGGCGAGCGGGCGGTCGAACTCGCGCAGCTGGCGGCGCTCGCGGTCGCGTCCGGGATGAAAGTCGAGCAGCTCGCTCTGGTTCCCTTCTCTTTCCCCACCTACGCCAACGCGCTGGGGCGCGCCGCGGTCAGAGCCGCGCGCCAGCTCGACTCTCGCTCGGGCTGGGCAGACGAGGGGACGGCATGGGACGCCGGCGTCTCCTGCGCTCTGGATGACTGAGGCGCTTTCGGTCATCTCACGGGATCGCCGATTGGGGGGAGCTGGTCCTCGATCACCCGATTCTCCAGCACACCGAACCGCGCGCCGATCCAGGCCCTGATCACGCCGAGTCGGTTGCCCAGCACGCCACCGAGATAGAACAGATGAACGCCGAGATACATGCAGAAGGCGAGGCGGCCTGACACTTCGCGCCCCCGCACCTGGCAGACGGCCTTGCCGCGCCCGACCACCGCAAGAGCACCCTTGTCGAGGTAGCGGAACGGAGTCGATGCGCCCGGCTGCCCGGCCCGGATCGCCTTCGCGACGTGACGTGCCTGTTGGATCGCGACCGTCGCGAGACCGGGCAACGGATTGCCGTCGGCGTCGGGGTGGTTAACCATGTCCCCGATCGCGGAGATCTCGGGGTGACCTGAGATCGTGCAGTCCGGGTTGACCTCGATTCGGCCTCCCCGGTCGGTGCCGGCGCCCGTCGCATGCGCCACTACCTCGGTGAGCGGCGCGGCGCCAACACCGGCGGCCCAGATAACGGTTCGGGCGGCGATCCGCTCTTCAGTCTCCCCTGCCTTCACCGTCAATCCCCTGTCGTCGATCGCCGTCGCCAGGAGGCCTTCGCGCACTGTGACCCCGAGCGAAGCGAGTCCGTCGACCGCTTTGGCCGACAGCTTCTCGCTGAACGCTGGGACGACGCGCTCGCCGGCATCGACGAGGATCACACGGGCCTTCGTCGTGTCGGCCCGCGAGAAGTCGCGCCGCAGGGCCCGGGCGAGGATCGCCAGGACACCGCTCGTCTCCACGCCCGTCGGGCCGCCGCCGACGACAACAAAGGTCAGCCACTCCTCGCGGATGGCTGGGTCGGTTGCCCGCTCAGCCTCCTCGAACGCCGAGAAGATGTGACCTCGCAGCCGGACGACATCCGCCAGGGTCTTCAAGCCGAACGACACCCGCCTCCATTCGTCGTGACCGAAATACGAGGTCTCGGCTCCACAGGCGAGGATGAGGCTGTCGTACTCGAGCTCTACGCCCGTATCGAGGCTGAGCTTGTGACCGCCGGCATCGAGGTCCGTGGCCTCAGCCATCAACACCCGCGCATTTCCCTGGCGGTTCAGCAGCACCCGGATCGGCGATGCGATCTGCCCCTCGGAGAGGCCGCCGGCCGCAGCCTGGTAGAGGAGCGGCTGGAACAGGTGGTGGCTCATGCGATCCACGACCGTCACCTCGGCGTCGGCCCCTCGCAGCTCCTTCGCGGCGGCGAGCCCTCCGAACCCGCCCCCGACGATCACAACTCGCGGTCCCGCCGCACGACCGCCTCGGGATGGGCGGCCTTTGCCCGGCTTGCCATCGTCGCCGGCCGCGATGCGATCGTGGCCGACATCACTCGCCACGATCAGGCCGCCTCGGCATCAGGCACGTCGCGGCCTGCGCGCGACGCCACAAGACGCTCGGCGGGGATGTGGCGCGTGCCCCAAAACGAGGCGAGCACTATGAACCCTGCGAATAGGAAGGCCGTCTTCAGGGCGTTGAGCTGGGCGTCCTCGTAGCCCTCGACCAAGGCGTCAACCTCCTCGGGCTCGGCGCCGGCGTCGGTTGCCGCCGTCCGGACCTCGTCGGCGGAGATGAAGCTGACCCCGCTGGCGATCGTCGTCTCGACCTGCTGCTGGGCCTCGGCCGAGACCCGCGGATCGGAGGCGATGTTGCTCGTAAAGGCGGTGATCAGGCCGGTGATGACGACGGCGCCGAGCAGTGCCGTGCCGAGCGACGAGCCAAGCTGCTGCGCGGTGTTCTGGAGGCCGCCCGCCTCGCTTCGATCGCCGTCCGTCACCGACGATTGGGCGACGTTTCCGAGCTGGGAGATGATCAGGCCCATCCCAATCCCCAGCACACCCATCGCGAGGAGAAAGCTGGCGTTGTCGAGCTCGGGCTCCACGACGCCGAGAAGCAACAGCGTCGAAAGGAACGTGACAACAAGTCCGACGCGCACGAGTGGCCGGGGCGCGAAGCGTGACGAAAGCGCTGAGCCACCGAGCGCGGCAACGAACAGCCCGACCGAAGCCGGAAGCATCCGCACGCCGGTCTCAAGCGCGTCGAGCCCTTGGACGACCTGAAGGTAGAGGGGCACGGTGAAGAAGACCCCCATCAGGATCAAGTTCTGAGCCAGCAGCATCGAAAGAGCGCCGCGGAACCTGCCGACTCCGAACAGGCGGAAATGGACCAGCGGATCGGATCCCTGCATCTCGCGACGGCGCTCCCAGGCCCGAAACCCCGCGAGGATGAGCAGACCGGCCGCGATGATGAAGGGCGTCAGCGAGAACCCGAACGGCTCGACCGGTGAGTTGAGCGGCTTCAGCCAGCCCCAGTTGCTTGCCTGGAGGACGCCGATGACTACCGTCGCCATCCCGAGAGCAGCGAGGACCGAGCCGACCCAGTCCAGCCGGGGCGGACTCCCCTCCCTCTCGGGCTCGCGCAGGTACCTGGTCCCCAGGAGGATCAGCGCCGCGACCACCACCTCGCCGACGAAGACCACGCGCCATGTGAGCTCGGTGGTCGCCCACCCGCCGAGAATCGGCCCAACCGCGATCCCCGCTCCGGCGACGCCCCCGAGCACTCCGTAGGCGATCGCCCTCTGAGATCCGACGTAATTTCCTGCCACGAGGGCGACGAGCGCCGGCAGCACCATCGCTGCCCCGATCCCCTCGAGGACCGACCAGCCCAGCATAAGCGTCGGGACACTCCACGAGGCTGCCGTGAGCGCCGATCCCGAGGCGTAGATCACGAGCCCGATCGTGAAGACTCTTCGGCGGCCCCAGATGTCGCCGAGCTTGGCGCCGGTGACCATCAGCGCTGCCATCACGAGCGCGTATAGGGCGATCACGGTCTGAATCGTTGTCACCGTCGTGTCGAAGTCCGCGACCAGTTGCGAGATCGCGACGTTCATCACGGCCTGGTCGAGAACCATCAGGAACTGGGCGGTCGCCAGGACCACAAGAATCGGCCACTTCATCCGCGGTCCCTGACGATGATCAATGGGGCGTTGAAGCGTCCTATGACGCAGACGCTACCTGCGCGAAGGCGAGCGCAGTCTGGAATACCGGGGCAGGAGCAAGGCAGATCCACGTTCCGCGGCGCTCCGCTGGGGTCGCAGTCGACACTCCTCGGTCGTCGTTTCAGCACACCGCGGAGCAAGCCCTCGCACGCGTTTTGCAGGGACGTTCAGGTGCTGCCGCCCTTGTTGGTCCGGTCCTAGGGACCGGTCGCCCCGCTCCGGCAGCACAATCACCCTTCGTCCTGAACGACTACTTCTGCCCCGAACGGTCAGCGCAACACGATCGTTACTGCGAACACTCCCCCAAGGGTCAGATTCCCAGCACCTTCGCCTTCTCGCTGGCGAACTCCTCATCCGTGAGCACGCCTTGTTCGTGTAGCTGACCAAGCTCCTTCAGTCGCTCCGTGGTCTCGGCAGTCACTCCACCCGACGCCGCTGGGGCCGGGGCGGTGGGCTCAGCCTGCGGCGCGCTGTCCTGCTGCTCTGCGGCGAGCTTGTTGTCCCTATGCTTCTTGGCGGCGATGGCGGCTCCGCCGAGTGCGGCTGCACGTCGTCTGCGTTGGCGTCTGTCTCGTCCCATAGTCGTCCTCTCCTTCGATTCGACCATGGTCGAGCATGCCACAGGCTTTCCATCCCTTCAAGAACCCCTCTCGACCCCTTAGGGGAGTGACTCGAGCGACTCCAGTTTGAGCAGCCGGAATCCTCACCAGCTGGACCTGGCGGCCTCCGCTCAGTCCTCTAGCTCGACGGTGATGTGGCCGTCGGCAACCGCCCGCTTCAAGGCCGCGAAGTCGACCTCGTTCTGGTCGGCGTAGGCGCTGGCGAAGTCCGCGATGGCCTCGTCGAAGCGGCTGCCACGGCCGAGGTAGCCGGCGATCGCGATCCGGTCGCCCGACCGGGCGTGGGCGCGGGCGAGGATGCCACCGCACACGTGTGCGTAGATCGCCATCGTTCTCGGTGACATCAACTCGACGATCGCCGATCCCTTCTGGTCCCAGAGCTGGCGGACGTAGAAGTCACGCTTCTTCGAGTCCGGCCCAACGGCGGTCGTCCAGCCAAGGAAGACGTCGCTCGCCGCCTGGGTCAGCCGCTGGCCCTCGACCACACGCTGTCCCTGCCGCTCGTACTCGGTCGGTGCCGTGTAGGGCTCGAGCACGGACGGCTGGGCCTCCTTGACCTGGAGAAAGAGCGGGTCCTGCTCGTCGCGACCGATCAACAGCCCGACCCAGGCCCGAGTCCCGACGCTGCCAACGCCGACCACCTTGCGAGCCGTGTGAACGTGTCGATAGCCGTCGAGCAGGTGGCGACGGTCGGGGAGGAGGGTCTCGCGATACTCGTCGAGGACGGTGCCGAGGCTGGCTTCGGCCGTCTTCAGCTGCTTGCCCGAGAACACCTCCTCGAACGGGACGAGCACGGGCGGGTCGCTTCTGATCCGAAGCTCCCCGTCGACCCGTTCGGTCAGCTTCGACATCGCCCGCGTCCGGTCCTTGCGCTGGGTCTTGGCTACGTTGCGCTCGAACCTGCGCCGCTCCTTCTTGCTGGCCGCCGGCGCGAAGGCCTCGCGGATCTGATCGACGTTGACCCGCCGGTACCAGACGTCGAGATTGCTGAGCCCGGCGAGGCTCCGCATGTTCTCGCGATAGGCCCGCGTCGCGGCGAGCACGACCTCGCGTCGCTGCTTATCGGCGAACCCTCGGTCCCGGCCCCCGATCTCGAAGCTGGCAACCAGCCGTTTGACGTCCCATTCCCACGGGCCCGGCAGGGTCTCGTCGAAGTCGTTGATGTCGACGACCAGGCTGCGGTCCGGCGCGGCGTAGCCGCCGAAGTTCGAGAGGTGAGCGTCGCCGCAGGCCTGGACCCAGAAGCCGGAGCTCGGCGTCGCAGCCAGGTCGGCGGCCATGATCGCCGCGGCGCCTCGATAGAAGGTGAACGCGGAGACGAGCATCCGGCCGTACCGCAGGGGGACGAGATCGGCGACCCGATCCGCCGCCTGGCGCTCGAGCACATCGACCGGGTCGGGCCGGTCAGTGGCCGGCGTCCATTCCCCGTGGCTCGAGCGGGGGGCCTGCTTCCGGCCCGCCTTGCCGGCGGCCGCGCGCGCCTCTGGGGAGACGGTGTCCACGGGCGGAGATTTGGTCGGCGCGGAGGGCATGGCCTCGTGGGTCAGTGCGGAACCGGCGACCACCCGGAGCGCTTCCCTGCCCGGGCGTTTCGTCGGGGCGACGCCGCGGGCGCTGTTGCCAGCCCGAGCGCATCCAGCTCCGCTCGAAGTTCAGGGATGAACTCGCAACTCGGCTGCGTCGTCTCGATCGTGCGGACGCTGTCTTCGTAGTGGCGCGCCATGGCTTCGACGCTCGTCCCCATGCGGGCTTCGACCGAGCCCGCAAATCGAACGACTCCCCTCGCCAAGCCGCGGATGTCGGAGAGCTTGTCAGCGGCGAAGATCGTCACCGCTCGAGTTCCGCCCCTCCGTACTTGTTCCCTGAGCGCTTCCTTGCGCCTGTCGAAAGGCTCGATCGTCGCGTCTTCGGTGAGAGTCATGACCAGGGCGCAGATGTCGTCGTCGATCTCGGCCCGCAGGTCGGCCTCGCTCAATTGACCGCGCTCGACCGCGTCATGCAGCAGCCCGGCCGCGATCAGGCGCTCGTCGAATCCGGCGGCATGGAGCAGGTCGCCGACCTCCATCACATGCTCGATGAAGCGAGCTTGGTCCGTCGCGCGGCGCTGGTCGCCATGAGCCTGCTCGGCCAATGCATAAGCGCGCCGGAGCAACTCGGAATCCGAGACAAAGCCGGCTCGCGCCGGTCGCGATCGAATCAAGTCTGCCCCTTATCGTCTCGCCGGCCGATTTCTCAGAACCGACGATGCCTGACCGCCCAATAGCGAGCGTCAGCCGTGCTGCCTGAGACTCTAACAAGCCCCAATTTGCGGCGAATGGTTCGGGTCTCGCGGGTCGCGACTCGGCCACCCATGGGAGACGGTGTCCACGAGCGGAGACTTGGTGGGCGCGGAGGGCATGGCCTCGTGGTTCAGTCCGGAGGGCATCCCGGGCTGGCCCTTCAGCGTGTAGCTGTTGTTCGGCTCGATCCGCCAGACGCCGATCTTTGACGTGTTCGGAATCGGCGCGGTCAGGTCCACGGCGCCGTGCCGAGTTCCTGAGCGCCCACGAGGGCAACCTCATCCACCTGCGGCGAGTCGCCGAGCTGGACCGCCGAGGTCTTCGGCTCCGAGGCGAGCGGCGAGGCGGGCGCGGGCTGAGCTTTGTACCCCCAACGTACCTCGCGGGCGATCTGAGCGCCTGCACCGCTGTACCTCGAACGCTCGATAACCGCATAGCTATGCGGGAAGCGGCTGATGGGATTCGAACCCACGACCTTCTGCATGGCAGCTTCGTGGGTTTGCGGGGCTCTGCGGCCGTTCGTGTTTCGCCTGCTAATTACCGGTTTCGGTGATTCCGGTCAGCTCGGCGTTTGCGGCTGTTTCCGGACGTTGTGTTGACCCAGCGTTGACCCAGAGCGGTCGAGCGGCTCTCAAGTCGCGCCCGGACCTCTGTCAGGTTCCTCCGCATGTTGCGAAGATCCCCCTGGCCGGAGGAACCCGCCGCCTCAAGACCAGAAGCCGTCCGGTCGGCAAGTCCCCTCAGGCTCGCACGATCTGCGGGCTTCGGCGCCTAAAAGCAGGCCCGCGAGAAGGTGCTCGGTGCCGCGGATGTGCTCGCGCATCACGGGCACCGCACGGCCTGCGTCGCGCTCGCGCAGCAGGTCGACCAGGCTTCGGTGTTGGGCGTTGGCGTGGGTCAGTACCTGCTCGGGGTGCGCTATGCGCCCGATTAGGGCGCTCATCTGGCCCTGCACCTCGGTCATCTCGGTGACCAGGTGCGGCGAGCGGGCCGCCTCTGCGACGCCGATGTGAAAGCGGCTGTCGGCGCGCCGGTACTGCTCGAAGTCGCCGGGCGCCGCCATACGCTCGACCAGGTCGTCGAGGCCGTCGAGGTCGGTGCGCTCGGCCCGCTCGGCCGCGAGGATCACGGCGCCGGCCTCGATCGCGACGCGGTAATCGAGCACGGCCCGCGCGTCGCGACCGAGCGGGTCCTCCGCGCGCTCGTGCAGCGGTGGGCGTTCGGCTACGAAGGCGCCGCCGTAGCGCCCTCGGATCGAGGTCAAGTGCCCCGACTGGACCAGCGCGGCCAGCGCCAGGCGCACGGTCGAGCGCGAGATCCGCAGCTCCTCGGCGAGCCGGCGCTCGGGGGGCAGCTTGCTGCCCGGCGCGAGCAGGCCGACCCGGATCGCGGTTCCGAGCCGCTCCACGGTCTCCTCGAAGGTGGTCGACGGGCGCACGGGCAGAAAGACCGCCTCGACCGCGGGGTCGCGTTTCATCGGAGGCCGTAGCGCCGGGCGGTCGGAGGCCTCCGACTGGCCATCGTCCGAGCCAATCCTCGGCACCGTCTAGCTCCGCGGAAAATATTCGAGCCGGTCGCGCCTATTGAGAGCAGGATGACCATAGGTCCGTCTTGTGAGGCTCAACGTGGCGGGCGTCCCGCCAGGAAGTAGCGTGCACGCGCGAGCTCTTCGCGTAATGGCCCGACCTCCGTCCCGTATAGGGGTGAGTCGCCCGACGCGAGCAGCGATTCGACAAGGGCCACCCCTCGCACGCCTGCATCGCCACCATGCAGCAGGCGACCAATCTCGCGCAGGGGCGCTGCGACGGCCCGCAACACCCTGAGGTGGTAGATCGGGAAGGGTGGCCGGGAGCGTGGGTTAGTGGCCGCCGCCGCTAGTCGCTCGATGCTTTGACCGAGGGCGGCTTGATGGCGCGCGGCTCTGAGCCGTCGCAGCTCGCGCTCGATGGCCGCTAGCGGCAGCTGCTCTTCGCCGTCGATGATCAGCTGACGGCAGATCCCTCTCCTGCGCGAGGCGAGGTACGCGATCCGGAGTCCCAGCACGATCTGTACCGCGAAGCATGCGAGCGCGAGCGGCAGGGCAAGGGATGCGTTCTCGACAAGCACGATGAGGTCGGCTGCTAGGACCGCACCGACGGTGAGGGCCTGTTTCCTGGCGGTCTGCGAGGAATGGAGAACGGCGACGAGTGGGTGCGCTGGACCAAGGGTTGCCTCGGCGGACGCCCACTCGACTTGCCGTATGCGCCGCTTAGAAGGATGGGCGCCCCGTGGTGTTGGGAGGGTCGGTGGCATGGCGTAATCCATGCCGACCAGTCTTCCCGGCTCGCCCCGCGCAGATTGTACGCCTGCTGCTTAGCCAGCCGCAACCCCTGGCGACGATCGCTCGCGAGTGGGCCTGGCGATGACCTATCGATCACGCCCGCATCGCAACGGAGCGCTGCCGGGACCGCTAGTCGCGGGTGACTTCGTCTTCTTCGAGCGTTCGGACCGGCCCCTGGTACTTGTCCTTAGCCGAGATCAGATACCAGGCCCCGAAGATGAGCGGGACCACGATCGCCAATGGCGTGTAGTTCACGAGGCTCGTATCGAATCCGTCGTTCCACGGCAGGCCCGCCGGCGTGTAGGGCAGGTTGAGGCTGTAGACGACGGCGATTACGAAGATGATCGCCAAGATGTTCACGAGCTTGTAGCGCTTTCCCAGGTTCCAGGGCCCGGGCTCGAAATCGTCGCCCTTCCGCAGCCGCAGGTACACCGGGATGATGTACGCCAGATAGAGGCCAACGGTGCAGATCCCGGTCAGCGCGAAGAACGCGAACGGGTAGTCGTTCTTGCCGAAGAGCGCCGGGATCGCGATGATCGCCGAGAAGACGGAGACCGCAATCACGGCGTTGAACGGGACCCGATCGCGGTTGACGCGCCCGAAGATCGCCCAGCCCGGCATGCCGCGGTCGCGGGAGAAGGCGTACCAGGTCCGCGAGGCGCTGGTCAGCCCCGCCGCGCCGCAGAACAGCTGCCCGACGGTGGCGATCAGGATCACCAGCTTCGCCGCCCACGAGTCCAGCGCGCTCTCGAAGATCGAAAACACGGTTCCGGCGCCGTCGTTGACGGCCGCCACGTCAGTCGCCGCGAACAGGAACCCGAGGAGCACAAACCAGCCGATCAGAGCCGAGAAGAAGACAGAGCGCCAGACGCCCTGGGCGGCGCTGATCGCAGCACCCTTGGTTTCCTCGGCGGTGTGGGCGGAGGCGTCGTAGCCCGTCTGCGTATACATCGTCAGCAGGAAGCCGATCGGCAAGACCAGGAACCAGTAGCCGAAGTTGCTCGTTGACCCGTCGTGCAAGCCGGAGTTGTTGATCCGCTCGCCGAAGACGAAGCTGAAGCTCTGGTGCTGGTCGGGGACAACGATCAGGATGACCAGGATCACTGCGACCCCGAGCAGGTGCCAGCCGACCGAGATGCCGTTGAGCAGCGCCAGGAACCGGTCGGCGAAGATGTTGACCACGGTGTAGAGGATCAGAATGAGGGCGAAGAGGAACCAGGTCTCGCCGAGGATGTGCACCGAGTCGCCGAAGTTGATGCCGAAGATGTCGAGGCCGTAAAGGCCGAGCAGCGCGTTGAGGAACAGGGCCGCGCCGTAGGCGACCGAGGCGACGATCCCGATCAGCCCAACGATGTTGAACCAGCCGGTCATCCAGCTCCAGCCCTTGCCGCCGAGGTCGTACGCCCACCAGTAGGGGCCCCCCGCGGTCGGGTACTTGGAGGTCAGCTCGGCCATCGAGACGGCCACCATGAGCACAAAGCAGCAGATCACCGGCCAGCCAATCGAGGCGGCGATCGGGCCCCCGTTCTGCCAGGCGAACGGAAACGCGGTGAAGCACCCGGCGAGGACCGAGATGATCGTGAACGAGATCGCGAAGTTGGTGAACGCGCTCCAGCCACGGTTGAGCTCCTGCTTGTAGCCGAGCTCGGCGAGCCTCGTTTCGTCGTCGGTCGGCGTCGGCGTCGTCCGCGGGTCGGCTGCCTCCACTGCTACCTCCTCGTTTGATCCATCCTCGTCGGGATGAAATGGTCTAGCCGTCCGACCTATTGCTCTGTGCGAACCCTATTCCGGTAGCCGGATGCGTGTCAAGACTCGACAAGATGACATCCATGCCGCACCGATTGTGGACGCTGAGCTGGTCGCCTTGGAGGGGCCACCGCCGTGCGGTATCGTCAGAACGACGGCTTCGCCTCGTAGACTCCTATGGGCGGCGCCGACCTATGAATGCGGCGACGGCCCGATTTCTCGGGTCGTTGCTGCTTCTCGCGACTCGCACGATGCTTCCGTTGGGTCGAAGTAGCCAAGAGCGGCGGTTCGACACCTCGGCGATCACCGTTCCCCATAGCCAACTCCCGGGGCAAGGTCGAGCCAACCAGGTAGTCGCGAGACAGTTCCCGCGGTAGTGGGGTGATCACGGTCAGCGACGCAGCAGCCTCCGGCTCAGCGCGGTCGCCGTGCTTCCGTGGATGAAGATCGAGACGACAACGCACACGATCGTCGTCCAGACCACTACGTTGGTCTCCCCAACCGACAGAGCGCCCGAGCCCGCAACGATCGCGGCATAGAACAGAGCGGCGACTCCGCGAACCCCGAAGAAGGCAAGAAAGACCCGTTCGCGACGTGGTGCGAGGCCCGGTCCGCTCGTCCCCAGCACGAGTGCCGGGCGGATGACGAAGATGAGTAGCGGAGCTAGGAGCCACCCGCTCAACCCGGGAGCCGACAAGCCCGCCCGCGTCAGCATCGAGCCCAGCAGAAGAAGGACGAGCAACTCCAGAAGCGTCCCGGCGACTTCCGCCCCATGGTGGATTCTCGCGTTGATCTCGTGCTCGAACTCGTAGCGGCGAAAGGCGACGCCGGCTACGAACAAAGCGATCAACCCGTAGGAGCCAACCAGCTCCGAGAGTCCATACACGAATAGGACGAGCGCGATCGCGGCGAACCCGTCGAGCTCATACGAGACCAGCCCTCGGACCCGAGCTCGCGTGACCAACCATGCGGCTCCAACTCCCAGCGAGGCTCCCAAGAAGACGGCTACGCCAACCGAGTAGACGACATCCGCCCAGATCCATTCCCCGATCCACGACGTGCCGCCTTGGGTCGCGACGAAGAGGCCGACCACGACGAATGGAGACGCGAGCCCGTCGTTGATCGCGGCCTCAGTATGGAGCGAGAACCGTGGTTCTCCGACCGGTTCAGACCCCGGCGGCCCGAGCCCGACGTCCCCGGCCAGGACAGGGTCGGTCGGAGCGAGGACCGCACCGAGGAGCACCGCGGCTCCGACCGAGAGCCCCATCGCGTAGTAGCCGAACACGGCGATCAGGGCCACCGTCAGCGGCATAACCACGCCGATGAGGATCGCGACCGAGATCATCGATCGCCTTCGCACGTGGCGCTCGACCGTAAGTCCCGCGGAGAACACCGCGACGACGAGTGCGAGCTCCGACAGTCGCTCGATCAGCGCGTGGTCGTTCACCGGGTCGATCGGTGACACGTCCAAAGCAGACATCGCAAGGGCAGCGAGGGCGCCCAGGAGCACATAGATCAGGGCGGCTGAGAAAGCTCGCTCGCGCTGCTGAGACAGCGCGGCTATCCCGGCGGCCAGCGCCAGACCGAGGCCGAGGAGTCCGAGGACGTAGAGGCCACCTGCGTGGAATCCCTCGCTCAGAGCTAGCGGCACCGCGGCAGCCTCCGGGGGCCGGTCGACCGTCGGAGCGTTGAAAGTGCTGGCGCGTCGGCCTTCTCCTGCATCGTCACCAGGGCGCGCCCATCAAGGAGACAACCCGGTGGGGCCGCCAACGCTCGATCGCTGCCAGTAGGCCGAGAACTGGCGCTGGGGACAGTTCGTTAGGAGCTAGCGGAGCGATCACGGAAACCCTCCCGGGGTCGGCGACGAGTTCGCCGACCAGGCTTCCCGGCACTCCGCAGAGCATGCTATCGCGCCACTGACTCGGTGGGCGCCCATTCGCGGCCGTCCTCGCCAACGAGCCCAGCCTCGGTCAGCTGCTTCACCGACAACGACCACGACGAGCCGCAGCGAGTTGACCGGACGTGTCGCGTCAGCCGATGATCAGGTTCCGTAACGGAGAAAGCCCCCGCAAATGCAAGGGCTTTCCAAGCGGCTGATGTGTTGAAAACCCCCGCCATCTGGCCTGTTCATGCGATACACGCGCGCCTTGCTACCACCCCTGCTACCGATTTCCAGCAGCTTTTCGGGCCGATCCGCTGGTAGCGGCCGCGCGCTCGTTGGCTTTTTGAGCGCAGGGCGCCAGCAGCCGAATACTTGCCGCCCTCGCCCTCAGGCGTTTCGGACCAGGTCGGCGACGACCTCCTCGACGCCCTTGCCCCGCTCCGCCGCGATTTGCTCGAGGCGCTTGGCGTCCTCGCCCTCGACGCTGACGACGAGAGTCACGTGACTCCCCGAGCCGGCCTCGACGACCTGCACGTCGCGTGGGTCGATCGCGGCCAGTTCATCGTCGAAGTCGCCCGGCTGGGGATTGGGGTCTGTCCAGGGATCCTCGGTCATCTCGGCTCCCGAGAATCTTTACGCTCGCGATCCGTCACCCTCCAGCCGAAGCGCGACTCGGTGGGAGGCACGCTTGAAAGCGCTCAGATCCCGCAGCCGCCGACGCCCAGAGCTCGCACCACACGAGGTAAGCCACAGGCGCGCTACTTCTTGGCGGGTTCGAAGTAGGGGTTGGTGCCGACGGCGTGGTCGGTGACGTCGACCACGCGGGCGATCTCCGAAACCGCCTCGGTGATCGCGACCTCGATCCCCTGACCGAGGGTGACGGTGGCCATCCCGCAGCCCTGGCAGCCGCCGCCCAGGCGCAGGTAGGCGGTGTCCTCCTCGACCGCGACCAGCTCCGCATGACCGCCGTGCGCGGCGATGGCCGGGTTGACCTGGCGGTCGATCACCTGGATGACCCGCTGGGCGACGTCGCCGCTGAGGTCGGCGGGTGGAGGAGCGTCGATGGGCGGGCTCGCGGGTGGCGCCATCGGTGGGCTCATCATCGGCAGCTCCGCCGGAGCCGGCGGCTTGTTCGGGTTCACGAAGGTGAACCCGCTCTGCTCGTGCGACCAGTCGATGGTGGCCCCTCGCAGCTTCTCGACGCTCGCCTCCGGCACCACGATCGCCAGGTCGCCGTGGCGCTGCACGACGTCGTCCTGGCGCGCGACATGCACTGCGTTGAGGGAGACCTTGTGGACGTACTCGCCGTCCGAGACGCCGCTCACCTCCACCCACAGCGCCTGGCTCTCGGGGTCCTCGGACTGCGCGCGGAACCCCCTGACCCTCTCGATCGCCTGCTCGGTGATCGCGAGCGTCGGCTCGGCTGTGTCTTCGGCGCTCATCTCATATCCCGTATGGCTGGTCGTTCGCCGCTGGCGCCGGCCCGCCGCTACCTACGATACGCCCATGCCCCGCGTCCTTCTGCTGCTTCCCACAGCCACCTACCGGGCGAGCGATTTCCTCGCCGCGTCGCGGGCGCTGGACGCCGAGGTAGTGGTCGCCTCCGAGCGCCGGCAGGCGATGTCGGGGACGATCGGAGACCGGGCGCTGGTCGTGGACCTGCGACGGCCCGAGGCCGCCGCGGATGCGATCGTCACCCGGGCGCAGGATCAGCCGCTCGACGCGGTGGTCGGCACCGACGAACAGGGGGTGCTCGTGGCCGCGCTGGCCGCCGCGCGCCTGGGGCTCGCGCACAACCCGCCCGAGGCGGTCGCCGCGACCCGCGACAAGACCGCGATGCGTAGAGCCTTCGCGACCGCCGGCCTGCACCAGCCCGACTTCCGGGTCGCCGGGCCCGACGCGGACGTGGCGCAGCTCGCCGGCGAGGTCGGCCTTCCCTGCGTCGTCAAGGCGGTTTCGCTGTCGGCGAGCCGCGGCGTGATCCGCGCCGACGATCCACCGGCGGCCGGTGCCGCGGCCGAGCGGGTCAGGGCGATCCTCGCCGAGGCCGGGGAGGGCCCGGACGCGCCGCTGCTGGTCGAGCGCTACATCGCTGGCTTGGAGGTGGCGGTCGAGGGCCTTCTGCGCGGCGGCGCCCTCGAGATCCTGGCGGTCTTCGACAAGCCGGATCCGCTCACGGGCCCTTACTTCGAGGAGACGATCTACGTGACCCCGTCGCGCCTGCCCGCCGAGACCCTCGAGGCCGTCAGCCTGCACACGGCCGAGGCGGCCGCAGCGCTCGGCCTGGTCGAGGGCCCGATACACGCCGAGCTGCGGATCGACGGCAATCGCGTGTGGACGCTCGAGCTCGCCGCCCGCTCGATCGGCGGGCTGTGCTCGCGCTCGCTGCGCTTCGGGATGGGCGTGAGCCTCGAGGAGCTCATCCTGCGCCACGCTCTGGGGCTGCCGCTCGACCACCTGGGGCGTGAGGCCGCCGCCTCCGGGGTGATGATGCTCCCGATCCCGAGGGCGGGCGTGCTGAAGGAGGTGCGCGGGCAGGCCGAGGCGCGGGCGGTGCCCGGCGTGACCGGGCTCGAGATCTCGATCGCGCGCGGCAAGGCGGTGCGGGCGCTACCCGAGGCCGACCGCTATCTCGGCTTCCTCTTCGCCCGCGGCGAGACGCCCGAGCAGGTCGAGCGGACGCTGCGCACCGCCCACGGCCGGCTCGAGGTCGTGATCGGCGAGCCGTCGAAGTGATGCGGAGCGAGGGCTATCCTGGCGCTGTGCGGGTCCTGCTGATCTCCACCTACGAGCTTGGTCATCAGCCGTTGCACCTGGCCTCGCCCGCGGCCGCCCTGGAGGCCGCCGGGCATCGAGTTCGGTGCATCGATCTCTCCGTCGAGCAGCTTGATCGAGACAAGATCGCCTGGGCCGAGGCCGTCGGCGTCTCCGTTCCGATGCACACCGCGATGCGACTGGCGATTGGCGCCGCGGAGCAAATTCGAGCGATCCTGCCGCGGTTGCCGATCTGCTTCTACGGCCTCTACGCGGCGGTCAGCGACGACCCGACGATCGGTGGACTGGTCGACCGGCTGATCGCCGGCGAGTACGAGTCGGAGCTGGCGGAGTGGGTCGAGGCGCTCGGCGACTCGCCGGCGTCGCGACCGGCGACCAGCTCGATCGACCTGGGGCGCCACGAGTTTCACACTCCGAGCCGAGGGCAGCTGCCGCCCCTCGAGCGCTATGCGCGGTTGGAGCGCGACGGCGAGGAGCAGCTCGCGGGATACGTCGAGGCCAGCCACGGCTGCGTGCACAAGTGCCGCCACTGCCCGGTGCCCGTCGCCTACGACGGCCGGATCCGGATCGTCGGGAGCTCCGTGGTGATGGCCGATATCGCCCAGCTGGTGGCGGCGGGGGCGCGCCATATCACCTTCGGCGACCCGGACTTCCTAAACGGCGTCAAGCACTCCCTGCAAGTCGCGCGCGAGCTTCACCGCCAGTTTCCCGAGGTCACCTTCGACTGCACGACCAAGGTCGAGCACATCCTCGAGCATCATCAGGTCTGGCCCGAGCTCAGCGAGTACGGGTGCCTGTTCGTGATCTCGGCGTTCGAGTCGCTCAACGCCGAGATCCTCACCTATCTCGACAAGGGTCACACCGCCGACGAGGCCGCCCAGGCGGTTGCCTTGCTGCGCGAGCACGGGATCGAGATCCGCCCGTCGTGGTTGCCGTTCACGCCCTGGGCGACACCGCGGGACATCCTCGAGATCCTCGATTTCGTGATCGCCAACGAGATGGTGGGCAACGTGGATCCGATCCAGTACACGATCCGTCTGCTCGTGCCCAAGGGCTCGCTGCTGCTCGATCGCCCCGAGATCGCACCGTACCTGCAGGACTACGATCGCGACCGCCTCACCTATGACTGGCAAGCCGGGGATCCCCAGCTGGATCGCCTGCATGGCGAGCTCGCCGAAATCGTGGAGGCGGGTGTCGCGGCGGAGGCCGACAGCGTGTCGACGTTTCGGACCCTGTATCGGGCGGTGGCCGATGCCGCGGGGCATTCGGCCGACCCCGCCGACCTCGGCGACGTCGAGCCGCGCCCGCGGCTCACCGAGGCATGGTTCTGCTGCGCCGAGCCCACCGACATCCAGCTCGCATCGGTGGCCGCCAGCGAGCCGGTCTCCTAGTGGGCCGACCGAGCCCTGAGACCGCCTTGCGCGTCGTGGCTACAGCGTGATCACCTGGTCCGGCGGGTTTTCCGAGAGCGCCCCGTAGAGATCCGGAAAGCAGCCGACCCGCGCTCCCGCGACCGTGCCGCTGGGGCGGCAGTCGCCCGGCTCACCCTCCGCGAGCGAGCGTTCGATCGCGCACCGGTCGCAGAGCATCAGCATGATCCCCTGCTCCTCGGCAACCTCGGCGAGCCGCTCGCCGAGCGGATCGCCCGCGCGCAGCACGTAGGTGTTGTCGTCGAAGAAGAACATCCCGACGACCTCCACCCCGTGACTTCCCTGCTCGAGCTGCGGCAGGATCATCTTGCCGAGCTTGTAGCTCGCAGTATGCCCGGAGGTCGAGAAGATGTAGGCGACCTTCACGGTCCGCAGGCTAGCTCGTCCCCCTCTCGCATCCGATTGGGCTGTAAGGGTTCAGCGCCGCAGCGACGCCGCCGTGACCGTAAGGGTCGCGTGCATGGCTGCGGCCGCGTCGGCGCCTCGCTCACCCCGCGGCGGATGCGCTTCGCCACGGTCGCGTTGCTCTCGCTCGCGGTTCTCGCCTCGGGCGCCGCGCTCGGCCGCGGCGCCCGAGCCCTGATGCGCGCCCGCGCTAGCCTCAGTCTGGAGGGTCTGTCCGCGAAGAGCGCCGCCGAGACCCGGGATGAGACGGAGCCGCTCGCGCCCTACGCGCGAAGCGCCGGCCGCCTCCGGAGAGGACACGGATGACTGATCAGAAGGTTGACGAGGCCAAGGGCCGCGCCAAGGAAGCGGCCGGGGCCGCGACCGACGACAAGGGTCTCAAGCGAGAGGGCAAGGCCGACCAGGCCAAGTCGTCGGTAAAGGACGCGGTCGACAAGGCGGCCGAGACCGCCAAGTCGCTCTTCGGGCGAAACAGGAAGTAGCGCCTTCGAATGTTCGGACCCGACGGCGGCCGGCCCTGCCCGCCGCCGGGCGGGCCTACCTGCTCGCCGCGCTCCCGAGCACCTGCGCGAGACGCCGCGGCGCGTCGCTCTGGCCGACGCCGAGCTGCTGACCCAAGCCCTTCCACCCGCCCACCTTCCCAACGACGAGCGTGTCGTGGCCCAGGACATCCCCTTCAGGCGCTGTGGGCGCATCATCTGCCCCCTTCCATGGCTGAGCCCCGGGGCGCTGTCAGCGGCGTTGCGCGAGGCGGTCGAGCGCAGTAGGGCCCGCCGCCGCTCGGCTACTTGAGTCAGCCCGGGTTTGCGGGGTTCACTTGGAAGCGGCTGATGGGATTCGAACCCACGACCTTCTGCATGGCAAGCAGACGCTCTAGCCAACTGAGCTACAGCCGCGCGAGCGGGTGAGTATAGGGCTAGCTCTGGAGCTCAGACAGCAGATCGCCGAGGTCGAGCGGTGCGGTGAACATCGCGACCCCGGGCTCACCGTCGGGCCGGCGCGGCCATTGGTCGCGGGGCCGGTCCCAGTAGAGTTCGACCCCATTTTGATCGGGGTCGCGCAGGTAAAGCGCCTCGCTGACCCCGTGATCGGAGGCACCGTCGAGGCGGATCCCCGCCTCCCCCACCTTCCGTAGCGCCTCGGCAAGCGCCCGCCGGGTCGGATAGAGGATCGCGGTGTGAAAGAGACCGGTGGACCCCGGGGGCGGCGGCGAGCCGCCCCTCGACTGCCAGGTGTTGAGGCCGATGTGGTGGTGATAGCCACCGGCCGAGACGAAGGCGGCGTCGGCGCCGAAGCGGTCGGTGAGCTCGAAGCCGAGCACCCCGACGTAGAAGTCCAGAGCCCGGTCGATGTCCGCGACCTTGAGGTGGACGTGGCCGATGGCGACACCCGCGTCGATCGGCTCGCCCGGCTGGGGCTCGAGCGCCATCAGGCGGCGGCCTCGTCGAGCGCCCGGTTGACCAGCCCGTCGGCCTCGGCGTTGTGCTCGCGGCGGACATGGCGAATCGACCAGCGCTCGAATTCCGCGAGCGCCGCGCGGACCTCCGCATGCAGGGCCTGCAGGGCCTCGTCCTTGACTCGGTACTCGCCCTTGACCTGCTTGACCACCAGTTCTGAGTCACCGATCAGCTCGAGCTCGCGGGCGCCGAGCTCGCGGGCGCGCTCGATCCCGAGCAGCAGCGCCCTGTACTCGGCGACGTTGTTGGTCGCGTGGCCGATCACCCGGCCCTCGCTGGCGAGCTCTTCGCCCTCGGGGCCGGCGACCACCGCAGCGATCGCCGCCGGCCCGGGATTGCCCCGGGCGCCGCCGTCGACGTTGACCACGACCCGCTCAGGCAAGGCTCAGGGTGCCGTCCTCGGCGGCGACGGCGTTCCAGTCGCGGTCGTTCCCGGGAAGTTCGGAGATCTCATTGCCCTTGGCGACCTCGCGCACGTCCGAGCCACGCACCGACCACTGGTACCAGGACAGGTCCCAGGCGACCGTGATCACCTCGGTCTCCGCCGAATCGGCGCGAACCGAGACCCGTGGCTCGCCCAGCGAGCGCGCCAACCCGGCAACCTTGCGGGTCTCCGAGCTCGAGTTGAAGACCTCGAGCGGGCTCGGCGGCGCCTCGGCGGCGGGCTCCTCGGCGCTCGCGTCTGTCTGGCGCCGCGCCAGCCGCTCGCGGATCAGCGCCGTGGCGCCCCGCCGGCGGCTCGGGGCCGGGCGGTGAAGCTGTTTGCCCGCGCCCTCGGGGGTCCAGCCCAAAGCCTCGGCGCGCGGCTTGCAGACCGAGCAGACGACGACGGTCGCGCCGTCGGCGTTCAGGTAGGCACTCGGGCGCTCGCCGCGCAGCAGCGTTCGCGCACAGACCGCACATGATGGATATTCGCCCTCGGCGCCGATGCCGGGCAACGTACCAGCGCCCGTGCTAGGAACCACTCGATGATCGATCGGCCGCAGCGCAGCCCCGGCGAGCTGCTCGACCTGACCGCGCAGCGGTCGCGCCGGGCGTTCGCCGAGCGCGTCGACGAGCTTCGCGCCGGCGCACTCAGCATCGCCCTGGCGGCGCTGGCGGCGGCGGTCGCCTGGTTCGTCGCCAAGCAGGCATTCGACGATCGCGAGGCCTTCTTCGCTCCGGTTGCCGCGATCCTGACGCTCGGACTGACCGTAGGCCAGCGCGGGCGGCGGGCGTTCGAGATCGGCCTCGGGGTCGCGGTCGGGATCGGCGTCGCCGACCTGATCGTGTTGCTGATCGGCTCGGGCACCTGGCAGCTCGCCGTGGTCGTCGCCCTGGCGATGGCGGCGGCGGTGCTCGCCGGGGGCGGGGTCCTGTTGGTCAACCAGGCCGCGGTCTCCGCGGTGCTCGTGGTGGTGCTCTCCGATGCGACGGACTTCTCCGGGGTCCGCGTCCTCGACGCGCTGATCGGCTCCGGGATCGCCCTGATCGCCAACGCGCTGATTCCGGCGAACCCGCTGCGGATGGTGCGCGAGCAGGCCGAGCCGCTGCTGCGCGGCCTCTCCGCTGTGCTCGCCGAGGTCGCCGACGCGCTCGAATCACACGATCGCGACGCCGCCCAGACGGCGCTCGCGCGTGCGCGCACGCTCGACCCCCACATCGTCGGCCTGCGAGAGGCGCTCGACGCGGGCCACGAGACCACCCGCATGGCTCCTTCGCGCCGCCAGGCCCGCCCGGCGCTCAGCCCCTACGCCCGCGCCGTCAACCAGATCGACCACGCGGTCCGCAACACCCGGGTGCTCGCCCGCCGGGTGATCAGCGCGATCGAACAGGACGAGCGGGTGCCGGCGTCGGCAATCGCTGCGATCCGCGAGCTCTCCGCCGCCGTCCCCAGCCTGGTCGCCTACCTGGCCGAGCCCGGTCCCGAAGAGGAGGTGGCTGAGGCGGTGATCCATGCGGCGGCCGCGGCCACCGCCGCGCTCGAGGTCACCGGCAATTTGTCGGCGAACGTGATCGTGGGTCAGGTGCGCGCGATCGCCGTCGACCTGCTGGGCGCCGCCGGAATTGAGGGTCCCGATGCTCGCGAGGCCGTCCGCAGCGCCCGCGCCGGGATGCCCGAGTAAGCGAACAGTGTCCCCGCTTGACAACCGGTGATTCACCGCTCTACGGTGGTCGCCACTGTGCGAGCCGAAGCTCGGGGAGGAGTCTCAAAGCGCGGGCCCGCCCGGCTCTCCGTCGGCTTGATCGGTGCGGCCCTTCTGTTCGTCTGGGCGACCGCCGGGGCGCGAGCGGCCGACCGCGTCTACTGGGGCGACTACGGCGGCTCGCCCGCCGAGATCTCCTTCGCGAACCTGGACGGAAGCGGCGGCGGGGACCTGAATACAGCTGGGGCGACGCTGGAGGAACCGTTAGGAGTCGCCATCGACGTCGCGGCCGGGCGAATCTACTGGGCGAACGACGCCGCCCCTGAGATCTCCTTCGCCAACCTGGACGGCAGCGGCGGTGGAGACCTCAACACCGCCGGGGCGACGACCAATCCCCTGGCCGGGATCGCGATTTCCCCGACTGCGGGGAAGATCTACTGGGCCAACGCCAGCCCCGGCACCATCTCCTTCGCGAACCTGAATGGCAGCGGCGGCGGCGACCTGAACACGACAGGGGCGACGGTGGACAGCCCATCCGGCGTCGCGGTCGACCCAGCGGCGGGAAGCATTTACTGGTCCAACGACGCGCCCGCCAACAAGATCTCCTTCGCAAGCCTGGCGGGCGGCGGCGGCGACCTGAACACGACAGGGGCGACGGTGAGCCGCCCGTTCGGGGTCGCGGTCGACGTCACCGCGGGAAAGATCTACTGGGCCAACTTCGGCCCACCCGCCGGGATCTCGTTCGCCAACCTGGACGGCAGCGGCGGCGGCGACCTGAACACGAGCGGGGCCACGGTGGCGGGCCCGGAAGGCGTTTCAATCGACCACACGGCGGGGAGGATCTACTGGGCCAACTTCGGCCCACCCGACACGATCTCGTTCGCCAACCTGGATGGAAGCGGCGGCGCCGACCTCGGGATCACGGGGGCGACGCCGGACGGCCCGGCGTTCCCGGTGCTGCTGAGGACCGCGAGCGGCGTCGGCGCCCCGGCGATCACCGGTGCCCGAAAGTCGCTCGGCTGCTCGCCGGGAGACTGGGCACCCGATCTGCTGGAGTCATTCCTCTACCAAGCGCCCCGCAACTTCGCGTATCAATGGAGCCGCAACGGCACTGAGATACCGGGCGCCACCGCAAGCTCCTTTGCCGCGGGCCCGGCGGGGAATTACCGCTGCCAGGTGGCGGCGCGAAACCAAGCCGGCTCGGCATCGCAGACAAGCGACCCCTATTCCTATTTCAAGATCGGAAAGGCGCGCCGCAACAAACGCAAGGGAACGGCGAGGCTTCCTGTCACCGTGCCCGATCCGGGAACGCTGGCGCTCACCGGAAGGGGAGTCGTAAAGCAAAAAGCCAAGCCTGGCGCCTCGAACCCACCTGCACTCGCCGGCAAGGTCCGTGCCACCGGCACGGTCAGGCTTCTGATCAAGTCCAAGGGCCAGCGCAAGCGCAAGCTCAACAAGAAGGGCAGGGTCAGAGTGAAGGTGGAGGTCGCGTTCACACCGACCGTCGGGACGCCAAGCACCCAGACCAAGAAGCTCAAACTGAAGCGGAAGCGCTAAGCGCTGACGCTCTGCTGGTCGCCGGCCTCGGCCTCGGCGACCACCTTCTGGGCGATGTGGCCCGGAACCTCCTCGTAGCGCACGAACTCCATCGTGTAGTCGCCGCGCCCGCCGGTGATCGCGCGCAGATCGGGCGCGTAGTCGAGCACCTCGGCCATCGGCACCTCGGCCTTGATCTCGGTCGTGCTCCCCTTCGGCTCCATCCCCAGCGGACGGCCACGGCGCGAGTTGAGATCGCCGATCGCGTCGCCGACGACGTCCTCGGGTACCGATATCGTCAGCTGCATGATCGGTTCGAGCAGATAGGGGTCGGCGTCGGCGACCGCCTGCTTGAACGCCATCGAGCCGGCGATCTTGAAGGCCATCTCGGAGGAGTCGACGTTGTGGTGCTGCCCGTCAACTAGGCGCACGCGCACGTCCTTGATCGGATAGCCGGCGAGAACTCCCCCGGCCATCGCCTCGACGATCCCCTTCTCGACCGCCGGAATGAAGCCACCGGGGATCACCCCGCCCTTGATCGCGTTGACGAACTCGAAGCCCTCGCCCTGGGAGTTCGGCTCGATCTCGATCTTGCAGTCGCCGAACTGACCGCGCCCGCCGGTCTGCTTCTTGTAGCGCCCGTGGGCCTTGGCCGAGCCGCGGATCGTCTCCAGGTAGGGGACCCGGGGAGGGTGCAGCTCGATCTCGGCGCCGAAGCGCCGCTTGATCCGGTCGACGATCACCTCGACGTGGATCTGGGTCAGCCCGGCGATGATCTGCTCGCCGGTCTCGGGATCGCGATGGACGTCGAGTGTCGGGTCCTCCTCCGAGAGCCGCCGGATCGCCGCCGCGGCCTTCTCCTCGTCGCCCTTCGATTTCGGCTCATAGGCAAACGCCATCACCGGCGCCGGCAGGTCGAGGGGCGGAAAGCGAATCGCCGAATCAGCGGTGGCGAGCACGTCTCCGGCGCGGGTCTCGCGCAGCTTTGCCACGGCGCCGATATCGCCCGGCCCGAGCTCGTCGATCGCGGTCATCTCCTTGCCCTCGGGCGCCGCCAGCTGGCCGATCCGCTCCTTCGAGCGCTGGACCACGTTTTGGACGTGCGAGTCGGAGGCGAGCACCCCGGAGTAGACCCGCAGCATGTTGATCCGCCCCGTATAGGGATCGGCGGTGGTCTTGAACACGTAGGCGAGCAGCTCACCGTCCTCGGCCGGCTCCAGCTGCTCGGGCTCGCCGTCGGCGCCGAGCGCCGAAACCGCCCCGCGCATCGCCGGCGAGGGCAGATCCTCGACCAGCGCCTCGAGCAACCGGTTGGTGCCGAGATTACGGGTGGCGACTCCGCAGGTGACCGGGAACAGATGGCCCTCGGTGACCCCCTTCTTCAGCGCCACGACAAGCTCCTCGTGGGAGATCTCCTCGCCCTCGAGGTAGCGCTCCATGAGCTCGTCGGAGTTCTCGGCGACCTCGTCCATGAGCTTCTCGCGGTACTCCTCCGCCTGGGCGAGCAGCTCATCGGGGATCTCGACCTGCTTCGAGTTGTCGCGGTCCTCACCCTCGTACTCGAACGCGGTCATGTCGATCAGGTCGATGACGCCGCGGAGCTCGTGCTCGGAGCCGATCGGGATCTCGGTGGCGACGACGTGCTCGCCGAATGCCGACTTCAGCGATTCCAGGGTGCGAAAGAAGTCGGCGCGTTCGCGATCGAGCATGTTGACGAACACCAGTCGCGCCAGCCCTTCCTCGTCGGCGCGCCGCCAGAGGCGCTCGGTGTGGACCTCGACCCCCATCACCCCGTTGACGACGAAGACTGCGGCGTCGACCACCCGCAGCGCCGCGAGCGTGTCGGCAACGAAGCTCGACTCGCCCGGGGTGTCGATCATGTTGACCTTGCGGCCGTCGTGCTCGAACGAGGTCACGGCGGCGCCGATCGACATCCCCCGCTCCTGCTCGTCGTCCTCGAAATCACAGACGGTCGAGCCCTCCTCGACCTTACCGAGGCGGTTGACGACGCCCGATTCGAACAAGATCGCCTCCGCGAGGCTGGTCTTGCCGCTTCCCCGGTGACCGACAAGCGCGACGTTGCGGATGCGGTCGGGGGGCCGGTGCGGCATGGCCGCAACCCTAGCGATCGCGTTCTACGGTTGAAAGCTCGAGCGCAGCCCGATCACGGCCTTGGTGTGCAGCTGGGAGACCCGGGACTCGGTCACCCCGAGAACCTCGCCGATCTCACGCAGGGTCAGGTTCTCGTAGTAATAGAGCGCGATCACGAGGCGCTCGCGTTCGGGCAGGTGCTCGATCGCCTCGGCGAGGCGGTCCTTGAGCTCGGAGCTTTGCGCCTCGGCCTCGGGATCGACCGCGCCCAGGTCCTGAATCGTGTCCAGCACCGAGATCTGGCTGCCTCCCTCCGGGTCGGCGAAGGTCCACAGATCGTCGAGCGCCAGCACCGACGAGTTGGCGATCTCGAGCAGGATCGCGCGAAAGTCCTCGACGCTGAGCTCAAGCTTGGAGGCCATCTCCTCGTCGGTCGGCGCCCGCTGCAAGCCCGCCTCGAGCGCCGCATGGGCCTTCTCGACGTCGCGCGCGCGCGAGCGCACCGATCGTGGGACCCAGTCGAGCGAGCGCAGCTCGTCGATGATCGCGCCCTTGACCCTGGCGACGGCAAAGGTCTCGAACTTGATCTCGCGCTCGGTGTCGAAGCGCTCGATCGCGCCGATCAGCCCGAGCAGCCCGTAGGAGATCAGGTCGGACTCCTCCACGTGCGAGGGCAGCCCCGAGGCCATCCGCCCGGCGATGAACTTGACCATCGGCGAGTAGGCGACCACCAGTCGCTCACGAGCCTGCTCGTCGCCGTCGAGCTTGTAGCGCCGCCACAGCTCGCGCAGCTCCATTGCCTTGACTTCGGTCAGTACCACTGTACTCCCCAACAACGAATTTACGTGCGTGTTTCGGTAATCGCGCCAGATCCTCAGGCGCGGGGATGCGAGCGTGCGTACTCGCGCCGCAGATGTGAGGGCTCAACGCGGGTGTAGATCTGCGTGGTCGAAACGCTGGCGTGCCCGAGCAGCTCCTGAATCGAGCGGAGATCCGCCCCGCCTTCGAGCAGATGGGTGGCAAAGGAGTGGCGCAGGGTGTGCGGCGAGATCCGGCCTGCGAGCGCGGCCTCGCGCATCCACTTGTCGAGGCGCCGGCGGACGTCAGAGGGCGACAACCGCCGGCCCCGCCTGGAGACGAACAGCGCCGTCTCGGCCTCCGGCGGGGGCCCGAGCGCCCGGCGTGCGGTCGCCAAGTAGGCACGCAGAGCGCGTTGAGCGGGCTCGCCGATCGGGGACAGACGGACCTTGTTGCCCTTACCGGTCACCCGCAAGGTCTCCGTCTCGAAGTCCGGATCGCCGAGCTCGAGCGAGACGATCTCGGCGGCGCGCAGGCCGCACGAGTAGGCGAGCTCGAAGATCGCCCGGTCCCGGAGCTCGAGCGGCGTGCGGGTCGGGATCCGGTCGAGCAGCGCGGCGACCTGCTCGCGCCCGAGCACCCGCGGCAGCCGCGACTCGCGCTTTGGGCTCGGGAGCAGGTCGGCGGGGTTGGCCGCGGCGGCCCCGGTGTCGACGAGGTGAGTGTGAAAGCTGCGCGCTGCCGCCAGCTTGCGGGCGACGCTCGACCTCGCCAGGCGGCGCTCCGACAGCGAAGCAGCGAAACCGCGAAGGTCGCGATAGGCGAGCTCTCCCGGCTCCCGCCCGCGCTCGGTCGCCCAGGCGCCGAGCTCGAGCAGATCGCGCCCGTAGGCGCGGAGGGTCGCCGGCGAGGCGCCCCGGGTGCGCAGCTCACGCGCGTAGGCCGCGAGCACGTGCTCCCACCCCGGGCTCGCCTCCAGCTCCTCCTTGAGCGCACCCACCGACACGCTGACCCACTTCGCCGCCGAGGCCCCCGCGCCTGCCGGCACACGCCACCTTGCACCCGGGTGGGCCGGATTTTGCCGGCTATGCCGGAGTTTTCCGACCCACCCTCGTGAGGAACATCCGCGGGCGCGGAGGGGTCGACGCCGGCCGGAGGTTCGCAGCCGCGCTAGCCGATGTAGATCGGGGTGCCGACGTCGACTTGGTCATACAGGTCGATAACGTCGGGCACCGACATCCGCACGCAGCCGTGCGAGGCGGCGGTGCCGAGCGAGGCGATGTCGTCGGTGCCGTGGATACCGGCGCCGGCGTAGATGCCCATCCAGCGTGCTTTCAGCGGGTTCTCAGGCGACCCGCCGGGCACGGTGGTGCCGGCCAGCGAGCCCGCCCAGTCGGAGTCGGGCACGCTCCAGACGGGGTCGACGGCCATGTTCTCGATCGCATAGGTGCCGGTCGGCGTGTCGAACCCCAGGGCTCCGATCGCGACCGTATAGCTCTTCGCCGGTTCGAGGTCCTTCCACAGGGTGAGCTCGAAGCTGGAACGGTCGACGGTGATATAGGTCGGATACCGGGCCGCGAGCTCCTCGGTGGTCACCTCCGGGGCGACCCGCTCGACCGGCGCCGAGACGGTGCGCGAGTGCGGGCTCTGGACCGCCGCCTCGAGGCGCGAGCGCAGCTTGTCCTCATCCACTGCGACCCCGTCGGAGCCCTTCACCGGGCTCAGGCTGGCGGGACTCGGCTCGATCGAGGCGTCGACGGGCTCGCGGTTGATCTCGGCGGTGACCTTGTCGATGAACTCGGTCAGCGCCTGGCCCGAGTAGGTGATCTGGGGCGAGATCGCGACGTCGACCTCGCCACCGGTGGCGTAGCGCCAGACGCGGGTCGGCAGACCACCGGAGCGGCTCTCCTCGAGCGCCCGGCCGACCATGCCGTCGACGTCCGAGCTGACCTCGAGCTTCTCCGGGCTGAGCTGGTACTTGACGCCCTCGAAGTTGACCGTGACCTTCTTGCGAAGCGGCTCGACCAGGCTCGCGCGAACCGCCTTGGTCGCCTCCGCGGGGGTCAGCTCGCCGACGTCGACCCCGCCGATCGTGACCCCCTCGGCGATCTCGTCGGAATGAGAGGAATCGACGGCATAGGCACCGACCGCCGCGATCAGCAGGATCGCGACGAAGAACGCGGTGGCTATCTGAAGCTTTCGCGCCAAGGGGTCGGGGTGAGTTTAGGGAGCCGCCCTGCGGATTCCTGCCACTTCCATACGTTGCAATCGGCGGTTCAGACGCACCGCTTGAGCGGATTGGCCGGTTCAGATGCCGAGCGGGTCGTGATCGGCGGCGACCCCGCCGCGCTCGCCGCGGTCGCGGCGCACGTGCGGGCTCCAGCGCAGGAAGTCCTCGACCTCGCGCTCATAGCGATAGCCCTCCTCGTGGCCGCGAAGCACCGGCTCGAGCCGCAGGTGGTCGCCGAGCTTGAGCACGGTTTCGCGTGAGGTGTAGCCGTAGTCGAAGCCCGCCGCCTTGAACTCACGGTTGTCGACCCCGCGGCCGAAGCGCAACAAGTTGAGCATCTCATCGGGGATCCGGAAGCCGAGCCGCCGAAACGGGGCCAACAGCGCCCCGGTCCCCCAGGGCGGCAGGACCGGCAGCGCTCGCTTGCCGAGCAGGTCGATCGCCTCCGACAATGCCAGGACGCCGTCGGCGGCGACGTTGAAGACGCCCGGGATCCGGTTGAGCGCGGCGTGCTCGAGCGCGTGGACGACGTCGTCCTCGTGGACGAACTGCAGGCGCGGGTCGAAGCCGAGCACCATCGGCACCAGCGGCAGCCCGAACATCCGGGTGAAGTTGGTGTCGACGTCGGGACCGAGCACGTTCGCGCAGCGCAGCAGGGTCACGGTCACCTCGGGGTTCTTGTCGGCGAACTCGGCCACCGCCTGCTCGGCCTCGACCAGGTCGCGCTCGAGCCGGGTGCGCGGCGGGTGTGGACGCGCCATCCGCTCGGTGAAGAAGGCCGGATCGTCTTGCTCGGAGCCGTAGTAGGCGGTCGAGCTCTTGAAGATGAACTTGCGCACCGGCGACTCGGCGCCGGTGCAGGCCGCGAGGATGTTCATCGTCCCGATCACGTTGTTCTCGTGCGCCTCACGCGGTGCGGCGCTGAGCGAGTTGACGATCAGCCGGCTGTCGATCACCGTGTCGATCTCGGCGGCGCGGACGATCCTCTGGATCAGCGAGTGCTGGTTAGAGACCTTGACGAACTCGGTGCGCTCGAGCTCGCGCCGGGGCTCGCGCGAGTCGACGCCGATGATCACCTCGACCTGCTCGAACCCCTCCAGCGCCTGTGCCAGGCGCGCGCCCCAGTAGGTCGAGAGCCCGGTGATCAGGATCCGGCGGCCCGGCGGCGCGCTCATCCGAACCACACGGACTTCCGCGTAGCGACCATCTGGTACAGGTTCTCCTGGATTCGGGCACGAATCTCCTGCGAGACGGTCTGCACCAGCGCCTTGTCGTGGACGGCGTCGGCGCCGCCGAGCTCGACGGTGTCGATCGGCTCGAGGAAGCGAATCTTGAACTTCGCCGGCAGGTAGCCGAGCATCCCGGGCAGCCCCAACCAGGGGAAGGTCGGGGTGATCGGGAAGTAGATCAGCCCGGTGAGCCGCTGCATGAAGCTGACGTGGGCGAAGATCGGTGCCGCCTCCTCGGCGCCGACCACGCAGACCGGCACGAGCTTGGCCTCGGCCCGCATCGCCGCCTCGACGAACCCCCCGCGGCCGAAACGCCGCAGCCGGTAACGGTCCTTGTAGAGCTTCTCGCTGCCCTTGCGACCCTCGGGAAAGACCAGAACCAACTGGCGCTCGTCGTAGAGGAGCCGATGGACGTTGGCGGGATGCGCGGCGACCCCGCCGATCTTCGGGATCAGCATCGAGAAGCCCGGGTAGCCCTTGAAGAAGTGCTCGACCGTGATCTGAAGCGGCCGGGCGGCGGGGTGCTCCTCGCGGATCGACTTGGCGATCATCGCCGCGTCGGGCGGCAGCGCGCCCGAGTGGTTGGAGACCAGCAGCGCACCGCCGCGGTCGGGGACGTTCTCGATCCCCTCGACCTCGGCCCTGAACCAGTAGCGGTAGAAGAACTCGACCAGGGTCGCGTCGAAGACGCCCTCGATCCGCTCGGATCTGCCCCAGTCGTCGAGCCGTCGATCGGGCTCGATCGCGGGCAACAGATCGCGCATCCGCTCGCCGGGATGGCGCTGGGGAAGCCGCTCGGAGACCGCCTCGGCCGAGTCCTCGGCGAGCGGGTCGCCGGGGTGTGAGAGGGAGGTTCGCTCGGGCGCCATCGCGGACCATAGTATCCGCGCCGATGCGCTCCAAAGACCAGGTGCGACGAGCCGTCTGGAAGGCAATGGATCGCGACGGGGTCTCCAGGTTTCCCGGCGCCGAGGGCCGGATCCCCAACTTCGCCGGCGCCAAGCAGGCGGCCGAGAAGCTTTCCGGCCACCGGACCTGGAAGCGCGCCCAGGTGATCAAGGCCAACCCGGACTCGCCCCAGACCCATGCCCGCCGGCGCGCCCTCGAGGAGGGCAAGACCCTGGTGATGGCGGTGCCACGGCTGCGAGACCAACATCCCTTCCGGTTGCTCGACCCGCGGGAGCTCGACGCCGAGCAGGTGCGCGCGGCGGCGACGATCAAGGGCGCGCTGCGCCACGGGCTGGTGGTCGCCGATGAAGAGCTGCCCGAGATCGACCTGGTCCTCTGCGGCTCGGTCGCCGCCAACCTCAAGGGCGCGCGAGTCGGTAAGGGCGGCGGCTTCAACGACATCGAGTACGGCGCCCTGATCGAGGCGGGAAAGATCGATGACCACACCAGCGTGGTCACCACCCTGCACCCGATCCAGATCCTGCGCGAGAACCTGATGATGACCGCGCACGACCTCCCGGTCGACTTGATCGCGACCCCGCGCGCGGTGATCGAGGTCGACCGCGGCTTCGAGCGCCCGCGAGGGATCCTCTGGGACCACCTGCAGCCGCCCCAGATACACGAGATCCCGATCCTGGAGCGCATGGGCTACGCGTGAGGAGGCCGCAAACCGTCGCCTGGCCGTGTCCTCGGTCGGTCGTCTCGCTCACGTAGGGGCCGCTACGCTCGCTTCTCCGACCTCCCTGCGTCCTTGCCAGACTCGGTTTTCGCCTCCTTCAGCCCCTTAGGCCCGCGCCCGGAGCCCACCGCCGCCGACGGCCCCGACCCCTACGGCAACCCCGACCCGGCGTGGCTGCGGGTTGATTGGCGCGAGCACCAAAGTGACGTCGAGGTCGACGGCACCCGGGTGCACTACGTCGAGCTGCGGCCTCCCGAGGCCGGCCAGCACCGCCTGGCGATCGTCTTCCTCCACGGGCTCTCGGGCTGCTGGCAAAACTGGCTCGACCAGCTCCCCCGGTTCGGCGAGCGCCATCGCGTGATCGCCCTCGACCTTCCCGGCTTCGGCAGCTCGCCGAGCCCCGAGTGGGAGATCTCGATCCCCAACTACGCGCGCCTTGTGCGCGACCTCTGCGAGGTGCTCGAGGTGCGCGACACGGCGGTGGTCGGACACTCGATGGGTGGCTTCGTCGCCGCCGAGGCCGTGATCGACCAGCCCGACCGCTTCGAGAAGCTCGCTCTGGTCTCCGCCGCCGGGGTCTCGAGCGTGCGCCTGCGCCGCGAGCCGACCGAGGTCGCGGCGCGGATGCTCGCCACCGGCGCCCCTTATGCGTTCAACCTCCAGACGCGAACCTTCAGGCGTCCGCGAGCCCGCGCGATCGCCTTCTCCAACATCTTCCGCCATCCGTCTCGGATCCGTCCCGAGCTGCTCTGGGAGTTCTTTCAAGGTGGCATCGGCGGCGACGGGTTCACCGACGCGCTCAGCTCCCTCGCCGGCTATGACTTCCTCGACCGCTTCGACGACGTCGAGGTCCCGAGCCTGATCGTCTGGGGACGCAACGACCGCGTGGTGCCGCCCGGCGATGCGCTCGAGTACGGCCGTCTGCTACCGAACTCGAACACCGTCGTCTTCGACGACTGCGGCCACGTCCCGCAGGCAGAGCACCCCGAGCGCTTCAACCGGCTGCTGGAGAGCTTCCTGGGTTGAAGGGGCGGTCGGCCGTCGCTCAGCCGGTGACCGCGCCGACCGAGGCCGAGCTGACGCTGTTCGCGTATTTGGCCAGCACACCGGTCTCATAGGCCGGTGGCGGCGACTCATAGGCGGCGACGCGCGCGGCGATCTCGTCGTCCGAGAGAGCCACCGAGAGCGAGCGGGAGTCGACGTCGACGGTGACCTGGTCACCCTCGCGAAGCGCGGCGATCGGTCCGCTCCTGGCCGCCTCCGGGGCGACGTGGCCGACCATCAGCCCGCGGGTGGCGCCGGAGAAGCGCCCGTCGGTGAGCAACGCCACCTGCTCGCCGAGCCCCTCGCCGACGATCGCCGCCGTCACCTGCAGCATCTCGCGCATTCCCGGCCCACCTGCCGGGCCCTCGTTGCGGATCACGATCACGTCGCCGGGCTCGATCTCCTGGCCCTTGACCGCGGCAAAGCACTCGCCCTCGGACTCGAACACCCGCGCCGGGCCGGTCTGACCGGTCCGCTCGGTGCCGGCGAGCTTGACCACCGCGCCCTCGGGAGCGAGGTTGCCGCGCAGAATCGCCAGCCCGCCCTCAGGCTTCAGCGGAGCCGCCGCCGGCAGCACCACCTCCTGGCCTTCGGCTTCGACCGCCGCCGCCGCCTCGGCGCCGATCGTTCTACCGCTGACCGTGATCGCATCGGCGTGCAGGATGCCGAGCTCGTCGAGGCGCTTGAGGATCAGCGGCACGCCCCCGGCCCGGTAGAGGTCGGTGGCGACGAAGCGCCCGCCGGGCTTCAGGTCGGCGAGCAGCGGCGTGGCGCGCGAGATCCGCTCGAAGTCGTCGATCGAGAGCTCGATCTGAGCCTCGCGGGCGACGGCAAGCAGATGCAGGACGCCGTTGGTCGAGCCTCCGGAAGCGCAGACGCAGGCGATCGCGTTCTCGAGCGAGTCGCGTGTGATCACGCGGCTCGGGCGCAGGTCCTCGGCCAGGACGCGCATCACCAGCTCGCCGATGCGCTCGGCGACGCCCGCCTTGTCGGAGTCCTCGGCCGGGACCATCGCCGAGCCTCCTGGTGAGATCCCGAGCGCCTCGAACGCGCAGGCCATCGTGTTCGCGGTGAACTGCCCGCCACAGGCGCCCGCGCCGGGGCTGACCACGTCCTCGAGCGAGTGCAGGTCGTCGTCGGACATCTCCCCAGCGGCGTGGGCGCCAAGCGCCTCGAACATGTCGACGATGGTGACGTCGGCGCCGCGCCAGCGCCCGGGCGCGATCGAGCCGCCGTAGAGCAACACCCCGGGAATGTCGAGCCGCGCCAGCGCCATCACCGCCCCGGGGATCGTCTTGTCGCAACCGGCCAAGGCGATCACCGCATCGAACTGATAGCCGCGGCACATGAGCTCGATCGAGTCGGCGATCACCTCGCGGCTGACCAGCGAGGTCTTCATCCCCTCGGTCCCCATCGTGATCCCGTCGGAGATCGCGACCGTGTTGAACTCCATCGGCGTGCCCCCGGCAGCCCGCACCCCGTCCTTGACGTGCTCAGCGAGCGCGCGCAGGGTGAAGTTGCACGGCATCGCCTCGGTCCAGGTGTTGGCGATCGCAACCGTGGGGCGGCTGAGCGCGTCGTCGTCGTAGCCGATCCCCTTCATGTAGGCGCGCGCGGCGGCGCGGTCGGGCCCGTCGAACACGGCCGCCGAGCGCGGGCGGGGCAGCGCCGTCGCCTTGTTTCCGTCGTCGCCGGCCATGATCGACGAGCAGTCTACGGTCGGCTCAGCACGCTGAGCCGGGCGAGGTCGCGCCGGGCGTGGTCGGGATCGACCTGGTGCCCGGGCGGATTGACGTTCGCGGTCGCGATCAGCTCGCGCTCGCGCCCCTGCAGCGCCAGCCACTTGGCGAGCACGTCGTCGGCGTCGGGGAGGCGCCGCTCGTCGTCGCGAAAGCGCACGCAGTATTCCGAGAGCAGCTCTCCGGTGGCGGTTTCGTAGGCGACCAGCGGCCGATGGGGGTAGACGAGGTAGGCGTAGCCCGAGTCGGCGTCGCCACGCCCGGGCACGCTGAGGCAGCCGAGGCGCTCGTAGGCCTGGTAGTCGGCCGGCGCGACGGCCGAGCGCAGCAGCTCGCGGGCGCGCCGCTCGGCAGCATCCACGCCGCTCAGCCCCCGGCGGCCGGCGGATAGAAGACGACTCGCTCGGCGTCGCGGGGGACCTCGGCGAAATCGCGCACCATGACCGCCTCGCGCCGCCCCCGGGCCGCGGTCGGCACCGCAGCCCACATTCCGAGCTCGAGCTGGCGGCGGAATTCGGCGACCAGGCGCTCTGCGTCCTCGTCGGTCTCGGGGTCGCCCTCGGCCAGCAAGAGGTCGCCGTGCCCGGGCTTCATCCGCACCAGCTTCACCCCTCCACGGTACCGCCCCGGCGAGCCAGCCCGAAGACGTCGACCGGGCCGGCGCCGGCACCGATCCCGACCAGGCCGTCACCGACCGCCTCGGCCGCCACCTCCCTCGCCCAGCGGGCGGCGTCGGCGAGCTCGACCCCGCGCGCCAGAAAGGCGGCCAGCGCCGACGAGTGGGTGCATCCCGAGCCGTGCGAGGCCTCGCCCGGGTAGCGGGGGCCGTCGATCCGCAGCATCCCGTGGCCGTCGGCGAGCAGGTCGACCCCGTCTGCCGTATGGCCGCCGGTGACCACCACCGCCTCGGGGCCGAGCGCCAGGATGGCCTCGGCGAGTTGCTCCGGGTCGGCGCCCTCGCCGAGGCCGGAGAGCGCGCGCGCCTCGGCCAGGTTCGGGGTGACGACACTCGCCCGCGGCAGCACCCGCTCGATCAGGGCGGCCTTGGCGCCCGGCTCGAGCAGGGTCGCACCACTCTCGGCGATCATCACCGGGTCGACCACCACCGGCGCCTGGCCGACCAGGTCGAGACCGGTGAGCACCGCGTCGATGGTCACCTCGTCGGCGAGCATCCCGACCTTGACCGCGTCGACGCCGATGTCGCTGACGACGGCCTCGACCTGAGCGACGATGATCTCCGGGGCGACCGGGGCGACCGCGGTGACGCCGACCGTGTTCTGGGCGGTGATCGCGGTGATCGCGGTCATCCCGTGGACTCCGCAGCGCGCGAACGCCTTCAGGTCGGCTTGGATCCCGGCGCCGCCGCCCGAGTCCGAGCCGGCGATCGAAAGGCATCTGGCAACTGGTCTGGCGGACGCGATCCCCCAATTCAAGCGGGCGCGGGCATTGCCGAGCGCCGAAAGCCGCCGTGGGCCTCGCCGACGACGTAGCCGAGCAGTTCGAGACGGCCGAGCGCAACCGCGGTCTGGGACGGCGGCAGGCGCGCTTCGGCGGCGATCCGATCGACGGTCGAGGCGCCCGCCTCGACCAGCTCGAGCACCGCGCGCAGCGACGGCTCGAGCGACGGCCCGGGGGGCGGATCGAGGTTCACCAGAACGACGGCGCGACGGTCGGCGCCGACCCCGTAGAGGAGGTCGAGCGCGTCGCGCGCGTCGCGGATCAGCTCCGCCCCCTCCTTGATCAGGTCGTTGGTCCCGGCGGCCACCGGGATACCGACCTGGCCGGGAACCGCCCCGACGGTGCGCCCGAGCTTCGCCGCGAGGTCGGCGGTGATCAGCGACCCCGACGGCTGAGCGGCCTCGACGATCACCACCAACCCGGCGAGCGCCGCCATGATCCGGTTGCGCGCGGGGAAGTCGTAGCGGCGCGCTCGGGTCCCCGGCGGATGCTCGGCGACCACCGCCCCGCGCTCGAGGATGCGCTCGTAGATCGGCCGGTTGACCGGGGGGTAGACGACATCGGGACCGTTGGCGAGGACGGCGATCGTGAGCCCGTCGGCGGTGAGCGCGCCGCGGTGAGCGGCCGCGTCGATCCCGCGGGCCATGCCGCTGACGATCGTGACCCCGGCCGCGGCGAGGTCGCGAGCGAGCCGCTCGGCAACTTGCAGGCCGTAGGAGCTCGCCCGCCGCGCGCCGACGATCGTCACCGCGCCGCGGTGATCGAAGCGCTCGACCACGGCGCGCCGGCCGACGCCGTAGAGGCGCGGGCGCTCGGGGGGATCGAGATCGGTGAGACAGCTCGGATAGGCCTCGGCGTCGCGTTCGAGCACCCAGGCGGGCGGCGCGCTCAACCCGGCTCCCTGCGGCGCAGCGAGAGCGCCTCGGCGAGGTGGGCGCTGCTCAGCTTCTCGCTTTGGTCGAGGTCGGCGAGGGTTCGCGCGACCCTCAACACGCGGACCCGCCCGCGGCCGCTGAGCCCGGTCGCGTCGCGGGCGTCGGCCAGCATCCGCTCGACCTCCTCCTCCGTCTCGATCAGCTCCGGGTCGAGCTCGGCGTTGGCGCACCGGTCGGAGCGCGCGAGCTGGCGCTCGCGCGCCGCCAAGACTCGGTCGCGGACGGTGGCCGACCTTTCGCCGGGCTCGGTGAAGGCCCCCGGTGCGGGCTGCTCGACCGCCAGCGAGATGTCGATGCGGTCGGCCAGCGCTCCGGTCAGCTTCGCCTCGTAGGCGCGAACCGAGCTCGGGTCGCAGCTGCAGCGGCCCGACTGCGATCCGAACCCGCACGGACACGGGTTGGCCGCCGCGATCAGCTGAAAGCGACAGGGCAGCTCGATCCCATACCGGGCGCGGGCAACCCGGACCAAGCCGTCCTCGAGCGGCTGGCGCAGCGCCTCGAGCGCCGGGCGGCCGAACTCGGGGAGCTCGTCCAAAAAGAGGACGCCACGGTGGGCGAGTGTGATCTCGCCCGGTCGGGGCGGGTTGCCGCCCCCGATCAGGCCGGCGGTCGAGATCGAATGGTGAGGAGCGCGAAACGGGCGCCGTCCCGCGATCGCCGCCGCCACGGGTTGCCCGCAGGCGCTGGCGACCCGGGCGGCCTCGACCCGTTCGGCCGCGCTCAACGGGGGCAGGATCGACGGCAGCCGTCGTGCCGCCATCGACTTGCCGGCTCCGGGCGGCCCGCTTACCAGCAGGCTGTGTCCGCCCGCCGCCGCGACCTCGAGCCCCCGCCGCAACCCGGGCTGTCCGCGCAGGTCGGCAAGCTCGGGCACCGCGGGCCCATCGGGCACCGTTCGCGGGCGGCGCGGCGGCGACGGCTCCCCCTCGCCGCCGAGCGCCAGCAACTGCTCGAGACGCTCGACCGGGATCACCCGGGTGCCGTCGACCAGCGCGGCCTCCGCCGCGCAGACGGCAGAGACGACGATCGCCCGAGCGCCTGCGCTCCGGGACGCCTCGGCCATCGCCATGGTCCCGGGCACCGGGCGAATCGAGCCGTCGAGCGCAAGCTCGCCCGCGAGGGCGACGTCGTCGAGGGCACCGGCGCGAAGCTGGCCCGTCGCGGCCAGCACGGCGGCGGCGATCGCGAGGTCGAAGCCGGGCCCGGCTTTGCGCAAGTCGGCGGGCGCCAGGTTGGTGGTGATTCGTTGCTGGGGGAACTCGAAACCGGAGTTGGCGAGCGCAGCGCGAACCCGCTCACGCGACTCGCGCACGGCGGCGTCGGGGAGGCCCACCAGGGCGAACGAGGGAAGCCCCGATCGCACATCGGCCTCGACCCGGACCTCGCACGCGTCGACGCCGAGCAGGGTGAAGGTACGGGCGACCGCGAGCACGGTTCGAACCTATGGCGAGCTCGCGTACCGGTGGGCCGCAGATGGTCACGAATCCGGCTCGATCGGCGCGCAACCGGCGCGCGGCGGCGACCTAGGCTCGACGACGATGACCGCGGCACGCCAGCGCACCGGGCGCCACGCCGAGCAGCTGGTCGCCGCGCGACTCGAGCGCCAGGGCTGGCGGATCGTCGCCCGCAACGTGCGCGTTGCCGCCGTCCGCGGCGAGCTCGACCTGATCGCCCTCGACGGGGCCACGCTCGTCTTCGTCGAGGTCAAGTCGCGCCGTGCCGGGACCACCCTCGGCCCGGAGACCCCGGCGATGGCCGTCGACGCGCGCAAGCGGGCGAAGCTGCGCAGCCTCGCCGCCGCCTGGCTGCGCGAGCGCGGCTACGAAGTCCCCCGCCATCGCCAGCTGCGCTTCGACGTGCTCGGGCTGCGACTCGATGCCGCCGGGCGGATCACCGAGCTCGAGCACCTGCGGGGTGCGCTCTAGCGGGCGATGAATTCACCCGACGGTGCCGGTCTTACGATTGAAGAGCAAACCAACGAAGGAGATTTCGATGGCCGAGTACGTGGACGGGTTCGTGGTTCCGGTGAAGAAGGACAAGGTCGACGCCTATCGCGGGCTGGCCGAGGGGGCGGGTGCGCTGTGGCGCGAGTTCGGCGCTACCGCCTACAAGGAGTGCGTTGCCGATGACGTCGACGCCGGCAAGTCGACCTCGTTCCCGCGCAGCGTCAAGCTCGAGGACGACGAGGTCGTGATCTTCTCCTGGATCACGTATGAGTCGAAGGCCAAGCGTGATGAGGCCAATGCCAAGGTGATGGCGGATCCGCGGATGAAGGAGATGATGGACGTGCCGGACATGCCGATGGACCCGGCGCGGATGTTCTTCGGCGGCTTCGAGGTGATCGTCGACGCCTGAGCCGCGGGGCCGCCGGGCGGCTCAGCCCAGCCGGAGCTGCGAGTAGGCGATCGACGCGAACGAGCGCCGGTGCAGGTCGGAGGGGCCGTGCTCGACGATCGCGGCCCGATGCTCGGGCGTCGAGTAGCCGACGTTGCCGTCGAAGCAGAACTGGGGGTACGAGCCGGCGATTCGCTGCATGTAGCGGTCGCGGGTGACCTTGGCGATCACCGATGCCGCGGCGATCGCGGCGCTGCGGGCGTCGCCGTCGATGACTGCTCGGTGCTCGACCGCGCAGCCCGGGACTCGGAAACCGTCGGTGAGGCAGACCGCGCCGGGGACCGCCACCCGCTCGAGGCTGCGGGCGAGCGCCGCGAGGTTGGTGACGTGGAGGCCTCGGCTGTCGATCCCGCGCACGCAGCGGACGGTGACCGCCACCCGCGCCGCCGCCCGCATCACCACCGGGTAGAGCTGCGCGCGCTCGGCCGGCGAGCGCTGCTTGGAGTCGTCGAGCGTTCCCAGGGCGCGGCGGTCGCGCATCGTCAGACGGTCGTAGTCGATCAGCACCCCGGCGGCGACCAGCGGCCCGGCGAGCGAGCCGCGGCCCGCCTCGTCGGCGCCGGCTACGAACCGCGAGCCGAGCTCGCGGTCGAACTTGAACAGCTTCGCCGCCCGCCGGCGGCGGCGCTGGACGACGCGCTTGCTCGGCTTCGCCGGGGCGGGCGCGGCGGCTGTCGTCGGGTCCGCGATGCCGCCATCATGAACGAGTCGCCGGGTGGAACTCGGATCGGCTGCTAGAGCAGACCGATGCGCTTCGGCGGCCAATAGGTGAAGAAGGCGCCGCCGACGATCCAATCGCGCGGGACCGGACCCCAGTAGCGGCTGTCGTCGCTGGCGCCCCGGTTGTCGCCCATCATGAAGTAGTGGTCCTCGGGGATTGTGATCTCGGTGTTGAAATCACATCCTCCGAGCCCCTGGCAAGGCTTGATCTCCCAGTCGCCCTCGAATGGTTCGCCGTTGACGATCGGGATTCCGTTCTCCACCTTGATCCGGTCGCCGGGCCCGGCGACGACGCGCTTGATGAAGTTGGTGTCGGCCATCTCGGAGGTCGGCAGCGGGCACGGCTGTCCGGGCCGGCGCTCGGGCCGCTCGACCCCGCACTGGTTGCCACGCTCGGCGCCGACCGGCGGATGGAAGACGACGACGTCGCCGGGCTCGGGATCGGCGCCGAGGCGGTAGGTGAAGCGGTTGACCAGGACCCGCTGGCCGACGTCGAGGGTGGGTTCCATCGAAGGTGACGGGATCTGGTAGGGCTTGACCACGAACGCCTGAATCCCAAGCGCCAAGCCGATCGCGAGCGCGACGATCAGAACGAGCTCGAACAGAGCCCCGCGCCCGGTTGTCGGCTTTGGGATCAGGCCTTGTCTTCCTCGGAATCCTCGCCCTCGGCGGCGGCCTCGGGTTCGCCGGCGTCCTCCTCGCCGACCACGGATTCCTCGGAGGGCTCGGCGGCCTCGGCCGCCGGCTCCACTGGCTCGGCCTCCTCCTGGGCTGTCCCCTCGGAGTCGATCGGAGCGGGTTCGGGCTCGGGGGCGAGCACCAGGTCGTCCTCGATCCCCCAGCGGCGCTCAGCGACCCGGGCCCGCTTGCCGACGCGACCGCGCAGGTAATAGAGCTTCGCGCGGCGGACGTCGCCGCGGGCGACCACCTCGAGCTGCTCGATCTTCGGCGAGTGCACGGGGAAGGTCCGCTCGACGCCGACCCCGAACGACTGCTTGCGCACGGTGAAGGTTTCGCGAGAGCCACTGCCGCGCCGCGCGATTACGATCCCCTCGAAGACCTGGGTGCGCCGGCGGGTGCCCTCGATCACCTGAAAGTGCACGCGGACGCGATCGCCGGGCTCAAACCGCGGCACCTTCTTCAGCTGGCGCTGCTCGATGCTCTCGATGATCGTGCTCATGGTGGCGTCGACTCCGCGGGGGCCGGGCCCCCGGAAAGGGCCGGAAAAAGCGCGGGACTCGGGTCCCGCGCGGGCGTCAGATAGTAGACAACTCCCGCGCCGAGGTGCTCGGCGCGGGATCGGCGGCGCTCAGGCGCGCTCGCTGCTGCGCTCGAGACGCCATTCGCGCACCCGCGCGTGATCGCCCGAGAGCAGCACCTCGGGCACGTCCCAGCCGCGGTAGCTGGGCGGCCGGGTGTAGTGCGGGTACTCGGGAGCACCGCCGAGCGCCGGCGAAAAAGACTCTTCGATCGTGCTCTCGGCGTGCCCGAGCGCCCCCGGGAGCTTGCGGATCACGGTGTCGGCGACGACCATCGCGGCAAGCTCGCCCCCGGAGAGCACGTACGGCCCGATCGACACCGTGTCGTCGGCGAGGTGGTCGCGAACCCGCTCGTCGACGCCCTCATAGCGCCCGCAGAGCAGCGCGAGGTGGGGCTCGGCGGCGAGCTCGGTCGCCAGCGCGTCGTCGAGTCGCCGCCCCGACGGCGCCAGCAGCACGACCCGCGCGCTCGGCCGCGCCTCGGCGCCGTAGGCCGCGCGCAGCGCCGCATCGACGACGTCGACGCGCATCACCATTCCGGCGCCGCCACCGTAGGGGGCGTCGTCGACCTGGCCTCCGGTCAGCGGGGTCGAGTCGCGGTACTGAAACAGCCGCAGCTCCGAGCCGCCCCCGACCGCGTTTCGCACATGCCGCTGGCCCGCGAACCACTCGAACCACTCGGGAAACAACGTGAAGACATCTATGCGCATCGCGCCCAGCCCGTCGTGGACCCCGCCGGTGCGGACGCGGAAGCACAAGAAAATGCCCGAGGCGTAGCCGAGGGCCAGTTGTTCGAGCGAGAGCAGAGCAACCGGCGGGCCTGGTTGTTTTCAGTCCTCGACGATTTCGACCATCACCCGGCCGCCCTCGGTCGCGGTCGCCGCGGCCTTGGTGACGGTGCGGATCGCATTCGCGACCCGGCCCTCGCGCCCGATCACCCGGCCGAGGTCGTCGGGGGCGACGTGAACCTCGAACACCACCCCATCGTCCTCCTCGACCTCGTCGACGCGGACGGCGCCGGGGTCGGAGACGAGCGCCCGGACCAGGTACTCGACCAGCTCGCGCATCGGCTGAGCTAGGTGCCCGCGGTCTCGATGCCCTTGGTGCGCAGCAGGCCGGCGACAGTGCGGGTCGGCTGGGCGCCGTGATCGAGCCAGTGGCGGGCGCGCTCGGTGTCGATCACGATCACCGACGGATCGGTCTGAGGGTTGTAGTGACCAATCGTCTCGATCGTGCGCCCATCACGGGGCGAACGGCGGTCGGCGACGACCACGCGCCAAACCGGGTTCTTGCGCGAACCCACCCTTCTCAAACGAATTCGGACCATCGCGGCGGGAGAGGTTAGCGGGCCGAGGTCGGCTCAGCGCATGCCCTTCATCAGCTGCGCGGGGTCGGGCATCTTGCCCTTCGCCAGCGAGGCCATCATCTTGCGCATCTGGGCGAACTGCTTGACCAGCTGGTTGACCGCCTGGACCGTCGTCCCGGAGCCGCGCGCGATCCGCTTGCGCCTCGAGCCGTCGATCATCGTCGGATTGGCACGCTCGGCCGGCGTCATCGAGAGGATGATCGCCTCGAGCCGATCGAGCTCGGCGTCGTCCATGTCGACCGAGCGCAGCTCCTTCGCGGCCTTGCCCAGCCCGGGCATCATTCCGAGCACGTTTTGCAGCGGGCCCATCTTGCGCACCTGGCGCATCTGGGTGAGGAAGTCCTCGAGCGTGAACTGCTGCTTTTTGATCTTCCGCTCGAGGTCGGCCGCCTGGTCGGCATCGGAGACCTGCTCGGCCTTCTCGATCAGCGAGAGCACGTCGCCCATGCCGAGGATCCGCGAGGCCATCCGCTCGGGGTGGAAGCGCTCGAGCTGCTCGATCCGCTCGCCGGTCGACGCGTACATGATCGGCTTCCCGGTGACCGCCTTGACCGAGAGCGCGGCGCCGCCCCGGGCATCGCCGTCGAGCTTGGTCAGCACGACGCCGTCGAAGTCGACCCGCTCGGCAAAGCTCTCGGCGACGTTGACCGCGTCCTGGCCGGTCATCGCGTCGAGCACCAGGAGGATGTCGTGGGGCTTGGTCTGCTTGCGGATCTCGGCGAGCTGCTCCATGAGCTCGTCGTCGACGTGCAGTCGACCGGCGGTATCGATGATCAGGACTTCATAGCCGTTGCGGCGAGCCTCGCCCAGCGCCCATTCGGCGATCTCGACCGGATCGCGGTCGGTCCCCTGCTCGAACACCGTCGCCCCCGAGCGCTTGCCCATCGTCACCAGCTGCTCGATCGCCGCCGGGCGCTGGGTGTCACAGGCCGCCAGCGCCACTTTGTTGCCGGCGTCGCCGAGCTGTTTTGCGAGCTTCGCGCACGCGGTCGTCTTGCCCGAGCCCTGGAGGCCGGCCATCAGGATCACTGTGGTCCCCGACGAGGCGAAGGCGAGGTCGCGGCTCGCGCCTCCCATCAGCGCGCCGAGCTCTTCGTCGACGATCTTGACCACCTGCTGGCCGGGGTTGAGCGAGTCCAGGACCCCGGCGCCGAGGCAGCGCTCCCTGACCTCGGCGGTGAACTGCTTGACCACCTTGAAGTTGACGTCGGCCTCGAGCAGCGCCAGGCGAATCTCGCGCATCGCCTTGTCGACGTCCGCCTCGCTCAGCTTGCCGCGCGAGCGAACGTCCGAGAGCGTCTCCTGAAGGCGGTCTGAGAGCTGGTCGAACACCCGCCTAGCCTAGATGAGAAGCTCGCGGCGCTAGGGGGCACTCGCGCGCCAGTAGCGCTCGATCCGCTTCGCGAACCGTTTCGGCTTCTCCGCGTAAAGCCGCTCGCCGTAGGCGAAGGCCTCGGCCTGCAGCTGCGCGCGCCGGCGAGCGATCAGCCGCTGCAGGTGCGCGCGCTGATCGATGGTGATCGGCTCCTCGCCGCGCTCGAGGTCGGCGGCGAGCAGCGCCAGATCGTGATCGTCGCCGAGCCGGTCGGAGAGCTCATGGGCCTCGTCGGCGGTCGCCTCGAGCACCTGCTTCCACCCGTTTCGCAGCAGCCGCAGGTGATACCACAGGTCCTTGGAACGCTTGCGAAATTCGTGCAGCGGCTCGTCCGTGGGCTCGGCCCGGGCGCGCGCCAGCGCCCGGCGCCCGCGCTTGTAGGCACGGCGCAGCCCCGGCTCGAGCAACTCGAAGCCGTCGCCGTCGAGCGGCCAGTCGTCGACCTCGCCGTCGCCGGCGGCGACCGCCGCGGCGGCGCGCTCGCGCAGAGCACCGAGGTCGCCGTCGCGCTGCTCGTGACCGTGCGCGAGCTGCGCCTTGAGCGCCGACCAGCCTCCCGGCGGCGGCTCGTCGGCGTAGGACTCGGCGAGCGCGTCGACGGTGCTGGCGCGGACCTGGGCGTCGCGGGCGTCCGAGAGCACCCTGGCGGCGTCACGAAAGCGGCCGTTCTCGCGCCGGTAGCGCTTGCGCCCGAGCGCCTGGCGCACCAGGCGCAGGCTCGAGCGCAGCTTCTTCAGGTCCTTCCGCGCGCCGTGAACGGCTTCGGCGGGATCCGCGTCCTCGTCTCGCAGCCGCCCCACCGCCTTCGCGATCCGCCCGTGGGCGACGCGGCGCACGCCGTCGCCCGAATCCTCCTTGCGTTTCAGCCTGTACGTCGTCTCGATCTCGGACCTGCCGCGGCTCGCCAGATACTGGTTCGAATACTCCTCTGTCCCGGTCACCTCGACTCCGAACCACGGCGGCGGCGAGAACAGTCCCGCCGACTCGCGATCCGCGAACTCGACCTCGGCGACGAGGAGGCCCGCGAGCCCGCCGCGGTAGCGGTCGAGCTCGATCGTGAGCTCGCCGTGGCGCAGCATGTAGCGCGTCTTGGCGAGCCGCCGGCCCTCGGTCAGCGGCCACAGGGCCTCGAAGCGGCCCGGCTCCAGCTCGAGCTCTTGCTCGCTGCGGACCTCGCCGCTGCCCCCCTTGATCGTCAGCAGCCGCTGGCCGCCGCGGCGCCGCAGCCGTACCTCGGCGCCACCCTGGCCGTCGGGCAGCGCCAGGTAGCCCTGCTCGATCGGCACCGAGTCGGCCCCGGAGAGCTCCGGGAGCCGGTCGACCAGGAACTTTCTCTCGATCTCCATCTCTGGCTCAGTCCCCGATCAGGGCCCCGGCGAACTCGCGCGCATCGAATGGGCGCAGGTCGTCGATCCCCTCGCCGACGCCGATCAGCTTCACCGGGAGCTCGAGCTCGCCCGCGATCGCCAGCGCGATCCCGCCCTTGGCGGTCCCATCGAGCTTGGTCAACACGATCCCCGAGAGGTCGACCGTCTCGGCGAAGGCGCCCGCCTGGCGCAAGCCGTTTTGTCCCGTGGTCGCGTCGATGACGATCAGGGTCTCGTCGGGACTCCGGCCGAGCCGATTGACGGCAACCCGGTTGACCTTGGCCAGCTCCTCCATCAGTCCCCCATGGGTGTGCAGCCGTCCCGCCGTGTCGACGATGACGACGTCGGCTGCACGTGCCTCGGCGGCGGCGAGCGCGTCGAAGACGACCGCGCCGGGATCGCCGCCGGGATTGCCGCGGACCAACTCGCTGCCTGCCCGCTCGGCCCAGGTCTCGAGCTGCTCGATCGCTGCCGCGCGGTAGGTGTCGGCGGCGGCGATGATCACCCGCAGCCCGAAGCGCTCTCCGAGCACCGCGGCGAGCTTGCCGATAGTGGTCGTCTTGCCGGTGCCGTTGACGCCGACGACCATGATCATCGCCGGCGCTTCGGCGAGCTCGAGCCGCGGGGGACGATCGCCGGCGAGCTCGGCCAGAAGCTCGACCAATCGCCCCTCGATCGCCTCGGGCCCCGCCACCTCGCCCGACTCGACCTCGGTCTCAAGGCGCCCGACGACCTCGGCGGTCGCCCGGGCGCCGAGGTCGGCCCCGATCAGTGCCTCCTCGAGCCGCTCCCAGGTCTCGGCATCGAGGCGGTCGAAGAGGCTGGCCGAGAGCTCAGCCCGCAGCGCCCGGCGGCTCTTCGAGAGGCGCTCGCGCAGCCGTGCCAAGCGTCCGCTCGAACCGGGCCCGCCCTCCTCCGAGCCCGACGGCCCCGGACGCGAAGCGGAGGAGCCGTCGGGAAGTCGTATGAGTGCCTCCCACTCCATCAGGGGCGGGAGCGTACTCAGGCGGCTTCTGAGGCCTCGGCCAGTGCCGGCTGGTCGAGCTCGAAGCGCCGCGAGACGACCTTGGTCACCCCGCCCTTTCCCATCGAGACCCCGTAGAGGACCTCGGCGGCGTCCATCGTCCGCTTCTGATGGGTGACGATGATGAACTGGGCGCGGTCGGAGAAGCGCCGCACCAGCTGCAAGAAGCGGTCGATGTTGGCATCGTCGAGCGCCGCCTCGACCTCGTCGAGGATGTAGAAGGGCGAGGGTCTGGCGAGGAAGACCGCGAACACGAAGGCGAGCGCCACCAACGCCTTCTCGCCGCCCGACAGCAACGACAGCCGCCGGGTCGCCTTGCCAGCCGGGGTCACCTCGATCTCCACACCCTGGGTGGTGAACTCGTCCTCCGCCTCCTGGTCATCGACCTCGGCCTCCACCTCGGTCGCGGCGCCACCGAGCACCGGCTTCGGGCCGCGTGAGTCGTCGATCAGGCGCAGGCGCCCGCGTCCGCCCGGGAACAGGTGCTCGACCAGCTCCTCGAAGTTGCTCCGGGTCGCTTCGAAGGTCTGCTCGAAGGCGGCGTTGATCTTGCGGTCGGTCTCGGCGATCAGCGCCCCTAGCTCGGTCAGCGCGGTCTCGAGGTCGTGGCGCTGGGCCTCGAGGCTCTCGACGTGGGCGAGCGCCTCCTCGTACTCGCGCTCGGCGAGCGGATTGACCGGACCGAGCTGCTCGCGCCGGCGCGCCAGGCGGTCGAGCTTGAGCTCGATCTCATCGCGCTCCGGCTCGCCGAGCAGGCGCTCGGCGGCGGCGAGCTCGCGCCCGAGCACCGCGGCCACGCGCTCGAGCTCACCCACCGCCTCGGCACTTCGGTCGGCGAGCTGTGCGACCCGGACCTCGCCGGCGGTGACGCCCTCGCCGGCGACCCGCAGCTTCGCCTGCAACTCGGCGTCCTCGCGTGAGCAGGCGCGCAGCGCCTCGGTCACCTCGTCGGCCCCACCCTCGCCCAGCATCCGGCGCTCGAGCGCCGCGGTCCGCTCGCCGGCGCCGTCGCGCGCGTCGGCGGCGGCCTCGCAGAGCAACTCGAGCGCGGCCAGGATTGCGGCGTCGCGATCGAGCCGGTCGGCGAGTGAGTCCTGGCGGCGACTGCCGAGCAGGCCCTCGAGCCGACGGGCCACCTGCGCCGCGCGGTCGGCCGCCTCGCGCAGGCCGGCCAGCGCCGCCGTTCGCGCCCTGTCCGCGCCCTCGGCCCGGGCGGCGTCGAGCGCCTCGCCGGCGGCCGCCAGCGACTCGCCGATCCGGTCGAGTCCGGCAGCGACCGGGTCGTTGCGGGCGCCGGCGCCAACCGCACCGGCGAGCTCGTCGGCCAGCGACCCGAGGGCCGCGCGGCGGCGGTCGAGCGCCCCGGCGAGCTCGACCCGCCGGGCGCCGAGGGCCTCGGCGCGAACGGTGAGCCGCTCGTGGGCCGCGCGCACCGCGGTCAGCCGCCCCCACGCCTCGGTGCGCTCGCGATCGCGCTCGGCAAGCCGCTCCTCGATCGCGCCGCGGCGCGCGTTCAAGGCCGCGAGCTCGGCGTCGAGGCCGTCGCGAAGCTCGCGCGCCTCGGCCGCGACCCGTCCGGCCTCGGCCGCATCGGCCTCGATCGCGTGAAGCTCGGAGGCGAGCAGGCGGGCTAGCAGCTCAGCCGACTCGCGCTCGAGCCGTGCATGAATGTCGGCGGCCTGCGCCTGGCGCTTCAGCGGGCGCAGCCGGCTGCGCGCCTCGCGCTCGACGTCGAGCGCGCGGTCGAGGTTCTCCTGAGTGCGCTCGAGCTTCAGCTGGGCGCGGCGACGGCGCTTGCGGTGCTTGCCCAGCCCCGCGGCCTCCTCCACCAACAGCCGGCGCTCGCGTGGGGCCGAGAGCACGATCTCCTCGACCCGGCCCTGGCTGATCACCGAGTGCATCTCGCGGCCGAGGTTGGCGTCGGCGAGCACCTCGACCACGTCGGTCAGCCGCGCGCGGGCGCCGTTGAGCCGGTAGCCGGCCTCGCCGCCACGCTCGAGCCGTCGGCTGATCGAGATCTCCGAGAACTCCCCTTCGCCGCCCTCGTTGTCCAGGACCACCTCGACCTGGGCGTAGCGGCTCGGGCCGACGCCGTCGCCGCCGGCGTAGATCATGTCCTGCATCGACTGGCCCCGGACACTGAGCGGGCTCTGCTCGCCGAGCGCCCAGAGGACGGCGTCGGTGACGTTCGACTTGCCGCAGCCGTTCGGGCCGACGATCACGCTGACGCCGGGCGAGAACTCGAGCTTGGTGCGCTCGGGAAAGGACTTGAAGCCCTTGATCGTGATCGAGCTCAGATGCAAGTCTTCAAACCCTGGCGCGCGGCTCGGACGTGATCGGAGACCTACTGACCGACGAAGCCGTCGAGCACTTGCTCGGCGGCCGCCTGCTCGGCGGCCTTCTTCGAGCGCCCAGTGCCCTGGCCGACGACGGCGCCGTTGACGCTCGCGCTGACCTCGAACACGCGGTCGTGCGGTGGTCCCGCCTCGCCGGTGATCTCATAGCGCACCCGGGCGCCGTTTCGGGCGAGGCGCTCCTGCAGCGCGGACTTGAAGTCGAGCAACCGCTCCGAGGCGATCTCGAGCTCGGTGGCGAATGCGGCCACGGTCGCCGCCGCGGTCGGCTCGAACCCGTGGTGCAGATAACAGGCGCCGATCACCGCCTCGCACACCGACGCCAGGGCGCGCTCTGAGTCGAGCAACGCCCCGACCTCGATCCCGCCCTCGATTCGCTCAGGAGCCGCCTCGCGAAGCAGCTCCGGCACCCCGAGCTCCTCGGCAACCTCGGCGCAGGCGCGGCCGCTGACGGCCTGACCGTGCATCTTGGTCAGCCGGCCGATGTCGGCGCGTGGATAGCGGCGAAACAGATGCTCGGCCAGCGCCAGCCCGAGGACGCTGTCGCCGAGGAAGGCGAGGCGGCCGTAGGAGTCGGCGCGGTGCTCGACCCACGAGGAGTGGGTCAGCGCCTGGCGGCGCAGGGTCAATGGAAGCGCATCGAGAAGCTCGCGCAGCGTCTCGGGACCCGGGGCGCGGCGGCGACCCCGGCCTCCGCGCTTGAGCCTGCGGATACCGCGCGCCACGGTCGGCTCAGGCGGGCTGTCGGGCGACCACGAAATCGACCGCGTCGCCAACCGTCGCGATCTGCGAGGCCTGCTGCTCGGAGACCTTGATCCCATACGAGTCCTCGAGCTCCATCACCAGCTCGTAGAGGTCGAGCGAGTCGGCGTCGAGATCGTCCTTGAACCGGGTCGAGTCATCGATCGCGTCCGGATCGACCTCGAGCTCGGTCGCCAGGTGCTCGCGCACCTTGTCCATGACCTGGTCGCGGTCGAGACTCATGGTGCCTCCTTCCTATCACGCATCGCCGCCCGTGTCGCCCCTGAGCCCTCGAGCAGTTGCTCGGTTCGCTCGACCGCGCGCTGCTCGACCGCACGGGCCGCGAGCCGGACGGCGTTGGCGATGCCCTCCTGCCCCGAGCTCCCGTGGCCGACCACGGCGACGCCGCGCAGCCCGAGCAGGATCGCGCCGCCGGTCGTGTCGGGATCCATTTCACGCCGCAGGCCGCCGAGCGCCGGGCGCATCAGCAGCCCACCGACGGCGGCGAGCGGATTCGAGCGCGCGGCGGCGCCGACCGCGGCGGCGACCTGGCGCGCGGTGCCCTCGATCGTCTTCAGGGCGACGTTCCCGGTGAAGCCGTCGGTGACGATCACGTCGGCGCGATCGCCGAGCAGGTCATGGCCCTCGATGTTGCCGCGAAAGTCGATCGCGCTCGCGCCGGCGAGCTCGGCATGGGCGTCGATCACGTCCTGGGTGCCCTTGCGCGCCTCCTCCCCAACCGAGAGCAGGGCGACTCGCGGGCGCTCGGTCCCGAGAACCGCCTCGCTGAAGGCCGCTCCCAGGTAGGCGAACTGCACCAGGTCGCCGACGCGGACCTCGGCGTTGGCGCCGGCGTCGAGCAACACGGCGGGCGGGCCGCTGCGTCCCGGGACCGCGAGCTGAACCGTGAGCGAGGGCCGGCGAACCCCATGCAGGCGCCGCAGCGCGAACAGCGCGGCGGTCATCGTCGCTCCGGTCGGCCCGGCGCTGGCGAGCGCCTCGGCGCGGCCCTCGGCGACGTCGGCGGCGGCGCGGACGACCGAGGCATCCGGGGTCTCGCGAACCGCCGCCACCGGTTCGTCGTCGTTGGTGATCTCGCCCTCGGCCTCGAGCACCTCGATCCGCGGCTCACCCTCGAGCTCGGCCAGCGCGAAGCGGTCGCCGAACACGCGAACCGCGATCCCGTCGGCCGCGGCCGCGCGCGCGCCGCCGATGATCGCCTCGGGCCCCCGGTCGGCGCCGCGGCCATCGAGGGCGACGGTTGTCACCGGCTAGCTCTCCGCGCCGCCGGAGTCGAGCTCGCCGATCTCGTGCGCGATCACCTCACGCCCCGCATAGGTGCCGCAGACCGGGCAGACCCGGTGCGGGAGGCGCGGGCTGTGACAGCGCGGACACTCGTTCAGCCGCGGCTTCGCGGCCCTGTGGTTGGCGCGGCGCTTGTCGCGGCGCTGTGAGGACTGTCGCTTCTTCGGGACGGCCATTGGCCGCGGGATGTTAGCTACTGCAGCTCGCGCAGCTTCGCCCAGCGGGGATCGGGCTCCGAGGGATGATCGTGGGTGCCGGGAGGGGCATCGTTGAGCGTCTCGCCGCACACCGGACAGAGCCCGGCGCAGTCGTCGCGGCAGAGGATCTGGGCCGGCAACTCGAGCGCCAGCGCGTCATGCGCCCAGGCGGTCAGATCGAGGACGGCGTCGTCGACGTAGGGGCTGAGCAACTCCTCATCGTCGGTGGTCGGCTGGTCGACCTCGCGGGCGTCGACCGCGACTTCGACCGCAGCCGGTCCGAGGCAGCGCATGCACTCGCCGGTGAGCGTGCCGCCGAAGCGCAGGCGCATCGCATAGCCGGTCGCGGTTCGCGAAACGTCGAGGCGGCCTTCGACGGCGCGCTCGCTGAAGCGGTACTCGGCCCCACCGAGCTCGAGCGTGCCCGGATCGACGAGGAGCTCGAGCCGGGTGCCCTGACCCGAATCGAGCGCAAGCCGAGCGAGGTCGATCGTGTGATATTCCGCCGCCATCACTTCCCCGAGATCAAGATAGCGAGCGCCACTGGCGTCGCAGTTCCACTGGGATCCCGACAGTTATCTCGAGCTGATCCGCTCCGAGGTGCCCCGGTACGCAGAGCTCCAGGAGGAGACGATCGCCGCGATCCCGTTCGCTCCGGAGCGGGTGCTCGAGCTGGGCATCGGAACCGGCGAGACCACGCGCCGGCTGCTCGCGGCCCACCCCGACGCCAGCGTCACCGCGCTCGACTCGAGCCCGGAGATGGTCTTTCGCGCGCGCGGGCTCGGGATCGAGCAGGTGCGGCTGGCGCGGATGCAGGACCCGCTCCCGGACGGTCCTTGGGACCTGGTGATCTCGGTGCTCTCGGTCCATCATCTCGACGCCGACGCCAAGCGGGACCTGTTTCGCCGAGTGCGCGAGCATTCGCGGGCGCTCGTCATCGGCGACGTGGTCGAGGTCTCGCCCGAGCGCCGCGTCGCCCCGCTCGAGCCCGGTTTCGACCTGCCTTCGCGGGCCGCCGACCAGGCCGAGTGGTGCGGCGGCGAGATCGTCTGGGAGGCCGACGACCTGGCCGTGATCCGGGCGACCTACTAGAACGCGCGCCGGTGAGGCGGCGGGCGGCTAGCCGACTTCGGCGGGCTCTTCGTCGCGCCCGGCGAGCCGGTCGCGCCCGCGCTGCACCGCCGAGAGGAACTTCTCCAGGTTGACCTCGAGCGTGGAGAGGATCTCGTCGGCATAGTCCTCGGCCCCGAGGCGGATCGAGCGCTCGGTCTCCCTGGCGTCCTCGATGATCTCCTCGGCGGCGCGCTCGGCCTGCTTGTAGACCTCTTCGTCACTGATCAGCTGGGCCTGTTGGTCGCGCGCTTCCTTGACCACGCGCTCGGCCTCGCGCTTTGCCTCGGCCAACATCTCCTGGCGCTCCTTGACGATCCAGCGCGCCTGCTTGATCTCCTCCGGGATCGTCGCCCGCATCTGGTCCAAGAGGTCATAGATCTCCTCGCGGTCGACCCTGACCTGGTCGGTGAGCGGCACCGGCCGGGCGTTGTGGATCAGGTCGTCGAGCTTGTCTATGAGTACGAGGACGTCCATCAGAAGTTTCGAAAGCTTACGGGGCCGGGCATCGCAACGGGCCGCTAACGGCGGTTTTCGGCACCCCGCTGCAACCTCCTGCCCACCGCCTCGCCTAGCGCGGGGCGCGTGCGGCCAGCGCCGCCGCCACCGGCGCGGGCACCAAGTCGGAGACGTCGCCGCCGAACGTGGCCATCTCCTTGACCCCGGTCGAGGAGAGAAAGCTGAAATCCGGCGAGGCGAACACGTAGACCGACTCGATCTCGGGGGCGAGCTTGCGATTGAGCTGATTCATCTCGAGCTCGTACTCGAAGTCGGAGATCGCGCGCAGCCCTTTGATGATCACCTGGGCGCCGCGCTCGTTGGCGAAGTCGACCAGGAGGTTGGTGAAGACCTCGATCTCGACGTTCTCGATCTCGGCCGTCGCCTCGACCAAGAAGTCCCGTCGCTCCTCGGCGCTGAACATCGTCTGCGACTTGCGGATTCCCTGACCGACGACCCCGACGATCACCGTGTCGAAAACCCTGGCGGCACGACTGATGATGTCGAGGTGCCCGTTTGTCACCGGGTCATAGCTGCCAGGGCAGATCGCTGTCTGTGCGTTGCTCATCGCTCGCTGTGGATGCGGATCAGCGCCTCGCCGATGCGCCGCTCGGCGAGCAGCGGCAGATCGATCTCGAGCGGGCGGCGCGCCGGGCTCTCGACCGCGAGGCGGCCATGCTTGGCGAGACGCGCCGGAAGCTGTTGCGCGAGCTGGGACTCAAGGCGGTCGGCGAGTTTATACGGCGGGTCGCAGAGGATCAGGCCGAAGCGCTCCTCGCTGCGGCCGAGATAGCGCAGCGCGTCGGCGCGGATGAGGTCGCAGCGGTTGGCGATCCCAAGCGCCTCGACGTTTCGCTTCGCCAGCGCGGTCGCACGGTCGACCAGAACTGCCGAGTCCGCGCCACGCGAGATCGCCTCGATCGCCAGCGCGCCGGTGCCGCAGAAGAGATCGAGGGCACGCATCCCGGAGATCCGGCCGAGCAGCGCGAACATGGTCTCGCGTGCCCGGTCGGAGGTCGGGCGAACGTCGCGCGAGGCCTTCGGCGGCGATTGGAGCTTGCGCCCGCCGAGGGTTCCGGCGACCACCCTCATGCGCGGATCGCCTGCTTGCGCTCGTCGCCGAAGCGGGCCCGGGCGGCGTCGAGCAGGGGGCCGAGCTCGGGCGCGTCGAGGCGGCCGAAACGATCGAGCAGGTCTGCGACCTCGGTTCGCGCCGCGGCGAGCAACTCGGCGTCGGCCGGCAGCTCGGCGACCCGGTAGCGGGGCAGACCGCTTTGGCGGGTTCCGAGGATCTCGCCCTCGCCGCGGAGCGCCAGGTCGACTTCGGCGAGCTCGAAGCCGTCGCAGCTGCGTGCGATCGCCTCCATCCGCCGGCGAGCGAGCTCGGATTCGGGGTCGGCGAAGAGAATGCACTGACTCTCGTGCTCGCCGCGGCCGACTCGCCCGCGCAGCTGGTGAAGCTGGGAGAGGCCGAAACGTTCGGCCCCCTCGATCAGGATCACGGTCGCGTTGGCGACGTCGATCCCGACCTCGATCACGGTGGTGGCGACCAGGACGTCGAGGTCGCCTGCTGCAAACGCCGCCATCGCCGCGGCCTTGTCGCGCGAGTGCAGCTGGCCGTGCAGCAGGCCGACCCGGAAGTCGCGCAGCTCACCACGCTGCAGCCGCTCGGCCTCGGCGCTCGCCGCCTTTGCCTCGAGCTGCTCGGAGTCGGCGACCAGCGGGCAGATGACGTAGGCCTGGCGACCCTCCCGCAGCCGCTCGCGGATGAACTGATAGGCGCCGGCGCGCTTCTCCTCGCCGGCAACCCAGGTGGCGACCGGCTTGCGCCCGCGGGGAAGCTCGCGCAGGATGGTCGCGTCGAGGTCGCCGTAGGCGGTCAGGGAGAGCGTGCGCGGGATCGGCGTCGCCGTCATGTGGAGCACGTGCGGCGCGGCCTTGCCGGGCCCCTTTGCGTCGAGCGCCGCGCGCTGGCCGACGCCGAAGCGGTGTTGCTCGTCGACCACGCAGACGGCGAGCCCGGCAAACCGCACGTCGGGCTCGATCAGCGCGTGGGTGCCGACCACGAGACCGAGCTCGCCGGCCGCCAGTCGCGCCAGAGTCTCGCGCCGGCGCGCCCGCGGAGTCGCCCCGGTGAGCAGCGCGAACTGGATCGCCTCCGCGGCGAGCAGCGAGTCGAGCGTCTGCGCGTGCTGCTCGGCGAGGGTCTCGGTGGGCGCCATCAGCGCCGCCTGGTGGCCCGCCTCGAGCGCCCGCAACATCGCGCGCAGGGCGACCACGGTCTTTCCCGAACCCGACCTCCCCCATCAGCAGCCGCTGCATCGGGCGCCCGGTCGCGAGGTCGGCGTCGATCTCGGCGAACGCCCGGCGCTGGCCGGCGGTCGGCTCGAACGGCAGCGACGCGAGCCAGCGTTCGACCAGCTCGCCCTCGCTCGGGATCGCAATTCCCGGCCGCGACCCGCGGCGGGTGGCCCGGCGCATCGCCAGCGCCGCCTGATGCAGGCAGAGCTCCTCGAACGCGAGCCGGTCGCGCGCGGTCTGCGCCGCGGCCGGTGAGTCGGGGAAGTGGGCGGCGCGCAGGGCGTCGGCCTCGCCAGGGAGCCGGTGGCGGGCTCGCAACTCGGCCGGCAGTGGCTCGATCGCGTCGGGGGCGTGGGCGAGCGCCTGGAATGCCCACTCGCGCAGGCGGGCCGCGCTCAGCCGCGCGCTGGCGCTGTGGACGGGGACGATTCCGGTGGTGTGGATTCCTGTGACCGCCACCGGCTCCGCCCCGGCGGAGACGACTTCATGGGCCGAGACACGGAAGCCGGCGCGGTCGAGCTTGCCGTTCAGCAGCAGGCGGGTTCCGGGTCGTAGGCGCTCGGCGAGGTAGGCCTGGTTGAACCAGACCGCCTTCAGCGGCCCGCTCGCGTCCGCGGTCGCGGCCTCGACCAGGCGCAGGTTGCGCCGCCGGGTCGGTCGTACGCGCGCCGAGCGCACGGTCACCATCACCGTCGCCTCCTCGCCGATCCGCAGGTCGGCGACCTCGCGCACGTCGGCGCGCTCGCGGTGGCCGTGGGGGACGTGCAGGAGCAGGTCGGCGAGCGTCTCGATTCCGATCTCGGCGGCCGCCGCCGTGAGCCGCGGCCCGGCGCCTCGCAGGGTCCTCACCGAGACCTCGAGACGGCTCGGTCGCGGGCGCCCGCGCAGTGGCGCGGCGCGGAGGCGCTCGCGCGAGACCGCCTCGCCGCTGCCCAATGCTCGCGGCGGCTCGATTTCGATCTCCGGCCTCGCGACCGCTGGCTTGCCCATTGGGCTGAAGGCTAGGCTGCGTGGGAGATGGGACGGATCGATGACAGACTGAGCGAGCTCGGGCTCGAGCTGCCCGCGCCGTTCGAGCCCCCGCCCGGGCTCGAGTTCCCGTTCGACCTGGTCAAGCTCAGCGGCGGCCTCGGCTATATCTCGGGCCACCTGCCGGTGGACGGCTCCGAGGTCCTGGTCCGCGGCCGGGTCGGTGCCGAGCTCGAGCTCGAGCAGGGGTATGAGGCCGCGCGCCTGACCGGGCTCTCGATCTTTGCCTCGCTGCGGGCCGAGCTCGGAGAGCTCGACCGGGTCCGCGGCTGGGTCAAGGCCCTGGGGCTGGTCCAGTGCGCGCCGGGATTCGACAAGCCGCCGGCGGTGATCAACGGCTTCACCGACCTCGTGCTCGAGGTCTGGGGACCGCAGGACGGCCGCCACGCGCGCTCGGCGATCGGCGCCGCCCAGCTCCCGTTCGACGCTCCGGTCGAGGTCGAGGCGGTCGTCGAGATCTCGTCAGGCGCGTGATTTGAGCTCTCGTCCGAAGGAGTCCGTCTGGGACTACCCACGCCCGCCCCGGATCGAGCCCTGCGACCGCGCCGTGCGGATCGAGCACGGCGGCGAGTTGGTGGCCGAGTCCGAGCGCGCCCTGCGGGTGCTCGAGACGGCGAGCCCGCCGACGATCTACGTGCCGATCGCCGACGTCCGCACCGAGCTGCTGAGCGACGTCGGCTCCAAGCAGACCGTTTGCGAATGGAAGGGCCGCGCCGACTATCACCACGTCGATGCCGGCGGCAAGCACGCCGAGGCGGCGGCCTGGAGCTATCCCGATCCGCGTCCGGCGTTCGCGCGGCTGCGCGACCACATCGCCTTCTACGCCGGCCGTGTCGATGAGTGCCGGCTCGGCGGCGAGCGCGTTCGCCCTCAGGGCGGCAGCTTCTACGGCGGCTGGGTCACCGACGAGATCGAGGGCCCCTCCAAGGGCGGGCCGGGGACCGACGGCTGGTAGCGCTCAGCGGTAGGCGGCGAAGGTCCGCCGCACCCACTCGAGCCCGGGCCGGTCGGCGAGCGGGCCCCGGAACTCCTCGAAGCCCGGTGGCACGTCCGTGAACGCCTGCGGGCCCTCGGCCGGGAGCGCCAACGGGTAGAAGAGCGAGGCGGCGGTCAGGTCGGCGACGGAGAAGCCGCCACCGGCGAGGTGCTCGCCGCCGGCGAGCGCGAGCTCCGACTCGAGTCGATCGAGCGCCGCGACGACATCGGTGCGCGCCGCCGCTGCCGCCTCCTCGGAGGCGACCCGGAAGCGGAGCTGAACATAGGCCGAGCCGAAGGCGGCGCCGGCCTTCAGCGCCGGCCCGAACTCGCGAAGCGGGCCGGGCAGTAGTTTCCTCGAGAGGTCCTCCATGCTCTCCCGGTCGGCGCGGGCATCGTGCCAGACCGCGAGCCGGATCGCCGGGCCCAGCCGCTCGTCGAAGAACTCCTCGAGCTCGAGCGCCCGACGGCGCTCGGCCGCGTCGGCCGGGTACAGCGGGTGCTCGGGGTGGATGCGCTCGAGCGCCTCCAGGATCGCGGTCGAGTCGCCGATCGTCTCACCGTCGAGCTGCAGCACCGGAAAGGTCTTTTGCGCGCCGCGGGTCAGCCACAGCGCGCAGGCGATGTGGACCCCGGGCAGCGGCGCGCGGCGCTCGTGCTCGATCCGCTTCCAGGCCAGCGCCCAGCGAGCCTTCTCGCTGTAGTGGGAGATCGGGATGTGCCAGAGGACGGGCTTCGGCACGGTCAGCTCACTGGGCCGCGATCAACCACGAGTAGTTGGGGGTTCCGCCTCGCTGAAGCTCGAGCTCGGCGCCATCGGGCAACGAGAGGTCGAGCTGGTCGAGCGGGATCGGCGCCTCGGCCCCCTCGATCACGGTGACGATCTCGGCGCCGGGGGCGAGCTCGGCAACTGTCTCGAGCAGGGTCGATCCCGCGCCGCCCCAGGAGACGATTCGCTCGCCGGCGAAGCCGACCGCGTCGCCGCGGCGAAAGCGTCCCTCGGCGTCGTCGCGCGCAGCCGGGGCGACCGCGCCTGCGCGGACGCTGCTCGCGGCCCGGCCGAGACGCTCGTGGTTGACGGCGGCCTCCTCGGCGGGGTCGAACTCGACCAGCGCCGCGAGGGCGGCCTGCTGGGACTCCGTCTGTACCACCGTCACCTGCTTCGGCGAGAGCCGCGCCGCCTCCTCGGCCGCCATCCAGACGTTGCGCGAGTTCGGCAACACCAGGACCTCGTCGGCGGCGCAGCCGTCGATCGCCGCGAGCAGATCCTTGGTCGGCGGATTCAGGGTCGGGCCCCCGTCGACGGCGATCGCGCCGAGGGCCTCGAACAGCCGGTGCATGCCCTCGCCGCTGGCGACCGCGACGACGCCCGTGGACCCGCCGCCGAGACGCCGGCGCTGGCCGGCGACCTGCTCGTGCATATCGGCGATGTCCTCGCGCTCGATCGTCCCGGCCTCGGCGAACAACGCCTTGGCGGCGTCGGGATCGTCCGTGTGAACGTGCACCTTGAGGGTCGCCTGATCGCCGACGACGAGCACCGAATCCCCGAGTGCCTCGAGCGCGGGCACCAGGCCGTCGCGGGCGAGCCCCTCACCCGTGACGATGAAGTTGGTGCAGTAGCGAAACTCCGAGTCGGCATGGTGGACCTGGTCGAGTCGCGCGGCGGCGTAGTGCGGAAGCTCGGGAAGCTGCACCTGCTCCCCGGCGAGCCCGGAGATCATTCCGCGGATGATCACCACCAGGCCGAGGGCGCCGGCGTCGACGACTCCGGCCTCGGCGAGCACGTCGAGTTGCTCGGGGGTGTGGCGGACGGCCTCCTCGCCGGCGAACAGCGCGGTCGCCAGCATCTCGGCGAGCAGCGCGTTTTGCTCGGCTGGGGTCGCCTCGGGGTCGAGGCGCTCGCGCAGCCACTGTGAGCGCCGCTCGGCGACCGCCTCGGCCATCACCCGGATCACGGTCAGCATCGTTCCCTCGGCCGGCTCGCGGACCGAGGCGTAGGCCGCCTCGCTGGCTGTGGTCAGCGCCGCCTCGATCAGCTCCGGATCGATCAGCCGCCCCGGCGGCGTCGCCACCTTCTCGGCGGCGCCGCGGACGATCTGGCTGAGGATCACCCCGGAGTTGCCGCGGGCGCCCATCAGCGCCGCGCGGGCGACGGCGCGGACGATCTCCGGGCGCAGAGGATCGCCATCGGAGCCCCGCGCGAGCAGGTCGAGCTCGTCGAGGACGTGGCGCATCGTCAGCGCCATGTTGTCCCCGGTGTCGCCGTCAGCGACCGGAAACACGTTCAGGTCGTTGATCTCCTCGCGGCGCTCCTCCAGGTGAGCGAGCGCCACGCCCACCACCTGGCGAAACCGATGGATCGACTGGTCCCTCACAGCGCGGGAGCCTACGCAGGGCGGCGGCCGAGTTGTAACCGGGCCGAAGCCGGCCGAAGCCCCACCCGGCGCCCCCGGACGCGGAAGCAGAAGAAAAAGCCCGCGGCGTAGCCGCGGGCAATATGTTCGAGCGCGAGCGGAGGAGGCGCCGGATTTATTTATTCAGGCGTACTTGGTGACCTTGTTGCTCTTCAGGCAGCGGGTGCAGACGTAGACCCGGCGCGGGCGGCCGCCGTCGTCGATCCGGACCTTCTGCAGGTTCGGGTCGAAGCGCCGCCGGGTGGCGACCATCGAGTGGCTTCGGGAGTTCCCGAACGAGGGGCCTTTGCCGCAGCTGTGACAGATCTTGGCCATGCGAGGGTCGGAATGGTAGCGAGGAGACCAGTAGGCAGTTCGCAGATCGCCGGCTTCGCCGGCTCGCAGCAGGCAGGCTCGCCCGACTGCCTACTGCCTACTGCCTACTGCCTACTAGGAGCTCGCAGCCAACTCGTCCCGCAGCTCGGCCATGCGCAGTACCGCCTCGGCCGCGCTTCGCCCCTGGTCGCGCTTGTCGCCGCCGGCGCGGGCCTCGGCCTGCTCGCGGGTGTCGCAGGTGATCACTCCGAAAGAGCAGGGAACCCCGGTCGACAGGGCCACCTCCTGGATCCCCCGGGCAGCCTCACCGCTGACGAAGTCATAGTGGTCGGTCTCGCCGCGGATCACGACGCCGAGACAGGCGACGCCCTCAAAGCGACCCGACTGAGCGCAGACCTTGGCCGCGAGCGGCAGCTCGAAGGCACCCGGCACCTCGTACACGTGCAGCGAGGCGGGGCTGACGTCGTGCTCGGCGAACGCCTCGGTGGCGCCGTTGACGAGCCGCTGCGCGAGGTCGTCGTAAAAGGTCGCGACGACGACCGCGTACTCAGACAGGGCCGCCCGCCTCCTCCGCTTCGCGTCCAGGGTGGGTCGGGCCCGCTGCGGCACTTTCGTCTCGCAGGCGCTCTTCGGCGAGCAGTTGCTCATCGAGCGGCAGGCCCTGGTGATGGAGCTTGTGGCCCATCCGGTCGCGCTTCGCGTTCAGGTAGTCCTGATTGTGGGAGTTGGGCACCGAGCGGATCGGCACCTGCTCGGCGACCGAGAGCCCGTAGCCCTCGAGCCCGTGGATCTTCTTCGGGTTGTTGGTCAGGATGCGGATGCTGGTCAGCCCGAGGTCGACCAGGATCTGGGCACCGATCCCGTAGTCGCGCAGATCGGCGGGCAGGCCGAGCTTGAGGTTGGCGTCGACGGTGTCGAGGCCCTCCTCCTGGAGCTTGTAGGCGCGCAACTTGTTCAGCAGGCCGATCCCGCGGCCCTCCTGGGAGAGGTAGAGCAAGACCCCGCGACCCTCCCGCTCGATCATCGCCAGCGCCGCCTCGAGCTGCTCGCCGCAGTCGCAGCGCAGCGAATGGAAGACATCGCCGGTGAGGCACTCGGAGTGCACCCGCACGAGCACGTCCTGCTCGCCGGCGACCTCTCCCTTGACCATCGCCACGTGGTGCTTGCCGTCGAGCAGCGAGCGGTAGCCGACCGCGGTGAACTCACCGAAGGCGGTCGGGAGCCTGGTCGCGACCACCCGCTCGACCAGCCGCTCGGTCCGCCGCCGGTAGGCGATCAGGTCGGCGACCGTGATCATCTTCAGCCCGTGGCGCTCGCAATAGGGGATCAGGTCGCCGACCCGGGCCATGGTCCCGTCGTCATTCATGATCTCGCAGATCACCCCGGACGGGTTGAGCCCGGCGAGCCGCGCCAGATCGACCGCGGCCTCGGTCTGGCCGGCGCGCTCGAGCACGCCCCCGTCCTTGGCTCGCAACGGGAACACGTGACCGGGCTGAACCAGTGACTCCGGGGTCGAGGAGGCGTCGATTGCGACCTGGATCGTGTGCGCCCGGTCGGCCGCCGAGATGCCGGTGGTGACCCCGTGGCGCGCCTCTACCGACACCGTGAACGCCGTCTGCAGCGGCGCCTCGTTCTTGGCCGCCATCAGGTTCAGGCCGAGCTCGTCGCAACGCTCGCCGGTCAGGGTCAGGCAGACCAGGCCCCGGCCCTCCTTGGCCATGAAGTTGACCGTCTCGGGGGTGGCGAACTGAGCGGCCATCGTCAGGTCGCCCTCGTTCTCGCGGGTCTCGTCGTCGCAGACGATCACCATCCGCCCTTGACGGATGTCCTCGATCGCCTCCTCGATCGTCGCGAACGCGGTCTGGATTGCGGTATCCGACATCAGCTGCTCCCTTCGTCTCTAAAGCCTAGAAGGCGCTCGACGTAACGGGCGACGACGTCGAACTCGAGGTTGACCCGGGCGCCATCGCCGAGCGAACCGAGCGTCGTCCGCTCGAGCGTCTCGGGGATCAGCGAGACCTCGAACGCATCGCGGTCGAGCCCTGCGACGGTGAGGCTGACCCCGGCGACCGTGACCGAGCCGTGCTCGACCAGGTAGCGGCCGAGCCCGGCAGGCGGGCGCAGCGCCATACGCCGTGCGAATCCGTCCGCTTCGACCGCGATCACCTCGCCGACGCCGTCGACGTGGCCCTGGACGATGTGGCCGCCGAGCGGCTCTCCGGCGCGCAGCGGCGGCTCGAGATTGACCCGGGAGCCGGGCTCGAGCCGGCCGAGCGTGGTCAGGTTGAGCGTCTGGTTCATGACCTCGGCGGCGAAGCCTCCGGCCTCGACCTCGGAGGCGGTCAGGCAGGCTCCCTCGACGCAGACCGAGTCGCCCTCGCCGAGCCCTCCGGCGAGCTCGGCGCGGACTCGCAGGCGCGCCCCGTCGGCGCCGCGTTCGACGCCCTCCACGATCCCGAGCTCCGTGACGATTCCGGTGAACATCACCACTCCCGCAGCCGCGCCAAGAGCAGAATGTCGTCTCCCGAGCGCTCCCACTCGAGCGCCTCTGCACGCTGGGCGTCGGCGACCAGATCGGGGCCCCGGCCGGCGAACAGAGGACGACCGCCGCCGAGCACGACCGGAGCGATGAACAGGCGTAGCTCGTCGATCTCGCCCGCTTCACGAAACGAGCCCGCGAGCTCGGCGCCACCCTCGAGCAGGATCGACTCGAGGCCTCGCTGGCCGAGCTGGTCGAGCGCGGCGCCGACGCGCTCTACCCGGCTGCCGGCGACCTCGAGCAACTCGACCCCGGCCTCGCGCAGAGCCGCGGCTCGCGACGCCGGCGCCTCGGGATCGACGACGACGTAGAGCGGCGCCTCACCGATCGTCCGCACCAACTGCGTGTCGAGCGGCAGCCGGGCGGCCGAGTCGAAGACCACCCGCGCCGGCTGGCGAGGGTCGGGCACCCCGGGGTCGCGCGCGGTCAGCAGCGGATCATCGGCGAGCGCGGTGGCGATCCCGATCGCGACCGCATCGGCCTCGTGGCGCCAGACGTGGACCAGCGCCCGGCTGCCGGCGCTCGAGATCCACTTCGAGTCGCCGGCCGAGGTCGCCGTGAAGCCGTCGAGGCTGACCGCCGCCTTGAACACGACCAGCGGGCGGCCGCTGCGAGCGCGCTTTCGAAACGGTTGATTGAGCAGGCGCGCGACGGTCGCCTCGTCACCGTCGGCGAGCTCCACCTCGACCCCGGCCTCGCGCAGGATCGCCGGCCCGCGCCCCGCGGCCTTGGCGCTGGGGTCATCGGATCCGACCACCACCCGGGCGATCCCGGCAGCGAGGATCGCCTCGGTGCACGGAGGCTGGCGGCCGTGATGGGCGCAGGGCTCGAGCGTGACGTACATGGTCGCGCCGGCCGGGTCGTGGCGGCGCTCGCGGCAGTCGGCCAGCGCCGCGACCTCGGCGTGGATCCCGCCGAGCTCGGCATGAAACCCCTCCCCGAGCACCACCCCCTCGGCGACGATGAGCGCCCCCACGAGCGGGTTCGGGCTCACCGCGCCACGGTCCGACCCGGCGAGCTCGAGCGCTCTCCGCAGGTGGGCGCGGTCCTCGTCGGCGGCGGCTTGAGTCATCCCGATTGACTGATCAGTCAACGGACTTGAGTGTACCGTCGTTCAGTGGACGATCATCAGCTGATCCTGATCGCCGGCCTGCTGCTGGCCGCCGGGCTGGCCGGAGCCAAGGTCGCCGACCGCCTCCGCGTTCCGGGCCTGTTGCTGTTCCTCGGCCTCGGGATGCTTGTCGGCTCCGAGGGCATCGGCGGGGTCGAGTTCACCGACGCCGAGCTGACCCGGACCCTGGGCACGATCGGGCTCGTCCTGATCCTGTTCGAGGGCGGGCTCAGCGCGGGCTGGAACGAGATCCGCCCGGTGCTCGGCACCGCGGTCTCGCTGGCCACCGCGGGCACCGTGATCACCGCTCTGATCAGCGGGCTGGCCGCGATCTGGCTCTTCGACCTCAACACTCTCGAGGGCCTGATCATCGGCTCCGCGGTCGCCGCCACCGACAGCGCCGCGATCTTCGCCGTCCTGCGCGGCTCGCAGCTGCGCCGCCCGCTTGCGCGAGCGCTCGAGGGCGAGTCGGGGCTCAACGACCCGGTCGCGCTGTTGCTGGTCACCGGGTTCATCGACTGGATCGAGCTCCCCGACTACGGGATCGCCGAGATGGTGGGCACGCTGGCCGGCAAGCTGGCGCTCGGGCTCGCGGTCGGGCTGGCGATCGGCTGGGCCGCGCGATGGGCGTTTCGCAACATCGACCTGCCCAGCCCCGGCCTCTATCCGGTCGCCTCGATCGCCGCGGCGGCGCTCGCCTACGGCGGGGCCGAGGTGGTCCACGGCTCGGGCTTCCTCTCGGTCTACATCGCCGCGCTGGTACTCGGGACCGGGCCCTTGCCGGCGAAACAGACGACGATCGCCTTCCACCAGGGGCTCTCCTGGGTCTCGCAGATATCGCTGTTCGCGCTGCTCGGCCTGCTCGTCTTCCCCAGCAGCCTCGGCGACGTCGCGCTCGAGGGGCTGGCGCTCTCGGCGGCGCTTATGTTCGTCGCCAGGCCCGCCGCCGCCTTCATCGCCAGCGCCCTGTCGCCCTTCAACGCCCGCGAGCGCCTGATGCTGGGCTGGGCCGGATTGCGAGGAGCGATCCCGATCTGGCTCGCGACCTTTCCGGTGATCGCCCAAATCGACGACGGCAGCCTGATCTTCAACGTGATCTTCTTCGTTGTCGTCACCTCGACCCTGATCCAGGGTGCGACCTTCGAGCCGCTGGCCCGCCGCCTCGGCGTCACCGCCGACGAGCCGGCGCTGCCGCGGGCGCTGATCGAGACCGGGATCATCCGGCCGCTCGGCGGCGAGGTGCTGGTCTGGCGGGTCGCCGCCGGCGACGCCGCCGTCGGGCGGCCGGTCAAGGACCTCGGGCTGCCGCGGGAGGCACTGGTCAACCTGATCGTTCGCGGCGAGGCCGCGATCCCGCCGCGCGGCTCGACCGAGATCGAGGCCGGTGACGAGCTTCACGTGGTCGTCCGCGAAGAACAGCACGCCGAGGTCGAGGAGCTGACCGAGCGCTGGCGCAGCGGGCCGCTGGGCGAGCCGCCGGTGCCGGCGTTGCCCGCCCGCGGTGCCCCCCAGGTGTTCTCGGTGCGGCCATGGAACGACGCCGACGGCGATCCCGCTCACCCCGAGATGCTCGAGGGCGCCGGGGTGGTCACCCGCCTGCGGGTGCGCCGCGACGGCTCGGGCTCGCTGCTCGCCCTCGCCGATGGCCGCTACGCGCTGAGCTCGCACGAGCTGATGGCGATCGGCGCCCGCCGTCAGCTCGCCGCCTGGTGCGAGCGTCGCCTGGCACGGCCCGGGGTCGCCCCCGCCGAGACCGCCTGGCTCCAGGAGGTCGCCGGAGCGCTGGCCGCGCCCCCGCCACGCGACCTGCCCGGCTAGTCGGCGCCCGCGGCCGCAGCGATCTCGGCGTAGGCGGCGGCCGGATCGTCGCTGCCGAAGATCGCCGAGCCGGCGACGAACAGCTGCGCGCCGGCGGCGGCGACCGAGCCCGCGGTCCGGGCGTCGATGCCGCCGTCGACCTCGATCGCGCAGTCGCCCGCCAGTCGCCGCAGCCGCGCCACCTTCTCCGGCGAGCCGCCGATGAACGGCTGGCCCCCCCAGCCGGGGTTGACGGTCATGCAGAGGACGTGGTCGGCGACCTCGCCGAGGTCTGAGATCGACTCGGCCGGCGTCCCGGGGTTGAGCGCGACGCCGGCGAGACAGCCGGACTCGCGGATCGCCCCGAGGGTCCGGTGGACGTGCGGATCGGCCTCGAAGTGGACGCTGATGCAATCGGCTCCGGCGCGGGCGAATTCGCCGATCTGGTCCGCCGGCCGCTCGATCATCAGATGGACGTCGAGCGCCCCGCCGGCGCCGTGCACCTGGTCGGCGATCGCGCTCGCGATCAGCGGGCCGATCGTGATCGGCGGAACGAAATGCCCGTCCATGACGTCGACGTGGATCACCCGGGCGCCGGCATCCATGACCTCGGCCACCTGCTCGCCGAGGCGGCCGAAGTCGGCGGAGAGGATCGAGGGGGCGACCCGCCGGCCGGCGAACGCCTCGCGCCTGGCCGCGGCGCTCATACCGGCTTCAGCATCGAGTGGCCACAGTGCTGGCAGAGCAGGTCCTCGTCGGCCTTCATCCGCACAATCGTCTGGTGCTCGCCGCAGTTTGGACAGCCGGAGACGAGCTCGTAGCGGCTGAGGCAGTACACGCATCGGTAGCGGCCGGGGAGCTGGGTCGGGCGCAGCCAGGGCTCGCCGCAGCCGGGGCAGCCCGGTCGCGGCAGCGTCTGCGCGGCCATCAGCCCGCGCTCCGGGTGAAACGCGCGGCAAAGAAGCCGGTGGTCCGGTCGCGCTCGGGCAGGAGCTGCAGGAAGCGGCGATCCTCGCGGGCGGCGAGACGGCCCCAGCGGCCGCCCAGGTCATCGGCCTCGACCTCGGCGTAGTCGCCGAGCGCGAGGGCGACCGCGAGGTTCTCGCGAGCCGAGATCGTGCAGGTCGAGTAGACGAGCTTGCCCCCGGGGGCGAGCGCGCGGGCGGCGCGGACCAGCAGCCGCCGCTGCAAGGCCGCCAGGCGCTCGATCGTCTGCGGCGATTTGCGCCAGCGCGCGTCCGGACGCGAGGCCAGGGCCCCCAGGTCTGAGCAGGGTGGATCCAAGAGGATCCGATCGTAGCCCGATCCGAGCTCGGCCTCGGCGGCGTCGGCGACCTCGACCCGGGCGACCGAGACGCCGGTTCGCTCGCAAAGCGCCGAGAGCTCGGCGGCGCGGCGGGGATCGAGCTCGAAGGCGACCAGCTCGCCGCGGTTTTCCATCCGAGCCCCGATCGCCGTCGTCTTGATCCCCGGTCCGGCGCAGAGGTCGAGCACGCGGGCTCCCGGCTCGGGGTCGAGGAGCTCGACGATCGCCTGGGACCCGCGCGATTGCGGCACCAGCTCCCCGGTCGCCACCCGGGCACCGACGGCCTCGGGCGCCCGGGCGACGACGAGCCCGGCGGCTGGATCGAGCAGCTCACCGCGGCCCGGCCCGGTGACCTCGACCCCGGCGGCGCGCAGCTCCGCCGCGAGCGTCTCCGGATCGGCGCGCTGGGTATTGACTCGCATGGCGGTCTCGGCCGGCTCGTTCATCGCCCTCATCGCCAGCAACGCCTCGGGCGCACCGAGCTCAGACCACCACATGCGCGCCAGCCACGGCGGATAGGAGTGGGCTACCGCCGCGCCCTCCGGGGTGGTGTCGTCGAGACCGGCGAGCAGCTCCGCCCGCTCGCCCGCGGCGCGCCGTAGCAGCGCGTTGACGAAGCCGGCCGAGGCCTGGACCCGTTCGCGGGACGCACCGGCGCGCCGCAGGCCTGACTTGGCGAGGTCGACCGCCTGGTCGACCGCGGCGTGCTCGGCCGGGGCGTCGCTGAACAGCAGCTCGAAGAGGCCGAGGCGAAGCGCGGCGAGCGCCGCCGCGTCGACCTTTCGGCGGCGCCTCGCCAGAACCGAGATCAGGTGGTCGCAGGTCCCGCGGCGCTTGACCGAACCGTAGGTCAGCATTCGGGCGCGAGCGAGCTCACCGCCCTCGAGGCCGGCGCGCGCGGCGACGGCGGTGAAGGCACGGTCGGTCCAGGCGCCGTCCTCGAACGTCCGCAGCAAGACCTCGAAGGCGGCGCGGCGGTCGGCGGTGACGCCCGCGGCGAGCTCGCCGTCGCTCACGCCAGCCGCGGGAGCGGGTGCCCGCGCAGGTAAGAGTCGGCGTCCATCGTTCGGCCGCCGGCCGGGCGCACCTCGAGCAGCCGCAGCGCCCCGACCGCGCAGCCGAGCCGCAGCCCGGGGTCGATCGTTCCCGGCTCGACCCCGTTGGGCTCGGCGACCGCGGCGCTGACGCCGAGTCGCTCGCCACCGGAGAGCTCGAGATAGGCGCCGATGTGGGGGTCGAGCGCGCGGACCGTGCGCTCGAGCTCGATCGCGGCGCGCGCCGGATCGAGCCGGCGCTCGAGCGGGTCGAGCTTCTCGGCGTAGGTGGCGGTGGAATCATTCTGGGCCACCAGCTCGAGCTGGTCTCGGGCCCGTAGCTCGAGCGCCCGGGCGACGAGGGCGCCGCCGAGCTTTGCCAGCCGCGAGGCGAGCTCGCCGGAGGACTCCTGGGCGCCGATCGCAACTCGCTGCTGCAGTGCGACCGGCCCCGAGTCGAGCCCGGCAGTGACCCGCATGATCGTCACCCCGGTCTCGGAGTCGCCCGCCATGATCGCCCGCTCGATCGGCGCCGCGCCGCGCCAGCGCGACAACAGCGACGGGTGCACGTTTAAGAGCTCGAGGCTCGAGAGCAGCGGCTCGCGGATCAGCTGGCCGAAGGCGCAGACGACTCCGAGCTCGGGCTCGCCGGCGGTGATCCGGGCGACCGCCTCGGGGGCGCTCGCGTCCTCGGTCTGAAAGAGCTCGATCCCGAGCTCGCGGGCGGCGGTCGCGGCCGGGGGCGCCGCCAGGCGGCGGCCGCGCCCGCGACGGCGGTCCTCCGGGGTGACCACGAGCGTCGGGCGGTGCGCGCCGGCGGCCAGCGTCTCGAGCACCGCGACCGCGAACTCCGAGGTGCCGAGATAGACGGTGCGCACGCTAGGCGATCGATGCCACGGGCTCGTGCGCGCGTGTCATCCGTGCGTGCGGTCTCGTCGGGTCACTCATCCAATTCGGCCGCCTCGGGCTCCTCCTCCTCGACGGGCGGGCTGTAGACGCCGCCCTCGCGCAGCGCCCGCAGCGCGCCCTTGCGCTGCTCGCGCTCGGTCCGGTCGAGGATCAGGACGCCGTCGAGATGGTCGATCTCGTGTTGAAGCACCCGTGCCTCGAGCCCGGAGGCCTCGAGCAGCAGCGGCTCGCCTTCGACGTCCGTACAGCGGACCCGGGCGTGAACCGCGCGCTCGACCTCGAGCCCGATCCCCGGCAGGCTCAAGCAGCCCTCCTCGGCGGTGGCGAGATCGCTCGAGAGCCACTCGATCCGCGGGTTGACGACCGCCGTGGGGCGGGCGTCGGCGCCGGCCTGGAAGACCAGGAGGCGCCGCAACATCCCGAGTTGGGTCGCGGCGAGGCCGACGCCCATCGCGTCGCGCATGATCTCGACCATCCGCTCGGCCTCGCGCGCCAGCTCGGGGCCGAACTCGGTCACCTCGGAGGCAGGGGAGCGCAAAACCGGGTCACCGAACGTGCGCACCTCCGCGAGCGCCGTCGCTCGGCGCTCGCGCTCGGCCTCGCTCAGCTCCTCCCCGGAGGCGTTCTCGACCTCCGAGGGCGCCTCGACATCGTGTTCGACCGCGTCGCTCATCCGACCCGAGTCTAAGAGGCTGGATGGTCTAGGCGTCGACGTCGACGGCGATCTGCAGGCCCTGCAGCTCGCGGCTCGCCGCCGCCGTCTCGACCGTCGCCCGAACCGCCGCGACCGTGGCGGCGCGCTCGCTCGCCTTGACCAGGATCTGGCTGCGCTCACGCCCGCGGAGCCGAAACCGAGGTGCCGGGCCGAGCGCCTCGGCGCCGGCCGGCAGGGCAGCGTCGAGGCCGGCACGCAGGCGTTGGGCGGCGACGCGCACCCGCCGCTGCTCGCGCCCCGCCAGCTCGACCCTGATCAGGTGGGCGAACGGCGGGTAGCAGAGCTCGCGCCGGCGCTCGAGCTCACCCTCCAGGAAACCGGCGGCATCATGGCGCGCCGCGTGCGCGATCGCCGCGGCGCCCGGAGCGAGCGTCTGCACCAGCACCCGTCCAGCGCTCGAGCCGCGGCCACTGCGCCCGGCGAGCTGGGCCACCAGGGCGAAGGTCCGCTCTTCGGCGCGGAAGTCGGGGAAGCGCAGGGTTGCGTCGGCGTCGAGCACGACGCCGAGGACGACATCGTGGAAGTCATGGCCCTTGGCGACCATCTGGGTCCCGACCAGGATCCCCGAGCGCGCGTCCTGAAAGCGCTTCAGGATCTCGAGCTGACCGCCACGCCCCGCCGCCGCGTCCGAGTCCAGCCGAAAGACGGCGAGCGGTGCGGCCGCGGAGGCGATCTCGGCCTCGATTCGTTCGCTCCCGGCGCCCGCTCGTGCCAAGGCCACCGAGCCGCAGTCGGGGCAGGCGTCGGGAACGCCGGGCTCGGCGTGCCCACAGTGGTGGCAGCGAAGGCGCCCGTCGCGGTGGACGATCAGCGAGACGTCGCAGTTCGGGCACTGCCAGGCGCGCCCGCATGAGCCGCAGGAGAGGTGCAGCGACCAGCCGCGCCGGTTGATCATCACGATCGCCTTGTCACGCTCGGGGCGCAGGCTGGCAAGCGCCTCCCGCGTGCGCCGGTGGAGCGGCCCCTGGCGCCCGTCGCGGTCGCGCATGTCGAGCACCTCGACCGACGGCATCGGCCGCCCGTCGACGCGATTTCGCAGCTCGATCCGCTCGAGCTCGAGCCAGCTCTCCGGTCTCGGGGTGGCCGAGCCGCAGACCAGGCTCGCGCCGGCATCGCGAGCCCGGCGCCGGGCAACCTCGCGGGCGTCGTAGCGCGGATCGCCCTCCTGCTTGTAGGAGCCGTCGTGCTCCTCGTCGATCACGATCAGCCCGAGCCCGGCGATCGGAGCGAACACCGCCGACCGCGGCCCGACGCAGATCCGCGCCTCGCCGGCGCGCAAGCGGTGCCACTCGTCGCGGCGCTCGCCGGCGCTGAGGCGCGAGTGGAGCACCGCGACCCGGTCGCCGAAGCGCGACTCGAACCTGGCGAGGGCCTGCGGGGTCATCCCGATCTCGGGGACCAGAACGATCGCGCCGAGGCCACGCTCGGCGGCCGCCTCGGCGGCGGCGAGGTAGACCTCGGTCTTGCCCGAGCCGGTGACCCCGTGAAGCAGCAGCTCGCCCGGCTTGCCGTCGAGCCCGGCGACGATCCGCTCGACCGCGCTCGCCTGGTCGGGCTCGAGCTCGACCCGGACCGCCGGCGCCCCGATCGACGCGCTCGCCGGCCGCCGGCGCCGGTCGCGCTGCGAGAGCGCCACCAGTCCGCGGCGCTCGAGCCGGCGCAGCGCATCGCGCCCGATGCCCAGTTCGCCGAGCTCGGCCGCGGTCAGCTCGCCGCCGGCGGCCTCGAGCAGCTCGAGCGCGCGGCGCTGCTTCGGGCCGAGCCCCGAGCCCGAGCCCGCCGGCGACTGCGCCTCGACCACGGTCTCGCTGCGCGCCGGCGTCTGGCCGCGGGCGCTCGAGGTCCCCGGCGGCAGGACCAGCTCGAGCCCTCGGGCGGGGGTCGAGCAGTACTCGCGCCCCACCCACAGCCCCAAACGGACCAGCTCCGGCGGGACTCCCGCCTCCAGCGCCGAGATCGGCTCGGCGAGGCGCTCGGGCGCGAGGGCGCTGCGCTCGGCGAGCTCGACCACCACCCCGAGCACCCGCCGATGCCCGAACGGGACCACCAAGACGGAGCCGACGCCGACCTCGGCCAGGCGCTCGGGCAAGCGGTAGTCGAAGGGCCCGCGCAGAGCCCTGGCGGTCGTCAACGGCTCGACCTTGGCGATCGGCATCACGCAGCCAAAGTTAGGCGCGAGCGCGGACGCGGATATATTCCGATTCGTGGCGCCGAAGCTGCACCCGGGGGAGCAGATCCTCTACGAGGGCCACCCGTCCTGGCGAGCGATCCTCGACTTCTATCTCAAGGGGATCCTGGCGACCGCCGCGATCTGCCTGATCGTCGCCTTGGTCACCGGGCTCGGCGACGGTGGACCGAGCGCCGGCCTGGTGACGATCATCGCCCTGGTCGGGGTCGCGGCGACGATTCTGATCGGCTTCGTCAGGAGGGTCGCGACCAGCTACACGATCACCGACCGCAGGCTGCACATCAAGCGCGGGATCGTCTCGCGGATGATCCAGGAGACGCGGCTGGAGCGGGTCCAGAACGTCAACTACCACCAGACGGTCGTCCAGCGGATGCTCCAGGTCGGCGACGTCGACTTCGACACCGCGGCCGGCGACGACTACAACTTCGTCTTCAACGGCGTCGCCGAGCCCGCCGACGTGGTCCACATGGTCGATCGGGCAACCGGTGTGGCTCCCGCAGGGGGCATCGGGGACTCGGTCGCCCGTCCGGCACCGCCGCCCGAGCAGGCGCCGCCACCCGCCTGAGCGCTCAGGCGTTAGCGGTCGCGGTCGCGTCGAGCCCGGCGGCCTCGCGCAGCGCCTCGGCGCGGTCGGTGCGCTCCCAGGTGAAGTCGGCGTCCTCGCGGCCGAAGTGGCCGTAGGCGGCGGTCTTGGCGAAGATCGGGCGATGCAGATCGAGCTCGACCCGGAAGGCGCCGGGGCGAAGGTCGAAGTGCTCGTCGATCAGGCTCGCGATCCTGTGTCGCGAGATTCGCTCGGTGCCGAAGGTCTCGACCATCACGGAGACCGGATGAGCGACGCCGATGGCGTAGGCGACCTGAACCTCGCAGCGGTCCGCCAGCCCGGCGGCGACGACGTTCTTGGCGACCCAGCGGGCGGCGTATGCGGCCGAGCGGTCGACCTTCGACGGATCCTTGCCCGAGAACGCCCCGCCGCCGTGGCGGGCCATGCCGCCGTAGGTGTCGACGATGATCTTGCGCCCGGTGAGCCCGGCATCGCCGACGGGTCCGCCGATGACGAAGCGGCCGGTCGGGTTGACGAGGAAGTTCTTGGTCGTGTTGAGCTTGCGCTCGTCATAGAGCTCGGCCGGTAACACCGGGTGCAGGACGTGCTCCCAGAGGTCGGGGCGGATCAGCGTCTCGCAATCGACCCCGTCGCGATGCTGGGTCGAGATCAACACCTTCTCGACTTCGATCGGCCTGCCGTTCTCGTAGCGGATCGTGACCTGGGTCTTGCCGTCGGGTCGCAGGTAGGGCACCACCTCTGCCTTGCGCACCTCGGCGAGCCGATGTGCGAGTTTGTGAGCCAAGGAGATCGGCATCGGCATCAGCTCCGGCGTCTCGCGGGTCGCGTAGCCGAACATCATTCCCTGGTCGCCGGCACCGGCGACGTCGAGCTCGTCATCGTCGGCCGGGTCGGTGCGCGACTCGAGCGCCTTGTCGACCCCCTGGGCGATGTCGGGCGACTGCTTGTCGATCGCGTTCAGGACCGCGGCCGAATCGGCGGAGAAGCCGAGGTCGGCATCGGTGTAGCCGATCCTGCGGATCGTCTCGCGGGCGATGTCCTGGATGTCGACATAGGTATGGGTCGAGATCTCGCCCGAGACGACCACCAGGCCCGTGTTGACCAGGGTCTCGCAGGCGACCCGTCCGGCGGGGTCGTCGGCGAGCACCGCGTCGAGTACCCCGTCGGAGATCTGGTCGGCGATCTTGTCCGGGTGGCCCTCGGTGACCGATTCGGAGGTGAACAGGAACTCGTTGTCGCTCAGTATCTCGTTCATACGCGCGCACAGATTAGTCGCCGAACAGCAGCCGGGCATCGGTCGAGAGCCCTGCCCCGTCGTCGGTGACCGCCAGCCCAAGCGCGTCGAGGCGCCGGAACTCGCCCGCGAAGGTCGCGTACAGCGGGTCCTCGGCGAGCCCGACTCGCTCGCCCAGGGCGACCAGACCGCCCAGGTCGAAGAAGCCGAGCAGCGAGACCTGCTGGTCGAAGCCCGCGATCGCCCGCAGGTAGAGCTCCGAGTCGGCCAGCCGCGCGCCCTCGTTGGCGACCAGCGCGGCCACCCCGGCCGGGTCGGTGGCCGCGAGCGCGAGCCCGTCGATGATCGTGTAGGTGAGCTCGACGGTGGGCGAGACGCGGACCGTGCTCGCCTCCACCCCTTCGATCGGCTCGCTCTCGAACACCTGTGCGAGCGGCCCTTGCAGCGAGGCGAGGGCGCGACGGGCCCGCTCCGTGTCGACCTCGCCGGCTACGAACTCCAGATACGGCAAGCCCGAATCCGCGCCGCTCCCGGGCTCGAGCGCAAACGCAGCCTCGCCGCCGAGGGCGCCCAGGAGCTCGGCCTCGATGTCGACCCTGCTCTCGGCGCGCAGGCGCCGCGCGAGGCCCTCGAACCCCGACGCGATCCCCGGGGCCTGGGCGCTCGCCTGGGCGAGCAGCGCTCCGACCGTCTCCGAGGGCTGTCCGAGACCGAGGTAGGCGAGCGTCCCGGCGCCGAGCCGATCGGCCAGCGCGGGCTCGAACGGTGGGAAGGCGGCGAAGAAGCCGGCCTGCGAGCGGGTCGGATCCGGGTCGAGCGCGCTGCGAATCGCCAGCACCAGCTCCGACTCGCCCGCGGTCAGCGAAGCGGCGGCGCCCTGGGTCGATCCGGGCGCGAGCAACGGGGTCAGGGCGCCGAGAGCACCGCGGTTGCCGGCGACCAGCTGCCGCGCCCCAGCGGCCGAGACGTAGGCCTCGAGGAACCGCTGGCTGGGCAAGCGATCGCGGATCTCGCTCACCTCCGGGTCGTCGGCGAGCGAAGCGCCGGCGGCGGCGTCGATGATCGCCCGTACCCCGGCCGGCGAGCCGATCACGAGGAACCCATCGAGCGCGGTGGTCGCAAGGCCCTCGCGGTCGGCGCTGATCTCGTGGCCCTCGTACTCCTCGGTGACAGGTGTGGCGGAGAAGAGGGCGTCGGCGTAGGCAGCCGCTCCGGCGGGGTCGGCTATCTCGAGCAGCTCGACCCGCTCGGCGAAGCGCCCGCCGCCGCCGAGCAGGGCGAGCGCAACCTCCGCGCCGAGCCATGGCCGCAGGTCGCGATCGAAGTCCGGGGGGTGGCCGTCGGGGCCCGGGATCAGGGCCAGGGCGCGGCCCGAGATCTGCCCGCCGATCACCGGCAGCCGATCGCCGATCGCCGCCGCGGCCGCGTATTGCTCGGTCTCGGGGTCGAGGTTGGCGTGCACGTATGCGAGCGCGTCGGCGGGCACGAGCTGTGCGAGCTCATCGCTCGGCGGGCAGCTGTCGCCGCCGGGGGCTCTGCAGGGCAACGCCGGGACGACCACGGCCAGGACGACGATCAGCGCGACGACCGCCGCGGCGCCGATCATCAGCACGCGCTTGACCTCGCTCGAGAGCCCGGACCAGAGCTCGGCCAGCCGGGCGCCGAGGTCGCCGGCGAGGCGCCGGGCGGTTTCGAGCAGCTCCGCAGCTCGCTCGCGTACGTCCCTCATCGGCGCCGGGCGCGTCGCTTTTTCGGCACGAAGTCGATCACCAACGGGACCCCTTCGAGCCGGTAGTGCTCACGCATCCTGTTCTCGAGGTGATAGGCCCAGTCGCGGGTGATCGGCCGCCGGTCGTTGACCTGGATCGCGAACCGCGGCGGGCGCTCTCCGACCTGGGCGGCGTAGTAGAGGCGCAGGCGCTTGCCGTGACGTTGCGGGGGCGGGTGCTTGGCAACGACATCGCCGACGAACCGGTTGAGCTCGGCGGTCGGGATCCGCTCCGCCCGGCGATCGGCGAGCTCGATCGCGCGCTCGAGCAACCTCGGCACCGCTCGGCGAGTGAGCGCCGAGGCGGCGATCACCGGGGGGCGCTGGCGGACCCGCCGGACGATCCTCGCTTTCGCGTCCTCCAGATCAAACCCGGCCGCCTCCTCCGCGTCGCCCCCGGGAGTCTCGGGGCCTCGGCTCAGATCCCACTTGTTGAGCGCGAACAGGGTCGCGCAGCCGGTCTTCATCGCCAGCTCCGCGACCCGCAGGTCCTCCGAGGTGACGCCCTCGGAGGCATCGCAGACGACGATCGCGACGTCCGCACGCTCGGCGGCGCGCTCGGAACGCAGCTGGGCGTAGTAGTCCACCGTTCCGGCGACCTTGGTGCGGCGCCGGATGCCCGCGGTGTCGATCAAGATCAGCGGTCGGTCGTCGAACTGAAGCGGGGTGTCGATCGAGTCCCGCGTCGTCCCCGCGCGCTCGGAGACGATCACCCGGTCGGCGCCGAGGAAGGCGTTGACGAGCGAGGACTTGCCGACGTTGGGCCGGCCGATCACGGCGACGCGAACGACTTCGTCCGCCTCCTCGGCCTCGCGTCCGGGCGCGGCCGGGTCGACTGAAGAACGGGCTTCGGTCAGCGTCGATACGAGACGATCCAGCAGGTCGCCGGTGCCGCGGCCGTGACTGGCCGAGACGCCGATCGGCTCGCCGAGGCCGAGCGCATAAAGGTCGGCGATCAGCGGCTCCTCGGCGACCCCGTCGACCTTGTTGGCGACGACGACGACCGGCCGCTCGGCCCGGCGCAGGATCTGGGCGACCTCGGCGTCACCCGAGCGCAGGCCAGCGCGCGCGTCGACCACCAGCGCGACGACGTCGGCGTCGGCGATCGCCGCCCGTGCCTGGTCCTGCACTGCCCTCGAGAGCGAATCCTCGGCCGCGAGGTCGACCCCGCCGGTGTCGATCAGCTCGAAACGGACGCCGTTCCACTCGCACTCGAGCGCCTTGCGGTCGCGGGTCACCCCGGACTGCTTGTGGACGACCGCTTCTCGACCGCCGCTGAGCCGGTTGACCAAGGTCGACTTGCCGACGTTTGGAAAGCCGACCACGGCGATCCGCGGGACCCCGGGTGCCACCGCCGACCTCAGCCCAGCCCGCGCTCGCGCGCGAGCTCGACCACCCGCTCGACCACCTGATCAGCGCTCAGCCCGGTGGTGTCGAGCTCGACCGCGTCCGGCGCCGCCCGCAGCGCGCCGTGTGGGCGGCGGCGATCGCGGGCGTCGCGCTCGGCCTGCGCGTCGCGGACCGCCGCCGGCGGCTCGCCGGTCTGCTGCGCGCGCCGGCGAGCGCGCTCGTCCTCGCTGGCGCTGAGGAAGACCTTCAGCGGTGACCCGGGGCTGACCACGGTGCCGATGTCGCGACCCTCGGCGACGTAGCTCCCGGCGTCGATCAGCGACCGCTGGCGGCCGACCATCGCCTCGCGGACCCCCGGATGGACCGAGACCCGCGAGGCCGCCGCGGTGACCTCGGCCGATCGGATCCGCTCGCTGACGTCCTCGCCGTCGAGCAGGACGCGGGATCCCTCGAGCTCGATCCCGAGGCCGCGGGCGATCGCCGCGACCGCGTCGGCGTCGTCGGGATCCACCCCGGCGCGCAGCGCCGCCTCGGCGACCGTGCGGTACATGGCGCCGGAATCGAGGTAGGTGAAGCCGAGCGCCGCTGCAACCCCACGCGCGACGGTCGATTTCCCGGCCCCTGCTGGCCCGTCGATCGCGATCACCATCTGGCGAGTGAATATATGGTTCGTGCGATGCAGAGTTGGGACATCGCGCAACTCGACGTCGCGCCTCGCCAGCCGGAAGTGCTCAGCTCCGACGAAGAGGGCAGGGCGATCGTGCTGCAGCTGCCCGCCGGTGAGCGCCTGCAAGAACACCAGGTCCATGAGCGTGCCTGGCTGCTGGTGATCTCGGGCGCGGTCGAGATCACCGAGATGGGTGGCGCGACCACCAGCGGCGGCCCCGGGATGCTCTGCGTCTTCGATCCCAAGGAGCGCCACGAGGTGGCCGCGACCGAGGACGCGCGCCTGCTGCTGGTGCTCTCACCGTGGCCCGGCGAGGGCCATCCCAGTCACGCCGCCGGCGCAGCCTGAGCGAGCGCGGCCAGGTCGGAGGCAAAGCCGGGGTAGCTGACCGCCGCGGCTTCGAAGCCCTGGACCTCGACCGCCTCGCGCGCGGCGAGACCGGCGATCGCACCGAGCATCGCCAGCCGGTGGTCGCCGGCCGCGTCGATCGCGCCGCCCTCGAGGCCGCCGGTCCCGGTAACGGTGAAGCCGTCGTCGCCGGCCTCGATCCGGGCCCCGAGGGCGCCCAGCGCTGCGACCACGGTCGCGATTCGGTCGGATTCCTTGTGGCGCAGCTCACCGGCCCCCGTCACGACGGTCTCGCCCTCGGCGAAGCAGGCCGCCAGCGCCACCAGCGAGAGCTCGTCGATCGCCAGCGGCACTTCGCCGGCGCCCACCCTGGTGCCCTGCAGCGGGCCCGAGCGGGCGATGATCGTCGCCGTCGGCTCGAGCCCGGCGGCGGCGGTCTCGATCACCTCGATCCCAGCCCCCATCCTGGTCAGGATCCCGAGCAGCCCGATCCGCCCGGGGTTGGTCCCGACTCGCTCGACTCGGACCTCGCTGCCGCGCACCAGCAGCGCCGCGACCAAGAGGAAGGCGGCCGACGAGAAGTCGCCCGGGATCTCGATCGCGCCGGGCTCGAGCCGGCCGCCGGGCTCGACCGTGACCTTTCTCGCCGGAAGCCGACCATGGATGGTGACCGGCGTGCCGGCGTCTGAGACGCGGATCCGCGCACCGGCGGCCCGCAGCATCCGCTCGGTGTGATCGCGGGTCGGCTGCGCCTCGATCACCGAGGTCGGGCCCTCGGCGAGCAGCCCGGCGAGCAGCAGGCACGATTTGACCTGCGCGCTGGCGACCGGAGAGCGGTATTCGATCCCCCGCAGGTTCGAGGCGCGCACCGTGAGCGGCGGCAGCCGCCGCTCACGCGCCTCGATCTCGGCGCCCATCCGGCCCAGCGGCTCGGCGATCCGATCGACAGGCCGCCGGCGGATCGACTCGTCGCCGTCGAGCGTCCACTCGCCGCCGGGCTGTCCCGCGAGCCAGCCCGGGAGGATCCGCAGCAGGGTGCCGGCGTTGCCGACGTCGATCCGCGCCGGGCCGGCCCCGCGCAGGCCGACGCCGCCGATGCGCAGCTCGCCCTGACCCATCTCGGTGACCTCGGCCCCGAGCCCCCGCACGGCGGCCAGGGTCGAGCGGGTGTCCTCGGCGTCGAGGTAGTTCTCGACCACCGTCTCCCCCTCCCCCATCGCCGCGACGATCGCCGCCCGGTGAGAGATCGACTTGTCGGGCGGCGCGACCAGCGCTCCGCGCAGCGGGCCGGCGGGCCGAAAGCGCTCGCTCATGCGCCCCCGACGATCGAGACCGAGTGGCCGAGCCCGCGGACGACCTCGGTCGCCCGCTCGGCCTCGGCCTCCCCGGTAACCCAGATCGAGATCGCGCCGGTGCGCTGGTCGGGCGCCGGGTAGAGCGCCATGTCCTCGATGTTGACCTGCTCGCGCCCCAGCGCCAGCGCGATCTCGGCGACCGTGCCGGGCCGGTTGGAGACCGCGATTCGCAGCTCCCGCAGGGTGCCGCCTGCGAGCTCGGACTCGAGCAGGCGGCGGCGATCCGCGCCGGCGGCCCGGTGCCAGGCGCCGACCGCCGTGCTGTCGCCGGCGCGGATCAGCTCGGCGGCCTCGCGCAGGCGCTCGGCGACGGCCTCGATCTCGCCCGCGACCGCGTCGGAGTTGGTGGCGAAGATCTCGCTCCAGATCGCCGGGTTGGCGCCGGCGACCCGGGTCGTGTCGCGAAAGCTCGGTCCCACCTCGGGCAGCCGCTCGGATTCCTCCGAGAGCGCCGAGGCGGCCTCCTGGACGAGCACGTTGGCGAGCACATGCGGGAGGTGGCTCACGGTTGCCATCACCCGGTCGTGGGTCTCGGGATCGATCGCCTGCGGACGCGCGCCGAGACCCGAGATCGTTCGCTGCAGGAGGTCGTAGTGCACCCCGCTCGCGCCTTCGGCGGGGGTCAGGTACCAGCGGGCGCCGTCGAGCAGCTCGGCGCCGGCGTTCTCGACCCCGGAGGTCTCGGCGCCGGCGAGCGGGTGGCCGCCGATGAAGCGCGAGGCGCGCGCATCGGAGGCAAGCGAGTCGATCAGCGCGCGCTTGGTCGAGCCGACGTCGCTGACCACAGCGTTGCCACCGGCTGCGAGCGCCGCGGCGACCAGCTCCGGCAGCGCCCCGACCGGTGCCGCGCAGAAGGCGACCTCGGCCTCGGCCATCGCCGCATCGATCGAGCTCGCGGCGCGATCGAGCGCCCCGAGCTCAACCGCCCGGTCGAGCCCGGCAGCGTCGGGATCGAAGCCGATCACCTCGGCGCGGAGACGCCCACGCGCCGCGAGCCCGATCGAGCCGCCGATCAGGCCGACGCCGAGAATCGCGATCCGCATCAAGACTCTGAGCAGCCAGGTGCTCCGTCAAACGGCCGCGACCTGCTTGCCCGCCACCTCGGCCACCCGCCGGAGTTGCTCGGCGTAGTCGGCGAACCCGGCCGTCGGCAGGGCCTGCGGCCCGTCGCAGATCGCGTGCTCGGGGTCGTTGTGGACCTCGACCATGACCCCGTCGGCACCGGCCGCGGCCGCAGCGAGCGACATCGAGGGGACCCAGTCGCGGCGCCCGGGCGCATGGCTGGGGTCGACCACGATCGGCAGGTGGGTGAGCTCGCGCAGCGCCGGGATCGCCATCAGGTCGAGGGTGAACCTGTAAGCCGTCTCGAAGGTGCGGATCCCGCGCTCGCACAGGATCACGTTCGGATTGCCCTCCTTGAGCACGTACTCGGACGCCATCAGCAGGTCCTCGAGGGTCGAGGAGAGCCCGCGCTTGAGCAGCACCGCCTTGCCGGTCCGCCCGACCTCGGTCAGCAGGGTGTAGTTCTGCATGTTGCGGGCGCCGATCTGGATCACGTCGGCGACCTCGACCACGTCCTCGGTGTCGCGGACGTCCATCAGCTCGGTGACGATCGGCAGGCCGGTCTCCTCCTTTGCCTCCTGGAGCAGCCGCAGGCCGGCGACCCCGAGTCCCTGGAAGCTGTACGGCGAGGTCCGCGGCTTGTAGGCGCCCCCGCGCATCATCGCGGCGCCGGCGTCGTTGACGGCGCGGGCGACCTCGAGCGTCTGCTCGCGGCTCTCCACCGTGCACGGCCCGGCGATCAGGCCGAAGTGGTCGCCGCCGATCCGCCGACCGTCGATCTCGACCACCGTGCGCTCCCCCTTGCGGAACTGCGCCGAGGCGAGCTTGTAGGGCTTCAGGATCGGGACCAGGTGGTCGACGCCCGCGGTCCCCTCGAGCCCGAGCGAGGCGACCCGGTCGCGATCGCCGATCGCACCGATCACGGTGAGCAGGTCGCCGCGCGAGATGTGGGCGGCGCAGCCGACCTCCTCGATTCGCTCGACGACGTCGGAGATCTGCTCCTGCGTCGCACCCTCTTTCATCACGATCATCATTTGCGATTCAGCCTTTCAATCCGGACCTCGTGGACCAAGTATTGCTACGGCGTCCGGCGAAGTTGTCTGCTGTTCGCTCACAGGCCTTGCGGCCGGGCCGGACGCCTAGCTAAATCGCCAGTAATACGCGAACCAGGTGCTCGGCTGGGAGCCCTTGCGGGCGCGGGTGAGAGCCGATGCGACCTCGCGGTTCACGGGCGGTTTTGTACCACGGAGCGGGTGAAACCGCAAACTGTGGGTAGATTCGACCGATGCTGAGCACCGCGATCGCCGTCCTCGCGAGCTCGCTGGCGGCCGGCGCCGGTCCCGGCTTCAGCGGGCACACCGAGCCGATTCGCGGGCAGGTGAAGGAGCGGGTGGTTGGCAGCTCCTGGCATCGCGGCTGTCCGGTCGGGCTGGCGAAGCTGCGCCTGGTCGAGGTCCGCCACCGGGGATTCGACGGCGAGGACCACCGCGGCCGGCTGATCGTCCATCGCGCCGAGGCCGACGAGATCGTCGCGGTGATGCGGCGCCTGTACCGGGTCGGGTACCCGATCCGCCGCATGGAGCTGATCGACCGCTACGGCGCCGATGACCACCGCTCGATGAACGCCGACAACACCTCCGCCTTCAACTGCCGCTTCGTCGCCGGCACTCGGCGCTGGTCGATGCACGCCTACGGGCGCGCGATCGACCTCAACCCGGTCGAGAACCCCTACGTCTCGGGCTCGCACGTCTCCCCTGCCGCCGGGGCGCCCTATGCCGACCGTTCCAGCGACGCCGAGGGGGTGATCCACGCGGGCGACCCGGTGGTGAGGGCGTTCGCGCAGCGGGCGGGCTGGCGGTGGGGCGGGTCGTGGCCGGGCTTGACGCGTGATTACCAGCACTTCTCCACCAACGGCGAGTAGCCGCGTGGCGGTCTTCTTCCGGCTCTCCGACCAGGTCGTCGTCCGCCCGCTCGCCGGCGCCGACGCCGGCGAGCTCTACGCGCTGGTCGAGGACAATCGTGACCACCTGTCGCCGTGGATGCCCTGGGCGCAGGACCAGAGCGCGGCGGGCACGGCCGACTTCATCCGCGGCGCCCGCGATCAGGAGCGCGCCGACGGCAGCTTCCAGGCGGCGATCGTCGCCGGCGGGAGGATCGCCGGAGTGATCGGCTGCCACGCGCTCGACCGCGCCAACGGCAGGGTCAGCATCGGGTATTGGATCGGCGAGCGCGATCAGGGTCGGGGCCTGGTCACATCGGCGGTCAGCGCCGTGGTCGACCACGCCTTCGACGTCTGGGAGCTGCACCGGGTGGAGATCAGAGTCGCCGTCGGCAACGCCCGCAGCGCCGCCGTCTGCAAGCGCCTCGGGTTCGTCGCCGAGGGCATCCTGCGCGAGGCCGAGCGGTTCACCGACCGCTACCACGACCTGGTCGTCTACTCGATGCTCGAGCCCGAGTGGCGCCGGCGCCAGGCGAGCTAGAGCAACGGCTCGAGTGCAGCGAGGAAGCGGCGGTTGTGCTCGGGGGCCCCGTAGGTGACCCGGATGTGGCCGGGTCCGCCCAGCGGGGTGCCGGCGCGGACGATCACCTGCTCCTCGGCGAGCGCCTCGATGATCGCGGCCTCGTCGCGGTCGCCGAGTGAGACCCAGGAGAAGTTGGCGTGCGAGTCGGGGGTCTCGAGACCGAGCTCGCGGACACCCTCGGAGACCAGCACCCGTTCGACGATCGTGCGCTCGACCCGGCGGCTGACGTCGTCGGAGTGGCGCAGCGCCTCGGCGCCCGCCGCCTGAGCGACGGCATTGACGCTGAACGGCTGGCGGACGGCGTCGACCGCGGCCCTGAACGCCGGCGGGCAAAGCGCGTAGCCGACCCGCAGGCCGGCGAGCCCGTAGACCTTGGAGAAGGTCCGCAGCAAGACCAGGTTGGGGAAGTCGCGGCGCAGGTCGGCGGTCGCGTCCGGATCGTCGTTGAGCTGAAACTCGACGTAGGCCTCGTCCAGGACCACGGTGACGTGATCGGGCACCCGAGCGCAGAACTCGGCGATTCGCGCCGCCGGAATGTGGGTGGCCGTCGGGTTGTTCGGGTTGCAGACGATCACCAGCTGGGTCGCCGCCGTGATCTCGGCCGCGATCGTGTCGAGATCGTGAAGATCGCCCTCGGCCAGCGGGACCCGGATCTCGCGGGCGCCCGAGAGCGGCGCCAGGTAGGGATAGATCGAAAACGAGGGCCAGGCGTAGACGAGCTCCGCCCCCGGCTCGCAGAGCGCCATCGCGGCGGCCAGCAGGATCTCGCAGGATCCGTTGGCGACGGCCACCTGGGCCGGGTCGGTCTCGTGGCGCTCGGCGATCCTCCGCCGCAGCAGGGTCGCCGCCGGGTCGGGGTACCGATTCGAAGCCTGCGCCGCCCGGGCGATCGCCTCGGCGACGGCGGGGTGCGGCCCCCAGGGCGATTCGTTCGAGGCGAGCTGCGCGATGTCGGCGCCGACGATCGCCTCCGGCGCCTTGCCGGCGGGCACCCCGGCGGCGTAGCCGGGGATCTCGGCGAGCTTGCGGGCGAAGTGGACGCTCACGCGCCTATTGTGCGGAATCGGGTCGAGGCGGAATGCCTTGCACTCGCCCCCGGCCGGGGCGCGAAATGCTCGCTATGCGGATGAAACTCGCCCCGGCGTGTTGGCGGAGCACTGTTGGCTCCGTGCGGGGGCGCCGCAGGAGCCCCGCTCACTGCGCGGAATGAAGGTCGGCGCGCAGCTTCTGCGCCTCGCCGAGGTAGACGTGCTGGTTGCGCTGCTCCTCGCCCGCGTAGTAGTGGACCATCACCCGGATCACCCGCTCCATCGCTCCCGGGACGTCGATCTCGCGCGCGCAGAGCAGCGGCACGTGATCGAGGCCCAGCTTGCGTGCGGCGACAGCCGGGAACTCGGCGTCGAGGTCGTCGGTACAGGTGAAGATGACCGAAACGATGTGCTCGGACCCGATGTCGTTGCGCTCGAGCAGGGCGCCGATCAAGTCCTCGGTCGCGCTCAGGATCGCCTCGTCGGAGTTGCGCTCTGCCTGGATCGCGCCACGCGCCGCCCAGAGGCGGTCTCTGATCCCGGGTTGGCTCACGACAGCGCATCCTTCCAGAGCCGGCGCAGCTCGGACGCACGCAGGCGCCGCGCCTGCCCTTCGCCGAGCTCGCCGAGCTGCAATGGCCCGAACGAGATCCGGGTCAGCGCGACCACCTCGTTGCCGACCGCCTCGGCCATCCGCCGCACCTGCCGGTTGCGCCCTTCGCGCAGGGTGAGCTCGATCACCCGCGGCGAGATCCGCCTCACCCGCGCCGGCTGGGTCGGCCCGTCGTCGAGCACGAGGCCGTGACGCAGCCGCTTCAGGTCGTGCTCACTCGGCGGATGGCGCAGGCGCGCGCGGTAGGTGCGCGGGACGCGGTAGCGCGGGTGCATCAGGCGGTTGGCGAGCTCGCCGTCGTTGGTGAGCACGATCAGGCCGGTCGAGTCGGCGTCGAGGCGGCCGACCGGATAGAGCCGGCGCTCGGAGGCGACCAGCTCGGTCACCGCCCGCCGGCGGCCGGGCTCGCGCGCGGTCGAGGTGACCCCGGCGGGCTTGTTCAGCATCCAGACCTCGCGCGGCTCGGGGCCGACCGGCCTGCCGTCGACCTCGACGCCGCTCGCGTGCTCGACGTCGCGGGCGGGGTCGCGGGCCACCTCGCCGCCGACACGGACCCGGCCGGCGGCGATCAGCTCCTCGGCGCGGCGGCGCGAGGCGACCCCCGAGTGCGCGAGGTATTTTCCCAGCCTCATACGCAGGAGCATCGCAGCGGGGGCGGCTCTGATCCTGGCCTCGCTCGTGGTCGGTTGCGGCGGCGGCGACGATGGCGAGGACCTCCCAGCGGGCGAGGAGCTGACGGCGGTGTTCAGAGCCGGCCGCTCAGCCGGCGCGCTGCTCGCCGGCCTTCAGCAACCGCTCGCGCAACTCGGCCGCGTCCTCGGGCGTCGGGTCGAAGCGTGCCGGGTCGGGCAGCGCATCGAGGCCGGCGAGGCCGAAGAGGCGCTCGAAGAGCGGCGTCGTTCGGTGGATGACGGCGCCGAATCGCGACCGCCCCGACTCCTCGATCAGGCCGCGCTCGCTCAGGGTCTGGATCGCCGACTCCGAGGCGACCCCGCGGATCCGGGCGATCTCCGGTCGCGAGACCGGCTGCAGGTAGGCGACGATCGCCAGCGTCTCGCCCTGCGCCTGGGTCAGCGGTGGGGTCTTCGGCTTTGCCAGCAGGCGGCGCGCGGCGGGCTCGGCCTCGGGCTCGGCGGCGAGCGCGTGTCCGCCGGCGACCTCGCGCAGGACGAGGCCACGCCCGGCCAACGCCGCGCCGAGCAGATCGAGCGCCCGGTCGACCTCGGCCTCGCTCGCCTCGCAGGCCTCGGCCAGGTCGGCGGTGTTCACCGGCTCCGGGGCCAGGAACAGCAGCGCCTCCACCGTCCTCTCCAGGCTCGAGCTCAAGCTTCCGCCTCCCTCTCCCTGTTCCCAGCTCCCTGCTCACCGCTGATCGTGATCGCGCCAAAGGTCTCGCGCTGCTCCCAGTTCGCCTCGCCCTGCTTGTGCAGCTCGAGCAGCGCGAAAAGGGTCACGGCCTGGGTCAAGCGGTCGTCGGAGCCGAAGGCATCGTCGAAGTCGAGCGACCGGCGGGCCGCCAGCAGCTCGCGCAACAGCCGCAGCCGGCGGTCGAGCGAGACGGTCGGGCGGATGTGGCTGAGATCGGGCGCAGGCGGCGTCCGCAGTAGGTCGCCGATCGAGACGGCGAGCAACTCGGGCTCATAGGACGGGGACGCGGCGTCGAGCGCGATCCGGCGCAGCTCGGGCGGCAGTGGCGCGCTGCGGTGCAGGTAGCGGTGGTTGCGGGCAAAGCGCTCGCTGAGGTCGGCGGCGGCCTCGCGATAGCGGCGGTACTCGAGCATTCGCGCGAGCAGCTCCTCCGCGGCCTCCTCGGGAGCGAGCTCGATCACCGCCTCCTCGGCGGCCGGCAACAGCAACCGCGACTTGAGCTCGAGCAGCGAGGCGATCAGGACGAGGAACTCGGTGGCCGCCTCGAGGTCGAGCTCCCCGCGCTCCTCGACCCGCTCGAGGTAGGCGATCACGATCTCGCCGAGCTCGACCTCGGCGAGCGCGATCTCCTCGCGCAGGACCACCGTCATCAACAGATCGAACGGCCCGGCGAAGACGTCGAGGTCGAGGTCGAGCTCGGCGGCTCTCATCGCGCGAACCCTAGACCGCCGACCGGTCAGCTCAGCCGCGAAGCGGCCCGACGCCCATCGCCTCGCGCACCCGCGCCAGGGTCTCGGATGCGATCGCCCGCGCCTTCTCGGCGCCGGAGGCGAAGATCCCCTCGAGCGCTGGCTCGTCTGCGCGGATCTCGGCGTAGCGCTCGCGGGTCGGCGCGAGATACTCGACCACCGCCTCGGCCACGGCTCCCTTGAACGCGCCGTAGCCGTCATCCTCGAACTCGGCCTCGACCCGCTCGGGCTCGACCCCGCGGACCACCGAGAGGATCTCGATCAGGTTGGTGATTCCCGGCTTCTCGACCCCGCGGCGAACCTCGGTGCCGGAGTCGGTGACCGCCGAGCGCAGCTTCTTCGCCACCGCCCCCGGTTCGTCGAGGATGTAGACGGCGCCCTGCTCGCTCGACGCGGTCGTCGACATGCGGCTGTTCGGGTCCTGCAGGTCCATGATCCTGGCGCCGACCTCGGGGATCCGATGCTCGGGAACCACCAGCGTCTCGCCGAAGCGGGCGTTGAAGCGCTCGGCGATGTCGCGCATCAGCTCGACGTGCTGGCGCTGGTCGTCGCCGACCGGAACCTCATCGGCGCCGTAGGCGAGCACGTCAGCGGCCTGCAACACGGGGTAGAGGAAGAGACCTGCCGAGACCAGCCCGCGCTGCTGCTCGGACTTCTCCTTGAACTGGTGCATACGGTTGAGATCGCCCCAGGGGGTGACGCCGGAGAGGAGCCAGCAGAGCTCGGGCTGCTCGGTAACGTCGCCCTGGCGAAAGAAGATGCAGCGCTCGGGATCGAGCCCGGCGGCGAGCAGGATCGCCGCGGTGTCATAGGTGTAGCTGCGCAGGTTCGCGGGGTCGTAGGCGACGGTCGTTGCGTGCAGGTCGACGATGCAGTAGATCGCCTCGCCCCGGTCCTGGCCGTCGACGTACTGGCGGATCGCGCCGATGTAATTGCCGAGGTGCTTGCGCCCCGTGGGTTGGATGCCGCTGAAGATCCTCATCGCGATTCGGGCTCGGCACTCTAGATGAGGCGGGCGGGACCTCCGGCGACCCGGCGGCCGTATCGGTGACATGCGAGCAGTTGTCGCAGCGGCGATCCTCACCTGCGTCCTGGCGGTCGGAGTCGCCTCGGCCGACGGCGCCGGCGGCCCGTTTATTCCGAGCGGCGTCAGCGGGGTCACCCGTGGTTACGGGACGGTCGGCCCAGGCCGGCAGGGCGGCGAGGAGTTCAACTACGTCGTGCTCGGCTTCAAGCACCCGGTGGTCGAGCGGATCTCGACCGCCGACGGCTCGGTCGCCCAGTACCGGCAGCTGGACGGATCCTGGGCGTTGCCCGTGGTGACCCTCCAAGGCGACTATGCCGGGGTCTCGGCCGACGGCCGAACCCTGGTCCTGATCGAGCCGTACGCCGGTACCCGGGTCGAGCGGACCCGCTTTCGAATCCTCGACGCGCACACCTTCAAGACTCGCCAGCGCGTCAAGCTCGACGGCGCCTTCAGCTTCGATGCGATCTCGCCCGACGGTCGGCTGATCTACCTGGTCCAGTACCGCGACCCCCGGAACCCGCTCGACTACCGCGTCCGCGCCTATGACCTCGAGCGCGGCGCGTTCCGGCCCGGTGCGGTCGTCGACCCCGAGGAGCCCGGCGAGAAGATGGCCGGCCAGCCGGTCGACCGCCGAAGCAGTCCCGACGGACGCTGGGCCTACACCCTCTACGGCGGCGGCGAGGAGACCTTCATCCATGCTCTGGACACCGTCGGGGAGACCGCTGTCTGCGTCGACCTCGAGCAATTCAGGCCTCGGCGCGCCTTCGGCCTCGACCTCGAGGTCGATCCCAACAGCGGGCTGATCACCGTCCTCGATCGCCATGATCCCGCCGCCCAGGTCGACCCGGATACGTTCGAGGTCGGCCCGGTCGAGTCGCCGGCGGCGATCGGCGGGGTCGGCGCCGATGCCGCGCGCTCCGGCTGGGTCGGTCCGATCGCGGTCGCGGTCGGGATCGGGCTTGCGATCGCCGCGGGGATGCTGGCGCTGCGCCGCCGACGAGCGGCGTGAGCACCCTCGCGCTGGCCGCGATCGCGCTCGCGGCATTCGGGGGCGCCAGCGCGGCGTCGGTGTCCCCGGACCCACCGCGGGCGCCGCCGGGCTCGGCCGCGATCGCCGAGCTCGAGCGCGCCGTCAGCCCGCAGCGCGCCGTGGTCCGGCGCGCCGAGGTGGTGCTGGGCCACTCGAGCGAGGGGCGGCCGATCACCGCGGTGGCCGAGAACGGGCTCGGCAACGCTCGCGACGGTTACAGCAACGGCCCGCTCGTGCTCGCCTTCGGCTGTATCCATGGCGACGAGTGCGCCGGGATCGAGGCGGTCGAGCGCTCGCGACGCGGTTGCCCTCCCTACGGCGACGGGCTGGTCACGGTCGCCAACCTGAACCCGGACGGTCTGGCCCACGACAGCCGCCTCAACGGCCGTGGCGTCGACCTGAATCGAAACTTCGCCTTCGACTGGCGCCCGATCGGCATCCCGGGCGACCCCGAGCACTCGGGGCGGCGGGCCTTCTCGGAGTCCGAGACGCGGATCGCGCGGCGGCTGATCCGCGCGCTTCGCCCCGATGTCACGATCTGGTTTCACCAGCAGAGCGAGCGCATGGTCCGCGCCTGGGGCCCGAGCGTGTTGGCCGCCCGGACCTACGCCCGCCTCTCGGGCGAGCCGTTCGTGGCGCTGCCCTGGCTCGACGGCACCGCGCCGAACTGGCAGAACCACCGTTTTCGCGGCACCAGCTCGTTCGTGGTCGAGCTGCCCGACTCCGGCCCCGTCGACGCCGAGCGCCATGGCCGCGCGATCTTCGAGCTCGCCCACGAGTTGCGCTGGGCCGGCCATGAGTGAGGCGCTGGCGCGACAATCGTGGTTGCCGATGAGCGCCGATCTCGCCTCCGAGCGCCTGCCCCGCCTCTTGCGGGTGGGCGCGCCGGGCCGGCGCAGCGAGCGCGGGCTGATCCGCGACGCCCAGCGGGGCGACTCGGAGGCGATGGAGGAGCTGTTCAGGCGCCATTGGCGCCGGGCGCACCGCGCCGCCTACCTGGTCGTCGGCGACGCGGCGGCCGCCGAGGACATCGCCCAGGAGTCATTCCTGGCCGCGATCAGGGCACTCGACCGCTTCGATCGCCGGCGTCCCTTCGGACCTTGGCTGCACCGGATCGCCGTCAACCGCGCGATCGACTATGCCCGCGCGCGGGCGCTGCGCGGCGAGAGCGCCCTCTCGCTCGCCGGCGAGAGCGGGGCCCCGCCGGCCGAGGAGCTTTCGGGCGAGCTGGTCGCGATGCTCTCCGGGCTTGCGCCCGAACACCGAGCGGTGATCGTGCTCCGCTACGTGCTCGAGTACACCCCTGGCGAGATCGCCACCATCCTCGGGCTCCCGCGGGGGACCGTCAACTCGCGCCTTCGCCGCGGGCTCGACCGCCTGCGTCCCCTGGTCGAGGAGAAGTCCCGATGAGTGCCGACCGCGAGCTCGAGCGTCGACTCCGCGAGCTGCGCGTCCCCGACGAGGATCAGGCCGAGCGGCGTTCGTGGGACGTCGTCCGTGCCGCCTACGCCGAGCGGACGCCTGCCGCACCGCCGCCGGTCGCTCGCCGCATCGCGCTCGGCTTGGCCGCCGGCGCTCTGGTCGTCGGCGTCGGGCTGAGTCCCGCGGGCGCCAAGGTTGGCGACCTGGTCTCGGACGTGGTCGGGATCGGCGGCGAGGACGCGAAGCCGGCGCTGCGCTCGCTGCCGGCGTCCGGCGAGCTGCTGGTCGAGTCCGATCACGGCCCATGGGTCGTCCGCGAGGACGGCTCCAAGCGCCTGCTCGGCGACTATCGCCAGGCGTCGTGGTCGCGCCCGCGGGGCCTCTATGTCGCCGCCACCTCGGGCCGCGAGTTGCTCGCGCTCGAGCCCGACGGAACGGTGCGCTGGACGATCTCGGCCCCGGGCGTGGTCCGCGACCCGCGTTGGTCGCCCAGCGGCTACCGGATCGCCTATCGAAGCGGCGGCGATCTCTGGGTGGTAGGCGCCGACGGTGAGCATGAGCGCCTCCTGGCCCGTGACGTCGCGACGGTGGCACCTGCCTGGCGCACGCTCGGAGCGTCGAAGACCGCACCCGGAGGCGTCGGTAGCCACATGCTCAGCTACGTGCGCAGCGATGGGGAGGTCCGTGCGCTCGACGCGGATACGGGGATGCGACTGCCACCGACCAGGAGCGAGATCGGGTCGCTCACCCGCACCGGGCGCGCCCCCTCGCCCGACGGCCGGCAGCTGGCGACGATCCGCCACCTCGATCGGCGAGACGAGGTCGTAGTTCACCGTCTGGACACCGATCGCAAGCGGGTGATCTTCTCCAGCCGCGGCCGCCTCACCGGGCCGACCTGGTCACCCGATGGCGAGTGGCTCCTCGTCGGCTGGCCAGAGGCCGATCAGTGGCTGTTCGTCCGCACCGACCGGCCCGGGCGCGTGGTCGCCTTCGACCGGATCTCCGAGGAGTTCGACCCCGGCGCCACCGGCCCGTCCGCGTTCCCGCGAGCCTCGGGGTGGATCCTGCCCGAGCGCTGAGGGTGGCCAAGCTACGGCGCCGGCGGTTCCCGAAGTTGCTGCGCCGGGGTGAAGAAGTTGTGATAGGCGAGCGTGGTCGCGATCAACGCCGAGAGGGCGACCGCGCCGAGCAGCACCCAGAGCAGGATCAGCTGCAGGCGGACGGCGTCGATCGGGTCGGCGCCGGCGAGCAGCATCCCGACCATCGCTCCCGGAAAGAAGATCAACCCGGTGGTCTTGGTCGAGTCGACGAGAGCGATCGTCGCTGAGCGCAGGCTGCGGCGCACGCTCGGCGCCGCGGCGGCGGTGGCGGTGGCGCCGAGCGCCAGGGTCGCCTCGATCTCGCGCGCCCGATCGGTCATCTCGTCGCCGAGCCGGTTGAGGCCGACGGCCGCCGCGGTCATCGAGTTGCCAACCACCATGCCGCCGACCGGGACCAGGTATTGCGGGGTCGGCTCGAACACGCCAAGGGCGACGACCAGCCCGAGGGTGGCGGCGCCGGCGACGCCGAGGGCGATCAGCAGCGGCCAAAACGCATGCGGAACCCGCTCGGCTCGCCGCCGCGCCGTGAAGGCGCCGAAGACGACCATGACCGCGATCAGCGCGAATACCAGCCAGAGGCTGTCGCTGTCGAAGATCGCCTGGATCACGTAGCCGATCGCGATCAGCTGAATCGCCGAGCGGACCACCGCGACGCCGATCTCGTTCTCGAGCCCCGTCCGCCGCCAGACCGAAACCCCGACCGCGATCGCGACCAGCGCCAGGCTCGCGGCCACCTCGCCCACAGTGACGTCGATTCCCACCATCAGCCGGTCGCCCCCACCGCACCCAGGAGGTTCGCCGTAGGGCCCTGCTCGACCGCCTTTCCCGCGTCGATTCGAATCAGCCAGTCCGACATTCGCCGCGCCTGAGCCAGCTCGTGGGTCACCAGCACCACCGAGATCCCGAGCCGCTCGCGCAGCTCCGCAAACGTCTCCTCGATCGCCCCGGTGGTCTCCTCGTCGAGCGCCGAGGTCGGCTCATCGAGCAGCAGGACCGCGGGTTCGACGGCCAGTGCCCGCGCCAGCATCGCACGCTGCTGCTCGCCGACCGACAGCCTCGCGGCGTCGCGCCCGGCGAAGCTCGAGTCGAGGCCCGAGAGCCGCAGCAGGCGGTCGAGGTCGGGCGCGCGGCCGGCGAGCGCGGCGGCGAAGCCCACGTTGTCGGCGACCGTGCCCTCGAGCAGCGCCGGCAGCTGCGGTACCAGGCCGACCTCGCGCCGCAGCTCCAGCGGGTCGCGCTCGCGCACGTCCGCGCCGCGGTAACGCACCACTCCGGAGTCGGGCTCGGCGAGCCGGTCGAGCAACCGCAGGACGGTCGACTTGCCCGAGCCCGAGGGCCCGGCGAGGCAGCTCGAGCCGGCGGGGATTTCGGCGCTGAGCTCGTCGAGCACGAGGTTGCCGACCCGCGAGAGGCAGACGCGTTCGAGCGCGAACAGCATGCTGCGATTATCGGCCTATGAACCGGCGCGAAGCCGCGAGCGGCGATCTCGGAGGTCTCGGTGCGATGCCGCGCGACCTCGAGCCGATGCTCGCCACGCCGACCAACGAGCTTCCGGCCGGCGACGACTGGGCCTTCGAGCTCAAGTGGGACGGTGTCCGGGCGCTCCTCTACGTCGGCGGCGGCGAGTTGCGGATCGCCGCCCGGCGCGGCGCCGACGCCACGCCTCGCTATCCGGAGCTGGCGCCGATCGGCGAGGCGCTCGCGGGACGGGAGGTGATCCTCGATGGCGAGGTTGTCGCCTTCGACGAGGACGGCAACCCAAGCTTCGGCCTGCTGCAGCGGCGGATGGGACTGACCGACCCCGGACGGATCCGGCTGCGCTCACGCGAGACTCCGGTCACCTACGTCGCCTTCGACCTGCTCTGGCTCGACGGGCTCTCGCTCGGCGACGAGCCCTACGCGCGCCGCCGCGAGCTGCTCGCCGAGCTCGACTTCGACGGCCCCAGCTGGCAGACGCCACGCCACCGGGTGGGCGACGGCGAGGCGTTGCTCGACGCGATTCGCCGGCGCGGCCTGGAGGGGATCGTGGCGAAGCGACTCGACTCCCCCTACCGACCCGGCCGGCGAACCGGCGCCTGGCTCAAGCTGCAGAACCGCCGCCGCCAGGAGCTTGTCGTCGGCGGTTACATGCCGGGCCTCGGCGGCCGCGCCAGCGGCGTCGGCTCGCTGCTGGTCGGCTACTGGGACGCGACTCCCGACGAGGCCGAGGCGCTCGGTCGCCCGCAGCGCCTGGTCTACGCCGGCGGTGTCGGCACCGGATTCACCGCCGAGCGCCTGCGCGAGCTGGCCGAGCTGCTCGAGCCGCTGCGGCGCGAGACGAGCCCGTTCGAGGCCGGCTGGGACCCGCAGGTCAAGTACGCCGCCAGGGCGCGCGAGCGCGGCGGCCTGGTCTGGGTCGAGCCGGTGGTCGTCTGCGAGGTCGAGTTCTTGGCCTGGACTCACGAGGACACCGTCCGCGCCGCGTCGTTCAAGGGGCTGCGCGACGACAAGGATCCGCGCGAGGTGGTCCGCGAGATCTGAAAGATCGCATTCGGCCGGCAGCCCGAAGCAGGATTGCACCGCTAATCTCGGGTACTTAGAGGTCCTATGGCGCGCGCAATCTGGTCAGGCTCAATTTCCTTCGGGCTCCTCAACGTGCCCGTGAAGCTCTACTCGGCCGTCTCGAAGAAGTCGGTGAGCTTCCGCGAGCTGCGCGAGTCCGACAGCTCGCGAATTCGCCACAAGCGGGTCGCAGAGGCCGACGGCGAGGAGGTCGACTACGGCGAGATCGTCAAGGGCTATGAGATCGCCCCGGAGCAATACGTGGTGATCACCCGTGACGAGCTCGAGGAGATCGACCCGAAGAAGACACGGGCGATCGAGATCCAGGACTTCGTCGATCTCGACGACATCGACCCGATCTACTTCGACCACCCCTATTACCTCGGCCCCGACAAGGGCGCTGAGAAGGCCTACGGACTGCTGGTCAAGGCGATGGAGGACGCGCACAAGGTCGCGATCGCACGCTTCGTCTTGCGCAACAAGGAGAACCTGGCGGCGCTGCGGCCGATGGACGGGGTGATGACGATGGCGACGATGCGCTTCGCCGACGAGGTCGTCTCGCCCGACGAGATCACCGAACTCAGCGAGGAGGCCGGCAAGCCCTCGAAGAAGGAGCTCGAGATGGCGAAGGCGCTGATCGACTCGCTGACCGGGGACTTCGACGCCGACCAGTACCGCGACGAGTACCGCGAGGAGCTGCTGGCGCTGATCGAGCGCAAGGCAAAGGGCGAGACCGTCGCCGCCCCCACCTCCGAGGCGCCGAAGCCGACCAAGGCCCCCGACCTGATGGCGGCGCTCGAGGAGAGCCTCGCCGCAGTCAGGGGCGAGGATTCCAAGCGCGCCGCCGACAAGCCCAAGTCTCGTTCGGGCGCCGGCAAGAGCTCGAACAGCTCCGCCAAGAGCTCGAACAGCTCCAAGTCCTCAAAGACCTCCAAGTCCTCGAGCCGATCGCGAAGCAAGGCAAAGGCAAGCAAGTAGAGGTCGACGGGCGCGAGATCGCGCTCACCAACCTCGACAAGGTGCTCTGGCCCGCTCGCTCGGGTGGCCGCGGGGGCGGCAGCCGGCCGGGCTTCACCAAGGCGCAGGCGCTCGACTACTACGCCCGGATCGCCGACGCAATCCTGCCCCACCTGCGCGACCGGCCGCTGACCAGGGTGCGCTTTCCCGACGGGGTCGAGTCGCAGCGCTTCTATGAAAAGCGCGCGCCCAAGCACACCCCCGGGTGGGTGCGTACCGAGCCGATCGAGATGGACCGCGAGGGGGTGCTCGACTTCATCGTCTGCGACGACCGCGCGACGCTGGTCTGGCTCTCGCAGCTGGCGGCGCTCGAGCTGCACCCTTCGCTCTCGCTGGCGAAGACGCCGCGACGGCCAACGGTGCTCGCCTTCGACCTCGATCCCGGGGCGCCCGCGACCGCCGTCGAGTGCGCCCAGGTGGCGCTGCGGCTGCGCGAGCTTTTCGGCGAGCTCGGGCTCGAGTGCCTGGCCAAGCACTCGGGATCGAAGGGGATCCAGGTCTACGTGCCGCTCAACACCCCGGTCAGCTACGAGCAGACCAAGCCCTACGCGCGGGCGGTCGCCCGAGCGCTGGAGCAGGCGGAGCCCGAGAAGGTGGTGTCTCAACAGAAGAGGGAGCTGCGCAAGGGCAAGGTGCTGATCGACTGGAGCCAGAACGACTACTCGAAGACCACCGTCGCCGTCTACTCGCTGCGCTATCGCGAGCGTCCGTGGGCCTCGACGCCGCTGCTCTGGTCCGAGGTCGAGACGCTCGCCGACGATGGCGACCCCGCGTCGGTGCGCTTCGAGGCACCTGAGGTGCTGGCGCGGATCGACCAGCACGGAGATCTGTTCGCCAACGTGCTCGAGCTCGAGCAGGAGTTGCCCAAAGCCCCGGCGAGCCCGTAGGATCGACTCGCGATGGGCAACTCCGAACAGCGCCAGCGCGCCCGGGCAACCTGGGCGGCCGGAGACTTCGACGCGATCGCCAAGCGCATCTGGTACGTCGGCGACGAGCTGGTCGACCGGCTTTCGATCTCCCCCGGCGAGGCCGTCCTCGACATCGCCTGCGGCACCGGCAACGTCGCGATCCCCGCAGCCGTCGCCGGCGGCGAGGTCACCGGGCTCGACATCACCCCGGAGCTGTTGGAGGACGCCCGCCGGCGAGCGGCCGAGGCCGCGGTCGAGGTCGATTGGGTCGAGGGCGACGCCGAGCAGCTTCCGTTCGACGACGCGAGCTTCGACGTCGTCGCCTCGACCTTCGGGATCATGTTCGCCCCCAACCACCGAGAGGCGGCGCTCGAGGCGGCCCGTGTGCTGCGCGCGGGCGGGCGGCTCGGGATCATCAGCTGGCGGCCCGAGGGCTCGATCGGCCAGTTCTTCCTGACGATCGCCAAGCATGCTCCGCCACCGCCTGAGGGGTTTCAGCCACCGCCCCTGTGGGGTGTTCGCGACCACGTCACCGAGATCTTCGCCGGGACCGGGATCGAGCTCGAGCTGATCGACGGGGCCGCTCACTGGCGCTTTGACTCGGTCGAGGAGATGGTCAGCGAGTACGCGACCAAGTTCGGGCCGATCGTCGCGCTGCGCTCGAGGCTCGAGCCCGAGGGCCGCTGGCAGGCGCTCGAGGACGACCTGGCCGAGGTCTTCGGGCGCCTCACCTACGCCGAGGACGACGGCATCGCCTTCGACGGCGACTTCCTGATCGCGCTCGGGCGAAAGTCCGGCTAAGTTCAAGCCCAAGCCGAAGCCGGGCTGCTGAGCCGACGGGTCAGTCGAGCGGCTGGCGAAGAACCGGCTTCCGACTCGCGGCGGCCTCGTCGAGGCGGCGCACCGGGGTCGTGTAGGGCGCCTGGTGGAGGATCGCGGGGTCGCGCTCGGCCTCCTCGAGGATCGCTTCGAAGGCCTCGGCGAGCGCGTCCAAGGACTCGCGGGTCTCGGTCTCGGTCGGCTCGACCATCAGCGCCTCGTCGACCAGCAGCGGGAAGTAGATCGTCGGCGGGTGGAAGCCGTAGTCGAGCAGCCTCTTGGCCAGGTCGAGCGCCTTCGCCTTGAGCTCGGCCTTGGCCGGCGCCGCCGAGAGCACGAACTCGTGCATCGGCCGGCGCTCGAAGGCGAGCGGCATGTACTTGCCGGCGCGCCCTTCGCGCAGCTTCGCCAGCAGATAGTTGGCGTTCAAGACCGCGGTCTCCGAGGCTTCGGTGAGGCCGTCGCCGCCGAGGCTCGAGATGTAGGCGTAGGAGCGGACGAAGACGCCGAAGTTGCCCTGGAAGCCGCGCAGGCGCCCGATCGACTTGGGCGCGTCGTGATCGAGGTCGAAGCGCGGTCCCGAGCCGTTGCCGGAGTCGTCGCGGACGACCCGCGGGACCGGGAGGAAGGGCGCGATCCGATCGGAGACGGCGATCGGCCCCGAGCCCGGGCCACCGCCGCCGTGCGGTTGGCTGAACGACTTGTGCAGGTTGAGGTGGACGATGTCGAAGCCCATGTCGCCGGGGCGACTGTGGCCCATGATCGCGTTCAGGTTTGCGCCGTCGTAGTAGAGGGTGCCGCCGAGGTCGTGAACGATCTCGGCGATCTCGGCGATGTTCTCGTCGAAGAGGCCGAGCGTGTTCGGGTTGGTCAGCATCAGCGAGGCGACCTCGTCGGTGGCCTTCGCGCGCAGGTCGTCGAGGTCCACCCCTCCGCGCTCGTCGGTCGCCACCTTGACCGCCTCGTAGCCGGCCATCGAGACGGTCGCCGGATTGGTCCCGTGCGCCGTGTCGGGCGTCAGCACCTTGGTCCGCCGCTCACCCCGGTCGTCGTGATAGGCGCGGGTCAAGAGCAGCCCGGCGAGCTCGCCGTGCGAGCCGGCCGAGGGCTGCAGGCTGACGTGGGGCAGGCCGCAGAGCTCGCTCAGCGCCCGCTCGAGGCGCCACATCAGGTCTAGCGCGCCCTGGGCGCGCTTCGGGTCCTGGGCCGGGTGCAGGCGAGCGTGGCCCGACAGCGCCGCGACCTTCTCGTTGAGCCGCGGGTTGTGCTTCATCGTGCACGAGCCGAGCGGGTAGGCATTGGTGTCGAGGTCGAAGTTGCGCCGCGAGATCCGGTTGTAGTGGCGGACGATCTCGGGCTCGGAGATCTCGGCCAGCGCCGGCCCGCGCTCGCGCAGCAGCTTCGCCGGGATCAGCTCCGAGAGCGGCGTCTCGTCGAAGCCATCGGCGTCGGTCGGCGGCAACACCGCCGCCCGCCGGCCCTCGACCGAGCGCTCGTAGACCGTCACCGCGCGATCGCGCTGCTGGGGCGTCGGCACCTCGGCCGTTCTCGGCGGTCCCGCGGAGTCCTTCACGCCCCCACCTCGACCGGCTCCCTGCTGCCCGCTCGTGCGATTGCGCGGCCAAGCGCCTGCGCCAACCGATCGATGTCGCCCTTCGAGCGCCGTTCCGTGATCGCCACCAGCAAGCCGTCCTCGTACTCGGGGTACTCGCGCCCGAGCGGGTAACCGGCGGCGATCCCGTCGGCCGCACAGGCGTCGAGCACGGGCTGCACCGGAGCGTCGATCCGCAGCGCGAACTCGCGCGCTACCGGCGCCTCGTGCAGCAGCTCGACCCCTTCGACCTCGGCCAGCGCCCGGCGGGCGTAGGCGGTGCGGCGAACGAGCAGCTCGCCGAGCTCGACGATCCCGCGGCGCCCGAGCCAGGCGAGGTAGATCGTCCCGGCGAGCGCGTTCAGCGCCTGCGAGGTGCAGATGTTGTGGGTCGCCTTCTCGCGGCGGATGTGCTGCTCGCGCGTCTGCAGGGCGAGCACGAAGCCGCGGCGCCCGTCGGCGTCGGTCGTCTCTCCCGCGATCCGGCCCGGCATCCGGCGCAGGTGCTCGGAGGTGGCGGCGAAGAAGCCGAACGAGGGGCCGCCGAAGTCGAGCCGGTTGCCGAGCTGCTGGCCCTCGCCGACGGCGACGTCGACGCCGCACTCGCCCGGCGATCGCAACACCCCGAGGGTGAGCGCGTCGACCGAGGCGACGCAGAGCGCCCCCGCCTCGTGGGCGGCGTCGGCGACGGCCTCGAGGTCCTCGACCGCACCGAGGAAGTTCGGGTTCTGAACGAAGACCGCGGCGGTGCTGTCCGCGCCCTCGGCGAGCGCCGACGCGAGCTCGTCGAGGTCGGTGAGCCCGCCATCGAGCCCGACCTCCGCGATCTCGCAGCCGAAGCCGCGCGCGTAGGTCGCCAGCGTCGCCCGGGCATGGGGATGAAGACCGCGCGAGACCAGGAGGCGGTCGCGCCCCTTGCCGGCGCCGAGCGCCAGGTAGGCGGCCGAGGCGACCGACGACGGCCCCTCATAGAGTGAGGCGTTGGCGACCGGCAGCCCGGTGAGCTCTGAGATCGCCGTCTGGAACTCGAACATCGCCTGCAGCCCGCCCTGGGAGACCTCCGGCTGATAGGGGGTGTAGGGGGTGAGGAACTCCGAGCGCGAGATGATCGCGTCGATCAGCGCCGGGACGTAGTGGTCGTACATGCCGGCGCCGATGAAGCAGAGCTCCGAGTCGGCGTCGGCGTTGCGTGCCGCGAGCTCCGCCAGGTGGTCGAATACCTCGGTCTCCGAGAGCCCGTCCGGGAGCTCGAGCGCCCGATTCAGGCGCAGCTCGTCGGGGATGTCGGCGAACAGCTCGGCGGTCGAGCCGACGCCGATCTCGGCGAGCATCGCCTCGCGGTCGGCATCGGTCGCGGACGTGTAACGGCTCACACGGTCAGGCTAGCGATCCGCCCGGCGCGCCCGAGCCGGTCGCCGGGCCGCCAGACTCAGTCGCCGGCGAGCAGCTCGCGGTAGGCGGCGACGTCCATCAGCTCGTCGACCTCAGCGGCATCGCTGAGCTTCACCCGGACCAGCCAGCCCTCGCCGTAGGGGTCCTGGTTGATCTGCTCGGGCGTCTCCGAGAGCGCCCCGTTGACCTCGGTGACCTCGCCCGAGAGCGGCGCGAACACGTCGGAGACAGCCTTCACCGACTCGACCTCGGCGTAGGGCTGGTCCTTGGCGATCTCGGCGCCGACCTCGGGCGGCTCGAAGAAGACGACCTCGCCGAGCGCGTCCTGGGCGTACCAGGTCACCCCGAAGATCGCCTCCTCACCCTCGACCCGGGCCCAGTCGTGCTCGGGGTGGTACTTGAGCTCCTCGGGGTAGGTCTCCTCGGCAGCCAACTCGCCTCCTTGGTTCGGTGCTCGACGCGCCGCACTCTACGGCGAGCGCGGCGGCGATGGCGCCGCTGCACCTACGAGCTGGTGCAGGGCGCCATCCCGAACCGCGCCGAGGTCAGCAGTCGACGGTCAGAACGAATCCTGCGTCGGTCACAGTCCCGGTCGAGGTCCTCGCCTGAACGAAGATCGCGTTCGCGTTCGCCATCCGTGGGGCGGTCCCGATCTCGCCCGCCGGCGGGTTGGCGTTCGGGTTGTCGGTGTTCAGCGTCGCGCTGGCGCCACATCCCGTCACGTCGCGATCGAAGACGACCGCCTTGCCGGTGCCGGCATCGTTGACGGCCGTCGCGCCCGCGCCCCGGATCAGGGTGCCCGCCGTATCGACGACGGCCCAAAGGCGGGTCGCGTAGGCCGTGGAGTCCTGGCCATCGAGCTGGTCAGCATCCTGGGCGCTGTTCACGTTGAGGCTCGACTCGCGCTTGTTGAGCACCTTGTTCGCCTGCTTCTTGGCGATCTTCTTCACCTTCGACTTGGTCACCTTCCGCTCCAGGCCGTCGGTACCCGCGACCGCGGTGCCGACGACGGCGAAGGAAAGGGCGATCACGGCGACGATCATCGCCGGCGAAGGCCGAGACTTCTGAAATACCTGCATGCGTTGTTCCCTCCGGTTCGTTATCCGGGGCCCCACCGCAACCCTGCGGCGGGCCCGAAGAAAGCTGATTGTCCGCGCCACCCTCTCGGAAGCGCGGGGACCTGTCAAGCGTCGCTGTGGGCGAGCGCGAGCAAGGGGCGCTTCTCGACCCGGGCCGCGCGCCGCTTGCCGCGCACGTCGATCTCGAGCTCGGTCCCTGGCTCGGCGAGCTCGGCGCGCACGTAGGCCATCCCGATCCCGCGCTCGAGCGAGGGCGAGAAGGTGCCCGAGGTGACGGTCCCGGCCTCGGCGCCGTCGCGATCCAGCACCGGGTTGCCCTGGCGCGGGATCCCGCGCTCGGTGAGCGCGAACGGCGCCAGCTTCTCGGCGCTGCCCTCGGCGCGCGCGGTTGAGACCGCCTCGGCGCCGATGAAGCCGGTCCGCTCCTTGCAACACCAGCCGAGGCCGGCCTCAATCGGGTTGCGAGTCTCGTCCATATCGTTGCCGTAGAGGTGAAAGCAGACCTCGAGCCGCAGCGTGTCGCGGGCGCCGAGTCCGGCGGGCCTCGCGCCCGCCTCGACGAGCGCCCGCCACAGCGCCTCGGCGCCGGAGGGCTCGACCAGGACCTCGATCCCGTCCTCGCCGGTGTAGCCGGTGCCGCAGACGAGCGCCCCGCCGGCCAGCGGCGCCGCCAGCTCGAGCGTCCGGGTGCGCATCCGCTCGGGCAGCTCGCCCTCGATCAGACCGGCGACGATCCCGCGGGCCTCCGGGCCCTGGACCGCGAGCATCGCGTAGGCGTCGAGACGGTCGCTGACGGCGGCGTCGAAGCCCTCGGCGTGGGCTTCGAACCACTCCAGGTCGCGGGCGTGGTTGGCGGCGTTGGTGACGGTCAGGTAGCGCTCGGGGCCGAGCCGGTAGGTGAACAGGTCGTCGAGGATCCCGCCGTCGTCGCGGCAGAGAACCGAATACTGGGCGCCGCCGACCTCGAGCTTCGCGACGTCGTTCGAGAGCAGTCGCTGGAGCAGCGCCTGCGCCCCCGGGCCCTCGGTCTCGATCTCGCCCATGTGGGAGACGTCGAAGACGCCGCAGCCCGAGCGGACCGCGAGGTGCTCGGAGCGCACGCCGGCGTATCGGACCGGCATCTCCCAGCCGGCGAAGTCGACCAGCCTCGCACCGGCGTCGACGTGGGCCTGATAGAGAGGCGTGCGCCTCAATGCCGCGGTCGCGTCCATGGCGCCCGAGGCTATCGGTGGGCGCCGCTCAGCCGATCGAATCGCCGTCGAAGAGGCAGATTTCGCCGGCGCCGTAGACCCCCTCGCCGGCGGCCAGGGTCCCCGACTTGACCGCGACCGCGACGCGGCCGCCGATTCCGGTGCCGTCGGGGGCCATCGCGAACCAATCGCCGCGGTCGATCGCGGCGTCGTCGGAGCCGGCGCTCGCCTCCATCAGGACCCGCGCGCCCTCGGGCGTGGCCGGGTTCAGGTAGCCGCCGGGCGCACCTCCCCCGAGGTCGGCGAAGCCCGACTCGACCACCGCGCCGTCGGCCCCGGTCTCGATGTAGACGCGCCCGTAGACGGTCTGCGCCCCGGCGTCGCGAAAGCACTTGGCGTAGATCCGCAGCTGCCCTGCGGCGGCCAGCTCGATCCGCGGTGCAGCCGCCTGGGCGCCGGCCAGGCTCGGGCCCTCGGTCGCGGTCACCCGCTCGTAGCCGTCGCCGAAGAGGTCGACGGTCTGCACCGACTCGGCCTCGGGGACCGGCCCGAGCTTCGACTCGAAGACCTGGCGGCCCTTGAGCGCGTCCTTGCGCACGTCGGGCCCGCGGACCGCGTTTCGCTGCAGCTCCTTGGTGCCGACGGCACCCTTCTCGATGTCGCCGGCATCGACGGTGTTGCGCCCCGGAAGCGCCGCCGCGGCGCCCGTCAGCGCCAGGACCAGCGCGATCGTCGCGACGACCAGCGCCGGCGACGGCGTTCGGACACGGTCCACGCGGCTCAGGGATCGCTCATCTAGCTGCCGCGCAGGAACGGCGGCACGTCGATTTCGTCGTCGGAGACCGTGAGCTCGCGGCGCTCACGATCGCCGAGAGCGCCGACCTGGCGGCGCCGGGCACGCTCGCGCACCGGGATCGGGCTGCGCGCGAGCGTCTCGAAGCCCTCGAAGCCGGTCGCGATCACGGTCACCCTGACCTCGTCGCCGAGGCTCGGGTCGATCACCGTGCCGAAGATGATGTTGGCGCTCTTGTCGGCGGTCGAGACGACGATGTCGGCCGCCTCGTTGACCTCGAACAGGTTGAGGTCGTCCGAGCCGGTGAAGTTGAGCAGCATCCCGGTGGCCCCCTCGATCGACTCCTCCATCAGCGGCGAGGAGACGGCCATCTTCGCCGCCTCCTGGGCCCGGTTCTCGCCCGATGAGGTGCCGATGCCCATCATCGCCGAGCCGGCGTCCGACATCACGGTGCGCACGTCGGCGAAGTCGAGGTTGATCTGTCCCGGGGTGGTGATCAGGTCGGTGATCCCCTGGACCCCCTGGCGGAGGATGTCGTCGGCCATCCGGAACGCCTCCTGGACCGAGGTCCGGCGCTCGACCACCTGAAGCAGCTTCTCGTTCGGGACGATGATCAGCGTGTCGACCTTGGCCCTGAGCTTGTCGATCCCGTCCAGTGCCTGCTGCATGCGGCGGTTGCCCTCGAACTCGAACGGCTTCGTGACCACGCCGACGGTCAGCGCCCCGATCTCCTCCTTGGCGATCTCGGCGATCACCGGCGCGGCGCCGGTGCCGGTGCCACCGCCTTCGCCGGCGGTGACGAAGACCATGTCGGCGCCCTTGAGCGCCTCCTTGATGTCGTCGCGCGACTCCGCCGCGGCTCCCGCGCCGACGTCCGGGTTGGCGCCGGCGCCGAGCCCGTGGGTGAGCTGGTTGCCGACCGCGAGCTTGATGTCTGCCTCGCAGGCCTGCAGCGCCTGCACATCGGTGTTGACGGCGATGAACTCGACGCCCTTGAGCCCGGCGTCGACCATGCGGCTGACCGCGTTGGTGCCGCCACCGCCGGCCCCGACGACCTTGATCACCGCGAGATAGGACGACTCGACCATTTCTCCCGTTCCTCAGTTGACCGTAGGTTTCCGTCCGAGGCTGAAGGGAAGCTTCAGTGTTGTCCGCGAACTCAGCCTAGACGTGAAGGCGACCGTAGGGCATTGTCGGTTCTCTGTCAATCCACGGCGACGACTTCGGCACGGAATCCTGCATCGCCTCAACCCTTGACTGCGGGTCGAGGGTTGACATAGATTCTAAAGTCTCCAGCCCGACTCGAGGCTTGAGCGACTAGGTGCCGACGCCGACCGGATTGCCGACCGCGGGGCGCTCGGGCACGCGGACGTCGACGTAGGCGAGCGAAACCAGCTTCGGATCGGCGAGCAGGGCGGCGGTGGAGGCCCACTTGTCGGCGGCGCGGGCGCCGCTGCCGAAGCGGACCGAGATCCCGCCGCGCAGGGTGAGCTCGACACCGTAGTCGTCGGAGTGACCGATCTTCTCGATCAGCGGTCGCAACGGCTCGGGCGCGGCGCCGACGATCAGCGCCTGCTCGAGCGGCGCCCCGACCAGCGGGCCCTGCTCGGGCAGCTTGTCGAGCGCGAGCACCGGCAGCTCACCGTCGGAGACCGAGACCCCCTCGAGCAGAGTCCCATCGGCGGCGACCGGGACCTCGCGGTCGCCGGCGCGGACGAGCATCCTCGGCGGGCGCTCGGCGACCTCGAGCCGCAGCCCGTGGGGGAAGTTGGGATCGATCGCGATCGAGGCGATCGTCGGGTAGGCGCGGGCGGCCTCCTCGAGCGCCTCACGATCGACGTGCAGGGTGGTCATCTGCTCGCCGACCCGGGTCAGCTCGTCGATGATCGCGCCCCGTTCGCCCGCGTTGACGCCGACGACCTCGACGTCGTCGATCGCGACCAGCGACGAGTCGCGCAACCAAAACCAGTAGCCGGCGGTGAGCGCAACAGCAAATACGAGCGCCAACACCAGACGCCTCCGCCAGAGGGCGAGCCCGGTGCGTCGCCGTACCGCTGCCGACCTTGGCCTTCTGCTCGCTGCCCGCTCCCTGCTCTGCCGACGCCGCGGCTTCTTGCCGGCGCCTCTGCCCGCCGCCCGCTGCCCGCTCGCGGCTTTCCGTCTGCTTGCGGCTTTCTGCCTACCGCCCGCGGTCGGCGAGTCGCCGTTGCGCCGTTTTCCCGCAGCCGTAGCTGCCCGCGATCGGCTCATCGCCTTTCAGGTTCGCGGCGGCGACTCGCCCTCCTCCCCGGACCATTCGGCCTCGCCCAGGACCTGGACCTCGGGCTCGAGCTCGACCCCAAAGCGCTCGCGCACGCGTCGCTTTCCGGCGGCCATCACCGCGAGCACGTCGGCGGTCGTCGCCTCGCCCGAGTTCTCGACGAAGTTGGCGTGCTTGGGCGAAAAGCGCGCACCCCCGACCGCCAGGCCGCCGCAGCCGGCCGCCTCGAGCAGCTGGCCCGCGGTTCGGCCCTCGGCGCGCGGGTCTTCGGGGTTCTTGAAGGTCGAGCCGAAGGTCTTGATCCCCGAGGGCTGGGCCTCGCGGCGCTTGCCGCGCATCTCGGCGAGTATCGCCTTGACTGCGGCCGGGTCGGCGGCACTGAGCCCGAAGGCCGCCCGCGAGACGACCTCGCCGGGGCCAAGGTTCGAGCGCCGGTAGCTGAACCCGAGCTCGCCCGGCGCTCGGCGGCTGCCGCCGGCGGCGGTGCAGACGTCGACCCATTCGAGCGCCTTGGCCAGCTGGCCTCCGTAGGCGTTCGCGTTCATCCGCACCGCGCCGCCAACCGTGCCCGGGATGTTGATCCCGAACTCGAGCCCACCCATGCCCCAGCCCGCGGCCTTCGCCGAGGCCGACGGCAGCCGCGCACCGCCGCCGCAGATCAACCGCAGCCCATCCCGCTCGATCTCGGTGAGCTCGCCCGCGAGCTTGATCACCAGCCCGCGTACGCCGGCGTCGGCAACCAGCAGGTTCGAGCCCGAGCCGACGACCTCGACCGCGAGCCCGCCGGACTCGGCCCAGGCGAGCAGCTCGATCAGCTGCGCCTCGGTCTCGGGCCGGCCGAAGTACTCGGCGTCACCGCCAGCGCGGACCGTGGTCAGCCGGGCCATCGGATAGTCGCGCTCGACGCCGCTGGGCAGGCTCAACCGTCACCTCCCGGCGCCGCCAGGGAATGGGCGAGCTCCCAGACGTCGCCGGCGCCGATCGTGACCAGCAGATCGCCGTCGCGCAGGCGCCCGGCGAGCGCGGCCTCGGCGGTCGACCGATCGCGCAGCCACCAGACCGGCCGCCCGCGCGCTCGGTCGGCTGCGGCGCGGGCGACATCGAGCCCGCTGACCCCGGCGAGCTCGCCGATCGGCTCCTCCCTGGCCGCGTAGACGTCGATCACGCCGACCTCGTCTGCGGCCGCGAGGGCCGCGCCGAAGCGTCCGGCGAGCGCCTTCGTACGCGAGTAAAGATGTGGCTGAAAGACCGCGATCAGCCTCCGCGGCTCGAGCTCGCGAAGGGCCGACAGGGTCGCCTCGACCTCGGTCGGGTGGTGAGCGTAGTCGTCGTAGATCTCGGCGCCGGCGCGCGAGCCGACCCGCTGCTGGCGGCGCAGGATCCCCGGGAAGCTCGCCAGCGCCGCCGCGATCGCGTCGAGGTCGAGTCCGGCGAGCTCGGCGCCGGCGAGCGCCGCACGGGCGTTGAGGCGGTTGTGGCGGCCGGGGACTTCGAGCTCGAACACCGGGCCCGGGTGCTCGAGGTCGAAGCGAACCGTGCGCTCGGCGCCGCCGAGCCGGTCGAGCGCCGGATCGGCGAGCACGGCGGCGCCGCCCGCGCCGGCGGCGAAGCGCGAGAAGGCCTCGGTCAGCTCGGCCAGGGAGCCCCAGCGCGAGTGGTGGTCGAGCTCGAGGTTGGTGACCACCGCGACCTCGGGCTCGAGCGCGAGGAAGCTGGCGTCGGACTCGTCGGCCTCGGCGACCACCCACTCCCCCTCGCCCCAGCCGGCGTTCGCCGGCCCGCCCCCCGGCCCGGCGCCGGGAAGCTCGCCGCCGAGGAAGAACGCCGGGTCGGCGCCGGTTGCGCGCAGCGCGTGCACGAGCATCCCCGCCGTGGTGGTCTTGCCGTGGGTTCCGGCGACCGCGATCAGCCGCCGCAGCGCGCAGAGCTCGGCCAGCAGCTCGCCGCGATGGAGGACTCGCTGGCCGCGCTCGCGCGCGCGGACGAGCTCGGGGTTGTCATCGGCGATCGCGGTCGAGACGACGACCTCGGCCCCGGGCGGGACCTGGTCGGGATCGTGGCCGACCCGCGGGGCGAGGCCGAGATCTCGCAGCCGGCGCATGTAGGAGCTCTCGGCGCGATCGCTGCCGGTGACCTCGGCCCCGAGCTCGGCACAGACCGCCGCCAGCCCGCTCATCCCGGCGCCGGCGATCGCGATGAAGTGCAGCTGGCGGCCTCTCATGGGGAGAGTGTGGCGAGAACCTCCGCCGCCACCCGCTCGGCGGCGTCCGGACGGGCCAGCGATCTCGACGCACGCGCCATCTGCTCCAGGCGCGAGCGGTCGCCGAGCAGCTCGCCCGCGAGCTCGCGCAGCGCGACCGGCTCGAGCTCGGCGTCCTCGACCACCACGGCCGCGCCGACGGCGGCCATCCACTCGGCGTTGGCGTGCTGGTGAAGCCCGGAGGCGTGCGGATAGGGGACCAGGATCGCGGGGCGGCCCGCGGCCGCGATCTCGAAGATCGAGCCGCCCGCGCGGGCGACGACCAGGTCGGACGCCGCCAGCGACTCCGCCAGCCCGGGCTCGTAGGCGATCAGGGTGTAGCGCGGCGCCTGGCCGAGCGACTCGAGGCGCCGCCGCAGCTCGGGATAGTCGCGCTCGCCGCTGATGTGGAGGACGTGAAAATCGCGCTCACCCCCGCGCTCGCCGGCGAACGCCTCGAGCGCACAGAGGTTGACCGAGCGCGCCCCCTGACTGCCGCCGAAGACGAGCAGGCAGCGATCCTCGGGGGCGATCGCGAACCGCCCGCGCGCGGCGGCGCGGTCGGCGTCGGAGATCTCGGCGGGCACCGGGCGCCCGGTGACCAGGTAGCGATCGTCGCCGCGGCCCTCGATCGGGAAGGCGAGGCAGACGCGGGCCGCACGTCGGGCAAGCATCCTGTTGGTGAGCCCGAGGCGGCGGTCGGCCTCGGTCAGCACCAGTGGCAACCCGAGCGAGAGCGCCGCCAGGCCGGCGGGTCCGGCGACATAGCCGCCGCCGCCGAGCACGACCTCGGCTTCACGCCGGCGCAGGTGCCGGCGAGCTGTCGGCACCGCCGCGGCCGCCAGGCGGGCGGCGTCGGCGGCGCGTACCGGGTGGCGCCGGTCGAGCCCCCGCACCCGGATCAGGTCGATCTCATAGCCCGCCGCGGGCACCAGCCCGGCCTCGGCGCGGTCGACCGCGCCGAGGAAGGAGACCTCGGCGCCCTCAGCTCGTAGCGCGTCTGCGACGGCCAGCGCCGGAACGACGTGTCCGGCTGTTCCGCCCGCGGCTATGACCACCCTTGGCACCTGATCTGCTCCTGCTCGCGGCGGGCTTGCGGGCGCGGCGCCCGCTCGTCCGACCGCCGTCGACGACGCGCAGTCTCGCATCGGCGCTCGACGGCCGAGCGGCGGCGGCGGCGCTGCCGCCGCGGGCGACGTTGAGCAACAGCCCGACCGCGGCCATCATCACCAGCATGCTGGCGTTGCCGTAGGAGACCAGCGGCAGCGGCACCCCGGTCAGCGGTGCGAGGCCGAAGACCGCGAGCAGGTTGACCAGCGCCTGGACCAGGACCATCGAGGTGAGGCCGGCGGCGAGCAGCTTGCCGTAGCGGTCGCGGGCCCCCTGGGCGATCTTCAGGCCGGCGTAGGCGAACATCCCGTAGAGCCCGACCAGGGCGCCGATGCCGACCATCCCCAGCTCCTCGCCGATCACCGCGGCGATCATGTCTGTGTGGGCCTCGGGCAGATAGAAGGCCTTCTGCAGACTCTCGCCGAGGCCGACCCCGAACAGGCCGCCGGAGCCGAGCGCGATCTTCGCCTGGATCAGCTGAAATCCGGCCCCTCCGGGGTCTCCGTCCGGATGCAGGAACGAGGTGATCCGCGCGACCCGGTAGGGCTCGAGCATCACCGCCCCCAAGACGACGACGCCGGCGCCGAGGGCGAGCACGCCGATGTCACGCAGGCGGGCGCCGGCGGCGATCAGCAGCGCGGTGATCGCGACCGCGGTGACCAGCGCGGTGCCGAGGTCGGCGATGCCGACGATCCCGATCCCCGCCCCGACCACGCCGAGCACCGGCGTCAGCCGACCGACGCCCCCCTGGATCAGCTCCGTTCTGCTCGCGAGCAGGTTGACGGCGAACAGGACCAGGGCGATCTTCATCAGCTCCGAGGGCTGGAGCTGAACCGGGCCGGCGCCGATCCAGGCGCGCGATCCGTTGACCTCGATCCCGATCCCGGGGACCATCACGACCAGGCAGCCGAAGAAGGCGACGGCGAGCACCAGCGGAGTGGTGCGGCGCAACACCGGGACCCCGCCGACCGCCAGCAGGCGCATGATCACCAGCCCGACGACGCCGAAGACAAGCGTTCGCTTCAGGTAGTAGGCACTGTCGCCGGATTCGCCCAGCAGCGAGGTGGTCGAGCTGGCGCTGAACACCATCACCACCCCGAAGGCCAGCAGGCAGAGGGTCGCGGTCAAGAGCAGCGAGTACTCGACCGAGGGCGAGCCGCCCTTCGCGCGCGGGCTCACCGCAGCGCCTCGACCAACTCGCGGAAGTGCTCGCCCCGCTGCTCGAAGTCGCGGTAGGCATCGAAGCTGGCGCAGGCGGGCGCGAGCAGCACGACCTCGCCGCGGCGTGCGTCCGCCGCCGCCAGGATCACGGCCTCGGGCAGGGTCTCGTGGCGATGGTGGGCGACCCCGGCGGCCCAGGCGGGCTCGAGGTCGGCCTCGAGGCGCTCGGCTGCGGCGCCGATCAGGTGGACCGCGGCGCAGCGCTCGCTCACCGGCTCGACCAGCTCGGCGAAACCGGCGCCCTTGAGCGAGCCACCGAGGATCGCGTGGACGCCGCCGTCGAACGACCGCAAGGCGGCGCTGGCCGCGGCGACGTTGGTCGCCTTCGAATCGTTGACATAGAGAACGCCCCCCATCTCGGCGACCCGCTCGAGCCGGTGAGGAACGCCTGAAAAGCTGCGCATTGCCTCGGCGATCGCCCCGCGCTCGATCCCCAGCGCCGCGGCGGCCGCCGCCGCGGCGGCAGCGTTGGCGGCGTTGTGGGGTCCGAGCAGCGAGAGCTCGCGGGTCTCGAGCAGCGGCTCGCCCCAGAGCTCGAGCACCGGCCCGACGATCGTCGCCTGGCAATCGTCCGCATCGCCGGGCGAGCGACAGAAGGCGATCCGCCGCCCGCACCCGCCGAGGTCGCGGCCGCGCAGGGCGGGGTCGGAGCCGTTGTAGACGCAGACGTCGTCGTTTCCCTGCCCGGCGAACAGCGCCAGCTTCGCCGACAGGTACGAGTCGAGGTCGCCGTGGCGATCGAGATGGTCGGGGGCGATGTTGAGCAGCACCCCGCACTCGGGGACGAAGGCCTCGGTGTCCTCGAGCTGAAAGCTCGAGGCCTCGCAGAGGATCGTCGCCTCGGGCGCGATCTCATCTACCAGGGCGGCGAGGGGGGTGCCGACGTTTCCGGCGACCGCGCTCGGCTCCCCGGCGGTACGCCAGACGTGACCGAGCAGCTCGGTGACCGTTGTCTTGCCGTTGGTCCCGGTCACCGCGCAGAAGCGGTTCGGCAACAGCCGCCAGGCGAGCTCGAGCTCGCCGATGACCGGCAGGTCATCGGCGCGGGCGCGCTCGACCACCGCCGCCGACGCCGGGACGCCGGGGCTCTTGACCAGGCAGCGCGCACGGCGAGCGGCTTCGGTTCCGTCCACATCCAAGCTCACTTCGACGCCGGCCTCGACAAGCCTCTCGGCGCCCTCCGGGTGGCCCGAGTCGACCCCGATCACCCGCTCGCCGCGGGCGGCCAGCGCGAGCGCGGCGGCCTGGCCCGAGCGCGCCAGGCCGACGACCAGATATGGGCCGCCCGGCAGCGGCGGCCGTCGGTGCGAGGACGCTTCCACGGGCCTAGTTTCGCGCCCCCGAGCCCGCCCCCTGCGCCTCTGGACTACGCCGACTCGCGACGTTAACTTGCTCGCATGGAGAACCGGGTCAAGCGGGCCTCGGGCAAGACCGGGCGCTTGTTCGCCGAAATCGCCGCCGCCGTGGTGATCGGCGCCGGCGTGCCGCTGTTCTGGATCTGGGTCGGCTCGCAGATCCAAGGGTCGCGAAACGCCCAGGGGGTCGAGGCCTCGACCGCAGTGATCATGATCGTCGGCATCCTGGTCAGCTACACGATCGTGCTGATCATCGCCGGAGCCGTGCAGGCGCGCAGCGAGGGCCCGCAGCGTCCACCGACCCGCTACCCCTGGAACCGGAGCATGCGCGACGAGCCCTACAGACCCGGGACCGAGAAGCTGAGCCCGGTCGAAGCGGTCTTCGTCGGCACCGCGATCGTCGCCTCGATCGCGATGCTGATCTGGTTCTTTGCCTTCGCCGGCAACCCGCTGCCGAGCTAGCGGCACCCGAGCCCTTGTTCGAGGCGATCCACTCCGAGCGCGTGGCTGCGGGGCCGGCCGACGTCTGGGCGCTGTGGGCGAAGCCGCACCGGTGGCCGCAGTGGAATGAGCAGATCGATCGGGCCGAGGCCGACGGTGAGCTCGCGGTGGGCTCCCAGGCCAAGGTCAAGTTCAAGCGCGGTGGCACCGTGCGCTTCGAGGTGGTCGAGCTCGAGCCCGAGCGTCGGCTGATCAGCGAGGCGCGGTTTCCCGGCGCCCGCCTCGGCCACGAGCACCGGCTCGCCCCGGGGCGCTCGAGCGTCGAGGTCTCCCACCGGATCTACCTCGAGGGCCCATTGTCCGGGTTCTGGTCGCTGATGATCGGCCGCAGGCGGATGCGTGAGTCGGTAGTCCGCTTCGCCGAGCGCGAGCGCGAGCTGGCCGAGCCCGCGGCCCGGCGGCGCGGTTAGAACCGATCGGGACGGGTTCTCAGCCGATCGAGTTCTGGTAGAGGACGTAGCCGATCCCGCTGCAGACCGCCGCGATGATCCAGAAGCGCAGCATGATCTTGGTCTCCGACCAGGCGAGCAGCTCGAAATGGTGGTGGACCGGGGCCATCAGCAGGACCCGGCGGCGAAACATCTTGAAGCTGATCACCTGGACCGCGACCGAGAGCGCCTCGATCACGAAGATGCCGCCGATGATGACCAGCAGGAGCTCCGTCTGGGTCATCACCGCCATCGCCCCGATCGCGCCACCGAGCCCGAGCGAGCCGGTGTCGCCCATGAAGATCGAGGCGGGGAAGGCGTTGAACCACAGGAAGCCGATCGAGGCGCCGATGAAGCAGGCCGAGAGCAGCGCCAGGCCCTCCTGGCCGACCGTGATCGTGATCGCCATGTAGGCGAGCAGGACGATCGCGCAGGAGCCGGCCGCGAGCCCGTCGAGGCCGTCGGTGAGGTTGACGGCGTTCGAGGCTCCGGCGATCACCAAGAAGACGAAGACGAGATAGAGGAACGGGCCGATGTAGATCTCGGTGTCGAAAATCCGCGACTGCAGCGCCGGCTCGAGCCCGAGCTCGTCGTAAGCGACCCACCAAAGCGCCAGCGCCAGCCCGATCTGGGCGACCAGCTTGTAGCGCGCCGAGAGCCCGAGCGAGCGCCGCTTGGTGATCTTGATGAAGTCGTCGGCAAACCCGACCAGCGCGCAGCCGATCGCAACCCCGAAGACCGCGAGGCTGGCGGTGTCGAGATCGGAGAGGACGAGGTAGGGCACCGCCATCCCCAAGAACAGGATCAGCCCGCCCATGGTCGGCGTCCCCGCCTTCGCGTGGTGCTCCTGCGGGCCCTCCTCACGAATCTGCTGGCCGAATTCCCGCACCCGCAGCAACTCGATGAACTTCGGCCCGAGGAAGATCGTGATCAGCATCGCCGCCATCCCGGCGATCAGCACCTCGCCGCGGTCGATCGCGTCGGTGACCGTCTCGCTGATGATCTGCGCCGCGGTCATCGGTCACCGGCCGAGCGCGCCAGCAGCTGATCGCTGAACCGCTCGAGGCCGACCGAACGCGAGCCCTTGACCAGGATCGCATCGCCGGAGCCGATCATCGGCGCGACCACGGCGACCGCGGCGTCGGGATCGGGCGCCCACTCGTCGGGCGCGTAGTCACGGGCGAGCTCACCGACGCCGACGATCGTGTCGACGCCGAGATCGCGCGCATGGGCGCCCGCCTCGCGGTGGTATCGCGAGGCGTCGGGACCGAGCTCGGCCATCCCGCCGAGGACCGCGATCCGGCGGCCGGAAGCCTCGATCGCGGCAAGGTGGTCGAGCGCCGCGCGCATCGAGATCGGGTTGGCGTTGTAGCAGTCGTTGACGAGCACCGAGCCTCCGGCGAGCTCGAGCCGCTCGCCCCGCAGCCGCGAGAAGGATATGCCCGGCGCCCGACGGGCCATCTGCTCCAGGGGCGCCCCGAGCGCGATCCCGATCGCAACCGCGCATTCGGCGTTGGCCAGGTTGTGGGCCTCGTCGAAGGGCAGCTCGAAGGGCGCCCTGCCCTCAGGGGTGACCAGGGTCGCCATCGTCTGCCCGTCACGGACGGTCGCGTCGATCGCGAACACCTCGCCGCCGGAGCCGAAGCTGATCGTCGCCAGGCTGTCGTTCAGGTGGGGCTCGAGCGCCTCGGCGTCGGCGGGGATCACCGCTCGGCCGTCGGCTCCGAGGCCGGAGAGCAGCTCGGCCTTGGCCTCGGCGATCGCCGCCTCGGTGCCGAGCAGCTCCAGGTGGACGGGCCCGATGTTGGTGATCGCGCCCACGTCCGGCTCGGCGATCTCGCAGAGCTCGGCGATCTGCCCGAGGCCGCGCATCGCCATCTCCAAGACCAGCAGCTCGGTCTCCGGCGGCGCCGAGAGCACGGTCAGCGGCAGACCGACCTCGGTGTTGAAGTTCTCCGGGCTGGCGTGGGTGCGAAACGGCAGGATCGCCCGAGCGATGTCCTTGACCGAGGTCTTGCCGGTGGAGCCGGTGATCCCGACCACCGGGCAGGCGAGCTTGCGCCTCCAGGCGCGCGCCAGGCTCTGCAGCGAGGCGAGCGGATCGTCGGTGGCGAGCACCCAGCCGTCGCCCGCCTCGGCGGCGACGGCGGCCGCGTGCCCAGGCTCGACCACCACCCCCCAGGCGCCCGCCTCGAGCGCCCTCGAGGCAAAGCGCCCGCCATCGGCGCGCTCGCCGGCGAGGCCGAAGAAGAGGTCGCCCGGCCCGACCTCGCGCGAGTCGATCGCCGCCCGCTCGGGCCGCCCCGGACCGCCCGCGTGAACCACCCTCGCCCGCGCCTCGTCGGCTAGGCGCTCGGGCGCCAGCTCGATCACGGCGCGGCGCTCACGCGCCCGTCGGGGCTGCGAGACGGCGCAGCTCCTCGCGGGCGACGTCGCGGTCGTCGAAGGGGATCTTGCGGCCCCGCTCGAACTCCTGGCCCTGCTCGTGGCCCTTGCCGGCGATCACGACCGTGTCGCCGGCGGCGGCGATCGCCAGCGCGCGCCCGATCGCCGCCCGCCGGTCGACCTCGACCTCGACCTCGGCGCCCCGCCCTTCCATCCCCTCGCGTACCTGCTCGACGATCGCCAGCGGATCCTCCGAGCGCGGGTTGTCGGAGGTGACGATCGCCACATCGGCGAGCCTCGCGGCGATCTCCCCCATTAGCGGACGTTTGTCGCGGTCACGATCACCGCCACAGCCGAAGACGCAGATCAGCCGCCCGCTCGTCTCGGTGATCTGGCGCGCCGAGGCGAGCACGTTCTCGAGCGAGTCCGGGGTGTGGGCATAGTCGACCAAAACGGTGAACGGCTGGCCCTCATCGACCGGCTCGAATCGCCCCGGGACGCGCTCGGCGTCCGCGAGCGCGCCGATCGCGTCGGCGAGCCCGATCCCCAGCGTCGCGGTCGCCGCGACGGCGCAGAGCGCGTTCTCGACGTTGAACCGCCCCGGGAGCGGCAGGGTCGCCGCCACCGCCTCACCGCCGGGCCCGTGGCAGCGAAAGCGCGAGCCGAGCGCATCGAACTCGAGCTCGGCGGCGAAATAGTCGGCGCGCGCGTCGCCGGCGGCCGAGAAAGTGACCGGGTCGAACTCGGCGACCAGCTTCGCCCCCCACTCGTCGTCGAGGTTGACGACCGCGCGCTCGGCCTGTCCGGAGACGAACAGGCGCCGCTTGGCGATGAAGTAGTCCTCCATGTCGGCGTGGAAGTCGAGGTGGTCCTGGGTCAGGTTGGTGAACGCAGCCACCGCGAAGCGGATCCCGTCGGTGCGGCGCAGGGCGAGCGCGTGCGAGGAGACCTCCATCGCGCAGGCGCGGTCGCCGGCATCGGTCATCCGGCGGAAGGTGGCCTGGAGGTCGATCGCCTCCGGGGTCGTGCGCTCGACCTGCTCGTCGACCGAGCCGACGATTCGCTTGATCGTCCCCAGCAGCCCCGTCTGCACTCCCGCGCGCTCGAGGATCTGGCGGATCAGGAAGGCGGTGGTCGTCTTGCCGTTGGTGCCGGTGACGCCGATCACGGCCAGCTCGGCGGTCGGATCGCCGTAGAAGCGCTGGGCGGCGTGGGCCATCGCCGCGCGACCGTCTGCGACCACCGCCTGGACCACGAACGGCTCGAGCTCGAGCCGGCGCTCGACGCAGAGCCCGCTGGCCCCGGCCTGGACCGCCAGCGGGGCGAAGTCGTGGCCATCGGCGGTCGCGCCCGGATAGGCGAAGAACAGCGTCCCGGGCCCGGCCCTGCGGCTGTCATAGGCGAGGGAGGTGATCTCGGTCTCGGCGTCGCCGGCGATCTCGATCACGTCGGCCCCGGCGAGCAGCTGGCGAAGCTCCATCGCCGCCGATTCTTACAAGCGCGCCGTACGCGACGGCCCGCCGCGGGTCGAGCGCCTAGCATCGTCACGATGAGCGCGGCGCCGATCACCGTCCGCAAGCACTCCCACGAGCACGGCGGCTGGACGGTCGCCCGCCGCGCCCCGCACCCCGGCCTCCGCGGCCTGATCGAGCGCCCGCCGGTGGGCTTTCACGAGCACGGCAGCGCGCCCTCGAGCTGGATCGACGTTTCCGCGCCGTGGGTCTCGCTGATCCTCAGCTGCGCCGACGCCTTCGGCGGCTTCCCGCGAGCCTTCGTCGTCGGGCTGACCGACACCTGGTCGCGGGTCGAGCTCGCCGAGCCGAGCACCAGCATCGACCTGAAGCTCAGCCCGCTCGGCGCGTACCGGCTGCTCGGCGTGCCGATGGACGAGCTCCACGAGCGCACCGTCGACCTGGCCGAGCTGCTCGGCGAGCCGGCCCGCGTGCTCGTCGACTCGCTCGGCGATGCGCCCGGCTGGGCCGAGCGCTTCGACCTGGTCGACTCCTTCTGTCTCCAGCGCGCCCGCGATCCCCTGCGCCCGGCACCCGAGGTGGCCTGGGCCTGGCGCCGGCTGAGGCGAAGCGGCGGGCGGGTGCGGATCGGTGAGCTCGCCGCCGAGGTCGGCTGGAGCCACCGGCATCTGATCTCGCGGTTTCGCAGCCAGGTCGGGCTGGCGCCGAAGAGCGCGGCCCGGATGCTGCGCTTTCGCCGCCTGCTGGCTCGCCTGGAGGCGCCCGACACCGGGCTGGCCGAGCTCGCCTATGAGTGCGGCTATGCCGACCAGTCCCACCTCAATCGCGACTTCCTCGGCTTCGCCGGGACCACCCCGACGCGCTATCTCGAGGCCCGCCCGGCGATTGCGACGCTCGCTGGTGAGGTCAAATTCCTCCAAGACGACACCGCGCAAGCGCTCTAGCGTGGCCGGCGACCCAGAGCAGGAGGACGAACCCAGATGACCGACAACGGCCAGAACATCTTTCCCGCGCTTCGCTACCGCGACGCCGACGCCGCGATCGAGTGGCTGCAGCGAGCCTTCGGCTGCGAGCCGGTCGAGGTCCATCGCGGCGAGGACGGAAGCGTCGGGCACGCGGAGCTGCGGCTCGGCGCCGGCCTGGTGATGCTCGGCCAGCATTCCGACAACGGCTGGATGGAGGGCTCGCCACCGGATCCGCTCGCCTCGACGATCAGCCTCTACGTGGTCGTCGCCGACCCCGACGCCCACCACGCTCGGGCGAGCGCCGCCGGAGCGCAGGTCGTGCGCGAGCTCGAGGACATGGACTACGGCTCGCGCGAGTACAGCGCTCGCGACCTCGAGGGCAACCTGTGGTCGTTCGGCACCTACGACCCGCCACTGCGGCTCCTCGGGAGCTAGCCCGGCGGGATCCCGAGATAGGGCAGGGCGAAGCTGGCGATCTCTCCGAACGCGGGCGCGGCGACCGTGCCGCCGTAGTAGTCGCCCTCCGGGTTGTCGACGACGATTGCGACCAGCAGCTGCGGGTCCTCGGCGGGGGCAAAGCCGACGAACGAGGCGACGAACTGGGTTTTCGAGTAGTTGCCGTTGACGACCTTCTCGGCGGTACCGGTCTTGCCGGCGAGCGTGTAGCCGGGGACGGTCACCTGCTCGGCCGTGCCGCCGTCGGCGAGCACTCCCTCGAGCATCAGGCGCAGCTTCGCCGCGTTGGCGGCGCTGATCACGCGCTCCCCGGGGTCGGGCTCGGTCCTCGCCCCGTCTTCGGAGAGGACCAGCTCGGGGCGGCGCAGGACACCGTCGCCGGCGATCGCGGCGTAGGCGGCGGCCATCTGCATCGGGGTCACCGAGAGGCCCTGGCCGATCGGCAGGTTGCCCATGGTCGAGCCCGAGTAGTCGGCCGGGTCGACCATGATCCCCTGCTCCTCGCCGGGATATTGAAGGCCGGTCGGGCGCCCGAAGCCGAACTTCCGGATCCACGAGTCGAACCGGGCCCCGTACTGGGAGTCGCCGAACTCGTCGTTGAGCGCCAGCCCGACCTTGACCGCGCCGACGTTCGAGGACTGGGCGAGGATCTGGGCGACCGAGAGGGTGACGTAGCCGCGCTCGTGCGACTCCTCGATCGTGCGGTCGGCCACCTGCAGCGTCGGCGGCAGGTCGAAGGTCGTCTCCGGCGTGACCACGCCGTCCTCGAGCGCGCCGGCCACGGTGAAGGCCTTGAAGGTCGAGCCCGGCTCATAGGTGAACCCGGTCGCCATGTTTCGCAGCTGCTCCTCGGTGGCGGCACCGGGGTCGGTCGGATCGAAGCCGGGCCAGTTGGCCATCGCCAGCACCTGCGAGTCGCGCGGGTCCATCACGATCGCGGTCGCCCCCGCGGGCTGGTAGGTCTCGCCGAGCTCGGTCAGCACCCGCTCGGTCTCGGCCTGGAGGCCGGCGTCGAGGGTCAGCTTCATGTCCGACCCGGTTTCGGCGCCCGCGATCGTGCTGCGCTCGAGCTCCTCGCCGAGCGCGTCACGAACCACCTCGCGCTCTCCGTCGCTGCCGTGGAGCACCTCGTCCTCGGATGCCTCGAGCCCGGTCAGGCCCTGGTTCTCGATTCCGACCGTGCCGATCACCTGCGCCGCGAGCTCGCCCTGTGGATAGATCCTGCGGCTGTCGGGCAGCAGGCCGATCCCCGGGAGCTCGAGCTTGCGGATCTGCTCGGCGACGTCGAGGTCGATCTTGCGGGCGATGTAGGCGAAGCCGGAGTTGCGATCGGCGATCGCCGCCAGCACCTCGTGCTCGGAGGCGCCGAGCAGCTTGGCGAGCTTGTGGGCGGTCGCCTCGGCGTCCTCGACCTGATACGGGGTGGCATAGACGGTCGCCGCGTCCTCGGAGACGGCCAGCTGGTGCCCGCTACGGTCGAAGATCGTCCCCCGCGAGCCCGGGACGACGACCGTTTCGACCTGCTGGCTCTGGGCCTCGGCGCTGAGCGAGCCACCGTTGACCCCCTGGACCCAGGCGGCGCGTACCAAGACCAGGCCGAGCAGGACGCAGAAGGCGCAGAAGAGCAGTCCGACGCGTCGATCGATCAGGTTCACGGCGCCGTCAGGCCGCCGCCGTCGGAGACCGTGGGGGCCGGTTCGGTGGGCGCCGGTTCGACGGTCTCCACCGGCTCGACCGGGGCGGTCGCCTCGGGCGCGGGCTCGGCGGCGACCAGCTCTGGATCGGTCGCCGGCGTCTGCTCGGTCACCGTCGTCTCGGGCGCCACCGCCGGGGGCGTGGTGGTCGGCGGGGGCGCGACGTACCCGCCCAAGCCGAGCTCACCGTCGCGCAGCCGCTGGGCTGCGGTGGCGGCGTCATCGCGCGAGAGCTCGAGGTAGCGGATTGCGCCCGGCTCGGGAATCACCATCCCGAGCTTGGCGGCCGCCGCCTGGATGTCCTGATTCGAGAGCTTGGTCGCGATGTCGCCGCGAAGCGACGAGTTCAACAGCCGCAGCTCGTCGGCCGCGCGACCGGACGTGCTCGAGGAGGCGCTGAAGCTGAGCGCCATCACGTTGAGGCCGACGATCCCGACCAGGAGCACACCGAGCAGGCCGATCCAAAGCCGCCCGCGAGTCAGACGAAGGACGAGACCCGAGTCGGCGAGGCCGCCTACGGCCGCCACCGGAACCAGGGCGGCGCGCGGGCGCGCGGGCGCTCGCCGCGGCGCGGTTCGGCGCGCCGGCGCTCGCCGCGATGCCGTGCGTCTGGCTGTCGCACTCGCCGCCATCGCGCCTATCCCGCGGAGCCCTCTCCGGGGGCGCTCGGACCGCCCCGGCCGCCGTGGCGCAGCGCCGCCCGCAGACGCGCCGAGCGTGAGCGGGGATTGCGCTCGATCTCACCCTCGGTGGGCTTCACCGCGCGGCGCGCGAGCAGCTCCGCCTCGGGCTCGTGGCCGCAGACGCAGACCGGGAGCTCGGGCGGGCAGATGCAGCCGCGCGCCAGCTCGGCCATGAAGCGCTTCGTCCGCCTGTCCTCGAGCGAATGAAAGGCGATCGTCGCCAGCCGACCACCCTCACCGAGCAGCGACCAGGCGGCCGGAAGGGCCCGATCGATCGAGTCGAGCTCGGAGTTGACCGCGATCCGGATCGCCTGGAAGGTGCGCTTTGCCGGATGGCCGCGGCCGAAGCGGTAGGCGGGTGGGACCGCGGCGCGAATCGCCTCGACCAGGTCGCAGGTCGTCTCGAGCGGGCGCCTGCTGACGATCTCGGCGGCGATCGCGCGCGCGTGGCGTTCTTCCCCCAGCTCGCGCAGAATCCCCTCGAGCCGTTTGGCCGGCCACTCGTCGACGATCTCACGGGCATCGAGCTCCTGGGATTGGTCCATCCGCATGTCGAGCGGGGCGTCATAGGAGTAGGAGAAGCCGCGCTCGGCGACGTCGAGCTGCAGCGATGAGATCCCGAGGTCGAGGTAGACCAGGTCGACCCGGCTGCCCGCTCGCGACAGCCGCTCGACCTCGTCGGCGAAATCGGCGCGGACGAACTCGGCCTCGCACTCGAGCTCGGGCTCGAGCTCGTCGAAACGCGCGGCCGCGGCCGCGTCGCGGTCGATGCAGATCAGGCGACCGGTCGGGCCGAGGCGCTCGGCCACCAGCCGGGCGTGGCCGCCGCCGCCGAAGGTGCAGTCGATCGCGAGCTCGCCGGGCTGGGGATCGAGCAGGGCGACCAACTCCGGAGCGAGGACTGGTAGGTGCGCGGTGGGCATGTGAGTCAGTGTGGCCATCGCTGCCGGTCAGCCGGCGCCCGCGCCGTCGGCGAGCTCCTCGGCGAGCTCCTCGGCCTGGCGGTCGAGCTCGGCGTAGTGCTCGCTCCAGCGATCGGGGTTCCAGAGCTCGACGTGGTCGCCGACGCCGACGACCATGCACGGTCCCTCGAGGCCGGCGTGCGAGATCAGGTGCCCGGGCACCCGCACGCGACCGGCGGAGTCGAGCGCCTCGTCGGAGGCCGAGGCGTTGAAGCGGCGATACATCATCCGGCCCTTGCGACCGAGCCGGTTGAGGTCGGCGAGAAAGCGCCGGGTCCAGTCTTCATAACCCTGCGGTGAGAACAGCTCGACGCAGGGGTCGAGGCCGGCGACGAGAACGACTCCCTCCGACAGCGGCCCGCGCCAGCGCGCCGGGACCGTGAGCCGGTCCTTGGCGTCGAGGCTGTGCTCGTATTGACCGCGAAAAGCCATGGCAATGAGCGTCGGAAGAAATCTGGACCGGAGTGGCGAGGTGGGAGGAACCTCACCACCCCGGTCCCTGGGTCAACTGATTGCGCCACGCTAACCCACTGTGTCCCACTTTGCAACACAGACTCGCTCGAGAGTTGAGCCGATCCGTCGGACGGACTTGCTATCGGTTCTCCGTCGAACCCCGTTTGGCGCTTGTTGATGGGCTCCTGGACCCCCGCCGAGCGGCGGTCGGACCCTCCCGGGTAACCGCGAAGCTGCAACCCCCCTTGCACTACGCTGCGCGCGATGAGCGGTCAAGCGCCGGGCCAGGCGCCGGCGACGAGCGTCCCGGACGACGCCGACGACACCCGCGGTCGGCATTTCCGGCGCCTCCTCACCCACCCGGTGGCGCTGGTCGGCGGCGGCATCATCGTGGCCGCGGTCCTGCTGGCCGCCGGGCTCAACGTCACCTGGTCGATTGGCGTCGCCGGCGCTGCGTTCACCGCCGCTCTCGTCTTGCTGACCGTCTGGCTGGTCGCGAACTCGCTCGCCCACCAGGACTTCTTTCGGGCCTACGCCGAGGCCCGCGGCCTCAGCCGGCTCGACGGCCACACCCCGGTCCCGACGGTGACGCCGCTGCTCAGCAAGGGTGACCGCCCCTATGCCGAGCAGCGCTTCAACGGCGTCCTCCCGGGCGACATCGACGGCAGCCTCTGCCTCTACACCTACGAGGAGACCAGCACGGACTCCGATGGCGATCGCCAGACCAGCTACTACCACTACACGGTGGTGCTGACCGAGCTCCCGGCGAGCGCGCCGCTGATCGGCGAGCTCTTCTGTCAGCGCCGGGTCGGGTTTCGATTCCTGGACTCGATGGAGGACGTCTTTCGCGAGCGCCAGCGAGTCGAGCAGGAGTCCGATGCGGTCGACAAGGCCTACGAGATCTTCATCGGCGAAAGCGATCAGCTGAATCGCGCCCGCCAGATCCTCTCCCCCACCTTCCTGCTCTGGCTCGAGCGCCACTCGCCGGATGCCTATGCCTTCGAGCTCGTCGCCGGGACCCTTGTCTGCAACGTCAGGGGACACCTGAAGTCTGCGACCGAGCTCGACGCGCTCTGCGCCGCCTCGGCCGCGGTCGCCCGCCGGATCAGCGAGGAGGCCGGCGAGCTGACGGTCGGCGCCCGGCAACCCGGGTAGCTGAACCGGGTGCGCGCAACCTGGGCGGTTGTCAAGCGGACCGTGGTCGCCTTCTATGACGACCAGATGACCCACCATGCCGCGGCGCTCACCTACTACTCGCTGATGTCGCTGTTTCCGGCCGCGCTGCTGGCACTCTCGTTGCTCGGCCTGCTCGGCCAGTACCCGAGCACCTACAACGCGATCATCGACTACCTGCGCGACGTGGTCCCGGCCTCGGCGCTGACGCCCCTCGACAGCTCGTTGCGGGCGGCCCTCCAGAACAAGGGGACGGCGGCCACCGCGCTGGTGCTCAGCCTCGTGCTGACCCTCTACGGGACCACCGGGACGCTGGAGGCGGCGCGCCGGGCACTCAACGTCGTCTTCGAGCTCGACGGCGCCGGGCGCAGCTTCCTGCGGCGCAAGGCGACCGACATCGTCTTCACCTTCGTGCTCATGGGGCTGGTGCTCGTGAGCCTGATCGCCGTGTTCGTCGGCGGGCGCTTCGCCAACGACATCTTCGGCTTCGTCGGTCTCGGCGACACCGCCGCGTCGATCTGGGCAATCGCCCGCTGGCCGGCCGCGCTCGCGGTCACCGTGCTCATCTTCGCGCTGATCTACTACGTCACACCCGATGTCGAGCAGCGCGGTTTTCGCGGGGTCACACCCGGCGCGCTCGCCGGTGTGGTGGTCTGGTTGGGCGCCTCGCTCGGCTTCTCGGCCTACATCTCGAATATCGCCGATGTCGGGGCCTTGTTCGGCGCCTTCGCCGGCGCGATCGTCCTCGTCGGCTGGCTCTGGCTCACCAACGTCGCGCTGCTGTTCGGGGCAGAGCTCGATGCCGAGATCGAACGCGAGCGGCAACTCCGCGAGGGCGTGCCCGAGGGCGAGACCCTCGACCTTCCCTCGAAGGGCTGATCGAGGGGGCTATCTTCTCCGGCCCGATGTCCTCTGAGTACATCTTCACGATGCACCGGGTCTCGCGGACCCATCCGCCCGGCAAGGCTGTGCTCACTGACATCTCGCTGAGCTTCTTCGGTGGAGCCAAGATCGGCGTCCTCGGCCTCAACGGCGCCGGCAAGTCGACCCTGCTGCGGATCATGGCCGGCGTCGACGACGGCTACCGCGGCGAGGCGCGGCTGAAGCCGGGCGCAAGCGTCGGCATGCTCGAGCAGGAGCCGCAGCTCGATCAGTCGAGGGACGTGCGCGCCAACGTCGAGGACGGCGTGCGCGAGACCCGCGACCTGCTCGACCGCTACAACGAGGTCGCCGCCAACTACTCAGACGAGACCGCCGACGAGTTCGCGCGCCTCCAGGAGCGCATCGACGCCACCGACGCCTGGAACCTCGACACGGTGGTGGAGACGGCGATGGACGCGCTGCGGGTGCCGCCCGCCGACGCCGACGTGGCGACGCTCTCCGGCGGCGAGCGCCGCCGGGTCGCGCTCTGTCGGCTGCTGCTCAGCGCTCCCGACCTGCTCTTGCTCGACGAGCCCACGAACCACCTCGACGCCGAATCCGTCGCCTGGCTCGAGCGCCACCTCGAGCAGTACCAGGGGACGGTGGTCGCGGTCACCCACGACCGCTACTTCCTCGACAACGTCGCCGGCTGGATCCTCGAGCTCGATCGCGGTCGCGGGATCCCGTTCCAGGGCAACTACTCGTCCTGGCTCGAGCAAAAGAGCGCCCGCCTGGACCAGGAGCAGCGCACCGACCGCGCCCGCGCCCGCACCCTCGCCGCCGAGCTCGAGTGGGTGCGCGAGAGCCCGAAGGGCAGGCGCAAGAAATCGAAGGCGAGGCTGGCGCGCTACGAGGCGCTGCTGGCCGAGGAGCGCAACGTCAAGCTGGACGACGTTCAGATCCACATCCCGGCCGGGGCGCGGCTCGGCGACAAGGTGATCGAGGCCGAGGGGTTGCGTAAGGGCTTCGGCGACAAGCTCTTGATCGACGAGCTCTCCTTCTCGCTGCCGCCCGCGGGGATCGTCGGCGTGATCGGGCCCAACGGCGCCGGCAAGACGACCCTGTTTCGGATGATCGTCGGCTCTGAGCAGCCCGACGCCGGCGAGCTGCGCCTCGGCGAGACCGTCCAGCTCGCCTACGTCGATCAGTCGCGCGATGCGCTCGAGGCCGAGAAGACCGTCTGGGAGGAGATCTCCGACGGCTATGACCAGATCAAGGTCGGCGACCGGGAGATGAACTCGCGCGCCTACGCCTCGGGGTTCAACTTCAAGGGCCCCGACCAGCAGCGCAAGGTGGGCACGCTCTCGGGCGGCGAGCGAAACCGCGTCCACCTGGCGAAGCTGCTGCGCTCGGGCGGCAACCTCCTGCTCTTGGACGAGCCCACCAACGATCTCGACGTCGACACCCTGCGGGCGCTCGAGGAGGCGCTGCTGGCGTTCGCCGGCTGCGCGGTCGTGATCTCGCACGATCGCTGGTTTCTGGACCGGATCGCGACCCATGTGCTCGCCTTCGAGGGCGACTCGGAGGTGGTCTGGTTCGAGGGCAACTTCGAGGCCTACGAGGAGAACCGCCGCGAGCGCCTCGGCCCGGCCGCCGACCGCCCCCACCGGATCACCTACAAGCGGCTGGCCAGGCGCTGAGCGCCGCAGGGATCGCGAACGCCAGCGCTCTTCGGCGGCGACGCGGCCGACCCGCGCGGGTTGCTCAGCGCCAGTCCGCTGGGGCGAGAAACGAGCGCTATGCGAGCCAAAGTCGCCCCGTTGGTCAGAACGGCAGTCCGTCGGCGGTCAGGTCGGAGACGACCCAGTCGCCGCCAGCACGGCGTAGCTGCTCGACCGAGTACTCGCCGGTGGCGACCGACACCACCCGGATGCCGGCGCCGTGCGCCGCCTCGACGTCGAGCGGCGTGTCGCCGACGGCGATGCAGCCGCCACGGTCGAGGCCGCCGCCGGAGACCAGGTCGGCGCGATCGAGCGCCTTGCGACAGACGTCGACGCGCTCGTCGGCGTCCGATCCGTAGCCACCGAAGGCGAAGAAGTGGTTGAGGTTGGCACGGGCGAGCTTGATGTGGGCGGCGGGCTCGGTGTTGCCGGTGATCAGGCCGACGAGCCGACCCTCCTCGCTGAGGCCGTCGAGCAGGCTCTCGACCCCGGGCATCACCTCATAGCCCGGCGAGTCGCGGACCTCCTCGCCGAGGTAGCGCTGGCGCAGCGCCATCAGCTTCGCCATCTCCTCACCGTCGGGCTCGCGACCAATCGCACCCTGAAAGCACTGGACCCCGACCGCTGGATCGGGGACGCCCTTGCCGGTGTAGTCGGGGACGTTGACCTCGACCCCGTAGAGCTCGAGGAATGCACGATGCCAAGCGCGGTCGCTGGCTCCGCCGGTGGCGATCAGGGTGCTGTCGATGTCGAACAGGATCGCCTGAACTCCTCCTGCCGGCTCCTCCGCTTCGCGTCCGGTGCCGGCAGGGTTCGCTGCAGACACCGATCAGCCGCCTGTGCGGGCGCGCCGGTAGCGGCGGATCAGCGCGTTGGTGGAGCCGTCGTGGGCGAGCTCGGGCTCGTCGGGCGCCTGCAGCTCGGGGACGATCCGTTTCGCCAGCACCTTGCCCAGCTCGACCCCCCACTGATCGAACGAGTCGATCCCCCAGACGGTCCCCTGAGTGAACACCGAGTGCTCATAGAGCGCCACCAGGCTGCCGAGCGCACCCGGGGTGAGCCGGCGGGCGAAGATCGTGTTCGACGGCCGGTTGCCCTCGAACACGCGGTGGGCGACCAGCTCCTCGGGGGTGCCCTCCTCGCGCACCTGCTCGGCGCTCTTGCCGAAGGCGAGCGCCTCGGTCTGGGCGAAGACGTTGGCGATCAGCAGGTCGTGGTGGTCGCCGAGTGGGTTGAGCGGCTCGGCGAAGCCGATGAAGTCACAGGGGATCAGCTTCGTCCCCTGGTGGATCAGCTGGTAGAAGCTGTGCTGGCCGTTGGTCCCTGGTTCTCCCCAGAAGACGGCCCCGGTCTGATAGTCGACGCGCTCTCCCTCCAGCGTCACGTGCTTGCCGTTCGACTCCATCGTCAGCTGCTGCAGGTAGGCCGGGAAGCGCTTCAGGTATTGCTCGTAGGGCAGCACCGCGACCGTCTGGGCGCCGAAGAAGTCGCCGTACCAGACCGCAAGCAGCCCCATCAGCACCGGCAGGTTGCGCTCGCTCGGCGTCTCGAGAAAGTGCTCGTCGACCGCGTGGAAGCCGGCGAGCATCTCGGCGAACGCCCCGGGCCCGATCGCGAGCATGGTCGAGAGCCCGATCGCCGAATCCATCGAGTAGCGCCCGCCGACCCAGTCCCAGAACCCGAACATGTTGTCGGTGTCGATCCCGAACTCGGCGACCCCCTCGGCGTTGGTCGAGACCGCGACGAAGTGCTTGGCTACCGCCTCGCGATCGCCGCCGAGGCCGGCCAGCGACCACTCGCGGGCGGTCTGGGCGTTGGTCATCGTCTCCAGGGTGGTGAAGGTCTTTGAGCAGACGACGAACAGGGTCTCGGCGGGATCGAGGTCGCGGGTCGCCTCGGCGAAGTCGGTGCCATCGACGTTGGAGACGAAGCGGAAGCTGAGCTCGCGCTGCGAGTAGTGGCGCAGCGCCTCGTAGGCCATCACCGGCCCAAGGTCGGAGCCGCCGATCCCGATGTTGATCACGTTCCGGATCGGCTTGCCGGTGTGGCCCTTCCACTCGCCGGAGCGGACGCGCTCGCAAAAGACGCTCATCCGGTCGAGGACCGCGTGCACCTCCTTGACCACGTCGGTGCCATCGACGATCAGCGAGCGCTCCCGCGGCATCCGCAGCGCGACGTGGAGGACCGAGCGGTTCTCCGAGACGTTGATTCGCTCGCCACGGAACATCGCCTCGCGCCGGCCGCTGAGATCACACTCGGCCGCCAGCTCGACCAGCAGCTCGAGCGTCTCGTCGGTGACCCGGTTCTTGGAGTAGTCGAGCGCCAGGCCCGCGGCCTCGGCGACCAGCCGCTCACCGCGGCCGGGGTCGGTCGCGAACAGCTCGCGCAGGTGCTTGGGCGCGAGCTCGGCGTGGTGGTGCTCGAGCTTCTTCCAGGCTTCGCGCTCGCGTAGGGCCGTCATCGGCCCGATCGAATCATTTCGCCGCCGCGGCCGCGCTGCGTCCCTGATGCTCGGCCCGCTGCTCGAACACGGCCTGGATGTCCTCGAGGTGCTTGGCGCGGGTCGATCGCCGGCTGCCCCTCCATGGTCAGCCGACCCTATAACGACAGGAGGCGTGGGCGCCAGCCGGCGCCCGAGGCTAGGCGTGCTCGTGCTGTTTGGCGATCGTTTCGAGCAGTTCGCGCCAGGAGGCCGAGAACGACTCGGCGCCGTCGTGCTGCAGTTTCCTGGCCACCTCGTCGGTGTCGATACCGGCGTCGGCGAACGCCGCGAAGGTCTCGTCGGAGTCGCCGCCGTCGACCGGCAGCGGCTCGGGCACCCGGCCGTGGTCGGCGAACGCGTTCAGCGCCTTCTCGGGCATCGTGTTGATCGTGAACGGCGACGCCAGACCCTCGATGTAGAGCACGTCGGAGGCGTCGGGGTCCTTGGTTCCGGTCGACGCCCAGAGCAGTCGCTGCGGACGCGCGCCCTCGTTGGCGAGGCGCATCGCGCGGTCGGACTCGAGCAGCTCGCGGTAGGCACGGTAGCTGCGCTTGGCGACCGCGATCCCGAGCTCGTTGACGAGCTCGGCCGGTGCCCGTTCGGCGACGGCGGCGTCCCAGCGGCTGATGAACAGCGAGGCGACCGAGGCGACCACCGGGTCGAGCCCGGCCTCGATTCGGCGCTCGATCCCGCGCATGTATGCCTCGGCTGCGCCGACGTAGTGCTCGGTCGAGAACAGCAGGGTGACGTTGACCGGGATCCCGGCGAAGATCGTCTCCTCGATCGCCCACTGGCCGGCGATCGTTCCCGGGATCTTGATGAAGAAGTTGGACTCGGCCCGGCCGTAGAGCTCGGCCGCCTGCTTGATCGTCGCCTGATCGTCGTCGGCGAGCAGCGGCGAGACCTCGAGCGAGACCCGCCCGTCGACCCCCGCGGTGCGCTCGTTGACCGGTCGGAAGAGCTCGGCGGCGCGACGCAGGTCGGTAAGGGCAAGCTCGAAGAACAGCTCCTCGCCTTCGAGCCCACGCTCGCGCAGCTCGCCGACTTGGTCGTCGTAGGCCTCGCCGTCGCCGATCGCCTTGTCGAAGATCGTCGGGTTCGAGGTCAGCCCGGTGACCGAGAGCTCGTCGATATAGCCGGCGAGAGTGCCCTCGTCGAGCATCGTCCGGGTGATGTTGTCGACCCAGAGGCTTTGGCCCATCTGGTGGAGCGCTTCGGTTGACTTCATTTGGTTCCTCCGGAAGTTGGTTTCTTCTAACTACCCTTTTTTCAGCACATCGCGGGCCGTTTCGACGACCTTCTCGGGCGTGAAGCCGAACTCTCCGAGGACGTCCTTGAGCGGCGCCGAAGAGCCAAAGGTGTGCATGCCGATCATCGCTCCCTCGGGGCCAACGTAGCGGTCCCAGCCCAGGGTCGAGGCCTCCTCGATCGAGACCCGCGCCGTGACCGCCCTCGGCAGCACGCTCTCACGATAGTCCTCGTCCTGGGTGTCGAACAGATACCAGGAGGGCATGCTGACCACCCGGGCGCGGACGCCCTCGGCGCTCAGCGTCTCGAACCCGGCGAGTGCCAGTGCAACCTCGCTGCCGGTCGCGAGCAGGATCAGCTCGGGGTCGCCGCCCTCGGCGTCGGCGAGCACGTAGGCCCCCCGGCGCAACCCTTCGGCCGAGGCGTAGCGCTGTCGGTCGAGGACCGGCACGTTCTGGCGGGTGAGGATCAGGGCGGTCGGCTGGTGGTCTTGCTCGATCGTCACCCGCCAGGCCTCGGCGACCTCGTTGGCGTCGCAGGGGCGGATCACATTGAGGCCCGGGATCGCGCGCAGCGAGGCGAGCTGCTCGACCGGCTGGTGCGTCGGACCGTCCTCGCCGAGCCCGATCGAGTCGTGGGTGAAGATGTGGATCACGGGCAGCTCCATCAATGCCGAGAGGCGGATCGACGGGCGGGCGTAGTCGGAGAAGACCAGATAGGTCGACCATGAGGGGCGGATCTTCGACAGCGAGAGTCCGTTCGAGATCGCCGCCGACTCGTGCTCGCGGATCCCGTAGTGCAGCTGGCGCCCGGCCCGGCGATCGGGCTCGAAGCTCGACTGGTGGTCGTCGAAGCTGAGCCGCACCGAGGTCGAGTCGGTGAGGTCGGCGGAGCCGCTGACCAGCCATGGCAGGCTCTCGGCGATCGCGTTCTGAATCGCATTCGAGGCCTTGCGGGTCGCGATTCCCTTCTCGTCGGCCTCGAACGAGGGGATGTCGCGGTCCCAGCCGTCGGGAAGCTCACGCCTTTGCATCTGGCCGATCTGGCGCTCGAGCGACTGGTGCTCGCGCTCGTAGCCGACCAGCCACTTCGCCCAGGCCTCGCTGAGCTCGGCCCCGCGCGCGCCGACGCCCTCGGCGAAGCGCTCGCGAACTCCGTCGGGGACCAGGAACTGCGCGTCGGCGGGCCAGCCATAGACCCGCTTGGTCTCGCGCACCTCCTCCTCTCCGAGGGGCTCGCCGTGGGCGGCGGCGGTGTCCTGCTTGTGCGGCGAGCCGTAGCCGATGTGACTGTCGACGATAATCATCGTCGGCCGGTCGTCGGTGGCCTTGAAGCCCTCGAGCGCGCGGCTGATCATCTCGAAGTCGTTGGCGTCGCCGACCCGGCTGACGTTCCAGCCGTAGGCCATGAACCGCCCGGCGACGTCGTCGTCGTAGGTGATCTCGGTGCGCCCGTCGATCGAGATGTGGTTGTTGTCGTAGATCCAGCAGAGGTTGTCGAGGCGCTGGTGGCCCGCGAACGAGGCCGCCTCGTGCGAGACGCCCTCCATCATGTCGCCGTCGCCGCAGATCACGTAGGTGTCGAAGTCGAACAGCTCGAACCCGGGGCGGTTGAAGTGCGCCGCCATCCACTTCGCCGCGACGGCCATTCCGACCGACGTCGCGACGCCCTGGCCGAGCGGCCCGGTCGTCGCCTCGACCCCCGAGGCCCAGCGATACTCCGGGTGGCCGGCGGCCTTCGAGTCGAGTTGGCGAAACGACTCGATGTCCTCGAGCGTGATCGAGAGCCGGCCTTCGATCTCATAGTCGGGATCAACCGCCTTCACTCCCGCCAGGTGCAAGAGCGAGTAGAGCAGCATCGAGGCGTGCCCGGCCGAGAGGACGAAGCGGTCCCGGTTGGGCCAGATCGGCTGCGCCGGGTCGAAGCGCAGGAACCGCTGCCAAATCGTGTAGACAACCGGCGCGAGCGCCATCGGCGTCCCCGGATGGCCCGAATTCGCCTTCTGGATCGCGTCGATCGAGAGCGTGCGGATCGTGTTGACGCAGAGCTCGTCGAGCTCGTCAAAGGGCTGGCGCTCGGTGGCCACACAGTCACCCTAGCGGCGCGGCCGCGCGGCGCGTTACCCGTTTGCGACCGGGTGTGGGATAACCCCGGTCTGGCCGGCGCGCGTGACATCGAGGACGAGAAACGGATCGCGGCCGAGGCCGCCGCCGAGCTGGTCGCCGACGGCATGGTGGTCGGGCTCGGCACCGGCTCGACGGTCGCCCACCTGCTGCCGGCGCTCGCCGCCCGCGAGCTCGAGATCCGTTGCGTCGCGACCTCCGTGCAGACCGCCGACGGCGCGCGGGGGCTCGGGATCGCGGTCGAGCCGTTCGAGGCGATCGAGCGCCTCGACCTCGCCGTCGACGGCGCCGATCAGATCGCACCCGACGGCTGGCTGATCAAGGGGGGCGGCGGCGCCCACACGCGCGAGAAGATCGTCGCCAACGCGGCCGAGCGCTTCGTCGTCATCGGCGACTCGTCGAAGCCGGTTACGGCGTTGGGGGCGCCGGTGCCGCTCGAGCTGCACCGCTTCGGGCTCGCGGCGACCCTGCGCGAGCTGGCCACGGTCGAGATCCGCGAGGGCGCACCGCCGTCTCCCGAGGGTGGCCTGATCGCCGACTACACGGGCGAGATCGGCGACCCGGTGTTGCTCGCGGCGCTGCTGGCCGCCGCCCCCGGCGTCGTCGACCACGGGCTCTTCCCGCCGGCTATCACGAGCGAGGTGTTGATCGGGCGCGACGGCGCGGTAGAGCGCATGGCGATTCGCGGCAGGTGAGCCCGCGGCAGGCTCGACCGGGGCGTGCCCGGCTGCGGCGGACGCCAACGCCGGCGCCGTGCTACCCGGCGGCGGTGGCGTCGCAGAGCAACACCGACGCCCGGGCCCGCACCCGGCCCGCCGGGATCGAGCGATCGCCGGCGCGCAGCTTCGCCAGCGGCTCGACCTTGTCGGGGCCGGTGACCAGCCAGAGAACCCGCGCCGCGGCGTCGAGGCTGGGGTAGGTGAGGGTCATCCGGCGCCGTCCCTGGTAGCTGCCGGTGACCGCGACCGATCGGTCGTCGAGATCGAGCACCGGGTCGCCGGGGACGAGCGAGGCGGTGTGGCCGTCGGGACCGAGGCCGAGGTGGACCAGGTCGAGGGACTCGGGCAGCAACTCGCCGTAGCGGGCCGCCGCCGCCTCCGGATCATCGTCGGTGACCGCCATCGCGCGGACCGATGAGCGCGCCTCGCCCGGCAGGCTCGGTTCGAGATGGGTGAGGTTTCGATCGGGGTCGCCGTCGGGCGCAATCCGCTCGTCGACCTGAAACAGCTCGATCCGTTCCCAGTCGAGCCGATGCTCGCCGAGCAACTCGAACATGCGCCACGGCGCCCGCCCGCCGCTGACCGCCAAGGAGAAGCGACCGTGCTCCTCGATTGCCGCCGCGCCGGACTCGGCGATCAGCTGCGCGCCCCTGCGCGCCGCCTGCTCGGCGTCCGCGAGGACCTCGACCGTCACTTCTTCTCGTCGTGCCCGCCGAACTGCTTGCGCATCGCCGACATCACCTTGTTGGCGAAGTCATCGAGGTCGCGCGAGGCAAAGCGGGAGTAGAGCGCGGTCGAGAGGACCGGGGCCGGCACCCCCTCCTCGATCGCCGCGATCGAAGTCCAGCGACCCTCCCCGGAGTCCGAGACCCGGCCCTCGAACTCCTCCAGGGTCGGTGAGTCCACCAGGGCGGCGGCGGTCAGGTCCAGGAGCCACGAGCCGATCACGCTCCCCCGGCGCCAGACCTCGGCGACCTCGGGGATGTCGAGCTCGAACTCGTAGTACTCCGGGTCGGTGAGCGGGGCCGTCTCGGCGTCGGCCTCGCGCTGGTGCAGCCCGGCGTCGGCGTTGTGGAGGATGTTGAGGCCCTCGGCGTATGCGGCCATCACCCCGTACTCGATCCCGTTGTGAACCATCTTGACGAAGTGGCCGGCGCCGCTGGGCCCACAGTGCAGGTAGCCGTTCTCGGCGGTCGAGGGGTCGCCGGCTCGCCCGGGGGTGCGCTCGGCGGAGTCGACCCCGGGCGCGATCGTGGCGAAGATCGGGTCGAGGCGCTCGACCGCCTCGTCGGGGCCCCCGATCATCAGGCAATAGCCGCGGTCGAGGCCGAAGACGCCGCCGCTGGTGCCGCAGTCGATGTAGTCGATCCCGCGCTCGGCGAACTTCGAGCTGCGGCGGATGTCGTCGCGGTAGTAGGAGTTGCCGCCGTCGATGATCGCGTCGCCCGAATCGAGCCGGTCGGCGAGGTCGTTCACCGTCGACTCCGTTATCTCGCCCGCCGGGACCATCACCCAGGCGGCACGCGGCTTGCTCAGCTTGGCGGCGAAGTCGTCCAGCGAGTCGGCTCCGGTGGCGCCCTCGGCCGCCAGGTCGGCAATCGCGTCGGCGTTGACGTCGTAGACCACGCACTCGTGACCGTCCCGCATCAGCCGCCGGACGAGGTTGGCTCCCATCCGCCCGAGGCCGATCATGCCGAGCTGCATGGCCTGATAGTAAGCGGATGCGCCGCGGGCCAATAGTCTGCGCCGATGGCGCCGACCGCTGACACCCTGGTCATCTTCGGGATCACCGGCGACCTGGCGAAGAAGATGACCTTCGCGGCGCTTTACCGGCTCGAGGCGCGAGGTGCGCTCGAATGTCGAATCATCGGGGTCGCTCGCAGTCACTGGAGCCAGACCGAGCTCGACGGTCACGCGCGAAAGTCGATCGAGGCGAGCGTGCCCGACCCCGAGGAGGCGGTCGTCGCGCGGCTCGAGGGCCGGCTCGGCTACGTCCGCGGCGATTTCGACGACGACCGCACGTACGGCCATCTGGCGCGCGAGCTCGATGGTGGGCGCGAGACCGTCTTCTATCTCGAGATCCCGCCCTCGCTGTTCGCCGACGTGGTCGGGCGCCTTCGCGCCGCGGGGCTCACCGCGGGCGCTCGGGTCGTGTTCGAGAAGCCGTTCGGTCACGACCTCGAGTCAGCGCGGGCGCTCAACCGCGAGCTCCGCGAGCTGCTCGACGAGTCGCAGATCCTGCGGATCGACCATTTCCTCGGCAAGGAACCGGTGATGGACATCCTCTACCTGCGATTCGCGAACGTCCTGCTGGAGCCGCTCTGGAACCGCCAGTTCGTCGATTCGGTCCAGATCACGATGGCCGAGGATTTCGGGGTCGCCGACCGCGGCGGCTTCTACGACCCGGTCGGGGCGCTTCGCGACGTCGTCCAAAACCACCTGCTGCAGGTGCTCGCGCTGGTCGCGATGGAACCGCCCTCGGGCGGGCCCGCCGACCCCGACCCGGTCCGCGACCGAAAATCGGACCTCTTTCGGGCGATGCCGAGCGCCAGCTGCCATGCCTACGTGCGCGGTCAGTACGACGGTTATCGCAAGGTCAAGGGTGTCGCGGCGGACTCTGGGACCGAGACGTTCGTGGCGCTGCAGCTCGAGATCGACAACTGGCGCTGGGCCGGAGTCCCGTTCTTCATCCGCGCCGGCAAGGCGCTGCCGGTCGAGGCGACCGAGGTCCGGATCGTCTTCTGTCGGCCCCCGCGCCTCGGGATCGGCGGGCGCATGGTCCCTGACCCCGATGAGCTCGTCCTCCGGATCAAGCCGGAGCCCGGAGCCCAGATCTGCCTGCTCGCCAAGCGCGGCGGAGCCGACGCGCTCCAGCGAGTCCACCTCGACGTGCTCTTCGGCGAGCAGGTCGGTGAGCAGCTCGAGCCCTACGAACGCCTGCTCCACGACGCGCTCTGCGGCGACGCCGAGCTCTTTCCGAGCGAGGACTCGATCGAGGAGACCTGGCGAATCGTGCAGCCGCTGATCGATGATCCGTGCGAGCTCGAGGTCTATGAGCCCGGCAGCTGGGGGCCGGCGTCGGCGAACCGGATGCTCGCCGCCCACGGCGGCTGGCGCGACCCCTGGCTCTAGCTAGTCGTCGAAGAGCAGCGAGGCGCCGATCGCGCCGCCGAAATCGCCGAGCGCGGCCAGCTCGATCGCCGGCGGGCGCTCGTCGACGAACAGGTGCTTGAGCATCTGCTTGCGGATCCGCTCGACGTAGGGCTCACCGAGCCGAGCTCCGAGCCCGCCGCCGATGATCACCGCCTCGACGTCGATCAGGTTGACGGCCGACGCCGCCGCCGCGCCGATCGCCTTGACCGCACGGTCGAGGAGCTTGATCGTGAGCTCGTCCTCGTGCTCGAGCGCCCGCGCCCAGATGCTCGAGGTGAGCCGGTCGCGGCCGCGCTTGCGCATGATCTTGAACAGCTCTGTCTTGGTCCCGCGATCGTGCTCGCGGCGCGCCTGCGCCTCCATCGCGCCGCGTCCGGCGTAGGCCTCCATGCAGCCCCGGCGCCCGCAGGGACAGCGCGCGCCGCCGCGGACGACGACCATGTGACCGATCTCGCCCGCGGCACCGCGCCCCAGCCAGCGCTTGCCGTCGAGGATGATGCCGCCGCCGACGCCGGTCCCCCAGAACACCCCGAGCAGCGAGTTGAAGGGCTTGCCGGCGCCGAGCTTGAACTCGGCGTTGGTGGCGACGTCGACGTCGTTGGCGACCCGAACCGGTGTGCCGAGCGCATCCGAGAGGGTCTCGCCGAGCGGGAAACTCCCCTCCCAGCCGGGAAGGTTTCGAGCCTCCGAGACCACGCCGGTCCGCTCATCGGAGTCCCCCGGCGAACCGACGCCGACCCCGGCGAGCGAGTCGGTCTGGGTGCCGGCGGCCTCCGCGGCCTCGACCAGTGCCTCGGCCATCTGCGAGGCGACGTCGGCCGGGCCGCCCTCGATCGGGGTCGGGCGGCGGGCGTCGCCGATCACCTCTCCCTGCGGGGTCACGATCGCGGCCTGGATCTTCGTCCCGCCGAGATCGATCCCGCCGCGCGGGCCCACCTTTGAGACTCTCACCGGCACCGTCGGCGAGTCTATCCCGCGGCGCCGGCGGCGCCGCGTCACAGGCCTGCGAGCAGTGCGTCTGAGTTGGCGATGATCGCGGCGGCGATCAACAGCAGCACCGACGGAACCAAGACCAGAGCGACGACCAACTGAATCTTCGGCGCCGCCCGGGCGGCGCTGTCCTCGATTCGGCGGCGCGCGTCCCGGCGCAGGCCGATGGCCTGGTGGTGCAACTGCTCGGCGAGCGGCGAGCCGAAGGCTCGCGAGCGCTCGAGCGCCGCCGCCAGGGCCCCGACCTCGGCCCCGGCGACCCGCTCGCGCAGCCGCTCGAGCGCGGCTCCGGCCGGCGCTCCGCATTCGACCTCGGCGACGACTGTCCCGAGCTCGGCCGCCAGCGGGCCCTCGGTTCGCTTCGAGATCTCGCCCAAGCCCGCGGTGGGTCCACGCCCCGAGGCAGCCCCGACCGCGAGCAGATCGAGTGCGTCTGGGAGCGCGGCGACGAACCGCCGGCGCCGGCGCCGAGCGGCCCGCTCGATCAGCGCGTCGGGCGCCAGGAAGCCTGCGGTGACGAGCAGCGCTGCGACACCGACCCCGAGCCGCGCCGCCACCGCCGGTGCCGCGATCAGCGCCAGCAGCGCGCCCAGCCCGGCGCCGGCGAGTTTCGCAGCGATCACCGACCCCGGCGCGACTCGGCCGGCGAGCCCGGCACGCTCCAGCCGCTGGGGCAGGCGCAGGCGCCGGGCCGCGTCGTCGAGCGAGCTCGCCTGCCCACCCAGCAGTCGCGTCAGCACCATCCTCGCCGCGTCGGCGAGCCGGCCCTCGACCGCGCCCGCGAGCTCCCAGATCGCCGCGAAGGCGCAGAGTACGGCGGCGCCCGCCAACGCCGGCGTCACAGCTCGCCGACCCGGCTCAGCCTCTTGATCGCGCCAAAGCCGACGAGCTGACAGCCTGCCGCCGCGGCCACGAGCGTCGCCGCCACCGGATTCGAGATCAGCCCGCCGACGAACCCGGGCTCGAGCAGCTCGGCCAGCAGCCCGGCGCCGGCCGGCATCGCGACCACGAGCAGCCCTGTGAACCGCGCCTGGGCGGTCGCCGAGCGCGCGTCGGCCTCGGTGCGGTCGCGGTCGGCGCTCGCCGCGGCGAAGCGGCGCAGCAGCGTGGCCAGATCGCCTCCGGCGAGCTGCTGAGTGACGAGGGCGGCGGCGAACGAGTCGACCCTGACCGAGACCACGCGCCGGCGCAGGCCCTCGAGCACCTCGCGGGTCGGCGCCCCGACCGAGAGCTCTGTCCGTACCCGCTCCATCTCGCGCGCCGCTGGTCCCTCGAGCGAGGTCGAGGCGATCAGCAGCGCCGCGCGCGGCGACCGTCCCGAGGCAAGCGCGTCTGCGATCGCGACGGCAATCGCGGGCAGGCCGCGCTCGACCGCGCGCCGGTAGCCGGCTCGGCGGCGGGCAACCGCCCAGCCCGCGGCCGCCGGCCCGGTCGTCGCCAGCAGGGCCGCCGGGGCCGGACCGAGCACGACGAGACCTGCCGCGAGCATCGCCAACGTCCCCAGGATCGCCAGCCGCCGGCGCTCGAACTCGGTCGGCAGATAGCCCTCGTTGCCCGCCCGCCGCAGCGGCTCCAGCGCCTCGGCGATCCAGCGCCTTGCCGCGGGCGCGGCGGCGGCTGCTTCCTGCAGCGCCACCGCGGCGAGCCCGCCGGCGGCGGCCGCCGCGAGCACGCCAAGCGACTCGACCCCGGTCACGCCCGCCGCCAGAGCTCGCGCACCCCGATTCCGGCGGCGGCGGGCAACACCTCCGAGACCTCGGTCACCCGTCGGGCGCCGTCCGCGACACGAGCCATGTGGACGACCAGATCGACGCCCCGGGCGACCTGCTCGCGAATCGCCTGATGCGGAAGGCCGAGCCCGGCCATCAGGGCGAGGGTCTCGATCCGGCGCAGCGCATCGGCCGGTGAGTTCGCGTGCACGGTCGAGAGCGCCCCCTGGTGGCCGGTATTGAGCGCGGTCAGCAGGTCGAGCGCCTCGGCGCCACGGACCTCGCCGATCACGATCCGGTCCGGTCGCATTCGCAGCGCATTGCGCAACAGGTCGCGGACCGTGACCTCGCCGCGGCCCTCGACCGAGGCCGGCCTGCTCTCCAGCCGGACCACGTGGGGCTGGCGCAGCCGCAGCTCGGCGGCGTCCTCGATCGTCACCACTCGGTCGGTCGGATCGATCCAGGCCGAGAGCGCGTTCAGCAGCGTCGTCTTGCCCGAGCCGGTGCCGCCGGAGACGAGGATGCTGAGCCGTGATCCGACCGCATCGGCGAGCAGCGCCCTCAGCTCGGTCGTCAGGGTGGCGTTGGCGACCAGCGCATCGGGGTCCGGGCGCTGGGCGGCGAAGCGACGGACCGACAGCGACGGCCCGTCGACCGCCAGCGGCGGGATCACGACGTTGACGCGCGAGCCGTCCGCGAGCCTCGCGTCGGCCATCGGGGTGAGCTCGTCAACGCGCCGCCCGACTGGCGCCAGGATCCGCTCGATCGCATCGCGCAGCGCCTGCTCGGAGTCGAACCGAACGTCGGTCGGCTCGATCCGGCCGCGACGCTCGATGTAGACGCGGTCATGGCCGTTGACCATCACCTCCTCGACCTCGTCGTCGGCGAGCAGCTCCTCGAGCGGCCCGAGCCCGACGGTGTCGCGCAGGATCAGCTCGCCGATCTGCGCTCGCCGCTCGGGCGAGAGCACCGCAGCGGACTCCTCGACCAGACGCCGGACGCTGGTCTCGAGCTCGGGCGGCTCGCCGGCGCCCGCCTCGGCCCGGCGCCGCTCGACCAGGCGCAGGCGCAGCTCGGCCGCGAGCACCCGGGCGTGATCATCGGCGGTCGCCATGCACTTTCGAGGCTCCCGAGCCCTTCGTCTCTCCCCCTCGAACGGCCCCGCCGGACCTATGCTGGCGCCGTGAGCGCGCTCGAGATCGTCGTCGTGGCGGCGGTTGCGGTCGGGATGTCCGTCCAGAGCGCGCTCGGCTTCGGCTTCGCGCTGTTCGTCGCCCCCGCTGCCTTCGCGGCGTTCGAGCCGGTGGAGGCGGTCGCTCTGGTCTTGGTCCTGGCGATCGCGATCAACGTCCTGGTGTTATTCGGCGAGCGCCGACAGGTCCGGGTGGCCGGGCGCCGGGTGACGACGATCGTGCTCGCGGCGACCCCCGGGATGGCGCTGGGAGCGTGGATCGTCACTGAGCTCGATCGCGACTGGCTGCAGCTGCTCGTCGGGGCGGTGGTCCTTGCGGGCGCAGCGCTTCAGTGGCACGAGGGGCGCTCGCAGCGCCTGCCGGCGTCTCCCCGCGACCGACAGCACGACCCGGTCGAGCTCGGCGGCGGGTTCGCCGCCGGTGTGCTTACCACCTCGGTGAGCGTCAACGGGCCCGTGCTCGTCCTCGTGATGACTCGCTTGGGGATGCGCGGCGAGCAGCTGCGCGACTCGCTCGCCGCGGCGCTGCTGGCGCTCAGCCTGCCCGCGACCGCGATCGTGATCGCCGTCGCGGGCGAGGCGGCTCTGCTTCCGGATGCGGTCGTCCTCGCGGCCTGCGTTCCCGCGGTGATCGTCGGCCACCGACTGGGCGTGCTCGTCTTCCGGCGGCTCGACGACGACGCCCACCGCCGCGCCGCGCTCCTGGCGGCCGCTCTCGCGGGCCTGTTCAGCCTCGCCGCCGGAGCCGTCGCCCTGCTCCAGGCGTAACCACCAAGCCGCCGGGGCGAGTTCCTTTCGCGCAGCGATCATTTCTCGCCCCGGCGGAGCTTGCGGGGCTTGGCGGTCTCTAGGCTGAGCTCGATAGCAGCGATCGAGGTCATCGAAGCCGACATCACATCCCTCGCCGTCGATGCGATCGCCAACGCGGCGAACACAGATCTGCGTCACGGCGGCGGCGTCGCCGGGGCGATCGTCCGCGCCGGCGGCGACTCGATTCAGGCCGAGAGCGACGCGCTCGCCCCGATCGAGCTCGGCGAGGCGGTGGCAACCGACGCCGGAGAGCTGCCGAGCCGCTGGGTGATCCACGCCGCCACCATGAACCTCGGTGGACCCACCTCGGCCGAGGTCATCGGCGCCGCCACGGCGAGCACGCTGCGGGTCGCCGACGAGCTCGGCGCCGCCTCACTCGCCCTGGTCGCCTTCGGGACCGGGATCGGCGACTTTCCGCTCGGCGAGGCCGCCGAGATCGAGGTCGACCGGGTTCGCCGGCACCTTGCGGGCGAGACCTCGCTCGAGCGGGTCGTCTTCTGCGTCCGCGGCGCCGCGGCGCGTGCGGCGTTCGAGCTCGCCATGGCCTGAACCGTCTTTTGCGCTAAGGGCGCTCGAGCAGTTCCCCGGCTCGCTCAGCGACGAGCCCGAGCAGCCCGGCGGCGATCGCCGGGGCAGAGCTGAGCGCTCAGCGCTCGATCAAGCGCACGCTGCGAGCGAAGCTCTCGGCCTGGATCAACCGCAGTGCCTGGCGGCGGGTGAGAGCCAGAGTCGCGGTCCAGGAGCCGGTCGCCGGGCCCGGGACGAGGTCGGTGCCCGGCTGACCGCCCGCGGCGCGCAGGCCCAAGAGGACGACGCCCTCCGCGGCGACGTAGGTGCGTCCGTCGCCTCCGGGCCCGGGCTCGGTGGTGACGATCACGTCGACCTTGCCACGGCCATCCACCGGCACCGCGGCCAGGGCGCCGGCGGCGTCGACCGCGATCTCGACCGCACGCCGGCCGGAACGCAGGTCCTGCGGCGGCCCGGCGCGCTCGCCGCCGGGCGCGCGCAGCTGCGAGTCGAGCAGATAGCTGCCCGGCGGGATCAGCGCCACCGGGACGCGGCCGAGCGCCTGCGCGGGGTCGCCGAGCGCGTCCGGCGGCACGAACCGCTCCGGAACCGTGCGCAGCTCGAGCGCCTCGCGCAGGGTCGGCGAGTGCAGCCGTGCGCCTTGGCGGAGCGCCTCGGTGGCGACCACTACCTGGCGCAGCTCGCCGAGCTCGGCGCCGGCGCCGGGGCGTGCGCCGCCGGTGGCGATCGCCGCGAGCCCGGCGCAGACCGCCGCCGCCGCGGCGAAGGCGAGCGCCCGAGCGCGCCGGCTCAAGCGCCTGCCAGGGGCAGCTCCAGCATCGCGCAGGCGCCGGCCTCGTGGCGACAGGCGGCGAAGCGCCCGCCGTGCTCGGCGGCCACGGCGGCGACCAGGCGCAACCCGTGGCCACGCCGCGGGTCGGCGCGACCGTTCGCCCGGTGAAGGCGAAACTCCGGGCCCGGCGGCAGCCCCCGACCCTGGTCGGTGACCGCGACGCGAACGCAATCCGCCCCGCGGATGCCCTCCACCGTAACCCTGCCGGCCCCGTGCTCGAGCGAGTTCGCGATCAGGTTGTCGAGCGCCCGCGAGATCGCCGCCGGGTCGCAGTCGACCGGGCACGCGCCGCTGCGCCAGGCGAGCTCCACCGTGCGTCCCGATCGCAGCGCGGGCTCGCGCCAACGGGCGACCGCCTGGCGGGCGAGGGCCCGGCTCTCGACTCGCAGGCGAGGCGGCGCGCTGCCTCCGTTGAGCTCGCGGTCGAGGCCCGCGAGCGCCTCGATCGCACGCTCGAGCTGGCCGCCGCCCGCGCGGGTCGGCCGACAGCGCCAGCGCCTGCAGCGGGCGGCGCAACTCGTGCAGGGCCCGGTTGAGGCGTTCACGGCGACGGCCCTCCCGGACCCGGCCGGCAATGGCGACCGTCGCGAACATCAGCGCCACGGGGAGGGCGAGCGCGGCGGGCTCAGCGATCGGCGTCGCCATCGGCCTCGGGTCCGTCGATCAGTCGGTAGCCGATGCCCCAGCAGTTGACCACGTAGCGGCCGTGCTCGGGGTCGAGCTTGCGCCGCAGGCGACTGGCGTGCGAATCGAGTGTGCGGGTCCGGCCCATCGAGCGAAAGCCCCAGACGTCGCGCAGCAGCTCGTCCTTGGTGAACACCCGGCTCGGCTCGGCGGCGAGCGCGCGCAGCAGGCTGAACTCCTTGTTCGCCAGCACCACCTGGTGGCCGCCGACCCGGACCTCGCGCCGCGAGCTGTCGACGACGATCTCGCCAACCCGCAACGGGCCGGCGCGCGCACCCTCGCGGCGGCGCAGCACGGCGCTGATCCGGGCGACCAGCTCGGCGACGTGAAAGGGCTTGACCACGTAGTCGTCGGCACCGCAGAGCAGCCCACGCAGGCGGTCGGCGTCGGTACCGCGGCCGCTGAGCACGATCACCGGCAGCTCGGGGTCATAGCGCCCGGTGACCCCCTCGGTGGCGCGGATCTCGCGCAGCACGTCGAGCCCCGGGGTGTCGGGGAGGTTGAGGTCGAGCAGCAACAGATCGGGCTGCTTGTAGTGACAGAGCCGCAAGGCGTCGGAGGCCGAGGGTGCGGGCAAGGCCCGGAAGCGGTCGGCCTCGAGGTGGTCGCACAAGAGCTCGAGGGTGGGTGCATCGTCGTCGCAGACGACCAGCGTCGCTCGCGGCTCGCGCGAGACCACCATCAGGACCCGCCCGGGACTCCGCCCGCCGCCGGGAGCTCGAGCACCGCGGTCGCGCCGGGTTCGCGCAGGACCCGGTTCGGCGGCACGGAGCCGCGGACCGACAGCGGACGAAGCGCGCGGTCACAGAAGACGACATGGATCGCGAAGCGCATCCCGAATGTGTGGACGCTGCGACAGTGCGGGATCAGCAATCCCTCGCCGGCACGATCGGCGGACAGCAGCGAGAGCCCGAGCAGCCGGGAGAGCGGCGTGACCGCCACCGGCACCCGCCGGGAGGAGACGTTCGCGCGCGGGAGCCGGCGGAATCGAAGCGGATGCGCGGTGGCGTTCACGCCGCCTACAAGCCCGGGTTTGGCCCGCGCGCCCCCCGGTCGCCAAACGGCACTTAGCTACAACTATCGGCGATGCACACGGACGTCGCCCTGTTCACGATCCTGGCCACCGTGGTGGCGCTGCTGATCGCCGCCCAGTGGTCGCGGATCCCGTATCCGATCCTGATGGTCCTCGGCGGGCTCGCCCTCGCCCTGGTGCCCGAGATTCCCGAGGTCGAGCTCGACCCCGACCTGGTCCTCCTGATCCTGTTGCCGCCATTGCTCTACGCGGCCGCGTTCTTCACGCCGCTGCGTGAGCTGCGCCGCAACGTGCGCCCGGTTGGGTTGCTCGCGATCGGCCTGGTGCTGGCGACGATGGTGGTGGTCGCGGCGGTCGCGCACTGGGCACTCGACTTCGGCTGGGCCGCGGCCTTCGTGCTCGGGGCGATCGTCTCGCCGACCGATCCGGTGGCGGCGACATCGATCGCCCGCCGGCTCGGCGTCCCCGGACGGATCGTCACGATCGTCGAGGGCGAGAGCCTGATCAACGACGCCACCGCGCTGGTCGCCTACAAGTTCGCGGTCGCCGCGGTGGTCACCGGGAGCTTCAGCGCGCTCGAAGCCGGCGGCGAGTTCGTCATCTCGGTGCTCGGGGGGATCGCGGTCGGGATCGCCGTCGGCGCGGCGATCGCGGCGGTTCGCCGACGACTCAACAACCCGCCGGTGGAGGTGACGATCGCGCTGTTCAGCGCCTACTTCGCCTACCTGCCGGCGGAGGCGATCGGCGTCTCGGGCGTGCTCGCCGCCGTGACCGTCGGCATCTACATGGGGCGGCTGACCTCGCGCCTGACCACACCGACCACCCGGATTCAGGGCAACGCCGTCTGGGAGATCGTCACCTTCCTGCTCAACTCGGCCCTGTTCATCCTCATCGGCCTGCAGCTGCCGACGGTGGTCGACGGGATCGGCGCGGTCGACACGGGTGAGCTGCTCCTCGACGGCCTGCTGATCGGCGCCACCGTGATGGCGGTCCGGGTCGCCTGGGTCTTCCCGCTCACCTATCTGCCACGGTGGCTGTTCGGCCGCATTCGTCAGCGCGATCCCTCTCCGCCGTGGCGATACACCCTGCTGGTGGCCTGGAACGGGATGCGCGGCGCGGTTTCGCTTGCTGCGGCGCTCGCGCTGCCGCTGACGATTGACGCCGGCGGCCCCTTCCCCGAACGCAACCTGATCATCTTCCTGACCTTCTCGGTGATCCTGATCACCCTGGTGGTCCAGGGTCTGACCCTGCCGCCGCTGATCAAGGCGCTCGGGGTCGACGACTACGACGAGGCGCTCGAGCGCGAGGAAAACCAGGCGCGGTTGGCGGCGACCCAGTCGGCGCTCGGGCGCCTCGAGGAGCTTCGCGACGCCGACTGGGCGCTGGACGACACGATCGACCGGGTGGGTGGCGCCTACCGCTACCGCGAGCGCCGCTTCAGCGCGCTGGTGCCGGAGGGCGAATTCGACGGCGGAGTCGACGGCGACGGGGTCGACTACGAGGTCCGGTCGGTGGCCTACCAGCGGCTCGTCCGCGAGCTGCTCGAGGCGCAACGCGACGACCGTGCTCGAGATGCGCGACCGGGGTGAGATCAACGACGAGGTGTTGCGGCGGATCGAGCGTGAGCTCGACCTCGAGGACTCGCGCCTCGAGATCTGAAACCGACACCTCTTCGACCTCGGAGGTGCAAACCCTCGTTCAGCCGCGAGCGCCCTCCATGCACGGCACCCGCCCATCGGCAAAGATGCCGTTCATCTTGGGAGCCCGGACCGGGCAACGATCGGAGCGGAGAACGCAGAGCTGTGGAGAAGGCAACTCGTAGAGGCAATTACGAATCGGGCTCCGACTACGTGCTCGAGTACGGAGAGCTCCGCTTCTCATTCAACGAGCAGGACTTCTCCCAGCGGGTCGAACAGGCGGCGGTGAAGCTCGACTTCGTCGACCAGGGCCTCGAGTCCGAGGAGCTGCACGATCTGCTCGAGCTGGCCGTCAACGGCGAGATTCGCGAACCGACCTCGGCGCTGGGCGAGCACATCAACGAGCACTGGACCGAGCTCGTCGGGCCCGCCAACCGCAGCCTCGTCCACTGGATCCGCCGGCTCGTCTTCCGCGGCGCCTGGCTCGATCAGCGAGTCAAGGAGGGCGAGCTCGACATCGTCTTCGACTCCGACAACCACAGCTTCGGTTACGTCCAGCCCGACCGCGACGCCGAGCCGATCGAGCTCTCACGCGAGCCGAGCTGGGCCGGGCTCGCGTACCGGCGCTGAACCGCAGTCCCTACAGCGCGCTCAGCAGCTCGGCGTTGGAGGCCGAGCCCTCGAGTCGCTCCCGCAATAGCTGGGCGGCTTCGGTGGGACCGAGGTCGGCCAGCATCAACCGCAGCCTCCGGGCCGCCTCGAGCTCAGCGGGCTCGCGGATCTGATCCTCGTTGGAGACGCGGACCTCGTTCGGCTTCAGCGCCGGGACGATTCCCGCCGCCGCGAGCTCGGCGTCGAGCTCGATCAGCGAGCTCTCGGTGGTGATCACCGCGCGTTCGGCCTGATGCTCATCGCGGGCGTCGTCGAGCACGGTGGCGAGCACCGTCACCGAGCCCGCGCCCGCGAGGTTGCGGCCGGAGCCGAACAGCCGCTTGACCTCGTCGACGCCGCCGGCGGCGAAGGCCAGCCGCGAGAGCGAGTCGCAGACCAGGACCGCGTCGAGGCCGAGCTCGGCGAGGCGCCGGGCGCGCTCGACCGCGAGGTCGGCGGTCCGCACCTGCTCGACCGGAGCCAGATCGGCGGTCGCGATCGCGAACTCGGCGACCGGAATCGCCTCGCGCCATGCGGTCCCCTCCTCCGGCCGCTCGTCGACCAAGACGATGATCACTCGCGCGTTCTCGTTGGTCGCCGCCGCATGAGCGATCGAACGCAGCAGCGTGGTCCGCCCCGAGCGCGGCGCGGCTCGGATCAGGACCCGCTGGCCGAAGCCGAGCGGCGCAAGCAGGTCGACGGCGCGCGCGAGCAGGTCGCGGGCGCCGGTCTCGAGCGTCATTCGGCGCTCGGGCAGCACCGGCGCCAGGTCATCGAACTGCGGCCGTAGCTCGGTCAGCGGCTCCTCGCCGTTGACCTCGTCGACGTGGACGAGAGCTCTGTGGTTCTCGCCCGGGCGCGGCTCGCGCGCAGGTCCGTAGACCTCGTCGCCGGGACGCAGCTCGCAGCGGCGCACCTGAGCGGCGGAGATGTAGACATCGGCGCGGCTCGGGGTGAGCCCGCCGAGGCGGACGAAGCCGTAGCGCTGGCGGGTCAGCTCGAGCACCCCGCGAGCGTTCTCGGTCGGCAGCGAGTCGTCGCGTTCGTCGCCGCCCTCGGCTCCCTCCATGCCGAGCTCGACCGGCTCGTCGGCCACGGGGTCGAGGAGGGTCGCCTCGATCGGGATCTCATCGGTGTCGGCCTCGGAGTCAACGCCCGCCGTCGAATCAATGCCCTCCGTCTCCTCCGCTTGGGCATCACTGCCCGGCACCTCCTCCGCTCGGGAGTCAATGCCCGCCGTCTCCTCCGCGTCGCGTCCGGGGGTGCCGGGGTCCGTGGAGGGACCGGGTTCGGCGTCACTCGAGAGCTCGGCGATCAGCTCGGCTCGGGTGAGCTTGCGGTAGTCGCGGACGCCGGCTGCAGCCGCGCGCTCGTGCAGGTTGGCCAGGTGGAGGTCGTCGAGCTTCGCGGTGGCCATCGGGCGCGCAGGCTAACGCAATCGCTGGGGCAGCCCGGCCGCCGGGTCGATGCCCTCGGCGGCCGCGTCGGCGACCCAGCGCTCCGCCTCGGCGGCGGTCCGCTCCTCGTCCCAGCCGAGCTCGACGGCCATCGCCGCGGCGACCGCCTGCACTGACTCGGCGGTCCGCAACTGGGGCGCGGCGACGATGCCGAGCCTGGTGCGTCGCAGGAGCACGTCGGCGACCGTGCGCGCCTGCTCGAGCCGGGCGGCGGTGGCCGCCTCGGCGAGCAGATCGGGCTGCCCGGCGACGATCGGCGCGGCGAGCTCGCGACGCTCGCCGGCGAGCCGGAGCACGTTGCGGGCCGCGTGGCCGTAGCGAAAGCCGAGCAGCCGGCGATATCCGGCCGGCAGGTCCGACTCGGCCAGGCCCTCGGGCGGGTCGAGCTCGTGCTCGGATGCGGCCATGCCCAAGGGCAGGTCGTCGGTCCGGCACGGCGCCACCCGGCCCTCGCGCTCGACCATGCGGTCGACCACCTGCTTTGCCATCCGCCGCCAGGTGGTCAGCTTGCCGCCGGTGATCGTCAGCAGTCCGGAGGAGGTCTCGTAGAGCTCGGCCTTGCGCGAGATGTCGACCGACTTTCGGGGGTCGCCGGTCGAGATCAGCGGCCGCACTCCCGCATAGGCCCCGGTGACGTTCGCGGCCCCGAGCTCGACCCCGAAAAAGGCGTTGACCGCGTCAAGCAGGTAGGCGACGTCGTCGATCGGGGGCCGGACGTGGTCGATGTCGCCGTCGTAGTCGCTGTCGGTGGTCCCGATCAGGGCGCGCCCGTACCAGGGCAGGGCGAAGATCGTGCGCTCGGCGCCCGCGGGGACGATGCAGGCCGCCGAGCCCAGCGGCAGGTCGTCGATCGAGACGGTCAGGTGGGTGCCCCGGCTGGGTGCGATCCGGGGCACCTCGGCCTCGTCGTGGATCTCCTCGGGCCTGATCCGGTCGGCCCAGACGCCGGTCGCGTTGATCACGTTGTCGGCCTCGACCTCGAACGCGTCGCCGGTCTCGGCGTCGCGGCACCGCACTCCGCCGGCTCGCCCATCGGCGTCGAGCAGCCCGCTGACCTCGGCCCCGTTGACGAAGACGGCGCCGTAGCGCTCGGCCTCGCCGAGGATCGTCAACACCAGGCGCACGTCATCGGTCTGGCCGTCATAGAAGAGGTAGGCGCCGCTGGGATCGCGCGAGGCGAGCGCCGGGATCAGCTCTGCGACCTCCTGCGGGCCGATCGTGCGATGGCGGTCAGGCGCCCAGTAGTCCTCGCCCTCGGCACGCTCCTGGCGCTCGCGCCGCGACATCCCGACCCGCGTGGTCGACATCACGTCGTACATGTTGAGGCCGATTCCGATCCTGCGGTTGCGCTTGTCCTCGCCGAGGGTCGGCACCAAGAACGGGGTCGGGTAGACCAGGTGCGGGGCCAGCTGGACCATAAGCTGGCGCTCGAGCAGCGCCTCGCGAACCAGGCCGAGGTCGAAGTTCTGCAGGTAGCGAAGGCCGCCGTGGACCATCTTCGAGGAGCGGCTCGAGGTCCCGATCGCATAATCGTCGCGCTCGACCAGCGCCACCGTGTAGCCCCGGGAGGCCGCGTCGAGCGCAACCCCCGCCCCGGTTACCCCGCCGCCGATCACGACGACGTCGAAGCGCTCGCCGGTGACCGCCCGAAGCGCCTGTTCGCGTCCGAGCAAGGCGATCAGTCCAGATGGCTGACGACCGCGGCGGCGGGCTCGCGTTCGGGAGCGGGCTTCGACTGGACCGGGTGACCGAGGTGGATCAAAGCGACGAAGTGCTCGTCGGGCCCGAGCCCGACCGCGGCGGCTCCGGCAGGCGTTCGCAGAACCTCGGGAGTCCGCCAGTAGCCGACCAGGCCGCGGCCGTGGGCGGCCAGGAGCACGATGTAGGCGGCGCAGGCCGTCGCATGGAGATCCTCCTCGTCGGCGACCGGCTCGCCGGAGAGGACGCAGGAGCAGACGACCAGGGTGGGCGCCCGGTCGAGCTTCGTCGCGGCTTCGGGCCCGGCCGCGGCTTTCAGGCATTCGAGAGTCAGCGGACCAAGCACCCGAAACCGCCACGGGTTGGTCAGGTGGTGGTTGGGCGCCCAGCGGGCGAGGTCGAGCAGCTCGTCGATCGTCTCGCGCGCCAACGGCTCACGCGCGTAGGCCTTGTGGGTCCGCCGCTCGCGGATCGCGGTCTCGACATCCATCGTCGAGAGAAGCTACCGAGGCGATTGCGCGAGCCGACGCCGATACCACGCCAGCCCGCCGCCGGTCGCGGCCGCCGCGGCGACGATCGCCGCGATCATCCACGGGGTCGAATCGGTCTCCTCGCCGGCCGGCGGTGCGGGATCCTCGGGGACCTCTAGCACCGGGGCCGAGGTCAGATCGGGCGCCGCGGTCGGGTCCGGTTCGGCGCCTCGCTTGCCCCCACCGCCCCCCTCGCCCGGGCCGCCGGCGCTCGTATCGGTACCGGCGCCCGGCTGCGCCGCCGATCCGCCACCTGCCGACCCGCCCGACGCGCTCGGCTGGGCGCCGCCACCGCTGCCGCCGTCGACCACTGCCGACGAGCCGCCCGCCGACTCGGTCACGGTGGAGGGCGAAGCGTCGGCCGAGTCATCACCGCCGGATCCGCCCGATCCGCGCGCGCGCGACCTGCGGGTCACGGACGCGATCGGAAACGGCTGGCGCTCGACCGCGGTCAGCACCTGGGCGGTGACCCAGACCGGGGTCTGGTCGCTGGCGCGCGAGTAACGGTAGTGGCCGTCGGCGGCGCGCAGGGCGGCGAGGTGGCGCAGGCCCTTCGCCGCTGCACCACCGCCACCCCCTGCCGCGACCAGGCCCTGAACCGCCCACGCCGTTGACTGCGAGTTGACCACCCCGCTCGAGCCCAGCGCCCAGGAGCCGTCGCGGCGCTGGGCCTTTCGCAGCCAGCGCGTGCCCTCGGCGGTCGACTTGCCGCCCGAGCCCGCGGCCGCCAGGGCCTGCAGGGCAGCGCCCGAGGAATCGGCCTCGCTCGGCGCGCCGGGCTGGATTCCCCAGCCGCCGTCGGGGTTGCGGGCCCGGCGCAACCATCCGGCCGGGCGCGCGAGCGTGGCCGGGTCGGCGCCGCTGGCGCGCATCGCGAGGATGAAGAAGGCGCTCAGGTTGACCTGGCCGTTGACCGAGCCGTCGCGGTCGCGCTCGGCCCGCAGGCGCGCGACCAGGTCGGCGTCACCGAACCGGCGCGGATCGAGCCCGGCGCCCTCGAGCGCCAGGATCGTGCGCTCGAGGTCGCCGGGCGTCCTCACCCGATCGAGCTGTGAGCGCAGGTAGTCGACCGGGGTTCGCCCACCCCTGCTGACGTCGAGCGGGTTCTTCCCCGCGGCCTCGAGCCCGAGCATCACCCAGCCGGTGGTCGCCGGGTTCGAGGGATACTCGAGCGTGGCGCCGAAGCCACCGTCGGCGTTCTGGGTCGCGATCAGGTAGCCGGCAGGGCTTCTCGAGGCGCCGGCTTCGTCGGGCCCGCGCGCGATCAGCCACCCGGCGAGGACGATCGCGACCACTGCCGGCACGGCGCCCGCGGGGCGCCAGGTGAACTCGAGCCGGGTGCGGTAACGAGAGATCATCCGCACGAGGGCGGGGCCGGCGGCGAACGCGATCGCGAAGTTGCCGGCGGCGTGGGCGAGATTGAACGGGATCGCGCGAGCCGAGAGCTCGAGATAACGGTCGAGCGACTGCTCGCCGCCGTAGGTGACCATCACCGAGAGGTCGAGCAGGGCGCCGTAGCCGAGCCCGATCAACGCACAGGCGCTCGCCAGGCCGAGGCGCCCGAGCCGGCGCCCGGTCGCCAGCGCCAGCCAGGCACCGAGCAGCCCCGCCAGTCCCCATCCCGCCATCTGCCAAGCCGTCCACGGCCCCTGGCCGAGCCAGATGTTGGAGATCGGTGCGGCGAGGGCGCCGACGGCGAAGCCGGGCGGTCCGCCGAGCGCGTAGCCGGTGAGTACGGCGACGTCTGTGGTCGCGACAACGTTCGGGATCGGCGCCAGGACGAGGCGCCCGGCGACCGCCAGCGCCGACAGCGCCGCGACCAGAGCGACCAGGCGGGCCGGTGGGCGGGCTCGCTCATACCAAACGAAGCCCCCGACGACCACGAGGACGAGGCCGGCGAAGATCGCCGCCTGCCAGCTCACGTACGCACCTTTGCCCGGGCACCGAGCGTGGCACGCAGGGCCGAGGCCGCGGCCTCGGGAGTGATCGCGCCGTCGCCGCCAAGGATCCGCGCGACCTCGGTCGCGAAGTACCAGCCCCCGGAGAGGATCTCGTCGGTCGGCCCGTCGGCGATCAGCTCGCCATCGCCGAGCAGGATCACCCGCGCGGCGAAGCGGGCCGCGAACTCGACGTCGTGGGTGGCGACGACGATCGCGCTGCCGGCACCGGCCAGCTCGCCGATCCAGCCGGCCAGTTGGGCCTTGCGGGCGGAGTCCATGCCGCGGGTCGGTTCGTCGAGGCAGACCACGCCAGGGGTGCTGCCGTTCGCGCGCCCCGCCATCACGATCGCCAGCGCCAGCCGCTCACGCTCGCCGCCGGAGAGATCGCGCGGGTCGCGCCCTTTCGCCCACCCGAGCCCGACCGCGGCCAGGGCGCGGGCGCCCGCCTCGCCCGGGAGCTCCTCGTCGGCGCGCTCGTGCAAGAACAGGTCGGCGGGGCTCTGCGGCAACAGCACGCAGCCGCCAGGCGCCTCGATCCGCCCGCGAACCGGCGCCAGCAAGCCGGCGGCGGCACGCAGCAAGGTGCTCTTTCCGGCCCCGTTTCGACCCATCAACGCAACCCGCTCCCCCGGCTCGATCGCGAGGGTCAAGCCGCGGATCACATCGCTCAGCGCCTCGCCCGAGTCGCGCTCGATCCACACGTCCCGCGCCTCCAGCACCGTCACCGTCCCGCGCCGGCGCCGATCCTTCGCCTCCACCTGCTCCCCGCTACCTGTCACCTGTTCGGTCGCTCCGATACCGTGCCTGCGCAGCTCCGCCCGCGCCCCCTTCACCCCGACCGGCAACGGTCTCAGCCCCGCGAGCGAGAACAGGCGTGCCCCAGGGGGCGCCAGCTCCGGATCGGAATCGATCGCCCACTCGACGAAGGCCGCGGGCCCGCCGTCGAACGCGATCTTCCCGGCGTCAATCGCGAGCACGCGGTCAGCGGCGGTCAGACAGCGCTCGAGCCGGTGCTCGGCGAGCAACACGGTCATTCCCCACTCCTCGTTCAGCCGTCGCAGGAGCCCGATCAGCTCGTCGCCGGCGACCGGATCGAGCTGCGAGGTGGGCTCGTCCAGCAAGACCAACCGCGGCCGACAGACGAGCGCCGCGGCGAGCGCAACCCGCTGCAGCTCCCCGCCCGACAGCGTGTCGGTGGCGCGGTCGAGCAGCTCGGAGATCGCCAGTGCCAGGGTCACCTCCTCGATCGCGCGGGCGCTGGCGCCCGCGGACTCGCCGCGCAGCTCGAGCGGCAACTCGAGCTCGCCGCGTACGGTCGCCGAGACCACCTGGGTCTCGGGATCCTGTCCGACCAGGCCGACGAGACCGCCGAGCTCGGCCGGGCCGTGTTCGCGCACGTCGAGGCCGCAGACGTCGAGCGAGCCCGAGACCTCGCCGCCGTGGTAATGGGGAACGAGCCCACAGCAGGCGCGCAACAGGGTTGATTTGCCCGACCCCGACCGCCCTGCGAGGACCAAGAACTCGCCCTCGCCGAGCTCGAGGTCGACCGCGGCCAGCGCGGGGGCGCGCGCACCCGGATAGCGGTACTCGAGCGCCGAGATCGAAACGACGGGCTCAGCCACGGCGCCTCCGGCTGCCGGCAAACGGCGCCAGCGCGAGCAGCGGCAGTGCCGCGCTCACGGCGAGCGTCGCCGGATCGAGGTCGATCGAGATCGTCGGATAGGCGTCGAAGCCGCCGACCCCGGCGATCCGGGCGGCGATCGCGAGCGTGGCGATTGCGATCCCGGCAGCGGCGAAGCGCCAGGAAGAGCGCGAGCGCCTGCTCGAGCCCGCGGCCCGCGGCGCCCCGCGGCCATAGCCGCGCAGCTCGAGCGCTGCGGCGACGTCGACCGCCCGATCGAGCGAGCCCGCCAGCAGGCGCCGGGCGATTGCGGCGCGGCCGACCGGTGCCGCCGCCGGTCCGCGCAGCTCGACCGCCTCGCGCAGGCGTGCATGGTCGGCGGCCGCGAGCGGGACCATCCGGGTGATCAGGGTGGCGGTGAGCGCCGAGTGGCGGGCCAGTGGGCGGAGCAGGCGCAGGACCCGGTCGGGGTCGACGCAGGCGGAGTGCACTGCGAAGGCGCAGAAGACGACGGCGATTCGAAGCGCCAGCACGCCGCCCTCGGCCAGTGCCTCGGCGCTGATGTCGATCTGCCCGAGCACCGGCAGCTCCCAGCCCCGAACGAGGATCGTGTCGCCGCGCTGCGAGGCGATGGCATTGACGGCGGTGACGAGCACGCCCAGGGTCGCGCCCCAGCGGGCACCGGCGCCAAGCGCCCGGCCCGCGCCCGCGGCCAGTCCGGCGACCGCGACGCCGGCGCCGGCGCCGGCGAGCACCAGCGGGCTGGCAAAGAGGAAGGCGCACAGGGCCAGCGACCCGAGATAGGCGCTGGCGGCGAGCGCCCCTGCGGCCGGCAGCGGGCCCGGGCGCGGCGCGTAGGCGATCGGCGACCTCATCGCTGCGGCCCGGCGGGCAGCGCGAGCTGGTCGCCCGGCGCGGTCAGGACGGCGTAGTTGTCGGCCAGGTGCTCGGAGTCGAGCAGCTCGGCAGCCCGCTCGACCCCCGCCTCGTCGGTGCCGGTGACCACCCAGGTGACCGGACGATTCCCCTGGCGCAGCCCGGCGACGAGGCCCGCCCCTCGCCCGTACTTCGTCGCCACCTCGCCGCGCGGGTCGAGGGCGAGCAGCGACACCGCCTGCCCTGAGCCCCTGAAGCGGGCGAAGACACCGCTCGTGGCCGGGTCCTGCGCGAGCGTCGCCGCGGCTGCGTCGGAGCGGATCGCCTCCCAGGTCCCGACCAGCAATCTCAATCCGGCCTCGTCCCCGGCTTCGCCCCCACTCTCGACGCTCGCCTCGACCCGCTCGTCGGCGAGGCGGTCGGCGACCGCCTCGCAGGGGCGGCGCTCGGCGTGGCACTCGATCACGACCGGCAGGCGCTCCGAGTCCGTGGCCGCCTGGGCGAAGGGCTCCGGCCACGAGCCGACAACCGCCGGCGTTCGCAGCGCGTCGGACCAGTCGCGGTAGTCCCACCAGATCCGGTCGCCGCCGCGCACGCTGACCTCGGCGGCGCCGCGTCCGGACTCGATCCCGTTGACGAAGAAGAACCAGTCGCGGCTGCGCCCGGCTGAGAGCTCGCCCTCGACGCCGTCGATCGACTGCACGAAACCGCCTCCGTAGCGGGTGGTGATCTCGGTCTCGCGATCGAGGAAACGAATCACCGTCTCCGAGGAGGCCGGATCGGACTCCCTCGCCTCGGCGACCAGCTCGGATCCATAGTCGCGAGTCACCCTGAGCGTCGCCTCACCCTCCGAGGCCTCGCCGGGGCCGAGGCCGCAGCCCGGGGTCGCGGCGACGACCAGCGTCGCCGCCGCGATCCCGAGGCCGCGGCCCCACCTCATCGGCCCCTTGTCGTCTCGCAGTTCGGCGCGATCTTGTCGTCCGAGCCCTTGACCACCACCGTGTCCTTCCCCGGTCCACAGTCGACCCGGTCAAGTCCGCCCTTGCGGATGTCAACGCGGTCGCGTCCGCCGCCGGCCCGGATCACGTCGGCGCCCTTGGTGCCCTTGATCCGGTCGCCCTCGCGGCGTCCGAAGATCCGCTCGCCGAAGCTCGCCGGACAGGCGCCGAGCTCCTCGTTCACGCACAGCTTCAGCACCTTGGCGGGAATGTCGGCGGCGCGGGTAGCCGCCAGCTTCAGCCTGGGGCCGGTGCCCGCGGTCACCGTGGCGGTGCCGTCGGCGCCGGTGATCGCGTCGGCCTCGCCGCCGCCGACCGTGACCCCGGCGGCCGGTGCGCTCGCGCAGGTGACCTCGAAGGTCGTCTGGTCGGTGGCGCACGAGTGCTCGATCACCGAGACCGAGATCTGACTGCCGGGCGTCGCCCGCGCCGGGGCCATCAGCTCGAGCTCGGCCGGGTTCGGGCTCGGGAAATTGTCCGGAGCGAGATAGACGAGTACCTCGTCGCCATTGGCGATCGACTCCTGGTCGGCGCCGACCGAGAGCTCGGTGTGGTTTCGCTTCAGGTACCAGAAGCTGCCCGGCTCGGCGGCCACACCGCCGACCCCGCAGATCCCGAGCCCGAAGCCGAACTCGTCGGTGGTCGACAGCGGGCTCAGGCTCTTGTTCGCACGGGCGCCCGCGGCGAGCAGCGAGAGCGCGGTCGGGTCGGCGAACGCGAAGCTCGCCCCGCTGCCCCCGCCGCCGAAGCAATCGGCCCCGGGGTCGGTCTTCACCTTCTCGGCGCCGACCAGATAGGTCGAGCCCGGCTCCAGCACCTGCGTCGGGGTGAGCACCCGCAACTCGGCGCGAACGGTCTTCGCCCCCGCCGATGTGGGAACGGCCAACAACGAGACCGCGCACAGCGCGGCGAGCGCGCAAGACGCAAACGGAATACGTGTGGACATGCAGCCACCCTTTCCTCGAGGGACATGATTGGCTGGCCGGAGGCAGGTCTCCTGGCTTCCGGGCCCTCCGCCGCGCCTTCCCGGGGCCTCGTCGGGCCCCAGTGGCTGACTCGCGTCATGCGACGTCGTGTTGCGCCCGGTCACAGTGGCGGGACCGCGCCGGTTTCACACCGGACTTCCCTTGACCACCGGCCATTATCGCGAACTTTCGCCGGGGCAGCATACCCCGACGGGCGGGCACCAGGGGCTAGCTTCCGCGCTCCTCGACCTTGCGCCGCAGCTGCTCGACCACGTCGGGCATCGCCTGCTTCATCCGCGAGAGCTCCCAATGCTCGATCTTGATCAGGCGTACCGGCGAGGTCGCGATCACGGTTGCCGAGCGCGCCTGACGCTCGAGCAGGCCCTGCTCGCCGAAGACGTCGCCCCGGCCCAGGTCGGCGACGTGCTCGCCCTCGCGCTCGACCTTGACCGTGCCGTCGTCGATCACGTAGAAGTCGTTCGAGTAACCGCCCTCGCGGATGATCGTCTTGCCCTCGGCCGCGGACTCCAGGGTCGCGAACGTCGCCACCTTCGAGAGCGCCTCGTCGGGCACTTCGGCGAACAGAGGGGTGTTCTTCAGCGCGCTTACGTCCACGGCTCTCCTTGGGCTCGGGTTGGGGCGAGAACCTAACCGATCGCCGCCGTGGCCGAGGCGACGAAGAGCTCGCGCGCGCGCGCTCCAGCTCGGCGGTCTCACCGCGCCCGAGCCGCTCCACCCGGGCCGGTTTGACGCCTGTCCGTGGACGTATGTTTGAAAAACACCGGTTCCGAGTTATCCGATCGAAGCGACTGGGTATTCGTCGGCTCGAAGGCAGTAGGGGAATAAAAAAAAACGCGGGCCCGGCGCCGCAGACACGGCCCGGACCCAGTGATCGGAGAAGGGGGCCCCCGATTCACCAGGGGCGAGGCTATCGCTGTCGCAGGGAAGATGTCGCAGTTGATCGACATCGCGCGCACACTCACCACTCGCGGCCACATGGGTCGCCGGCCGGGCGGCGCTGATGTTCGGTCCGGCAGCGCTCTCGGATCGCTCGCTCACTCGTCTGGCGCGCGGGGGCAGGCTGCGGAGGATCGCCGTCATCGGCTCCGCCCAGACCAGCCTCGCGCTCAGGCGCGAGCTTCGGCTCGCCGGCGAGGACTGCTCGGAGGTGATCGGCCGGATCGCCTTCGGCGACGACACCGGCGGCGACCCCGAGATGCCGGTGATCGGCCGGCTCGGCCAGCTCGATCAGGTCGTCGCCGCAAATCGGATCGACCTGCTCGTCTTGAGCGGCGAGGCGCCCCGGATCGAGGTCTTCGACGAGGCGCTCGCTGCGGCGGATCGCTCGATTCGAATCTGCGAGCTCTCGGACTTCTACGAGGCCGTGTTCGCCCATGTCCCCACCGCCGAGATCAACGCCTGCTGGTTCGACTACCTGGTCCATCCCTGCTACCGCGACTCGGCCAAGGTCAAGCGATTCATCGACGTGGCCGGGGCGCTGATCGTCGGCCTCGCCGCGCTGCCGTTGATCGCCGTCGCCGCGCTCTTGATCCGCCGCGACGGAGGCCCGGCGTTCTTCAGCCAGGTCCGCGTCGGCGAGGGCGGGCGGCCGATCACGATTCACAAGCTGCGCACGATGCGCCCGGGAACCGGCGACGCTGCCCAATGGAGCTCCTCCGACGATCCGCGCGTGACCTCGATCGGACGCTTCCTGCGCCGCACACATCTCGACGAGCTGCCGCAGCTGATCAACGTCCTGCGCGGCGAGATGAGCTTGGTCGGGCCTCGTCCGGAACAGCCCGAGTTCGTCCGCCGGCTCGAGCGAGACCTGCCTTTCTACCAGCGCCGCCATCTGATCAAGCCCGGGATCACCGGCTGGGCTCAGATCCGCTGCGGCTATGCCGGCTCTGATATCGGCTCGGCGTGGAAGCTCTGCCACGACCTCTTCTACATGAAGTACCGCTCGCTGAAGCTCGACTTCGCGATCATGCTGCGCACCGCCACCAAGATGTTCTTCGAGCATCAGGCGGACATCGGCACGGAGCCGGCCGCGGTGTTCGTCGCCGCGGCCGCGATGCCGACCACCGCCAGCGGCCTCCCGGACCGAGTCGGCTCGACCGCGCTCGGGCTCGAGCTTCGCCGGTTCGCCGATCACCCCGAGCTGACGGTCAGCGAGCGAGAGCTGATCTGCGCGATCGCCTCGGTCGACCGAGGGGATCGAAACCTGGAACCGACCGCCGAGCCGGACTTCGCGTCCGCCGCTTAGGCGCTCGCCGGGGCCAGCTCCGAGCCGGCTCCGGCGGCCAGGCCGGCAACCCCCATCGCGTGAAAGCCACCGTCGGCGTGCAGGATCTCACCGCTGACCGCGCTCGCCCAGTCGGAGAGCAAGAAGCAGACCGCGCGGGCGACCGGGCCCGGGTCGCTCGGGTCCCAGCCCAGCGGTGCGCCGCGCTCCCAGGCACCGGCGAGATCGCCGAAACCGGGGATGCCGCCCGCCGCCGCCGTCTCCACCGGACCGGCGGAGACCAGGTTGACGCGGATCCCTCGAGGCCCGAGGTCGCGGGCGAGGTAGCGCGAGGTCGACTCGAGCGCGGCCTTGGCCACCCCCATCCAGTCATAGGCGGGCCAGGCGACGCTGGCGTCGAAGTCGAGCCCGACGAGCGCGCCGCCGTCGTCGCGCTCGAGCAGGGGCGCGAGGTGGCGCCCGAGGGCCGCCAGCGAGTAGGCGCTGGTACGAAAGGCCGCCGCGGCGCTGTCGGCGCCGGTGTTCAGGAACTCGCCGCCGAGCGCGTCCTCGGGGGCGAAAGCGATCGCGTGCAGGGCGCCATCGAGGCCTCCCCAGCGGGAGTCGAGCTCGGCGGCGACGGCCTCGAGATCGTCCTCGGAGTTGATGTCGAGCTCGAGCACCTCGGGCGGCTTGGTGAGGCGCTTGGCCGCGCGCTCGGTCATCCGCCGGGTTCGCCCGAAGCCGGTCAGCACGACCTCGGCCCCGGCGCGCTGGGCCTCGTCGGCGACTGCGTAGCCGATCGAGCGCCGCGTGATCACCCCGGTGATCAGCAGCTTCTTGCCCTCGAGGATCAGAGCAGCACCCGGCCGTCGGCGAACGGCGAGAGCTCAGCCGCGCGCTCAGCCGGCGCGCCCAGAGCCTCGGGCGCCTCGGCGCCGTTCGCGGGCGGGCTCGGCGCTGCCGCCGCGCGTCGCCACAGCGCCTCCAACACCGCGCGCGCGGCGAGTCGGCCCTCGCCGTCGCGCACCCGCAGCGCCAGCTCGACCAGGCCGTGGCCCGGGTCGAGCTCCTTCAGGCCGACGACCTCGGCCTCGACTCGGATCGTCGAGCCGATCGCCACCGGGCGCTTGAAGACGACCTTGCGGATCCCCCGCAGCGCGACGACCCGGTCGGGGTCGATCTCCAGCAGGCCGAGCGCGTAGGAGAGCACCAGCATCCCGTGGGCGATTCGCTCGCCGAACGGTCCCTCGGCCGCCCACTCCGCGTCGGCGTGCTGGGGATGCCAGTCGCCGGTCAGGGCCGAGAACGAGACGAGGTCAGCCTCGGTGATCGTGCGTCCCCGCGAGACCGTGGTCGCCCCGGTCTCCAGCCGGTCGAAGTCGAGTGCCATCGGATCGGTCATCTGGTCTCCCGGTCGAGGTTGAGGAGCTCGATGAAGGCGAGCGCGGCCTGCTCGTGTCCCTGCGGGGAGGGATGCAGGCCGTCGGCGACGAAGTTCTCGGGCCGATCGATCCCGGGGTGCCCGGCGGCCTCGAGGCAGGGCACGTCGTTGGCCTTGGCGACCGCGCGCGTCGCAGCGTTGAAGCGGACGATCCCGCGCTCGAGTCGGCGAGCCGTGCGCGGCCCGACCTCGAGGAACTCCCAGCGCTCGGGCGCGGTCGCGGTCGCGATCCGAACCGCCGGCAGGGCCTCTTGCAGGCGGCGGAAGATCCCGGCCAGCCGGCGCGAGTATGCGTGCGGATCGGGCCGCACCGAGAACAGCACGTCGTTGACCCCGCATACGACGGTGACCAGATCGGGCTCGAGCTGCAACGCCGGGCCGAGCTGGGCGAGAACATCCTCGCTGCTCGCCCCTTCGACCCCGAAGTTGCGGTAGGTGAAATCAGGCCTTCCCTCGGCCAGGTGGGCGGCGAGACGATCGGCCCAGCGCTCGCCGGGGCGACACCCGGTGCCGGCGGTGAAGCTGTCGCCAAGGGCGGCGTAGGAGCGAATTGCGCGCTCGCCCGGCGGCTGGAACGGGCTCGAGCCAAGTGCGTCGGCGATCACGGCGTAGGGGTCTGTCTCGCTCATCGGCCGGCCAGCGCCGAGAGCGACCAGGCGAGGCGCTCGTGGGTCTCGACCGGCTCGATCACCTCGTCGACGAAGCCGCTCGCCGCCGCCGCGTCGGCGGTCAGATGCTCGTCCGCGTAGGCGTTCGAGAGCTCGTCCCGCAGGCCATGCCCGTGATCGGCGATCCGCCGGCGATGGACGATGTTGACCGCCTGGCCGGCGGCCATGATCCCGATCTCGGCGCCCGGCCAGGCGAAGACCATGTCGGCGCCCAGCTCCTTCGAGTTCATCGTGATCACGGCGCCGCCGTAGGCCTTGCGCAAGACCACGGTCACCTTCGGCACCTGAGCGCCCGCGAAGGCGCGCAGCAATGAGGCGCCGTGGCGGATCACCCCCGCGGACTCCTGGCGGCTGCCCGGCATGAAACCCGGGGTGTCGACCAAGACGACCAACGGCAGGCCGAACCGATCGCAGGCGTTGACGAACAGCGCCGCCTTCTCGGCGGCGACCGCGTCGATCACTCCACCGAGGTGGTGCGGCTGGTTGGCGATCACGCCGACCGGACGGCCGTCGATCCGCGCCAGCGCGGTGACCATGTTGCGGGCCCAGCGCCCGCTGAGCTCGATCGACTCGCCGGCATCGACCACCCTCGAGATCACATCGCGGATGTCATAGACGCGGCGGGCCTGGGCGGGCACCGGCGCCGACGGGTCGGCCTCAGGCGGTGCGGGGACGGCGCGCGGGGCACGGCCGCCGATCGCGTCGGGCAGATGGGCGAGCAGCTCCCGCACGCGGCGGGCGGCGTCGCGCTCATCGGCCGCGGTCAGCTGACAGACGCCATTTCGCTCGTGCACGCCCGGGCCGCCGAGGTCATCCATCGAGACCTCCTCCCCGAGCGCGTCGCGGACCACCCGCGGGCCGGTCAAGAACATGCGCGCGCGCTCGGTCATGACGACGAAGTCGGTCAGCGCCGGGGCGTAGGCGCCGCCGCCGGCCGAGACCCCGGTGACGATCGTGATCTGAGTCACCTTGGAGGAGAGCGCGACGCTCTCGCGGAAGATCCGCGCATAACCGGCGAGCGAGGCGTGACCCTCCTGCAGGCGCGCGCCGCTGGACTCGACGAAGCCGACCACCGGAGCGCCGGCCTGGCCGGCGAGGCGCATCACCCGGACAATCGTCTCTGCGTGCATCTCGCCCAGCGACCCGCCCATGAAGCTCGGGTCCTCCGAATAACAGAACACCGGCCGGCCGCCGACGCTGCCGGCACCGGCGAGCACTCCGTCGCCGGCGAGCGCGCGCTCGCCGACGCGGGTCGAGACGACGCCCGTGCGCAACGCCCGGAAGGAGCCCGGATCGCAGAGCGCCTCGAGGCGCTCGAGCGGACTGAGGCGCTCGCGGGCGGCGGCGGGCTTTGGGGCGACGGCGACGGTCATTGCGAGGCCTCGATGCAGAGGACGACGTTGTGGCCACCGAACCCGAACGAGTTCGAGATCGCGATCGGGGCGCGCCCATTGCGCTCGATCGCCCGCGACTCACCGGGCACGTAGTCGAGGTCGAGGCCCTCATCGGGCTGCTCGAGGTTGATCGTCGGCGGCGCCGTCGCCCGCTCGAGGGCGAACACGGTGGCGACCGCTTCGACCGCGCCGGCGGCCCCGAGCAGGTGGCCAATCGACGACTTCAGCGAGGAGACCGGTATCGAGCCCGAACGGTCGCCGAAGACGCGCTTGATCGCCTCCGTCTCGGAACGATCGTTGAGCGGGGTCGAGGTGCCGTGGGCGTTGACGTAGTCGACCGCGCCCGGCTCGACCTCCGCGTCGCGCAAGGCCGCCTCGATCGCCCGCGCGGCGCCGTCGCCCTCCGGGTCGGGCGCGGTCAGGTGGTGGGCGTCGGCGGTCGCGCCGTAGCCGGTCAGCCGGGCGAGCACGGTGGCATCGCGCTCGGCGGCAGCCTCGGCGTCCTCGAGCACCAGCACTCCCGCGCCCTCACCGATGATGAAGCCGTCGCGACGGCGGTCGAAGGGACGCGATACACCGAGCTTCGAGGTCGCGCCCATCTTGTCGAAGGCGGCGATCGAAAGCTTGGTCACGCCGGCCTCGGTGCCGCCGACGACACACGCGCGGACGTCGCCGCGCTCGACCATCCGCATACCGGCGCCGACCGCCTGGGCGCCCGCCGCGCAGGCCGAGACGGTCCCGTAGCACTCGCCCTTTAGCTGGTGGCGCATCGCCACCGCACCGGCGGCTGCGTTGGGCATCATCTGGGGAACGCAGAGCGGAGACATCGCCGCCTCGCCGCGGTCGCGAAGGATTATGTGCTGCTCCTCGATCGTGCCGATGCCGCCGATCCCGGTGCCGATCACGCAGCCGATCTCGGTGCTGTCGTAGGGAAGCGCCGAGTCCCAGCCGGCCTGCTCGAGCGCCTCGTCGGCGGCGACGAGCGCGAGCTGGGTGAAGCGGTCGGCCCGGCGGGCCTCGCGGCGGCTGAGCCGTTCGGTCGGATCGAAGTCCTGGCAGCGCGCAAGCCCGTCCTCGACCCCCGAGTCGCCTGCCGACCAACGGTCGATGAGGGTCGGCGCCCCGACCCCGAGCGGGGTCACGGCACCGAGCCCGGTGATGACTACCTCCCGGGTCACGCCATCCTCTGCGAGACCAGGTCGACGACGTCGCCGACGGTCTCGATCTTGTCGAGGTCGGAGTCCTGGACCTCGACCCCGTAGTCGTCCTCGATGATCTGGGCGAGCTCGACCAGGTCGAGCGAGTCGACCTCGAGGTCCTCGAACTTGGCGGTCGGGGTGATGTTCTCGCGCTCCTCACCGAACTCGACCAGGGCCTCGGTCACCCGCTCGGTGATCTGCTCCTTGCTCTGTGTCTCCGGCATTGCTCTCAACTCCTTGTTCAGGCGGTCATTCCGCCGTCGACTGTCAACGTTGTTCCGGTCACGTAAGAGGCTGCGGGGGAAACGAGGAAGCCGACGCATGCGGCGACCTCCTCCGGGGTTCCGGGCCGCCGGGCGGGGATCGCATCGGCGAGCTCGGTGACTCCCTTGGTCATCTCCGTCTCGATCAGGCCGGGGGCGACCGCGTTCACGGTCACCCCACGGCTGGCGACCTCGACCGCGATCGTCGCGGTCATCGCGCTCAGCCCCGCCTTCGAGGCCGCATAGTTGGCCTGGCCGGCGTTGGCGCGGCGACCGACCACCGACGAGATGTTGACGATCCGCCCGGAGCGGGCCTTGATCATCGGTCGAAGGACCCGGCGGGTGAGCCTGAAGGCGGCGCTCAGGTTGGTCTCGAGCACCCGGTCCCAGTCCTCGTCGCTGAGGCGCAGCGAGAGCCCGTCGGCGGTCAGGCCGGCATTGTTGACCAGCACGGCGATCGGGCCGAACTCCTGCTCGGCGTCCTTGACCAGGCTGTCGATCGCCTCGGGATCGGTGACGTCGGCGCCGAACGCGGTGGCGTTTCCGCCCGCCTCGCGGACGGCGGCGGCGACGCTCTCGGCACCGTCGCTGTCGGAGCGGTAGTTGACGGCGACCGGCCAGCCCGCGGAGCCGAGCTCGGAGGCGATCGCCGCGCCGATTCCGCGCGAGGCCCCGGTGACCAGGGCGCATCCATCGTCCGCGCGAACCGCCGCCGTCTCCTCGTTCTCGGCGGGGGCCGTGCGCTCTTGGCTGGAGACCGCGCTCATTGGGCGCCCCCCCATTCGACCAGGCCCGCGCCCCAGGTGAGCCCGGCGCCGAAGGCCGCTATCAGCACGCGCGAGCCGTCGCGCAGGCGACCGTCTTGCTGCGCCTCGGCGAGCGCGATCGGGACGCTCGCGGCGGAGGTGTTGCCGTAGGAGCCGAGCGAGTCGACGACTCGGTCCGGGTCGAGGCCGAGCCGCTCTCCGACGGTGCTGAGAATGCGGCTGTTGGCCTGGTGATAGACGAACAGGTCGATCTGGTCGAGCTCGACCCCGGCGTCGGCGGCGACCTCGAGCGTGACCTCGCTCAGTCGGGCGACGGCGGCGCGGAAGGTGGCGCGGCCGTCCATCCGAAGCAGGCGCTCGGAATGCGATGCGGTCACGTTCGCTCCCCCGGCGCCATCGGCGTGCAGCTTGATCGGGCCGATCGCCCCCGGTCCGCCGGCGCGGATCACGGCCGCCCCGGCGCCGTCGCCGAACAGCCCGGCGGTGCGCTTGTCGTCATAGTCGATCACCCGGCTCATCAGCTCGGCGCCGATCACGAGGACCGTCTCGGCGCGGCCCGCCTCGATCGTGGCGGCGGCGAGCTCGAGCGCGGCGACGAAGCCGGTGCAGGCCGAGCCGATATCGATCGCCCCGGCACCGACGGCGCCGATCCGCTCGGCGACCAGCGGGGCCGCGTTGGGAACGATCTCGTCGGGGGTCGAGGTCGCGACCAGGACCAGATCGACCTGATCCGCCGCGATCTCCGCCCGCTCGAGCGCCGTCGTGGCGGCCTCTGCCGCGAGCGCGGCAAGCGTGTCGTCTCCATCGGCGACGCGGCGTTCGAGCACCCCGGTGCGCGAGGAGATCCAGTCTGCGTCGACCCCGAGTCGCTCGCCGATCAGCTCGTTGGCGACCACCCGCGGCGGCAGCGCTGTGGCGATCGAGGCGATCCCGGCGCGCTGCTTGGCGCGCTCGGACCCGGTCGCCGTGGAGGCGGTCGCTTCGACGACGCTATGCATGGGCCACCTCCAGCTCGCGGGCGGTCTGCGTCTCGACCCCGTCGAGGGTCTTTCTGACCAGCCCGGCGAGCACCTTGCCCGGACCGACGTCGAGGTAACGGGTGGCCCCGCCGGCTCGCAGACGTTCGAGCACCGAAACCCAGAGCACCGGACGGGTGAGCGCCGCGGCGAGCAGGTCGCGCGGGTCGTCTCCGAACGGCTCGGCGCTTACGCATGAGAGCACCGGGGCCTCGGTGCTCGCAAACTCGATCTGCCCGAGATGCTCGCGAAACGCAGCCACGGCGGGCTTCATCGCCGGTGAGTGGAAGGCGCCAGCGACGGCGAGGCGCTTGGCGCGCAGCCCGAGCTCGCGAGCCTCACCGAGCGCCGATTCGATCCCGTCCTCGGGCCCGGTGAGCACGAACTGGCTCGGGGAGTTCTCGTTGGCGAGGCCGAGGTTGCAGCGCTCGGCAAGCTCGACCGCCTGATCACGATCGCCGCCGACCGCGAGCATGCCGCCGGCCTGGTCGGCGGCCGCGGCGTCCATCAGCCGGCCGCGCGCGACCACGATCCGCAGCCCGTCGAGATCGTCGACCGCACCGGCTGCCGCGAGCGCGCTCACCTCGCCCAGCGAGTGCCCTGCATAGAGGTCGCCCACCGGGCGCTCGAGCCGATCGAAGCCGGCGAGCGCGGCGCAGTAGACGACCGGCTGGGCGAAGCGGGTACCGTCGGCGATCCGCGCGAACGGATCCTCGCCGACGAGTTTGCAGGCGAGTGCGAACAGGTCCGGGCGGACCTCGCGAACGAGGTCGCGAGCGCTCTCGTCGCCGACGCCCTGGCCGGGAAACATGATTGCGAGGCGGTCTGATTGATCAGCCATGCCTACACAGGTACCTCGCCCGGCGCCGAAGGTGAACCCGCAAACGCCCTCAACCCCCCGATCGGGGGGTGCCAGTTCGGAGCCTGGGGGGTCAGGCGTGGCTGGCGGCGCTCACCGGGTGAGCCCGAGGCGCTCGGCACGACGGGTCGCTTCGGCGCGATTCTTGACCCCGAGCTTGCGATAGAGCGAGCTGGCGTGCTCCTTGACCGTGTGCGGCGAGAGGTAGAGGCGGGCGGCGATCTCCTTGTTGGTCGAGCCGGCCGCGATCAGCGTCAGCACTTCGCGCTCGCGCTCGCTCAGGGGCGCCGCGGGAGCCTCGTCGCGGCGCCCGAACACGGTCATCCCCTTGGCGACCATGCGCACCGCCATCGCGACCTCGTCGGCGCTCCAGTCCTTGGAGACGAAGCCGGAGGCGCCGGCGCTGCGCGCCGCCTGCGGCGAGATCCAGCCGACCCCGGAGATCAACAGGACGCGGGTCTTCGGCGAGGCGCCGCGAATCGCCTCGCAGAGCTCGGCGCCGGAGCGCTCGCCGAGGAAGAGGTCGACCAGGGCGACGTGGGGCTTGTGACGTGCGGCGGCGGCGATCCCCTCCTCCGGGTTGGAGGCGAGCATGCAGCGCTCGACCCAGCGCTGGCGCCCGAGCAGCACCTTGAACCCCCACTGGACGACGGCGTGATCGTCGACGATCAGCACCCTCAGCGGCTCGTCGGCCATCTCAGCCACCGCCGGCGACGACACTGGCGACGTCGCCCGCCGGCAACAGCAAGCGCACCCGCCACTCGTCGTCGCCCTCGCGCCCGAACTCGAGCATGCCGCCCCGCTGCATCGACTCATAGGCGGCGAGGCGCAGGCCCAGACCCGAGCCGCGGCCGCCGGGGGAGCCGAGGCCGTCGTTGCGGACCTCGAGCGCGAAGGCGCCGTCGAGCCTGGTGATCACGATCCGCACCTCGCTCGGGTCGGCGTGCTTCTCGGCATTTCGCAGGGCCTCGCCGAGCACCGAGACGGCGAGCGGCTCGAGCCCCTCGGGGACGTCCGCGCCCGGCTCCCAGCGCACGCTCAAGGGCACCGCCTTGTACTGGCGCCCGAGTCGCTGCAGCTCAGCGCGCAGGGTGGTCCGCGAGGGCTCGGCGGTGGGCTCGAGGGAGCGGTCGAGGGCGGCGCGCAGCTCGCCGAGCGCTGCCTCGATCTCGACCGCCGAGCGCTCGGCGTCCTCGGCGCTCAGCTCGCGCTCCGAGCCGAGGACCATGGAAACGCCGAACAGCCGCTGCATGACGCTCTCGTGGACCTCGCGGGCGAGCTCGACCCGTTCCAGCAAGAGCGCGTCGCGCTCGCGCTGGGCGGCGGCCTGGAGCACCGTGGTCGCCAGCGCTGCCGTGCGCCCGAGCGCCGCCATCGTCCGGCGCTCGTCCGCGTCGAGCTCGAGCTCGAGCCCGTCGCGATCGGCGAAGATCACCCCGAGCCAGACCCCGGCCGCGGCGACCGGGGTGCACGAGATCCCCGCCACCCCGGGCAGATCGGCGTAACGCTCCGGGACCTGCCCGGCGAGCCCGTCGACGACGATCACCTCGTTGCGGGCGAGGGCCTCGCGCGCGATCGGGGTCTCCTCGAGGCTGCCGTAGACGTGGGCGAGGATCTCGGGGGCGAGACCGTGGCTGCCCGCCGGGACGACCAGCTGACGCGCCGGGTCGTAGAGCAAGAGCACGGCCCTGTCGTTCGAGGTCAGCCGGCAGAGCGCCTCGCAGATGCGGTCGTGGAAGGGGTCTGAGTCGGCGGCGGCGTCGCCGAGCTCGAACAGCAGCCGGACGACGACGTCGAGCGCGTCGCTGCGAAGCGCCTCTCCCTCGCTGCTCATGCTCCGACCAGCCTAGTTGCCGCCCGACCGCGGGATCGCGCCCTGCCACCACGCCGGGGCGAGTTCTTGTCGCATAGCGTCAGTTTCTCGCCCCGGGCGGGGTCGCTCGCGCCCGGGCCTAGGATGGTGGCGATGAGCAAGACCCAGTACTACTGCGCCGTCTCCTTGGACGGATACATCGCCGAGGCCGACGACAGCCTCGGCTGGCTGCTCGGCTACGAGGGCAGCTTCGACGGTGAGGGCGCCGAGCCCGGGCCGATGGCGGAGGGCGGCTCCTACGAGCGCTTCTACGACGGCGTCGGCGCGCTGATCAGCGGCTCGACCACGTATCGCTTCGTCCTCGATCAGATCGCCGGGGGCGAATGGCCGTACAAGGGGAAGCCCTACTGGGTCTTGAGCTCGCGCGAGCTGCCCCTGCCCGGCGGCGACGGCGTCGACGTGCGGATCGTCGAAGCCCAGGTCGCCGACCTCCACGAGCAGCTGATCGCCGCCGCCGGCGAGCGCACCCTGTGGGTCGTCGGGGGCGGTAACGTCGCCTCGCAGTTCGCCGATGCCGGCCTCCTCGACGAGGTCCTGGTCACCGTCGTCCCGGTGGTGCTCGGCGAGGGCAAGCCGCTCTTCGACCGCCGGCTTCCCGGCGGCGCGATGCAGCTCACCGGGGTCCGGGCCTTCGCCAACGGCATGGTCGAGCTGCGCTACGAGATCCGCCGCTGACCTGCGTCGGGCGCGCGCTCAGCGTGGGCGCGGGGGTGGCGCCAGGTCGCGTGCGAGCGGACGACGCAACGGTCGCTCACCGGTGCCGGGGACGTTTCGGGCGCCCCCGCGGATCAGCTCCGCCTCCTCGCGGGCGCGGCGGACGATCAGCGCCGCCTCTCGCTCGGCGTCGTTGCGCAGGCGCCGCGCCACCTCCTCGGCCTCGAGCAGGATCGCCGCAGTGCGCCGCCCCACCCGCGCCAGGTCATGGCGCAGCAGGTCGGCGCGAGCGGGATCGCCACCGCCGGTCTCGAGCCAGTCGGCGACCCGATCGAGGAACCGGTGTACCTCGCGGGTGCTGTAGCCGCGCCGGGCGAGCGGAAAGGTCGCCCGGCGGACCCGATCGACGCTGAGCCTGTCCATCGCCCGCAGCCTTGCTCAGCTCGGCACGGCCTCGGACTCGGCCGTCTCGCCGCGCTCGAGCGGGTCGAGCTCGCGCGGACGCGCGAACGGGTCGGCGTCCGGCTCCGGCGTGTGCCCCGCGGCCACCGACTGGAGCGCCGCGCTGAGGCCGTTGGCGCTCGCGATCACCTCGTCGCGGCGCTTGATCAGATCGGCGATTACGGTCTCGATCTCGCGCCGGCGCTTGGCGCCGTCGTTGACGATCCGCCGCGCCTTCGCCTCCGCGGCTTCGATCAACTCGGCTGCGCGCTGGTCGGCCACGACCTGCTTGCGGTCCGCGTTGGCGTCCGCGGTCGACCGGGTTGTCTCGGCATAGGCGTCGGCGTCGCCGCGCATCTTCTCCGCATAGGTGTCGGTCGCGGTTCGCAGGCGCGCCCCGTACTCGTCGGCGTCGCCACGGGTTGTCGCGGCATAGGCGTCGGCATCGGTGCGCTCCCGCTCGCTCTCGGCCCCGGCGCGATCGAGCATCGCCGCGACCTCGCGCTCCGCGTCGCCGCGCCACTGCTCGGCGGTGTCCTCGGCCCCCGCGAGGATGCCCGCGGTTCGCTCACCCACCCGGTCGATCTCGCGCCTGACGATTTCGGCGCGGGCCTCATCGGTGCCCCCGGTCTCGAGCCAGTCGGCGACCTCGGCCAGGAACTGCTCGACCTGCGCGGGGTCATAGCCCTTGCGAACGAGGGTGAACCTGGTCGAGCGAATCCGCTCGATCCTGCTTTCGCTGGTCACTACGCCTCCCATCGGCCCGATCTTCGGGCGCCACGTCGACGACACCGGCGGATGCGGATCATAAGAGCCCCGGATCGGTCGCGCCTGCCGCTGTGCTCATCTTGCCCACGCTTGAGCCTCGACGCCGACGAGTCGCCGGTCGCTCAATAGGCCTCGGGGACCCAGCGCATCGACGCGATCGGCGGGCGGACGTAGTCGGGATCGGCCTGCTGGCGTTCCGGTAACTCGAGGTCGGGCGGCTCGACATCCTCGTAGGGGAGCACCGAGAGCAGATGGTGGATGCAGTTGAGGCGGGCCTTCTTCTTGTTGTCGGCGTCGACGACCCACCAGGGTGACTCGGGAATGTCGGTGTGATGGAACATCACGTCCTTGGCCTTCGAGTAGTCGAACCAGTGCCTGCGTGACTCGAGGTCCATCGGGCTGATCTTCCAGCGCTTGGTGCGATCTTCGAGTCGAGCCTGAAAGCGTGAGTCCTGCTCCTCGTCGGAGACCGAGAACCAGTACTTGATCAGGGTGATCCCCGAACGGATCAGCATCTGCTCGAACTCCGGCGCCGAGCGTAGGAACTCGCGGTACTCCTCCTCGGTGCAGAAGCCCATCACGTGCTCGACCCCGGCGCGGTTGTACCAGGAGCGATCGAGAAGCACCATCTCCCCGGCCGCGGGCAGCTGCGCGATGTAGCGCTGGAAGTACCATTGGGTCTTCTCGCGGTCGGTTGGGGTGCCGAGGGCGACCACGCGACAGACCCGGGGATTGAGCGGCTCGGTGATTCGCTTGATCACGCCCCCCTTGCCCGCCGCGTCGCGACCCTCGAAGATGACCACGATCCTCATCCCGCTCGCCTTGATCCAGTCCTGGAGCTTGACCAGGTCCAGCTGCAGTTTGGCGAGCTCTTTCTCGTAGACGCGCTTCTTCAGCTTCTTGGGTGGCTCTCGCGTCTCCGCCACCTCGTTCGTAGTAGCCGCCACGTAGCCTCCTTCGTCCCCCACAGTTCCCGGTCGCGGCACTGCCCGACCGGGCTGGCGCGACCCTAGCGCGCGGGGTCTAGCCGGGCCAGGTGCCCGGCACCGATCGCGGGTGCCGATTTGATGCCCGGGCAAGCCGGCGGGACGGAAAGTGCCGCTCTACGGGTCGCCCGGTGACGATCGCGGCATAACGCCAATCCGGATAGCTGCTCGCTAGCGCGTTCTAGACGCCGTGAGCCATGTCGAGGGCCGTGGTGTCGGTCTCGTCCGCGACCGAAATCTCGGGACGCGGAAGGCGTGCCCGGAAACGATCTTCGCAGCATGAGAGCCACGCCGCCCTCCTACACCTGTTTCGGGACATGACGCTGCATCCGACCGGCCCGAGAACGACGAACCCGCTCGTAGAGCGGGTTTTCCCACGGACCGACCACCGTGACCGGATCTATCCTTGGCTAGCTGCTTGAGCTAAGCGGCCGCCCCGTGGAGACCGTACCGCGCCCGCGCGAACCTTCAGCCAAGTCCGAGCTCTCGACACGGCCGGCTTGATCGCCTACGCGAGGTGAAATCCTTCGTCGAAGGTGGCCCGCGTCATCGCTTCGGCGGCGCCTCGGCGTCGTAGGAGAGCGGCTCCCCGTGCCACTCATGAGGCCACGAGACCTCGACCTCCAGCGAATGCGGCGGCGGCTCGAGATCCGTGAGAGCGGTGTGTCCAAGCCAGGCGGAGAGGTAACGCCCACCGACCTTCTGAGGCGGCCACCACAGGTAATCAAGCGACGCCATTCCCTCACCTTGCCCACCGGCGAGACCGTGCTTCATGTGCAACGACTCCATCCCGGTAAGCAGCTGACCGCGCAGCACCGGCTTGAACGGCTTGGCCTCCACGTCAGCACCCAACCGGGCCGCGATGTGCTCGGCAACCGCGTCGGCCTGTTGGGTGGCGATCCCGCCTTGCTTGACCGGGAAATCGGTGCCATCGCCGGCGGCGTAGATGTCATCGACGCCCTCGACGCGACCGTGTAGGTCGACCGGGAGGAAACCGTGGGGGTCGGCCGGCAGGCCCCTTATTGCGGGTCCGTCGATGATTGGCAGCGTCAGGATCACGCCTGCCTCGACCGGCGATCCTTGGGGCGAGAGGTGCAAGGTTCCAGTTGGGTCCTGCGTGACGCAGCGGCTCGTCTCCATCGAAATGCGTCGGGCCGAAAGCAGCGCGGCGATCGCGTCGCTGGCCCGTGTTCCAAAGACCATGAGTGGTGCGTTCTCAGGAGTCAGTAACCGCAAGCGGAGGTCGCTCAGGCCCAGTTCTTCGCTGCGGCGTCGGATCAGCAGGCCTAACTCGTACAGCGGCAGGGACCAGCTCGTCGCCGGAGGGACCAGGAGGACCATAGTCCGACCGAGAGACGCGTGGGCGCGGTGGATCAACTCATCGGCCGGGAGGTTGCTGCTGTCGCTCCAGAACGTCTCTACCCCTGTGTATGCGGGGCGAGCTCGGCCCCCCACGCAGACCACGAGCAGGTCGTACGGCAGGTCTGCGTGCTGGTCAACTGCCACCGTGCGCGCTTCGGGATTCACGCTGGAGACGGCACCTTGGACGAGCTGCACTCCAATCTCGTCGAGCGCCGGCTTGAGCTCGTGACGTGCGGCCGGTTGTTGCGTAAACGGCTCCTCGACGGCAAGCGGCTTGTAAACGAAGTCAGGGTCGGGGGCGACCAGCAAAAGCTGAGCCCGGTCGCCGGCCAGATCTGCGAGCGCCAGCGCTGCCTCGACCCCGGCGATTCCGCCCCCGACGATCATCACTCGTGACTTTGCGGGCTGTTGAAGGTCCCTCATAGTCTGCTTCAAGGCATCACTCGAGCGCTCACAAGTGAGGCTCGACACCCACATGGCGACCATACCGAGAACCTCAGTCGCCGGCATTCCTGTCCCGCACCGAAGGGCCTATGTAGCCGCCATAGACTGGCGGGAAGGGTGGCGGCTGTTGCCTTGACGCCACCCCGTCGACCCTTTTAGGATCGCGCCGCGGATGCCAGAAGAAGGCGAGCGGCGCGGACTCCTGATCTCCAAGGTCTGGGTCCAGGCCTCGATCGTCGTCTTCCTGCTCGGGTTCTTCGTCCTGGGCCTGCTGGCGTATCGGACTTACACCGCCGACCCGCCGATCCCCGATCGCGTCGTCGACTCGGCCGGGCAGACGGTCTTCACCGGCGACGACATCAGCAACGGCCAGCGGGTCTTCCTCAACAACGGCTTGATGGAATACGGGTCGATCTTCGGGCACGGCGCCTACCTGGGCCCCGACTTCACAGCCGACTACCTTCATCGGGCGGCGCGCTCGGTTGAGAGCCAGTACGGCGGGGCGGGCTCCGACCGGGCGCGCGAGCGGACGGTCGCTGACTTCCAGACGAACCGCTACGACTCCGAGGCGGACACGCTGGAATACACCAGGCCTCAGGCCCGCGCCTTCTCCGAGCTCGAGCGCCACTATGGCGACTACTTCTCCGATCCGACGACGGAGCAGGGGCTGCGCCCGGATGCGATCGACAACCCCCAGCAGGTCCACGAGCTGACCGCCTTCTTCAGCTGGTCGGCCTGGGCCGCCTCCGCACGCCGGCCAGGGCACAACTACTCCTACACCAACAACTGGCCGCCGGAGAAGCTGGTGGACAATGGCCCGACGGCCAACGTCCTGGTCTGGAGCGTGGTCTCCCTGGTCGCGTTGCTGGGCGGGATCGGATTGCTGTTCGCAGCCTTCGGGCGCTGGAACTTCCTCGGCTGGCATGGCCGTGAGCAGGCGGCACTCTCATTCCGCCGCCCAGGCGACGTTGCGCTCACCCCGGCGCAACGCGCCTGTGCCTGGTTCTTCCTGGTGATGGCGGCGCTGTTTCTGATCCAGACGATGGTCGGCGCCGCCTCACAGCACTACCGGGCCGAGCTCGGCGACTTCTTCGGCATCGACCTGGCCCAGCTCCTGCCGTTCAACCTCGCCCGCACCTTCCACGTCCAGCTCGCGCTGTTCTTCGTCTCGACTTCGTTCCTTGCGGCAGGCATCTTCCTGGCGCCGATGATCGCCGGACGCGAGCCCAAACGTCAAAGCTGGCTTGCCTACGGGCTTCTGATCGCCCTTGTCGTGGTCGTCTTCGGGAGCCTGATTGGAGAGTTCGGCGGCGTCCATGGGTGGTTCGGGGACGACGGCTCGATCTTCGGCATCCAGGGGTTCGAGTATCTCGATCTCGGCCGCTTCTGGCAGGCGCTGCTGGTGATTGGCCTGTTCTTCTGGGCGGCGCTGATCTTCCGCGGCCTCCGCGGGCGCCTTCGGCGCGAGCACAAGGGAAACCTGCCGTGGCTTTTCTTCTTCGCCGCACTCGCGATTCCGGCGTTCTACGCCGTCGGCCTCGTGGCGCGCTCCGGCGACAGCTTCACGGTCACCGACTTCTGGCGCTTCTGGGTTGTGCACCTGTGGGTGGAGGACTTCCTCGAGCTGTTCACGACGGTGATGGTCGCTTACGTCTTCGTCCTGCTCGGCGTCGTGCGCGAGCGCGTTGCACTCACCGTCGTTTTCCTCGACATCCTCCTCTACTCGGTCGGCGGGGTGATCGGGACCATGCACCACCTCTACTTCTCCGGCGAGCCAGCCGAGCACATGGCGCTAGGCGCGGTCTTCTCGGCCGCGGAGGTGATCCCGCTCACCTTCCTCACCGTCGAGGCGTGGAGCTTCCTGCAGCTCGGGGCGCGCCAGGAATCGCGCTCGGCGACGCCGTTTCCGCATCGCTGGGCGGTGATGTTCCTGGTCGCGGTCGGCTTCTGGAATTTTCTCGGCGCGGGAATCTTCGGCTTCCTGGTCAACCTGCCGATCGTCTCCTACTACGAGATCGGCACCGCGCTGACCGCCAACCACGCGCACGCAGCGATGATGGGCGTCTACGGGATGCTGGCCGTCGGCTTGGCGCTCTTTTGTCTTCGCTACCTGATCCCTGACGACCGATGGCCGGACCGCCTCGCAAGACTGAGTTTTTGGTCGCTCAACATCGGCCTCGCCTGGATGACCTTCGCGACCCTCTTTCCGCTCGGGCTGATCCAGCTCTACGAGTCCGTGAACGATGGCTACTTCCAGGCCCGTTCGCTCGAATTCCTCACCAACGACACCAACGCGCTGATCGAGTGGATCCGGCTTCCCGGTGACATCGTCTTCATCGGCGGCGGCGTGGTGCCTCTGCTCTACATCTGCTACCTCGGCGTCCGCCACGGAGTCAAGCGGACGACGGCCGAGGAGCCCGCCGAGATCCTGTTCACCGAGATCACTGCCCCTGCATCCGAGACATCGGCGGCCGTCTCATCGATGCAGGCCGACCGAAGGCACCGATGAGCACCGAGGCCCTGCTCGCTGTCGGTTACGCGGCGTTCCTTCTCGCCGCCGCGACCGGGCTCGACCTGCTGGCCCGCCACTCGCACAGGCGCAGCATCCGCTACCGGACAGCCGGGTTCAGTTTCCGCCCGGACCTGGACCTTTGGGAGTGCCCTGAGGGACAGCACCTGCACCGGGTCGAGACCGACCACCGGCGGCGCCTGGTGCGGTATCGGGCCAGCCCCCGCGTATGCAACGCCTGCCCGGCGAAGGCGGGGTGCACCGACTCCGACCGCGGTCGCGAGATCGCCCAGTCGCTTGACCCGTGGCCGCACTCGGAGGCCGGACGCTTTCACCGCGGCGTCTGCGTCGTCCTCGTCGCCCTCGCTGCGCTGATCTCGGCGATCGCCCTCGTTCGCAGCGACGGGACCGCCGACTTGCTCGCGCTCGCGGCAGTGCTTGGCATCTCGATCGCCGTCACCGGGCGGCTGCTGGGAGCATTCCGGCGTACTCCGGCCGGATTCCCGGTTGCTACACCAGCTTCGCCCGACCGGTCGATCAGCGGCCGCAGCCGTCCGTTTACTTAGCCGGCCTCTGCCTGGGTCAGCGCCTCGAGCGACTCGAGTTCGAACCCCTAAGAGCTCCATCAGGCAGCTCCCCGGCAGCTCCTTCTCCAGCATCAGCAGGATTTGGGATGGCGCCGCAGCTTGATCTCCCCTTAGACCCCCACAATGGTGGCTGCCGTGCAGACATCGACTGAACCGTCCAAGCGCGACGGATTGCTGGGGGTCGCGGCGGAGTACGCGACCGAAAGCGTCCCTGTTGCAAGCCGCGACCAGCCCGTTGGAAAGACCAGGGGGCAGCTTGCGGGGCGCAAGTTCCGGTGTGCCGAGGAAGTCGTCGTTTTGGACTCGGGGAAGCTCGTCGGCCCGGTCTCAATCGAGCGCCTGCTGGCCGCAGACCCGGACGCCAGGATCGAGGACATCATGGACCCCGACCCGCCGAAGGTCGCGCCGGATACCGACCAGGAGCGCGCCGCCCGGGGAATGGTGGACCGCCATGAGTGCAGCCTGGCCGTGGTCGACGCCGACGGCCGGTTCCTGGGCCTGATCCCGCCCTACCGGATGCTGCGTGTGGTGCTCGAAGAGCACGAGGTGGACCTTGCCCGCCTGGGCGGCTATCTTGCCGGGTCGACGCGGGCGCGCAGCGCCGCCGAGGAGTCTGTCTCGCAACGCCTGTGGCACCGGCTGCCCTGGCTGCTGGTTGGGCTGCTCGGGGCGATGGGCGCGACCGCGATCGTCGGAGCTTTCGAGCACCAGCTCGAGGCCAACGTCCTGCTCGCCTTCTTCATCCCCGCCGTCGTCTACATGGCCGACGCGGTGGGCACCCAAACCGAGACTGTGCTGATCCGGGCGCTCGCGGCAGGAGTCACCGTTCGCTCGGTGCTCGGCCGCGAGCTGGTCACGGGCCTCGTGATGGGCGTCGTGATCGGCAGTGCCTTCCTTGCATTCGCTTTGGTCGGCTGGGGTGACGTAGAGGTCGCCGTGGCGGTCGCGCTGGCGATGTTTGCAAGCTGCTCGATCGCGACCCTGGTGGCCATGGCGCTGCCCGCGGCGTTCCAGCACCTCGGAGTGGATCCGGCTTTCGGGTCCGGGCCGCTGGCGACGGTGTTTCAGGACCTGCTCTCGATCGCGGTGTACCTGGCGATCGTTGTGGTGGTGGTGGTCTGAGGCGGAGCCAGCCCGTGGGCGCTCTGTCTTTCCCTGATGCTGACCCTCCTGATTGCCGCAACCGGGACCGCCCTCGCTACGGGCCTCGGCGCGATCCCGGTCTTCCTGCTCGGGACGCGCGCGGCGGCGCTGCAACCGCTGCTTCTCGGGATCGCCGCGGGCACGATGATCGTCGCCTCGGTGGCAGGGCTGATCCTGCCCGGCCTCGACGAAGGGTCGGTGGGCTCGGTCGGCGCCGGCCTGGCGGCCGGGATCCTCTTCCTAATAGCGGTCCGCAGCGCGCTCGAGGCGCGCCAGCGCCACGTCGAGCGCGCCTTGAGTGCCGGCCTGCGCACCTCGGTGCTCGTTTTCGTGGTTCTGCTCGTGCACAGCCTGCCCGAGGGTTTCGCCATCGGCACTGCGTACGCCTCGGATACCGCCGGGCTGAGCCTTTTCGTGATCGCCGCGATCGCGGTTCAGAACATCCCCGAGGGGACCAGCGTGGCTATCCCGATGGCCGCGGCAGGCCTCTCCCGGTCGCGCCAGTTCTGGGGAGCCGTCGCGACCAGCGCGCCGCAGCCGGTTGGCGCCGCGATCGCGTTCCTCCTCGTCGAGGAGATCGAGCCGCTGTTGCCGTTGTCGTTCGGGTTCGCGGCCGGGGCCATGCTGGCGCTGGTGGCCGCCGAGGTGTTACCCGATGCAATGCGCCGCGGCAGCGCCAGCGCGGCGCTCGGGACGCTTCTCGGCGCGGTCGGAATGCTCGCCCTCAGCGCCGCCCTTGGCGTTTAGGCTCGGACTCAACCCGCGGAGGCTGCAGCCCTCGGTATCGCTAATCGTCGTCACCGTGCCCTCACGGCGGCTCAAAGCGCGCGTGGGCGGCGCGCCAGCTCGAGGTGGGAAACTCGACCTCGATCACGTCGCTGCTCCTGCGGGTCGCGGCCTCGAAGCCGTCAGAGAAGACCCCCAGCATGGCGTGATTCTCAGGCAGCACTTCGGCGTAGAAATCGGTGATCCGACGCTGCTCAGCGAAATGGGCCAGTCGGATCACCAACAGGGTCGCCAATCCCAGGTGGTGGAGATCATCGGCCACCTCGACGGCAACCTCCGCTCGCTCAGAGCACGGAGAACGCACGTAGACTGCGTGGCCTGCGACGCCCCGTCCGGGCGCCGTCGCCAGAACGCCGTGGTGGTCCGCGTCATCGCCGGCCGCTCCCCGGTGAGCCTGAGCGCGGAGGTCGGTTGCGGCGCTGAAGAATCGAAGACGCCGGGAGTCGACAGAGAGCTCGGTCAAGAACTCGAAGATCGCGGCTTCGTCATCCGCTGTCACCGGCCTAACCGAAACCGTCAGGCCGTCGCGCAGGTTGAGTTCTTGCGCCAGCGCGGCCGAGTCCGCCATCACACGACGAGCACGCTCAACGTCGTCACCTCTGATCGCAGGTGGGACTTCCTGGGAGGGTATAGGGGTCGCCTGAACCCGGAGCCCGGCAATTGTCGGGTCGCGTCGTGGCGCTTCGCGATCTATCAAGCGCAGACATCAAAAGCGGCGGAAACGCGATTGGACCAACCGTTATCGGCGGTAACGCGGCAGTACACCGCTACGGGGATTCGAACCCCGGTTTCCGGACTGAGAATCCGGCGTCCTAGTCCCCTAGACGATAGCGGCGGGTCGCGGCGATTCTAGCGACCCGTAGACCCGCGGCGGATACCCTCAACCGACGATGACGCGCGGGCCGAAACCAGGGCTGATCCTCCAGCACGGCGACGACGGGCCACCCGGGATCCTGGCCGAGTGGCTCGCCGAGCGCTCGCTCCCCTACGAGGTCCATGCGACCTGGCGCGACCCCCTGCCGGGCGATCCCTCCGAGCACGCCTGGATCGCCTCGCTCGGCTCCGAGCACACCCCCGGCAGCCCGGACGCTCCGGGGTGGGTTTCCGACGAGGTCGGCTTCCTGCGACGCGCACTCGTAGCCCGCGTGCCGGTACTCGGCCTCTGCTTCGGCGGCCAGACGCTGGCGAGCGCGGCGGGCGCCCGCGTCGTCGCCTCCGAGCCGCCGGAGATCGGCTGGCTCGAGATCGAGACGGCGCAGCCGGACCTGGTCCCGGCGGGACCGTGGCTGCACTACCACTACGACCTGTTCGAGACGCCGGCCGGGGCGCGGACGATCGCTCGCTCGCCGGCGGGGCCGGCGGCGTTCGCGCTCGACGGCAGCCTTGGGCTTCAGTTCCATCCCGAGTCGACCCCCGAGATCGCCGAGGAGTGGGCGCGGCAGGACGGCTCCCGGCTGACGGTCGCTGGGATCGATCTCGAGCGGTTGCGAAGCGAGGGCGAGCGGGCCGCGCCGGCCGCCGCGCGCGCGGCCCGGCGCCTGTTCGACGCCTGGTGGGGGAAAATGGGTACATTATCCAGAGTCGCGGATCGGCCCTCGTTGCCCCGGTCCGACGAGAGGAGGAGAGCGTGAGTCAAGCTGCGAAGCCCGCCGCGGATCTGGACGCCGGCGAGGTCGCCTCGTTGAGGCAGAGCATCTCGCCCGCGGTCAGCACCGTGCGCATCACCTATCCGGACCTGCACGGAGTCCAGCGCGGTAAGGACGTGCCCATCTCGGAGCTTGAGCGCACCGCGCGCACCGGGCTCGGCTTCTGCTGGGCGGTTATGGGCACCGACCTGCGTCACACCCCGGTGGTCGGCGGCGACGAGGGCTACGTCGACATGGTCGCCCGCCCAGACCTCTCGACCCTGGTCGAGCTGCCGTGGGAGCCCGATGTGGTCAGCTGCCTCGCCGATCTGGAGCGCGACGAGAAGCCTGAGCCCACCGACCAGCGCGGGCTGGTGCGGCGCGCCGAAGCCGAGCTGGCCGAGCTCGGCTTCACCGGGAAGATCGGGCCCGAGCTCGAGTTCTTCCTGCTCGAGCGCGACGGCGAGGGCGGCTGGCGCCGTCACGTCGACAACTTGAGCATGGTCTACACCGTCGGTCCGCAGGCCGATCCGCAGGGCGTCTTCCGCGGTCTGCTCGAGGCCTGCGCGCAGCTCGGGATCGGCGCGATCGCCGCCAACCACGAGTACATGAACAGCCAGTACGAGATCAACCTGCGCGAGACGACCCCGCTGGCGGCCGCCGACAACGCCTTCCGGTTCAAGGCCGCGGTCAAGGACTATGCGGCCCAGCGCGGCATGCTGGCGACCTTCATGGGCAAGCCGTTCAACGACCAGGGTGGCTCGGGCACCCACATGCACATCTCGCTCGAGCGCGAGGGCGAGAACTGCATGGGCGACCCCGACACCGAGGACGGCCTCTCGACCGAGCTGCGCCGGTTCGTCGCCGGGACGCTCGAGCACGCGCCGGCGCTGATGGCGTTCCTGAACCCGACCGTGAACGCCTACCGGCGGATCCTCCCCGACAGCCTGGCGCCGATCGCCGGCAATTGGGGTCTCAACAACCGCACCACCTTCGTCCGGATCCCGCCGGAGCGCGGCTCCGCCTGCCGGCTCGAGATCCGAGTCGGCGACGGCGCCGCCAACCCGCATCTGATCACGGCGGCGATCCTGTTCGCCGGCATCGACGGCCTCCGGCGCGAGCTCGATCCGCCGGAGCCGCACGAGGGTGACACCTACCACCTGCCCGAGGCCGAGCAGGGCACGGCGCTGCCGATGTCGCTCGCCGAGGCGCTCGATGCGCTCGAGGCCGACGAGGTGCTGCGCGAGGCGGTTGGCGCCGAGATCGTCGACACGTTCCTGGCGATGAAGCGGTTCGAGCTCGAGCGCTACCGGCTCCACGTCTCGGATTGGGACCTCGACGAGTACATGCACCACCTCTGATGGAGCCGAGGCGCGCGTACCGATGAGCCAGGCGACTCAGAATCCCGTCCCGGAGCCGGTCCCGCTCGCCGACGTCGACCTCACCGATCACCTGCGCTTCGCCGACCACGTGCCACACGAGATGTTCCTGACCCTTCGCAGGGAGGATCCGGTGCACTGGCAGGAGGAGGAGGGCGCCGCCGGGTTCTGGGCGGTGACCAGGCACGACGACATAACGCACGTCCATAAGGAATGGCAGACGTTCTCCTCCGAACGCGGCGGCACCTCGCTGCAGGACCTCGAGCCCGAGGACGTGGAGGCGCGCAAGTCGATGCTCGACATGGACCCGCCGCCGCACAACAAGCTGCGGGCGATCGTCAACCGTGACTTCACCTCGCGTGCCGTTCGCGTCTTCGAGGAGCGGATTCGCGGGCTGATCCGCGGGATCCTCGACGACGCGATCGCCGAGGACGAGGTCGACTTCGTCGCCGCGGTCGCGGCCGAGCTCCCGATGCGTGTGTTCGCCGAGATGCTCGGAGCTCCCCCCGAGGACCATCGCTACCTGGTCGAGGTCGGCGACAAGCTGCTCGGCCAAGACGATCCCGAGTACGCGATCGATCCCGAGGTCGTGAAGGCGAACCGCCACCTCCCGTTCTCGAACCCCGCGGCGCTCGAGATGTTCGAGTACGGCCGCAAGCTCGCCGCCGAACGGCGGCGAAACCCGCGCGACGACATCGTCACCAAGCTGATCGAGGCGGAGATCGACGGCCAGCCGCTCTCCGAGCGCGACTACGACACCTACTTCCTCTTACTCGCCGTCGCAGGAAACGAGACCACCCGGCACTCGATCAGCCACGGTGTCCTGGCGCTGATCGAGCACCCCGACCAGCTCGAGCGCCTGCGCAGCCCTGACGATGAGCGCCTGTTCCACCACGCCGCGGGCGAGCTCCTGCGCTGGGCGACGCCGGTGCACCATTTTCGCCGAACCGCAACCTGCGATACCGAGCTCGGCGGCAAGCAGATCAGCGAGAACGACAAGATCGTGACCTGGTTCATCTCCGGCAATTTCGACGAGGACGTGTTCGACGACCCCTACACCTTCGACGTCGGGCGCAACCCGAACCGGCAGATGACCTTCGGCCCGGGCGGACCGCACTTCTGCACCGGCGCTCACCTCGCACGGCTCGAGATCCAGATCGTGTTCGAGGAGCTCGTCGACCGCGTCGGCGCGATCGAGCTCAGCGGGCCGGTCGAGCGGCTGCAGTCGAACGCCTTCAACGGAATCAAGCGGATGCCTGTCCGGCTCACCCCGGCCTGATCAGGTTTTCGTTCCCAGCTCCCTGAGCACCTCCAGCGTGTAGCCGACATCCTCGGGGCGGGTGCGGAAGTTGACGAAGCAGGCCCGCAGACAGGTCGCGTCGTCGACGACCGCCGAGGCCAGATAGACGCGCCCGTCACGCTGGACCGCGGCCGCCAGCTCGGCGTTGTGGAGATCGAGGTCGCCACCGCCGGCCAGATGGCGAAAGCAGACCGTCGACAGGGTCGGCTCGCAGACGAGCTCGAACTCCGGCGCCTCGCGGATCGCCTCGGCGAACTCGCCCGCGAGTGCCAGCGTCTGCTCGATCCAGCCGCGAAATGCGGCCGCGCCATGGGTGCGGAAGGCGAGCCACAGCTTCAGCGAGCGCAATGGGCGCGAGTACTCGAGCGTGCGCTCGACCGCGTTGCTGACCGAGTCGGCGCGCCGCATGTAGGACTCCTCGTGCCCGAACGTTCGCTCGAGCCCGCCCGGTTCGCGCATCAGGATCAGGCTGCAGCTCTTTTGCAGCCCGAGCCACTTGTGCGCGTCGAGGGTGGCCGAGTCCGCATGCTCGAGCCCGGCGAACAGCGGCCCCGCGGTCGCGGTCGCCGCCGCCGGCAAACCGTAAGCGCCGTCGAGATGCAACCAGACCCCGCGCGGCCGACAGATCTCGGCGACCGCGTCGAGCGGATCGATCGCCCCGGTCAGGGTGGTCCCCGCGTTGGCGATCACCGCGACCGGGGCCACCCCGGACTCGAGATCGGCGTCGATCGCGGCCGCCAGCTCGGCCGGGCGCATGCGGCGAAGCTCGTCGAGCTCCAGCAGGCGGACGAAGGCCGAGCCGATCCCGGCCGCCTCGGCGGCGCGGACGACCGAGTGATGTGACTCGGCCGAGCAGTAGACGGCTCCCTGGCGGCCGGCGAAGCCGTCGACCCGGCACCCGGGCAGCGCCCGCTCGCGCGCGACCAGCAAGCCGGTCAGGTTCGAGGTCATGCCGCCGCTGGTGAAGGCTCCCTCGGCGCAGGGAAAGCCGACGAACTCGGCGACCCACTGGACCGCCTGGCGCTCGACCAGGTCGGCGGCGCGTGCGGTGACCGCGAGGTTGACGTCGTAGGTCGCCGCGAGCGCGTCGGCGAGCACCCCGACCTCGAGCCCGGTCGAGCCGACATAGCCGAGGTAGAGCGGCCGCGCGGGCGAGTTCGACTCGTCGAGGATGCGGGCGGCGTCGGCAAGCACCCTGGCCGGGTTGTTGGGCTCCTCCGGCAGCGACAGGGCAAGGCGCTCGAGCAGGTCGGCGTCTACCGCCGGCTCGGCCGGCCGGGGACGTTCGAATGACTGCCACGCGTCGGCGATCAGGCTGGTCAGCGCGGCGAGTACGGCATCGCGGTCGGCCAGCGCCGCGTAGCCGGGGCGCTCGGATTCGGGGGTCACCCTTGGCACGCCCGAACCGTACTCAGAACCTCAGTGCAGGCGGACCGGCAGGGTCCGCGGCGCGCGGAACTCCCAACCGCGGATCTCAGGCTCGCCGGCGAGCTCGATCTCCGCACGGCTCTCGAGCAGCCGCCGCAGCGCGATCCGCTCCTGGGCGCGAGCGAAGGCGTGACCGGAACAGAAGTGGTGGCCGAAGCCGAAGGTGGCGAGACGGCGACGCTCCCGGTGGATGTCGAAGCGGTCGGGGTCGGGGAAGCGTCGCTGGTCTCGGTTGGCGGAGGCGACCACCGCGGCGACCGGCGAGTCGGGCGGCAGGGCGACGCCGCCGAGCTCGACCTCGCGGGTGGTCCGTCGTCCCTGGGTACCGATCGGTGCGATCCAGCGCATACCCTCGTCGATCGCCGCGGGCAGCAGGGCATCGAGGTCGGCGCGCACCTCGGCCAGCTGCTCGGGATGGCGGAGCAGCGCGTAGAAAACCGAGCCGGCGCCGTGGCCCGGCTCTTGCATCCCGCCAAGCAGGATCACCTTGAGGGTCGGCATGTACGCCTCCCGTGCCCGCGGCTCGCCCTCGGTCCCGGTGTGGATCATGTGCGAGATCGTCGAGTCATCGGGCTCGCGCTCGAGCCGCGCCAGCAAGGGCGCAAGACGCTCGTCGATCTCTGCTGCGACCGTGTCCGAGCGCGCTTGCTTGGCGGGGTCGCGCTCGAAGTTGGTCGCCCCCTCGGCGAGCGCGGCGAACCAGCGGCGCAGGGTGTCGGCGTCGACGTCGGAGAGCCCGAGCACAGCGCCGAGGCTGAGCACCGAGATCGGCTCGAAGTAATCGGCCATCAGGTCCGCGTGTTCGCGGCCCTCGAGCCCGTCGAGGCGCGCATCGACGATCGGGCCGACGAGATCATCGATGTATCGCTCGACCTCGTGCGGCCGGTACTTGGGATCGATCGCTCGCCGCAGCTGCGTGTGATCGGGACCGTCGCAGGTGAGGATCGTCGGGCTGCCGAAGCTGCGGTCGATCGGCGAGCCGGGCATGTCGGCGGCGAACATCTCCGGCTCGGAGGCGACCCGGATCGCCTCCTCCCATCCGGTCGCCAGCCACATCTCGACCGCCGGCACCCAGGCGACCGGCGCCTCCTCCCGCAGGCGGGCGTAGATCGGGTACGGGTCGCGCTCGAGCTCGGTGACCGTGATCTCGTCGGCGAACCCGCTCACCGCTGGGTCAGCCCGAACGCGCCGGGGCGTCGATCTCCTCCTCGCCCATCTCGCCGATCCGGGCGTACGTCTCCGGGCGAGCGGAGCGCAGCACCGCGCCGACGATCAGCCCGAGGATCCCGCCGCCGATCAGGATCGCCGGCAAGATCACCGAGCGGCTGTCCCCGGGCGCATCGGGCAGACCGGTGATCAGCAGGTTGAAGTTGCCGAGCACCACGAAGAAGACGACCGTCAGGGCGACGCCGGCGATTGCCGGGGCGATCCGCGAGGTCCACATCGTCTCGGTGTGGGGGTTGCGGGCGAAATAGCCGACGACCGCGAACGAGGCGAGCGCCAGCAACAGGATCACGCCGAGCGCGCCGAGGTTGGTGAGCCAGGTGAACAGCTGCAACACCGGGTCGTTGTCGGAGAGGGCGAAGATCGCGACCACGGTCGCGGCGATCAGCGTCTGAGCGATCGAGCCGATGAAGGGCGCGCCGCTGGGGCGGGTGCGAGCGAAGGCCCTCGGGATCACCCCGGCGCGCCCGAGGGCGAAGAAATAGCGCGCGACGGCGTTGTGGAACGAGAGCGAGGCGGCGAAGAGGCTGGTGCAGAAGAGCAGGTTGGCGATGTCGGCGATCGTGGTGCTCAGCTGGGCGTCGAGGGTGATGAACAGGATCGTGGTCGGGTCGGGGCCGCCGGTGGCGCCGACGAACCCGCCCTCGACCAGCGCGTCGGGATTGGTGATCGTGTCCGGGCCAACCGCGCTCGCCAGCATCCAGGCCGAGAGCGCGTAGAAGATCGAGGTGACCCCGAGCGCGATGTAGGTCGCGCGCGCGACCGTGCGCCGCGGGTTCCTGCACTCCTCGCCGTAGATCGCCGCCGACTCGAAGCCGACGAAGGCTGCCATGGTGAAGCTGAGCGCGGCACCGAGCCCGGCGCCGAAGGCGATCGAGGGATCGAAGGCGTCGGCGGTGATCCCCTGCGGGCCGGGGTCACCGACGACGACCAGGTCGAAGACGGCGACGACGATGATCTCGGCGGTGAGAAAGATCGCCAGCACCTTGGCGTTGAGGTCGACCCGCAGCCAGCCGAGGATCCCGATCACGCCGATCGCGATGAAAACCCACGTGTACCACTGCCAGTCGAGGCTTGTGTGGGCGGCCATGAAGCCGCTGAAGACGGCGCCGAACAGCCCCAGGATCCCGATCTGCATCGCGTTGTAGGCGACCAGGGCGACGAAGGCGGTGCCGACCCCGGCGACCTTGCCGATCCCCTTCGAGACGTAGGCGTAGAAGGCGCCGGCGTTCGTGATGTGATGGCTCATCGCCGCGTAGCCGGAGACGAACAGGGCAAGGATCGCGCCCAAGACCAAGAACAGCAACGGCACCCCGGCGTTGCCGGTGACCAGGTAAGTCGAGGCAACGCCGCCGGCGACCACCGTGAGCGGCGCCGAGGCGGCGACGATGAAGAAAACGATGTCCGGCACCCCGAGCGCGGTACGGCGAAGGTTCGTCGACTCGTCGGCAGTCGGGCGGTTGACGGTGGTCGCTTCCATTCGATCCGCTCCTCCTTCACGGACGCGCCGCGGCTACGCCCGGTCTCTCCTCCGGTTCGTCGGATGTATACATTATGTAGGAACGAGAAGTCAACTCAGCTTTCGCGCAACCCCTGCTGGGCCTCTAGTTGATCGAGCTCGGCCTCGATCGCCGCCCGGTCGAAGCGGAAGTACGAGCGCGGCGGGAGGATCCCCCAGGCGTTCGAGTCGTGGGGCTCGTCGGCGAAGAAGCGCGGTTCGTGGTCGGGCTCGAGCTGCTCCATGTCGCAGAACAGCTCGACGAAGACCTCCTCCTCGATCATCCGGCAGTAGGCGAACAGGTTCTGGGCCATGGTGTGGCGACCGGGACCCCAGGCGAGCGGCCGCCGGTGCTGGGCGAGATGGTCGAGGGCGACCCGGATCTCGCCCCAGTCGGTGAGCTCGAAGGCGAGGTGGTGGATATGGGAGTAGCCCTTGTCGAGGAAGGCAACGACGTGGTGGTCGCGATCGGCATGCAGCCAGACCGCGCCGTCGCCGATCCAGTCGCTGACCTCGAGCCCGAGCGCGCGCTGATACCAGTCGGCGAGTCTGGGCGTGTCGGCGGTGAGGTAGTTGAAGTGCTGCAGCCGCCGCGGGTGAAAGCCGGGCAGCTCGTCGGTGAACCGGGCGACGGCCGGCTTGCGGTTCTCGGGTATCACCCGCTCCACCACGACGATCGGGTTGCCGTCGGGGTCGGCGACCCGCAGGCCGCGACCGCGGATCGGAACCTCGACCTCCTGCGGATCGGACCCGGCGTCGCGCAGACGCGACGCCGCGTCGGCGAGGGTGACCCCGGAGCGCAGCTCATAGGCGACGTGCTCGACGCCCGGCGCCTCGTCGCTTCGCCGCAGCTCGAGGCAGAAGTCCTCATAGGCGCAGCGCAGCAACGTTGAGTCACCGTTGGCGGCGGGATCGACCGCGGTGAGCCCATAGAGGCGCGCCCAGCGCTCGCTCGCCTCGCCGGGGTCGGCGACCCGCAGGGTCGCGTGTTGGACCTTGAGCACCATCGCGCGCCGAGAACCTATCCGCCCTCGGCCGCCTCGCGCTCGGCCTCGTCCTCTGGCATCGTCAGCGCCACGTGCAGTGTCTGGGCGCTGACCTCGGGCATCGCGCCGACATCCTCGAGCTCGCGGTCGTCCTCGACGATTTGATTGCGAAGCCGGCCGATCGGCTCGACCTCGACCTCGACCACGTCGCCGGGGTCGACCGGTCGCGAGTTCGCCGGGGTCCCGGTGAGGATCACGTCACCGGGCTCGAGCGTGATCAGCCGCGAGAGATCGGCGATCTGGTAGTCGATCGGGAAGATCAGGTCTTTGGCCGTGCCGCCCTCCTGGACCAGCTCGCCGTTGACGTAGGTGCGCACGGTCAGATCGCCGGGGTCGATGTCGGCCGCGTCGGCGAGCGCCGGCCCGAGGGGGCAGAAGCCGTCCTGGCCCTTGACCCGCAGCATCGAGCCACGGTCGATGTGGCGGAAGTCGTGGACGCCGAAGTCGTTGGCGATCGTGTAGCCAGCGACGTGGTCGAGCGCGCGTTCACGCGAGACCCGATGACAGCGCTTGCCGACCACGGCGGCGATCTCCCCCTCGTAGTTGAGGAAGCGACAGCCCCGTGGGCGTACGACGTCGGCCTCGTGATGGGAGACCGAGCTCGGCGGCTTGAGGAAGTAGGACGGCCACCGGGGCGGTGCCGCCATCTCATACTCCTCGACTCGCGAGCGGTAGCTGAGATGGGTGGCGAGGATCTTGCCCGGCTCGACCGGCGCCAACCAATTCGCCTCGTTCACGCCGACGAAGGTGCCATCGGCGAGCTCGATCTCGTCGCCGGAGAGCGTCCCGGACATTGGCCGCCCGCGATGTCGGATGCGGACGTGGTTCACACCGCCACCCCGGCCGCTCGATGCTTCGCCGCCGCCGTCGCCAGCGCCTCATAGAGCCGGCTCCCTCCACCCGCGAGGTCCTCCTCGGGGTGCCAGAGGACGGCGACGCAGAACTCGCGGTCGGCGACCTCGGCGGCTTCCACCAGGCCGTCGGGCGCCGAGGCCGTGGGCGTGAACCGGTCGGCGAGCGGCGCGGCCCCTTGATGATGGTGTGAGCGAACCTCGGTCACCGACGCGCCGACGATCGACTCGAGCCGGCTGCCGGCGACAATCTCGACCGGGTGGCTGATGAAGCTGCCCGGCTCGCCGCGGTGGATCGCTTCCGGGTCGTCGAGATGCTGGTCGATGCCGCCGCCGAGCGCGACGTTGAGCAGCTGCATTCCGCGACAGACCCCGAGCGTCGGCAGGTCGCGGACCAGCGCCTCGCGCGCCAGCGCAAGCTCGACCCGGTCGCGAAGCTCGTCGCCGTCCTCGTTGGCCGGGTCCGGGGGCTCGCCGTAGGACCCGGCCTCGAGGTCTCGGCCGCCGGTGAGCAGCAACCCGTCGACGAGGTCGAGGGCCAGCTCCGGTCCTTGCGCGTAGCTCTCCACGACCGGGAAGATCACCGGCAGCGAGCCGGCTCGATCGAGCGCTTCGACGTAATGCAGCCAGACGGCGCTGAGCGCGACGTCTCGCCAGGCGCCGAAGCTGGCGGTGCGCGTATCGGCGACCAGCCCGACTCGCGGTGCAACCTCTGCGACCACATGAATAATGTATCCGACTTTTTCCGGCGAACGGCCCCTGGCGAACATTCGAATGGATACGAAATCCAAGATGGCGCGCTACCCTCGGCAGAATGGCAGCGCCGGATCCTCAGACAACGGTTCACGGCCGTGGATTTCAGGTCCAAAGTGTCGCCGACCAGGTCTACGCCGTCCTACGAGAGCGGATTGCCAAGGGCCAGATCGAGCGCGGCTCGCGCCTGCATCAAGAGGACCTGGCGAAGGAGTTCGGGGTATCGCGCACGCCCGTGCGCGAGGCGCTTCGCAGGCTCGCCGCCGAGGGTCTGGTCGACCTGTTCGCAAATCGCGGCGCTCGGGTGGCGACCGCGACCGACGCCCAGCTGCGCTCCAGCTATGAGACCCGGTTGGTGGTCGAGCCCGGCGCCGCGCGGGTTGCCGCCGCGCTGAAGCTGGAGGCGCCGATCGCCGCGATGCGCGCCGCGATGCGCGCCGAGGCGAAGGCCGGCCGGTCACCGGCCAAGCACTTTCGCGCCAACCGCGCCTTTCACCTGGCCCTGGTCGAGGGCACCGGCAACCCGCAGCTGGTCCAGTTCATGGAGCACGTCTGGATCGGCAGGATCGGCGCGATGCTCTACGAGACCCGCCTCGATCCGAGCGGCCTCAAGGCCGACCACAAGGCGCACCGCTCGATCGCCGAGGCGGTCGAGTCCGGCGACGGCGAGCGCGCCTCAGAGCTCAGCCGTGGCCATCTCGAGCGGGCGATGGAGCTGTTGTTCGTCGACCCCGAGTAAGCCCGGAGCTCACTCTTGCGGGGTCGAGCCCTCGCTGATCTGCAGGGTCTTCAACTCGGAGTAGAAGTCGAGCGCGTAGTCGCCACCCTCGCGACCGATCCCGCTGATCCCGATGCCGCCGAACGGAGCGGTCAGATCGCGGACGAGGAAGGCGTTGACCCAGGTCGTCCCGGCGCGCAGCGCCCGGCCAACGCGCTCCGCGCGCGCCGCCGACCGGGTGCTGATGATCCCCGAGAGCCCGTACTCGGTTGAGTTGGCGAGCATCAGCCCCTCGGCCTCGTCGGTGAACGTCTGGAATGTGAGCACCGGACCGAACACCTCTCGCTGGACGATCTCGGAGTCGTTCGTGGCGGGCTCGATCACGGTGGGCTCATAGAAGAGGCCGTTGGGCCCGCCGACGTCGGCGCGACGACCCCCGCGGACGATCCGGTCGCCGCGCTCGCGGGCGCGCTCGACGAAACCCTCCACGCGGGCCAGGTGGTCGGGGTGGATCAGCGGCGAGATCGTCGTCTTCGGGTCGCGCGGATCTCCGAGCACGTGGCGGTCGACCGCAGCGTGGAAGCGCTCGAGGAAGGGCTCGGCGACATCGGCCTGGACCAGCAACCGGGTCCCAGCGAGACACACCTGCCCGGAGTCGTCGTACATCTTCGCGGCGCGGTTGGCGGCGTCGTCGAGGTCGGCGTCGTCGAAGACGAGCAGCGGCCCCTTGCCGCCGAGCTCGCCCGTGAACGGGACCAGGTTGGCGGCGGCGGCGCGGCCGATCGCGCGGGCGGCCTCGGGCGAGCCGGTGAATGAGATCCGGCTGATCTCGGGCTGGGCGGTGAGCGCCGCCCCCGCCCGCTCGCCGATTCCCTGGACGAGGTTGAAGACGCCCGCGGGCAGTCCCGCCTCGGCGGCGAGGTCGGCGAGCAACGAGCACGACAACGGCGACCACTCCGCCGGCTTCAGGATCACCGTGCAGCCCGCAGCCAGCGCCGGCGCCGTCTTCCAGGTCGAGAGCATGAAGGGGGCGTTCCAGGGGGTGATCACGACGGCGGCGCCGGCCGGCATCCGGATGACCCGGTTGGCGGTCCCGTTCGAGCTCCAGACGCGTTCGTCGTAGGCGGCGGCGAGCTCCGCGTAGGCGCGGTAGTTGCGCGCTCCGCGGCTGATCACCCTGGCGCGCAGCGACTCGAGCAACATCGCCATGTCCTCGCACTCGACCCCGGCCAGTCGCTCGACGTTCGCGTCGATCAGCTCGGCGAGCCGCAGCAGGTAGGGCAGGCGACCCTGAGCGCCAAGCTCGGCCCACGCTGGAAAGGCCTCGCGTGCGGCGTCCACAGCAGCCGCAGCCTCGCTCTCGCCTGCGGCGGAGACGTGGGCGATCACCCGGCCGTCGATCGGGCTGATATCGGCGAAGCGCTCGGCCGAGGCGACCCGCTCGCCGCCGATGAAGTGGTCGGTGTTGAGCTCGACCCCAGCGACCTCGACGAGCGAGGCTTCGGTCGCCGCGGTCACCCGAGCTCCTCGAGCGTCTCGAGGTCGTCGACCGAGTAACCGAAGGTGAGGCGAAAACCCTTGCCGACCCGGACCGGGGCGAGCGCCGCGTGCTCGTCATCGGGAGCCTCGTAGAGCGTCAGCGTGGCCTCTCCTTCCCACGCCTCCGAGGCGCTGCGATCGAAGCTGCGCCCGCGGACAAGCTCGTGGACGGCGGGGACGTCGTGATCGGCCTTACCGAGCCGCGGGAAATAGCGGACGTTGACGATCGGCGGGTCATTGTGGGTCGGCCCCTGCTCGCTCGGGCGCTCCAGGGTCACGGTCGCCTCCGCCATCCGCCGCTCGCTCGCGGCGCAGGTCCCGCCGAAGCGCGAGCCGGGGCCGACGCCCGGGTCGGCGGGGGTCTTAAGTCCGAAGCTGCGGGTGATCCAGATCGACCCGAGCTTCTTCGGAAAGCCCTGGATCCAGCCGCGCGCCAGGGCGAAGTCGCGATCGACCCAGATGTAGGGGCAGTATGCGACCTCATCGCCCTCATAGAGCGCGTTGACGGTGATGAAGAACTCCCGGTATTGCGAGCGCGACGGGTCGAGCAGCTCGGCGCCGCCGTCGCTGCACGATTGCCAGTCGATGAACATCGCCGCGGCGCGCCCGCCGTCGGGATGGGGCTCGAGCGGCGCCGGCAAGACCGCGGCCGCCGCCTCGGGGTCGGCCCAGAACTCGATCACCAGCATGTCGCCGACGTAGTGCCACGGCGGCGCCGGCACCAGCCCGGAGCGACCCTCGGGCGAGCGCGGAGCCGAATAGCCCTTGAGCGGTGGAGTCACCCGGAATAATGTATCCGCCCGCCGTCCGCTCGAACTCCGAGTCGGCGGTCGACGAAGCTCGCCCCTCGAATGCGGCTGGAGGGAGTCGAACCCCCACGTCCTTTCGGACACGGCGACCTGAACGCCGCGCGTCTGCCAGTTCCGCCACAGCCGCCTGTGGTCCCCGGGAATGTAGCGACAGACTGCGTGGAGTCGGGAAGGGCGGGGTAGGTTCCCTTCGACGTCGCGAGAAGAGGAGACGATGACGACAGGCGAGCGCACAGCGATCGAGTCCTACGAGCAGGCCTGCGCCGAGCACGAGTGGCGGGTGCCCAAGCGCTACAACATCGCCGCCGACGCCTGCGACAAGCACCCGCGGGACAAGCGGGCGATGGTCTGGGAGCGCTTCGACGGCGCCACCCGCGAGCTCGACTGGGGCGAGCTCCAGGATCTCTCCAACCAGGCCGCCGATCTGCTGCGCGAGCACGGCGTGACCAGGGGCGACCGCGTCGCCGTGGTCATGCCCCCCACTCCGGAGACCGCCGCGATCTTCTTCGGCACCTGGAAGCTCGGCGCGATCCTGCTCTCGATGTCGGTGCTCTACGGCGACGACGGGATCCGCCACCGGCTCACCGACTCGACCGCGAAGGTCCTGGTCACCGACGAGGCCAACGCGGAGCGATTCGACGCCTCGCTGGTCGACGAGATCCTGGTCCTCGACTCCACCGTGCTCGACGACCGGCCGACCGAATCGATCTGCGAGGACACCGCGGCCGACGACCCGGCCCAGCTCTACTACACCTCCGGGACCACCGGTGCGGCCAAGGGCATCGTCCACGCCCACCGCTACATTCTCGCCCACGAGGAGTTCGTCTACTGCCACGACATCCGTGACGGCGAGCGCTTCCACGGGATGGGCGAGTGGGCCTGGGCCGCCGGCATCTCGCCCCTGCTCGGCCCGTGGCGGCTGGGCGCGGTCCAGTACGTGCTCCAGCGCGAGGCCGGCTTCGTGCCCGCCGAGCAGCTCGACTTCCTCTCCCGCCATCAGGTTGCGAACGTGTTCACGACGCCGACGGCGATGCGGGCGATGATGGCGATCGAAGACGCCGGTGAGCGCCACCCGCAGGAGTTTCGGATCGTCTGCTCGGCCGGCGAGCCGCTCAACCCCGAGGCGATCCGCTGGTTTCGCGAGCAGTACGGGATCACGGTACTCGACTACTACGGGCTCACCGAGTCCTATCCCCTGTGCGCCAACTTCCCCTTCATGGAGGTGCGCGAGGGCTCGATGGGACGGGCGATGCCGGGCTGGGACGTCCAGATCCTCGACGAGGATGAGAATCCGGTCGACCAGGGCGAGCGCGGTGAGATCTGCCTGCGCGCGCGCTCCAATCCGCATTACCCGCTCGGCTATTGGAACCTGCCCGACGAATCGCAGGAGGCCTTCGGCGGCGAGTGGTTTCACACGAAGGACGCGGCCGAGGCCGACGCCGACGGCTACTACTGGTACGCCGGGCGCGCCGACGACGTGATCATCGCCGCCGGCTACCGGATCGGGCCGTTCGAGGTCGAGTCGGCGTGCATCGAGCACCCGGCGGTGCGCGAGGCGGCCGCCGTCGCCTCGCCCGACGAGGTCAAGGGCAACGTGGTCAAGGCGTTCATCGTCCTCGCCGAGGGCCACGAGGGCTCGGACGAGCTCGCAGAGGAGATCAAGGGGTTCGTCCGCGATCGGCTCAGCGCCTACGCCTACCCCCGCCGGATCGAGTTCACCGACGAGCTGCCGAAGACGCTGACCGGGAAGATCCGCCGGATCGAGCTGCGCGAGTCCGAGGCCAAGCGCGCCTGATCAGCGCCGCAGCAGCTTCAGCTTCTTCGCCTTCTCGTTCGGCGTGCCGCCGTCGGGGGCGTAGGCCGAAGGCGAAGCGGCCTGCGCGACCGCCGTAGCCATGGTCAGCGAAAAAGCGGCCGCGAGCGCGAGCGTGAGCCAGTTCCGCTTGGTCTCCCTGCCGATTATCGTCGCCTCCCTGATCGTCCCCCGCGCCAACCTATATCGACTGGGCCCCGGGGTCAACGACCCCGTGTAACGTCACCCTGGTGAGGGTGGGTCTCGTCCTCGGAGCGGGGGGCGTCCAGGGCGGCGCTTGGCTGACCGGTGGGCTCGATGCGCTCGCCGTCGAAACCGATTGGGACCCGGCGAGCGCCGATCGGATCGTCGGCACCTCGGCCGGGGCGATGCTCGCGGGGCTGCTCGCGGCCGGCGTCCCGCCCTGGTTCATGGTCGCCCACTCCTCCGGAGAGCACTTCGAGGGACTCCTCGACGCCGAGGGCCGCCCGGCCGCCGACGCCGACCGCTCCGGTGGCGCCGTCTATCGCCTCGATCGCGGATGGCCACCGCTGGGCCCGGGCTCGTGGCCGCTGGCGCTGCGCACCCTGGTGCGCCCGCACCGCCATCCCCCGGCGAGCGTGATCAGCGGCTGGCTGCCCCGTGGAGTCTTCTCGCACGAGCCGTTGCGCGACCAGGTCCGCCGGGTGGTGCCCAGCGGCTGGGCCTCGCATCCAGGGCTCTGGGTCGTCGCCTGCGACTACGCCACCGGCCGTCGGGTGGCCTTCGGCTCGGACGGCGCGCCCGAGGCCGACCTCGCCGACGCGGTCGCCGCCTCCTGCGCGATTCCCGGCTTCTACCGGCCGGTCGAGATCGACGGTCGCCGCTACGTCGACGGCGGCATCTGCTCGCCGTCGAACCTCGACCTGTTGCGCTCGGATCCGCTCGATCTGGTCATCTGCCTCAACCCGACCTCCTCGCTGCACCCGGTGCGTGCGCTCGACCCGCGGGAGTGGAGCTCGGTCGTCTTTCGCCAGGCCGCCGGCCGCCGCCTCGGCAGCGAGGCGAGCAAGCTGCGCTTGGCGGGGGTCGAGGTCGTCCTCGTGCAGCCGACCGGCGCCGACCTCGAGGTGATCAGCCGCAACCTGATGAGCACCCGCAACCGAAACCGCGTGATCGAGGTAGCCCGGCGCACCGTCGCCGAGCAGTTGCGCGCCAATGGCGTCACTGACCTGCTGCGTGAGTTGCCGCGCGGGGCGCCGGAGAAGCTCCGCCGACCCAAGGGACCGCCCGCGCAGTGGCCGCGCGTAATCCAGACACCGAACGCGACCAGCCCGCTATCCGATCGCCATTGAGGCGTGCACCGCGCCCTCGCGTCCGACGATCCAGCGACGCGACCCCGCGCTGAGAATCGCGACCTCGCCGGCATGGGCCGGCTCGCGGTACTCGATCTCGAGCTCGATCCGCTGCGGTTCGCCCCCGCTGAGCTCCTCTTCCAGCGGGGCGAGGTAGCTGGCGTTGTTGACGTGGCCGGCGACGTCGATGTCGCTCGCGCGAAATCGCCAGGAGGTCGAAACCGCATCCGTGGGCGGGTCGGGATGACCGAGACGAACGCCGGCATCACGACCACCGGCGCTCTCCCCGTAAAGCTCGGCGAACTCGGAGCCAAACCGACGCGGCCGAAGCGTCTCGGCGTCGAGCCAGACCCAGATCGCAACCGTCTCCACGCGTGCCGACGAACCCCGCATGCTGGTGCGCCGCTCGGCCGAGAAGCGCCCGATGCCGCTGCAAAACGTGCGCAGCTCGACCTCGTCACCGAAGCGGGGGAAGCTCTCGACCACCAGTCGGCCGCGACGCATGATCCACGCGCCGTCGGCCTCGAGGCCCGCGTCGACGAGGTCGAGGTAGGCGACGTCCTGGAGCCAGCGCGCGAGCGCGTCGACGCAGACTCGCCCCCCGTCACCCGCATCCGCGATCCCGGGCATGATCGTGCGCTCGAACACGCGCCCGCGCCCAGGCTCGTCGACGATGGCCAGGGCTGCGCCCGAGCTCACGCGGCGACCCGCGCGCGGCGAGCGTTCGAGTCGATCTCCTCGACCAGCCGCGGCCAGAGTGCCGCGGGAAGATCGTGGCCCATTCCCTCGATCGATCGCAGCCGGGCGCCGGGGATCGCCCGCGCGGTTGCCTTTCCGGCCGCCGGGCGAACCAAGGGGTCGCTGTCGCCGTGGATGACAACGGCGGGCCGTCGCAGCGAGCGCAAGCCCCGTGTGCGATCACCCGAGGCGGTGATCGCGTGCAGCTGGCGCGCGACCCCCTGCGGGTAGAAGCTGCGGTCATAGGCCGCCGCGACAAGGGCGCGAAAGCGCGGCTCGTCCATCGGGTAGGCCGGCGAGCCGATCACGCTGAACGTCTTCACCGCCTGCTCGACGTAGGCCTCGCGTCCCCGCGGCGGCTTTGCCAGCAGCGAGCCGAAGGCGCGCAGCCGCGGCAGACCGAGCCGGCGGCTGCCCGTCGTCGAGGCGATCGAGCAAAGCGACGCAACCCGATCGGCGCGCTCGATCGCCAGCTGCTGAGCGATCATCCCGCCCATCGAGATACCGGCGACATGGGCACGCTCGATCTCGAGGTGGTCGAGAAGGCCGACCGTGTCGGCGGCCATGTCGGTGAGCCTGTAGGCCGGGTGGCCGAGGCCCGAGAGCATCGCCGCGGTCGAGGGCACCGGGGCGTCGATCTTGGTCGAGTGGCCGATGTCGCGGTTGTCGAAACGGATCACCCGGTAGCCGCGCTCGCCGAGTAGCTCACAGAACTCGGGCTCCCAGTGGATCATCTGAGTGGCGAGGCCCATCACCAGGACCAGGGGGTCGCCCCCGGGGTCGCCGTGCTCGTCGTAGGCGATCTCGATCCCGTTCGCGGGCGCCAGCCGCTCGCCGGCGGCGCTCTCGACGGCGGAGTCGCTCATCGGCGGGAGGTTATCTAGCGACGTTTGACGAGCTTGATTTTTTCGCCTGCTCATTCGGGACGCCGCCGTCGGGCAGCCTGTTCGGACGCCAATAGGATCCGCCCGATCGCCGCGTCGGCAACCAAGCGAGAGCTCGGGGTTCGAAGCGTCATCGCCCAGATGTGGCGGGTGCTGCGCGCTCGTTGGCCGACCCTGCTGGCCGGCGGGCTGGTGGTCTACGGGCCGCTGGCGCTGATCGAGGTCCTCGATGACTCGCTGCAGGAGCTGTTCAACGAGGTCGAGGACTCAGAGCTCGACGCGGGGCTGTTGGCCGCGGCGATCGTCGCGGCCGTCGGCCATTCCGCCGCGGCCCTGTTCGGCGAGGTGCTCTACGCCGGACTTGTCGCCGGCGTCGTGGTCGATGAGCGCCACCACCAGGGCAGGCGCCGCTCGCTACGAGAGCTGATCGCGGCGCTGCCGTTTTGGCGCCTCGCCGCTGTCGATCTCCTATACGTCCTGATCGTCGCCCTCGGGCTGCTGGCGCTGATCGTCCCGGGCCTTCTGTTCCTCGCCTGGTTCGCCCTGGTCGCCCCGGTGGTGAAGCTCGAGGGGCTCGGGGTGAGGGCGGCATTCGGGCGTAGCCGGGAGCTGGTTCGCCAGCGGACTTGGCTCGTGTTCTGGCTGGTGTTCCCGGTCCTGGTGCTCAGCGACGCCGCCACCGGCGCGGCCCGGTCGCTTTCGGCCGCGACGCTCGGCGAGGGCATCGCCGGCGAGTGGACCGGAGCCGTGATCGCGGAGCTCGCCACGGGGCCCGTGTACGCCCTGGTAGTGGTCATCCTCTTCCTCGAGCTGCGCGATTACTTCAACAGCGCGCAGACGGCGAGCGCGTAGTCGCGGCGCAGCACCGCGAACGCCTCGGGCGCATCGACACGGGTGGCGTCGGGCGCCAGCTGGCGGTTGACGGAGAAGCTCAGCGAACGCCTGCCGCTGCGGGTCGCGGCGACCAGCGCGCGCTCGAGCCGCTGGTGTGGCTTCGCCGCGCGGGCGCCGGGCACGATCAGCAGCGCCAGTGCTCCAAGGCCGCAGAGTGTGAGGTTGAGTCGCCGACGGATGGGGAATGACCTAGCCCCGGCGTGCGAGCTTGCCCTGATACTCGTCGTCGGTTGAACCGCCGAGCGCGGTGCGAATGCCTTCCTTGAAGCGGTCGGTGCGCCGGCCGGGCGGGAAGCGGCCCTCGGACTTCGCCTGCTTGCGCGGGTTGCGCTCGCCGTAGCGGCGGCGCCCCCAGGCCGAGTCGGGCTTGCCGATCCGACAGGCGGCGTATATGGCCAGCGGGTTGACCAAGAACCCGAAGAGGCCGTGCCAGACGCGTCCTTTGAGGAAGCTGATCGCGATCACGCCGAAGTAGAGGACGACGAGGACAAGGCTCAGGACCAGAGTCCCGGGATCCTGGTTGTCGATCTCGAACGGCTGCACGCCGATCAGGATCAAGACCATGAACGAGATTGCGATCACCGTTGCGTCGATCGAGCGGCGGCCCTCCTCGGCCCAGTAGACATCGTCGAGGTAGAGCATCAGCGCGAACTCATCGATGGTGAGCCCGACGCCGACCCCGAACAGGAAGGCGCAGATCTCGTAGATGGGTGAGACCGCGAACCCGGCGAAGCTGATCGTCCCGGCGGCGACCATGAGCACGAAACCGAAGATCAGGTGGTGGACGTGAAGGCCGCCTTCGCTGACTACGCTCCCCGGCCACCAGGGCACTCGCGGGCTGCGCATGAGCCGCGTGGAGAGCCGAATGAAGCCGAACGAGACCACGACGCCCACCAGCACGAGGAACAGCCACTGGCGGTCGTTGGCGACCAGCTGATCGTTCCAGAAGTCGGTGATGAAGAAGGCCTCGGGCATCGCTGCTCAGCCGGCGATCAGCTCCGGGATCGTGACGAAGCGGTAGCCCTCGGCGGTGTACTTCTTCAGCGTGTCCTCGGTCGCGGCGACCGAATGCGAGCGGTCGGCGGCCGGCTCGAGGTTGCAGCCGTCGTGAAGGAGGATCACGTCGCCCTCGATCGCCCGCATCGCCCTGCGCGCGACCTTGCGCTCGGTCGCGGTCTTGCGCCAGTCATAACAGGTGACCGACCAGGTGACCGGCGCGTAGCCCGCCGCGCGCATCGCCCGCAGGGTCCCCGGACGCCGGCGCCCGTAGGGTGGGCGCATCATCGGGTGCCCGTCGGCGGGCGTGAACTCGACCCCCGACGCTTCGACCGCCGCTCGACAGCGGGCGAGCTCGTCGGTCACCTGGGCCGAGCTCAGCAGCGGCATCGTCGGGTGCGTGTAGGTGTGGTTGCCGACCGCGTGGCCAGCGGCGTGCAGCTCGCGGATCAGCTCGGGCTCGCGCTCGGCCCATTGGCCGATCAAAAAGAAGCTGGCGTGGGCGTCGTAGCGCGCCAGGATCTCCATCAGCTTCGGCGTGTAGATCGGGTTCGGCCCGTCGTCGTAGGTGAGCGCGATCTTCTTCTCGGTCGACGGGCCGCGACAGATCGTCGCCCCGTAGAGCTGTGAGGTCGGCCATTGGCCGTTGAAGATCGCGAATCCGGCCGCGCCGACCCCGGCAGCGGCAATTGCCTTGCGGTTCATCGGACCGCCCTCCTTCTCCTGGCGCCTCGCCGCTCACGGCGCAGTTCGCGCGGTTGTTCGGTTGCCGCCACGGTTGCACGTTCGTCGATCGTCCGCAGCGTCACGGTGTTTCCATCCTGCTCGTAGCCGGCGAGCGCCTCCTCGAACTGATCGAGTCGCGCGAGGAAGTCCGCCAGGACCTCCTGGGTGACGACCGGGGCGCAGACCCCGTAGCCGTCGCGCTCGAGGTAACGCGCGTTCATCAGCTGCTCGAACTGACCGCGGAGCGGGATCGAGAGCACCGGCTTGCCCAGATAGACGGCCTCGCTCAGCAACGAGAAGCCGCCGCCGGCGACGACTCCCCGCGCCGTTCTCAGGTCCTCGACGAAGCCCTCGTTCGACCGCGGCCGGTGCTCGAGGTTTCCGTCGGTCTCGGCCCCCTCGGGCCCGTCGCGCATCCCGTAGACGCGGCAGCGCATGCCGCTCGCCTGGAGCGCCTCCAAGAGCACCGGGTCGCCGCTCGAATAGACGACCAGGTGGTCGCCGCGCTCGGGCTTCGCCGCCTCGATCTCCGGGCGCACGATCGGTGGCACCAAGACCGTGCCCCGGCGCCTGATCGGCGGCTCGAAGAAGGTCGTGACCAGGTACTCGATCCCACCCGGGACCATCGCCCGGGTGACCGCCCTGGCGAGCATGAAGTCCTCGCGCTCGTGGCCGATGATCTCCTTGTCGTGGCGGCAGCGGTCGAGCATGTTGATGTTGTCGACCGCGATCATCGGGGTGCGGGTGAGCCGGGCGAAGACGGCGCTCAGCGGCTCGAAATCGGTGATCACCACCTCCGGTTTCCACTCGTCCACAGAGGCGACCCAGTGGTGAACGGTGTCGGGCAGCTCCTGGCGGGCGTTGCGGACGTTCTGGACCACCGTCGCCCAGCGGTGGATCTGCCCCTCCTCCATCGCGAAGCTCGGGCCGAAGATCTCCTCGACGCTGGGCAGGCATGCCGAGAGGTAGCGAAACGCCGCTTGCGAGGCGACCACGCGAACCTCGTGGCGCTCGAGCAGATCGTCGATGACCACCCTCGATCGGGTCGCGTGTCCCATGCCCTCTCCGTTGACGCCGTAAAGGACGCGCACACTCCCTACCTCCTCATCCGTCGTTCGGCCGCCGCAATCCTCTCACGATTGAGCTCATCGACGGATTCGATCAGCGCGCCCCGGTCGTAGAAGTCCACCGCGATCAGATTCGCCGGCAGGCCGCGCTCGCGCGCGCACCGGTGGGCACGGTCGAGCAGCACCTGGCCGGTCTGAAACGGGGGGTTCGCGCTCTGGCGCGGCGGGAACACGTCGGCCCACTGATTGAGCATCAGCATCGGGCTGTCGGGCTCGCCGCGGTTGAGCTCGCAGCTCAGCTGCTCGACCTTTGTCGCGCCCAATGGCGTGTCCTGGACGAAACTGAACCCGTCGAGGTACCAGGGCAGCGAGCCGTCGGCGTCGCGCTCGGTCAGCACGACCAGGCGCTTGTTGGTCTTCACCAACTCGCCCAGGGTGGGCAACGGAGCGCCTCGTTCGAGCTCCGCCAGATAGTCGCTCAACCCGGCTGATTCGAGGCGTTTGGCGATCTCCGCGGGTGGCACATAGGGCTCGATGAACAAGATCAGGACCTCGCCCGGATTCGCCTCGAGGAAGGTGCGGATGTCATCGAGCGCCTTGGTCATCCGGGTGGCACCCAGCTCGCAGACCGTGTGGCACAAGAACACGTCGGGCTCGCCACCCGACTCGGTCCGCACCCCGAGGTCGCCGGCGAGCCGCTGGGCCGCTGCCAGCGTCGCGGGGGGCAGCGCCTTCGCCACCCGGTTGAGATCGCGGCCCTCGGCTTCGAAGTCGGTTCGCACCCGGCCACGAGCGTCGGCGACGCCCCAGTGCGGGTCGAGCAACAGCAGGCGGATGCCGTCGGATAGCTGGCGCTCGATCGTCCGGTTTTGGTTGGCGATGAACCAACCGCCGCTATCGGCCGCCGAGAAGGAATTGTGAGTCCCAGCGAAGACGACCTGATTGAGGCGCAGGTCGCAGAGCTCGGGAGCGCCGTTGCAGCCACTGCGCGGAGCTGAGTTGAGTTCGCGGGGCCCGTCTCCGGAGGTGAAGACGACGACCGCGATCACGATCGCGGCCACCCCCGCTGCGGCCGCCACACCGGTTCGCAACAGGGCGCGCCGCCGGGTCGGTTCATGGTCGACCCCGGGCTCGGCAGGGGGCTGCAGCATCAACAGCAATTCCCCGGTGCCGAAGTAGATCAGCCAGGCGCCCGCCAGCAGGCCCACGACCTGAAGCGCGAGCAATGGCTCGAGAGCGATGACGAACCCGGCGCCGATCGCCACGATCGCCCGCAGGACCCGCCCGACGCCGCTGCGCGGACGCTGGCTGAGCCGGCGTCGCAGGCGGGTCGCCGGATCGAGGTCGCGCTCGGGGTCGAGGGCGGCGCCCGCCCCCGCGACCACCAATCCGGTCAGCGCCATGATCAGACCCCAGGCGACCAGGCCTCCGAGGAAGGCATCGAAGATGCCGCCCACGGCCCCGCGAACGTCGTCGTCGGTGAGCTCATCGGTGCCGATCACCCCGGCGAGCAGCCGCGCGCGGAAGATCAGCAGCGCAATCGCGACCCCGGCGCCGGCCGCGGCCACGGCAAGCGCCGCGCGCAATACCCCGATGCGACGGTCCGGCGCCACCACCACCGACGCGACCAGCACCAGCAGGGCCAGCAGCGGGGCGATGATCCCGAGCACGCGGATCCGATCGGCCACCTCGAGGCTCTGGCGAGCGAAGTCGCGTCGCTTGAGCTTCACCAGCGCCAGATCGATGTCGCGCGGCAGCGCCTCGGCGAGCTTGGGGGAGACCGACTGCAGGGCAAAGCGCACGACCTCGAGCCCGTCGGAGACGTTGAAGGCAACGTTGTTGCGCTCACGCACGAAGAGCAGGCGATTGGTCTGCCGGGCGGCCTCGCGAAGGACGTCGCGAAACGGCTCCGTCTCGATCACCGTGTCGACCACCGACTGCAACAGCGGCCGCGCCGCCACCAGGTCGGCAGAGCCGCGCTCGGCGAGCTGGACGACGACCTCGGTCGCGATCAGCTCGCGAACCTGATCGTCCTTGAACGCCTCCGCGGCGTGATCGGCGAAAGCGCGCTCGTCGATCACCTCGGTGCGGGCGTAGAACAGGATCGCCCCGAACAGCGCCAGCACCGCGCCGACGATCGCCAGGGCGATGCTGACGACCGACCTGGTGCGATTCGAAGGCGTCCCGCCACCGCCGGCCATACTCCCGGTGTCCCCTCCTCGTCCTTGTGCGGGTGCGGGCAATCTAGCGGCCGGCCTCCAATACCGCCCCGCCCCTGCAAAGCTTCTGCGCATGGCTCGTTGGGGGCTGATCGTCGGCGGGATCGTCGTTTTCGTGCTGGTCATGAGCCAGCTGCTCTTGCCCGAGCTCGGCGAGCGGCGCGTGGAGAGCCGCCTGACCGAGGGTGGCGGCAACGCCGAGGTGACCCTCGGCGCGGTGCCCGCGATGCGCCTGTTGTTCTCCGACGGGGAGCGCTTCGAGGTGACCGCCAGCGAGCTGGTCCTCGATCCCGACCACAGCGAGCGGGTCTTCGACGACCTCGACGGCTTCGCCAAGGTCGACGTCTCGATCACCGACTCGACCGCCGGACCGTTCGAGCTCGAGCGGTTCGAGCTCAGCCGCGACGGCAAGGGCCCCTACCGGCTGGTCGCGAGCGGCGAGGCGTCGACGACGGCGCTGGCGGACTTCGGGCTCGAGAGCGTCGAGGTCCCCGGCGAGTCGCTGCTCGACGCGATTTTGGACCCGTTCTTGGCCGACACCGAGACCGTGGTCCCGGTCGACCTCGAGATGGAGCTGAGCAGCGAGGACGGGCGCGTCCGGGTGGTCTCCGGCGACGGCACCGTCGCCGGCTTTCCAACCGGGCCGGTGGCCGAGCTGATCACCGCTGCGATCGTGGTCCGCCTGTGAGCCCGACGAGTCGCACCCCGGACGGTCTCGCCTACGAACGCGTCGGCTCGGGGCCGGAGGTGCTGTTGATCCACGAGGGAATCGCCGACCGGTCGATGTGGGACCCGCAATGGCAGCGCTGGCGCGATCGCTTCACCCTCGTTCGCTACGACCAGCGCGGCTTCGGGGAATCGCCCGACCCCGACGGCCCCTATTCGCTTCACGGCGACGCCCTCGGCGTATTGGACGCCGCCGGGATCGAACGCGCCGCGGTGGTCGGCGCGTCGATGGGCGGCAAGGCCGCCGTCGACCTCGCGCTCTTCACGCCGGCGCGGGTCGGCGCCCTGGTCGCCGTGGTCGCGACTCCGTCGGGCTGGGAGCCCCCGCCCGAGCAGCTCGCACGCTGGGAGGAGATCGACGCCGCCTATGAGCGAGACGGCATCGACGCAGCCAACGAGCTCGAGCTGCGGATGTGGGTTGACGGCGTCGGGCGAGAGCCCGGCGACGTCGACGACCGCGTGCGCGAGACGATCGCGCGGCTCAATCGTGCCGCGCTCGAGCGCGAGGAGGCGCGCGAGCGAAGCGGGGCGGAGATCGAGCCGACCGAGCTCGATCCGCCGGCGCTCGGACGGCTACCCGACCTCCGGCCACCCATGCTCGTCGTGATCGGCGCCCGCGACGTGCCGGGGGTCAGCGCCGGCGCCCGTGAGCTCGCCGCCGGCACCGGTGCCGACCTGATCGAGATCGCCGACACGGCGCACGTGCTCAGCCTCGAGCGACCGGACGAGTTCGACGCCGCCGTACTGCCCTTCCTCGAGCAGCACGCCTAGAGGTTGATGTGGGCTGACCGTGCGTGCGGGCAACCCGCATCACGCCTCTAGACCACGCCGATCAGGTCGAGCCCTTGCTCGGCGACGGCGACGGCGCCGACGCCGGGGCGCTTGCGACCTCGGGCAGTGTGTCCTCGGACTCGAGCCCGACTCGCGGCAAAATGCGGTCGAGCCAGGCGGGCAGCCACCAGTTGCGCGCGCCCAGGAGGACCATCGCCGCCGGCACCAGCAGGCAGCGGACGATCGTCGCGTCGATGGCGATCGCGACGGCGAGCCCCACCCCGAACTGCTTCACCGTCGGGTCGCCGTTGAGGATGAAGCTGGCGAAGACGCTGACCATGATCGCCGCCGCCGCCGTGATCACCCGGGCCGAGCTCGCCAGCCCCTCGATCACCGCCTCGCGATTGTCGCCTCGCGCGCGCCACGCCTCACCGATCCGAGAGACCAGGAACACCTGATAGTCCATCGAGAGCCCGAAGAGGATCGCGAACATCAACAGCGGGACGAAGCTCTCGATCGGAATCGGATGCTCGAGCCCGATCAGGTTGTCGCCGATGCCCTTCTCGAACACGGCCGTGAGCACCCCGTAGGCTGCCGCGACCGAGAGCAGGTTCATCAGTGCCGCCGTCGCCGGGACGAGGACCGAGCGGAAGGCGATCAGCAGGAGGACGAAGCTGAGCGCGACGACGATCGCGATCACCGACGGCAACTTCGCCGAGATCCGGTCGGCGAGGTCGATGTAGGAGGCGGTCGTGCCGCCGACGTAGGCGGTCAGGCTGGTCCCCTTGGTCGCCGCGGGAATCACCTGATCGCGCAGCCGGTTGACCGTGTCCTGGGTGGCGTAGGCCGAGGGGGCAGTGGTCGGCACCGCGCTGAGGACAGCGCCACGGCCGCTCGGATCGACCTTCGCCTGCGACACCGACTTGATCCCGGGGTCCTTGGCGATCTTGTTCTCGAGCTTGACCAGGTCGGGGTCGGAGGCTGTCGACTTGAGGAACTTCTTCTGCTGCGCCGACTTGCGCTGCTGCGCCTGCGACGGGCCCTGGGCCTCGACCTGCTGTGTCGCTTGCGCCTGGGCCTCGTCGGCCGGCACCCCCTCGGCGACCAGCGCCTCGGTCTGCTGGCTGATCGCGTCGGTCTGCTGCTGCTCTTGGGCCGCCTCCTGCTGCTTGAGCTGGTCGAGGCTGCTCTGGTCGTTTCGGGCCGGCTTCGAGAACTCGACCGCGATCAGGAAGGGGCCATTCTGGCCGACGCCGAAGCCACGCTTGATCGTGTCGTAGGCCTGGCGCGCCGTCGTGTCGGTCGGCAGCACGCCGACGTCCTCCTGGCCGAGTCGCATGTCGCGCAGCGGCAGCGCCAGGACGACGAGCAGGACGACCGCGGCGATCATCGCGATCCACGGACGCCCGGCGACTCCGCGGGCCCAGCGATCCCAGCCGTGTGGGCGATGGTCGTGGTGCTCGGGGGTCAGGTGAGGAACACGCAGGCTCTCGATCCTGTGCCCCACGAGGCCGAGCAGCGCCGGCAGCAGCGTGGTCGCCGCGCTCACGGCGACGACGACGACGATCGCGGCCGAGAAGCCGAGCGCGCTGACGATCGGGATGTCGGCGAGAATCAGCGAGAGCAGCGCGATGACGACGGTTCCGCCGGCGAAGGCGACGGCGCTGCCCGATGTGGCCGCCGCGCGGGCGATCGCCTCCTCGACCTCGAGCCCGTCCGCGAGCCGTCGCCGGAAGCGTGTGACGATGAACAGCGAGTAGTCGATCCCCACCCCGAGGCCGATCATGGTCCCCAGCGTCGCGGCGACCGTCGGCACCGAGATCAGGTGGCCGAGCAGTCCGATGAGGCTGATCCCGGTGACCACGCCGATGATCGCGACGGCGATCGGCAGCGCCATCGCGACCGCGGTCCCCAGCGTCACCAGCAGGATGAGGATCGCCGCGGCGATCCCGATCCGCTCGCTCGACTCGGTGCTCGGCTTCGAGATCTCCTGACCGAGGTAGGCGCCTGCGGAGACGGCGATGCCCGCGTCGCGGGCCGGCTGGGCCGCGTCGAGCACCGCGTTCCCTTCGTCCTCGTCCAACTCCGCCGGGCCTTCGGTCAGGGTCAGCGAGATGTAGGCGATCGTCGCGTCCTTCGAGAGCGCGTCCTTACCTTCGGCGCTCAGCGGGCTGACCGCGCTGCGGACCTCAGGCGAACTCCGCAGCGAGCTCACGGTCGCCTTCACCGCCTTGCGATTGGCGCCGCCGTCGAGCCGGCCGGAGCTCGACTCGAGCACGATCGGCACCGTGCCGTTGGCCTGCTTCGGGAGCTTGTCGTCGAGCAGGTCGGTGGCAGCGGTCGAGCCGGTGCCCGGAAGGGTCAGGTTGTCGGAGGTCTGGCTGCCGACCCCCTTCGCGGCGGCGACCACGCCGACCACGAAGATCGCCCAGATCGCGATCACGACCAGCCGATGCCGGGCGCAGAGGTGTCCGAGGCGGTAGAGCGCGAGGCTCATCGCTTCGCCCCCAGCCACTCGGCGATCCGCTCACCGATCCACTCGCCGGCATCCTCCTGGAGAAAGTGCGAGGCCCGCTCGACCTTCTCCGGCGCCTCGGCGCCGATCGCCGCCGCGAAGCGCTCACCGACCTCGAACGGGATGATCGGGTCCGAGTCGGCCCACAGGCAGAGCTTCGGCCGCTCGTCGGACCGCAGCGCCTCGAGCACCCGCCTGCCCGCCGCAGCGCCGTTCGCCTGTGGCGTCGTCGGCAACATCAACGGAAAGGCGCGCGCACCGGCCTTTGCCTCGGCGACCGGGAACGGAGCGTCGTAGGCGGCGGCGACCGCGTCGTCCATGTCGCGCGCGACCGCGCCGCGAACAAGCATCGAGATCGGCAGGTCCTCGGTGCGCTCGACGAAGTCGCGAAACATCTTCCAGGCGTCCGACATCGGCTGCTCGCCCGTGAACAGGCCCGTGTCCATGATCACCATCCGCGCGATCCGCTCCGGGTGCTCGACCGCGAGGCGCAACCCGATCGGCCCGCCCCAGTCGTGGACGACCGCGGTCGCGTCGCGCAGGTCGAGGTCCCGCAGCAGGGTCGCGGTCAGCTCGGCGTGGCGGTCATAGGAGTACCAGTCGACGTCCGTCGGCTTGTCGGAGCGACCGAAGCCGGCGTGGTCGGGGGCGATGCAGCGAAAGCCGGCGTCGCGGACCGGGCCGATCACCTTGCGCCACAGATAAGACCAGGTCGGCTCGCCATGAAAGAAGACGACCGGTGGCCCGTCGCCCTCGTCGATGTGGGCGAGGCGCAGGCCGTCGACCTCCCGGTAGCGGGGCTCGAAGGAAAAGCCGGGCAGGCTGTCGAAGCGCTCGTCAGGCGTGCGGTAGGTGTCCACGGTCAGATCCAATCACGGCCTCACGTTGCACGACCTGCCTGCGCAGTCCTCGAGCTTCGCCAGCTTCGCCGCCAACCGGGCCTCGACCTGCTCGTAGTCCGGCTCACCGGAGACGTTGACGAGCTGGCCCGGGTCGCTGCGGCGGTCGTAGAGCTCGGTCTCTCGGGTCTCCGACCAAACGACGTAGGTGTAACGGTCGGTGCGAACGCCCCGATAGGGCCGATCCCAGGCGTTGATCGGGATCGCGCCCTCGAACAACGGCGCCAGCGCCTCGATCTCGAGCGCGCGCTCGGGGCGCCGCCGCGGATCGCGGACGGTGGGAAGCAGCGAGACCCCGTCCATCCGCCGCCCGGGCTTTGCGCCCGCAGCGTCGAGCAGGGTGGGCGCGAAGTCGATGTTCGATACCTGCCCGCGAACCGTCTGGCCCGCGCGGATCCCGGGGCCGCGGAGGATGAACGGCACCCGCAGCGACTCCTCGTAGGGCAGGAACTTGTCACCGCCGATCCGGTGCTCGCCCTGGAGCCAGCCGTTGTCGGAGACGAAGACGATCAGGGTGTTTTGCAGCTGGTCGGTCGATCGGAGCGTCTGCACCAGCTTCGCCACGTGGTCGTCGACCGCCAGCATCGACCCCGCCCGGCCCTCGTAGTCGAGCTGCAGCTGCTCGATCTGGGCCGCGGTCAGCGGCGGCGCTGCATCGGTCACCGGGGATGCCTTGTCGGAGAGGTCGGCCTCGTTGAAGCTCGGCGGGCGCGGCAACGTGTAGCGCTTGCTCTTCTCGGCGTAGCGGGGCGCCGGCCGCGGATCCGGTCCCGGGCGGCCCATCAGCGTCGTCGCCACGTCCTCGCGGTGCGGCGCCGCCGGCGCCCACCAGATGAAGAACGGCTTGCGCGAGTTGCGCTCGGCGCGGACCAGGTTCTCGGTGATCTTGGCGGTGACGTCGGGCGAGTAGTCCTTCGGGTTCTCGGCGCCCCAGTAGTCATAGGGAGCGGGCCCGAAGACCTCCGCGAGCCTCGCGAGCACCTCGTTGACCGTATCGATCCCGCCTGTCACCTCGACGTTCGCGAACTCGACCAGGCCGCGTGCGAACTCGGCATCGCCCCAGCTGCGCAGCTTGCCGTCACGGTTCATGACGAAGTTGAAGTAGTCGTAGGCGGAGACGTCGAGCAGACCACGCCAGATGTCGAAGCCGGCCGGGACCTCACCGTGGGCGTCGACCGCGCCGTATCCATTCAGCCATTTCCCGATCAGCGCGGTGCGGTACCCGGCCTCTTGCAGCCAGCTCGGGAGGGTGTTGGCGCGATGCTTCATCCCGTACCAGCCGTACGGATAGAAGTTCCCCTTGACCCCGTGGTTGTGGGCGTACTGGCCGGTGATGAAGGTTGCGCGTGCAGGACAGCAGAGCGGGAACGAGTCGACGGCATCGGCGAACCTGGTGCCCTTGGCGGCGAGCATCCGGCGGACGTTAGGCATCAGCGCGAGGTCGGTAGAGGCCATGTCGTCGGTCATCACGACGAGGATGTTGGGGCGCGCGTCAGCGCCGGCCCCAACCGGGCGCGCCTCCGCCGGCGCGACGGTGACGGCGGCCCCGATGAGCGCCGCGAGCGCCAGCAGGGGCGTGGCCGTCGTCAACCGCTTCGGACCTTCGCCCCCGCTGCGCTTCGGCGTTCCCCCCGTGTGCATCGCGCGGACCGTAACACAATGTGTCACACTGTGTCAACATGGCGGCGACGAAACCGGAAACGGAGGCTCGGCGGACCCGGGAGCAGGCCCGGGCGCGGATCGTCGCCGCGGTCAGCGAGCTCGTTCGCGAGCGCTCCTACGCCGAGCTCAACGTCGGCGAGATCATGGAGCGGGCGGGGATCGGGCGGACGCTCTTCTACCGGCACTTCGACGACCTCGGCGACCTGCTCTCCCGGGCCACCCGCGAGGCGATCGAGGAGCTCTACGCGGCCGAGGTGGCGCTCGAGTCGGGGCGCGCCGAGCGTGGCCACCCCGCGATCGCGGCCGCGCTCGAGCTGCCCGTCGACGTCTATCGGCGCCACGGGCCGCTCCTGCGCGCGAGGGCCGAGGCCGCCGCCGCCGACCCCCGGATCGCGGCAGAGGGCCGCGTGATCCGTGAGCGCTTCAACCAGCTGCTCGCCGCGGCGCTCGCCGAGGTCGCCGAGGGGCTCAACGACCCCGCCGAGACGGCGCGCGCGCTCAACCTGCTCTCCGAGGCCTACCTGCTGGAGGCCTTCGGGCACGAGCCGCGGATCTCGGCCGAGACGGCGACGCGGACGCTGACCGAGATCTGGGCGGCGCTGATCGAGCCCCGGTAGGGACTCACGCTTCAGGCCGCGGCGATCGCGTGCGCGGTGCGCCGGGCGAGCGCCATGATCGTCAGCATCGGGTTGGTCCCCGATGCGGTCGGGAAGGCGCTGGCGTCGCCGATCCAGACCCCGGGCGCATCGTGGAGCTCGCCCCAAGGGTTGGCGACAGAGGTCGCCGGATCCGTTCCCATCCGGCAGCTGCCCATCTGGTGGGCCGAGAAGAGGAGGAACTCTCGCGGGGCGATCGGGGCCGACGTCACCTGGTCGATGAACCCCTCCAGGTCCTCGCCCCGGCTCCAGTCGGGCGCCTTTCGCGCCGAGCCGACGATCTCGGTCGCGCCGGCCGCCTCGTGGACACGGATCAGCGCCTCGACCCCGGCGCGGATGTTGCGGATATCGACCTCGTCGGTGACCGGATAGTGGGCGACACCGCCGCCCGCCTCGTCGACCGTCACCCGGCCGTGTCCCTGCTCGCGGACCAGGCTGACCAGGGAGGCGGAATGGCTCCAGCGCTTCATCCGCTGCTTGTGGTCGCGGCCCGAGCGCCACGGCAGCGCCCCGGCGTAGAGCCCGGTCGTCGACTGAGCCCCCTCGAGCAGGAAGCCGTGGCCGTCGCCGGTGTCCTCGAACTGGTGCGAGAGCGCCGCCTGTGGCGGACCCCAGCACCAATCCTGAGGCTCGTCGTAGTAGGCGGTGACCGCGGCGGTCGGATGCAGGCGCAGGAACTCCCCGGTCGCCCGGCCGCCGAGCTGCGATCGCAAGAGCAGCGCCGGTGACTCGATCGAGCCGCCGGCGACGACCACGGTCGGCGCCCTGACCGTGAACCGGGCCCCGGTGCCGTTGGCGCCCGCGCCGTCCTCGAGATCGCTCCAGACCGCCTCGACCCCCGCCGCGCGCCCCGACTCGACCAGGACCCGCTCGGCCCGTGCGCCGGCGATGATCCGCGCCCCGTGACGCTGGGCGTCGACGAGGTAGGTCTTCGCCGTCGACTGTTTTGAGCCGCTCTGGTCGCCGAACCCGAGGTAGGCGGCGCTCGCCGGGTCGTAACTCGCCGGATCGGTGTTGCGCAGGATGGTGCGAAAGTCCCAGCCGAACGCGTCGGTCGCCTCCCTCAACCGCAGGTGCGGTCCCGAGAGGTCCGAGCAGCGATCATTGACCATGATTCGCTCCGAGACCGAATCGAGGTGGGCATCGAACTCGGGGCCGTCGAGGCCCTCGAGGCCGTGCTCGGAGGCCCATTCCGCGCGCACCCGGTCGTAGGTGCGCAGGCAGTTGGTCCAGTTGACGACCGTGCCCCCGCCGACCCCGGTCCCGGCAACGATCGAGATCTGGCCGTCGGCGGTCGCGAACGGGCCCCCGTTCAGATAGGAGCGCTGGTAGGCGGCCAGCTCGAGCTGGTCGAAGTCGCGGTCGTCGTGGTATCCGCCGGCCTCGAGCACGACCACCGACTTGCCGGCGACGGCCAGCTCACCGGCGATCACCCCGCCGCCGGCCCCCGAGCCGACCACGCAGACGTCGGCCTCGAGCGTCTGGCCGGGCTCCGGCACGGTGATCTCGAGCGGGCGCCGGCGCTCGGGCGCCGGCGAGACCGGGCCGGGGTAGCCGATCGCGTCCCAGGTCGGGTTGCGCCCCGTGCCGAGGTCGGGCAGGGCGTAGAAGATCGTCCCGGCGATCGCCCGCAGAGTCGAGATCCCGGCGAGCGCCTCGGGGCTTTGGTCGCAGAAGCCGTGGACGATCTGCTCGCGCAGGTCCTGCGGGGTCGCCGCCGCGATCCCGTTCTCGACCAGGGCATCGAGCAGGCCGCGCAGGCCGGCGACCTCCTCCTCGCTCGGGTCCGCCTGCAAAAGGGCCAGCTCGACGCCTTCGGGGACCGCCGCATGCGAGGCCGCGCGCGCCCAGAACCCGTGCTCGTCGCGCTCGCCCTCGGGCGGATCGAGCGCGGGGATGAAGGTGTCGCAGAGCGCCGTCAGGGTCGCCCGCTGGACGCCATCGAAGAGCTCGCTGGTGGCGAGCGCGGCGAAGGCCTCGCCGATCGCCAGGCTGACCGGGGCGCTGTAGGGAAGATGGTGGGCCTCGCGCGCGGGCGCATAGCCGGGGGCGATCATCAGCGATTGGCGCTTGGTGTACTTGCGGATCCCCTCCGGCCCGTGGCGAGAGCCCAGCCCGGAGGCCTTCCAGCCACCCATCGGAAGCTCCAGGGCGGCGTAGTTGACCTGGGCGTCGTTGACGATCGCCGTACCCGCCTCAACCCGGCGGGCGAGCTGCTCGCCGCGGTCGGTGTCACGCGTCCAGACCGAGGCCTGCAGCCCGTAGGGCCCGTCGTTGGCGAGCTCCACCGCCTGCTCGGCATCGCGAACCCGCATCACCGGGAGGGTCGGCCCGAACGTCTCCTCGACCATGCAGCGCATCGAGTGGTCGACCTCGGCGAGGACGGTCGGGCGGTAAAAGCGCCCCGGGCCCGGACCGCGCTCGCCGCCGGTGACGACCCTGGCGCCCTTGTCGACCGCGTCGCGCACGTGAGCCTCGATCAGATCGATCTGCGCCGGGAAGATGATCGCGCCGACGTCGACCGTGCCCGGCTCGCCCGGCGGCCCCTGGCGCAGCGCCTCGACCTTGGCGACGACCCGGTCGATGAACTCGTCGTGGACCTGGTCCTCGACGTAGATGCGCTCGACCGAGATACAGACCTGGCCCGAGTTGTTGAGCCCGTAGGAGACCGCGGCGTTGGCGGCTCGCTCGAGGTCGGCGTCGGCGAGCACGATCATCGGGTCCTTGCCGCCGAGCTCGAGGCTCACCGGGGTCAGCGTCTGCGCTGCCTGCGCCATCACCTTCTTGCCGGTCTCGACCGACCCGGTGAACATGACGAAATCGGCCTCGTCGATGAGCGCGGCGCCGGTCTCGCCGCGGCCGGTCGCGACCTGGAAGACGTCCTCGGGCAACCCCGACTCGACCAGCATCTCGGCCAGCACGAGCGAGGTCAGCGGGGTCACCTCGGAGGGCTTCAGGAGCACCGCGTTGCCGGCGGCCAGCGCCGGGATGCAGTCGCCGAAGGAGTTGTTGAGCGGGTAATTCCACGGCCCGATCACGCCGACCAGACCGAGCGGCGCATAGCGGACCACCATCCGGCGCCCGCGGACGATCGGCGAGGCCGACTCGATCTGCTCGTCGGCCAGATAGGCGGGCGCCTGGCGGGCCCAGAACTGGAGCGCCGAGAGCCCGTAGGAGATTTCCGCGAACTGGGTTTCATCGGCCGGGCGGCCGGTCTCGGCGACGATCGTGGCGACCACGCGCTCGGCGTTGGCGACCAGCCAGCGGCTGGCCGCCAGGAGCACCTCGCCCCGCTCTTCGAAGCCGAGCTCCGCCCACGCCGGCTGGGCGGCGCGGGCAGCCGCCGCCATCTCGCCGACCTGCCCTGCGCCGAGCTCGGGCACGCTGGCGATCGTCTCACCGGTCGCCGGGTTCTCGACCGCGATCCCGTTCAGCGCCGGCGCCGGGTCTCGCGCATCGGCCATCGAGCCGAGTCTATCCGCCGCCCTCAGCCGGCCGGTGCGCGCGACCAGGGTGCCACTTGGAGCTCCTCCTCGAGCTCGACCACCTCGGTCCGGGCGAAGCGATCGGCGAGCGTTCGGCGACGGTCATCGAAGAGAGCGATCAGGAACCCGACGCCGAGGGTGAGCACGCAGGCGGCCGTGCCGATCAGGCGCTTGATCGCGCGCTTGGCGCCGATCCCGTCCTGACCCCCGTTCTCCACCCGGATCGAGAGGAAGCGCATTCCGATCGTCTGCCCGACCAGCGACCAGAAGGTCCCGAGATAAAACGAGCCCGCCATGATCCAGACCGCGCTGCCGACCGCGATCTCCAACCCGGAGGCGCTTTGGTCATCGCCGAGCACGCCCCCGATCGTCACCCCGAAGACGGCCGAGATCGCGAGCAGACTGAGGTTGAGCAGGGTTCCATCGATTACCGCGGCAACCCCGCGGGTGACCAGACCGACGTGATGGACCACCGGCCGCGCCGACGGCGGCCGACCGCGCATGCGATTGACCAGGCGAGCGATCCAGATGTCGACCCGGTCGGCGATCTCGCGGACGCTGCGGCCGAGGTCCGCGAGCAGGCCGACGCCCTGCGAGGTGATCGCCGCCCGGACCTCGGGCGACTCGGCGATCCGCTCAACGAGCTTCTGGGCCTGGTCGGAGGCGAGCAGGTGGTCCCAGACGCTCTCGATCAGCTCCGAGTCGAGGACCTGGACGGCGGCGCGCTCGACCCTGGGGCTCGAGAGCGCTCGCTCCAACGCAGCCTGCGCTTCCTCGCTCTCGAGCACGCGGATGATCGCGCGCTCGACCGCGGGGCTCTCGAGCGCGCGGACGATCGCCTCCTCGGTCGTCCGCTCGACCGCATCGTCGATCCCGGTCGCCGAGGCGACTCGCTCGGCTCCCCGGGCCCCGATTCCGAGCAGTCGGGTCCCAAGTGGTCGCGGTCGGCGCTCGGGGAGCTGCGGGTCCGAACCGTTCATCGCGGCCAACCATAGTCCCGTCCGCAACGGTCGGAACGATTGCCGGCATGCGGACCGCCGTGATCTCCGACCTCCACCTCGGCCTCGGCGGCGGCGCCGATCTCCTCCGCGGCGAGCGGTTTCGCGAGCCGCTGATCGAGGCGCTGGTGCAGGCCGACCGGCTGATCCTGCTCGGCGACGTGCTCGAGCTTCGCGACCGGCCCCTGGCCGAGACGCTGGAGACCGCCGCGCCTGTCCTCGCCGCGCTCGGCGGCGCCCTCTCCGGCAGCGAGATAGTTGTCGTCCCCGGCAACCATGACCACCACCTGATCGAGCCCTGGCACGAGCGCCGTGCGCTCGACGGCGCCGGCCCGCCCGAGCTCGAGCAACAGGGCGAGCCCGAGGGAAGGGCGTTCGCCGCGCTCACCGCCCTGCTCGCGCCGGCCGCGGTCAGCTTCGCCTATCCCGGTCTCTGGATCAGGCCGGACGTCTATGCGATCCACGGCCACTACCTCGATCGTCACCTGACCGTGCCGACGATCGAGCGACTGGGAGTGGCGATGGTCGAGCGCGTGCTCGGGATCGCCGCCGACGGCCCGGAATCGATCGAGCCCACCGGGCCGACCGAGGTCGGCGACCGGATCGAGGAGTACGAGCGCATCCAGACACCGGTTTACGCGCTCCTCTACGCGCTCGCCCAGGCGAGCGTCGGCGAGCGCCGCGGCGGGGGTTCGCCCTCGATCCGCATCTGGCGGATGCTCGGGGGCGGCGAGACACGCTCGGCCAAGCTCCGCGGCTGGCTGCTGGGCGCGGTCGCGGTCCCGGGGGCGGTCGGGGTCGCCAACCGACTCGGGCTCGGGCCGGTGCGCGCCGACCTCTCGACCGAGGCGATCGCCGAGGCCGGCTTCGACGCCATGGACGAGGTCGTTCGCCGCCTCGGGATCGGCGCCGAGCACGTGCTCTTCGGCCACACCCACCGGCGGGGCTCGCCATCGGGCCCGACGACGGCCCAGCTCTGGAACACCGGCAGCTGGGTCCACTCCCCCAGCCTGCTCGGCGGCAGCGCCGCGGTCAGCCCCTACTGGCCCGGGACGCTGGCCTTCGTCGACGACGATGGCGGCGAGCCCGAGCTGCGCCACCTGCTCGACGGCCTCACCCGCGCTCAGCTCGCCGCCGGCCACTGATCGCAGCCGGAGATCCGCGCAACACGACACTCGATCGTGTGCCATCGCCCGGCGTACAATCGCGCCGGTGACCGCCTCGACCGAGGAGCTGACGATCGACGAGCTGGCGCGGCGCACCGGGATGACCGTCCGCAACATCCGCGCCCACCAGTCGCGCGGGCTACTCCCCGCCCCGCAGGTACGCGGTCGAACCGGCTTTTACGGCCCCGATCACGAGGCGCGAATCGAGCTGATCCGCGAGCTGCAGGCCGACGGCTTCAAGCTCGAGGCGATCTCGCGGCTGCTCGACAGCGCCGGCGGCTCCAGCGAGGAGGTGTTGCGGTTCACCCGAGCGGTCAAGGCTCCGTTCGAGGACGAGCAGCCGCAGATCGTCAGCGCCGAGGAGCTAGCCGAGCGCTGGCGGGCCGGCGACGAGGCCCAGGCGCTCTTGCGCAAGGCCGAGAAGCTCGGCATCCTGCGCCCGCTGCCCGACGGCAAGTTCGAGGAGCTGAGCCCGACCCTCGGTCGCGCCAGCGCCGAGCTCGCGGCGCTGGGAATCCCGGCGGCGGCGGCGCTCGACGTCGCCGGTCAGCTGCGAAAGCAATCGGCCGCGGTCGCCAAGACCTTCGTCGACCTGTTCATCAAGCAGGTCTGGAAGCCGTTCGAGGACCAGGGACGCCCAGAGCACGACCTGCCCGCCGTCCGCGACGCGCTCGAGCGCCTGCGCCCGCTGGCATCCGACGCCCTGCTGGCGATGTTCCAGCTGGTGATGACCGAGGCGGTCGAGCGCCAGATGGGCCGCGAGCTGGAGAAGCTCCGGCAGACCTGAGGCTAGGCGGCGCGGGCGACCAACCGCTCGCGGAGCTGCGAGGGGTCGAGCTCGGCCGGCTCGGTCTCGGCGATGAACTCGGCGAGCAGGCGGGCGAACTCGTGCGGGCGCTCGAGCTGGGGGAAGTGGCCGACCCCTTCGAGCAACTCCAGCCGGCTGTTCGGCATCGCCTCGTGGGCGGCGTGGCCGTGCGCCACGGGGATGATCGGGTCGGCGCTTCCCCAGACGATCAGCGACGGCATCGCCCCGGCCAGATAGAGGCGGTCGAGGGCGCTCACCCGCTGACCCCCGGCGTCGACCACGGCCCGCATCGTCTCGATGAAGGCGGAGCGCGCCTCGGCCTCACCGAGCGAGCTGAACCCGCGGGCGACCTCGGCGAGATCGGTCCCGGCCCGCAGCCGCAGCCTGCCGACGGCGCGGCCCAGCGCCGCTCCGGCGCCGAGCACCTTGGTGTGGGCCAGCCACGGCAGCACCAGCTCCGAGCCGGGCAGGGTCGAGGCGCGCAGCAGCGGATGGACCGCGCGCCCGAGCCCACCGGAGGAAACCAACACCAAGCGCTGGCAGCGCTCCGGGAACTGATAGGCGAACTGCATCGCGATTCCGCCGCCGAGCGAGTGGCCGACGATCGTCGCATGCTCATGACCGAGCGCCACCATCGTGTCGCGAACCGCGCTCGCGTAGGCCCCTAGCGAGTAGTCGCCGCGCGGTTTGGCCGACTCGCCGTGGCCGAGCAGATCCGGGGCGAGCACCGTATGCGCGCCGGAGAGCCGTTCGAGCGCCGGCTGCCATTGCTCCGAGCAGCCGGTGATCCCGTGAATCAGAATGATCAACGGGCCGGAGCCGTGAAGCCGAAAGACGACCCGGTGACCATGGAGCTCGATCGATTGCGTGGTTGACATCCCCTGCACCTAACCCTTACCTATAATGATGTCACATAGGGAGATGACAGCTACCACCTCGACCCCACCCCCGGCCTCGGCCTCGGCCTTCTCGCTCGACCTCTCCGCCGACCAGCGCGACGTCCGCGACTGGGTCCATGGGTTCGCCGCAGACGTCGTCCGGCCCGCGGCCGCCGAGTGGGACGAGCGCGAGGAGACGCCGTGGCCGGTGATCCAGGAGGCGGCCAAGATCGGCCTCTACGGCTATGAGGGCCTCGCCCAGTTCTTCTTCGACGAGTCCGGGCTGATGCTGCCCCTCGTCAACGAGGAGCTGTTCTGGGGCGATGCCGGGATCGGGATGTCGATCATGGGCACCTCGCTCGCGGTCGCCGCGATCTTCGGGCAGGGAACGCCCGAGCAGACGGCCGAGTGGATCCCGCGCTGCTTCGGCAGCCCCGAGGAGCCGAAGGTCGCCGCGTTTTGTTCGTCTGAGCCCGACGCGGGCTCCGATGTCTCGGCGATCCGCACCAACGCACGCTACGACGAGGCCGCCGACGAGTGGCTGATCAACGGACAGAAGGCTTGGGCCACCAACGGCGGGATCGCCGATGTTCACGTGGTCATCGCCTCGGTCGACCGCGAGCTCGGCTCGCGCGGGCACGCCGCGTTCGTAGTCCCGCCCGCCAGCGCCGGCCTCGAGCAGGGAGCCAAGGTGCTCAAGCACGGCCTGCGCGCCTCCCATACCGCCGACGTCCACCTCGATGACTGCCGCGTGCCCGGCTCCTGCCTGCTCGGCGGCAAGGAGAAGCTCGACGAGCGGATCGCTCGCGCCCACGAGGGCAAGCGATCGCAGTCCCAGGCCGCGATGCAGACGTTCGAGGCGAGCCGCCCGACGGTCGGCGCGCAGGCGCTCGGGATCGCCCGCGCCGCCTACGAGTACGCGCTCGACTACGCCAAGCAACGGCGCCAGTTCGGGCGCGCGATCGTCGAGAACCAGGCGATCGCCTTCACCCTCGCCGACATGAAGACCGAGATCGACGCCGCGCGGCTGTTGGTCTGGCGGGCGGCCTGGATGGGCCGCAACCAGATCCCGTTCACAAATGCCGAGGGCTCGATCTCGAAGCTGAAGGCCGGTGAGGTCGCCACCTGGGTCACCGAGCGCGCGATCCAGATCCTCGGCGGCAACGGCTACACCCGCGAGTACCCGGTCGAGCGCATGCACCGCGACGCGAAGATCTACGACATCTTCGAGGGCACCTCGGAGATCCAGCGGCTGGTGATCTCGCGGGCGATCTCGGGCGTCCAGGTCACCTAGAGCGCCCGACCCCTCGGGCTACGCCAACCCGGGCGGCGAGGCCCGCCGGTGCGGCGAGGCCCGCCGGGGCGGGTTTCGACCGCCATGCGGGCGAAAGTCGCCCCGGCGTTTGGGCGGTCGGCGGCCGGCGGGCGAAAAGTCGCCCCGCGTTGGCCGCCCCGGTTACGCCCGCCACGGGCGGGGTAATCACCGCTCGAGGCCCGTCGGATCCCAGCAGCTTTCACCCCGCCACACGGGGTTCCTGCTCGGGTGTTAGGCGACCAACCGCTTCGGTGGTGAGGCGTCCGTCGGGCCTCATCCCTGCTCACTAGCGCGGCGGCGCGAGCACCTTGAGCGCGTCGTCGAACAGGCGCGCCATCGCCTCGGCGCCGTCGAAGGTGAGGTGGAGCCCGTCAGGCTGAAACCAGCCCGGGTGCCCGCCCGAGAATCTGACCCAGTCGAGCAGGATCGTCCTGTTCTTGTGCTTGCGCGCCTGCGAGCGGACCAGCGCCGCGTCGTGTCCGGCGCCGCCGCCGGTCTCTCGCGGGGTGACCAGCCCGAGGGTGCGCTTCTTGCCGACGAGCTCGAGCGCGTCGCCGATCTCGCCCTTGGTCACCGAGCCGTTCGAGCCCAGCGCGACGACGACCAGCCGCGGGAGCTTGTCGCGGTGCTTGAGCTGGCGGATCAGGGCCACCCCCTCGGCCCACTGGCGGCAGCCGCGGGCGTTGGCGCGATAGCCCTCGGCGGCCAGGTTCGGCAGCGCGAGCAGCATCGGCGAGTCGCCGATCGCGATCGGCGCACGGCCGAGACCGACGTCCTTTCGCGGCTTCTCCTGGGCGACGTTGCCGCAGGCGCCGGCGTCCGCCGTTGCCGGGACCGCCGCGAACGCCACGAGCGCGACGACGGCCGCGCACAGGCGCGCGTGCCATCTCCCTGCTGAGCATCCATCAACTAGCATCGCCGCTCGTTTCCCGGGGGAAACGTACACCCAAGCGCCCTCGACGCCCGATGCTCTTCCCCACGATCGAGTTCGCGATCTTCTTTCCGATCGTGCTCGCCCTCTCCTGGGCGCTGATGTCGCGCCCGCCGCTTTGGAAGCCGTTCATCATCGTCGCCAGTTACGTCTTCTACGCGGCCGCCGACCCCCGCTTCTGCCTCCTGCTGGCCGCGATCACGCTCGGCAACCAGCTCGCCGCCGTCCGAATTCGAGCGACGAGCGACGAGCGCCGGCGCAATTGGATCTGTGGCCTCGCGGTCGCCGGCGACCTGCTGATGCTCGGCGTGTTCAAGTACTACGCCTTCTTCGTCACCGACGTCGGCGATGCGCTCGATTCGATCGCCCTGGGGATGCCGCTGCCGCTGTTGACGATCGCGCTGCCGATCGGGATCAGCTTCTTCACCTTCCAGGCGATCACCTACGTCGTCGACGTCAAGCGCGGCGACGCCGCGCCCGCCTCGCTCGCCGACGCGGCGATCTACCTGAGCTTCTTCCCGCACCTGGTGGCAGGGCCGATCGTCCGGGCGAGCGAGTTCCTGCCGCAACTGAAGGCGCCGCGCGACCCGACCCGGGTCGCGCTCGGGGCCGGGTTGACCCTGATCGGGCTCGGGCTGATCAAGAAGGTCCTGGTCGCCGACACGCTCGCTCGCGACATCGTCGATCCCGTCTTCGGCGTCCCCGAGGCCTATTTCGCTCCCGATGCGATCCTCGCCACCCTCGCCTACGCGGTCCAGATCTACTGCGACTTCTCCGGCTACACCGACATCGCGATCGGGCTCGCGCTGTTGATGGGCTTTGTCTTCCCGCAGAACTTCAACAATCCCTACCGGTCGACCGGATTTCGCGACTTCTGGCGGCGCTGGCACATGACCCTGTCGCGCTTCTTGCGCGACTACCTGTACATCCCGCTCGGGGGCAGTCGCGGCGGGCGCCTGTTCACCTATCGCAACCTGATGATCACGATGGTCCTCGGCGGACTCTGGCACGGCGCCGCCTGGACCTTCGTCCTCTGGGGCGCCTTCCACGGGGCGATGCTCGTCTCCGAGCATGCACTCGACGGGCGGATCGGCGAGCGCACCCCGGTGTGGCTGCGCTGGGCCGGGACCTTCGCCCTCGTCTGCTTCGGCTGGATCCTGTTTCGCTCGCCCGACCTGGAGCTCTTCTGGACCTTCCTCGGGCGCCTGGTGGATCCGGGCGCGGCGACCCTGTGGACCGTGCCGATCCTCGCCATGGTGGTCGCCGTGATCGGCATAGCAGCTGCTGCCGCCGCGACCGCTCGAGCGCCTGCAGCTGCGGATCGAGCGCCTGCGGCCGGCGCTGCTCGCGGTGGCGCTCGCGCTCGTGATCCTGATCGTCGGCGCTACCGTGCCGAGCCAGGGCGTTCCGCCGTTCATCTACTTCCAGTTCTGAGCGCAGATGACCGAACATCGAGACGACAGTCAGATGAGCCGGTTCGAGCGCCACGGTCTGCGCAGCTACAGCGCCGCCGATGCGGTCAGGGCGGTGGCGCTGGTGGCCGTGCTGTTGGTCTTGTTCTCCGGCGGCTCGATCCGCGACGCCGCCGCCAGGATCGATCGCGGAATCGGTCGCGATCTGGTCTCGGCCGTCGGCCACCCGACCGAGTGGATCGCCGAACGGTTGCCACTCGATGAGGCCCAGTCGGAGCTCACCGCCAACCTCTCCCCCGATCAGGAGCTCGGCAGCGGCGGCTTCGACGCCGCCACCGCCGGCGGCGGCGGCGCGGCCCGGATCCCACCGATCACGGCCGACGCCTTCGACCCGGCCGAGCTCGGCGCCCCGGCCCCGGCCGAACAGCGGCTCGAGACGCTGCTGGTCACGGGTGACTCGCTCGCCACCCCGCTCGACACCGAGCTCGCCCGCCGGCTGGCGCCCGACGGCGTCGAGGTGATCCGCGATCCGCACCTGGCGACCGGGATCTCGAATTCCGCCCTGGTCGACTGGGGCGAGCTCTCGAACGGTCAGGTCAGCGCCGACCACCCCGACGCGGTAGTCGTCTTCATCGGCGCCAATGAGGGCTATCCGATCCCGGGGGCCGCCGGAGCTGAGGTCGAGTGCTGCGGTCCCGAGTACGCAGCGGCGTACGCCAACCGGGTGCGCCAGGTGATGGACACCTACCGCCAGAACGGTGCGGCGAAGGTCTATTGGCTGACCGTGATGACGCCGCGCGACTCCGACGCCGCTGAGATCAGCAGGACGGTCAATGCGTCGATCGAGGTCGCCGCGCAACCCTGGCGCGACCAGGTTCGGGTGATCGACACGGTCCCGATCTTTACCCCCGGCGAGCGCTATCGCGACGCGATCCAGGTCGACGGCTCGGAGACGATCGTCCGCGAATCAGATGGGATTCACCTGAACGAGACCGGTTCGAGCATCGCCGCCGATGCGGTGCTCGAGCGGATCGATCAGGACTTCACTCGGTAGCACTCGCCATTCGCCACTGGCCGCTCGAGTGGCGAGGGCCGAGTGGCGAGCTAGGTGTTCTGTGTGTAGTTCTGGACGAACTTCTTCGAGCCCTTGGTGCACTTCGCCTTTGCCGTGTACTGGGCCGGCGACTCGGCGAGCTTCTTTTCCTTGCAGCTGTAGCCCTTGAAACCGTTGCACTTGCCGTCGGCGCCGCCGTGGTCCTTGCGGCACTGGTGGTACTTCTTCACCAGCTTGATCGCCTTGCCGCAGCTCAGGTTTCGGGCCTTGACCGAGTTCACGTAGGAGGCGCCGAGGTTCTGCTGGATCCCGGAGATGTCGCATCCGGCGCGCTTCGCCTGCCCATCGCCGTGAGCAGGGGCCGCTACCGCCGCCGCAACGGCGATCACGGAGCCCACCCCAACGGCCTTCCTGATCGCTGCCTTCATCGCTACCTCCCTGTCGGTTGCCCCCGTCGTGCGGTCCTGCGAGCCGCGATTCTAGTCGCGCGCCGCGGTGGCCAATAGTCTCGCCACTCGTGGAGGTCACCAACGCCGACATCCTCGTGGTGGCGGCGATCGCCGCGATGGCGCCGGTGCTGGTCGATCTCACGCGCCGGGTCCGCGTGCCGATCGTGGTCGCCGAGATCGCGCTCGGGATCGTCGTCGGCCCGCAGGTTCTCGGGCTCGCCGATACCGACAGCTTCATCGGTTCGCTGTCGGCCCTCGGCCTCGCCTTCCTCTTCTTTCTCGCCGGGATGGAGATCGACTTCGAGCGCATCCGCGGTCGCCCGGTCGAGCGCGGCTTCGGCGGCTGGGGCGTATCGCTCGTGCTCGGTGGGCTGGTCGCCCTCGCGCTGCACGCGACCGGGTTGGTCCACGCCACCGTGCTCGTGGCGCTGGCGCTGACCACGACCGCGCTCGGAACCCTGATGCCGATCCTGCGCGACTCCGGGATCCTCGACGAGCGGTTCGGCGCCTTCGTCGTCGGCGCCGGCGCCGCGGCGGAGTTCGGTCCGGTGGTGATCGTCTCGATCATCCTCGCGATCGACGCGGGTGAGCTCTGGCACTCGGCGCTGCTGCTCGTGTTCGCCGCGATCGTCGTCGTCGTCACCCTGCTCGCGCTGCGGGCACGTCCCGCTCGCGTTGTCCGGCTGGTGGCCACCACGATGGGCACCAGCGGTCAACTCGCCGTGCGGCTCTCGGTGCTGCTGGTGATCGCCCTTGCCGTGCTCGCCGCGGAGTTCGGCCTCGACGTCATCCTCGGCGCGTTCGCAGCCGGCATCATCGTCGGGATCACGATCCGCGGCAGCGACGCGCATGAGTTCCTCGGCAAGCTCGACGCCCTCGGGTACGGCTTCTTGATCCCGGTCTTCTTCATCGCGACCGGGATGCAATACGACCTCGACGCCCTTTTTTCGAGCCCCGCGGCGCTGGCCATGGTCCCGGGGTTCGCCTTGCTCTTCCTGTTCATCCGCGGCCTGCCCGTGCTCTTGCTCTACAGGCGCGACCTACCCCGCTCGGAGCTGCCGGCCCTGGCTTTGTTCTCGGCGGCCGCTCTGCCGCTGCTCGTCGCGATCACCCAGATCGGGCTCGAGACCAAGACGATGCGAACCGAGGTGGCGGTGGCCCTGGTCGGCGCCGGGATGCTCTCGGTGCTGCTCTATCCGCTGCTCGCGCTCGCCGTCCACCGCCGCGCGGTGGCGGAGCCGGCTTAGCCGCCCGATCCGCCGGCGATGCCCAGAACGGCGCCTGGGCGTCGCCGGCCGGCGACGCCCAGGCAGGTTCAGCGGTCCTCAGCCGCGGCGCAGCTTCAGCCTCACGACCTTGCGCTTGGTCTCGCCCCCGGCGGTGACCTTCTGCTTGACGAACACCTTCTTGCGCCCGTCGAGCTTCTCGAGGTAGCCGCGCTTGACCTTCAGCGCGACCTTCTTCTTCTTCCCACCTCGGACCCTGGCCTTGCTCGCCTTGGTTGCCTTCGGGCCCTTCTTCTTCAGCAGCGCGCGCAGCTTGATCTTGCACTTGCCGCTCACCTTGCGCGCGCAACGGACCTTGACGTAGAGCCGCTTTCCCTTCAGCGTCGCGGAGTGACCGACGATGCCGGAGCCGGCTGTCGCACCGGCTCCACCGGAGCCGCCGTTGCCTCCGTTGCCGCCGCTGCCTGCGCCGCCGGTCCGCGTCGCGGTCAGCGCGACGTTGTCGTAATCGACGCTGGCGTCGGGGATCACGGTGACCACGGTGTCGTAATCGGTCGTGATCTCGACCCGGTAGGCGCGCCCGATGGTCAGCGCTGAGGGATCGAGGGCGAGCGGCGCCGGCCGGGTCCACGAGGGAAGGTCGGTGACCGCCGCGTTGGCGACCAGCGTCGTCGAGGCCGCCGGGTTGGCCACGTCGACGAGGGCGACCGAGTAGTCGATTGCGTTCCCTGGAACCGCGAGCAGATCGGCGACGTCGGCCCGCCTGCTGAGCGAGAACCGCAGCCGCTGAGCCTGGGACCCCGCCGCTCCCCTGTAGACGAAGGTCGGGCTCGTCCAGACCCCGGACGAGTCGCCGGTGAGCAGGGCCGCGAGGCCGTTGAGCTCGGTGCGGATGAAGCCGTCACCGGGCCCCCCGGTCCCGCCGCCGGCCGGATCCGTGTTGTCGACCGACGGACAGGTGAGCGCGACCACGCACGCGAGCCCGCCGTAATGCTCATCCTCGGTCCAGCCGTGGGCCGGGCTTCCGAACTCGCGCGAGTCGCGGTTCGGGTCGTAGTTACTGACGACCCCGGCCCCGGAGGCCCCGCTCGGAACGATCAGACACGCCCCGAGCAGCGTCGCGCCCAGCAGGCGCTTGAGTGTGGAACGCATTCCACCCTCCTTATCGATTTGGCCGCGAGCGTCCCCTAACGCCCCACGCGCCCCGCGCGGATGCGGCTTTGTCGCCCTATCGACTGCGCTCCGCGGCCTGTGAGCGACAACCGCGCTTCAGGCGTGAAAGCGTCCAGCCAAACTAGCCGGGCTGCTCGGACTCGAGCATGACCTGCAACCGCTCGAGTGACCGGCGCGCCTCGCGGGCACCCGGAGCGGCGGCGAGCAGACCGCCGGCCAGCCTGCCCAACGGCCCGCCGGGGAGCTCGAACTCGCTCTCATACTCAAACCGGGTGCCGCCGTCCCGGGGCCGCAGACGGTAGGCGACCCGGGCCGTCGACCCGGCCGGGCCATCGCCCTCCCATCGGGCGAGCCGCGGCCGGTCGGCCTCGGCGACGCGCCAGTCGACCTCGAACGACTTGCCGGCGAGGCGCAGTCTCTGCTTGAACGTCTCGCCCTCGGCGACCGGGCCCGGGGCGACCCCGGTGGCCGAGTCGTGGGTGGTGACCCAGCGCTCGAGCAGGGTCGGGTCCATGACTGTGTCCCAGACGCGCTCGGGCGAGGCCGCCAGGACGATCGACTCGGTGACGCTGCGGCTCACGCCGCGGCCGGCGCGTCGACGGCGTCGGCGAGGACCGTGTCGAGGGGGCGGGGCCTGATCTCGAACAGCTCTGCGCCGCTCGGATCGGTGACCACGGTCGCGGTCACCAGGCCGAGGCTGATCTGAGCCGCGATCTCCGGAGTCCCTGGGGTTATCGCGGCGGCCCCGGCGGCCACCGTCTCGGGCCGGGCGACCTCGGAGGAGACCGAGAACCGCCGCGGCGGCCGGCGGCCGAGCGCGGCGGCCATCCGGTTGATCAGCTCGAGGTGGCTCACCCGCTGCGGGCCGCCGATCTGGATCTCGCGGCCGGCCGTCTCCGGCAGCTCCAGGGCCTCGCGCAGATAGTCGACGACCTCGGTCGCGCCGATCGGCTGGGTCTCCGTCTCGAGCCAGGCCGGGGCCGGCAACGCAGGCACCCGTTCGACGATACCCCGCAGCAGTTCATAGGACTCGCTGCCGGGACCGATCACCATCGCCGCCCGGAAGTAGGTCAGCGGCGGCCCGTTGGCGGCGAGCGCCATCGCCGTCTCGTGACGGGCGGCCAGATGCTTGGACCCGTGATCGTCGCCGAGGCCGCCGAGGTAGATCATCCTCCCGACCCCGGCCTCGCCGGCTGCGCGGGCGAAGCGCGCCGCGGCGGCGCGCTCGATCGCCGGGTACTCCGAGCCGCCGTCGATCATGTGGACGAGAAAGTAGGCGGCGTCGACGCCCGCGAGAGCCTGGTCGAGGCCCGCCGGGCGAGTGAGATCGCCGACGGCGATCTCGCAGCCCGCGGCCTCGAGTCGCTCGACCACGTCGGAGTCGCGGTCGCGGACCAGGCAACGGACCTCGAACCCGTCGTCGACCAGTCGGCGGGCGAGCAGCGCGCCGATGAACCCGGTCGCCCCGGTCACCAAGATCCGCCTCGTCGCCGCCTTCCCGAAGCTCACCTCGCTGAAACGGTAGCGACCGCCGGTGCGGCTCAGCCGATGTCCGACGGAGCCGCGGTGATCTCCCCCGCCAGCGCTCCGACTCGCGAAGGGGGGAGGTCCAGGCGCGCGAGCGAGCGCAGGAAAGCGTTGCAGACGAGCAGATGGATTCGCAGCTGGGTCTGGCTGTAGAGCCAGGCGCCAAACCGTGCGAAGCGTCCGCTGCCGCGCAGCCACGGATAGAAGTTTCGAACCTCGAGCTCGACCCGCAGCTCTGCCTGCTCCCGGGTCGGGTCGGGAGGGGTGTCGCGCCGGACCGTGATCCTCAAGAAGCCGTCGCCGCGCCCCTGCCGGGCGACCAGCAGCCCGCGGTCGATCCGCCAGGTGACGGATCCGGAGTCGGCGGACGTCTCGTACTCGGGGGCATGGAAGCGAAGCAGCGGCAGGCGGCGGGTGAGCAGCACTGCGGCGCGCGACTCGTCGGTGTAGACGACCCGGATCAGCCCCAGCGTCGCCCGGCTCAGGTGGCGCCAGTATGAGCGCGCGAGACGCCCCAGAGACTCGGGCTTCCAGATCGCCTCGAGGACCGACTCGGGCATGGTGATCTCGGCCTCCTGGACGGAAGACACCGCGCCGGTCGGCGACACCCGTTCGGCCTCGGCGGGAGAGCGCAGCAGGCGCACTGAAGCCCGTTTTGGCTTTCTGTCCCGCTTCAAGAGAGCCATCTCAGCCAATGGCTAGCACGGATCGCCGGCCGCGAGCACGCGACGCAGACCTAGCCCGCCAAGCGCCGACCGATCGAGATCGACGGCGGTCGCGAACTGCTTAGACTGGCGGTATGTCGGCGTGCACCAGTTGCGGCCGGCCGAGTGCGGAGGGGACGCGCTTCTGCTCGCACTGCGGCGCTGAGCTCGCAGGCGGCAAACCCGCCCCCGCCCGAGCCCGCAAGGTGGTGACGATCCTGTTCACCGACGTCACCGGCTTCACCACCCTCGGCGAGCAGCTCGACCCCGAATCCCTTCATCAGGTGATCGGGCGCTGGTTCGAAGGCGCCGATCGGGTGATCGAACGCCACGGCGGCGCGGTCGAGAAGCACATGGGCGATGCGGTGATGGCGGTCTTCGGCGTCCCGCAAGCCCACGAGGACGATGCGCTGCGCGCGGCCCGGGCAGCGCTCGAGATGCGCGAGGCGCTCGCCGCGCTCAATCGGGAGCTGAGGCGGCGCTGGGACGTGGAGCTGGGCGTGCGCACCGGCATCAACACGGGCGAGGTCGTCGTCGGGGACGACCCGAGCGGCGAGTTGTCGGTCCTCGGCGACGCAGTCAACGTCGCCCAGCGGCTCGAGGCCGCCGCCGAGCCGGGGGCGGTGCTCGTCGGCGAGCAGACGGCCCGGCTGATCGGCGACGCGGCGACCCTCGACCGCGTCGACGCGCTCGACCTGAAGGGCAAGGCGGCCCCGGTGGCGGCTTGGCGGCTTTCGGCGGTCGCCTCGGAGCGCGCGCGAACTCCGGCCGAAGCTCGATCTCCATTCGTCGGCCGCGAGGCCGAGCTCGCATTGCTTCGCCAAGCCTTCGACGGGGTCGCCGCCGACGCGACCCCGAAGCTGGTCACGGTCCTTGGCACGGCGGGGATCGGCAAGTCGCGACTGGCGCGAGCGCTGATCGACGAAATCGGTGACCAGGCGACCGTGGTCATCGGTCGGTGCCTGTCCTACGGGGAGACGATCACCTACTGGCCGCTGACGGAGATCGCGCGCCAGCTCGCCGCGCCCGCCGACGAGGCGACGCTCGCTGCGCTCGTCCGGGAGGACAAGACCGCCGAGGAGGCAGATCTGATCGCGAGCCGGATCGCGCGGGCAACGGGATTGTCCCCGGGGAGCGTCCCGATCGAGGAGGCGCAGTGGGCGGCGCGCAATCTGCTCGAGGCAATCGCCCACCGAGGTCCGCTGGTGGTCGTGTTCGAGGACATCCATTGGGCCGCGCCGACGCTGCTCGACCTGATCTCGGACCTCGCACGGTCGGCGTCGGCGGCCCCGTTACTGGTCCTCTGCCTCGCTCGGCCCGAATTGCTCGACGAGCGTCCGCAGTGGCCGGGGCCCGGCGGCACCGGCGCCGCCGAGGTGCGCCTCGAGCCCCTTTCGACCGGCGAGGCGGCCGAGTTGCTCGAGCGGCTCGGACCCGGCGCCGAGCTGACCACCGACCGGCAGGCGCAACTGCTCGCCGCGGCCGAGGGCAACCCGTTCTACCTCCAGCAGATGATCGCGATGCAGGCCGAGTCCGAGCAGGTGCCCGCCGAGGTCCCGCCGACGATCCGGGCGGTGCTCACGGCGCGCATCGACCGGCTCTCGGTGGATGAGCGCGAGGTGATCGAAGCGGCGTCGATCGAGGGACGCACCTTTCATCGCGGGGCGATCGAGCATCTGGTCGCGGATGGTCGCCGAGCTAGCCTCGATCTGAGCCTGTCGACACTGGTGGATCGCGAACTGGTCCGGCCGGCGCGAGCCGATCTCCCCGACGAGCAGGCATTTCGTTTCGACCACATCCTGATCCGGAATGCGGCCTACGGGTTGATCCCGAAATGGCGCAGGGCCGATCTCCACGAAGGCTATGCGCGCTGGCTCGAGCGGCGGAGCGGCGGCGGGCTCCCCGAGCAGGGTGAGATAGCGGGCTATCACCTGGAGCAGGCATTTCACTATCGGGTCGAGGTCGAGCCGGCCGCAAAGCACGAGCATCTGGCGCTGGCGACCGGGGCCGGCGCCTATCTCGGGGAAGCGGGGAGGGGCGCACTCGCCGGCGAGGACCTGCCGGCCGCGATCGGCCTGCTCGAACGCGCGATCGCGCTACTGCCCGCGGACGAAGCCGAACGGGGCGTGCTGGTGGCCGAGCTCGGCGTGGCCCTGACCGAGGCCGGTCAGCTGGCCGAGGCCGAGGCGCTCCTGGAGGGGTCGATCGAGCAGGCCGCGGCGCGCGGCGATTCGTCCGCACAGGCACATGCCGCCGCCGTCCGGCTCTATTCGCGGCTGATGGTCGATACCGGATCGCGCACGCGCGAGGAGATTCGATCGAGGTTCGACTGGCTGCTGGCCACTTTCGAGGGCGACCGGGACGATCTCGGGCTCGACCGGCTGTGGCGGTTGCGGGGGCTCGTCTTGTGGACCGAGGCGAGATCCGCCGACGCCGACGTCGCCTGGCAGCGCGCGGTCGAGCACGCGCGTCGGGCCGGCGACGACCCAGGTCGGGCCGACGCGCTCACCTGGCTTGCCTCCTCGGCTTTCTACGGACCGGTCTTCGTCGATGCGGGCATCGCTCGCTGCCAGGCGATCGGCGCCCAGCTCAGCCCCCAGAGCCGGGCGCAGGCAATCGTCCTCGACACGCTTGCCGGCCTGCGGGCGATGCGGGGCGAGTTTGCGGCGGCCCGTGGGTTGCTCGCCGAGAGCAACTCGATCCTCGATCAGCTCGGCCGCTCGATCTACACCGCGGTCTCCCATCCGGAGTCCTTCGTCCTGATCGCGTCCGGCGACTTGGCCGGGGCGGAGACGCTGCTGCGCGCCGGGTATGAGCGCCTCGCCGAGATGGGTGAGAAGGCGCTGCTGGCCTCCACCGCGACGATCCTCGCCGGGGTCGTACGCATCCAGGGGCGAGTCGACGAGGCTTGGGAGCTCACCGAGACAGCGAGGCACGCTGCCGCCGACGATGACCTCTCGCCCCAGATCACCTGGCGAACCGAACGCGCTCGCCTGCTGGCGCGCCAGGGGGCGGGCGCCGAGGCCAAGCAGCTCAGCGCGGAGGCAGTTGCCCTGGCCGAGCGAACCGATTGGCTGAGCGAGCGCGCCGATGCCCTGGTCGCGCAAGCCGACGTGCTCGAAGCCGCGGGTGAGGCGAGCTCGGCCGGCTCGGCGCTGCGCCAGGCAATCTCGCTCTATGAACGGAAGGGAAACAAGGTCGGCGTCCAGCGGGCCGGCGCGAGGCTGGCCCGACAGGTCCCGGCATAACCGACAAGCAGAGGAGGACGGTGTGCGATCGAAATTCGATTCCCCGGCGGAGATCATCGGCGGGAAGGTCGAGGTATGCGGGCCGCTCGAGTGGGAGCCGGGCGAGGAGGAGGCGGTCGTTTCGGTGACGATCACCCAGCGGTCGGAGAGGATCGCCGGGGCGGCGAGCTCGCCGCCCGATTTCGAGGCCGGTCAGGCGGAGTGGATGCTGACGGTCGCGCCCTCGGGCAACCGCAAGTTCAAGCGCGGCCCCGCCCGCGCGATCGGAATCGTCTGCGCGATGAGATCAGACGACGTCAGCGTCTTCCATTGGAGCGAGGACATCGTCTTGGAAACGAACTGAAGCCGCCCTCACCGAGCGAGTATCTGCGGGTAGCGGCGCCGCGCGCGCTAGAGCACTCGCCTGGCGAGATAGATCGCCAGCAAGACGAGGATGATGATGATCAGGATCGTTACTACCGACACGCGAACCTCCCTGTTGTTTGTGCAATCGGCCCACGGTACCCGCCCAGAGGGACCGCCAACCATCGACGCGAACAAAGGCGTCGCCGGATGAACGTGCGGGCGGCGGCGGGCGCGCCGGCGAAGCAGGACGGACTCGCGCTGTTCGCCGGCTTGCCGCGCCGCTACGACCTGCTCGCCAACTTGCTCAGCCTCGGCCAAGAGCCACGCTGGCGCCGGGCGATGGTCGCCAGGGTCGACGCCGCGGCGACCGACCGGGTGCTCGACGTCGCCACCGGCACCGGGCTCGTGGCGGCGGGCCTCGTCCGCCGTTACCGCTGCGAGGTCGTCGGGCTCGATCGCAGCCCCGAGATGATCACCGCCGCCCGCGCTCGGCTCGCGGCGGACCCACACCTGCAAGCCCACTGTGAGCTAGTTCTCGGCGACGCCGAACGCCTGCCGTTCGCCGACGGCGAGTTCGACCACCTCACCTGCGCCCACCTGCTCCGCTACCTCGCCGATCCGCAGGCGACGCTGACGGAACTGGCTCGGGTCGTGAAGCCCGGGGGGCTGATCGCGGCGATGGACTTCGGCCTCCCCGACCCTCCCGTCTGGCGGCCGCTCTGGTGGCTCTACACCCGCCTGGCGCTGCCGGCGCTAGGCCTCCTGGCCTCTCGCGACTGGTGTCAGGTCGGACGCTTCCTCGGACCCAGCATCTCGGGCTTTTACGAGCGCTATCCGTTGCCGCGCCTGATCGAGATCTGGGGCGAGGCCGGGATCGATGCGGTGCAGGTTCTCCGGCTCAGCCGCGGCGGCGGTGTGGTGATCTGGGGCGTCCGGGATGGGGGCTGAGCCCGCGCCCGCCCAGCGGCCCGCCTTCTACGCCCTGCGACCCGGCGGCTGGCGCGACCTGGTCACCCTGCTGCATCTCCCCTACACGGCCTGGAATCTGAGCTACGTCGCGCTCGGCGCGGTCGCCGCGCCGATCCTTCACGACGAGCGGCTCTGGGCGGCGCTCGCCGCCTTCTTCCTCGCGGTCGGGGTGTGCGCGCACGCGCTCGACGAGCTACACGGCCGACCGCTGGGGACCGAGCTCTCCGACCGGCTCCTGATCGGCCTCGCCACGGGCGGCCTGGTGGGCGCGGTCGCGATCGGGATCGCCGGCCTGTTCGCGGTCTCGTTCAGCCTCGCCCCGTTCGTGGTGGCTGGGGCCTTCATCGTCTGCGCCTACAACCTAGAGCTCTTCGGCGGGCGCTTTCACACCGACTTCTGGTTCGCCGCCGCCTGGGGGGCGTTTCCGGCGGCCACCGGCTATTGGGTCAATGCGGTCGGGTTCGATTCGGCCGCGGAGGCCCTCGCGGCGGTCGCGATAACCGCTGCCTGCTTCGGCCTCAGCGTCGCCCAGCGGCGGTTGAGTGCGCCCGTGCGCGAGCTGCGCCGGCGCACGATCTCGGTCGCCGGGATCCAAGTGCTCGCCGACGGCTCGCGGCGTCAGCTCTCCGCCTCGGCGCTGGCGGCGCCGCTCGACGGCGCCCTGCGCGCCAGTGCCCTGGCGCTGACGCTGCTGGCGGCCGGGCTGGTCGTGGTTCGGCTCTGAGTCAGTCGATCCGCGCCGAGGCGTAGTCGGCGAGCGCCATCACGGTGAGCTGCGGGCTGACCGTGGCCGCACTCGGAAAGACGCTCGCGTCGCAGACGTGAACGCCGCTTGCGCCGCGAACGGCGAAGTTCTCGTCGACGACCCCCTTGCTCGGGTCGCGGCTGATCGGGTTGCCGCCCTGGGGGTGCGAGGTGTGCAGTGTGATGTCGGTGTTGTCGCGGACCCGGCGCCCGATCGAGGAGAGCTCGGCCTCGTCGTCGATCGGCATGTAGCTGAAGGTCGGTGGCATCACCCGCTCGGCGTCGGCCGCCAGGAAGATACGGCCGATCAGCTCGAGCCCGGCGAGCAACCGCTGCAGGTCATCGGCGGCGGGCTCGTAGTCGAGGCGCATCCCGCGCCCCCGCCGGCCGGGGCGCACCCGGATGTTCGAGCGCGTGCCGACGACCGAGCCCGCGGTCGCCATGTGGTCATAGCGGCGCATGTTCCGGTAGTGGTCGGAGAACCATCCCGGCATGAACAGCGATTGCGCACCAACTGGGTTGAACCAGCTCTGAAGCACGAGCCCATCCTCGTTCGCGGGCTTCAGGTAGTGGGAGATCTGCAGGCCGTCGTATGAATCGAGCTTCTCGGCGAACTCACCGGTCATCGGCGCGCCGAGGTTGCAGCTGAGCGCGCTGCCCGCGAGCGGCCCGCCGAGGTCGCTGCGTTGCAGGATCAGGCTCGAGGCGAGTGCCCCGGCGCTGATCACGACCGTGTTCGCCACGACCCGGAGCGGCCGCCCGTCAGAGAGCCTGCACTCGAGCGCCGCCGAGCCGCCGTTGGCGCCGCTGACCCGCTCGACCTCGCACTCGGAGTAGATCCGCAAGGCGTCGGTGCCGAACCGCTGCTGGGCGCGCGGCAAGGTGACGTCGAGCGCCGAGAGCTTCTTTCCGAATCGGCAGCCGATGTTGCAGTAGCCGCAGCCGAAGCAATCGTCGGCGATGTTGGCCTCGACGACATCGCACTCGCCCGGTCCGTCGGCGAGACCGAGCCTCTCGATCCCCTCGACCAGCTTGTCTCCGCCGGCGCCGAGGTGGCGATTGCCGGCCTGGCTGATCACCGGCAGCCACTTGCGCACCCGCTTGAACGACTTGCGCAGCGCGGCCTCGTCGAGCCCGGCGTCGAGGCCGTCGCAATCGTTCCAGCGATCGAGCATGTGGTCCGGGAGGTCGAAGCAGACGGCATTGTTGACCACGGTCGAGCCACCCACGCACATCCCCTGCAGCACCTGGAAGCGGGCGTCGCCTGAAAGCTGCATGGCGCCGTCGGAATAGAGGTCGGAGAACTGGCCGCGCTCATCCTCGGTGAACTGCGACGGGTCGACGTGTTTGCCCCGCTCGAGCACGACGACCTCGCGTCCGCGCTTGGCGAGCCGATAGGCGAGCATCGCCCCGGCGGCGCCGCTGCCGACGATCGCGACGTCGGCGGTGAGGCGCTCGCCGTCGACCTCACGCGGGGTATGGACGTCGAGCGGCGAGCGCTCGGGGGCAAGGCCGGCGACCGCGGCGGCGTAGCGCGGGCGCTTCGAGAACGGCACGTAGCCGGCGTCCTCGGCCGCCCGCGGATCGGCGTAATAGCCGATGAAGGTGAGTTGCTGCACGGCCACCAGGATCGATTGGACCAGGCGGCGAATCGGGCCCGGCAGGCGCCGCTCGGCGACATCGGCAATGAACCGTTGCTCGACGAATCGCTGCCGCCGCTCGGCCGACATCAACGTGAACGGCGGCCGGCCGCGGAGGATCGGATAGACGCAGAGCGCGCTCAAGGCGAGTCGCAGCTTCGATTTGCCGGTGGCCGAGAACGAGTTCAGATACTGGTCGACGTTGGTACCGACCTCGTCGGGCGTGAGCCGCTCGTCGGGGCCGACCACGAGGACCTCGGCCAGTGCGGTCGCGGCCTGATACTGGTGCGGCCACAGGTAGAGGAGCGAGAGCTGCGCGCGAAGCGCTCGGTTGCGAAGCACCGCGAGCACCACCACGACCGCGACCGCCAGAACGAACCAGACGACGAGCAGGATCACGGGGTCCGGAAGCTCGGTGCCGAGCGGCCCTTCGAAGGCTCCGGCGACGCTCAGGCTGTTGCCGAAGACGAGGTTGAGCGCCAGCATGAAGAGCAGCGATCCGATGATCAGCAGGTGGGCCCCTACGACGACCGTCACCGCCCAGCCGTTGCGGCGCACGTCGGCCCAGGCGAGAGCGCAGAGAACAGCCATCATCCCGTCCTTGGCGACCGAGTTGGCGACGAACGGAAAGGCGGCCTCCTCGTTGAACGCGCCCTGCAGCAGGTAGCCGACCACCAAGGCGATGAAGACGAAGGTGAAGAACCCGACCGCCTTTTGCAGCCGGCGCTCGGCTGCCGTCAGCTCGGCCTGCCTCGCCTCGGCCTGCGCTGGCACGCGCCCCGGCCTCAGGCCCGCTGCTTCTTGTGCGGAAGCGAATCCCGGGCCCGGCGCAGGTCGTAGAACTCGCGCACGCGATAGCAGCGCTCTCCCTCGAAATCGAAGACCTGGACCACCTCGTCGGAGACGGCGATGCCGCTGCTGCGGCCGTGGCCCGTCCGACGGACGACGACGAGCACCGAGTCGCCGGCGCCGATGAACCGCCGCGGCTCGAATCGCAGGTCGCCGACCTCTTCCTTCCACTCGTCCCAGTAGCGCTGCACGCCCTCGTAGCCCCGATAAACCGAGGCGTCGGGATCCTCCGGCGGCGTCACCCAGACGATCTCGGCGCTCATGTGCTCGAGAACCCAACTGCGATCGCCTGCATTCCATGCCTCATAGCCACGCCGGACCAGATCGGTTCGATCCTCGGTCACAGGGGCCAGCCTACCCCCGTCGGATGGCGACGGCGCGAGCGTTCCGCCGACCGGGAACTGCCACGACGTGGCGACCGGCCCGAGGCTCAAGGCCTCAAGCCGGTCGCTTCGCGCATGGTGGCGCTGCCGCGCTTTGACGCGGTGTGCCAACAGGGGTCCCTAGGCGCTCTGGGGGGTCGCCGGGACGTTTTGCTGCGCGTTTTCGCGCCGATCGCGGATCGTGCCCGCACCGAGCGCGGCGAAGGTAGCGGTGAGCAGACCGACACCGGCGCCGATCGCTGCGTCGCCCCAGTCGAAGCCGTCGCCCGCGACAGGCGTCGCCTCCGCGCCAGCCTCGGCGACGAACGGGGTCGCCTCGGTCGAGTCTCGACGAAGAACGATCCCACTCGAGTCATTGCTCCGGCCCGAGTCTGAGCTCGACGCCTGCAAATCCGTGCCGAAGGGATCCTCCACGCCGGCCATCGCGGGGGCGACCGGGGCAAGCAGTCCGGCCACCAGCACGGCGGCGATCGTCCGGTTTCGCATCGAGGTCCTCATGTCTCCTCCTTGTCCCGACCCGGTCTGAGCGGCGCTCGCCGAGCCCTTGGGTGTGGTGCCGACCGTTTGATTCGGTCTCAGAGGCACCGTAGGCCGAGGCGGACGGCGCGACCACGCATTCCTACACGGGGCGAGCATGTATTCGGACACACTCGACTACGGTTGGCCGATGAGCCAGGAAGCGGGCGACCGGCGGCGCAGCTTCCTCGACCTGCTCGATCCCGATGACCGGGGCGAGCTCGAGGCGCGCGGCGGCCGGCGGCGGTTCAAGGCGGGCGCGCCTTTGATGCAGGAAGGCGCACCCGGCTCGGAGGTCCTGGTCCTGCTCAGCGGCAGGGTCAAGGTCACGGTGACGACTGCCGAAGGCCGCGAGATCGTGCTCCAGTTCTGCGGTCCGGGCGAGCTGCTCGGCGAGCTGGCGGTGATCGACCGCGGAGCCCGGTCGGGGACTACCGAGGCACTCGAGCCGGTCGAGGCGCTGGGAATCTCGGCCGCCGAGTTTCGCTCGCTGATCGAGCGCCCCGGCTTTGCGATGGCTCTGCTCGGCAGCCTGATCGATCGCTTTCGCGACGCCGACCGCCGCTTCGTCCAATTCGCCGCTGCCCAGACGCTCGGTCGGGTCGCCGCGCGAATCGTCGAGCTGATCGAACGCTTCGGGGAGCCGGCCGCCGAAGGGATCGAGATCGCGCTGCCGATCTCTCAGGAGGAGCTCGCGGGCTGGACGGCGTCCTCGCGAGAGGCGGTGGCCAAGGCGCTGGCAGCGCTGCGGAGCATGGGCGCGATCCGGACCGAGCGCCGGCGGATCACGGTGCTCGATCCCGAGCGGCTTCGCGAGCTCGCCTACTGAACGGGCTTGAGGCGCCCGTCCGGGGGGTACGGTGTGCGCCTGGGTCAAAAGAGAGGGAGCACAGATGAGCACCGCCGTCATCATCATCATCATCGTCGTCGCCTTGGTCGTGATCTTCGCTTTGTTCTCGGCCTCACGCCGCCGAGCCAGGGTCGAAGCCGAGCAACGCCGCGGGATCGCCGCGGAGCACCGCGAGGAGGCGACCAGCCGCAGGCTCGCCGCGGACAAGGAGTCGGCCGCCGCCGACGAGCAGGGCGCCCGGGCGCGTCGCGAGGCCGCCGAGGCCGAGGAGCGTTCGCGAGCGGCCGAACGGGAGCGGGCGACCGCCGACGCCCACGAGGAGCACGCGGCGGACATCGACCCCGATGCCGATGCTCGGACCGAGGAGCCGGCGGAGGCCCCCGAGGCCGAGCGCGCGCCGTCGTCGGAGACCACCCCGCCACCGACGGAGCGCGAGCGCTAAGCCGCCGCCGCGACGCGGCTTTGGTTCGATGAGTGAGCCGCGGGAGCCCGCGGCGGCCGGGCACGATCCGGTCGCGCGGGTGACCCCGCTGGAGCTCTTCTTCGACCTGGTCTTCGTCTTCACCCTCACCCAGCTGACCTCGGTCCTGGTCGAGGAGCTGAGCTGGGAGCGGCTCTTCCAGGTCGCGGTGATGCTCGGCCTGATCTTCTACATGTACGACGGGTACGCCTGGCTGACCAATGCGGTACCGGCCCGAGGCGCGGGCCGGCAGGCCCTCTTGCTGGGTGGGATGGCCGGGTACCTGGTGATCGCGATCGCGGTTCCCAGCGCCTTCGACGGCGATGGGCTCGCCTTCGGCTTGGCACTGCTTGCGATCACGACGATCCACGCGGCGCTGTTCGCGCGCTCGGCCTCGCTGAGCTCGGCGACCGCCATGCGCAAGCTCGCGCCGCGCAATCTCGGCGGCGCGATGCTGGTGGTGATCGGGGGCGCGTTCGGCGGCGACGCCCAGACCGTGCTCTGGACCGCGGCCGTCTTGCTCGAATGGATCACGCCTCCCGCCGAGGACTTCGAGATCGGCCCCGCGCACTTCGTCGAGCGCCACGGCCTGCTGGTGATCGTCGCGATCGGCGAGTCGGTGGTCGCGATCGGGGTCGGCGCCTCGTTTCTCGATCTCGACGCTCAGCTGATCGCGCTCGTCGCACTCGGGCTCGCGATCAGCGCCGGCCTCTGGTGGACGTACTTCGGCGACGAGGAAGAGGAAGCGCTCGTCGGCGCTCTCACCGACGCCTCCGGTCCGGCGCGGGCCCGGATCGGGATCTGGGGGTTCGGCTACGCCCACTACCTGATCCTGCTCGGTGTGATCCTCGCCGCGGTCGGGATCGAGGAGGCGATCGCGCATCCCGACGAGCACCTCGAGCTCGCCTTCGCGGCGACGCTGAGCGGCGGCGTCGCGCTTTTCATCGGCGCCGACGCCTGGTTTCGCGCCCTGCTCGGCCTCGGTCGAACCCGTACGCGGGCACTCGCCGCGGCGGCGGTGCTGGTGGCGATCCCGTTCGCGACCGAGGTCTCGGCGGCCGCCGGGCTCGCCGCGACCGCGGTTTTGTTCACCGGCGCGCTCGCGGCCGAGCGCCCGGGCCGGCTGCGCCACGCCTGACCCGGGTGGCCCCCGACCGCGGCCGAAAGACGCCTCTCCCCCGCTTCGTTGGTCAAGGGATGACCCACCGCGAGGCGCTCGCCGATCAATCCATCCTGATCACCGGGGCCGGCGGCCAGCTCGGATCCGACCTCGGGGAGCGGCTGCGCGAGCGGAGCCAGGTCACGGTCCTCGGTCGATCGGAGCTCGAGATCACCGACGAGGTGGCCGTCGAGCGAGCTTTCTCGCAGCTGCGGCCCGACGTCGTCTTCAACTGCGCGGCCTTCCACAACGTCGAGGTCTGCGAGCGTGAGGTGGACCGCTCGTTCGAGGTCAACGCACGGGCCGTCAAGTCGCTTGCCGAACGATCCGCCGAATGCGGAGCCCGTCTCGTCCACCTGAGCACCAACTACGTCTTCGACGGCGAGCGCGACGAGCCCTACTCGGAATCCGACCTCCCCCACCCCCGCAGCATCTACGCGATCTCGAAGCTCGCCGGGGAACACGCCGCCCTCGCCTATTGCCCGGACGCCCTCGTTGTCCGCAGCTCCGGGCTCTACGGGCTGCACGGCAGCGCCTCGAAAGGTGGCAACTTCGTCCAACGCATGCTCGGCCGTGCTCGCGAGCAGGGGGCCCTGCGGATGGTCGCCGACCAATACCTGACGCCGACCTACACCGGCGACCTGGCGGGAGCTCTGATCGCTGCGGTCGACCGCGATCTCAAAGGACTGCTGCACTTGACCAACTCGGGCTCCTGCTCCTGGCACGAGTTCACGCTGGAGATCATCAGGTTGGCCGGGATGAGCACTCCGGTGGACGCGGTGGAGACCGTGCGATCCGCCGGCGGCGCCGATCGCCCCCTGAACGGGGTGCTCTCCTGCGAGCGCGCGACGCAGGCCGGCGTGAAGGCGCTGCCGTCGTGGCGCGATGCGCTCGAGGCCTATATGACCCGCGCCGGGCTCGCGCTCGAGCCGGTCGGCCAGTCTTAGGCGAGGACCGCTTCGAACACGAAGGGGAGCTCGTGCTCGATCTCGCGCAGCAGCGGGGCGCCCTCGTCACGCGCCGACGGCGTCAGGCTGAGGCCCGCGGGCCAGTCGATCGCCACGTCGGGATCCCGGTAGGAGATGCCGCGCTCGAGCTCGTCCTCGAAGTAAGCGCTCTGCTTGTACATCACGTCGGCCAGCTCGCTGAGCACGCAGAACCCGTGCGCGAAGCCGATCGGGCAGTAGAGCTGGTGCAGGTTCTCCTCGGTCAGCTCGAAGCCCTCCCACTCGCCGAAGCTGGGCGAGCCCCTGCGGATGTCGACGACCACGTCCAGAATCGCCCCGCGCGCACAGCGGACCAGCTTTGCCGCCCCCTCCCCGACCTGGAAGTGCATGCCGCGGACGATCCCGCGCCGCGAGCGCGAGTGGTTGTCCTGAACGAACTCCTCGGAAATCCCGAGCGACTCGTAAACGGTGCGCCGGTAGACCTCGTGAAAGAAGCCCCGCTCGTCGCCGTGGACGACGGGGCGCACCAGGATCGGTCCGTCGAGCCGAGTCTCCAATCGCTCCATCGGCTCGCTCGCCTAGAGCACGGCGCCGAAGCGCTCGATTCGAGGCTCGAGCTCGTGCATCAGCTCGAGCCAGCGAATGTTGTAGTAGCGGGGATCGGTGAGCTTCGAGCGATCGGCGAGGTCGATCGCGGTGAGCATGTGCGAGACGGCCTCGACCACCGACCGGCAGGGGGTGAATCCGAGCTTCTGGGTCAATTTGGCATTGGAGCACTCGTAGTCGCGCGTCAGGGTGGGCGCCGGAACCTCCTCCAGGCGCACGCTGCGCCCGAGCAGCTGGACCGAGCCGGCGACGAGCATCGCCAGCTCGCGGATCTGGTAGTTCGAGTGCAAGACGTTGAACACCTCTCCGCGGGCGACCTCGGCCGGCGCCTCGAGCGCGGCGATCATCGCGTCGGAGACATCGCGCACGTCGACCAGCGGGCGCCACATCCAGCCGCCGCCGTGGAGGAGCAGGCGCTCCTGGAGAAGGGCGTCCTTGACGAAGGTGTTGACCACCAGGTCGTAACGCATCCGCGGGCTGAAGCCGTACACCGTCCCGTTGCGGAGGATCACCGGGCAAAGGCCATCTTCGATCAACTCGAGCAGGGCCTGCTCGCCGAATGCCTTCGAGGTTGCGTAGGCGCCGGACGGCCCGACCGAGGCGCTCTCGTCGTGGGTGCCTGACGGCAGCCCGTCATAGAGCGAGCACGAGGAGGCGAACACGATCCGCTCGATCGCGTGCTCGACGCAGGAGCGGCCAAGGCTCTCGGTGGCCACCGCGTTCATCTGCCAGTTCGCGTCGGGGTCGTATTCGGCGGTCGGGTCGTTCGAGAGGCCCGCGAGGTGAATCACGCCGTCGACCCCGTCGAGCGCCTCGGGAGGGATCTCGCGGACGTCGGCGACGACCAGCTCGATCCTGCCCGCGAACGACTCGAGCGGTCCCGGACCCCAGTAGAGGCGATCGAGGATGCGGACGTTGTAGCCGCGCTCTAACAGCCGCCCGGTGAGCACACTGCCGATGTAGCCGCCCCCGCCGGTGATCAGCACCGTCTGACCCTTGGCCGGCGGGTTCGGAGCCAGGCCGTTGGTCCTCCCGAGCTGCTCGTGCAGATCTCCCAGGGCGCCGTGATCGCCGTTGGCGTCGCGGGTGCCGTTGCCGTTCAAGGCGGTCATGGGTGAAGAACGGGCGACGGCGCCGTTTTCTTGCTTCGATCCGATCGAGGGAGTGGCGACCGAAGCGGAGAATCCTCGTGCTCGCGAGGGCGCACCGAAAAGCGGCTCGGAGGTCCATGGGGCACCGGGGAACGGCCCAGCAGAGTGTTCACCACCGCCCGGTTCGCCGCTCGGCGGCGACCGCCGAGCTCGCCGCGCCCGGCGTACACCGACCGCAGTGAGTGGCGCAGGAAAACAGCTCCCGAGTAGAGCCCGCGATGCGCCGGAGAGAAGTGCTTGCGCGCGTAGACCACGCGGGTGTAGGCGTTGAGGCTCTCGATCCCGGGCTTCACCCCCGCCTTGCCCTCGTGGTGAAGGATCGTCATCAGCGGCAGGTGGCGCACCTCCCAGCCCGCGGTCTTGATCCGCCGGCAGAAGTCGGTCTCGTCCGAGTACATGAAGAAGCGCTCGTCGAAAAAGCCGGCGCTCTCGATCGCCTCCCTGCGCACCAGCATGAATGAGCCGCTGGTCCAGTCGCAGTCGACCTCCCGGTCATAGGTCGCGCGGTCGAGCTCGCGCTCACCGAGCCAGCGCGGACGTCGGGGAAGCCGCTCCGCCGCGAGCGCGTCGCCGACGGCGCGCAGGGCGTTCGGAAAGCGGCGGATCGTGGTGTCCAGGCGACCCTCCGTGTTGACCTGGCGCACGCCGATCAGCCCCACGGTCGGTCGAGCGTCCATCGCCGCGACCAGCTCGCCGAACGTTCCTTCGAGGACCTCCGTGTCGGGATTGAGGAACAGCACGTAGCGGGCATCGCAGGTCATCAGGGCGCGGTTGTTGGCGTGCCCGAAGCCGTGATTTGCAGACCTCACCACCCGTGCGTCGGGAAACTCCTTGGCGACGACGTCACCCGTTTCGTCCTCGGACTGATTGTCGACTACGACCACGTCCGCGCGCTCGGAACCCAGGTGGGCGAAGACGCTGCGCAGGCAGGGCCGGATCCAGTGCGCCTCGTTGGTGGAGACGATGATGATCGCGACGTCGTCCAACTCAGGGGGTGTCTCCGGCGCTCGGGATCACGCCCGCTCCGCGTTGCACCCGGCGGGGGCTCCCAGCACCCGGCCGAGACGCCGGCAGGCGGTCCAAGACGCTGTCGTGTGGTTCCTCGGAGGCGGTCAGGGGCGCCTGCGGTTCGCCGGCGCTCGGCTCGTCTTCGTCCACCGGTGTCGAGGGTCCGTTCGCGCGGCCCCACGCTGTCCTGAGCTTCTGGCGCCAGTCGCGCCTTGCGACCGTCGCAGGCCGTCGCGAGCGCAGACGGTCGAACGGTTGGCTCGAGGCGACGCCGGCGGGCTCGCCGTCCAAGGGCTCCTCGCGCTCCGAGGCCTCGCGCCAGCCGCGAGCCAGCGAGGAGACGGCCAGAATTGCCCCGCAGCCGATCACGAACACGAACAGCGCCGCGGCAATCGCGATCAGAGGGTGCAGGCCGCGCGTTTCCTCGCGAACCTGCGGCGCCCCGAAGCCCGTCACCTCGAGCCGATGGGCGTCGGCGACCTGCTCGCCGGCCGCCTTCGAGTCGAGGTAGTCATCGAGACCGGTGACGGCGGCGCTCGCCAGCCGCGCCGCCTGTTGCCCGTCGGGCGCCTGGGCCTCGACCTCGATCATCGGCAGCGGCGCCCCGTCAGGGTTGATCGCCAGACGCGTCGTCAGCAGGTGCGCATTGGGATCTCCGGCGGCGTTCGAGAGCACCGGCGGAAGCTCGCCCTCAGACTCGACGCCGGCGCGCAGCTGGCTCGGGCGAAGGCCGGCTTCCCTGGCGATCGCCGCGTTGACCCCGCCCTCCGTCATCAGATTGGCGAGCAGGCTGGCCCGCACGCCGAGCGTCTCCGAGCCTTTCGGAGCCACATCGATCACCTGCGACTTGGGCGTGTCGACGAGGATCCGCCCGGAGGCGATGCCGACGTCGTACTGCCGGCCCTGGGGAGGCAGGGAGACCTTGACGCTGAGCAGCAGGCCAACCAGAATCGCGACGGCGGCGACGACGCCGACCAGAATGCGCCGGCGCCAAAGCTCGCGCAGGATCGTGACTGAATCCATCTACTGACCGTTCACTCGAAGGGGCTCTCAGACAAGGTTGGTTCGTGTCTGAGATGAACGAAGCGCCTTCGAGCGTTCTTTCGGGGTTGACCGGGCGGCTCTGAGATGGAGCGCCGCAAGTGCGGGCGCGGGGTCACCGTTTATCGACCAGCGTGCGAAAGCGGACCGTCAATCTCACCTTTCACGGCATCGGAGACCCCGAGCGGTCATTGGAGCCGGGCGAGGACCAGATCTGGCTCGACTCGGGCCAGTTTCAGTCCGTGCTCGACTCGGTGGCGGGGCGCCACGACGTGCGGATCACCTTCGACGACGGCAACGCGTCCGACCTCGACCATGCGCTCCCCGCCCTGCGCCGGCGCGGCCTGACCGCCACCTTCTTCGTCGTCGCCGGGAGGCTCGGTCTCCCCGGCTTCCTCGACGAGGAAGGTGTCCGGGAGCTGGTCAGCGGCGGCATGGCGGTCGGCTGCCACGGCATGCGCCATCGACCCTGGCGCCGGCTCGACGCCGACGCGCTCGAGGAGGAGCTCGTCGACGCGAAGCGCTTGCTCGAGGAGGTCGTGCAGCGCCCGGTGACCGAGGCGGCCTGCCCGTTCGGCTCTTACGACGGCCAGGTGCTCCAGGCCCTGCGTCGTCACGGCTACCGGCGTGTGTACACGAGCGACCGCGGGACGACTCGTCCCGATCGCTGGATCCAGGCTCGCAACACCGTCCGCCGGGGCGATGTGAACGGCTCGGTCGAGCACATCCTCTCCCCCGGCGGATCCCCGTACGAGATTCTCCGGCGGCGCGCGAAGCTCGCCGTGACCCGGTGGCGGTGAGCATGGGCGCGGAGGTCATTGTGGCTCCGATCACCGACGAGGGCGTGCGGCCGGCGGCCGAGTTCCTTCACCAGCAGCTGAACGAACGAATCTCGGCGGAGGACTGGGCGCAGGCGGTCGACGTTCCCTGGGCGGTCGAGAAGCCCAACGCCGGCTTCATGCTGCTCGACGACGGCGTGGTGGTCGGCGTGCAGTTGGCGTTCTACTCGGAGCGATCGATCGACGGCCGCCGCGAGCGGTTCTGCAACCTCGGCGCCTGGTGCGTGCTCCCCGCCTACCGATTCCACAGCCTGCGGCTCTTGAACGCCGTGCTGCGACAGGAGGGCTACCACTTCACCGATCTCTCACCGAGCGGCAACGTCGTCGGCGTCAACGCCAGGCTCAACTTCCAGTTTCTCGACACGACCACCTCACTGGTCCCGAACCTCCCCTGGCCAACCTGGCCGGGTCGACAGCTGGTCAGCTCCGACCCCGAAGTGATCGAGCGCACGCTCACCGGTCGCGATCTGGAGCTCTACCGAGACCACGCCGCGACGAGCGCGGCTCGCCATCTCGTGCTGATCAGGGGCGACGAGTGGTGCTACGTGCTGTTCCGCAAGGATCGATGGAAGCGGCTGCGGATGTTCGCGAGCGTGCTCCACGTCAGCGACCCTGAGCTCTTCCGCGAGCTGGGGAGACCGTTCGCCCGCCGCCTGCTGATTCGCCACGGCGCCGTTGCGACGCTGGCCGAGCGTCGGATCGTCGGCCGTCCACCCCGGGTGTCACTCGAAGTGCGACCGCCGCGCCGAAAGATGTTCCGCAGCCCCGACCTCGAGCCCGCTCAGGTCGACGACCTCTACAGCGAGCTCGTCTGCGTCCAATGGTGATGCGGTCGAGACCTGGAAAGGAGACGCACCCGGCGATGCGCACGCAACTTCATCAACTCGTCACCGACACAGCGCGCCGACACGGCAACGCGCCGGCGCTGACGTACGGCGAGACCACGGTCAGCTACGCCGAGCTCTCAGAAGACGTGGCCGCATTTGCGGCCGGGCTGAACCGGATCGGCATCCAGCGCGGCGACCGGGTGGGCGTTTACCTCGACAAACGGATCGAAACCGTGGTCGCGCTGCTCGGGCCGTCGTCGATCGGCGGCGTGTTCGTGCCGATCAATCCGCTGCTGCGACCGCCGCAGGTGGCCCACATCCTCGACGACTGCGGCGCCCGCGTTCTGGTGACCTCGACCGAGCGGCTCGAGCTGCTCGCCGAAGAGCTCGGAGCGTGTCCGTCGGTCGAGCACGTCGTCGTCGTCGGCGACCTTCCGACTCCCGCACCGGAGCTGGACTGCGCGCTGCACGGATGGGGCGAGCTGCAGGGCGCTGAGCCTGCGCCCGCGCCGGGCACGATCGATCTCGACATCGCGGCGATCTTCTACACGTCGGGGAGCACCGGACAGCCGAAGGGCGTGGTCCTCTCCCACCGCAACCTGATCGTCGGCGGCGAGAGCGTGAGCGAATACCTCGGCAACGACGAAAGCGACTGCATCCTCGCCGCGCTGCCACTCAGCTTCGATGCCGGCTTCAGCCAGCTGACGACCGGATTCACCGTTGGCGCTCACGTCGTGCTCGTCAACTACCTGCTCCCGCGCGACCTGGTCCGGCTTTGCGCCAAGCATGGGGTGACCGGACTCACCTGCGTGCCACCGCTGTGGATCCAACTCGCCGATCAGAGCTGGCCGCCGGAGGCGACCGTGAACCTGCGCTACTTCGCCAACACGGGTGGACGGATGCCGGGGACGACCCTGGGCAAGCTGCGGGCGACCTTTCCACGCGCGAAGCCGTTCTTGATGTACGGCCTCACCGAAGCGTTCCGCTCGACCTACCTCGACCCAGCCGAAGTCGATCACCGACCCGACTCGATCGGCAAGGCGATCCCCAACGCCGAGATCCTCGTCGTCCGTGAGGACGGCTCGCCATGTGATCCCGGCGAGGACGGCGAGCTCGTCCACCGCGGCGCGCTGGTCGCGATGGGCTATTGGAACGATCCGGAGCGAACCGCGGCGCGGTTCAGGCCGGTGCCGGGGCGCGATCGGGCGATCTGTGGCACGGAGGTGGCAGTCTTCTCGGGCGATCTCGTCAGGCGCGACGAGGAGGGCTTCCTCTACTTCGTCAGCCGCAAGGACGAGATGATCAAGACTTCGGGCTACCGGGTCAGTCCGACGGAGATCGAGGAGGTCGCCTACGCCACCGGGATGGTCGGCGACGCGGTGGCTCTCGGCGTCGACGATGAACGCCTCGGACAGCACATCGTGCTCGCCGCGAGCCCGGCCAACGGCCGGCTCGAGCCCGAGCAGCTGCTCGCCGAGCTGCGCCAGAAGCTGCCGCTCTACATGGTGCCCCAGCGTGTCGTCATCAGGCCCTCGCTGCCGCGCTCGCCAAACAACAAGTTCGATCGCAATCTTCTGCGCCAAGAGCTCGCCGCATGAGCGAGCTCGGCGCCGTCGCCGTCCGCCGGACCGCCTGCCGAGAGGTCGGTGGAATCGAGCTCGAACGGCTGATCGAGCGCGTCGGCTCGACGCCGTTCTTCGCCTACGGCCGGGCGCTGCTGAGCGAGCGCATCGCGCTGTTGAGATCGGCGCTGCCGGCCGAGGTCGATCTCGGCTATGCGGTCAAGGCGAACCCGATGCCGGCGGTGGTCCAGCACCTGAGCGGACTGGTCGACTCCTTCGACGTCGCCTCCGCCGGCGAGCTCAGGGTGGCGCTGGACGCGCCGATCGCGCCCGATCGGGTCAGCTTTGCGGGCCCCGCCAAGACGCCGGCCGAGCTCCGGCAGGCGATCGCAGCCGGCGTGATCATCGAGCTCGAGTCCGAGACCGAGGCGGCGCGGGTGGCCGAGCTCGGAGAGCGCCTCGGGATCCGACCCAGGGTGGCGGTGCGGGTGAACCCCGATTTTCAGGTCAGGGGCTCCGGGATGCGCATGGGCGGGGGCGCGCAGCAGTTCGGCATCGACGCCGAACGGGTGCCGGCACTGCTGGGCTGGCTGGCCCGAGCCGACCTCGAGCCGATCGGGTTTCACATCTTCGCCGGCTCTCAGAACCTGAACGCCGCGATCCTCTGCGAAGCGCAGGCAAAGTCCGTCGCCTTGGCGCTGCGTCTCGCCGAATCCGCCTCGGCTCCGATCCGTTACCTGAACATCGGCGGTGGCTTCGGGATTCCCTATTTCGAGGCCGATCAACCGCTCGATCTCGCCGCGGTCGGGGACAACCTCGCGGGCCTGATCGCGGACGCGATCCGCCCCAACCTTCCCGCCGCTCGAGTCGTCGTCGAGCTCGGTCGCTATATCGTCGGCGAGTGCGGCGTCTACGTGACCCGGATCGTCGACCGCAAGGAGTCTCGCGGGAAGACATTTCTGATCGTCGACGGTGGCATGCATCACCAGCTCGCGGCCTCGGGCAACTTCGGTCAGGTGATTCGGCGCAACTACCCGGTCGCGATCGGAGGCCGGGACGGGGATCAGCCCGAGCAGACGGTCAGCATCGTCGGCTGTCTGTGCACGCCGCTCGACCTGCTCGCCGACGACGTCTCACTCCCGCACGCCGAGATCGGCGACACCGTGGTCATATTTCAGGCGGGCGCCTACGGCCTCACCGCCAGCCCGACCGCCTTCCTCGGCCATCCGGCGCCCGTCGAAGTGCTGGTGTAGCCGGTGTCGGTGGTCGATCTGGTGGCCGTGGTGCTCGGGCTCCCGGGGCTCGCTGCCACGGCCCATCTGTCGGTGCTCGCGTTCGCCTCGTTGTTCTATCGCGATCCCTGGCCGACGCCCGAGCGGAGGGTTCGGTTCCTGGTCTTGGTGCCCGCCCACAACGAAGAGCTTTCAATCGGCCGCGGCCTGGCGGCCATCAACGCGCAGCGGCGCCCGGCTGACCAGGTCCTGGTCGTCGCCGATCGCTGCACCGACGCGACGGCGGCGATCGCGCGGGGGCTGGGAGCATCGGTACTCGAGCGAGGCGCGGCCGAGGAGCCGGGCCGGGCCGCCGCCCGCCAGGCCGGCCTCGACCATGCGCGCGCTCTCGAGTGGGACGCCGTGCTGATGCTCGACGCCGACTCGGTCGTCGCCCCAGGGTTCATCTCGGCCTGCGAACGGGCACTCGCCGCGGGGGCCGAGGCGGTTCAGGCGCGCAGCGAGAGCGAGCGCGGCCGCTCGCTGACCGCCGAGGCGTCGCTGGCCGCCTTCGCCCTGCAGGGGATCACCCTGCCGCGGGGCCGTGACCGTCTCGGTGCGGCCGTGCGGCTGCGAGGAACCGGCATGGCGATCCGGCGCCGGCTCGCCCTCGCGCACCGCTTCGGCGCCCCGGCCTCCGAGGACCTCGTCTACACCCTCGATCTGCTGCTCGACGCGGTCCGCTGCCGGCACGTCGACGGAGCCCGGCTGCGCTCCGCGGGCACCAGCACCTGGAGCGCGTTCGGTGGCCAGAAGGTCCGCTACGAGGCCGGCAGAATGGCCGCGGCGCGCGCCTATCTGCCCCGACTGCTGCGTCGCGGCCTGCGTCATCGCGATCCCGCCTGTCTCGAGGCGGCATGGTTCCTGGCAACCCCGCCGCTCGCGCTCGCCGTGCTCTCCGTGCTCGCCGGCATCGCGATCTCCGCGGCTACGGCGTCCTGGTCGCTGACCGTCGTCTTCGGCGCTTCCTTGCTCGCGTTGGGGCTCGTCGTCGTCACCGGCTTGATCCAAGCCAAAGCCGGCCCCCGCACTTGGCTTGCCCTCCTCGCAGCCCCTTGGTATCTCGGCTGGAAGGCCGTGATCCAGCTTCGCGCGCTGGCGAGCTTGCTTCGCCGAGACGACTACTTCCCGCCCACGGCCCGAGTCTGACGACGAGGTTGAGCTCGCGCGGCGAAACGAGGCGTTTATAGTGCCCTTCGGCCAGCGGACGGAGGACTCGGCCCCGCGGCCATCGCCGAGGAGGTTTCTGATGTCGAAGTGGATGCTGCTTCCGGCAGTCGCGCTCGCAGTCGCAATTGGCTACCTGATCTTGGGAACTCCACCCGACGCTTCCGGGGGGCGCGACCACGACGGCCTTCCCGATCAGTGGGAGACTCGTTATGGGCTCTCGACGACCAAGGACTCCGCCAATGGTGATCGAGACGGCGACGGACTGCGCAACCGCCGCGAATACCGGTTGCACACCAACCCGAGAAAGCGCGACACCGACGGCGACGGCTACGGCGATCGGGCCGAGGTTCGCGCACGCACGAACCCGCGCGACCCCGACAGCCGCCCCCTTCCGAGCCCTGCGAACACCGGAGTGCCGGCCGGCTGGAAACCCGAGCGGACCCGGACCGAGGACCTGCGCGTAACCGAGCCGGGGGCGGTGATCGAGGACCTGCTGCTCGAGAACGCCGATCTGGCGATCGACGCACCGAACGTGACGGTTCGCCGCGTCAAGCTGCAGGGCGGGTCGATCAACAGCTTCCCCGGCTCGACCTGTCGCAACGGCCTGCTGGTCGAGAACACGACCATCGAACCGGAGCCTGGACTCGATTACGGCAACGACACCGAGGGCGTGATCGGCTACGGCGGCTACACCGCCCGCGGGGTGAAGATCTGGCACCGCGGTGAGGGCTTTCGAGTCGGGGGCGAGGAGGACAACTGCGGGCCGGTTCGGATCGAGGACTCCTACGCCGAGGTCACCCCGCCCCACCCTTGCGGAGACTGGCACGGCGATGGGCTACAGGGCTATGGCGGACCGGCGCTGACGGTGCGAAACGTGACCCTTTATCTCGACATCCGGGGTTGCGGCGGCACGGCGCCGTTCTTCTATCCCAGCGGCCAGGGCAACACCAGCGCTGACATCGACGGCCTCCTGGTCAAGGGCGGCGGATATCCGTTCCGGATGGGGACGGCCGGCAGCGTCTCGGACCTCCGGATCGTCGACGGCTCCTGGGAGTTCGGCCCGGTCGACGTCAAGTGCTCGGCGCTGAACGGCTGGGACGCACAGATCGTCAAGGTCAATGCCGACTACCAGGTCGTGAAGACCGTTCGCCCGGCGCGCTGCGAAGGGTCCGGGAACTAGCTAACGAGCGGCTGCGCTCAGCTGCTCACGGCGGCCTGCCGGGGCCGACGAGCCGGGACCAATACGGCCGACGAGGGCGATCGCGGCGCACCAGAGGCCGAAGAAGCTGATCGCCAAGGCGGAGGCGATCAACAGCCGCCCATCGCCAGCCAGCTCGCGGGTCTTGATCGCGCCGACGCGATTGACGACAAAGCGTGAAACCTTGGGAGCGTCGCCGAGTGCGGCAGTGGCCCGCAAGGAGCCGGTGGCCGCCTCGGCGAGCCGCACGGCGCCCTCTCGGTCGGGGGCTGTCGTCTTGATCGAGATCAGCGGCAGCACGCCGTCCGTGCGCACGATCAAGACGTAGGGCTCGGGCGTGACGGCGGCCGCCTCCGCAGCAGCGCGGGGCAGCGAGGCCGGCACCGTCGGCACGTTCAGCTTCGGTTCGACCACGGCGAGTTGGGCCGCTGGAATCCCGGCGTCGCGAGCGATCCGACCGTGCGCCGGCTCGGCGCCCAGGACCTCGGCCAGCAAGGTCGCCCGCCAGGCCAGGCTCTTCACACCCGGAGGCGTCGGATCAAGTAGCTGGGGATCAGGCGTGTCCAAGAGCACCGAGGTCCGCGCGATCCCGCTCCCGTCCTCCGCTCCTCCGGCGACCTTCAATCCCAGCCCGATCGCCAGCACGGCGCCGAGCGCGATCAGGATCCGCCGTGGCCACAACTCCCGCATGACGCCCGAGATGCTCATTGTCGGGTGCGGTCAGCCCGCCGTTCGCTCGGCGACCGCCGCCATCCGCCATCCCTGTCTCAGGCGCGCCAGGAAGGTGAGCAAGGCACAGGCGATCGAGAAGGTGAGAACGAAGGCGATGAAGGCGACCTGCCACTGGATGCCCTCGTTGATCACGGCTCCATCGGCGCGCCCGAGCTGGAGCAGCCGGATCTGCTTCGACTTCGGTGTCTGTTCGGTCACGGCGACGTCTTTGAGGTAGGCGCGGAGCGAGTCCACCGACGCGTTTGCCAACGACTCCGCGCTCTCGGCGGTCGGCGCCTGGGCATAGATATCGAGCATCGGCACCGTCGGGTTGGCCTGGATGCTGAGGCGGTACTGATCCGTGGACTCGAGGATGTCGGTGGTGCGTTTCTGGTTGGTCGAGCCGATCCGAGCCCGCGGCTGCGTCGGGGTCAGCGGGGGCGCCACCTGAAGCAGGTCGACGGGAACCCCGGCGCGACGCGCGATCGCCTGTCGCACCTGCCCGTTGGCCATCACGTTTCCGAGGATCGTCGCGCGTTGGGTCAGCGCCACCAGGCTGTAGGTGTCCTGGCGAAGATCGAGGACCGAGGACCTCGGGGTGTCGATGAGCACATGCGTGGTCCCCGTGCCCAGCTCGAGCGCGCGCGGCGTCAACCGCGGCGGGATGATGCTGATCTGCGCGACGCTCCAGACAGCAACCAGGAGCGCGATCGCGGCGCTGGCCGCGACCACCGGCCGCGACCGCCAGATCCCCCAGATGCGCCTTCCGAGTCTCATCTGCACCAATAACGATCAACGCGGGCGCATAATTGCGGCGCCGCTTGGGCCGCCGGCAGCGTCAGCGCAACCTGCCGGCGACGAACTCCCTGATGCTGGCGAGGGTCTCGAACACATCGGCGCTGACGTCGTCATCGGAGATCGTGATTGCGAAGCGCCGCTCGAGCTCGAGGATCAGCTCGAGCACGGCCATCGAGTCGAGTTCCGGCACCGAACCCCACAGCGGGGTTGTCGGGGCGAGCGCCTCGGCGCGATCCTCGATCCCGAGCGTTTCGACCACGACCGCCTTGACCTCGGCGATCTCGACAGCGGGGTTGGTCGCGATCTCGTCCACTCAGAGTCAACGCAACGACGCCAGCGGCTCTTTCGCGCGCGGGGGCAGAGCCCGCTCGCTGTCGTCGGGCCGGCCGTTCACCGGGGGGACCACGGGCTCGCGCTCGTCCGTCCTCGCCGGCCGCGCGATCATCACCGCGACCAGTCCGGTCATGTAGAGGAAGATGTAGGGCGCGTGCGGGAAGGAGAGGATGTCGAACAGCGTCGCGAGAACGATGAAGGCGACGCCGATAGCGGCGCCGATCAAGGCCACCGGAGCCGATGTGGGGTCGCGGGAGCCGATCGTCTTGCGTGCGCTGGCGATCACCGCCACCCCGACCAGCAGGAAGGCCACGAGGCCGAGCACCCCGGTTTCGATCGTCCGCTGGAGGATCTCGGAATCGAGGATCCGGTAGCTCTCGTGGTTGTAGCTGCCCCAGCCCCGGCCGAACGCCAGGTTGCTCCAGACGTCCGGGCGGACGGCGTCGTAGTCCGATGAACGGTCGCTGACCGTCGGCAAAGCCTCGCGGTCGGACCGGGTGAACTGCTCCAGGGTCGACCCCAGAGCCCCGGGTGAGAGGGTGACCGCGATGACCACGAAGACGATTGCCAGGGGCGCGAGCTTGAGCAACTCCCGGCGCCGGAAGAACAACAGGGTGAGCACGACCGCGGCCGGCGCCACGATCGCACTCTTGCGGTAGGTCGCGAACACCGCCGCCATCAGCGCGCAGGCGGCGAGGCCGTAGACGATCCGCTCGAGCCAGCGCTTGGTGTCCATCAATCGCACCAGGGCGATCGGCAGCGCCAGGGTGAGCATGGCGACCGCCTCCAGCGGCACCTCTCCCGGGCCCCTGACCAAGGTTCTGCCGATGCTGTCGACGGCGACCCCGTCCACCTGGCCCTGCAATACGAACAGGTCCGGCAGGAAGTACCCCGACAGGTCCCAGAACAGATTCTGCTCCAACCGGTACTCGTAGATCATCCCGAAGGCGCAAACCACGGCCAGGATCAGCGTGTAGCTGAGGAAGGCGCGCACCTCCGCGCGCCTTACCGAGCTGGCGACGATCACGAACACGGCGACATAGGAGACGATCAGCGGGAGCTTTTTCAGCGACAGCTCCAGCTCCAGCGTCTGGTTGAGATAGCGCGCGTCGAGGACCACGCTGAGGAAGGCACAGATCAAGAGCGCCCCGAGGGCCGCGTGGATCCAGGTCAGGCGAAGCTGCGGCGCCAGCTTGGCCCGGCCCACGAGTGCCACCACCCAGGCCAGGGCGATCACCGGCAGTACGAGCCTGTCGAGCGTGAGATCGATCGGCAGCGATGCGTTGACCTTGATCGCGTTGAAGGGAATCAGCCAGAGGATCGCGATGAAGCCCGCCAGCATCCAAGGCAGCACCCGCGTCGTCCGCGGCCAGTTGTCGTCGGAGCGAGCGGCGCCGCCTGAGTGGCGCCGCAGCTGTGGCCAACCGATCGCTTGCGAGGGCAGCGGCGTTTCGGACGCGCCGCCGTTCGTTTCCGGGGAGTCACCGTTCGTTTCCGGGGAGCCGCCGTTGCTCGCCTGCGGCCGTTCGGTCGAGTCGGATACGCGCGAGGCCAGCCGCCGCCGGCGCAGCCAGATCAAGCCCAGCAGTCCGCCGGCCGTCAGCGCGAAGGTAACCAGGAAGGTCAACATCGCAATCGCCAGCGGCGCCCGCCGGTTGACCACTGCGCTGCGCGCGCTGCCGATTTGGCGCAGGCTGACCAGGCCGGCCTCGTCGGCCCCCTGACGCTCTGCGACCTGGCGCAAGTAGTCGCTCAACGCGACGACCGCGCCGTTTGCGAGGCACTCGGCCTCGACCGTTCCGGGGGCTTGGGTGAAGACGTCGATCACCGGCGTCGACGGCCTGCCCTGGACCTCGATCCGATACCGAGAGCTCGACCCCTGGATCTCGCTCGCGCGTCGCTCGCTGTCGGGTTCGGCCAGCACCAGCGGCACGCTCGAGGTGATTCGGCCGAGGCCCGAGATCGCACCGGGCGACAACCCACAGCGCGCCGCGATCCGGTTGAGCACCGGCGGGGTCACCATCACCCGACCGAGGAGCTCGGCGTGCTTCACCGACGTCTCGACATCCTGTGGCAAAGCGCGCCGCACGGCGACCGACGGCGACGAAGCCGGCCTGTCGACCATCACGTGAGTCGTTGCGCTGGCGATCTGCAGGCCGTTCGCCTCGTCGTTGGGCGGGAAGGGGCCGATGCCGCTGTTGAAGCCCGCGCAGACCAGGCCGACCAACGCGCTGAGCCCAGCGACGGCCAGGTAGAGCCGCCTTCGTCGTGATGGGTGCACCGCCATCCCGAAATCAACGCGAGCCGCCGTCAAGGCCTTGCGGGCGCAAGCCGTCGCCGGGCTCGGCCGTTGCTAGCGCGTAAACCGCTTACCGACCGAGGTTCACGTGATCAAGATTGCTGTTGTCGGGCTCGGCAAGATGGGCCTGTCGCACCTCGCGATTCTCAACGCCCACCCCGACGCCGAGGTCGTCGCGATGTGTGACTCATCCAGCTACGTCCGTGGCGTGCTCGAGAAGTACACCGGCATTGCCGGGTACGGCAGCTATCCGGCGATGCTCGACGATCGCGACCTCGACGCGGTGGTGATCGCCACGCCGTCGCAGATGCACGCGGCGATGGCCGAGGCCGCGCTCGAGCGCGGCCTCCACGTCTTTTGCGAGAAGCCGTTGACCCTGAGCGCGCCCGACGCCGGGCGACTGACCGCACTTGCCGATCGAACCGGGGTCGTGACGCAGGTCGGCTACCACAACCGGTTCGTGGGAGCCTTTCGTGAGCTCAAGGCACTGCTCGACGCTGGAGCCGTCGGGACCGTCACCGACATGCTCGGCGAGGCGTACGGCCCGGTGGTGTTGAGGCCGAAAGGCGGAACTTGGCGAAGCCGAAAGGGCGAAGGCGGGGGCAGCCTCTATGACTACGCGGCGCACCCGATCAACCTGGTCAACTGGTACCTGGGCGAGCCTGTCGGGGTTGGAGCGACCGTCCTCAACCCGATCTTCTCCCGCGAGACCGACGACGAGGCCTTCAGCACCCTGTTCTATGACGACGGCCGGTCCGCTCGGATCGCCGTCAATTGGTCGGACGAGTCCTGCCGCAAGATGACCACGCGGATCACGGTCTGGGGAACCGCCGGGCGAATCTATGCGGACCGCCAGGAGTGCCAGGTCTATCTCCGCGACACGGCCCAAGTCCCCGCCGGATATGAGCACGGGTGGAACGTCCGCTACACGACGGAGCTAACGGAGCCGGTCGGCTTCTACCTTCGCGGCGAGGAGTACAGCGCCCAGATCGACCACTTCGTCGAGCGCGTGAGGAGCGGCCGTACGCAGGGCCTGAACGGCTTTCACAGCGCGGCGGTCACAGACCGGGTGATCGCGATGATGCTCACCGACGCAGAGAAGGGGCCATCGACGCGAGCCGACGATGAGATCGTCGAACGATCGCGCGGGAAGCGCTCGCGAAGGTTCCGCCGCGCCCGACCGAAGCGCCAACTGTCCACCACCGCCGGCCGACTCGAGAGCCCCGAGGAATCGTGACCGACCGGCTGCTCTTCGGCGACAACCAGTTCTTCGGCGTCAACCACATGTCCGAGGAGCGGGCACGAGCCCAGGCGATGCGATTTCAGTCGATCGACGCCGTGATCGAAGTCCTCGACGCGGCCTATGACGAGGGAATTCGCACTTTCATGTGCACGACCCACGACCGGACGTCCTCGATCTGCGACCACGTGCGCGCCCATGCGGACCGATACGAGGGCTTTGCCTTCTACCCGTGCATGCCCTACGCGCACAAGTACGCCAATGCGGTCACGGAGAACGGCATGCTCGGGGCGGTCAAGCGCTTCCTTCCCGACGAGGGCCTCTTCGATGCCGCCGTTCGGGGCGGCTCCTCGATGGCGAAAAAGGACATCGAGGGCGTCACCACTCTGCTGATAGACGCCGAGATGAAGATGTTCGACCGGTTGCGCACTCCGGTGATCTTCCTCCAGAACATTGTCGTCGACCTGCTGCTCGGGCTCGGCTTCAAGGACGCCTTTCGGATCTTTGCCGAGCACGTGAGGCGCCGCTATGACGCCGAGCCGGGGTTCATCACGATGAACATGCCGGCGCTGCTGCCGGTGCTGGACGAGGTGGCAATCGAAAACCCGATCGTCTGCTCGAACATCAACAAGATCGGCTTTCGGATGTGCGGGGGCCCCGAGGCGGTCGAGGCGGCGCTGCGCGAGCGCCGGTTTCGAGCCGTCGCGATGTCGGTCTATGCGTCGGGGGCGATCCCCGCCCGCGAGGCGATCGAGTGGGTCTGCGCGCAACCGAACATCGAAGCGATCGCCTTCGGCGCCTCGAGCCGGCGAAACATCCAGGACACGCGCGAGCTCGTCTCCGAGTATTGGGGGGAAAGCGAGTGAGCACTCTCCTCGTGGCCTCGACCGGCGGCCACCTGAAGCAGCTCCACCGCCTGCACCGGCGACTTACCCGGGTCGCAGGTCCCTACCGGTGGGCGACCTTCGACACCCCGCAGAGCCGATCGCTGCTCGAGACCGAAGCGGTCGACTTCGTCCACTTCGTCGGTGGCCGGGACCCGGTCAACCTGCTGCGTAACCTGCCGCTGGCCCACCGCATCCTTCGCGACCACGAGGTCGATACGGTCGTCAGCACAGGGTCCTCGGTGGCGCTCCCGTTCTTCGCCTTGGCGCGGGTCCGGGGGCTCGACTGCCACTACATCGAGAGCGCCGCACGCAGCGAGGGACCGTCGGTGACCGGGCGCCTGATCGGCCGGATGCCCGGCGTCTGGCGCTACGCGCAATATCCCATCTGGGCGGTTGGCGCATGGCACTACCGCGGCTCGGTCTTCGATTCCTTCCAGCGCGCCGACGGCCCGGAGCACCGCCCAACGCGGCTGGCGAGGGTGGTGGTCACCTTGGGCACCTACCGCGGCTACGGGTTCACGCGGCTGATCCGCCGCCTGCGCGAGGTCCTGCCGCCTGAGGCCGAGGTCCTGTGGCAGACCGGCGACACGGACGTCCGCGGCCTCGGGGTCGACGGGCACCCCGCGATCCCCGAGCGGGACCTGACGCAGGCGATGCGAGAGGCGGATGTGGTCGTCGCTCACGCCGGGGTGGGCGCCGCGATCGCGGCGCTCGAGGCGGGCAGGTGCCCGGTGCTCGCGCCCCGCCGCCACGCCAACGGCGAGCATGTCGACGATCATCAGACCCAGATCGCGAGTGAGCTCAAGAACCGCGCTCTCGCGGTCTCGGTCGATGCCGGCGCTTTGACGCTCGAGGACCTTCTGCGCGGCGCGGCACGGCGCATGATCACCCTCCCCGAGGATCCGCCCTTCCTCACCTGCGGCTGACCGGCCCGGGGGCGCGGGCGCAAGAGTGGGCGCGCGGGCAACGTTCTCTGAAACGAAAGCGGATTTCCAGGAGGTTTCGATGCGCGTATTGGTCACCGGTCATCACGGCTACGTCGGCTCGGTGCTGGTGCCCGTCCTCGCGCGGGCCGGCCACGAGATCGTCGGGCTCGACTCGGATCTGTTCGCCGCCTGCACGTTCGGCGCCGACGTGCCCGAGGTCGACTCGGTGAAGGCCGACGTCCGCGACGTCGAGAGCGACGACCTGGTCGGATTCGACGCGGTGATCCACCTCGCCGCCGTGTGCAACGACCCGGTCGGCGACCTGAATCCGCAAGCGACTTATGAGATCAACCATCTCGCCTCCGTGCGCATGGCCGAGAAGGCCAAGGAAGCCGGGGTGGCAAGGTTCCTGTTCTCGTCCTCTTGCAGCCTCTACGGCAAGGCAGGCGACGAGATGCTCGATGAGGGCGCCGAGTTCGCCCCGGTGACGGCCTACGGACAGTCGAAGGTGCTCGCCGAGCGTGACATCTCGAAGCTCGCCGACGACTCGTTCAGCCCGACCTATCTGCGCAACGCCACCGCCTACGGCGCCTCGCCGCGCCTGCGCGTCGACGTCGTCGTCAACAACCTCGTCGGATACGCGCAGACGACCGGGGAGGTGCTGATCCAGAGCGACGGGACCCCCTGGCGCCCGTTGGTGCATGTCGAGGACATCGCCGGCGCGTTCGTCTGCGTCCTCGACGCCCCGCGCGAGCTCGTCCACGATGAAGCGTTCAATGTTGGCGCGAGCGCCGAGAATTACCGGATCCGCGACCTGGCCGAGATCGTCGAGGAGGTCGTCCCGGGCGCCCGCGCGTCGTTTGCCGCCGGCGGTGGCCCGGACAAGCGCTCGTACCAGGTCGACTGCTCGAAGATCGCGCGCGCGATGCCTGGATTCGAGATTCGCTGGACGGTGCGTCGCGGGGTCGAGCAGCTCTACGACGCCTACGTTCGAAACGGTCTCACCTTCGAGGAGTTCACCGGCACTCGCTATCTGCGGATCAACCGCGTCCGCGAGCTGCAGGAGGCCGGGCGCCTCGACGACGAGCTTCGCTGGCGGCTGCCGGTCGCCGCAGGCTAGGCGGATCGAGCGAGAACGAGGCCCGGCATCCGGCGATGATCTTCACCCCGACGGCGCTCGCGGACGCGTTCTTGATCGACATCGAGCCTCGTGGCGACGAGCGAGGATTCCTTGCGCGGACGTTCTGCGAGCGCGAGTTCGCCGAGCACGGCGCCCCGATGCGGATCACTCAGGCGAGCACGATCCACAGCCCCCGCCGCGACACGCTGCGCGGTCTGCACTACCAGGAGGCCCCGCACTCCGAGATCAAGCTGGTTCGCTGCACGCGCGGCTCGATCTTCTTGGTCATGGTCGACCTGCGTCCCGGCTCGTCGACCTGCGACCAGTGGCTCGGGGTCGAGCTCGACGCGGGCGCTGAGCGTCTCGCCTACGTTCCCGAGGGTTTCGCGCAGGGCTATCAGACGCTCGAGGACGACACCGAAGTGCTCTACCAGATGTCTCACCGCTACGTGGCGCGGGCGGCCCGGGGAGTGCGCTGGGACGACCCGGCGGTTGGGATCGAATGGCCGGCGGCCGACGAGCGCATCATCTCCGAGCGCGATCGGGCGTGGCCCGATCTACGCAGCTGAGCGCCATGGCGCCGCGCCGCGTGCCTGTCTCGCTCGTTTGCGTGTTCAACGATGCGGAAGTGCGGCGCCGCTGCCTCGATCGCTCGATCGCTGAAAACCGCGACGGGGCCCGGGTCGAGTATCTGCCCGTCGACAATGTCGACGGCTCGTTCGCGACCGCCGGAGCGGCGCTCAACTTCGGTGCATCGCAGGCCAGCCACGACTACGTCGCCTTCGTTCACCAGGACGTCTATCTGCACGCTCTCGCGCCTTTGGAAGCGGCCGCGGGCGTCCTCGCCGAGGACTCCGGCATCGGGCTCCTGGGGGCCACCGGTGTGACCCGAGAGGGAACCAGCATCGGGCGCTTGCGCGATCGCGTCCTGCTCGTGGGCGAGCGAGCGAGCGAGCCGACGGACGTCGACAGCCTCGACGAGGTGCTGTTCATGATCCCGCGGCGCCTGCTCGAGCGCGAGCCCCTGTCCGACCTGCCCGAACTCGCCTGGCACGCCTATGCGATCGAGTACGGGTTGCGCGCCCGCTCGCTGGGGCTGCGCGTTTGCGCGCTCGACATCCCCCTGACTCACAACAGCCTCACGGTCAACCTCGATCGGCTCGATCTCGCCTATCGGGCCGTCGCGGCGGCCCACCCGGATGGCGTGCCCGTGCGCGCCACCTGCGGCACCGTGGGCGGCACCGCCCGCGGGCCCTCCAGGTCCGGCCTGCTCAGCGCTCACCGGTGGCGCTACCGCTGGCTGCGGGAATCCTTTGCGGCCCATGCCGCGCGACGGGCCGTCGGTGGAACTCGATGCGTGTTGGGCGACATCCGGATGGACATCGACGAGGTGATCGCCGGTGAGCCAAGCGCACCCCTGCTGGTCGTCAACCTCGATCGCGAAGCGGAATTTCCCGACCCGCGCCAGGGCGCGCTCGAGCTCGTGCGCCAGGGGCGACCGATCATGTTCAGCTCCCAGCCGTTCGATCGCCTCGTCGAGACGATCATCGCCTCGTCGCCGAGCGCGTCGACTCTGCTCACCAACCTCGAGCTCGCCGACCTTCGAGCGCTCGCCTCCCATCTGGCTCGAGAGCCGCACCTGCTGGGGTTCCGCCGGGAGATCGGCTTCTGGATGCTCCTCGGAACCGCGGCCGAGACGGTTCCGGGGCAATGGCGCTCGCCGAAGGCGACGCCACTCGGGATGCCCGCGCTCGCCTGAGGACGCCCGACCGCCTACGCGGGCCGAGCGGCGACCGCGCGGAGAAGGTCCTGCTTCCACGGATGGGCCGCCCGCAGCGAGACGCCGTGGCGCAACGCGAATGCCGCGCGCTTTGGCAGTCGCCTGAGCAGCGTCGACGCGCTCGGCATCGCGTAGCGGAACATCGGGATCGTGTCGGTTTCGACCGCGTCATATCCCGCCGACTCGAGCGCCAGCCGCAACGTGCTCGGATCGTAGAAACCGACGTGGTGCTCGGGATCGAGGTAGTCCCACCGATCCCCCTGCGCCTGCGCCATCTTGCTGCCGGTGTTCGGCACCTCGCAGAACAACAGCCCGCCCGGCCTGAGGCTGCGACGCAATGCCTCCAGCACCGATCGCGGCCGCGGGATGTGCTCGATCACATGCCAAAGACAGACGACGTCGAACGAATCGGGCGGCAGCTCGACCTCCTCCGCCCAGCCGACCAGCACGTCGACTCCGGACCGGCGCTGGGCTTCGGCCGCTGAGCTGGGCTCGGGCTCTATCCCGAGCCCGGCGAAGCCGGCCCGGCGGCTCTCGGCGAGAAAGTCGCCGCGCGCCACGCCGACCTCGAGCAAGCGACCCCGGCTGCAGCCGTGGCCGCGCATCCAGCGCAGCCTGATACGCGCCTCGTGCCGGCGCTGGGACCCCTGCGAGTCGTAGTCGCCGTCGGCGCTGTAATGCTCGAAGTACTCTTGGTCATGGTTGGAGCGCAGGTCGTCGACCGCCAGCGCGGGTTGAAACAGGAACCCACACTGCGGGCAGCTGCTGAGACGAGCCGAGGTATAGCCCGGGTGGACGGGGGCGGCGGCCTCGCAAATCCAGCAACGATCGGTCGGCGCCGGCGCCTCGGCCAAGCCGCTCTTCAGGGCTGCCTCCATGCTCAAGATTCAACGCCGCCGGCGTCGGTCAGCTTTCGGCCCGAGCAAGTTCGCCGAGCGCCGGCCCGTTGTTCGACCGGAAACGATCCGACGTGAAAGTCATGGAAGCAACCGCAGTTGATCAGTCGTCTCGGTCTCAGCCGCAGGCTCTCGGCCTGCGGCCCGGAGAGCTGGTGCGGGTGCGCAGCGCGGTCGAGATCGCACCGACCCTGGACGTCCAGGGCTCACTCGACGGCATGCCGTTCATGCCCGAGATGCTGCACTACTGCGGCAACACGTTCCGCGTCTCGCGGCGCGCCGACAAGACCTGCGCCGGCGACGGTGCGGCGCGGCGCATGCACAACGCCGTTCATCTCGCAAATCTGCGTTGCGACGGCTCGAGTCACGGCGGCTGCCAGGCCGCCTGCCTGCTGTTCTGGAAGGAGGCATGGCTGGAGCGAGCCGACAGCGAGGATGCCTGGACGCCGAGCCCGGCGCCGAACGGTGACGAATCGCAGCTGACCGAGACCCTGCTCGAGGCGACGCAGGTGGTCAGCGGCACCAAGCCCGTCTACCGCTGCCAGGCCACCGAGATCCCGACCGCATCGACTCCGTTGCGCTACAGACAACTCGATCAGTACGTCAGAGACGTCGAAAACTGGGGGCTGGCGAAGGTTCTCCGCGGGATGGCGATCCAGGTCTTCAACCTCTGGCAGTCGTTCGCCGGCCGACGCCTTCCTCGCGCGCTGCTGATCGCGGGCGGCCGTCCATACCCGTTCGTGAGCGGATCGCTGCCGGTGAAGAAGGGAGCGACGCCCTCGGCGAGGCTCGACTTACGCCCGGGCGACCTGGTTCGGATCAAGAGCAAGCAGGAGATCGAATCCACGCTCGATGAGGCGCTCCACAACCGTGGCCTGAGCTTCGACCCCGCGATGACCCGGTACTGCGGTCTCACGGCCCGCGTCCGGGCCCGCGTCGACCGCCTGGTCGACGAGCACACCGGGGAGCTGATCGAGATCAAATCGGACTGCATCGTGCTCGAGGGCGTCGTCTGCTCGGCCGACCACCACCTCCTCTGCCCGCGGGCGATCTACTCCTATTGGCGCGAGATCTGGCTCGAGCGCATCGACGAGTCGCCTGCCAACGGCGCTCGGCCCGACTCGGCGAGCGCGGTGGTGGCAAGCGAGCACGGCGGACGGCTGTGCGCGCGCTCCGAGCCTTCCTAGGGACTCACCTGTGAGGGGGGTCGATCCGGCGCGAGAACCGCCTGCGCCCGTCCGTTGTTTGCGCATCGGTACGAAGACCTCACCCGAGCCCGCCGTCGACGTGGGCATGCCCGCCTATCGCCGGCCCGAGCTGATCCCGCAGGCGATCGAGTCGGTGCTCGCCCAAACGCACACGAATTGGCGGCTCGTGGTCTCCGAGAACGGCCCCGGCGGCGGCGAGGTCGAGGAAGCGGTTCGCCCGTTCACCGACGATCCGCGCGTCCGCTACGTCGCCACCGGCCGCAACCTCGGCCCGGCCACGAACTGGACCCGGCTGATCCAAACCGGCGACGCGCCCTATGCCACCCTGATCCAGGACGACGATCGCTGGGATTCGAGCTTCCTCGCTTCCCGGACCCGATTCTTGGAGCAGCATCCCTCCTGCGCCTTCGTCTTCTCGGGCGAGCGGATGATGGACCGCGACGGGAGGGAGATCGCGGTCGAGCGGACCCGTTCGCTGCCGGCCAGGGATGTCTCCGAGGTGCTGGCGCAGGGAGTCTATGAGCCCGAGGAGTTCTTCCCCGCCATGTATCGCCATCGGCTCGGCGGTATCCACACTCCCTCGATCAGCAGCGGCGGCGTCATGTCTCGCCGCTCCGCGCTCGAGTCCGTGGGCCCATTCTTCGACGAGACGGTCCCGTTCTTGTTCTGGGACGTGGAGCTCTACATGCGGATGGCGCTCCGCTTCCCGACGGGGTTCTTGGCGGCCAGGGACGTGGCACAGCGCGTCCACGTGACCGAGCAGACCCACCACCCGAGCATCACCAGCGAGTCCGACTTCAACGGCGAGCGGTGGGTCCGCTACCAGGAGTACTACGGCGAGTTGATCCGGCGCACCCTGCCGGGGGTGAAGCTGCCGAGGCAGTTCGATCAGCTTCGCGGCCGCGCCCACATCATGGCGGCGCTCGATGCGATCGAGCGTGACGACCAAAGAAAGTGCGCCGGCCACCTGCGCAACGCGGTCCGCGCCTACCCACCGGCGCTCCTCAACCCGCGGGTGACGGCCGGCGCCGTCGGACTGCTGCTGGGCGAACGCGGGAGGCGCATCCTGAGCCGCGCCCGCGACGCCGCCCGCAGCCGCAACGAGGCGTTGGCCTACGAGCGGATCGACACCGAGAGGGCCTAGGGTGGCGACCGGTCCGGTCGAGACCCGGGCCGACGGCGCGGAGCCGGCCGACCGTTCGCCTCCCTCGGCGACGATTTCGCGCACCGACCTCAAGGAGGCCACGTTCACGAGCCTGCGCTGGGCGACCCTGGCGCGGATCTCGGCCGAGGGCCTGTCCCTGGCCGCAGGGATCGTGCTCGCCCATCTGGTCGCGCCCGATCAGTTCGGACGCGTGGCCGTCGCGATAATCGTCAGCGAGCTCGCTCTGGCGCTGGCTAATCAAGGTGCCGGCAGCGTCCTCGTGCAGCGCCGGGTGCTCGACCGTGAACACGTGCAGGCCACCGCGATGCTGGCGCTCGTGGTCGGGGTCGCGCTCACGATCGCGACCTTCTTCCTCGCCCCGATCCTGACCACGCCTTTGTTCGGCGAGCAGACGACCGAGCTGTTCCAGCTGCTCTCGCCCGCGTTCACGATCGCGGCGATCGGCATCGTCCCGCTGGCGATGCTCGAGCGACAGCTCGACTTTCGCCGCATCAGCATGATCGAGGTCGCCACGGTGCTGGTCGGGGCCCTGGCCTCGGTCGGATTCGCCCTGGTTGGCCTCGAGGCAAAGGCCTACGTGCTCGGGTTCGTCGCCGGGCTGCTCGTCTGGGCCACCCTGCTGGTCGTGATCGGACCGGCCGTATTGCCGAGATGGCGTCGGCGCGAGATGCGTGAGATAGCCGCCTTCGCGCTCCCGGCCGGGCTCGCCAGCATGGCCATGGTCGGTTACGGGAACGTCGACTACGTGATCCTCGGAGCGCGGTTGAGCCCCGCTCTGGTCGGGTTCTACTACCGCGCCTACACGCTCGGGGTCCAGTACGAGGCCAAGATCAGCGACATCATCGCCCGCCTCGCCTTCCCGGTCTACTCGCGGACCGAGAGTGCCGACCACATGCGCGAGGTGCGCTCGAGGGTCGTGCGCATCAACGCGACTGTGATCTTCCCGATGTTGGCGCTGTTCATCGCGGTCGCCCCCGAGCTCGTGCCCTGGGTGTTCGGAGCGCGCTGGGAACCCGCGGTGCTACCTGCCCAGATCCTCGCGGTCGCGGGTATGGCCCGGATGATCAACAACGGCACCCCGCCGCTGGTCCTCGCAGCCGGTCGGCCGCGAGCCCTGCTCGCCTTCAACCTCTACCGGGTGATCACCCTTGCCGCCGCGGTGTTGGTGGCGGTGCCCTACGGGCTGACGGCCGTCTGCATCGCCGTGACGAGCTTTCAGCTGATCACGCTGGTGGGCTCATACGGGCTCATGCTGCCGCGCCTGGTGGGCGTCGACCTGCGCCAGCTGGGGCTCGATCTCGGGCCCGCGATCGCGTCGAGCGGCGTCGTGCTCGCCGCTGCCCTGCCGCTCGCTCACGTGCTTTCGGCGAGCAGCATGCCGGGACCGATCACGATCGTCATCGTCTGCGCGGCGGGCGCGCCGCTCTATCTGCTCGGCTTGCGACTCGTCTCGCCGGCGGCCTGGGCGGACCTGATCCTGGTTGTGCGCCGGGTCCTGCCGTCCCGCCGGCCGCGCAAGACCAAGCCGGTCACCCTCGAGGGCTCGGCAGCGCCGAGCAACTAGTGATCGAGGCTGGCTTGATGCAGCGCGTCGCGACGCCGCTCGCCGGAACACGGGTGTTGGTCACCGGCGCGAGCGGTCTGATCGGCAGCCACCTGCTGCGCCTGATCGGACCGGATGCCGAGGTGACCGCGTTGAGCCGCTCCTCGCGCCCTGATGATGATCGGATCCGGTGGCTTGCCTGCGATCTCGCTCGGCCCGGCGCCGGCACCGAGGTCCTGAACTCGGTGCGTCCGCAGGTCGTGATCCATCTCGCTGGGGCGGTGCGCGGCGACCGGTCGCTCGACGCGGTCGACCCGACGTTGCGGCTGAACCTGGTCGCCAGCGTGGAGTTGCTGGAGGCGGCGACACGACTGGGATGCGAACGGATCGTGCTCAGCGGTTCGCTGCTCGAAGAACCGTCCGCGGGTGGCCCGGACGCGCTTCCGCCGTCTCCATACGGTGCGTCTCGTTGGGCCGCGAGCGCCTACGGACGCATGTTCCATGCGCTGTTCGCCTCCCCCGTGGTCATCCTTCGGCCCTCGTTTGCCTATGGGCCGGGCCAGGAAACGACCAAGCTCATCCCCCATGTGATCACCTCGCTGCTGGCCGGCGAGAGCCCCGCGCTCAGCTCCGGTGAGCGCCGCCTCGACTGCGTCTACGCCGAGGATGTCGCGCGCGCGTACGCCGCCGCCGCCTCCGCGCCGGGCGTCGACGGCCAAACCATCGATATCGGCTGCGGCGTGCTGACGCCGGTGCGCGAGATCGTGCAGTCGATCGTTGATTGCGTCGGACCGACGGCCGGCCGGCCCGAATTTGGGAAGCTCCCCACGCGGGCCCTCGAACAGCAGGTCGAGGTCGACGTCGAGGCGGCGGCCGCCGCACTCGGGTGGCGCGCGACAACCGGGCTCGACGCAGGGGTGCGTGCCACCGTTTCCTGGTTTCGCGAGCGCCGCCTCCCGACCGCCACGGCGCGCTGAGCGGCGGCGAAGCCGGCCGCTCCGCGGAAGGCTGGACGGTCGGGGGCCGTTGATGAGATGACAGCCCCCACGGGCACAGCCGGTTCGACCCAGGAGATACGACCATGCCGACGATCTACCTCGACTCCGCGCTCAGCGATGAGCCGCGCCGCCATCGGCTCTACGGCGGCGATCTGTTCGCGTTCTCAGCCGGCGACAGCGCGACCAAGCTGTCCCAACTCGCGCGCGAGATGAGCGAAGCGGCCTTCGCCCCCCATGAGCCCACCGTGGCTCAGGAGAGCATGCCGGCGGAGCGCTACGTCGAGATCCTCGCCGAGCTCAAGCCTGCGTTCATCCATCACCCGATTGCCAAGGAGCTGATCGCCGGGCTGCTCTCGGAGCTCGGCTGTGACGTCGAAAGGACCTACTTCGATGTTCCCAGGCTGCGAACGATGGCGCACGGTAAGTACCTCAACGCGGGCCTCGCGTATCAGTTCCATCCCCACCGCGACACCTGGTTCTCGGCTCCGCATCAGCAGCTCAACTGGTGGCTTCCGGTGTATGAGATCGAATCGGAGAACTCGATGGCTTTTCATCCCCAGTACTTCGACCGACCGGTGCAAAACAGCTCCTCCGGGTACGACTACGAGCTCTGGAGCAAGACCGGGCGCCAACAGGCGGCCAAGCAGGTGAAGAAGGAGACGCGCAAGCAGCCCCAGCCCGAGGAGCCGCTCGAGCTCGAGCCCGACGTCCGGGTGGTTACCCCGCCCGGCGGCACGCTGATCTTCTCGGCGGCACAGCTGCACTCCACCGTTCCCAATACGACCACCCGCACGCGCTTCAGCATCGACTTCCGCACGGTCAACCTCGACGACCTTACCGAGGGCGTCGCGGCGGCCAACATCGACTCGGAGTGCACGGGGACGACGCTTCGCGACTTTCTACGCGCCGGCGATCTCGAGCCGCTTCCCGAGGAGCTCATCGCCCGCTATGACACGGGCCGCACCGCAACGGCGGCGACGGTCTCGTAGACCCGCCGGACCGCCGTCTTCCCAGACGTACGGTCCTACCCCGGCCGTCCCGCCAACGCGCCGGGGCGAGTTTTGGTCGCATAGCGAGCATTTCCCGCCCCGTTCTCGCCCAGCGATGGCGCCCGCCTACTTGCCCGGCCTGGCGGGTTCTTGGGGCATAGCCGCAGTTTCTCGCCACCTCTCTTCTTGCGCCCCGGCCGGCGCCCCGCGCTTCCCCGCAGCCGCTAGGCCACCGCGAGCAGCTCGGCTTGCTCGAGCCGCTCGGCGGCCCGGCGGATGACCGCGTACGCAAGTCCCGAAGCGCGGGCGATCTCCAGCAGGTCGGCGCCGCCGTCGCTCATATTCAGCACCCAGAGCAGAGCACGCTCGTCGTCGGGCGTCGCGACCGCCCCGCCGACCGAGCGGTAGAGGCCGCGGCGCCCGAGCTGGGGCTCACCGTTGGGGCTGAGGTTGGTGCAGCGGCAGTTGGTCTCCAGCACCTCGACCAGCTCGAGGCACGTGTCGACCGCTTCGGCGAGCGCATCGGGGCTGATCCGATCGAGCCCGTCGGCGGAGGTGTGATAGCCGTCGAACTCCCCGTGCGGGGTGCGCATCAGCGTCCCGACAGGCAGATCGAAGCCCGGCGAGCAGAACTGGCGCTCGTCGCCGCCCCACGGCTCCCAGCCGAGCACGCGATGGGGGGAGCCGGAGTCGCGCAGCACCGTCTCCATCGCGAGGTCGACCTCGGCCCCACCGCGCCGGCTTTGCTTGTAGGTCAGGTTTCCCTGATCGCCGATGCAGGAGACGGTGAGTCCGTGCGCGACCCGATCGAGGCCGTCGCGGTTTTGATCAAGCCAGGCGAGCGGGCCGATCGTCCCGGGCGCGAACAGAAACCGATAGGAATGGCGCAGCCTGCGCTCGAGCAGTTGCTTGGCGAGCATCGTCGCGACCGCGATCCCGGAGAGGTTGTCGTTGGCGAGCGAGGGATGGCAGACGTAGGTGGAGATCAGGACCTCCTCCTCCCCCTCCCCCTTGATCAGCGATTCCGCGTATGAGAGGGAGCCCGGCTCGAGGCTCGAGTCGATCACCACCTCGTAGTCGCCCGGCTCCAGCTCGAGCAGCTGTCGGTGGGTGAGGCAAAAGCCCCAGGTGCGGTCGTAATAGGAGGTTCGGTAGGGGATCACGTCCGGCTGCTCGGGCAGCGTGTGCAGGCGTTCGCGCAACTGCTCGAGCGACAGCGTCGTTCGCACCGGCTCGCTGTAGGAGACGACGTGCAGGGTCGAGTCTCGGAAGTCGACGACGCGGGTGCCGTCGGGTGCCGCGATATAGGCGTCGCGGAGGTTCCACTCGTCGGGGACGATCCAGTCGAACACCCTGGTGCCGCTGGGGATCTCGGTCCGCGTGATCGGGATCTGTCGCTCGAGCAGGTCGAAGGTGGCCCGCACGCCCCCGCCGGTGAGGCTGCGACAGAGCCCGAACAGGCGCCGCATCAGCTCATAGGCGTCGGTCCCGACATCCGCCCGTGGCTCCTGACGGGGCGCTACGGTCGTCAACCGAGCACTGCCTTTCGGCAGAAGAACGCCTCCGCGTGGGAGGTCGGCGAGTTGCACTCCATGCCCCGCAGCCGTAGCAGGCTGGTGAACAGATCCTCCCCGAACCAGCGCTTCTCGAGCTGCGAGTCGAAGTGGGTCATCAGGTGGTCGACCTTGCGCTGCGAAAGCTGCTCGGAAAGCGGCACGAACGCGTTCGGAGCGCTCATGTCACCGTCGTACTTCGGCACCTCGTACTCGAGGATCAGGTGGTCACGGAAGGTGTTCCAGGTGAGCTCGCAGCAGAGCCGGTGATCCTGATGGAGGTCGGCACGCTGGTGGGTGAAGACCACGTCGGGCGCCAGATCGGTCTTCAGCTTCTCGAAGAAGTCCTTGATCCGCTTGCCCTCGTAAGGAAAGAAGCCGTCGGGAAAGTCGCAGACCACCACCTCGCTTCGCGGCACCCCGTCGAGCAACGCCTCGGCGCTCCGCCGCGCTTCCTCGGCGCGTTCGCCCTCTCCGCTCAAGACCACCCAGCAGACCTCGGCGACGGAGTCCTGCTCGATCAGCTTCAGGATCGTCCCGGCGCAGCCGATCTCGATGTCGTCCGGGTGAGCGCCGAGCGCGAGCACGCGCGCCGCCGATGTCTCGGGCCCGCCGAGCAGCAGCGGCAGCATCATCCCGAGGCCGCGTACTCCAACTCGGGTGCGGCGATCCGGTCCGGGTCCCACACCCGCCACGGCGCGTTGCCGCTCTCGTGCAGGCTCTCGAGCCACTGCTGGTCCTTGAGCGTGTCCATCGGCGCCCAGAAGCCCTGATGGCGCTGGGCGAGCACCTTGCCGGACGGCAGCAGCCTTTGCAGCGGTTCCTCGACCAGGTCCTCGCCCGGGCGCAGCTGGTCGAGGAACTCCCTGCGCAAGACGAAGTAGCCGCCGTTGATCCAGATGTCGGACCCCATCACGTCGCGCATCGCTCGGACGCGCCCGTCGGGCTCCATCGAGACCACGTGGAAGCTGTAGTTCGGACGGACGGCGAGAAAGCTCGCCATCGCGTCCTCCTCGCGGGCGCGCTCGATCATCGCCGGAAGGTCGGCGTCCGTGAGCGTGTCTCCGTAGTTGGCGAGGAAGACCTCGTCGTCGGTGAGCAGGTGGCGGACCGCGCGCAGCCGCTCGCCGATCGGCGCCCGCAGTCCCGTGTCGACGAAGGTGATGTTCCAATCCTGGATGTCGGTCTTCAGCAGGTGGACGTTCGCGCCGCCGTCGGAGAGCACGAAGTCGTTCGCCATCGCCTCGTTGTAGGTGAGGAAGAACCGCTTGATCGCCTCGGCCCTGTATCCCAGGCAGAGGACGAAGTCGGTGAAGCCGAAGTGCGCGTAGTACTTCATCACGTGCCAGAGGACCGGCCGCGGGCCGATCGGGATCATCGGTTTCGGCGCGACCTCGGACGCCTCTCGCATCCGCAGCCCCTGGCCGCCGCAGAAGATGACGACCTTCACAGCACCTTCACCTCGGGAATCGGGACGACGAAGCGCGCACCCCACTCGCGCGTATAGGCGAGCTGGTCGACGATCTCGTCGGTCAGGTTCCAGGGGAGGATGAGGATGAAGTCGGGGCGGGCCTGCTCGAGCGCCTCGGGCTCGCGGATCGGGATGTGGGTCCCGGGCAGGTACTGCCCCTGCTTGTAGGGGTTGCGGTCGACCGTGAACTCGACCAGGTCGGTGCGAATACCGCAGTAGTTGAGGAGCGTGTTCCCCTTGCCGGGGGCCCCGTAGCCGGCCACCCGGTTGCCGTCGCGACGGCAGTCGATCAGGAACTCGAGCAGCTTGCACTTGGTCTCGATTACGCGAGGGGCGAACGCGCTGTGCCCCTGGAGCCGGTTGAGGCCGAGCGCCCGCTCGCGCTCGGCCAGGTCCATCACCCGCTGGCTGACCGGCTGGGTGCCGGAGCGCCGCTGGGCGTAAACGCGCAACGAGCCACCGTGGGTCGCCAGCTCGTCGACATCGAACACCTCGAGGCCGTGGGCTCCGAGCACCGCCTGAGCGGTGCGAAAGGAGAAATAGGAGAAGTGCTCGTGATAGATCGTGTCGAACTGGTTTTCGGCGATCAGCCGCTCCAGGTGCGGGAACTCGATCGTCACCACGCCCTGGGGCGCCAACACCCACTGCATCCCGGCGACGAAGTCGTTCAGGTCGGGCACATGGGCGAAGACGTTGTTCGCGACCAGCAGGTCCGCCTTGCGGCCGTCGGCCACCAGCTCGCCGGCTAGCTCTCGCCCGAAGAAGGCGACCTCGGTCTCGACCCCGCGCTCGCGCGCCGCCTCGGCGACGTTGGCCGCGGGCTCGATGCCGAGCGCGGGTATGCCCCGCTCGACCACGTGCTGGAGCAGGTAACCGTCGTTGCTGGCCACCTCGACCACGAGGCTGTTCGCGTCGAGCTCAAAGCGCTCGATCGCCGATTCGACGTAATCGCGGGCGTGGGCGACCCACGAGTCCGAGTAGGCGGAGAAGTACGCGTACTCGGAGAAGATCTCCTCCGGCGCCACGAACTCCTCCAGCTGGACGAGCAGGCAGTGCTCGCAGATCCGGGCATGCAGTGGATAGAACGGCTCCATCGACCCGAGTCGCTCTGCCGGGACGTAGCTCTCGCACAGCGGCGACATGCCGAGGTCGACGAAGGTGTGGCGCAGCGGCGCCGCGCAAAAGCGACAGCTGGGCAGGGCGGCCGCCGCAACCTCCGGGTCGGTCTGGTCTCGAAGCTCGACTTGCATTGAAGCTCTGAGGACACAACGCCGCCCGAGTGCCGGTTCTCTCGCGCACCTGCGCCCGCAGTCCGCCCGACCGGTTCCAATTAGGTTGGATCCAGGGTTCGGGCGCGGGCCGGCGGGACGGCGACGAGCGTTGTCCCCTTGAGCCCAGATGCCCGAACAGCAACTCGAACTCGAACAGGTCGAGCGAACCGGCCCGCCCGCTTCGCCGAAGTCTCGCGGGCGCGTGATTCGGTTTCGGCGGCCGTTCGCGAGCTCTTCCGAGCGCGGCCACCCGACCGAGGGAGTGGCAGAGAGCCGCGTCCCCGAGGTTGCCGATCGCCGCGATTCCGCCTACCGCCGCGCCCTCGCCACCGCGGACGTCTCGGCGGCGGCGATCGCAGTGCTGCTCGGGGTGCCGATCTTGGGCGCCGACGCGCTCAACCCGGTCGCGCTGCTGGCGCTACCCCTCGTGCTCGTGGTCGGCAAGCTGACCGGCCTTTATGACCGCGATCAGCACCTGCTGCGCAAGACGACGCTCGATGAAGTCCCGGCGCTGTTCTGGGTGGCGACGCTCTATGCGCTGCTGATCTTCCTCGGTGGCGAGTTGATCGTCCAGGGTCATTTCGGCCGCGACCAGGCGGTCGGGGTCTGGGCGCTGTTGTTCGCGACCATGATCGCCACCCGCGGGCTGACCAGATATCTGGCCCGCGCGGCATCGGTCGAAGAGCGTTGCGTGGTGTTCGGAGACGACGTCACCGCCGCCTGGCTCTCGCGGCGATTCGGCGAGGCCCCGGGGCTCAAAGCGCGGGTAGTAGGCCGTGTGCCGCTCGAGCCGGGGCCGGCGAGCTCGAACGGGATTCCGGTGTTCGAGGACGTCGACGGACTCGACCTCGTGCTCCAGGCCGAGCGGGCGGAACGGGCGATCATCGCCCCCGACGGCGCCGTCTCCGATGACCTCCTGAACACGATCAGGCGGCTCAAGTCGATCGGCTTGAAGGTGAGCGTGCTGCCGCGCCTGCTCGAGGTCGTCGGCTCCTCGGTCGAGGTCGACGACGTCGACGGGATCACCTTGCTGGGGATGCGCCGTTACGGCCTCAGCCGCTCGTCGCGAGCGGTAAAGCGTTCGCTCGACCTCGCCGGAGCGGGCCTCGGCCTGCTCGTGCTCTCGCCGTTGCTGGCGACGATCGCGGTCGCGATCAAGCTCGACTCCCGCGGGCCCGTGCTCTTCAGACAGCGGCGCATGGGCCGCGACGAGGCCCCGTTCGAGATGCTCAAGTTCCGCACCATGGTCGACGGGGCCGAAGCGCAGCGAGCCGCGCTCGCCGCGAGCAATCAAGCGGGCGGCGGGCTGTTCAAGATCAAGGACGATCCGCGGATCACCCGAGTCGGGAGCTTCTTGCGCCGGACGTCGCTCGACGAGCTGCCACAGCTGCTCAATGTGATGCGCGGCGACATGGCGCTCGTCGGTCCGCGGCCGCTGGTCCTGGACGAGGACAGCAGGATCGAAGGCTGGCAGCGGACTCGGCTTCAGCTTCAGCCCGGGATGACCGGGCCGTGGCAGGTGTTCGGATCGGCCCGGATCCCGATGCAAGAGATGGTCAAGATCGACTACCGCTACGGCGCCAACTGGTCGCTTTGGCTCGACGTCAAGATCCTCCTGCGCACCGTCCCGTTCGTCCTCGGGCGCCGGGGGCTCTGAGGCAGCGCGGGGCAGGAGGACCATGTCCGCGACTTCGAAGCGCGAAAGCGCGCCCGACGAGGGGGCGTTGGTGAGCCGATGGTAAGCGTGTTATCCGCGGCGCAGAGCTCGACCAGCGAAGAGCTCTCAGTCGCAATCTGCGTCGATGAGCAGTCGCTACGCGACCGGCTCTGCACCGCGCTGGCCGCCGGTGGCCACGCGGTCTTCGGGCGAAGCGCCACCGTGGCCGGCCTGCTCGCCTCGTGCAACGGCAGCTCGCCCGCCTGCGTGGTGATCGCCGCGGACCGGCCGGACAGCTCTGCCCTGGACGCCGTGCGCTCGGTCCGCTCACAGCTGGACGGCGTTTGCGCAGTGCTCGTCTGCCGCCGAGCGAGGGGATCGGAGGCCCGCCGGGCGCTCGAGCTCGGGGTCGACGGGGTGGTTTTGGAGGACGACGCCGAGAAGGCGCTGGCGGCGGTCGTCGCCGTGGTCTGCGCCGGTCAGGTGTCGGTCCCGAGCGGCCAGCGCGAGCAGATCAGGGCGCAGGCGCTGACCACGCGGGAGAAGCAGATCCTCGCGCTCGTGGTCACCGGGCTGACCAACGCCGAGATCGCCTCCAGGCTGTTCTTGGCCGAGAGCACGGTGAAGAGCCACCTCTCGTCGGCGTTCGGCAAGCTGGGCGTCTCATCGCGCTATGAAGCAGCCACGGTGATCCTCGACCCCGAGCGCGGACGGGCTCTGGGCATCCGCGAGGTCCGCTCCGAGCGGGTCGCCTCGAGGGTGCGGACGCAACGGAGCGGCACAGATCTTCCAGGGCGCTACTCCAAACCGGGGAGAAATCCGCAGTAATTCCCACTCCCGCTGACTTCCAGGTATTGCAATCGCGCAACTCCGGTGCGAGGTTCTCGTTAGGGGTCGCACAGTCGGAGGACCTGAAAAGGAATGCAGGGGAAGGCGAAGACATGGATGTATCGGGCACCGCTGAGGCCAGCGGCCGGCAGACGAATGGATCGCTGCCGCGCATTGGCTTGAACACCGAGGGCGCGCGGGGCACACGCGCCACTCGCACCGAGACGGACAAGGACGGTTCAGATCGGGATCGAGACAACGCTCTCGATCGACGGGCGATCGCCGCCGCCAAGCGCGGCGACTGGGACGGTATTCACTACCTCTACGTTCGCTACGCGGATGACGTCTTCGCCTATGTGCGCAGCATCGTCCGCGATCACCACGAGGCCGAGGACATCACTCAGAACGTGTTCGCGAAGCTGATCACGGCGATCGGCAAGTACGAGGAGCGGGCGGTCCCGTTCGCCGCCTGGATCATGCGGGTGGCTCGTAACGCGACGCTCGACCACATCCGCGCTCGACGCCAGATTCCGGTCGAAGAGTTGCGTGCGACCGATACGGGCGACGATCGGCGCGAGTTCGAGCAACGTGAGTGCCTCAAGGAGGCGCTCGCGGCTCTGCCGGAGGAGCAGCGCAAGGTGCTGGTCCTGCGACATGTCGCAGGACTGACGCCGCCGGAGATCGCCGAGCGCCTGGGAAAGACCGAGAGCGCGATTCATGGGCTGCACCATCGTGGACGCGCGGCGCTGAAGGCGACCCTGAGCGAGCTCGAGGCAGCGCCGGTCACCGCCGAGCCGTAGAGGCGTGAACGCGGGTCAGGCGAGGTCCGCCAGATACAGCAGCGCCGCGTGCTCGAGCAGCCGCCTGAGCGGAGCGTCTTGCCGCCTGGCTTCCGCCCTCAGCCGCTGCCAGTGGCCGGGGGAAAGCTCGAGCTCAGCCTGACGGGCCACCCCGGCGCGCACGGGCTTGAAGCTCGGCACATGCACTGCGGCTCGGGCCGCCTCGAGCTCGTCGAGATAATGATTGACGGCATCGCCGAGCAGCTGCTCGAGCGTCTCCCCCTCACTCGCGGCGGTTGATTCGAGGCTGCGCCAGCCGAACTCGTCGAACCTCAGGGTCACCTGGCGTCTGACCCGGGCGTCGCCCGAGCCGGAGTCGAGCAGCGCCAGGTTGCTCATCGTTTGCCGCTCAATCCGGTGTCGATCTTCTCGGCGCCGGCCGGACGGCCGGCACCCTGCGGACTCGGCGAGCCGACCGGGTCACCGATCGGCGGCCCGGGCTCGAACCGCGGTTCGTAGGCGAGGCGACAGACCTCGGCGATCGGCGCCCCACAATCCTCACAGCGCCTGATGCAGGTGAGGACCTTGTTGGCACGGTCATAGGACGAGGTGATCGTATGGAAGCCTTGATGGGCACACTGCACACCCAAGCAACGGTCGATATGAACCCCGATTCGCGCGCGACGCCACGACTACTACGAAACCACGACCCGCGAGGGATTTTGTTCGCCGCAAGCTGCGGAAACACGAACACCCACAAGCGTGAGGATGCGTTAAAGGTTCTGCTGAGATTGCCGATTGAAGGTAGATGTGTATGACCGATAAGAGGACGAAGACGGCCGACGCAGGCGTCGAAGCCGGCGACCGGCAATCGCTCGCCCTCCGTTTCGACCGATTCGGCTGGCAGGCGCTCGAATCCGCCGCAGAGCGCCAGCACGAATCGCTCGAGGACCTGATCTCGGCCGCCTGCGGATACTTCGTTCTAGAACTCGAGACCGAACGGGTCGCAACGCGGCTTCCGCGGTTTCGCGACACCAGGGGCGAGCCACGCGAGCTCGAGCTTAGCCTCCCGTCGAGGATCTGGCAGAGCCTCGAGCAGCAAGCCGAGAGCCAGGATGCCGAGCCATCCCGGATCGTCGAACACGCCACCCTGCTCTACCTCGCCGATCTCGACTCGGGCCGCGCAACGCATCGTTTGCTGGACGACTAGCGCGCGATTCGCGGCGCCATGCCGTTGAACACGGCGTCCTGATACGAAATACCGAGTCGATTCGAAAGGACCCGCGATGGCCGCTGCCTACACGAAGAAGAAGCTGACCGAGATCGATGACTCCGCGCCGAAGTTCGGCTACGGCGAACGCCAGGAGGCGCGCTTTGCAAACGACGACCTCGAGACCGACCAGACCGGGCTCAGCCACCACCGGATCAGGCCGGGCAAGCGCCAGGGGTTCGCCCACAGGCATGGCGACGCCGAGGAGGTCTATGTGATCCTCGCCGGCTCGGGGCGCGCCAAGCTCGATGACGAGATCATCGACATCGCCGAGCTCGACGCGATCCGGGTCGCCCCGGGCGTGATCCGCGCGTTCGAGGCCGGACCGGACGGAATCGAGCTGCTCGCCTTCGGTCCTCGCCACGACGGCGACGGCGAGCTGATCCCCGACTGGTGGACCGACTGACCGTCGCCTGATCCGAACAGACGGCCCGAGCTCAGCCGCCGGGGAACGGCTGGTTGGCGAACGGCACATAGTCGCGGCAGGGCTCACCGCGCAGGCCCGGGCACGGTGGCAGGGCCGTCGGCGCCTCGATCCCGGGGACCACTGGCAACAGCAATCGCGACGGCCTCTTGCTCGAGTGGGCGATTGCGACCCGCGGGGTGCCGCCGGGGCCGGTCTCGGCGAACGCCCAGATCGGTTGGTCGCCTCCCGGCGCCGAGACGATCACCCGGAGCTGCGAGCCCTGGCGATAGAGATGGCCCTGGTAATAGAGCGGAACCGTCACCTTGGTCCAGCGCCCGCGTCGCAGCGTCCTCGCGTCGCGCTTGCGATAGCTCGGCACGGGCTCCAAGAGGGTGCTGCGCTCGCGGTCGAGCTTGCGGGCCCCGCTCCGCAGCCAGCCGCTCTGGACGAAGGTCTCCCGGCCGTCCGGGCGCACCTCGGTCACGGTCGCCTGCAGGTCGACGTTGCGCGCCGACGAGCGCACCCAGAGCTCGAGCGCTCCCCCGCCGATCACCGCGGTGTCGGCCCGCAGGGGCGAGCTGACGTAGGAGAGGGCTCGGCCCGCTGGGTTCTGGGTCCACTGGTAGTCCGGAGTTGCCGTCCACAGGCCGCCGGAACCGGTGTCGCCGGTGAAGTCGGTCGGAGGTCGGGCCGCCGGATCCCAGACGAACTGGTCGGCGCCCGCCTTGCCCGCCTTGCCCGCCTTGCGTTGCAGCGATCCATCACTGCCGAGATACAAAGAGCGCGCCTTGGTCCCGGGCACCGGGAAGCGGGAGAACGAGGCCTCGGATGCCGCATAGGGCAACCCGGGCGCGCCGCCGGCGCCGTTGTCGAACAGGACCCGCACCGGCGGCAGAGCTTCGAACGCCGCCAGCGCGGAGTCGAAGTCGGGCTGCTGTTGAATCGGGTCGGCGGGCAGCTCGACGCCGTCGACGCCGATCAGCGCCGAGTAGAGCGCCGGCGCCACCGCCCGCTGCAGATCGGAGAGCCTCGGTTGTCGTCCCGCCACATAGAGCTCGAGGAAGTCATACCAGCGGTTGAAGGTCGCGGGATCGAGCGAATCGGTGTGGACACCGTTGGTGAAGGTGAGCCACCTTGGCTTGCTGCCCGAAAAGCGCGAGGCGAGCGCCGGACAATGGCCGCCGGTCTGCTCGTCGGTCCACTGGCAGGCGAGGAAGACGGGAACATCGATCCGGTCGACGAACTCGGTCGGCGCCAGCGGGTCCACCACCTTCGGCCGGTAGTAGCGATTGCGACGGACCTTCGCGATCAGGTTGACGGCCTCGGGATGGAGGTCCTGGTTGGCCTTGCAGATCTGATCCCCGCCCTCGATCCGCTCCCACGCCCACGGCTGGCCGCTGGTCGGGCCCGCCGGCTGGGAGTCGTCGACCCGGTCCTGGGCCCACTCGAAGGCAAAGCCGGTGTTCAAGATGCCGCCCGGATAAAGGGTGGTCAGGGTGTTGTCGATCACCGACAGCGGCGTGATCGCCGCGAGGCTGGGCGGGCGTGTGGCGGCGACGAACAGCTGGCTGATCCCCCCGTATGAGATCCCGAGCATCCCGACCTTGCCGCGCGACACCCAGGGTTGGCGAGCGACGGTCTCGATCACGTCGTAGCCGTCGAGCGACTGCAGCGGTTCGAAGAAGTCGAAGGCCCCGCCCGAGCAACCTGTGCCGCGCATGTTGACGTCGACGACCGCGAAGTCGAGCAGCTCGGCGACCGGCTGGATCCCGCTCTCGGGCCCGGCGGGGTCGGCGTACCCGTAACCGGAGTACTCGACCAGGGTCGGATAGGGACCGTCCTCGGGCGGACCGGGAAGGCTGACGTTGACCGCGAGTCGGGTCCCGTCGCGGGCCGTCAGGTACCCGTAGCCATCAGCGGGCAGCGCCTGCTCATAGATCGACGGATCGGGTGGGGCCGGGCGACGGCTGAGCACCCGCAGCGGGCCGACCGCTGCGCCGCCGACCTCCTTCATCCGGTAGCCGCCGCCGGCATCGAGGCGCCGGAAGACGATCCCGCCGAGCTCGCCGGCGCGCTTGTTGGCGATCGCGACTCCCCGGCGGACCAGCTTCACCCGAGCCCCGGGAGCGGCCCCGGTGACCTGGACCTGCTCGACGCTCCCCCGGGCGGTGAGCGGCGGCGATCCGGATTCCTGCGCCAGGGCCGGGGTCGCCCAGGCCGCGACCGCGATCGAGGCGAGGATCACCGCCATTCCCGTGCCGCCGAACCCACCCCTGAGGGTCATCGGCGCCACCCTACTGCGTCGGCCCGCGGGTCGTCCGCGACCTTGACATGTGACTATTTAGTCACCTATAATCGAGGCGTGGATCGCGTGTTCAAGGCCCTCGCGGACCCGACTCGCCGCAGTCTGCTCGACCAGTTGTTCGAGCGCGACGGCCAGAGCCTGAGCGCACTCGAGCAGCGCCTGCCGATGACCCGGTTCGGGGTGATGAAGCACCTCAAGGTGCTCGAGCAGGCGGGCCTGGTGACCACGCGCAGGCGCGGTCGCGAGAAGTTGCACTTCCTGAACGCCGTTCCGATCAGGCTCATCCACGACCGCTGGGTGAGCAAATACGCCGAGCCCTGGGCCACAGCGCTCAGCGAGCTCAAGACGACAATCGAGGAGGAATGATGGAGAAGGTCTATGAGATCTACATCAAGACGACCCCCGAACGCCTCTGGGAGGCGATCACCGATCCCGAACAGCGGAGCAAGTACTCGTTCGGGGTCGGGATCAGCTCCGATTGGACCGCCGGATCCAAGTACGAGGCGGTTCACGCTCAGGCCGGCTTTCCGATCTCCGAGGGCGAGAACCTCGAGGTCGACCCGCCGCGCCGGCTGGTGCAGAGCTTCAACGCCCTGTGGAGCGACGAGGTCAAGGCCGAGGGGCCGTCCCGAGTCACGTGGGAGATCGAACCGGTCGGCGATTCGTGCCGGCTGACGGTCACTCACGACGAGCTCCGCGACGGTGCCCACGACGAGCTCTACGGCGGCTGGCCGATGATCCTCTCCGGGCTGAAAACGCTGCTGGAGACCGGCGAGCTCCTGACGACGCCCGGCTCGCTGCGCTACGCGGAGGCCAGTTAACACCGTCTGCGACGGACGACCGATCGAGGCGCCGCCGGCCGCCGTCGGCGGCGCCTCGGTCACACGGTCATAGACTTCGCAGCATGCGGGAGCCGTCGGTGATCCCCTCGGGCGAGGGCGAAATCGTTGGCGACTCGCCGGAGCGGCGGGTCGAGATCCTCTCCGACCACGAGGCTCTGCACGCGACCTGGTCGCGGTTCGGGCCGGGGCGTGAGGGCGCCGACCTGCACGTCCACCGCCACCACACGGATCTCTTCTACGTGCTCGACGGCGAGCTCACGATCAGGCTCGGGGTCGAGGACGAGCCGGCAGCGGTGCCCGCAGGCAAGTTGGCGCGGGTGCCGCCGATGGTCGTCCACGGGTTTCGAAACGGCAGCGACGCCGACGTCCGCTACCTCAACCTGCACGCCCCTGGGCAGGGCTTCGCCGACTACATGCGCGCGATTCGCGACGGCCGTGAGCTCACCTATGACCAGGTGCCGCCTCCGGCGGAGGGCGTTGCGCCGGTGACCGAGGTGGCCATCGGCGGCGAAGAGTCCGTGCTCGAGCGGCCGGGCATGCGCGAATCCGTGCTCTGCGATGTCGAGGCGATCGCGATCTCGGAGATCACCGGCGAGCCCGGCGGCCCGTCGCCGGAGCCCCACCTGCACGGCCGCCAGCTCGAGTCCATTTACATACTCGAGGGAGTGCTGGGGCTCACGCTGGGTGAGCGCGAGCTGCGGGCCGAGGCCGGATCCTGGGTGCAGGTGCCGTCCGGCGTTCGGCACGGGTTTTCCTTTCCAGGCTCAGAGCCGGTGCGCTTCCTCAGCCTCCACACGCCGAGCTCCGGCTCGATCCATGAATAATCCGAACCGGACTGGCACTCGTCCGCGAGCTGAGCGCGTCGGCGAGTGGCCGGAGCTTCGATCGCGATGAGTTTCGCCCGTCGGCACGGTCGTCAATCCAACTGACCAACGCAGCAACACAGAAACGGAGCGCGATGACACGCCGTCTGACTCAACTCGCCGACCTCTGCTACCGACGCCGTGGTCGGGTGGTCATCGCTTGGATCGCGGCGATGGTGGTGATCATCGGCCTCGGCGCCACGCTCGCGGGCGAGTACAACGCCGACTACGACACCCCCGGGTCGGAGTCGAAGGCTGCGGGAGACCTCACCGAGCGCGAGTTCGGTGGCTACTCCGGCCAGGAGATCTACGTCGTTTGGAAGGACGCCGGCGGCGCCACCAGTGCCGCCGCGAACCAACGGCTCGACGCGTTCTTCGCCGAGGCGGAGCAGGTCGACAACGTCTCCGGCCACACCCCGATCCGCCCCTCCGAAGATGGGACGATCGCGACCACGACGCTGCCGCTGACGGTCCCCGGCTGGGAGGTCGAGAAGGAGCAGGGTGAGCAGCTGATCGCAGCCGCCGAGGACAACAGCGGCGACGGCCTCGAGATCAAGCTCGGCGGGGACCCGATCTACCAGGCTCAGGAGTCGACGAGCCCCGAGGGGCTCGGGTTCCTCGGCGCCGCGATCGTGCTCCTGATCGCCTTCGGCTCGGTGGTCGCCGCCGGGCTGCCGCTGGCGATGGCGCTCGTCGGCCTCGGGATCTCATCCGGCGGCCTGATCTTGTTGCTCGCCAACGTCGTCGACGTTCCCGACTGGACGACCGCCGTGTCGGGGCTGATCGGAATCGGGGTCGGGATCGATTACTCGCTGCTCGTCTTGACCCGGTTTCGCTCCGCGATGCTGGATGGAAAGGACCGCCACGACGCCGTGATCGAGGCGGTGACGACCGCCGGCCGCAGCGTGATCATCGCCGGCGCCACGGTGGTCATCGCCGTTCTCGGACTCTGCCTGACCGGCCTTCCCTACATGTACGGGGTGGCGATCTCGGCGTCGCTGGCGGTGCTGGTGGTGATGGTCGCCGCGGTCACGCTGCTCCCGGCGCTGCTGTCGTATCTGGGACCGAGGGTGGACCGCCTGCGGATCCCGCTTCTCGGCCGGACCCTGAAGACCGAAGGGGACGGGGAATCGCTCGCCGCGCGCTGGAGCCACGCGGTCCAGCGGCGACCTTGGACCGCAGCGATCGCGGCCACCGCAGTGCTGCTCGCCCTGGCGGCACCCGCGCTGGGGATGCGCCTCGGCTTCCCCGATGCGGGCAACGACCCACCCGACACGATGACCCGCCAGGCCTACGACCTGATCACGCAGGGGTTCGGGCCGGGAACCAACGGTCCGCTCGTGATCGCCGCCGAGCTGCCCGACTCGGGCGGTCAGGACGCGCTCGACGAGCTGGCGACGCGCCTGCGCGAGGAGGACGGCGTCGCATTCGTCACCGACCCGGTCATCAGCGAGACGGGCAGCGCAGGGATCCTCAACGTCATTCCGACGACGTCCCCCCAGGACGCCGAAACCTCGGAGCTTGTCAACCGGCTGCGCGCCGAGGCCGTTCCGGAGGTCCTCGGCGCCACCGGGATCACGGCGTACGTCGGCGGCGTGACCGCCGCGCTCGAGGATCAAAGCGACTACATCGTCGGCCGGATGCCTCTGTTCATCGCCGGCGTGGTCGGTCTCTCCTTCCTCCTGCTTCTGGTCGCTTTCCACTCGCCCTTGATCTCGCTCAAGGCGGCGATCATGAATCTCCTCTCCGTCGGCGCCGCCTACGGGGTGATGACCCTGGTGGCCCAGGGCGGCGCGGTCGGCGAGCTGATCGGCATCGATCGCGAGGTGCCGGTGGCGCCATTCATGCCGGTGATGATGTTCGCGATCCTGTTCGGGCTCTCGATGGACTACGAGGTCTTCTTGATCTCGCGCATCCGCGAGGAGTACCTCAAGGACGGGGACACCCGACGCGCGGTCGCCGACGGCCTGGCGAAGACGGCTCGCGTGATCACCGCGGCCGCGGCGATCATGGTCGTCGTCTTCCTCGCCTTCCTGGCGGCTCCCGACGTCTTCCTGAAGCTGTTCGGGATCGGGCTCGCGTCGGCGATCTTCTTGGATGCGACCGTGGTGCGGATGGTGCTCGTGCCCGCCGTGATGCAGCTGCTGGGAAGCCGCAATTGGTGGATCCCGGACTGGTTGGAGAGGCGGCTGCCGCGCCTCGACGTCGAGCATGTCGGCATCGGAGCGGCGGAGGCTCGGTAGGAGGTCGGCGCGAACGGTATCGCGGTCAGCCTCGGACCCGGAACCGAAATCGGGCCGGCTTCGGTGACCTGTTCCGAGCCCGGTCGCGAGCGACGGCTCTGAGCACGTGCTCCCCGGGATCGAGCTCTGGCGCGACGACGCGCCGTCCGCAGCGGTGAAAGCGCGCGGCGTCGATCCGACACCGAATCCGAACGGCGTCCTCGTCGGCGCTCAGCCTGAAGCGCGGGGTGCTGTCGGATGTGCGCCGCTTGCCCTTGATCCCGATCACCGGGCCGAGATTGTCCGGGACGCAGGTGCCCGTCTCACAGAGGAAGGGAGAGTTGTAGGTGTTCCAGTGGGTCGCCAGGTATGAGCCGGCGGGCGGAGTCGGGTTGAAGTAGTCGTCGGCACCACAATCGAGCGGCAGCGTGATCGAAGTCGTCGCAGCTCGCAGCTGGCCGCAGCGCGCGCCGGCGAAGCACATCAGGTCGGTTCCGTCGTTGCAGTGGGCCTGGCCGTCGCTGTTCGGCGCGCTCGCTTGGATCGCGCCGAGGTTGTGGAAGACCTCGTGCGCCCCCTCCTGGGCGGCGTGCTGCTGGCCCTCGCGGGTCGGCGGGAAGTTGAACACGAATGCGAACCGCCCGCCATCCTGATACTCCGCCCCGAGCACCGAGTCGTCGTTCGGAACGGCCGCGAATCCGCCCGCCTGCCGATTCAGGATCGACGGGAGGTAGACGAGGAAGTTGCGCGGCGAGGGCTGCGGGCCCAGGAGGCCGGTGAGATCGTTGCGCAGGCGCGTTGATGAGAGAGTTCCGGCGGGCGGGACGTAGTACGCCGTGGGCCGGGGCAAGCTGACACGCTGGATATCGACGCAGTCGGGCGCCTCGAAGGTGCCGAGGTCGAACCTGATCGACTTGCGATCTCCGGACCCGAGGTAGACGTACTCCATCATGTCGCGCACGGCTTGCGCCAGGCCCGGGTAGTACTCGGCCGCTTGGTTCGGCGTATCGGCGGGGTGCGCGTAGATCACCTTGACCTCCGGTGTCCCGGGCGGGTGAAGCGCGTGCGTGGCGTCATCGGTCGGGCTGTCGGCGAAGGCGCAGGAAGCATCGGGAAGGTAAGCCGGGTGCTGTCCCGCGATCCTCGGGCCGGTCGTCGCGCGGTCGACGTCGTCGCGGTCGAGCGAGCGCACCGAACCCGAGGCCAGGGAAAGGGGCAGCAGCACGGCGAGCACCGCTGGTGCACCGATCAACCGGAAGCTTCTTCGGCGCCACTTCGCCTCCCGCATCCGGCGGGACTCTAGCCCCGTGCTGCAGCCCTGGGGTGGTGCCGACCGGTCCCGCTACCCGCGAGCAAAGGAACCGCGCTCGCCGATCAGGACGCCACCTGGTCCTGGCGGGCGTAGCGGAGCATGACGTTGCCCGAGGGGAACCCTTTGGCCTCCTTGAGATCCAGGCGCGAGCTCTTCGACAGATCGCGAAGCAACGGCAGGCCGCTGCCGAGGAGGATCGGGCTGACGACGAACTGGTACTCGTCGATCAAACCGTGCCCCGTGAGCTGCGAGACGATCGAGCCGCTGCCGAGGACGATCATGTCCTTGCCTGGCTCGTCCTTCATCGACTGGATCTCGCCTGGATCAAGCTCGTGGAGGATGCGGGAATTGCTCCAGGTCACGTCCTCCAAGCTCCTCGAGAAGACCAGCTTGGTCGCTTGGTTGAGAAAGGTCGCCATCGCGCGGATCTCGGGAGACCGTCGGTCGGGTCCGTGGGGATCCGGCGCGGTGGGCGAGTCGTCGGCGACCCCGGGCCAATATGCCTCGAACAGCTCGTAGGTTCGGCGCCCGAGGAGAAGCGTGCCGGTACCGGTCATGCCCTCCGTGGCCGTCTTGTCGAGCTCCTCCTCCGGCACCACCCAGTCCATGTTTCCGTCGGGCCCGGCGAAGTACCCGTCCATCGTCACCCGGTTGAACATCACGATTCTTCGCATGGCCGGCTCCTTTGATTGGGTTCACAGAACTAGACGGTATAGTACCATATCTGAAGACTGCACGGTCTAGTACTGTTGCGAGAGCCCAATGAGCGAACCGCCCCCCACTCCCGTCGACGAGCGGCGCTCGACCCGCAAGCGCGCGGCGATCCTCGAGGCTGCCACCAGCGTCTTCCTGTGCAACGGCTACCTCGGCACGAGCATGGACGAGATCGCGGCGCTGGCCGGGGTCTCGAAGCAAACGGTCTACAAGCACTTCGCCGACAAGGAGCGCCTCTTCAACGAGATCGTCATCAGCACGGTCGACACGGTCAGCGACCCGGTTCGCGACGAGGTGCTCAACGTGAGGGAAAGCGGCGACGTCGAGGCGGATCTTCGCGACCTCGCTCGACGCCAACTCGCGATGGTGATGCAGCCGACGCTGATGCAGCTGCGCAGGCTGGTGATCGCTGAGGCCGGCCGTTTCCCCGAGCTCGGCCGCACCTTCTACGAACGTGGCCCTGACCGCACGATCGCCGCACTCGCCGCGGCCTTCGAGCGTCTCGCCGACCGGGGTGTCCTGAAGCTCGACGATCCGCAGCTGGCGGCCACCCACTTCAACTGGTTGATCATGTCGGACCCCGTGAACCGGGCGATGCTGCTCGGCGAGGCGGAGAGCCCGACCCGAGCCGACCTCGATCGGTACGCCGATGCCGGGGTGCGCGTGTTCCTCGCCGCCTACGGCTCCCGCTGACCCGAAGGCCCGGCGGCTTCGAGCGCTTCCGCGCGGCTGGGGTAAAGCTCGGCGCGGACGATCTTGCCCTCGCGAAGCCTGTACAGGTATGCCGTCTGTCCCTGGACGGCCACTCCACTGGTTCGCCCGCGCCCATGGTGGCTTGCGACGAGAAGGACGAGGTCGCCGAGATCGCGTGCTTCCTCGATCTCGAAGTGATAGCCGGGCTCAAATGTCTTGAACCAATCCGCAAACCATTCTCCAACCGCATGGCGGCCCTTGAAGGTCCCGCCCTCGAGAAATGCATCGCGCTGGACGATGAGCTCGACGTCCTCGGCGTAGTGGCTCATCGCACGCTGGAAATCGCGCTCGTTAGTGGCCGCAAACTGATCGCGCACGACCTCGACGTTCTCCTCGGACATCGCCGCAGTATCTCGGCTGCGCCTTAGGATCGGGCGGCGCTTTTGAAGCCGACGGATCCAGACAGTGGAGGTGAGATCGCGCCGGTCACCTCGCCGCTGCGCGGGGACCAGGGCCAGGGCGGCAGGGTCACCGCGCTCCTTTCCCCGCGGCCGGGGGGCGTGGCCGAACGCTTCGCCAGGCTCCTTTAGGGTTGGTCTGCTCGCTACCGACGGGAGGAGGGGCGCCCGGTGATCACCCCAATCTTCAAGCTGGACTCACGGGAAAAGTGGCGGCCGCAGCCCGCCGAGACGGCTGAGGCGCTCGCGACCATCAACGGAAACCCGGTGAAATTGTCGGACCTACCTGCGACCGGTGGGCGGATGAACTTTCCGTCAACCATGCGCGACCCGACGAACACACCGCTCGTCGGCTACCACCGTGTCGTCGAGGCGGCGGACCTCTGGTGGCATCAGTTCTGGCTCTGGTACCTCTACAACCCCTGGAACGTGGCGGGCTTCGGCCAGCACGAGGGGGACTGGGAGTTCGTGCAGCTGGGCTGTGTGGACGCGGAGGGAGACCGGCCCATTCTGATCACCGCCTCTCAGCATCGCGGGGGCGAGAAGCGGGAGTCCTGGCGATGCGAGCTTGTGAACAAGCGCCCCGTGGTCTACGTGGCGCTCGGATCCCACGCCAACTTCTTCACCCCCGGCCAACGGGGTGAGGACGTGGCCGACGGCAAGGGCCGGGTCCTTTCACGGATCGGTTGGCGCGAGTTCGGCGGATGGGCGACCTGGCCGGGCATGTGGGGCAATTCGACCGGCGTCGGCGCCTCGCCGAGCTCCCCCGGTAACCAAGGGGACCGTTGGCGCCTCCCGCATCTGTTCCACGCGACGGCACGCTGATCGTGCATTCGAACCAGCGAGCGTTCGGCGCAGCGAATTGCGCTACCGGTGGATCGGGGTGTCGTCGGCTACTGCCGGGGCTTGTCTAGGCGTCCGCAGGTGCGGCCTTGTTCACCTGAGTTGTGCAGATTGGCCCTCGATGGGACCTCGACAGACTCGCCAACTCGCGCGTCGCGCGACACCGCCACGATCTCCGTGCCCGCTCAGGCAGCCAGCCCGCGTTCGATGGCTCGGTCGATCACGTCTGGTGCGAGCACGTGCTCGACGGCCATGATCGCCGCCCCGATCACGCCGGCCCGGTCGCCGAGGCCGCTGGGGACGATGCGGAGCGCCTCCGTTGCCAGGGGAAGGGAACGTCGAAACGTCACCTCACGCACACCGGCGAGCAGCTGCTCCGGCGCCTGTCCGAGATCACCCCCGATGATGATTACGCCGGGGTTGAAGAAGTTCACACAGCTGGCGAGTACCTGGCCCAGGTTCCTTCCCGCCTCGCGCACGAGCCGTGTCGCCAGCGGGTCGCCGGAGCGAACCAGCTGCACGACGTCGCGGCTGGTGGCCGCCTCGACGCCCTTGGCAGAAAGCCGCTGGGCGAGCGCCCGCCCGCCCGAGACCGCCTCCAGGCAACCGGTGTTCCCGCAGCGGCAGATAACAGCGTCGTGTTCAGCAAGGCGGATATGCCCGATATCGCCAGCGGCGCCGTTGGCGCCTCGATGAATCGCTCCGTTCGCGACGATCCCGCACCCGATACCGGTTCCGACCTTGATGAACATCAGGTGCTCGCGGTCGCGCCAGTGAGTCCAGTGCTCACCCAGCGCCATGATGTTGACGTCGTTGTCGACCAGCACCGCGGCGTCGTAGTGATCGGCGAACCACGCGGGGATGGAAAACCCGTCCCACCCCGGCATGATCGGGGGGCTGGTGGGCTGGCCGCTCTCGAAGGCGACGGGCCCGGGCACGCCGACTCCGATCCCTCGCACATCGGAAGGCCGTCGGCCGAGCCCGGCCAACAGCTCTGCGAAGTGCTGCTGGGCCCAATCGAGCACCTCGTTTGGTCCACGGGCGATGTCCATGTCGTCGGAGAGCTCGGTGAGCGGGGCGCCTCCGAGATCGCATGCAGCAAGCCGCGAGTGTGTGGCTCCGAGGTCGGCACAGAGCACAATCCCCGAGTCGTCGTTGAAGGCGAGAAGCGCCGGCGGGCGGCCACCCGTGGAGGCAATGTCGCCTGCCTCATAGACGAGACCGTGCTCGAGTAGCGCCTCGATCCGCTGGGTCACCGTGGATCGGGCAAGTCCGGTCTGTCGCCCGAGCTCAGCCCGGGTCATAGCTCCTCGTTCGCGAATCAGCCGGAGGACTGCGCCCGCACTACCTGGCTGCCGCGGCGTTGACCGAGGGCGGACGTTGGGGGTGCTTCGATCGGCCACTACGGGTCAGTAAAGCAGACCTTCCGGGCAGCATCTACGCGGCTTCTGTAAGTTACTCGCCAATAGTTTGCTGTCGCATCGGTCTAGGGAGGCGCTTTTGCTTGACATCGAACAAAAGTGTGAAAGGATGCGGGTCGATGGGTGGAGAGCCTCAGATCCGCGCCGGAATCGCAGGCGCAGGATTCATCGGCGCGGTGCACGGTCGCTCGGCGCGCTTGGCCGGCGCTCGTGTCGTCGGCGTAGCGGCTTCGTCGCCGGAAAGCGCCAGGTCGGCAGCTGGCAGGATCGGCGCAGAACGAGCCTTTGAATCGGCGGAAGGGCTGGCGGAGTCGGACGAGATCGATGTCGTCCATGTCTGCACGCCCAACCATCTCCACGTTTCGCTGACCCAGGCAGCGCTCGACGCCGGCAAGCACGTGATCTGTGAGAAGCCATTGGCTCTCGACGTCCCGAGCGCGCGCTCGCTCGTCGACGACGCCGCCGCCAGCGGACTCCAGGCGGCGGTTCCCTTCGTGTACCGCTACTACCCCATGGTCCGCGAGGCTCGCGAACGCGTCCGGCGAGGATCGACTGGGCCGCTGCGGCTCCTGCACGGGACCTACCTGCAGGATTGGTTGTCTCACCCCGACGACGACAACTGGCGCGTCGACGAGGATCTCGGGGGGGCGTCCCGCGCCTTCGCCGACATCGGCTCGCACTGGTGCGACCTGGTCGAGTTTGTATCCGGCCACCGGATCACCCGGCTGTCGGCGCGCACGACCACGGCTCTGCCAGAACGACGGCGCGCTGATGGGAGGCCCGCTTTCGAACGGGGCAACGTCGGGGGGGAGGCCCGACCCGTCGAGACAGAGGACGCCGCGCTGCTTCAGTTCGAAACCGATGCGGGAGCGTTGGGCTCGGTTGTCGTCAGCCAGGTTTCTCCCGGGCGCAGAAACCGCTTATGGATCGAGCTCGACGGCGCGGACGAGGCGCTCGTTTTCGATCAAGAGAACCCGGAGCAGCTCTGGGCCGGGCGGCGCGACGGGGCCACGATCTCCTACCGCGACCCAGGACAGCTGAGCGCGCCCGCGGCGAGACTTGCGACGCTACCGGCGGGTCATCCACAGGGGTATGCGGATTGCTTCGACGGGATGGTCGCCGACGTCTATGCCGCGATCCGGGGAGCGGAGTTGCCCGAGGGCACGCCGGTATTCGCGGACGGCCTGCGCGCAACCGAGATCACTGCCGCCGTGCTTGAGTCCGCTCGCAACAAGACGTGGGTTGCGGTTCCCACTGCCGAGACTGCGCAGGTGCCGGGATGAAGCTGGGCTTCTTGACCGCCTGCATGCCGGAGCGCCCGCTTGAGGAGATCGCGGCCTGGGCCGGCGACCACGCTTATGAAGCGCTTGAGCTTGCTGCTTGGCCCGCATTCGGCGATCGTCCGTTCACCGCCTCCCACATCGCCGCGGACAGGTTCGATCAGGGCGAGGCCGACCGCATCAGGGGGGCGCTGGAGGCGAACGGGCTGACACTCTCCGCCCTCGCCTATTACGACAACAACCTCCATCCGGAGGCCCCGGTGCGCGAAGCGATCAATGGTCACGTCCGTGCATGCATCGAGGCCGCCGCCGAGCTCGGCGGAGTGCCGGTCGGAACGTTCATCGGCCGCGATCCGGGCCGCAGCGTCGGCGAGAACCTACGCGAGGCCGAGCGCGTCTTCGCGCCCCTCGTCGACTACGCCGGCGAGCGTGGCGTGCAGCTGATGATCGAGAACTGCGTGATGGAGGGCTGGCACCCCGACGGCTATCCCGGGAACCTGGCGTACTCGCCCGAGCTCTGGGAGTGGATGTTCGAGCTGGGCCTCTATCTCAATTTTGACCCGTCGCATTTGCTGTGGCTCGGGATCGATCCGGTGGCCGCCCTCCGGCCCTACGTGGACCGAATCCCCCACGCACACGCCAAGGACGCCGAGACATTCCCGCAACAACGAAATCGCTACGGCTTCTTCGGCAGGACGTCGACGCGCGAGCAGGATCCGTGGGACATGGGCTGGTGGCGCTACCGGGTCCCCGGCCTCGGCGAGGTCGACTTTCGCCATTACGTCGATGCTCTGTACGAGGGCGGCTTCGAGGGGGTGCTCTCGGTCGAGCACGAGGACCCGGTCTGGGGCGGGACCCCGGAAAATGTCGAGATCGGGCCTCGAGATCGCCCAGCGAAACCTTCGCCCGCTGGTGGTCGGCTGATGAGCGACGGGGCGAGCAAGATCCTCGAGGTCCGCGACCTCGTCAAGGAGTATCCCGGGCGTGAAGGCGCTCAAGGGCGTCGACCTCGACGTTCTCGCGGGCGAGGTGCATTGCCTGCTGGGTCCGAACGGCGCCGGCAAGTCGACGCTCATCAAGTGCGTCTCCGGCGCCGTCGAGCCGACCGCCGGGGAGATCCTCTTCGACGGCGAGCCGCTGCCCGTGGGCGACCCGGCGGCTCGCTCAGGCGCGGGGTCGCGACGATCTATCAGGAGCTCGACCTGGTCGAGGACCTCACCGTCGCCGCAGAGCTCTTCCTCGCCCACGAGCCGCGCCGAGGGCCCGTTTCTCGACCTGGAGAGGATGCGCGGCGATTCCGCCGCGCTGCTCGCCCGGCTCGGCCACGAGCGGATCTCGCCGCGGGCGCGGATCAAGTCGCTGCGCCCGGCGGCCCAGCAGGTCGTCTCGATCGCGCGCGCCCTCTCGCACGACGTCCGGCTGCTGATCATGGACGAGCCCTCGGCGATCCTCGACGACGGCGAGATCGAGACGCTGTTCGGCGTCGTGCGCCGGCTGACCGCCGAGGGCGTCGGCGTGATCTACATCTCCCACCGCCTCGACGAGGTCCGGCGCATCGGCGACCGCGTCACGGTGCTCAGCGACGGCCGCACCGCCGCCATCGGCCTTCCCGCCGACACGTCCACCGACGAGCTGGTCGAGCTGATGGTCGGCCGCAAGGTCGAACAGCTCTTTCCCGACGCGGCACGGCAACGGCGACGGCGAGGTCCTGCTCGACGTCCGCGACATGAGGCGCATGCCGATGGTTCGCGGTGTCAGCCTCGAGGTCCGCGCCGGCGAGATCCTCGGCCTCGGCGGCCTGGTCGGGTCGGGGCGCAGCGAGCTCTTGCGGTTGATCTACGGCGTCGACCCGCCGGACGAGGGCGAGGTATGGGTCGACGGCAAGAAGCTTCCGCCGAGCCGACCCGACCGGGCGATCGCCGCGGGGCTCGGCCTCGCCCCGGAGGACCGAAAGTCCCAGGGCCTGCTGCTCGGTTGGAGCCTGACCAAGAACGTTAGCCTTGCCGACCTCGATCGCTTCATGCGCGGCCTGCTCAGCGTGCGAGCCGAGCGCGACGCCGCCCACGAGCAGCTTCGGGCCCTGAACACCGTGCCCGACGACCCCGAGCGGATCGCGCGTGAGCTCTCCGGCGGCAACCAGCAGAAGGTCGTCCTGGCCCGTTGGCTTCTTCACCACTGCCGGGTGCTGTTGCTCGACGAGCCGACGCGCGGCGTCGACGTCGCCACCAAGGCCGAGCTCTACCGGGTGATCAGCGACCTCGCCAAGTCCGGCCTGGCGGTGGTGGTCGTCTCATCCGAGCTCGAGGAACTGGTCGGCATCTGCAGCCGGATCCTCGTCATGCGCGAGGGCGAACTGGTCTTCGAGGTCGACGGCGCCAGCGCCAGCGAGCGCGAGTTGCTCCGTCATGCGGTCGCGCCCACCGAATCAACTGACTTCGTCGAGGAGGTCGGATGACAACGCCCCCAGCGTCCACTCCCACCCCGGCGACCCCGCCGCCGGTGCCCGACGCCGCACCCACCTGGCGAAGCAGGGTGGGCAGCCTGGAGCTGCAGGAATACGCGCTGGCAATCGTCGTCGTGTTGCTGTTCGTCGTCGGCGCGATTCTCAAGCCCGACTCTTTCCCCACCGTGGACAACGTTCGCAACATGCTCACGCAGGCGAGCGTCGTCGGGGTGATCGCGATCGGGATGACGTTCGTGATCGCGACCGGGGGCATCGACCTCTCGGTTGGGCTCGATCCTGGCCGCCGCCGGAGTCTTCGGGGGCGTCCTCGTCGATCCGGACGGCACGACCTGGATGTTCATGCTTGGCGCGATTGGGTTCGCGACGCTGCTCGGGACGGTGAACGCGACCTCGATCGCCTTTGGCCGCGTCGTCCCGTTCATCGCGACTCTCGCGATGTTCTCGATCGGCAAGGGGCTGGCGCTGCTGCTCAACGACAAGCAGCCCGTCGGTCTGCTCGACCTCAACGGCGGCTCCTTCGGCGATCCAGCGCCCTTCTCGCTGCTCTGGTTCGGAACCGGCAGAATCGCCGGGATCCCGGTCTCGGTCTACGTCTTTATCGGCTTCACGATCGCGGGCTGGTTGTTACTCAACCGCACCCGCTACGGGCGACACGTGGTCGCCGTGGGCGGCAATCGCGAGGCGGCGCGAATCGCCGGCGTGCCGGTGCGCAAGGTGATCTTCAGCGTCTACGTGCTCTCCGGGTTTCTGGTCGGAATCGCGACGGTCCTGCTGTGCGCGCGCCTGGGCAGTGCCTCACCCGTGAGCGGCAACCTCTACGAGCTCGACGCGATCGGCGCGGTGGTGATCGGCGGCACCAGCCTGCTCGGGGGCCGCGCCACGATCGTCGGGACCTTCCTCGGCGTGCTCACCTTCGCGCTGATCTTCAGCCTCATGACCCAGCTCAACCTCTCGACCGAGGTCCAGCAGGTCACCAAGGGGGCAATCGTGCTTGGGGCGGTGCTCTTGCAGCGACCGGAGGCTCGATTCAAGTGAGCCGACGGTTTTCAGCCTCGCAAGGCGTTTTCAATAACCACAGGAGGAGAGGTAACTCATGTCGCTAAAGCGACTTTCTATCTCGATCGCTACGGCGGCAGTCGCGGCGGTCGTCTTCGCTGCGTGCGGTGGCGAAGAGACCACGACGACAGTGACCGCCCCCGGGACCGGAGCAGCCGGCACGAGTGCCGGCGGAACCGGAGAGACAGTGCGCATCGTCGCGAGTGTGCCGCCGACGGATCACGGCTGGCTCGGAGCGATCTCAAAGAACGCCCAGGAGGCGGCCGACCAGTACGACGACATCGACTTCGAGTTGCTCGAAGCGGCGGACTCGGATTCGCAGGCGCAGCAGATCGAGCAGGTCATCTCCGACAAGCCCGACGCGCTCGTGGTCCTGCCCCAGGACGGCGAGGCGTTGACGCCGGTCGCCCAGAAGGCCGAGGCGGCGGGGATTCCCGTCATCAACGTCGACCGGTTGTTCTCCGAGCCCGACGCCGCCACGGCGACGATCCTCGGCGACAACTATCAGATCGGGGTCCTCGCAGCCGACTACATCGCCCAGGAGCTCGACTGCAAGGGCAACGTCGTCGAGATTCAGGGGCTGGCCGGCATTTCGGTTACCGATGAGCGCAGCCGGGGGTTCACCGACGAGTTGGACAAGCAGTGTCCGGATGGCGGCATCGAGATCGTCGCCTCCCAGCCGGGTGACTTCAATCCAGACACGGGACTGAAGGTGATGGAGAACATCCTCAGCGCCGAGGACCAGATCGACGCCGTGTACACGCACGACGACGACATGGCCCAGGGCGTCGTTCAGGCGATCCGCAATGCCGGCCGCGAGGACGAGATGTTCCTCACCGGTGTCGGTGGCTCGCAGGACGCGATGGATCAGATCAAGGAGGGCGGCTTGTACAGAGCGACCTTCCTCTACAACCCGGCCATGGCGGCTTCGGCCATCAACATGGCCCGCCTGATCGCACTTGGGGAGGGCTTCCCGGAGCTCGTCCCGCCGGAGGTGCCGCGGCAGTTGATCGTACCCGCGGCCGTCGTTACCCAGGACAACGTCGACGACTACGAGCAGTACGCGTTCAACTAGGTCTCCTCTCTCGGAGGTAGCAAAACCCGTCGGGCGCGACGTGCGCCCGACGGGTCTAGCTGTTCAACAGTGGCATCGAGGATGCCGACAAGCTGCGTCTCGAGCGCGGTCGGGTTGGCGGTTGAGGAGAAGGGCGACTACCGCGGGCGGGATCATCGCCAGCACCCCGGCCGCTGTCAGCAGCGGGTAGTTGGTCGAGTACTTGCCAAGGCGGTTTTGGCCGAGTCACATTTGCCGACCAGGCGGCGGGTCGCGACCTGCGATGCTAGGCCTGTGATCACCAAGCTCGACTTCGTAGGCGTCCCGTCTCAAGACGCCGAGCGCTCGCGCAGCTTCTACGTTGAGACGCTCGGGCTACGACCCGACGAGCATGCCCGGTTCGAGTTTTGGCTGGGCGAGACCTGCTTCGGCATCTGGGAGCCGGAGAAGATGGGCATGCCATTCATGCCTCAAAAGAACGCCCATCCTGCCCTGCACGTCGACGACGTCGCCACCGCCAGGGCCGAACTCGAGGCCAAAGGCGTTACGTTCACCGGGGAAACGTTCGACACCGGGGTCTGCCATATGGCGTTGTTCACCGACCCCGATGGCAACGACCTGATGCTGCACAGCCGTTACGCCCCGCGAGGCTGAGCGCCTGCGGGGCAGCGGCTCGCGCCGAGGTACGCACCGCCTCGCGCTCGGTGCCTGTACAGGTCTCGCGACGCCCGCTCACCTAGCCGAGGTTCCAACCAGGCTGAGGAACTCCTGGCGCGTTCGCGGGTCGTCCTTGACCAGGCCGCGCAGGGCTGAGGTGACGGTGACGGCCCCCGGCTTTTGCACGCCGCGCAGCGACATGCACAGGTGCTCGGCCTCGGCGATCACGCCGACGCCGCGAGGTGCCAGGCTCTCCTCGAGCCAATCGGCCACCTGGGACGTGAGCCGTTCCTGAATCTGCAGGTCGCGGGCAAAGAGGTCGACGACGCGGCCGAGCTTCGAGAGGCCGATGATCCGCTCCCCAGGGAGATAGGCGACGTGGACGGTGCCGAAGAACGGCAGCAGGTGGTGCGCGCACAGTGACCGGAACGGGATCTCACGGACCAGCACCAGCTCGTCGTACTCGGCGTCGTTGGGAAAGCTGGTCGCCTTGAACGGCGCCGGCGTCAGCAGCTCCGCGTAGGCCTGGGCGACGCGGCGCGGGGTGTCACGCAGGTGCTCGCTACCCGGGTCGGCGCCGAGCGCCCTCAAGAGGTCGGCGGCGGCGAGCTCAGCGGAGATCAGATCAACCTCACGCGCCGCTTGTCGGTCGGCACCGGCGAGCGCCGGCCGGCCGTTTGCGTCGAAGTGCCACGGGACCCGGTTTTCGGCTCCCATCAGCGACTCGCGGCCGTGCCGGCCAGATCGGCGATCGGGATACCCGGATCGGCGAGCTGATCGAGGTCAACCGGCTCGCGGCTTCGGATCAGATCGCGGATCCCATCGTGGACGTCCCAGAGGTTGACGTTCATGCCTGCCACCACTCGGCCCTCCTCGAGCCAGAAGGCGACGAACTCCCGAAGGTCGACGTCGCCGCGGAAGACGACCTCATCCCAGGCGGTGGCATAGCCGCTGTATTCCATGCCGACGTCGTATTGATCGGAGAAGAAGTAGGGAATCTCGTCGTAGCTCACGGGCTGGCCGAGCATCGAGCGAGCGACGGCCTCGCCCTGCGCGCGCGCGTTGGCCCAGTGCTCGACTCGGATACGGCGCCCGTAGAACGGGTGCTGGGCGTTTGCCACGTCGCCGGCGGCAAACACGCCGGGAACGCTGGTCTCGAGGCGCTCGTCGACCAGGATGCCATTGTCGACCCGGATGTCGGCCGTTTCGGCCAGGCCGCTACGCGGGGCGACACCGACGCCGACGACAACGAAGTTGGTGTCGATCGAGGCCCCGTCACGGGTCACCACCCGTTCGACCTGGCCCTGGCCTTCGAAACGGTCGACCGTGGTCTCGGGCAGGAACTCGACTCCCTGCTGGCGATGGATCTCGAGGTAGATCTGACCGAGCTCTGGACCGAGGACCCGCTCGAGTGGCAACGAGGCCATCTCGACGACGGTCACCTGACAGCCCTTCTCCCGAGCCGAGGCGGCGATCTCCGCCCCGATCCAGCCCGAGCCGATGACGACCAGCCGCTCCTGGCGTTCGATGCGCCGGGCGATGGCATCGGAGTCGGCAAGCGTGCGCAGATAGTGGATGCCACCGAGCTCCGAGCCGGGAACGTCGAGGCGATGCGGCCGAGCGCCGGTCGCCAACAGCAGCCGGTCATAGCCAAACCGCCGATCGCCCTCGAGCAGCAGCTCCTGGACCCCGGTCTCGATCCCGGCGACTTTGGTCGAGGTCCAAAGCTCGATCTCGTGCTCGCGGTAGAGCTCAGCCGCGTGCACGTAGGGCTTATCGGCGCCCTCGCCGCGCAGGTACTCCTTCGAAAGTGGCGGACGCTCGTAGGGCCGCTCGGCCTCATCGCCGATCAAGATCAGGCGGCCGTCGAAGCCTTCCTCTCGCAGGGTCTGAGCGGCCGAGGCTCCGGCCAGGCCGGCCCCGACGATGACGAACCTCTGATCTTTGGGCATTCGAATCCTCCTGAAATTGACTCGGTGCCCACTTGGCGTCCGGCCCGGCCGGCTTCTTACCCCGCAGCAAGGACCGCGCCGGACGGGACACCAACGAGGCTGGCGTCGCCGGAGAGAAACGAGCTGCCGCTCGCCAGGTAAGAAACGCAGTCCGCGGAGCGCTAACCCGTCATGTGGCCTTGGCCCGACCATCTACTTCTTCCCGACGGCTCGCGTCCAGAGACGCGAGACCGCTCGACCAGCTGGAGACGAATGCGGCTCTTGCGCGCCGGCGTTGCCCCATCGCTGGCGGCCAAGATCGCCCGCGAGCAAGGGATGGATCTGCACGCCCTGATCGAGCTCGCCGAACGCGGCTGTCCGCCGGCGCTCGCGGTCCGCATCCTCGCTCCCTTGGACGAGGACCGAGCGCCATGCTGAACGGCTCTGCGGATCTCGCTGATAGCGTCGGGGTCCTTGTCCCAGCAGCGCCATACCCGCCAGTGACCTCCCCTGCCCCGGCTACGGCGACGACCGGCCCCGATGCCGAATCCAGGGCGTGGGTGGCCGAACTGGCGGCCCCGGGAAGTGCCGGAGAAGACGCCAGACGACGCTTGCACGAGCTGCTTTTGCGAGCCGCTCGCTTCGAGATCAATCGTCGCCGCGGCTCGCATCCCTACCTGCGCGGCGGGGATCTCGACGACCTCGCGTACCAGGCCGCCGACGACGCCATGCTGGCCATCCTCGGCAAGCTCGACACCTATCGCGGCGAGAGCCGGTTCACCACCTGGGCCTACAAATTCGCGCTGCTCGAGGCGGCCGTCAAGCTGCGCCGACGGGGCTGGCAAGGCCGGGAGGTGCCGATCGAGCCCGAGCGCTGGGCCACGCTTGCTGCGCCCGGTCACTCTCCCGCCTCAGACGCCGAAGGGCGTGAGCTCATAGGAGCGGTCGCAGAGGCGATCGGTACCGCCCTCTCTTCGCACCAGCGCGAGGTCCTGGTCGCCGTTGCCATCAATGGAGTGCCGATTGACGTCCTGGCCGAACGCCTCGGCACCACCCGCGGCGCGCTCTACAAGACCGTCCACGACGCGCGTAAGAAGCTTCGCGCCGAGCTGGCCGACCGTGGCCTCGACATCGGCACCGAGTCTGGATGGGAGGGTGACGGCAGATGAACGAGACGCAAGGCCACAGCCATCAGCGCCTGCTCAGGGCGCTCCTAGGTCCCGAAGGTCCGGAGCTCAGCTGCGACCAGTGCTTCTCTGAGCTTGATCACTACGTCGAGCTCGAGCTTGCCGGCGCCGATGCCGATCGGGCGGTGCCGGGCATGCGAGCACACCTCGAAGGCTGCGGCGCCTGCAACGAGGATCATCTGAGCCTGCGCGCCCTCGTGGAGTCCGAGCGCCGGGCCGATTGAGCCGTCCTCCCGACCGCTGCAAGACGTAAGAGACGGCGATGGTCGGTCGCTAACGAGGCGACCACTTCCGAAAGGAGACCATCAACATGAGCGCCATCGCCGCCACGCTGCGGCCGATCCCGTTCCCGTCAACGGCCCGGCTCAAGGACGACCCGGTGAACCAGGCCTTCACCCTGCTCAGGATTGGCTTCGTCGTCTTGCCGATCCTGATGGGCCTGGACAAATTCGCCGAGGTGATGAACGACAACTGGACCGCCTACCTTGCCAGCGGGTTCAACGACATCATCCCCGGCAATGCTCAGGACGCCATGTACGCAGTTGGCGTCGTGGAGATCCTGGCTGGACTAGTCGTCCTGGTGGTCCCGCGCTTCGGCGCTTTGCTGCTTTCGGCCTGGCTCGGAGGAATCATCCTCAGCCTGCTGCTCGTAGGTGGCTACGGCGACATTGCGCTGCGCGACTTCGGGCTCCTGCTCGGTGCCCTGACCCTGTTTCGCCTGGCCAGCACTCAACCGGCTGTCGGAGAGGGCGGGCTCGCCGAGCGAGGCCGGTCTGGCCAGGTCGCTGGGCGTAGTAGCCCGGCGCCAAGCCAGTAGTTGGGTCAAGCCCTGGCGGTTCCCGGTCTCCGGCGCGAAACAAGCAGGTCGCCGTCAAGTCGAAGGCCACCGGGCGGCTCGCCCCGCCGAACTGACCAATGCGCTCGGTCTTACGCCTAGCGAGCCGGTGTGATGTTGTCGTTCAGGTTGAAGAAGTCCTAGGCGCCTGGACCGGCATGGACCTGATCCTTTGCGCGAGGAGGAGCAGCCGGCCGTCGCACCGTCAGGCGCGGAGTGAACCGACACGGCAGCCCGGTGACGGCCGATCCCATAGGCCGATGGTGGCGTCCCCTGCATCAGAATGGGGTGCATGCAGGTCGAGGTGAACGGGCAACGGCTCTGGTTCGACATCGAGGGCCTCGCGCTCGTGCCCGACGGCCCCGAGATGCGCGAGCGGCCCACCGTCGTGCTGCTGCACGGCGGCCCGGGGAGCTTCGACCACTCCTACTTCAAGCCCGACTTCGCAAAGCTCTCCGAGATAGCGCAGGTCGTATACCTGGACCTGCCCGGCCATGGCCGTTCGGAGTGGGGCGACCCGGCGACCTGGAGCTTCGAGACGTGTGCCGACGGTGTCCGCGACTTCTGCGACACGCTCGGTCTCGCCCGGCCGGTCGTCTACGGGCACTCCCTCGGCAGCTTGGTCGCCATGGTCTATGCGATACGCCACCCCGGCCATGCCCGGGCGCTGGTGCTCCAGTCCGCGTTCGCCCGCTTCGACATCGACCGGATCGTCGAGGAGTTCCGCCGAGCCGGGGGCGATGAGGTTGCCGCGATCGTCGAGCGCGCTTACGGCGACGACAGCGCGGCGGTCACGGAGGAGGAGTGGGCCCGTTGCTGGAGGCTCTTCGGGCCATGGGTGCTGGGCGAGCAGGAACGGGCTCGCACGATCGTCAACGCAGAGCTGGATGCGCCCGGCCTCGAGCGGATGCGCGGGTTCAACGTTCTTGATCAGTTGGCCCGCATCGAATGTCCGACCCTCGTCTGCGTGGGCGAGCTCGACCCGATCACGCCGGTCGCCGCCGCCCGAGAGATCGCCGACGCCCTGCCCGAAGGGATCGCGCAACTCGAGGTCGTCGAGGGGGCGGGCCACTTCACCTGGAAGGACGCCCCGGACCGCTACTGGTCGCTGCTCATCGATTTCGTGACGACCACGACCGATACGAAGCCACCAGCGCTCGGCTCCAACCCAGGCTTCGCACCAAGCTCCTGAGGTCCTCACCTCCGGAGATCGACCAGCTGCTGGGGTAGCGCACCGCTCCCCGCGCGTCCGCTCTGCACGAAGCAGCACCCTGCCCTGCGAGATACTGCGCGGGCTATGTCGAAGGAGAACGTCGACAAGGCCCGCGAGTTCATCGCCGCATACAACCGGCGTGACTTCGAAACCGCCGTCGAGGACTTCGATCCCGAGATTGAATGGGTGATGCCCGCGCGACAGCGGTCGGACTCCGGCCAGGGCCCGGGCGCGGCCATCCGCTTCTTCGAGGAGATCGACGAGACGATGGACCAGCTGAGGCTGGAGCCGCAGGAGTTCATCGACGCAGGCGACCGCGTGGCGACCCGGCTTCGCCACCACGGGCGCGGCAAGGAAAGCGGGGTGGAGATCGACGAGGAGCTGTACCACCAGGTCGCGACGTTCCGCGACGGAAGGATCGTGCGAATGGAGTACTTCGCCGAATGGGACGAGGCCCTGGCAGCCGCCGGGCTGTCGGGGTAGCGCCGGGACGACCGCGCGAGCGACAGGACGCCTCCCGGCCCATGATTGGGTTGCGGGACGTGATGGCGGCCGAGTAAGTTGCTTCGCCGTGGTTTCGCTTCGTCCGCTAAGCGAATCGAACCGGCAAGCGGTCGAGGCTTTGCGCGTATCGCCAAGCCAAGAGCAGTTCGTCAGCAGCGTCGCCGACTCGTTGCGCGAAGCCGCCCAACACCCAGACGCTCGCGCCTTGTACTGGGCGGTTCATGCCGAAGACAGGCCGGTCGGGTTCGTGATGATCGCCGACGAGGTCGGAGGTCCCGACTACATACCGCACTACCTTTGGAAGCTACTCATTGACGAGCGTTACCAGCGGCAAGGCTTCGGCACGGCAACGCTCGACCTGATCGTCGAGCACTTCCGCGGCCGACCCGGAGTCGAGGTGCTGAGCACGAGCGCCGGCGAGGGCGATGGCAGCCCGATCGCCTTCTACGAGCGCTACGGCTTTGAGCGAACCGGTGAGGTCCTATTCGACGAGGTGTTGCTTCGGCTCAAGCTCCGCTAGCTCCCTCACTCGAGACCGGAAGCCGAGGACGTCCGATTGCGCCGCAGGCGGTAGAAGCGTGGTTCTGCCCTCCTGACATACCCCGGCGCATCGGAGGGCAGCTGCATCGCCTCGTCGTGGGCGAGCGTCCACTCGGGGAACGCTGCCTCGATCTCCTCCGGCCTCGCACCCCGCGGCAGGGGTCCGCGGCGGCCCGGCTCCCAGGCCATCATCAGCAACGTCGCACCGCGCGCGGCGATTGCGGTGGCCTTGCGACCCTCGTCCCTGCGCTGCTCATCAGTCAACTCGTCGTGAAAACAGCCGAAATCGAGGAGGAGCCGGAAGCCTGACCCGAGCCCCATCTGGTGGAGATCGGTCACGTCTCCCTCCACCAATTGGATCTCGACTCCGGCTTTCTCCGCTCGCTCGCGCGCCCTCCGCAGCGCCTTTGGGACAAAGTCGACCCCCGTGACCTGCCATCCCCGCCTCGCCAGTTCGACCGCCCAGATCCCGCTTCCGCAGCCCAGATCGAGTGCCCTGCCGTAAGGCGGCTCGCGTCCTTCCTCCTCGCTGGCGAAGAGATCGGCTATCTGGCCTGCAATCGTGGGGTCGGCCATCTGCTCCCACGGGGTAAAACCAATCGCGTAGAGGATTCGGTAGGCAAGGCTCATCGTTACCTCCCAACGGTCGCTCGGCGGAGTGTCGCATTCCGCGAGGTCAAGCAGCCCCGAGTTTCCATCCGAGAGCCGCGCTGCACCGCGCATACGCATGAAGATCGGCGAGCGTTCGCGGCGTGCCGTCAAACTCGATGAAATTGGCATCGGGGCGACTGTCGCAACTTGGCTTAGTCATACGCCGTCAGTGGGTTCGTGCTACTGCCCGCGCTACTGTCCCGAAGCCCTACTTAGCTAGGTCACGGCCAAAGCGAGATACTGCGCGGGCTATGTAGCAGGAGACCGTCGAGATCGTGCGGGGGGCCTTCGCTGCCGCTGGATGGCGGAGTCACGCCGCCTCAATCAGCCTCCCTTCACCTGTTCGCGCAGCCGCTCGACCTGGCGCTGCAGCCGCTCGACGGTCGCCGCGAGCGATGCGGTCGAGGCTGAGGCCGCTCGCGCGGTGCCGAGCTGGCCGTTTGACTTGACGACCACCGGCCGGGGCGTTCCGCTGAGGGTCGTGCCGCTGATCCCGGCGATGAACGTGGCCCTCTGGTTGCTGCCGCCGATCCGAATGGTCCTCGCCTCTCCGGCCTTACCGACATTGCCGATGTCGATGTTCTTTGATCCGGTGGTCAGGTTCTTACCGGCGTTTCGGCCGATGGCGACGTTGGCCGACCCGGTGGAATTGAACAGGGCGTCGATACCGGCGGCGACGTTGTTGGAGCCGGTCGTGTTGGACGACAGCGCGTTGCGGCCGGTGGCGACGTTGGCGTCACCGGTCGTGTTGGAGAACAGGGCGACGGCGCCGGTGGCGACGTTGTCGCTGCCGGTCGTGTTTGCAAACAGCGCGGTTTGGCCGGTGGCGACATTGAAGTCGCCGGTCGTGTTTAACCGCAGCGCGGTTTGGCCGGTGGCGATATTGAAGTCGCCGGAGGTGTTGTTAGACAGCGCGCCCTCCCCGATGGCGACGTTTGCAAAGCCGTTGGTGAGGTCCGGCATCACCTCGCGGCCCAGGCCGACGTTCTCGCCGCCGATGAAGGTCGCGTTGAAGAGGGTCTCACCGGCGGCGGCGTTGCCGCTGGCGTCGAAGTAGACGCTGCCGACATCGGCGCGGCTGGTCGAGGCACCGAGCGCGGCGCTGATCGCGAGCGCGACGGCGGTCGTGAGCGCGAGCATCCGAGTCCGCCCTCGGGCGGTCGGCTGGTAGAGAGTGGAACTGGGCTTGGTGGTCATCGTGACCTCCCGTTAGATCGGGTTGGACGGAGGCCAAGCGGCGCCGAGTGGGTTTGCCGTCGAGGCGTCCGCGCCTGTGGACTTGCCGACCCTATCCCGGATCGTGGGCGGCTCCGAACCGCCGAGACCACGGCCGAGCGTTCCTGGCGCTCACCGGGACGCAGACCGCCGGGATCGGGCGCCACCCGAGCATCTGCCCACGTAGTGTCTCTCTACTCAGCTAGGCCACGGCCAGAGCGAGATACCGCGTGGGCGATGTCGCGAGCGAACGTGGAGGCGGTCCGGCGAGGAATCGAAAGCGTGGACACCTTCTGGGCGCTGCTTGACGAATACGTCGTCTGGGACCTGCGCGCGCATCCGGCCGTGGATCTTCATGGCGTCCACGCCGGGCGCGACGCGGTCATCGAGGCGTCTCGCCACTACTTGGGAACTTGGGACGACTACCGCCTCGACGCATAGGAGCTGATCGATGCCGGGTCGAGCGTGGTCGTCGTCGTGCGCGAACGAGCCCGCGGGAGGGGCAGCGGCGCTCCATTCGACAGGCGATGGGCCCAGGTATGGACCTTTAGCCGAGGCCAGATCATCCGATGGGAATTGTTCCCCGACAAGGCCGACGCGCTCGAAGCCGCCGGGTTGCGGGTGTAGGCCAGTAGACCGCGTTCTGGCCGGTCGATAGCTCCTACTCAGCGCCCCAAGTCCGCCGATCGATGTCAAGCGAGAGCACGCTGCCCAGATGACGCCCTCGTGGCCTGCGGTGCGCTATGACTTCGGATGCAAGACGCCCCGAGGGATCATGGGAGCGAGACGACGATGACGATCCCACGGAAGACAGGCCGACCTGGCGCACCCGTTCCGGCCCACTCGGATGAAGTGGTCGAGGTCCACGAACGGTTGCTTCGTTCCTACTCGTTGCGGAGCCAGTACGTCGACGTGGGTTCGGGCCGTCTCCACGTCGTCGAGTCGGGCGCTGGCCCACCGGTGATCTTGCTGCACGGCACCAACACATCGGCGCTGTCGTTCCTGCCTCTACTTGAGCATCTCGACGGTCTCCGGGTGATTGCTGTCGACCGCCCCGGGTTCGGGCTAAGCGCGCCTTCGAATGTTCCGCGAGAGCGCTTCCGGGGCGCTGCCGTCGAGTTCCTCGAAGAGCTCGTCGACGAATTGGCGTTGGAGAGCTTCGCGCTTGCAGGAAACTCAATGGGGGGAACCTGGGCTTTGTGGTACGCGCTTCACCGCCCCGAGCGCGTCCGTCGGCTCGTGCTGATTGGCTCGGCCCCGCTCCTGCCCGGTACGTGCGCCCCGGCGCCGCTTCGATTGGTGACCGTACCTGTGGTCGGTGACCTCTTGACGCGCCTGCTAAAGCCGAACGCGAAGATGGTCGTTCGTCTGCTGTCGTCGGTGGGCGAGAAGGACACGATCGTCCGCCACCCGGATGTGATCGAAGCGGTCGTCGCGGCTGGGCGCGACCCGGTGGCAGCGCGCGGGAACCTGGCTGAGCTTCGGGCCGCCATCTCTCCCTTCGGATTCCGGCACTCGGCAATGATTCGCAACGATGAGTTGCGGCACCTGAGCGTCCCGACGTTGTTGATCTGGGGTGATCACGACCCCGTCGGAGGGGTCGAGGTGGCACAAGCAGCGGCAGGGCTCATCCCGGACGCGCAGCTCGAGTTGCTGCCTGCTGGGCACGTCCCATACCTCGGTCACCCGGATCGAACATCCGAGCTCGTCTCCGGATTCATCCGCTCGGGAGCTGACGGAACACTCCAGACCTGATTCTGGCCTATTGATCCACCCTACTCAGCTAGGTCAGGACCAGAGCGAGATACTGAGCGGGCGATGTCGCAGGAGAACGTCGAGGTCGTGCGGCGGATCTACGAGGAGGTCAGCGCCCACCACTGGGAGGGATCGCCGGATCTGTTCGACCCGGAGTATGCGGTTGATCTGACGGACGCCTACCCGGACCTCGGGGTGGTTCGAAGCGTGGGCGAGACGGAGTTGCGCGGATACTTCGAGACGTTCGAGGATTTCCGCGTCGAGCTGACGGAGGTGATCCACGCCGACGAAAAGCACGTCGTCACCGCCGTCCGCGACGGCGGACGGCTGAAAGGAAGTGATGCCGAGGTGTGGAATCGCTTCTTCCACGTCTGGACCTTCCGAGACGGGAAGGTCACGCGCCGCTCCTCGCATAGAGAGAGGATCCAAGCCCTCGAAGCCGCCGGGCTGTCGGAGTAGAGCGCGTTCTGGTCAGTCCGTAGCACCTACTCAGCTAGGCCACGGCCATGACGCGATACTGGGTGGGCGATGTCGCAGGAGAACGTCGAGATCGTGCGTGAGACCTACGCCGAATGGCAGCGCGGAAACATGAAGGCGGGAGTGGAGCGATTCGATCCCGAGATCGTCTTCGAGAGCTTCATGCCGGATGCGCGTGAGCGAATCGTGGCGAACGGACCCGCCGAAGTTGAAGCGTTCATGCGTGAGTTTCTCCGGGACTGGCGCGGTTACCGGCTGATCGGCGACGAATACCGCAGAGCCAGCGCGACAAGAGTGTTCGTCAAGGGCCGCCAAGCTGCCGTCGGCCGCGAGAGCGGCGCCACCGTTGAAGACACGATGTATTCGGTTTGGACCTTCCGCGATCACAAGGTTGTTCACCTGATCTTCGACCGTAATAGGCAGCGAGCCCTCGAAGCCGCCGGACTGTCGGAGTTCCAGTAGACGACGTTCTGGCCCTTGCCTAGGCCCTACTTAGTTACTGCGTGGCCCAAGGTGCCGCTTTGCATGGGAAGCGGGTACCGGTCTCTAGGGGGCCTGCTGCGGGCCTGGGGTTTGAAGGGCCTCGCTGGCGGCGGTCGGCGTCCTCATCATCCACACGCCCATCCATGCGACGGCAAGAGCGAGGGGGATGGCGGTGGGCGACAGCAACGCACGGAACCCAATGACGCCACCGATCGCGATGGCGACACAGATGGCGGTCGGGAAGACGCGAGCCCGATAGTTTGCAACCCCGAAGAGGAGCCAGCCCACGGCGAAGCTCAGGTAGCTGGCAATCGCGCCGATCGCAAGAAGGGTCGAGGGGTCCTCGGCTTCGAGCAGGTCGGGCGCGTCGTTAGCGATCCACGAGGTGGCGAAGGTCTCGAACCACAGGTCGCCGCCCAGCAGCATCGTGCCAACGATCGCAGTGACGAAGGCGATCACGCCAAGCTTGCCCGGCGCCTTGTGGAGCCCCCACCCGTACGCGCCGATCAGCGCAAGCATGAGCACACAAAAGCCAACGAGGTAGACAACATTGCCGGTCTGAAATACAGGATCCGTCGCGGTGGCCACGTGATCGTTGGGATCGAACGGCAACCACAGAAGCTGCGCGACGATTATCAACGCACCGGCTGCCACTGCCAGTGGCCCTGCGTGCCGCGAGAGCGGTGAATCCAACATGTCAACCCTTTCGATGGGATGCACCGCACGTCGAGCGCGGGCTTGCGACCTGGCCGACCCTATTCGACCGCAGGGCTCCGACCAAACCGCTCCCCTGATTGAGCCCCAAACGAACCCAACGACGGAGTGCGTCCGAGTCCCGTAAGTCCGCTCTACTGCTGTGGATAAGAAGCGGTCATCCGCCGTCGCCGCCCGGAGGACGCTCTGGCCTAAACGGAAGCACCTACTCAGCTAGGTCACGGCCAAAGCGAGATACTGCGCGGGCGATGTCGCAGGAGAACGTCGAGATCGTGCGCCGGGCCCTCTATTGGGACCGCGCGAGGGGGCCCTCGAAGCCACCGTGCTCCCGGAGTCGGAAGATGTCGTCCACGGACTCCCGCGTCTCGGTAGTCACGAGGAGACTTGGCACCGGATCGCCGGCCGGGGTGCAGGGAGGAGTCACCCTGACGGCTTGGTCTTCCTCCTCCTCCACGATGGTCTCGAGCGTGTGCTCCATCTCGATCGGTGTGATGCTTCCGCTCTCGTCCACGAACGGGTGATCCAGGAACCACACCAGCAGCAGCGCGGATGTCACCATCGCCGCGACCGATGCGACGATCACTGCTTGGACGAGGAAACTCCCGCGCCGGCTCGCGCTCAGGATCGCCCAGCCGATCGTCAGCACGGCCCCCAACAGCAAGACGAGCCACAGCGGGAGCGGCACGACGCGGATGGCCTCGGCAAGCCGCGTGCGGCGACCCTCGATCCGCCTGTCCTGTTCCTGGAGTAGCTGCCTGAACGCGGCCCGCTGGATGAACGACTGGGCGTCCAGGCGCAGCACCTCCTTCCTGAACCGGGTACCCCAGTCGCTTACGACGGGGCTCCCCTCCTGGGTCTCCTGCATCGCGGGCCAGCCGTGATGGATCACTGCGCGGCCGTAGCACACGAGGAATCCCTCGAGGCGCTCGTGCGCCTCCGGGTCGAATGCCTCCACCGTGCGGGACATTTCGAGGACGACTTCGGCCTCGGCCTCCGCGCCCGACTTCGCGTCGTTGTAGCTCGTGTACGCCTGGATGACCACGAACGCGAGCAGGACGGCGAACAGGGTGCCGAGGAACTCGAACGCCCGGTCGTGCACTGCCATCTCTTCCGCGAACGGCTCGTTCAAGGGGCTGCGCCGCGCTGCCCACAGCAAAGCGACGGACGCCGCTGCGACGGCGATCACGATCGTGGCCTGCCCGACCAGGCTCATTCACTGCCTCCAGCCGACGCTCGAGCGCCGGCGAGCCAGTTGACGTAGGCAAGCGCGGAAGGAGCGCACAATATGACAGGCATCCGGCCTCTCTCGATCAGTCGCTCCCAGGACATCGGCGGAGCCTATTCATAGCCGGGCGCGGTGCGATGGTCGTTGGTCGCCTCGGACCGAGCGTGGGGAGGTCTGCGCGGCCTCGAAGCCGCCGGGCTATACGGAGTAGGCCAGTAGCGGCGTTCTGCCCGTTGCATAGCTCCTACTTAGTTATTGCAAGGGCCCAAAGTGCCGCTTTTCATGGGACGCGACATATCGCCGTGAGCCTCGGGCTACAGCACCGTCAACTGGAGCACCGCTCCGACAACGCCGCATCCGAGCACAACGTAGAGCACCGTCAGCTTGCCGTGCCACCGGTTCAGGATCAGGAAGCCGACGATCGCCAGCACGGCTGTCGCCGCGTCAACAACGCCGGTGTCGATGATGTCCACGGTGACGGCTGCGATCAGCCCGATCACTCCCGCAGCGACCCCGAGCAGAAACGGGTGTAGCCGCTGGTTCTCAGCCATGGCCACCAGCTGGCGATGAAAGAAGATCGGGAACACGAACGCGGGAATGAAGATTCCGAGAGTCATCGCCAGCCCGCCAACCAAGCCGCCGGTGATGTAGCCGACGAAGGTCGAGAAGATGATGAACGGGGCGGGCAGCACGCCGCTCATCGCCAGGCCATCGACGAACTGACCCTCGGTGAGCCACCCCTTGCCCTCCACGGCAACGTCCTGCAGGTAGGGGATCACGGTGAAGGCGCCGCCGAAGGTGACCAGGCCCGCCTTCAGGCCCTCCCAGAAGATTTCCGCCGTCAGCGTGACGGTGATCGTCCCGGCCAATACCAGCACGATCGCTGGCAAGCTGAGCGAGAACGAGCCCGCCCCCCCAACCCAGGAGCGAGCGTTGGACCAAAGCTCGTATAGCAGCCCGGCGCCGAGCAAGACGATGACGAAGCCAGCATCGGCGAAGACGGTCAGGCCGAAGGCCAGGACAGCCAGCACGGCGAGCGGCACGTCGGTGATGAACGTCTGGGTAAGCCGCACCAGCGCCCGCGCGATAATCGCCACTACCGCGGCCTTGAGCCCGTAGAAGAGTTCGTCGAGGTTGTCTGAGAGCTCCGCTTCGACGTAGAGGATGGAGAGGCCAAGCATGAGCAGGAAGCCGGGCAGCATGAAGCCGAGTCCGGCGAGGAAGCCGCCGAGCATGCCGCCGCGGATGCGCCCGAAGTAGACGCAGAGCTCGTGCGCCTCCGGACCGGGCAGCACCTGGTAGACGGCGAGCGTCTTCTTGAAGGTCGGTTCGTCGACCCAGCCCTCCTCGTCGACGCACTCATGCTTGATCATCGCGATCTGCGCCGCCGGTCCACCCCAGGCCAGGGCGCCGAACTTCAGGAAGCGAAGGAAGATCGAGCCGGTGGAGTCTCGGTGCGGATAAGCCTCATCGGCCGACATCGGACGGGCAGTCTCGCCGAATGCCCGGCAACGGGGGTGCGGAAGCCGATCGCCGCTTTGGATGAAAAGCGCTAGTCGCCCTGTTATGGCTTAGACGGACTTCCTACTCAGCTAGGTCACGGCCAGAGCGAGATACTGCGCGGCGATGTCGCAGGAGAACGTGGAGATCGTGCGACGCGGCTTTGACGCATTCGAGGAGGGCAATGTGAGCGGGATGCTCGAGTTGATGGCCGCTGACCTGATCACTCACCGCCCTGACCCCGATGGGGCGATCTACCACGGCAAGGAGGGCTTCCTCCAAGCGACGGCGGACTGGATCGAGGGATTTCAGGAGTGGACCGCAACACCCGAGGGGTTCATCGACGCCGGTGACCACGTGCTGGTCCGCGTGCGCCAGACGGCACGCGGGGAGGGAAGCGGCGTCCCGGTCGAGAGCGACTTTTGGTTCGTCTTCGGGCTGCGTCGGGGAAAGATCGCGCGGTTGACCTTTCACGTCAGGGAGTCCGAAGCCCTCGAAGCCGCCGGGCTGTCGGAGTAGGCGCTGAGGGTAAGGAGCGCCAGCAGGCGCAACTGACCACAGTCTGTTCTAGACGTCTTAGAACTACCTACTTAGTTACTGCGTGGCCCAAGGCGCCGCTTTGCATGGGAAGCAGGCCTTGCACTGGGAAGGTGGCGATGTAGGCTGGCTGCGGGGCGGGCCATCTCCAATCAAGGAGGAAATATGGACAGCACCGGCAACGGCTCCCAGCCGACGGTCGTCCTCGTTCACGGTGCCTGGGGAGATGCCACTGGCTTCGATGGCGTCATCCGCATCCTGCACGACCAGGGCTACAGCGCAATCGGCTTTGCGAACCCGCTGCGAGGACTACAAGGCGACGCCCAGTACCTCGCTGACCTGCTGAAGACGATCGAGGGTCCGATCGTGCTCGTCGGCCACTCGTACGGCGGAGCGGTCATCACGAATGCCGCGACCGGCAACGACCAGGTCGTCGGGCTCGTGTATCTCGCCGGGTGGGCGTTGGACGAAGGAGAGAGCATCGGGCAGCTTTTGGAGCTAAACGAGGGCAGCCTGGTTCCGACCGCGCTGCGGGAAGTGCCGTTTGCGAACCCCGACGGGTCTGAAGGTGTGGATCTCTATCTCGACCAGGACGCGTTCCCCGAGGTCTTCGCCGGGGACGTTGACGACGACACGGCGCGCGTGATGGCAGCCGCCCTGCGCCCGTGGAGCGCCGCAGCACTTGGCGCGGAGTCGGGCCCCCCGGCGTGGAAGTCAGTCCCGTCCTGGTATCTGCTAGGCACCGAGGACAAGGCGATCCCTCCGGCGACGCAGCGCTTCATGGCAGAGCGCGCAGATTCAACAATCGAGGAGGCCCCCGCCTCGCACGCCTCGATGGTGTCGCAGCCCGACGCTGCGGCGAAGCTGGTTGTCGCCGCGGCGCAAGCCGACGTCGCCGCGGCTTCATAGGCGCGCGCCCGAGGCAGAAGCGCGGCCGCCCGGATGATCCCCCTTGCGTGCGCGACCCGCACGTAAGGGCCGTCGCCGGGCGTCAGTCCCCGTCGAACTCGTCGGCAAAATCCCAGACGCGGATGTGGTCGGGCTCCAGCCGGACGATGACATCCGCGCCTCGGAGGGCCTCCGCGTCAGCCTCGGCTTCCTCATCGCCGGGGTACCTGGCCACGATGCGGCGCGCGATTTCGGTGACGCCGTCGTCGATGAACCGTGCCGAGCCTCGGACCTCGACGCCACGCAGCGGCGGTTCGGACTCGGCCACTAAGATCGTCGCTCTGGGGTCGCGCCGCAGATGCCGAGCCTTCACATTCTGCGTCTCGATCACCACGTTGAATGCGCCCTCGCGCCATTCGTGGTAGACCGGTGAGAGCAGGACCGTCCCGTCGGCTCTGAGGGTGGCCAACACCGCCACCCGCGGCTCGTCGAGGAAGGTGCCCAGGTCCTCAACGCTCAGGTTCTTCCGCATCGGCCAAGCGTATCGACGGCACCTCGATCCAGCCGACACACGCCACCGACGGCCTCGCGGTCCTGTCGCGGGAGCCCAACGCAAGGATCCCGGCTCCCGTTGCGCGAGATTCAGAAGCCGCTCGCGCCTAGCGTCAGGGCTCAACTGAACGTTGCGCTTGGACGAGAAGCGGTAATCCGCCGTCGCCGCTCGGAGGACGCTCTGGCCTAAACAAGGACCTACTCGGCTAGGTCACGGCCAGAGCGAGATACTGCGTGGGCGATGTCGCAGGAGAACATCAAGCTGGTTCAGTCCTGGTTCGAACGCTGGAACCGAGGCGACCGGGACTTTTCGACGGATGAGCTGCACCCGGACTTTCAGATCGTCAGCCGCCTTCAAAGCGAGCCGTTCGAGGGACGGGAGGGACTGCATCGATGGATGCGGGAGGTCGATGAGCAGTTTCGGGAGTGGGAGCTCGCCGGGGACGAGTGGCGCGAAACCCGCGACCGCGTGGTTGTCCTCGGCCGGGTCCGACTTCGCGGGCAAGAGAGCGGTGTCGCGGTCGATCAGCCGCACGGATGGGTGTTCGAGTTCAGGGACGGCAAGGTGTTTCGGTTCAGGCACTTCGCTCGACCGCGAGAGGCCCTCGAAGCCGCCGGGCTGTCGGAGTAGGCGCTGAGGCATAGGAGCGCCAGCAGGCGCGACTGACCGCAGCTGTTCTGGACCCTCTAGGCCTAACTACTCGGCTAGGTCACGGCCGGAGCGAGATACTGCGCGGGCGATGTGACGAGACCTCGAGGGAAGGGAGAACTCATGAGCCAGGACGAAAAGACCTTTAAAGGGCAGTGCTTCTGCGGCGCTGTCACGATTGTCGTCACGGGTGATCCGGAGGGCGCCGGCTACTGCCACTGCAATTCCTGTAGGAGCTGGTCCGCCGGACCGGTAAACGCATTCACGCTCTGGAAGCCCGAGGCGGTCAAGGTGACCCAGGGAGAAGACCAAATCGGCGAGTACCACCAGAACGAGCGGAGCTATCGGCAGTGGTGCAAGGTCTGCGGCGGTCATGTGATGACGCGGCACCCGCAGTGGGGTCTTGTCGACGTCTACGCGGCGACGATCCCTGAATTTCCGTTTGCACCCGGGGTGCACGTCAATTACGAGTCGACCGTACTGCGCATGAAAGATGGCCTCCCCAAGCTCAAGGACTTCCCCGAAGAGTTGGGCGGCTCCGGCGAGGCGATCGCCGAGTAGCAACGCGACTGCCGGGCTGCGGGAGTAGCGCTAAGGCATTGGAGCGCCAGCACGCGCGACTGACGGCAACCGTTCTGGACGTCTAAGAACTCCTACTCGGCTAGGCCACGGCCATAGCGAGATACTGCGCGGGCGATGTCGCAGCAGAACGTCGAGATCGTGCGGAGCTTCTATCGGGCGTGGGCTCGCGACGACCTCCCTGGACCTGTCGAGCTCATCGACCCGGAGATCGAGTACGTCAATCCCATCCGAGCCGTGGAGCCGGGGACCCGGTGCGGCCTCCCCGCGTTCAGCAGAGCGGTTGGAAAAGTCTTCGAGGGCTTGGAGACCTGGCAGATCGAGCTGGAGCAGTTGAAGCCGGTGGGAGATCAGGTGGCGGTGGTCGTGCGGTACCGGGCACGCTGGCGAGAAAGCGGCGTCCAAGTGGAGGTGCGGGAGTCGGCCTTGTGGACTGTGCGCGACGGCAAGGTCACGCAATACGCCTGGTTTCATGAACCGGCGGACGCCCTCGAAGCCGCCGGGCTGTCGGAGTAGGCCAGTAGACCGGAATTCTGGCCGTTACATAGCTCCTGCTCGGCAAGGTTGTGGCCAGGGCGAGATACTGCGCGTCAGATGTCGCGAGAGACCACGTCTTCGAAAGGGGTGCCCGCACCGTGACCGTCGCCGCCACGCTCCCGTTGGCCTTCGTGATGATCGCTGGCCCGCAGATCATCAGCTCCTTCTTCTTCGCGACCAGCGAGAGGTGGAGGGCGGTCTCGGCTACCTACGTGCTCGGTGCGGCCGTCTCCTTGCTCGCCGTGGTCACGATCGCCTACTTCGTCGCCAAGGGAATCACGAGCGGCGGCAGCGACGGCGGCGACTCGAAGTCCGACACGCTCGACTATGTGATCGTCGGCCTCCTGCTCGTCGCGATGGCCTTCGTGTTTCATCGGAGAAAGCGGACGGAGCCTCCCAAGTGGATGGGCAAGCTGCAGACGGCGACTCCGAGGTTCGGCTTCACGCTTGGCTTTCTCCTGCTGGGCTTCTTTCCGAGCGACCTGCTCTGCTCGATCGTCATCGGCACCCACCTCGCCAATCACAGTGATCCCTGGTGGCACGCGCTTCCGTTTGTCTTCCTCACCCTTTTCCTGCTCGCCCTGCCCGCCCTGATGGTCTTGGCGCTCGGCCAACGCGCCAAGACGTTGTTGCCGAAAATCAGGGACTGGATGAACAAGAACTCGTGGATCGTCAGCGAGGTCGTCCTGGTGTTCTTCATCGTCATCGTCCTTGGCGGTTAGCGGTAACCCCGGCTGATGACGCCCTACTCGATAACGCCCGCGGCTACCCGACCTCGGCCGCCGGCTGCGAAGGGCCGCGGGGTGCCATAAGTCCCTCCCAAACCTCAGTTCGTAAACAGGCCGCCGGCGTCCTCGTTGCACTCGATGCTCGGCGGCTCCTCGCCGGGGAAGGCGAGGAACTCATACTCCGGCTCCTTGAAGCCCCGCATGTCCATTGCCAGCGCGGGCCTCAGATCCCCGCCCTTGCCGTAGGCATAGCCGAACGCGCCGGAGCGGCCGCCGTGTTGGGCGACCCCGATCAGGTGCATGCACTGGTCGAAGGTGTCGAACTCCTCCACCGGCTCGCCGAGGTCGGTCACATCCTCGAGGAAGGAGTCGAGGTCCTGCTCGAGGTCGTCCCACCGGTCGTCGGCCGGGGTGTCTCGACCCAGGCCCTCGTCCCGCGTCGCCAGGGGTCGATCGACGGATTCCCCCGGCTCGTCGTTGCAGCGCTGCAGATCGAGCCCGGGGGGTGGCGACGGCGAGTCGGTCCCGTAACCGCCTCGGCGAAGGTGCACTCGGGATAGCTCGCCGCCGAGGAACATGTAGTCGGGGTCGTCCCACTCGCTGCGGTCGATCGCGAGGGCCGGCCGGTAGCCGCGCTCGCCTTCCCCGTTCTCGTAGACGTAGCCGTAGCGCTGCTCGGGGTCTCCGTACTCGGTCACCGGCACCCACGAAAGGCATGACTCCCATTCGTCGAACTGCTCGGACATTCGCTCCAGCCGGGCCTCTCGCCGCTCGAGGTCGGCCAGTCGTCGCTCGAGCGCGCCGAGGCTCGCCCGCCGCGGGCCCGCGAGCTTGGCGGGATCGGCGGTGCCCGGGGTGCCCGGTGTCCCCGGCTGGGTCGGCTCGGTTCCCAGCCCGCGACACCCCTTACCGCGCGAGAACTCGAGCAAGACCATGTTCGGGCGGCGCGTCTTGCGGTCGATGGCGAGCCCGGGCCGGCGGTCGAGGCCGGTCCCGTCGCGTTCGTCATAGAGGAACCCGAAGCGGTGATCGGGGTCGCCGAACTCGCTTACCGGTACCCCCGAGATGCACTGCGTCCAGCGGTCCCAGCGATTTGCGGTGCGCTCCATACGCTTGATCATCCGTTCGATCCGGTCCAGCTGACGAGCCGGGGTGGGCCGCGGTGACTGCGGGCGTCTGGTCCGCGGGTTCGAGCCCGCTTCCAACTCCACCGCACCGACATCACAGCCGCCGCCCTGCGGCCGGGCGACCCCGCGCTGGTCGGCCGTGATCGGCGCCAGCGGATCGATTCCGAACTGGCCGAGGTGCTGCTCGCCCTCAAGCGAGTAGCCGAAGGGGACGAAACCGCACGCGCCCACGGGGATCCAGTCCAAGACGGGACTGCCCGGCTGTGGCATCCGGGTCTCGCCGATGCCGCCGTTGTCGGCCAGTTTTGGGGCGAGCATCGGATTCGCACCGACCACGTCGCTCGGGCCGTTGAGGCCGCAGGAGGAGTCGCTGACAAAGTTGTAGCCGAACGACTCCGGGCGCGAGACTCGGCAGCTGGGCCCGATCGGCTGTATCTGGCCGCCGACGGGTTCCGGATCAGGTGGGCCGATGACTGAGCCGAAGGCCTGGAGACGCGATCCTGCACCCACGTCTGCGCCGACCGGGGCGACGTTATCGGCCACGGTCGAGTTGACCAGGCCGACGACGCCGGCGGCCAGCGCCCCGCCGCCTTGGCCCTCGGCGTAGTTGTGGCTGATCGTCGAGTTGGTGACGAACAGATCGCTGCGGGCCCAGATCCCCCCGCCTACGTGCGCGAATGCGGCGTTGCGGGCGATCGTCGAGTTGATCACCGTGACATCGGCCTCGCCCGAGATCGCCCCTCCCCGATCGTCGGCGCGGTTGCCGTTCACGGTCGAGTTGACGACGGTGACGTCGCCCTCGAGGGTGAAGATCGCCCCGCCGGGGCCGTCGGCGGTGTTGCCGTCGACGGTCGAGTCGATCACCGTGACGTCACCGTCCTCGTCGGTGTAGATGGCGCCGCCGTCGCCGTCGGTCGTGTTGCCGTCGACGTGGGAGCGGACGACCAGGATGTCGCCGGTGGAGCCGAGCGCGCCGCCGGAACCGTCGACGAGGTTGTTGCTGATGATCGAGTCGTAGACCTCGATCCCGCCCCGCCGAGCGTAGACGCCGCCGCCGTCGTCGTTGGCCAGGTTGCCGGTGATCACCGAGCGGATGATCGTCGCCCGGCGCTGGGAGAAGATCGCCCCGCCCGGTTCCTCGGCGAGGTTCTCGGTCACCTCGGAGTCCTTGATCACGATCTCTCCCCGGGTCGTGACGGCAGCGCCAGGACCGTCATTTCCGCCTCGTGTGAGGGTCACGTTCTTGATCACCAGGAAGCCGGTGCCGTCCTGGCGCAGCAGGCGCTTTTCGAAGCAGGTCTGGCGGATCGTGTGCCCATGGCCGTTCAGCCGCAACGGACGCGAGGACTCCCGAATCGGAGACCCGCGCCGACAGGCACGTAAGTAGATGTCGCGCTCGAGCCTGATCGCTCGGGTTCGCGGGTTCTCCCAGGCCCGCTTGAGCTCGGTCTCGGTCCCGACCTTGACCGGCGAGCCGAAGGCCGCCGATGCCGATCCTGAAGCGACGATCAGGGAGATCAGCGCAATCGCTCCGCATGTCCGTGGGCGGCGCCGCATCGTTACCAAAAGCCCTTGCCGCCGACCAGCTGGAGAGCAGAAAAAGAACACGTCAGGACGTCCAGGAAGATGAGCCATGATCCCTCAGGCCGCGACGACTCGCGCTCGAACCTCGTCGATCGCGTCGAGCCCGTTCTCGATGAAGGCCAGCAGGAGCGGATTGACCACCTCGGGGTGGGTCCAGCCGATGTTGTGCGGGCCGTCCTCGACCGGGACCACCTTGACCTCGTCGATCAGCTCCATGAGCCGGGCCGCCGTTGCCTCGAACGGCAGGATCCTGTCCTCGGTGCCGTGCAGCACCAACGTGGGGACGTCGATCTTCGGCAGGTCGTCGCGAAAGTCGGTTAACCACGTGTCCACGCAGGGCATAGCTCGAGCACGCCGAACCCGCGCAGGCGATGTTGAAGCTCGCCTGCCAGGCCTGCGAGCTGATCCGCTCGGGGCCCAGCTTGTCTACGTTGTAGAAGTCGTCGAAGAACTGCTTGAACCGGGCGTAGCGGTCCTTCGCGACGGCCTCCTTGATCCCCTCGAAGACCGAGCCGTCGACCCCCTCCGGGTTGTTATCGGTCTTCAACAGGAACGGCGGAATCGCGCCGAACATGACCGCCGAGTCGACGCGCTGTGAGCCGTAGGCGCCGAGGTACCGGGTCACCTCGCCGGTCCCCATCGAGAAGCCGCAGAGGATGATGTCGCTGAGCTCGAGCTGCTCCAAGAGCTCGTTCAGGTCCGCCGCGTAGGTGTCGTAGTCGTGGCCGACGGTGGGCTGGCTCGACTGACCCCAGCCGCGGCGGTCGTAGGCGATCACGCGGTGGCCAGCGTCGAGCAGAGCGTTGGTCTGTCGCTCCCAGGAGTGTCCGTTCAGCGGGTAGCCGTGGATGAGGACGACGGGCCGACCCGAGCCGAGATCCTCGTAGTAGAGGTTGATCGGCATGGAGTTCTCCTCGCCAACTGTGATCAATGCCATTCGGTGTCCCCTTCTTCTGTTCCGCGTTTATGAGACGAACTGCTGTCCGCCGTCGATGTCATATGTCGCGCCGGTGACGGCCGTGTTGGTCATCAGGTGAACGGCGAGCGCAGCGACGTCGGCCGGCCCGACCACCCGCGCGATCGGCAGCGTCGTCTGCAGCTGCTCGCGCCGGGCGTCGAGAGCGTCGCCGAGGAGGGAGGCCGACAGCGGAGTGTCGACGAAGCCGGCGGCGATGAGGTTGACCCGGACCGGGGCCAGCTCGAGCGCGAGCGTCGCCGTGAACGGAGGCAGCACGGCGGTGGCCGCGGAGGCGAGCCCGAGGTCGCGACTGATCTTCCGCCCCCCGGTGCCTCCCATGAGCACCAGGGTCCCGCCGGGCCTCATCCTGCCGGCCGCGTTGCGCGCGACCTCGAGCCCCAGCACCACGTGGTCGCCGAGCGCTTGGCGCACCTGATCTGCGTCCATCTCGAGCAGGGCCACGTAGCTTGGGCCGGGCCCTGTGACCATCACGTGGTCGATCGGGTCCGGGAGCTCCTCGAAGAACCGCTTCAGCGCGGCGGGATCGGTGGCGTCGAAGGCGGCGATGCTCCGCGCGTCGACCTCGAGCCCGGCCCGCTCGAGCCGTTCGGGATTGCGAGCGGCGAGGACGACGTCGGCTCCGTTCGCGCGGGCCCGGCGAGCGGTCTCAAGGCCGATTCCGGCACTGCCGCCGATGACGACGACGGTTTGCCCGAGCAGCTCCTCGCTCATCACCCTGCCCTGACGGTCCGCGGCGCGCCGATCTCCTGGCGGAGGGCTTTGAGCGCCCCAACGTAGATCTCCGAGAACGTCGGGAACGGTTGGATCGTGTCGCGCAGGACGTCCAGAGGAACCCGGGCGCGGATCGCCAGCGTGGCCTGCTGCATCCATTCGCCTGCCTCCGGGCCGAGCGCGTAGGCGCCGGTCAACCGCTCGCCGTCGCTCAGCAATGTGAGGAAGCCGTTTGACTCGGCGTAGGCGCGCGTGTAGGTCTCCATCTTCGGCAGCTGCGCGATCGAAGCCGTGGCGGTGAAGGGGGCCTCTGTTGCGCCGACGGCGGCGGCCTGGGGATCGGTGTAGACGACCCGCGGAAGGGCCTCGTAGTTGGCTTCTCGCGACTCGCCGAGGATGTTCGACGCGACGACCTCGCCCTGATACTTGCCGGTGTGGGTCAGCGGCCAGATACCGGTGACGTCGCCGATCGCCCACAGCCGCTCACCGACGCGCAGCTGCGCGTCGACCGGGATCCCGTGGGGGTCGGCCTCGATCCCGACCGTCTCCAGCCCGATCCCCTCGACTCGCGGGCGCCGGCCGGTGGCGACCAGCAGGCGATCGCCGCGCAGCTCTGTGGCCCCGAGGTCGACCACGAATTCCTCGCCCTCTCGACGCGCCGCGCTCGCCATGTCGCCGAGGACGAGTTCGACGCCGTCGTGGCGCAGGACCTCCCCCAGCGCCTCACCGAGCGGCGCCGGCTCGCGAGGCAGGACATGTTCATCGCCCTCGACCAGCGCGACCTCGCCGCCGAGACGGCGCACGGCCTGGGCCAGCTCGACTCCGACCGGCCCGCCGCCGAGCACCAGCAGCCGCCGCGGCACCGTCTTCATGCCGGTCGCCTCGCGGTTGGTCCAGATGCCGTCGAGCTCACGCAGGCCGGGGACCGGCGGGACGAACGGATCGGCGCCGTTGGCGAGCACGACGTGGTCGGCGCTGTGGCGCACCCCGTCGACCTCGACCACGCCGGTCCCGGCGAGCCGGCCACTGCCGCGCAGGAGGTCGATGCCGCTGTCGGCAAGCCAGCGCTCCTGCCCGGCGTCGGAGTACTTCGAGACCATGAAGTCGCGCCAGGCGAGGGTTTCGTCCACGTCGACCTCGGCGCTCGCGGCTGCCGCGCGCGCGGCGTGCACCGCCTCGCCAGGGCGCAGAAGCGTCTTTGAGGGGATGCAGGCGTAGTAAGAGCACTCGCCGCCGACCAGCTCGCGCTCGACCACGGCGACACGAAGGCCGCCCTCTGCGAGGGCGCCGGCGCAGTGCTCGCCCGGGGAGCCGGCGCCGAGGACGATCACGTCGTAGTCGCTATTGCCCATCCGTGCCTCCATCGGTCGGTGTTGGGAGCAGCCTCGCGCGCGGAACCGCGAGTCGCGCCCGTGTGTTCCCTGGTCACGCCCCTGGTCACCAGTGCACCGACCAGGGACTTCACGGGCGCGACGGGGTCTGCCGAGGCGGGACGCTGACGCCAACACCAACCGACCGACGGAGGAAGAACATGAGCAGCACCGATGTGAGCGCCGAAGACGCGACGGAGAGCGCCGAAGTCGGCGCGATCGACATGAAGCTCGAGGTCGTGGCGATTCCGGTCTCTGACGTCGATCGGGCGAAGAGCTTCTACCAACGCCTCGGATGGCGGCTCGACGCCGACTTCGACCTCGGCGAAGGCGCCCGGGTGGTCCAGTTCACGCCCACGCATTCGGACTGCTCGATCGCGTTCGGCAAGGGCTTCATCAAGGGCGAGCCCGGCTCCATCGAGCGTTTGGAGATGGTCGTCTCCGACATCGAGGCGGCGCGTGAATTCCTGACCAGCCGCGGCGTCGAGGTCAGCGACTTCTTCCACCGTGGCGAGTCCGGATTCGAGCCGGGCCTGGACCCGGAACGCACCTCCTACAACAGCTACGCTACGTTCAGCGATCCGGACGGCAACGGGTTCATCCTCCAGGAAGTCACGGAGCGTCTCTCCGGGCGGGTGTGGGAGGAGTGACGATGACCGTCGCGGAACTCGCAGAGCTGCTGCACGAGACGGCCGAACATCACGACGCGTTCGAGAAGGCCTCCCCGCCGCACGATTGGTGGGACTGGTACGCGGCGTACATGGACGCCCGCCAGAGCGGGGGCGATTCGGATCAGGCGACCGCAGCTGCTGACCGCTACATGGCGGAGGTCAAGAACGTCGTGGCGTCGCGATGAGCACCACCGACACAGACCCCTCCAGCAACGGCACCGGATCGAAAGCGTGGTCCCGGTCGTGGTCTCATCTCAGCGTCGACCGCCGCAGCCCGAGCCATTGCCGCGTGACGTTCGACCACCCGCCGATCAACACGATCACCGCGACCACGGTCGCCGAGCTGGCCGAGGTCGTAGGCCTGATCGAGCAGGACCCAGACCTCAACGTCGTCGTCTTCGACAGCGCCAATCCCGACTTCTATCTCGCCCACTACGACGTGGAGGGCGATCCGGGGAAGACCGTGGCCTTAGGCGTCGGCCCAACCGGAATGCACGCGTGGCTCGATCTCCTGGTCCGGCTGTCCCGTTCGCCGGTGGTCAGCATCGCCTCGATTCGCGGACGGGCCCGGGGCGCGGGGAGCGAGTTCGTGCTTGCCTGCGACCTGCGCTTCGCCTCGCGCGAGAAAACGCTCGTCGGCCAGTTCGAGGTCGGCACCGGCGTGGTCCCCGGAGGCGGCCCGATGGCACGGCTCTCCCGCCTGGTCGGGCGGGGCCGGGCACTTGAGATCCTCCTCGTCGCCGACGACCTCGAGGGGCCGCGCGCGGAGCAGTACGGATATATCAACAGGGCGATCGCCGACGACCAGCTCGACGGTGAGGTCGAGGCAATCGCCTCACGGCTCGCGCGCTTCGACCACGACGCGATCGCGCGGACGAAGTCCTACGTGGACCAAGTGACGCTGCCGGCGGACAGCGAGCTTCCACCCGCCCTCGCCGATTTCTTCGAGATGCTGGGACGCCCGGCGCAGCAGGCCCAATCCGCCCGCCTGAAGGAGCTCGGTCTGAACGTCGACAGCGACCTCGAGCGTTCGCTCGGCCGGCGCATCGTCGAGACAGCACCTGGCGCCTGAGCGTCGACAGCACTCGCCATCCGCGCCTACGCCGGGACGAGCTCGGACTCGGAGCTGGGCAGGGCACTCGCGAGCTCCCGCCGGGAACGGATCCCCAGTTTCGCAAACACCTTGCGCAGGTGCCACTCCACGGTCCGCGGGCTGAGGAAGAGCCGCGCACCGATCTCCGGGTTCGAGAGCCCGTCGCGAGCGAGGCGCGCGATCTGGAGCTCCTGCGACGTCAGGTCATCGCGCGTCTCGACGGTTCGCTTGCGCACCTTCTCGCCGGTCGCCAGCAACTCGCCGCGGGCGCGCTCGGCGAACGCCTCCATGCCGATCGCCGTGAGCAGCTCGTGGGCGGCCCGGAGCTGCGCGCGCGCGTCGACGCGGCGATTCTCCCGGCGAAGCCACTCGCCGTAGACCATGTGCGCGCGAGCAAGCTCGGGCCGTAGCCGGGTGCGGCCCAAACGCTCGACCGCCTCGCGATAAAGGGGCTCGGCCGCGTCACCGTCGCTAACGAGTGCACGCGACCGTGCCCGGATTCCGAGCGCCCAATCGTTGTCCGCGACTGCCGTGGCCTCATTGATGCGCTCGAGAGCGCCGGTCGCAAGTTCCGTCTCCCCGCTCCGGGTTGCGGCCTCGATCAGCTCGGCCGTTGCCCATACGGAGACAAAGAGCTCGGGCGTGTCATCGCTCGCATGTCTCGCCGCAGACAGGGCCTCCTCGTACCGGCCGAGACCGTTGAGCAGGATCGACTTCGCCCAGTGTGCGTACTGGACCGCGGTACCCTGGCCTCCCGCGGTGGCCTCCTCGATCGTGGCGTCGATCACCTCGAACGCCTCGCTCTCGCGTCCCCGGAGGCCGGCGAGAACGAGAGCCGCGTAGGGCGCCACCCGGGCGCCCGTCGCCTCGGTGACCCCGTCTGCCTCGCCGACCAGCATCGCCACCCTCGCGAAGTCTCCGCCCAAAGCGACGGCCTGGCCGAGCACGTTGACGCTGACCGCGAGCACGGTAAGCGCGCCCGAGTCACGCGCGAGCTGGACTCCGCGACTCGCAACCGCGAGGCATGCCTCGTAGTCCCACACCATCACCGCCGCCGCGGTGGCAAGCCAGCCCCAGCGCAGCACTTCCTCGGTCGAGACGTCCTTGCTCGCAAATGCGGTCGCCGCGCGCCCCAGTACCGGCGCCGCCTCGAAGCGCCCATCGGTGAAGGCCATCGCGAACCCGTCGAGCAGCAGATCCGATGGACGTACGCTCGCGGCCGGGCCAGGAGCCGCGCGTGCCTCGCGCGAGACATCGTGCAGGCCCGTGGTGGTCGCGAGCTGGCCGGCGAAGAGCGCCGAGCTCCAGGCGTCGAGATAGGTCTCGCGGGCGAGCTCGAGATCGAGCGGCTCCAGGGTCTTTGCCGCTTGGAGCAGCAGGCCCGGCGCCTCGCTGCCGCGGCTCTCGGAATAGGAGGCCTCTGCCCGCAGGAGGTTCAGGCGGGCCCGCTGGAGCTCGTCCAGCGGCCCGGCCTCGGCCGCCGCAAGCAGCCCCCGTGCCAGGTCGAAGGCTCCCATGCCCAAGCTGGCCTGGGCGGCCGCGAGCGCCCGGTCGGCCCGCCGTGCGGGTTCTCCGGTCAGCGCGACCGCGCGCTGGAGGAATGCCGCCGCCGCAGCGAGGCCTCCGCGTGCCTCCGCCCTTCCGGCCGACTGTTCCAGCTCCAGCGCGACGTCCTCGTCCGGGCCCGCCGCCGCCGCGGCCAGATGCCACGCACGACGATCCGGATCCGCGCTTCGAGCGGTCACCTCCGCCAGAGCCAGATGCGCCGCTCGGCGTTCCGACACATCCGCGGACCGATACACCGCCGAGCGGACCAGTGGATGGCGAAAGGTCACGCGCACTCCGCGGTCGAGCAGTCCTTCCGTCGCCTCGACCGCGGAGCCGTCGATCCCGATGCGTTCGGATGCGCGCTGCAGGAGCAGCGGGTCGCCGACCGGCTCGGCCGCCGCGATCAGCAGCAGCAAACGCGCGTCGGCGGGGAGTGCGTCGAGCCGTCGAATGTAGCTCTCCTCGATCGGTCCGGAGAGCGCGTGCGCCTCCGGGATCCCGAATCCGCCGGCCAGCTGCGTAGCCGTCAACCCCCGGGGGAGCTCCAACAGAGCGAGTGGGTTGCCGCGTGTCTCCGCGATGATTTGTTCGCGTACTCGCTCGTCCAGCGTGGACGGCAACTCCGCGGCCAGTAGGGCCCGCGCATCTCCATTTCGCAGGCCACCCACCTCGAGCTCGGAAAGGTGCCGGAGCTCCGGGCCCGGTTCGCGCGCCGCGAACACGATCCCGACCGGCTCGGCCAGGAGGCGCCGGGCCACGAACGCGAGCGTTAGCGCCGACTCCTGGTCAACCCACTGGGCGTCGTCGACGACGCACAGCAACGGCCGCTCCTCGGCCACCTCGGAGAACAGGCTCAGTGTCGCGAGCCCCACGAGGAACCGATCCGGTGGGTCGCCGGTGCGCTCTCCGAACACGATCTCGAGCGCCTGGCGTTGCGGCGCCGGAAGCTCGGGCAGTCGGTCGCTCAGCGGCAGGCATAGCTGGTGCAGGCTGGCGAAGGCGAGCTCCATCTCCGACTCGACCCCGGCCGCGCGCACGACGGTCGTCGCCGAGCCCGCCGCGATCAGGTACCTCAAGAGCGCGGTCTTCCCGATCCCGGCTTCGCCCCGCAGCACCAGCGATCGACCCTCGCCGCGCTGGACCGCGGCGATCATCCCGTCGAGCACGCTGCACTCTCTCCCTCGCCCCAGCAACGGCGCGCGTTGCTCTGATCCGAGGGGAGGGCCGGTCATCGGCGGGTCGCGGTGGACTCGTGGTAGCCGAGCGCTGCGATCAAGGTGACTGGGCTCGAGTCCACGGCGCTCCTTCGCATCAGGTCGCGTCCTCTCTGGTTTTCTGGCGGACCAGTAGCCGAGCGGGAGGCTGGTCGGTTCACTCGCCAGTGAGAAACGGCACCGTCGTGACCCACCCTATCCCTCAGGAGGAGTCGGGGCGACTCGGCCAGTGAGGCAGTTAACAGGGAGTCCGACGGGCGCGAGCGAACTCGCGGCGCCGCATGGGCTGGCATCTTCGGCCATCCGCCTCCTGCCGAGCGCTCCTATGGAGCGGCCACCGCCTTCGCCTCCTCCTCCGGCACGAACTTGGGTTGTTCGACACCGGCGACCTCGTACGCCTCTGCCTGATCGAGGGTCTCCTTCTCCAGCAGAGCTTCCGCCAGGGCATCGAGCCGGGCTCGCTCGCGACGCAGCAGCTCGATCACCTCAGCCTCGGCCTGCTCGACGATTCGCCGCGTCTCGTCGTCGACGAGCTTCTGGGTCTCTGGTGCTGGAGTCGCCGCCCCCGCGAGGAGTGCGCCGTCGGCGCGGCCGTCCGCCACCGCGAGCGGCCCGATCGCCTCGCTCATCCCCCAGCGCCCCACCATCCCCCGCGCGACCTGGGTCAGGTTCTGGATGTCGGACTCGGCGCCCGTCGTCACCTCGTCGTAGACCACCCTCTCTGCTGCGCGCCCGCCCAGCGCCACCTTGATCTTCGCGATCAGCTCGCCTTGCGCGTAGCTGTAGCGGTCGCTCTCAGGAGTAGACAAAGTCACGCCGAGCGCCTCGCCACGCGGGATGATCGAGATCTTCCGAACGGGGTCGGCGCCGGGCGTGAGCATGCCGACGAGCGCGTGTCCTCCCTCGTGGTACGCGGTCCGCTCGCGATCCTCATCGCTCATGACCACCTGGCGCTCGGTGCCGAGGATCGTCTTCTCGATCGCGTCGCTGAAGTCCCGCTGCTCGACCGCCTTGTGACCGCGCCGCGCCGCGAACAGCGCGGCCTCGTTGGCGATCAGCGACAGATCCGCCCCCGTCGCGCCGGGCGTCGCCGCGGCGACCTGTTCGAGATCGATATCGGGGCTGAGCGCGATCGAGCGGGTGTGGATGCGCAGGATCTCGGCGCGACCCGCCTTGTCCGGCGGCTGCACGGCGATCCGCCGATCGAAACGGCCCGGCCGCAACAGGGCCCGATCGAGAACCTCCGGACGATTGGTCGCACCGAGAACGATCACGTTCGTGTCGGCCTCGAACCCGTCCATCTCGGTGAGGATCTGGTTGAGCGTCTGCTCGCGCTCGTCGTGCCCACCGCTGAGACCGCCGACGTTGCCCGAGCGCGCCCGGCCGACGGCGTCGAGCTCATCGATGAACACGATCGCCGGCGCCGCCTCCTTGGCCTGCTTGAAGAGGTCGCGCACCCGCGACGCTCCCACGCCGACGATCGCCTCCACGAACTCGGACGCCGAAAGCGAGAAGAACGCCGCGTCCGCCTCCCCGGCCACAGCTCGCGCGAGCAGCGTCTTGCCGGTTCCCGGCGGGCCGTAGAGAAGGACGCCGCGGGGGATCCGCGCGCCCAGGGCGCGATAGCGCTCCGGCCGTTTGAGAAAGTCGACGATCTCGACCAGCTCGTCCTCGGCCTCGTCGATGCCCGCGACGTCGTCGAAGGTGACTCGCTCCTGCTCACCACGCTGGAAGCGGCGCGCGGTGGCCCGCCCGAAGCCGCCGAGCGCGCCTGCGGCGCCCCCGCGCAGCTGGCGGCGCGCGAGCCAGACGAAGAACCCGATCAAGAGCAGGGTCGGCAGGAAGCCAAGTAGGAGCGTCGCCCATAGCGACCGTCCCTCATCTGGTGGCTCGGCGTTGATCACCACCTGCTGGTCGGAGAGAAGGTCGGTGAGCCCGGCGCGGTCGATGAACGCCGGGACCTCGGTCTCGAAGCGGGTCACCTCAACCGGCTCGTCATCCCCGGGCGGGTCATAGGCCGCCGCCTCGCCGAGCTCACCCTCGATCGAGTCCGCCTGCGAGGTGATCTCTTTGACGTCGCCAGCCTCCAGCTGGTCGACGAAGAAGGGCTGATATGGCACCCGCTCGCGGTCGCCCGGGCCGCCGGTCATGAACGAGATGACGAGGTTGACGATCAGCAGCCCGACCACGAGCGCGATGAAGGCGCCGCTGCGCGGGATCAGCGGCGGGCGCGCGGGCGCGCCGGCGTCCTGGGCGCGTTGGGTCGGCGGCGGAGCGGGATCGGGCAAGGGGCTCTAACTCCAGCACAAGTCTGGGGATCTGACGGGCTTCGGCTGGTCAGCGCTCAGCCTGACTCGACTGGTCCGCGCGTCGCGCCCGTGTAACCCCTGGTCGGCGCCCTGGTCGCCGGAGTCGTCATCCGCCTGCGGCCGGAGCTCGTTCAATTCAGTCCCCCGATCTCCCCGGATTCGCTCCTTCTTCTGGCTGGTCTACTCCTGGCGCTAGTCAGCCCACCAGTCGCGCTGGCCCTCGACGTCTTCGCGCGGAGCCTCGCCGAGATTGGGCGCGCCGATGACGACGATCTCGAGGCCGTCGGGCCCGGCCTCGTAGCCTCGCCACGTACCGGGCGCGACGCGCACCGCGTCCCACTCCTTGAGCTCGACGATCTCGTCGTCGAGCTTCATCCGCCCGCTCCCGCGCAGGACCACGTACACCTCCTCCTGCTTCTTGTGCGTGTGGCCGTACGGAAAGCGATAGCCGGGCGGGACGCGCTGGTAGCCCAGGCCGGATTGCTCGAGCTCGAGCGCCTCGGTCGCCAAGCGGAACTCCAGGTCCGGCGCGCCGTCGAACCTGGACCCGAGGTCCTCTAGGTCCTCCTTCAGGTTCCTGAGCGTGAACGGCACAGCCTCAATCCTATGCGTGCCCTGGCTCGGGTCGTCGATCTGATCGGTCAAGCGCCGCGGTGCCAGGTCCTTCCCGGCGGCGCTCCCGGGGTCAGCAGTAGAACGGCCCTTCGCGGCCGGCCCACGGCGATAGTCCGGCGCCTTCGACGTGGGCAAACCGTACGAAAGGCAAGATCAGCCGTCGGCAGTGGCTCGCGCCCAGTTCCCGCTCCACGAGCGCGCCGAAGCGCTGCGATGACCGAGGCCCAGGGACTTGGCCAGGGTGCTCACGGGCGCGAAGGGTCGCCTGAACGCTGAGGATGGGCTGCATGAATCCGGCAAACACGCAGGTCCGCCTATCTCTCACCCGTGGGGTCGTGGCCACCGTCTGGGCCGTGGTGTTCGCAACAGTCTCTGATTCCCTGACGACGGGGGTCGGTGCCCTGCTCGTGCTCTATCAATTCGCCATCCAGGCCTGGCTGCTCGCGCGCCACGACCACGGGACGGTCTTGGCGACCTGAGGTCACCGCATGCCGGCCACCCCAGCGATCAAGCCCAAATCTCGGACGGTCGACGGAGTTCGGATCCGCTATGCCGAGAGCGACGGCCCGTCCGAGCGCACGCTCTTGCTCACGTCTCCGTGGCCGGAGAGCGTGTATGCGTTCGCGCCGATCTGGGCGACGCTCGCCGAGCACGCCCGCCTGTTCGCGATCGACCTGCCGGGCTTCGGCGCATCCGAACGCCGGGACGACCTGCTGTCGCCGCGGGCGATGGGCGGGTTCCTGGCGCAGCTCATCGTCGAGGCTGACCTGGGCAGGCCTCACATCGTCGCGCCGGACGTGGGAACCTCGGCCGCCCTGTTTGCCGCGGCGGCGCATCCGGACCGGGTCGCCGGTGTGATCGTGGGTACCGGTGGCGCCGCCGTTCCGCTGCAGCTCGGCGAGCCCCTGGCGTCGTGGGTGCTCGACCCCGACCTCGACAAGTATCGCCGGATGGACCCCCGCGCGATCGTCGGCGCGGCCATTGACGGGATCGCCGGGGGCGTGCCCGACGCCATCCGCGCGGACTACCTCGACTGCTACGACGGGGACCGATTCGTCGAGTCGATGCGGTACGTCCGCAGGTATCCCGAGGAGCTGCCGGCGCTCGCCGAGCTGCTGCCGGAGATCACGACTCCGGTGACGATCATCAACGGCCGCAACGATCCCGTGGTTCCACTCGCCAACGCTGAGTTTCTCGACGAGAGGCTGCCGAACAGTCGGGTGGCAATCATCGAAGCAGGCCACTTCGTCTGGGAGGAGGCGCCGGCGGAATATGCGTCAGCCGTCCTCGAGGCGCTCTCCAACGGGGGCGCGAGGTGAACGCGGTAGGCAGAGCAACCTCGCACAACACCGCTGAGACACTGTTCGTGGAGGCCGCGGGCCTCCAGTTCGCCCACCGCCGGTTCGGGGGCCCGGCCGAGAGGCCGCTCGTGATGTTCCAGCACTTCCGCGGCAACCTGGACAACTGGGATCCGGCGCTCACCGATGCGCTCGCTGCCGAGCGCGAGGTGATCCTGGTCGACTACCCCGGGGTTGGTTCGTCCACCGGCGACCCGGGCAACAGGATCACGTCGACGGCCCGGCGGATGATCGCGTTCGTCGACGCGCTCGGGCTAGCCGAGATCGACCTGCTCGGGTTCTCGATCGGAGGGTTCGTCGCGCAGGAGGTCGCACTGGTGCGGCCGACACTCGTTCGACGACTCGTCCTTGCGGCGACCGGCCCGAAGGGCGCGCCGGGCATGCACGGCTGGCGCCACGACATCGCCTCCGCGGCCCGCGCCGAGAGCAAGCCGGAGAACCTCCTCTACATCATGTTCGCGCACACGGAGACGAGCCAGGCGAAGGGGATGGAGTTCCTCGGGCGCTTCATGGAGCGCCAGGATGGACGCGACGCCCCGACGAGCGATGCCGCCCGCGACGCGCAGTACGACGCGATCGTCGATTGGGGGATCCCCGACCACAGCGCGTTGCAGCGGTTGACCGGGATCAAGAGCCCGACGCTGATCGTCCAGGGTGACGGCGACCTGATGATCCCGACCAAGCTCAGCCACCTGATGGCCGGCCTGATCCCGGACGCACGGATCCAGATCTATCCCGACGCGGCGCACGGCTTCCTCTTCCAGTACCCGACCGAGGTAGCGGCGGAGGTCAGCGGGTTCCTGCGGCCGGCTTGAGCCACCGTGGAACTATTCGCCCAGCATGCGGGCAAGCGCCAACTCGGCGTCTCGCGTCTGCAAGCCGCGCTTCATCGCCGCCGCGATCAGCGCTTGGGCGTCTGGGGCACGCACGCCCTCGCCGAACAGATCGGAGTCGTGACGGAACTCCTCGATCGGCGCAAGCGCGATCGCGTTGACTCGGTCCTTCACCAACGCGTGGCCGACCGCGGGAAACCCGGCGATCCGGTGAGCGAGGGAGCTGACGAAATCCTCGAGCGCATCGGCGGGCACCGCGCGGTTGATCCAGCCGTACCGCTCCGCGAGCTCGGCGTCGTAATCCTCCGCGCTCAGCATCACCTCCAGCGCTCGCGCGCGACCCATCAAGCGCGTGAGGTGCTGGACGGCACCACCGCCCGGAACCAGACCGAACGCCGGCTCGAACTGACCAAAGATCGCTGACTCGCGCGCCGCGAAGCGCATGTCGCAAGCCAGAACGAACTCGTTGCCGGCAGCGCGCACCCGACCCTCGATCTGGGCGATGGTGACGAGGGGGCTGGCGCTCAGATACCGAAACAGGAGCGCAATGGATGCCTCGCCGGTGAGCTTTGCCGCCTCCGCCCGGTACTCGGCGATTCGGGTCAAGTCGACATGGGAGATGAAATAGTCGGGGTCGGCGCTCTTGAAAACGACCACGCTGACGGCTTCGTCGGCCTCGGCCCGCTGAATCAGCGAGACCAGGTCGCGGACCAGTTCCGGCCCCAGCAGGTTCATGGGGGGAGCCGCGATCTCCGCGAACAGAACGGGCGCTTCCCGGCGAATGCTCAGCGTCTCGAAGTTCACCGCCGACCTCCCGGTGCGGCGAGCGCGCAAAACGTCGCCGCGGTGGTCGTTCCGAAGACGAGGTGCGCGCTCAGGTCCTTCCTGAGCGTCTCCAGGTCGTATTTCCAGATCGGCTTGTATACGCCGAGCAGCGGGAAAACGACGTACCCGCTACCCCAGACCGCCGCACCGAACGGGGGTCCAAACCACACTCTCGGCCTCCACCGCGGGCCGACGAGGAGCCCGTACGCAGCGCCGGTGGCGAGACCGTATCCCCAGTGGGTGGCGTTGTTGAGGGAGCGCGCGAACCGCGGCGAAACCTCATTCTTGAGGACGGCCTCGAGCAGCTTCTTTGCTACCAGCGCCGGTGCCGGGGCATCCCCCCAGCTCACGAGGCCTTCGGAGGACTCCCAGCCCGGGAAGGGGGCGTTACCGCCGTCGCGCCGGTAACGCCGATATAGCGATACATCCATTGCGAGAGTCCCGAGCGCGCTCGCCGCAGCGCCTCGAATGATCGAGCCAAGCATGCTCGTCATTGAGCGGGCGCCCCGTTGTTGCGTGCCTCGATCGCCTTGACGGCGTTCTCGAACGCGCTCTCCAAGCGGCCCTTGCCGACACTTCCGAGCACGATCCCAAGGAACCGCCCCTTGAGGTTCTTGCCGTCGCGCACCACGACGTAGTCGATGTCGGTCGTCCCGTCGGGGTTTTGCTCGAGGTCGTAGGTGTGGCTCGAGTTGCCGCCCCATGTATTCGAGTCGGTGGTCTTGAGAACCACGTGGTTCGGGTCGGACCAGTCGTAGTGCAGGCGCTCCCAGATGCCGCCCGAGCCTTCGCTGACGTCGGCCTCAGTGGCGCCCCGGGAATGCACCTGGAGGTCGCTGTCGGCGCTGTTTGGAAACAGCTCCGAGCGGCCCGGTCCGAAGTCGGTGAGCCCGGCGACGAACTGCTGCGGCGTGGCGGTGGTCGTCTGGTGGAAGTGGATCGTGGACATGTCTTTTCCTCTCGATCAGACTCGGATCTGGATGTCGTCTTCGACCTCTTGAACGTCATACACCTCGAGCGCGTTGGTCGCCGGGCCCCTGATCACTGCGCCGTTCGTGAGGTCGAAGCGGGAACCGTGGCACTGGCACGTGATCGTCGACCCCGCGAGCAGCCCGCCGGAGAGAGGGCATCCCTCCTCGGCGCACGTACAGATGTCGTCGAACGCGTAGAGGCGATCGTCGACGCGCGCGATCGAGATCCGTGCCTTGCGGTCCTCGAGGTAGTACGGGATGACGTGGTCGTTCGGGACTGCTTTCGCCGGCCCGACGGTGCGGAACTTGTCGGCAGTGAGCTCGGTCATCGGCTTCTCCTCTCGTCGGTCGGTTTCAGTAGGGGTACTCGGGGATGACGTCGGCCTTCTTCGCGTCCAGTCGCAGCTCGGCCGGAGCGCCGGCGGGCACGACCGGACGATGCGGCATGACCGGGTCGACGCGCTCGTATCCGGAGCCCAAGGGTGGCCTCGGGTCCGGGTCTCCGTTGTTCGGCCACAGCGACATCGCGCGCTCTGCCAGGGCGGTGATCGTCAGGGACGGGTTCACTCCCGTGTTGGCCGGCATCACGCTTCCGTCCATGACGTGAAGGCCCGCCTGACCGAACAGGCGGTGATATGGGTCGACCGCGCCGCTCTCGCTGCTGTCGCCGATCGGGATCCCGCCCGTGAAGTGGGCCGAGGCGGTGCGGTTGATGACCTCGAACGGCAGCGCACCCTCGCCGCCGTCCATTTTCGCCGCCATTCGGTCCACGAACTCCTCGACGATGGGGATGTGCACCGAGGGAGCTGAGCCGGTGCTGTGCCGGCTGCGCAGCAGGTCGTCGTGCCAGTACAGCTCGATTGAGGTATCGGTCGTCTGCGAGCAGAGCATGATCACGGTCCGTTCGGACCAGTGACGCGCGTCGTCGAAGCTGAGCACCTCGGTCGGGTGCTCGACCAACTCCTTGATCCAGGCCGCGGTCGGGTGCTTCTGCGCGCCGTGCTGGTGGTAGGTGACGAGGAACGCGAACAGATCGTTTCCGACGCCCCAGTAGACGGGCTCGATGCTGGTCACCTCGTCCGGCCAGACGCCAGAGGTAATCGAGACGGATCCCGGCGTCAGACAGATCTTCGCCGGGTCTCGCTTCCACTCTTCGTGCGTCCGCGTGATCGCGAGCAACTGTTCCGAGTTCGTTCGGGCTCGTTGGCCGAGCTCGTTCGACAGGCCGGTGAGATGGCCCTTGTGCTGCATGTGATGAAGCAGCTTCGCCGAGCCGTACGCGTGGGCAGCGACGATCACCTGCTCGGCGGTGTACGTGTGATGGTGCAGATGCGCAACCCGCTGCGCCCAGCCTGGATGACGCGTATGGACTTCAAACCCGCCGCCGTCGAGCGGCAGGAGGTCGTAGACCTCGTTCAGCTCCTGGACCTCGACTCCGAGCTTCTCCGCGAGATAGAGGTAGTTCGTCGTCAGCTTGTTCTTGGCGTTGTGGCCGCAGCCGATGTTGCACTTGCCGCATGAGATGCATCCAGTGCGGCGCGGTCCGACCCCGCCGAAGTACGGATCGTCGGCCTCGACGCCCGGGCTGCCGAAATAGACGCCCACCGGGGCTTTGTTGAACGTCTCCCCTCTTCCGATCTCGATCCCGACCTGCTCCATGACCCGATCGACGTCGGTGGGCATGTACGGATAGCGAACGACGCCGAGCATCCGGGACGCCTGGTCGATGTGCGGCGCCAGTTCGTCGCCCCAGTCGGTGATGCTCGCCCATTCCGTTGCGTCGAAGAACCGCTTGGGAGGGACGTACAGCGTGTTGGCGTAGACATGGGAGCCGCCGCCCACGCCGGCGCCTGAGAGGACGAGCACGTCGTCGAGGTACTCGACCCTCTGGATCCCGTAAAGCTCTGCTGCCGGGAACCACAGGAAGTGCGGTAGATCCCACTGTGACTTCGGGATGTCCTCGTCGTTCCACCGCCTGCCGGACTCCATGACGCCGACCCGGTAGCCCTTCTCCGCGGCGCGGAGCGCGGCGACGCTTCCACCGAAGCCCGAGCCGATGATCACCACGTCGTAGTCGAACCTCGTCATCAGCTCTCTCCTTCCTGGTTCGTGCGTGAGTGTTCAAGGCGCGGTTGGGTGCTCACACCGCTGCTCCTGCTGCGGCCCGTGCCTCCACCTCGACCGGGTCCGTGACCCGGCCGCCCAGCGCCAACGCCAGGGCCGTGCCGAGGACGCCCCAGCCCACGAGCACGAGAATCGGTCCCACGATCCGCTCGCCGTCGAAGAACAGCGCCGACCGCGCGAGGTCGACACTCGCGCCCGGGGGCAGGACGCCGCCGATCGTGCTCCAGAAGCCCGGCAGCAGCGGCCTCGCGAACGGCCCGCCCGATGCGGCGTTGCCGAGGATCACGAAGACGAGAATGACGAGCGCGGTGCCAGCCTCCCCCAGTGCGGCCTGAATGCCTGCCGTGGCGGCGCCGCTGGCGAAAGTCGTCAGCGCCGCGATCGCGCACAGAGCCACAACGTGGCCGGAGAAAACGTCAAAGCTCGCGCGCAGGATGACCACGCTGAGGATCCCCGCGACGATGCTGAATCCCGCGAGTGCTCCGAGCCGCGCGGCAGCGCGCTGCCTGCTGGAGTCGCGGGGGCTCCCGATCAACCCGATCAGCGTCGAGGCGATGTAACCGCCGAACACCCACGCGATCACCGCGTAGAACGCCGCGGTGCCGTTGGGGTCCTTGGGCGGCAGCGGCTTGACGTCGGTGACGCGGGGGGCCGGCTGACCCTGCGCGGCGGCGGCTCGATCAAACGTCGCTTCCAGCGCGACGGCGCTCGCCCGGTTCGCGGCCGAAGCCACGAAGAGGCGGTTCGGGGCTGCATCGTAGGCGCCGTAAACGTCGCGATCGTCGATTTGCGACAACGCTTCGGAGCGGGACGAGGCCTGGTCTGCGTCGAGCGGGTCACCGGGCAGGCGAGCGAGCTGCGCTGCAACGTCGGGCGGGCCGACGACGGCGATCGGCACCTGGTGTGGGGTGGGATCGTGGAAGGCGCCGACATAGGAGAACGCGAACGCGAGCGTCAGCACCAACGCCGGGATGAGCACCAGGCCGACGACCTTCGGCGTGGGTGAGGCGTTCGCGATCAACGTTCCAGTGGCTCTTTCTGCGCGCACAGGTCGTTGGCCGGGTCCATGTGGCAAGCCTGCGCTCTCGGTCGGCGCTTCGCGCCCGTTAGCTCCCGGGGCAAACCCCTGGATCGAGCGACCGGGGCCTCCCAGTGGGCGACCAGGGTTCTCACTGGCGCGATGGGTGGCGCCAACCGAGACGCTGGAGCGGTGGCCTCATCTCGGCATGGAGAGCCGGAGCGAGTCAGCGAACAGCTCGAGCGCTGGCTCAGCGCCGAAGGCGACAAGACCGTGGGCAGCCTGATCGAGCTCTTCGAGGAGAAGAGCTTCGCGATCATCTTCGTGCTCTTGCTCGGCGTCCCGGCGCTGCCGCTGCCGACCGGCGGCGTCACGCACGTGTTCGAGATCATCGCCCTGCTGGTCGCACTCCAGCTGGTCGCCGGCCGCGACCGAATCTGGCTGCCTCAGCGCTGGTGCAAGCTCGAGCTGGCGGGAGAAACAGCAGCGGTTCATCGCGGCGCTCATGCGAGCGATCCGCCGGCTCGAGCGCTTCTCCCACCCGCGCCTGCGCTTCCTCTTCGACCATCGTCTGAGCAACACAGCTTTTGGGCTGTTCGTGGTCGCGGGGTGCACCGGTGCGTTCCTGGCGCCCCCTTTCACGGGGCTCGACACCCTGCCGGCGCTCGGCGTCGTGGTCCTCTCGCTCGGCGTGCTGCTCGAAGACATCGTGGTGGTGGCCGTCGGCCTCATCGTCGGCGGCGTTGGCGTGCTGCTCGAGCTGGTGCTGGGGAAGGCTGCGATCGAAGGCCTCGGAAAGCTGATCTAGGCCGGCAGCGCCGCCCCGCCCGCCTCCGGCAGCGCCGCCCGCAACTCCCTTCGAGAGCTGATCTCAAGCTTTGCGAACACCTTGCGCAGGTGCCACTCGACGGTACGTGGGCTGAGGAACAGCTGAGCGCCGATCTCGGGGTTCGTCCTCCCGTCGGCCGCCAACCGCGCGATTTCGGTTTCCTGGGGCGTCAACTCGTCACGCGCGTCGACGCTGCGCTTGCGGACCTTCTCACCGGTTGCCGTCAGCTCGCGGCGAGCACGCCCGGCAAACCCCTCCATTCCCATTGCGGCGTACGTTTCGTGGGCGGTGCGCAACTGCTCCCGCGCGTCGACCCGTCGGCCCTGCCGGCGCAGCCATTCGCCGTACAGGAGGTGGGCGCGGGCGAGCGCGACCTTGATGCGGGTGCGACCAAGACGGTCAATCGCCTCGCGGTAAAGGCGTTCGGCGTCATCGCCTTCGCTCAGCAGCGCGTGCGACCGTGCCTCCACCCCCAGCGCCCAGTCGGACCCGCTCGCCCGGCTGATCTCCTGGAGGCGCCGAAGGGGGGCGACGGCGAGCTCTGGCTGACCCGCCCGCACCGCGGCCTCGATGAACTCGGTCGGTACCCAGGTGGACACCCCGAGCTCGTCGGGGTCCTCGCCAGCCTGCGCCGCCACGGCGAGGGCCTCCTCGTACCGACCGAGACCGTTGAAGAGGACGGCACTCGCCCACTCGGTGGCGACCAGCCATAGGCCCTCGCCCCGGCGAACGACCTCGGTACGGCCGGCCTCGATCAACTCAGAAACCTCCCGCTCCGAACCGCGCCAGGCGGCCAGCGCGATGGCTCCCTGGGGGGCCAGATGGCTGCCCGCGGCCTCGATCACGGTTTCAGCCTCCGTAACCAGTGACTGGGCGGCGGCGAGGTCGCCGAGAAATAGCTGTACGCCGAAGCGTTCGACGAGTGCGATCGGGAGCAACGAGAGGGCGCCGCGTTCCCGGGCGAGCCGCACATGGCGGTTGGTCAGCTCGTCCCAGCTCGCGTCATCGCCAAGCGCCCTCGCCACCCGGCAGGCGAGCCAAAGCCATCGAAGTGCGTCGTCGTCCGACATCGGCTCGTCGCGGAACGCGGTCAGAGCGCGCTTCAACTCCGGCGTGCCCGCCGCATAGCCGCGGGTGGTCAGCACCGCCAGGCCGTCCAGGAGCAGATCACACGCACCCGGCAACTCCCCATCCGACTCGCCCCAGTTCGCTGCGAGGACCGCCTCCGCGACCTCGCGCACGCCACCACCTTCAGCGAGACGACCCGCGAAGAGCGCCGCGGAGAACGCGTCGAGATAGGTCTCGCGGGACAGCTTGGCGTCGAGGGGTTCGAGCCGCTTCGCGGCGGCGAGCAAGAGCGGCGGCGCATCCCGACCTCGGTTGACGGCGAACGTGATCTGCGCACGCAGAAGGTCCGCACAGGCGCGCTGGAGTTCATCGAGCGGACCGGCCTCCGCCATGGCGAGGAGCTCGATGGCAGTGTCGGGGGCCCCCGCTTCGTGGCTGGCCTGCGCTGCAGCGAGCGCGCGGCGGGCTCGCGGCCCCGGCGCGGGCGTCAGGTCGGCGGCACGCATGAGGAACGCCGCCGCCGCCGCCAGGCCCCCGCGCGCCTCGGCGCGACCGGCCGACCGCTCCAACTCCGCGGCCACCGTTTCGTCCAGTCCCGAAGTCGCGTTTGCGAGATGCCACGCCCGGCGGTCGGGGTCGGCCTCGAGGTCGGTCGCTTCGGCAAGAGCCCGATGGGCCTGCTGGCGATCCTCCTGCGATGCCGACCGGTAAACAGCCGAGCGCACGAGCGGATGACGGAATCGCACCCGGCCCCCGAACTCGATCAGCCCGGCCGCCGACGCCGGTTCCGCCGCATCGGCCCCCACACCCAGGGTCTCGGCCGCCTTCCAGACAACCAGGGGATCGCCGACCGGCTCGGCCGCTGCGACGAGCAGGAGCTCCAGGCTGTTCGGGGGGAGGGCCGTCAGGCGCCGTCGGAAGCTCGCCTCGATGTGACCCGAGAGCGCCGCGGCGTCGGGAAGCCCGAACCCACCGGCCAGCTTGCCGTGCGTCAGCCCATGCGGGAGCTCCATCAGCGCCAGTGGGTTACCGCGCGTCTCGGTGATGATCCGGTCTCGCACCCGTTCGTCCAGCGGTCCCGTGATCGTGGACTCGAGGAGGGCCCGCGCGTCCGCATCGGCAAGCCCCGAGACCCCGAGTTCCGTGAGCCCCGTCAGCTCCTTGGTCGGCTCGCGCTCCGCGAAGACAGCGGCCACCGACTCGGCCTGTAGCCGCCGCGCCACAAACGCGAGCGTCTGCGCCGAAGCACGGTCAAGCCATTGTGCATCGTCGACAACGCACAGCAGCGGTCGCTCCTCGGCGACCTCGGAGAGGAGTGTGAGCGTGGCGAGCCCGACGAGGAACCGGTCGGGCGATTCCCCCAGGCTCAGCCCGAAAGCCGTGGCGAGGGCGTCGCTCTGCGGGTCCGGCAGATCGGCCAGACGCCCCAGCATGGGCGAGCAGAGCTGATGCAGGCCTGCGAACGGAAGCTCCATCTCGGACTCGACGCCCGCCGCCCGCGCGACACGAAACTCCGACGCGCGGGCGACGAGGTACTCGAGCAGCGCGGTCTTGCCCACGCCGGACTCGCCGCGCAGGACGAGGACTCGGCTATGTCCCGCGAGGACGTCGTCGACCAACCGATCAAGGGACTCACACTCGCTCCGCCGACCCCTAAGCCGTGGCCCCGGGCCGCGGTTCGACAACGTCACCTGCCCAGGCTACTCGCGCGACCCGAACCGGCACCCGTGGCTGTTCGTCATCCGACGACCATCCAGTCCAGCACCCACGTCGACTGCAGGTAGACGAGCGCGCACACGATCAGCAGCAACACGATGCTCCACCCGACAACCTTGCGGAACAGCTGACCCTCGTGACCGGCCATGCCGACGGCCGCGGCCCCGATGGCGAGGTGCTGAGCCGAGCTCATCTTCCCGAGGACGCCGCCTGAGCTGTTCGCGGCGGCGAGCAGCGTCGGCGAAATCCCGGTGTCATGCGCCGCCGCCACCTGGACGCCACCGAACAGAGCGTTTGACGACGTGTCAGACCCCGTGACGGCAACGCCGAGCCAGCCGAGCACAGGCGAGATGAACGCGAAGAGGGCTCCGGCGCCCGCCAGCCAATAGCCGAGCGTGAGCGTCTGGCCCGACTGGTTGAGCACGTAGGCGAGCGCCAGCACGGTGATCACGATCAGGATGGCCCCCCTCAGCTGGACGATCGTGGCGCGGGCCACTCGAAGAGCCCGGGCCGGGGACAGCCGGAGGATCGCCATCGTGATCAGGCCGGATATCAGCATGAGTGTGCCTGCGGTGGGCAGCCAGTTGAGGTGGAACGTCAGGCTGGAGAGCGCATCCCCCTCCGGGTTGCGCACGTCGAGGCCAGGCCAGCCGAAGCTCATCGTCCACGGCGACCTGGCCAGCTCGGCGTCGACGGGCGGTAACTGCGCGATCAAGAACACCGCGATGATCACGAGGTACGGGGCGTATGCCCGCACCACCTCGAGCGGTGGGTCCCTCGTCGCGTCGTCCCGAATCGCGATTTCGGCGATAAGGGGATCACTAGGCGTCCACACGCGTAGAACGACTAGGACTGCCGCCATGCTGACGATCGACGCCACGATGTCCGTGAGCTCGACCGAGATGTAGTTCGAGCACGCAAACTGCCCGAGCGCGAAGCCCAGGCCGGCGGCTACCGCCGCGGGCCATGCCCGCTTGACCCCACGACTCCCGTCAACCATGACAAGCAGGAAGAGGGGGACGACCAGGGCGAGCAGCGGTGTCTGGCGACCGACCATGGCGCCGAGGTCTCCCTGGTCCAGGCCCGTGACCTGCGACAGGGTCGTGATCGGAACTCCGATAGCTCCGAACGGGACCGGCGCGGTGTTCGCGACCAGGGCGAGAGCCGCTGCCTGTATCCGCCCGAACCCCAGCGCGACCATCATCACGGCCGTAATGGCCACGGGGGCACCGAAGCCGGCGAGTGCCTCCATCAGCGCTCCGAAACAGAAGGCGATCATCACCGCCTGGACGCGTTGATCCGCCGACACCGAGCCGATTGATCGGCGCAGGACGTCGAAATGCCCGGACTCGACGGTCATCTTGTAGACCCAGATGGCCGCGACGACGATCCACATGATCGGGAAGAGCCCGAAGGCCGCGCCTTCGGTCGCCGACAGCGCGGCCTGGTCGACAGGCATGCCGTAGACGGTCGTGGCGACCACGACAGCCAAGCCGAGGGCAACCAGAGCCGCCCGCTGCGCCCTCATCCTGACGCCACCGATCAGGACGATCAGGGTCAGGATCGGCAGCGCCGCGATAATCGCCGTGAGCCCGAGCGACCCTGCGACCGGATCGAAATCCTGGGTATAGACGGGTCCTCCTCGTCGCCCGAGTCCGGCGTGACTCTCTCACGCATTGCACGCGTCCGCCACGAGAAAGTTTTGCCTCCGGCCCGCTGCGCTCCCGAGCCGAGCCAAGCCCGTAGGAGGTAAGCGAGCGCAACCAAGCGAATGTGCCCGATCTGGTCTGCCAATGAAATCGGGGCGACTGGATTCGAACCAGCGACCGCTCAGCCCCCAGCCGAGTGCGCTACCCGTGAATCGTCGAGGGCGCGGCTTGGGCGACCTCGCGCCAGCCCCTCACGATTGTCGAGGATTGCGAGTGGGATCTTCTGGATCTCGGTAACTGCCTCGCTGCGGAGCTGGCGCATGGATTCGCTGGTCCGCTGAGCGCGCTGTGGCAGCCTTAGTGCTCATCGCCGGGCGTCGGCCCGTCCTCGCGGGCGATCTCCTCGCGAGAGCGCGCGTCTTCCGCTTCGATCGAGCGCGCCTCACCGAGTACCTGTTCGACTTCTCCGGACGGAATCACGACCGCGCCCGAGGAGTCGGCGAACACGTACGCGCCAGGGATCACTCCTACACCGCGCAAGACCGCGGGTACGTTGGCCTGAAACGGGGTTACCTCGGCCCCGCCCCATCGCGTCGCCTCGCCCGCGCAGTAGGCGGCAAAGTCATATCCCGCCAGCTCGTCGAAGTCGCGCAGCCGCCCGTCGGTGAGCACGCCGGCCAGACCGTGGTGCTGAACGCGCATGAGCTTCGTACCACCACCCATCGAGACATCGGTGTAGCCGTTGGAGGCGAGGACCAAGACCTTGCCCTGCGGGTCGTCGCCAACGGCTTCGTAGAAGAGGTTGGCGAGGTTGTAGCGCCCGGGATCGAGCGAAGCCGAGCAGCTCGGGAAGTAGGAGATGGTCACCGCCGGGCCGAACAGGACCCGCCCGGGCGTCGGACTGACGAGATCGAGGATGTGACACCGGTGGCGATGCAGCCGCCCCATCGCATCGACGAGGTCCGCGCACTTCAGACCCTCTACGGCTGAGGCATGGTGCATGGATTCGATCCTAAGTCACGCGCTCTGAGCTGCGCCGGCGCACACGCAGTCAGCTCGCCGGGCCGCGGCGTGTCGCGTCGCAACATCGCGAAGGCGATCCCGCCGACGATGAGCGGCCAGAACAGAATCACCCTGTACGCGAGCACCGCGGCGGCCGTTCCTGCAGCCGGCGCTCCGTAGACGATCAGCGTTCCGATCAAGCCGCCGTCGATCCCGCCGATCCCGCCCGGGATCTGCACAGCGTTCCGTCCCACCTGTGGCGCAACGTAGCTCGCCGCGAAGAGCATGCCGTGATCGCCGAACGCCTCGGAGAGCGCCGCGGCCATCGGCAGGCTCGCCAGCATCACCGCAGTGAGGACCGTGCGAACCGTGAGGCGACGCCGGGTCGCCAGATCGATCGGACTCACTCCGCGAGGCTCGATCTCACGATCGCCGATCGAGGCGCGAATCGACGGGAGGCTGTGGCTGCTCTCAAACGCCGTCCACCTGCGCTGAACGACGGCACTGCCGGCTACGCCTCGTCGAGAATGCGCTCCATTCGCCGCGGGAAGCGGCGGCTCGTATACCGAAACTCGGCCCAGGCCGCCAGGAAGAGGCCGCCGATGGCGGCGCCCAGGAAGCCGTCGGCCAGGTCATTGACGGTGTCCCCCTCGGCGATGAACAGGTGCTGTCCGAACCAGTTGTCGACCGCCCATTCGTAGATCTCGTAGAAGCTCGCGGCGGTCACCCCCAGGCACATCGTGATCAGCGCCATCCCGAGTGCCTCGGCTCGACCGCCGACACGCTCGGCCGGGTCGGGGACGATGTCGATGCGCGCGAACGCGATATAGAGGATCGGCGCCAGGCTCATCGGCAGCGTGATATGGACGGTGTTGTCGTACCACGAGAGCTCGGTGAACAGGCTGAGGGCATTTCCCCAGCCCTGGAAGGCCATCGCGATGCAGAAAACCCAATCGATCGGCCGCGGGATGTTCAGCGCCCGGACCACGAGCACGAGGACCCCAGGGAGCAACAGCCGCACGAAGGCGTCGCCGTCTCCCTGAATGACAAAGATCACCGCCCCGATCGGAAAGCTGAGCCGAAAGAGGTCGAGCGGGTCGCGCAGGACGGGGTGCCAGTCGCCGAGGAAGATTTGGTTGAGCGCATAGCGCACGCTCGCCATCCGACCGGTCTCGGCCGGGCTATTCGTCGAGTCCTCGGGCAAGATCCAACTCCGCCTCTCTGGTCTGCAGGCTGCGTTTCATCGCCGCCGCGATCAGACTCTGGGCGTCCCGGGCCTGCGCGCCGTCGGGGTCGGCGCTCTCTTGAAAACGATTACGCGGGCGGCGTCGTCGGCCTCCGCGCGCTGAATCAGCGAGACCAGATCGCGGACCAACTCCGGCCCTAACAGACCTACGGAAAGCCATGATCCGCAAAACCAAGACCCCGTCCTCCTGGCGGACGGTCAGCGTCTCGAGGCTTTCCCAGGCGGAGGTCAGCTGTGGGGCCCCCAACGCCCCGTGCGTTTCGGGGTCGTACTTCCAGATCGGCTTATTGACCCCGAACAGGGGAAGCACGGGGTAGCCCCTGGCCCAGACCGGGGCACCGAACTTGGCTACCAGCGCCGACGCCGGAGCGTCCGCCCAGCTCTCGAGCTCCTTCGAGGACTCCAGCGCAGGAATGAGCACGAGCCCGACGGTCCTCGGCGTAGGTGCGGTGTTTGCGATCAACGCGAGACCAGCCCTTCGGCCAGGATTGACCACTTTGCCCGCATGCCGGTCGCCATGCACCCCAGCATTTGAGTTCGGCCCTTCCTTCGCGCCCGTGAAGTCCCTGGACCAGGTCCCTGGACTGCGACCGGCGTCGTCCGGCGACCTACGCCTCACGACAGGCGGTGTGCGCGGAAATCGGGGCGACTGGATTTGAACCAGCGATCTTTCGGCCCCAGCCGAATGCGCTACCCGTGAAGTGGTGTGCCGCCGCGTTGGGTCTACGCCTGTCCAGGCGTGTGGAGGTCAGTTGAGTTCCGCTGAGTTACGTGCAGATTGGGCCCTCGAATAGGCCCTCGGGTCCGCTGGGCCCGGGTTCGACCTGTGGCGTCATCGGCTTGGCTGAGTCAGACCGCGGTCTCGCGGTGTGGCAGCTTCCAGCCCGGCCGCGGGTAGTGGCACGTGTAACCGTCGGGGTAACGCTGGAGATAGTCCTGGTGCTCGGGCTCGGCCTCCCAGAACGGCCCCGCCTCGCTGATCTCGGTCACGACCTTGCCGGGCCACAGTCCTGAGGCGTCGAAGTCGGCGATCGTGTCCTCGGTAACCTCACGCTGCTCGTCGCTCGTATAGAAAATCTCGGAGCGGTAGGAAGAGCCGATGTCGTTGCCCTGGCGGTCCTTGGTCGTCGGGTCATGGATCTGGAAGAAGAACTCGAGGATGTCCCGGTAGGAGATGCGCTCGGGGTCGAAGACGATCTCGACCGCCTCGGCGTGACCCGGATGGTTCGCGTAGGTCGGGTTGTCGTTCTCCCCGCCGGCGTAGCCGACCCGGGTTGAGATCACGCCGTCGCACCGGCGCAGCAAGTCCTGAACGCCCCAGAAGCAGCCTCCGGCGAGAATCGCGGTTTCGGTGTTTTCGCTCATCTGAAGGTCCTTTCGTACGACGGACGCGTGATCCATCGGTTCGATCCTACGTGCGGCCGGCCAGCACGCGAACCGCGCCGCGGCATAGCACGCAACTCCCAGACCGCGACCGCGGTCAGAAGCGCGGTCACGATTCCGGTGAGCGCGAGCGTGGAGATGCTGGGCGCGAGTGGTGCGAGCGCGATGATCGCGACCGCCGCCGCCAGGCGCTTCGCGTTCACGGTTCCCACAGTTCGCCACTGAAAGAGGCTCGCGCCGAACAGGAAGAGCGCGGGCCCACCGAGGACGACCGCGGTGCCCACGCCGCGAGGCGAGTCGTGGGGACCGGCGATCAACAGTCCGTCGGCGGCCGCCGTCGCGATGATGCCGGCGACGATCAGCAGGTGGACGTACGTGTAGGCGTCGCGGGCGAGCCGGCCGGGATCGTCGCTCGCGGCCACCGCGGCATGTGAGCGCTCGGTCGGCGCTCCGAAGTACAGCCACCACAGGGCCACCGTCTCGAGGAAAGCTACGACGAGACAGGCGACGACGATCGATGTAAGGCCTGCGTTGGCGGCAACCGCCCCCGTAACCACGATCGATTCCCCGAGAGCGATGATGACGAACAGCTGACAGCGCTCGGCGAAGTGGCTGCCCTCGATGTCCCAGTCGGTTGTCGAGGCGCGACCACGAACCGGGAGCCAGTAGCCCGCAAACGGGGCAACGAGCTCGAGGGCAAGCGCCGGAATCCAGACCAGCAGGCGCTGGTCCGGCTCGAGCGCGGCGCCGGCGAGCCACAGCGCGCCGGAGACCACGCTCCACGCGACCAGGCGCTCGAACACGTGGCGCAGGCGATGGTCGCGGGCGAGCATCGTCATCGCGGCGGCGTTCCGGCCGACCTGCAGCGCGACGTAGCTCGCGGCGAAGAGCAGCCCCTGGTCGCCGAAGGCGCCGGGGAGCGCCGCGGCCATGAGGAGGCTCGCGAGCATCGCGCCGGTGAGCACCGTGCGCACGACGGGCGAATCGGGGTCGAACCAATTCGCCATCCAGGTCGTGTAGATCCATGCCCACCAGACGACGACCAGCAGGAACGCGGCCTGCGCCACCGCGGCGATCGTGAGGTCGTCGAGGATCAGGTGGGAGAGCTGCGTGATCGCGAAGACGTAGACGAGGTCGAAGAACAGCTCGACGGTCGTCGTCCGCTGCGGCCCCTCCTCGCCGCGCGCCCGGAGGCGGCGATGCGGCGAGGGCGGGGACGCGGTAATCATCGCTACGCGCGAGCGGGCTGGGATTGCCAGTCGCCGTAGCGGGTCCCGCCGAGGTGGATCGCGTGCTCCGGAACCAGCGACCCCTCCTGGAGCACCGCTCCGAAGTAGCGGGCCTCCGGATCGGCGATGACTGTCCGGGGATCGTCGATCCCCTTCAGGCCGTCGGCGATGAACTCGTCGAACCGGACTTGCTCCGGGCCGCCGATCTCGACGATGCCGTCGGCTGGCGCCCGCTGGCTGATCTCGCAGACGGCGGCCGCGACGTCGTCCGCGGCGATCGGCTGGAAGAGGACGTGGGGCAGCCGGACGACGTCACCGTCCGTGGCCTCGTCGGCGATCCGCTTGACGAACTCGAAGAACTGCGTCGCGCGGACGATCGAGTACGGGATCGAGGCCCCTTCCATGAGCGTCTCCTGAGCGACCTTCGCCCGCAGGTAGCCGCTGTCGGGGATGCGGTCCGCCCCGACCACGGACAGGGCGACGTAGTGGCGAACACCGGCCTCGGTCGCGGCGGCCAGCAGGTTGGTGGTGGAGGTCGTGAAGAACTCCATCACCGCCTCGTCCTCGAATGAGGGCGAGTTCGAGACGTCGATTAGCACCTCGGCGCCCTCGAGCACCTCGGCGAGCCCTTCGCCGGTGAGCGTGTTGACGCCCGTGTCGGGCGAGGCGGGCACAGCCTCGTGGTCCTCCTCGCCGAGGCCGGCGATGACCTTCGAACCGATCAAGCCGGTTCCGCCGATGACAACGATCTTCATGGTGTGCCTTTCTTCGTCGGTTTTCATTACACGGAGAAGGGCGCCTCGGGATCTGCCCGGCCGCCGTGCGTCGCCAGGAGTGGGCGAGGCCTAAGCGCTACGCCGTCCGCGTGGGTTCGACGTCGGGGACTGCCTCCCCGCCAGCCCGTGCGCCGTTCTCGCCCGGGCTGGAGGCGAAACGCCTCACGAAATCGAGGGTGACCTGGGCGACTTCGCGCCAGCCGTGGTCGATCGTCAGCGAGTGGCCCCGGTTCGGGATCCTCTGGATCTCGGTGACCGCCTTGTTGTGGCGCTGGCGCTTGTAGGCCGCGTTCCCGATCGCCGGAGCCACCGTGTGGTCGCTCTCGCCTTGGATGATGAGCAGCGGCCCGCGTTCGGGATTGCGAACGTCGAGCTTCGCCTCGCTGAACGGGTTCAGGTTGGCGTTCGCCATCTGCATCAACGCGACCCCCGGGGCGGCCACGTGATGGGTCTCATAGAGCCGTTTGGCCTCCTCCTCGTCGAGAGCGTTCGTCCAGCCGTACTTGAACTCTTCGAGGGTGAGCGTGACCGCGCGGCCGCGGTTGAGCGGGTTCTTGAGCACCGGTAGCGAGGACCGCAGCGAGGAGATGGGCAGCGGCAGCACGCCGCGGAACGGACCGGCGTCGATCCCCACCGTTACCGCCGAGATACCCCGATCGGCGATCAGCTGGGCGAGCAGGCCGCCGGTCGAATGGCCCATCACCGCCGGCTTCTTGTTCAAACGGCCGATCACCGCCGCCGTGTGGTCGGCGACCTGGCCAAGCGTCTTCTTCGCAAACACGTCGGGGTTCGCCCGCGCCGCCTCGACGGTCTCCGGATCGTCGGGCCAGTCGGGCGTCACACCCGCGTAACCGGCCTCCTCGAAGAACGCGACCCAGTTGTCCCAACTCGACGGCAAGAGCCAGAGGCCGTGGATGAAGACCACCGGGGTCCTACCGCTCGCCTTGGCCGCCTGAATCTGCCGCTCCTCACGCTCACTGATCCGATCCGCGCTGTCTCTCGACCCGTCGCCCATCGGGTACCCCTTTCGTTGGAGTGACTTGACGGCAGCGAGCTTCTCGCGGGGGCGGTGCACTCGCATCCGCCAGGACGCCAGTGGTGCTGGCTAGTGACCAGAGTATCGCGGGGATCACCACCCGCTCGGCCCCCCAGCCGAGTGCGCTAGCGGCCATTCGAGGCTTCCAAACGTCGCCTTACAGAGTTACGCTCTGCCGATGGCCGCCGCGGCGACACTAGTCATGTGGTTTCACCTCCGCTCGCCGGAGCTAGCCGAGGACTTTGAGCGTCTGATGACCAGCGATCGGGACATCGTTCATGGCTCGCTGGACACGATGCCGGATTGGCGATTGACGCGGCCGACGGATGTACCCGGCCAGGCCATTGAATCGGCCGATTACGTGCTGATCGCGGAGATCGTCAACCTCGAGCGCTGGCAGCAACAGGCGGAGGAACGGGTCCAGGGCTTGGCGGATGACTTGGAGCATCTGGTCTCGAGCCGGAGGATGCTCGTTCTCGAACGCATCCTTTGAGATACAGCTTGAGCTCTGAGGCCTCTTCTGCTTTGCGCGATTCTGCGCGGCGGTTCCCGCCTTGCCCCCGCTTCATGCGAGCATCTGCGGCGAGCGAGTACGTAGTCATCGCGGACAGCTCGAACCTAGGCCCGGCCGAGCACAATCGCATCCGTCACCGGACGTATTTCGCGGCGGATCACGTACGTCGCGGGAAATCGGGCCCTCGGACGGGACCCTGGCCGAACGCGGCTGGGAGTTTCGTGCCTGAGCGCTGACCCCCAGCCTAGTACTGCCGGTCGGTGCGTCAATCCCCAGAACAGCTCGATTTGCGGGAGAAATCGGGGCGACTGGATTTGAACCAGCGACCTTTCGGCCCCCAGCCGGGTGCGCTACGCGTGTATCCCGCGCCAGCCGAGTGCCGTTATCGCTTGTTCAAGCGTTTGAGTAGCGTCAAGTTGCCCTGAGTCGCCTGCAGATTGGGGCCCCTGGCGGCTTATCTGCGGCATGTTCTGGTCGCACGACGGTCGCCGCGAATCATCCAAGTTGGCTGACGACCGCTCACCCAGCCGGCACAGAGGGTCGCTTCCGTACCCAACCGGAAGGAGTTCATGATGGAACAGGCTTCAGCACCCCGTCTCGGGTCGCCGACGAGCGGGCCCTTGCGCGATGCGGCGAAGGAGACCACGGGCCTCTGGTGGATGTGGCTACTCGCCGGAATCTCCTGGGGCGTGATCTCGCTGGTGATCCTCCAATTCGACGCCGCCTCGATCACCACGGTCGGAGTCCTGATCGGAGCGATGTTCATGTTCGCCGCGGTCCAGAACTTCGCCTTGGCGAGCGTGCCCGGAGCCGTCCGCTGGGTCTCGATCGTGTTCGGGGTGCTGTTTTTGGTCTCAGGGGTGATCTGCTTCATCAGCCCCGAAAACACGTTCGTGGCCCTGGCCGACACGCTGGGCTTCCTGTTTCTGCTCGTCGGGCTGTGGTGGATGGTCCGCGCGTTCTTGGAGCGGGCGATCAACCCACTCTGGTGGCTCGGGCTGATCGCGGGGATCCTGATGACGATCCTCGCGTTCTGGACCGGCGGCCAGTTCTTCATCGAGAAGGCCTATGTCCTGCTCGTGTTCGCGGGCATCTGGGCGCTGATGGCGTCGATCACCGACATCGTCCGTGCCTTCGTTCTGCTCCGCGCGCATCAGGAGCTGTAGAAGTTCAGGCAATGGTCGAGCCGTCATGACCTCCCTCCCCGACCAGGGCGCCGAGAAGGAACCCACAGGTTGGTGGGAGGAGATCAACCGGCTCGACCTCGCGGTCTATGCGGCGATCGCGGCAACATCGACACCGACCCTGGACCGCGCGTTTCGCCGGCTCTCGCAGGCGGCTGACTACTCGAAGCTGTGGCTCGCGAGCGCCGCGCTGCTCGCGGCGACCGGCGGAGCGGGCGGGCGGCGAGCCGCAGTCAACGGCCTGGCCTCGACCGGTCTCACGTCTGCGGTGGTCAACCTGGTCCTGAAGCCCGTCGGCGGCCGCCGCCGCCCCGACCGGGACACGCACCACGTGCCGGTCGCGCGTCAGGTCGAGATGCCGAGATCGACCTCGTTTCCATCCGGCCACTCGGCGTCTGCGTTTGCATTCGCCACCGGCGCTGCCACGGCGTCACCCGCTGCGGGCATCCCGCTCAGCGTGCTCGCGTCGCTGGTCGCCTACTCACGCGTCCACACGGGCGTGCACTACCCCATCGACGCGATCGCCGGATCGGTCAGCGGGGTCGCGCTGGCGCCGCTGGCCGTCGCCGCGCTCGAGCGCTGGCGGCGGAACGCGCGTGCCGCGGCGCTCTGACTCGCAACGCCGCCGGCCGGATCGCGAACTCGAGCGGCGCTGACAGCTCCACGGCTTCGCCGTCGATCCCGGCATGCACGCTATTGGAGGCATCGACCCGCAACGAGGCGGAGCTCCACGCGCGACCTGGGGGCCTGCGTCCAGGGGCGGGTCCGTCGATGACGATGATGCCGAGCCGGCCGCCGCTCAACGTCGGGCGGGCGCCGCGCGCGAGCGGCCCCGAGACCGCGTAGGGGTTGTTGGACACGAGCAGCATTGCCGGCGCGAGGTGCTTGGTGCCAAGGTCGTCGAGGAGCTCGACCGCGGCCGCGGAAGCCCCGCCGCCTCGGCCGGCGACGGCCCGCGCGGTCTCGGCGAGCGTGCGCACCTTCGCGTCGCGATACTCGGATCGACGGACAGCCTCGGCGTAGATCCCGAGCGAGACGTTGTTGAGAAAGACGCGCCCGTTCACCTCTCCGACGTCGATCCGGTCCTCGACGCCGTCGCTGAGGGCGTCAAGGGCGGCGGTCGGATCGGCCGGATCAAGCCCGAGGTCGCGGGCGAAGTGGTTGCGGGTTCCGGCCGGCACACAGGCGAACGGCAGGTCGTGGGTGAGCGCGGCCTGCGCGACGATCGCCAGTGACCCATCGCCGCCGGCCACCGCGAGGGTGTCCGCGTCGCCGGCAAGGGCCTCCTCGATCGCGGTCGCGAGGTCCCGTCCCGGGCCGAACTCGACGACGCTGATCCGCTGTTCTCTCGCCTGCGCGGCGATCCGAGGCCCGGCGCCACGGCCGGACGTCGGGTTGACGAACAGCACGGGTCGGCGCGGCGGGTCGACCCCCTTCCACTCGATCCGCCGCGTGGGTGTCATGCTCGACCCGAGCGCACGCGTCTGCGGCTCATCGTCCGCCGGGCATGGCGCCCAGCAGGCGCTGCGCCTCATCGGCGACGCCTTCGTCGACCTGGATCTCGTAGCGCAGGCCCTTGCCGACGATTGCGGTGCTCTCGACCGCGAACCCCTGGTCGGAAAGCCAGTCGACCGCGCGCTCGGCGGTCGCATAGTCGCGGTAGGTCGCGACCGTGCGCCGTGTCGCGGCCGCACCTGCAGTGCCCGCGCCGTTTGCCTTCTCATCGATTGTCTGTGTCGTGGTCACGTGTCTCCTTTAGCGCCGCGTCATTCTGCCAGGCCGCAGTCTCAAAAGCACCTGGGTGACCAGTCATCACCCAAAGTGAGCGATTTCGCGCACCCGGTGGATCGAGCACGAATCACCCGAATCGGGTGATGACCGCTCACCCACGTCGAGGAGACACTGCGCGCCCTTGAACGAGTCGAAGCAGGAGAACGGCGACACGATCGCAATCGACGGCGGCTCGTTGACGCGGGGCTATCCGGCACTGCTGACCGCGGGCTGAAGAGAGCCTCATGATCGGACTCAGTCGTTGACGGGCTCCCGGACCCGGATCGTCCGGTCTCCCCGTCGGGGGGCGAGCTCGCGCGGAAGGGCGCTCGCGGGTGAGCCGCAGGGGTGATGGACGTCGTCGTGATCGGCGCAGGACCGGCGGGGGTACTCGCCGCAACACGTGCGGCGGACCTGGGGGCTCGGACGACACTCGTGAGCAGCGCGGAGCTCGGCGGCACGGCCGCGAACGACGGACCCGTGCCGGTACGCGCCCTGGCGTATGCGGCCCGGGTGGTGCGAGAGGCGCGTCACATGCCTCGATACGGCATCACGGTCGGCGAGTTCACCCTGCAGTACGACGAGCTGCTCGCTCGCGTCGGAGAGGTCGTCCGCGATGTCCGCGCACGCTCGCCCCTGCGTGAGCGGATGGACGCGCTCGGCGTGGCAGTCTACGAGCGGGTCGGTGCCGCCCGCTTCGTCGACCCGCACACAATCGAGACCGAGCGCGGACCGCGGCTGCGGGCGGAGAAGCTGATCATCTGCACCGGAGGTGTCGGCCGTCAAATTGCCGTCCCCGGCTTCGAGCTCACGCGCACGCACCGCGAGGCATTGGCGTTGACCGCGGTGCCCGCGTCGATGCTGGTCGTTGGTGCCGGGAGCACGGGAGTGCAGATCGCTTCCATGTTCCAGGCGTTTGGCACCAGGGTTGAGCTGTTCGAGAGGGGGCCCCACATTCTGCCCACGGAGGACGAAGAGGTCGTCGCCGCGGTCGCCGGGGAGCTTCGCTCTTCCGGGGTGGTTGTGCACGAGCGGTTCGGCGCCATCGAATCCTTCGAGAAGACCCCGGCGGGGGTGCGGATGAGCTATCGCGAGGGCAGCAGCGACCGCGCTGCCGAGGCGGAGCTGGCGATCGTGGCCGTGGGCTGGGTGGCCGACACCGCCCACCTGAATCTCGCTGCAGCGGGGGTGGTGCTCGAGCCGCACGGGTCCATCGAGGTGAATCGATTTCTCCAGACGTCCGCGTCGCACGTCTATGCCGCCGGCGACGTGACCGGACGCCTGGTGCTGGTCCCCGGGGCAATCGAGGACGGCTTCGTGGCGGCCACCAACGCCGTCCAGGGCCCCACGTCTCCGCTGCCGCATCTGCTCAGCCCCTCCGGCAGCTTCAGCCACCCCGAGTACGCGCAGGTCGGGCTCACCGAGGCAAAGGCACGTGAGACCCATGATGTCGTCACCGCGGTGGCGCCCTTCGAGGGCGTGGTACGGGCGATCATCGAAGGTCGGACGTTCGGCTTCTGCAAGCTGGTCGTGGATCGCGCGAGCTGTCGGCTGCTGGGGTGCCACGTGGTCGGCGAGCGAGCGGTGGAGATCACGCAGTTGGCGGCGATCGCCATCGCGGCGCAGACGCCGGTGGACGAGTTGGCGCGTGTCGCCGTCTCCTTCCCGACATACGCCGAGGTTCTCGCGCACGCGGCGATCCGAGCGGCCGTCGAACTCGACCTGCCCCTGAGCGGGCAAGCAGAGCAACTGCGCATGGCGCGGTGATGTTCCAGTACGGGGGTCGAGCGACCGGCGCCAATCACCAAGACTGGGTGACGACAGCTCACCCTGCTGGACCGGAAGCTCGGCCGGAATCCACCGCATCGGGTGGTTACACGAACGAGTAGGAGTGACATGGCACAGCAACAGACAGCAAGCAAAAGGAAGGGCGCGCGAATCGGCCCGGTCAGCGAGTTGAGTGTCTTTCTCAAAGTCAAGCCGGGGCGCGAGCAACTCATTCGCGACGTCTTCATCCAAGCCGGACCCTGGTGGAAAGCCTCGGCCGAAGGACGCGGATCGGAACAGAAGGCCCCGCTGACAGTGCTTGAGCAGCTCGAGGCGGTCGACGGTGCTGGGGTCAAGGCTGCGGTCAAGGCTGTGGTGGATGTCGGCACCGTCCATAACGCCAGGTACGTCCTGTTCGACGAAGGGACGCGCCTGCTGGTTTCGACCACCTTCGATGGCGACTGGGACGTCTACATCGACGATTTCTCGGCGTCAAAGGTCCTCGACGTATGGGACCAATTCCTCGTCCATTGCGAGGGGTACCCGGACGAGGGAAAGGCGTCGCTCACTCTGGACGAGATCAAGGAGTTTCTCACCGCGAACCAGGTGACAGCGGCCGACTTCTACGTCGACTACCCCGGGTATACGACGAGGCAGATCAAGGAGGCGCTGCGCGTTCAGGCGGCCGTCCAGGAGTCGCTGGACAACCCCGAGGCCGGCGAGGCGCTCCAGCACCCGGCCCTCAAGCCGCTGCGCGAGGTGGCGGCCGACTGAGCCCGACGCGGTCCACCTGGATGCGACGAACGCCCGAACAGGATTGGCGACAGACCGGCGTGGGAGCCCTGCGATGACCGGCGAGCCAACCGTCACCCTGGAGCTCGACGACATGCAGGCGGCGCTGGTGCACCCACGCCCCACCCGGTACGCCGGCGCCGTGCTGCTCGGGCGCATCGATAACCCGCGCGACGGCCGTGAGCTGCTGCGCCGCCTGATTCCGTTCATCCCCTCCGGGGCCGGCTCGATGGACCCGAGCCAGGTGGCCTGGGCGGCCGTGGGGATCAGCTTCCAGGGCCTCAAGGCGCTGGGCGTGCCGGAGGAGAGCCTCGCCAGCTTCCCTCCGGAGTTTCAGCAGGGCATGGCCGCGCGGGCGGCCGAGTTGGGCGACACCGGCGAGAGCGCGCCCGAGCACTGGGAGCAACCGCTCGGGCGCCCGGACGTTCACCTCGGGATCTACGCGCTGGCCCCGGACCACGCGCGCCTGGAGAGGGCGCTCGCCGGTGCCCGCGACGCCCTGCGGGATGTGCCGGGCGTCGCACCGATCTGGGAGCAGGACACCTACATGTTGCCGACCGAAAAGACCTCGTTCGGGTTCAAGGACGGCATCAGCAACCCCGCCATCGAGGGCAGCGGCATCCCCGCCACCAACCCGCGCGAGGACCCGTTCAAGGCCGGTCAATTCGTCCTCGGCTACCCGGACGAGAACGGCGACCTGCCCCCCGCGCCCGAGCCCGCGGCGCTCGCCCGCAACGGCAGCTACGTCGTCTTCCGCAAGCTCCAGACCCGGGTGGCGGCGTTTCGCCAGTACGTCCGTGCCCGCGCCAAGAGCCCAGCCGAGGAGGAGCTGCTCGCGGCCAAGTTCGTCGGCCGCTGGCCGAGCGGCGCGCCGCTAACGCTCGCTCCGGACCGCGACGACCAGGAGCTCGGGGCCGATCCCAAGCGAAACAACGCCTTCCTCTACGCCGCGAACGACGACGCTCGCGGCCTCAAGTGCCCGCTCGGCGCCCACGCCCGCCGGGCTAACGCGCGCGATTCGAAGATTGCCGGCGTGGCGCGGATGCACCGGATCATCCGGCGGAGCTCCAGCTACGGCCCGATCCTGCCCGAGGGCGTCCTCGAGGACGACGGCGCCGACCGCGGCATCCTGTTCTTCTGCCTCCAGGCGAGGCTGGCCCGCGGGTTCGAGTTCGTCAAGACGCAATGGATCAACCAGGGCACCTTCATCGGCGCGCCCGCAGAGATGGACCCGCTGGCGGGGCCGAACGACGAGACCCGGATGTTCACCGTCCCCCAGCAACCGATCCGCCGACGCCTCACGGAGCTGCCCCAGTTCGTGGTCAACCGCGGTGGGGAGTACCTCTTCATGCCCGGCCGGCGGGCGCTCGGCTGGATCGCCGGGCTGGACACGTAGGCCGGAGGGCGGTGTGGTGATCGGCTTCTCGCCCTCGAACCGCTCGAGGTCCGCCGCCCTCCGCAGGGTCGAGCGACCGACGCGAATCACCAAGACTGGGTGACGACAGCTCACCCTGCTGGACAGCAAGCTCGGCCTGACCAACATGAGCGAGAAGGAGGTCGTCATGGCGACCCAGAATGAAGAGACGGGCCCGACCACAAGCGCCGAAGCGTGGGGCCTTACCTACCCGGGACTCGGCATGGGCACGGATGACGGGAACACGGTCAGTGAGTTCACGGGCATGTGGCCCCTGAAGCCCGACGCGGACCTGGTGCACTTCACGGAGGTGCTGGCGCCGGGCGGCTGGCCAGACCCGCCGGGAGAATCGTTCTCGGAGAGAATGACGTTGCTCGGGCTCATCCGGACGGCCCGGTGGTTCGTCGCCAAGACTTCCTACTTCCCGGAGCACGACAACGACGGGTACACGCTGTTCTTCGTATCCCAGTTCGACAGCTCCGTGGAGAAGTACTTCGACGACTTCGTTCTCAACGGGAAGCCGAACCTGACGGCGGTCTGGGGGAATTGCATCGGTTGCCCGACCGGTGAGGACGCGACGGTGCGCGACGTCGTGGAGTACATCGCGCGCGGGCAGATCAAGACCCTGGGGGTCTACGACGTCGCCCCGGGGCTCAGCATCCCACAGCTCTACAAGGCCGCTGACTGCTACGAGAAGGCGCAGAAGTTCCAGCGTGCGGTTGCCAAGGGCGACGGCCCACTCGAGGAGACGGTCGAAGCCTTCTTGCAGGAGCTGGCCGCGCCCTTCGAGCCAGTGACCAGTGGCGCCGCAATCGACCTGGATGTCGGCAGCGAGTGGCAGTACGACGAGACGCGGAATCAGCGTGAGGGCTGAATCCGCGTCCGATGGATCTCTTGCGGGCACGCGCACACGGACGCGTGCCCGCAGCCTGACGGCCGCTGACCTGCCAGAAAATCTAGACGACATTCAAGACAACGCTGTCACGCCCATCCTCATGCGATACGGGCGCCACGCCTTCGTGGAGTTCACCAATGGCGCCAAGGCGCGCGCATGGTTGCGCAGCATGTTCAAGCGCGTCAACGCGCGGCGCGAAGAGCATGGAACCCGGTTCACCGTCAACATCGGTTTCACCCACGGAGGGCTGAAGGCGATTGGGCTGTCGCAGCGGTCGCTCGACAGCTTCCCCGAGGCGTTCCGGGTCGGCATGCGAGGCCGCGCCGCGCTCGTGGGCGATGTGGGGCGGCACGCGCCCGAGCATTGGGAGGGCGGCCTCGGCGGTGCCGACATCCACGGCATGGCGTTGATACGCACCGATTCCGACCAGGGGCGCGAAGAAGCGACGCGGATCGTTCGCGACGAGATGGAGGCGACAGGCGGCGTCGAGGTGCGTTTCGTCCAGGACACGAAGGCGCTCGCCCATGAGAACGGGATCGGGTCGGAGGGCGAGCACTTCGGCTTTGCGGACCCCATCTCGCAGCCGCCCATCGAAGGCGCGGACACGCCGTCATATCCGGGCGATGGCGAGCCGCAGCCGGACGGCACGTGGCGTGCGCTGAAACCTGGCGAGTTCCTGCTGGGCTATGAGGATGAGGTTGGGCCCGAGGGCACGCCGGCGCCCGAGCCGCTCGAGCTGCGGCTGAACGGGACCTACACGGTCTTCCGCAAGCTCTACCAGGACGTCGCGGCGTTTCGCCGCTTCCTGGTGACGAGCGCAAAGGCGCTCTACGGCTCCGATGACCCGCATCACCAGGAACTGGTTGCGGCCAAGATGATGGGCCGCTGGCGCAGCGGCTGCCCGCTCGATCTGTCGCCCGAGAAGGATGATCCCTCGATCGCCTCCGACCCCCAGCGGCGCAACAACTTCACATATGCTGGCGACGACAAGGGCCTGCGGTGCCCCATCGGTGCGCACCTCAGGCGCAGCAACCCGCGGGCGGCGCCGCTGACGCGCTCGACCGGGGTGCGGCGGCACCGGTTGATCCGGCGCGGGGTTGAGTACGGCCCGCGCCTCGCCGACGGCGCGCTGGAGGACGACGGCGTCGATCGCGGTCTGATCCAGCTGATCATCCAGGCCGACATCGAGCGTCAATTCGAGTTTGTCCACAATGAGTGGTTGAAGGGCGGCGAGTTCACCGGGCTCGATCCCAGCGAGCAGGACCCGATCGTCGGCGTCGGCGGCGAGGGCTCGCAGATCACCGTGCCCGGCGCTAAGCGCCCGATCCTGTTCGACCTGCCGACCTTCGTTGACGTCAAGGGCGGGGAGTACCTGTTCGTCCCCGGGCTCAATGCACTCGACGGGCTGATCGAGCAGAAGTTCTAAAGCCGGAGCGCGCCTTGAACAAGTCGAAGCAGGAGAACAGCGAGCGGCTCTCGCGCCAGCAGGCCGCGGAGCACCTCACCGACGTCGCGTACGCGCTGATGACCGGCGGCGAGCTGAGCTTGAACGGCGACCGTCAGGTCACGGTCCCGATCGCCGACGAGGTCGTGTTGAAGCGCAACGACTCGGCAAACGGCGACCGAGTCGCGCTCGAGCTCGAGCTCAGCTGGTCGACCGCGAAGCCGGCGACCTAAGCGGTTCGCGAGGGCGCCAGCAGGCCGAGCTCGCGGGCGCGCTCAACCGCCTCGGCGCGGCTGTGCGCGTCGAGCTTGCTGTAGATGTGGCGCAGGTGCGTCCGCACCGTGTTCGGCGAGACGAAGAGCTCGGCCGCGATCTCTGCCGCCTTCAGGTTGCTCGGCAGGAATCTGACCACCCGCAGCTCGGCCTCGCTCAGATCCTCAGCGGCGGCCCGCGCGCCGCCGGACGGCTTCGGCGATGCACCGCTGAGCACGTCGAGGATCTGCGAGAGCAGTGCGCCATGGGCCGTCCGGTGCCGAGGATGGCGCTCCAGCAGCTCACCGACCGGCGCCACCGCGAACGGGACGATGATCCCCTCGCGCTCCGCGACCTCGAGCGCCCGCTCGATCGCCTCCTCGGTCGCCCGCGTGTCGTCGAGCCTGGCCCGGGCCAGCGCGACGAACAGCAGCGCGTCGATCAACGACGTCGTCGAGTGAGCCGCCCGCCTGGACCCTTCGATCACGGGCGCCAGCACTTCGAGGGCCGCTTCGGGATCGTCCTGCGCGAGGTGGATCTCGGCGGCGGCGATCCGGATCAGCGCGCGGTCGCGCTCGTCCTCGTCCAGCTCGGCGAGGGCAGCGCTCGCCTCGGCGACCTTACCCATGCGCACCTCGGTCTGGAGCATCACGCCTCGCGGCTCGACCGTGCGCACCTCCTTGCCCATCAGCGAGCTGAGCCGCTGCGCCTCGGTAAGCCCGGCTAGCGCCTCCTCGAGCCGACCCTGGATCAGCCGCAGCAGCCCCGTGGCCCAGCGGACGATGAGCGTGGTCATCGGGTCCTCCTCGGGCCGCAGCGCACGGTCGGCACGATCCAGGCGCCGCTCGGCCTCGTCGAACCGGCCCAGCCACATGAGCGCGATCCCGCTGATCGCCAGCGCCGGGGTGATGATCGCTTCCTCGCCCCACCCGAGCGCTTCAGCCCGCGCGATCGCCTGCTCGGCGTCGTGGACCCCGCCGAGGACCGAGCCTCCCGCGTCAGGCCGGGCGATCCCGAGATGGGCGAGACAGCTGATCTCCAGGTAAGGGCGCTCGGCCTGCTGGGCTAATGACAGCGCCTCCTCGAGATGGCGGCGCGCCTCGCTGGTCCGTAGCGACCAGAGCTCGGCAATGCCGATGTTCATCACGGCCGCGGCGCGGTGGTCGGCGGCGCGAGCGATGTCGCTTGCCGACTCGGTCGCCAGCGCCGCCTCCACCTCGCGCTTTGCCTCGAGCGCGGTCGCGAGGTCGACGCTGCGGCGGGCGAGCCACAGTTTCGTGCTGGCCGCCCGCAGGTCAAAGTGCCGGCGCCGGCCCTGCGCAACGGTGTCGGCGAGCCGTTTGGCCACCTCCAGGTACGCCTCGGTCTCGTCGGGTCGTCCCGCGAACATGCGCGCCGCGGCGAGCACGATCGCAAGCTCGGCGTCCTCGGCCGCCGCTTCCGCGGGAAAGGTCGCCAGCAGCTCGCCGACCGTTTCGAGCCGTCCGTCGAGGATCAGGCTGATGTGGCTGTCGGCAAGCACGCGCGTCGCGTACGTCCAGTCCGATGCCGCCTGCGCGTGCCGGACCGCCTCGGCCGGGTGCCCGTGCTCCTCATACCAGCGAGCTGCCACGCCGTGCAGGGCGTCGATGCTGGCGGGGTCGGTGCGGCGCAGCTCGAGCCGCAGGAAGTCGGCGAACAGATGGTGGTAGCGAAACCAGGTGCGGTCCGCGTCGAGCGAGGTGACGAACGCGTTCGCCTCCTCGAGGTCGAGCAGGATCCCCTCTGAGTCCGAGTGGCCGGTCATCGCGTCGGCCAGCCGCCCGGTGACCCGGTCCAGGATCGACGTCCGCAGCAGCAGCTCCCGCACCTCGCCGGGCTGGCGCTCCAGCACCTCCGCCATCAGATACGCCGCCACGCTGCGCTCGCTGCCGGAGAAGTCGCGCACGAACCGCTCCGGGTCCGGGTGCCTGGCAAGTGAGATCGTCGCCAGGCGGAGGCCCGCCGCCCAGCCCTCGGTCCGGTCGTGAAGCAGCGCCACCGCCTCGTCTGAGAGCTCGATCGCGCTCACCTGCACCAACTCGCCTACCTCCTGGGCGGAAAAGCGCAGGTCCGCTTCTCGGATCTCGGTCAGTTCGCCGGCGAGGCGCAGGCGGTGCGTGTTCAGGTGCGGCTCGGAGCGGCTCGTCAACAGGATCCGCAGGCCCGCGGGCCGCCGGGCGATCAACAGCTCCAGCCACCTCAGCGCCTCAGGTGACTGAAGCTCGTGCACGTCGTCGATCACCAGCAGCAGCGGCTCTTCAACCGAACGTAGGTCCTCCAGCACCCTCTCGATCGCGGCCTCGCCGCGAAACCCGGGCGTCGGGCCGAGCGGCTCGACGGAGCCGCCGATAGTCCCCGCGAGCGCGTTGATCACCGCGAGCCAGAAGTGCTGCGCGTCTCGCTCGCGCGGCTCGACCCCGACCCACGCCGTGCGCTCAGAGACCCCGCTGTCCTCGAGCCACGAGCGCACCAGGATCGTCTTGCCGCTGCCTGCGGGAGCGCAGACGAGAACCACGCAGTCGGCCGGGGCCGCAGCCAGTTGCGCGAACAGCGCCTCGCGACGCACGAGACGCCCGTGGCGGGACGGCCCACGCACCCGGGCGAGCGCGACCGTGCTGCGATCCCGATTGCCATCCATCGCAGAGCCAGTATCTCCGTCGAGCACCGTCGGCGCAACGGTCGGCAGAGATGGATGCGCGGAGGACCCATCGACTGGTCCTCCGCGCCGATCGGAATTGCGCCGTCTAGGCGGCCGGAGCCGCTTACTCGGACAGGTCGTCGGCCTGCATCCGCGCGAGCGCCGCGTCGAGCACGGCGTACTCGGCCTCGACCACGGCCGAATAGGCGAAATCGATCGCGAACCGCGCCTCTTCCTCGGCCCGGTCCGCGTGGTGCTCGGCCTTGTGCACGTCGTGCTCCGCTTTGCGGGAGTCGATGTCGGCGCGAATCTTGGCGACCCCCTCAGCCCAGCTTCGCTGGACATCGGACCACCCGGACGAGATCCGGTCGCGACCCTCGTCGGCCTTCTCGCGCAGCTCCTGGGCCTGTTGCTCACCGACAGCGCGCGCCGCATCACGGTCGGCCTCGATGTCGGACTTGGTCTTATCCCTCGCTGCGGCGACGCGCTTCTCGGCCTCCTCTGCGCGAGCCGACAGCTTGCGCAGCTCGTCCGAGAGCTTCGTGAGATCTTCCGAAGCGGCCATTTCAACCTCCTGTCGTTGCTTTCGACGAGGATCGGTGGCGGCTGGGTGAGCGCGCGTCGTCCAATCTTGGTGATCCGGACCGGCGCTCTCGCCTACGGGGCCGTCAGCCCTGGACCAGAGGAATGACCACACGCGCGCCCTCGGGGCGGCGGGGGTGACGGGCCGCGGATCGGCTCTCGCCGGCGCTCAGTCCGTCGCCATCGACACGTCAATGTAATTCACGGGACCTACTCGGTCGACCGTGATCGCCAGGATCACGCGATCGATCGCGGCCAGCGCCTCGTCGGTCTGCGGCTCGGGAGGCTCAGGCGTCCCCGCAATCCGGTGCATGATCGAGGCCGTCGCTCGACCGATGTTCTCGGTCAGGATCTCGGCCGGGCCGGAGAACACCGCGGACGGATGCGGCTGCTCGTGCCCGAGGACGCAAAGCGACGCCCACCCCGTCCGCTTCACGTCCCGCGCCTTGAGCCGCTTGGACTCCGTCGAGACCAGCAGGCGCTCTCCGTCCCGAGCGTAATAGACGACGGACTGTCGCGGCCTGCCCTCCCGGGCCTGCGTCGCGAGCACACCGATGCGGTGGCCGTCGAGGAAGCCAGCGAGTTCTTCGCTCAGGACGCCCATGCCGGCTCCACTGCGTCCTCGAGGACGAGGAATCCCTCGGGCTCGTCGACGACCGTGTTCTCGAGCGCGCCGATGCCCTCGATCTCGACGCGCACGTTATCGCCGACCTTCAGCAGGCCCTCCGGGAACGGCTGGCGGATGGCCCCGATCCCGGCCGGCGTTCCGGTCGCGATCACGTCGCCTGGCTCGAGCGTGAACGCCTCCGACAGATGCGCGACCTGCTGACAGCAGTTGAAGATCATCTCGCCGGTGTCGCCGTCCTGGCGCAGCTCTTCGTTGACCCAGGTCTTGATCTGAAGCGAGTGAGGGTCGCCGAGCTCGTCGGCGGTGACCACCCACGGGCCGAGCGGACCATGGGTATCGAAGGACTTGCCCATCGTCATCGTCGGCGTGCGCAGCTGCCAGTCGCGCACCGAGACGTCGTTGGCGATCGTGTAGCCGGCAATCACCTCATGCGCGCGGTCCTCCGGGACGTGGCGACAGCGCGTGCCGATCACGATCGCCAGCTCGCCTTCGTAATCGAGCAGGTTCGAGACGCGCGGCATGTGGACATCGTCTCCCGGCCCGACCACGCAGGTCGACTGCTTGTTGAAGAAGATCGGGAACTCGGGCGCCTCCATCCCGCTCTCGGCGACGTGATCCGCATAGTTCAGGCCGATCGCCAGGTACTTGCGCGGCCTCACCGGTGCCAGCAAGCGCACCTCGGCGCGCGGAAAGCGGTCGCCCTGCTTCAGGTCGATGACGTGATCGTCTTCGACCACGCCACGACGGACTTGCGCGCCGGCCTGAAATCTGCAGAACCTCATGACGGCTCCGGGATCTCGACCGGCGCCTGCTGGGGCGCGTAGGCGCCGGCCATCGCCTTGGCGTGGATCTGATCGAACGCGATCCCCTCCGCGTGATCGCCCGCAACCCGCTTGGGGTCGACGAACTGGCCGATCGGGTTGGCCGCGAACTCCTCGGAGGTCCTCATCCACTCAGTGGACTTCGCCCAATTGCCGAAGTTGTCGACCTGGAGCTCGACCCGGTTCCCGTCGGGATCGGCGTAGTAGTAGGAGAACGTCATCCCGTGATCGAGGCAGAAGTCGGGCTCGATTCCCGCATCCTTGAGGCGCAGGTAGGTGGAGTTGAGCTCGTCGAAGGCGCGGTACTCGAACGCGGAGTGGTGCAGGCCGGCATGGCTCTCCTTCTCCGGATCGTCAGTGAAGTTCGGAAACGCGAGCAGCGCGATGCGGTGGTTCGCG
>CAWGCG010000002.1:0-7860 GCA_963821025.1 uncultured Solirubrobacterales bacterium | reverse complement strand
CGGAGATCGATCGCAAGCGGATCGAGTCGCTGACCGAGGGCCAGATGGCCGCCTTCCGCGAGCGCACCGGCCGCTCCGCCGAGTACTTCCAGCGCGCCACCAAGGTGATGCCGAACGGCGTGCCCTCCTCGTTTCAGGCCAACGACCCGTGGCCGGTCTACATCGAGCGCGGCCACGGCACCCAGGTCTGGGACGTCGACGGCAACGAGTACGTGGACTTCCACAACGGCTTCGGGGTGATGTGCATCGGCCACGCCAACCCGGAGGTCGGCGCGGCGGTCAAGGCGAGGGTCGACCAGGGAACCCACTTCGCCGCCCCGACCGAGGGCTCGATCGCCGTCGCCGAGGAGCTGCAGCGGCGCTTCGGCCTTCCCCAGTGGCGATTCACCAACTCGGGCACCGAGTCGACGATGGACGCGGTGCACCTCTCTCGCGGCGCAACCGGCCGCGACATGATCCTCAAGATCGAGGGCTCCTACCACGGCCATCACGACGCGGTGATGGTCTCGGTCTATCCGCCGCTGGAGGCGCTCGGCGACCGCGACGACCCGATCAGCGTCCCCTACGGCGCCGGCTACCCGCTGGCGATCACCGAGCTGACCCGCTCGGTTCCCTTCAACGACGCCGAGGCGCTGGAGAGCGTGCTCGACAAGATCGGCGACCAGGTCGCGGGGCTGATCATGGAGCCGGCGATGATGAACATCAACATCATCCCGCCGCGCGAGGGCTACCTGGAGCGGGTCCGGGAGCTGACCGCGCAGCACGGCGTGAAGCTGATCTTCGACGAGGTGAAGACCGGGGCGACGATCTCATCCGGCGGCGCGACGAAGCGCTTCGGCGTCACCCCCGACCTGATCACGCTCGCCAAGGCCACCTGCGGCGGCTACCCCGGCGGCGCGATCGGGATGAGCGAGGAGCTGGCGGCGGTCGTCGCCGACGGCACCGTGCACCAGTACGGCACCTTCAACGGCAACCCGCTGGTGATGGCCGCCGCCGAGGCGACCCTGACCAAGGTGCTCACCGAGGAGGCCTACGAGAAGCTCGAGACCTCGAACCGCAAGCTGCTCGACGGCTGCCAGGGGATCATCGACAAGTACGGGCTGCCGGCCTACACCGAGGGCCTCGGCGCCAAGGGCTGCGTGATCTTCTCGCCGGAGCGGATGTACGAGTACCGCGACTACCTGACCAAGGTCAACGATGACCTCGCGACGCTCGCCTGGCTGTACCACATGAACCACGGCATCTTCATGACCCCGGGCGTCGAGGAGGAGTGGACGCTGTCGATCGCCCACTCCGACGCAGGACCTGCAGCATTACCTCGACGCGTTCGAGGCCTTCGCCCGCGATGTGACGGGCGCCTGAGCGTACGGCGCCTAGAAGGACGGAGCGAGCGGCGTCGAGATCGTCGGTGACGATCACCAATTTGATGCCGCCGAACGTCGTGTAGGCGACCTCGATGTTGACGCTCTCCTCCCCCAGCCGCCGCGCCAACTCCCCCAGCGAACCCGGCTGATCCTCGATGTCGACGACCACCGCCTCGCGCTCGTCGGCGATCCCCATGCCGGCCCCCTCGATCGCCGCCCGCGCCTTCTCGGCGTCCTCGACCAGGATGTGGATGATCCCGCGCCCCTCGCCGGTGAAGGCCGCCATCCCCTTGATGTTCACGCCCGCCAACCCCGTCGCCTCGCCGAGCCTCGCCAGCTCACCGGGACGGTCCTCGAGGATCACGCTGAGGTCGGTTGCCATCGCTGCGGGCAACCTACACCGCTGCCGTGAGACGACGGCTAGCCCCAGCCCTCGGCCACGTCGACCGGCTTGCCGAGGTGGAAGCCCTGCGCCATGTCGACGCCGAGCTCGCGCAGCAGCCCCACCGTGGACGGCTCCTCGACGTACTCGGCGATCGTCTTCTTGCCGAGCCCGCGGGCGATCTCGACGATCGCCTTCACGGTCAGCTGGTCGGCGTCGTTTCGCGGCAGGTCGCGGATGAAGTCGCCGTCGATCTTGATCAGGTCGAACGGGAGGTGCTTGAGGTAGTAGAAGGGCCCGAACCCGACCCCGTAGTCGTCGATCGCGATCGAGCAGCCGAACTCGGTCAGCCGATCGGCGAAGGCGGCGGCGGTCTCGAAGTTTCGGATCGCGGCGGTCTCGGTGATCTCGAAGGTGATCGCCCCTGGGAAGGCATCGCTGGTGTCGAAGGAGCGCTCGATGAACTCGAGCACCCCGGCGTCGGTGATCGAGCTGCCCGAGAGGTTGATGTGCAGCGCGATCGGCGGCTTTTTCAGCTTCCCGTTGCCTTTCTCCTTCTCGTGCATCTCATCGAGCATCGACACCGCCTCCCCGACCACCCAGCGGTCCAGCTCCTGCACCATCCCGAACTGCTCGGCGGTCTGGATGAATCGACCCGCGGGGACCATCTGCCCATCCTCCTCGGCGATCCGCAGCAGAAGCTCGTGGCGCTCGACGTTCCCGGTGCGCAGGTCGATGATCGGCTGCTGGTAGAGGACGAGGCGATCGCGAACGAGTGCGTCGCGGATCCGCGCCGAGGTGCTGAGGCCGCTCTGCTGATGGGCCTTCACATCGCTGGGCTCGTCGACCAGCACGACCCGGTCGCGGCCCTGCTCCTTGGCCTCGTACATGGCCAGGTCGGCGGACACCAGCGCCGGCTCTCCCCCGTCCTCGGTCTCGCCACCGAACATCGCGACGCCGATGCTGACCGTGATCGGCTCCGGCCCGGACGCCGTCGACTGCAGCCTGACCTCACGGCGCAGGTCCTCGGCGAAGCGGATCGCTCCCTCGCGGTCGGTCTGCGGCAGCAGCACCGCGAACTCGTCCCCCGACAGCCTCGCGACCGCGTCCGAGACCCGCGCCCGCGCCCTCAGCAGCTCAGCGATCTCGCGGATCACGTTGTCGCCGGCCTGGTGGCCGGCTGTGTCGTTGACGTGCTTGAAGTGGTCGACGTCGAGGATCAGTACCGCGCCCTGGCCGCCGTAGCGGGCGTAGAAGGCGATCTGCTGCTCGAGCTCGCCGCGGAAGCGACGGCGGTTGGCGAGCCCGGTCAGCGAGTCGTGGTCGGCGAGGTAGCGAAGCCGCTGCTCGAAGCGGCGTCGCTCGCTGATGTCCTGCATCTGCAGGATCCCGTAGGGCGGGGCGCTGTCGCTGTCACTCCCGGCCAGCGAGAGGCTGAACTGCCCCCAGACCTCGTGGCCCTCGTGATGCAGGAACCGCTTCTCGACCGTGAAGGAGTCGAACTTGCCGGCCAGCAACCGCCGGCGCTGGGCGCTGTCCAGATAGCGGTCCTCGGCAGCCGTGATCTCGTCCAGCGAGGTGGCTGACCAGCTCCCCCTCGCTGTAGCCGGTGATCGCCGACATCGCGCGGTTGACGGCCAGAAACCCGCCCAGCTGGTCGTCCTCGATCTCAACCAGCGCCACCCCGATCGGCGCGTTCTCGAAGGCGTTGCGGAAGCGGCTCTCTGCCGATCGCCGCGCCCGCTCGGAGTCGGCCAGCTCGGTGATGTCCTGGCAGACCCCGAACAGCCGCACGACCTTGCCATCGTTGTCGGTGACCGGCTCGCCGTGGCAGCGCAGGGTGCGAGCGGAGCCGTCGCCGACGAAGGATCCGGTGCTCGAACACGTAGCGGGTGGCGTTGGCGATCGCCGCCTGGATCGCCTCCTTGACCCGCGTGCGGTCGTGGGGATGGACAAGGTCCAGGTAGGCCTCGAAATTGGCGCCGAACTCTTCGCGGTCGACGCCGAAGATCCGGTACAGCTCCTCGGACCAGGTCAACCGGTCCTCGCCGATGTCCCACTCCCAATTCCCGAAATGGGCGAGCTTCTGCGCGCTCTCCATTCGCTGCGTGACGTCGCGCAGCTCGGCCTCGGTAAGCAGCGTGCGCTGTAAGGCCGCGCCGACTGCCTCCCGGTCCTCGGGCGTGACTCGATCAAGGAGCTCCCGCAGGTTCTGCGGAAGCTCGATTTCCGTGCTCATTACGGAGAAAGGCTACGGGGCCGCATAGGCGACAGCAAGCCACAAGTGCTGATCAGGCGCGACAAGCTCTAGTTTCGGGTAACCATTCGGTAAATGCCTAATCGACTTGCCGAGGAAACCAGTCCCTACCTGCTCCAGCACAGCGACAACCCCGTCGACTGGCACCCCTGGGGCGAGGAGGCGCTGGCCCGCGCCCGCAGCGAGGACCGGCCGATCCTGCTCTCGGTCGGCTACTCGGCCTGCCACTGGTGCCACGTGATGGAGCGCGAGTCGTTCGAGGACCCCGAGATCGCCGCGGTCATGAACGAGAACTTCGTCAACATCAAGGTCGATCGCGAGGAGCGTCCCGACGTCGACGCCCTCTACATGGAGGCGACGCAGGCGATGACCGGCCACGGCGGCTGGCCGATGACGGTCTTCCTCGACCCGGAGGGGGTTCCGTTCTACGCCGGCACCTACTTCCCGCCCCAGCCGCGGCAGGGATTGCCGAGCTTCCGGATGGTGATGGAGGCGGTGCTGGAGGCGTTCCGCGAACGCCGCGAGGAGATTCGCGAGCGGGCACCGGGAGTCCGGGCGCAGCTCGGCGCGATCGCCGAGGTGAAGCCCTCCGAGGAACCCCTGCAGCGCCAGGCGCTGGACCAGGCGGTCGAGGGCCTGCGCCGTGACGCCGACCTGGAGAACGGAGGCTTCGGCGGAGCGCCGAAGTTCCCGCCCGCCTCGGCGCTGGACTTCCTGCTCACCCGCGGCGAGACCGAGATCCCGGAGCGGACCCTCGACGCGATGGCCTGCGGCGGGATCTACGACCAGCTCGGCGGCGGCTTCTCCCGCTACTCGGTCGACCCGGTCTGGCTGGTCCCGCACTTCGAGAAGATGCTCTACGACAACGCGCTGCTCGCCCGCGCCTACCTGCACGGCTGGCAGACGATCGGCCACGAGCGCTACCGGCGCGTCTGCACCGAGACCCTCGACTGGGCGCTGCGCGAGATGCGGGGCCCCGAGGGAGGCTTCTACTCGGCCCTCGACGCCGACTCCGAGGGCGAGGAGGGTCGCTTCTACGTCTGGGAGCTGGAGGAGATTCGCGACGTTCTCGGCGACGATCGCGCCGACGACGTGATCGCCTACTACGGGGTCAGCGGGCAGGGGAATTTCGAGGGCCGCAACGTGCTCCACCTGCCCGGCGGTCCCGACGCCCCCGAGCCCGAGGGGCTGGCGGAGGCCCGCCAGGCGCTTCTTGCCGCCCGCTCGCAGCGCGTCCGGCCGGGGCTCGACGACAAGCGGCTCGCCTCCTGGAACGCGCTGATGATCGCGGCGCTGGCCGAGGCCGGCGCGGTGCTCGTCGCGCCCCGACTACATCGGCGCGGCGCGCTCCTGCGCCGCCTTCGTGCTCGACGAGATGCGCGACTCGGAGGGACGGCTGCTGCGCACCTACAAGGACGGCCGCGCGCACCTCAACGCCTACCTCGAGGACCACGCCTATCCTGCTCGAGGCGCTGCTGATCCTCTATCGAGGCGAGCTTCGAGACCCGCTGGTTCGACGCCGCCCGCGAGACCGCCGAGACGATGATCGAGCGCTTCGGCGATCGCGAGCGCGGAGGCTTCTTCTCCACCTCCGACGACCACGAGGAGCTGATCGCGCGGCGCAAGGACGTCGGCGACCATCCGATCCCTGCCGGCAACTCCTCCGCGGCGCTGGGGCTGCTGCGCCTCGCGGCGCTGACCGGCGAGCACGAGTACGAGAAGTGGGCGGAGGGCGTGCTGCGGCTGATGTACCCGGCGGCGATTCGCCACCCGGAGGGGTTCGGCCACCTGCTGCAGGCGCTCGACTTCCACCTCGAGCCGACCAAGGAGGTGGCGCTGGTGGCGCCCGCGGAGGCGGGGATCGAAGCGCTGGACGAGCTGGCGCGCGGTGGTGCGCGCCGCCTACCGGCCCCGGCTGGTGCTCGCCGGCGGCCCCGAGGGCACCGAGCGGCCGGAGCTGATGCGCGACCGCCACGCGGTCGACGGCAAGCCGGCCGCCTACGTCTGCGAGCACTTCGCCTGCCAGGCGCCGGTCACCGACCCGGACGCGCTCGCCGCGCAGATCGGCAATGATGAGGCCGATGCGACTAGGAGACGATGGCGACCAGAACCGCGACCAAGAAGCAGAGCGCCAAGACCGCCGAGGTCGCGCGCAGCTACTTCGAGGCCGTCGCGCGCCAGGACCTCGACGCGATGGAGGCCCACTACGAGCCCGGCCCGATCGGCCGCATCCACGGGATGGTCGAGCTCGAGACCGGCCCGGCGGTAACTACCGCGATTGGTTCGGCAACCTTTTCGCGGCCTTCCCGGACTTCAAGTTCGAGATCCTCGACCTCGTCGCCGAGGGCGACAAGGCGGCGGTCCGCTATCGGCTCACCGGGACCTTCAACGGCACCGCCTCGCTTCGAGGGCATGGAGCCGAACGGCGCCTCGGTCGACGTCGAGGGCTGCGACGTGGTCACGGTCGAGGACGGCCTGCTGGTCGACAACCAGGCCTACATCAACGGCGCCGAGATCGCCCGCCAGCTCGGCGCGCTGCCGCCGCAGGGCTCGCTCGCCGAGCGGGGCATGACCGCGGCGCTGAACCTGAAGACGCGCGCCGCCGAGCCTGCTGAACCGCAGACTAGAGCCGCGGTAGTCGCGCTCTTCGTCGAGCGCCACCCGGCCGCCGACCTCCGCCCTGCCGTCCTCGAGCGGCCGCGCGATCAGCACCGACCCTTGCCCTGGTGGACGGTGATCTGCGCGGCCGAGCTGCGCGCTCAGCGCCAGCGCCGCCGATCCGGTCGCCTCGTCCTCGGGTATCCCGACCCCGTCGGCGAAGCTCCGCGCCCTGATCGTCCCTGCGTCCTCGTCGATCCACGCCCAGGCGTAGACCTCGTCGGCCATCGTCGGAGGCCCTCCAGCGCCCGTACCTGCCGCCGGCTCGTCGAGCTCGGACGTACTCGAACGGAGGCGACCAGGCCGGATCGGCGGAGATGAACGTCGCGCCGTCCTCGAAGCGCACCCCCAGCTCCCCGGCGGGCGGGCGCAGCGCCGACACCTCGGCGCCCTCGCTGGCGCAGCAGCCAGGCGGTCCCAACCGAGGGGTGCCCGGCGAACGGCAGCTCGATCGCCGGCGTGAAGATCCGCATCTCCCCGCTCTCGCGGTCGTCGACGAAGACCGTCTCGCGAGTAGCCGAGCTCGGCGGCGATCGCCTGGCGCCGTCCCTCGGGACCTCAGCGCCGTCGAGAAAGACGCCCAGCGTGGTTGCCGAACTCGCCCTCGTCGTTGACGAAGACGCGCAGGACGTGCAGCTGCGCCACGCCGACGCCGCTAGAGAATCGGGAGGAAGTTCTCGATCTCGTACGGCGTCACCTGGACGCGGTAGTCCTCCCACTCCTGGCGCTTGATCTCGATGAAGCGCTGGAAGGTGTGCTCGCCGAGGGTGCGCAGCACCAGCTCCGACTCCGAGGCGATCTCGATCGCCTCGCCGAGGGTCTCGGGCAGCTGCTCGATCCCGCGCTGGTGCCCGCTCCTCGGGCGAGAGGTGGTAGAGGTTCTGCTCCATCGGCTCGGGCAGCTCGTAGCCGTGCTCGATCCCCTCCAGCCCCGCCTGCAGCATGCCGGCGAAGCAGAGGTAGGGGTTCGAGGCCGGGTCGGGGCAGCGCAGCTCGGCCCGCGTCGCCCCCTCCTTGCCGGGGTGATAGAGCGGCACCCGGATCAGCGCCGAGCGGTTGCGGCGCGACCAGGAGAGATAGACCGGCGCCTCGTAGCCGGGCACGAGGCGCTTGTAGGAGTTCACCCACTGCGCGAACAGGGGCGAGATCTCGCGCGCGTGCTTGAGCTGGCCGGCGATGAACGCCTTCGCGGTCTCGGA
>CAWGCG010000001.1:0-16187 GCA_963821025.1 uncultured Solirubrobacterales bacterium | reverse complement strand
GAGACGTCGGGCTGGATCGGCGGACTGTCGCTTGTCGAATGGAGCATCGTGCGAGCGGGTCCCGGGCGGATCCGTCGCTAGAGAAACGCCGGTCGGTGAGCTTTCTTCTGCAGTGCGCGGCGCCGGGGCTGCGCCCGTGGCGCAAGTGCGACGGGGGCATCGCCGTTCATGGATCAGTTTGGGGCGCCCTGCAATCACCCTCACCTTCCATGGCATCGGAGAGTCCGAGCGACAGCTCGAACCCGGCGAGGACGCGGTCTGGCTCGCGGCCGATGCGTTCGAAGCGATGCTCGACTCGGTGGCCGGGCGCGAGGACGTCCGGATCACATTCGACGACGGAAACGCGTCCGATCTCGAGCACGCGCTACCGGCGCTCCGCGCCCGCGGCCTCTCGGCGACCTTCTTCATCGTCGCGGGGCGGGTCGGCGAGCCCTCCTTCCTCGATGCCGACGGCGTGCGAGCGCTGGCGGCCGCCGGGATGGCAATCGGCTGCCATGGGATGGAGCATCGTCCGTGGCGCGGTCTGGGCGAAGCCGCGCTTCGCGAGGAGCTCCTCGACGCGAGGGCCCTGCTCGAGGCGATCCTCGACGAGCCGATCACGGAGGCGGCGTGCCCGTTCGGGTCGTACGACCGCAGAGCGCTGCGCGCGTTGCGCGAGGCCGGATACCGACGCGTCTACACCAGCGATGGCGGGCCCGCGCGTCCCGACGACTGGATCCAGGCCCGAAACACCGTCGGCCCGGGCAACTCGGCCGGGCTGATCGAGCGACTGAGCTCGGCGGACGGATCGTGGCGCACGACCGCGTCGCGCCGGATCAAACTGGCTGCGAAGCGATGGTGTTTGGGACTCTCGGGACTTTCGGGGGCGATGTTCGGATGACCGCCGCCCTGATCGCCGTGGCGATGATCGTTGGGCTCCCCGGCCTCGCCGCGGCGGCTCACCTCGGGTTGCTCGCCCTCGCCTCGCTCTTCTATCGCGAGCCGCGACCCCGGCCACACGACCCGATCAGGTTCCTCGTCCTGGTGCCCGCCCACGACGAGGAGCGCGGGATCGGCAACTGCCTGGCCGCGGTGGCGGCGGACCGGCGGCCGGGCGACACGCTGCTGGTGGTCGCCGATCGCTGCAGCGACGCGACCGCGACGATCGCCCGTGGGTACGGAGCGATCGTGGTCGAGCGGGACCCGAGCGAACCGCCCGGCCGGGCCGCGGCCCGCCAGGCCGGGCTCGAGCGGGCGCGCGACCTCGATTGGGACGCGGTCTTGATGCTGGACGCCGACTCGGTGATCGCGCCTGGCTTCCTCGAGAGCTGCGAACGGGCGCTGGCGTCGGGGACCTCCGCCGTTCAGGCGCGGAGCGAGAGCGCTCGCGGCCGCACGCTGGCGACCGAGGCGTCGCTGGCCGCGTTCACGCTCCAGGGGATCACGATCCCGCGCGGCCGCGACCGGCTCCGCGCGGGAGTGCGGCTGCGGGGCACCGGGATGGCGATCCGCCGTCGGATCGCGCTGGAGCACCGGTTTCGGGCGCCTGCCTCCGAGGATCTCGTCTACACCCTCGACCTGCTGCTCGACGGGGTTCGATGCCGCCACGTCGAGAGCGCCCGGCTGCGCTCCGAGGGAGCCGGCACCTGGAGCTCGTTCGGTGGTCAGAAGGTCCGCTATGAGGCCGGTCGGATGGCGGCGGCGCGGGCCTATCTGCCGCGGCTGCTGCACAGGGCCTTGCGGCGGCGCGACGCGGCCTGCTTCGAGGCGGCCTGGTTCCTCGCCACGCCTCCCTTCGCGATCGCCGTCCTCTCGCTGCTGCTCGGCGTGGTGCTCGCGCTCGCCGCCGGGGCGTGGCCGCTGGTCGCCGTGTTCGGCGGCGGCCTGGTCGCACTCACCCTGGCGCTCGTGATCGGCCTGATCCAGGGGCGGGCCGGGCCGCGGACATGGCTCGCACTGCTCGCAGCGCCCTGGTACCTCGGCTGGAAGGCGGCCGTCCACGTGCGCGCTCTCGCCAGCGTGCTGCGGCGCGACGACTACTACCCGCCGACCGCTCGCACGTGACGCCCGCGGCGGCGCAACTTTGACCCTTCGGCGAGCGTTGTTTGAACCGGTGGATACGGATGTCGACGCGCGCGCCAACACCCAGGCGCCCGAACACCGCGGAATGCTCTCGACCCTCCCCCGAGACCCGCGGGCCGCCGCTCGCACCGAACCGGTGGCGCCGGCCGAGACGCGGATCACCCCGATCGAGGTCGGCTCCGAGTGGCTGCGTCTCGCGGATCGGTTTCGCGACCACAACTACCGCCAGCTGTTCGACTACGCCGAGGCGCTCGCCGCGCGAACCGGCTCGACCGCCGAGCATCTGCGGATCGATCACGGAGACGAGCCGATCGGGCTCGCCAGCGTCCGGGTCAAGCGGATGCCCGGGACGGGGATCGCGTACGTCTCCGGGGGCCCGCTGGTCAGAACCGGCGCCAACCGAGATCGAGGCCCGCACCTCGACCTGGTGCTGAAGGCGCTGGTCGGCGAGTACGTCGATCGACGCCGCCTCGTGCTCCGGGTCTCCCCCGCGCTCGGCGACCCCGCCTGGAACGCCGAGCAGGAGCGCCGCTTTGTGGCGGCGCGATTCCTCCAGGTCGATCACCTCTCGCGCTACCGGACGATCGCCGTCGACATCGGCGGGTCACTGGCCGACGTCCGAGCGGCGTTCGCAAAGAAATGGCGCTACAGCCTGAAGCAGGCCGAGAAGGCGGAGATCTCGGTGACCGAGGGCAGCGATCCCGCCCTGCTCGACCAGTTCGCACCACTGTTCCGCGAGCTGGTGGCGCGCAAGTCGCTGAGCGTCGATCTCGGGGCCGACTTCTACGGCTCCCTGCAGCGAGCGCTGCCGGCCGAGGAGCGCCTCCACGTCGCGATCGCGTCGATCGGCGGCGAACCAGCGGCGGGAATCGTCGCGAGCCTGCTCGGCGACACCGCCGTGTACCTGCTGGGCGCCTCGAACGAATCCGGCCGCAGCGCCTGCGCGCCGTACCTCCTGCAGTGGAAGACGATCGAGGCGGCGGCCGCCCGCGGGATCAGGTGGTACGACCTCGGGGGCATCGATCCGGACGCCAATCCGGGGGTGCACCGGTTCAAGGCCCGGATGGGCGGTGAAGAGATCTGTGCGCCCGGTCCCTACGAGGCGGCTCCGGGTCGCGTCCGCGCGGGCGCGGTGCGGACGGCGGAGCGACTGTTCCGAGCCGCCCGGGGCCGGCGAGGGTAACGGCTTGACCACCGCGCTCGAAGGGGGCTCGCGATGGCGCAACTGATCGTCGTGCTGATGGCCGCCGTCGCCTACATCGCCGCGGGCGCCGGGCCCGGCGAGAAGGCGTCGGTGACCTCCGCCTCGGCGCCGATCTCGGCGACCTCGGCGACCAAAGACAGTGACCACGACCACCTCCCGGACCAGTGGGAGCAGCGCTACCACCTCTCGACCTCGAAGGACTCGGCCAAGGGCGATCCCGATCACGACGGGCTCGACAACCGGCGCGAGTACAGGCTGCGGACCAACCCGCGCAAGCGCGACACGGACCGGGACGGCTACAGCGATCGGATCGAGGTGCAATCCGGCAGCAAGGCGACCAGCGCCAGGAGCCGTCCGTTCCCGAACCCCGCGACCACGGGCGTGCCCGCGGGCTGGAGGCCATCGAAGACGCTTACCGACGATCTGGAGGTCACCCGCGCCGGCGCCGTGATCGAGGACGTGCTGCTCCGGGGTGCGGACATCCTGGTCGACGCGCCCGACGTGACGATCCGGCGGGTGAAGCTCCAGGGGGGCAAGATCCTGAACCAGGTCGGGGACTGCGACCCCGGCATGGTGATCAGGAACACGACGTTCGAGCCGGCGCCCGGCCAGCCGTACACCCCGACCGACCTCCCGGCGATCGGTGAGGGCGGCTACACGGCCGAGGACGTCGAGATCATCAATCGCGGCGAGGGTTTCCGGGCCTCGGACTGCGGGCCGGTGAGGATCGAGAACTCCTACGCGTCCGTCCTCGGCGACGACCCGGGATGCGATCGCAGCCTCCACTCCGATGGTCTCCAGGGTTATAACGCGAGGGGGCTCGAGCTCGAGAACGCGACCCTGGTGTTCGGCAACGAATGCGGCACCGCACCGTTCTTCATTCCCGCCGGCCAGGGGAACACCGGCAACTACACGATCCACCACCTTCTGGTCAGGGGCGCGGGCTACTCGTTCCGGATGGGCGTGCCCGGGTCCGTCACCGGCCTGCGAATCGTCAAGAACGCGTGGGAGTACGGGCCGCTGGACGTCAAGTGCTCGGCGATCCGTGAATGGGAGGCGAAGATCGTCACCGTCGACCCCGACTACCAGGTCAAGGGCAAGGGCCGGAAGCAGCCCTGCAACACCGGGGGCGGCTAGTGAGCGAACGAAAGAACGCTCCCGCGCTGCTCGTTGCTTGATCAATGAGGATCAGCGTCATCGGACTGGGCTACGTGGGGGCCGTATCGGCCGCCTGTCTCGCGCGTCGTGGCCACGAGGTCGTCGGCGTCGACGTCAACCCGCGCAAGGTCTCCTCGATCAACGACGGCGTCGCTCCCGTGCTCGAGCCCGGGCTGCCCGAGGCGACCGCCCAGGCGGTGGAGTCGGGGCGTCTGCGGGCGACCCTCGATGCCGCGGAAGCGGTTCGAGCGACCGATGTCTCGCTGATCTGCGTCGGCACGCCGTCGGGGTCGCAGGGGTCGCTCTCACTGGCCGCGCTCGAGCGCGTCTGCGCCGACATCGGCGCGGCCCTGCCCACCGCTCAGCGCAGGCACACGGTCGTGGTTCGCAGCACCGTGCTGCCCGGCACCAGCGAGGGGACGATGATCCCCGCACTCGAGGCGAGCTCGGGCCTGGTCGCCGGCAGGGACTTCGGCTTCGCGGTCAACCCGGAGTATCTGCGCGAGGGCAGCGGGGTCGCCGACTTCGACGACCCGGAGAAGACGGTGATCGGGGAGCTCGATCCGCGCAGCGGCGACCCGATCGCCGAGATCTACGGGGATCTGGCGAAGACGACCTTCAGGGTGCCGATCCGGGTCGCCGAGGCAGCCAAGTACATCGACAACGCCTTCCACGCGCTCAAGGTGGGCTTCGCCAACGAGGTCGGCGCCCTGAGCGTCGAGTTCGGGATCGACTCGCATGAGCTGATGCGGATCTTCAAGGCCGACCGCAAGCTCAACATCAGCGACGCCTATCTCAACCCGGGCTTCTGCTTCGGTGGGTCGTGCCTGCCCAAGGACCTGCGCGCGCTGGTCCATCGGGCCCAGGGTTCGCACGTGGCGGTGCCGATCCTCGAGAGCGTCCTCGAGTCGAACGAGGCCCACTTCCGCCGCACCTACGAGCTGCTGACCGCGAACGGGCGACGGCGGATCGGGCTGCTCGGGCTGGCGTTCAAGCCCGGCACCGACGAGCTCCGCGAGAGCCCCTACGTCGAGCTCGCCGAGCGCCTGATCGGCAAGGGCTACGACCTTCGCATCTACGACCCCTCGATCCACCTGCCGAGCCTCACCGGCACCAACCGCGAGTACATCGAGGAGCACCTGCCGCACCTCAAGCAGCTGCTGGCCGAGACCGCCGACGAGGTCGTCGAGCACGCCGAGACCTGCGTCGTCGCATCGCGCGACGCCGAGGTCGGACGGGCGCTCGCGGGCGCCAACGGCCGGATGATCGTCGACCTCGTCCGCCTGCCGCAAGCCTCTGAACTCGAGCGGATCTCCGAGTACCACGGTGTCGCCTGGTAGGGCGCTCATCCTGGTCGAGAACCTCTCCGTTCCCTTCGATCGGCGGGTCTGGCAGGAATGTCTGGCGCTCAGGGAGGCCGGCTACGAGGTCTCGGTGATCTGCCCCCAGGGGGGCTCGCAGGATCGCGAGCCCGAGGCGACGATCGACGGGGTCGAGATCCACCGCTACCCGCTGACCGCGGCCACCGAGGGGTGGTCCGGGTACCTGCGCGAGTACGCGGCCGCGATCTGGCGCTCCTGGAGGCTCGCGCGGCGCCTGGGGCGGTTCGACGTCGTTCACATCTGCAACCCGCCGGATCTGCTCTTCCTCGTCGCCATGCCGTTGAAGCTCCGCGGCGCCCGGGTGATCTTCGACCAGCATGACCTGGTGCCCGAGCTGTACCTGTCGCGCTTCGGTCGCGGCAAGGACCTCCTCTACCGCGCGGTGGTGGCGCTCGAGCGCCTCACCTATCGGGTCGCGGACGTGGTTCTCGCCACCAATGAGAGCTACCGGCGGGTGGCACTCGACCGTGGCGGCAAGGATCCGGAGCGGGTCTTCGTCGTCCGCAGCGCGCCCGACCTCGGCCGCTTCAGCGGCGGCGCCCCCGACCCGGGGCTGAAGCAGGGCAAGCCCCACCTGCTCTGCTACCTCGGCGTCATGGGGCCACAGGACGGCGTCGACTACGCCCTCGATGCGCTCGCCGCGCTGCGGGAGATGCGGGACGACGACTGGCACGCCGCGTTCGTCGGCTCGGGCGACTGCTTCGAGCAGATGCGAGCGCTCTCACGCCGGCTCGGGCTTCAGGATCGCGTCACCTTCACCGGCCGGATCCCGGACGAGCTCCTGCTGCGCTACCTGGTCACCGCGGACGTCGCCCTCTCCCCCGACCCGCACAACCCGCTCAACGACGTCTCGACGATGAACAAGATCATGGAGTACATGGCCGTCGGCCTGCCGATCGTCTCGTTCGACCTGCGCGAGGCGCGGGTGTCGGCCGGCGACGCCGCCCGCTACGCCCCCTGCAACGACACGGCGGCGTTCGCCGCCGCCGCCTCCGGGCTCCTCGACGACCCCGCCGAGCGCGCTCGGCTGGGGCGGATCGGCCAGAGCCGGATCGCCGGTTCGCTCAGCTGGGAGCACTCGAAGGCGCACCTGCTCGCCGGCTACGCGCGGGCGATGGACGACTCGGCCGAGCCCTCGGCGACGCTCCTGAAATCGCGAGAAGCCGGCGCCCGCTAGTTAAGGCGCCAGGCGCCGAAGCCCAGCGCCCTGCGTTCACACACGCCGCCTACCCGGAGGGTCGCTTGGCCGCCGCCGGCCGCGGGCCGGAGACGATCGTCAGGGCACCGGCCTCCTCCGCGGGCGCCTTCGTCGAGCCGCCGAAGCGCGGCAGGTGGCGCACGATCGGCAGGGTCCGGAGCGCGCCCAGGTCGCGGCGGCGCAGGAACGGCGCCTCGAACGCGAGGTGGAAGCCCCAGCAGAGCGCGAGGATCAGCGGCAGGCCAACGACGAGCATGAGCCCGAAGCCGACGAGCGGCTCCAGGTCGAGCGGCCCGAACGCGTACTTGTTGAGCAGCAGGACGATCGGGGCGTGGATCAGGTAGATGCTGTACGAGAACAGCCCGAGCCAGAGTGCCGTCGGCGAGGCGAGCACGCCCCGCGCGGGCGCTCCGGCGCCCGCGTGCATGAGCGCCAGCGACGCGGCGACGCCGACGCCGAACAGGATGTCCATCGCGAAGAAGTGCCCGACGACCCATTCCGACCCCTGGGTGGCCGCGATCAGGACGAAGGCGCCGAAGCTCGCAGCCGCAACCGCGGCGAGCGGCTTTCGCAGCGAGGCGGCGCGCCCGCCGCCGCCGAGCTGCACGGCCCAGACGCCGAGCGCGAACAGGGCCAGGAACTGCGGCGTGACTTGATTGATCTTGTCCAGCGGCGCCCCGAGGCCGGCGATCGCGTGCGCCGCCAGGACCACGGCGGCGGTGGCGATCACCGCCGTCGCCAGGCTCGTCCACCGCCCGAGCAGCAGGATCAGGGGGAAGACGAAGTAGATCTGCCACTCGACCGCGATCGACCAGAAGGCGCCGTTCGGCGACTCGCTGCCGATCACGTCCTGCAGCAACAGGCCGTGGACGGCGAAGCCCTTGGCGATCGCCGACGACTCGAGTTCGGGACGCAGGAGCAGCGCGGTGACGGCGATCGAGATCACCAGCGCTGCCCAGTAGGCGGGGATGATCCGCCAGGCTCGTCGGCGCACGAACCGCTTCACCCCCCCGGGCAGCTTCCACCCGTTGCGCATCGGCACCAGCGCCAGCGAGAAGCCCGAGACGACGATGAATACGGCGACGGCCATGTGGCCGTAGAGCAGGCCCCCGAGCCACCACGGTCCGTTGTCGGCCGGGAACCCGGGCCAGGTGGTGAGCCAGATGTGGTGGAGGACGACGAACAGCGCCGCCGCCCCCCTGATCCCGTCGATCCAGGGAACGCGGCCGCTCGCCCGGCCGCCGCTCGTCACCGGTGCGGTTCGAGAGGCCATGGCGCCATCTCAGCCGGCGGGTGCGCCGCGATCACTCATTGATCGTCCGGCGCGCCTCCTGCCAGAGGCGGCGGGCGGTTCCGCCGATCCGGTCCAGCGGCTTACCGGTGGCTTCGTCGGCCCCGTCCTCGGCCGCCCCGTTCGCCCCGTTGTCGCTGCCGTGTGAGGTGCCGTTGCCGTTCGTGGTCGGCGCGGCGATCGTCTCGACCAGCTGCCGTTCCTCGGCGCTCGCGTGCCCGTTCTCGGCGCTCGCGTGCCCGTTGCTCGCCGGGAGCTGAGCAGGGTTGTCGGGAATCCAGAGGGTGACTTCGCGCCTCGGCTGGTGCTCCGCGAGCTCCGTCGCCGACGCGCGCTCGGGCAGCGCCGGCGCGCCGCCGTTGGGGGTCGGCCCGGGCGGGAGGTAGCGCCGGCCCGGGTTCTCGAACGGCGGCCGTTCGCCGCGCAGCGCCTTGATCGCGTCGAGGAGCGTGATCGCGATGAACAGGAGGATCGCGCCGAGCGCGAACACCACCACCAGCATCCGAAGCTTGCCCGAGGCCTTCAGCTGTGGCCTCCTGGGGGACCACCACCGGCTGGGTGTCGATCCTGTACTCCTCGTCCACGCCTTGGATCTCTTGCATCCGGTCGAGCTCCTTGCGGGCGGCGACGTTGAGCACCTCGGCGGTGCGAACCGCGGCTTGCGGGGTTGGCCCCGTGCCGGTGATGTTGACGACCGGAGCGGTGAAGCCGAACTCGACGCTCGGCGCGACCGTGTAGCCGGGATCGGCGCCGCGTGTCTCGAGCTGCTCACGAGCCGCGTCGCTGCTCAGCCGACTCGCCAGCACCTGGGCGACCACCGACTGGTCCGAGTAGCGGGTGTAGGGGTTGTCGGCGTTGACGTCCAGCAGCGACGGGTCGCGCTCGATCTCGTCGAGGCTCGGAGGCTCCGGGGGATTGACGAGGATGAAGCTCGAGGTCGCCTCGTAGACCGGGCTCTTGACCGCGACCACGTAGAACGCTCCGGCCATGGTCAGGGCGATGATCGGCAACGTGACCAGCTTGTGTTGCCAGATCTTTCGTGCGGCCAGTAGCAGATTCAAGAGTCAGCCTCCCTCGGCAGGTGGGGTCCAGTTGGTGCTGGGCGATCACGGCACTCACACCAACGTTTCGAACAGCCCCGTGCGTACGCGCGACTCCCGCTCTCTTTTGGCCAGCCGCCAACAGACTCCGATCAGGCCGAGGACGAGCGCGGTGACGTTGATGAACATCGGGAAGAAGGCGGCGTCGAAGGTCAGCAAGCAGGCGGCCCCGGCAAATCCCGCGCCGGCGAGGGCGGCGCACAGGAGGCGCAGGTCGGGGTCCGCGCTGCGGCGCCGGGCGATCAGCGCCGAGATCGGGGGGAGTAGGAAGAAGATGCTCAGGGCGGCGACACCGACCGTGCCCAGCTCGACCGCGGTGAGCAGGAACTGGTTGTCGAAGTTGAACAGCTGGTTCTCGGCGATGTAGGTGCCGCCGCCCTGGCCGAGCCACGGCGCGGCCTCCCAGAGCGCCGCGGCGTGCGGGTAGTCGTTGATCCGGTAGACGAGCGAGGAGTCGTTCGTCCCCGCCGTGAACAGCTCAGCGAGCGTGCCGATCAGGCCGTGCGCGGTCATGAACGCCGCCGCGACGGCGAACGGGACGGCGAACAGGGCGCCGAGGCGTGGCAGCGGAGGCATCAGGACGACCATGACGCCGAACCCGACCACGACCGAGATGATCGCCGAGCGCGAGACCGAGGTGAGCACGCCGAGGCTGATCAGGGCGACCGGCGCCCATCGGATCAGCGGGCTGCGGGCGCGGTCGTGGAGCCCGAGGTAAATCGCGATCGGGATCAGCATCCCGGCCACCACGCCGAGCTCGATCGGCGTGACCGCGGTCCCGGTGACGCGATTCAGGCCGTCGCGCATGGTGATCGCGGGATTGTCCGAGTTCACGGCGAAGCCGGGCAGGTCGCGCAGGTACTGAGCCAGATCGAGGTCGAACCAGTACTGGAGCCCGGCGACCACCCCGCAGAACGCCCCGCCCCAGACCAGCGCCCTGAGCACCCGCCGCACGTCGTCGAGCGAGGTGAGCCATTCCGCGGCGACGATCGCCACGCCGGTGACCACCGCGAACCGGATCAGCATCCGGTCGGCGCCCGAGAGCTCGGTCGCCGTGAGCAGGCCCCGGTCCATCGCGAGGTAGGAGGCCAGGACGCTGATCCAGAGCACGCAGAGCACGATTCGCACGGGGGGCGAGACCCGGTCGCGATCGCGGACACCGAGCACCACCGCGACCGAGAGGACCGCGAACGTGAACAGCCCGAGCAGCGACGCGGGATACCCCACGGCACCGAAGCCGCTCAGGACCGTGTCCGAAGGGATCACCATCACCGCAAGCGCGAACAGCTGCAGCAGCCCGATCGCCAGGACCCGGTAGGAGACGGCGTCGACCGCCACCCGCGCATCGCGCGTCATCGGGCCTCGATCCCGGGGGGCATGGGTGATCGCAGCGAGTCTCACGAACCTCGCAAGACGAAACGCTTCGCCGACGGCGAATCTTCTGAGCGTGCCGACCGGAAGACGGCCACGCCCAGAGGCGTTGATTGGCGGATGGGACCGACCGACTGCGATCGCCGCCCCGCCCGGCCGTGAGCGCTCCGGCCGAGACCGAGGAGGTCGGGCGGGAGACGCCCACGCATAACCTGGACCCCGGTGCCGATCAGCCGATCGAGCGGATGGTGGGCAAGGGGATCACCTGGAAGCTCGCCGGTCAGCTCACGATCCAGAGCACCCGCCTGCTCACGGTCGCGGTCCTGGCGCGCTTCCTGAGCCCCGAGGAGTACGGAACCGCGGCGATCGCGGTCGCCCTCGCCGCCTTTGCCCCGACCGTCGCCGACATGGGAGTCGGATCCGCTTTGGTTCAGATCGACAAGGCGCCGAGGATGGTCCGCTCGACCGCGTTCTGGACCTCGATCGCCTTCGGCACCGCCCTGTTTTTGATCTTCGCCGCGGCCTCCGGCCCGATCGAGGCGTTTCTCGGCAAGCCGGGCGAGGGATTGATGGTGCTGGCCGGCGGGCTTACGCTGGCGATCTACTCGATCGGCTCGACCAGCCAGGCCGTGTTCATGCGCGGGATGCGCTTCCGGAGCATCGAGCTGCGGAGCTGGATAGCGCTCCTGGTCGGCAGCGCTGTCGGCATCACCGCGGCGGTGTCCGGCGCCGGCGCCTGGGCCCTCGTCCTGCAGCAGATCGCCCTGATGCTCGCCTGGTCCACGGCCCTGTGGTGGCGCGCCGGCTGGCACCCTAGCTTCGAGTTCTCGATCGAGGTCTTCCGCAAGCTCACCTCGTACGCGCTACGGATCGTCGGCGGCCGCTGGGCCCGGCTCGCCGAGCTCCTGGTTCTCTCCCTGATGATCGGCCATTACGCCAGCATCGCCGACCTCGGGACCTGGACCTTCGCGATGAGTATGGTGATCCTGCCCCTCACCCTGATCGCGGTCCCGATCGCCGAGGTGCTGTTCTCGGCCTTCTCGAGGCTCCAGTCCGAGCCCGAGCGGATGGCCGCGCTGTGGCTGCGCAGCATCGCCTACCTGGCGGCCGTACTGCTGCCCCTGCTGCTCGGCCTGATCGTGGTCAGCCCGGACCTGGTCCCGGTCGTCTTCGGCGCCCGCTGGGAGGTCTCGGTCGGCGTACTACAGATCCTCAGCATCGTCGTGATCATCCGCGGCCTGCAGTCCTGGGGCACCGTCTATCTCGACGCGATCGGGCGTCCCGAGGTGACCATGTGGACGCAGCTCGCCTCACTCTGCCTGACGCCGGTGGCCGTGCTGATCGGGGTCCAGTGGGGGATCGAGGGCGTCGCGATCTGCTTCGTGATCAGCCAGCTGCTCACGGTCGAGATCCCGATGTTCATCTTCGTCATCTCCGAGATGAAGGTCTCGCCGCGCACGGTGGCAGCGAGGGTCTCGGGCGTCTTCGCGGCCTCGCTGGTGATGGCCGCCGCTTGCTTCGTCGGGCGCCAGGCGCTCGAGGCGCTCGGGGTCGGGATGGCCGGCCGGGCGGTGCTGACGATCGGGCTCGGGATCGTCGTCTACACGCTGTCGCTGCGGGTGCTGGCGCCGGAGATCATCCGCAGCACCCTCGATCTCGCGCGCGGGCGGCTGCGGAAGCTCGTCGACGCCCGTCGCAGCCGGCCGGCGCTTCAGGCATGAGCCGCGCGCGTCCGCACGGCGGCCCGCCCGCGATCTCGATCGGGCTCGCGGTCCGCAACGATCCGGAGCGGGTCGGGCGCTGCATCGAGTCGGTGCTGGCCCAGGACCTGACCGATCTCGAGCTGGTGATCTGCGACAACGCCTCCGACGACGAGACGCCGCGGATGCTCGAGCGCTACGCGCGCGAGGACCGCCGCGTCAAGGTCAACCTGAACCCGGCCAACATCGGCTCGCACGAGAACATGAACCGAGTGCTCGAAGCGTCCGAAGGGAAGCTGTTCCGGTGGATCAGTTCCGACGACTGGCTCGAACCCAGGGCCCTCTCGATCGCGACGGCGGCGCTCGCCGAGCGGCCGGACGCGATCGGAGTCACCTCGGGATTCGTGCTCCACACCCCGGGTGTCGCGCCGAGGTTCGAACGCTACGCAGGCGACTTCCCGTGCTCCTCGGACCCCGCCGAGCGGTTCGAGCGGATGCTCTGGTTCTTCCACGCCGGCGACGCCAAGTACGACCCGATCTACGGGATCTACCGGCGGGAGCAGCTGATGCGCACCGGACGCGTGCGCCCGAACGAGCGCACCGACTGGCTCCTGAGCACCGAGCTCGCCCTCCGCGCGCCGATCGTTCACGTCGACCAGCTGCTCGCCAACCGCACGCAGGTCTACGAGGTGGCGGTCGACCGGGCGGCGTTCAGGCGCCGGCTCGACCCGGTCCACGCAGAGCGCCTGAAGACGTCCCCGCGGCGCCTCTCGCGTGAGCTCTGGGAGCTCGTCAGCGCGGCCGGTCTCAGCGACGCGCAACTTCGGCGCTGCCGCCGCGCTCTACGGCGCTTCCGGGCCCACGAGGTCGTGAGGGTCAACCGAACGCGACTCTCCGACGCCGTTCACCGAGCGATTCCGCGCTGACCCGGCCGGGTCCTCGACCCGGCGCAGCCAGGCCTCGCGCCAGAACGGGTAGATCTCGCGGGGGCAGAACCAGCGCCCGGTGCTGCACTCCCCCGAGCACACCGACCCCTCGAGGATCAGGCAGTCCTTGGGGATCCGCAACATGCGTCCCGTCGTCTCGTCGATCAGCAGGTTGACCCGGTCCTTGACCCGCAGCGTGCGGCCGCAGTAGCGAAGCATCTCGCGGTCGAAGGAGAGGCCGCGATTGAAGCCCCGGTCGTCGAGCGTCGCCTCGATCTCGGCCGGGGACCTGACCTGAACGAGCTCGCCCGGTTGCAGGTCGAGCGGTTCGCTGGCCGGCGCCTTCGGCTCGGGCCCGTGAAGCGGCAGCGGCTTGAGCAGGCGCACGCGGCGCGCGATTTCCATCACCAGCGCCCGCGCCAGCAGGCCGATGAACCGCAGGTGGCCGAAGTTGCCGTTGCGGAACTCTCGCCAGTACTGGCCCGGGTCCTTGAACGTGCGCAGGTGCTCCGACGCGTTCACCGCCTCGGTCGCCTGACAGCGCCAGACCTCCTCGGTCTCGCCGGCGCGCACGGTTCGCGTCCCCGCGTCGGTCACCGCCTCGAGCTCGGGCGAGGGCTGCTCCGCCGGCGCCGGGGAGACTCCGTCGACGCGGCGCAGCCACGCCTCCTTGAAGTAGAGCCGGCAGCCGGCCTGGCAGCCGCCGTGGGCGGAGCCGTCGCAGCGCAGGTCGTCGAGGTACACGGTCGCGTGCAATCGGCGACTGCCGGTCTCGGCGACGGTGTCGCAGATCTTGTCGACCCGGCGCGAGACGGTGTACCGGCGCCCCGCGTGGCGGAGCATCTCGGGCATGAACGGCATCTCGTCCAGGGTGTCGGCGCCGTCGAGCGTCGCCAGGATCTCCGGCAGCGACTTGACCTCGACCTGGTCGCCCGGTCGCAGAGGTCGATCGCTGCCCGTGTCCCCGGCTGGCATGTCGAATCAACGGCCAAGAGCGCCTGCTACTTCCTCGAAACCGGGGTACGGGAAACGGACGGGCCGGGCTTGCTCAAGACTGGGGTTCGGGAAACGTACGGATCGGCCCGCGCCAGCCGTTGGCAAGCTATAGACCCGATCGCGGGTGCCGTTACGGGCGCCCGTCATGCTCCAAAGGAGGCCCCTCTTGCGCGTACTCGTCACCGGTCACAACGGCTACGTCGGTTCGGTGCTCGTGCCGCGCCTGCAGGCGGACGGCCACGAGGTCTCGGGCCTGGACTCAGACCTGTTCGCGTCGTGCGTGTTCGGCGATCAGGTTCCCGAAGCCGCCTCGAGGACGCTGGACGTCCGCGACGTCGAGAGCGACGACCTGGCCGGCTTCGACGCCGTCATCCACCTGGCCGCCGTCTGCAACGACCCGGTCGGTGACCTGAACCCGCAGGCGACCTACGAGATCAACCACGAGGCCTCGGTCCGGGTCGCCGAGAAGGCAAAGGAAGCGGGCGTCGGGCGCTTCCTGTTCTCCTCCTCGTGCAGCCTCTACGGCAAGGCGGGCGACGACGAGCTGCTCGACGAGGGCGCCGAGTTCGCTCCGGTGACCCCGTACGGGAGGTCGAAGGTGCTCGCCGAGGCCGACATCTCCGAGCTCGCCGACGACTCGTTCTGCCCCACCTACCTGCGCAACGCGACCGCCTACGGCGTCTCGCCGCGGCTGCGGGTCGACGTCGTCGTCAACAACCTGGTCGGCTACGCCCACACGACCGGCGAGGTGCTGATCCAGAGCGACGGGACCCCGTGGCGGCCGCTGGTCCACGTCGACGACATCGCGACCGCGTTCATCGACGCGCTCGGCGCGCCGCGCGAGCTCGTCCACGACGAGGCCTTCAACGTCGGCTCGAGCGCCGAGAACTACCGGATCAGGCAGTTGGCCGAGATCGTCGAGGAGGTAGTACCCGGCTCGAGCGCGTCGTTCGCCGAGGGCGGCGGGCCCGACAAGCGCTCCTACCAGGTCGACTGCTCGAAGATCGCCCGCGTGCTCGGCTACGAGCCGCGCTGGACCGTCCGCCGCGGGGTCGAGGAGCTGAGCGAGGCCTATCGCCGCAACGGCCTGGACCTCGAGGAGTTCACCGGGACCCGCTACCTGCGGATCAACCGCGTCCGCGAGCTGCAGGAGTCGGGACGGATCGACGACGACCTGCGCTGGAAGGTCGCGATCGAAGCGGGCTGAGCGTGCGGCGATGATCTTCACCCCGACGGCGCTCGAGGACGCCTTCGTGATCGACGTCGAACCGCACGGCGACGAGCGCGGGTCGCTCGCCCGCACCTTCTGCGAGCACGAGTTCGCAGAGCGAGGCCTGCGGATGCGGATCGTCCAGAGCAGCACCGTCGAGACTCCGGAGCGGCACACGCTCAGGGGCCTGCATTACCAGGAGCATCCGCACGCGGAGGTGAAGCTGGTGCGCTGCACCCGGGGCGCCGTCTACCTGGTGATGGTCGACCTGCGCGAGGACTCCCCCACCCGCCACCGGTGGCTCGGGACCGAGCTCAGCGCCCGGAGCCGACGACTCGCCTACGTCCCCGAGGGCTTCGCCCAGGGCTACCAGACGCTCGAGGACGACACCGAGATGCTCTATGAGATGTCCCACCGCTACGTGGCCGAGGCGGCGCGTGGCGTGCGCTGGGACGACCCGGCGCTGGCGATCGACTGGCCCGCGCCGCCGCGCCTGCTCTCCGAGCGCGACCGCGCCTGGCCCGACCTTCGGAAGGACTGAGGCGCACCGGCCGTTGATGGGCAGGCGCTCGGGTCCGAGCGCCCTCGAA